>NZ_CP007445.1:0-2400000 GCF_000599985.1 Gilliamella apicola
AAAAAGCCTCGTTTGTTATTTTACATATAGGTGATCAATTATTTTTGATCAAGTTATTTGGTTTATTTAGCGTAAGGAATTTTACTCATCTTTTTTATTACGTCAAATGATCTATTTTGATCGCGATCTAAATTAAATAAGATCTTTTATATGATCTTTTTATTTTTATTACTATTACGGTGGATCATTTTTGTTGATAACTTTTATTTCTAATTATTTTATAATAGGTTATTTAATAATTAACTCTGTTAATTGATCCGATCTTTTCTTGTTTAAGATTGTTTATAAATATCTTACTTATCCACAGTGAATTTATTTTTTTAGGTTGTTAATATGCTTATCACAGCTTATGATCTGGTTTTGCCACAGAGTTATCCACAAAAAATAAATTTGTTTGCTTAATTTTTAGCTTTTTATTGGGTTAATTTTACACTCACAATATGATCTATTTTTAAAATGTTGATATATGGATCAAATTAACAGGTAGGATCTTTGAAAATCTTTCTTACTTTTTTAAGCTCTGAAACTACTTTTAGATCAGAAAATATAGCTCAGATTAATTCAATGATTTTATGATATATTAAAGTTCGTTTATAATAATATAAAAAAGTATTAGTGCTTAAATTATTTATTATAAAAATTTACATGATGAAAATGGTGTAGTGATATTTGAACTGCTCAAAATATTTTTATGTAAATAAGCATAAATCATTTTATTATATAATAAATAATGATAGTGTGATTAATTTTATACTAATACAAATTGTATATTTAATTATTTAACTTTGTAACTTAGAAAGTTTATACAGTATTTAGTTGCTTTAAAATTGAATATTTTATAGATATTTATAGGATCTTATTTACTTTTCTATAAAAGTGATTGATTTTTATAAAAGCAAATTTATACTTAACGCTATTTGTTTTTTATTGTGAGGTTTCTTTATTACTCTTTCACAGCTACCTTTACCTTTTTCATTACCTAATAATGAAACTTTTGATAGTTTTTATGTAGGTGATAATCAATTATTGTTTGATTCTTTGCAAACCTTATTGGGTAAAGAAAGTTTTAGTGTCTTTTATATATGGTCAACAACGGTTTCTGGCCGTACTCATCTATTACATGCATCAAGTCAAAATAAGTTAGCCAGTTATATTCCTTTAAAACAGTATTATCATTTGGTACCAGAAATTTTACAGGGATTAGATAATTATGATTTAGTATGTTTAGATGATATTGATGCTATAGCAGGCCATAGAGATTGGGAAGAGGCTATTTTCGATTTATTTAATCGATTAACAGAAAAGAACATTACTAAGTTATTAATTACTGCAAGTGCTCCACCTAAACAGATCCCTTTTATCTTACCTGATTTGGTTTCTAGATTGTCTTGGGGGCAAGTTTACCAATTAAAAGAATTAAGTGATGATGATAAACTTAAAGCTTTACAGCTAAGAGCTCAATTAAGTGGGTTTGAACTATCAACAGAAGTTGGGTTATTTTTATTAAAACGTGTAAATCGTGATATGCGAACTCTATTTTCACTATTAGAGAA
Organism: Gilliamella apicola; assembly: GCF_000599985.1. Lineage (NCBI taxonomy): Bacteria > Pseudomonadati > Pseudomonadota > Gammaproteobacteria > Orbales > Orbaceae > Gilliamella > Gilliamella apicola. The sequence continues at coordinate 1,554 of NZ_CP007445.1, forward strand.
ATTTGAGGTAGCAACATTAGCTCAACAACGTAAATTAACTATTCCTTTTATTAAAAATATTTTGGATTTGTAATATGACTAAAAAACCTGAAGCTATCGTTTTTTTTGACTTAGATGGTACTTTATTTAATAGTAATATAGAGCTTTTACCGAGTTCTTATGATGCAATAAAAAAACTTAAACAAAATAATATGATACCTATGATTGCAACAGGTAGAAACCCGCTTGAAGTTGTTGATTTAATGAAAGAAAAAAACTTAAATTCTATTATAGGGATGAATGGACAAGTCGTTATTTATGAAAAAGAGGTCATATTTACCAATAATATTGATAAAAATATAATCACTCGGTTATATGAATTTTCAAGAGAAAAAACGAATATTCCTTTGTCTTTCTATAATTACAAAGCAATGCGGGTTAGTGAAAACGGTGAACCAGCACAAAAATTTTATCATCATTTAAAACAAGATGTTCCTCCTGTTGATGATGAAATCTATTTAAAAGAACCTATTCAGATGTTGCTATTACTTTGTGAACAAGGTGAATCGGCTTATCGTGAGTTGTTTCCTGAATTAACTTTTATTCGTAATACTCCTTATTGTGTTGATGTTTTTAATCATGGTGGATCAAAAGGTAGAGGTATTAAGGAACTTTTAAAAATGAAAGGGTTTGATGATGTGCCAACTTATGCCTTTGGTGATGGTATGAATGATTTAGAAATGTTTCTTACTGTTGATCATCCAATAGCTATGGGAAATGCAGTTGATGGGTTAAAAGACAAAGCTGAATATATAACAGATACTAATAATAATGATGGTATTGCTAAAGCACTAGAAAAATTTGGATTAATTTAGAATATAAAAAAATCATCTAATTGGTTAGATTAGATGATTTATAATTGACTATATTATTATTTTTATTTATTTTTATTGATGTTGTTTAAAACCAACGTTATTGTTACCAAAACAGTTATCATAATCAAAACCTGTTAATTCTTTAACTAAGCTTCTTATTTCTGGTGTTGCATCTTCTTTTTTACCACCATTTTTTAATCTATCAAGCTCTTGAATAATAAGTGCATGAGTTGATTTGTCTAGTTTCATACGATATGTGAAGAAAATACCTAACAATGCCATTCCACACACACCAAAGACTAACACTGAGTTAATTGCAGTAATTGCACTTTCTGGTTGAACCGCATCTACACCAGATACAAAACCAGAGTATTTCAATACAATACCTAAGACAAAGACAATTGTTGCACGCATCAATTTACCTGCCATGGTCATTGCTCCAGCATAAATACCTTCACGACGTCTGCCTGTTAGTACTTCATCGATATCTGCTAAGAATGTGTAGACACTCCAAGGAATATAATAGACACCACCTGTTCCTAAACCAAACCAAATAGTAATACCAATAACAATCCAAGTAACATGAGGCATATTAAGGTAGTAGACACCGATATAACCGATTACTGAAGATATTACGATTAATATGGCAATGACAAATGGTTTTTTAAATCCACGTTTTACACACCAAGCCATGAAGAAAGCAGTTGAAATTAATTGGCAAATACTGCTTAAACTGTTCATTTGCGAAACAAAAGTTTTTGGTTGACCTAAGTTAAATACAACGAAATAGGTAAATGTTGCAGCAAATAGCCATTCAGCACCAAAGCCAAATAGATACATACCCAAGTGGTTTCTAAAGGTTTTTAAACGGAAGGTTGAAAAGACATCGGAAAATAATTTAACAATGCTTTCCTTAAGACCAGAAGTTGTTTCATCTTCAATTTCATCAACTGATTTTTCCCAACTGTTTAAGTAAAGTAAAATGAGTGCAACTGCCATGATAGATGCGTAAGTTATACCAGTTAATAAAAATGGTAATGGTGAGTCTTTGCCATCAAATAAATAGAAAAATACGCCAGGGATAGCAGCGGCTAAGAAGTTAGCAACTTTACCAAACATTGCTTTTGAACCAGCTAAGTAGGTACGTTGATCAAAGTTTTTAGTCATCTCTACTGGTAAAGTATTATATGGGATCATAATCATGGTATAGATGAATTCAAATAAAATATAGGTCGTTAAGTAGTACCAGAAATTCATTCCATCAAGCCAAAGTAATGGGTAAATAATCATACATGGGATGGCAAATAAGATGAAAAACCGACGACGCCCAAATCGACGCCCAAGCTTAGTATGGTTAAAATTGTCAGTAATAAATCCCATTAATGGATTTAAAATAACATCTAAATAAGTAGCAATTGAAAAAATTAATGTTGCTTGAATTGCCGAAAGTCCGCAAAATGTTGTATAAAAGTATAATAACCAAGCAGCACTGATTGCTAGTGCACCACTTCCTATTAAATTACCACTACCATACGAAAATCGAGTTAGTAAGGTTATTTTTTTCTGATTATCAGCCATAAATCTCTTTTCCTCAATAATTATGAAATACTGTTTTAAAAATATTATTAAAATAATATTTAATTTATACAAGTTTATTTCAAAATTTTTTTTAGAAATGTGATTTTGGTAACAATTTAGTTAATGTGAAAAATTACCATATAAATAATATAAAAAAATAAAATGATAAATATCATGAAGTTATTGTTTTTTTAGAACTGTTTTTTTAAATTGTGATCTTATTAACAGAAAATATTAATAAAATAATAAAAAATATAAAACAGCATTTTAAAAAATAGGAAAACAATAATGAGTAATTTTAAATTAAAAAAAATACCGCTTTTAATGTTTCTATCTACTTTTCCTATCTGTAGCTTTGCTGGTTCTGGTCAAACAGTTTTTCAATATGAACATAACTGGAAATCAATGGATAGAATTCATGGCGACACAATTAAACTAATTCATAAAACCGATAATAACTGGCAATATGAATTCAAATTTGGTGTTACTGAAGGTGGAGGAAACAAACGTGATGTTTTATATGATGATATGTATGGTGGATCAGGTGGTGTTGTTATTCAAAAAAATATCACTCTTGATAATGGATGGGGATCGATAATTCCAGCATTAGAATTAGGATTTAGTAAAGATTTAGTTCTATATCAGCCAGGTTTAAAATACAGTTATAAATTTAATAGTGATTGGTCAAGCAGTATACGTTATCGCTATGAATGGAAAAAAATATCTCAAGCTGAACGCTACAAAACAGCAAAAGTATCTGGCCAGCAAGTTAAATATAAAGCTACAAGTAATAGTGGTAGACACCGCTTTGATTGGGCATTGAACTATTCTGGATTTGAAGCATTTAATCTTGCTTATACCTTTAATTATTACCTTGGTGATTTTACTAATAATTCTTATAAATTTTCTAACGGGACATTTGAAAAGAATAAATATATTGCTTATAACAACAAAAAAAATGATTATGAACAAGAATTTAAAATAACCTACAATTATTCAAAATTATTTCGCCCTTATTTTTCTATTTCCGATGTGTCAAAAAATAAAGCCACTGACACAAGGCAAGCTAAATTTAAAGTTGGTTTCAATTATGCTTTTGATCAATCAAATAGTAAAGACTCCGATTTTTCTTACAAAACCTATTTCAAATATGCACATCATTATGGTTTAAGTTCTCATTATCATGGTGATAGTTTTGGTTTATATGCTGATTTTGATAAAAAAGGCTATATCGGTTTTAGTTTAAATACCTATAACCAAATAAAAAATAGAATATTATTTGACGATCTTGTTTCAAGTCATTATCAAATCTATGGCGGTTATAACTTCCATTTAGCTGATCAATGGGTTCTGACACCAAATATCGAAGTTAGATTCTATTCTGGTGGTGGTTATAAAGCTAAAAGTTTAGAAAATTTACCTCATTACCAGTTGGGTGATGTTAGTGATTCACAACGTCCAGGTGTGCGTTATTCTCCAGCATTAAAATTGACTTGGTTACAAAGCGATGATCTATCGTTTTATAGCCAATATCGATTTGAATATCGTAAAGTTTCAAGAAGCAAACGCGAAGATAGTGTTCAAGGCTATGTCGATAACCGATCACGTAATCGCTTTGATGTTGGAACGGATATTAACCTATCTCCTGATTGGAACATTGGTTATCGCTTTTCATACTTAAAAGGGAACTATGTATTACAAAATGATAAACGACATGATTATCAGCAAGAGTTAGATATAAATTGGCAAGTAACGAAAGCTTGGCAAGTAAATTTTGCTGCAGAAGATGTGGCTAAAAGTGTCCATTCTGACTCAAGGGAAACTAAATTAGTCCTAGGATTATCATATTTATTTTAATTTTAGTTAATAAAAAAGTTAGGAAAAACAGTTAGTGGTGAAAAGATGATGAAGAAAACCTTTTTTGGACTTTTATTAGTTGGAATTTCAATTAATCAAGTATCAGCAAATACAATAATACAAGGTTATGCTTATGCAAATAAACCAATAGACTCATCCGTGATTATTCGTGATGCTAATAATAAAGTTTTACAAACAACCACCAACAATGATGGGTTTTATTGGCAAGATGTATCAAATCTTACACCACCACTGATTGTTTTTACCAACAAAAATTCGCTAGAACGTAAAGCGCATGGTGATCAATTTTGTAATGGTAATTGTCTGTTTTCATATGTATATACATTACAACAAGATGAAAAAAATACGGTTAATATTAATCCGTTAACTGATTATTTAACCAGTGAGCTGGCTAAGCAAATTAATCTTATTGGTCCTGAAAAATTTGTTGATAATCCATTACCTACTCTAATGAAAGATGATTTATTAAAGAAAACTTATAATAAATTTCATCTGTTATTTGATAAAGCATTGCTTCAAATAGGTATTGAGGATAACTCTTTTGATCCAATTACGACGAATAGTCCAAAAACAAAAGATTTACTTGATGTTATGTTATTTAATCGAGGATATCATTCAGCAACAGGTCAAATAAGCGAAACTGTATTACTTGATATGCGTTTTAGACCAATAAGCCAAGATTCACCTTTTGATTATCAACAAGCTGTTAAACAACAAAAAGAAAATATGAACGCTAAAAAACGTATTTTCATTTTGGGAGATTCGACCGCCTCTAATTACGATAAAAAAGTTTATCCAAGAATGGGATGGGGGCAAGTTTTTGATCAGTTTATTAATGATAAGGCTGATGCCATTGTCATTAATGGCTCGCAATCTGGTCGTTCAAGTCGTAGTTTTAAAACAGAAGGCTGGTTTCACTTGATGAAGCCTTTTATGAAAAAAGGCGATTATATGATCATTGGTTTTGGGCATAATGATGAAAAATGTGATGGTAACAATCCTAAACGAGGTCAAGTAGATGTTGCTAATTTGTGTACTTACCCTAATGATGATAACAATCAAAAACAGTATCCATTAAAACAAGAGAGTATGTCATTTCAATCTTCTCTGGAAGATTACCTTGCTGTAGCAAAAGAGTTAGAGATGACTCCCATTTTAATGACACCTGTTACTCGATTTAAAGATAAAAATAATAAAACAGCTTATCAAAATCAGAGTAATGATCCCGTTAGTCATATGCATTATACCGCCAATAAACCTGGTTTTGCTTATTGGGGGGATTATTCCAATACCATTAAACATACCGCTAAAGTTAATCAAGTAACTTTAATTGATTTGGAATCACTTAGTATTGACTTTGCTAATCAACATAAAGATGACTGGCAGTCTTACTGGTTAGTTATCGATCCTAATGATCCTAAATACCCCTATTATAAAAATCAAACTTCTGGCGTGATTAGTAACCCTGATATTACGCATTTTCAAGAAAAAGGTGCACAAGCTATAGCCAAAATTATCGCGACAGCTATCAACAACGATCCTAAATTAAAACAAGATGAAGTTGTTGATTTTAATAAAATTAATCAATAAAAATTAAGGTATTAATTAAAATGAAAAAACTACTTATAGCTGTGTTAATTCCATTAGCAATTAACTCATATAGTTTTAACAGTTATGCATTATCACCATCGCCAATAAAAGTTAAACAGGCTCTTGATGTTGCACCTGAAAATGGCTTTGGAGGATTCAATTCAGCAACAAACAGTGGAACAACAGGTGGTTCTAAAGCCAAAAAAGAGATGATCTTTCTGGTGAATAATAAGAAAGATCTTATTGATGCTATTACGATCAACAAAGATCAGCCACGGATTATTCAAGTATCAGGCGTAATTGATATTAGTGAAAATAAACCTTATAAAAATTTTGAAGATCAAAAATCACGTTCCCTGATCAAAATTCCTAGTAATACTACGTTAATTGGTGTGGATGGAGATGCTGGTTTTATCAATGGATCAATTATTTTATCTAATGTAGAAAATATCATTGTTCGTAATTTAAAAATTGAAGCACCAATTGATGTTGCACCAAAATTTGAAGAGGGTGATGGTTGGAATGCTGAATGGGATGGTATTAATATTATTTCTTCAACATATGTTTGGATTGATCATGTCACTTTTACTGACGGTAAATTTACTGATGATATGTATCAGGAAAAAGATGGCTGGAAATATGTACAACATGATGGTTTATTAGATATTAAGCGCGGTAGCGATTTGATTACTATCTCTTATTGTTTATTTGAAAATCATGATAAAACTATGTTAATTGGGCACAGTGATAAAAATGCTCAACAGGATGAAAATAAATTAAATATCACACTTCATCACAATGTTTTTTCTGATATTACTCAACGAGCTCCACGAGTTAGGTTTGGTAAAATCCATATGTATAACAACCTTTTTAAAGGGTCAGTTAATAAATCAGAAACAACCTATCCTTATCAATATTCAATTGGTTTAGGCTATAGAGGTAGTGTTATTTCAGAAAATAATCAATTTATGATTGATGGTTTGAAAGATCACTGCAAAGTAGCTAAACAATTTAAAGGTAACAACCTACTAGATAATAAGTCTTTATTTAATGAATCTAGATTGAAATTATCTTCTTGTGATTTTGATGATAATTTGAATTGGTCTGTACCTTATCAATATAACTTGGATGATATCAAACAGTTTAGTAATAACTACAATCAATTAGTCGGTAATGGAAAGCTTTAAAATTTGTAATAAAAAATGTTAGGACCCATAATGAAAAAAATATTAACTTCAATACTTTGTCTGTCTACGATTTATGTTAGCGCGGCTTCTGCACAAGAATGGAAAACGATAGCCTTTGGTCAATCAACAGATTTGAACTTTGCATCGCTTATTAAACCAGAAAAAGTGGGAACCAATAATGCTTGGATAGCAGGTCAAAACGAGTATTTAATTCCAAATCAACCCTATCAATTACCTTCTGATTTTTATTTAGAAAGTCGTGGCGGTAAAATAGCTAACTCACATGATGGAATGGTGGTGTTTTATACCCAATTACCGGTTAACCAAACTTTCATATTAGAAAGTGATGTTACCTTAGAGCAAATAGGACCTGAAGTGGATGGTAAAACTCCTGCTGCCCAAGAAGCGGTTGGTTTATTTGCTCGTGATACCATTGGCGTTGCTAGAAGTGAACCGCAGCCAGCGGGTTACGAAGAGTTTCCTAATGCTTCAAATGTAATTATGAATGCATTAATCACTCAAAATCAAAAGAATGATAATTTAATAAAAGTAACCGGCTTAGTACGTGATGGCGTAAAAAAAGCATGGGGTAATGAAGGTATATCAATTGAGAAAGTTGGTTATGTTGAAAATGTTAACTATGTTAATGTTAAAAGTATGCATTTAACAATGACAAGAACGGATAATCAATTTATCTTATCGATGAAAAATAATGCAACAGGTGAAGAGAAACAGTGGGCAACCAATGATTATTCAGGATTTTTGAATCAACAAGATAATAAAAATATTTATGTTGGTTTTTTTGCATCTAGAAATGCAAAAGTTGAATTTAAAAATTCTAAATTAACGCTTAATGATGAGAAAGTTAACTACGATAAATTGCCAGTTAAACCAGAAGTTATTGTGGATATTAAGCCAACTTTAACCTTATCATCACCACAAAATGTATATAGTAAAAATTATACATTGCAGTTTTTCCCAAACACTTCAGGTACAGTAACCGTTAAAGAAATTAATAAAAAATTAAAGGCGCAAACGGGTAAATTATTACAGTTCCCAACTCAGCTAAAAGAGGGTAGTAATGTCTTTACTGTAGAGTTTAAAGATAAAAGAGAAACTAATACACAAACCTTTACAGTAGATTTAAATCAATCATTGATTGAAGATTTATCTAATATTGTCGTTTCACCAGAAGGTAAAAAGGATAATAAAGGTACCAATCAATCACCAGTGGATTTTGAAACAGCCGTTAATAGCGTTGTCCCAAGTGGTGTTATTCATTTAATGGATGGTTATTACGATGGTATGACTCTTCCAGCTCAATTAAGTGGCTTACCAGATAAATTAAAAACGATACAAGCAATTAACAAACATAAAGCCATTTTTATCAATAACACATTTAAGTTAGACAGCAACTATTGGTCTATTAAACACGTTATTTTTGATGGAAATATTGATGATAAAGATAATAAGCCAGCCTATTTAAGAATTTCGGGTAGTCATAATGTCATTGATCAAGTTATTACCCGTAATAACAGTGATACAGGGCTTGCAATATCAGCCAAAAATAAAAACGAAAATAGAATTTATTGGCCATCTTATAACTTAATTCTTAACTCTGATTCTTATAATAATATGGATAAATCAGGTAAAAATGCGGATGGCTTTGCAGCTAAATTAGGTGTTGGTAAAGGAAATGTATTTAGAGGATGTATTGCGCATAATAATACCGATGATGGGTTTGATCTTTATAATAAAATTGAAGATGGTCCAAATGAACCAGTATTAATTGACAGTTCAGTCACTTATTCAAATGGTTTTCCTTTCTCTAAACCTAATATTGCTAAAGGAAGTATTGGTAATGGCTTTAAATTAGGTGCTGAAGGACAACCTGTAAATCATAAAATTATCAATTCTATTTCATTAAATAATAATATGGATGGATTTACTGATAACTTTAATACTGGTTCTTATATAATGAACAATAATATTTCGATTAATAGTGCAAGATATAATTATATATTACGAGCTAATCCTTATGCGTTTTTAAAACCAAAGGTGACGTTTGAAAATAACTATTCTATTCGTGATAGCTGGGAATCAGCAATAAAAGATTCATTTGGGCCTCAGATTAAAAGTAAACATTTTAAATCAGTGACCAGTGATGAATTATGGCAAAGTAATGTTGAATTTAAAATAACTCGAGATGAAAACGGTAATATTGTATTACCAAAAGAGTTAAAAATCTTAATCGAAAAAAATAAAGCAAAATAATCAAGCAATATAATTAAATAATAGTGCGCTAAGTCTAATAATCAGGCTTAGCGCTTTTTTTGTCTTCAAATTTTCCTTTTCCAATCTAATTCCTCAATTTTTATTACGCGATAATTATTTTTTTTTTAGATTTGTTGCTAAGAAATAATTAAATATACTAGTGATATTTAATATCACTCTATTTGAATTTATTAAATAAAGAGATTATAAGAAGTAATGAGAAATGTGCCATTTCATTAATTTAGTTGAAATGACACAAAAATTGTAGAATTCAGTAAATGATTAATTCTAAATTAAGCTAGTAAGCTTTTGATAAAATCTGTAATCTCAGGATCTTGACTGTTTTCAAATAAACATTTTTGGAAACGTTCGCCTTTGATTGCATCTTTAAGTAATGATTGATCAATCGATTTCAAGGCTTCAATTAAACTTTTTCCTGCTGCATTTTTCATATCATTTAAAATTACAGCATTAGCATTTTGAGATTCACGGCGCTCAGGTGGATAACCTAATCCTTTTTCGCCATCAAACGCTTTTTCAAAAATATAACGAGCATTAAGTTCTGCGCCCCAACCAAAGCCTTTAGCAAAAGCAAGTGATAAAGCATTACCATTATTCACTTGTGCAAATAGATAAGCATCAGTAGGTTCAATACAATAACCACAGTTAACACCAGGAAATGCATTTAATGCCATTAATGCACCTTGCCCAGTTCCACAACCTGTGATAACAAAATCAACGGCTTTGCTGTTTAATAAAATAGCGCTAATAATACCTAAATGAACATAAGTTAATTTTTTATCATTGTCACCATCCATGCCAACATTAAAAACCGTATGTCCATATTTCTCTGTTGCGTTTTTTAATTCATTTAAAATAATTGGATTTTTAGCTGCTTGGCTAAATTCGTTCATTAGTGCTATTTTCATAATTTCCCTCTATTTTGATTGAAATAATAACTAATTACATAAAAGTGTTGTAATTGGTTATTAGTACATTTTAGTTTTATTATAAACTTGCAAAAAAATATATCAATTTTTTTAAGTAAAATAAAACGATGTTTTAATAAATTTATTGCAATGTGATGAAAGTCACAAAATGATTAACCTTTTTATATTACTATATTTATAAATGAACATCTTTTAAACGTTTGTATATTTATATTTTGGGAGTTTATATGGCAAAGGGAAATATCGTAAGGCTATCATATTCATCATTTATTGATGAAGATTCAAAAAATGAAATTATTCGGTTAACGCCAGAAGGTATTTTATGCCATCGCAATTATTTCTATCAAAAGTGCTTTACTAATGATGGCCAAAAGCTACTTTTTGCTGGTGAGTTTGACACTAATCGTAACTATTATTTACTTGATATTAAAAACCAAACAGCAAAACAACTAACCGAAGGGCCTGGTGATAATACCTTTGGTGGTTTTTTATCGCCAGATGATAAATTTTTATACTATGTAAAAAATGAACGCAATTTACAACAAGTTAATCTTGAAACTTTAGAAGAAAAAAATGTTTATACTGTACCAGATGAATGGGTTGGTTATGGTACATGGGTTGCCAATAGTGATTGTAATGAAATTGTTGGTATTGAAATTGATAAAAAAGATTGGACACCACTTACCGACTGGACAATATTTAAAGCATTTTATAATAAAAACCCGCACTGTCGTTTAATCAAGATTGATATTGAAACAAGCGTAGCTAAAACAGTAATTGATCAAAATGTATGGTTAGGACATCCTATCTTTAGACCTTTTGATGATAAAACTATCGCATTTTGCCATGAAGGGCCTCATGATTTAGTTGATGCAAGAATTTGGTTGGTCGATCGTGATGGTAAAAATGAACGAAAAGCCCATGATAATTTACCTGGTGAGAGTTGTACTCATGAATTTTGGGTTCCAGATGGATCAGGTCTTGCTTATGTGTCTTATATGAAAGGACAACAAGAACGTTATATTCGCCTTTATAATCCTGTGACCAACGAAGATAAAGAAATTATGGAGATGCCAGCTTGTTCACACTTAATGAGTAATTTTGATGGCACGCTTTATATTGGAGATGGAACAGGTAGTCCAGTTGACGTAATTGATACCAGTGGTTACAAAATTGAAAATGATCCATGGCTTTATATTTTAGCACCTAAAACAAAAACAGCACATAAATTGGTTAAACATAATAGTACATGGCGAGTTTTAGATGGCGATCGTCAAGTTACTCATCCTCATCCATCGTTTTCACCTGATAATAAATACGTTTTATACTCATGTGATGCACAAGATGAACCTGCACTTTATTTAACCAAAGTGCCTGCTAACATATTAGAAGAAATGTGATAGATCCATTTTGTCTATCATAACTATAACGGAGAATATAATTATGTCGATTTTAAATAAATTTTCACTCAATAACAAAATAGCGCTGGTAACCGGCGCTTCATATGGCATCGGTTTTGAAATAGCAAAATCATTAGCTGATGCTGGAGCGAAAATCGTATTTAATGATGTGGTACCTGAAAATTTACAAAAAGGACTTGATGCTTATAAAGCGGCTGGTATTGACGCACATGGCTATCTATTTGATATTACAGATGAAGAAGTTGTTGAGAAATCCATTGCTCAAATTGAAAAAGAACATGGTGTGATTGATATTTTAGTCAATAATGCTGGCATTATTCAACGTAAATCAATGCTTGAAACAAGTGCGGCTGATTATCGAAAAATTATTGATATCGACCTTACCGGTCAATTTATTATGGCAAAAGCTGTTCTTCCTTCAATGATTAAAAAAGGCAGTGGTAAAATTATTAACATCTGTTCAATGATGAGTGAACTTGGCCGTGAAACTGTTGTTGGTTATGCCTCTGCTAAAGGTGGTTTAAAGATGTTAACTAAAAACATCTGTTCCGAATTTGGTCATGCCAATATTCAATGTAATGGTATTGGTCCGGGTTATATTGCTACACCTCAAACTGCACCATTACGTGAGAAACAAGCAGATGGTTCTCGCCACCCATTTGATCAGTTTATTATTGCTAAAACACCTGCAGGACGATGGGGTACCCCTGATGATTTAGCTGGTGCAGCCGTATTTTTAGCATCTGAAGCTTCAAATTTTGTCAACGGCCATATTCTTTATGTTGATGGTGGTATTTTGGCTTATATTGGTAAACAACCTTAATTGAATAAGATTAAAAATTAGTTAATTAAAGAGATAATAAAATAAAGATATATTTTTATTATCTCTTGTTTATTTTATGAATTTAGGAGTGATGTCATGTTTTGTTTTAATTCAGATATTGAATTTATTGATTTAGGAAATGGAGTTAAACGTAAAGTTTTAGCGCATGATGGTAATATGATGGCGGTTGAAGTTCATTTTGAAACAGGCGCTATTGGTGCAATGCATCATCATCCACACGAACAACTCACTTATGTTTTATCTGGTGAATTCGAATTTACTATTGGTGATGAAACCAAAATTGTTCGTACTGGCGATACGTTATATAAAAAACCTAATATTGAACATGGTTGCGTTTGCAAACAAGCGGGTGTGTTGCTTGATATGTTTACTCCGCAGAGATTAGATTTTTTATAAAATAGCTAGTAACGACTCATTATTAATTATGATATACTTTCGATAGTTTTGATTTGTTCTAGTTGATCGTTTAATAATAGAATAATGACTAATTTTCAGTAAGGAGATGTGCTAATAATGAATGATAGCTCACCAGAATCGGTTGCTTCGGTTTTAAAAGTTTTCGGAATTTTAGAAGCTTTATCTGAATCTAAAGACATCGCTATATCAGAATTATCGCAAAAAGTAATGATGCCAAAAAGCACTGCTTATCGCTTTTTACAAACCATGAAATCATTAGGTTATGTTAATCAAGAAGAAGATTCAGATAAATATTCTCTTAATTTGAAATTACTTGATTTAGGTAACCGTGTGCTTTATCACCAAAACTTCTTAGCTATTGCTGATTTAGAGATGAGAAAGTTAAGGGATAAGACTAAAGAAACGATTCATTTAGCCGTTCGTGAAGGTGACCAAATTATCTATATTAATAAAGTGGCATCAGAACAATATAGTCTGTGTTTAACATCTAAAATAGGTAATCAAGCGACTGTTCATGCTAGTGGATTGGGTAAAGTATTATTAGCTTGGTTAGATGATGAAAGCAAAAAAAGCTTAGTTGACGGTATAGATTTTGTTCAATACACACCTAAAACTATTACAAGTAAAGAGGCATTTTTTGCTGAACTTGATGAAGTTAAACGTTTAGGCTATGGCAAAGATGATGAAGAATCTGAGCTTGGTTTACGTTGTTTTGCGGTACCTATTTATAATCGTTTAGGCAATATTATTGCAGCCTTAAGCCTATCAACCTCAATTTTTAGATGCAGTACTGAGGAAGATGAAGCTAAACTAGTGAGTGAAATTAGTCAAGCTGCAGCGAAAATATCTGAATTGATCGGTTATAATAAGCAGTCAAAATCATCAGATTAAAGATAATTATTGATAAATAACCCCTAAACTTACTGCTTGGCTTGCTCCAGTTACTTCTGGAATATTTGATGGAAGATTATTGATTTTACAATAAGCGAGCCAAGCAAAAGCAATTGCTTCCATATCATCACCTTTTATTCCTTTTGTATCTGTAGTCAATACTGTCCATGAAGGAAGCAATCGAGTTAAACGCTCCATAAGAAGAGGGTTTTTTGCACCACCTCCACACACTAACAGCTCACAAGGTAATCCATTTTCTATCGGTAATTTTTTTATTTCATTGGAAATAGATAAAGCCGTCAACTCAACTAAAGTTACTTGGATATCTTGCGCAGCTAAATTGAATCCTGCTAATTTATTGTGTAACCAGGGTAAATTAAATAGTTCTCGCCCAGTACTTTTAGGCGCAGGCATTTGAAAATAATTTTCCTTATAAAGATAGTTTAATAAATCTTGGTTAATGTTGCCCGTTTTTGCCCATATTCCATCTTGATCATAGTTTTTACCTAACTGCTCTTTGATCCATCCATCGAGTAATACATTACCTGGACCTGTGTCATAACCTATTACAGGGTATTGAGGTATTAAAACAGTGATATTACTTATTCCTCCAATATTAAGTATCACACGATTGATATGAGGATCTTGCAATACCGCTTTATGAAAAGCAGGCACCAGTGGCGCACCTTGACCTCCATAAGCCATATCTTTACGGCGAAAATCTGCGATAGTGGTTATGCCTGTTTTGGCTGCAATAATATTGGCATCTCCAATTTGCATGGTAAACGGATTTGCGCCATTTGGTGCATGGTAAATGGTTTGCCCATGACATCCTATAGCTGTAATTTGGTGTTTTTTTATCTGATTATTTTTTAAAAATTGATTTATGCTATCAGCAAAAAGCTGACCAAGTATGTGATCAATTTCACCTAAATTTTGTAATGAAGTTTGTTTAGTTTCGCATAACGTCAGTAGAAGTTGTTTTAAATGGGCTGGCATTGGATAACAATCACTAGCGATTGATGTAACTTTTTTTTCTGTTATATTCACTAAAGCAATATCAATACCATCCATACTGGTACCAGACATTACACCAATATATAAATTTTGCATAATGTTATCCTTGTCGAATGATTTTACCTGTTCTTATGTCTCTAATTTCAGAAGGTTGTAAACGATGACCGGTTTCACCTTTTAATACAGGAAAATCATCCCCAAATTGTTTTTTGACTTCAAAAACTGTTCGACAAGGACTATGACCTGAAAGATTAGCACTTGATGAAACGAGTGGTTTACCAAATAGATCACAAAGCTGACAAACTAAAGGATGATCAGTGACTCGTACCGCAATAGAATCAAATTTACCTGTTAAAAAGTAGGGAGTCGCTCTATTTTTGGGAAAAATCCAAGTGACTGGTCCGGGCCAGCTAGTAAATGCTAACTGCTTTTGTTCTTTATTAAGGCATGAATCATCAATATAAGGGAGTAATTGTTGATAATGACTTGCAATTAAAATTAGCCCTTTATCGATTGAGCGTTGCTTTAACTTTAGTAGGGTTAGTACAGCTGCTTCACTGTTAGGATCACAACCCAATCCAAAAACGGCTTCGGTCGGGTAAGCAATAACATCACCATTTTTTAAACGATCATTACATTCTGATAGTGTTAATAAATTTGTCATTAAGATTTAAATGTTAATTAAAACGATTGAAAATTATATTAAACCTAGGGATTTAGATTTGCAAATTAGCTGAGATTAATTTAAAACATCACAATTATCGATAATAAAACACAGTGATTAAGATAATTAAAACTGACAGTTTGGGCTGGTTTACAAATAACCTTATTATTGCCAATTCATTTGTGGGTAATTGATTGCTGTTAATTCAACTGCTTGCTGCATATTGATAATTTTGACTCTTGGATCAATAAATGGCTGTAAACCACGTGCTTGAATATCATTATCAATAATGTAGCAATGTGCTGTTTTCTTGATAATTTCATTCAATAATGGATTATCTTGTAGCGCAATAATCACACCGTTTTGCCAAAATAAAACAGCATCTTGTTGCGATATTAATTGTGTATCTACGATTGATTGGTTAGCGGTTGAAATAGTATGTAACATAGTTCTCACTTTTTTTATACTGAAACGTATAGTTAACCTGAAACTTTTTGACAGAAAAGCAAGTTAATCTTGTTTGGTACATCTTTAATGGTTATTAGTATATAATAAGGACTATTTATTGAGCAAAGAATTCATCATGAAACCTATTATTTTAGCCGATGAGCAAGCAACCATTTCATTGGGTAGCAAACTTGCTAAGCAATGTTTAACTTATTTATCCAAACATGATGATACGATAGTTATCTATTTAATGGGTGAGCTTGGAGCAGGTAAAACCACGTTTAGTCGTGGATTTTTACAACAATTAGGTCATACAGGTAATGTCAAAAGTCCAACATATACTTTAGTTGAACCTTATCAGTTTAGTGACTTCTCTGTTTATCATTTTGATTTATACAGGTTAATTGATCCTGAAGAACTCGAATTTATGGGCATTCGTGAATATTTTTCTTCGCGTTCGATCTGTTTAGTTGAATGGCCTGAACAAGCACAAGGTATGTTGCCAAGTGCTGATCTCGAAATTCATTTGGCTTATCTAGCCTGTGAGCGTACGGCTTGTGTGCAAACAAAAAACGAAAAGGGTCGAACTATTATTAATCTTTAACAATAAACATTAACGGTAAAAGATGATGAAAAAATTACTTACTTTCTTAATGTTATTAGTGCTTTGTAGTTCAGCTTATGCAACTAAAGTAGTGATCGCTGTTGATGCTGGGCATGGTGGTAAAGATTCTGGTGCAATAGGTCAAAGTAATTTATATGAAAAGACTGTTACGTTTTCAATTGCTAAAAAGTTAACTAATTTGTTAAATAAAGATTCTAGTTTTAAAGGTGTATTAACCCGGAGCAATGATACTTTTATCTCGGTTCCACAGCGTTCAGACATTGCTCGAAAAAATAAAGCTAATTTATTAGTTTCAATTCATGCTGATGCAGCGCCAAATCGTAATGCAACTGGCGCATCAGTTTGGGTTTTATCGACCAAACGAGCCGATACTGAGCTTGGTCGATGGCTTGAACAAGATGAAAAAAAATCTCAATTATTAGGCGGTGCTGGTGATGTTCTCGCTGACGATAATAATCGTCACTTAAATCAAGCTGTGTTAGATTTACAATTTTCTTATTCTCAGCGAGTAGGCTATGAATTAGCAACGCAAGTTTTAAAATCAATCAAAAGTGTAATTAATCTTCATAAAAATCTGCCGGAACATGCAAGTTTAGGTGTTTTACGTTCACCTGATATCCCATCGATTTTAATTGAAGTTGGTTTTATTTCTAATCAAGAAGAAGAACGTCTGTTAAGCAGTAATACCCATCAAGATAAGATTGCTAAAGCCATTTATCAAGGTATAAAGAACTACGTAAAACAGAACCCTAAATTTGGAGAACAACATTAATGGCAATCCATATTCTATCTCCCCAATTAGCAAATCAAATTGCAGCAGGTGAGGTAGTAGAGCGCCCTGCATCTGTTATTAAAGAATTAGTTGAAAACAGCCTTGATGCGGGCAGTACTCAAATTGATATAGATCTTGAGCAAGGCGGCTGTAAATTAATTCGTATTCGTGATAATGGTTGTGGTATTAATAAAGATGAATTAGCACTTGCTTTAGCGCGTCACGCAACCAGTAAAATCAGTACGTTGGATGATTTAGATGCAATTATTAGTCTCGGATTTCGTGGCGAGGCATTAGCAAGTATTAGTTCTGTTTCTAGATTAACATTAACATCGAGAACGGCCGAACAGTCTGAAGCATGGCAAGTTTATGCGGAAGGTCGAGATATGAAGCCAACTATTAAACCAGCGGCTCATCCCATTGGCTCAACAGTTGAAGTTCTTGACCTATTTTATAATACTCCTGCAAGGCGCCGTTTTTTAAAAACAGAAAAAACCGAATTTATGCATATTGAGGAATTTGTACGGCGCATTGCACTGGCTCGTCCTGATGTCTCTTTTAATTTGCAACATAACGGTAAATTGGTTAAACAGTATCGAGCATCTGAATTAGAAAAAAGAGTCGAATTAGTTTGCGGCCGTGCGTTTATGCAAAAAGCGGTAAAACTAGATTGGCAACATGATGATTTAGTGATTCAAGGCTGGGTGACCAGTAGTGAAAGTAGCGAACTGCAATACTTTTATGTTAATGGTCGTGTTATCAAAGACAAATTGCTCAATCATGCATTGCGACAAGCTTACAATAGCCGTACTCATGAGCAACAAAGTTATGTTGTATTTTTACAAATTGATCCTAAGCAAGTCGATATTAATGTGCATCCAGCAAAACACGAAGTTCGGTTTCATGAAGCTAGATTAGTACATGATTTTGTTTATCAAGCAATTGTCATGGCACTTGAATCAAATCAACAGCTCGCATATAACGAAAAAATGGTAATGGCTCCGAATCGACAAGCTGCTGGTGAAAACATCTTTAATGAAAAAAAAGAAACTGAGCAAAAAAATTATCCAACAATTGGCTCGTTACCTAAAAAACCAATTAATCATCTTAAAGAAAATGCAATTTATGGACAGTTAGTCGAAACTAAACCAAAAGTTGAAATAGAAAAAACTCAGCCACAATCCTTTCAATCAATAGAAGATGATTCAATAACTGCACCACAACAAGCAGTTATTGAGGCACTGTTTCCTAAACGAAGTGTGCCATTACAATCATTACAACAGCAACTTGACAGCTCATCGCTAGTGCAATTTGGTCGAGTATTAACTATCATTCAATCTGATTTGGCATTGCTTGAAAAGTATGAAGATAATCAGCAAAAATTAATGTTGATGAAATTACCTGTAGCCCAACAAAAAGTAACAGCAATTAAATTATTATCTCAAGAATCTGAAAAATTATTAATTCCTTTAACGATATTAATTGATCATAAAGAACAACAACTTCTTACGAGTTATCAAAAGCAATTACATTTTTTAGGTTTTGATTTTTACATAGATAAAGCAAAATTACATTTACAAAGTGTGCCTAAAATGTTGCGTACTATGAATTGGCAACAAATCTTGCCTGCATTAATTAGTTTTTTATCAGAATCAGAACAGGAAGTATTAGATCCAACGCAGATAGCTAATTGGTTAGCCAATCAGTATGATGACGAGCATACTGTATGTTGGAGCGTAGCGAAAGTGATTCAGTTATTAGCTCAGTTAGAACAGATAGATATTAATCTGTTACAGCAACAAACATTTTTATATCCAGTTGATATACAATTATTTACTCAATCGATTTTATCATGAACAAACCAAAAATTATTTCTTTAATGGGGCCGACAGCATCCGGTAAAACGGCTTTTGCGATGGCTCTTTATGAGCGTTATCCTATTGATATTATAAGTGTTGATTCAGCGCTTATTTATCGTGGTATGGATATTGGAACCGCAAAACCAACTAAAGCAGAACAACAGAAATATCCGCATAAATTGATTGATATTTGCGATCCTGCACAAAGCTATTCGGCAGCTAATTTTCGGCATGATGCGATTGTCGAAATAGAAAAGACTCTAAGCAAAGGACGCATTCCATTGTTAGTCGGTGGTACCATGTTATATTTTAAAGCGTTAATTGAGGGGTTGTCACCGCTTCCTGTTGCTAACCCAGAAATACGTAAGCAAATAGAAGATAAAGCCAATAAAATGGGGTGGCAAGCGATTCATGAAGAATTACAAAAAGTCGATCCAATATCCGCTAAGCGTATCCATCCTAACGATCCACAGCGTCTAAATCGTGCTTTGGAAGTTTATCTTATTACGGGTAAAAGTTTAACCGAGCTAACCCAAGAAAGTGGCGAGGCTTTGCCATATGATATTATGCAATTTGCTATAATGCCTGATGATAGGGCTGAACTTCATCAGCGTATTGAGCAACGTTTTTTACAGATGTTAGATCAAGGTTTTGAAAATGAGGTCAAAACACTTATGCAGCGATCTGATTTACATTTAAACTTACCCTCTATTCGCTGTGTTGGTTATCGCCAAATGTGGGAATACTTAAATGGAGATACCAGTTATGATGAAATGGTATTCAAAGGAATTTGCGCTACTCGTCAATTAGCAAAACGGCAAATTACCTGGCTTCGTGGTTGGAAGCAACCTATAACGTGGTTAAATAGAAATAATATGGAAAATATTTTCAATCATCTCTTTTAATTTCAAATAGATATTTTTGTTGCTTATTACTTGGTCTTTTTATTTATTGATAGTTTATTTAGTTTTGTTAAAATATTTTAGCTTAATAAGGCGGTTTCATATATTTTTGTGTCTAGTTAATGTAAAGTTATTAAAATTTTAGTTATTTGTGCATAAATTGCAATTGAACGGTTCAAGTACCGTGTTTTTTATGTTATTTTGATATTTACTCACGTAAATATTTTATAGTTGCAATTACAATAGATATTTATTTTTTGAAAATACAATTTCAATCTTCATATTATTTCATTTTAAAGGATAATCTCATGTCAAAAGGGCAGTCATTACAAGATCCTTATTTGAATTTGCTTCGTCGCGAGCACATTCCTGTATCAATTTATTTGGTTAATGGTATTAAATTACAAGGCCAAATCGAATCATTCGATCAATTTGTTATATTACTAAAAAATACTGTAAGCCAAATGGTTTATAAACATGCTATCTCAACAGTTGTACCATCAAGAGCAATTTCTGGATTAGTATCTCAGCCAGAAGAGGAAAATGAAAACTGATTAAATCAGCGGAGAATCTGATTGTTTGAGCGATATAAAGGCGGTGAATCTGCCTTATTAGTCCATGTTTTCCTTCCTCAAGAAAGCGATATCGAGGATCTAAAAGAGTTTGAAGTATTGGTTACTTCTGCTCGAATAGAGATTCTCGATATTGTGACAACATCAAGAAAAACACCTCAAGCCAAATATTTTATTGGTGAAGGTAAAGCCTTAGAAATTGCTGAAAAAGTTAAAGAACTACAAGCTTCAGTTATTTTAGTCAATCATACATTGACGCCTACTCAAGAACGTAACCTTGAAAAATTATGTGAGTGTCGCGTTGTTGATCGAACTGGTTTGATTTTAGATATTTTTGCTCAACGAGCAAGAACGCATGAAGGTAAATTACAAGTTGAATTAGCACAATTGCAATATTTATCGACTCGTTTGGTTCGTGGATGGACACATTTAGAACGACAAAAAGGTGGTATTGGTTTACGAGGACCTGGTGAAACACAGCTAGAAACCGATAGACGATTGATTCGTCATAGAATTCAATTAATTTTATCAAGATTGGCTAAAGTAGAAAAACAGCGTAACCAAAATCGTCAATCAAGAAATAAAGCAGATTTATCCACAGCATCTTTAGTTGGATATACCAATGCAGGTAAATCAACACTGTTTAATGTTCTAACCAATGCCGATGTTTATGCGGCTGATCAGTTATTTGCTACACTTGATCCTACATTAAGGCGAATTATAGTTGACGATGTAGGTGAAGTTGTTTTGGCTGATACAGTAGGTTTTATTCGTCACTTACCTCATGATCTGATTGCAGCATTTAAAGCAACATTGTTAGAAACGCAAGAAGCAGCTTTATTGCTGCATGTTATTGACGCTGCGGATCCTAATATGTTGGATAATATACATGCAGTAGAAGAAGTGTTATTTGAAATTGATGCGCATGATATTCCAACACTGTTAGTAATGAATAAAATTGATTTAATTGAAGGTAGACAGCCAAGTATTGATCGTGATGAAGAAGGAGTCCCAATTCGTGTTTGGATTTCTGCTCAAAATGGTTTAGGATTAGATCTCTTATTTATAGCATTAAAAGAAAGGCTTGCTAAACAGATTCAAGTTTGTCAGTTGAGTTTACCAGCTCATTTGGCAAAACTCAGAAGTCGTTTTTATCAGTTAAATGCAGTAGAACGTGAATTTATTAATGATGATGGTAGTTTTCAACTAGATGTGAGAATGCCTTCTATTGAATGGAATCGTCTCTGTAAACAGGAGCCAGATCTGTTATACTTAATTAATACGCAAAATAACAACTAATCGTTAAATGGAGCATATAAAATATGGCGTGGAATCAGCCCGGAAATAACGGACAAGATAACGATCCATGGGGAAGTAATAACAAAAAACCTTCCAATTCAACAAATGATATATTGGATAAAATTAAAGATTTTCTAAAAAAAGGTAATTTAGGTAATAACAATGGCGGTTCATCAAAAACTAAATTACCGATGAGTCCGTCAAAAATTATTGCTATAGCATTTATTGCTTTAATTTTTATCTGGGGTCTAAGTGGGTTTTATACCATTAACCAAAGTCAAAGGGGAGTGATTACTCGCTTTGGTCAAGTTCAACCTGAAATTGTTCAACCTGGATTAAATTGGAAACCTACCTTAATCGATAAAGTCTATGTTGTTGACACCCAAGGTACTCGAAATTTCAATGTTCAAGGCTTTATTGTTACGACAGGCGAAAACCTTGTCTTTGTTGAAATGAACGTACAGTATCGTATCAGCAATCCATTAAAATATTTATTCAATGTTACTAATGTTGAAGATAGCTTACGCCAAGCTGCAGATAGTGCTCTTCGAACCGCTGTGGGTAGCTCTAATATTGATGCTATCATTTCCGATGGTCGCTCAATTCTTGAAAGTAGCACCAGAGATGAACTCGTTAATGTAATAACCCATTATGATATGGGAATTAATATTGTTGATTTAAACTTCCAAGTAGCTCGTCCACCGGATGAGGTTCAAGATGCTTATGATGATGCAATTCGAGCTCAAGGCGATAGTGAACGTGAAATCAAGCAAGCAGAAGCAGATAAAGTCCAATTAGTTCAGCAAGCAGAAGGTAAATCAGCAAGGATTTTAGCTGATGCTAATGCCTATAAAGTTCGAGTAGAACTTGAAGCGGCAGGTGACGTTGCACGTTTTGAACAAATTTTACCACAATATAAAGCGGCTCCTGAAATAACTAAAGAGCGTTTATATATTGAAACGATGGAAAAAATATTAGAGAAAACTAATAAAGTCATCGTTAGTGATAAAAGTGGTAATTTAATGGTATTACCATTAGAACAACTGCTAAAAAATAAAGGTGAAAAAGTATCTACACCAACAGTAAATCAAAATAGTGACTATAATTTTAATATGCCAAGTTCTTCTGAAGCGTTAAAAAGTACACCTCAAACAGCAAGTGAATCACAAAAAAGTACCACAACAAGTAACAATAGTTCTACTAGCAACACAGCAAGAACTATGCGAACTATGGGACAATAATAAGGAGAAAGATGAGTATGCGTAAATTATTGATTCCTGTTGTTTTAATTTTAATTGGTATGTTCTTTTCCAGCGCTTATGTGGTAGAAGAAGGTACACGTGGTGTTGTTTTAAGATTTAATAAAATTATTGGATTATCTAATCCAGGATTACATTTCAAAGTTCCTGGTATGGATAGTATCAAACTTATTGATGCGAAAATTCAAACAACTAATAGTTCTAATAACAGCAAAGAACAACGATTTTTTAACGTACAAAAGAAAGAATTGATTGTTGATTACTTTGTACAGTGGAAAATTGTCGATTTTAATCGTTATTATGAAACAGTTGCTGGCGGTAATAATGTTGAAGATTTACTTTTAGCGCGTTTAAATGGTCGCTTAAGAGCTGAAATCGGTAAATTAAGCAATAAAGACATTATTAATGATTCTAATGCAGACACAAAATCACGAAATTCTTTAATGATTCGGGTTAAAGATGCTTTAAATGGAACTCATCAAGACTCAATTGACTCAGCACCAATTGATAAATTGGTTGCTGACACCCAAAAAGATCCTGAAAGTAATAAAACCAGCTTAAGAGCATTTGGTGTTGAAGTCATTGATGTTCGCATAAAACAGATTAACTTCCCTGCTGAGGTTTCTGGTTCTATTTATGCAAGAATGCGAGCAGAACGTGAAGTTATTGCACGTGATAAACGTTTTGAAGGTGTCAGAAAAGCTGAAGAAACAAGAGCAACAGCTACACTTGAAGCAACCAAAATATTATCTGAAGCAGAGCGTCAATCTCGTATTATCCGTGGTGAAGGTGATGCTAATGCGGCAAAACTATATGCTGATGCCTTTGGCAAAGATATGGTGTTTTTTAGTTTTATTCGTAGTTTAAAAGCGTATGAACAAAGCTTTACAGGCAATGATGTGATGGTCATTAGTCCTGATAGTGAGTTTTTCCAGTATATGAAATTGAAATCAAATAAATAACAGAATGAGTAAACAGTCTATGAGTAATAATGTTGTTGTGCTTGGTACACAATGGGGTGATGAAGGCAAAGGTAAAGTTGTCGATTTACTTACTGAAAAAGCAAAATATGTTGTTCGTTATCAAGGCGGACATAATGCAGGTCACACATTAGTTATTAATGGTGAAAAAACTGTACTACATTTAATTCCATCAGGAATTCTGCATAATAATGTTACTAGTATTATTGCTAATGGTGTAGTGCTTTGCCCCGATGCTTTAATGAAAGAGATGAAAGAACTTGAAACTAGAGGCATACCTGTTAAAGAAAGGCTACTCATCTCTGAATCTTGCCCGTTAATTTTGCCTTATCATATTGCATTAGATCAAGCTCGAGAAAAAGCTCGTGGTAATAAAGCTATTGGTACTACCGGTCGAGGTATTGGCCCTGCTTATGAAGATAAGGTAGCGCGTCGTGGACTTCGTGTCGGGGATTTACTTGATAGAGCGGTATTTGCTGAAAAATTAAAAGAAGTGATGGAATACCACAACTTTCAATTAGTTAATTACTATAAAGCCGATGCAGTTGATTATCAGAAAGTTCTTGATGACACATTAGCAATTGCTGATACTTTAGTGTCTATGATTGCCGATATTCCTGCACTTTTAGAAGATGCACGAAAAAAAGGCGAAAAAATTATGTTCGAAGGAGCACAAGGTACATTACTTGATATTGATCATGGTACTTATCCTTACGTGACCTCTTCTAATACAACCGCGGGTGGAGTGGCAACTGGTTCTGGTTTTGGTCCTCGTTATGTTGGTTATGTATTAGGAATTGTTAAAGCCTACTCTACACGAGTTGGGGCAGGACCTTTTCCTACAGAATTATTCGATGAAACTGGTGAATACCTTTGTAAAAAAGGTAATGAATTCGGTGCAACAACAGGGCGTCGTCGTCGTACAGGATGGTTAGATGCTGTTGCTATTCGAAAAGCAGTACAACTTAATTCTGTTTCTGGATTTTGTCTAACAAAACTGGATGTACTCGATGGTCTTAAAGAAGTTAAAATTTGTGTAGGCTATCAATTACCAAATGGTGATGTAATAAAAAATGCACCAGCAGCAGCTGAAGATTGGAGTTTGGTAAAACCAGTTTATGAATCAATGCCTGGTTGGAGTGAATCAACGTTTGGAATCAAGAGTTATGATGCACTACCACAAGCTGCAAAAGCCTATATCAAACGAATTGAAGAATTAACGGAAACGCCAGTTGATATTATTTCAACAGGTCCGGATCGTAGTGAAACTATGATTTTACGAGATCCATATACAGTATAATTTTAAATTAAGAAAAATCGGGATAGTTATCCCGATTTTTATTTTTAAGCTTATTAACAAAGTATAATGATTAAACCTATAAGAGGATATTATGACAAAAATAGGGACACCATTATCGCCTAGTGCAACAAAAGTTTTACTTTGTGGCGCAGGAGAACTAGCAAAAGAAGTTGTAATCGAATTACAACGATTAGGTTGCGAAGTTATTGCTGTTGATCGTTATGCTAATGCTCCTGCGATGCAAGTTGCACATCGTTATTATATAATCAATATGTTAGATGGTGATGAACTAAGAAGTGTCATTGAAACTGAAAAACCTGATTATATTGTTCCTGAAATAGAAGCAATTGCTACTGATACACTAGTTGAGATGGAAAAAAAAGGTTTTACTGTTATCCCAACGGCCAAAGCCACTCAATTAACAATGAATCGTGAAGGTATACGTCGCCTTGCTGCTGAAAAACTAAAGTTACCGACTTCACCCTATCGTTTCGCTACAAATAAAACAGAATTTAAACAAGCGATAACAGAAATCGGTTTTCCTTGTTTTGTTAAACCAATTATGAGTTCTTCTGGTAAAGGTCAATCATTATTGCGAAGTGAAGTTGATATTGATTCCTCATGGACCTATGCTCAAGAAGGCGGTCGAGCCGGTGAAGGAAAAGTAATAATAGAAGGCTTTGTGGATTTTGATTACGAAATCACCTTGCTAACAGTCAAACATATCAATGGTATTTCATTCTGTGAGCCTATCGGTCATCGTCAAGAAAAAGGGGATTATCGAGAATCTTGGCAACCACAACAAATGTCTAATCAAGCCTTAAATCTGGCAAAAGAAATTGCAACGAAAATAACTGAAGCACTAGGAGGACGAGGTTTATTTGGTGTTGAATTGTTTGTAAAGGGTGATCAAGTTTGGTTTAGTGAGGTTTCTCCTCGCCCGCATGACACTGGTTTGGTAACATTAATATCTCAAAACTTATCTGAATTTGCATTGCACGCTAGAGCTATACTAGGATTACCTATTCCTAGGATTGAACAATACGGAGCTGCAGCTTCAGCAGTAATTTTAGTAAATGGTTCTTCAAATCAAGTTACATTTGCTAATTTAGAAAAAGCATTACAAGAGCCGCATACAGATATACGTTTATTTGGTAAACCTGAAGTAGAGGGTGTCAGACGAATGGGAGTAGCATTAGCTAAAGCTGACACCAATTCCGAAGCGATAAATAAAGCTGTAAATGCAGTTAAGCAACTCAAAATAACGCTATAACGCACTATTTTGAGTAAAAAGCAATCAGTTAATCCAAAAATAGCAAAATTTCTAAAATAGGGGTTGACGAGTGCGAGTGAAGTGAGTAACATACGCAACCCTTGAGACAGCAAACTAAATAACAAAAAATTTAGTTAATTAAAAAAGCTGTCAGCTCTTTAAAAAGAAGAAACAGACAATCTGTGTGGGCACTTGCGAGACGAAAGATTAAAAGTCTACGGACTAAAAAAAATTAAGTCTTGATAAGTGACACTGAAGATTCATTTGAATATGTCAGAGACAGTTATTGAGCATCAAACTTTAAATTGAAGAGTTTGATCATGGCTCAGATTGAACGCTGGCGGCAGGCTTAACACATGCAAGTCGAACGGTAACATGAGTGCTTGCACTTGATGACGAGTGGCGGACGGGTGAGTAAAGTATGGGGATCTGCCGAATGGAGGGGGACAACAGTTGGAAACGACTGCTAATACCGCATAAAGTTGAGAGACCAAAGCATGGGACCTTCGGGCCATGCGCCATTTGATGAACCCATATGGGATTAGCTAGTTGGTAGGGTAATGGCTTACCAAGGCGACGATCTCTAGCTGGTCTGAGAGGATGACCAGCCACACTGGAACTGAGACACGGTCCAGACTCCTACGGGAGGCAGCAGTGGGGAATATTGCACAATGGGGGAAACCCTGATGCAGCCATGCCGCGTGTATGAAGAAGGCCTTCGGGTTGTAAAGTACTTTCGGTGATGAGGAAGGTGGTGTATCTAATAGGTGCATCAATTGACGTTAATTACAGAAGAAGCACCGGCTAACTCCGTGCCAGCAGCCGCGGTAATACGGAGGGTGCGAGCGTTAATCGGAATGACTGGGCGTAAAGGGCATGTAGGCGGATAATTAAGTTAGGTGTGAAAGCCCTGGGCTCAACCTAGGAATTGCACTTAAAACTGGTTAACTAGAGTATTGTAGAGGAAGGTAGAATTCCACGTGTAGCGGTGAAATGCGTAGAGATGTGGAGGAATACCGGTGGCGAAGGCGGCCTTCTGGACAGATACTGACGCTGAGATGCGAAAGCGTGGGGAGCAAACAGGATTAGATACCCTGGTAGTCCACGCTGTAAACGATGTCGATTTGGAGTTTGTTGCCTAGAGTGATGGGCTCCGAAGCTAACGCGATAAATCGACCGCCTGGGGAGTACGGCCGCAAGGTTAAAACTCAAATGAATTGACGGGGGCCCGCACAAGCGGTGGAGCATGTGGTTTAATTCGATGCAACGCGAAGAACCTTACCTGGTCTTGACATCCACAGAATCTTGCAGAGATGCGGGAGTGCCTTCGGGAACTGTGAGACAGGTGCTGCATGGCTGTCGTCAGCTCGTGTTGTGAAATGTTGGGTTAAGTCCCGCAACGAGCGCAACCCTTATCCTTTGTTGCCATCGGTTAGGCCGGGAACTCAAAGGAGACTGCCGTTGATAAAGCGGAGGAAGGTGGGGACGACGTCAAGTCATCATGGCCCTTACGACCAGGGCTACACACGTGCTACAATGGCGTATACAAAGGGAGGCGACCTCGCGAGAGCAAGCGGACCTCATAAAGTACGTCTAAGTCCGGATTGGAGTCTGCAACTCGACTCCATGAAGTCGGAATCGCTAGTAATCGTGAATCAGAATGTCACGGTGAATACGTTCCCGGGCCTTGTACACACCGCCCGTCACACCATGGGAGTGGGTTGCACCAGAAGTAGATAGCTTAACCTTCGGGAGGGCGTTTACCACGGTGTGGTCCATGACTGGGGTGAAGTCGTAACAAGGTAACCGTAGGGGAACCTGCGGTTGGATCACCTCCTTACGAAGAGCTCGTAAGTGTTCACACAGATTGTTTGTTTATAAAAGAGTCACTTTATTGGGTCTGTAGCTCAGGTGGTTAGAGCGCACCCCTGATAAGGGTGAGGTCGGTGGTTCAAGTCCACTCAGACCCACCAATTCAACTTAAATTTAGCTGATTTTTGCTTTAACGAGTTGGAGAAGTGAAAGAAAATGGGGCTATAGCTCAGCTGGGAGAGCGCCTGCCTTGCACGCAGGAGGCCAGCGGTTCGATCCCGCTTAGCTCCACCATTAAAGAAGTCTCTTTTAAACTAAATTATGTTTGTATTTACTTGAAGTCGGTGGATGGTAAAGTGAATAGAAGTATAAAGCTCTTTAACAATTAGGAACAAGCTGAAAGAAACGAGTTCTCGTTTTTATGTTGAGCTGATATATGAAAGTATGTTGGTTTGAGGTAAGAAAGAGAAGAAAGCGTAATAAAAACCAAGACAACTGTGAGTTGTAAGGTTAAGAAATTAAGCGTACACGGTGGATGCCTAGGCAATCAGAGGCGAAGAAGGACGTGTTAATCTGCGAAAAGCAACGGTGAGTCGATAAAAGGCGCTATAACCGTTGATGTCCGAATGGGGAAACCCAGTACAGGCGACTGTACTATCATCTGATGAATCCATAGTCAGATGAGGCGAACCGGGAGAACTGAAACATCTAAGTACCCCGAGGAAAAGAAATCAACCGAGATTCCCTAAGTAGCGGCGAGCGAAAGGGGAGAAGCCCAAGCGGGTAGCATAATGTATTAATGGAAGCGTCTGGAAAGTCGCACGATAGAGGGTGAAAGTCCCGTACATGAAAATGCATTATGTGGAAGCTTATAGAGTAGGGCGGGACACGTGATATCCTGTCTGAAGAAGGGGGGACCATCCTCCAAGGCTAAATACTCCTGATTGACCGATAGTGAACCAGTACCGTGAGGGAAAGGCGAAAAGAACCCCGGGAGGGGAGTGAAATAGACCCTGAAACCGTGTACGTACAATCAGTGGGAGCTGTTACCGTTGGGTGATAGTGACTGCGTACCTTTTGTATAATGGGTCAGCGACTTATATTCTGTAGCGAGGTTAACCGAATAGGGGAGCCGAAGGGAAACCGAGTATTAACTGTGCGTTAAGTTGCAGGGTATAGACCCGAAACCCGGTGATCTAGCCATGGGCAGGTTGAAGGTTGGTTAACACTAACTGGAGGACCGAACCGACTAATGTTGAAAAATTAGCGGATGACCTGTGGCTGGGGGTGAAAGGCCAATCAAACCGGGAGATAGCTGGTTCTCCCCGAAAGCTATTTAGGTAGCGCCTCATGAGTAACTGTTGGGGGTAGAGCACTGTTTCGGCTAGGGGGCCATCCCGGCTTACCAACCCGATGCAAACTACGAATACTGACAAGTTTAATCATGGGAGACACACGGCGGGTGCTAACGTTCGTCGTGAAGAGGGAAACAACCCAGACCGCCAGCTAAGGTCCCAAAGTCATAGTTAAGTGGGAAACGAAGTGGGAAGGCTTAGACAGCTAGGATGTTGGCTTAGAAGCAGCCATCATTTAAAGAAAGCGTAATAGCTCACTAGTCGAGTCGGCCTGCGCGGAAGATGTAACGGGGCTAAAACTATGCACCGAAGCTGCGGCAGCGCACGAAAGTGTGTTGGGTAGGGGAGCGTTCTGTAAACCGTAGAAGGTGTACTGTGAGGTATGCTGGAGGTATCAGAAGTGCGAATGCTGACATAAGTAACGATAAAGCGGGTGAAAAGCCCGCTCGCCGGAAGACCAAGGGTTCCTGTCCAACGTTAATCGGGGCAGGGTGAGTCGACCCCTAAGGAGAGGCCGAAGGGCGTATCTGATGGGAAACGGGTTAATATTCCCGTACTGGCTATAACTGCGATGGGGGGACGAAGAAGGCTAGGTTTACCACCTATTGGATGGTGGGTTAAGCGTGTAGGGGTGTGATTAGGCAAATCCGGTCACTAAGACTCTGAGGCGTGATGACGAGCTACTAAGGTAGTGAAGTAATTGATGCCCTGCTTCCAGGAAAATCCTCTAAGCTTCAGGTTATAGTTAATCGTACCCGAAACCGACACAGGTGGTCAGGTAGAGAATACTAAGGCGCTTGAGAGAACTCGGGTGAAGGAACTAGGCAAAATGGTGCCGTAACTTCGGGAGAAGGCACGCTGATGGTAATTGAAATCCCATGCGGATGTAGGTGAAGTCAGTCGAAGATACCAGCTGGCTGCAACTGTTTAATAAAAACACAGCACTGTGCAAACACGAAAGTGGACGTATACGGTGTGACGCCTGCCCGGTGCTGGAAGGTTAATTGATGGGGTTATGCGTAAGCAGAAGCTCTTGATCGAAGCCCCAGTAAACGGCGGCCGTAACTATAACGGTCCTAAGGTAGCGAAATTCCTTGTCGGGTAAGTTCCGACCTGCACGAATGGCGTAATGATGGCCAGGCTGTCTCCACCCGAGACTCAGTGAAATTGAAATTGCCGTGAAGATGCGGTGTACCCGTGGCAAGACGGAAAGACCCCGTGAACCTTTACTATAGCTTGACAGTGAACATTGAGCCTTAATGTGTAGGATAGGTGGGAGACTAAGAAGTGTGTACGCCAGTATGCATGGAGTCGCCCTTGAAATACCACCCTTTAATGTTTGATGTTCTAACCTATACTTCTGAATCGAGGTAAGGGACACTGTCTGGTGGGTAGTTTGACTGGGGCGGTCTCCTCCCAAAGAGTAACGGAGGAGCACGAAGGTTAGCTAATCCTGGTCGGACATCAGGAGGTTAGTGCAATGGCAAAAGCTAGCTTGACTGCGAGAGTGACGGCTCGAGCAGGTACGAAAGTAGGTCATAGTGATCCGGTGGTTCTGAATGGAAGGGCCATCGCTCAACGGATAAAAGGTACTCCGGGGATAACAGGCTGATACCGCCCAAGAGTTCATATCGACGGCGGTGTTTGGCACCTCGATGTCGGCTCATCACATCCTGGGGCTGAAGTAGGTCCCAAGGGTACGGCTGTTCGCCGTTTAAAGTGGTACGCGAGCTGGGTTTAGAACGTCGTGAGACAGTTCGGTCCCTATCTGCCATGGGCGTAGGAAAATTGAGGGGGTTTGCTTCTAGTACGAGAGGACCGAAGTGAACGCACCGCTGGTGTTCGGGTTGTGATGCCAATTGCATTGCCCGGTAGCTACGTGCGGAATAGATAAGTGCTGAAAGCATCTAAGCACGAAACTAGCCTCGAGATGAGTTTTCCCTGATGAGAGTCAGTAAGGTCCGTTTGAGACTAAGACGTAGATAGGTCAGGTGTGTAAGTGTAGTGATACATTGAGCTAACTGATACTAATGAACCGAGAGTCTTAACCTTACAACTCGGAGTTGTTTTGGGTACGCGATAGAGTGATTACAAGGTAATCGAACAGTTTGTTCCGGATTGAGAGATTAGTGCGTATATGAGATAATGTGCTAATTGATAAAGAGAAGACAGTATATGTCTGGCGGTAATAGCGCGGTGGTCCCACCTGACCCCATGCCGAACTCAGAAGTGAAACGCCGAAGTGCCGATGGTAGTGTGGGTATTACCCATGTGAGAGTAGGGAGCCGCCAGACTTTTAAATATAGCGAGAGCCCAGCAGGAATGCTGGGCTTTTTTGCATATAGAGATTATAAAACTTACTAAAATTTATAGAAAGTTAGAAAAGATGTTATGTTTTAAAAAAGTGGTAATCAGATATCTGATTATTCATTAATAACATTTAATAAACAGTTTTCTAAATTGTTTATAAATAGGTGATTAATTAGTTGTTTAGAACCAGTTATCTATGGAGTAAAGAATGGATAATCTAAACTTTTTGTATCAATTTATGGGTACAGATTTTATAGATAGATATACTACTGTACCTCAGTTAATTGGTATTTTAGGTTATTTTGTAGGCATTAGTGCTTTTTTACAACGTCGTGATAATGTTTTTCGTTGGCAGTTAACAATCGTAAAATTTATTTAGTGTATAATAACAAATAATCTAAGGATGATATTGAAACTAAATTTAAAGCGGGATGAGATGCACTCATTAATAGCCTTTAATAAACCCTTTAATGTCATAACGCAGTTTTCACCTCATGAAAAATATCAGACATTAAAAGATTTTATAAAATTACCAAAATTTTATCCGGCTGGACGTTTAGATACCGATAGTGAAGGATTGTTATTGTTAACAAATGATGGTAAATTACAAACTAAAATCAGCTCACCAAAATTTAAATTGCCAAAAACCTACTGGGTACAAGTAGAAGGTTCAATTAGCCAACAAGCTATAGATAAACTAAGAAAAGGTATTCAATTAAAGGAATTTTATACAGCTCCAGCTATAGTCGATTTTCTAAATGAGCCATCGCTACTATGGAATAGAGTTCCTCCAATTCGCGAACGTAAAAAAATACCCACATCTTGGATAAGTATTACCATCACCGAGGGTAAGAATCGCCAAGTTAGGAGAATGTGTGCGGCAGTGGGTTTTCCTTGTTTAAGACTAATTAGAGTTCAAGTCGGCAAATATAATTTATTTACTCATCAATTACCATTAGGTGAGTGGTGTCATATTAAAACTTCAGATCTTTATTGATAATTAATTTTAATTATTATTTATATTTAAAGTATCATTCATTTTATAATTTAATAAAATGATCAAATAGATCAATAATTTTATACCTTTTGTTTGAATACATTGGGCTTTATTCTAAAATAATATAAAATGAAAATGATCACAATTAATTGTAATGGGATAAACAATTTATGGTTGAACAAAAAAAAGAAGGATTTTTTTCTCGTTTAAAAAAAGGACTTTTTAAAACAAAACAGAATATAGGATCAGGATTTCTTAACTTATTTAGAGGAAAAAAGATCGATGATGCACTATTTGAAGAATTAGAAGAACAATTGCTCATCGCAGATGTTGGTTTTGATACAACACAAAAGATTATTGGCGCATTAACTCAACAAGCTTCAAGAAAAGAGCTAAAAGATGCAGATGCATTACATGAACTTTTAAAACAAGAAATGAAATCTATATTAGACGGAGTCGATAAACCACTTAATATAGATAATCATAAACCATTTGTTATTTTAATGGTTGGTGTTAATGGTGTTGGTAAAACAACAACTATTGGTAAATTAGCTCGTCAATTTCAGCAACAAGGCAAATCAGTTATGCTCGCTGCTGGTGATACTTTTCGTGCTGCAGCTGTTGAACAATTACAAGTATGGGGTGAACGTAATAATATTCCTGTTATTGCTCAACATACTAATGCCGATTCAGCATCAGTCATTTTTGATGCTATACAAGCAGCAAAAGCAAAAAAAATTGATGTATTAATTGCAGATACAGCTGGCCGTTTACAAAATAAATCTCATTTGATGGATGAGTTAAAAAAAATAGTGCGAGTAATTAAAAAGCAAGATGAAACGGCACCACATGAAATTATGTTAACAATTGATGCAGGTACAGGACAGAATGCTATTAGTCAAACTAAACTATTTAATGAGGCAGTTGGTGTTACAGGAATGGCATTAACTAAATTAGATGGAACAGCAAAAGGTGGTATTATTTTTAGTGTTGCTGATCAGTTTAATATACCTATTCGTTATATTGGGGTTGGTGAAAAAATTGAAGATTTAAGACCATTTGTTGCCGATGATTTTATTAACGCTCTGTTCGATCAAACAGAAGAGTAAAAAACAATGATCCAATTTCAACGTGTAAGTAAAGTTTATTCTGGTGGGAAACCAGCATTGCAAAATATAAACTTTACTTTATTACCCGGAGAAATGGCATTTTTAACGGGTCATTCGGGTGCAGGTAAAAGTACCCTAATGCGACTAATTTGTGGATTAGAAAAGGCAAATGATGGCAAAGTTTTGCTAAATGGTATTGATGTCTCAAGATTAAAACGACAAGAAATGCCATTTTTACGCCGTACTATTGGCATGATTTTTCAAGATCATCAATTACTAATGGATCATACTGTTTATGATAACGTTGCTATTCCATTAATTATTTTAGGTAAAGCACCTGAAGAGATTCGTCGACGAGTTTCTGCCTCATTGGATAAAGTTGGATTGTTAAATAAAATGAAATTTTATCCCATACAGTTATCTGGTGGTGAGCAGCAACGTGTTGGGATTGCTCGAGCAATTGTAAATCATCCTAATGTCCTACTTGCTGATGAACCAACAGGAAATTTAGATGATAAACTTTCGAAAGACATTTTAAAACTATTTGAGGAGTTTAATCAAACTGGGGTAACTGTCTTGATGGCGACTCACAATATGGCGCTTGTTCGCCACAAACAACATCGTATATTACATTTAAATCAAGGGCATTTAGAGGTTAAAAATTAATAATGAGCGCTAATATTAAACCAAATAAATCCAATGGAAAAGAGAGTAATATTTTTTTTTGTCATTGGAGACGGCAAATTGGTTATGCCTGGCGTAATACTTTTATTAATTTTACCCAACATATTTTTGCTTCATTATTGACAGTTTTTGTTATTGCGATTTCAATAACATTACCGACGATTAGCTATTTACTTTGGAAGAATGCTAATCATGCTTCTGATCAGTGGTACCCAACGCCAAATTTAACTGTATACATAAATAAGGAATTAACTTCAACACAGACCACAGAATTGATTTCTAAACTTAAATCTTATCCTGAGGTCGAAAAAATTGAATATCTTTCGCGAGATCAAACAAAAGAAGAATTTAAAACATGGTCTGGATTTGGTAACGCGCTTGATCTTTTGGATGAAAATCCATTACCTGCTGTAGCAATTATTATTCCAAAAGAAGAAGCGAAACAAACAACTATATTGCATGCTTTTCAATCCAAATTACTAGAAATTAAAGGGGTTGATGATGTTCAACTTGATGATAGTTGGTTTACTCGATTAACTGCATTGACCGATATGGTAAAATCCATCGTGTGGGTAATTTCGATATTCATGATTGGATCTGTTTCACTGGTTATAGGTAATAGTATTCGATTAAACATTTTTGCTCGTAGGCAAGTCATTGTGGTTATGCAATTAATTGGCGCAACTGAAGGTTTTATATTACGCCCATTTTTGTATAATGGTATGTTAATTGGATTTATTAGTGCTATTTTTGCGTTAATTTTGTCAGAAGTATTTATTTTTCAAATAGATTCAATTATATTACGCGTTTCTGCTATTTTTGGTACAAAATTTACAATTAAAGGTCTTTCATGGGATGAAAGTATATTAATTGTATTATTCTCTATAATTCTTGGTTGGCTTTCTGCAATGATATCGACTAAGAAATATTTAAAAACGATGCGCATTGCTTGATTATTAAAGTATAGTTTTTTGTTATCAAATTAATAATAAATGTGAACTAAATCACATTTTAGTGGTCTAATATTACAGTTATATTGTTGCTATTATCAATAAGCGACAAAACTAGTTAAATTAAGGAGGGAGTTAAATGAGTACTGATTTAAAAATGCAAGTAGGTGCTTTAATCCCACAAGGAAATATTGAATCATATCTTCGAATGATTAATACTTATCCAATGTTAACTGCTGAGGAAGAAAAATCATTAGGCGAAAAGCTTTACTATCATGATGATGTTGATGCTGCAAAACAATTAATTTTGTCACATTTACGTTTTGTTGCACATATTGCTCGCGGTTATTCTGGTTATGGTTTACCTCAAGCAGATTTAATTCAAGAAGGTAATATTGGTTTAATGAAAGCCGTACGTCGCTTTAACCCTGAAATGGGGGTTCGCTTAGTTTCATTTGCTGTGCATTGGATAAAAGCTGAAATACATGAATATGTTCTAAAAAATTGGCGTATTGTTAAAGTTGCAACTACAAAAGCACAAAGAAAGTTATTCTTCAATCTAAGAAAAAATAAACAACGTTTAGGTTGGTTTAATAGTGCTGAAGTGGATATGGTTGCTGATGAACTTGGTGTAAGCCGTAAAGATGTTTTAGAGATGGAATCGCGCATGTCAGCGCAAGACATGTCATTTGACATTGATAATGATGATGATGATAATTCAATTGTTGCACCGGCACTATATTTAGAAGACAGTAATTCTGATTTTTCAAAATCAATTGAAAATGACAATTGGGAGAATGATGCAACCGATAAGCTACATGATGCCTTATCTCAATTAGATGAACGTAGCCAAGATATTATTAAAGCGCGTTGGTTAGATGCAGATGATAGTAAATCAACATTGCAAGTATTGGCCGACAAATATAGCGTTTCAGCCGAACGTATACGCCAACTTGAAAAAAATGCAATGAAAAAACTACGAGTTGCTATAGAAGCATAATTTATTTTTATTAATAATAAATAGCCCTACTTTGGTTAAAAGTGGGGCTTTTTTGTAATCTAAATTTAATTTATCTATTTAATAAAGAAGATAATAATAGTATTTATTATTTTATAATAATAAAAAATTATCATTTTATTTTATTGTTGTTTTGTGTTTTTGCGAGTAATAAGCCGTATTTAATTTTTATACATAAGGAAATAAAAATGAATACCAATATCTCTCAATCTCAGTCACGTCTAAATAAATACTGTAAATTAATGGCACTGTTAACTTTTGTCCCTATAATAACAATATTAATTGGAATGATATCTCCTTTATTATTTTATTTTTCTGATATACACAATATTGGTTTAGAATCGGGTGGATATTCCTTTTTTATTGTCCATAGTGCAGATAGCTCTGATATTGATCCAACTTAACTTTCTACATGGCAAGCCGTTTTAGTTACCTTAATTGATACCATTATTATTGCAATTTTAGTTTATGCTTTCTTTCAGCTTAGATTATTTTTTTAATTTATAGTAAATCGGATTATTTTTTAGTAAGTTCGGCTAATTATTGTTATAAGTTTGGTACAACATTAGTCATTTGGGAAGTGATACAATTAATTAAAGAGCCATTATCATCATTAATCTTATCTTTTAATAATGATCATTCGGAACGTTACATTTCTCTATCATTCACCAGTGAAGATTTAATGTTATTATTTCCGTCAATAAGTATTATGATATTTGGTCAAATATTGAAAAAACATGTCAAATAGCCGTAGAAAATAAGCAGTTTATTTAGCAAGGAGCCAAAAGTGCTAATTATAATAAATTTAGATGTAATGCTGGCTAAACGTAAAGTTAAATCCAAAGATTTAGCGGCTGCCATTGGTATTACTGAGTAAAATTTATCTTTACCTAAACAAGGTAAAGTAAAAGGATTTAGGCTTGCAACACTAGAGGCAATCTGTAACTATTTAGATTGCCAACCTGGTGATATATTCGAATATATAAAAGAAGAAGTTTACGAATTAATCGCTAACCATGCTGCTTCTTGAGCATGTAATAGGGCTGTATCAAAGAAAGGAATGGCGTAATCTTGTTGATTTATTAATAAACCGATCTCAGTACAGCCTAAAATCACCCCTTCAGCACCTTGCTTAACGAGTTTATCAATAATATTGAGGTAAGCTTGCTTAGATTCTGGTTTAATTTTCCCAAGGCAAAGTTCATCATAAATAATATTATTGATAATTGTTCTATCTTGTTCATTAGGGATTAAAACATTTAAACCTTTTTCAATTAATTTTGATTTATAAAAGTTTTGCTCCATAGTGTATTTGGTACCAAGTAAAGCAACGGACTTTATTTTATCTTTAATTAAATGTTTGGCCGTAACCTCAGCGATATGAATTATCGGAATAGTAATAGCTTTTTGAATTTGATCAGCAACCTTATGCATAGTATTAGTACAGATAATAATAAAATCAGCTCCAGCTAGTTCTAATCTTTTAGCCGCATCGATTAAAATAATCGCGCTTTTATCCCATTCATTATTTGCTTGGCAACTTTCTATTTCTTGAAAATCAACACTGTATAAAAGTGTTTTTGCTGAATGTAAACCACCAAGTGATTTGCCAATAAATTGATTGATGACTTGATAATAAGTTAATGTGCTCTCCCAACTCATCCCACCAATTAATCCAATTATTTTCATATTACTAATACCTTATTTTTTATGATTGCTTGACGCTAAAGTTATTAGCGTACATTATAATGATTTTATTTAATTTAAATTGTTTAATATATTTTATAGTTTATTATTAAAATTATCTGGTGTGAATTATTTATTATATAGATTAGGAATGCAAAGCTAATGAAGAAAATCATTAATTATCTCTATATTATACTAATCGTTTTTTCAATCTTTTCTTTTCAGGCTTTTGCAGATACAAAAATCATTCATGTATTAGTTGCATTATGTGATAACAAATATCAAAAAATAGTACCAGTTCCACAGGCAATTGGTAATGGTCAAGATCCCCAAAATAATCTTTATTGGGGGGCTGCTTATGGTTTTAAAGCCTATTTTGCTAAGCAAAAAGAATGGCAAATAATCAATATTAACAAGCCTTCATCAGGAAAAATATTAGAAGAGATAATTTATAAACATCGAAATAAAGATGTATATCTCATTGCTCAAGCATACGATGGTAAATATATTGATGATACTGTTGATGACTTTTTAGATTTTGCGGCTGGTAAAAAAACACAGCAAATTAGTCTTAATGATAAAATAGTAATGGCAGGAGGAAATTCCAATCTGGTTGTATATATTGGCCATGATTCTTTAATGGAATCATCATGGCGTAATTATTTACCTGATAGTTGGCGTTGGGATACATTATCAAAAACAGAAAAAGAAAAACAAAAATTACGTTATGCTGCGGTATTTGCTTGTAAAAGCCAGAAATATTTTACTCCACCATTATCTCGTTTAGGTATTACACCTTTAATTTTAACCTTACATCGAATGGCACCAGAAGCTTATAGTGTACATGCAATGATTACCAGTTGGTTAAATGGTGAATCGAAAGATGAAATAAGGTATAAAGTAGCAAGTGCTTACAGCAAATATCAAAAGTTAAGCAAACCAGCCTTACATATATTTACCACAGAATATAGCCAATAATATTTTTTCAGTAATTTATTTAACTTATTAATAAAAAGGCAAATAGACATGTTGAAAACACCAAAAATAGTCATCTTAACCGGTGCTGGTATTTCTGCTGAATCAGGATTATCGACATTTCGTGCCCAAAATGGTTTATGGGAAGGTTATGATGTTAATGATGTCGCGACCTATGAAGGATATATGCGTAATCCAGTTGCTGTTCATGATTTTTATAATATGTTGCGTAGAAAACTACAAAATCCTGAAGTAAAACCTAACACGGCTCATTTTGCTTTAGCGCAATTAGAACTAAAGTTAGGTTCTGATAATGTATTAATCGTTACCCAAAATGTGGATAACTTGCATGAACAAGCTGGTTCTAAAAATATTATCCATATGCATGGTGAATTATTAAAAGTGCGCAATGAAAAAACAGGACAGATAATTGATAGCTATTACGATGTAAATTATTATGAAAATAAATTAATTCGTCCACATATTGTTTGGTTTGGTGAGATTCCACTACAAATGGAAGAAATTTATAACGCAATTTCGCAAGCTGATTATTTTATATCGATTGGTACATCAGGTAATGTTTATCCAGCTGCAGGATTTGTTCAAATAGCTAATCAAGTGGGTGCCAAAACTATTGAACTTAATTTAGAACCAAGTTTAGGTAAAAATTTATTTCAAACCAAAATTTATGGTCCAGCAAGTAAAGTTGTACCGGAATTTATTGAAAAATTTATATAAACTATTAAATTAGTTTAGCTGTCTTAAATAATTTTTACCACCAAGGTTATTCATTTGATTACGAATCCATTGTGCTTTTTTTTGTATGTGAATATTAGGGTTAGCAGGATTCCATTTTCTCGGATTAGGTAATGTAGCGGCAAGTAGGCTTGCTTGATAAGGTGTTAATTTTTTAGCGCTTACTTTAAAATAGTATTGCGAAGCCGCTTCTATACCAAAAATTCCCTCTCCCCACTCAACACTGTTTAGATAAATTTCAAGTGTTCGTTGTTTAGACCAAAGTAATTCAATTTCAAGAGTAAACAAGGATTCAAAACCTTTACGTATCCAACTACGCGACGGCCATAAAAAAATATTTTTTGCTACTTGTTGACTAATAGTACTGGCGCCACGAATTTTTTTATTATTTCGATTATGTTTTAGAGCATGATTAATTGCTTTAAAATCAAATCCCCAATGATTAGCAAACTTTTGATCTTCAGCAGCGATAACCGCTATTTTTATATGATCTGATATTTGATTCCAATCTTTCCATGTACGTTGTTGAGTAATATTCAAGTGAGTGAGCTTTCTTTCTACCATTAACATTGAACCAAATGGAGTAATCCACCTTAATAAAAGAACAATTAAAAAAGATAACAGTATAAACCCGATTATCATTTTTTTTGTAATGTTCAAAACTCTTTTTAATAAAGGCTTCATTTTGACTCAGGTAAAATAAAAAATTAGTAAATAAGATACGATATATTCTTATTTAAATAAATAAATTTTTCTAAACTCGGCTATTTAATGAAAATAGCAAAATGAATAAAAATATAGTGCTGAGATAATTATGGTATAGAGTTTTATGGAGTGGAATATTTAAATTTTTAGGATTTTATTTTGTTAATTTTGGATCTTAAAAAGATGGTTAACTTTTTTTAACTTATTAAAATTTTTCAATTATCAAAAATATCTATTAAAACTTATAATTTATTGCATTGTTAAAAAAATCTACTAAAATAGTATAAAACCAACTAAGGATGGTGAACTATTTTGGATGAGTTATATGTAATTTTTCTCAGTATATGCTTGGTTTTTTTGTCTTCATTCCGTAGAGGCGGATTTGGAGACAAACGTCCTAAAAAAGTTCCAGGCATTGTTATTATTCTTTATATCGTTGTATGTTTCCTCTTTATTGATGAAATGCTTGATATACTTCCTCGAACAGGATGTACCCAAATTATAAATTAGAATCATAATTTTGTTCATACAATAGTATGAACTTTCGATTAACTTTCTAACTGATAGCATCGCTTTAGAGGCTAACAATTTCAGAAATTTAAAATTATTTTAATTAAAATTTTTTAATGTATCAATCTAATAAAGTATTTATCCTGCCGTAAACTAATGTGAATTTTTGATTGAGTTTCTAAGTGATAACAATAACCTCAAGGCTAACATTATCTAATAATCTATAACTACTTTAGCTTAAATAACAATTTAAATTAAAATATTGTTTGGGATTTGTTAGTAAAATTAATGAATAGTTGTTTTATAGCATCAAAAAATAATTAACAAATAAAGTTAATAAGTTAAAATCAATTGCTTTACTAGAAGTAATTGTTTAAAATTTATTATAAAGAAAATGTAAATAATAAATAAATGAATTGTAAACAATAAAATGAAATTACCTGAATTTATCCAGCGGCGAAGTAACGCTTTTATATTACTTTTAGTTTATCTCTTTTTTAGTTCAATTTTAACTTATATTCACACTAGTAAGAATGATTCTTTTATAATTATCCGTTTTTCACTTATCTTATCAACTACACTTTGTTCATTTTTATTTATTCATATATTAATAACAAGTCGACGCCATTTTGTTGTAATTATAGGTACGTTATTTTTATTTTTACTCTTATCTGAAGTTAGTTATTTGATTTATTTTGGTGAGGTTATTTCTGAAGGTGTACTGGATTCTATTATAGAAACGAATACCTATGAGGCATTTTCAATGCTTAAGCTTGTTCTTTTCATAACTGTGCCAGCATTAATAGTGACTGTTGGTATTTTATTTATTTATAAAAAATTTATTACGGTTAACTTTAGACCTATACTACCCTTAACATTATATATAATTATTGGAAGTATTTGTATGTCTGTAAATGCAGATGTAAAAAATGATATCCATAAAGATTATAGACTAAAATTACTATTATTACGGGAGATTTATCCTGCAGTACTTGGTAATGTAGTTTATTTGGGAGTGACTTATTTTTCTACTGACATTTACGCCGATACAAGCGAAATAGAGGTTTTTAATAATGCTGTTATTTTACCTCCTCAGAATTTAAATGATAATCTTGTTGTGTTAATTATGGGAGAATCTTCTTTAGTTTCTCGATATAGTGCCTATGGTTATCATAAATTAACAACCCCACTCATGGCGGAAGTTTTTAATCAAAAAAATGGTGGATGCATTATTAATAATAGTCATTCATCTGCATCCATGACTAGGGATTCTATACCAATGACTTTATCTTTCAATATTCCTGAAAGTAATGATAACTTATTTATCAACAAGTCAATTATTGAAATGGCTAAATATAATAATTATAAAACCTATTGGTTAGCTTCGTATCGTCAAGGTGTTAAAGGAACAAGTAATGCTAAATTTGGTTTTATTGCCCGTAAAAGTGATGTGCTTGATTTTACAGATAAAGATAATGATATTAATTTAAGTGAATTATTAGAACGATATCTTAAAAAAGATAATGCACCTAAAAAATTCATCTTTATTCATTTACAAGGAAGTCATGAGCCTTATAGTATTGGATATGATGAGATTGATAAACAAGCTTTGCCTGATGCTGAAGATTATGATTTAACTATTCATCATACTGATCGCGCGGTAAAGGCGATATATGATGTTATCAATAAATATAGCCATAATTATAGTATCATTTATACTTCTGATCATGGAGAAATTGTTAACGTTGGTCATGGGATGAGTAAAGGTATTGATCAATTTTTAATTCCGTTTATGTTTATCTCAACTAATAATCAATTTGATTGCCAATTTATAGAATCGTTTCGTGGATCAAATGGTTATTTAAGTGGCTTAATGAATAAATATATTTTATCTAATCTCTTAGGTTATCAAATAGATCAATCTATTCTTGATAAAGAAAAAAATAATGATCGTATTCTATTGCCGAATCGTCAAAATATGCTTTTTTTAGATTTTTTAAAATTAAATAAACAACCATAGTTTTGTAAAAAATGTTATAGATAATAAATAGTACATTTGGGTTTATTGTCTAGATGAGTATAAGCAATTAATCCGCGTAAATTATGCACAAAATTGGTGATGCCTCTATGTCTTGGCTGTTTAATTTGATTATAGTTCAATTAAATAGTTCCTTTTTTCTTTTTTTAATATAAGAAATTTAGTTTAATTACATTTTTAATTCAAAATAACTTTTTATAAATTCGGCTATCTGACTCGGTTCATTGATATTAAGTATTGGTAAATTAGTCTTTATTGATTCATCACAGGCAATAGCGATAGTAAACTGATCTATAAAAAGAGGTTTTTGATTTGCGCTTCGGTGGCACGTAATTTTAGGAATAGTTTCATCTTTAAATCCCTCAACTAATATAATATCGACATCTGAAAAGTGATTAATTAATGTCTGTATATTAACAGATTTATCGGGTGTTTCATGAATTAACGCATAACGATTATTACATGCCACGATAGTTTGTAATGATCCAGCTTTACGTAATTTATAACTATCTTTCCCTGGTATATCAAATTCAATATCGTGATGGGCATGTTTTAACGTGGCGACTTTAAATCCTTGCTCAACAAGCAGTGCAATAACTTTTGTTAACAGTGTTGTTTTACCACTGCCGCTATACCCTGTGATTCCAATTATTTTTTTATCATTCATAGACTATGAACTCTAACATGTTATATTAAAGATAAATATTACATCATTT
The DNA here is from genome assembly GCF_000599985.1 of Gilliamella apicola. NCBI lineage: Bacteria > Pseudomonadati > Pseudomonadota > Gammaproteobacteria > Orbales > Orbaceae > Gilliamella > Gilliamella apicola. The sequence goes on from NZ_CP007445.1 coordinate 46,028, forward strand.
TATACAAGATTAAAGGTAATGATATGTACGATTTTTTAAATGATTATAATCAAACAGTGCACCCTAATTTATTAAAAGAATTTGTTGATATTAATAATAAAAAGTTGAGTGGTTATGGATTAGATGAATGTTGTAATGATGCAATAAATAGCATTAAGAAAATATTAAAATCACCGAATGCCGATGTGCATTTTATGGCAGGCGGAACCATTACCAATTTGACCATGATTTCACATATTTTAAAACCTTATCAGGCAGTTATTGCTGCTGAAACTGGTCATATCAATGTTCATGAAACAGGTGCGATTGAAGCGACAGGGCACAAAGTTGTTACAGTCAAAACTGAAGATGGAAAATTAACACCAGAATTAATTAAACCTGTTTTAGATTATCATTGTGATGAACATATGGTGCAACCTAAACTTGTCTACATTTCAAACACTACCGAATTAGGTACTCTATATACGAAGCAAGAGTTAAAAAAACTGTATCAATTTTGTCAAAAACATCATCTTTATCTTTATTTAGATGGTGCTCGTCTAGCAATGGCCTTGGCGGCAAAAGATAACGATATTACTTTTCCTGATTTGGCTAAATACACTGACGCATTTTATATTGGCGGTACTAAAGTTGGCGCCTTTGCGGGTGAGGCATTGATATTTAATAATCTTTCAATTAATCATGATTTCCGTTTCAATATGAAACAAAAAGGAGCAATACTAGCAAAGAGTTGGATTATAGCTGTACAGTTTAAAGCGTTAATGGAAAATAATCTTTATATTTCGCTTGGTAAGCATAGCAATGATATGGCTGAAAAACTCAAAAATTTGTTTGAGAATGAAGGATTAACATTTGCAGCTAAACCACAATCCAATCAACTGTTTGTTAATTTTCCTAATCAACTTGCCAAAAAAATTATTTCACTGTATGCCCTAGATAATTTAGGCCAAACTGATCCAAGTCATATTGGCTTACGTTTTTGTACTTCATGGGCAACACAAGAAGTAGAAATAGAGAATTTTGCTAAACAGTTAAAGGCGCTACTTAGAAAATAATAATATATTTTTATAAATATATTTTTACGGCTATATAATATAAATTGAAAATATCGCTAAACGATCTGAAAAAAGGTTAATATTTGAAAATTACTTCTAGCTTTTAAGATTTTTAATTTATGTTTGAGTTATAAAAGATTATGTTTAATTTTGCACTATATAAACCAACTAAATATGGTTTAATAATAATTACTTGAATGAAATGTTAGCTCTTTCCAGCATTTCTAGAGTATTAATATTAGTAAAGCCTAAAGGATTTTCACTAAAATCAACAGCGATAGCATTAATTTGCTTAAGAAACAGCATAAGCTTACGATCTCCGTTGTCTAAATATTTTTTTAGTTGGGGGATGATATTTTTATGGATCAATAAAATAGTAGGGTGATCATTTTCTCCATCGAAAGGGTAAATCGCTTGATGGGTTGCTGTAAATTTTGCTAAACGATCGATAAGATCTTCAGGTAAAAAAGGCGTATCACAGCTCACAAATAAATTCCAATCTGTTGTACTTCTTAATAAGCCACTATAAATCCCTGATAAAGGTCCTAAAAATCCTTTTAAATCATCACAAAAAACAAAATAGCCTAATGAGCTATATAGATCAGCATGCCGATTACAATTAATCATAACCAAATTGACTTGAGGTTCAATACGATCAATGACATGTTGATAAAGTGGTTTTCCTGCTAACAACATTAAACCTTTATCCTTACCATTCATACGGTTACTTTGCCCACCGGCTAAAATAATCGCAGTAATTGACAGTTTTCGCATAAATTATTTCTCTTTTACATTGCCAAAAAACAAAATAGCATTACTATATAGCAAAGTTATTTTTTAGTCGCAAATAACCTATATCAGCAGTTTATGATATCTTTCTAAATGCACTATTTAAATTTAAAGTCGAGTATATAATAGAGACCTTTTAATATATAGATAGTAAAGTAAAGATTAACATAAAGGTTTATATTATCACTTTCAACTTAGTTGAATATTTAATAAGGTAGTTATTATGAAATGTCATCGTATAGATGAGTTAATGGAGTTATTACAACCAGCATGGGAAGCGGATTCAGATCTAAATTTATTGCAACTTTTAGATAAATTGGGTAAAGAAGCTGGTTTTGACGGTGACCTAAAAGATTTGAGTGATGAAGTGCTAATTTATCATTTAAAAATGCGTAACTCAGATAAAAATGAAGCAATACCTGGGTTGAAAAAAGATTATGAAGATGATTTTAAAACCGCTTTGTTAAAAGCCCGCGGAATTATTAAAGAATAAGGAGAATAAATTAAATGAAAAAAACGCTTATTGCTATGGGTGTATTGTTATTTTCGGTAAATTGTTTTGCGGATGATTCTTCGACAAATGCAATATCAAATACATCCCAAACTCCTGCGACAACACAAGCACAAATTGAAGAGGGTAAACAATATATTGTATTACCAACTTATCCATCACCTGAAAAAGAAGTCATTGAATTTTTCTCGTTTAATTGTCCTAGTTGTTTTCGATTCGAATCAAAATATCATGGCATGAACCGTATAGCTAAAGCTGTACCAGAAAATATGAAAATTAAACGTTATCATCTATTGGACTTTGGAGCGCTAGCTATGGAGTTATCTGAAGCATGGGCAATAGCTAACGTTCTTGGCATAGAAGATAAAGCATCGGAAGCACTTTATGATGCAGTACAAAAAGATAAAACAATAAAAACGGCTGATGATATTAAGACAGTATTTGCTAAATTAGGCGTTGATGAGGAAACTTATGAAAAAACTAAAAATAGTTTTTTAGTAAAAGCATTTATGGCTCAACAAGCTGACGCTATTAAAGAAATGCAACCGTCATCTATTCCTTCTATTATTGTTAATCGTAAATTTTATATTAATTCTTCTGGTTTAGATACATCAAACGATGATGCTTATATAGCTGATTATATTAGAGTTGCTTCTTTTTTAGCTAATTTAGATCCTAATGTTAAAGTTGACGAAAAAAAGAAAAATAATTAAAAGACTCATGTTTTAGTGAGTAGTTAGAAAGCCTTTACATGAAGTAATTCAGTAAAGGCTTTTTTGTAATTATTGTGGGTTACTCTCGTTCTAAAGCATAAATTGGATCGAGCTTTGCAGCACGTTTGGCAGGAAAATAACCAAAAATAATGCCAATGATACTTGAGCAACTAAATGCTGCAACAATGGCTATGGATGAAAAACTCATAGCAAAAGATGTAACTAACGCATTAAAAATAAATCCTACAATAAATGACAACAAAATGCCTATTATGCCGCCAGTTAAGCACACTAATACTGCTTCAATTAAGAACTGTTGCAAAATGTCACTTGAGCGAGCTCCAACAGCCATACGAACACCGATCTCTCGTGTTCTTTCGGTGACCGATACCAACATGATATTCATTACTCCAATACCGCCAACAATAAGTGAAATTAATGCAATGGTTGACACTAATAGCGTCAAGACCCATGCTGAAGAATTTATTGTTTCACGGACATTGTCTGAATTAAAAATGAAAAAGTCTTTAGTTCCATGTCGTTGTAACATAATTCGATTAATAGCTTGCTCAGCAACCGACAAATCAACATTATCATTAATGCGTACCGTAATGCTTTTTAATGAAGTTTGCCCAACCATACGATTAGTAACAGTAGTATAAGGTAACCAAACATTTAGACTCTCATTACTACCAAATCCTTGTTGTTGCTTTGTAGCAACACCAATTATTTTAACTGGTAACTGACCAACCATTAAAATTTTTCCAATTGGATTTTCATTTGTAAATAATCGTTTAACTGTGTTTTCATCAATTACGGCATCTTGTGCCGAATTGTCAATGCTAGTTTGGTCAAAAGAAGTGCCTTGTGTAATATCATAACCACGAACAGCAAAAAATTGCTCACCGACACCATTAACAGTCCCCGTTACAGCTAGATTATTAATTCGGAAATAAACACTGGTTGATAGGTTAGGAGTAGTACTATGGACAAAACTTTGCTGAGCTAAAAAATCAGCATCCGATGAGCGTAACGTTGTAATCTTATCTGCATTACGATCACCAAAACCATTACCAGCATAAATTTCTAATGTACTTGTTCCCATAGAATTAATATTTGATAATATTTTTTGTTTTGTTCCTTGTCCTAATGCCACCATTGAAACTACAGAAGCGATACCGATGATAATACCTAACATCGTTAAAAAGGTTCGTAATCGCTGTGAAAGCATTGATAAAGTTGCCATTTTGAATGCATCGCGAAAACGATAATATTTTGCTCGAAAATTATCTTGAGTTTTAGCTTGTTCAATTTGTTTAACTTGGCGATTGTCGTTAGGTTCTGATTGATAATTAGGATTGATTGAATCTGAAATAATATTGCCATCACTAATTTCAATGATTCGTTGTGCACTTTGAGCAATATTTGCATCATGTGTGACAATAATAACTGTATGACCTTGACTGTGCAGTTCACGTAATATCGTCATAACTTCTAGACCACTTTTACGATCAAGTGCACCAGTTGGTTCATCGGCTAAGATGATTTGTCCACCATTAATTAGAGCACGACCGATACTAACACGTTGCTGTTGTCCACCCGATAACTGATTGGGTTTATTATTAATTTTATCTGCCAGTCCTAGACGAGTTAAAATTTCGGTAGCACGTTTTTGTCTCTCTTCATCATTAACCCCAGCATAGATAGCAGGAATTTCAACATTCCCTTGAGCAGTTAATGCATTTAGCAGATGATAGCGTTGAAAGATAAAACCAAAATGTTCACGACGTAGTTCAGCCAGTTCATCTGGTGACAATTTACTAGTAATTCGACCACTTATAGTATAAGTACCAGTAGTAGGTTTGTCTAAGCAACCTAAAATATTCATTAAGGTAGATTTACCGGAACCTGATGCTCCAATAATTGCCACCATTTCACCAGCATTAATGGTTAAATTTACATTTTTAAGGACTTGTATCGACGAATCCCCTGCTGGGAATTCACGAACAATATTTTCAAGCTTAATTAGAGGTGTATTTTTATTTGCCATATTTAGAATCGTATCCTTGGCCCTTTTGTATTACTACCTAGTGATGCACCATTTGCACTACTAACTACAACGGTATCCCCTTCTTTAATACCTGATTTGATTTCAACATTTATATTATTATTAATACCTACTGTGACTTCTCGTTCTTCAATCGCATTACTTTTATTTAATAGATAAACTATGGCCTTATTTCCACCTAAACTTTTTTGGAGAGCCTGAGATGGAATAGTCAAAACATCTTTTGCTGAAGATAATACAATGTAGACTTGTGCTGTCATGGATATACGTAAAATACGATCTGGATTATCAACATCAAATAACCCATTATAGTAGATAGCACTTTTTGTTGTTGAAGAACTTGAACTTGTTGTAGTTTCCGTATTAATTGAATCTGGAGCTGGTTCAATTGCGCGTAATGTTAACCCATCAAAACGCTTATTGGGTAGACCTAAAATTGTAAAATAGACTGGCATACCTTTTTTAACATTAATGACATCGGCTTCCGAAATTTGAGCTTCAATTGTCATTTTATCAAGTTGAGCAACCTTAACAATAGTCGGTGCGCTTTGCACTGAGTTAACGGTTTGACCTTGATCAACGGGTATTGCAACAACCACACCATCAATCGGCGAGCGAATTTTGGTATAGCCTAAATTAACTTTAGCGGTATCTACAGCGACTTGGGCATTTACGATATCTGCATCAAGGGCTGCAATATCAGCTTTAATTGCATCAAGATCAGCCTTTGCAGCATCTAAATCTGATTGAATACCAACGCCTTTATTGACTAATTTTAACTGGCGGTCGTAGGTTAACTGATAGTTTACCAATTTTGCTTTTTTAGATTTGCGTTGTGCTTCAAAGCTATTAAGGGATGCTTCGGATTGCTTTAGATCATTATTTTGTTTCAGATCGTCAATTTCGGCAATCATATCACCTTGTTTAACTTCGTCACCTAATTCAACATAAAGCTTTTTGATTTGTCCTGAAACCTGGGCTCCAACGCTTACTTGTTTAAAAGCACTAATTGTACCATCTGCTAGAACCGATTTTTCAATGTTACCTTTGATAACAGGTGCAGTAATATAATTAACAGTTGTTTCTGCTGGAAATATAATTAATTTCGCAATAAAGAAAATTACGAAAATAATGATTGCTATTACTATATACTTAATTTTAATTAACTTTAACAATCTTTTCATCCTTTAAATTTGTTATTATTGTAGTATTACATATTTTATCCCAATAATTTAAATGATATTAATAATTATTCTTAATAAAATGTAATGAATATGAAAATAAATAAAACACTGTGAAATATAAAGTAATCTAGTTTATCTTTTTCTTAAAAAATTAATAATAGAAAGATGTTATTGAATTTATAGAAAAAAACAGATTATTCTAGTAATATGTAGCCACTAACCCTAATTTATATACGTAATTAGATAAAAATAGTATACCGAAGTCTTTTTCAAAATGCGTGTTTTATTTTCTATCATACTGTTTTTTATTAATAAATTAATAGCTATCTATTTAAAAAGTATCCTTGTGTGGAGTTCAATAAATGTTTTTTCAAAAACAACAATCCACGTTAGATAATGCCTTAACTTTGCTTGAAATAATTAGCCACTATTCTTCTGGAATATCTTTGGCAGAAATCGTTAAACTAAGTCGAATGGCAAAAACAACAGTATTTAGAATTTTAGACATACTAAAAAAAGACAATATCTCAGCTATAACGCCTCCACTGAAAATATTTTTTAGATGTAAAAGCTTTCGAGTTAGGTGTCAAAGGATTGATGAATATATCTTTAGTTGGTATATCAATTCCTTTTTTAAAAAAACTTGCTGCAAAGCTTAATGAAACCTGTTTTTTAGCTGTCTATCATGATGGCAGTGTTATCTATTTATATAAAGCAGAAGGTGAGCTTGCTGTTAAAACCAACTCACATATTGGTAGCCGAATGCCAGTATATTGTACTGGACTGGGTAAATCATTATTAGCTTATCAACCATTAGTTGAAATTAATAAAGTTTTAAGTCGCCCATTAGTTCAATTCACCAATAAAACCATTGTCGACCGAGAAGCCATCCATAATAGTTTGGCAAAAGTGTGTATTGATGGTTATTCTATGGATGATGAAGAAGTTGAAGAAGGCTTAACGTGTATTGCTGTACCAATCTTTATTAAGCAAAATAAAGTAGTAGGGGCAATAAGTATTGCTGGCTCTTCTTTTAGAATTATTCAGAAAAAAGAACTTATCATTAATGAATTAAAAAGTATCCGTTATGCAGTAACATTATTCAAAATATTAAAATGGTTTGATTTCGATAAGAAATAATAGAAGCGTTATTGATTAGTATTTAGGGAGTCAACAGCGCTTAAAATTATCAATTAGTTAATTAAAAAAATAGTTATATTTCATTTATAACGTTATTCTCGCTGATTTGGTTAAGTTTTTATACTCAAACATATAGTTAATCTGAAACTTTTTGACAAAAATTGGCCTTGTTAACCAGTGATAATGTGATCTTTATTCGGAATTATTGGTGATTGCGCTATAATGACGCCAATTTTTTTCAGTTAATAAAGATAGTAAAGAGCATGGCGTTAAAAATAACCAACAAATGTATTAATTGTGATATGTGCGAGCCTGAGTGCCCTAATGAGGCAATCTCAATGGGCTTTGATACCTATGAAATTGATCCCAATAAATGTACAGAATGTGTTGGCTATTATGATCACTCCACATGCCAGCGTGTTTGCCCAATTCAAAATGCTATTATTGCAGATCCCGAGCATGTTGAAACACAAGAAGAACTATTAGCCAAATTTGAACGACTTAAGCACTTATCTTAAATCAAACCGCTTTAACTTCTATTCGTAGTTCTTTAGGAATTTCAAAAGTAATATTTTCTAAAATACCATCGGTTTCAATAAGTGATGTGCAACCTAAACCTTTTAAGTGCTCGATAACTTGCTGCACTAAAATATCTGGTGCTGATGCGCCCGCGGTTACGCCAATTGTTCGAGCGTTGACTAACCACTCTTGTTGAATATCCGACGCATAATCGATTAAATAAGCATTTTTGCTGCTTCGTCGTGCGAGCTCTGCTAAACGATTTGAATTCGATGAGTTTTTAGATCCAACAACTAGAACAATATCAGCACGAGATGACAATTGTTTAACCGCTTGTTGGCGATTGGTTGTGGCGTAGCAAATATCATTTTTTCGAGGGCTACGAATATTTGGAAAGCGTTGTTTTAACGCGGCAATAATTTCGGCTGTATCATCAACAGATAAGGTTGTCTGAGTGGTAAAACAGAGATGATTTTCATCTTTAATTTTTAACTTATTTACATCTTCAGTCGATTCAATTAAATAGATACCACCTTGAGGATTATTATATTGACCCATAGTACCATCGACCTCAATATGACCGGCATGACCGATTAAAATGACCTCTTCACCTCGATAACTTGATCGAGCAACTTCCATATGCACTTTGGTTACTAACGGACAAGTTGCATCAAAGATGCGCAATTTACGCTGCTTGGCTTCTTCTCGAACTGCTTTAGATACGCCATGTGCTGAGAAAATAAGAATGGTATTATCAGGTACTTCACTAATATCTTCAATGAATATAGCACCTAACTGCTTAAGACGATTAACTACATAACGATTATGCACCACTTCATGGCGGACATAAACAGGGGCACCAAAAAGTTCAATGGCTCGCTCAACGATGGTAATTGCGCGATCAACACCAGCACAAAATCCACGAGGATTAGCTAAAATTATTTGCATATTACTCAGTAGTCTGTTTAGGTTTTTTATAGTTACAAAAAATAAATAATCCAATGCCTATACAGATAGCGCAATCTGCAACATTAAATGTTGGGTAGTGCCAACTACCAAAATTAACATCTAAAAAATCAACCACAAAACCATGGTAAAGTCGATCGAATAAATTACCCAATGCACCACCTAAAATTAGTGATAATGAAAAATTTTCTAATTTTTTTTGGCATGAATTACGATAGAGCATATGCATAATGACAACGCTGATAATCAAGGCAATAGCAACTAGCATTTCACGTTGTCCCTCGAAAAAACTAAACGCTGCGCCGATATTACGCACATAAGTAATAGAGAAGAACGGTAAAAGATTTACTGATTCAAACAGAGAAAATTTATCAATAATAAAAAACTTACTTGCGATATCAATTATAAAAATCACAATTGTAACGAGTAACCAGTAAAGTCCATTATCTTTTTTCATATAGTATGCTCATTATTATGTTTCCGCCGACAGGTGTCGGCGGTAAAAATATTGAATTGCTATAGATTTTATTCTATAGCGGTTTTTTTATGTCAAACTATTAATGACTAGGCGAAATGTCTAACTTCACCCTTACCATTAATATTTTCTTCACAGCGTTTACATAAATGTGTGGTTGGATCGTTATCGATAGTATAGTGCCAGCAACGAGGGCATTTATCACCTTGTGCTTTAGCAATTTCAATTTTTAATCCATCAATATCACTTTGCACTGCCTCTGCTGGTGCTGCTTGTAATGGCTTAACACTCGCTTGTGAAGTGAGTAATACAAAGCATAATTCATTTTCTAGTTTAGCTAAAGTTGCCATGATATCTTCATTAGCATAAAGGGTTACCGCAGCTTCAAGAGCCCCACCTATCACTTTATCATTACGACCTTGTTCAAGCACTTTATTTACTTCACTACGAATCGCTAAAATTTGTGCCCAATATTCACTATTTAATGTTTCACTTTCTGATAATGTAAACAGTTTTGTGTACCATTCATCTTCAAAAACAAATTCCTGTTTTTCTGGTGCTGGTATATATTGCCAAATTTCATCTGCAGTGAAAGATAGAATTGGGGCAATCCAACGTATCATCGCTTGTGCAATATGATATAGGGCAGTTTGACAACTATGACGAGCAACACTATCACTTTTAGCTGTATATTGACGATCTTTGATGATATCTAAATAGAATGAGCCCATTTCGATTGAGCAAAATTGCATAATGCGTTGTACAACTTTGTGGAAATCATAGTTTTCATAAGCCTGTATAATTTGCTCTTGGGCTTCTTTAGCCATACTCACTGCCCAACGATCAAGTACAACCATATCTTCTGGTTTTATCATATCTTTGACTGGATCGAAACCATTTAAGTTTGCCAGTAAGAAACGTGCAGTATTACGGATACGGCGATAGCTGTCCGCAGCGCGTTTGATGATTTCATCTGAATAGCTCATTTCGCCTGAATAGTCGGTAGATGCGATCCATAAACGTAAAATATCGGCACCTAATTTATTCATAACTTCTTGAGGAGTCACAATGTTACCGAGTGATTTAGACATCTTACGACCTTGTCCATCAACCACAAAACCATGAGTTAAAACTTGTTTGTAAGGTGCTTTGTTATCAATAGCTGTCGATAACATTAATGATGACATAAACCAACCACGATGCTGATCGGATCCCTCTAAATACATATCGGCTTCGTGCCCTGCAAATTCAGGACGAACACCAACCACTGAATAGAAAGTTGATCCAGAATCAAACCATACATCTAATGTGTCTGGCACTTTACGGTAATCATCGGCATCAGGGCCAAGCAGATCTTTAATATCTGCATCCCACCAAGCTTGAATCCCATTTTGTTCAACTAATTTAGCTACCTTTTCAACAAGTTCTAAAGTATCTGGATGTAGCTCTTCTGTGTCTTTATGTACGAATAGCGTCATTGGTACGCCCCATGTACGTTGGCGAGAAATACACCAGTCAGGGCGGTTTACTACCATAGTCTCAATACGTGCTTGTCCCCAATCTGGGATCCAACGGACTTGTTTAATCTCTTTTAATGATTGAGCACGTAAACCTTGTTTATCCATACTGATAAACCATTGTGGTGTTGCACGGTAGATAACAGGGGTTTTATGTCGCCAACAGCATGGGTAGCTATGTTCAATATTTTCAAAGTGTAGTAACGCACTGCGTTCTTTTAATAGTTCAACTACTACTTTATTGGCTTTAAAAACAAATAAACCATCTAAACCAGCGCCAGTTCCCGGTAAGTAACAACCATTTCCTCCAACAGGATTTGCTACTTCAAGACCATATTTTTGACCAACAATAAAGTCTTCAGCACCGTGTCCAGGAGCGGTATGTACAGCACCAGTACCTGCATCAACCGTAACATGTTCACCAAGAACAATTGGTTCATCAAAATCAAGGAAAGGGTGTTTGAAACGCAATAATTCGAGATCTTTACCATGGCAAGAACCTAAGATTGTCCAATCAGTGATATCGGCACGTTTCATTACCGAATCAACTAATTCTGCTGCCAAAATTAAACATTCTTTATCGTTGATCTGTACTAGTTGATATTCTACTGTTTCATTAAGTGCGATTCCTCGGCTAGCAGGAAGTGTCCAAGGAGTTGTTGTCCAGATAACGGCATTAATTGTTAAATCAGTATTAATACCGAATTTATTTGCCACCGTTTGATTATCAGTTGCTTTGAATTTTACATCAATTGCAGGCGATGATTTATCGTAATATTCTACTTCAGCTTCCGCTAATGCAGACATACAGTCAGTACACCAATAGACAGGTTTAGCACCCTTTACTAAATGCCCATTTTTTATTACTTTACCTAATGCACGAATAATATTCGCTTCAGTATCGTAATTCATTGTGCGATAAGGGTTTTGCCAGTCACCTAATACGCCCATTCGGATAAAGTCGGCTTTTTGTAGTTCAACTTGTGAAGCGGCATAATCACGACAAATTTGACGAAATTCAGCTGGCGTTACTTTTACGCCTGGTTTCCCGACTTGTTCTTCAACCTTTTGCTCAATTGGTAAACCATGACAATCCCATCCTGGAATATACGGGGAGTCATAACCACTTAACCCTTTTGATTTGATGATAATGTCTTTAATAATTTTATTAACAGCATGACCAATATGAAGTTTACCATTTGCATAAGGAGGGCCATCATGCAAAATAAAGACTTTTTTACCTTTTTTTACTTGGCGGATTTTACGATAAAGTTCTTTATCGTACCAATTTTGCAACATCGCAGGTTCACGTTTAGCAAGATCTCCTCGCATTGGAAACCCAGTTTCCGGTAAATTCAATGTATTTTTATAATCTGTCATGCTGATTTATTCCAGTTAATTTTGTTGATACTACTTTTTAATTAGTTAATTTTGCACTGATCTCTTTCGCAGTGCAAATATCTTGTGTTATTTGTTCTTTTAATTCTGACAATGAATCAAATTTTTTCTCATCACGTAACTTATGAACAAAAGTGACGTCTAAATATTGTCCATAAATATCACCTGAAAAGTCAAACAGATTCACCTCTAATATTGCTTTTTTACCTTGAATTGTGGGTCTTACCCCTATGTTGGCAATACCTTGATAATCTTGATTACTACAGCAGTTTTTGACTTTAACCAGATAAACACCTTGCAGCGCTGGTTTTTTGCGGTGTAGATGAATATTGGCTGTGGGAAACCCTAATTGTCTAGCTAAAGCATTGCCATGTATTACACGTCCTTCAATAGTATAATCACGCCCTAAAAGGCAAAGTGCTAATTTAAAGTCGCTATTTAATAATGCTTCTCGCACCGCAGTGCTACTAATTCTTAAGTTATTCCAAACCAGTGTTGGCATACTTTGAACGGCAAAATGATGGTTGTGTGCATAATTTTGTAAAAGATGAATATCGCCTTTCCGCCCATGCCCAAATCGAAAATCATCACCAATAGCAATATATTTAGCTTTTAATTTGTTAATTAACCAATCTTGAATAAAAGTATTGGCTGACATATTGGCAAAGGTTTGGGTGAAGGGAACGGCAATAATATAGTCGATACCGAGCTTTTCAATTAACGTCACTTTTTCTTTAAATGAAGTTAATCTTGCTGGGGCTTGTTGCTTGCAAAAAAACTCTAATGGTTGAGGTTCAAATAACATAACCACTGTGGGTAAATTTAATTTTTTACCTTGTTCTATCAAATGGTTAATTAATTGTTGGTGTCCTAAATGCACACCATCAAAGTTACCCAATGTTAGTACACATTGAGTAAACTCATTGTTTAAATTGCCAATACCGCGGATTATCTTCATTAAAGCGTGTTAATTAATTGTTATGTTTTAACTAAAATAGTTGCCAATTATACCAATCTTTCTTGAAGATGCACGCAATAACAACTGTGCTTTTTATGGTTATATATGGAATATTACACTTATTGAATAAATAAGATTTGATTGTGATATCAAGTCTTAACGCATATTTTTGGTTTGCGTAAATTAATATTGATTATTAGATAAAAATTTCACAACAAAATAGCTCATTGGCTTGTTATTTATACTTTTATTACTTTACTGATAAATTACATATCATATTGGTATATATCTATAATTTTTATTAATAGTGTTTCAATGCTCTTAAAAATTCTTGCCGGGTGCTTGGATTAGTTTTAAACCCTCCACCTAATGCAGTAGTTGTTGTTAGACTATTTGAATCTTTAATTCCACGAGCTTTTACACAATAGTGTGTGGCATCAATTGAAACTGCAACATTAACTGTTCCTAAAAGAGTTTGCAGTGCAACTAAAATTTGTTGGGTTAATCTTTCTTGTACTTGTGGGCGTTGCGAAAAAAACTCAACAATCCGATTAATTTTCGATAGACCGATCACTTTATCTTTTGGGATATAAGAAACAGTAGCTTTACCATCAATAGTAACAAAATGGTGTTCACACACACTCGTTAAGGTAATATCCCGAACAGTTATCATTTCATCAACCTGCATTTTATTTTCAATTAGGGTGATTTTGGGAAAGTTATGATAGTTAAGTCCAGAAAATATTTCGTCAACATACATCTTTGCAACGCGGTGCGGAGTTTCAGCGAGGCTATCATCACTCAAATCAAGCTCCATAAGCTTCATAATTTCTCGGAAATGTGCTTCAATTTTAGCTTTCCGTTCGCTACTATCCATATCTAAACGACTTGATGGGGTTTCAAGATTTTTAGCGGCGAGAGCTTCTTTGACTTTTTGCGCAGCAAGACTTAATTCTGTCATCTATTACATACTCAGGCGAAAACAAAGGCAATATTATATAACACTTATTAAACAATATATAGTTGTTTACTGGTTTTTTATACTGAAACGTATAGTTAATCTGAAACTTCTTTACATTATATTATGGTCATGAATAAGAATATTACGGTTAATTAGGTTATACTATCAGCCATTAACTTGAATAACATTTGGGTAATAGAAATGCCAAATAACACACCAATTATCCTAATTGATGGATCTTCGTATCTTTACCGTGCTTTTTTTGCATGCCCTCCATTAACTAATGCCAAAGGTGAGCCAACTGGCGCTATTTTTGGTGTGATTAATATGATTCGCAGTTTAATCAATCAATATAACCCTACCCATATTGCGGTGGTTTTTGATGCGAAGGGAGGTTCATTTCGTAATGAGATCTACAGCGAATATAAAGCTACGCGTGAAGCGATGCCTGAAAATCTTCGCCCTCAAATTGAGCCTATTCATACTATTTTAAAAGCGATGGGGTTGCCTTTACTATGTATTGAAGGAGTTGAGGCAGATGACGTTATTGGTACCTTAGCCAGACAAGCTGAACGCGAAAATCTGGACGTGCTAATTAGTACTGGCGATAAAGATATGGCGCAGTTGGTGAGTGATAAAATCACACTAATTAACACAATGAATAATTCTGTGCTAGATCCAAAAGGTGTGATGGATAAATTTGGTGTTCCACCCGAAAAAATTATTGATTATTTAGCGTTAAGAGGTGATTCCTCCGATAATATACCGGGTGTGCCGGGTGTAGGTGAAAAAACGGCACAAAGCTTATTGACTGAATTTACCAGTGTTAAAGATATTTATACACGCTTAGATGATATTGAAAAATTATCGATCCGTGGTGCAAAATCCCTAAAACAAAAATTAATTGATAATCAAAATGAAGCTGAACTTTCCTATTTGCTTGCTACCATCAAAACCGATGTAAAATTAGATTTTACTAATGAGCAACTGCTCATTACTGATATTGATGTCAATAAATTGGTTGAATTGTTTGCTTATTATGGCTTTCATCGTTGGCAAAAAGAGTTAATTGCGGGTACGTTTCTAAAACAGCAAAAAAATGGCATCGCAGGTGAAAGTTTATCGTTATTGGAAGATCAACAAC
The DNA here is from genome assembly GCF_000599985.1 of Gilliamella apicola. NCBI lineage: Bacteria > Pseudomonadati > Pseudomonadota > Gammaproteobacteria > Orbales > Orbaceae > Gilliamella > Gilliamella apicola. The sequence goes on from NZ_CP007445.1 coordinate 61,426, forward strand.
ATTCAGTTACTGCACAAAAGAAAGAGACCGATTACCAATGTATATTAACGCATGAACAGCTTGATGACTGGGTTATCAAGTTAACCAATAGCAAGCAATTTGCTTTTGACACTGAAACCGATAATGTTGATCATGTACATGCTAAATTAGTGGGTATATCGCTGAGTGTTGAACCTTATCAAGCCGCCTACATTCCACTGGCTCATCAGTATTTAGGGGTACCAGAGCAATTACCTTTAACCGAGGTATTAGCCAAATTAAAACCTGTACTTGAAAACCCAGAGATTAAAAAAATTGCGCAAAATGCTAAATTTGATTACAGCATATTAGCTAATTATGGCATTAAGGTGAGTGGTATTGCCTTTGATACCATGCTTGAATCTTATGTATTAAATAGTACTGAACGTCATGATATGGATAGTATGGCAAATCGTTATCTCAATCATAAAACCATCACTTATGATGAGCTCACTAAAGTAGATAAAAAGAAAGTTACCATTGATGCTATTGAAGTAGAAAAAACCACTCAATATGCGGCTGAAGATGCCGATATTACATTGCAACTGCATGAAAAATTGTGGCCAGAACTTGAAAAAGACCAAAAATTAACAAAGCTATTTACTGATATTGAGATGCCACTGGCTATAGTATTAGCTGAAATGGAAAGAACAGGTGTATTGGTTGATGCGAAACAATTAAATGACTATTCTTATGAGTTAGCTAAACAATTAATTGAAATTGAAGCGCAACTGCAATCACTCGCTGGCGAAAAATTTAATCCAGCCTCACCAAAACAGATTCAAGCGATTTTATTTGATAAACACAATTTACCTGTTTTAAAAAAGACGCCAAAAGGTGACCCTTCAACCAGCGAAGAAGTATTAAGTGAACTGGCTAACGAATACGAATTACCGCGAATGATTTTGTTCTATCGTGGATTAGCTAAATTAAAAAATACTTATACTGATAAATTACCATTGATGATTAGTCCAATCGATCATCGTATTCATACTAACTATAATCAAATCGGTACTATCACGGGGCGATTATCATCTAACGATCCGAACTTACAAAATATTCCGGTACGTAATGAAGAAGGTCGACGTATTCGCCAAGCATTTATTGCGCCGAAAGGTTGTAAAATCATTTCTGCTGACTATTCACAAATTGAGTTACGTATTATGGCGCATTTGTCGCAAGATGAAAGTTTACTTAATGCTTTTGCTCATGATAAAGATATTCACCGAGTAACCGCTGGTGAAATATTAGGTAAAGCTGAATCAGAAGTCACCAATGAAGAGCGAAGACGTGCTAAAGCGGTTAATTTTGGTTTAATTTATGGTATGAGTGCTTTTGGGTTATCTAAACAGATTAATATCCCTCGTAAAGAAGCGCAGTTTTACATCGATCGTTATTTTGAACGCTATCCAGGTGTTCAACAATATATGGAACAAACTCGCCAACTTGCTGCTGAGCAAGGTTACGTTGAAACCTTGTCAGGTCGTCGTTTGTATCTACCTAAAATTAGATCAACTAACGGTATTGAAAAGCGTGGAGCGGAACGAGCAGCTATTAATGCACCAATGCAAGGTACCGCGGCCGATATTATCAAAACTGCCATGATAAAAATGAGTGAGTGGATAAAAAATCAATCCGCAGATAATATTAAAATGGTGATGCAAGTACACGATGAATTAGTATTTGAAGTAAAAGATGCGTTTGTTGAGCAATATTGTACAGAAATTAAAAAGATTATGGAAAATTGTTATCAGTTATCTGTACCTTTAAAAGTCGATGTCGGTATCGGCAATAACTGGGATGAGGCGCATTAATTATTCAAAATACAAAGGTTAAGTATCAATGTTTTATACTCAAACGTATGCTTAACCTCAAACTTTTTTACAAGTTAGTTATTAATTTTCTAACATTAACATGACTATTGCCGAAACCTTTTAGCGTGTTAGAATAAGCAACTAAAATGAATTTATATCAAAAAGTTATTCTATTAATTGATATTGTCAAAATAAAAAGAGCGCAAATGATAACCTTAATAGTATCGGCGCTCATTTCTGTTATTATTAGGATTATTTCATGAAAATTAAAACCCGTTTTGCACCTAGCCCAACAGGCTATTTACATGTAGGTGGTGCACGTACAGCGCTTTACTCTTGGCTCTATACTCGTCATGCAAAAGGTGCGTTTGTATTACGTATTGAAGATACTGATCTTGAGCGTTCAACACCAGAAGCGATTGAAGCGATTATGGAAGGTATGAATTGGTTAAAATTGTCATGGGATGAAGGCCCTTATTATCAAACTAAACGTTTTGATCGCTACAATCAAGTTATTGATGAAATGTTAGCTAAAGGTACCGCTTATCGTTGTTACTGTTCGAAAGAACGTCTTGAAAAATTACGTGAAGAGCAAATGGCGAAAGGTGAAAAAGCTCGCTATGACGGTCATTGTCGTTGTGATGAACTACAAAAACAGCACTCACATACAAAACCGCATGTTGTCCGTTTTGCTAATCCAGTAGATGGTGTAGTTGTTTTTAATGATTTGATCCGTGGTCCAATTGAAATTGCTAATAAAGAGCTTGATGATCTAATTATTCGTCGTACTGATGGTTCTCCAACTTATAACTTTTGTGTTGTTGTTGATGACTGGGATATGGAAATCACCCATGTTATTCGTGGTGAAGATCATATCAATAATACGCCTCGCCAAATTAATATTTTAAAAGCATTGGGGGCGCCACTGCCTGAATATGGGCACGTATCAATGATTTTAGGTGATGATGGACAAAAATTGTCTAAACGTCATGGTGCAGTAAGCGTGATGCAATACCGTGATGATGGTTATTTGCCAGAGGCATTACTGAACTATTTAGTTCGTCTTGGTTGGTCTCATGGTGATCAAGAGATATTTTCAGTGCCAGAAATGATTGATTTCTTCTCACTAGATGCAGTAAGTAAGTCTGCAAGTGCATTTAATACTGAAAAATTACTTTGGTTAAATCACCATTATATTAATCATTTAGACGCTGATTATGTTGCTCAGCATTTAGTTTGGCATATGAATCAACAGGGCTATGATTTATCACAAGGCCCAGATCTTATTACAATTATTAAGTTATTCGGTGAACGTTGCAAAACACTAAAAGAGATGGCTCAATCGTGTGCTTATTGCTATCAAGATTTTTCTGATTTTGATGCTGATGCTGCAAAAAAACACCTACGCCCTGTCGCTAAAGAGCCTCTAGAAAACATCCGAGCAAAAATTGAAGCTATTGCTGATTTTGATTGGGAAATTCATAAAATCCATGAAGTTATTGAAGCAACGGCTACTGAGCTTGAAATTGGTATGGGTAAAATAGGTATGCCACTTCGTGTTGCGGTAACAGGTATTGGTCAATCACCATCTGTTGATGCAACGGTATTTGCTGTTGGTAAAAAACGCACGCTAGCAAGAATCGATAAAGCACTAGCATATATTAATCAGCGAGAGCAAACACTCGCATAACCATCCTATTATTGCCGGATGATTCCGGCAATAATTTTAGTTAAGTTGAGAACGAATATGGCTCGTTTAAAAAAACGCTATTGGCTTTCACTCAGTATTTTAATATTTATCACGATACTTGGTCTATTGGGTTGGCGTTATTGGCAAGAATTTAAACAAGAGTATGGATTCTCAATAAACTGGCAAGGTGCTCATATTAACCTATCTGGTCTTTCATTTGATCAATTGATTGTTAATAAAGAGGCGCAATTTACAGTTACGGCTAAAGATGTGGTGATCTCTTGGTCAAAACTATCAGCCCAAAATCTTAATATTGATTGGCAATCAAGTGATAGCAAAATCGCCACTGATAATACCAAAAATATTGTTGAAACCGCATCTGAAAAGCAAAATCAATCGGGGTTTGATTATTCATTTATACCAACCATTGTTTATTGGTTACCATCGACGATCGATATAAACTCCTTGCGAGTTTATGAACAAAATCAAGAGCTTTTTGATGTTAAAATTACAGCAACGAAGCAGCAACAAGCTATTCATCTGGACGTATCGACAAATAATCAATATATTGCTAATCTTTCGGCCACATTATTATTCAATCAAAATGATTTGCGTGTTGATATCCAAAATGGTGTTTTAACCACTACTTTAAATCAGTTTGGTATTGAAAACGGCAAAATATTACTGCCGTTCACGGGTTGGATCACCAATAATCGATTTGAATTAACTAATTCTGGCAATGCCTCAGTAACTATAGAGAAAGCGAATTTATCTGACGATTCTATATTTAGCCAATTAAATGGAGCGTTAACTTTTAAAGTGCAATCTCCAATTCCAGTTGAACCTAAACAAATATTAGCTACAGCTAAATTAAATCTTAATAAATTCAACGGTATTTACAAAAATAGTGAAATAAATTCTGCTACGGGTAATATCAATATTGATATAAAAAATAAACAATTTACAGTTTCAGTGCCAACACTCAATATACAAGAGATAAATATGGGGATCGCATTACAACAGGTAAAATTGTCTGGTAGTTATACGGCATCGTTTAATTCACCAAATAACGGTACGATTATCTGGAAAAAGGCACAAGCGGATATTTTTTCAGGCTCTATATTTCTTGAAGCCAGTAGATTGAATTTAGCAAAATTACCTCAACAATTTAATTTAAGGTTAAAACAGATACAATTAAAAGATATTTTCGCTACATATCCAGCTGAAGGACTGGCTGGTGAGGGTGCTATTGATGGGTTATTACCTATTACATTATTATCTGTGAATAAAAAAGAAGGTGTAACTTTTAAGCCGATAATTAAAAAAGGACAGCTAACCACAACTAATCAAGGCTATTTACAGTTTGAAAATTCAGCTTTAAAAAATTATGCTAAAAGTAATCCTAATATGAAAATACTCACAGATATTATTAAAAATTTTCATTATACTAAACTGGATGGAACGGTTGATTATGCTGATGATGTTGCTAAATTAGGGCTTCATATCCAAGGACATAATTTAGATGTTGAAGATGGCAAAGCCGTCAATTTAAATGTAACATTAGAAGAAAACATCGCCAAGCTGCTAATGAGTTTACAATTATCAGATCAAATAAGCGAACCAATTCGTAAACGTATTGAAGCGAATTTAAAAAAGGAATCTGCAAAATAAGAGGTCATTTTATGATACGACAAGTTATTGCAATAATGATATTAGGTAGTGTGTTAATAGGATGTTCGCCAACGGTTAAAGTGCAAACGCCAAGCGAACCTATTAATATTAATTTAAATGTAAAAATCGATCATGAAATTAATATTAAAGTGGATAAAGCATTAGACAATATTATCAATAAATCTGGATTATATTAAAAAGTAAAATTTTATTAATGCATTATTTATGGTAAGAAGATAGCAAAGATGACTAAAAATCTTTTGTTACTTTCAAATTCAATAATAAAAAGTATGATTAAGGAGTGTGCTATGAGTTTCTATAAAAAAGTGACAATAGCTTTATTTACTGCTGTTTTATCTTTTTCTGTATCAGCACTGACTTTGGACCAAGCCATCGATTCGCTAAGCCAAGCCAAAGCGCAAGGATTAGTAGGAGAACAAGCAGATGGTTACTTAGGTGTAGTAAAAAATGAAGGTAATGCCAGTGAGATTGCAAATTTAATTAATCAAGCTCGCAAAGCACAGTACCAAAAAGTTTCTGCTGAAAGTAATGTTCCATTAAATGAAGTAGAAAATCGAGCTGGTAGTAAAGCGCAAGACAAAACACCAGCAGGTCAATATATAAAGCAGCAAGGTCAATGGCAAAAGAAATAATTGTGATCTTTTTGCAATGATAGGAAAAGCATAACGATATTGTACTTTAATTGTGTATCAATAATGTGTATGCTGTTTATTTAGAATTTTGCTCACATTCATTCTTTTGAAAAGAGCATAATTACCAATAACAACAAATGATATGAATATTTTCATACAGATAGTTAGTTTTTACTTGTAAATTGTATCGCTTAGGCGATTTTAAATGGAGAAAATCAATGTGTTCGATTTTAGGTATTCTTGATATAAAATCAGATCCAGAACAACTACGAACAAAAGCATTAGAGCTATCAAGTCTACAGCGTCATCGTGGTCCTGATTGGTCTGGTATTTTTGCTTCTGATAAAGCTATTTTAGCTCATGAACGTTTATCAATTGTAGATGTTAATACAGGATCTCAGCCACTTTATAATAAAGATAAAACTTTAGTTTTAGCAGTCAATGGCGAAATTTATAATCATCAAGAACTCCGAAATCAGTACAAAGATCGTTATGAATTTCAAACAGGTTCTGACTGTGAAGTAATCTTAGCCCTTTATCAAGAAAAAGGTATCCATTGTCTTGATGAATTACAAGGGATGTTTGCTTTTATCCTTTATGACATCAATAAAGGCACTTATTTCATTGGTCGTGATCACATCGGCATTATCCCTATGTATATGGGATATGATGAAAACGGTACATTTTATGTTGCTTCAGAAATGAAAGCATTAGTACCAGTTTGTAAAACCATTGAAGCTTTCCCTCCTGGAAGTTATTTATCTAGTACTGAAGGTGAAATTAAAACCTATTACCAACGTGACTGGATGGACTACGAAAATGTAAAAGATAACAAGACCGATATTAATGCGCTACGTATTGCTTTAGAAGAGTCTGTTAAAAGCCATCTTATGTCTGATGTGCCTTACGGCGTGTTATTATCTGGCGGTCTTGACTCCTCAGTTATTTCTGCAATCACCAAAAAATTCTCAGCGCGTCGTGTTGAAGATCATGAAAAATCTGAAGCATGGTGGCCACAGTTACACTCATTTGCAGTAGGTTTAAAAGGTGCGCCAGATTTGAAAGCCGCGCAAGCTGTTGCTGACCATTTAGGCACCGTTCATCACGAAATTAACTTTACTATTCAAGAAGGTATTGATGCGATTCGCGATGTCATTTACTACATCGAAACTTACGATGTAACAACCATTCGTGCTTCAACGCCAATGTATTTAATGGCGCGTAAGATCAAAGCAATGGGTATAAAAATGGTTCTATCAGGCGAAGGCGCCGATGAAGTATTTGGTGGTTATTTGTATTTCCATAAAGCGCCAAATGCAAAAGAGTTCCATGAAGAAACCGTTCGTAAATTAGCTGCGTTACATATGTATGATTGTGCACGGGCAAATAAAGCTATGGCAGCTTGGGGTGTTGAGGCTCGGGTACCATTCTTAGATAAAAAATTCTTAGATGTAGCGATGCGCATTAATCCAAAAGATAAAATGTGTGGCAGCAACGGTAAAATGGAAAAACACATTGTTCGTGAAGCATTTGAATCTTATTTACCTGCATCAGTAGTTTGGCGTCAAAAAGAACAATTCTCTGACGGTGTTGGTTATAGCTGGATTGATACATTAAAAGAGATTGCTGAAAGCAAGATTACTGATCAACAACTAGAAAATGCAAAATTCCGCTTCCCTTACAATACGCCTGCATCGAAAGAAGCATACATGTATCGTGAAATTTTTGATGAATTATTCCCAGTTGAAAGTGCTGCTCATTGTGTACCGGGTGGTCCAACTGTTGCATGTTCAACGGCTAAAGCAATTGAATGGGATGAATCATTTAAAAACTTAAACGATCCATCAGGCCGAGCGGCGGTTGGTGTGCATAATGATGCTTATAAAAAATAATCGGCTTTAATTGCTTTTATTAAGTATAAAAAAACGGGGACATTTCCCCGTTTTCATTGCTCACTTAATAGAGTCGTTGTATGACTGCTTAATTTTATTAATGCGCTGCGCCTTTAGGTGCGCCAATAGGCAAAATAGTACGGCCGAATTGTTCGTTAATTACTTCTGCCATTGCCAAATAAATTGCACTTGCACCACAAATAATACCTTCAAATCCAGCGATATGAATAATGCCATGATCACCTGAGATATTACCAATTGCTAATAGAGCAAATAATAGTGTTAGGCTTGCAAAAACAAATTGTAATGCACGATTGCCTTTTAAGGTACCAATAAACATAAAACCAGTGAAAATTCCCCATAAAGCAAGGAAAATACCTACAAATGTTGCATCAGAAGGTGCTGTTGCTGGTGAAGTAGGTAAATACCAAATGCCAACTAATGCGATCCAAAAGAAACCATAAGAAGTAAACGCGGTTGTTCCAAACGTATTGCCTTTGCGGAATTCTAAAATACCAGCAATAACTTGTGCAAGACCACCATAAAAAATACCCATTGAGACAATCACAGTCATAACAGGAAAAAATCCTGCATTATGAATATTTAATAAAATTGTTGTCATTCCAAATCCCATTAAACCTAAAGGGCCAGGATTGGCAAGTTTTGTTTGTTCCATAAAGATCCTATAAATTAAGTTTTACTATAAAAAAAGAGCGGCAATAATAAGTGCAGAGAATCTAGCAATCAAGATAAATTAAAAAATTTTTATATTGCCACTTGATATTAACAATATTGTTCCCATTTATGTTGAAACAAAAATATTCCTTTGTATAAATTTAAAGCTTGAAAATTAAAATTTAAGACTTATATACAAGAAATAAAATACAGGTTTTGAGGAGACAAAGATTATGGGTAAAATTATTGGTATCGATTTAGGTACAACAAATTCATGTGTTGCAGTGATGGACAATGGGCAAGCAAAAGTATTAGAAAATGCAGAAGGTGATCGTACAACCCCTTCCATTATTGCTTATACACAAGATGGTGAAATTTTAGTTGGTCAACCAGCAAAACGCCAAGCAGTAACAAATCCACAAAATACATTATTTGCTATTAAACGTTTAATTGGTCGTCGTTTTGAAGATGCTGAAGTACAACGTGATGTAGGTATTATGCCATACAAAATTGTAAAAGCTGACAACGGCGATGCGTGGGTTGATGTTAAAGGTCAAAAAATTGCTCCACCACAAATCTCTGCTGAAGTATTAAAGAAAATGAAAAAAACAGCAGAAGATTATCTTGGTGAAGCAGTTACTGAAGCAGTTATCACTGTTCCAGCTTATTTCAATGATGCTCAACGTCAAGCAACAAAAGATGCTGGTCGTATTGCTGGTTTAGATGTTAAACGTATCATTAACGAACCAACAGCAGCAGCGCTTGCTTATGGTTTAGATAAAGATGTGGGTAACCGCACTATCGCCGTATATGACCTTGGTGGTGGTACATTCGATATTTCAATTATCGAAATTGATGATGTTGATGGTGAAAAAACGTTTGAAGTATTAGCAACCAATGGTGATACTCACTTAGGTGGTGAAGACTTTGACTCTCGTTTAATTAACTACTTAGTTGATGAATTTAAACGTGAACAAGGTTTCGATCTTAAAAATGATCCACTTGCAATGCAACGTTTAAAAGAAGCAGCTGAAAAAGCGAAAATTGAATTATCATCAGCACAACAAACTGATATCAACTTACCATATATCACTGCTGATGCAACTGGACCAAAACATTTAAATATTAAAGTAACACGTGCAAAACTTGAATCTTTAGTAGAAGATTTAGTTAAACGTTCAATGGATCCAGTTAAAACTGCTTTACAAGATGCTGGTCTTTCTGTATCTGATATTAAAGATGTAATTTTAGTCGGCGGTCAAACACGTATGCCAATGGTGCAAAAAGCGGTTGCTGACTTCTTTGGTAAAGAACCACGTAAAGATGTAAACCCTGATGAAGCTGTTGCAGTTGGTGCTGCAGTACAAGGTGGTGTACTTGGTGGTGATGTTAAAGATGTATTATTACTTGACGTAACACCATTATCACTTGGTATTGAAACTATGGGTGGTGTAATGACTACCTTAATTGAGAAAAACACAACTATCCCAACTAAACATAGTCAAGTGTTCTCAACAGCTGAAGATAACCAATCAGCAGTAACTATCCATGTGTTACAAGGTGAACGTAAACGTGCTAGTGATAATAAATCATTAGGTCAATTTAACCTTGATGGTATTCAAGCTGCACCTCGTGGTATGCCACAAATTGAAGTTACTTTTGATATCGACGCTGACGGTATCTTACATGTATCAGCGAAAGACAAAAATACGGGTCGTGAACAAAACATTACTATTAAGGCTTCTTCTGGTTTAAGTGAAGAAGAGATTCAAAAAATGGTAAATGATGCTGAAGCAAATGCCGATGCTGACCGTAAATTTGAAGAGTTAGCTCAAGTGCGTAACCAAGCGGATCATCTTGTTCACTCAACTCGTAAAAAAGTGACAGAAGCTGGTGATCAACTATCAGCAGATGATAAAAAAGCGATTGAAGATGCAGTAAGCGCTTTAGAAGTTGCTGCTCGCGGTGAAGATAAAGCTGAAATTGAAGCAAAAATCAATGCATTGATGGAAGCATCTAAAAAATTGCTTGAATTAGAACAACAACAAGCTCAAGCTGGTCAATCTGCAAACCAAGCAAACAGCGGTTCTGCGGCGCAAGATGATGTTGTTGATGCTGATTTTAAAGAAGTTGATGACGAGAAAAAATAATAAGCATTAATAAAAATGTTTTTTAATGAGTTATTTCAACGAGTTTTAAACATGTAACACATTAAACGGGCGCGAGGTAACTCAAGCCCGTTTAGTTGTTTATGTTATGATAAAATAAAGGTTAATTATGGCGAAGAAAGATTATTATGAAATATTAGGCGTAAGCAAAACAGCCACCGAAAGTGAAATAAAAAAAGCCTATAAACGCCTTGCCATGAAATATCACCCTGACAAAAACCAGGATAACAAAGCCGAAGCTGAAGCAAAATTTAAAGAAGTCAAAGAAGCATATGAGATTTTGACCGATGCCCAAAAGAAAGCTGCTTATGATCAATATGGACATGCAGCATTTGAACAAGGTGGTGGCGCTGGAGCAGGTGGTTTTGGCGGTTTCAGTGGTTTTGGTGGTGGTGCATTTGATGATCTATTCAGTGACTTCTTTGGAGGAGGGCGTGGACGTGGTCAAACGGCATCACGAGGCGCTGATCTGCAATATAATATGCAGCTAACACTAGAAGAAGCAGCTAACGGTGTCAGCAAAGAAATTAAAGTACCAACTTGGGTTACATGTGATAATTGTCATGGACAAGGTACTGAAAAATCATCGGATGTCGTTACTTGTGATACCTGCCATGGTGCTGGCGTTGTACAAATGCGCCAAGGATTTTTTGCAGTACAACAAGAATGTCCAACCTGTCATGGTCGTGGTAAAGTTGTTAAAAATCCATGTAAGAAGTGTCATGGTGAAGGTCGTGTACAAAAAAATAAAACATTATCAGTAACTATTCCAGCGGGTGTTGATACTGGAAACCGAATTCGACTTGCTGGTGAAGGTGAAGCAGGTTTAAATGGTGCTCCTGCTGGTGATTTATATGTTCAAGTACAAATTAACCAGCATGCGATTTTTGAACGTGATGGCACTAATTTACATTGTGAAATACCAATTAATATTGTTTTAGCATCACTTGGCGGTGAAGTTGAGGTTCCAACCCTTAACGGAAAGGTAAGTTTAACTATTCCTGCTGAAACACAAACAGGCAAAATGTTCCGGTTACGCGGTAAAGGTATTAAATCATTACGTGGTAGTTCGGTTGGCGATCTTTATTGTCATGTTGTAGTTGAAACACCAGTTAATTTAACTAGTAAACAAAAAGAGCTATTGAAAGAGTTAGGTGAAAGTTTTAAAGCGGATAAAAGCTCTAAACATAGCCCGAAAGAAAAAAGCTTTTTTGATAAAGTGAAAAAGTTTTTTGGTTAATATTAATCAATAATAATGCAATCGAGCCATTAAGGCTCGATTTTGTTATTGTCTTACTCATATTATAATTTTTCTCTTCTCTTCTCTTCTCTTCTCTTCTTTCCTATACACCCAATATTTAAAACAACTGTTTGACATTAAAGCATATTTTATTTAGCATATAAAAATAGTAAGGTACCTAACTAATTTTTGAAATTTATATATGCAACTAGAAAATCGATATTTATCTTTTTGTAATATTTTGAAAAAAGAAAATACTATTAATTTAGAAAAAATTCGAACATGCTTTACTTTGTTATCAGTGTCTAATTTGATTGATATTGAATGTTCTAAGCGTCTGCAACAATTTGATCTCTCAGAGAGTCGATTAATTATTTTAGTTTTATTACAAGAATATCAAGAATTATCTTTACAAGAAATAGCTAAACGACTAGGAATAACTAAAGCTTCTACAACCACTCTTATTAGTTCATTAGTTAATAAGCAGTTAATATCCAAAAGAAACGATAAAAAAGATAAAAGGATTACTTTGGTTTCTTTAACTGCTGCAGGTACTGACTTATTAACGGAAACATTAAAACAGCATAGTTTATGGATTGAAAAAATAACGAACAATTTATCTGATAATGATGTTGCTATATTTAAAAAAGTATTGAGCCAAATTTATGAAAATGTATTAACAAAGGATATCACTTAATGAAAACAATTGAAGAGTTAGAATTATTAAAACAAGGTATGATTGAACAATTACCTCAAGATATGTTAAATATCATGGAAAGTTCATTATCGGATATGTTAAGTAAAAAATTAGATAGTCATGCTTTGCAACATGGAGATATTGCACCAAATTTTTCATTAATATCAACGGAGAATCAGGAGATTAATTTATATAAATTACTTGAAAATAAACCAGTCGTAATTAGTTTTTTCCGCGGTAGTTGGTGCCCGTTTTGTGTCAAAGAATTAGAACATTTCGAAAGTAATTTAAAATTGATCCAACAAGAAAAAAATATGCATTTTCTTGCCATTTCACCACAAAAATCTGAAATTAGTGCACAATTAAAAAAAGAAAAATCGCTATCAATTAATATATTATCTGATGTTGAAAATCAGGTTGCTAATAAATTTGGTTTAGTTTTTACATTACCAGAAAATGTTAGAGAACTATACAAGTGTTTGGGAGCTTATTTACCTAATTTTAATGGTGATGATAGTTATAAATTACCAATACCTGCAACTTACTTAATTGGTCAGGATAAAAAAATTCATTTTGCTTATGTAAATGTTAATTATATGGAGCGAGCTGATATATCAGCATTAATTAATTCATTAGATTAAAATATAATTTATTACGATGATTTTTTAGTAATTTTGATTTTTGGCGTTTAATCTTATCAATTTGCTTTGATCAGATAATGGGGATTTTTTATTCTTGACTTAAAACTAAGACTATTAAGTTATTTAATAATTGTATAAGTAAATGATCATTTCAATAAAAAAGGATAACTTTCGTTATCCTTTTTATGTTAATTATTATTAGGCACAAATAATATTAATACCAATTACATTTTTGTAGTAAAAGTACGTGCAATAACGTCACGTTGTTGTTCTGCTGTTAAAGAATTAAAACGTACTGCATAACCAGAAACACGAATAGTTAATTGTGGATATTTTTCTGGATGTTTTACTGCATCTTCTAAGGTTTCACGACGAAGAACATTAACATTTAAATGTTGACCACCTTCAACTTTGATTGTTGGTGCTACATCTAAAGGTACTTCGCGATATTCAAATTGACCTAATTCAGCAGTTGGAATAATTTGATCTTCTTTATAAACAGATTTAGCAGCTACACAACGAGCTTCTTTTGTTGAATCATCTAATAACCAAAAAGAGTTAAGTAGTGCAGCATTGTCAGCTTTAGTAATTTGGATACCTGTAATCATTTTTAAATCCTCCTAACGGGCCTTATTGCCCTTATTAATTATAGGTTAATATAGCACTTTCAAAATTTGATTAAAGTCAAAACGAACTATTAATTCAATAAGTAATACCTTTGGTTAGCTTTTTCACTGTAATTGCAATGCTTGCAAGCAACTGTCTAAATCTTTTACAATTTATTGTTTAATTTAGATGGATCTTTTTTGAGGAAATTTAAAAGATGCAGCAATAATTAAAACACCAAAATTGATATGATCAATACGAGATATAAATGTGCTCAGCTTGAAAATTAACCTCTTTTTTATCCATATTAAGCAATTCTGCAAGTGTAAAAGCAAATTTAAATGCCCTACCAAGACCTTTACCACTAAAAATATTTTTATCTAAAACGACATCTTGAACAACAAAACACTGTCATGAGCATTTTTATACAAATCACTGGAAAATACGTACCTTCTACCTTTAAGTAAATTTTTTTACTTAACACTTTTACTTTTACAGAACAGATTGGATAAATCCATTTACCGGTAGATCGTGTGATTTAATAAATTGAATCACATCTGGACTTTTACCTAAGTTGATTGTTCCGTCAGCTCCACCAGGTAAAATGTTGGCATCATAGAACGTTGATTTTAAAGCATGTGCTTTCATATCAATATTTATGATAGTTAGTGGCTATAATCTGATTTTGACATGCTAACAGGTGAACTTCAATCTGGAAGTGACAAAGTGCTTTATAAATAATTATTGCTTCAGCTTTCTCAAAACCTTCTGCTAATAAAATAGCAACTTTTGGATTAGTTATGTAAATATTGAAAACTAATATTAATGATGAAGGTACATTTTTAAATGTTTCATTTGGAACAGCAATGGGTAACGATCTGGAGTATTATAAAAATATTCCACTAACATCAATGCCATATGGACAGCCTATGGTGATTTTATGTTTAGATGAATATTTAAGAGTTTTTTTAAATTGTATAAAATTGATTAGCAATAGGCTTATTATTATTTTTAGGTATAATTATTGCAACCAGTAAATAATGTTGTTGAGCCATAAAATAATATAGGTATTGTATGACTAATCAATTAACATGGCATGATGTCATTGGATCTGAGAAAGAAAAACCTTATTTTCAACAGATAATGCAATTTGTCGCATCACAACGTGCTGAAGGGAAGATTATTTATCCTCCTCAGCACGATGTTTTTAATGCTTTTCGTTTTACTCCATTTAATGAAATTAAAGTGGTAATTTTAGGGCAAGATCCTTATCATGGCCCTAATCAAGCGCATGGTCTTTCATTTTCAGTGTTACCAGGTATAAAACCACCTCCTTCTTTATTAAATATTTATAAAGAGCTCTCGACTGATATTGAAGGTTTTAAAATTCCTTCTCATGGATACCTTGCCTCTTGGGCAACGCAAGGCGTATTATTGTTAAACAATGTATTAACTGTTGAAGCTGGGCAAGCTCATTCACATGCCAAAATAGGTTGGGAAACATTTACCGATCACGTAATTGCTGTAATTGATAAATACCTTGAAGGCGTGGTTTTTTTGTTATGGGGATCGCCTGCGCAAAAAAAAGGTCAGTTTATTGATCGTAAAAAACACCATGTATTAACTTCCGTTCATCCATCACCATTGTCTGCACATCGTGGTTTTTTGGGTTGTAAGCATTTTTCAAAAGCGAATGAGCTTATTGGGCAACAGGGAAAAACACCAATAGATTGGCAACCGGCGCTTTAGGAAAATATTAATGAGTAGTAAAAAAACATGGTTAATATAAAAAAACGCCGTGCAGGTTTGCAGGAAATAGCAGATTTTATTGGCATTAGTAAAATGACGGTAAGCCGATTTTTACGTGATCCTAATCTTGTATCAAAGCCACTTCAATTACAAATATCAGCGGCAATAGACGAACTTGGTTATATCCCTAATAAAGCACCAGATATGCTGTCAAATGCAAAAAGTAATGCGATTGGTGTATTATTACCATCACTAACTAATCAGGTGTTTGCTGAAGTATTAAAAGGTATCGAACTAGTAACAGACAAACATCGTTACCAAACTATGATTGCACACACAGGGTATAATCCCGAAAAAGAAGAAATGCGGTTGCGATCGTTACTTGCTTATAATATTGATGGATTGATATTAACTGAACGTACACATACCGCTGCAACACGAAAAATGATTGAAATATCAGGAGTACCTGTAGTTGAAATTATGGATAGTGTTTCGCCTTGTATTGATATGGCTGTGGGTTTTGATAATTATGAAGTAACTAAGAATATGGTTAATCGCATGATTAAAAAAGGTCATAAACATATTGCTTATATTAGTGCACGCCAGGATGATAGAAGTATTATTCGTCAGCAAGGTTATGAACAAGCCATGCGAGATGCAGGACTGTCTACCAAAACTTTTGCGACAATAGAATCTTCATCTTATTCATTAGGTAAGCAATTACTCCATCAAGCATTGAAAGAGTATCCACAAATTGATGGTGTTTTTAGTACTAACGATGATTTAGCGCTTGGGGTACTGTTTGAATGTCAACGGTTAGGTATTAAAATACCTGAACAACTAGCTATTGCTGGTTTTCATGGACATGATGTTGGACAAGTCGTCACGCCAAAATTAGCTTCTATTTTAACACCGAGAATTGAAATAGGTCAGAAATCAGCAGAAATGTTACTAAAACGTATTAATGGAGAACAAATAGACCAGAATATAATTGATCTGCCTGTTAAGTATTTAGACGGTGAAAGTATTTAATAAAGTAATAAATAACACTGAAATTTAGTTAACCTCATTACCTCTAGTAATGAGGTTATTGGAAATTATAATCCTTTAGGATTTTCACCATATTGGTTAGTACTAGGTATTAAATCCCACACAAACATAACAAGTAATACAGCACCGCCAAATGGAACAAAAATCAGAACCACCAATCTAATTTATTTGTATCATGTAAGCGCTGTACTGAAACAGCTAAAGAAAGGAGTATTACTGCCAACGCATATTTATAGACGTAACATAGCAAAGTCCCGAAGTATCAAGCGTCATTATAAAAATCTGGTGATAGCATTAACTAATGTATACATCCAATATTCTTTTCGACGTGCTTTTGCATTAAAATTTGCATAATTTTTTGTAATACAATCAATAAACTAATTCAACATTACCTTTACATATTCCTTTTTTATTTAATTCGCAAAATACCTTTTGAGTTTGGTACCTTATTAAAAAAATAAAAAGAAAACTGATTCCTATCATTAATTTTCATTTTTTTATTTTATTGTAGATAGTTATGTTATCAGATCTCTTATTGATTTCAGGTTTTCATAAAGTGAGATTTATGTTAGTATTATCACTCAGTGGTTATTTATACCTACTAATTATGTCTTGAAAGAATAACACTGAGGCCCCCATGAAAATTGTTGAAGTAAAACACCCTCTTGTACGTCATAAAATTGGTTTAATGCGTGAACATGATATTAGCACAAAAGATTTCCGTGACCTTGCCAGCGAAGTAGGCAGCTTATTAACTTATGAAGCAACGGCGAATCTTCCAACCGAAACGGTAACCATTGAAGGTTGGTGTGGTCCTGTTCAAGTAGAACGCATTAAAGGCAAAAAAATCACAGTAGTGCCAATTCTGCGAGCAGGTTTAGGTATGATGGATGGTGTATTGGAACATGTACCGAGTGCAAGAATTAGCGTCGTTGGATTTTATCGTAATGAAGAAACTCTTGAACCAGTCCCTTATTTTCAAAAATTAACTTCTGATATTGAAGAACGAATGGCTTTGGTTGTTGATCCAATGCTTGCTACAGGTGGTTCAATGGTTGCAACTATTGATTTGCTTAAGAAAGCAGGTTGTAAAAATATTAAAGTATTGGTTTTAGTTGCTGCTCCAGAAGGAATTAAAACACTTGAACAGGCGCATCCTGATGTCGAACTTTATACCGCTTCAATTGATGAAAGGCTGAATGATAAAGGCTACATCTTACCTGGGCTTGGTGATGCTGGTGACAAAATATTCGGCACCAAATAAAATCTCAAATTTTAGACCGGTTTATCCGGTTTTTTTATGCCTGTTAATTAATTATTGAATTATTTATCAGCTAAATATCAAGTTGAAAAGGAGATTGTGAACGTGGCAAAAATCACAAAAGATGCAATAAAACATGAAGCTGATCTATCTAAATACTCGTGGCAGGACATTTTCACCGGTGCTCAAATGTTATTTGTTGCATTTGGTGCATTAGTTTTAGTTCCTCTACTAACTGGATTAAACCCAAATGTCGCACTGTTTACCGCTGGTGTCGGGACACTATTGTTTCAACTTACCACTAAAGGGAAAGTACCAGTATTTTTAGCTTCTTCCTTTGCTTTTATTGCACCAATTTCATTTGGCGTAGCTCAGTGGGGAATACCTGCAACATTAGGTGGTTTAGTTGCCGCAGGTTTTGTGTTTATGTTTTTTGCTTTTTTAGTAAAAATTAATGGAAATGATGTAATTAACCGAATTTTACCACCAGTTGTGACCGGCCCAATTATTATGGTTATTGGTTTATCTCTAGCGCCTGTTGCTGTCGGCATGGCAATGGGTAAAGATAGTGATTTACCCGCTGAAAACTATCAATTAATTATTATTTCAATGGCATCACTCGTCACTACTTTAGCTATGGCGATTTGGGCAAAAGGTTTTTTTAAATTAGTGCCCATTATTGCAGGGATCATCGTTGGGTATACACTTTCGTGTTTATTTGGTATTGTCAGTTTTCAACCGGTTATTGATGCTCCATGGTTTAAAGTTCCTGATTTCACGTTTCCAACATTTCAATGGCAAGCTATTTTATATATGCTTCCAATTGTTATCGCACCAACCATTGAACATGTAGGTGATATTATGGCAATTAGTTCTGTTACAGGTAAAGATTATACCCGTGAACCAGGTTTACAACGTACTTTGTTAGGTGACGGACTCGCGACTTCTACTGCTGGATTTTTGGGTGGTCCACCTTGTATTACTTATGCAGAAGTAATTGGTGCAGTAACGTTAACGCGTAATTTCAAAACAAGAGTGATGACTTGGGCTGCAATTTGGGCGATTTTAATGTCTTTTGTTGGAAAAATTGGCGCTTTTTTAAGCTCCATTCCAACGGTAGTTATGGGAGGCATTATGGTACTACTGTTTGGGTCAATTGCATCGGTTGGCATTAATATTTTAGTCAAACATAAAGTGGATCTATCCGTTTCTCGTAATATGTGTATTGTTTCATTGGTATTAGTATTTGGTATTGGTGGAATGATTTTTGATTTTGGCTCTTATGCACTGCAAGGAATTAGCTTGTGTGGCATTTTAGCTATTGTACTAAATTTAATATTACCTCATCACACTAAACCGACCAATATTGGTTAATCTAAATTAATAGGCCGTTAATGATGAATATCATTAACGGTTTCTTATTCTCATAACTGAATATTTTATAAATGTTTTTAATTCCATCGTGACTTGATGTAAGTGATGACGTTTTTTGCAATAGTTTGAGTTTTCAGTAAAGGTTTTAGCTTAATTTTTTCTTTTATTATCATTAAAAAACTTAATCAATTCTGATTAGAAAAGTTAACTATTGTTTTCGCAATAGATCGATTAACTCTAATTTAATTATTATAACTCTAACTATTAACTAGCTAGATTTCTGGGTGATATTTAGAAGTGTTCTTAGTGATGTTTAGAGTTGGTATGATTGATAGTATTTTACTTTAATTATAGTGAAGAAAAGATTTTTAATTAATTATTTAATTTTACATATTTTAATTGAATAGAAATAGTTGGATAAAGTTAATATCAATTTTTTTATTATAATAAAAAATAATCTTGTAAAAAAGTTTGAGGTTAACTATACGTTTTAGTATAAAACCTCACTTATTTAATAATAAGTGAGGTTTATTATGGTAAGAAATTTTATTTTATTGGACGCATGGTCGGGAATAAAATCACGTCACGAATGGTATGACTGTTAGTAAATAACATTACCGTGCGATCGATACCAATACCAAGTCCTGCTGTTGGTGGTAAGCCATGTTCAAGTGCAGTGATATAATCATCATCATAGAACATCGCTTCATCATCTCCAGCATCTTTTTGTGATACTTGATCAGCAAAACGTTGAGCTTGATCTTCAGCATCATTAAGTTCTGAGAATCCGTTACCAATTTCTCGTCCACCAATAAAGAATTCAAAACGGTCGGTAACAAATGGATTTTCATCGTTACGGCGAGCAAGTGGTGATACTTCCGCTGGGTATTCAGTGATAAATGTTGGTTGAATTAAGTTAGTTTCTGCAACCTCTTCGAAAATTTCTGTAACAACACGACCGAGTCCCCAACCTTTCTCGACTTTAATACCAACAGCTTTTGCAATAGCACATGCTTTATCAAAATCATCTAAATCGTCATTATTGGTTTCTGGTCGATAATGACATATAGCTTCACGCATGGTCATTTTGATGAAAGGTTTTCCAAAATCAAAAGTATGATCGCCATATTGCACAACAGGATTACCTGTTACCGCAATGGCTAAACGACGGAATAACGATTCCGTTAAAACAATCAGATCTTTATAATCCGCATAAGCCATATACATTTCCATCATGGTGAATTCTGGATTATGTCTTGGTGATACCCCTTCATTACGGAAGTTTCGGTTAATCTCAAACACACGTTCAAAACCACCAACCACCAAGCGTTTTAAATAAAGTTCAGGGGCAATACGCAAATACATATCAAGATCGAGCGCATTATGGTGTGTGATAAATGGTTTAGCTGACGCGCCACCAGGGATCACTTGCATCATTGGAGTTTCAACCTCCATAAAGTGATGCTCAAGCATAAAGTTACGAATTTCTGTTACCACTTTTGAACGAGCAATAAAGGTATTACGCGACTCTTGGTTAGTGATAAGATCTAGGTAACGTTGACGATAGCGCATTTCTTGATCAGCAAGGCCATGGAATTTGTCAGGTAATGGGCGTAGCGCTTTAGTTAACAGACGAATTTCTTCACAGTGGATTGACAGTTCACCAGTTTTTGTTTTAAACAAATAACCCTTAGCTCCAATAATATCCCCAAGATCCCACTTTTTAAATTGTTCATTATAAAAATTTTCAGGAAGATCATCACGAGTAACATAAAGTTGGATTTGCCCAGTAACATCTTGCAATGAAACAAAAGATGCTTTCCCCATAATTCGGCGCATCATCATCCGACCAGCAACAGTAACTGTAATTTTATTTTCAATTAATTCTTCGTTAGTTTTATCGACATACAATTTATGAAGATCGCTTGAAATTGCATCACGGCGAAAGTCATTAGGGAAAGCTATACCTTGTTCGCGAATATGTGCAAGCTTTTCACGACGTATTGTAAGCTCGTTATTTAACTCTTCAATATGATTTTGTTGCTCTTGCTGTGTTGACATAATTTTACCTTTTATTTATCACCAAGCAGGGTTATAAACCTGCTTTTAAGCTCTCTTCAATAAATTGATCTAAATCACCGTCTAAAACGGCTTGAGTATTGCGTGTTTCTACACCGGTACGTAAATCTTTAATCCTTGAGTCATCAAGGACATAAGAACGAATTTGACTGCCCCAACCAATATCGGATTTATTGTCTTCCATCTGTTGTTTTTCGGCATTCTTTTTCTGCATTTCAAGCTCATACAATTTAGCTTTTAACTGTTTCATGGCTTGATCTTTATTACTGTGCTGAGAACGATTATTTTGACATTGCGTTACAATGCCAGTTGGAATATGGGTAATGCGTACCGCTGATTCAGTTCTATTAACATGCTGACCACCGGCACCGGATGCACGATAAACATCAATACGAAGATCGGCAGGGTTAATATCGATATCAATATTATCATCAATTTCAGGGTAGACAAAGACAGATGCAAATGATGTATGACGACGGTTACCTGAATCAAATGGACTTTTACGTACTAAGCGGTGAACTCCTGTTTCGGTGCGCAACCAGCCATAAGCATAGTCGCCAGATACTTTAATTGTTGCTGATTTTATACCAGCAACATCACCATCTGATACTTCCATAACTTCAGTGGTAAAACCTTTTGATTCGCCCCAACGCAAATACATTCTGAGTAGCATTTCTGCCCAATCTTGTGCTTCAGTACCGCCTGAACCTGATTGAATATCTAAATAACAGTCAGCACTGTCGTAATCGCCAGAAAACATACGGCGGAACTCAAGGCCTGCTAGTTTTTTTTCTAATTGTTCAAGTTCTAGATTGGTTTCATTAAAGGTATCTTGATCTTCGGCTTCAATAGCAAGCTCAAGTAAACCTTCGACATCGTCAAGACCTTGCTCTAATGAATTAATGGTATTGATGATATCTTCAAGTGCTACTCGTTCTTTACCTAAAGCTTGTGCTTTTTCAGGATCTGCCCAGACTTCAGATTGCTCTAATTCAGCGTTGACTTCTTCTAGTCGTTCTTTTTTTAGATCATAGTCAAAGATACCCCCGAATCACATTAGTGCGTTCGGTAAGTTCTGCTATTTTTGACTTAACAGGATTAATTTCAAACATGTTTTAAGTTGGATGCTCAGTTTATGATTTTTAAATAAGCATTTATTGTAGCGGATTTAAGTATAATTTAGCAATTACCAATTTAGGCTTGATGCATTGTGATTCAATAATTTTATGCTACAAAGTCAGGGATAAAGTAACATTATCAAAAAGAGGTGAATATTGATAAAAAAATAGTTCAAATTTTATAAAGTAATTTAAATGTAATATCGTTGCATTAATGAAGAATAATGACTCTAAAAACTCATAATGACCCACAAGGAGCCATTATGAGGTATTTTGGACAAAGTTAAATAAATTATTTTTTAGCTTCTGCGTATAATTCAGCGACTTTATCCCAGTTAATGACATTCCAAAATGCACCAATATAATCGGCACGACGGTTTTGATATTTCAAATAGTAAGCATGTTCCCAAACGTCAAGAGCCAGAATTGGGGTGCCAGATACACCAGCAAATTTTTCACCCATAATTGGAGAATCTTGGTTAGCGGTAGAAACAACTTCAAGTTTACCATTTTTAAGTACTAACCAAGCCCAACCCGAACCAAAACGGGTTGCTGCAGCCGCAGAAAATTTCTCTTTAAATGCATCAATCGAACCAAAATCCTTTTCAATAGCAGTTTTCAGCTCACCTTTAAGTTCAGTTCCGATTTTTAACAATTCCCAGAAAAAGGAGTGATTAACATGACCACCAACATTATTTTTAACGCCAGTAACTTTGTCTGATGGGACTTTATCAAGATTTTTTAATAATGTTTCAGGACAAAAATCTTTAACTTCAGTAGGTAATGACTCTAATAATGCGTTAGAATTATTTACATAAGTTTGATGATGCTTATCATGATGAAGATGCATGGTTTCAGTATCAATATAAGGCTCTAAAGCATCATAAGCATAAGGTAGAGGGGGTAATGTATAAGCCATGTAATTGCTCCTTTCATTTATTGAGTTTTTTTACTTCTTTATATTAAAAGTATACGAACTATTACTAGCGTCCACAAACTATTATTTAGATAGTTAATTACTATCTAAATAAGGTAATTGCTGTATGATTTTTACGTTTAGTTTTGCTGAGTTAAATAAGGTGTATACATCATAATTGCATGATTTTCACTAATAAGGTTTTCCTCTATATGATTATCAAGTAAATGTATTTTACGTTGCCATATCTTATTGTGTCTCGTGTACCCACCCCACCATTGTTGCTCAATGACGTGATCAGTTTCGAATATTTCATAGTGATAAGATAGCGGTGTATTGGCAAGCAGTTCACCATGTAAATATTTATCATCTAACCAAAGATTAAGTCGGTATGTTGTATTTGTTTTATTGAGTAATTGTAAATCTACATAGTTATAAGATAATGTTGCACCACAAGCAAATGGAATAGTACGATTAACATCAGGAAAAACATCAAAACTATGTCGCCATCGTTCAATAATCGTTAAATCAGAGTGTAATGCAATCCAGTAAATTAAATTGCCAAGTTGACATAAACCACCACCAATATCTTTACCGATTTGTCCATTATGCAGTGAGAGACCTTCTAAAAAGCCACGTTCTTTAGACGGTCGCCCCACTTTTTGCCAAATTGAAAATCGTTGATTAGGCTTAATTATTGAACCGTTTATCTGTTCAATTGCTAAGCGAAGATTAGTGATTTTGTTATATTGCAAATACATATCAACATCTTTTAGTTGTCTTAACAATACAGATTGATGTTTTTTATGAGAATAGCAGCAAGTATTATTATTTTTATCTATTACGCAATAGGCGTGACGGTTGCGCCACCAATCTAATTTACGCTTAACAATAAAGTACTCTTTACCTAACCTTAATCTTAACTGACTGCGTTTTTTAGGTTTTTCTACAATAGTGTTTTGCATACAACGCCATCCTAACTACTGAATTGATTATTTTTTAGTGATAAATAATTAATACTTAACTTATCAAGAAAAACAAAAAGCTTTAAATTCATTTGGCTATAATCATGTTTTCGTAACATATCGGGCGTATCAACAAAACGATAATTTGCAGCTTGATTCAGATCGTTTAACGAATGAGAAATGAGTTTTTCAACGACTTCATGTGTTAATTCTAAATGACATTGAAATCCATAAACAAATTTATCATAAGCAATAATTTGCCGCGGACAACCTTCACTATACGCAATTATTTGAGCATCTTTTGTTAATCCCGGCATATCATTGTGCCAATGACCTACCGCTAATTTATCACCAAAATGCGTAAATAAAGAGTGATGCTTTCCAACTTCAGTTAATGTAATTGGAAATTTGCCAATTTCTTTTTCTGGGCTATGTTCATGAGTCGCACCTAATGCTTCACCAATCAATTGTGAACCTAAACAAACACCAATAACGACTTTATCTGCTTTAATAGCAGACAAAATGACTGCTTGTTCAGCTAATGAATCAAAATGTGCACACTCTTGCTTTGTTGTTGCTGGTGATTGTGGTCCGCCCATGATGATTAAAAAGTCAATGTGATTGATATTATCAGGTAGTGCTTCACCAAGATAAACCCGCGAATAACTAATAGTATGTTGATGTATTTTCGCCCATTGCTCATAAGCACCTGGTGCTTCAAATTCTTCGTGAATAATAAAATGTATATGCATGGGTTCCTAATTCCTAATGTATTAAAATTATTAGATTAATAAATAATAAGTTCAGTATTAATTATTTAAAAAACACTCTACAGTATATTAAGCAATAACAGTTATAAAAACAAAATATTTGTATTTCAATAATTATCATTTGCAATGATAAATTCAATCAATACCATTATAGTCATTTAAATAAATGCTAATTTCTAGCCTTAAAATTAAATGAATAAGTGTTACAGTTAATTGACATTTTGTATCCATTATTTAGCTTGCTAACAGAGTAATTTTAATCATGCTAATAATGGTTATTTAACTATAACCTGATAAAAAATATACACAATCAAGTTAAAAAAAATATAATAACAGATTGAAAATCATACAAATAAATTATATCCTTTATACAAAATGTAATGTACATATATTAAAGTTAATAATGGGAATATTTCATTTTAAAAAATAATAAATAAAATTTAGCTTGTTAGGATATGTAAGGAAGTAATGGAAACATCTTTTTTAAAAACAGCATCAGCCAGTGTTAACGCACTTTCTAAAACGGTTTTAAAAAATCGTGATTCGCTTGAAATTGATATTATAACCAATAGATTAATTTCTATTTTTCCAGTTGCAATAGACGAACAATTAAATCAATCTTGCGATTATTCAATTATTTCCACTTTCAGCTACAAAAAATTATCGGTCAACCCAATGTTAGATCTAAATGATTGATTTATTAAAATCAACGAAAATGTCATTGAGTTGAGAATCATCGATAATGTCTACTTAAAATGTAACGCGATGAAAAAACGAGCGTTAACAAAAAAGAACTATTTTATTAAAAATGAGTGAGATTAATGATAAACGCTGTACGAAAAAAGGTTAAAAATGTTCAATGAACTAAATCGGTACGATAATTTTAGACGATATCGTTATCTTTTAATTGATAATAGGGTTGTACTTCATTGGGCAAATCCGTTATCACTTGAAAAACTAACTCAACAATTTGGCGAAAATAAAGCTTTTGGTGAAAAAAAACTAACAACAGTATTACGTACTGATCTAGATTACGATCCAAGTGTTTGCCCGACATTGATTCAATTAGCAGAGCCAAGTATATTGACCGATGATGTCATTATTGATGACATTAGCCGACAAGCCACATTAGAGCGTTTTTGGTCACAACGTTATATCTGTGCTTATCTGGTTAGTGACCAAAAACCGTCAGCGTTGGCAAAACAATTAATTAATATCGGTAATTCAATTGGTCGAACTTTAAAAGGATCGTATTACCCATTTTTTGAGCCTTTTCGGATGCAATTTTTAGATGAAGTAGGTTCAAATCAAAGTAAAGCGTGGTTAAAAGCGCAATTTTCTCAAATTTACAACTATTATTATCCTTCAATTCATAATGGTAAATTTATTCAATTTACTGCTAATAAAGAACCTATGCCAGAAAAAAGTTGGGATGTTGATGACAATCTGCCTATTAAAAATATTCGAATAATTCGTACTTTGGTTAATGCTTGGGCAAATAACCGATTACAATTTGAAGAGCAACAATCTTTACCATTATCAAAAGATGTTATCACTGAGGCGACACAATTGGTTGAGCAAGCCAAGCAATTAGGTTTAGTTGATGCTGGTGATATCTTATTTTGGGGAATTTGTGGCTTAAGGTACCATCAAGCCTTTACCCAAAATCCAAAAGTTTTAATGCTAACTGAGCTTGCTAAAAAAACACCTGGAACACTATCAACACAAGTTAATAATGCCAATATTATTATTGAAAGTACAAACATTAAGTAAATTAGATAAATAAAACAATAAAATAATAAGGAATAGCCAACATGCAAAAAGAAATAAATACCGCCAATCAAAATAAGAAACAAGCGGCTGGTAAATGTCCTGTATGTGAGCGGAAAGGGATTCCGGTGTTTTTACTGCGTCAGGCGGTAATTAAATTAGCTCCGTTTGAAGGCGCAAAAAGTGATTTTGATTATCAATCGTTAGCTAATTATGCACAAAAAATAAACTTTAAAAATCGCATGCCTGACGAACAGTTAAAAGATTATGGTTATATTTTGCGTACCCTGCGCAATGGTTATGTTTATGTGATGCAACAAAAAGGGGATGATATTAATACACGAATACTTGAAGCTTATGAGTGTATTGATGGTGCATTACGTTTAAAAGATGCTTATAGTTTAAGTGGTACAGAACCAAGACCATTATCAAAAGCGTGTTACAATGCCTGTCACTCCATTCCAGCCTCATTTATTAATTTGGATGATCGAATCTATACCAATGCATGGGTAGCGTATGTATCACAACCATGGTCTAGCGAAACAATTAATCAATATATTAAAGAACAAGACAAACTGGCACTGTCTCGTTTTACCCATATTGATATAACCAAATTGAAAGACGATCCCGACCAAGCAACTAACAATCGAGCAGTACCTTTTGCGGATATTTTTGGCAAAGCGGATGATACCGAAAGTGTCAGTAACGTACTTGAATTTAGAATAAAAAAAGCCCCACTGCCAAACTTCAGATCGGCACATCCATTTGTCAGTCTATATAATCAAAAACGTTTTTTTGCCTACCATGTCAATCGATTATCAGATTCCTCATGTGGTGTCGTTGTGGAAGACACCTTTGGTATTGCTGAAGAGCTAAACTCTCAGCGACTTTCGCATTTACATATATTCAATGAAAAACCACTGACCGATGACGAATTAAAACTTGCTGAAGAAGTTATTGATAATTTGGATGACATCGATAAAGAAACCAAAATTTATGAACAACGCGCCAAAAATATGCTCAAAACAATCAATCCATATTTGCAACAACGCTTTAAATATTATGAAGCTGGAATGTTAAAAAAACGGATGATATTTGAATTGATGACTCAGTACCGTCAGTCAATTGTAACGTTTTATGATCGTGAAATTGCTAAAGTAGAGGAAGAGATTAAAAAAGTTGTAAATTCTGGTGATGATAATTTTAGTTATTACGGTATCCCTCCATCAATAAAAATGCAAGCTAAAATAGGTAAACTATCGTCAGACAAAAAGCAAGCATTAGACGATTTTGATGATTGTGTTAATCAAGATACAATTCAGAATTTTACTAGCGAATTAGAGTCAGCTTATAACCAAGTCGTTAATTATTGTCGAGAATGGTCACAAGATTATTATACTTATGTCCGCTGGTTGTTTGGTAAGCAAGAGTTTATATCGGACTATGGTCAATCAAAACCAAGCAGTTTTAACCTAGTCCATTTTTGGCAACGTGAATTTGATTTTTCGGTTGAAACAGCCTTGATGGCGCATGTAACAGAAGTTACGCAAATACTATTAGATTCAACTCATTCAGAAATAAAATTTGCCAATGATAGTGCTTTGTGGGATGAACTGCTTAGCAATCCAGAAAGTATCTATTACATTATTGACTATAATAATCCTAAAGGTATTGATCGTGATGAAGAAGTGTATGTTGAACTGACGGATAACCGACTGCTCAAACCTAACGATATAATATCAAATGTTTTGAGTTTTGCACCTGTTGTAAATAAAGTAATTGAAGAAGTAAACAAAGACGCACTAAAAAGAAAACAATATATATTAGAACAAAATAAAGCACAGTTAGAAGCTGAAATTAAAATCAATCAGCAAAACATAGAACAACTGGAAAGCAAAAAAAAGAGTATTCCAGTCCATAATCAAACTGAAATTCAAGAATTGATAAAGGCAAAAAGAAAGTACAACGCTGAAATTCAAACATTAAATAAAGAGCTTGAAAAGGTTAATCAACAAATGTCAGAAATGGCTCAACCAAATGTGTCAAACTTAGGGCAGAGCGCTAATAAAAATGATTTATTAAATCGTACAGCCCTTAAAAAGCAAGCTGTACTAATTAAAGATAAATTACATATACCTATAAAATCACAGTGGATGCGGCTTAACGCTTTTGATCAACTAACCAGAATCGGAGCCATGCCCGTTGAAATTAATATACAGATAAAACCTGAGAATATCGCTAAAATCCAAAATTTATTTACTCAAATGCAGCGAGGTTTTTTTAATCGAGGTCTTTATCATCCGCATGAGCAGGAATTTTTGCAAAATTTTGACATTGATGAAGAGGTAACCAAAACAGGTACAACTAAAACCAGAAAAGCTAAATTTACGCTCTGTTTTCCAGACAAAGTAACAAGAAGTTTATTTGTCGAGTTTATTAAGAAAACCAATGGGATATTAAACCCCTACGAATTAAAAAAATTTATTGAAAATGCGTATAAAGACTATTTTAAGCTAATTTATAAACAAAAAAATCTTCAAGCACAGCTTGAGAATGCAACCAAAAATAAAACGTCAATCAATGAAAAAATAAATCAAGGTAGTAGCAAAAATACTAGCAATAAAACCACAAAAATAAACCAAAAAATAGAAAAGATAGGAGATCTTTCAAACAAAAATAAAATTGGTTTAGAAACTGTCATTAATAAAATTGAGTTAGAAGGCGTTAATAACGAAATCAAAATTGGAAAAATAACTTTTGCCATTAATCTGGCTGTGGATGCAATATCATGTGTTGTCACTTTGATGAATATAAAAGACACTCTCAAAGAGTGGGGAGTTGCTAAAGAGGGCAGTGGCGAACAAAAAGTAAAAGTACAACTAATAAAAGATGTGGTATCACTAGCTTTAATGAGTATTGATTTAACCAGTCAATATCAAAATATTAAACTCAATAAGCAATTAGAAAATGCTATTAATACCAATAAACAAGCCATTCGTAGTCAATTAAAATTAAATACTCTAATTAGTAAAACAGTTTCCAGAGTAACAACAGTAATCACCGTTCTTGAAGCCATTGGTGAGTTAAAAAGTTCGTTTGATATGGTGGATATGGAGGATAAACAATATTTTAAATTAAGGGTTTTTGGAGTGGCTCTTACTGTGTTTGGTTGTATCATAGCATTAGCAGGGACATTATTAACCATTATTGTTGGTGCTATTTTTGCTATTGCGGGCGGAGTTGCCATTTTATTTAGTAAAAAGTATGATAAATACACGCCTATTCAGCATTGGTTAAATCGTTGCTATTTTGGCAAACAAGCAGAGCTAGAATATTTAGGTTATGACGTTTATCATGAAGAAGAACGCTATTCACACAGTGGTTTTGGTTTAGCGCTCAATGACTATACTGTTATGATCTATGGCATTCAAACCTTTATCCGTTTGCAATCGCTTTATAATGGTGCCCCTGTTGTACCAATGCCTGATTCTGCCAATATGTTGCAGCAACATATCTATTTTTATGTTGATATTCCCGATTTTGCCAAAGCCAATCCTAACGAAGTGCTAACGGCTTCCATCCGTTTATATCTTTATAACTGGGAATATCTTGATAACCAATCCAGTGTGATAACCGATAAATATATCGATTTAAAATGCCGCGTAACAACCAACGGTATTGAAGTTTTAGAGATTAAAAATAGCCCTGGAACCGACAAATCTATTTGCACCGATAAAAAAATGTATTTCAATAAATATGAACTGCCGTCATTAATAAGCAAGTTTCCTTCCTCAACTGGGGAGCGTTATATCGATGAGCCGGCTGAATTTCAATTAACGCAAACTCTAGGGAATGGAACAAAAGTGATCGAAAGTAAACCAAAATTTAGTGATGTTAAAAATGTTATGGTTAAGCAGGGTGATAGTATTGACAGTGATGGGCTAATTATTAACAAATGGATTGCAGGCACAATTGGTGCTAATAGTATTAAAAAATACCATATAATCATTGAGTATAATAACCGTGAAGCAGTCCCATTAATTATTACCAAAAAGTCTAACAAAATTAATTAACGAAAAGGAATAACAATGCCATCACAATATCGTCCACAAATATTAGGCTGGATAGGGGATTTAGATAAAGGCTCAAAAAATATTTCAGGTGCCGATGATCGCTTACTGTATGCTAACGATAATTATTGTGCTTTTCTTCGTAAAACATCATCTGATCAGGTTTTTTATTTATGTATTTTTACTATAGTTTTTATTGGATTAATACCGACAATTTATTTAGGTTTTTCATTACTATCTGATTTACTATATAAAAATGAAAGTTTAATGTCACTTGTTATTATTATCGGACAAATTGCTTGCTTTCTTGCTATATATATATCCATACCCGAAATTTATCAAAATCTTTTTACACGGCGAGGATGCCCAATAATCTTTAATCGTAAAACCAATAAAGTGTATATTAATGAAAGTTATTTCTTTAATTTTACTTCGTTTAAAAATCCGATTCATTTTTTACAGCCTAATAAAAAACGAATAAAAGAGTATGATTGGGCCGATTTACATGGGGTTGTGGTGCATAACTTTTCCACCTATTCACTCAATACTACTATTTTAATGGTGTGTGAGCCGGGTACGCATAAAACTATTGACCATGTGCTATTAGATCCACTGCGTAATGGTATTGGTAGTTATCAGGTTTGGGGGTGGGTCAATAATTTTATGTGCTTTAACGATCTAATCAGTTTAAACGACGGGAAATATACGTGGGAGCAAGAAACACCTTTTAAAAAGGATATCATCCAAGATCAAGGTTGGCCGGAATGGATGGTGGAAGCGTTTAACGCCCTGTCGCCCGAACACCTTACTGAGATTAAGCAAAAATATCATGTGCAATAACTAGCTTGCTCAAGAAATAAAAATAAAGAAAAAGGAATAATTAGGAGCAACAATGCCATCACAATATCGCCCACAAATATTAGGCTGGATAGATGATTTAGATAAAGGTACGAATTACCTTTCAGGTGCCGATGATCGTTTACTGTATGCTAACGATAACTATTGCGCTTTCCTTCGTAAAACGTCATCTGATCAGATTTTTTATTTATGTATTTCTACAATTATCATTGTGTGTTTAATTCCAGCAATCTACATATGCTTTTTGTTAATTTTTGATTTAATTTCTAAAAAGGAGAATTTTATATTACTTATTGTTATTATTGGACAAATTTTTTCCTTTCTTGCCATATATCTAATGATTCCCGAATTATACCAAAATCTTTTTACACGGCGGGGATGCCCAATAATCTTTAATCGTAAAACCAATAAAGTGTATATTAATGAAAGTTATTTTTTTAATTTTATCTCGTTTAAAAATCCGATTCACTTTTTAAAGCCTAATAAAAAACGAATAAAAGAGTATGATTGGGTCGATTTACATGGGGTTGTGGTGCATAACTTTTCCACCTATTCACTCAATACTACTATTTTAATGGTGTGTGAGCCGGGCACACATAAAACTATTGACCATGTGCTATTAGATCCACTGCGTTATGGTATTGGTAGTTATCAGGTTTGGGGGTGGGTCAATAATTTTATGTGCTTTAACGATCTAATCAGTTTAAACGACGGGAAATATACGTGGGAGCAAGAAACACCTTTTAAAAAGGATATCATCCAAGATCAAGGCTGGCCGGAATGGATGGTGGAAGCGTTTAACGCCCTGTCGCCCGAACACCTTACTGAGATTAAGCAAAAATATCATGTGCAATAACTAGATTACTCAAGAAATAAAAATAAAGAAAAAGGAAAAGGAATAATTAGGAGCAACAATGCCATCACAATATCGCCCACAAATATTAGGCTGGATAGGGGATTTAGATAAAGGCTCAAAAAATATTTCAGGAGCCGATGATCGTTTACTGTATGCTAACGATAACTATTGCGCTTTTCTTCGTAAAACATCATCTGATCAGATATTTTATTTATGTATTTTTACTATTGCTTTTATTCTTTCAATACCTTTAATTTATTTATCTATAACTATAATTTTAGATTTAGATTCTGATGAAAACACTTTAATATTTATCACTTTTATTGTTATGTTAATTGCTTCTTTTGTTGGATTATATTTATCTATTCCTGAAATTTACCAAAATCTTTTTACACGGCGGGGATGTCCAATAATCTTTAATCGTAAAACCAATAAAGTGTATATTAATGAAAGTTATTTTTTTAATTTTACTTCGTTTAAAAATCCCATTCATTTTTTAAAGCCTAATAAAAAACGGATAAAAGAGTATGATTGGGCTGATTTACATGGGGTTGTGGTGCATAACTTTTCCACCTATTCACTCAATACTACTATTTTAATGGTGTGTGAGCCGGGCACGCATAAAACTATTGACCATGTGCTATTAGATCCACTGCGTTATGGTATTGGTAGTTATCAGGTCTGGGGATGGGTCAATAATTTTATGTGCTTTAACGATCTAATCAGTTTAAACGACGGAAAATATACGTGGGAGCAAGAAACACCTTTTAAAAAGGATATCATCCAAGATCAAGGCTGGCCGGAATGGATGGTGGAAGCGTTTAACGCCCTGTCGCCCGAACACCTTACTGAGATTAAGCAAAAATATCATGTGCAATAACTAGATTACTCAAGAAATAAAAATAAAGAAAAAGGAAAAGGAATAATTAGGAGCAACAATGCCATCACAATATCGCCCACAATTATTAGGCTGGATAGATGATTTAGATAAAGGTACGAATTACCTTTCAGGTGCCGATGATCGCTTACTGTATGCCAACGATAACTATTGCGCTTTTCTTCGTAAAACGTCATCTGATCAGATTTTTTATTTATTTATTTCCTTAATATCAATATTATCCCTTACTTTTTATATAATTTTTTATTTTTCATTTAATTTTAGTTTTAGTTTTAGTTTTGAAATCTCAATTGATAATGATGAAAAAATTATAGATATTTTATTATCATTAGGCGTTATTGTCAGTTTGTTTGCTATATATCTAATGATTCCCGAACTATACCAAAATCTTTTTACACGAAAAGGTAGTCCAATAATCTTTAATCGTAAAACCAATAAAGTGTATATTAATGAAAGTTATTTCTTTAATTTTACTTCGTTTAAAAATCCGATTCATTTTTTACAGCCTAATAAAAAACGAATAAAAGAGTATGATTGGGCTGATTTACATGGTGTTGTGGTGCATAACTTTTCCACCTATTCACTCAATACCACTATTTTAATGGTGTGTGAGCCGGGTACGCATAAAACTATTGACCATGTGCTATTAGATCCACTGCGTTATGGTATTGGTAGTTATCAGGTCTGGGGATGGGTCAATAATTTTATGTGTTTTAACGATTTAATCAGTTTAAACGACGGAAAATATACATGGGAGCAAGAAACACCTTTTAAAAAGGATATCATCCAAGATCAAGGCTGGCCGGAATGGATGGTTGAGGCGTTTAACGCCCTGTCGCCCGAACACCTTACTGAGATTAAGCAAAAATATCATGTGCAATAATTAGATTACTCAAGAAATAAAAATAAAGAAAAAGGAATAATTAGGAGCAACAATGCCATCACAATATCGTCCACAAATATTAGGCTGGATAGGGGATTTAGATAAAGGCTCAAAAAATATTTCAGGAGCCGATGATCGTTTACTGTATGCTAACGATAATTATTGTGCTTTTCTGCGTAAAATGTAATGGCTATATCTAAGATTTGCTTAGTGATCAGCTAAGATAACAAAAAAACTTGATTGATAATTTTATCTTTTAACATATTGAATAAATTTAATTGTAGTATGGAGTAAGTAATTTTTCTTTATGATTTTTAAAAAATAGATTAATAATGAAAAGTTAGAATAATAGTAAATGATAATTGAAATTTAGTGTTTTTATGGCATATAAAATGATGTGAGAAGTTGGCTCCTCCAACAGGACTTGAACCTGTGACATACGGATTAACAGTCCGCCGTTCTACCGACTGAACTATGGAGGAACCGAAATGTAGCGCGCATATTATAGATTTAATGGCGCTATGTCAATAGTTAATTATCTAAAATTTCTTTTTTGTTCAATTTTTAACTTATTATCGTTATTTAATATTATTTAAGGGTCAAGATTGTCTTAAATAGTTCTTTTTGTCTTAATAGCTGTTGTGGATGTGAACCGAGCTCTCCTTGAGGGATCGGTTGTTTTAATTCTCGATAATAATTGATCCAATAGGGGAGAATCTGGTCAGTGGTTAAATTCTTAAAATTCATAGGATAAAGTTTAAAATAGTCTTTACCCGATTCATACTTAAAAGTATAAGTAATCAGTTGGCTACAGTAAAACCCTTTGGCATCTGAACGAAAACTGTGGTTATAGGGCAATCCTAAACAGTCTTGAACACGAATTAATGCATTTTTAATGATAGTTTTATTGCCAATCGTTGCAACCACATTATATTGGGCGGAGTCTAAAAAAGATTTAAGTGGTTGCTTGATTACTCCATGCTTTTGGGTCGCTTCAATCACCAGATCATTGCCGATATATAAGCCGACATGGCTTATTTGATTAATTATATCGTTTGAACTAGGCAGGGAACCAGAATGAGTAATCGCCTTATTAAATTCGCTTTCCTCATTCTGAGATTGAAAAATGATATCGCCAATTTGCATTTTTATTAATGTTTTTTCGCGTGATAACGCCATAGTGAAAACATAACACAAGTAGCAATGATAAACTTGAGCGCATCAACACCAACAAAAGGTAAATAACCCACTTGTAATGCTTCGCTAAGTGAAATATGAAAATAACCCATTAAATAAGCTACACCAAATACAAAGATTAATTGATGGGCGCAAGCAAAGGCGATTAATCCTAAAAGGAAGCGACGATCATAACCTTTTTCGGCAGCAAATCCAGCGATATAAGCACTAAATGCATACCCATATAGGTAACCAGCAGAAGGAGATATTAATGCCATAAATCCACCACTACCATTAGCAAACATTGGTAAACCGAGCGCACCTAAAAACAGATATTGGAGAATTGCTAATGCACCTAGTTTACGACCTAGGCAAGCACCAATCAGTAAAACACCTAAAGATTGTAAACTAAAAGGTACTGGGTAAGTGGGAATGCTGATATTCGCCGCAAGGCCTAGCAATAGTGCTGCACTGGTGGTTGCACATAATTTGCGTTGCCAAGATGATAAATTGAACAGTGTGTTAATGAATGTAGGGTAATATGTTGTTAATTGTTGTTTCATTATTTTCTACCATTAAAAGATAAACAGTAGTGCCATAATAATACAAAAATTTATAATGTAAACCATTTTAAATTTAAAAAGTTTACATTATTGTTTGCAGCGTTTCTTGTTATACTAAGAAAGGGTTGGTCATTCGTTCATTTCCAAAGCTTGACATTGGACCATGACCGGGAACAAATATAAAGTCATCACCAAGAGGGAATAGTTTATGGGTAATTGATGAGATGAGATCAGCATGATTCCCGCGAGGAAAGTCTGTTCGTCCAATACTGTTTTTGAATAAAACATCGCCAACAAAAGCAATTTTATCTTTTAAATTGATAAATACAATATGTCCAGGAGTGTGACCAGGGCAAAATAGGACATCAAGCGATATATTGCCAATCTGAATTTTATCGTTCTCTTTTAACCAACGATCTGGTAAGAAACTTTCGGTATAAGGAAAACCAAATTGCATAGATTGTTGTGGTAAGGCTGTAAATAAGAACTCATCTTCTTGGCTAGGACCAATGATTTTGACATCATAGTGTTTAGCTAATTCAGCAGCTACGCCAACATGATCTAAATGACCATGTGTTAATAAAATTTGTTTGATATTAACCCCGAGTTTTTCAACTGCTTTTTTGAGTAATTCTGGCTCTCCACCGGGATCAATAAAGGCAGCCTCATTTGTTTCATCACACCAAACAATACTGCAGTTTTCTTGAAAATCCGTTACTGGAATGATTTGATATTGAAACATAATTGTTATCTCCTTGTCGCTTAATGCCGAGCCGTTAAATTCTCACCATCTTGTTTTTGTAATTGAGCAAAAATCATGCTTGATAGCATGGTTACAATACCCAGTATAACAAAGGTTAGTTGAAAAGCGTGAATAGTCGTTGTTGTGTAACCAAATAATCTTACCAATAAAGCACCAAAGCCGGTACCAAAACTGATCGCTAACTGTTGATTGACGGCCATCAAACTATTGCCACTACTTGTGCTTTCTCCTTGTAAATTTGCTAACGTTATACTGTTCATTGAAGTAAATTGCATTGAATTGATGCCACCAATACAAAATAGCAAAATTCCTAATATCAAAAGTGGGGTAGTTAAGTTTAATAACGACATTAAAAGGATTAAAATTCCTGCTAAGATGGTATTTGCTATTAGCACAAAACGATAGCCTAAACGACCAAGAATCCGAGTAATAAAGAACCTTGTACAAATTGATGCAATAGCCATTGGCATTAGCATCATTCCAGCAAAAATTGCTGAATAACCGAATCCAACTTGTAGAAATAAAGGAATAAGAAAAGGCACACCAGAAATACCTAATCGACAAACTAAATTACCAATAATTCCTATTTTAAACGTTCGTATATCAAATAAAGAGAGTGGAAATAAGGCTGCTTGTTTCTTTTTTGCATAGTTGCGATAAATAAATAAAAAAGCAAGACTAATGACAGCGAGAGCCAGAGGTAAATAATATTGTTTACCTTGATTTAAACATTCAACACTAAGAGTTGCACTAATAAAAGTAATAACGATAAATATAAATCCAAATAAGTCAAAAGGCATACGTTCACCTTTTATGTTCGGCATATATCTTAAGCTAATCATTACCCCAATAATACCAATTGGTAAATTAATAAAAAAGATCCAGTGCCAACTTACCATATCAACAAGGTAGCCACCTAAAACAGGCCCTAGTACTGGGCCGATTAAACCCGGAATTGTTGCTGTGTTTAACGCCGCTAAGAACTCATTACGTTTAAATGCTTTAATCAAAACCAAACGTGAAACAGGTACCATCATTGATCCACCAATACCTTGAATAACCCTTGATATATCTAAAAAAACTAATGAATTAGACAAAGCACAAAGTAATGATCCTAAGGTAAAAAGTGATACGGCCATCACAAAAATATTTCGTGTACCGAATTTGTCCGATAAAAAGCCACTTACTGGAATAAATAACGCCAATGTTAGCGCATAACATATTACTGCTGATTGCATATTCAGTGGTGATTCATTGAGGTCTTTAGCCATAGTTGGCAGAGCAGTATTTAAAATTGAGGTATCAAGTGATTGCATAAAAAATGCAAATGCGGCAATCCAGGGTAATATTCGATAAACAAAAGGTGGTAATTGTAATTCGCTATTCATTTTTTCAGCCTAAAATTGATTGATATGCTGGGGGAGAGAAGGATCATAGTAAATCCTAAAGTTATACTCTCTTACGTGTGATTAGTGAGTAAGAGAGTGAATGGATTTTATTTTACAATATCCACGATCAATTGTTAGATTTTTTCTTATTTTTAACGGGTTTTTCTTGCCAATAACCAGCCAGAATCGAACCTGAAATATTGTGCCAAACAGAAAATACAGCAGCGGGTAATGCTGATAGAGCTGAAAAATAAGTTGTGCCTAGAGTAGCGGCTAATGCGGAGTTTTGCATACCCACTTCTAATGACATAGTTCGACAAGTTGATTCATCGAAGCCAAATAATTTTCCTCCCCAATAACCACCTAGTAAACCAATACCATTATGAATAATCACAGCAAAAATAACCGTTATACCAACTTGACCAATTAGATCATAACTACCAGCTACAACAATACAAATTATTAATAAAATACAGATCATTGACATTAATGGTAAAAATCGTTCGCATTTTTTTACTATTGAATATAAGAAGTGGTGGACAATCAAGCCAAGAATAATAGGAATTAGAACAATTTGGATAATATGCATTAACATATTCCAAACAGGAACTTCAACAGTTGTACCAACGAGTAAAAGCGTAAGAATTGGGGTAACCACTACACCAACAAGGGTTGAAACCGACGAAATAGTCACTGACAGTGCCACATCACCTTTAGCTAGATAAATCATCACGTTGGAGGCAGTTCCACTCGCTACGCTACCAACTAGTACCATCCCTACTAATAACTCTGGCCGCATAGTAAATAACTTAGATAAGATTAAAGCGGTGAGTGGCATAACAATGTAATGCAGTAGGGTACAAATTATGACTGCTTTTGGTTTGGTTACAACTCTTTTAAAGTCATTAATACTTAACGTTACCCCCATCGTAAACATTACAAACATCAATAAGTGTGATGTATGAGGTCGTATGGGAAGGAATGTATTTGGTGAAAAATAGGCAATTATTGCACAAAGGATTGCCCATAACGGAAATAATCGGGTAAGTAAGATAATGGATTGCACAAAAAGCTGACTATGACGTTGAGACATAAAGCACCACCTTGTGGCTTATTAAACTATTAATAATTAAATGGTTATTAATATATTTGGTTTTGAATTTTCATTTTATTAATTCTATTAAATAGCGTCAAGGTATTTGTTAGAATCGTTCCACCTATTTGTTTATAATTTTCAACACGTAATTGACAAAGTATGTTAAAAATATCGACAATGTTTTCTGGGCGGTTTATTTGCCCTTGTCGACCACTTAAAGGCATATCAGGGGCATCGGTTTCTAATACTAGGCTTTCGAGGGGTAACTTTGCAATGGTATGGCGAGTTTTATTTGCTCTAGTGTAACTTATTACGCCACCTACACCAATATAATAGCCTAATTTAATAAATTGCATTGCTTGTTGATAGCTACCAGAAAAACCATGGATCACTCCGCGACAAGGTAAATTAGCTTGACGTAATTCGTGGTAGATAACATCATGAGTTTTGCGTGAATGAATTAATACGGGTAATTCATAACGTTTAGCTAAATCCAGTTGAGCTCGAAAAAATGTAAGTTGTTGTTGATAATCAACGGAAATGTCATAACGGTCTAAGCCGATTTCGCCAATAGCAACTAACTTGTTAGGAAAAGTACTAACGATATCTGATAATTTTTCAAGATCAGCATGGGAATGTTGATAGATAGGATGTAAGCCCAGCGCAGCATAAAGTTCATCATACTGTTCAGTTAGTTTCAGAATTTGACTGAAATGATCTGCTGATACAGCAGGTATAATTAAACTGGCAATTTTAGCTTTTCGAATACGACTTATTGAGTTATCTAAATCTGTAACAAAAGCAGGGAAATTGAAATGGCAATGCGTATCTATAAACATAATGCCTCCTATTCTACTGTTACTTGATTTAATAAGATTGGCAATAGAAATTGCTTAGCAAAATAGATGATCTGTTCTATTAGTTCATCGGTTAATTCAGGATACAAACGTTCATAGTAACTGTCGATCTCTGGTGATTGGAAAAGGCCTCCTTGCCAAGTATTAATAAGCTGACTTTTAGCCCTATCACTAGCAACGATTTCACCAGTTTTTTTATTATAAGCCGACGTTAACCAACTCCATGCACTTTGAATTGGCATTAATAAGGGTTGATTGATGCCTTGCAAAAATCCTTCAACTAATGAGGTTAAGTAAGTTAATGCCTCGTTAGCTTCTAAATGCGAAAATCGCCATTCTTGCTCATCACGACCATAAATGCGACTTTGGTTATCAACTTTCTCAGGATATAAAATACAATAAACCAAATGATCTATCCATAATGAGATGCCATCACGAATT
Organism: Gilliamella apicola; assembly: GCF_000599985.1. NCBI lineage: Bacteria > Pseudomonadati > Pseudomonadota > Gammaproteobacteria > Orbales > Orbaceae > Gilliamella > Gilliamella apicola. The sequence continues at coordinate 102,092 of NZ_CP007445.1, forward strand.
GAGAGTTTTGATGGACGCCAAGTTAAAATACCATCGGCTTGTATATGTGTTAACCACCCCTGAAGTGGGTAATATTGCTTATTTGCCTCAATTGTTAAATTGACTTCCTCGCTGGTCATCTCTAACCGTTCTTGACGGATTTTATCTGCTAAAGATTGCATTGCTTCAGTTTGCTCATCATAAATGATCTCACCAAAAGCGCCATCAGGTAATTCACCCGTTAATCTTAATTGTTGATAAAGAACCTCTGAATCTTGGGCGGTTTGAGTAATTAAATGATTTAAAATTTGCACATTAAGTTGATAACGTTTTAAGCTATCAAGATTAAAGTTTTCGGCATCAGGTAAAGTATCATCAAGGTAACTGACATAAAAATTAAATCGTTTTTGTAAAAATAACCGAATAGAGTGCTGAAAGAATCGTTTTAACTCATCAAGATTAATATAATCAACACTTATAGCAGGTATTTGACTAATAAATCTTTGGCTTTCTCCTTTTTTCAGGGCTGCAGGTAACCACTCATCAGCATAACTTTTCGGCTCTTGTAAAAAATTTACAGGATTAAATGGCGTTCTGGTATGTAATACTTTTAAAGAATTGACATTTTTTTCTAAATTTTTGGTTGGTTCACCATAATATTGAACAATATATTCCCAGAGCTCATCAACCAGTACTGAAGGGTAACGTTCGCTATTATCTTTCATATCTCGCCCGATATAACTGATATATAGCTGATATTGTGTAGACAAAATAGCTTCTAAAAATAGATAGCGATCATCAGTTCGACGGCTACGATCGCCTCGTCTTGGGTATTTGGCGATTAAATCAAAATCCAGCGGTAGTGACGTTCTTGGGTAGTCGCCATCATTCATGCCTAGCAAACAAACTACTTTAAATGGAATGGAGCGCATGGGCATCATAGTACAAAAATTGATTTTACCGACTAAAAAACGATGTGCTAAGTGATTTTGTTCTAAACGTGCCTGCATTGCATCATGCAAAACAGTGATTGAAATAAGGCCGGTAAACTGAGCGGTCAAACCACTATTAATTAACTGTTGCCACTCATCTTCTATCATTAATAAAATAGCATCGCGTTGCTGATTATGCGTAAAAAAATCATTAATTAATTCAAGGCAACAACCTTGCCAATCAGATAATGATTTTGCTTCATTTAAAATCGTACACCATTTACGAACAACTTTAATAAATTCAGATAATTGACCAATAAGTTCCGCATCTAATCCTGTTGCACCATCATAAGGTAAAATTTGTTGCCATCCACCTTGTTCACTATTCATGGTATAACCAAGCAATAACCGTTCAAGACCAAATAACCAGCTGTGTGCACTTTCAAGACCAAAGCGGATACCAGATTCTATAATCCAAGTTCGCAATAATATTAATTGTGATTCAGTTATGGAAAATTTTTCAGCTACAGCTGGAATTTCCAATAAGTTAAATAAATCTTCCGCGGTGAATCGACTGTTTGGAAAGTTTAAAATAGCAAAAAAACCTTGTACGATGGGATCAATATTGCGAGCCTTTTGGTCAGAAATAGTAAATGGTAAATAGCGTTCACCTCTAGCATTACCAAAAACAGCTCGAATATAAGGTACATAGCGATCAATATCTGAAACCATAACAATACAATCACGTAGTTCAAGATCTGGGTTTGTATCAAAAACAGATAATAGATAATCGTACAATACTTCGACTTCCCGTTGTTCACTATGGCAGGCATGGAACGAGATAGATTTATCAGAAGCATCAATTTGTTTATCGCCTAAATCACTTTGATAAAGCTCTAAAATATCTTGCTGAATTGAGTGCAATAGACATGTCCGTTCTTGATCAACAAATGCCTCAATATCCTGTTTACTATTAAATTCTTGCAATAAAAATAAATTGTCGCGACCTAGTTTTCCCCACGAAGTAAGTAATGGATTAGGGATTTTATCTGGTGTATTTAAAATATCGGATAGTTGTTTTTCAACAATATCGCCCCAGTACCATTTACAGGGATTATTAAACATCAAATGCACATCGATGTGTTGACCAAGTGCTGAGAGTAATGACAGATAAATAGGTGGAAGAGAAGTGATCCCAAAAATATAAACTCGTTTAGGTAAAGAGTTTAACCTTAAATGATCAAAGTCCTTATCTAACAAAATATCTAATATTTGTTGGTAAATATTGGCACGGTGATAGGGTAGGCTGATTGAAATAAGTTGCCGCCATAATTCTGCTTGCCAAATTTCATCTGGATGGTGATTCAATTCACTTACGGTTTGATTGGCTTCCCATTTTGCTAACCAATCAGGACGATATACCAAATATTGGTCAAATAATCGTGCTATCCGCGTTGCTAATTGATAGTGTTTGCGTTCTTCTTTATCAATATTTAGATAATGTTTGATTGTCTCAAATTCAGGTCGTTCAATGATCTTAGGCAATAAATAGTATAAACGCCAAGTCATTGATTCGACGTCATAGTTATTTTCAGTCGGTGAATCTGGTAAAAGGATTTGATATATTTGCCAAATAAATTGACTGGGAAAGGGAAAATCGACATTGGCAAGAATACCAAGATCGTTGGCCAATTCAATTTGTAACCATTGCGCCATACCTTGGCTTTGTACAATCACCATATCGGGTGTAAAAACCTGTTCTAATGGGTCTCTACGCATTAATTCACTGACTAAGGACTTGAGTAAATCGACTTGATTTGAATGATAAATAGTAAACATAGTTACATTAATATTAATATAATTAGTCAGATTATCGCTGATTGTTATGAATAAATCTAGCTATGATTAGGTCGCAATTTTTTGTAACTAAATAGTTTTATAAAATCTAAATAGGCTTTAAAAAATGTTAAGGTATATTTTTGAGATAAAAAAATCGTGATTTTTAGATAGAATTTTTTCAAAAAAGTAGTTAAAAAAGCAGCTAAGTAGAAATTAAAAAAGGTTACAATTTATTAATTTGTAACCTTTTATGGGTTTATCTAGTAATTAACGTATTTTTATTGACTCATACGACGAGTTAATTCGATAACACGAATTTTAGCTAAAGCTTTTGATAATTCAGCCGATGCTTGAGCAAATGACATATCATCACTAAGATGATTAATGTGTTCTTTTGCTTGTCTCACTGCTTCTTGTGCTCTCGCTTCGTCTAAGTCTTCACCACGAATTGCTGTATCGGCTAAGATTGTGACGATATTTGGTTGAACTTCTAAGACGCCACCAGAAAGGTAGATAAACTCTTCTTCACCATCCGCTTTTACAATACCTACCATACCTGGTTTAATCATTGTAAGTAGAGGAGTGTGGCCTGGATAGATCCCAAGTTCACCTTCTTGCCCTGTGATTCTGATTCGCTGAACATCACCCGAAAACAGGTGAGATTCAGCACTAACAACTTCTAATTGATAGGAAGTTAGTGCCATAATACTATCTCCGTTCAATGAATCTCTTAGAGAGATTTTGCTTTCTCAATTGCTTCGTCGATTGAACCAACCATATAGAATGCTTGTTCAGGAATGTGGTCGTAATCACCGTTCATAATTCCTTTAAAAGCACTGATGGTATCTTTCAATGGTACATATTTACCAGGAGATCCTGTAAATACTTCTGCAACGAAGAATGGTTGAGATAAGAATCGTTGAATTTTACGTGCACGTGCAACGGTTAATTTATCATCTTCTGATAATTCATCCATACCAAGAATTGCGATAATATCTTTTAATTCTTGATAGCGTTGTAAAATTGACTGAACGCCACGAGCACAATCATAATGTTCTTGACCAACAACAAGTGGATCTAATTGACGGCTAGTTGAATCTAATGGATCAACCGCTGGATAGATACCTAATGAAGCGATTTGACGACTCAATACGATTGTTGCATCTAAGTGAGCAAAGGTGGTTGCTGGCGACGGGTCAGTCAAGTCATCGGCAGGTACATATACCGCTTGAATAGAGGTAATTGAACCTGTTTTAGTTGAAGTGATACGTTCTTGTAATAAGCCCATCTCTTCTGCTAATGTTGGTTGGTAACCTACCGCAGATGGCATACGACCTAATAATGCAGATACTTCAGTACCCGCTAAGGTGTAACGATAAATATTATCGATGAATAATAATACGTCCTTACCTTCGTCACGGAATTTTTCAGCCATAGTTAAACCAGTTAACGCCACGCGTAGACGGTTTCCAGGTGGTTCATTCATTTGACCATATACTAACGATACTTTATCAAGTACGTTTGATTCTTTCATTTCGTGATAGAAATCATTACCTTCACGGGTACGTTCACCCACTCCAGTAAATACTGAGTAACCTGAGTGTTCGATAGCGATGTTACGGATTAATTCCATCATATTAACGGTTTTACCAACACCAGCACCGCCGAATAGACCAACTTTACCACCTTTAGCAAATGGACAAATTAAGTCGATAACTTTGATACCTGTTTCAAGTAACTCAGTTGAGTTAGCGAGTTCTTCATAAGTTGGTGCAGCACGGTGAATTGCCCAACGCTCTTCTTCACCAATTGGACCTGCTTTATCAACAGGATCACCTAGTACGTTCATAATACGACCAAGTGTTTTGGTACCTACAGGTACTTCAATACCGTGGCCTGTGTTTACTACTTTAAGTCCACGTCTTAAACCATCAGATGATCCCATTGCGATACAACAAACAACGCCACCACCTAATTGTTGTTGAACTTCCAGAACTAATTTTTCAGTGCCAGTTTCCACTTCTAATGCATCATATACCTTCGGTACTGCATCTTCTGGGAATTCGACATCAACCACCGCACCGATGATCTGGACAATCTTTCCAGTAGCCATTTTTAATCCTCTACGTCTTTTTCTTAACTATAAGCCAATATTTAGCACTAACCTGAAACAGCGGCTGCACCGGATACAATATCAATCAATTCATTTGTGATAGCACCTTGACGTGCTTTGTTATACACAATTTGTAATTCATTAATTAGGTTTGCACCGTTATCTGTTGCTGCTTTCATGGCCACCATTCTTGCCGCTTGTTCACTCGCTAGATTGTCAACCACAGCTTGATAGACTTGTGATTCAATATAACGACGTAAAATCACATCTAATAGTGATTTAGCATCTGGCTCATAAATATAATCCCATGATGAAGCTTTGAGCGCTTTATCTTCCGATGGTGGTAATGGTAATAATTGCTGTATTGTTGGTTTTTGTGACATGGTATTAATAAATTTATTAGTAACAATATATAATTTATCAATATTACCTTTGTCATATGCCTCAAGCATTGTTTTTACCGGTCCAATTAAATCGGATAAAGTTGGTTCGTCACCTAAATTAGTGACTTGTGTTAAGATGTTTGTTTTTACTGATGAGAAAAATGAAACACCCCGAGAACCAATTAAAGCAACATCAGCTTCAACATTTTTTTCCTGCCATGCTGACATATCAGCAATGACAGTTTTGAAAAGATTGATATTTAAACCACCGCATAAACCACGATCGGTTGAAATGATAAGATAGCCAACTCGCTTTACATCTCTTTCTTCTAAATAAGGATGCTTGGCGCCTATCTGAGCTAACGCTAAATGTCCAATTACTTCACGAATCATTTCAGCATATGGACGACTTGCTGCCATTCTATCTTGCGTTTTACGCATTTTAGAATTGGCAACCATTTCCATCGCTTTAGTGATCTTTTGCGTACTTTGGATACTGGCAATTTTTGTTCTAATCTCTTTTGCATTAGCCATTTTTTACCACCCTTTACCAAGTTTGAGTTGATTTAAAGCTTTCAAGTAATGCTTTTAACTTACTTTCAATCTCATCATTGTAATTACCCGTTTCGTCGATTTGTTTGACAAAGTCAGCATATTGACTATGGGCATAAGCAAGGAGTGCTGTTTCAAATGGTAATACTTTAGCAAGTTCTACATCTTCAAGATAACCACGTTCAGCAGCGTAAAGTACAATTGATTGCTCAGCAACAGTCATAGGCGAGTATTGCTTTTGTTTCAATAATTCGGTTACCTTTTCACCATGACTTAATTGGTTTCTTGTTGCTTCATCTAAGTCAGAAGCAAATTGTGAGAACGCAGCTAATTCACGATATTGTGCAAGTGCCGTACGAATACCACCTGATAATTTTTTCATTATTTTGGTTTGTGCCGCACCACCAACACGAGAAACCGAAATACCCGGGTTAACCGCAGGGCGAATACCTGAGTTAAATAGGCTTGTTTCAAGGAAGATCTGACCATCAGTAATTGAAATTACGTTAGTTGGTACGAATGCCGATACGTCACCAGCTTGTGTTTCGATAATTGGTAATGCCGTTAATGAACCTGTTTTACCTTTTACTTCGCCTTTAGTAAATTCTTCAACATAAGCTTCGTTAACACGAGCTGCACGTTCAAGTAAACGAGAGTGAAGATAGAATACATCACCAGGATATGCTTCACGTCCAGGTGGACGACGAAGTAATAACGAAATTTGACGGTAAGCAACTGCTTGTTTAGATAGATCATCATAAACAATTAATGCATCTTGACCACGATCGCGGAAGTACTCACCCATAGCACAACCGGCGTAAGGCGCTAAATATTGTAATGCGGCTGATTCAGACGCTGAAGCTACAACAACGATAGTATTTTTTAGTGCACCATGTTCTTCAAGTTTACGTACTACGTTTGCAATAGTTGACTGTTTTTGACCAATTGCTACATAAATACATTTTACACCTGAATCACGTTGGTTAATGATTGCATCGATTGCTAATGCTGTTTTACCTGTTTGACGGTCACCGATAATAAGTTCACGCTGACCACGACCAATTGGAATCATTGAGTCGACGGCTTTATAACCTGTTTGTAATGCCTGATCGACTGATTGACGATCGATAACACCAGGTGCGACAACTTCAACTGGTGAAAATCCATCATGTTGAATCGAGCCTTTGCCATCAATAGGTTCACCAAGTGTATTGATAACACGACCTAATAAGCCATCACCAACGGGTACCTGTAAAATACGACCAGTACATTGCACTTTCATCCCTTCCGATAAGTCTTCGTATGGTCCCATAACCACTGCACCGACTGAGTCTCGTTCTAGGTTTAATGCCATTGCATATCGATTACCAGGTAATGCAATCATTTCGCCTTGCATTACATCGGTTAATCCGTGAATTCGAAGAATACCATCACTTACTGAGATGATTGTTCCTTCATTGTGAGCATCACTCACAATATTGAACTGAGCTATCCGCTCTTTAATTAGTTCACTTATTTCAGTTGAATTTAGCTGCATTATCAGTCCCCTTAAGACTGTAGAGCGTCATTTAAACGATTTAAACGCCCTCTGATACTACTATCAATAACCATATCGCCCGTACGAATAATAAAACCAGAAATGAGCGATTTATCTATATGACATTTTAGTTTTACTTTTCGTGATAAACGTTTTTCGACAGCGATAGAAATTTTATTAAGTTGTTCGCTAGTTAGCTCATTAGCTGAAATGACATCAACATCTGCTTGAGCATCTTTATCCAAACAATATTGTTCAAACAAAGTTAAAACTTCAGGAAGAAGTGATAATCGTTTGTTTTCAGCCATAACTTTAATAAAATTAGTGCTAAACTCATCTAATACATCTTTACAGATGTTGATGAGTAAATTAGCCACCGAATCAGTTTTCATATCAGATGTTAGAATACTTCTTACTTGTGCATCTTTGCTTACTTGAGAAGTTAATACTAACATTTTATGCCATGATTCGATGCTGTTTCTTTCTACCGCAAAATCAAAAGCGGCTTTAGCATAAGGACGAGCAATTGTAATTAAGTCAGCCATTGCTCTATTCTCCTTATAATTCAGCTACGAGTTTATCAATGATGTCGCTATTTGCGGCTTCATTAACAGAACGTTCAATAATTTTTTCTGCACCAGCAATAGCGAGTGTAGCGACTTGTTGTTTAAGCTCTTCTCTAGCGCGTTTGCGTTCAGCTTCTACTTCGGCAAGTCCTTGAGCAACAATACGTTCTTTTTCGCGGATCGCTTCTTGTTGTGCTTCTTCAAGAATGATAGCTTTGCGTTTGTTTGCTTGCTCTATAATTGCATTAGCCTCTACCTTAGCCTGTTGCATTATGTCAGATGTATTTGCTTTGGCTAATTCCAAATCTTTTTTTGCTGTTTCTGCTGAAGCAAGACCGTCTGCTATCTCTTTTTGGCGTTTTTCAATCGCACTAATAACAGGTGGCCAAATAAACTTCATGCAGAACCAAACAAACAATACAAATGTAATTGCTTGGCCGAGGAGAGTTGCGTTCATATTCATGAGACGATTCCTCTTAAAAGTTTATTAACCGGCAACAGCAAAAATAACATAAAGCGCAATACCCACACAGATCATTGGAATCGCATCAACTAAGCCCATAACGATAAAGAATTGGGTACGTAACATAGGCATTAATTCAGGTTGACGAGCGGCACCTTCTAGGAATTTACCACCTAGTAATCCAATACCAACTGCACCACCAATTGCAGCTAATCCCATCATTATGCCCGCGGCTACAAATAACATACTATCCATTATATACTCCAGTTTATTATCAAAAAAATATTGAAATTAGTGATCTTCCGTTGCCGATGCCATTGCTAAATAGACGATCGTCAACACCATAAAAATAAAAGCTTGTAACGTAATAATTAAAATATGGAATATGGCCCAAGGTAATGAGAGTACCCATTGTGACCACCAAGGTAATAGTGCAGCAATTAAGATAAAGATAAGTTCGCCAGCATACATATTACCGAAAAGTCGAAGCCCTAAAGAAACTGGTTTAGCTAATAAGCTAACAAGTTCAAGAATTAAATTGATTGGCGCAAATGCCCAATGATTAAAAGGATGAAGTGTATATTCTTTAATAAATCCAGAAATACCTTTGTATTTAATTGAATAGATTATGATAAGAATAAATACGCCTAATGACATTGACATAGTGATACTGACATCTGCAGAAGGGACGACTCTTAAATGCGAAAGACCTAAATATTGTGCAGCGTAAGGTAAAAAGTCTACTGGAATGAGATCCATTAAGTTCATCAAAAACACCCAAGTAAACACAGTTAAGGCTAACGGTGCAATGAGTTTATTTTGACCTGTGAACATGTCTTTAACAGTGTTATTAACAAATTCAAAGAGCATTTCTACTGCACATTGCAATTTACTTGGTACACCACTGGTAGCTTTTTTAGCTACACGATGAAATATCCATAAAAAGATAACACCAAGTACAATTGAAAAGAACAACGAGTCCAGATTAAAGGTCCAAAAACCAGAACCTACTTGCAAGTTCTCAAGATGGTGCTTGATATAAGCTTGTGGTGAAGCTGGAGAGGAAACTGACATAAAACCCTCTTACCTTATTCCTAAAATTTAAAAATACTGCTTATATCCCTTTTAATAAAGGTATAAGCAATCGCTGTAATAATCCGAAGCTACTATTTTAAACCTAATTGCCTATAATAAGTCAACCTTTGATTAACAAAATTAAGAATTTAGACACTTTTTACTAAATTTGTGTAAAGAATAGCAACTTTATATGCCACTTTAATAGAAATAACCCCCTATTAATCGTCAAATTAATGGGGATAAATTAACCTAATTTGATGCTTTAACTGCTTCAGCGATTTGTTCTGCCAGTTTTTGTACTTCAGCAGCATCATTACCTTCAACCATAACGCGAATAAGTGGTTCTGTTCCTGATTTTCGAATCAAAACACGCCCATGAATACCAAGTTCTTTTTCGGCTTGTTCAATGGCTAATTTAACATTAGGATTTGTTAATGGATCATGTTTGCCAGCAAATCGTACGTTGATTAATACTTGTGGCATCATGGTCATGCCACTACATAAATCAGCTAATGACATATTATTACGCACCATTGCGGCTAATACTTGTAAACCCGCAACAATACCATCACCAGTGGTGGTTTTATCTAATAATAAAACGTGACCAGAGTTTTCAGCACCTAAGCGCCAATTTTTTTCAAGCATTTTTTCAAGTACATAACGATCACCAACTTTAGCGCGTACAAATTGAATACCCAAATTTTTAAGTGCGATTTCAAGTCCTATATTACTCATTAGTGTACCAACAACGCCACCTTTTAATTGACCTTGCCTTAATGCTTCACGAGCAATAATATAAATAATTAAATCACCATCAATTTTATTCCCTTTATGATCAACCATGATAATGCGATCACCATCACCATCGAGGGCAAATCCTAAATTAGCTTTTTCATCAATAACACATTTGGCTAATGCTCTAATATCTGTTGCTCCACAATTATCATTGATGTTAACTCCGTCGGGTTCACAGCCTATCTCTATCACATTTGCACCAAGTTCACGTAAAACTTTAGGAGCAATATGATAAGTTGCACCGTTAGCACAATCGACGACTATTTTTAAACCAGCTAAACTTAAATCATGATCAAAAGTACTTTTACAAAATTCAATGTAACGACCTGCTGCATCGGTAATACGGCTTGCACGTCCAAGTTGTTTGGATTCAACGCAGTCGATCTCTTTTTCAAGCTGAGCTTCAATTTCTAATTCGATTGCATCATCAAGCTTTTTTCCTTCAGTCGAAAAAAATTTAATACCATTATCATAAAATGGATTATGTGATGCAGAAATAACCACACCTGCATCAGCTCTAAATGTTCTTGTTAAATACGCAATAGCTGGAGTTGGCATGGGGCCTGTAAATGCAGTGGCAACACCCGCCGAAGCAAATCCTGCTTCAAGTGCTGATTCAAGCATGTAACCAGAAATACGAGTATCTTTACCAATTAATACTTTTTTAACCCCATCTTTAGCAAGTACACAACCTGCAGCCCACCCCAGCTTAAGCGCAAAATCTGGTGTGATAGGGTACTCTCCAACTTTGCCTCGAATCCCATCAGTGCCAAAATATTTTCGATTAGACATTTTATTCCCTCACACTAAATTTTATTGTCGGTCTATTTCTTAAGTATAAAATCGTAATTTAAAAATTATTTTAACTAGACGTATTGTTTATAAACTTTTTTGTAAAAAAGTTTGAGGTTAACTATACGTTTCAGTATAAAATCATTCCCGATTATCATTAGCAAATTTTAGTAAAACCTGACTTTCTTTAATAAAGCGCTGAGCATAATTACCAAACCACTCGGTGACATTATTAAAATTCTCAATAAATTTTGCTTTGTCGCGTTGCTCAATTAGCTCCACCATTTCTCCGAAACATTGATAATAACGTTTGATTAATTCAATATTATCATCAGATGCCATAATAATATCGGCATAAAGTACCGGATCTTGTGCAAACAATCTGCCTACCATCATTAATTCTAGTCGATAAATAGGGGAGGATAGAGCAATCAATTGTTCTAAATCGGCTTGTTCTCGCTGCAAATTTACGCCATACGAAAAAGAGGTAAAATGGCGTAAAGCTTGAATAAATGACATACATTTATCATGCTTTTTGGCATCAATTGCACATAAGTTGGCACCCCAAATGCGCATTTGTTCAATTAACCATTCATATTTAGCTGGTTCACGCCCTTCACAATAGACAATAACTTGTTTCGCTAAATTCGGAACATCAGGACCAAACATCGGGTGCAATCCAACGACAGGGCCAGAATGCTTTTTGAGCATAGCTTCAAGCGGTTTCACTTTTATTGACGTAAAATCGGTTAAGATACAATCTTTAGGTAGTTGTGGTAATTGATTGATGATTTCACAAGTTTTGTTAATTGGTACTGTGACAATCACAGCAGCTGCATCAGCAACTACTTCGGCTGCTTGATGCATGGTTTTAGAACCTAAGGTTTTAACATGGTAACCAGACAGGGTGAATAGGCGGGCAAATAATCTACCCATTTGTCCATTACCCCCAACGATAACGATAGAGCCTTGACCGGTATAGACCTTTTTAAAACCTTTGTCATTTTCATGTATGTATGATTCACGCATTAAACGGCGTAATATATCTTCAATTAAAGCAGATGATACGCCAATATTTTCAGCTTCTTGTCGCCTTTTGGCTAACATTTCTGCTTCACGCTTGGGATCGTAAATAGGAATACCGTGTTTGCTTTTTACATCGCCAACTTCGGCAACTAAAGCTAATCTTTTATTAATTAGAGATAAAATTGATTTATCGACTTCATCGATTTTATCGCGCAAGGCAAGTAATTCCGTAGACATATTCGGTTATTCCTTTTCTCACAAATGATAACTGTTTCTGTAATAGCTTAACAGTATAACGTATTTTTGGTAGTATGGGACTATTGCAACCTTAATTCCAATACAATAAATTCATCATGAAAGTTATTTCTTTTAATATTAATAGTCTTCGGGCTCGAATCCATCAATTAGCCGCCATTATCGATAAGCACCAACCGGATGTAATAGGTCTACAAGAAACCAAAGTTCATAATGATCAGTTTCCAGTTGAAGATCTTGAGCAGTTCGGTTACTACTTAAATTATCATGGACAAAAAGGGCATTATGGTGTAGCGCTGTTAACTAAGCAAAAGCCACTTTCAGTAAAATGTGGTTTTCCAACTGATAGCGATGATGCCCAATGTCGATTAATTATGGCTCAGTTGCCAACCAGCCAAGGTGAGTTAACAGTAATTAATGGTTATTTTCCACAGGGTGAAAGTCTGCATCATGAGATCAAATACCCTGCAAAACGTAAGTTTTATCAAGATTTGATTGATTATTTAAAGCAACAACAATTAAGTGATCAGCTTTGCCTGATTATGGGCGACATGAATATTAGCCCAACTGATTTGGATATTGGCATTTCAGATGATAGCCGTAAACGTTGGTTGCGAACTGGTAAATGTTCATTTTTACCTGAAGAGCGAGAGTGGATGAACAATTTATTGTCGCTTGGATTTGCTGATACTTATCGTAAAGAACATCCAACAAAACAGGAATATTCTTGGTTTGATTATCGCTCTAAAGGCTTTGATACTCATACTGGATTAAGAATTGATTTGATTTTAGCAAGTGAAAAATTGATGACGCATTGCCAACAAACAGGCATTGATTATGATATTCGCGCTATGGAAAAACCATCTGATCATGCGCCAATTTGGGCACAATTTGATTTAGTTTAAATGAGTGACTATATAATAATAGAGGAATAGTATGCAGCATAATAGTTCGATTCTATCGGTTAAAGATCTTAATCAAATGGTGAAAGATCTTCTTGCTGATGCTATTGGTCAAATTTGGCTGATGGGTGAAATTTCTAATTTTTCTCGCCCAGCTTCTGGGCATTGGTATTTCACCTTAAAAGATGATACAGCTCAAGTTCGTTGTGCCATGTTTCGCAATAGTAATTTTCGTGCTGGATTTACACCACAAAATGGTCAACAGGTATTGGTTAGAGCAACTGTGACTCTTTATGAAGCACGAGGTGAATATCAACTTGTTATTGATAAAATCCAACCTGCTGGCGCAGGATTATTGCAACAAAAGTTTGAACAATTAAAACAAAAATTATTTGAAGAAGGTTTATTTGAATCTATTTATAAACAATCATTGCCTGAAAATATTCGTACTGTTGGCATTATTACTTCTTCAACTGGGGCAGCATTACATGATATTTGTCAGATCTTAAAACGACGTGATCCAAGTTTGCACTTAATTATCTATCCCACGCAAGTACAAGGCACAGAAGCTGCTGCACAGATCGCTAAAATGATTCAAATTGCCAACGCTCGTCAAGAATGTGATGTGTTAATTGTTGGTCGAGGTGGTGGCTCACTCGAAGATTTATGGTCATTTAATGAGGAAGTGGTCGCAAGAGCGATTTTTGCTAGCCAATTACCAGTTGTCAGTGCAGTGGGACATGAAATAGATTTTACCATAGCCGATTTTGTTGCTGATGTCAGAGCGGCTACTCCATCCGCAGCAGCAGAATTAGTTAGTCGCGATTGTTTAGAACAGATTAGACGGATTCAAGTTCAAGAACAGCATTTATCTATGGCAATGGATTATTATTTAACTCGACGTCGTGAAATGCTCAATAAGTGGCGTCACCAATTGCAGACTCAACATCCTCAAGCCAAACTAGCAAAAAAGTTAAATCGATTACTTTCTTACCAGCATGCTTTATATGAAAATATGCAGCAATATTTACTCAAACAGTCAAATCGTCATAATTTTTTAGATAAACAATTGTTACGACTATCACCTCAAAATAATATTACCTACTTAAGTCAAATAATTTACCAAAAACGTCAGCAACTTGTTAATTTTATTCAGCAAAAAATAACTGAGTCACGACATCAATTTGTTTTACAAACCTCGAAACTCAATAGTGTCAGTCCACTTGCGACATTAGAAAGAGGATACTCTGTAACAACCGATCAACAAAATATGGTGGTGCGTCGTGTTGAACAAGTAAACGTAGGCGAGGTTATAACAACCAGATTAGCTAATGGTGAATTAATTAGTCAAATTATTGATATACAAGATAAATATCATCATTAATGCCAATTTTTAAATTATGATTAATTTAATGTTTATTTATTAAAAATAGATATAAACGGTAATTATAATTTTCTCTGATCTAGTTTTTTGACATACATAAAATAATGAGTTAAGGCAAATTGAATATTTTAGCGTATGATAAAATTGTACCTTAAGCCGTATTAACTATATAATATTGTTGGTATTAACTTTAATAATAAGAAGAGAACAAACCAATTATGCATCACCCCATAGGAATTGATTTAGGTACTACAAATAGTTTAATTTGTGTCTGGCAAGATGGTAAACCAATACTTATTCCCAACTCAATCGGTGAAGTTGTTACTCCATCAGTAATAAGTGTTGATGACGATGATTCTATTTTAGTTGGGCGTGCTGCATTGTCGCGCTTAACAACTCATCCAAGTCGAAGTGCAGCTGCATTCAAACGATTTCTTGGTTCTAATAAAGTATTTGAATTAGGTGACAAGAAATTTACGCCAACTGAACTTTCTGCCATGGTGCTAAAATCTCTTAAGGCCGATGCCGAAGCGTTTTTAAAACAAGAAATACACGATGTAGTGATTTCTGTTCCTGCTTATTTTAATGATGAACAACGCAAACAGACACGTTTTGCTGCAGAATTAGCAGGTTTAAATGCTGTACGTTTAATTAATGAACCAACCGCAGCGGCTATGGCATATGGATTACATGAAGAGCAATCAGGTAATACTTTAGTTTTTGACTTAGGTGGTGGTACCTTTGATGTGACCGTACTGGAATATGCTTTGCCGATTATTGAAGTACATGCATCTGCTGGAGATAACTATTTAGGTGGTGAAGATTTTACCGATGAACTGGTTAAAGCCTGTTTAAGTGATTGGAATCTTAAAAAGCAAGACATACCAGTTGATGATTATGCACGTTTATTAGATTTAGCGGAACAATTAAAATGTAAGTTAAGCGGTGATGAATTACACAAATTAACTTGGTTTTGGCAAGATAAGCAGTGGGAATTTTCTTTAAATGAAAATCGAGCTAAAACGCTATGGTTACCACTTCTTAATCGTTTACGTTCGCCTATTGAACAAGCCTTAAATGATGCGCGCTTAAAGCCTAACCAGCTTGAACATATTGTGTTAGTCGGTGGCTCATCACAACTCGGTGTGGTGCGTGAGCTGGTAACGAAATTATTTGGTAAATTGCCTTATCGTCATATTAATCCTACCACGATTGTGGCTCAAGGTGCTGCTGTTCAAGCTGCTTGTAGGTTACGTAACGCCGATATTGAAGAGGTTATTTTAACTGATGTGTGTCCTTATACGTTAGGTATTGAAAGTAGTTCAGGTAATGTTGGTGGATTATTTGCACCGATTATTGAGCGCAATACCATTGTTCCCACCTCGAAAGTAAAAACTTTTTATACGGTGCATCCGCAACAGAAGATTATTGGTATTTCGGTTTATCAAGGCGAAAGTCCACGCGTAGAAAATAATGTACTGATAGATCAGTTTGAAGTACCTGTAACTCCGATGGAGAAAACACAAGGTATTGATGTTCGCTTTAGTTATGATTTGAATGGTTTGTTAGAAGTTGATGTGGTTGTTCTTGAAACCGGTATTAAACATGGAAAAGTTATTGATCATAGCCCAATAGGTTTAACTGATAAACAAAAACAAGAGAGCCATGAACGATTAAAATCACTGAAAATTCATCCTCGTGATGAGATGCCAAATCGGACTTTATTAGCTAGATTAGAACGAGCGTGGGCGCAATCATTAGGTGATGAAAGGGCATTAATTGGATCTTATATTGAAGCTTTTATTGAGGTATTAAATCAGCAAAATTCAGAAGAAATTAATGAAATGCGTTGTGAAATAGAAGCAAATCTACAAGAACTCAATCGCTAACTATTATAGATTTTACCAGATTATTTCCCCCTTCTATACGAATCAAAAAGGGGGATTTTTACGTAGTTTAGTTTTCCTCTGTCTTTTTTTCTATTGGTGGTCCATAGCGATTGGTTCTTTTAAATTCTAAAAACCAACATGGTAATAACATTAGAGGTAGCATAAGAGCTGTTTTAGCAAAATATAAAGGTTGTCCTTTATCTGTATCGTTAATACGTCGTTTGATAGCAAAAAGAGTATTAATTGCTATCAATGTCAAAATGACACAACTTGTTATATTATTGAAATCATTTTTACTTAAAAACTGAACCATCGTAATCGATAAAATTAGCTGTACTATAAAGCCCTGTGTATTTGTGCGTCCATTCCAACGCCAAAATTGCCACCATTTGTTTTGAGGTAGAGATTGTGAATTAAGCCATTTTTGATTTTCAATATTTTTTGCCAAAAGTAATGCCGCACAGAGTCGTAATACTAAATCGTTATCACTATCATCTTTAAATTCATCTAACATTTTTAGTTCATCATTGTCACATACGCCATATTGATTAGATAAGCGTTTAGCAAGTGATGTGATTTCGCCTACTTGTTTGGTATAGTTGTACCTATTTTTGTTGATTGATAAAGGAAAATTCCAATTATTTTTTAAACTGTTTGCTATTTTTTGTAGATCTTTATTATCACCAACCAGTTTTTGTAAAGTTTGATCTAATTTTGCTTTTTGTTCGGGTTTGTTTAATACAATCAGATTCAACAATATCAAATACACTGGATTTTTTTTAGCTAATTTTAGTGTCCATTGTTGTTCTATTTTTTGTTCTATTTTTTGTTCTATATCACTAAAATCGATGTAGTTAGGATCATCAATAAACCATTCCATTGAATCTGGATAATTGTTTAAAATACAATTAATGAGCTTGCTGTCATTATCAATTAGGTTGTAAAGTTCAGTTTCATTTTGCCAATTACCATGTTTAAATATTTCTATTAACGGTTTAAGTTTGTCATCATCCTTTACAGTAAAATTATTATTTTCTTGCTGTAGATATATAGCGACAGTAGTCGGTTGGTTAACAGTAGCTAAAACTAATAAACAATGATGAAACCATTGCCAATACGCATTTTTATTATTCGTTTTTGTTGATGCATCTGGCGGTTCGGGTAACAAGTAATATTCCATGAATTCTAGATATATAGCCCAATCAAACATTTCCATATTTGAATAATGAAAGCTATGATATAAATGTAATTTAGCAACGTGAGGAAGCTCTTGGAATCTATCTAACCATAAACGACCATATAAAACTAGGTCACCATCTTCATCTGGATCGAATTTTTTTGGTAACAAGGCATTTTTATTATCATCAAATAGCCATGCCTTGAACTCTTGTATAGGTTTGAGTTGTTTAAGCCATGTAAGATGTTGTCGTGCTTGGCGCTTTAAATGATGCAAAATAAATTGTTCAAATGGATCATTACTTTGCTCATCTAAAATTTCTTGTAACAATATTTCGTTACCATGGCGCAACATCACAGCATGCCGATATAATCGATATAATCGACGAGAACCGTCATCGCGTAATAATATTGATAGAACTTGTCGGTAACTCCAGTTTACGCTTAGACTCCAATTGACAAAATCAACAATTTCTTTTGGATAGCTGTCGATATCATCTATTCCTGATAATCGTGCCGTTGTGGTTGTGGTTAATTGCGGAATTGTGTGCAGATAAATTTCTGTTTTATCGGTGTCAATACAGTGGCTATTATTTAATGCCATAATTAATAAAGGGAAGTAATCTTTTTCAAAATAGACGCACCAACCCGCTATCCAACTTTCTGCTTTTTCTTGATAATGCCCAGAATAATATAAATCTAACCAAGATTGTAATGCATTATATTTGTCTTCAAGCAACGTATATTGAATGGCGGCAATATATTTCCAATCAATAATAGTTTGCTCATCTTGATCATTTTCAGCAATGCATTTTAAAGCATAATCCAAGATAAATTGATTTTTCATGTTTGCTTCACTATGCCAAAAAGCAAATTCAAGCATTAATTTTTTATCATCAGGAAGATAAAATACAGTATCTTGTGATAGAAACATATAAACGTCGTCAGGTCTACGTTCCCAATATACCCATTTAATAGAATAAATATAATCAATGGTAGCATTTTGTAATGCTTTGTTGGTTGTGGGCAAACTCGTGTAATCAAATAAATCACCACGTTCGATGTGATTTAAATAACTATCAAATATTTGAAAGTCATCGGTGAACTTTGTCATTAACTGCTGACGCCAACGTAGGTTATCAGCTAGAATTTTGACACATGATTCTGAGATATTTGTTGTCTCATAGCTTAGATTTAGTAATCGCCACTTGACTGAATCAATAACCGACATAGGGTAATCATAAAATGAACCAATAAATTTTTGCCATTCATCTACTTTATAGCAGCGTTGGGGATCTTCTAATAGAGCTTGGTAAGCGTTGTAAATTTCATTTGCTTGAATTTGTTCTTCTGTTAGTTGTGGTGCTGATTCTTTTTCCGTTTGTTGAGTTGTTGTATCAACAGCTGTTTCAGGTGACTTTGCATAACTTATTGCTGATTCGTAAGCTTCGCGCAATGCTTTAAATCCATCAGGATCCGTTTCTGGATGATATAAGGGTAGCTTTTCACGATATACTTGCCGGATAAGTGCGGTATCTGTAGTTTGTTCGATGCCTAATAATTCCCAAAAATTTGTACTCATGACCAATCATACTCCCTTAATGATTCTGGTTTTTCGAGTTCTTCAATATCAATGTACCAAGGTAGGCGATTGCAAGGTGAATCTTCGTCGCTAATTAATATTTTCATAGTACGCGTTTGCGATGCTCTAGTTAATTCACAAAGTAAAGCTTCAAGATCTTCTTTATTGTTAATTGATTCCCAAAATTGAAATCCAACTGACCAAGCAGCAAAGTAGTTATGCCAAGATTTATAAAAATATTGAGAACGTGAAGCAATTTTTGTAAGAATCCATAGCGCTTCGTCTTCGTTAATATATTTGTTGGTTGTACCATTTCGTAGTATATATGCCATACGTGCATAATCCCAACTACGAATTCCACCAATACCGCATACGCAAAAAGTTTGTTCAACAAATTTCATTAGAACTTTTTGATAATCGTCTTGCTCTTGACAGTAATTACGCCAATCAGCTTCGGAAGATCGGCAGTATATTGAATAATAGCGAGATAATAGTGTTGCATGTCCATCATCAACCATATCAAAAACACAATTAAGTAGAGTTTCGCGAGAATTAATTCCCCAACTTTTGTTCAAATCTACAAAATCCTGTTCGGGAATAAAGTATGCTGAAGTATAACTTGCACCATTATCTTTATTTAAAGCAACCATTGGCGCGGACAAACCATATAGCCAATCAATACTGTCTTGATTCATATTTTACTTCCAATAATTCCAAATATTAGACCATATTAATGACATTAGATTTTATCAGAAAAAACAACCGCTATTAGTAATAAAATAGAACAATTTTTAATTAATTTATATTCGATTATTGTGAGTCGTTTTTATCATAGTGTAAAACATAAAATTGTTTTGCAAATCATTATCAAAAAGGCATAATAACAGCGTTTTTAGTATTTGATTATTACAATGTGGTAAATTGTAAGGAGTAATAATGAAGAGAGTTGCCTTAATAGCTATGTTATTCACTGGCGCATTAATGTTACAAGGCTGTATTACTGCAGCTATTATTGGCGCTGGTGCTACAGCTACTGCAAAAGTTGCTACCGATCCTCGTACTGCTGGTACACAAGTTGACGATGCCACCTTAAATTCACGTATGGGGATAAAACTTAAAAATAATGGACCTCAATTTATTGGAGCACGCATTGTTTCTAGTACTTATGGTGGTGATATCATCTTAACGGGTCAGGCCAATAGTGAGCAAATTGAAAAAGCCGAAAGCCTAGCTTATGAAATTGAAGGTGTAAAAAAAGTCTACAATCAAATTCGAGTAAGTCAACCAGTTGGTTCAGGGACAATCACTAATGATTCATGGATAACAACGAAGGTTAAATCTCAACTAATATTGAATGCCAAAACAAAAGCGCGCAACATTAAAGTTGTAACAGAAAATAGCGAAGTGTTTTTGATTGGTATTGTGACATCAGAAGAAGGTAAAGCTGCTGCACAGCTTGCTAGTCAAGTCGATGGTGTTAAAAAAGTGATCACACTTTTCACCTACAGTGAAAATTAATCAGCAACGTTATCAGTTAGTAACAATCTTGGTGAAACATGGGGACGATAGGTCCCCATTTTTTATACAACAGATTGAATTCGTTCAATTAGTTTAGTCAAACCATTTAAACGAGATTGGCTTAGCTCATCAATAATTTTTAACTGGCTTAATAAAGATTGAAAATCAATTGCAGCAATTTCTTCTGCTGTTTTGTGATTAGCAATAATAATTAAAATAGCCAATAATCCTTTCACAATACGTCCTTCACTGTCACCTTGAAATATAAAGGTATTATTGTTTTGCTTTTGATAAGTTAACCAAACGCGATTTTCACAACCATTGACTTGATTTTCATCAGTTTTTAAATCTTCAGGCATTGTTGGTAATTGTTTTGCTAATATAATTAATTGTCGATAACGGTCTTGCCAATTATGTTGCTGTAAAAATAATTTGGTTAACTCTTGCTGTGATAGCATAATATTGACCTATAAATGATTAACTATTTGTAAAAAAGTTTCAGGTTAACTATACGTTTCAGTATAAAATTAGGCTAAAATTTCAATGGCATTTTGTAGTGCCAGAATAAAAGTATCCACATCTTGCTCATTATTATATGGCATTAATGATAGACGAATAACTCCATGACAACCCAATTTATTCATTAAAGGTTGAGCACACAGCTCGCCAGTACGAATGGCAATGTTTTGTTCACTGAGTAAAATCGCTACATCGTTATGATGAATATCATTAAGATTAAATGTAATAATTGGACTGTTTTCAACACTATAAAATTGTAGATTCGACAGTTTGCTTAGCTGTGATTTAGTATAATGAGACAATTGTTCTGTGTAATTTTCTGCTTTCTTAAGATCCCAATTGGTTAACCAATCAAGTGTTGCATTAAAGCCAATAATACCTGCTATATTGGGTGTACCAGCTTCAAATTTATAAGGAACATCTTCTTGAACAAAACCATCAAATGAGGTGCTTTTTAGCATTTTCCCTCCGCCATGCCAAACTGACATTTGCTCAAGTAATGATTGTTTACCATATAAAACACCCAGCCCCGTTGGACCATACAATTTATGAGCCGAAAAAGCATAAAAGTCGATATCAAGTGTTGTTACATCAATATCATGATGGACAATGCCTTGGGCACCATCTACTACTAAAATAGCATTATATTGATGAACTATGTGGCTAATTGTAGCTAAATTTGGGCAAAATCCAGTGACATTTGACATATGGGTTATTGCTACGATTTTAGTTCTTGATGATATTAGTGATGATAACTCATCTATATTGGCAGACCATTTAATGACTTTTGCCCCAGTTTGTTTAGCCACAATTAACCAAGGTATTAAATTACTGTGATGCTCTAATTCGCTGACAATAATTTCATCATTAGGTTGTAATACACAGCGAGCATAACTTTGGGCAATTAAATTAATTGATTCGGTAGCACCACGTGTCCAGATAATTTCAGTGTTATTGCTTGCATGAAGCAAATTAGCAACATGTTGTCGTGCTTTATCGATAGCCGCTGTTACTTGCAACGCATCATGGTGCAAACTGCGTTTGGCAGTTGCGGTGTTGCGTGCATAATAGGCCACCGTGGCATCTACCATTACTTGAGGTTTAAGGGCAGTTGCTGCGGAATCAAGATATACACCATTACTGTTTAATGCTGGAAAATCAGCTCTAAACTGCTTTGGTGTAAAATGTTTATTGGCTAAGTTCGAGTCCAGCAATACCATTCCAGTAACCATTACAGTCGCGTTTATGTTCAATATGCAGTGGATTAGAGCCATCTTCATTGGCTTTAAATTGTTTTACAATATCGAGAGTTTCAAGTCCTAACGGCGATATTCGCACAATATCAACTAATCCTTTCATCTCTTTTAAATTATTACCCAAATTATAACAATAGCCGCTTTGTGTTTGGATACCGTTTAGTACAAAAACTTTTTGCCGTTCTTGTGAAAATACTTCACGTCCAACTGGATATTTAATGCAGCAAGTTTCGCATTTATCTTTTGGTCTATCTTCTGAGCGTGCGGTAAAACAACGTGCGGAATAAGCTAAAGGTAAATAACCATAACTAAAGACTTCCACTTCAAAGTTTTTTTCAATTTTTAAACTCTCAAATTGTGTAAGAACATTACTTAGCCAATCACGGGAAAGTTCAACCGGCATACACCAACGTACCATACCTTGCTTTTGCAATAATTTTAAAGTTAAGGCGTTATAGCAGTTAATAGCCGGGCCAGCAACGAATGGTAATTTATTTTCTTGAGCAATATTGATGGCCGCTAAATCATTGGCTTCTACCAAAAAGTCTCCATTATTGACTAGTTGTCGTAAATCGTTTAATTCTGATGGAGCTTCAAGCAAAGCCAATGTTGAGAGTACCACTTGCTTGCCAGATTTAGCGATTTCCTTAGCTAATTCTAGCCAATTGGGAACTTTCATTTCTCGGCGTTTGGTACAAACCGTTTCACCCATATAAATAATATCTGCTTCACTCTCTTTTGCTGCGTGATAAAAGGCTTCGGTTTCAGTTTTAGGCCAATAATAAAGCACTGGTCCTAATGAATATTTCATAGTTTTGCTCACTATAATTTATTTATCTTAATCTGGTTTCTTTTAATAAAAATGGCATAACATAAGTTGTAGAGTACATATAAAATCAAGATGTGATATGTTTTATAATCAATCTTTCTTGATAATTAACATAACTGTAGACTTAGTATTATGTTATTGCCATTTACGGTGGTAAGCACCTAACGTGGTTTGTGTTCCTTCTGAAACAGAACCCAGCGTATCCATCCAGCTTTTTTCCGCCTGGAATGATTGTGGATTTGCTTTATAGCGATCGATTGCTTGACGCCATACTTTAGTTACTTGTTCAACATAGGCAGGGCTACGCTGACGGCCTTCAATTTTGACTGATGCAATATTGGCTGCAAACAGTTCAGGCAGTAGTTCAATTGTGTTTAAACTGGTTGGTTCTTCAATAGGGTGATAAAGTTCATCACCTACATAATAACGACCTTTACACAAGGTTGGATAACCAGCATTTTCACCCTTTTTATGGCAATCAATTAACACGTTATTTAAGCGAGACTCAAGACCTTTTTCGGTCTCTTCCCAGCGGACAAATTTTGCTGGTGAACAAGCACCAACGGTATTAGGAGATTCTCCGGTAAGATAGGAAGATAAATAACAACGTCCTTCAGCCATAATACATAAACTACCAAAGGCAAATACTTCAAGTGGAACTGGCGAAACTTGCGAAAGTTGCTTTACTTGATGCATAGAGAGTACACGCGGTAACACGATACGATGTACATGAAAATTGTTATAGTAGAACTTAATTGATTCTTCATTGGTTGATGATGCTTGTACTGAGACATGACGCTCAAGGTTTGGATACTTTTCAGTAGCATAATCTAACATAGCTAAGTCTGCAATAATAAGTGCATCAGCACCAATATTGGAGGCTGTATCAACTGCATATTGCCAACGCTGGAAGTTTTCAGGATGTGCAAAAGTATTAATTGCAATATGTAGTTTTTTACCACGTTTATGCACATAGTCAGATGCTTCAATTAAGCGCTTCTCGTTAAAATTCAAACCAGCAAAATGACGAGCATTAGTATCATCTTTTAAACCAATATAAACAGCATCAGCACCATTATCGATGGCTACTTTAAGTGATGGTAAAGATCCCGCTGGACAAAGAAGTTCCATAATTATTCCTAACTTAAGTTCGCTATTTTATACGCTAGGTATTATGCAATAATTCTTAATTTATTGCGAATAGAAAGCCAATCATGCGATGAAAAAATTTACAATAGATTGTTTTGGTTGTTTTTCACCCTAATTGATCGTAGTTAATTAACTGAACCATTACCAATAAAATTTTCACTTAGATGCAAAATATAGATGGAATAATTTAGTAATAAGGTAAGCAATAAGGCTAGTGTTAAGAGAATATGGCTATTTTAGCCATCAGACCTAACATAGTCTGGCAATGAAGCGGTAAAACCTTTATACTATGTCTTAAATTTTAGTATGACTGTATAAGTTTTACTAAAACTATCCGTTCTTTAACATCATCAATTGGAAGAAATTTATGCATCCGATGCTTAATATTGCTATTCGCGCTGCTCGTAAAGCAGGTAATGTGGCCATAAAGGCTTATGAAAACCCTAGTTCAATCGAAATTGACACTAAAGGCGCCAACGATTTTGCTACTAATGCTGATCGTGCTGCTGAAGCTTTGATTATTGAGACAATCAAAAAAGCGTATCCTGATCATACTATTATTGCCGAAGAAAGCGGTTTGGCTAAAGGTAATGATGCTGAAACACAGTGGATAATCGATCCAATTGATGGTACGACCAATTTTATTAAAAATATTCCGCATTTTGCTGTTTCTATTGCCGCTCGTGTTAAGGGCAAAACTGAAGTTGCTGTGGTTTATAATCCAATGAGTAATGAATTATTTACAGCTGCGCGAGGTAAAGGTGCTCAGCTTAATGGTTACCGTATTCGTGTTAGTAACGCTAAAGATTTAGATGGTAGCGTGCTAGCGACGGCATTTCCATTCAAGGCTAAACAACATAGTGATAGCTATTTTGCGGTTTTACAAAAGTTATTTACTCGATGTGGTGATTTTCGTCGTAGCGGCTCGGCAGCTTTAGATTTGGCTTATGTTGCAGCTGGTCGATTAGATGGCTTTTTTGAGATTGGTTTAAAACCATGGGATATCGCTGGTGGTGAATTGATTTTGCGTGAAGCTGGTGGTGTGATAACCGATTTTGCTGGTAATAATAATTATATGGTTTCTGGTAATGTGGTAGCTGGAAATCCTAGAATTGTTAAAGATCTATTAGTTTCAACTCAAAATGATTGGCCAGAAAAATTACGTAACTAATTTTTAGATTAAAATACAGGGTTATTTGTACCCTGTTATTTTTTATATCGTTTTTATCTAACTTATTGAGTTAACTTTTCATAATTAATCTATTAGTTCAACCATTGAACAATTAACTTCTAATCCTTGGCTATCCAAGCAATGATTACCCCATTTATACATTGCTTTTAATACAGGTTTAATGCTCTTACCAAAATCGGTCAATGAGTACTCGACTTTTGGTGGGACAACTGGAAATACTCTGCGATGAATTAAGCCACTTGTTTCAAGTTCGCGTAGTTGCTGGGTGAGCATTTTCGGTGTGGCACTTGGAATCTCTTTACTTAATTGAGAATATCTTAGTGTTTTTGTTGTCATTAATTTCCATAAAATTAAAGATTTATATTTTCCTCCAATGATATTTATTGTTGTCTCAACAGGGCAGCGTATAGTAGGTTTATAATCTTCATTAGAATTTGATTTATTCTTCATTTTAATGTCTCAATAGTATCTTTTTGGGAAGTATATATCAAAAAAGTGCATTCTTGCTAAAAGAATAATAAACATTAGAATAGTCATTAAATAGGTTAGTAGTCGCGTTTGTGTTGCTATTCTTACAGAAGCATAACCTTTGAAATTATGGCTATTGTTAATGAGGTATTAAAAAGAGTTTTTTGTAAATGTCTATAAGCTATTTGATATCAATTAACATAACAGGCTCTTTTTAATAAAGCTAAAAAGTAACCAGTCTCTATTTGTTAAAACAACGATATATTTTGTTGGAAAATAGCTTCTTAATATTCAGCCAATACTAAATCCAAACAACATCGACAGTTAAGGGATGCATCAAATGAAAACAGTTGAATACAATTTTTTTGTTGAGGATATGAGCTGCGCATCATGCGTTAGTCGAGTTGAGAAAGCGCTAAAAAAGATTGATGGTGTGATTGATGTCAGTGTTAATCTTGCTACAGAAAAAGCAACCGTTAACACTAATGCCAATGTTGAATTAGAAACATTAATGTCGGCAGTAGACAAAGCAGGTTATCATGCAGTTAAAATTAACGATCAACAAACTCATATTAAGGATGCTGAGAAACAAGCATCGCTTTGGCCGATTATTATCTCTGTTTTGTTAGCGATACCTTTTGTTCTGCCTATGTTACTTGAACCCTTCGGGATACATTTGATGATGCCCGCTTGGTTACAATTGGTAATTGCGTCGATTGTTCAATTTGGGTTAGGCGCTAAATTTTATCGCAGCGGTTTCAATGCCGTTAAAGCATTGTCCGGTAATATGGATTTACTGGTCGCTATTGGTACTAGTGCTGCTTATGGCTTATCACTGTATCAGTGGATTATCGGTAATAATGATCACCTTTATTTTGAGTCGTCAGTTGTTATTATTACTTTAATCTTGATTGGTAAATGGTTAGAGTCAAGAGCGAAACATCAAACGACCCAAGCTATCGAAGCACTGTCTGCCTTACGACCTGATGTTGCTTTAGTTAGGCGGGGCGATCAAGATATAAGCTTACCCATTAACCAAGTTGTTGTTGGTGATGTAGTGATAGTAAAGCCAGGTGAGCGAATTCCTGTTGACGGTATCGTGATTGAAGGTGCATCAAGTAGTGATGAGTCGATGTTAACTGGTGAAAGTTTTCCAGTCAACAAAACGGTTAATGATATTGTCACAGGTGGTACTATTAATGGTGAAGGGTTATTAATAGTAAAAACAACAGCAATTCAGGCTGATTCTACTTTGTCAAAGATTATTAACATGGTAGAGTCAGCTCAAGCTAAAAAAGCACCCATTCAGCGAATTGTAGATCGAATTAGCGCGATTTTTGTACCTGTGATTTTATTGATTGCGCTTATTACATTACTTGCATGGGGCGTGATTTCTCAGGATTGGCAACAAGCTTTACTTCATGCTGTCGCGGTGTTAGTGATTGCTTGCCCATGTGCTTTAGGACTAGCAACACCAACGACAATTATGGTGGGTACTGGTGTTGCGGCTCGTCATGGTATTTTGATCAAAGATGCGGAAGCTCTCGAAACATTACACAACGTTAATACCGTAGCGTTCGATAAAACAGGAACTTTAACCATTGGTAAACCTGAAT
Organism: Gilliamella apicola; assembly: GCF_000599985.1. Classification (NCBI taxonomy): domain Bacteria; kingdom Pseudomonadati; phylum Pseudomonadota; class Gammaproteobacteria; order Orbales; family Orbaceae; genus Gilliamella; species Gilliamella apicola. The sequence continues at coordinate 129,881 of NZ_CP007445.1, forward strand.
TGGTTGAAATGGATGTGATAGGAACACAAACCCCTGAGCAAATATTAGCGATTGCCGCATCATTACAAGCTGGTAGTGAGCACCCACTAGCAAAAGCAATTCTAAAAAAAGCAAAACAGTATAGTTATGCTCGAAATATTACTTCTGTAACAGGTTCGGGTGTCATGGCAACAATTGATAATACTGAATACTATTTAGGTAGTTTGCGTTGGATGAAATCATTAAACGCCCATTTTGTGGATATGGACGATAAAATTAATGAACTAACTAATAAAGGTTATACGATTTCATTTTTAGCAAAACAACAGTTAGAAGCAAACGTTGTGATATTAGCTCTATTTGGCTTTTCAGATGTCATAAAAGAAGAAGCAAAAACTGCGATTACAGCACTGCATCAGCTAAATGTTAAAACGGTAATGTTAACCGGAGACAATCAACAAGCTGCTAATTATGTAGGACAGCAATTAAATTTAGATAAAGTTATTGCAGAAGTTTTACCGCAAGATAAAGCGAATTATATTTATCAATTACAAAAAGAAAGTCAAAACAATAACAATAGTGATAGCAATCATAAGGTTGCAATGGTAGGTGACGGTATTAATGATGCACCAGCTTTAGCTGCGGCTGATATTGGTATTGCAATGGGTACGGGAACCGATGTAGCAATGCATGCGGCCAGTATTACTTTAATGCGTGGCAATCTGTTTTTAATTGCTGATGCTATTGATATCTCTCGAAGAACCTATAATAAAATTAAACAGAATTTATTTTGGGCCTTCTTCTATAATTTAATTGGTATTCCACTTGCTGCTTTAGGTTTCTTAAATCCAATGATAGCTGGTGCTGCTATGGCACTTAGCAGTGTAAGTGTGGTGACTAATGCTTTATTGTTAAAACGATGGAAAGCTCGTTCTGAGCCAAAATGATTTATGATTTTATAAAATTAAATTAAGGAGATGTATTGTCTCCTTAATTTAAATTATAGAGTATTACTCAGGGTAAACCCAACTTGTGAACCCTTACCTTGTTCGGTTACAAATATCCCAACGGCAGTAATTAATTGTTCATTATAATAAATTAAAGGAATACGGGTACGCATCCAAGGCGGAATATGATGTTCTTGCCACAGTTTTTTTATCGATCGTGATCCTTTGCGCTGAACAATTTGAAATTGACCTTGTGCATGAAAACGAACTGAAACAGTTTCCTCTTTTTGCGGTAAACGGCAAGTTAAATCGGTTTGATAATTGGGCTGTAATACGCCTAAATTATCCGGCAAGGTTAGCGATGTACTTAGATCCCAAGGCAAGATTTGCTGTTCGATATCTTGATATAAAGGCAACAAATAGAGCCGGTTTTGATATCGGCGAATTTGCCAATTATGCAAAATAAATTGTGGATTAGCGTCTTCTTTTGCTAAAGCTACTGTTTGCCAAATTAGTGATAACTGTTTTTGGCTTGGCATATTGATCTGTTTAGATCGAAACCACATGCGCAATATAGCATTACGTTTGTAGTTTGAATAGTTATATAACGGTGTTAAATATAACCGCCCTTCAGGTGTTGTAATGAGTTTAAAATCAGCTAACAGTAGCTCGTTAAGTAGTATTTCTTGCTGTTGACATAATTCGGCACTGCGAGCAACCATTTGTGAAAAATGAGGCCAACGTTGGTTAAGTGTTGGTAGAACATTTAAACGTAAAAAGTTGCGATCGTAATGATCATCTTGATTACTTTCATCTTCTATCCAACTTAATTGGTGCTGATTGGCGTACTGTTCAATCTCTTGACGAGATATCGTTAGTAGTGGTCTAAGATGCTGACCATTTTCAAGTGGCATAGCGGATAAGCCCGCTGGACCACTTCCACGCTTTAACGCTAAAAAGAACGTTTCACATTGATCATCAAGGTGCTGGGCTGTACATAAAAACTCATTATTTTTTAAATGTCGATAAATAGCTTGGTATCGAGCTTCTCTAGCTTGTTCTTCAATATTGCCCGCTGATCTATCAAGTTTGACTTTTTCAATAATCAAAGGAACTTGCCAAGTATGGCATTGTTGCTGGCAATGTTCAGCCCAACTATCAGCGTTTTCGCTTAAACCATGGTGAATATAAATGGCTCTAAGTTGTAAATTTTGCAATTGTTGCTTTAGCGTGACTAATGCATGCATTAATACGGTCGAATCAACGCCACCACTAAAGGCAACGAGTAGCGATTGCCGACCGTTTAGGTGTTGTAAAATGGTTTGTTCTATATTACTTTTAGTCTTAGCTTGGTTTTGATGCTTCATTCGCTATCCATTTACACTAAACTTTGTAATGCATTAACTTTGTTTTTATGTAATTTGATTCTATCTAAGCCTGCAGCAAGATCAGCAATTAAATCATCAGAATCTTCAAGACCAATATGTAATCGGATTAATGTACCTGTGAAATCAACACCGGATACTGGTCGTATTTTTACTAGATCTTCAGGTTGATTGGCTAAAATTAATGATTCAAATCCACCCCATGAATAAGCCATTGAAAAGTGAGTCATATTATCTAAAAAATCAGACAATTGAATATCACTTAAATGATCTTTAAGTACAAATGAAAATAAGCCACTAGCACCGCTAAAATCGCGTTTAAAAAACTCATGCCCTTTACAACTTGCTAATGCAGGGTGATTAACGGTTGCAACTTTAGGATGATTGGCTAACCAGTTTGCCACTTTTAAACTGCTTTCGTGATGTTGCTTGAGTCTAACCGCTAGAGTTCGTAATCCACGAGCTGCCATATAGGCGGTATCTGCATCACACATTTGTCCCATTAAATAAGAACGTTCACGTAAGGTATCCCAACAACGTTGATTGGCAACGGCTGTGCCTAGCATTGCGTCGGAATGTCCGATTAGATATTTTGTACCAGATTGAATTGAAATATCAACATTATGCTCTAAGGCTTTAAATAAAACACCTGCTCCCCATGTATTATCCATCATAATAACAATTTCTGGATTAACACTGCGAATCGCTTTAACTATAGCTGGTACATCATGTACTTCCATAGTAATGGAACTTGGTGATTCAAGAAACACGACTTTTGTATTCGGTTGGATATAATTGGTAATATACCGTCCAATCAAAGGTGAAAAATAATCCGTTTCAACCCCAAAATCTTTTAATATATGTTCACAAAATTCTTGTGTTGGTTCGTAACTGGCTTCTGACACAAGGATATGATCGCCTTTTTTTACAAAAGCTAAAATGGTATTAGCAATGGCTGCTGCACCACATGGATAAAGGTAACAACCTGCGCCACCTTCAATTTCGGCCATTGCATCTTGCAAGGCAAAATGAGTTAGTGTGCCACGACGACCATAAAATAGCGCTCCTTTAGCTCGATTTTCCATTGCCTCTTTTTTGGCTTCTAATGAGTCAAAGACCAGAGATGATGCTCGCTGAATAACTGAGTTGACTGCTCCTTGGGTATAACGTTTTTTTCGACCGGCATGAACTAATTCTGTTTGTAATGACATGATGCATCCTTAGTGATCTAATAAATTTCGATAACAGTTAGCATAGCATGCTGTTAAAATAGTAAAAAATAATTTTTGTTTAAAATGGCTTATATAAAATGTTAATTGTCCAACTTGCCCATTTAGACACGGTGGAAGTCAACTATTCACTATTATCAAAACAGATCATTCACGATGCTGAATTATTCAATGGCAGACGTAAAAAACAGTTTTTAGTCTGTCGTTCAATCTTAGCTAGCTTGCTTAATCAGTATTGTCAAATTGCTATTTTGCCAACTATGGTTATAGGTGATAATAATCGACCTTGTTTTTTAGAACGCAATCTCCCTGATTTTAATATCAGTCATAGCCAAGATTGGGTAGCGGTTGCAATATCGTTAGATGGTAGAGTTGGACTTGATATAGAAGTCGCTCGTCCCCGTAAAAATTACTTGGATGTAGCAAAAAGTTTCTTTGCAGATGCTGAGTATCAGTGGATGATGGAACAAGCGGATACCTTAAAGGCCTTTTGGCAACTTTGGACTTTAAAAGAATCAGCACTTAAATTATATGCTAAAGGCGTCTGGCAAATAAAATCAGTAAAAGTAGATATTGAAAAACAGTTGATTAGTGCACCATTTGGACAACATTTTTATTATCAATATCAGCAAGTTGCATCGGTTCACCTTGCAGTTAATCATAATAAACCTATTACTGAATTTATCCTACAATCTTAATAATTACGTTATTCCATATTGATCCTGTAATAATATCAATAGAATGAGTTTATTCTATACTTGTGACAAATAATTCTGACCCACTTATAATAAAGATAAAATTATTGTTAATTATTGTATAGCAAGCCCGATTATTTTATTTAAATTAGGTAAATATCTTGAAGAATTTTCCTATTTTTATCATCTAATTGATATTCTTTAATTAGCCAATTGTCAATTGTGTTATAGCGTTTTTTGATTTCATCAATAGCAGCAGTTAAAAACTCTTCTTTAGCTGCAAAAATAGTTTTTTGTTTTTCAAATTCTTCTGGTGATAATTTACTTTTATTCTGACTAAGTATGGCTTCACGATAATCATTTAAATAGCGTTCTGTAAGTAAGTAATCTTGCATAACAACTTCTTCACTCACCCCCAGTGCAAATAGAGTTAAGGCGACACCAACACCTGTTCTATCTTTACCTACTGCGCAGTGTTGCACTAATGGTTTACCGTTGGCATTGAGCAGCAACGATATTAGCTTTTTATATGCTGGATTATTAAATGGTAATAATTGATAAAGTTTAACCATAAAATCAAAAGGTGAGTATTTTTTCATAACGAAAATATCATCACTAGTTAGGCTTGCTGTAATTTCATCACTTAATGGGTTTGCTGGTACATTAATATATTGACTATTATTCCAAAGGTTATCGGGATTACGATCAATTTCATGTTGATCTCGATAATCTAAAACATAATGCAAATTAAGCTCATCAGATAAAAAGTTTTTTTCACCATCATTAAGACGTGAAAATTCACCTGAACGATACAACATCCCTGAGCGAATTTGACGACCATCACTGGTTTTAATGCCACCTAAGTCACGAAAATTAATTCCATTTTTGATTTGTACAACTGATGTCATTATAGATCCTTATTTATGCTTAACTTTGCTTGCTATATTAACATGTTTCTGATTAGAATTGATTCATCGTTTTTGCATTATTATTGCTTGAGGAATTTATTATGTCGACTTTATCTATATTACTTTCGGAAAAACCTGCTCCATCAAAGTGGGGTAAAGATGCATTACTCAGTTTTTCAGAAGATGCTGTTACCATTCATTATCAACCCGAGCATCGACATGGTGCCATTCAGCGAGCTGCCCGAAAATTAGATAATCAAGGTATTAAATCAGTTAAACTTAGTGGTGACAATTGGGATTTAGAGTCATGTTGGCATTTTTGGATTGGTTATCGTAATGCAAAAAACAATAATAAAGTCAGTTGGGCAAAATTAAATAAGAAAGATAAGCAAGAACTAAAAAATCGCTTAGCCATCATTGATTGGTGTCGAGACATTGTTAATCAACAAGCAGAAACATTAAGTCCTTTAGAATTAGCAACACAAAGCGCAAAATTAATTAGCAATTATTCCTCTGATATTTCCTATAACATTATTTCAGGAGAAGTACTAAAAGAACAAGATTATATGGGTATCTACACAGTTGGTAAAGGTTCTGACAGACCAGCTGCCTTACTCGAGCTTGATTATAATCCGACTCAAAATCCAAAAGCACCAATTATTGCTTGCCTAGTCGGGAAAGGGATTACTTTCGATTCTGGAGGTTATAGTTTAAAACCAAGCAGTTTTATGGAATCAATGCGATCGGATATGGGTGGCGCAGCATTGGTGACTGGCGCTTTGGCTCTTGCTATTGCTCGTGGAGTCAATCATCGTATCAAACTTTATTTATGCTGTGCTGATAATTTGGTAAGTGGTAATGCATTCAAACTAGGTGATATTATTCGTTACCGTAATGGTAAAACAGTTGAAGTTGATAATACTGACGCCGAGGGTCGCTTGGTTTTAGCTGATGGATTAATTAATGCAGATAATGATAATCCTCATTATATCATTGATTGCGCAACGCTTACTGGTGCAGCAAAAATTGCTGTAGGTAACGATTATCAATCATTACTCTCATTTGATGACAAATTTGCTAATCAGTTATTAGCAAGTAGCCAAGCTGAACATGAGGCATTTTGGCGATTACCATTAGCTGATTTTCACCGTTCTCAATTTCCATCCTCGTTTGCTGATATGGCAAATTCTGGATTACCGAATACCGCTGGTGCAAGCACTGCCGCCGCATTTCTGTCCCATTTTATAAAAAATTATAAACAAAATTGGCTACACATTGACTGTTCAGCTACATTCCGCAAAAGCGCAACCGCTTTATGGGCAACTGGAGCAACAGGCATTGGGATAAGAACGCTTGCTAATTTGTTAAATGTATTAAAATAATTTTTAATAACCTCATGATTAATTGAATAAAATTTTAAAAAAAGTTTATAAATATATAAGGAATATCATGAAAATAAAAAAATTACTATTAGTTATGCCTATCTTATTTTCTTTTGCTGCTTATGCGGGGGATTGTACAACAGAATTTGAAAATAAAAATTATGAAAAGGCACTTATTGAATGTACACAAGAAGCAGAAAAAGGTAGTTCAGAAGCGCAGTATCTTTTAGGCCACTTATATTTTCAAGATGAGGCACTATACCAAAAGGCTATTTATTGGTTTACAAAATCAGCCGAACAAGGTTATGTAGATGCACAATATGCTCTAGGCGAATTGTATCATAAAAGTGATAATGAATTACAAGATTACCAAAAAGCGTTATTTTGGTATGAGAAAGCTGTAGAACAAAATCACCCTCCATCACAACATAATTTAGCTATTATGTATGAATATGGTGATGGCGTTGAACAAAATATACAAAAAGCTTTAACTTTGTATATAAAATCAGCTGAACAAGGTTATATAGATGCACAATACGCGTTAGGAGTTATGTATGATCAAGGTGATGGAATAGAACAAGATAAACAAAAAGCGATATTTTGGTATGAAAAAGCTGCAGAACAAGATGACTTCAACTCACAATTTAATTTAGCTCTTATGTATGATGAAGGTGATGGCGTTGAACAAAATAAACAAAAAGCAGCATTTTGGTATACTAAATTAGCGGAGCGGAATGTCGTCCCTGAAGCACAATACAGGTTAGGAATTATGTATGATAAAGGTGATGGGGTTGAGCAAAACAAATTATTAGCTAATAAGTATTTTAAACAGTCCTGTGAGCGGGGTTTTGAAAAAGCTTGTAATAAATTAAAAAATAATTAAATTTTTGAGGAAAACCATCTTAAATGATTAAGATGGTTTTTTTAGGTTTTTATCTGTTTTTTAATAATTTATTATTTTTCTTCAATAACAGTTGCTTTTTTAATATAAACCGGCTCAACAGGTACATTTTGATGAGGTCCTACACGGTGAGTTGCTACATTTACAATCTTATCAACAATATCCATTCCTTTAATCACTTTACCAAAAACGGCATAACTATAATTTTCAGGTGATTGGTAATTACGAAAATCAATAATGGCGATTATTTTTGATATATACTTTTATATATAATAGGTAAATAAAAAATATTAATTCTTCTTTAAACATATATAGGAAATATAATGAAAAAATTTTTATCTTTTGGGTTATTATCCCTTTGTTCTTTTTCAATATATGCAAGTCAATGCAATATTGATTTTGAAAAAAAGAATTATGAGAAAGCATTTGAAAAATGCACACAAAAAGCAGAACAAGGAGATGCAAATGCTCAGACTGTTTTAGGTTTTATGTATGAAAAAGGTGAGGGTGTAAAGCAAGATAAACAAAAGGCTATTTATTGGTATACAAAATCAGCGGAACAAGGTTTCTCGAGTGCACAATTTAATTTAGCAGTTATGTATTATCAAGATGATGATATAAAGCAAGATAAACGAAAGGCTGTTTATTGGTATACAAAAGCAGCAACACAAAATCATTCAAAAGCACAATATAATTTAGCTTTTATGTATGAAAAAGGTGAGGGTGTAAAGCAAGATAAACAAAAGGCTATTTATTGGTATACAAAATCAGCGGAACAAGGTTTTTCGAGTGCGCAACTTAACTTAGCAGTTATGTATTATAAAGGTGATGGTATAGATCAAGATAAAGTTAAAGCTGCATATTGGTATACAAAAGCTGCAGAGCAAGGTTTATCCATCTCACAATTTAATTTAGGGCAAATGTATTATGAAGGTGATGGAATAAAGCAAGATAAACAAAAAGCTGTTTATTGGTATACAAAAGCAGCAGAACAAGGTTTATCCAATGCCCAAAATAATTTAGCAATTATGTATGATCAAGGTAATGGCATAAAGCAAAATAAACAAAAGGCTGTTTATTGGTTTACTAAAGCAGTAGAACAAGGTTTATCCAATGCTCAAAATAATTTAGCAAAAATGTATAATGAAGGCGACGGTATAGAGCAAGATAAACTTAAAGCAGTATATTTGTATACAAAAGCGGCAGAACAAGGTTTCTCAAGTGCACAATTTAACTTAGCGCTTATGTATTATGAAGGTGATGGAATAAAGCAAGATAAACAAAGAGCTGTTTATTGGTTTACTAAAGCAGCAGAACAAAATGATTCAAAAGCGCAATATAATTTAGCTTTTATGTATGAAAAAGGTGAAGGTGTAAAGCAAGATAAACAAAAGGCTATTTATTGGTATACAAAAGCAGCGGAACAAGGTTTCGCGAGTGCACAATTTAACTTAGGGCTTATGTATGGTAAAGATGAGAGTATAAAACAAGACAAACAAAAAGCTGCATTTTGGTTTACTAAAGCAGCCGAACAAGATGTATCATCAGCACAATACAATTTAGGAATTATGTATTATGAAGGTGATGGGGTTGAACAGAATAAATCTTTAGCTAACAATTATTTAAATCAGTCTTGTGATCTGGGATTTGAAAAAGCTTGTGATAAATTAAAAAATAATTAAATTTTTGAGGGAAACCATCTTAAATGATTAAGATGGTTTTTTAGGTTTTTATCTGTTTTTTAATAATTTATTGTTTTTCTTCAATAACAGTTGCCTTTTTAATATAAACCGGCTCAACAGGTACATTTTGATGAGGTCCTACACGGTGAGTTGCTACATTTACAATCTTATCAACAATATCCATTCCTTTAATCACTTTACCAAAAACGGCATAACCGTAATTTTCAGGTGATTGGTAATTAAGAAATTCGTTGTTTACAGTGTTGATAAAGAATTGGCTAGTTGCACTATCCACATCGCTCGTTCTTGCCATGGCTATTGTGCCACGATTGTTCTTTAAACCATTATTTGCTTCATTTTTTATCGGAGCATTACCATCTTTAAATTTTAATTGATCATCGGCACCACCCCCTTGAATCATAAAACCAGGTATGACGCGATGGAACGTTAAATTTTCATAAAATCCACTGTTAACATAATCAAGAAAGTTTTTAGTAGTTATTGGTGCATGTTCACTATCTAATTCAATTTCAATATCACCAAGACTCGTTTGTAATAAAACTTTTGTGTCAGCAAAAGTAACACTGGTAAAAAGAGTTAACAGCAATGATATAAATAATAATTTGATTTTTCTCATATATTATTTCCTTAATCAGATATATATAATCGGTTGATTATACCGAATATTTGATTATTTTAAATAATTATTATGTAAAATCTGATGAAATTATGTGTCATAGATCGCAATTTTATTTTTTATTAGTAACAAATTTTTTAAAATATTTATTATAAATAAACTTATTTGCTTGCGATTTTGGTATAACATTTTAATTCGTATCCATATTATTTTGATATTGATCTAAATGATTAAGTAATTTTTATACTGAAACATTATGTTAATCTGAAACTTTTTTACAAAAAAGTAAACTATATGCGTTGTATTTTATGTAATATGCCTTTATTTTTATCTCATCATGGTATTTGCAGTCAATGTGTTAAAAATCTACCTAAATTCAATAAAATTTGTCGGCGATGCTGTTTACCTCATTCATTATCAACGAATGTATGTTATCGATGTCGAGAACATAAACCTTATTGGGACGAACTTATTGCTGTTAGTGAATATATTCATCCATTGAAAAATTTAATTCATCACTTTAAATTTTATAAAAAAATTGAATTAAAGTTGGCATTAGCGAGATTAATGTTTTTATCATGGTATCAACGACGAGAAATGGAAGGTTTAGCTAAACCAGATTTGGTTACGTGTGTGCCTTTGCATCATCTTCGATATTGGTCAAGAGGCTATAACCAAGCCGAATTGTTGGCAAAGCCTATTGCTAAATGGTTAAATTGTGATTTTTATCCTCATCTGTTATCAAGAAAGAAAAATGCAACAGATCAAAAGAAATTATCACTTAAACAGCGGATGAGCAATGTTGAGACACTTTTTGTGTGTAACCAAAATGTTGCTAATAAATCGGTAATGCTTATTGATGATATAGTTACTACTGGTAATACTATAAATGCTATTAGTCAGCAATTAAAACAATGTGGAGCAACCCGTGTTGAGATAATTTGTTTATGTCGTACGGTATTGTAAAATCCTAAACAGTCCCTATAATAACCAAGAAAGTTAGTCAACTATTATAAATGATGCTGAATATTATTTATATCAAATGGTGTTAAAGTGAGGAGTTATGTCTATTATTACTATTTCTGAATCAGCTCAACAGCACTTTAAAAAATTGCTTGCTAATCAACCAGAAGGTACACAAATTAGAGTATTTGTTATGGATCCTGGTACGCCTAGTGCAGAATGTGGAGTTTCGTATTGTCCGGCCGATACAGTTGAAGATAATGATATAGAAGAAAAGTATACAGATTTTTCTGTGTATATCGATGAATTTAGTGCCCCATTTTTGGAAGAAACTGTGATTGATTATGTGACAGATGAATTTGGTGCACAGTTAACATTAAAAGCACCTAACTCAAAAATGAAAAAAGTTGCTGATGATGCCCCGTTAATTGAGCGCGTAAATTATGTGATCCAAGCGCAAATTAACCCTCAGTTGGCTAGTCATGGTGGGCGCGTAAATTTAGTTGAGTTGACCGATGATAACTACGCGATTTTACAATTTGGTGGTGGATGTAATGGTTGCTCAATGGTTGATTATACTTTGAAAGAAGGTATCGAAAAGCAATTAATGGTCGAATTTCCTGAACTTGCAGGAGTGAAAGACATTACTGAACATCAAGCGGGCGCACATTCATTTTGTTAAAATGCATGAAAAATAATTTTTATTTAAAACTTGCTTATTGCTGGGATTAAGTCATAATCAAAGGCTATGTGTCTGTTCACTTTATGATGGGGTTTTATGAATCAAGTTAGTATTATTTCAGATCTTATCGTTTGGATTGAAAAAAATTTAGAACAGCCATTGTCTATCGATAATGTATCGCAAAAGTCTGGTTATTCAAAATGGCATTTACAACGAATGTTTAAAGAAGTGACGGGGCAAGTTCTTGGAACTTATATTCGTCATCGTCGCTTAACTTACGCAGCGCTATCTTTGCGTATGACCAGTAAGCCCATTTTAGACATTGCTATGCAATATCGTTTTGATTCGCAACAAACATTTACCCGATCTTTTAAAAAACAATTTAATGAAACACCAGCGAGTTATCGTCGAAGTGAATTTTGGGATCCAGTAGGATTAACACCAGCGATTGAGCTTAATAAAAATCAACTTTCACTACCTGAACCCAAATTTGTTGATATGCCGAAACAGACTTTTTGGGGGATTTCTTTCAAAAATAATTGTAATCTAGGACAATTATTAGACGAAGAAAATAGACTTCGAACACAGTTTTTTCATAATTATCTATCTCGTTGTACAAATAAAAGCGAAGATTTGCCTGATAAAATTTATGCTTTTAGTCGTATATTAAAAAGCAAAGATAATACCAATGAACAAGAACTACTTTATACTATTGCGTTAGATCATAATAATAATCTTGAACATATTGAAGAAGTAGTTAGTGAAGGTGGATTATATTTATGCTTTAAATATATTGGTTCACCAGATAACTTTAGCGATTTTATTTCTCAAGTACATTTAGCTGCAATGCCAGCTCTAAAAGTTCGGTTGCGTAGTTCCAGCTGTTTAATCGAAATTCACCATAATCTTCATGATGATACTGTCGCCTCTGTTAAAGATATTAAGACTATGGAATGTGATTACTGTGTGCCGGTTGTTACAGAAACTGAAGTTAATATCCAACAAAATTTATAATTCTGATTGTTACAAGTATATTGAATAGATACTAGTTAATGTTTTTGTTATCTGAGCTTAACAGAATGTTTTCTAACCATTTTTTAAATTCAGGTGTTGCTTCTTTAAGACTATTTGAACCTCGAGTTACTGTTGCAATACCTATTTTTAGTTGATCTTTTAGTTGCCTTTGGTTGATTGAACCGTCAAGTAATGAATGTACAATTTTCACTCGAGTTATCAGTGCATCGCGTTCATCAGCTGTCATTAATAACTTTAATATATCAAGTGAATAACCGTCATTAAAGGCTTGGTGTAATAGCTTAACGGTTTGTTGCCATTCGTTAGTTTTCATTATAGTCACCATTAATATTGTTTATTAAATTCATGCTGAGTCAAAATATGTGGATTTTTTTTATCTAAGATTATTTGATAGATATAGTCATAAACTAAAACACTTTTCACGTAATTACGTGTTTCAGTAAATGGAATACTATCAATAAAAGCAACGGCGTCAAGTTTTCCACCACTCTCTTTTAACCAACGTTTAACGCGATTAGGTCCAGCATTATAAGCTGCCGAAGATAATATTCGATTATTATTATTTTGTAGATAAACTGAATTTAAAAAGTAACTACCCAATTGTATGTTGATTTTAGGATCGAACAGTTGTGTTGATGAAGTATAAGTAAGTAGGCCCATTTTTTTAGCTGTTTCTTTAGCGGTTGCAGGCATCAATTGCATCAATCCTCTAGCTCCCGCTGAAGATTGTACCGTGGTATCAAGCGCACTTTCTTGACGCGAAATAGCTAAAGCATAAGAAAGAGGAATAGCTTTATCTTTTAGGGCATCATGGTATAAGTCTTGGTACATGATGGGCAAGCGTTCTGTCCAGTTATTCCATAATTTGCCTACAATAGTTGCTTGAATACTTAGATCACCCCAATCTTTATGTAAAGCATATTGAGCCAATTTTATATATTCATTACTATCCACTTGACTATTGAGCATATATCGCCATTCTCTGCTTGATTCTGGCAACATTCCTAAACTACGTAATTCATTAATTCTTTTCACAAATGGTTTATCATCAAAGTTAGACTTTAATGCTGAAATTTCGGTATGAGTAATTTTTTTTGATTGATTATTAAGAGAATAATGTTGATTCAGTGTTTGTGCACTGATCATACCATAAAAACCACGTTTAGTTGTGAGTGTTTGTAGAATACTATTAGCTTCTTTTTTTCGATTATTTTTTAATAACACTCGTGCTTTCCAATATTGCCAATCTTCTTTTAATTGATCTTCTGGTGTTAGTTGTGCTAACCAATAAGCAATATCCTTGTAATTATTTTCATCAATAGCTAAACGAATACGTTTTTCAACCAAAGATGAATCATGGCTTTTAGCAATATAATTATCTCGCCATTTAATTTGTTCATAAGTAACTGAATCACTGAAATAACGGCTTGCTAAACTTTTTTGCAATAAACTTTGCTCGTTTTCATTTAATTTTTGCTGTTTGATTAATTGTGGCAATAAGGTCTCAGCTAATTCTATGTCGACTTTAGTTAAACGAGAAAATGATGCTAAAGTAATTTTTTTAGTGAAAGAACTCACTTTGATATTTTTTGAAAAATCTTCTAATTTTCTTGGATTATCGAATAAGTCTAGTAAATTACTTTTGATTATTTTGTTATTTTCATCTAATAGATTTGCTAGATACCGAGCTAATTTTAAATTATTCGCTTCAACTGCCAATTCAATACGTGACAATATTAAATTGTTTGTTCGTTTACCAGCTTTAGCCCAAGCATTAAGTAATGGATCACATGCAGAAGAAAGATCTTTTCCTGTCATCCAAAGTGTTTCTACATCTTTAAAAACTGATTCATCCCCTTTTTTCTTGAGTAAGGCATATTGATAGCGGCAATTAGAAGGTATTGAATTATCTTTAGGGAATGAAATTATTGAATTCCAATCTTGGCGATTTGTTAACTCTTTCAAATAGGATTGTGTTAAAGAGTTTGTTAAAGGAAAATCCTGATTTTTCTTTACAAAATCGCTAACTACATCAGGGGAGACAACTTTTATATTTTTTTGAAAAAATTGCACAGCAGCGTAAGGATATAATGGATAATTTTTTATGGTTGCAAGTAATGCTTTTTGTTCTTGAAAACTTAACGATTGATAAGAGTTAATCCATTTTTGATAATTTTCTCGCAACATTTTTTGAGAATTATTTGCGAAAGCGTTACTTGTAAATACTAAACTTATTACCAATAAGTAACGTGATACCAGTTTCATCCTTAAGCCTCCATGTGAATTTACATATCTAGATTAGCATATTTTATCGTGTTTCGTCGATGATGAACTGATGAGGCAATAATTCCCACTAAAATAGTCAACTAAATACTTGACTAAAATAAAAGGATATATACAATAATTATTATAACACATAGGGGGATGATTAATGAAATTGACATCAAAAGGAAGATACGCCGTAACTGCAATGTTGGATGTAGCATTACATTCTGACTCAGGACCAGTATCACTTGCCGATATTTCAGAACGTCAAGAAATCTCGCTTTCTTATCTTGAACAATTATTTGCGCGGTTACGAAAAAATGGTTTAGTAACCAGTGTTAGAGGCCCTGGTGGGGGTTATGTGCTGAGTCGAGCAATGGATCAAATTGCGATTAGCTCAATTGTAAAAGCCGTTGATGAGACGGTACATGCAACTAAGTGCCACGGTCAAGATGGCTGTCAAGGTGGTGTTAGATGTCTAACTCATACATTATGGAATGATTTAAGTGAGCGAATTGAAGATTTTCTAACCAGCATTACACTCAGCGAATTAGTCAATAATAATGAAGTAAAAGCTGTAGCTAATCGACAAAGCAATATACAACACGTCAGCATTAATTAAAAAATAAAACACAGAATTTGTAATTGGGAGTAATTAATGAAATTACCTATTTATATGGATTACGCTGCTACAACGCCAGTTGATCCTAGAGTTGCTGAAAAAATGATGCAGTATTTAACACCTAATGGTATTTTTGGTAATCCAGCATCTCGTTCTCATAAATTTGGTTGGCAAGCCGAAGAAGCGGTTGATATTGCTCGAAATCAAATCGCAGATCTTATTGGTGCCGATTCCCGAGAAATTGTGTTTACTTCTGGAGCAACGGAAGCTGATAACTTAGCTATTAAAGGTGCAGCTCATTTTAATAAAGCTAAAGGTAAACATATTATTACTTGTAAAACGGAACATAAAGCGGTACTTGATACCTGTCGGCAACTTGAACGTGAAGGTTATGAAGTGACTTATTTGGCTCCTGAATCCAATGGAATATTGGATTTAGATAAGCTTGTAGCGGCAATGCGCAGTGATACAACTGTTGTCTCAATTATGCATGTTAATAATGAGACTGGTGTCATTCAAAACATTGAAAAAATTGGTGAAATGTGTCGTGAAAGAGGTATTGTTTTTCATGTTGACGCAACCCAAAGCGTCGGTAAATTAGCCATTGATCTGTCTAAATTAAAAGTTGATCTTATGTCTTTTTCTGGACATAAAATTTATGGACCTAAAGGGATTGGTGGACTTTATGTTAGACGTAAACCTCGTGTTCGTATTGAAGCGCAAATGCATGGTGGTGGTCATGAGCGCGGTATGCGTTCTGGTACGTTGCCAGTGCATCAAATCGTTGGTATGGGCGAAGCATATCGTATAGCTAAAGAAGAAATGGCAACTGAAATGCCACGGTTATTAGCGTTAAAAAATCGCTTATGGAATGGCTTAAAAGATATCGAAGAAGTTTATCTTAATGGTTCTTTAGAACATAGTGTCCCTAATATATTAAATGTAAGCTTTGCTTATATTGAAGGTGAATCACTTATGATGGCTTTAAAAGATTTAGCAGTATCATCAGGTTCAGCATGTACATCTGCAAGTTTAGAGCCATCTTATGTATTACGAGCACTTGGCCTTAATGATGAACTTGCACATAGCTCAATTCGATTCTCATTTGGTCGATTTAGTACTGAAGAAGAAGTGGATTATGTTATTAAACTAATTAAAGATTCTATTGGTAAATTAAGGGAATTATCTCCACTTTGGGAAATGTTCAAAGATGGTGTTGATCTAAGTAAAATCAAATGGTCAGCCCATTAAAATTAGGAGTAAATTATGGCATACAGTGAAAAAGTAGTTGATCACTATGAAAACCCTCGTAATGTTGGTTCTTTTGATCAAAATGATCCTAATGTTGGTAGTGGCATGGTTGGCGCACCGGCATGTGGTGATGTTATGCGTTTACAAATCAAAGTAAATGATGACGGTATAATAGAAGATGCTAAATTTAAAACTTATGGTTGTGGTAGTGCAATTGCATCAAGCTCTTTAGTTACTGAATGGATTAAAGGTAAATCTTTAGATGAAGCCCAAGCAATTAAAAATACAGATATTGCCAAAGAGCTTGAGTTACCACCTGTTAAAATTCACTGTTCGCTTTTAGCGGAAGACGCAATTAAAGCAGCAATTGATGACTATAAAACTAAAAAAGGTCAAAGTTAATGGCAATTACACTAACAAATAGCGCGGCTAATCGTGTTCAGGCTTTTCTTGCTAATCGCGGAAAAGGGGTAGGGCTGAGGTTAGGCGTTAAAACATCAGGTTGCTCTGGTATGGCATATGTTTTAGAGTTTGCTGATATTATTAACGATGATGATAGTGTGTTTGAAGATAAAAATGTTAAAGTCATTGTTGATAAAAAAAGTTTGGTTTATATCGATGGTACCGAACTGGATTTTGTTAAAGAAGGATTAAACGAAGGTTTTAAATTTAATAATCCCAATGCGCAGAATGAATGTGGCTGCGGTGAAAGCTTTAATGTGTAATTGGGGTAATGAACATGCCTAATTACTTTGAACTATTTGATTTACCTGTTCAGCTACCAGTAGATGTTTCGTTACTAACAGCGAATTATCAACAATTACAAAGACAATATCATCCAGATAATTTTGCCACTGCTAATGATAACGATAAAATGGTGATGGTACAAAAATCAGCAATGATTAATGACGGTTATCATACACTGAAAAATCCCATTAAAGCTGCTGAACATCTATTGTCTCTAAAGGGTTTTGATGCGGCAACTGAGCAAAATATTATACATGATGCTGATTTTTTAATGGAACAATTTGTTTTACGTGAAAAATTAGAAGATATTGAAAGTCAGGATAATTTTGTTATATTAGATGACTTTCATTCGGAAGTTTTTGCGCGTCAACGTGATGTTTATAAACAATTATTAGAATTTATTAACAAACAAGATTGGGAAGCAGCCCTTAATCAAATCTTTAAAATCCGCTATTTAACTAGATTGATAGAACAAATCGAAAAGTTACAAGAAAAACAATATGCTTTATAATTTTAGTTAAGCATATATCAATTAGAGACAATTCAAATGGTATTATTACAAATTAGTGAACCTGGACAAACTCCTGAACCTCATCAGCGCCGTTTAGCTGTGGGAATTGATTTGGGGACAACTAATTCACTAGTTGCTACTGTGCGTAGCGGACAAACCGAAGTGCTACCAGATTTGGATAATGATTTTCTATTACCTTCAGTAGTTTATTACGGCTTAGATGTTGATGATAATCTTGTTATTACCGTTGGTAAGCATGCAAAATCTAATGCTGTAAATGATCCTCAAAACACGGTGAGTTCTGTTAAACGGTTAATGGGTAGAAACTTATCTGATATTGAGGCTGTACATTTTCCTTATACTTTTTCACAAACGGATAATGGTGTTCCATTATTGAATTTGCCTAATAATCAAGTTAACCCAATACAAGTCTCCTCGGAAATTTTGATCGCCTTAGCTCAACGTGCAAAACAGAGTTTAGGTGGTGAAGTTGATGGTGCTGTAATCACAGTGCCAGCCTATTTTGATGATGCGCAACGGCAAGCAACTAAAGATGCGGCTAAATTAGCTGGGCTGCATGTTTTAAGATTATTAAATGAACCAACTGCTGCTGCTATCGCTTATGGTTTAGATACTGGCAAAGAAGGCGTTATTGCAGTTTATGATTTAGGTGGCGGTACATTTGATATTTCTATTTTGCGTCTACATAAAGGGGTATTTGAAGTTTTAGCAACCGGTGGTGATTCAGCACTAGGAGGTGATGATTTTGACCGATTGCTTGCTGATTATTTAAAAAATCAATTAGGTTTAGAAAATAATACTGATCCCTATATAAACCAAAAAATTATTGATGAAACAGTTAAAATAAAAGTAGCATTAAGTCAGCAAGACTTAGCTTTAGCCAACATAGAAGGGCAATCTTTAACTATAACGCGTCAACAATTTCAAGACTTAATTGAACCTTTAGTTAAACGAACTTTGGCGGTTTGTCGCCGAGCATTAAGAGATGCTGAAATCAATATTGATGAAATGGTTGAAGTTGTCATGGTCGGTGGCTCAACTCGTGTCCCTTTAGTCAGACAATTAGTGGGTGATTTTTTTAGAAAAGAGCCTTTAACTTCCATTGATCCTGATAAAGTTGTTGCTATTGGTGCGGCAATACAAGCTGATATCCTGGTTGGTAATAAGCCCGATTCAGATATGTTATTGCTTGATGTCATTCCTTTATCTTTAGGAATAGAGACAATGGGGGAATTAGTGGAAAAAATCATCCCTCGTAATAGCACAATACCATGTGCCAGAGCTCAAGAATTTACCACATTTAAAGATGGTCAAACAGCTATGATGATTCATGTGTTACAAGGCGAGCGTGAAAGTGTTGTAGATTGCCGATCGTTGGCTCGTTTTACGCTAAGAGGTATTCCTCCTATGCCTGCTGGCGGAGCGCATATTCGTGTTACTTTTCAAGTCGATGCTGATGGTTTATTAAATGTTACTGCAATGGAAAAATCAACAGGTGTTGAAGCTGCGATTCAAGTTAAGCCATCTTATGGTCTAACGGATAATGAAATTGCTAACATGATTCAGGATTCAATCAATTATGCCCAGCAAGATAAACAAGTAAGAATGCTTGCCGAACAAAAGGTTGAAGCAGCTAGAGTACTAGAAAGCTTACAAAGTGCTTTAGATAAAGATGCTGATCTATTAAATGAGCAACAACTTAATCAGATTTTAATCGCTAAGCATCAGTTACAAGCAGTAAGTGAATTAGATGATAGTGATGCTATCAAAAAGCATATTAAGATTGTTGATAATATGACACAAGAGTTTGCTGCTAAACGTATGGATAGATCAATTCGTCAAGCCTTAACTGGCCATAAAGTTGATGATATTTAACAAACGAGATTATTATGCCCAAAATTACATTTTTACCTAATGCTGATCTTTGTCCTGAAGGCAAAATAGTTGAAGCTGAAGAAGGTGAAACTATTTTAGAAGTTGCACTTCGTAATGATATTGAAATTGAACATGCATGTGAAATGTCTTGTGCATGTTCAACGTGCCACTGTATTGTTCGTAAAGGTTTTGATTCGCTAGAAGAAAGTGATGAGCAAGAAGATGATATGCTTGATAAAGCTTGGGGAGTAGAGCCTCATAGTCGATTAAGTTGCCAAGCTCGAGTTACAGATGAAGATCTTGAAGTTGAAATTCCAAGATATAGTTTAAATCATGCCAAAGAAGATCATTAAACAGACCGCCATAATGGCGGTTTTATTTATCATAATTTGATTTAATCGTTGCAAAGTGCTTTTCTTTCCTTATTATTGTGATTGTTGTCACATTTTTGTTATTGATTTAAATTGATAACTTTTAAACCTATCTTTATTCTGTTATATTTCGACAATAGACATATGCTGGTAAATAAACAAATGTTTATGAATTATCGAGAAAAACAGATCCTCACCATAATCCGTGATAATCCTTTTATTCAACAAAATGCAATAGCCGATATGCTTGGTATCACACGATCTAGTGTTGCTGGTTACATCATGACTTTAACGCAAAAAGGTTATATCAAAGGTAAAGGTTATCTTTTGTCTGAGAATAATCATATTGTTGTCGTAGGTTCTAGTAATATGGATGTTACTGGGTATTCAAATAAAAAATTAGTTTATGGTGATTCTAATCCTGGAAAAATTCGATGTACTCCGGGAGGCGTTGGACGAAATATAGCAGAAAATTTAGCCCTTTTAGATCGAGATACTTATCTTATTTCGACAATCGGTGATGATTTTTATGGTGCACAACTTATTGAACATACGCGAAAAGCGGGTGTTAATATGGATAACTGTCATATTATAAAAGGTGATAGTACTTCAACATACCTTTCTTTATTAGATGAATCTGGTGAAATGCTGTTAGCGATTAATGATATGGATATTATTGATAAATTAACCCCCAATTTATTAAAAGACTCTCAACAACTCATTTATCATGCAAAATTACTCGTTATCGATTGTAATTTACAGGAAGATGCATTGGCATGGTTATTTAGTCATGCTGGGTCGGTACCTATTTTTGTTGATACAGTTTCTGCTTTTAAATCTCATAAAATTAAAGATTGGTTATCATATATCCACACTTTAAAACCTAATCGTTTAGAAGCTGAAATTTTAAGTGGTATGAAAATTCATTCCAACCAAGATATTCCTAAAATTGTTGATTGGTTTCATGAACAAGGTGTAAAACGCATTGCTATTAGTGTTGGTGCTGATGGTGTTTATTATAGCGAAATAAATGGTGAGCGAGGTTGGTCTGTTTCTATTCCGACAAAAATTGTTAGTGTTACTGGTGCCGGTGATGCGATGTTAGCAGGGCTTATACATGGCTATTTAGATAATATGAATTTTTATGAAAGTATTCGATTTGGTCAAGCTTGTTCTTCTTTAACATTATCCTCAGAGTTTACCAATAATCCTAATTTATCTATTAATTGTGTACAAAATATATTGGAGTCCTTTTCATGAACGAAGTGCCTATTTATAATCAATACTTAGATCTTTCTCCAGAAGTAAAAAAAGCCCTTGAGAATAATCAACCTGTTGTTGCTTTAGAATCAACAATCATTTCTCATGGTATGCCTTATCCACAAAATGTTGAGACAGCTTTAAAAGTAGAAGAAATAGTTCGACAAAATGGTGCAGTTCCAGCCACAATTGCAGTCATTAACGGGCGATTAAAGGCTGGCTTATCAGAAGAAGAAATTACTATTTTAGGAAAGCAAGGATTAAATGTAACAAAAGTAAGTCGTCGGGATCTGCCTGTTGTTGTAGCTAATAAACAAAATGGAGCAACAACAGTTGCAGCAACGATGATAATTGCTGAGTTAGCTGGTATTCGTGTTTTTGCAACAGGTGGACTGGGTGGTGTTCATCGAGGTGCTGAACACACATTTGATATTTCAGCCGATCTGCAAGAATTGTCTAATACAAGTGTTGCAGTGGTTTGTGCTGGCGCTAAATCAATTTTAGATTTGGGGTTAACAATGGAATATCTTGAAACGTTTGGTGTCCCTGTTGTGGGATATCAAACCGAAAAATTACCTTCATTTTTTAGTCGTACAAGTCCTTTTGATGTTAGTGTTAAACTAGACACTGCACAGCAAATTGCAGAAATGATTAAAGTTAAATGGAATTTAGGTTTAAATGGTGGGGTAGTTATAGCTAATCCTATACCAGAGCAATATGCGATGGAAGAAAAGGTCATTTCACAAGCTATTGAACAGGCATTACAAGAATCAATAGAACAAGACATTAAAGGTAAAGAAACTACACCATTCTTATTAGCGAAAGTTGTTGAATTAACGGGCGGTGATAGTTTAGAAGCAAATATCAATCTAGTATTCAATAATGCTAAATTAGCTTCAGAAATAGCAAAAAATTATTGCAACATTAAATAATCTATTCTGAAAAAAGATGTTTGAAGAATGATACATTGTAATTAAATTCATTCTTCAAGCGTCAAAACCCATAATTATACCTATTATTTAAAAAATGTTTGTAAGTTAAATAATTATCTTTATACTTTATTAATTACTCCTTGCATTCGTTTATAATTTACGTATAATTGACGCACTTTGTTTGTTGAATTTTCAACAGCAAATGCGTATAAAGATATAGTTAATATGTAATATATTGAATTATATCAACAATACTCCCGATTTGGGGGTTACGAAAAGAACGGATTACACTCTCCTGTCAATCGAAACAGGGTAGGAGGAGTAATCTTTTGTTATAACTTTTAAATAATGGAGCTCTGGTCTCATGTCGAACCAAAGAATCCGTATCCGGTTAAAAGCGTTTGATCATCGTTTGATTGATCAATCAACTGCTGAAATTGTAGAAACTGCGAAGCGCACTGGTGCGCAAGTTCGTGGTCCTATTCCATTACCGACACGCAAAGAGCGTTTCACTGTATTGATTTCTCCGCACGTAAATAAAGATGCGCGAGATCAATATGAGATTCGCACTCATAAACGTCTAGTTGATATTGTTGAGCCAACTGAAAAAACAGTTGATGCCTTAATGCGTCTAGATCTTGCTGCCGGTGTTGATGTGCAGATCAGTTTAGGTTAATCCTAAGCTGAATGATTGAGAGGTCGAAACAATGATTGGTTTAATCGGTCGTAAAGTGGGAATGACACGAATCTTCACTGAAGAAGGTGTTTCTATTCCCGTCACCGTAGTAGAAGTTCAAAGCAACCGCGTTACTCAAGTTAAAACTCTTGAGAATGATGGTTATCAAGCTATTCAGGTTACTACTGGCAGCAAAAAAGCAAGCCGCGTAAATAAACCTGAAGCAGGTCATTTCGCTAAGGCTGGCGTTGAAGCTGGTCGTGGTCTATGGGAATTCCGTTTTGAAGAAGGCGAATTTACTGTAGGTCAAAGTATTAACGTTGATATTTTCACTGACGTTAAAAAAGTTGATGTTACTGGAACATCTAAAGGTAAAGGTTATGCTGGTGTAACTAAACGCTGGAATTTCCGTACTCAAGATGCAACTCATGGTAACTCTTTGGCACACCGTGGTCATGGCTCTATCGGTCAAAACCAAACTCCAGGTAAAGTGTTCAAAGGTCGTAAAATGGCAGGTCACTTAGGTAATGAACGTGTAACTGTTCAAAACCTAGATATTGTGCGTGTTGATGCAGAACGTAACCTTTTATTAATTAAAGGTGCTGTTCCAGGCGCAATCAATAGTGACGTAATTGTTAAACCGGCAATCAAGGCTTAACGTCGAGGAGATAGAGATGGAATTAGTAGTAAAAGACGCGCAAGCGCTTTCTGTTTCCGAAACTACCTTCGGACGTGAGTTTAATGAAGCGTTAGTTCACCAAGTAGTTGTTGCTTATGCATCTGCTGCTCGTCAAGGCTCTCGCGCACAAAAAACTCGTGCAGAAATCGCTGGTTCAGGTAAAAAACCATGGCGTCAAAAAGGCACAGGTCGTGCTCGTTCAGGTTCTATTAAGAGCCCAATCTGGCGTAGTGGTGGTGTGACATTTGCAGCAAAACCACAAGATCATAGCCAAAAAGTTAACCGTAAAATGTATCGTGGTGCATTAAAGAGCATTTTCTCTGAATTAGTGCGTCAAGAACGTTTAGTTGTGGTTGAAACATTCACTGTTGAAGCACCTAAGACTAAATTATTAACTCAGAAATTAAATGATATGAATCTTAATGATGTTCTTATTATTACATCTGATGTTGATGAAAATCTTTTCTTAGCAGCACGTAACTTACATAAAGTTGATGTGCGTGATGTGGCAGGTATTGATCCAGTTAGTTTGATTGCATTTGACAAAGTGGTTATCACTGTTGATGCTGTTAAACAAGTAGAGGAGATGTTAGCATGATTCGTGAAGAGCGTCTGCTTAAAGTCCTGCGAGCACCACATATTTCTGAAAAAGCATCTATTTCAATGGAAAAAACAAATACATTAGTATTGAAAGTTGCTAAAGATGCTACTAAGAGAGAGATTAAAGCCGCAGTTGAACAACTATTTGAAGTTAAAGTAGATGGCGTTAATACACTTGTTGTTAAAGGCAAAGTTAAACGTCGTGGTCAACAAATCGGTCGCCGTAGCGACTGGAAAAAAGCTTACGTTACTTTAGCAGAAGGTCAAAATTTAGACCTTGCTGGCGTCGCTGAGTAATTCGGAGGAGTAAGAACAATGGCAGTTGTTAAGTGTAAACCTACATCTCCGGGTCGTCGCCACGTTGTTAAAGTGGTTAACCCAGAGTTGCATAAAGGTAAGCCTTATGCACCGTTGCTTGATTCAAAAAGCAAAACTGGTGGTCGCAATAATAATGGTCGTATCACTACCCGTCATATCGGTGGTGGTCATAAACAACATTATCGTATTGTTGACTTTAAGCGTAATAAAGATGGTATTCCAGCAGTTGTTGAACGTTTGGAATATGATCCAAACCGTAGTGCAAATATTGCATTGGTTTTATATAAGGACGGTGAACGTCGTTATATTTTAGCGCCTAAAGGCTTAAAAGCAGGTGATCAGATCCAATCTGGTGTTGATGCATCAATTAAAACAGGTAACTGTTTACCGATGCGTAATATTCCAGTCGGTTCTACCGTGCATAATATTGAAATGAAACCAGGTAAAGGCGGACAACTTGCTCGCTCTGCTGGTAGTTATGTTCAAATCGTTGCGCGTGATGGTGCTTATGTAACATTACGTCTACGTTCAGGTGAAATGCGTAAAGTGTTATCTGATTGCCGTGCCACCATTGGTGAAGTTGGTAACTCAGAACATATGCTTCGCGTATTAGGTAAAGCGGGTGCAGCGCGTTGGCGTGGTGTTCGTCCTACTGTTCGTGGTACAGCAATGAACCCGGTAGACCATCCACATGGTGGTGGTGAAGGTCGTAACTTTGGTAAACATCCTGTGTCTCCATGGGGTCAAAAAGCCAAAGGATTGAAAACGCGTAGCAACAAACGTACTGATAAGTATATTGTTCGCCGTCGCAATAAGAAATAATTAATATAGAGGATTAGCTATGCCACGTTCTCTCAAGAAGGGTCCTTTTATTGACCTACACTTGCTGAAGAAGGTAGAGAAAGCGGTGGAAAGCGGGGACAAGAAACCAATTCGTACTTGGTCCCGTCGTTCAACGATCTTTCCTAATATGATCGGTTTGACCATCGCTGTCCATAATGGTCGTCAGCACGTTCCAGTTTATGTTTCCGACGAAATGGTTGGTCATAAATTGGGTGAATTCGCGCCGACTCGTACTTATCGCGGCCACGCGGCTGATAAGAAAGCTAAGAAGAAATAAGTAGGAGAAAGAGATGGAAACAATTGCAAAGTATCGCCACGCTCGTTCTTCTGCGCAAAAAGTTCGCTTAGTTGCAGATCTTATTCGCGGTAAGAATGTGTCTCAGGCACTTGATATTTTAACGTACACCAATAAAAAAGCGGCTGTACTTGTTAAAAAAGTATTAGAATCTGCTATTGCTAATGCAGAGCATAACGATGGTGCTGATATTGATGATCTAAAAGTTGCGAAAATTTTCGTAGATGAAGGCCCAACCATGAAGCGTATTATGCCTCGTGCGAAAGGTCGTGCAGATCGAATTTTGAAGCGTACGAGTCACATCACCGTGATCGTCTCAGATCGCTAGGCTGGAGAATAGCAATGGGTCAAAAAGTAAATCCAAATGGTATCCGACTAGGCATCGTCAAGCCTTGGACATCTACATGGTATTCGGGTACAAAGACATTCGCTGATAATTTAGAAAGTGATTTTAGAGTGCGTGAATTCTTGAACAAAGAATTAGCACAAGCATCAATCTCTAAGATTGTAATCGATCGTTCAGCAGAAACTAACGTTCGCATTACTATTCACACTGCTCGTCCAGGTATTGTGATTGGTAAAAAAGGTGAGGACGTTGAAAAATTACGTAATGCCGTAGCTTCTATTGTCAATAAATATAAAGACAAGAGAGAAAAACGTGATGTTGCAGTACAAATTAATATTGCCGAAGTTCGTAAACCTGAACTTGATGCTAAATTAGTTGCTGACAGCATTACTTCTCAGTTAGAACGCCGTGTTATGTTCCGCCGAGCTATGAAACGTGCGGTTCAAAACGCAATGAAAGCGGGTGCTAAAGGTATCAAAGTTGAAGTAAGTGGTCGTTTAGGCGGCGCTGAAATCGCTCGTAGTGAATGGTATCGTGAAGGTCGAGTACCTTTACATACATTACGTGCTGACATCGACTATGGTTTGTCTGAAGCATTAACAACCTATGGTATTATTGGTGTTAAAGTGTGGATCTTCAAAGGTGAGATCCTTGGTGGTATGGCTGCCGTTGAACAAGCAGAGAAACAACCTGCTGCTCAACCGAAAAAGCAGCGCAAAGGCCGAAAACAATAAGGAGCGTCGCTGATGTTACAACCAAAGCGTACAAAATTCCGTAAAGTGCACAAGGGCCGCAATCGTGGTCTTGCTGTAAGTACTGACGTCAGTTTCGGTACATTCGGTCTTAAGGCTGTGGGTCGTGGTCGTTTGACTGCGCGCCAGATCGAAGCGGCACGTCGTGCAATGACTCGTGCAGTTAAGCGTCAAGGTAAAATCTGGATTCGAGTTTTCCCTGATAAACCAATTACTGAAAAACCACTTGAAGTGCGTATGGGTAAAGGTAAGGGTAACGTTGAATACTGGGTTGCACAGATTCAACCAGGTAAAGTCCTTTATGAAATGGACGGAGTACCGGAAGAAGTTGCTCGTGAAGCATTTGCGTTGGCAGCTGCAAAACTGCCAATTAAAACCACCTTTGTGATTAAGACGGTGATGTAAATGAAAGCAAAAGAGCTACGCGAAAAAAGCGTTGAAGAGTTAAATACTGAACTTCTTAATTTATTACGTGAGCAATTTAACTTACGTATGCAATTATCTGGGGGTCAGTTGAAACAGACTCATATGTTAAAACAAGTGCGTCGTAATATTGCACGAGTTAAAACGTTATTAACTGAGAAGGCGGGTGCGTAATATGACTACTGAAGTAAAAATTCGTACTCAGCAAGGTCGTGTTATTAGCGACAAAATGGATAAATCTATTACTGTAGCTATTGAACGTAAAGTGAAGCATCCGTTATATGGTAAGTTCATTAAACGTACGACTAAATTGCATGTACATGATGAAAACAACGAGTGTGGTATTGGTGATACTGTAGAAATTAAAGAGTGTCGTCCATTATCAAAAACCAAATCTTGGACTCTTGTTCGAATCGTTGAAAAAGCGGTTAGCTAATCTATTTGATTAAAAACTGCACATAATATAATAAACGGCTCGACGGCCGTTTATTTTATGCTATCCATTTTATTTGAGTGGTGTTATACTATGCGCCCTCACATATGTGGGTTTTTGGTTGTCTATTCTTATCCATGGAAGTTGAGGTGGATGAAGGTAGATTAGACAATAATTAATTTATACGGAGCATTAAAATGATCCAAGAACAGACTAGGCTAGATGTTGCCGATAACTCTGGCGCACGTAGCGTAATGTGTATCAAGGTTCTCGGTGGATCGCACCGTCGTTATGCAGCGGTAGGTGATATCATCAAAGTTACTATCAAAGAAGCAATTCCACGTGGTAAAGTTAAGAAAGGTGATGTTCTTAAAGCTGTGGTAGTGCGCACTAGAAAAGGTGTTCGTCGCCCTGATGGATCTGTCATTCGTTTCGATCGTAATGCTTGTGTTATTTTAAATAATAACAGTGAGCAACCGATTGGTACGCGTATTTTTGGACCGGTCACTCGTGAACTTCGTTCTGAGAAGTTTATGAAGATCATTTCATTAGCACCAGAAGTACTGTAAGGAGCGGGTAATGGCAGCGAAAATCCGTCGAGAAGATGAAGTTATCGTGTTAACTGGTAAAGATAAAGGTAAACGCGGTAAAGTAAGAAGCGTTTTGTCTACTGGCAAAGTGATTGTTGAAGGTATTAATTTGGTGAAAAAACACCAAAAACCTGTACCTGCATTAAATCAAGATGGTGGAATTGTTGAGAAAGAAGCAGCTATTAATGTTTCTAACGTAGCAATTTTCAACCCAGCTACAGGCAAAGCAGATCGCGTAGGCTTTCGTATTGAAGATGGCAAAAAAGTCCGTTTTTATAAGTCTACTAATGAATTAATCAAATAAGTAATTTGGAGTGTACGATGGCGAAACTGCATGATTACTACAAAGCACAGGTAGTAAATAAACTGCAAGAACAGTTTGGCTACAAATCTGTCATGCAAGTCCCTCGGATCGAAAAGATCACCTTGAATATGGGTGTGGGTGAAGCAATTACTGATAAAAAATTATTAGATAATGCTGTTGCAGATTTAGCTGCAATCAGTGGTCAAAAACCACTAGTCACTAAAGCACGCAAATCAGTTGCTGGTTTTAAAATCCGTCAAGGGTATCCTATTGGTTGTAAAGTCACTTTACGTGGCGAACGCATGTGGGAATTTTTTGAACGTCTAGTTTATATTGCTCTTCCTCGTACTCGAGATTTTCGTGGTTTAAGCGCAAAATCTTTCGATGGTCGTGGTAACTATAGCATGGGTGTTCGTGAACAAATCGTTTTCCCTGAAATCGATTATGATAAAGTTGATCGTGTTCGTGGTTTAGATATTACTATCACTACTACTGCACAATCAGATGAAGAAGGCCGAGCTTTATTATCTGCCTTTAACTTCCCATTTCGTAAGTAAGGTAGGGCATAATGGCTAAACAATCAATGATTGAACGCGACAAAAAACGCGTAAAGCTAGCAGAAAAATATTTTGCAAAGCGTCAAGAATTAAAAGCGATTATCTCTGATCTTAATGCATCAGATGAAGATCGTTGGAATGCAGTGCTTAAATTGCAAACGCTTCCTCGTGATTCTAGTCCATCACGTCAACGTCGTCGTTGTCGTCAAACTGGTCGTCCTCATGGCGTCCTTCGTAAGTTTGGTTTAAGCCGTATTAAGGTTCGTGAATCAGCCATGCGTGGTGAGATTCCTGGTCTTAAAAAGGCAAGTTGGTAATCAGGGGAGTGTTATAGATGAGCATGCAAGATCCTATAGCAGATATGTTGACCCGTATTCGTAACGGTCAAGCTGCGAATAAAGTTGCAGTCACCATGCCTTCCTCTAAGCTAAAAGTGGCAATTGCCAATGTGCTAAAAGAAGAAGGTTATATCGGGGACTTTAAAATTATTGGTGACACTAAGCCAGAATTGGAAATTACTTTAAAATATTTCCAAGGTAAAGCTGTTGTAGAAAGTATTAAACGTGTTAGCCGTCCAGGTTTACGTATTTATAAACGTAAAGATGAATTGCCAAAAGTTATGGCCGGACTAGGTATCGCAGTTGTTTCTACTTCTAAAGGTGTTATGACTGATCGTGCAGCACGCCAAGCAGGTCTTGGTGGTGAAATTATCTGCTACGTAGCGTAAGGGAGAAAAAAATGTCTCGTGTTGCAAAAGCACCTGTCGTTGTTCCTGCTGGCGTAGAGGTAAAACTCAATGGTCAGGTAATTACGATTAAAGGTAAAAATGGCGAGTTATCTCGCACAATAAATGATGCTGTTGTAATTAATCAAGAAGAAGGTCAAATTAAATTTGGTCCTCGTGATGGCTTTGCAGATGCTTGGGCTCAGGCTGGAACTGCACGTGCATTGGTTAATTCAATGGTTATTGGTGTTACTGAAGGTTTTACTAAAAAACTTCAGTTAGTTGGTGTCGGCTATCGTGCACAAGTTAAAGGTAATGCGATTGGTTTATCTCTTGGATATTCTCATCCAATTGAACATGAATTACCAGCTGGCGTAAAAGCTGAATGTCCTTCACAAACTGAAATCGTACTAACAAGTGCTGATAAACAGTTAATTGGACAAGTTGCAGCAGATATCCGTGCTTATCGTCGTCCTGAACCTTATAAAGGTAAAGGTGTTCGTTACGCAGATGAAGTTGTGCGTACTAAAGAAGCTAAGAAAAAGTAAGGTAACACTATGGATAAGAAATCAGCTCGTATCCGTCGTGCAACTAAAGCGCGTCGCAAGATGCATGAACTACTTGCAACTCGCTTGGTGGTTCACCGCACTCCGCGTCATATTTATGCGCAGATTATCGCACCAAACGGATCAGAAGTACTGGCAGCAGCTTCTACACTAGAAAAAGCTATCAGTGAAAGTTTAAAATACACTGGAAACAAAGATGCAGCGGCAGCAGTTGGTAAAGCAATTGCAGAACGTGCATTAGCGAAAGATATCAAAGAAGTTTCATTTGATCGTTCAGGTTTCCAATATCATGGTCGAGTTCAGGCGCTAGCAGATGCTGCTCGCGAAGCTGGCCTACAGTTCTAAGGTAGGAGTTAAAGATGTCAAACATCGAAAAACAAGCTGGTGAACTGCAGGAAAAATTAATCGCAGTTAACCGAGTTTCTAAAACCGTAAAAGGTGGTCGTATTTTTAGTTTTTCTGCACTAACAGTAGTTGGTGACGGTAATGGCCGCGTAGGTTTTGGATATGGTAAAGCACGTGAAGTGCCTGCAGCAATCCAAAAAGCAATGGAAAAAGCACGTCGTAATATGATTAATGTTGCTTTAAATAACGATACTTTACAGCATCCAGTTAAAGGTGCTCATACTGGGTCTCGTGTTTATATGCAACCAGCATCAGAAGGTACTGGTATTATCGCTGGTGGTGCAATGCGCGCTGTTTTAGAAGTTGCAGGAGTTCGTAACGTTCTAGCTAAAGCATATGGTTCAACAAACCCAATTAATGTGGTTCGTGCGACAATTGATGGCTTAGAAAATATGAAATCACCAGAAATGGTTGCTGCTAAACGTGGTAAAACCGTCGAAGAAATTTTGGGGTAATTAGCCATGGCAAAAACAATTAAAATTACACAAACTCGTAGTTCTATTGGTCGTCTACCGAAGCATAAAGCAACGTTAGTTGGTCTAGGATTACGTCGTATTGGTCATACTGTTGAACGTGAGGATACTCCTGCGATTCGCGGTATGGTAAACCAAGTTTATTACATGGTTAAAGTTGAGGAGTAATAGTAATGCGTTTAAATACTTTATCTCCTGCTGAAGGTTCAAAGCATGCACCTAAACGTGTAGGTCGAGGCATTGGTTCTGGATTAGGTAAAACTGGTACTCGTGGTGTTAAAGGTCAAAAATCTCGTTCAGGTGGCGGCGTACGTCGTGGCTTTGAAGGTGGTCAAATGCCTTTATATCGTCGTTTACCAAAATTTGGTTTTACCTCACGTAAAGCTCAAGTTACAGCTCAAGTTCGTCTTTCAGATTTAATGAAAGTTGAAGGTGATATTGTTGACCTAAATAGCTTAAAAGTCGCTAATGTGATTAATTCACAAATCGAATATGCAAAAATTATGTTATCTGGTGAAGTAACTAAACCTGTAACTGTTCGCGGTATTCGAGTGACTAAGGGTGCTAAAGCTGCAATTGAAGCTGCTGGCGGAAAAATTGAGGAATAATTAGAAAGATGGCAAAGCAACCAGGATTAGATTTTCAAAGTACACGAGGCGGTAGCGGCGAGCTTAAAAGACGTTTATTATTTGTGCTTTTAGCGCTTATTGTTTTCCGTCTTGGTTCTTACGTTCCGGTTCCTGGTATTGATACTAAAGCGTTATCGGACTTACTAGAACAAGCATCATCTAATGGTATTGTTGGTATGTTCAATATGTTCTCTGGTGGTGCTTTAAGCCGTGCTTCAATTTTTGCTTTAGGGATAATGCCTTATATTTCTGCATCAATTATTGTGCAATTATTAACGGCCATTAGCCCTAAACTTGCAGAATTGAAGAAAGAAGGTGAGTCAGGTCGTAAAAAAATTAGTCAATACACTCGTTATGGCACATTAGCTTTGGCGATGGTACAAGCTGTTGGTATTGCGACTGGTTTACCTAATATTCCTGGTTATGGTCAAGTTGTCATTGATCCAGGATTTTCTTTCTATTTTATTGCATCGGTTAGCTTAGTTACTGGCACTATGTTTCTTATGTGGCTGGGTGAACAGATCACGGAACGCGGTGTAGGTAATGGTATTTCAATCATTATCTTTGCTGGTATCGTTGCAGGTCTTCCTCATGCAATCTATGAAACGATTGAACAAGCTCGTTCTGGTTCATTGCATCCGATTTTATTATTAGTCGTTGCAGCATTAGTGGTTGGTGTGACTTATTTTGTTGTGTTTGTTGAACGTGGTCAACGTCGTATCGTTGTTAATTATGCTCAACGTCAACAAGGTCGTAGAGTTTACGCGGCACAAAGTACGCATTTACCATTAAAGATCAATATGGCGGGTGTTATCCCTGCAATATTTGCTTCAACAATTGTTATGTTACCATCGATGATGGCTTCTTGGTTTCAAGGAGATGGTGAAGGGTGGAGATATATCATTGTTCTTATTGGACAATACTTCTCTCATGACCAACCATTATATATAATCTTTTTTGCAGCAGCGATTATCTTCTTTTGTTTCTTTTATACGGCGTTGGTTTTCAACCCAAGAGAAACAGCAGATCAGCTAAAAAAATCTGGTGCATTTATTCCAGGTATCCGTCCAGGTGAACAAACATCTAAATATATCGACAAAGTAATGACTCGTTTAACGCTGGTTGGCGCAATCTACATTACTTTTGTATGTTTGGTTCCAATGTTTATGACAAGTGCAATGAAAGTTCCGGTTCAATTTGGTGGAACTTCTTTATTAATTGTGGTTGTTGTAATCATGGATTTTATGGCACAAGTACAGACTTTAATGATGCCAAATCGTTATGAGTCAGTGTTAAAGAAAGCGAATCTTAAAGGCTACGGCCGATAAGTTAGCCAGAAGTTACGGAGAAAAACATGAAAGTTCGTGCTTCAGTCAAGAAATTATGCAGAAATTGTAAAATCATTAAACGTAATGGCATTGTTCGTGTTATTTGCGTTGAAGGTAAACATAAACAACGTCAAGGCTAATTAGTTGGTCGCGAAGTTGTAACTTTTGCATATTTTACTTGCCAAAGTATAGTAAAGCTGGCTAGAATAGCCAGCCTAAATTTATTTGTAAAATCGCTGTTTGAGTATCCTGAAAACGGGCTTTTCAGTATAGTGATTTTACTAAACATTAACAATAAAGGAGTGCATAGTGGCCCGTATAGCAGGCATTAACATTCCTGATCAGCAACATGCTGTAATTGCATTACAAGCAATTTATGGTATCGGAAATACCCGCGCTAAGACAATTTGTGCTGAAGCTGGTATTCCAGAACATGTTAAGATCAGAGAACTATCTGAAGATCAGATTGAAAAGTTACGTGAACAAGTCGCTAAATTCACAGTTGAAGGTGATTTGCGTCGTGAAGTAACTATGAGTATCAAGCGTTTATTAGACCTTGGTTGTTATCGTGGCATGCGTCACCGTCGTGGACTTCCGGTTCGTGGTCAACGCACTAAGACTAACGCTCGTACCCGTAAGGGACCGCGTAAGCCAATCAAGAAATAATTGAGGTATAATTAAATGGCAAAGACACCTGTTCGTACACGTAAACGTGTTAAAAAGCAAGTTTCTGATGGTATAGCTCATATTCATGCATCATTTAACAATACAATCGTAACTATTACCGATCGTCAAGGTAATGCGTTGGGTTGGGCAACCGCTGGTGGTTCTGGTTTCCGTGGCTCTCGTAAGTCAACACCTTTTGCAGCTCAAGTAGCAGCAGAACGTTGTGCTGAAGCCGTCAAAGATTACGGAATTAAGAATCTGGAAGTTATGGTAAAAGGACCTGGTCCTGGTCGTGAGTCAACAATTCGTGCATTAAATGCAGCGGGTTATCGCATCACTAATATTACTGATGTTACTCCGATTCCTCATAACGGTTGTCGTCCACCAAAGAAACGTCGTGTTTAATTTTATTAAACATTGAATGTTTAGGATTATTGGAGAAATAAAATGGCAAGATATTTGGGACCAAAGCTCAAATTAAGTCGTCGTGAAGGTACAGATTTATTCCTTAAATCTGGTGTCCGAGCGGTTGATAGTAAATGTAAATTAGAACAAGCTCCTGGACAACATGGTGCGCGTAAACCGCGTTTATCAGATTATGGTGTTCAGTTACGTGAGAAACAAAAAGTTAGACGTATTTATGGAAT
Organism: Gilliamella apicola; assembly: GCF_000599985.1. NCBI lineage: Bacteria > Pseudomonadati > Pseudomonadota > Gammaproteobacteria > Orbales > Orbaceae > Gilliamella > Gilliamella apicola. The sequence goes on from NZ_CP007445.1 coordinate 164,415, forward strand.
CTTAGAACGTCAATTCCGTAATTATTACAAAAACGCAGCGCGTATTAAAGGCAATACCGGGGAAAACCTACTTGGTCTTTTAGAGCGTCGTTTAGATAACGTTGTTTATCGTATGGGATTCGGTGCAACTCGTGCTGAAGCTCGTCAATTAGTTAGTCATAAAGCTGTTCTTGTTAATGGTCAGGTAGTGAACATTGCTTCTTATCAGGTTTCACCAGAAGATGTGATTAGTGTTCGCGAAAAATCAAAAAAACAAGCACGTATTAAAGCCGCTTTAGAGTTAGCTGAACAACGTGAAAAACCAACATGGTTAGAAGTTGATGCTAGCAAAATGGAAGGTGTATTTAAACGCTTACCAGAACGTTCAGATTTATCTGCTGACATCAACGAACATTTGATCGTCGAACTTTACTCTAAGTAAAGTTTAGCACTTAAGAGAGGACATAATGCAGGGTTCTGTAACAGAGTTTTTAAAACCTCACCTAGTTGATGTTGTTCAATACAGTCAAACTCATGCTAAAGTGACTTTAGAGCCACTTGAGCGTGGTTTTGGTCATACTTTAGGTAATGCACTACGCCGCATTTTATTATCATCTATGCCGGGACATGCAGTAACCGAAGTTGAAATTGACGGTGTTCTGCATGAGTACAGTACTAAAGAAGGCGTTCAAGAAGATGTGCTTGATATTTTGCTTAATTTAAAAAAATTAGCGGTTCGAGTGCATAATAAAGATGATGTTATGCTGACTTTAAATAAATCAGGAGTTGGTGCTGTTACTGCATCAGATATCACTCATGACGGTGATGTTGAAATTGTTAATCCTGATTTAGTAATTTGTCATCTTACTGATGCCAATGCTTCAATTAGTATGCGTATTCGTGTACAACGAGGACGTGGTTATGTCCCTGCTTCTGCTCGTGTCAAGTCAGAAGATGAAGATCGACCAATTGGTCGTTTGTTAGTTGACGCATGTTATAGTCCTGTTGAGCGTATCGCTTATTCTGTCGATGCTGCTCGTGTAGAACAGCGTACAGATTTAGACAAACTTGTTATCGATATGGAAACTAATGGTACTATCGATCCTGAAGAGTCTATTCGTCGTGCATCAACAATTTTGGCTGAACAACTTGAAGCTTTCGTTGATCTACGTGATGTACGTCAACCAGAAGTTAAAGAAGATAAACCGGAGTTCGATCCAATTCTTTTACGTCCAGTAGATGATTTGGAATTAACCGTTCGGTCTGCTAATTGCTTAAAAGCAGAAGCAGTTCATTATATTGGTGATTTAGTGCAACGTACTGAAGTTGAGTTACTAAAAACTCCTAATCTTGGTAAGAAATCACTTACTGAAATTAAGGATGTGCTCGCATCTCGTGGTTTATCTTTAGGCATGCGTCTTGAGAATTGGCCACCGGCAAGTATTGTTGAAGACTAAGATAAAATTTATAAGAAGGATAAAGTTATGCGCCATCGTAAAAGTGGTCGTCAACTGAACCGAAATAGCAGCCATCGTCAAGCAATGTTTCGTAACATGACTAGTTCACTTGTTGAACATGAAATCATCAAAACTACATTGCCTAAAGCAAAAGAGTTGCGTCGTGTTGTTGAACCGTTAATTACGCTAGCCAAAAGCGATAGCGTAGCTAATCGCCGTTTGGCATTTGCTCGTATCCGTGATAAAGATACAGTGAAAAAATTATTTTCAGATTTAGGTCCACGTTTTGCTACCCGTCCTGGCGGTTATGTACGCATTCTAAAATGTGGTTTCCGTGATGGAGATAATGCTCCAATGGCTTATATTGAATTAGTTGATCGCCCTGCGGTAGAAGAAGCAGAAGCAGCAGCTGAGTAATTATAAAATCATTGTGTACAAAAACCGGCTATATGCCGGTTTTTTATTAGTAAAATAAATTATTTGTTTTATAAGAGATTTAATCCTTAAGTAATGACTTATTAACTTTATTATTAATTTTTAAGTTAGAAATTAAAAGGGAATCACTATAAAATACAGTAATATATTAATAATGTGGCGGCGGGGTCTCTTCAGACAAGCTAGCAATATTTGATACTTGTGTAGCTTGAAGTTTTTGCGATAACAATGTTAATTGTTCTTTAAGTTTACTGATATCAGATTGTAGATTAACCACCATCTGATTTAATTCTTCAATGGTCATTTCTTGGAATGCAACTTTTGTTTCTAGTAATTCTAATTGATGTTTCATAAAGTGTTTTTGTAGATTCTATTCAGTTTTTCATATTGTAAGCAAAAAGGTCTATGAAATCCATCCACGTTCGGCAAAAGATACGTATTCTCCTTTACCTATTACAAGATGATCAACAATTCGGATATCAATTAATTCACAAACTTGCTCTATTTTTTGAGTTAATATGCGATCAGCCTGACTTGGCTCAGCCATACCGGATGGATGATTATGTGCTAAAATCAAACCTGCAGCATTATGTTGTAATGCTCGTCTAGCAACTTCCCGTGGATGTACTTCGACACAATTATAGGTACCAACAAACATTTCTTCAGATGTAATCACCTGATTTTGATTATTTAAAAAAACTACCATAAAAATCTCACGATCTTTATTCGCTAATCGACTAGCCAAGTAATGATGTGTTAAGGATGGGGAAGAAAGAAAGTTTTCGTTTGCCATTTTAACTTTAAGGTATCTATGTGAAAGTTCAATGACTGCTTTTAATTGTGTGTATTTTACTGTTCCTAATCCATTTTTTTTACAAAATTCACTATGACTTGCATTAATTACATTATACAAAGAACCAAATTCACTTAATAATTTTTGGGATAACTGTAAAACAGGTAAATTTCGAGTACCTGTACGTAAAAATAACGCTAGTAATTCAGCATCACTTAAGGTTTCTACTCCAAATCTTAAAAGTTTTTCTCTGGGCATTAATGTTGTAGGTAGCGAAGACATAATACAATTCCTATTATTCAAAACTGAATTATTGATGGAATAATAAATAAGATAAAATAATCAGTAGAAATATTATGAATTACTTCACAAAAAATTGACAAATTTTGCTCTATACAAAAAAAGCGCCTAATGGCGCTTTAGAAAAATTATAATCGTTATCGAAAAAATCAATGACAACCACAACCACCGTGACCACCACCACAGCAACCGTGAGCATCATCTTCTTCATGATCGTGTCCTCCACAACCACAACCGTCATGTCCATGATCGTGATCATGTTCACCATGAATATGTCCATGAGCAATCTCTTCTTCTGTTGCTTCACGGATAGCTAATACTTCACCTGTAAACTTCAAATCTTGTCCTGCTAACATATGATTGCCATCGATAGTTATATTATCTCCATCAATCGCTGTTATTTCCACCGGTAGCGGTCCATGCTGAGTATCAGCAAAAAAACGCATACCAACTTCTAATTCATCTACACCAACAAAAACATCTCTTGGAACATTTTGTACAAGTGCATCGTTAAAATCACCATAAGCATTAATTAACTCAACATCAAATTTATCACCTATTTGACGACCTTCTAATGCTTTTTCCAAATCTGCTAATAAGTTTTGTGCTCCATGCAAATATTCACAAGGTGCGGCTTTAGTAGCTTCATCAACTAGTACACCATCTTTTGTTCGAACTTGAAAAGCTAAACTGACAACTTTATTTTTTGCTATTTTCATTTTTTCTCCAATAAACTTTTATTGAGCAAATTAAGATAGATTTTAACGGAAAAAATCTAATCTGTATGCTTTTTTCTTTTGAAAAAATTTGCGGTGAAAATTAGAAAGTTTCTTTTGAACCTTCAGTAAGATTTCTTTGAAAAAGCGATGTTTAAATTGGTTAATATTTGTAATATGCCTACTTATATTTTATATTGTTTTGTATAAATCTGTCATTGCTAGATTTAAGTTGTTGTGTTCTAGAAATTAATCATTCATAGTTGTAATTAAATAATTTATAACTTAATTATTTAATTCAATTAAAATTTGAAACTAACTAAAAAATGATAAGGAGTGATTGTGTTAAATATAACTCAATATTTTAATGGTAAAGTGCAGTCCATTGGTTTTCAAAATTCTTCTCTTGGTCAAGCTTCTGTTGGAGTAATGTTACCCGGCGAGTATATTTTTAGTACCGACAAACCAGAAGAAATGACCGTGATTACTGGTTCATTAAAAGTACTATTACCTACAGCAAAGGATTGGCAGATTTTTGAAGTAGGGCAAGTTTTTCATATCGCAGGAGAAAGCCAATTTAATGTTGTAGTTGTAGAGCCTACTGCTTATTTGTGCCGATATTTAGCAAAATATTAAATTTTCCATAATATTTTGGCAATATTCGATTCATCAGTTTTAGTTATTGAAAGGAATAAATATAACCGACAATCCATTTTATTAGCTGATTTTAATTTTACTACCAAATACTCTCCCGTAATTTCACGGGAGAATAATGGTGTTAGGAACTATTTAAGTTCTAACTCATTCATTGCTGCGATACTAAATCCGCCATCGACGTGTACCACTTCACCAGTAATTCCTGATGCAAGGTCTGAACATAAAAAGGCTGCTGAATTACCAACATCTTCAGTTGTTACGGTACGACGAATAGGAGTAACCGATTCGCAGTGAGATAACATTTTTTTGAAGTCTTTAATGCCTGATGCGGCAAGTGTACGAATTGGACCTGCTGAAATTGCGTTAACACGTACTCCTTCTGGTCCCATGGCGTTTGCCATATAACGAACATTTGCTTCAAGTGAAGCTTTAGCTAATCCCATTACATTATAGTTAGGAATTGCACGTTCAGCACCAAGATACGAAAGCGTTACTAATGCTGAATTTGGATTTAACATTGATCGACATGCTTTAGCCATAGCAACAAAGCTATAAGAACTAATATCATGTGCGATAGCAAAACCCTGACGCGTAACCGCATTAACATAATCACCATCTAATTGGTCACCAGGAGCGAAAGCGATTGCATGTACAAATCCATCAAATTTGTCCCATGTTTTTGCTAATTCAGTAAAAAGTTCAGTAATGCTTTCATCATGTGCTACATCACATGGTAACACGATTTTAGAACCAAAATCCGCAGCAAACTCTTCAACGCGTGTTTTTAATTTATCATTTTGATAAGTAAAAGCTAATTCAGCACCTTCACGATGCATAGCTTGTGCAATACCATAAGCAATAGAACGATTACTGGCAACACCAGTAACTAGTATGCGTTTACCTACTAAAAATCCCATAATTTTTCCTCTAATATTGTTGCTACATAGTTTAGGATGGTAATGATTATATGTTGATAAAGTTAACTTCGCCACAATAAATTAATTTTTTGATTGGGTGTTTTCAGTTCCATAGCTAAAAACAAAAATTGTAAATTTCATTAATAGTTGACTATAATAGTAAACTATTATCGTTTGTAGATGGTGAAATTATTATGGAAAATTTAGTTTGTTATAAAACTTTACCCGTTTGGAATGTTAAAACACTACCACAAATGTTTTGCGAACAACACAATACTCAAATTGGTACTTGGGCAAAATTGACAATCATTGCGGGTTATTTAGATTTTGAGTTATTAACTGAACAAGGTGAAGTTTTAACAAGGCACCATTATGATATACAACACCAACCCCCATTTATCGCACCTCAGCAATGGCATCGCATTGCTGAAGTTTCTGATGATTTACAATGTCAATTAACTTTTTATTGTCAACCTGAAGACTATACACATAAAAAGTATCAAATGACAAAAACACATTCTGAAGTAATATCTGCTTGCCATATTGTACCTGTTGGAAAAGCACTCGATCTTGGCTGTGGTTCTGGACGTAATTCATTATATTTACAGCTGTTAGGGTTTGATGTTGATGCTGTTGATAAATCCGAATTAAGTATAAATAATTTAGAGCAAATTATTAATAGTGAGCATTTACCTCGAATTAATACTAATATTTATGATATCAACCAAGCTAATTTACAAGGTGAATATGATTTCATAATTTCTACTGTAGTTATGATGTTTTTACAATCAGACCGAATTGCAGACATTATTAATAATATGCAATTAGTTACTAAATCAGGCGGATATAATTTAATTGTTTGTGCTATGTCTACTGAAGATTATCCTTGTCAGGTTGGATTTTCATTCACATTTAAAGAGAAAGAGTTGCTTCATTACTACCAAAATTGGGATATTTTAAAGTATAACGAGGATGTTGGTGAATTACACAAAACGGATATTTATGGTAATCGAATTAAATTAAGATTTGCTACACTTTTAGCTAAAAAACGATGAATATTACAGGATAGTATCCCGTAATATCAATATGTTTAAATTGCTATTCGTTTATATTGAGTCTTTCACCAACCTCAAACCAAGCTTTACGAGAATTTAATAGATCTTGTGCTGACATTGGTTTTTTACCTGCAGGTTGTAGCAGTGTCATATTTAATGCCCCATCACTGGTTGCAACACAAATTCCAGTTTTATCTGCCTGTAAAATTGTACCAACAGGTTTATTATGATTAATTGTAATAGCTTGTGCCTGCCACACTTTAACCAATTCACGATTGACTTCAAAATAACTTACAGGCCAAGGATTAAAGGCTCGTATGCAACGCTCAAGTTGCTGGGCAGAAAGATGCCAATCTAATTTGGCTTCTTGCTTTGATAGTTTTTTTGCATAAGTAGCTTGGGAAGGATCTTGTTTTTCAGGATGAATATTGCCTTCACTGATTAAATCTAGTGTTTTTAGTAATGCTTGTGGACCAAGTTTAGCCAATTTATCGTATAATGAAGCGCTTGTATCAGTTGGTTCAATGTTACAGCTTAGTTTATATAACATATCACCAGTATCAAGGCCCGCATCCATTTGCATAATGGTTATACCAGTTTGCTTATCACCAGCCCAACAAGCTCGTTGAATTGGGGCTGCTCCACGCCATCTTGGTAATAACGAACCATGCACATTTAAACAACCAAGTTTTGGCATATCTAATACTAATTGTGGCAAAATCAATCCATAAGCTACAACAATCATAATATCAGCATTAAGATCACTAATGATTTTCTGATCTTCTGATGATTTAAGCGTTACCGGTTGATAAATAGGAAGATTATTTTCTAACGCCAATTGTTTCACCGGACTGGCTGTTACTTTGTTGCCACGACCAGCAGGGCGGTCAGGTTGTGTAAAAACTGCAATTACATTATGATTAGAATCAATTAATGCTTTTAAATGAGTGGCTGCAAAGTCAGGCGTACCGGCAAAAATAATATTTAACGGTTTAGTTGTCTGTTGCATAAGTTTTATATCCATAATAAAAAATAATGATTATAGTTGAAATTTCGCTGAGAATCTTTAAACAAAAAAGGTGCTATTATTTATTACTGAAAGCACCTTATTATCATATAGGGTGTGTTGTATAAAATTAGTAGCAAAATTATAAAGGTAGGTTACGTTTAATCATTGCTTCTTTATAGGTATCAAATACTCTCTGTTGTAATTTTAAACCATATTTATAAAAGATCGAAAATATAAAAATTGCCCACATTGTATTATCTTGATTTTTTTTCGCCATAGTGTAGCTTTTTGTTAATTCCTCATCGCTCATTTTTCCTGATTCAACAAGTTGTATGATTCTTTGGCAATATAGCCTATTTAAAAGTCCAACAAACGTTGCTAAACCGATAAAAATAGCGGCAACAACGATAAGAGCCATAATAGTTTGTATAAAATCACCCATTTTTTAACACCTTTATTTTATTATAATTCAATTAATTATTTTAAATAATATATTCTGTAATTGATAAATTTTAACAAAACGTTTGTTATAAGCAATCAAAACATAATTAATTTTTAAAATGGAAAAAATATAGGTACTAAAGCAATGTCTACTACCATCACTAAAAATGTTAATGGTACGCCAACTTTAACAAAATCACTAAAGCTGTATCCACCAGGCGCAACTACCATAGTTTTAACTGGTGAAGAAACGGGGGTAATAAACGATGCTGATGTTGCAATGGCGACAGTCATGGCAAAAGGATAAGGTGAATAATTAAATTTTACCGCTAAATCAATTGCAATTGGAGCAATCAAAATTGCAGTTGCAGTATTAGAAATAAATAATCCTACAGTTGAGCATAATAAAAAGATAAAGGTTAATACCATATATGGGCCAAAAGATAGTAGGTGAATTTCTAGCCATTCAGATATTAACGAAATTCCTCCCGTTTTATTTAAAGCTACAGCAAAAGGCATCATCCCAATAATTAAAATTAATGTTGGCCAATGAATGGATTTATAAGCATTGGCCATGTCAATACAACGAGTAGCTCCCATTAATAGACAGGCAATAAGTGCAGCAACTACATTTGGTACAACACCTGTGACCATTAGTATAATCATGATAGCCAAATTTATTAAAGCTGCGGGAGCTTGTGAGCTTGCAGGAGCAATATCGTCAATATCTGCAGGGTAATCTAAGACCACAAAATCATTAGTACGTGTTTGCAGTTTTTGAATTGATCCCCAATTTCCACAAACTAATAATGTATCACTCATTTCTAAACGTTCTTGGAATAAATTATTCGTTTCAACTGGTGCGTGATTGCGCCAAATGCCAATTACTGTTAGAAAGTATTTTCCTCTGAAATCTATTTCATTGAGTGTTTTACCACACAGCGTTGATTCTGGTAGTAGTGCAACTTCGGCCATGCCAACTTCTTTAACTTGTTCAGAAAAATATTCACCACGTAAAATTTTAGGTTCTAGATTATTTGTTGTCAGAAATGTTCGGTAATCGGCTTCTGAATGTGACATATCTAATAATAAGATATCATTTTCACGAAATTCAGTTGAACCATTTACTGGTATCAATACTTTATGGAATTTACGCCAACGTTCAATACCGATAACATTAACACCATGTTCTGTACGCAAGTGTAAACCATCAATAGTTCGTCCTACAAAAGGCGAGCCGGCCAGTATTTGTGCGCGGTGAGCACGACCAATTAATTTATAGTCTCGAATTAAATCGGTTATTTTTCGTCTTTGTGGTTGAATATTAGTTGGTGTAACTTGTTCTGCAGTAAGCAACCAATTGCGTGTTAATATACAATAAATAACGCCAACAATTAAAACACCAATACCAATTGGCGTAATTGAGAAAAATCCAAACTCTTCAAGTGTAGCACGACTTAGCTCACTATTTACTACTAGATTGGGAGCAGTGGCAACCAATGTCATCATGCCACTAATTAATGCTGCAATACAAAGAGGCATCATTAGTTTTTTAACATGAATACCTGTATGATTAGCAATACTAATAGCAACAGGAATAAAAATAGCAACAACGCCTGTTGAGCTCATTACTGAGCCAAGTAGAGCAACGCCTAACATGATACAAGTGATAATACGAATATCATTTTGGCCAGCTATTTTCAGAATATATTCGCTCATCTTGTATGAAATACCGGTTCTTACTAGACTTTCACCAATAACAAAAAGTAATGCAATTAAGATAATATTGGGGTCACTAAATCCAGAAAGTGCTTCAGCAGGTGTTAACACCCCCGTCATGGTGATTGCCGTAATTGTAAGTAGTGCAATTATGTCCATTCTTAACTTGCTAAGTGAAAATAAGATAATGGCAATAAATAGCAATATGCAAACAATGATGAGAGGGTAATATTGGGTTAAATAATCAGGCAAAAAAGCAGTAGTATATGACATTAAGCCATGCTCAGATGACAAGTTTTTCACAAAAATAACTCAATGAAGTAGGTTTTATTTTATACATAATACCTTGATTTATTGTAATAGGGAATATTTTCTATCGCTGTTTATTTAACAATAATTGATCATTTATTACATATTTAACATTTTTACTATTTTTTCATAACTCATTCGCTTTAACAAAACTCAGGTGTAATTTACTGAAATTAACTTATTCAACCGATAACCCTTGTTTAGGAGAGAATATGTCATCAAAGAAAACAGTTGCACAAATTGTAGTTGATATTTTAGGTGAAGCAGGTGTTAAACATTGTTATGGTATTGTAGGCGACACATTAAATCAAATTACCTCAGCTATTAAAAAAAGTGATATTGAGTGGGTTCATGTACGCCATGAAGAAGTTGGAGCCTTTGCTGCTGGAGCAGAAGCTTATCTTACCGATCAAATTACAGCTTGTGCTGGTTCTTGTGGACCCGGTAGTTTACATTTTATTAATGGTATTTATGAAGCACAAAGAAATAGAGTACCCGTTATTTTATTAGCTAGTCAGTTAATAACTTCGCAACAAGGAAACGATTTTCCACAAGAAGTTGATTTTGAATCAGTATATAAAAATTGTTCTGTATTTTGTCGGGAAATTAGTGATGCTACTCAAGTAAGAGAAATCACTACCGCGGCTATTCAAGCAGCTATTAATCAACGCGGTGTTGCTGTGTTGGTGATTCCTTATAATATTAGTTTAGAAAAAGTAGAAGATAATTGTGGCCACAAGATTTATCATCCTAAACCAATAATACGACCATCAGATAAAGAATTGGCTGAAATTGCAGATATTATAAATAAAAATCAAAAAGTGACCATCTTTGCTGGTCAAGGCGTATATGATGCTCATAGTGAGCTTATTGCATTTGCCGAAAAAATCAAATCTCCTATTGTACATACCTCTAGAGGTAAAGATTTTGTTGAATATGATAATCCATATAATGTCGGTATGACTGGGATGTTTGGTGTTAAATCAGGAACTATGGCAATTAAAGAGTGTGAAGTTCTTATTCTGCTTGGTACTGATTTTGCATGGTCTCAATTTTATCCAAATAATGCCACAATTATTCAAATTGATATCGATGCAACTCACTTAGGACGACGTCATCGAGTAAATGTTGGTGTTGTTGGTAGCAGTAAACCAACTTTAGCTGCTTTGTTACCTTTAGTTAACGAAAAGCATGATACTAAGTTTTTAGAAACATGCCGAACATTGTATAGTAGTGCTATGAGTAAATTGAATAAAAAAGCATTACCCTCCAAATCTACTATCCATCCTCAGTATTTAACTGAATTAATTGATAAATATGCAACTGACGATGCCGTGCTTTGTGCTGATGTTGGTTCGGCTATGGTTTGGGCTTGTCGACATTTTAATACTAATGGTAAAAGACGAACTGTAATTAGTTTAAAACATGGCACCATGGCCAATGCCATGCCACAAGCTTTAGGTGTTCAAAAAGCGTTTCCTAATCGTCAAGTGATCACTTTATCAGGTGATGGTGGTATTAGTATGTTATTGGGCGATTTATTAACGACAATCCAAGAAAAATTACCGATAAAGATAATTGTACTTAATAATAGTTCACTTAATTTTGTAGAATTAGAACAAAAAGTAGAGGGCTTGGTTAATCACTATACTGATTTACAGAATCCAAATTTTGCCAAAGTAGCTGAATCGATGGGATTATTTTCAATAAGAGTTGATGATTCAGATTTACTTGAAGCTGCAATGCAATCATTTTTAACTCATAGCGGTCCAGCGCTTTTGGACGTTAAAACTAGTACGGATGAACTTGTTATGCCACCTGAAATAAAGGCTTCGCAAGTCATGGGGATGGCTCTTTATAGTATGAAAGCTTCTTTGAGAGGGAAAATAGGTGATGTAATGAATTTATTGGTTGATAACTTTATTAAAAAATAATTTATAAAGCTATTATTAATGATTTTTGTCAAAAAGTTTCAGATTAAGGGTACGTTTCAGTATATTTTTACTTATTTCTGCCGCATATTGCGGCAGAAATATTAATTTAGAAACTTATAGCACCTTCTTCAGCAGAAGTTAAATTTTCCCGAATAATAGTAAATAGTTCTCGTCCATAACCAATATGTGAACTCGTTAAATCAAAGCGATGAGGTTGGCGCTTAGCTAGTTCTGTCTCGTCTACTAATAACGTTATTTCACCAGTCTGTCCGTTAACTCGTATCATATCTCCATTTTTTATTTTACTTAATAAGCCACCATCATAGGCTTCTGGTGTTACATGTATCGCTGCCGGTACTTTACCTGACGCCCCTAATAATCTACCATCGATTAACAAGGCAACTTTATATCCTCGATCTAGCAAAACTCCCAATGGTGTTATCAATTTATGCAGTTCAGGCATACCGATTGCTTTAGGACCTTGATAACGAACTACTACTACACAATCTTTATCTAACTTGCCGGCTTTATATTCATCATCTAGGTCATATTGACTATTAAAGACAACGGTAGGAGCTTCAATGATCTGATGTTCTGGAGCGATAGCTGAAGTTTTCATTACTGCTCTACCAATGTTGCCTGACATTACTTTTAATCCACCATGTGAATTAAAAGGTTTTTTTATTGATGTAATAACATTTTCATCTAATGATTGATTTGGACCTTCTCGGAAAATAAGTTTACCATTTTCTAAAATTGGCTCTTTGATATAATGGCTCAATCCTTGCCCTACAACCGTTTCAACATCTTCGTGTAATAAACCACTTTCAAGTAATTCTCTAACTAATAATGAAGTCCCACCTGCAGCTTTAGCTATTGCCACTATATGCATCGTTAAGTTAGTTGAACCACCCGTTGCAAGTAAGGCAATTAAGCCATTAACGATGACTCTTTCATCAACCATTTTTCCAATAGGCATATAATTACCTGATTGCTTAGTCAAGCGAGTAATCTGTTTAGCTGCTGCATTGGTTAATTCGAAACGTAACGTTGTTTCTGGATTGACAAATGCAGCTCCTGGCAAGTGTAATCCCATTAATTCAATCACCATTTGGTTACTGTTTGCCGTTCCATAAAAAGTACAAGTACCACTAGAATGATAAGATGCAGCCTCTGACTCTAATAAATCTTCACGCGAGGCTTTTCCTTCAAAGTAGAGTTGACGAATACGAACTTTTTCTTTGTTTGATAATCCAGATGGCATTAGCCCTGCGGGTACAAAAATTGCGGGTAGATGACCATAGGTTAAAGCTCCAACTAATAAACTAGGTACAATTTTATCGCATATGCCAAGATATAAAGCACCATCAAACATATTATGCGAAAGACCAACAGCAACTGACATAGCAATGATATCTCGGCTTATTAATGACAGCTCCATTCAAGGCTCACCTTGAATTACTCCCCCTGCCATTTGTCCAACGGCTCCAACTTCATTTAATACTTTGCGAATTTGTTCAGGGTAGAGTTCGTAAGGTTTATGTGCTGAAAGCATATCGTTGTAAGAACTAATAATACCGATATTACTTTTTAAGATATTTTTTAAATCATTCTTATCATTAATACAGCAAGCTGCAAAACCATACGCTAAATTACTATATGGCAATTTAGAGCGGGTGACTTTATTAAGCATTACATCTTCTATTTTTTTCAGATAGGCAGTGCGAGTAGCTTTAGAACGTTCAATAATTCGCTTTGTTACATTTTTGACAGTTGGATTCAAATTAACTTATTGTATAATTTTTATTTTATATTCTATTTATCGCGCTGGCATATTGTGCATATTACTTGTTGGGTATCATGCACTACCCTTTCTAATGGTTGTTCTGTATTGACGATATACACATCCTTTTCATCAGCGGTTGGTTCTTCAAGAGTATCAAATTGCGATTGCAACATCCCTGTTTTTTGATAATGTCCCTTTCGTTTTGCTAAACGATCTGCGATTACATCATAACTACCTTTTAAATAAATAAAGTGTACATTTTCGTTTTCGCCACGGATGATATCTCTATATTTTCTCTTTAAAGCTGAGCAGATGATAATAGAGATATCATTAACGTTGCTCATTGCAAATACGGCATTACTAATCAAATTAAGCCAAGGAAAACGATCTTCATCATTTAATGGTGTTCCACTACGCATTTTTAAGATATTTGCTTTAGGATGTAAAAAATCACCATCAAGAAATGCTGCATCAAGATTGTATGAAACTTGTTTGGCAACTGCGGATTTACCACTACCAGAAACACCCATTAATACAAAAACATGTTTATTATTTTTTGTCACAGTAGCTCCTTTATCAAAATATTGTTACGGGTAACATTTTTACATATTAGGTTTTTTTTTCAATTTAAAAAAATTTCTTTTGTGATCGCGATCATATTTTTTTCTCATCAACATAAATAATCGCAAGTTTAAGTTTTGATCTTTATTTTAAAAAATAGATTTCGATCACAAAAATATAAAAGTCTATTTGCTTTTTAAATCGAAAGTAAATAATCTTTCGTTATATATTTTGTTTTCGAAAGTTAAAGAAAGAAAATTTAGTATAGTTACAACAATGGAGATTAAATATGAACAAGTGTCAGCTTCTTTTCGAAGACAAGCTCAAATTTGACAATGAGCAAGAAGCATTAATTTATATTAGTGAGCATTTACAACAAAAAAATATTGTAAAAAAAAGCCATCTAAAAGCATTAATTGAAAGAGAAGCTTTATTTCCTACAGGTATTGCACTTAATGGTTATGCAGTAGCAATTCCACATTGTGAAGCTGAACATGCTAATACGCCTGCAATTTTTATTATTCGCACTCAAAGTCCAGTCGCTTTTAATCGAGCTGATGATGACGGTACAGTTGATGTTTCACTTATTATTTCATTAGTTGTAACTTCCCCCGAAGCTCAACTTGATTTGTTGAAAGTACTTTTTTCAAATTTACAGAATAAAGAATTCTATCACTTCTTATTAAAAGCGCCAGAAGATGAAATTACAGAGCATTTTAGTAAAGTGATATTTAATTAAAAAGTTAATCAGGAGGCATTATGAAAAAGAAGATTATTGTTGCATGTGGTGGTGCAGTTGCAACATCAACTTTAGCTGCAGAAGAGATAAAAGATTTATGTAAAGAAAATAATATCGAATTAGATCTTATTCAATGTCGGATTAATGAAATTAACTCCTTTATTGATGATGTCGATTTAATTTGTACTACAGCAAGAATGGATCAGACTTTTGGTGATATTCCTATTGTACATGGCATGCCTTTTGTTTCAGGTGTTGGGATAGATCAGCTAAAAGATAAAATATTATCTATATTGAAAGGATAAATCTATGTTTACTGAAATTATGCAGTACATTTTGGATCTTGGTCCATCCGTAATGTTGCCCATTGTCATTATTATATTTTCATTAGCATTAAGAATGAAAGTGGGTGATGCTTTAAAAGCAGGTATTCATATTGGTATAGGATTTGTTGGTATTGGTTTAGTTGTTGGTTTACTAACAAGCTCAGTTGGTCCAGCTGCTCAAGCTATGGCCGAAAGATTTGATATCAGTTTGAATGTTGTTGATGTGGGTTGGCCTGGCGCTGCACCAATGACTTGGGCATCACAAATAGCCTTAGTTGCAATACCTATTGCGATAGCAGTGAATATTGTTATGTTATTGGCAAAATTAACACGAGTCGTTAATGTCGATATTTGGAATATATGGCATATGACATTTTCTGGGGCACTTGTTTATATTGCAACAGGTTCTTACTGGTTAGGTATTGCAGGTGTTATTGTCCATGCCATTATTGCGTATAAATTAGGTGATTGGTTTTCTAAAGATACCAAAGAGTTTTTTGAACTTGAAGGGATTGCTGTTCCTCATGGTACGTCAGCTTATTGTGGGCCAATTGCGGTGTTTGTCGATGCTGTAATTGAAAAAATACCAGGGATTAATAAGATTAATTTTAATGCTGTTGATATGCAAAAACGGTTTGGTGCGTTTGGTGAACCAGTAACGGTTGGTTTATTTATGGGCATTCTATTAGGACTTTTAGCTGGATATGGTGTGAAAGAAACATTACAACTTGCTATTCAGACAGCTGCGGTAATGTTATTAATGCCACGTGTAATTAAACCGATTATGGATGGCTTAACACCAATATCTAAACAAGCTCGTAAACATCTACAATCAAAATTTGGTGGACAGGATTTTCTCATCGGTTTAGATCCTGCCTTATTATTAGGACATTCAACGGTTGTCTCTGCTAGCTTAATTTTTATTCCGCTAAGTATTTTTATTGCCATTATTTTACCAGGCAATGAAGTCTTACCATTTGGTGATTTAGCTACTATTGGCTTTTTTATCGCAATGGGTGTGGCTATTCATCAAGGTAATTTGTTCAGAATCATTATTTCAGGTTCAATCATTATTGCTATCACGCTTTGGATTGCTACACAAATGGTTCCTCTGACAACTCAGCTTGCAATCAATGCTGGTACTATCACTGATGGTAGTAGTATTAGTGTAGGAGCGATGGATCAAGGTGGCTCACCAATTACCTATATTATGGTTCAGCTCGTGAATTTAAAACAACCTATTGGCTTTGCGTTTATTGGATTGTTTTACCTTTTCTGCCTATTTTTAACATGGAAGCGAGCTAAAAAATATGAGCTATTTTTAAAACAACAACAAATAGCACAATCAGATGAAATAACAAAATAGTCCATAAACCGTATAACTAAATGAAGTTTCAAGACTTTCACTGAATAAGTAGTGAAAGTCATCTCGAAATAATTTGATTACTAATTAAGGAAAAGAAAATGAAAGCGGTTATTGTCAATGAAGGGGGATCTCTATCTTTAGAAGATATTGACATACCCAAAATTACATCTCCAGATCAAATTTTAGTAAAAATTGCTTATTGTGGATTATGTGGATCAGATATTCCTAGAATATTTCATCATGGAGCACATTTTTATCCTATTACGCTCGGACATGAATTTAGTGGTACTGTTATTGAAACAGGCAATGATGTGACTGAGTTTGACGTTGGTGATTTAATTTCTTGTGTACCATTATTACCATGTTTTAAATGTGATGAATGTCAAAAGCATTACTATTCACTTTGTAAAAATTATACTTTTGTGGGATCGAGAATAGCAGGTGGTTTTGCTGAATATATTGTATTACATAAAAAAAATGCATTTAAATTACCAAAAGGAGTAAGTCCTCTTGAAGGCGCTTTTTTTGAGCCGATGACAGTTGGAATGCATGCTCTATTATTAGCAGGAGGCTGCCAAAATAAACATGTCGTGATTGTAGGCGGTGGAACAATCGGACTGCTTGCTATGCTTTGTGCTAAGGCAATGGGAGCGAGTTCTATTGCTGTTTTAGATATAAATGATGAACGACTAAATCTTGCCAAACAACTAGGAGCAGATGTTATTTATAACTCTAAAAATCTTAGTTCTGATGAGATTTATCAAGCTTTATCTTCCAATCGTTTTGATCAAATCGTATTAGAAACAGCCGGTTCGCCAATTACAGTTAGATTAGCCATTGAAATTGCAGGTCCTAGATCTAAAGTGTGCTTGGTTGGTACTCTCCATAATGATTTTACCTTACCAGAAAAAACATTCGGTCTTATTTTACGAAAAGAGTTACAAATTTTAGGAAGTTGGATGAACTATTCTGCTCCATGGCCAGGCGAAGAATGGCTATTAGTAAGTCAGTTTTTTGTAGAAGGTAAAATAAATCTTAATGATTTAATCGCTGTTATTGGTGACTTTAACACATTTATTCATAAAGTTAGAGATTTAAATGGACAATCAATGAATGGCAAGATTTTATTAAACTGTAGTTAAAAGTTTACTTTAAATTAGCTATGAAAAATGAAAGCTTATCTTTTGATTTTGTTTGTTATACACTGCTTAATAATTTTCGAAAAAGGAAATAATATGAATGCAAGTGAAAGACGTCAACAGATAATAGAACTTCTTAATATGAAAGGAACGGTATTAGTAAGTGACTTATCAGAACAATATGAGGTTTCAGAAGTCACCATAAGAACAGATCTTCGATTATTAGAAAAACAAGGTGAGCTAACACGATTTCATGGTGGCGGTACAAAAATCATCAATAAAGGTGATATAAAGTCATTTAAAGAGTTGCAGTTAGAAGAACGGTATCAGCGATTTATCGAAGATAAAAAACGAATTGCAATTGAAGCAGTAAAACATGTTAAACAAGGTGATACTATTATTTTAGATAGTGGTAGTACCACCATGTTAATAGCCGAAGAGCTGGTTAAATTAAAAAATATTACTGTTATAACAAATAGCCTTACCTCCGCTTTTATTCTTTCTGATAATAGCGACATAATGTTATTTATGTGTGGTGGGACTCTTAGGCACAAAACCCGATCTTTTCATGGAAAAATTGCTGAGCAATCGTTAGATGGTATTTCTGCTGATATTTTGTTTGTTGGTGCAGATGGCATAGATGCAAAAAGAGGAATAACAACCTTTAATGAAGGGTACACAATTAGCAGTGTGATGGCTAATACCGCTAAAAAAGTGATTGCTGTGCTAGATTCATCTAAGTTTGGACGAAATGGCATCAATGTGGTTTTACCACTAAATAAGCTAAATACTATTATTACAGATATCAATGTTGATGGTAAATGTAAGCAAGAATTTGGAAAACAGGGAGTTAATTTAATCGCTGTTTAATATTTCGATGGATAATAGGGTACCTGATTAAAGTAGACTTAATTGATCTAACGTTTTTAAAAGATGACGAATTACAGTTTAATGAGGTATGAATTTTTTTCATACCTCATTAAAATGAATTCTATCTAAAAAAGTGATCATTTAAGATTGTTATTTCTCCCGACAATATTAATTTGTAGGTGAGAATATGATATTAACAATTACGATGAATCCTTCAGTAGATATATCATACCCATTAAATAAATTAATCATTAATGATATTAATCGGGTATCTAATGTAAAAAAGACCGCTGGCGGTAAAGGGCTTAATGTTACCAGAGGAATTAAATTTTCAAATATATCAGTATTAGCCTCTGGTATTATTGGTGGAACAACTGGGAATTATATCCAAAAACAATTAGATGAAGATAATATTGATTATGATTTTTATATAACAAAGCAGGAATCAAGAAACTGTATTGCCATTTTACATGAAGGAAACCAAACCGAAATTTTAGAATCAGGTCCTGTGTTAGAGCTTCAGGACGCTAATCTTTTTTTAAAACACTATCAAACGTTGCTTGAGAAAGCAGATCTTGTGACCATTTCCGGATCATTACCTCAGGGTTTTCCCATCGATTTTTATGTAAGTTTAATTGAACAAGCCGATAGGCATCAAATCCCTGTTTTGCTTGACGCTTCTGGAAAAATGCTTCATGCAACACTCGTTTCCGAACATAAACCTTATTTAATAAAACCCAATAAAGAAGAATTAAAACAAGTCATCCAAATGGATATTGATGATAGTGATAACAATTCATTAATTAGAGCACTTAATCATCCTCTGCTAGATGATATTCCTTTCATTATTATTTCGTTAGGTAAAAAGGGTGCGTTTGCTCGTTGTCATGACCAATTTTATCAAGTCACAATTCCTAAAATTAATGTAGTTAATCCCGTTGGTTCAGGTGATGTCACATTAGCGGGTCTTGCGGTAAGTTTACACGAAAGCGAGTCAGTAGACAGTATGCTGAAACGAGCTATGACGATGGGTATGTTAAATACGATGGAATCACAGACAGGTTTTGTCAATATGGGTAACTATGACCAATACTATCAACAAGTTAAAGTTAAAGAAATATATAAATCATAAGGTTAATTAGGAGTAAATTATGTATCTTATTTCCAGTCAAGAGATGTTAAAAAAAGCTCAGCGAGAACATTATGCCGTTCCCGCTTTTAATATACACAACCTTGAGACAATTCAAGTTGTAATTGATACAGCAAAAGATATGCAATCGCCAGTCATACTTGCAGCAACACCAGCAACGTATAACTATGCCGGCACACAGTATTTGATTAATATTTGTAAAACTGCGGCACAAATCCATCATTTTCCATTTGCGTTACATTTAGATCATCATGAAAATCTGAACGATATTAAAACTAAAATAGAGGAAGGTATTCGTTCAATTATGATTGATGCTTCTCATTATCCATTTGAAGAAAACATTGATATTGTTAGTAAAATGGTGGCATTTAGCCATAAATATAACGCAAGTGTTGAAGCTGAGCTTGGCCGTTTAGGAGGACAGGAAGACGATTTGGTTGTTGATGATAAAGAAAGCGCATTTACTGATCCTGATGCAGCCAAAGAGTATGTAGAACGTACAGGAATTGATTCTTTAGCTGTGGCAATTGGATCTGCTCATGGCTTATATAAAGGGGAACCTAAGCTTGATTTTGAACGGTTAGCGAAAATACGTGACAAAGTTGAAGTTCCTTTAGTATTACATGGTGCTTCGGGTATTCCAGAAGTGATGGTGAAAAAATCTATTTCATTGGGTATTTGTAAAGTAAATGTCGCAACAGAATTAAAAATTGCCTTTTCTGATGCTTTAAAACAAGATTTTAAATCTCATCCCGATGCTAATGATCCTAGGCATTATATGCAACCAGCTAAAACAGCAATGAAAAAAATTGTTGAAGAAAAGATTCGTATTTGTGGTAGCGCAGGGAAATTATAGTATGCAAGCAAAGGGTATTTTATTTGATTTAGATGGGACATTAGTCAATTCATTACCAGCAGTTGAGCGCTGCTGGTTAGTATTTGCTGATCGTCATAAACTTAATCATTCCTATGTATTAAAAACCATTCATGGTCGTAAAGCTATCGATAATATAAAACTATTTTTACCTAATAAACCTGAAAGTTTCATCGAACAAGAGCATCGTTGGGTGGAACAATTAGAGGCTGAAGATATAAAAGATATTGATGAAATATCTGGAGCTAGTCATTTCTTACGACAATTATCTTCACTTAATATTCCTTGGGGAATTGTAACTTCTGGTACAAAAAAAGTAGCTAATTCTCGCTTTAGTATTCTCAATGTAGCTAAACCAAAAGTTTTTATTACTGGTGAAATGGTTATTAATACTAAACCCGCTCCTGATGGTTATTTACAAGGAGCAAATTTACTCGGATTACCTACTAATGAGTGTATTGTTTTTGAAGATTCAAAAGCGGGTATTGAATCTGCATTTAATGCACAGTGTCAAATTATTAGTGTTAACTGTCCTAATTCACTTGATGATAATTGTATGTTAAATATTGATTCTTTTGATGAGCTAGTAATAAAAAAATTAAACGAGAACGATTTTGAAATATTAAAAAGTAATATATAAAACATAATTGATAAACTTATTTATTGTTTTATTTAAGTAACAGTTTAATACCAAAGTATTTTTGCCGTGTAATTATTGATAATATGTTCAATACTTGCTTAATTTGAACATATTATCAACGGAGTTACACATTATTTATATTGCCGATGATTTGTTTAAAGGTCGAAAATGAACAAAAACCCATTGTATTAGTTGGACAATTTTCCATTGCTAATGTTACTTTATAGGGTGGATTGTTACGATTTAATTGGGTCAAATTTCGGATTTGATCGGTTGATTGATAAAAATATTCAATTTTCATCAATGCTTCACCACTATGATTATCACGCCATTTTTGGAACACTATTTTGCCACCAATAGGTGTCGTTTCAAATTGATCGGGTAGTGTATAAGATTTAATTTTTAGTGCTGAAAATAATGATGCTACATTTGAATAATGACCGACTAAAAAAGTAAATTTGGTATGATTTTTTTCATAGAAAGTCTGATTAATATAGTTAATTAAATTTGCGGCAACCTGTTTAGGAATCTTATTTTTTATAATTGAATTGATGTAGTTTTTATCAAATAAAGGTCTATCAGAAGCAAAAGTTTTATTTATCATTGCTCTCCATAAGAGCGTAATACACAGCCTTTTTGCTCTAAATGGCGAAGATCATTACCAATTGTGACTGTAGAGACTTTAAAAAGTTTACTCAATTTATTCACACGGTATTTTCTTAACCCAGTAAATAGATAATTTTTTCTCGACGCTGTAGAGTGTTCATGATTTCATTAGTCATAAATTTTCAATTCATTAAACTTTCATTTTTTATTGGATTTGAATATATATAAAGAATTAAAAATGATAAATAAGTCACAAAATAGATTATGCATAGAAAAACCTAAAAATCATTTCATTTGAAACGAAATGAAAGAATAAAAATAAAATTAGATTTTAGATAAAAAACTATTATTATTTTTATTCAAATGGTTAATGAAAAGATAAAAAATTATTTGAATAAGAAATGAAAGTATATAATTTCATTTTATAAAGTGATGTCCACTAAAAATTTGATCATTAGATTTGAAATAATGATAATTTTGGTGAGATTTAACGTGAAAAATTATTTAAATGAAAAAATCGAGGATAGGAAGTTATTGAAACCATATTATAGTTTCAATAACTTGTATTTTTTAATTCAATTCTGGCTGTGCAGCAGGTTTTTTAACTTGGTTAAAAACTATCATTACAACAAATGCAATAACGGTTAAATAAATAATAAACATCCCATATGTGGACATCATATCAATGAGTGAACGACCACGCATAGCGATATCACGGAAAAAACGGAATAACCAAACTAAAGGGAAAGCATGGCTAACATAATAAGCCCAGATTGGCATAATACCTACAGCCATTGTTGATCCACCCATAATAAAACCTGGAGGTACTAAAAATATCATTTTACTTGCACCTTCACCTGGATTATTAGTTTTCCAAGAAAGTAAAAAACCTAACCAACCAAATGCTAGTCCAGTCATAAATATACTAGGTACAAACACGAAGTAGTTACCATCAAAACGCAATTGTCCAAATAAAACAAGTACTGCGGTAATCAATGTTAATCCGGTAGTATAAAATAAGGCATAAGGTATTGTTCTTGCTAATAAAGCGACAAAGCCTCTTTCTAAAACGGTATTCCACATTCCAGTAATTTTTAAGCGACCTATAATCATCAATGATGTTAATCCATATGTTAAAGATGAGAAAAAGTAAACAAAATAGATGATGGTTGAAATTGTTGATGAACTTGCTGGATTAAATAGATTACGGGATTTTAGCTGCATAGGTGATAAGGTAGCTTCAGTGCCTTCTCGACCAAAGCCTAATGACGAAACTTTACCCACACTTAATTCTGCACCTAATTCAGGTATATATTCGTTGAGATTTTGAAGTACTTTAGCATTTTGGGCTTCATTCGTATCATCTGAAAAGTAACCTAAACGAACAGTCTGGTCTCCTTTTTTTAAACTCTTTTCCAATCCTTTAGGAATATATAAAACACCTAAATTACGATCATGAGAAACCAAAGTTATAGGGTTAACAGGCGATCTGATTACTTCAGAAACTTCAATGTAAGAAGAAGTATTTATTTTACTAATTAATTCAGTCGAATAATTAGATCCATCAAGGTCTATAACTGCAATTTTACCTTCAAATACCGAACCATGACTGAGTACAATAGAGAAAATAAGCGCAACAATAGCAGCTAACCCTATAGCAACTTTGTAATACGGGATAAAGTGGCCTGATAACATTGCATCAAGCTCTTCTTGAATAGATTTAATGATGTTTTGCATCATTGTTCAACCTCAAGTGTCATTCCAGTTAATAGTTTTGGAATTGATTCAATATATATTCTGACCTGATAAGATGTTAAATCAGCTTGTCCGCGTTCTCGAGTCATGCGTAAGTCAGCAAAAGATGGTGCAGCTGTTGCAAAACGAACCTTACCTTTTACTTCTTTATCCAGAGCAATCACATTTGCTGTAACAGTCGTACCCGGTTGGTAGTCATTGACCATTTTTTCATTCACATAAATGTCGATATATTTACGATCGGTTTCTAACAATACAGCAGGTGCACCTGTTGGTGCCAACTCTCCATCTTCAAACATCAGTTTTAATACTTTACCATCTTCAGGTGCTTTTAACGTGAGTCTTTGGTAATTGATTTGCAATTGTTTTAAATCAGCTTCGCCTTGAGCTAACTGTGCCTTGAGTTGTGCTAATTGATTTTGGCGATTTTCAAGCTTTTGTCTAGCAATTATGATTGATTGTAGTGACATACCCGTAGCATTTTGCGTTTTCTCAAATTGACTGACTTGTTCTGGTGTAGCGCCAATCATTAATGTTGATAATTGGCTTTCAATTTGGATTACTTGCATTTTGGCTACAACAAAAGCATTACGAGCATTATCAAGTTGTGATTGTGAGTTTCCACCTGTTTTACGTAATTGTGCTTGACGATCAAACTCAGTGCTAGCCAAATTTCTAGCAGATTTCGCCGCTTCTAAACTTGCCTTAACTTCTTCAATTTTACGCCAAGTCGATAGTTCAGAAAGATTGGTTTCGTTTTCAGTGATTTCAATTGCAGCTTGTTCTTGATTAACTGCTGCTCTTTGGCTATCAACCAATGCTTGTAAGCGATCAATTGCCAATTTTGTATCAACATCCTCTAATTGCATTAAGGGATCGCCTTTTTTAACCATTTGTGATTCTTCCACAAATCGTTTAATAACTTTTCCTCCCACATTTTGAAAGGCAACATTAATTTCATCAGCAGTTAACACTCCTGATTTAATGCTTTTCGCTACTGTTACCGCATCATTTCGGGAACCCAAAAAGATTAAAAACGATCCAAAAAATAGAAGAAGTAAAAAGATAACAGGAATTTTGACATTTTTTTTCATATATAGCTTATTTTCCATTTATTTAGTCAGCTAAGTATTTGATTAAAAAGAATGACTTCAATTTTCATTGAAGTCAGTTATTTCGTAATAATTTACGCAACATAAGTATTAAAGATTCTTGTTCTTGCGAGTTTAGTACCTGTGCAAAAGCACGAATCGATTTAAGGTGATCGGGTAATGCATTTTGAATAAGTGTTATTCCTGCTTCTGTCAAAGTTATCAAACGAGAACGACCATCTTCATCATTTTTTGTCATGGATATTAATGGATTGGATGTGATTAACATCCGCTTAACCATAACTGATACGGTTGCTGGGGTTACCCCTATACGGAGTGCGAGATCGCCAGCACTTGTTTCACCTTCTGAATATAATGACATTAACAAAGCAAACTTACCTTCAGAAACATCATAATCTTTAGTAAGTTGTGCATAAATATTTGAACGAATCAAATCAGCTGTTGTTATCAAACTTAAAACTAGATCAACACCAGACACGTCAATGATATCATCATTAAATCTTTGTGCTCGTGCTAATGTTTCACGAGATGGAAGCTTTCTTGACTTGTAATTCAATTATCATTACTCAATTTATTTAGTCGGCTAATTATACTGGTTTAATATTAATTGGCAATCATTTTCACTGCATTTTTTTATATCTGTTAATAATTAATTAATAAGAATCTTTCTAAGATGACTGTAACATTTTTAATTTTGCTTATACGTTAAAACATCATAACATAATGATATTAAATAATATTATTATTGTTTACCACTTTAGTAGTACCTCTTGAGAGTAGTTATATTCTGAATAAAGTTTCATACAATGGGAATAGTCTCAAAATTGATTATTTAAATTAGAATAAATTGGAGCTTTTGTATGAGTAAGACCAATCTCGTTATTATTGGTAATGGGATGGTTGGGCATCGTTTTGTCGAAGAAATTATCGATAAAATGCAGTCTGATCAGTTCAATATTACTATTTTTTGTCAAGAACCTCGAGTCGCTTATGATCGGGTGCATCTTTCCTCTTACTTTTCAGGCTTTACTGCCGAAGCATTATCGCTTGTCAGAGAAGGATTTTATGAAGAAAATCATATCAATATTTTACTAAATGAACGTGTGATATTGATCAATCGTGAGCTTAAACAGGTGCATTCACAGACTGGACGAATTGTTGAATACGACAAGTTAATTATAGCGACAGGTTCTTATGCTTGGATTCCCCCAATTAAAGGGGCTGATGGTGCTGATTGTTTTGTTTATCGTACGATTGAAGATTTAGACGCGATTGCACAATGTGCTAGTCATTGTAAAACTGGTGCTGTTGTCGGAGGCGGTTTACTTGGACTTGAAGCAGCAGGAGCACTTAAAAATCTAGGGATACAAACCCATGTAGTTGAGTTTGCTAACGTTTTAATGGCTGAACAGCTTGATATGATGGGTGGCGAACAATTGCGCCATAAAATTGAAGAAATGGGCGTTAGTGTCCATACCAGCAAAAACACTCAAGAAATTTTGCATACACCCCAAGGTAAAGTAATGCAATTTGTTGATGGCACATCACTAGAAATCGACTTTATTGTTTTTTCCACTGGCATTCGAGCGAATGATCAGTTAGCGCGTGATTGTCAGTTAGACATAGGTGCTCGAGGGGGCATTGTCATCAATGATTATTGCCAAACGTCTGATCCTGATATATATGCTATTGGCGAATGTGCATGTTGGCAAGGTAGAGTCTTTGGTTTAGTTGCTCCAGGTTATAAAATGGCGCAAATTGCTGTTGCGCATTTACTTGGTGACAATGTTCAATTTGATGGTGCTGATATGAGTGCTAAATTGAAATTGATGGGGGTTGATGTAGGTAGTATTGGTGATGCCAAAGGCAAAACGGTAAGTAGCCGTAGTTATGTATATTTAGACGAAAATATTCCTGTTTACAAAAAATTAGTTGTATCTAATGACAATAAAAAATTATTGGGTGCGGTATTAGTCGGAGATACTACAGATTATAGTAATTTGTTACAATTAATGCTCAATAATATGGATCTACCTGAACACCCTGATACATTAATTTTGCCTGAACATGCCGGTTCTAAGCCAACAATGGGTGTGGATGCATTGCCAGATTCTGCACAAATTTGCTCCTGTTTTGATGTTACTAAAGAAAAAATCATCAATGCCATTCATGCAGGTTGTCATACTGTAGCTGCCATTAAAGCTCAAACTAAAGCAGGTACAGGTTGTGGAGGGTGTATACCGCTGGTTACACAAATTTTAAATACAGAACTAGCAAAACAAGGTATAGAGGTCAGTCATGCTCTTTGCCAACATTTTAAATATTCTCGTCAAGAATTATATCATCTGATTCGGGTTGAAGGATTGAAAACATTTAAGCAGGTGATAGATAAACATGGAATTGGTTATGGTTGTGAAATATGCAAACCCACAATTGCTTCATTATTAGCTTCATGTTGGAATGATTATATTTTGCGACAAGATCTTATCCCCCTGCAAGATAGTAATGATATCTTCCTCGGTAATATTCAAAAAAATGGTACTTATTCGGTTATTCCTCGTAGTGCAGGTGGTGAAATTACACCTGAAGGATTGATCTCCATAGGAAAAATAGCGCAAAAATATCACCTCTACTCTAAAATTACTGGTTCACAACGTATTGGTCTTTTTGGTGCACAAAAAGATGATTTACCTGCCATTTGGAAAGAGTTAATTGATGCAGGGTTTGAAAGTGGCCATGCTTATGCTAAAGCATTACGAATGGCTAAAACCTGTGTAGGTAGCACATGGTGTCGTTTTGGTGTAGGTGATAGTGTTGGTTTCGGCGTTGAGTTAGAAAACCGTTATAAAGGCATTCGTGCACCTCACAAATTTAAATTAGGCGTATCAGGTTGTACTCGCGAATGTGCTGAGGCACAAGGTAAAGATATTGGTGTGATTGCTACCGAAAAAGGATGGAATTTATATGTCTGCGGTAATGGAGGAATGAAGCCTCGTCATGCTGATTTATTGGCAGCTGATTTAGATAAAGATACATTAATTCAATATCTCGATCGTTTTATTATGTTCTATATTCGTACCGCAGATAAATTACAACGTACGTCTGTTTGGCTTGAAAATATGGAAGGTGGTATTGACTACTTACGCAGTGTGATTATTGATAACAAACTTGGTATTAATGATGAACTAGAAACAGAAATGACTCGCTTACGAAGTTTATTTATATGTGAATGGAAGCAGACAGTTGAACATCCTGAAAATCAACATCGATTTGCTCACTTTATCAATAGTAATAAACGCGATGAAAATGTCCAGTTTATTACTGAGCGTAATCAACACCGCCCAGCAAGTTTACAAGAACGCTACACAGTATTAGAGGAGCAATAATATGAATGATTGGGTAACTGTTTGTAAAATAGATGATATCCTACCTGAAACAGGTGTTTGTGCGTTAGTTGGCAAAGCTCATGTAGCGATCTTTCGTCCTTACCATTCCAACGAGCTTTATGCGATAAGTAACATTGATCCTTTTGCTCATGCTAGTGTGTTGTCACGTGGCATTATTGGTCAACATGATGATGAATTATGGGTCGCTAGCCCACTAAAAAAACAGCGTTTTCGATTAAAAGATGGCTATTGTTTCGATGATGAGAATAATTCTATCCCTCATTATGAAGTAAAAGTGAATGATGATGGCTTTGTACTAGTAAAAGTAGATTAAAATTTTGAAAGGATAACTTTGTTATGTATACCGATACTATCAATAAATGTGCCGCTAATGCGGCACGCATTGTTCAATTTGCAAAATCTAATGCATTAGGATTTTGGTTAAGTTCAGCTATGGCTGGTGCATATGTTGGGCTTGGTATTATTCTTATTTTTACGCTTGGCAATTTAGTCGATCCTGCTTTAAGACCATTATTAATGGGGGCAACGTTTGGGATTGCTTTAACATTAGTTGTGATTGCTGGTTCCGAGTTATTTACGGGACATACCATGTTTTTAACCTTTGGTGTGAAATGTAAAAGCATTACTCATAAACAAATGTGGTTTGTATTACCACAAACTTGGTTAGGAAATTTGCTAGGTTCAATTTTTGTTGCAGTAATTTACTTTTATGCTGCAACTCCTTTATTATCAACTGATATCAGTTTAGTACATAGCGCAGCGTTGGCTAAGACATCAGCGCCTGCTAGTGCGTTATTTTTTCGTGGTATTTTATGTAACTGGTTAGTATGTTTAGCTATTTGGATGGCTAATCGTGTTGAAGGTTCAGCAAAATTTATTGCTATCTGGTGGTGTTTATTGGCTTTTATTGCTTGTGGTTATGAACATTCAGTTGCCAATATGACACTTTTTTCTTTGTCTTGGCTTGGTAACCACAGTGATAATTATACATTAGCTGGGATTGGTCATAATTTATTATGGGTTTCATTGGGTAATATTGTTTCTGGGGCTATTTTTATGGGGTTAGGATATTGGTATGCAACGCCTAAATCAGAACGTCCTTAGCGCCAATTACATCGTTAAAGTGCAGGAATGAAGGTGTTATGGATTATTTTCCTCTATTTTGTAAACTACAAGATCGTAAATGTTTGTTGGTTGGAGGCGGTGAAATTGCTGAACGAAAGGCTCGTTTGTTGCTTGAAGCAGGGGCTAGTATCACTGTTAATGCTGTCACTTTTAGTGAACAATTTTTAGTTTGGCAAGATCAAAAGCAATTAAAGTTAGTCCAAGGAGAATTTAAAGCGGAATTACTAGATGATAAATGGCTAGTTATTGCTGCTACTAATTGTGATAAAACTAACCAACTAGTAAGTATTGAAGCTGAAAAGCGACGAATTTTTTGTAATGTGGTTGATTCTCCAAAAGATGCTAGCTTTATTATGCCTTCAATTATCGATCGTTCGCCAATTATGGTAGCGGTTTCATCCGCGGGACATGCACCTGTTTTAGCACGATTATTACGTGAAAAATTAGAGGCTATTTTACCGCAACATTTAGGTAAATTAGCGCGATATGCCGGTTATTTACGTAATAAAGTTAAACTAAGTTATAAAACATTGACAGAACGTCGTCGATTTTGGGAAAAGTTATTTAATCATGATAGGCTAGCACAAGCTATTGCTAATAATGATTCAGAACGTGTTGAATTATTGACTAATGAATTATTTGATATGTCACTTGATGATCGCGGAGAAGTTGTTTTAGTTGGCGCTGGACCAGGCGATGCGGGTTTACTAACATTAAAAGGACTACAGCAAATTCAACAAGCTGATATTATTGTTTATGATCGATTAGTATCAGATGAAATTATGAACCTTGTACGTCGTGATGCTCAGCGTATTTTTGTTGGTAAACGAGTGGGATATCATTGTGTTTCACAAGAACAAATTAACCAACTCTTGTTAGAACAAGCTCAAAAAGGGCTACGTGTAGTACGCTTAAAAGGAGGAGACCCTTTTATTTTTGGTCGTGGTGGAGAGGAACTTGAAGCTTTATTTAATGCTAATATTCCTTTCTCAGTCGTGCCAGGTATAACTGCCGCTTCTGGTTGCTCCGCATACAGTGGCATACCTCTAACACATCGTGATTATGCTCATAGTGTACGTTTGGTTACAGGACATTTAAAAAATGGTAATCATTTGGATTGGCAAAGCTTAGCAGCAGAAAAACAAACGTTAGTTTTTTATATGGGGCTTTCTCAAGCGGAAAATATCAGTAATCAATTAATTAAACATGGTATGAATGCTCAAACCCCTATTGCTATTATCGAGGAGGGAACAAGTACTAAGCAAAGAGTCATTACCGGTTTGCTGGGCGATTTAGCGAATCTGGCTTTGCAAGCGCATAGTCCGAGTTTGGTTCTTATTGGACCAGTGGTTGCACTGCGTGAAAAATTAAATTGGTTTTCTAACCATTAATATAAATGGGCAAGTAAATGTTAACTATTAGTTATATACTTGTCTATTATTTATAGAATATCTTATTTTAAGATTAACAAATTTATTTTAAATAATTTTTGTTCTATATAAAATAGATGAAAATTATTTGTCTTTGATCACTAGACCTACTCTTTACTTTGTAAATACCACACAGTCATTTCCATGCGAGATTTAAAGTTAAGTTTTTTAAATATGCTTTTGATATGAACTTTTACCGTACTTTCAACAATATCTAAATCTTTAGCTATTAATTTATTGGATAGTCCTTGCACTAATAAATGAAATATTTCATGCTCCCTAGGGGTGAGAAGACTGACATCATGGATCGGTTTTGTTGTCGGTTCATCACCGTGACGCATATAATTGAGAATAATATGTGAAATTGCATCATCCATTATTACCTTACCAAGTGAAATATCTTGTAATGCTTTGATAAAGTCTTCTGGTTCCATATCTTTTAATAGATAACCATCAGCACCTATTTTAAGCGCTGTAATAATATCTTCTTTTGCATTCGATACGGTAAACATAATGATACGACTAGAGATATTTTTTTCACGCAAAACTCGAAGAATATCTAAACCATTGACATCATGTATATTAATATCAAGTAAAATAATATCAGGGTCGAGCTCTTCAGCCAGTTTAATCCCTTCTATTCCTGAACCTGTTTCACCCACTATTTCAAAATAATTGACGGTATGGATTAATTGCTTTATACCATTTCTTAACATAGGATGATCGTCAATAAGTAATATTGAACTTTTAATTTGTTCCATCGGTTACTCTTCTATTATTTTTAATGGAATAGCTTTTATCGCTTTAAATGTTACCACAATTTGTGTTCCTTTATTGGGTTTACTATCAATGACTAAATTACCATTTAATATCTCAATTCTATCTCGCATAATAATAAGTCCGTAATGGTGATCTTGTTTAATTTTACTTTTAAAACCTATTCCATTGTCTTTTATATTTAGTGTAATAATCTGATTATTATCCATTTCTAATTTTATTATTACACTGGAAGCTTTTGCATGTTTATATACGTTATTTAGTGCTTCACGAATAAATTGCAATAAATGAAAGGCATATTTGCTATTGATAATATTTAAAGGCAATTGATATTTAAGCTGAATATTAAATTTTAATTTGACATTAAACTCTTCTACTAATTCAACTAAGCTTGCATAAAATCCTGTTTGATTTAGACGTAAACGAAAAGAAGTGATTAACTCTCTTAGTTGCGAGTAAGTAACATTGACTTCTTTGCGCATAGTCGTGAGTAAATCAACGCTGGTTGGTGAATTCAAATCAGATTGCATCTGTAAGCAACTGAGGTAAATTTTTAAACACGATAGCGATTGGGCTATCGAATCATGTAATTCACGCGCCATTGCCGAACGCTCTTTCATTAATAGATATTGTTTTTGTTGTTCAATTTGCCTATCAAGCATAATTGCTGTGGTCATTTGTTCAATTAATCCAGTAATTAGATTCTCTTGTTCAATGCTGAGTGTGACATCAGCGGGTTGAATAGCAAATAAAATTCCATATTTTTCGCCATTTTCTTGAAGATACCAAAGGCGTTGGACCCCATTTTTTTGATAGATTTTTGAAGGAGTTAAACAAGCATTACATTTTGGATTAAGGCAATAGGGTAATTTTTGTTGGTTATCATAACTGATTTGTTGATAATGTTCAGGATTATCCGATTCATAAAAACGAATTTGAAATTGAGTTAATGGTATCAATTCTTCTAATTCTCGTAGGACTTTAAGAAAACGCTCACATAGTGGTTCAGAAGTATGTAGTTGCTTGGTTGCATAATATTGAAATGAAATAATTTGATTAGTTTTTTGTAATTCTGAAGTTTTTTCGGCAACGCGTTGTTCAAGTAATAAATATTGTGATTCTATTTGTTCTGACATTTTATTAAAAGCTAACCCAAGTAAATCAAATTCATTCCTTTTTTTCCGAATGTTAAAACGTTCACTGAAGTTATGCTTTGAGATTGCTTCTGCCATATCAATCAGTTTTTGCCACGGAACTAGAATATAGCGACGTAAATAGTAAATTTGGGTAATCAAAGAAAGAATGATGATGACAATAAATAGTAGTTGTAGCTGAAAAATATAATGGATCTGTTTTTCCGTTTTCTGATCTATCTTGTGTACCAAGTTATTAGTGAGATCAACATAGTTATCTATATCATTTTTTACTTCATCACTTTTTTTTGCTTGTTGTATTTTAGGTGCTATATTACTTATCCACTCATTTTGCAATTGGTTAAATTCATGAGTTAAGCCGTAATGTTCAAATAATTGCAAATATTGCTTGGAAGAAGATAAATCTTTAAAAATATCAAGACGATTATAATCATTTGGGGATAATGGGATAATCGTCAAAAGTTGATAACTTTTCATTCTGAGTAATCCTAATTGATTAATCATATAAGCACTACCTTTGGTATCGTTGGCAATTCTAATTGATAATGATAATGCTATTAATGCAATGCCTCCTAAAATGAACATGAGTAGTGTTAAACGACTAGTAATAGAGACATTGTAGCTATCTTTTCTTCCCGACATATTCAAACTCTATAGGATTACAAATATTTTAAATAAATAATAATTTATAATTATTGTAACGTGAAAACAGTATACCTCTGATCTTTTTTGTAACTTTTTGCGATCTTTTGGTAAACAGCGCTTGCAACAAGCATAAATTTTGCGTAAAATTCACGCCCTATAAGATTAATCATACAGACATATATGTTCAATCAAGTAATCGTCTGTTTTTTATTGCGGAGTTAAGTATGTACGCAGTTTTCCAAAGTGGTGGCAAGCAACACCGAGTTAGCGAAGGACAGGTCGTTCGCTTGGAAAAAATTGAAGTCGAAACAGGTGCAGAAGTTGTTTTCGATAAAGTTTTAATGGTAGCAAATGGTGAAGACATCAAAGTTGGTGCTCCGTTTGTTGAAGGTGCAACAATTAAAGCAGAAATTGTTGAGCACGGTCGTGGTGACAAAGTGAAGATTGTTAAATTCCGTCGTCGTAAACACTATCGTAAACAACAAGGTCACCGTCAGTGGTTTACTGATGTGAAGATCACTGCAATCGCTTAATAGGAGTATCGAACAATGGCACATAAGAAGGCGGGTGGTTCATCACGTAATGGTCGTGATTCCCAGAGTAAACGTTTAGGTGTTAAACGTTATGGTTCTCAAGAAGTTCTTGCAGGTAATATTCTAGTTCGTCAACGTGGAACTCAATTCCACCCAGGCACTAATGTAGGTTGTGGTCGTGATCATACTCTATTTGCCTTAATTGATGGACAAGTAAAATTTGAAGTTAAAGGACCTAAAAATCGTCGTTATGTTAGTGTAATTGCTAACAGTTAATTAAAAACGATTTGAAAGTTATAGAAGCCTCACAGTTATTGTGGGGCTTTTTTCATTTCTTGAAATTCATATAAGTTAATTGCGATATGATAAAGCAACAAAATGTAAAATTAGGTTTTGCATTAGCCATGTTAACTGCGGTGATGTGGGGCGTAGTTCCGATTGCGATGAAATATGCGTTAGTGGTTATTGATCCATTAACTTTAGCATGGTCTAGACTTTCTATTTCCGCAATTGGTATTACTATTTGGCTTGCATATAAAAAACAATTTCCAAATTTAGCAATTTTTAAAAAACGTCGTCGTTTTATTTTGTTGATGATTGCAGGATTTGGATTATTAGGGAATTTTGCATTATTTGCTACTGCAGTTCAGTATCTTAGTGCTACAACAGCTCAAGTTGTTAGTCAAATGGGTATTGTAATATTTATGATTTCAAGTGCTTTTATTTTTAAAGAAAGGTTAAGATCAACGCAAATTATTGGTATAACAATATTGTTGATTGGATTAGGGCTATTTTTTAATAAAAATATTGCAGATCTTTTTGCTAATATGTCTACATATGGCATTGGTGTATGGTTAGCTTTACTTGCTTCAGTTTCATGGGCATGTTATGCGCTGGCTCAAAAAGTTTTATTACGAAAATTACGTGCGGAACAGTTACTTTGGTTAATTTACCTTATTTGTGCTGTTTTTTTATGGCCTTTTGCATCCCCTAGTATAATAACTAATGCGGATGGTACCCAATTGTTTGCCATCATATTTTGTGGGTTAAATACCATTATTGCTTATGGCGCATTAGTGATGGCTATGGAGCGCTGGCAAGCAGCACAAGTTAGTGCTATAACAACTTTAACGCCATTATTTGCACTAATCTTTTCTGATTTATTTGCGTTAATTTGGCCAGAAAGATTTGCTATGCAATATTTAAATATTTTAGGTTATATTGGTGCAGTATCTGTTGTTGCAGGCGCTATGTTTGCGACTATTGGACACCATATTTGGCATCCAAGAAAAGGTTGGCTAATTAACCGAAAAAAGGGGAAGAGTAATGAAATTTGTTGATGAAGCTTCAATCCGAGTAGAAGCCGGTGATGGTGGAAATGGTTGTGTAGGTTTTCGTCGAGAAAAATATATACCTAAAGGTGGCCCTGATGGTGGAGACGGCGGCGATGGTGGCGATGTATTTTTTATTGCTGATGAAAATTTAAATACATTAGTTGATTTTCAATTTGAAAAAAATTACCGCGCAGAACGTGGACAAAATGGTCAAGGTTCAGATTGTACGGGTAAACGTGGTAAAGATATTACCATTAAAGTACCAGTAGGAACACGTATTACCGACAAATACACTGGTGAAATTATCGGTGATTTAACACATCACCAACAAAAAGTATTAGTGGCCAAAGGCGGATTTCATGGTTTGGGTAATGCCCGTTTTAAATCATCCGTAAACCGTGCTCCGAGACAAAAAACTGATGGTACCCCAGGTGAAAAGCGTGATGTGCTTTTAGAATTATTATTACTTGCAGATGTGGGTATGTTAGGTCTACCAAATGCTGGTAAATCAACCTTTATTCGTTCTGTTTCTGCTGCTAAACCAAAAGTTGCTGATTATCCATTTACAACTTTAGTTCCAAGTTTGGGTGTAGTAAGAATGGACAATGAACAAAGTTTTGTTGTTGCTGACATTCCTGGTTTAATTGAAGGTGCATCAGATGGAGCAGGTCTTGGTATCCGTTTTTTAAAACATCTTGAACGTTGTCGTGTATTAGTTCATTTAGTTGATATAGCACCTATAGATGGATCAGATCCTATTGAAAATGCAAAAGTAATTATTCAAGAATTACATCAGTATAGTGAAAAATTAGCTAATAAACCACGTTGGTTAGTATTTAATAAAATGGATGTGTTGGGTGCCGAAGAGAGCGCTAAGCGTGCGACAGAAATTGCCAAGGCACTTGATTGGCAAGACAAATATTATGTAATTTCAGCTGTTAACCATGAAGGTGTAAAAGCTTTGTGTTGGGATTTGATGGAATACATGAATGCTCATCCACGTGAAGCTGAACAAGAAGAATCATCACCTGAAAAAGTTGAATTTATGTGGGATGATTATCATCAACAAGTAATGCATGAAGCTTTTGACGATGATGATTTTGATGATTGGGACGAAAGTGATGAAGAGGGTGTTGAGTTCATTTATCAAAAATAAGTAAGTTGTTACTCTATTCCAATGAATTTACCTACTTTATAAAATTATCTATATAAGTAGAGGCTAAAGTCTCTACTTATTTCTTATATTCCTTATTTGATTGAACATTAATCTATTTTGTAAAACAATTTATTATAAATTTATTTTAAAAAAGTCAAAAAAATGCTTGATTTTAATAATGAGAATCATTATCATTAATTTGTACTTTGTTAGAACTCGAAAGGCTTCTAAAAAGTATGACATTGCTCACATTGCTTCCAATGTTTGCCAGCTTGGCTTATCTAGGCTGGCTTTTTTATTTTCATACTATTAATTTATATTTGTTATCATATATTGATATTCAATTTCTATTTTTTAGGCGCATCTTCAACAAAAGGTACGTTTTGAAACTCTAAATAGGGTATTAATACCTTAAAATTCATCTTTAATCATATTGATAATGAATGTTTATATTCAAGAAATAACTTATTTTTAATGATTTTTTTAATATTGATATATATTTATATAAAAGTGATTAATAGCAGTATTAAATGATAGTAAAATAACTACCATTTATTATCCATCCTCAATCTCTATATAGTTTATTGTTACCCATTGGAATATACTTATATTGTGGCAAAATATTATAAGTAGTGTATTAGCTATAATAATTAGGTGAGATTTTCATATACATTTGCGTCTTTTAATTGGTTATCGTTAATTATTTGCTAATTTATCATTTATATCAAATAAAATGAGTAAAGCAGCATTACCTCCAAATTCTTTTGGTGCTTGATGAAAGCAAATAATTTGTGGGTGCTGAGCAAGCCACATTGGTGTTTGTTTTTTTAGTATGTTTTTTCCATGTCCATACATAATACAGGCACAGGGAGTTCTTTCTCGTAAACATGCTGCAATAAGTGCGGCTATCTCTTTTTTTGATTCTTGTAGTGTCAATCCATGTAAATCTAAAAAAAATTCAGGCTCATAAAAACCTCGCCGTAATTTTTTAATTTCATTAGGATCAGCGTTTTCTCTACTATAACGAATGGGATCTTCTTGTAATAGTGGTTGATAATCATCTGAAAAATAAAACTCAGTATTAACTTTTTCGTGTTGCTGTTTTTGTGTCTCTATTATTTTTTGTGAGCGCTTTTGTGGTTTGTGGAGCACAGTGTCTTGCTTTATCTTTTTAGTATCTCCAAGGCTATTTTTAAATAAGTTGATGTCATCGTGGGTTAATTTGAATTTATTTAGCATTATTTTTCACTCAGGGTAAATTTTATTTTTAAATTCGCATAGATCTTCAATTACGCATGAACCACATCTAGGTTTTCTAGCAATACAAGTATAACGACCGTGTAGAATTAACCAGTGGTGGCAATTAATTTTATATTTTTCGGGAACAACTTTTAGTAATTTTTCTTCAACAGCTTCGACTGTTTTACCTGGAGCAAAACCCGTTCTATTACTGACTCGAAAGATATGGGTATCAACCGCAATCGTTGGCCAACCAAAAGCAGTATTTAATACTACATTTGCTGTTTTTCGACCAACACCAGGCAATGCAATAAGTGAATCAAACTTTTCTGGTACTTGTCCTTGATACTTATCCACTAATATTTTACATGTTTTTATGATATTTTCAGCTTTGCTATTATAAAGGCCGATTGTGCGGATGTAGTTTTTTAATTTATCAATGCCAAGTGCTAAAATTTGTTCAGCAGTATTAGCTACAGCAAACAATGGTTTTGTTGCTTTATTGACGCTAATATCCGTAGCTTGAGCAGAAAGTACAACCGCAATAAGTAATTCAAAAGGCGTCTTGTATACAAGCTCTGTTGTAGGATCTTTAATGTGTTCTTTTAGTCTTTCTAAAATTTGAATTCGAGTTAATTGTTTCACAAAATGATTATATGAAAAAGGTAATTTGTCCTTCATTATATACTTTAATTTAGGGTTTATCTGTAGGTTAAATTTAGTTTTTAAATAGTTTATACCGATGAAAGATATATCGTTATTATAATATAAATTAAATATTCTTAATGTTATCATTAAATTAAGAATATTTTTTGTTCATAGATATCCATAAATCGCCTGCTTTTTAGCATAGGTTTTTTATGGTAAGCTAGCCAACTATTTTTAATTTCATTTTACAGGGTATATTATAAAAATGTCGTTACCAATGATTGTCACCTTTGCTGTGTACATTTTAGGAATGATTGCAATTGGTTTTTTTGCGTTTCGCGCAACACAAAACTTTGGTGATTATATATTAGGTGGACGTCGTATCGGTAGCGTTGTGACAGCACTTTCTGCTGGAGCTTCCGACATGAGTGGTTGGTTGTTAATGGGGCTTCCTGGCGCTGTTTTTTTATTTGGTATCTCACAAAGCTGGATTGCAATTGGTTTAATCATTGGTGCATATCTAAATTGGTTACTGATTGCTGGAAGACTGCGTGTTTTTACTGAAATTAACCATAACTCATTAACATTACCCGATTACTTTGCTCGCCGATTTGATGATAAAAGCTCATTACTCCGTATTATTTCAGCTATCATTATTCTTATTTTCTTTACTATCTATTGTGCTTCGGGTGTAGTTGCAGGAGCTAAGTTATTTGAAAGTACATTTGGTATGAGTTATGGATGGGCAATGTTAGCCGGGGCTGGAGCAACAATAGCTTACACATTTATTGGTGGCTTTTTAGCAGTAAGTTGGACTGACACTATTCAAGCTAGTTTGATGATGTTTGCACTTATTTTAACACCAATCATGGTTATGGTGAACGCTGGTGGATTTACTGATGCAATGAATTATATTGAATCACTCAATCCTGATTATGTTAATTTATTTGCTCATATGGATTTTGTTGCCATTATTTCACTATTGGGATGGGGGCTTGGATATTTTGGTCAACCTCATATTTTAGCAAGATTTATGGCTGCAGACTCACATGATGTGATGAAAAACGCTCGTCGAATTAGTATGACATGGATGATTTTATGTTTAGGAGGCGCAATTACTGTTGGCTTTTTTGGTATTGCTTTTTTTGCTCATAATCCTGATTTAGCCTATCTGATCAATAATGGAAAACATGAGCGTATTTTTATTGAATTGTCTAAATTACTATTCAATCCATGGATTGCAGGTGTTTTGTTGGCAGCTATTTTAGCTGCGGTTATGAGTACCCTAAGCTGCCAATTGTTGGTTTGTTCAAGTGCATTAACAGAAGACTTTTATCGAGCATTTTTTAGACCAAAAGCAAAACAAAAAGAGCTTGTTTGGGTAGGGCGTATAATGGTACTAATTGTATCAATTGTAGCAATATTATTAGCGCTTAATCCAAATAACAGTGTACTTGATTTGGTAAGCCACGCATGGGCTGGTTTTGGTGCGGCATTTGGACCTATTATTGTATTTTCTGTTTTTTGGGCGCGTATGACACGTAATGGTGCATTAGCCGGTATGATAATTGGTGCAGTAACTGTATTACTTTGGATTAATTTTAATTGGTTTAATCTTTATTCGCTTATTCCTGGATTTTTATTTGCTTCTATTGGCATTATTATTTTTAGCCTTTTTGATAAAAAACCTAATGAAATAGTGGAAGATCATTTCAAACAAGCGTATAAACGTTATCATAACAAGACACAATAGATTATTATTTAAAATAAGATATAAATCGTAAAAAAATTTAATAGGTAGAATATTATGACAAAAAATGTGATCAAACAACTGCAAGAGCGAGGACTTATTGCTCAGCTTACTGATGAAAAAGCACTAATAGAACTAATTGAACAAAATTCTATTGCGCTTTATTGTGGTTTTGATCCAACAGCCGATAGCCTACATTTAGGGCATTTGGTGCCGTTACTTTGTTTAAAACGCTTTCAATTAGCAGGTCATAAACCTGTTGCTTTAGTTGGTGGCGCAACAGGATTAATTGGTGATCCTAGTTTTAAAGCTGTTGAACGCAAGCTTAATACTCAAGAAACAGTTGTTGAATGGAGTGAGAAAATAAAACAGCAAGTTTCACCATTTTTAGATTTTGATTGTGGTGAAAAATCGGCTGTTGTTGCCAACAATTACGATTGGTTTGGTAGTATGAACGTACTCACCTTTTTACGTGATATTGGTAAATACTTCTCGGTTAATGCTATGATTAACAAAGAATCTGTCAAGCAACGTATTGATCGCGATGAAGTAGGGATCTCGTTTACAGAATTTTCTTATAGTTTATTACAGTCCTATGATTTTGCGTGCTTAAATAAATCTCATAATGTTGTTTTACAAATTGGTGGATCTGACCAGTGGGGTAATATTACCGGTGGTATAGATTTAACGCGTCGTTTACATCAAAAACAAGTTTATGGTTTGACCGTACCTTTGATCACAAAATCAGATGGAACTAAATTTGGTAAAACGGAAAGTGGTGCAGTATGGCTTGATCCTAAAAAGACAAGTCCATATAAATTTTATCAATTCTGGATTAATACTGCTGATGCTGATGTTTATCGGTTCTTGAAATTCTTTACCTTTATGTCATTAAATGAAATTGATGCATTAGAGCAAGAAGATAAAAATAGTGGTGTTGCACCTCGTGCTCAATATGTTCTTGCCGAGGAGGTTACTCGCCTCGTACATGGTGAAGAAGGGCTAAATGCAGCTAAACGAATTACTGAAAGTTTATTTTCAGGACAATTAAGCGATTTATCGCAAGCCGATCTAGAACAGCTTGCGCAAGATGGAATGCCAACGCTTGATGTTGAAAGTGAGGTTGATTTACAACAAGCAATTGTCAATGCTCAATTTGCACCATCACGAGGACAAGCTAGAACCATGATTGAATCGAATGCTATTTCAATTAATGGTGAACGTAATACGACAACTGATTATCGTTTTTCAGATAATGATAAACTTTTTAATCGTTATACCTTGCTTCGCCGTGGTAAAAAATATTATTGCTTGTTAATTTGGAGATAATTCCATGAAAAGTATTTTATCGATTCAGTCACATGTGGTATTTGGTCATGCGGGAAATAGCGCTGCCGTGTTTCCTATGCGTCGAATAGGGGTAAATGTTTGGCCTCTAAATACAGTACAATTTTCTAATCATACTCAATATCATCAATGGACTGGAACGGTAATGCCTGCATCTCATCTGATTGAGATTGTTGATGGAATTAATGCCATTGATGAATTAAAACGTTGCGATGCAGTACTAAGTGGTTATATGGGATCACCAGAACAAGGTGATGCCATTATTGAGATTGTTGAAAAAGTAAAAACAGTTAATCCAAATGCTATTTATCTTTGTGATCCTGTAATGGGACATCCTGAAAAAGGTTGCTTTGTTGCGCCAGGTGTATCTGCATTTTTATGTAATACTGCGCTACCTATGGCAGATATAATGGCACCAAATATACTTGAGCTTGAAGAACTTAACGATAAACAACACATTAATAATGTTGATGAGGCTGTATTAGCTTGCCGAACCATATGTAAAAAGGGACCAAAAGCTATTTTGGTTAAACATTTAAGCCGAGCAGGATATCATAATGATCGTTTTGAAATGTTACTTGTGACTCAAAATGAAGCATGGCACATTAGTAGACCATTAGTTGATTTTGGTCTAAGACAACCAGTTGGTGTTGGGGATATGACCAGTGGGTTATTTTTAGCTAATATTTTACTTGGAAAATCATTAGTAGAAGCCTTAGAACATACTACTGCTGCAGTGTATGCTGTTATGCTCGAAACTTTAAAACAAAATGAATATGAATTACAATTGGTTGCTGCACAAGATGAAATAGCAAAACCAACCCAATGGTTTAGTGCGAAAAAAATTGATTAATTATCAAAATATGTAAAAATGGGATATCTTTCTGGATTATTATATGCATGAGGGGATAATGGATAACGTTTCATTGGGAGGAAAGCTTGCCTATTTAAGAGAGCAAATGGGATTAACTCAAGATGATATTGCCAATAAGATTCATGTCCGTAAAACGATAATTGATGACATTGAAAAAGAACAATTGATTCGGACTTCTTTTGTTTTTGTTAAAGGATATATTCGTTCTTATGCTGAACTTGTCGGTTTATCCGTTGAGGAATATCAACCTTACCTTGATGAATTATCCCACCATTACCAATCCTATAAAATGAAAAATTATTCTCAAAACTATAAAAAAAGACATGGCAAAAAAATATTTCTTATGATTGTTTTAGTTTTTTTATGTGCATTGGGTGTTACCCTATATTATGTTAATAAAGAGAATAAAAGTAATCTTGTGGAAGTTAGTCATTATATTTCTCCATCACTATCTAAACATGTTAATAGTTAGCAAATTTTCTTATTCTCATACAGACTTTTGCTTTAAATCTTGTTAAGATTGCTGGCTAGTTATTTTGTAATATAATTAGGCATGTTATGAGTCATCAAGATTCACCTATTATTAGACGAGAATCTACCCAAATTTATGTCGGCAATGTTCCTATTGGTGGAGGTGCTCCAATTGCTGTTCAATCGATGACAAATACTCGTACAACAGATGTTGAAAAAACCGTAGCTCAAATTCAAGCTCTTGAACGTGTTGGGGTCGATATTGTTCGTGTCTCTATTCCCACAATGGATGCAGCAGAAGCTTTTAAATTGATTAAACAGCAAGCAAAAGTTCCACTTATTGCTGACATTCATTTTGATTATCGTATCGCTCTGAAAGTTGCTGAATATGGTGTAGACTGTTTAAGGATTAATCCTGGTAATATTGGTAACGAATCGAGGATACGCGCAGTTGTTGATTGTGCTAAAGATAAAAATATTCCAATTCGCATTGGGGTTAATTCAGGTTCACTGGAAAAAGATATTCAAGAAAAATATGGGGAGCCAACTCCGCAAGCAATTGTAGAGTCAGCTATGCGTCATGTTGATATACTTGATCGGCTTGATTTTGATCAGTTTAAAGTTAGTGTAAAAGCCTCTGATGTTTTTACGGCAGTTGATGCTTACCGATTATTAGCTAAACAAATTAAGCAGCCACTACATTTAGGTATTACTGAGGCTGGTGGAGTTCGTAGTGGTGCTATTAAATCGGCTATTGGGCTGGGATTATTGTTATCAGAAGGCATTGGTGACACATTACGTGTATCATTAGCCGCCGATCCTACAGAAGAAGTTAAAGTTGGATTTGATATTTTAAAATCACTGCGCATACGGGCTAGAGGCATTAATTTTATTGCATGTCCTACATGCTCTCGTCAAGAATTTGATGTGATAAATACGGTAAACATATTAGAACAAAGATTAGAAGATATTATTACACCTATGGATGTCTCAATTATTGGTTGTGTGGTTAATGGCCCTGGTGAGGCATTAGCTTCAACTATGGGGGTTGCCGGAGGCCATAATAAAAGTGGCTTTTATGAAGATGGTGTGCGAATAGGTCGTATTGATAATGAGCAAATGATTGACGAATTAGAAGCTAAAATCCGTGCTAAAGCATTATTATTGAAAAATAAAATTTCAACAACTGAATTATAATTTTAAAAGAAAGTGAATAAAAAATGACAGATAAAAAAATTCAATCAATACGTGGGATGAACGATTTACTTCCAACTGAGAGTGCAAGTTGGCAACAGATTGAAAAAATCGTTAAAGGCGTATTAAATAGCTATGGTTATAACGAAATTAGAACACCTATTGTTGAAGATACTGCACTTTTTAAAAGAGCGGTAGGTGAAGTTACAGATATCGTTGAAAAAGAGATGTATACATTCAATGATCGTAATAATGAGAGCATTACTCTACGCCCTGAAATTACTGCAGGTTGTGTTCGTGCCGGTATTGAACATGGACTTTTTTATAACCAAGAACAACGACTTTGGTATTTAGGCCCTGCTTTTCGTTACGAAAAACCACAAAAAGGGCGTTATCGTCAATTTCACCAGTTTGGTGTTGAAGTCTTTGGACTTGAAGGACCAAATATTGATGCAGAACTTATTTTATTAACGGCTCGTTTTTGGAAAGCGCTTGGTATTGAACAGCATACTTCTCTTGAACTTAATTCAATTGGTTCTCTTGAAGCTCGAGCAAATTATCGTAATGCTTTAGTGAGCTTCCTTGAACAACACAAAGATAAGTTGGATGAAGACTGTTTACGTAGAATGTATACTAATCCATTAAGAGTTCTCGACT
Source organism: Gilliamella apicola (assembly GCF_000599985.1). Lineage (NCBI taxonomy): Bacteria > Pseudomonadati > Pseudomonadota > Gammaproteobacteria > Orbales > Orbaceae > Gilliamella > Gilliamella apicola. The sequence continues at coordinate 208,801 of NZ_CP007445.1, forward strand.
CAAAAAATCCTGTTATACAAGATTTGTTAGATAAAGCGCCAAAATTATTTGATTATTTAGATGAAGAATCTAGACAGCACTTTGATGGTTTGTGTCGCTTATTGGATAATGCTGGAATCAAATATAATATTAACCAACGGTTAGTTCGTGGATTAGATTACTATAATCGTACGGTTTTTGAATGGGTAACAAGTAGTTTAGGAGCACAAGGTACCGTTTGTGGTGGTGGTCGTTATGATGGTCTTGTTAGCCAATTAGGAGGGCAACCTACACCAGCTGTTGGTTTTGCTATGGGTGTTGAGCGTTTAGTTTTATTAGTTCAAGCTGTCAATCCGTCATTAAACAGTGAGAATTCAATTGATATTTATATGATTTCGTCAGGTGATGAAAAAACAATCTCAGAAGCACAATGTATAGCAGAGCAATTACGAGATGGATTACCTGAAAAACGCATTGTCACCAATTATGGTTCTAGCAATTTTAAGAAACAATTTGCCAAGGCTGATAAATTAGGTGCTAAAATAGCGGTTATTATTGGAGAAAATGAAATAGCAAACCAAACAGTAACTATTAAAAATTTACAAAACGGTGAACAAGTTGAAGTGGCAAAAATAGATATTGTTCAAACTTGTTTGGCTATACTATAAAGGATAATAGGAGAAAAAAGTGAGTCATCAATTAACGCCTGAGGAACAATTTTCGGAGTTAAAAGAATTTTTTGCAAAAACATGGAAAATTATGGTTGCAGTCATCGTAATTGGTTTATTAGCTTTTTATGGATGGCGTTACTGGCAATCTTATAAAGTAGACAAGTCAATTGAGTCATCAGACCGATATGAACAATTAATAGCAAAATTAGATAATAGTAAACCTGATTCTGTCAATGAATTAGTCGCTTTTGCTAAAAACGATGATACTATTTATAGTGTATTTGCTAGTTTTAATGCAGCTAAATTTTATGTCGAAGTATTAAAAGATTATGCAGGAGCACAAGTTCTACTAACCGATTCTCTAAAGAAAACGGATGCAGGACCAGTTAAAGCAATCGCATATATTCGAATAGCTCGTTTACAATACCAACAAGAGCAATATCAGGATAGTTTAACTTCATTAAGTAAGGTATCAGAAAAAAGTTGGATGACGATTGTAAATGATCTTCGTGGTGATATATTTTTGAAGATGGCTCGTTATAGTGATGCTGTTGATGCATATAACCTTGCGTTGGCTTCATCCTCAACAAATGATTTGAAAACAAATATAAAAATAAAATTAAATGAAGCACAATACTTAAAAGCTAAACAGGATGAACAAGCAATAAAAGATAAGGCAGAAAAAGAGTCACAAGATAATAAAGCCGTAACAGAAGAAAGTAAAAATTAATTTATCCTGCATATAAGGGTCATATAATATGAAGTTAACAAAATATTTTTTTACCAGTGTTTTAATTTGCTCACTTGCGGGATGTTCTTTATTTGGTGGTGAAGAAGAAGTTGTACAGATTGCACCTTCCCCAACTGTGAAAAATCAATTTTCTATTCAGCAAATATGGCGAAATAGTACATCGGGAAATACGCAAATTTATTCCTTATTAGGGCCTGCCAGTTATGATAATACTGTTTATGTTGCTAGTCGCAGTGGACAGGTTAAAGCGATTGATTTATCAAGTGGTAATACAATATGGGATGTAAATTTATCTCAAAGTACTTTTTTTAGTAGCAAAACAGCATTGTTTTCTGGTGGTGTAAGTGTTGATGACAAATATGTTTACATTGGAAGTGAACGTGCTGTTGTTTATGCCTTAGACCGTAGTAATGGCAAAGTTGTTTGGGAAAAAAAAGTAAATGGTGAAGTACTTGCCCGACCTGTGTCTTCTGAAGATAAATTAATTATTCATACAGCTAATGGCATTTTACAAGGACTAAACCGTAATACCGGTGAAGCACTATGGGATATAACTCTTGATGTCCCTTCTTTGTCACTAAGAGGCAATTCAACACCAACTGTCGTTCATGGAGCTGCGATTATTGGAGATGATAGTGGGCGAGTAAATGCTTACTATATCAATGATGGACAACTCATTTGGCAACAACGTATTTCTCAACCAACAGGTTCAACTGAAATAGCGAAATTGAACGATGTTGATTCTACACCTATTGTTGAAGGAAATTTGGTTTATTCTGTTGGTTATAATGGATACGTTGCAGCATTGGATCTAAGTAATGGTCAAGTTGTTTGGCGTAAGCAATTAGGTTCAACACACAGTTTTGCGGTCGATTCCGAACAAATATTCGTTGTTGATCAGGATGATAATGTTCAAGCTATCACTAAAAAAGGTGGAGCATTGGACTGGACTCAATCAGGCTTTTCGCATCGTCAATTAACCGATCCAGTTATTTATCAAAACTATATTATTGTAGGTGACTTTGAAGGTTATTTGTATTTGCTAAATAAAGATAGCGGCGAAATTGTTGCTAAAACACAAGTAAGTAGTAGTGGTTTAATATCTCGACCATTAATTGTAGACAATAAAATAATTGTCCAAGCAAAAAATGGTGATATTTATGCGTTTACAAAAAATTAAGGTAATTAGAGAATATACATGGTACCTGTTATAGCACTAGTTGGTCGTCCAAACGTTGGAAAGTCGACTTTATTTAATCGGTTAACTCGAACTAGAGACGCATTAGTTGCTGATTTTCCCGGATTAACTCGTGATCGTAAATATGGACGAGCCGAAATTAAAGGACATGAATATATCGTCATTGATACTGGCGGTATTGATGGAACTGAAGATGGGGTTGAAAGCTTTATGGCAGAACAATCCCTACAAGCAATTGAAGAAGCAGATATTGTTCTTTTCTTAGTAGATGCTAGAGCAGGTGCTATGCCTGCTGATCATGCTATCGCTAAACACTTGCGTTCCCGCCAGAAAGCTACATTTTTAGTGGCTAATAAAATTGATGGTATTGATGCTGATATTGCTATTTCTGACTTTTATGGGCTAGGATTAGGTGAGATTCATTCAATTGCAGCTAGTCATGGTCGAGGAGTAAGTTCATTAATTGAGACTGTTTTAGATCCTATTTTTCAATTCAAAGATGAACAGCAAAATAATTTTGTTAACGATGAATCATCTAACGATTTGCCTGAATCATATGATGATCTTGTCCTTGATGATACTCAATCACTAATAAATCAACCTATCAAGGTTGCTATTGTTGGTCGTCCAAATGTTGGTAAGTCAACACTAACTAATCGCATATTGGGTGAAGAGCGTGTTGTTGTGTATGATATGCCAGGAACAACGCGAGATAGCATCTATATACCAATGACACGTGATGAACGTGAATACGTCTTAATTGATACCGCAGGTGTTCGTAAACGAGGTAAAGTAACCGAAACCGTTGAAAAATTTTCTGTCATTAAAACATTACAAGCAATTGAAGATGCTAATGTTGTGATTTTAGTTATTGATGCCAGAGAAGGAGTGTCAGATCAAGACTTATCATTACTTGGTTTTATTATAAATAGTGGTCGCTCACTTGTAATAGCTGTTAATAAATGGGATGGCTTATCACAAGACATCAAAGAACAAGTCAAGACGACTCTTGATGATCGACTTGATTTTATTGATTTTGCTCGAGTACATTTTATTTCTGCTTTACATGGTAGTGGAGTTGGTAATTTATTTGATTCCATTCAAGAAGCTTATGATTGTGCAACGCGTCGTGTAAACACGGCACTACTGACAAAAATAATGCAAATGGCACAAGATGATCACCAACCTCCTTTGGTGTGTGGTCGTCGAGTAAAATTGAAATATGCACATGCTGGTGGCTATAATCCACCAATTGTTGTTATTCATGGTAATCAAGTCGAAGATTTACCTGACTCTTATAAGCGTTATTTAATGAATTATTTTAGACGTTCATTAAAAATTATGGGTTCGCCAATTCGAATACAATTCAAAGAAGGATCTAATCCATTTGAAGGTCGAAAAAATAGCTTAACAGCATCACAGCAACGTAAGCGTCGCCGATTGATGAAACATGTTCGAGGTCGAAAATAAATTATGCCCAAAAAAATAGCAGTTAATCATGGACAAGAAGGCATTTGCCCGAATTGTAATGAAAAAATGAGTAGTGTTTCCCCTCAACATTTTAGTTGTTCTAAATGCCAACAACATTACATTGAACAATATATATGTCCAATTTGCCAACAAAGTGCGCAAATGATTAAAGGCTGTGGCTCGATCAATTATATTTGTCAAACAGATGGTTTAATATCAAGTAGTAAAGTGATATTTCATTATTTACCAGAATAGAAAACTATTTATATTAAAGTTATAAGAGGTTATTTAATGCGAATTATATTATTAGGTGCGCCTGGGGCAGGAAAGGGAACCCAAGCACAATTTATTATGCAAAAGTATGGTATCCCACAAATCTCAACTGGGGATATGCTACGTGCCGCAGTAAAAGCAGGTAGCCCATTAGGTTTACAAGCAAAATCACTTATGGATGCAGGAAAACTTGTTACTGATGAACTAGTAATAGCACTAGTTAAAGAACGTATTGCACAAAGTGATTGCTCTAATGGTTTTTTATTAGATGGTTTTCCTCGCACTGTGCCACAAGCTGATGCAATGAAAGCTGCTGGTATTAATGTTGATTATGTACTTGAGTTTGATGTGCCTGATGAAGTGATTATTGATCGTATGAGTGGACGACGAATCCATGCTGCTTCTGGTCGTGTTTATCATATACGTCATAATCCACCAAAAGTTGAAAATGTTGATGATGTTACTGGTGAATCGTTGACTATTCGCAAAGATGATAGCGAAGAAATTGTTCGTAAACGTCTTGTTGAATATCATGATTTAACTAAACCTTTGATTAGTTATTATCAACATGAAGCTAAAGAAGGTCGTACACAGTATTTCCGTATTGATGGAACCCAGCCGGTTGCTGATGTTACAAAAGAATTAGCTAAAATCTTAGACTAATTGATTTTAGTAAAAGAGTCAGATAGTTTTTAGCTATCTGACTTTTTTCTATTGCATAATAGGTCAATTCGAAGCAGCTGTAAGGGCTTGCTCTAGATCAGCAATAATATCATCAATATGTTCGATACCAATAGATAAGCGAATCATTTCTTGACTGACTCCTGCTTTTTGCAACTCTTCATTATTAAGTTGTCTATGTGTTGTGGTGGCAGGATGGCAAGCTAATGAACGAGTATCGCCGATATTAACTAAGCGAATTATCAGTTTTAATGCGTCAATAAATTTAGCTCCGGCTTGCTTACCTCCTTTTATACCAAACGATAAAATACCAGCTGGCAAACCATTATCCATCTGTTTTATGGCTAATTGGTGTTCTGGATGATTTGATAAACCAGCATAATTTACCCAACTAACTTGGGGATGAGCTTCTAAATATTGGGCTACTTTTAGGGTATTTTGACAGTGGCGTTCAACTCTTAAAGATAATGTTTCGAGTCCTTGTAGCAGTAAAAAAGTATTAAATGGAGATAATGCTGCGCCCATATTACGCAAGGGGATAACACGACAGCGCGCTATATAAGCAGCGGTACCAAATGTTTCAGTATATGAAACGCCATGGTAAGATGGGTCAGGTTGATTTAACATTGGATATTTATCCGCATGATCTTTCCACGGAAATTTACCTGAATCAACAATCATTCCACCTAAACTATTACCGTGTCCACCAATATACTTAGTGAGGGAATGAATGACAATATCTGCTCCAAATTCAAATGGTCGGCAAAGTGCAGGGCTCGCAACAGTATTATCGACAATCAAAACGATACCATGACGATGAGCAATATCGGCTAATGCCGCAATATCCACTATATTGCCAGCGGGATTACCTATACTTTCACAATAGATGGCTTTAGTTTTGTTATCTATCTGTTTTTCAATAGCGACAAGATCATCGTGAGGAGCAAACTTAGTTGTAATACCAAAGTTAGGTAATGTATGGGCAAATAAATTATACGTTCCACCATAAAGCTTAGAAACTGAAACGATATTTTCACCAGTAAAAGTGATTGCTTGAATTGCATAAGTAATGGCTGCCATACCTGATGCTACGGCTAAGGCTCCTACTCCACCTTCAAGGGCGGCAACTCTTGCTTCAAGTACTGCATTAGTAGGATTTGTAATTCTTGTATAAATATTCCCAGGCACTTTCAAATCAAAAAGATCTGCACCATGTTGTGTGTCGTCAAAAGAATAAGAAGTGGTTTGATAAATAGGTACAGCAACAGCGTGGGTTGTTAACTCGGGTGTATAGCCAGTATGGATGGCAATTGTTTCTGGTTTCATATTAGAGCCTCATTATTGCAGTATAGAGGCTCTATTTTGCGAAAAAATTTTTAAAAAAGCAAAGAATTATAAAACCATTCTTACAATATCAATTTCGCCTAATTCTTTATAAAGGTTCTCAATTTGGTCAATATGTGTTGCATTAATAGTAATTGACACAGAATGATAATTACCTTTACTACTTGGTTTGATAGATGGAGTATAATCACCTGGCGCATGACGTTGAATTACAGATACGACTTTGTCAACCAACTCTGGTTTTGCTTCTCCCATTACTTTATAGGTGAATGAACAAGGGAACTCCAATAGTTCATTTAATTTTGTTTGTTGCATAATTTTATACTTCTCATTTCATTAGCTCATTTTATTGGTATGATTACCAAGAATGACGAATATATATAGGCAGTTTATACTTCTTCAAGTAATATGAAATACAAACATCGCTTTTTAAAGCTTATAATTTGATCTATGATAGGAAGATTCTAACATAGCTTGATAAATCTATCTTGCATTTTGTTCATAAATATAAGGTTAATACAGCATGTCATCTTTGTCCAATAGCAAAGAATCTTTCGGTACATTATTAGGTTATGCGCCAGGTGGCGTTGCAATTTATTCATCTGATTATGAAACATTAGATTCCAACCTTTACCCTAATGATGCCTCATTTCGCAGTTATTCTGGCCATGAATATATGGGATATAAATGGCAATGTGTCGAATTTGCTAGGCGATTTTTATTTTTAAATCACGGTATTGTATTTACCGATGTGGGTATGGCGCATGAAATATTCTCGTTACGATTTTTAAGACATGTCATTAATGAAGCGATTTTACCTTTACAAGCATTTGCCAATGGCAGTAAACGTGTGCCAGAGGCTGGTGCATTATTAGTTTGGGATGATGGAGGCTTTTTTGATCGTACCGGTCATGTCGCTATTATTACTGAAGTATTTGAAGATAAAATTCGGATCGCTGAACAAAATGTGAGGCATACACGTTTGCCAATTGGTCAGCAATGGACCCGTGAGCTTGCTATGACAAGAATAGATGGCGGTTATCAGTTACATGACACGTTTGATGATACAACGATTCTTGGTTGGATGATTCAAACAGATAATACAGAACATAGTTTGCCACAACCCAATGTACCTAATCCGTTGTTAGCAATCCACAGTGCTCATATTGAAAATGAAAGCCAATTTGATAAAAAGTGGCTAAATGAATTAGATACGCTCGAAAATGCCTATGTATCAGCTACAGGGCATGCAATCAGCCATGACGATCAATATCGTTATTTCACCATTTCAGAAAGCGCGGAACAAGAGTTAATTCGTGCAACCAATGAATTACATTTAATGTATTTACATGCTACTGAAAAAGTATTAAAAGATGATAGATTATTAATTAATTTTAATATTCCAGAAATATTATGGCCAAGGCTTAGACTTTCATGGCAACAGCGTCGCTATCAAATGATCACAGGAAGATTAGATTTTTGCATGGATGAACGAGGTTTTAAAGTTTACGAATATAACGCTGATTCAGCTTCTTGCCATACTGAAGCCGGACACATTCTTGATAAATGGGCAATTCAAGCAGGATTAAATGTGGGGGTCAATCCAAGTAGTGGTTTACTCAATTCTTTGGCTAATTGTTGGACACATAGCGATGCACAAGCTTTTGTTCATATCATGCAAGATAACGATAGTGAAGAAAATTATCATGCATTGTTTATGCAAACAGCCCTTACACAAGCAGGATTTAGTAGCAAGATTCTACGTGGACTTAATGGGCTAAAATGGGATAAACGAGGTCGATTAGTTGATGATGAAGATCGACAAGTCACATGTGTTTGGAAAACATGGGCATGGGAAACCGTTCTAGAGCAACTACGAGAAGAAAGTGAAGCTCAGATTGCCGGCTTACCAATTCGTACTTGGCATCCTGAAAATGCGGTAAGGTTAATTGATGTGCTTTTACGACCAGAAGTATCAGTTTTTGAGCCTTTGTGGACGGTTATTCCAAGTAATAAAGCTATTTTGCCTGTTTTATGGTCTTTATTCCCAAACCACCGTTATTTATTAGAATCAACATTTGAACTTAATGACAGCTTAATTAAAAAAGGTTATGCCATTAAACCTATAGCAGGACGACGCGGTAGTGATATTCAATTAGTTAGTAGTCAAGAACAGATTCTTGATAAAACAGTAGGAAAGTTTGCTAAGCAAGAAAACATTTATCAAGAACTTTGGTGTTTACCAAAGGTTGATGATCGTTATCTACAATTATGCACTTTTACTGTAGGTGGGCATTATGGCGGAGCATGTTTACGTTCAGATCCGTCTTTGGTTATAAGAGGTGAGAGTGATATGCAACCATTACGAGTTTTAACTGATGAGGAGTTTTTAAAACAATAACAATAAAGAGTTTTTGTAAAAAAGTTTCAGGTTCTGCATACGTTTCAGTATAAAATTAAAAGAGAATAATACTATTAAGTGGTTTTATTATGATTTTTGTTGTACTAATACTTATTAATGTATTATTTTCTGTAATAAATATATAAAGCTTTAACTAATATTCAAATATGAAAGTCATACTATCGGAGAATCTAACAATTACAATAATAAATTTTTTTGTTAAAATTGATATAATTATATAAAAATAATAACAAGATAAATACAATTAATAAGAAGGAATATATGGTAAATACTTTACTTCGAAGTGGTGATATAAAAGATTTCAAAATGCTGGGGCACGATGGTAAAGCCGCCTATTTAGTTGCTACACAAATCCGTGAAATGTTTAGAGTAAAGTTAGGTAAGCAGTATGCTGATTATTTAGCTATTCCACAACGTAATGATCAAGGTAATATTGTTGATTGGTATATTCCTTTTGATTCAACTCAATCTGATGGACAATATGATATTGTTCCTTGGACTTCTGCCAGTGAATCAGAGCAAGAAGAAGCATTAATTTTACTCAAAGAGTTCGAAAATAAAGTTATCAATTTAGGCAAGCAACTTGCGAGCAATCCAAATTTAGCAGGTGATCAATTACTTTTTAGTCGCCTGATTTATGATCCCAAAAATAATATTGATAGTTCTGAACCTAATTTGATGGCAATACGTTTTCCAAGTAATCAATTTGTTTATATTGTTAATGGTAAACCTGTGATTACTTTTTGGGGATTTGTATATCCACAAACACCGCAAAATAATTCACCATTTAATTGTTTGCAATCTATAAAACAACCAATTCCTTTAGCATCAACAGTAACTGAACCTGAGGTAATTAAAAAACCATGGTGGAAACGTTGGTGGGCGTGGTTGCTTGGTTTGTTGCTTTTATTATTGCTATTATTTGCAATATTTTTGTTACGAGGCTGTGGGCAAAATTTGGGCGTTTCTATTAATCATGAAATAGCAAAGGAAAATAATATTAATCAACTTTTGCCAGCAGATGAAAAACAAGATGTAAAAGAAATAAAAAACAAAGATCAAGTGATTGATAGACAAATTAATGTTATCAATGGTACCAAAAATAATTTAAAGGATGTAGTTGATGCTAATGGCGTGCCTATAAACACTGAAGTTCAAGGAGATACTCTTAATACTGTTGATCCAAACGCAATACCTAATAATGTTGAAAATAATGGTGATATTAATCAAATTCCAGACGCTTTAAATAGTAATGATGACAAAGTAGGTGATCCTAATTTAGTTGAATCCGATAAAAAAGATAATTTGGATGGCACAAAAGATGAAGACAATAAAGGTCAAATACCTGAAGAATCAAATAAAGATAATAATTCTGATACTAATGTGAATCCAGATAAATTGGATAATTTAACTTTATCTCCAGATCAAATAAAGCAAGGCTCCACTAAATTTTTGGATGGGCAATGGTCTGTTAGTGGAGGAATTCAAGACAAGGCTACTGGTAAACCATTACAATTGAGTTATGAACTTAAAGATGGAAATGGCCAAGTTACTATTACTCGTAGTGATGGCGTTAAATGCGTTGGTCAAGTTGATAGTGGTATTCAAAATGCTAATTTAAGTATTGGTGGTAATAACCAAGCTATCTGTAGTGACAATACCAAATATCAACTACCTAAGATTCAGTGTAAATCAGGCAACAATAATCAAGCTGATTGTCAGGGAATTTATGATAATGGAACTTCGTTCCCAATTACGATGAAAAAACAATAAGGTTGTATATGCTTCCAGAAACACGCAACTATGGTCAAGAAGTTACACTTATAATGAATAGTGGAATTCAATTTCTTGATTTTGCCCTAAAAATAGATTGGAAAGATAATCAATGGCGCAGTAAAATTAATGGTAGTTTTATTGATCCTTCTGAAAGTGGGGCGCTAGTTAGATTAATTGAAGATAGTAATAATGGCAAATTTTTTGTACCAGATAATCTCTCTTTTGCTGTAACTCCTACACAAGAGATTAGTGTTGATCAATCATTAAAATTGTATGATGGTATTTGGTTGCCTGTTCCTGTTTTAAGATCAATACCACCTGAACGATTTGATAAAGGACCTCATAACTGGAGTCGTGTAAGGATTGTTAGCATTCCAGAAGGAGAAGATCCTGATGGCTATACACACCGCATAACTTTTGCATTTGATACTAAAATCTTTGCAAACATGCAAGACGTTGTTTACTTAGCACCTACTGAAAATGATGTAAAAACAGGTTCAGTATTTAGTCTAGCACATCGCTCAGATCAGGTTTCTTGGTATCTAGAACTAAAATGGATAACAAGTTGGTTAATTGACTTGTTCCAAGAATTAGCTCCTCAGCCTGAACGACTAAAAATACACAAAGATGATATTGAATTAGAAATAAGTAATAAAGCTTATTATGGACATTATCTGAACATTCTTAATTTGCTCGCAGATTCAATACAGCTACCAACAATCAAAATAGTATCAAACGCTAAAAATGATGTTGTCAAATCAATTCCTGTCGATATGATTCTTGATGTTGGAAACAGTCGAACTTGTGGGATTTTAATAGAAGATCATATTCAAGATAAAGATACTTTAAATCATCGGTATGAGCTTGAAATTCGTGATCTTACCCAACCAGAACATATTTATAATGAACCTTTTGAAAGCCGAGTTGAATTTGCGCAAACTTTCTTTGGTAAGGAACATTATTCTTTACAAAGTGGAAGGCGAGACACTTTTCGCTGGCCAAGTATTGTACGAGTAGGTAAAGAAGCCAGCCGACTTGCAAGCCGACGTGAAGGTAATGAAGGCGCAACAGGCCTTTCAAGCCCAAAACGTTATTTGTGGGATAAAGATAAGTACGAACAAGGTTGGCGCTTTAACTCCCATTATGTAAAAAGTGATCATGAACCGTTTGCAACAGCGGAACCTTTTTCAAGTTTAATTAATGAATATGGCGAAGCGCTACATATTTTAAGTAATGATATTGAAGAAGAGTATGATCGTAAAATGCCGGTTTTTCATCCAAAATACTCGCGTAGTTCTTTAATGACATTCATGCTATGTGAAGTTTTAATGCATGCTTTAATGCAAATAAATAGTGTTGCTCAACGAAATAAACTTGAACATGCTAAAACTCCTCGTAATTTGCGTTCTATCATTTTAACTATTCCACCAGCAATGCCTAAACCTGAACAGGCAATTTTTAAAAGTTGTGTTTATCAAGCTATAGGGCTTGTTTGGAAAAGTCTTGGTTGGGATAATTCAGATAATAATATTGATTTTAATAATCCTGAGCAATTAAGAAGTATTTGGCCAAATATTCCAGAAGTTTATATTCAATGGGATGAAGCAACCTGTGGTCAAATTGTTTATCTGTTTAACGAAACACAAAATAATTATAATGGACGCAGTGAAGAATTTATTGCATCAGTAGTACGTCCTGATAAAGTTAATAAGCAAAAACTAACGATTGCAACTGTTGATATAGGTGGTGGTACAACTGATCTAGTTATTAATGATTACGAACTTGATTATGGTAGCAGCAAGCAAACAAATGGTAGCAATACTTATATTGTTCCTATTCAACGTTTTCGAGATGGATTCAAAGTTGCCGGAGATGATATTTTACTCGATATAATTCAAGATGTTGTATTGACCGCCTTAACCAATGGTTTAAAACAAGCTGGCTTAACTGATCCAAATCCAATTTTATCAACAATAATTGGTTCACAGCAACTTTCTATTCAAGATGCGGTATTACGCCAACAACTCAACTTGCAGCTATTTACACCAATTGGATTACAAGTGTTAAAGCAATATGAGCTTTATGATCCACTTCATGCAGATCAACATGTGTATAACGCTACTTTCAGTGAGTTACTACAGCATACTTCTATGACTGATCATGTTTTGAATTTTATTAATGAACCGATTAGACGAGCTTTAAATAATCCAACATTTTCAGTGCTTGATGTAAGTATAGAGATTAATTTGAAACGTATTCATCATTTATTTATTCGTGGTGATTATTATAATATCTGTAAGACATTTGATGCATTATCTGAAATTATCAGTTGTTATCAATGTGATGTATTGTTGCTAACGGGGCGCCCATCACGTTTACCTGGCGTTCAAAGTTATTTCCGTTCTCGCTTATCAATACCTTCGGGAAGAATTTTACCATTACATGGCTATTATACGGGAGGGTGGTATCCGTTTCATAAACAAGAACGAATCGATGATCCAAAAACTACAGCTGCTGTTGGGGCAATGCTCTGTTTTTTAAGTAAGAATTTAAGACTACCAAATTTTTATTTTAGATCATCAAATATCGATTTATATTCAACGGTTAAATATATTGGTCTGCTCGATAATCTAAATATGATAAAAGATGAAAATATTTATTATCGAGATATTGATTTAGATGATCCTGATTATGATTTTCCTGATATCTCTTTTGAGATCCGAGGTACAACCAGACTCGGCTTTAAACAATTAGAAATTGATCGTTGGCCTGCATCACCAATTTATATTTTAACGATTGAAAATAGCGATGTTGCTAGAAGGCTCAGTGCTGAAGGTGTTGTTTTAGAAGTGACATTAGGAATAAAAAACCGACAAAAAATGGTTGAAAATTTCTATATTAAAGATGTTAAAGCTTCTGATGGACGTGCTTGTAACAAAACCAAGGATATAAAGCTAAATTTAAATACAATGGTAAATTCAGGTTTAATTAGTACACAATATTGGCTTGATAGTGGAATGATAAAGCGATGAAAAATTTAAACGAACAACTACCTAAATCCTGGGAACAGGTTTATCAAGCATCAGCAAAGGCCATTGAATGGGTGGATGAAACTCGCAATTCATCTAAACGTCTGAATAATGAAGCTGATAGTTTAATTCTCGATCTTCGACGTCTCCGTAATAGTGCAAAAAAGTTAGGTGATGTATCAGGTAAATCTGTTGCAGTTGGTTTTTTTGGTTTATCGCAGGCAGGAAAATCTTATCTAATTTCAGCATTAGCAGCAGGTCAAAATGGCAAACTTGAAACTGTTGTTGATAATGAAATTTTAGATTTTATCGATCATGTTAATCCAGTCGGTAGTGGTAAAGAGGCAACGGGTCTTGTGACTCGTTTTAGCCGAATAGCTAAAGGAGGTATTGCCAACTATCCTTTAGAACTAAAACTCTTTCAAGAAATTGAAATTGTTAAAATTTTAATTAATGCTTATTTTAAAGATTTTGATCAACAAAGAATTAGTAATAAAATCGAATTTTCCTCATTAAATCAGCTTATTCAAAATATTGAAAGTAAAAAACAAGATGAGTATACAGGTGGTATTACTGAAGATGATATTGTTGATCTATATGATTATCTAGCTGAAAATTTTGGTAATTCGCTTGAAGGATTAAAAGGTGGTTATTGGGAAAAAGTAATGTATTTGCTACCGTATCTTAAAACTTCTGAACGTAGTGCACTTTTTTCTATTTTATGGGGCGGTATTAGTGAAATTACGGCTGTCTATATACAATTAGCGACAACATTAGCTAGCTTAAATTATGTTAGTACAGTATACGCACCAATTTCTGTATTAGTTAAAGATAATAATGGTACTAAGTCACAAATTGATAGTATTATGAATGTCGATATCCTTGAACGATTAAATACTGACCGTGACTCATCAGTAACTATTACTCCTCAAAATGGTGTACCAACCTCGATTTCTCTAGCTCAACTTGCTTTTTTAACCGCTGAATTAACTTTTCCATTAGTAAATCAAACGCGTGTGCCTACGTTTGAAAAAGTTGATTTGCTTGATTTCCCAGGATATCGTGGACGATTAAATTTAACTTCTATTTCAGATGTTAAAGAAGGTAATCCTATTGCCCAACTTTTATTACGGGGTAAAGTTGCTTATCTTTTCGAAAAATACACTGATAATCAAGAAATGAATGTTCTTGTTGTTTGTACACCATCAGATAAGCAATCTGATGTGAACGATGTTGGTCCCGTTCTTGAACGTTGGATAGATAAGACCCAAGGAGAGTCAGCAGAAAAAAGAGCGACTAAAAAAGCTGGACTATTATGGGCTATTACCATGTTCGATAAACGGATTAGCAACTCATTAACTTTATCAGAAGATAATCTTAAAAATAGTTGGGGTAAAGGTGGATTACTACAACAAACCATTTTAGAACGTTTTGGTAACTATGATTGGTTAACAAATTGGTTTAATGAACATAAATTCAACAACGTTTTTTTAGTACGAAAGCCAGGTTTTGATGTACCATTTTTAAATACTGATGCAGAGACAAAACTTGAATTATCTTACAACGATACTTATCAAGAAAAAATGCAAATTTTAAAAAATACATTTGTTGAAGATCCTGATATCAAAGAGTATGTGAACGCTCCAGATCAAACATGGGATGCCATGTTAAAATTAAATGATGGTGGTATTGGAAGAATTAGTCAATATTTAGAACAAGTTGCTATTACTGAAATCAAACAACAACGCATTGTTGAACAACTCAATGAAAAAATTGATTATATTATTAATATGCGTTTTGATACTTGGTATCAGGCAGATAATGATGAAGAACTTGGCAAGAAAAAACAGATTATTGCTAATGTTGTTAAAGAACTACAGGTAAAAGCCTTATTATTGGGTGAACTACTTAAAGTATTAGAACTACCTGAGCAAACCATTCGTGCGATTTATCATACTAGTGAAGCAGATACTGATACATCTAAAAACGAAGCTCATAATGATATGGTCAATGATATATCAACCGATTTTGCATTAAATACCGATTTTGAATTATTTTCTGATGATAATTTCTCATCTAATATAAAACCAGTAACCATTTTACCAACTGAATGTAAATTGGCTAAAACAATATTTACTACATGGCTAGAATATTTAAGAAATATTGTTTTAGATAAACATATTTTGCAATTTTTTGGTTTGGAGCAAAAATCACTATCTTTTATTGTCGAAGAGCTTATCACTGCAGCAAATCGTCTAAAAATTGAAGCAAGTTTAACTGAACGAATATTGCAAAATGAAAATACAGGTAGTAAACGCGATGATCTAGAGTCTAGACAAGTGAGCACTATACATACTTTATTGGCAGACTTCATTGCATGGCTCGGTTTTGTTCAAGGGCAATCTATTGAAATACCAATGAGCAGAGTTAATCAAGGTAAACCAATATTTTCTTCACCATTGAGCCAATTTTCAAGTCAATTATCACATCCACTACCAGTACTTGATGATAAGACTAAAAATTATTCTCAATTTGCTATATTTGATTGGTTTATTGCATTTGCTATGCTTGCTCAAGAAAATGTTGGGCACCATGCTGGACGTGAAATAAGTCAAGAACAAAACTCTCGACTTGGTGAGATTTTAATGTTCTTTAAACAATCACAAATAAAATAGTTATTTTAAATAAAATAAGTGATAATCATTTTATCGTCATTAAATAAATAAGGTAGCATGAAGCTACCTTGGTTTATGAAAAGTTTATCAATCTATATTGATAAACTCTTAGTTGTGAAATAGAGGATATCATGGCACTAAGAATTGAATTAGAAGGGTATAAACCAGGTATTGCTAGATTTTTGGCACAAAAATGGAATGGTAGTGCTGATATTGATATATTGATTCAACGTAACCAAGATAATTATTATTTATCCGGTCTTAATCTATGGGGACCAGAAAAAAATTGGCATTCATTGAATAATATGTCAGTAGATAATGAGCAATTAATTGGATATGTTGATGAATGGCTAGTTGATTCTTTATTATCTCAAGAAAACAGTGTCAGATTTCTTATCCAAATTCGTGATGAACAAAATGAAAGTTATACGGATAGCGGAGTAGTTAATATTGGTGAGACAGTATTTCCATCCTCTGCTTTGAATACTCAAACAGAGCAACCACAGGTTATTGAACAAAATACGATTGAGATAAATGAAGTCAATTCGAATTTAGTTCAATCAGATACTATCGAATCTTTAGATCCTCAATCTGAATTGCCAACTGTTGAAGAAGAAAATCAAGCAATGACAGAGCCTGAGGTTGAAATAGAAGTCACACCAGAACCAGTAACTACACAAGAAGTCATCTCTACTCCAGAACCGACTAAGTCAAAAAGTAAATTGAGGATATTTATCCTAATTTTTATAATAATACTGATTTTAAGTGGGCTTGGTGCATTAGCATGGTATTTCTTATTTTCTCAAGATAAAAGTTCTTCAGATACTTCAATACAAGGCAATAGTCAGTGTAATGTCGCTAATGTAACAAGTGATGATTTAACCTTTATTCAACAATGTTTACAGTCAAAACCGAATACTGATGTGTTAATTGAGATAATCAATCAAGCAAAACAAGCGAATAAATGTAATATTGCTCAGCGGTTATATGCGAATCAATCCTTATTAAATGCTAAAATTGCCTTACTTTATGCCAAAGAATATGATGAAAAATTTTATCATAACAACTCGTGCTTTAAAGTGGATAAGCAAACGGCGATTTATTGGTATGAAACTACATTAAATAATGATCCTAATAACGCCTTGGCTAAAGAGCGTCTAGCTGAATTGCAAAAATAATAAGGTGCAAGTATGAAAAGAAAAGTAATTTCAACATTAATTATCGGATTTAGTTTTACTTGTTTACCTTTGGTTAGTTCGGCTATAGAACCATTAAAGCAAGAGGGTAAAACAACACTTTACCAGCGAGTTCTTAGTACTCCAACTTGTGAATTAAAAAAAGATATTAAGGATTCTACTGGTCAATCAGTGCCTGCCTTTTCTCGTTATTATGTTTATGAGCGTAAAACGGATAACAATCAACAATGGCTTAGTGTTGGTCCAGATTCTTATGGAAAAACGATAGGTTGGATTAATAATGCATGTGCTATTGCTTGGAATATGCAAATGACATTAGTCTTTACTAACCCTGTTGATCGTGATTCTCTCTTATTTTTTAAAGATAAAGCCTCACTTACGACTCTTGTTGATGCAAATCAACCTGAAACTTTGTTAAAACCTATTAGGGAAGCACTTAAAAACAATAAATCAGTCCCTGAAATTGTTGCTCAAGAGCCAAAAGAGTATGTTGATTTTAAAACAAATTTTTATTTATTACCTATTTTACAAGGTGAAGAGGTAATGAATGGTAAAGGATTTTATGAGCGCATTCTAGAAGTGGCTTCAGTGAGTAAGCAAGATGATTTGGTAAAAAATAATAACGCTCAATCTAATGTACAAGGTTCTGATGATGACATCAATCAAGTAGCACCATTCAAAGCTGCGATAGTATTTGTTATAGATTCGACTATTTCAATGGATCCTTATATTTCAAGAACTAAAGAAGCGGTTGAACAAGTTTATCGACATATAGAAAAAGAACATCTACAAGAGCAAGTAAAATTTGGTCTTGTCTCATTCCGTTCAAGTTTACAAACTTCGGACAAGTTAGAATTTTTAACAAAGATTTTTGTTGATCCTAACAAAGTACAAAATAGAGAAGATTTTATACAGTTAAGTTCATCGCTCAAACAAGCGACTGTTTCTACTGCTTATTTTGCTGAAGATTCTTATGCTGGTATTGCCAAAGCATTAAATGATATCAATTGGAATAGCTTTGGCGCACGTTATATGATTTTGATCACTGATGCAAGCGCCATTCCTGGCGATGATAAACTTTCTAGTACTGGAATGGATGCAGCACAGTTAAGACTTGAAGCTCAACATAAAGGTGTTGCTATTTATGCACTACATTTAAAAACACCAAGTGGTGAAAAAGATCATCAAGTCGCTGCAACGCAGTATTCAGATCTAACTTATAACGATTATATTCATAAATCACTTTATTATCCCGTTAATGCCGGTGATGTGAATGAATTTGGTCGGAAAGTGGACTTATTAGCTAAAACTCTGTCTGAACAAGTTAAACTAGCATATAAAGGCGAAGCATCAGTTGGTAATGCAATTAA
This sequence comes from Gilliamella apicola, assembly GCF_000599985.1. NCBI lineage: Bacteria > Pseudomonadati > Pseudomonadota > Gammaproteobacteria > Orbales > Orbaceae > Gilliamella > Gilliamella apicola. The sequence continues at coordinate 227,636 of NZ_CP007445.1, forward strand.
CGCTAAAGATGACAGTTCTAATATGCTAAAAGATGCATTGTTATTAAGTAAGGCGATGCAACTTGCTTATTTAGGTGATACTAATGGTACAAAAGCTCCTTCGGTTTTTAAAGGATGGATTGCTGATAAGGATTTTGTTAAACCAACGATACCGACAGCCGAACCTCGTATTTTGTTAACTAAATCTCAATTAAGTGATTTAAGTGATATTGTCAGTAAAATAGCTAATGCGGCTAATGATGGGTTAATTTCTGCTGATGATATGTTTTCGCAGTTACGTTCTGTTGCTGCGGCTATGGGACAAGATCCAAATAAATTAAAATCAGATTCAGTGACTAAAATCGCCGATTTAGGTTTATTAGGTGAATATTTGGATAATATTCCATATAAAAGTGATGTCACAGGTCTTGATCAAGATACTTGGAAAAGTATGAGTGGTTTAGAGCAAGAAAAATTTATTCGAAATTTAAATAGTAAAGTTCGTTATTATCAAAAATGTAATGCTGATGTTGATCGTTGGATTTCATTAGCCGAAGGAAGTGATCCTAGAGATAATGTTTATCCTATTCCATTAGAAATGTTACCGTAAAGCAGATGTTAGTAATAAAACAACTTGAAATATCTCGATCAACAGGTAAATCTTTTTTTAGAGTCTGTTTACCTGAATTGATCTTAAAAGAAGGTGATATTGTTGTTATTCAAGGAGATAGCGGATCTGGTAAAAGTACCCTCCTTGAGATGATTGGCATGATTCTCAAACCAGATAATATAGATGGCTATAAACTTTTTTTAGACAATAACGATCTTGATATTGCTAAATTGATTAATAACAATGATATAAATCAATTAGCCAATATACGTGCTCAATATTTAGGATTTATGTTGCAAACTGGTGGTTTACTGCCTTTTTTGAAGATATATGATAATATTTTATTGCCAATTAAATTATTACAAAAAAATGTTGATAATTCACGGTTAGAATATTTGATAGATAAACTAGGCATTTCTCATTTGCTAAATAAATATCCTAAACAATTATCGATTGGTGAGCGCCAACGAGCCTCTTTTATTCGTTCAATTATCCATAAACCAGCATTACTACTTGCAGATGAACCAACCTCTGCTCTCGATCCTTATAATGCAAATTTACTTTTTGATTTAATTATTGAACAGGCAAAACAAGATAATATTGCAACTATAATAGTTACTCATGATTGGCAACGTATTTCTACTAAAGGTTTATTCACTTTATCTGCTAAGTTAGTATCTTCACATTCATCAGAATTTCTTCCATTACATGATAGGCAGTAAAAAATGGCTAAAGTGATATCTAAATGGTTACTCATTATTCGTTTGTCATTTGCCGATTTATGGTATGACAAAAAAGTTTCATTTTGTATCATTGCATCAGTTATATCGGTTATTACTCCATTATTATTATTATTTAGCTTAAAGTATGGGGTAGTTTCACAGCTTCGTCAGCAACTACTTAATGATCCACAAAATTTGGAAGTGAAAATTGTAGGAAATTTACATCTTGATGACGCAATGTTTGATTGGATAAGTAAGCAACCAGAAACCGCTTTTGTCATCCCATTAACTCGTTCACTTAATACCCAGGCCGATTTAATGAAAGATTCAAACCATTTTGTAGGTAACGCTGAGATCATACCAACGGCTAGTGGAGATCCACTTACAAACGATTTACCTAACATTGATAATGAAAAAAAAGTATTACTAAGTACTTTATCTGCGGAAAAGATGCAAGTTAATGTTGGTAGCCGGATAAAACTAATTATTACAAGACAACTTGATGGTAAATTCGAAAAAGGTGTAACTGAATTAGAAGTTATTGGCATTATTCCTGAGAATCGTTATAGCCGAACAGCTGCTTTTGTTTCGTTAAATTTATTGATTGCTATGGAAAATTTTTATGATGGTTATCAAAGTAACCTTTTTGCAACAGATGCCGGGAAACTTAATCCACCAAATCATACTTTGTTTGCTCGAGCTCGTATTTATGCTAATTCGCTAGATAATGTTGCTCCACTATCTTTTAAATTACGAGAAAAGCATATTGAAACACGTACTCAATCTAATGCAATTGAGAATATAAAAGCAATTGATCGGGTATTTAGTTTTATTTTTAGTGTAATTGCTATTACTGCTGGTTTTGGTTGTATTTTATCATTTACGGGTTCATTTTTATCTAACATTGAACGTAAGCGTAAAGATATTGCTTTTATGTGTTTGCTTGGATTTCAATCAAAAAATATTATGCTTTATTTAATTAACCAAGCTGTAATATTGTGTTGCTTGGCATTTTTTGTATCTATTATTCTATTTTTATTAGGAAATCATGCGTTTAATAGTGTTTTAGGTAAAAATTTAATTTCACAACCTATTGTAAGTCGATTACAATTTTATCATCTAGTTGTTGCATTTATGCTGACCATGCTTATTGCGTGTATTGTTGTAGTTATAGGAGGTCAACGTGCCATTAAAATCCAGCCAGCTGAAAGTTTACGAGAAGTTTAATACTAAAAAAAATATTTTTTGTGTATTAATATCTATAGGCATGAGTTTATCTCCTTCTATCAGCTATGCTGAGCCATGGGATACTAATTTTTATAATCCTAAACCATCGGATGATGATGTTATTTTTCCTATGCCATGTGACGGCAGCATGGTGATGAAGAAAGTTTATACACCTACGAATAAGCCACTAGATGATATCAAAGTTATTTTGGGTAGCAATCAAAAAGAGCTTGGTTTTGCTGAATATGCAACTCCAAATTATATTTCAGGTAGTTTTTCAGATAACGGTAAAGAACGATATTATCTGATAGGTAAGTATGAAGTAACAGCATTGCAATATCAAGCTGTGATGAATGATACTTGCCCTTCGGCAAAAATTTCACTTATATTTCCAATGACAAATATTAGTTGGTTTGATGCTATTGCATTTACTGATAAATATAATAGATGGTTAATTGAAAATCAGACAAAAAATAAATTAAACACAATTCCACAAGGGTATTTTCGCTTACCTAATAATACTGAATGGGAATATGCAGCACGAGGAGGTACAAAAGTAACCGAATCTGAATTTCGTGAAAATCACTTTCCAATGGCTGCCAATTTAGAAAATTATGCATGGTTTTCTGGAGCAAAATCTGCTAATGGTAAACTACAACTTATAGGTCGATTACAGCCCAATCCGCTAGATATCTATGATATTTTGGGTAATGCAAATGAAATGATGTTTGACTCTTTTCGTATGAACAAGTTAGATCGTTATCATGGTCAAGAGGGCGGAATGATTGTCCGTGGTGGCAGTTATTTAACCCCTGAATCGTCAATAACTGCAGCATTTCGTACTGAAAAACCTTATTATGATGATAAAGGTGCTTACAAGAGCCTGGATGTCGGTTTTCGTTTGGTTTACACAACCTCAGTCATGAATTCGAGCGATGCAGTTAAAGTTTTAGATAAACAATGGAATGAACTTGGAAATGAAACAACAAGTTCAGCAAATGGTAACGTTGTTAATGAACTTGAGAAAATTACTAAACGAGTCGAGGATGAGAATACAAAAAAAGAATTAAACAAATTAAATACGTTGTTACGTAGTGCAAACCAAGCTAGAGATGAACAACGAAACCGTTCTATACAGTCAGCATTACAATTAGGTGCGTTTTTGTGTGCTAATGTTTCAGATTTAAACAGCAAATTTGAATACAATAATCATTTGTATAATACCATGACTAATGAAATTTGCGATCCAGACGAAACAGAAACATTGCCTGATGATAATATGTGTTCAAAAGTTAAGCTTAATAATTTAAAACAGGTGCTCAATGAATCAAAAAATGCAAGAGACTTTATTTTAAAATATTATGCCGATACTATCGTTACTACAGCATCAAATTACGAAAAAAATGTCATTAATGAGCAAGCTCAACCCACAAAATTTATTTTGGAAAACAGTGGTAAAGCCAATATGAATGATTATCTAAAACTTTATTTAAACCACATTAATCAATATATTGTGTCAGGAAAGGTTGATAGAACAACTTGGTTACAGTCTTGTGATGAGATAAAAGGAAAGAAATAATGAACAAAATAATAGGAACATTAGCTTTATGCGTATCGCTTGTATTAACTGGTTGCCAATCCTCATCTGGTGGTGCAAGTACTAGAAATGTTGACCCTGCTCTAACTAAAGGTTCTACAGCTCAATTTTTTAGTAAATCTGCTTGGCAAGCTTGTGCTGTAGGTGTTGGAATTATGGGGGTTGGTTGTTTGTTGTTAGGTGAAAAAGCTGGCACATGCCTTGCTTCAGCAGCTGTTGGTTGTGGTGTAATGATGGGAGGAAATTATTACTTGGATACTAAACGCGCAGAATATGCAAATGCTGAGATGCGTATTGATGCTTATATTCAAGATCTTCAACAAAATACACTCGAAGTTCAATCAATCACACAAAATGCAAAGAATGTTTTGGATAAAAATTTAGCTACACTTCATGCATTAAATGAACAAATAAAAAATGAGAATGTGAATAAAAAGCAAGTTAAGAAAAATTTAACTCAAATTGATGCAAATATTGCTTATCTGAATGATAAATTAAATCGAATTAAAAAAGTTGAAAACGATTGGGTTAATCTTTCTGTTCAAGAACAACAATCAGGTGTAAATGTAACAAGATTAGATAAAGAAATAGGTGAATTACATAAACAAATTTCAGCACTTGAAAAACAAATTAATTTAGTTACTCAACAACGTTCAGCTGTGAAGGTCAGTTAATTATGAAAAAAATATCTATTATTTCACTTTTGTCTTTAGTTTCACTCGTAGGTTGTTCAACAACTCCAGAACAATGTGATCCAAGAAATACTAATTTAGGTATTATGGATAAAATAAGCTGTAACTATTCTGGTAATTACCAAACACGTATTGATCAGAAGAAGCGTATTCTTGAAAATGAGCAAAAAGCTAACCAGCAGTTTAAAGAAATTTATGCCAACATAGAAAAACAAAAAAATGATACAACTTTAAGTATTAAGCAAAAACAAGCTCAGCAAAACAAGCTTAAACAAGACTTAATGAAATTAACTAATGAAATTAAAGAAAAGTCTAAAGATCGTGATGATTTACAAGAACAACTTAATGACATTCAACAACAATTTAAGCAAGTTAATCAATCAAATAAGTCAGAAATTGAAAAGCAAGTTGAACTCGATAAATTAAATATGAAACTTCAAAAATTACAAAAAGCATTGAATATATAAACATACTGATGCTTAATTAAATATTGATAAGAAACGTTAAATGTAAGGAATTAATAACAAATGCAACGAATAATAAGGATTAAGGTTGATCATAATGATTTTCAAAAAATGTCTTTATTAGATCAATATAATTCTCTGTTAATGTTATTAAAACCACATTTAACTGAACGAACCTTTTCAATTTTAGCTACACCCAGATTAATTGATGACAATCAGTATTTGGGTTGGTATACAGACCTTCAAGGCCAACCTATTTTTCTAAATAGTGTTACTGATGAAGTATTAAAAAAGCAAATATCAGAAAAATTACAAACACGTATTAGTGACATTGAATTAACCATTAAATCTTTACAATTGAGTGATGAACAACAAGCGTTGGTTTCATCTTGGTTGCCAAGAATTAAAAGTTTAGGTAATCAAATCTATATTATTAATGGTGAACCAGTGATTATTAATACGTTTGAAGACCCTATCTTACCACCTCCTGTTGTTGCACCTTCAGCTATACCGGTGAAAACTTTTTGGCGATGGTGGCATTTTTTGATCTTAGTCTTATTATTTGCCGGATTAGGATATTTGTTATACTATTTTTATCCTTTTAATAAAGAAAAAAAGGTAGAGGATGTACCTAAATTAACTATTATACCTCCAGTATTGGTTAAGAAACCAGTACCAGTACCTGAACCAGTACCAGTACCTGAACCAGTACCTGAACCAGTACCCGTTGCTAGAAACTGTATTCCTAAAGAAGATGTGATAAAAAATGATAACGCATCGAAAATGGTGATGATATTTGATAATTCGTCTTCAATGACAATAACGTTGATGGAGTCAAAATCAGCTATTGCTAAGTATTTAGCAACTGATTTCAGTATGCTGACACAAAAAGAAGCAGATGCTTATGAAGCTAGAATGACAAGGTTACCGAATCGTTTATCAAGTAGTAAAAAAGTTGCATTGTCGACTATTGATAAAATACAACAAGATATTAATATAGCTTTGGTTACATTAACCAGTTGCCCTGTTGCACAAACGACTTCGTTTTATGATTATGCCAGCCGTGGAAAACTAAAAAATAAGATTAATAAGCTTAATCCATTAGAATATAATAGTGCTACACCATTATACAGTGGTGTACAGCAAGCAAGTAAAATGCTTAATGGTGTAAATCGCGATGATTATATTTTAATTATTAGTGATGGTGAAGATAGTTGTTCTAAAAGTAATATTTGTTCATTAGCTAGTAAAATTGCAGCTAAACAGCCTCGTTTAAAAATTAACATTGTTGATATTGCAGGACAACATAAAATTGACTGTGTAGCGAAAAGTACAGGCGGTAAAGTTTATATTGCACAAAATCCGACAGAAATTGTTAATCAAATGAATAAAGCTGTTTCTGACTTGAATATTACTAAACCTATCTGTGAATGATATTAAGCTAAAAATTATCTCATGTAGAATTTAATTATAAAATAATGATATAAAACGGCTTCACACAGATTTGTATGATAGTCTGAAAGTAATTAGAAATAAGGACGTCGGTTAACAATGCAACGTATAACTCGAGTTAAAGTCGATGACAATAATCCCTCAAAACTCATTTTATTAGATCAATATAATTTAATACTATCGTTACTAAAACCTTATTTGACCGAACGGACTTTTTCAATTTTTGCGATACCTAAACTAATAGATAATAATCAATATTTAGCTTGGTACACAAACCTTGAAGGTCAACCTATCCCAGTTAATAGTATTGCAGATGATTCAGTTAAACAAAAGATAACAGAAACATTACAAGTACGAATAAATGATCTTGAGACATCTATCAAGACAATTATATTGGATGAAGAACAGCAAAAGTTAATTACATCATGGTTACCTCGAATCAAAAGTTTAGCTAATGAGATTTTTGTTATCAATGATGAACCCGTGATAATTTATAGTCTTGATGAACCTGTTTTACCTAAGCCTGTCATTACAGAACCAGTCATTTCTCGAAAATCTTTCTGGAGATGGTGGAATATTTTATTGTTAGGTTTATTATTATTATTAGCTACATTAGGTGCCTTGCTGTTCTTTTTTTATCCATTTAACAAGGAGGAAAGAGTAGAAACGATACCTCAAATTACTATTATTCCGCCTGTATTGGTAAAGAAACCAGTACCTGAGCCAATTGTTGAACCTTCTAAAGAAGAACCTAAATCCGTTGAAAAATTAGAACCAGCAAAGTCACCAATTGAAGATAAAAAACAAGATATCAAGATAAAAGTTGCGCCTAAACCGGTGCCAAAAGTCAAAAATCCTCCAAATTGTATTACTAAAGAAGAAATAAAAAATAATCCTAATCCATCAAAAATGATTATTGTGTTTGATAATTCTTTATCCATGACTGCAACGTTAGCTGAACCGCCATCCGAAGTAGAGCAATTCTTTCAATATTTAAGTTACGGTTATCCAAGTTATATGTCAGAACAAGATAAAATTAAATATTATAACAAGATGACTCGTTTACCAAGCCGTTTGTCGGCAAGTAAAAAGGTAGCTTTATCAAGTATTGATAAAATACAACCTAATATTGGCATTTCGCTTGTAACTTTAAATCATTGTCCTGCAGCAAATGCTACACAATTTTATGATTATTCCAGCCGTAGTATTTTAAAAAATAACATAAATAGACTTAATCCATCCGCTGTTGGAGGTGGAGGAACGCCACTTTATAGTGGTTTAGAGAAAGCAAGTAGCATGCTTGATGGTGTTAAACGTGAAGATTATATTTTGATCATTAGTGATGGCGAAGATAACTGCTCTAAGAACAATATTTGTACTTTAGCAAATTATATTGCTACAAAAAAACCAAAGTTAAAAATTAATATTGTTGATATTGCAGGTGAACATAAAATTGATTGTGTTGCTAATATGACTGGTGGAAAAGTTTATATAGCTCAGAGTCCAAAAGATATGATTAAACAGATGAATAAAGCTGTTTCTGATCTAAAGGTAGATAGGCCTGTGTGTCAATAAATTCTTTTATTTAACTGATTAAATAGATTGAATAAAAGGATAAACAATAATATTAATTGTTATAAAAAACCAGACAGTTGTCTGGTTTTTTTAGTTATTTTTTATTGAAAAAACAATTTTAAAAATCTAAATTAGCTGCCTTTAATGCATTTTCTTCAATAAACAATCGGCGAGGTTCAACTTCATCACCCATTAATGTGGTGAACAGTTGATCAGCCTCTATAGCATCTTTGATCGTCACTTGTAACATACGGCGACTAGTTGGATCCATGGTTGTTTCCCATAGTTGTTCAGGGTTCATTTCTCCAAGACCTTTATAGCGCTGAATAGTGAGTCCTCGACGAGATTCGCGAATTAGCCAATCAACGGCTTCTTCAAAAGAATTAACAGGCTGTTTACGTTCACCTCGTTGAATAAATGCACTTTCTTCAAGTAGATCTTTTAATTGCGATCCTAAGTGGCAGATATTGCGATATTCATTACTATGAATAAAGACTTGGTCTAATGCATAATTAGTATCAACGCCATGTGTTCTTACTTTTATAATTGGTACATATAATTGTGTTTTTTCATTAAAAGGGGCCGAATAACCATAGCTACTGCCATGTTGTTCTTTACTTGATAATTTTTCTACAATAGTTTTTGCCCAATTTTCCGCTTGTTGTTGGTTTTTTAGTATATTTTCATCTAATACTTGATGATAAACCATTTCAGAAAGCAGCGCTTTAGGATATCGTCGTTCCATTTTAGTAATTAACTTCTCGACTTTTTGATATTCAGCAATAAGCTTTTCCAATGCTTCTCCAGCTAAAGCTGGTGCATGATCATTAACATGTAATGATGCATCTTCAAGAGCTAAAGCGATTTGAAATTGAGTCATTGCATCATCATCTTTAATATATTGTTCTTGTTTGCCTTTTTTTACTTTATATAAAGGTGGTTGCGCAATGTAAACATAACCACGTTCAATAATTTCAGGCATTTGACGATAAAAGAACGTTAATAGTAAGGTACGAATGTGCGAACCATCGACGTCGGCATCGGTCATGATGATAATACTATGATAACGCATTTTATCAGGATTATATTCGTCACGACCAATTCCACAGCCTAGAGCAGTAATTAATGTTGCTACTTCTTGGGAAGACAACATTTTATCAAAACGCGCTTTTTCAACATTTAGAATTTTACCCTTAAGCGGTAAAATTGCTTGATTCTTACGGTTACGACCTTGTTTAGCCGAGCCACCAGCAGAATCCCCTTCCACTAAGTAGAGTTCAGAAAGGGCAGGATCTTTTTCTTGGCAATCAGCCAGTTTACCAGGTAATCCACCTAAATCTAAGGCGCCTTTACGACGAGTCATTTCACGTGCTTTACGCGCAGCTTCACGTGCTCTTGCTGCATCAATGATTTTACCAACAACAATTTTAGCATCTGATGGGTTTTCTAATAAGTATTCAGCCAACTTTTCACCCATTACAGATTCTACCGCTGATTTAACTTCTGACGAAACCAATTTATCTTTAGTTTGTGATGAAAATTTAGGATCTGGAACTTTTACTGATACCACTGCAATTAACCCTTCACGGGCATCATCGCCCGTCGCGCTGATTTTTGCTTTTTTACTGTATCCTTCCGCTTCCATATAATTGTTAAGCGTTCTAGTCATGGCACCTCGAAAACCAGCTAAGTGGGTACCCCCATCTCTTTGTGGAATATTATTAGTAAAACAATAGATATTTTCTTGATATCCATCGTTCCACTGTAATGCTATTTCAACACCAATACCGTCTTTTTCAGTACTAAAATAGAAAATTTTAGGATGAATAGGATTTTTATTTTTGTTTAAGTATTCGACAAATGCCTTAATCCCACCTTCATAATGATAATGTTCACTTTTACCAGTGCGTTCATCGAGTAGTCTTATCGATACACCAGAGTTTAAAAATGATAACTCTCGAAGACGTTTAGCTAAAATTTCGTAGATAAACTCAATATTGGTAAAAGTTTCAGGGCTTGGCCAAAAACGAACATAGGTACCTGATTCTGTAGTTTCACCAATAACTTTAAGTGGTTCTTGTGGTACACCAAGGTTATAAATTTGGCGATGAATCTTCCCATCGCGATAAATAATTAATTCTAATTTGTCTGATAAGGCATTAACAACCGAAACACCTACACCATGTAAACCACCAGAAACTTTATAAGAATTATCATCAAATTTACCACCAGCATGCAATACGGTCATGATAACTTCAGCTGCTGAAATCCCTTCTTCTTCATGGATACCTGTTGGAATACCTCGACCGTCATCTCGCACAGAAACAGAGTTATCAGGATGAATAGTCACCTCAATATGGTGGCAATAACCAGCTAATGCTTCGTCTATGGCATTATCGACTACTTCAAAAACCATATGGTGAAGCCCTGTTCCATCATCCGTATCACCAATATACATCCCTGGACGTTTTCGGACAGCATCAAGCCCTTTGAGTACTTTAATACTAGAAGAATCGTAAGAATTAGACATGAATTTCTCGACTTATTTGGTTGGTTATATCGTTCTGTATTTCTAGGAAATTATACCAGATTTTATGTGAAAAATCTTATCATTTTCATTGATCATATGGGTAATCTGATCTTGACTAACTGCGGTAATAAATACTTGCGAATTAGCTAATTTTAAACGCTTTGCCAGTAATTCTCGTTTGGTGTTATCCAATTCAGAAGCAAAATCATCAATCAAATAAACACAAGGTTGTGAGTTTTGTTTTGAATAGTACTCACCTTGAGAAAGGCGTAACGCGCACATTAATAATTTCAATTGACCTCGAGACAAAAGATCTTCAATAGGAATATTATCGACACGTAATCGAATATCTGCTTTATGAGGGCCAAGCGAAGTGTAATTAATGAATTTGTCTCTTTCATATTGTTTACGTAATATTTCGGAATATTCAATACTATGTTCCCAACCTTGATAAAATTGACAATTAATTTGATATTCAGGTAGAAAATCTTGGCAAGTATGAATAATCTCAGGGAAAATATTTTGAGAATAATTCGCTCTAATCTGGCTTATTTTTTCAGCGATAGGGGTAAGTTCTTTATCCCAAGGTAGTAACTGATTATAGTTATCACACTGTTTTAGTAAAGCATTACGTTGTTTTAATAAACGTTTTAAATTATTCCAAAGATGAACAAATTCGGGATAATGATGAAAGCAGCCCCAATCAATAAATGAACGTCGATATTTTGGACCTCCTGTCAGTAAATCAAAACCTTCAGGTGTAATTAATTGAATCGGCAATAGTTTAGCTAAATCTGTTAAACGGTAACCATCATCGCCATCTATTTTTATTTTATTATCATTATTACGATTTTTTGCTAGACCAATTGTTCGGGTTTGCTGATTGATTGATTTAATTTGGCTGAATAAAACTAATTCTGATTGTTCGTGTTGTATAATTCGATTAGATTGAATATGTCTAAATGCACGTCCATGTCCGAGCATATAAATGGCCTCAAGTAGACTAGTTTTACCACTGCCGTTATCACCTATAATATAATTGAAATGATGAGATAATGATAACTCAGCATAATTGATATTACGAAAATGATGAATTTTGATTTGTGAAATTGTCATATTAATGAATAAAGCTTCTGGTCATTACCAGAAGCTAAATGGGATTTGACTATAAACGCATTGGCATAACAACATAAGTGGCTGATTGATCATTAATGTCTTCAATCTGAACACTTGATGTCGCATCAGTTAATAAAAGCTGTACGCTATCACATTTTAATGTATTTAATATATCTAATAAATAGGTTACATTAAAGCCAATTTCAAGTTCTGCTGATTCATATTTAACATCAATCAATTCTTCAGCTTCTTCTTGTTCTGGATTATTTGCTGTGATTTTTATTTGATTGTTATGTACATACAATCTTATTCCGCGGAATTTCTCATTAGATAAAATTGCTACCCGAGATAATGCATTTCTTAATTCATCACATGATACTTCTAGAGGTTTATCCGGATTACGAGGTAGTACTCGCTTATAGTCTGGAAATCTTCCATCAATCAATTTTGATGTGAAAGTGAAATCACCAAGATTAACGCGTAAATTATTATTTCCAATTTGGATATTAATCGGCTCCTCATTATCACCTACAAGTTTAGCAAGTTCAATTACACCTTTTCTTGGAAGAATTACCGAACAAGCAGCAGAGATATTTTGTCCAACGGGTTGAGCACAAAATGCTAAGCGGTGACCATCAGTTGCAACCGATTTTAATAAACCATCCTCAATTTCAAATAACATACCATTTAAATAATATCTTACATCTTGATTAGCCATTGAGAATTGAACTGCATCAATAAGTCGTTTTATGGTTTTTTGTGGAACGGAAAGATCAATGTCACTTTGCCAATTTTCAAGATTAGGAAAATCGCTAGCAGGTAGTGTAGTTAAAGAAAATTTACTTCGACCAGACTGAATGATTAATCGATTATCGTCAACCGTTATTGAAATTTGAGCATTACTAGGCAAATTACGGCAAATATCGAGAAATTTTTTCGCGGGAACCGTTGTTGCACCAGGCTCATTTGCCTCGATCAAAGGTAAATGAGAAATCATTTCAATTTCGAGATCTGTACTTGTCATTGATAAAACATTATCACTTACTTGTAATAATAAATTACCTAAAATTGGTAGCGTCGGACGACTACTTAGTGGTGCGCTAACAAGTTGCAATGGTTTGATAAGTTTTTCGCGATCAATAATAAATTTCATAATGTTGATTCTTTTTCTAGGTTGATAATGTTCGAATTAAATTAGAATAATCTTCTTTAATATCATTGTTTTCTTCTTTTAATTCTGCAATTTTACGGCATGCATGTAATACTGTTGTGTGATCTCTTCCTCCAAATCCATCCCCAATTTCAGGAAGACTTTTGTTCGTTAACTCTTTCGCTAACGCCATGGCAACTTGACGAGGCCTTGCAACAGATCGTGAACGACGTTTTGATAACAAATCAGATACTTTGATCTTATAATATTCAGCAACTGTTTTTTGTATATTTTCAATAGTTACAAGTTTTTCTTGCAAAGCAAGTAAATCTTTTAGAGCATCTTTTACAAAATCAATAGTAATAGATTTACCAGTAAAATTAGCATTCGCAATAACGCGATTAAGCGCGCCTTCTAATTCACGTACATTGGAACGTAAACGTTTAGCAATAAAAAAAGCAACTTCTTCTAGTAGTTTAATATTATTTTCTTCTGCTTTCTTCATTAGTATTGCCACACGAGTTTCAAGTTCTGGCGGCTCTATTGCTATTGTTAATCCCCATCCAAAACGTGATTTTAAGCGATCTTCTACACCATTTATCTCTTTTGGATAGCGATCTGAGGTTAATATAATTTGTTGATTACCCTCTAATAGTGAATTAAAAGTATGAAAGAATTCTTCTTGAGAACGTTCTTTATTAGCAAAAAATTGTATGTCATCAATAAGCAATGCATCAACAGAACGATAATAGTTTTTAAACTCTTCAATCGCATTATTTTGCAAGGCTTTTACCATATCTTGTACAAAACGTTCTGAATGCATATAAACAACTTTTGCATTATCTTTTTCTTCTAGTATTTGATTACCAACAGCATGCAATAAATGAGTTTTACCTAATCCAGTTGAACCATATAAAAACAATGGGTTATAAGCCTTTCCTGGATTCTGTGCAACTTGCTTGGCAGCAGCAACAGCAAGTTGATTAGACTTACCTTCAACAAAGCTATTAAATGTGTGTTTATGATTAATACCAGAATGATAACTGTGATTATTATTAATTTCTTTAGTCATTTTCCAAGCAGGAACTAGTTCTGCTTTTGGTTGTTCATTTTTGACTTTTTTGTCTATCGAAAGGGTTGAACCAACTTCAAGATGCAATTTTAAAGAATCATTATTAAAATGCTTATTAAGTAATTGAGATATTGTTGTTAAATATTTATTTCTGACCCAATCTAAAACAAATCTATTAGGAGCATAAATATAGAGTTTGTTATCAACCATTTCCGCTTGCAATGGTCGAATCCATAAATTAAATTCAGTTGTCGGAAGCTCTTCTTGTAATTGAGAAAGACAATCTTGCCAAATAGCGGTAGGCACAGCAACTCCTTTAATTTTAATTATTAACAATGCTTTTGTAATTATAATCTTTTTTGTGGGTAATTTATAGATAGAAGCGACTATATAATTTAATGAATAAAAATTATATAGATAAAAAAACCCGGTTTAACCGGGTTTTTGAGTAAAAGTAATAATTAATGTGTTGTATCAATAACTTTAACTTCTTGAATGTTACGTGCTTTAACTTCAATTTCAACACGACGATCTGGTGCTAAACATGCTTTTAAGTTAGCGCCACGAAGTCCATCACATTTAGTACCTGTAACTGGTTGTGTTTTACCTACACCACGAGCACTGATTAAATCAGCTGGAACACCTTTTTCCACTAGGTATTTCATTACTGAATGTGCACGTTGTTCAGATAGTTTTTGATTATAAGTATCTGAACCGATACGGTCTGTATGACCAATTACAACGATAGCACTTTGAGTTGGATTAATTTTAACAAGAGATGTTAATAAATTGTCTAATGCTTGACGACCTTCAGCTTTTAAGTCAGATTTCGCATAAGCAAATAAAACATCTTCGTTTAATACATAACGGTTTTCTTGTGTTTTAACTTCAACTTCTGGTGGTGTTACAACTGGTGAACCTAAACGGTAAGTTATACCTAAAGTTAACAAACCTGCGTCTGGTGATGCTTTAGATTTAGTGTGAATATGTTGAACATATTGATATTCTAAACGGGTAGAAAAGTCTTCATCAAATCGATAATCAAGACCTAATGCATAAACAGGAGATAAATCAGTTTTTGTACCACCGTGTCCGTGTCTTTCTTTAACTAAACCACTATTTTTCCATTTAGCAATAGTTACCATTCCACCTGCACGACCATAAATATCAAGGTCATCAGAAATAAATGATATTGGATAACTTAATTTACCAGTTAAAGACACACCTTGTGCTGAAACTTTGCTGTGACCAATATTACGGCGTTTTCCTTGATAATTGTCAGTTTTACTATATTTAGCAGAACCTAACCAGTCATAGCCTAATTCAAATGCTAAATAAGGATTTGCTTGGAAACCAAGAAAAGCACCGCCGCCGATATTGCTACGATCAGAAGTGCTAACACCAACGTTAGAGTTTTCACGGATTTTATTTGCATCTAATCTGTAGAGTTCAGACCAACCTAATTTAGCACCTGTATAAAAAGTGTTATCTTCGTATGCTGCATTAGCTGCAGTAGCTGTTAAGCTTGCAACTGCGATTGCTAGAGCTAGAGTTGTTTTTTTCATTTTTTTGCCTCAACTTTAATGTTGTTATAGACGATGTTTAGTTTCCTTTTGTTTAAATTTCACTTTAAATAAAAGAATAATTACTTATTGTTGTATTAATTATGTTATACATAATCTTAATTGATTATAGCATATCTTATATGCAAATCTACATCTAATAATATCGCGTTCAAAAAATTTAAACAATGCTATCAAAATATTTTGTTAATCACCATAGAAAAACCATTTATTGTATTTGATAACACTTTTGACATAATAAGAAAGTCAGCTTCAAGTCGTTTATCGAATTCTTCTGAGCTTATATCTTCGTTTTCATCTAGTATAATAGAATCAAATTTAATTCGTTTAAAAGTTAGGTCAGAATTGATGATAAAGTTAACGCCCCTTTCATCGACAATTTTCATTTTAGTTATCCATTTTCCAGAATCAAAATGAACGCGCATTTCATCGCTTGTAATTTCTTGATTTTTACAGCTAATAATTCCGTTACCTTCAAGTGGATCTTTAAGTTCAGCTTGGTCGCCTAATATAAAAGGTGAAAAGTTAAGCTTTTCTTTAACCCATGTGGTCATAATCTGTTCAAACGGTTTATCAATTGATAGTGGTGTTAATGCTAACGCACCAAGTTCTTTACGTAATATTGCTAAAATATCTTCAGCTTGTTTAAAACTGCTACAATCAACAACAATCCGTTTATTTTCTGTATCAATCCAAATCCAATAATGATTATATTTACTAAAAGCCCTTGGCATTAAATCAATCATAACTTCATCTTTCAAGCTAGCTTTCTCGTTTTTTGTAAGTTTCCTACTTAGAGCTTGCTCTTGTTTATCAATTTTTTCTAATAAAGTTTGTTTAATGACCTGTGCTGGTAATATTTTGGTTTCTTTTTTCATACGTAATAATAAATGTCCTTGCATATCGACAATAAAATCATTTTGATTATTATCATGATAAGGTGAAACCCAACCCATTTTTGTGGTATCTAAGTTGCCACATGGTATAAACAAGTGAGATTTAATTGCTTTTTCAATAGCGTCTTTGTTGAGTAAAGTATCATTATTCAATTGGTAAATAATGGCATTTTTAAACCAGAGCATGTATTTATTGTTCCTAAAGTGTGTTTATGGTTATGATTTTAGCATGTTTAGTTTTTATTGACTGCCTATAAACTGTAAAACAGCTATAGTTTTATTATTGATCTGAACTTTGCCTATTTCTAAGGTTAGAATTTATAAGATATACCCATATAAATAGATGTTATTGTACTATTATCAACCATTGGACTGTTTGCTGCATCGCCAGTTAATTTATCAATATGTACACTACCAAATGTGGCAATATTATCAGTTAATAAATATTGTGCTCCTATTTCAGCGTAAGGCGTGAATGAACTGTCAGCATTAAAGTAATGTAAATTTGAACGGGAAGATTCTTTATGAGAAATACCATAATAATAATCGTTATGTCTGCTGTTTGCCCAGTTTATGCCTATGGTTGGAACAATTATTAAGCTACCTTGCATATAAGGAATACTATAATCAGTATTGGCTAATAAACTATTACTTTCATTTAATACATCAACCCCTATACTACTAGAAAAACTTCCAAAATTGGTATCAATAGAGTATTCAATTTCTGCTAATAAGGTTGAGTGGCGACTATCAAGAATTCTTAATTGATGATTATCAGAGTCATGTGGTTTAAATTCATTAGATAAGTAACGTGCTCCAATAGATAAACTTTGATTATTTGTATTATAAGCATAAATACCAGCAGATAAATCATCTATAAAAAATAGGCCATTATCATAATCAATATGGGGAACTGGATAAAATTTTGAACTATAGTTTTTGTAGGGAGAATTTCCCCAACCAATACCTAATCCGATAGATGTTGAGTTAGCGGATACTATAGGTATAGTTGATAAAGTAATTATTGATAAAATAGAAATTGCATAAAGTGTTTTTTTCATCTTTTTTATATCCATTTAAGTAATAATGCTATATCTAATAGAATATTATCCATCTGGATTCATGGTCACACAATCAATACATTAATTGTACATTGTAACAAATGAATTTCCTTAATAATAATGTCATATTTTATCATGTTTGAATATCGATTAGTGAGATAACTTATGAGTAAACCAAGTTTAGAAATGATTAATAGTCGTCCTGATGATGCAACATTATTAGCAGATGAAGCAAAATATTGTTCTTTCGGTGACACAGTACATTATGTTGAACCGCCAAAAATTTTTGATGGCTGTGAAGGTAGCTATATGTATGACAAAGAAGGCAAAGCTTTCCTTGACTTACAAATGTGGTATTCTGCATGTAATTTTGGTTATGCCAATGAACGTTTGAATAATGTCCTAAAAAAACAAATTGATACCTTGCCACAATGTGCAAGCCAATATTTACATCCAACCAAAATTGAATTGGCTAAAACGATTGCTCAAGGTATGGAAAAACGCTTTGGTTATGAAGGTCGAGTTCATTTTAATGTTGGTGGTTCTCAATGTATTGAAGACTCATTAAAATTGGTGCGTAATGCTTCGGGCGGTAAATCATTAATGTTTGCCTTCCAAGGTGGGTATCATGGTCGCACATTGGGTGCATCTTCAATCACATCAAGCTATCGTTATCGTCGTCGTTATGGCCATTTTGGTGATCGTGCGATGTTTGTACCGTTTCCATATCCTTTCCGTCGTCCAAAGGGAATGACCGCAGAAGAATATGGTGAACACTTAGTAGCTGAATTCGCACGCTTATTCGAAACAGAATACCACGGTGTTTGGGATCCAAAAGTTGGTCAAGCTGAATATGCAGCATTTTATGCTGAACCTTTACAAGCAACGGGTGGCTATATTGTTCCTCCACGTAATTACTTTAAAGGTCTTAAAAAAGTTTTAGACCAATATGGTATTTTATTAGTGGTTGATGAGATCCAAATGGGCTTCTATCGTACTGGTAAATTATGGTCAATAGAACATTTTGATGTTAAACCTGACGTAGTTGTGTTTGCGAAAGCATTAACTAATGGTCTTAATCCATTAGGTGGATTATGGGCACGTGAAGAATTAATTAATCCTCAAGTATTCCCTGTAGGCTCAACTCACTCTACTTTTGCTTCAAATCCTCTTGGTACAGCTGTTGGTCTTGAAGTGTTAAAAATGACCTCTGAAACAGATTATGAAAAGATGGTTATGGATAGTGGTGCTTATTTCCTTGAAGGTTTAAAAACTTTAGAGAAAAAACACAAAGAAATTGGTGAAGTTGATGGTTTAGGTTTAGCCCTTCGAGCAGAAATTTGTACTGAAGATGGCTTTACAGCAAATAAAGCATTAGTTGATAAGATGGTTGATATCGGTATGTCAGGTGATCTTGACTGGAAAGGGACCAAAATGGGCCTAGTGCTTGATATTGGTGGTTACTACAAAAATGTTATTACTTTTGCTCCATCATTACATATTTCTCGTCAAGAAATCGATCAAGGTATTGAATTACTTGATCAATTAATCACCCGCGCAAAGAAAGAACTTTAATAGTTTAACTTTATTCATTCCTCCTGCCAACTTTTGTTGGCAGGTTGCGTTTTACAGCCAATCATTTATTAGATTTATGAATTATATCAATCAGTTAGAAAAAAATGAATTAATAGACAGTTTTTTAACTTATCCGCCACAGAATTTTTCAGCTTGGTTAAGTGATGATGGTGTACCTATTTTTTCTGCCAAGTTTGATTTACTTACTACCGCAAGTGATGATTTTAAATATAAGATTCAAAAACTTCCTTTATATAAAAAATGGCAACACTGGTTACAGCCAAAAACATGTTTTGTTGGAACAACTGTCTCGGAATATGCATTATTAACCGATAAGATTGATGCAAATCAATTAGCTAAACATCTTAAAATAACTTATGCTAAACAATATCCTTTTATGATTGTTAAAGATCTTCCTTTAGAATCTCCGTTATTGAGTGAACACGATAATCACTATTCAAAGCAGCTTATTGCAGCATTGAAAGAACAAGGATATATTGAAGTTGAAGGACAAGCACTAGCTTGGTTACCTATTGATTTTATTGATATCAATGAAATTTTTTCTCGTTTTTCGTATAGTCGTCGCAAAAATTTTAGAAGAAAATTAAAATCACGGGAAAAATTAGATATTAATGTTTTGCATAGTGGGGATGAATGCTTTTTTAATCAAGCAGTTCAAGACGAATATTATCAACTTTATCTTAATGTTTATCAGCAAAGCGAAGTACATTTTGATTTATTAACTAAATCATTTTTTATTCAGTTGCTACAAAGCAAAGCAGCTAAAGCCCATATTTTTACTTATCACAATAATGGAGAATTTATTGGTTATAATATCTGCTTTGAAGTAAATAATATGCTGATAGATAAATATATTGGCATGGTTTATCCAAAAGCACGCGATCTAAATCTTTACTTTGTAAGCTGGTTTTTCAATCTTGAATATGCATTGCAACAAGGATTTAATTATTATATTGCAGGCTGGACAGATCCTGAAGTAAAAGCATCATTGGGTGCTAAATTCACATTTACTAAACATCTAGTGTATATTCGTAATCCAATATTACGTGTGATATTACGCAAATTGATCGGTCACTTTGAAAGTGACAAGGGGAGAGTATCATGACCTGTCCTATTATACTCAATTTCGATAGAAGTGTAGGTGAGATAAATAATGCTAAAACAATCGATGTGACTGAGTGGCAGGATGCCATTCGCTTTGGTTGTACTGAAAAAAAATTCTTTCACTTTGAAAAAGTGTTACAACAATCTCTACCAGAGAAATATGGAACGGTATTAATGGGAAGTGGTGATTTTCATCATGTTTCATTATTATTGATTGAACGTTTAGCTAAACAATATTCGGCTAGCAATCCTATCCAAGTTGTCGTTTTCGATAATCATCCTGATAATATGCGTTATTTATTCGGTATACATTGTGGCTCATGGATTAGTTATGTGGCAAATTTACCTTTTGTTAGCCATGTACATGTATTAGGTATTACATCTCAAGATATTGGTCTTTTCCATTTTTGGGAAAACAGATGGTCACCACTTTTCCATAAAAAACTAACTTATTGGAGCTTAGATGTTAATGTTGCTTGGGCAAAAAAAATTGGTTTAAGTCATGCTTTTCGCGATTTTGCTACACCAGCTGATCTCATTGCTAGCTTCCTTTCAGAACAATATCATAGTACACAGCCGATTTATTTATCAATTGATAAAGATGTATTGAGTGAGGAAGTCGTACATACCAATTGGGATCAAGGTAAATTACAAACTTATCATATCCTTGATACTATCACATCAATCAAACCACGGCTTATTGGTAGTGATATTACAGGCGAACTTTCTATATGGAGATCGTCAAATTGGTTCAAACGTTTTCTTAGTTCACTAGATAAACAACCAATGATATCATCTGATGATCTTTCCAATTGGCAGCAAGAGCAACATCAACTTAATCTAACGTTATTAAAAGCCCTTTCAGGATAAACTATTGTAAAAAAGTTTGAGGAAATATAGGTGTTTGAGTATAAAACTCAGACCTACTTTTCCAATATTCTAAACAAATCTAAGAATGTTGATTAGAAGAATTCTGTTTAGATAATTTGCTTTCCGCTAATGCTAAAAACAAAATACCAGAAACAATTAAAATTGTACCGATTAATTTAAACAACGTAATTGGTTCATTAAATAACCAAATTGATACAATCATTACTGTTACTAGTTCAAAGTGAGATGCGGCAAATGCTGGACCGACTGGTGCTTTTTTTAATAGCGTCATCCAAGTAAAAAAAGTAAAAATATATCCAGTAATTGAGATGTAAATCCAAGGGTTAGTAAAAACACGTACTAACCAATCAATACTCATTTCTAGAGGTTGTGCATGGATAGCTGTTAATTTAAAACTACATTGTGCAATAGTATCAAAAAAAAGTAATACTGAAAAACCAATAATATAGAATCTCGCCATATTAAGACATTCCTACAAAAATGACGCCAGCTGTAATTAATAGCATGCCAATTAAACGATAAAAGGTAAGCAACTCTTTGAAAATAATACGTCCAACAAGCATAATAGTAATAATATTAAATGAGACCAGCAATACACCTTGTGAAAGTGGAACTAAGGTTAAAAACGCCAACCATAATAAAAATTCAGCAACATAAGATATAATGCCAATCCAAATCCAATGATTTTTTGATAAATCTAGCCAATAATACCAACCATCACGATTATTCGGTGAAGTAGCCGCAAATTTAAAAGCGACTTGTCCTAAGGTATCAAAACAGATGTTACTAACCCAAAGTATGATTACTAATGGTGACATCATTCTTCTATTCCTTCTGCTATGTTATTGAAGAATGTGATGCACTCTTTAATCACTTCACGACGTTGACTATCAATTGTTATTAAATGATAACTCTCATTTAAGACCACTAGTTTTTTTGAGCCAGAAACGTGTTTTTCAACTAGTTTTGCATTGGTTTCAATATTGGCGATATCATCATTACCTGAATGCATAATTAAACATGGTGAAACAACTTTTGATAGCTGTGCTCGCACATTCTTGGCGAGTAATTGCATTTCAGCAAGTGCTGGGAATGGGTTTCCTGCAAGTCCTGCTGAAGCTGCATCACCATTTAACATGCTTTCAGATACGACGGCTCGAATTCGTTCATCTTTAAGTCCATAAGGCGGTTTTTCAATAAAAGAAACTTTTTGAAAAATTCCTAATTTTTTAAAATAGACTAACAAAAAGAAGAATTTTTTTGCCCAAAAAGGCATACTCCAGCCATCATAATAAAAAGTTGGTGCTAAAACTCCAACCCCCTTAATCTGATCAGATCTGTCAGCAGCTAGTTTGAGTGCTAATAGCGCACCCATTGATAACCCAGCAACAAAAACATTATCGACATGTTGGGCTAAGTAATTAGCACCTTCTTGTACGCTTTGGTACCAATCTTGCCAAGATGTTCTACAAAGATCAGCTTCGGTACCACAATGACCAGCTAGTTGAATAGCATAAACTGTAAATCCAGCTTTGTGTAAACCATTAGCTAAGATTCGCATTTCATTAGGCGTACCTGTTAAGCCATGAATTAGTAGTACACCATTTTTATTACCAGGTAAAAAATAAGATAAATCTTGCATTGTACTCATTATTCTTCCTTTATTATTTTACTATCATGATGGGAATTAAAGAATGTTGTGCTTGTTTTAACGCTTTGGTTACATCAGCAAAACTATTGATAGCACAGTGCATAATCTTATTTTTTTCGCAGTAGTTCACAAGCTTGTCTTTGGCAAAAACATAATCAACATTATGTGATACACAGTAATCTGAAGTACCATCTCCTACATAAAATATTTTGGGAAAATATTGTTGCTTTTTAACATGATTGCATTTGCAATTACCACTTTGTTTAATACAATCCTTATTGGCATAAGGAAATTCAAGTCGCCAACTACGAGCATTATCATGTAGTAACTTATTGGCAAAAATGGGTAAATTTTTAATACCATGACGTTTTAATACAAACTGGATTGCGTAATCTAACCCATCACTTACCACGTGCACAGGAATATTATTTTGTTGGGTGTAATTTATAAAAGATTTAAACATTGGGTCAATTTCAATTTTGGAGAGAACTTGATTGACTTCCTCTAAGCTAGCATCCATTAAAGCAATTTGTTTGCTCATGCATTCTTGAGAACCAATTTTGCCATTAACCCACAATTCTTCGAGCTCATCACAACCATCTTGACCGAAATAACTTAGTAATGTATCAGTTACATCTTTAACACTGATGGTCCCATCAAAATCACATAAGACGATAGGGGTCTGATGCTGAGTATAAGATGGATGAAAAAGATGGGTAGCAATTGATGAAAAAGCATTCATTTTAAAATTAAAATAGTCTAATTATAGATAATGGCATAAATTCTCTCATAAAGCAGATTTAAACTTTGTGGGCTCTTTGTATATATTTTGTAACGAGGGTGAAATTGTCTGTATAATGAGGTTTCACTAGGTATAAGCTATAGTAATGAGAACCTATAATGAGCGAACGTATATTAATCATTGAAGACGACCCAAGATTAGCCAACCTCATACAAGTATACCTTGTTCGGCAAGGGTATATCGTTGACTGGCATAATAGTGGTGAAGGTGCAGAAGAAAAAATTCACCAACTCAATCCAGATTTGGTCATATTAGATGTCATGTTACCAAAAAAATCAGGTTTTGATATTTGTCGTGATATACGTGGGTGGTTCGCCAACTATATTTTGATCATGACAGCCAGTGAAGATAACATTGATGAAATTGTAGGACTCGAACTTGGCGCTGATGATTATTTGGCAAAACCAGTTGAACCAAGGTTATTGCTTGCTCGAATACGCGCTTTATTACGACGAAAACAGATAGAAACTGAAAAAGATAATAGTAAAGAATTAGTTATACCCTTAAATAATAAAACCCTTATTTTTGATAATTTAGTTATAGATGGTGAAAATAGGAAAGTAATATTACAAGAGCAAGAGATAGATTTAACTACAGCTGAATTTGATCTTCTATGGTTATTAGCCAATAATGCTGGAAACATTCTATCTAGGGATGATATTTTTTCACAAGTTCGAGGTATTGATTTTGACGGTAGCGATCGTTCAATTGATTCCCGTATATCAAGACTTCGCCGTAAATTACTTGATGATCCTGACAATCCATCACGAATTAAAACAGTTCGAGGAAAAGGTTATTTATTTATGCGTGAAGGGGACAGTCATTGAGCCATTTATTAGCCAAACCACTATTTTTTAATCGACGAATTGTATTTTATCTGGTTATTTTACTTTCTTTGCAATGTATTATTGCTTATGGCGCTTTATTGGTGTTTGACTCTTTACCTTCCTCTTTAACCGATATGCCTGATGACCATGTTGTATTTCGTGAGTCACAACGAGGTACCGTAAACTTGATTCGTATGAGAATTAACGAAAATAAAAATCGACCTTTGCAAGAAGTTGTTGACGAGTTACAACCTTATTTTGGTTACTCAATAGAAATTTTACCAATCGATATTGCTTTACCCCATACAGTTTCTCATGAATTAAAAAATCTTGGTTTTTCTTATGATAGTGATAAAGAAGTCGTCTACATTGATTTAAATGATGGTAATTTATTACAATTAGGCCCTATCGTGATGCGCGATATTTTACAGTCTAACACTATGTCATTAAGTGTTTTTTTAATTATTTGGGCGCTATTTAGTGCGATAATCTTTTTCATTCTAATCTATTTCGCTTTTAGTGCAGTTTGGAAAGATTTAGTAAACATAAGACAAACTGCAGAACAGCTTGGGCAGGGCAATTTAAAAGCTAGAACTGAAAACGTTAAAGGTTGGTTATTTAAACCACTAGCAAATGTACTGAATAATATGGGAACACATATAGAACATTTAGTTAGTACTAATCAAACTATTTCTCATGCTATGGCGCATGAATTGCGTACCCCGCTTGCCCGTATGCGATTTGAGCTCAGTATGCTTGAAGAATCTAATGATGAACAAGAAAAATTGCTTTTACAAAAAGGGATGAGTGATGATATTAACGAGCTGGAAACCTTAATTAGTGCCAGCTTAAATTACTTTAAAATGCAACAAAGTAATATTGAGTTAAATTTAACACAAGTTTCATTAAAACAATGGGGTGAAAAAGTTTGTCAATCTTTAGCACTATTTAAACCTAAAGAATTTGAGTTAACATGCAATAGTCAAGATGTTTTAGCTATAATTGATACTAATTTAGCAGAAACAATTGTTAAAAACTTACTTCTTAATGCATTTAAATATGCAACACATAAAGCAGTTTTAAATATTACAAAACAAAAAAATAGCGTAATAATTGAAATTGATGACGATGGTCCAGGCATTCCGTTTGAAGCGCGTGAAAAGATTTTTATGCCCTTTGCCAGACTTGATACCAGTCGAACACGTTCTACTGGTGGTTATGGTCTTGGATTAGCTTATGTTAAATTAATGGCAGAGTTTCATAATGGTAATGCTTTCGTTGTTACCAGCCCTCTTGGTGGAGCAAGATTTGTGGTTTCATTAAAGTCTAACGATTGTTAATAATTTTCTTATAATTAATGCGTTATTTGGTTTTATTAGTAAAATTAGTTTAAATCCCGTACTGATAGCTTTAGTTGCTGATAATGCACCCAAAGTATCATTAAGTACTGTATTTCGACTGTATTATTTTTTTGCATGACTGTATCGATCTGCGCTTCTTATTTAACAGGTTTGATTGCTAATAACACAGGAAGTTTAAATAATGGTTTTTACTTGCAGTAGCTATAACTATGGTTGGCATAACTGCAATGCTATTTGTTAAAGAAGAACAAACTGCTAACTAAATTTAATGTATCGTAGTGATATTATCTATTTTTAATCATTGTTACTTATAGGTTATCTTGGCAGAAATCACAGATATGCATAAATCATAGTAAAACATATTGTTTTATCAATATAAAAAGTCTGTTTTTCCCATTTCAGAAAAACAAAAAATTTGTTATATTCTTTGGTCAAAATGATAAAAAGTGACAGAACACATTTTTAAATTCGTCATTGAAATATATAATTAGAGGTTTTTTTATGAGCGGTTCACTACCGGCAGAGACTGATAATCATCGTCCAACAAATTTTATTCGCCAAATTATTGATGCAGATCTTGCAGCAGGAAAATATAAAACAACACATACTCGTTTTCCACCAGAGCCAAATGGTTATTTACATATAGGTCATGCAAAATCAATATGTTTAAACTTTGGTCTTGCTCAAGATTATCAAGGTAAATGTAATTTACGTTTTGATGATACGAATCCAGCTAAAGAAGATATTGAATATGTTGAGTCAATTAAAGAGGATGTGCGCTGGTTAGGGTTTGAATGGGATGGTGAAATATGTTATTCATCTGATTATTTCGACCGTTTATATGAGTATGCTATTGAGCTTATCGAAAAAGGTCTTGCATATGTTGATGAATTATCCGCTGATGAAATCCGCGAATATCGAGGAACTCTAACCCAACCAGGTAAAAATAGTCCTTACCGTGACCGTAGCATTGATGAAAATTTAATACTTTTCAAACAAATGAAAGAAGGTAAATTTGCAGAAGGTAAAGCTTGTTTACGCGCTAAAATTGATATGGCATCCCCATTCATTGTTATGCGCGACCCTGTTTTATATCGTATTAAATTTGCAGAGCATCACCAAACAGGTAATAAGTGGTGTATTTATCCAATGTATGACTTTACCCATTGTATATCTGATGCGATTGAAAATATTACTCATTCTCTTTGTACACTTGAGTTCCAAGATAACCGTCGTTTATATGATTGGGTATTGGATAATATCACCATTGAAGCACGACCGCATCAGTATGAGTTTTCTCGTTTAAATTTAGAATATGCAATAACTTCTAAACGTAAATTGACACTGTTAGTTACAGAAAAGATTGTTGATGGTTGGAATGATCCACGTATGCCTACTGTCTCTGGTCTACGTCGTCGCGGGTATACACCAGCTTCGATTCGAGAATTTTGTCATCGCATTGGTGTAACAAAGCAAGAAAATACTGTTGAGATGAGCACGCTTGAGTTTTGTATTCGTGAAGATCTTAATGAAAATGCGCCACGTGCTATGGCTGTGCTTGATCCTATTAAAGTGGTAATTGAAAACTTTTCAGAAACAATTGATGAAGTATTAAGCATGCCAAATCATCCTAATCGTCCAGAGTTAGGAAATCGTGAAGTGACTTTTACTCGTGAAATTTATATCGATCGAGCTGATTTTAGAGAAGAAGCTAACAAAAATTATAAACGTTTAGTTTTAGGAAAAGAAGTTCGTTTACGTAATGCTTATGTGATTCGTGCTGATCGCGTTGAAAAAGATGCAGAAGGTAATATCCAAACTATTTATTGTACTTACGATCCAGCTACGTTAAATAAAAATCCTGAAGATGGGCGTAAAGTTAAAGGAGTGATTCATTGGGTGTCGGCTAAATTTGCTAAGCCAGCTGAAATTCGTCTTTATGATCGTTTGTTTAATACGCCAAATCCAGGGTCGGCCGATGACTTTTTATCAACCATTAACCCTAATTCTTTATTGATCAAAAAAGGTTTTGTTGAGCCAAGTTTACAATATGCAGAAGTCGGTAAGGCTTTTCAATTTGAACGTGAAGGGTATTTTTGTTTAGATAGCAAATATGCCTCAGATGATAATTTGGTATTTAATCGAACTGTGGGCTTGAGAGATAGCTGGAACGATGCTTAAGCTATAATATGTATGATATTCGCCGATTTAGGTCGGCGAATTATCAAAAATTTTATCTTTAATCTTCAAATTTGAAAAATTTTATTTGTTGATCTAGATAGTTAAGAAAATTAGGCATTCTCTATTTACCTGCCATTGATTTCATATTTCCCCCATTCTTTTCTAATGATATAACTAACATGGTGAGATATAAATGATACTAACCTAGCCCTTGAACTACTTGAATTAAATATTTATTATTTATAAAAAGGTTTTTTAGCTATTCCAATAACAGGTATCGTCTTATCTAAAGTATTATATAAATGACCATCTAATCATATCTATACAATCAATTAATAACAATAGTAGTAATTTTTCTTTAATCGATTATATTTAAAAGTCACCTTATGCAAGGTGACTAGATTGATAAATAGCAATTTTATTTCGATAGTTAATAATAAATCTTTTAATGTTAGTTTTATTATCAATCCGATGATTGAATAAATGACCTACAGATTTTGTTTGGTTATTTTTATTTTCGGTATCTGGATTGTTATTAACTATTGGTTCAGTTGATGTTTGATCTATATAGCTTTCTTCTTCAACATTAGCTTTATTCGACAAATAATGTTGCTGTGTAAAAGATAAAAGATGCTTTTGTAATTCTGTTAGTTGAGTCTGTAATACCCAAATTTGTTCTTTTCAATTAGAAATATTAATAAATACTCTAAGTTCAAAAGTAGTCACATTTTTACGATTGTCTAATGTTTTTTATTAAAATTAAATAGTTTTTTCTTTAATAGATAGTTTTTTTATTGGATGAAATGGGCAAAATTTTCTAACAGTAAAACTGGTGTATTTCGTCGTCGTAAATCAGGTAGGCTAACTTTTTCTAATGGAAGTTTAGTTAACATATAAATAAAATTTTATTGATTAACACTGTAATTACTTGGGGCTTAGTTTTGTATAATTGAATAATATGTATAGGTTAGAATTTAAAGTTAATGTGTATTTATAAAAATGATTTAAACATGATATTGTCAATTTTTCTACTATATTCAGTGTTTATCCAAAATTTATGTAATTTAATTTTTTTATCTACTCAATATAAACTGTTTTTAAGATAGCCATAATGTACAGTTTCTTTTATACTATTATTCTATTTTTTACCTGTTTTGGTTTCAAAAAGAGTAATTAGTATGAAAATTTTAGCTGGTTCTTCTGCTTTATCCGCATTTCGTATTAGTAAAATCTTATCAGTTTGTCATGAAAAATCCATTCCTATTATCAGCCTTGAGGCACAATTTATCCATTTTATTGATTCAACTAATGAGTTAACAGTTGAGCAACAATTAACACTTGATAAGTTATTACAATATGGCCCCAAATCTGTTTACATAAATGGAGATTGTAATACCAATAGACAACTCTTTTTAGTCACTCCTCGTGCTGGTACGATTTCTCCATGGTCATCAAAAGCAACTGATATTGCTCACAATTGTGGATTAACTCAAATTCACCGTATTGAGCGAGGTATTGCTTATTATGTAGTAACAAGTTTGCCAATGACACAGCCTGAGCAAGATAAATTTGCCGAGTTGATTCATGATCGTATGATGGAAACCGTATTAACCAGTTTTGATCAAGCTGAACAATTATTCAAAGTCGATGAACCAGCACCAGTAACTGTTGTGGATTTATTAGGTCAAGGTCGTCAAGCACTTGAACAGGCTAATCTTAAGCTAGGTTTAGCGTTAGCATCTGATGAAATTGATTATTTATTTGAAAATTTTCAAAAATTAAACCGTAATCCAACAGATATTGAATTGTATATGTTTGCTCAAGCAAACTCAGAGCATTGTCGACATAAAATTTTTAATGCCGATTGGATTATTGATGGTGTCAAGCAACCTAAATCTTTGTTTAAGATGATCAAAAATACCTTTGAAAACACTCCAGATTATGTGTCATCTGCTTATAAAGACAATGCTGCGGTTATGGATGGTTCTAAGGTAGGTAGATTTTTTGCTGATTATGGTAATCGAACTTACAGTTATCATCAGGAATATGCTGATATTTTAATGAAGGTTGAAACGCACAATCACCCAACAGCGATATCACCTTGGCCGGGCGCAGCAACAGGTAGTGGTGGAGAGATTCGTGACGAAGGTGCAACAGGAAAAGGTGCCAAACCAAAAGCAGGATTAGTTGGTTTTTCAGTTTCAAATTTACGAATTCCAAATTTTGAACAACCATGGGAACAAGATTTTGGTAAACCCGATAGAATAGTAAGTGCTTTTGACATTATGATGGATGGTCCTTTAGGTGGTGCCGCATTTAATAACGAGTTTGGACGCCCAGCACTGTTAGGCTATTTTCGAACCTATGAAGAAAAAGTAAATAGCTTTAATGGTGAAGAAGTTAGAGGTTATCATAAACCTATCATGTTAGCTGGTGGTTTGGGAAATATCCGTCGTGAACATATCCAAAAAGAAGAATTTCCTATCGGTTCAAAACTAATTGTTCTTGGTGGACCTGCCATGAATATCGGTTTAGGCGGAGGGGCAGCCTCTTCAATGACATCAGGGCAATCTCATGCTGATCTTGACTTTGCGTCAGTTCAACGTGATAACGCTGAAATGGAACGCCGTTGCCAAGAGGTAATTGATCGCTGCTGGCAACTTGGTGATAGAAACCCTATATTGTTTATCCATGATGTTGGTGCAGGTGGCTTGTCTAATGCTATGCCGGAACTGGTTAGTGATGGTGGTTGTGGTGGTCAATTTGAATTGCGCAAAATATTAAATGATGAGCCAGGCATGTCGCCATTGGAAATTTGGTGTAATGAATCACAAGAGCGTTATGTATTAGCAATTGATCCAGAAAGTCTTGAATTGTTTGATAAGATTTGCAAGCGTGAACGTGCTCCTTATGCGGTAATTGGTGAAGCCACAGTTAATAAAGCTGTGGTTTTGCATGATGAACATTTTAATAATAATCCGATAGATTTACCGTTAGATGTTTTATTAGGTAAACCACCAAAAATGCTACGAGAAGTTAAATCTCAACAAGCCTATGGTGATGATTTTTCAACAGACGACATTAATTTATATGATGCGGTTAAACGGGTTTTACATTTACCAACTATTGCTGAAAAGACTTTTTTAATTACTATTGGTGACCGTTCGGTAACAGGAATGGTCGTTCGCGATCAAATGGTTGGGCCTTGGCAAGTGCCTGTAGCCGATTGTGCGGTGACTACAGCTAGTTTAGACAGTTATTATGGTGAAGCCATGTCAATTGGTGAACGCGCTCCAGTTGCTCTGCTTGATTTTGCTGCATCAGCAAGATTAGCTGTTGGTGAAGCAATTACCAATATCGCGGCGACTAACATTGGTGATATTAAACGGATTAAGCTTTCGGCTAACTGGATGGCTGCTGCGGGTCATCCTGGTGAAGATGCCGGTCTGTATGAAGCTGTTAAAGCCATTGGCGAAGAGTTATGTCCTGCTTTAGGGTTGGCGATTCCTGTTGGAAAGGATTCAATGTCAATGAAAACAACATGGCAACAAGATGGTGAACAAAAAACAATTACTTCACCGTTATCGTTAGTGATTTCCGCATTTGCTCGTGTTGAAGATGTTCGTAAAACTGTCACACCACAATTATGTACAGATCAAGATAATTTATTACTGTTTATTGATTTATCTAAAGGTCATCAAGCATTAGGGGCAACTGCATTAGCACAAGTTTATCGTCATTTAGGGAAAAGAACAGCTGACGTTCATGATGCTTATGAATTAGCAGCTTTTTATCAAGCTATCCAAACATTAATCGCTGAAAATATGTTAATTGCTTATCATGATCGTTCTGATGGTGGTTTATTTGTTACCTTAGCGGAAATGGCATTTGCTGGGCATTGTGGTATTGATGTTGATATTAATACACTAGGTAGTGATGTGATTGCCTCACTGTTTAATGAGGAATTGGGGGCCGTTATTCAAATTCATCGTAAGGATTTAGATAAGGTCATAGAATGCTTCAAACAGTTTGGGCTTCTTCATGCGATTCATACGTTAGGTAAAGCTGAAACAGGGCAGCAATTCATTATACGTAATAATGCTGCTGTAGTTTATAGTGAATCTCGTTTAATGTTAAGAACGTGGTGGGCTGAAACCACATGGCAAATGCAGCGTTTACGTGACAATCCAGTGTGTGCCGATCAAGAACATCAAGCTAAACAAAATGAGGAAGATCCGGGCTTGAATGTACGACTTACGTTTGATCCAATGCAAGACATTGCAGCGCCTTATATTGCAAAAGGAGTGAAACCGAAAGTTGCGATTTTACGTGAACAAGGTGTTAACTCTCATGTTGAAATGGCAGCTGCATTTGATCGAGCTGGTTTTGAATCAATTGATGTCCATATGACTGATTTATTATCAGGTCAAGTGACATTGGATCAATTTAATACTCTTGTTGCTTGTGGTGGTTTCTCGTATGGTGATGTTTTAGGAGCAGGAGAAGGCTGGGCTAAATCAATTTTATTTAATGAACAAGTTAGACATGAATTTGAACAATTTTTTCATCGCAATGATACTTTATCACTCGGTGTCTGTAATGGTTGTCAGATGATGTCGAATTTGAAAGAGCTAATTCCTGGAGCTGATTTATGGCCTCGTTTTGTGCGTAATTTATCAGAAAGATTTGAAGGACGTTTCAGTTTAGTTCAAATTCAATCTAGCCCTTCATTACTGTTTACTGATATGGCGGGTTCACATATGCCAATTGCGGTATCACATGGAGAAGGGCGAGTTGAAGTGCGTGATGATGTTCACTTATCTAATTTAGAAGCATCAGGATTAATTACAGTTCGTTACATTAACCATTTCGGCAATGTAACGCAGGAGTATCCTGCTAATCCAAATGGCTCACCAAATGGTATTACAGCCGTAACATCAAGTGATGGACGTGCAACTATTATGATGCCTCATCCAGAACGAGTATTTAGAACCGTAACTAATTCATGGCATCCTGATAATTGGGGTGAAGATAGTCCATGGATGCGAATATTTCGTAATGCACGTAAACAGTTAGGGTAATATAATATAAAAAAACGCCGATATTTGTCGGCGTTTTTTAAGTTGAAATGGCTAAATTAAGCGCTAGCATCTTGTGTTTGTCTTGCTAAAAGTGGCTGTGATAATGTACTTGCCATTTTTCGAAGTAATGTATCTGTTTCATCCCAGTTGATACAAGCATCAGTCACTGATACACCATATTTAAAATTTTCTTTTGGTTGTTCAGAAGATTGATTACCTTCAACCAAATTACTTTCAATCATTACACCGATAATTGAGTTATTACCATTTTTGATTTGCTCAATAATTGAATTAGCAACAATTGGTTGGTTACGATAATCCTTATTAGAATTGGCATGACTACAGTCGATCATTAAATTTGGTAATAATCCCGCTTTTTTCATCTGTGTTTCACATATTGCGACATTTTCAGTATCATAATTTGGTGCTTTACCACCACGTAAGATCACATGTCCATGAGAATTTCCAACAGTTTGTAAAACCGTCACTTGTCCTTGCTGGTTGATGCCTACAAAGCGGTGAGGCATAGAAGCTGATTTCATGGCATTAATTGCGACATCTAAATTGCCATCGGTACCATTTTTAAAACCAACTGGCATGGATAAACCTGATGCCATTTCACGATGAGTCTGTGATTCTGTTGTTCTTGCGCCTATGGCAGACCAGCTAATTAAATCGGCAATGTATTGTGGTGTGTTTGGATCCAATGCTTCGGTTGCAATAGGTAAACCAATTTTAGCGATATCAAGTAATAATTTACGGGCTTTTTTAAGTCCGTGCTCAATATCAAATGAACTATCCATATGTGGATCGTTTATCATACCTTTCCAACCAACTGTTGTTCTAGGTTTTTCAAAGTAAACACGCATAACAATAAATAAATCATTACTAACTTCATCAGATAATTTTTTTAGTTTATGTGCATATTCAATAGCTGCTTGCGGATCATGAATAGAACATGGACCACAGACAATAAGTAATCGTGGATCTTTTCTTTCCAAAATATCAACTACAATTTTGCGTGATAAGGCAATTTGGTTTTCTAATTCGGGGGAAAGTGGATAAAGTTTTTTTATTTCATCAGGGGTGATTAACATATGCTCATCTTTGATACGAACATTATTTAAAGTATCTTTTAACATTTTTGCTTTCCTTATGAAAAATCTTTTAAACATTTCATATGTAAAATATTGATTACATAAAACGCCTATTATGTAAACACAAAATTACATGATAGTAAATATAATTTTTAATTTTTATATCATAATACTGTTTTTATTGTATTTTATATACCTTATAAAGATGTTTGTTATAAATTAGTGAATTCATGAGTTATCATTTTATAATGTAAAAAAAAATTTACAATCATTCTGTTTTTTAATTTTTATAGACAATAGACATTAGTAGCGACAGGTTTTTATTAAAAAATAATTATAATGTGTAAAATTGTTAATTTAGGAACAATAAGTGATGCATCAACAAAAACGATTTATTCATATAATGGGTACTATTATTGAAATATGGTTATTGGATGATAATGCAGAAGTATTATTAGATGAAGCTGAAAGCCAGTTGATGGATTATGAACGCCGTTTTAGTGCCAATAATCCTAAATCAGAATTAATGAATATAAATCATAATGCTGGTATTAAATTTGTACCAGTGTCGGCAGACCTTTTTACATTAATTAGAATTGGTAAAATCCAAAGTACTATTGATAATAGTTTTTTAAATATTGCAATAGGGCCTTTAATTCAAACTTGGCGAGTTGGTTTTTATGATGCTAGATATCCTTCTGATACAGAAATACAACAAAAATTAAAGCTTATTAATCCTAATAATATTGTTTTAGATGAATCTAATAATTCAGTTTTTCTCACTCAACCGGGAATGGCTATTGATTTAGGTGCATTAGCTAAAGGTTTTTTTGCTGATAAAATCATTGATTTTTTTAAACAACAAAATGCCAAAGCAGCATTTATTAATTTAGGTGGAAATGTACTAACTTTTGGTGATTGCCCTTTTCATGATGATGGATACTGGCGGGTTGGTATTCAGAATCCTTTTCAACCAAGAGGAAATGTTATTACTGCGTTAAAAATTAAAAATCAATCAGTGGTAACATCAGGTATCTATGAACGAACATTTAATTATAATGGCAAAACCTATCATCATATTTTTAATAGCCAAACTGGGTACCCTGTAGAAACAGATCTAGCCAGTATCAGTATTGTGTCAAAAAACTCGCTTGACGGTGAAATTTGGACTACTCAGCTTTATGGTGCAAGTGCTCAGTATGCTATATCAGCTATAAATAAAATACCTAACATTGAAGGAATGATTGTTACAGTTAATCATGAGTTTGCTTGCTCAGAAGGTTTGATTATTCAATAAAGTATTTTATAAATTAAATTGTTATTAGTTAAATGACATCGCTTCATGATTCAGGGATGATATAAAAATATCAACAAGTTCCTTTTCTGCTGAATTTAAAGTTTTATTTGCAGAGTATGCAATAAAATAATTAAGCGAAATCAGTTCTAGTGGCAATGGTAATAAATTATAAGCTTGATCATTTTTTTTACTAAGAATATTGACACTTTCTGGAATAAAAGTGATGCCAATCCCTTTTTTGGCTAACTCAACAAGTGTAAAAATATTACTACTTTCAAGAATTATTTGGGGTTCGATTTTATATTTTTGAATTAGATATTCAATCTGATGACGAATCGCTGAGCCATGCGCTGTTAAAATAAGTTTTTCTTGTAGTAAATTTTTTATAAAATCATCATTACATTCAAGTATTTTAGGATTTTCTTGATAAAGTTTTGAGCTTTGCGGGATTAGCGCATAATAGCAATGTTTGCCACA
The DNA here is from genome assembly GCF_000599985.1 of Gilliamella apicola. Classification (NCBI taxonomy): domain Bacteria; kingdom Pseudomonadati; phylum Pseudomonadota; class Gammaproteobacteria; order Orbales; family Orbaceae; genus Gilliamella; species Gilliamella apicola. The sequence continues at coordinate 263,727 of NZ_CP007445.1, forward strand.
AGCATGGCTAATTAAGTTTTGTGATATTGTTTCGGGGTTTTGTCCAATAAAAAAATCCAACATATTATTTTCTGTTTTTTCTTCAAGACTTGTTGGCGTATATTCATGTAATTCAATTTTTACATTTGGATATTTTTGCATAAATGCAGGCAAAAATAGTGGCAGTAAATATGTACCTAAACTAGGTAATACTCCTATTTGAATTACTGCGTAATTTGTATCCGTGTATTTTTTGATTTTCCGTTTAAATTGTTCTTGTTTATCCACAAGTGAAACTAAATATTGATAATAAATTTTACCTGCTTCTGTTAATTGTAACGGAACCGTTTGGCGATTAATGATTTCTATACCAATTTGGTTTTCTACTTTTTTTATTGTTTGCGTTAGATATGATTGAGAAATATAAAGATTTTTTGCGGCTTTGGTGTAATTACCATGTTTAAGTAAAACATCAATGTATTGCAGCATATTTAATGAATTTATTTTAGTCATTTTATATCTCATTTCCTGTTTTACTTTGTTATAACAAATTGCTTATAACCCTATAATTAATCAGCTATTTCACAAATGGGTTTTTCTGTTCTAAACTAATTTTTATAAGCATATTACCCAAATATAAACATACTAAATTTAATAATTAAATATACAACTGTTTTGCGGGATTTCTAAAGAATTTATTTTGAAAAAGTTAGATATTAATAAAATTTGTACTGAAAGGTACTAAGTGAGGTTTTAAAGTGAAATTTATTGGCATAGTTGGCACAAATTCGGATCGTTCAACTAATAGAAAATTACTCCATTTTATGAAAGCGCATTTTGCAGACAAAGCAGAAATTGAAGTCTGTGAAATTAAGTCGTTGCCCGCATTTAATGAACCTAACGATAAAACGCCACCTTCAACAGTAAAAGAGTTATCAGATAAAATTGAAAATGCTGATGGGGTAATTATTGCCACACCAGAATATGATCATTCAATTACTGCAGCTTTAAAAAGTGCTATTGAGTGGTTGTCTTACACAACTCGTCCACTCATTAATAAATGTGTAATGATTGTGGGGGCTTCTCATGGCTCGTTAGGTTCTTCAAGAGCACAAGCGCATTTACGGCAAATTTTGGATACACCAGAGTTAAAAGCACGAATTATGCCAAGTTCAGAGTTTCTTTTAGGACATTCTCTCCAAGCTTTTGATGAAAATGGTGATCTTATCTACCACGATAAAGTTAAAGAATTAGATGAATGTTTCGATGAGTTCATTTTGTTTGTTACTCTTACTAATGAATTACTCAAGAAAGCAAAATTTAATACGGAACAAAATAAGAAATTTAGTTGGAAACAAGCAGCTGAAGAAGGAGCACTATAATGAAATTAATTGGAATTGTTGGAACAAATGCTCAGGAATCTTATAACCGTATATTATTACAATATATGCAAAAACATTTTGCTAATAAAGCCGAAATTGAAATATTAGAATTGATTGATGTGCCAATGTTTAATGAAACAGATGATCAATCTAATAATCCGGTTATTCAGAATTTTAATAATAAAATTATACAAGCAGATGGTGTAATTATTGCTACTCCAGAACATAATCATTCTATTCCATCAGCACTAAAAAGTATTATTGAATGGCTATCATTTAATTTACATCCATTTGATGGCAAACCAGTGATGATTGTAGGTGCTTCTTATGATGTGCAAGGTTCATCAAGAGCACAATTACATCTAAGACAAATACTTGATGCGCCAGGTGTAAATGCCACTGTTATGCCAGGATATGAATTTTTGCTTGGACGAGCACATGAAGCATTTGATGAAAAAGGTGATCTCAAATCAGAACGCACTATTGATTTCTTAGATAGTTGTTTTTTCCGTTTTATTCGCTTTACCCAAGTTGTTAGTTTACTTAATGTTCCAGAGGAAATCTCTTTTGAACCGGGAAGATATTGCGTTACCGCACCAGGTCATAACGGTGATTTACCAATGGTGGTTGTATTGTCGAATGATCGTATTGAGTCAATTGATATTGATACTGAAGGTGAATCAGAAGGTATTGCTGATGTGGTATTTAAACGTATTCCATCACAAATTCTTGAAGGACAAACTCTTAATGTGGATATTTTATCAGGCGCTTCCGTCACCAGTAATGGTGTGATTGATGGTGTGGCTAAAGCAATTAAGATGGCTGGTGCTAATCCTGATGTTTTACGTAAACGACCAAAAGCTCCAAGTGCGATTGATAATAGCGATGTGCAATATGAAACTGATGTGGTTGTCGTGGGTGCTGGTGGTGCTGGTTTATCCGCTGCAGCAAGTGTTTTACAAGAAGGTAAAAAAGTTATAGTTGTTGAAAAGTTCCCTGCTGTCGGTGGTAATACTGTCCGTACGGGAGGACCAATGAATGCGGCCAATCCTAAATGGCAAAATACGTTTGCTGCTATTGCTGGTGAGAGTCATACTTTACAAGAAATTGCCACAATGGATGAGTCGACTATTGATTCTGAATATCTTGATGATTTTAAAATATTAAGACAGCAAATTAATGATTATCTGGCTGAAAATAAAGATAAGACCGGTTATTTATTTGATTCTGCGTTGTTGCATCGTATCCAAACCTATCTTGGCGGTAAAAGAACTGACCAGTTAGGCAATGTAATTTATGGCCAATACGATTTAGTTAAAATTTTAACTGATGAAGCGTTAGATTCCGTTAAATGGTTGGAAGATATTGGTGTTGAATTTGATAAATATGATGTGACAATGCCTGTTGGGGCATTATGGCGTAGAGGTCATAAACCACTAAAAAGTGAAGGTTATGCTTATGTTTCAGCGTTACAAAAATATGTTGAAGAGCATGGCGGTACAATCATTACTGATACTGCAGTAAAAGAGCTAATTGTTGAAAATGGACAAGTTGCAGGAGTGATTGGCAGCGGTTTAAATGGTAAAAAAGTTACTGTGAAAGCTGATGCAGTTATTTTAGCTTCTGGTGGTTTTGGTGCTAATACCAAAATGTTAAAAGAATATAATACCTATTGGACAGAAATTGACGATGATATTAAAACATCTAATTCGCCTGCTATTACTGGCGACGGTATTGTTTTAGGTCAAAGTGTTGGAGCTGATCTCGTTGGTATGGGCTTTTCACAAATGATGCCTGTTTCTGATCCTGAAACAGGAGCGTTATTTAGTGGATTACAAGTTCCTCCTCAAAACTTCATTATGGTTAATAAGCAAGGTAGGCGTTTTGTTAATGAGTATGGTAGTCGAGACAAACTTACCCAAGCTGCAATTGATAATGGTGGGTTATTTTATTTAATTGCTGATGAAGCAATCAAGAAAACTGCTTATAACACTTCTCAAGAAAAAATTGATAAACAAATTTCGGCTGGCACATTATTTTGTGCTAATACTTTAGAAGAGTTAGCACAAAAACTGGGTATGGATGCAAACGTCTTCAAACAAACTATAACTAATTATAATAGTTATGTTGATGCTGGAAACGATCCTGAATTTGGAAAAGATGTTTTTGATTTAAAAGTCCAAATTCCTCCGTTTTATGCTACACCAAGAAAACCAGCTGTTCATCATACTATGGGGGGACTAAGGATTGATACACAAACCCATGTGTTAGATAAATCAGGACAAAAAATTAAAGGCTTATATGCCGCAGGTGAAGTTGCTGGCGGTATTCATGCCGGTAATAGGCTTGGTGGTAATTCATTAACCGATATTTTTACTTTCGGTCGAATTGCTGGCAAGACTGCATTAAAGGATATAAATCTAAGAATGGAGTCTAATAATGGTAAAAGCGAAAAATTATGTTAACAGATGGATTATTCTAGTTGCATCAACATCAATATTACTTTGTACTGGTGCTATTTATGCCTTTAGTGTTTTTGCAGGACCGTTAAGTATTGCAAAAAATTGGAGTATGTCAGATGTTATGATTGCATTTGGCATAAATTCAGCCGTTGGACCAATTCCTATGATATTAGGTGGTTTTTTAACGGATAAAGGTTTAGCTAAATGGTCTAGTGTTATTGGTGGTTTGTTGTTTGGGCTTGGGTTTTATCTGAGTGGTTATGTGACCAGTCCTTTGATGCTTTATATTACTTATGGTCTATTAAGTGGTTTTGGACAAGGATTAGCTTATTCAGGTTGCTTAAGTAATACAATTAAATTCTTTCCAGATAAACGTGGACTTGCATCAGGCATTATTACTGCCGGTATGGGAGGTGCAGCAATTATTGCTGCACCAATCGGTAACTATTTGATTGAAAGTTTTGATGTGCTGTATGCATTTAAAATTTTAGGTTGTACCTATATCGTGGTTGTTATGGTTGCTAGTTTTTTTATCAAAGTGGCACCAGCCAATTACCAACCTGAAGGTTGGGTTCAAGCAAACAGTCAACAAAGTAAACCTATTATTAATAAAAACTGGCAAGAGATGTTAAAAACGCCATATTTTTATCTAATTTTCTTTATGTTAGGTACTGGCGCTTTTTCCGGATTGATGATTGCTTCAAATGCTTCTGGTATTGGACAAAATATGTTTGGATTAACATCTGCCCTTGCTGCTTTTTATGTCAGTTTATATTCATTAAGTAATTGTGCTGGGCGAGTAGTATGGGGCACTGTATCAGATAAATTAGGAAGAAATAAAACATTAGATATTATCTTTTCGGTAATTATATTTGCTTTTATTTCGTTTTTATTTATTCCATCACAAGCAGGATTTGCCATTGGGATAATCGCACTTGGCTTATGTTTTGGAGGCGTAATGGGTGTTTTCCCACCAATGGTGATGGAAAATTATGGTCCTATCAACCAAGGTGTAAACTATGGCATCATCTTTGTTGGTTACTCTTCAGCTGCATTTTTTGCACCAAAACTAACTGCTGATATTCTAGTCAATAATGATGGTGATTATACTAAAGCATTTTATATTGCAATTGCGGTGGCGCTTTTGGGGCTAATATTAAATCTTATTTATAAACAGATTAAAAAAACAAGAATGCAAAATTAAGTTATTTTTGTTATAAAAAATGAAAGGCGTAATGTATCACGCCTTTTATTTTATAATAGAAATATTTAATGTTATTAAAAATAGAGATTTAAACTCGTTGTATAGATTCAAATACTATTTCTTTTTCAATTCTATCAATAATTTCAGCATGTCCAATTTTAGTTGGTATTACTAGGCGTAATTGTCCTGATAGGACTTTTTTATCTCGCATCATATGTGGAAGGTAAGATTCTATGGACATTTGTTTAGGTCTTATTACAGGAAGTTTAGCCTTAATCAATAAGTTTTTTATACGATCAATATCATTATCTGTTAATTTATTTAATAATTTAGCGGTTTGAGCTGCCATGAGTATACCAACACTGATAGCTTCACCATGTAACCAATTGCCATATCCAAGTTCAGCCTCAATTGCATGCCCATAAGTATGGCCTAGATTTAATATAGCGCGCATATCTTGTTCAGTTTCATCAGCTGCAACTATTTGGGCTTTAAGTTGGCAACAGCGATAAATACAGTAACTGAGTGCTTTGACATCTAGATTGAGTAATTCTTCAATGTGTATTTCTAACCAATTAAAGAAATCTTCATCTAAAATAATTCCATATTTTATGACTTCAGCCAGACCTGCGGAGAATTCACGTTGCGGTAGAGTTTTTAGGCAGTTTAAATCAATAACAACTGATTGAGGTTGATAAAAGGCACCAATCATATTTTTGCCTAATGGATGGTTAATAGCTGTTTTACCGCCGACTGAAGAATCAACTTGGGATAATAGTGTTGTAGGTACTTGAATAAACTTAATTCCTCGTTGGTATGCCGATGCCGCAAAACCTGCAACATCACCAATTACACCACCACCTAAAGCAATGAGTATGCTGTTACGTGTATGATTATTAGCAAGCAAAGCAGTTAAAATAGTATTCCATGTTTCCATGGTTTTATATTTTTCTCCATCTGGAACAATAATGGAATCCGTTTTCACACCATTCTTTTCTAGCATATCAATTAATGGTTGTAAATAAAGTGGAGCAATAGTTTTATTGGTAGCGATTAACACGCGCTGACCTGCCTGAAGTTTAAAATGGTGGAATTCATTTAATAAATTTTCACCAATAATTATAGGATAACTACGTTTGGATAGTGCCACATTTAAAGTTTTTTGCATAATAATTTCCAGTCCAGTCAAAGCTAATTTATTACTTCATGTTAACGATAAAAAAGTGGCAGCGCAACTTAGAATCATTTAAACTTAACGCCACTTTTTATTTGTAATTTTAAATTTTATATGTCTTTATCTACTGTTTTAGCACAAAAGAATTGGCGAGTTGGCGATATAGAAGGTAATACTGAACAAATTGTTGAGTTAATACATTGCCATTCATCTAATGATCTTATTATTTTTTCGGAACTTGCTATCTGCGGTTATCCACCAGAAGATTTAATTTATCGTGCTGATTTTAAAGAACGGTGTGAAAAAGCACTATTTTTAGTTCAACAGGCAAGTACTGGTTGTGCTGTAATTATCGGTCACCCACATTGGCAAGACGGACATATCTTTAATGCATTATCTTTTTTTTATGAAGGAAAGTTATTAACACGATATCACAAACAACAGCTACCTAATTATGATGTTTTTGATGAGAGACGTTATTTTACTGCAGATAATCAAAGTTGTATCATCGATTTTAAAGGTAAAAGAATTGGCTTATTAATCTGTGAAGATCTTTGGAAAAATGATCCTATCGATCAAATTAGTGCTCAGAATGCAGATTTAGTAATAACTATTAACGCATCTCCTTATGATTATGAAAAACAGCAGCGTCGACGCGCTTTAATCAAAGCCCATGCTATTCGAACCCGATTACCTATTATTTATGTTAATCAAGTTGGTGGTCAAGATGAACTTGTTTTTGATGGTGGGTCTTTTGTTTGCAATGAATATGGTGATATTGTTTGCCAACTAAAATCGTTTGTAGAACAAGTTACTTGTTTTGAATTAGGAGTACCTAACCAAACTACTATTGCTGAAGATGAAAATCATCCTTTAGAGTCAGTATATGATGCATTGGTACTTGCAACACGTGATTATATTACCAAAAATGGTTTTCAAGGCGCAGTATTGGGTCTTTCTGGTGGTATTGATTCAGCGTTAACACTAGCTATTGCGGTTGATGCACTAGGCAAAGATAAGGTGCAAGCTGTTATGATGCCATTTCGTTATACGGCTGACATTAGTATTGCTGATGCCAAAGAAGAAGCTGAAATATTAGGCGTGGAATTTGATATTATTTCGATCGAACCAATGTTTGATGCGTTTATGTCATCTTTAAAACCTATGTTTGCAGGGACACAAAAAGATACTACCGAGGAAAATTTACAAGCACGTTGTCGTGGCGTTATTTTAATGGCTTTATCTAATAAAAGACGACGCCTAGTATTAACAACTGGTAATAAAAGTGAGATGTCAGTAGGTTATGCTACGCTTTATGGTGATATGGCTGGAGGCTTTGATGTGCTTAAAGATGTACCTAAAACTATGGTGTTTGCATTATCAAAATATCGAAATACCCGTTCATATGTTATTCCTGAAAGGGTAATTACACGTCCGCCTTCAGCTGAATTGGCTCCAGATCAGAAAGACGAAGATAGTTTACCGCCATATGATATTTTAGATGGAATATTGAGTGGTTATGTTGAGCAAGATCTTTCTGTTGGACAGCTTATTGAGCAAGGTTATGATGAAATTACAGTTAGACGTGTTATTAAATTGGTTGACATTAATGAGTATAAACGACGTCAGTCAGCTGTTGGCCCAAAAATCACAATACGTAATTTTGGAAAAGGTAGACGTTATCCAATAACATCTGCATTTGGATTTAAAAATTGGTGATCTTGAATTGAGGAAAAGTAAGTATGAAAAAAATTGAAGCTATTATAAAACCGTTCAAATTAGATGATATTCGAGAAGCGTTAGCCGATCAGGGAATAACGGGTATGACCGTCACTGAGGTTAAAGGTTTTGGCCGGCAAAAAGGGCATACAGAACTTTATCGTGGAGCTGAATATATGGTAGATTTTTTACCTAAAGTAAAAATTGAACTTGTAGTTTCTGACGACATTTTAGAAATGTGCATTGAAACCATTATGAAAACCGCACAAACTGGCAAAATTGGTGATGGGAAAATTTTTGTTTATAATGTTGAACAAGTTATTCGTATTCGTACTGGTGAAATGGATGATTCAGCAATTTAATTAAATTTATTTGATATCAGGTCGTTCTTGTTTAAGTAATTCTACAGTGACAATACCTTGAATTGAACAAATTAGCAGGTTCATATTTGCTCCTTTTTCAAGTAATAGTAACTTTTCAGTTGTATCAGGTGCAGGAATGGTTTTTACACCAACTACTGTACCGGTATTTTCATTCCACACATGTATTTCATCATTGATATTACGAATCATAGGATTAGCAATATACAGCAAATTGTCTTCCATATTTTTCCAATCAATGAAATTCAATGTTTCTTTAATTTGGTTAATATCATTGTCAATAATAAAGCCCCAAAAATAATATTTTCCCATTTTTCCTAGATCCATAGCACTATCGTAATAGCCTTTAATTGTTAAATTTTTATAAGTCATAGGAATTTTGAAATAAGTATAATTTTTATTGGTATCTGTACGATTTTCGACAGAAATGTAAGCTTTATTCTTATCAAAAGTTTGGATATTTGTATATTTTTGTAATTCACTTTTATTAGCATAAACTTCTTTGAAAAAATTAGGATTACAAAGAGTCAATGATTGTATTAATGTAAATTTATCTGCAGTAGCAACAGATGAATAGAATAAAATAAACAAAATAACAGCAATTTTGACCATGTTAATGTGAATTGACAATAATTGAAACCATATAATTCTTAGTATGCTGATTGTATAATTTTTACAACATAATAACAATGTTAAAGCATCTTTTCTTTTTAAAGAATTATTAAGATTTGTTTATTTATACTTAGTTTTATATTAGATACTAATATTAGAATATATAAATATATTTTATCAAGTATTAATCTAATTTATGTTTATTTATGGAAGATAGATCCCAAAATTATGAATTTATTAAAAAAACAGTTTGATTATTGAACTATTTACTATAACTTAAGCTAAGTAGTAAGTTGTATATGTTATTAAATTAATTAAGTTAAGTGGAGATAAATTATGAGTTCAACATTTGCAAATAAAATCCTTAAGGATTTATCTTCCTTTGATGATATTTCAATCAAAACATTTTTTGGGGGATTTAGTATTAATTGCAAAGGAGTAATGTTCGGTTGGATTGGTGAACAAGAGTTTTATTTAAGAGGTCATTCACATTATCGATCGGTTTTTATTGAATTGGGGATGACAACTTTAACCTTACCTTCAGGTATTTCGACAAAATCCTTAGATTATTACAAGGTAGGAGATGAATTATTTGAGGATTTACAAACATTTCATTCCATGGTTAAAATGGTTATTAAATATGCTCAGTTAGAACAAGATGAGAAGCTCAAATTAAAAAAGCAGCGAATTAAAACACTTCCCAATATAACACTCTCATTAGAAAAACTATTATTTAGTGTTGGTATTACCAATATAGAAATATTTTATAAGGTAGGATATTTAGAAGCATATTACAGGATGAAAAATAAGAATACTCGTATTTCGGGTAATGTTTTATTTATTTTATATGGCTCATTGAATCATCGTCATGTTGCTTCGTTATCTAAAGCAACTAAAAAACAGATTGAATTAACATACGAAGATTTTTTAAAAAACAAAAATGAAAATTAATTATTTAATTTTTAATTAATCTATTAATTTTGTTAACAGTTATCTTAATTATAGTTAATATTATTAAGATAACTGTATATGAGATAATAATATATGCAAAATCTATATTATTTATTATGTGGATGATCTTCTACGTGGTGCTCGTTTAAAAGTTTTTGGCGTGGGTAAATCAACTAATAATGCAGATGGATCATATTGACTAACAGGAATAGTATGATCAATTGCTTTTTCAATTGCTGGCAAATTTTGAGAATAACGTTCACAAGCAAGTGAAATTGAGTAACCTTCAGCCCCTGCACGCCCAGTTCTTCCAATTCTATGGCGGTAGTCATCACAATCATCAGGTAGATCATAATTAAAAACATGGGTAACATCAGGAATATGTAAACCACGTGCGGCAACATCCGTTGCGACTAAAATATCTAGATCACCTCGAGTAAATTGTTCTAAAATTGATAAGCGTTTTTTCTGAGCAATATCACCTGTTAATAGTCCTACACGATGACCATCTGCAATTAAATGTCGCCATATTTTTTCACAGGCAACTTTAGTGTTAGCAAATACGATGCAGCGATCTGGCCATTCTTCTTCAATAAGTGTTTGTAGTAATGCAAGTTTATCTTCATTAGATGGAAAAAATAGCTCTTCTTTGATTCGGTGGCCAATTTTTTGCTCAGGCTCAACCTCAACATATTGTGGATTATTCATATGCTCAAAAGCTAATTCACGTACATTATGTGTTAATGTTGCAGAAAATAACATTGTCAATCGTTTTGAAGGAGGAGACATATGTTTAAAAATCCAACGGACATCACGAATAAATCCTAAGTCAAACATACGATCAGCTTCATCCAAAACGGCAACCTGAATTGCTTCTAAATTTATATAATTTTGTTTGGCATAGTCAATTAACCGTCCCGTGGTAGCAATTAAAATATCTACGCCAGCTGATAACATTTTTAATTGTTTATCATAACCATCACCACCGAAAGCTAACCCTAACTTAAGACCAGTTTCTTCAGATAGTACTTCTGCATCGTGATAAATTTGTACCACAAGTTCTCGAGTTGGCGCTATAATAATTGCTCGAGGTTGGTTTGCTTTATGATCTGGTAATGGCTCATGATTTAATAAATGATTAAATGTTGAGGCCAAAAAAGCAATGGTTTTACCTGTTCCTGTCTGTCCTTGCCCAGCTATATCAATTCCATTTGTTGTTAACGGTAATGTTTGTTCTTGAATTGGCGTGCAATAAGTAAAGCCTTTCTTATCAAGTGCTTTTATCACTAGCGGATGTAATGGGAATTGACTAAAAGTTGTTTTGGTAAGATAAGATGGAATCATTGTGGTTTCAAATGTAATTATCAAAGTCTAAGAATTATAGCATATTAGTCATATAGACATCACTAATAATTATGCTCTATTATACTAATTGCTAGTATAAAAATGGAAAATTTATTAATATTATAAATATAAATATTTATTGGGGGATAACCAAATGAGTAATAATATTGTTTCACTTTCTGAAGCGACATTTGACAAACAAATCAATGATACTGAAAAACCAATATTGGTCGATTTTTGGGCTGAATGGTGTAGGCCTTGTAAAATGATTGCACCAATTTTAGAAGAAGTCGCACAAGAATACGGTGATAAAGTGATCTTTGCTAAAGTTAATATTGAGGAAAATCCTAGTATAGCCCCTAAATTTAATATACGTGGAATCCCTACACTATTAATTTTCAAACATGGTAAAGTTGTTGCAACGCAAGTTGGAGAATCATCTAAAGCACAGCTAAAAAGCTTTATTGATGGGCAGCTTTAATTGTGTTAGATCATTATTACAAATAATAAGAGTAATAAAAATTACTCTTATTATTTATTTTAAATAAATATATCTCACAGATAAAGTATAATTAAATATAGACACAGTGCATTTTTTAGTGTACATTGCTAACCTCTTACAAGAACTCCTTTCTGCAATCCATTGTTTTTATTGATTAAGTGGGTGAATAGTTTATATCTAAACGCATATTGTCATCAAAAATTAATAATTGATTGCGTTTGTTTATTGCCAGAAAGAGGTTTTTTATAAGTAAATTAAAGAAATATACAAAAAATAGCGGTAATTGCAAACATATCAATTTTATCCTCAAGAATTTTTAAAATTATGAATTTAACTGAATTAAAAAACACTTCTGTCTCCGAGCTTGTAGCGCTTGGTGAAAAAACAATGGGTCTTGAAAATCTTGCTCGTCTTAGAAAACAAGACATTATTTTTGCAATTTTAAAGCAGCATGCTAAAAGCGGTGAAGATATTTTTGGCGATGGTGTGCTTGAAATTTTGCAAGATGGGTTCGGTTTTTTACGTTCTGCCGATAGCTCATACTTAGCAGGACCTGACGATATTTATGTATCACCAAGCCAAATTAGGCGATTTAATTTAAGAACGGGCGATACAATTGCTGGAAAAATCAGACCGCCAAAAGAGGGCGAACGTTATTTTGCCTTACTTAAAGTTAACGAAGTTAATCATGATAAACCTGAAGATGCTCGCAATAAAATCCTCTTTGAAAACTTAACTCCACTTCATCCAAACTCTAGATTACGCATGGAACGCGGCAATGGTTCTACCGAAGATATTACAGCTAGAGTACTTGATTTAGCTTCACCGATTGGTAAAGGTCAACGTGGTTTGATCGTTGCGCCTCCAAAAGCTGGTAAAACCATGCTACTGCAAAACATTGCACAAAGTTTGGCTGTGAATCATCCTGAGTGTGAACTCGTGGTATTGATGATTGATGAACGACCAGAAGAAGTCACTGAAATGCAACGTTTGGTAAAAGGTGAAGTAGTTGCATCAACTTTTGATGAGCCTGCTGCAAGGCATGTTCAGGTTGCTGAAATGGTTATTGAACGCGCTAAACGTTTAGTGGAACATAAAAAAGATGTCATTATTTTACTCGATTCAATTACTCGTCTAGCACGCGCCTATAACACGGTTGTTCCGTCATCAGGTAAAGTATTAACTGGTGGTGTAGATGCAAATGCATTACATCGACCAAAACGTTTTTTTGGTGCAGCACGTAATGTTGAAGAAGGTGGTAGTTTAACTATTATTGCAACCGCACTGATTGATACTGGCTCAAAAATGGATGAAGTCATTTACGAAGAGTTTAAAGGTACGGGTAATATGGAGGTACATTTATCTCGTAAAATTGCAGAGCGGCGTGTATTCCCTGCAATTGACTTTAATCGCTCTGGTACTCGTAAAGAAGATTTAATGACTTCACCAGATGAGTTACAAAAAATGTGGATTTTGCGCAAAATTCTTAACCCAATGGGTGAAATCGACGCGATGGAATTTTTGATTGATAAACTTGCCATGACTAAAACGAATGATGAGTTTTTTGAAATGATGAAGCGTTCATGATTTGCGTAATTAGTACTAAATATAATTAAAGTTACTAAAAAAGCCGTATTATATTCTGATACGGTTTTTTTGTGGAAAAATAGAGCGTAATTTATAAAACTTAAATAAGTTTTAGGTATTGTTAAAAAGCCTTAGAGTTTAAGGTTATATAGATTTAATATAGGAGCCAAATCATGTCTAAACAACAAATCGGTGTTATTGGAATGGCAGTTATGGGCCGCAACCTTGCGCTCAATATTGAAAGTCGTGGATTTTCTGTTGCTATCTATAATCGTTCTAAAGATAAAACAGAACAAGTAATGGCGGAACATTCTGATAAGCAATTGGTTCCTTATTTCACGATTGAAGATTTTGTAAATTCATTAGAAAAACCTCGTCGTATCCTTATCATGGTTCAAGCCGGTAAAGGAACAGATGCAGTTATTAATGAGTTACGTCCACTATTAGATAAAGGTGATATTATTATTGATGGCGGAAATGCGTATTTTGAAGATACCATTCGCCGAAATAAAATGCTTTCCGATGAAGGTTTTAACTTTATTGGGGCCGGTGTTTCTGGTGGTGAAGAAGGTGCATTAAAAGGTCCTTCAATTATGCCTGGAGGTCAAAAAGAAGCATATGCATTAGTTGCACCTATTTTAGAAAAAATAGCTGCTAAAGCTAATGGTGAACCATGTGTTGCTTATATTGGTCCAAATGGCGCGGGTCATTATGTTAAAATGGCGCATAATGGAATTGAATACGGCGATATGCAGCTTATAGCTGAAAGTTATTCAGTTTTAAAACATGTTGTAGGCCTAACCAATGATGAATTAGCTAATGTTTTTTCTGACTGGAATAAGGGTGAATTAAATAGCTATTTAATTGAGATTACGGCTGATATTTTTAAATTTAAAGATGAAGAAGACAATTATCTTGTTGATGTGATTTTAGATGCTGCAGGTAATAAAGGTACGGGTAAATGGACGAGTCAAAGTGCTTTAGATCTTGGCGAACCTTTATCATTGATAACTGAATCGGTATTTGCTCGTTATCTTTCTGCAATTAAAGATCAACGTGTGGCTGCATCAAAAGTATTAAAAGGTCCTAAACAAAATCCTTATGCTGGTGACAAGAAAGAGTTGATAGAAAAAGTGCGTAAAGCACTGTATATGGGTAAAATTATCTCCTATGCACAAGGGTTTGCACAGTTAAAAGCTGCTTCTCATAAATATCAATGGAATTTAAATTATGGAGAAATAGCCAAAATCTTTAGGGCTGGATGTATTATTCGCGCACAATTCTTGCAAAAAATTACAGATGCCTATGCAGATAATAATGAGATTGATAATTTGTTATTAGCACCTTATTTCAATCAAACTGTCGAAGTTTATCAACAGTCATTGCGTGATGTAGTCTCGTTAGCTATCCAACAAGGTATTGCGGTGCCAACGCTTTCGGCAGCTATAGCTTATTATGATAGTTATCGTTCTGCTGTATTACCAGCTAATTTAATTCAAGCACAGCGAGATTATTTTGGTGCTCATACTTATCAACGTATCGATAAAGAGGGTGTTTTCCACACTGATTGGTTAAACATTGAGTCATAATTGTTTTTAATGTGAGCAATAATTTTTGTTAAAAGAGTGTAAGGTTACCTTACACTCTTTTAAGAATTGTTTTCTTATCATCCAATAAATTCATTCAAATTTTTTAAGCTACCTATAAAAAGGCTTGTAGTGCTTGATCTTTGCTTTGTCAAGTAATTTTATTTACTAAAAAATCTGGAAAAACACAATATATGGTGTATAATTCAATTATATTTACTATATGTAGTATCATCTAAGCAATGTGAAAATTCTGGTCTATATCAAATAAAGTCTAATATTCTAATAAAAAAATCAATTGTTTTAATCATTACAATTAACATGAGTATTAATATTGATATAAATCCTATGCTAACTACTATTTATTAATGAATGTTGAGGAGTATATATGCCTGTAGTAATTAAACGTGATGGTTGCCAGACCGCATTTAATGAAGGTCGAATCAGAGATGCTATCGTTAAAGCAGCAGTTGCTGCTAATGTTAATGATCCAGATTATTGTGCTGCTGTTGCCCAAGAGATTACTAAGCAAATGGCTGAGCGTGAGAGTGTCGATATTAACGAAATTCAAAACGCAGTTGAAAATCAGCTGATGTCAGGCCCTTATAAAAAGTTGGCTAGAACCTATATTGAATATAGACATGATCGCGATCGAGAACGTGAACAACGCAGTCGATTAACTCAGGATATTCGTGGTTTAATTGAACAAAGTAATGTTGCAATCTTAAATGAAAATGCTAATAAAGATAGTAAAGTTATTCCTACGCAACGAGACTTGCTTGCGGGGATTGTGGCAAAGCATTACGCTAAACAATATCTATTACCTAAAGAAATTTCACGAGCCCATGATTGTGGTGAAATTCATTATCATGATCTCGACTATGCACCATTTTTCCCGATGTTTAACTGTATGCTAATCGATTTAGATGGTATGTTAACAAATGGCTTCAAAATGGGTAATGCTGAAATTGAACCGCCAAAATCAATTGCGACGGCTACAGCAGTAACAGCGCAAATTATTGCTCAAGTTGCTAGTCATATTTATGGCGGAACAACTATAAATCGTATTGACGAAATTTTAGCTAAATTTGTCACTATCAGTTATCAAAAACATAAACAAGTAGCAGAAGAATGGAATATTTCAAATCCAGAAGCTTACGCTGAAAGTCGTACTCAAAAAGAGTGTTATGATGCTTTTCAATCTTTAGAATATGAGGTCAATACTTTACATACTGCTAATGGTCAAACTCCATTTGTTACTTTTGGTTTTGGTCTAGGGACAAGCTGGGAGTCACGCTTAATTCAAGAGTCAATTCTTAAAGTTCGTATAAAAGGTTTAGGTAAAAATCATAAAACCGCTGTTTTTCCAAAATTAGTTTTTGCAATTAAAGATGGAATTAATCATAAACCAAACGATGTAAATTATGATATTAAGCAACTTGCATTAGAGTGTGCAAGCAAACGTATGTACCCAGATATATTAAATTACGATAAAGTCGTTGAAGTTACTGGTTCATTCAAAACGCCAATGGGATGTCGAAGCTTTTTAGGTGTTTATGAAGAAGATGGTCATAAAATTCATGACGGTCGTAATAATTTAGGCGTAATTAGTTTAAATCTTCCACGTATTGCAATTGAAGCGCATGGCGATGAATCGCAGTTTTGGAAAATTTTAGATAAACGTTTAGCTCTATGCAAAAAGGCCTTAATGACACGTATTGCTCGTTTAGAAGGGGTTAAAGCCCGTGTAGCACCTATTTTATATATGGAAGGCGCTTGTGGTGTGCGACTAAAAGAAGATGATAGCGTATCTGAAATATTCAAAAATGGTCGAGCTTCTATTTCATTAGGCTATATCGGTATTCATGAAACTCTAAATGCACTTTATGGTAATCAAACTCACCCATTTGATAATGAAACTTTACGTCAAAAAGGTATTGCCATTGTTGAACATTTACGTAAAGCTGTAGAACAATGGAAAGATGAGACTGGTTATGGTTTTAGCTTGTACAGTACACCAAGCGAAAATTTGTGTGATCGTTTCTGTAGACTTGATGCTGCTGAGTTTGGCATCATTTCTGGTGTCACTGATAAAGGTTATTATACAAACAGTTTTCATCTTGATGTTGAGAAAAAAGTTAATCCATACGAAAAAATTGAGTTTGAGAAAGCTTATCCACCAGTAGCAAATGGCGGATTTATCTGTTATGGAGAATATCCTAATATGATAAATAATATTAAAGCATTAGAAGATGTTTGGGACTATAGCTATAGCCGAGTACCTTACTATGGTACTAATACACCTATTGATGAGTGTTATGAATGTGGTTATACCGGTGAATTTTCTTGCACAAGTAAAGGCTTTGTTTGCCCAAGTTGTGGTAATCATGATTCATCTAAAGTCTCAGTAACTCGTCGTGTTTGTGGTTACTTAGGTAGTCCTGATGCCCGTCCATTTAATGCTGGAAAACAAGAAGAAGTCAAACGTCGAGTTAAACATTTAAATAATGGTCAAATTGGTTAATCATTGTTTTAAAAAATATGAATTATCATCGCTATTATCCTGTTGATGTTGTAAATGGCGAAGGAACCCGTTGTGTACTTTTTGTTGCTGGCTGTGAACATCAATGTCCGGGTTGTTATAACAAAAGTACATGGGGAGTTAATTCAGGCTCGCCGTTTACACAATCACTTGAAGATCAAATCATTAAAGATTTACAAGACACAGAAATAAAACGTCAAGGATTATCGCTTTCTGGCGGTGATCCTTTACATCCAAAAAATGTTCCAGCAATATTAAAACTTGTTAAACGTGTTAAATCTGAATGCGATAACAAAGATATTTGGTTATGGACTGGATATAAACTTGATGAATTAAGTGCCGATCAGCAAGAAGTTGTATCTTATGTTGATGTGCTAATTGATGGTAAATTTGTTCAAGAACTAGCTGATCCTCGACTATTATGGCGAGGAAGCAGCAATCAAATCATTTACCGTTTTAAGTAAAGCTTTAGAATTATTGTTGTGATTTATGTAAATTTAAAAGATAAGAAATTGCTTCTCGATAATTAATTTCAAGATTTTCACTACTTGACGATGTAATATGTAAATCAGTAATTTTGCCATTATCAATACCATAAACCCAGCCATGTAAATTCGTTTTTTGACCGCGTTGCCATGCTGATTGAATAATCGTTGAATGGCCTAAATTATAAACTTGTTCAATAACATTAAGCTCACACAAAATATCTAATCTGATCTCTGGTGGAAACTCACCAATAAGAGAACTGTTACGAAACCATAAATCACGAATATGCAGCAACCAGTTATTAATTAATCCTATGTCTGGATTTTCAACTGCAGCGCGTATTCCACCACATCCTAAATGTCCACATACTATAATATCTTCAATTTTTAGCACATCAACGGCATATTGCACAACAGATAGACAATTAAGATCTGTATGAATAACCAAATTACCGACATTTCGATGAACAAACAATTCGCCGGGTTTTAGCTTAATTAATTTTTCAGCAGGAACTCGGCTATCTGAACAACCAATCCATAAAAATTTTGGATTTTGTGCAATGGCAAGTTGTTTAAAAAATTCGGGATCTTCTTGCTCTATTTTTTCTGACCATTCGTGATTAAAACGGATTAAATCATTAACATCAAACATCACACTATTCCTTATTTTTTAGATAGTTATTATTATTGGGTTATTTAATTGGTATAAATTCTATACTAATTAATTCGTTTTTATATGTTGAATCTTACTTTTCATAATAAGCTTTCGCCAAATTGGAGTAGTTAATATTTTGGCTTTAATAATCTTGCTATATAGTTTAAGGCGTAGTGGTATTGTTTTTTGATAATATCGCTTATTTGGTTTCGGTTGACCACTATTTAATATTTTGCTTAAAATTTCAGCACTGTCAAGTGCATAACTGATTCCCTCTAAAGAACTTGCACTAATAAATCCTGCCGCTTCACCTATTAAAAATATATTTTCATTGCCAGTATAAAAGTCACGGAAACGATTAGGATAGATAACTAAACATTTTTCAGCTTTCACCGGCTCGCCAAAGATAAAACCTTGTTGTGTTAATTTTTGTTTTAATTGCTCAAAATGTTTATTGGCATTTTTTTTAGGGAATGCTCCACCAAGTATAAAATAGCCATCTTTAGACATACTCCAAGCATAGCAATTGGTTAATTGGTTATCAAAAATACAAGAATAAAAAGGATTTGAATGTTTTTCAGTAAACCATTGTTGAATTGCTACATATTGTCTGATGGAATGATTGGGATAGCGCATTCGTCTAACAACTGAATTTGCACCATCAGCACCAATTACATATCGAGCGGTAACATTCTGTTCTATTTGATTTTCATCGACAAAAGTAATTTGATAACCATCAATGATTCTTCTTACTTCTTTACACAGAGTATTATGTAAAACTGTAACTGTGGTAGGAATAAGTGACTTTAACCATAGATCAAACTTATGTCTATCAAAACTAATATAGCTACGTTGATAATTACGGACTAGTTTAGTTTGTAAATCTATAGTTTTGACACTGAAAATTTGTGGATTGGTTAAAATATCTGTTGGAATATTTAATTTTTGTCTAATGAAAGATTTTTGAGCATCATTTGCCAATAATCCTCCACAAGGTTTATGAAAACCTTTATTACCAGTTTGATATTTTTTATCTAAAGCAATAATCTTAAAAGATGGGTTAAGTAAACGTGCTAACGTACTACCTGCAGGGCCAAGACCAATGATTGCAATATCGTAATCCATATTATTATGTTACTTACTCAATAAATTTAAAAAAGCTTGCCATATTATCATATATAAAATAAAAAAAGACTATTATGGTTATACTCTTGCTAATTTAGTTTTTTGTAAAGATCTTTCAGGTTAACTATACGTTTGAGTATAAAAACAGATGGTAAAATCATCAATAAAATAGAAATTAGTTTTTATTGTGTTAAACATCTTCTAATTTTTAGCTAGCAATAGTTTTTAAAAATTCTTGATTCAAATCATCAAATGGCAAAATACGACTAATTACGACTAATCGAGATATTTTTTCAGAAGGATCTTGCCATGAAGAACCATAATCGAAACCAACAACTTTATGTACTCCTTGAACAATCAAACGTTGCGGGTTATCTTTAATCGCTAATACACCTTTATACCGTAACATGTCATTACCATATTGCTCAACCAAGTTTTCCATAAATGAACCTATCTTTTTCAAATCAAGTTCGCCAGCTTCAAAAAGATAGGAGCAGATATTATCTGTCCATGATTGAGTTTGATTTTGTAATGGAAGAATTTTAAAGTTAGTTTCAATTTTTTTTAATGGATTAATAACAAGAAAACCTTTATTAATGATTAAATCGTCATTTAAATCGAATGAATGGATGTCAATCCATTGTGATTTTGGTATTTGTCCGTTTATCGCAACAATGATTGCAGCTTTATTATTAATTTTATTAATTCTACTAATAATCTCATTTTTTTGCTGTTCACTTATACAGTCAGTTTTAGTAACAATAATTCGATCAGCAAATCCAATCTGTGAAAGTGCTACTCGATGTTCATCTAAGTGTTGCAAAATGTGCTGAGCATCAACTAAGGTAATAATAGCATCAAGTTTAATCGTTTCACGAATCAAGTCGTCAATAAAAAATGTTTGAATAATTGGAGCCGGATCGGCAAGTCCTGTAGTTTCGATAATAAGACGATCGAATGTTAATTCACCTGCTATGCGCTGGGCATGTAATTTATGAAGCGCATTGGTAAGTTCACCTTGTACGGTGCAGCAGATGCAACCATTGGTCATCTCAACAATTTGAATATCGCAATGGGCATTTAATAAATCGCTATCAAGATTTATTTGACCAAATTCATTTTCAATAATGATTATTTTTTCGTTACGATTATTTTCTAATAAATGATTAATTAATGTCGTTTTACCTGAACCGAGAAATCCTGTTAGTAAAGTGACAGGTAGTGGTTGCAAAATAATTGGGTTTGTCATTTTTTATCTCTAAATTTTAGCAACATTTAAATCCACCTTTACCACCATAACGTGCATCTTGTCTTTCTTTAAAAAATTCTTCATAAGTCATAGGTGTTTGTTCAGGATGGGTTAGTTTCATGTGTTGAACATAATTATCGTAATCAGGGATACCGACCATAAGCTTGGCAGCTTGACCGAGATATTTTCCTGCTTTGGCAAGTGAATCAAACATGTTTTATCTCTTAATTATTTTGAAAAGAATATTAGGAGTTTTAATTTTTTCTCGTAATCGACGGTATTAATAATTAACACATTTTCAATATAAGGCGCTATCTAAATTGAGTCAATCATTGATTTGAAGTAATTTATAAAATTACATTAAATTAGACAATATTATCGAATAATAATGGATCGAATTCATCCTAGTTCTTTTAAAGAATTAAGTATATTTTTACTAAATTGATTTATATATTATTAAATAACTTTTATAATATTGGCTAATTTATTATTTATTAGAGTTTAATAATGGAAAAGTTTCTCCTTAAAGGTCCAACTTCTTTAAACGGCGAAGTTATTATTTCAGGTGCTAAAAACGCGGCTTTGCCTATTTTATTTGCGGCTATTTTAGCTGAAAAGCCTGTAGAGCTAAAAAATGTACCTAAGTTAAAAGATATTGATACTACACTAGAGCTATTAAGTCAGTTAGGTGTGAAATGTCAACGCAATGGTTCTGTCCACCTTAATGCAGCTCATCTTAATAATTATTGCGCACCTTATGAATTAGTAAAAACTATGCGTGCTTCCATTTGGGCCTTGGGACCATTGGTTGCTCGTTTTGGTCAAGGACAAGTTTCATTACCTGGCGGTTGTGCGATTGGTGCAAGACCTGTTGATCTTCATATTACTGGGCTTCAACAATTAGGTGCAAAAATTATTTTGGATGAAGGATATGTTAAAGCCTCTGTCGATGGTCGATTGAAAGGTGCGCATATTGTTATGGATAAAGTGAGTGTTGGTGCTACAGTGACGATTATGTCTGCTGCAACTTTAGCCGAAGGTAAAACGGTAATTGAAAATGCAGCATGTGAGCCAGAAATTGTTGATACAGCTAAATTCTTAAATATGCTTGGTGCTAAAATTACCGGTGCTGGAACAATGCGCATTGAAATTGAAGGCGTTGAAAGTTTAGGTGGTGGTACGCATGAAATTGTTTCAGATCGAATTGAAACAGGAACTTTTTTAGTAGCTGCTGCTATTTCAAAAGGAAAAATTACTTGTCGTAAAACTGATCCAAACTTGCTTGATGCTGTCATATCAAAATTAAAAGAAGCTGGTGCACATATTGAATTCGGTGACGATTGGATTTGTTTAGATATGCAAAATAAACGAGCAAAAGCTGTAAATATCCATACAGCCCCACATCCAGGTTTTCCTACAGACATGCAAGCACAATTTTCATTATTAAATATGGTTGCTGAAGGTACTGGAATTATTAAAGAAACGATTTTTGAAAATCGATTTATGCATGTGCCAGAATTAATCCGTATGGGTGCTAGAGCAGAAATTGAAGGTAATACACTAATTACTCATGGCGTAGAAAAACTCAGTGGTACACAAGTAATGGCGACAGATTTACGAGCATCAGCAAGTTTAGTGTTGGCTGGTTGTATTGCAGAAGGTTCTACAATCGTTGATCGCATTTACCACATTGATAGAGGTTATGACAATATCGAAGAAAAACTAAGAAGTTTAGGGGCCAATATTGAAAGGGTGAAATAAAATTCATCATAATTAAAACTTTAATAAGTTATCAATCGGCGAAAGGAGTACAATAATGAAACAAGCATTAGTCTTTTTATCAGAAGGTTGTGAAGAGACAGAAGCAGTAACAACAATTGATTTACTAACTAGAGCGGGTATTGAAGTCATTACAGCGAGTATTTCAAATTGTTGTGAAGTTAAATGTTCTCGTGGAGTAACAATTTTAGCCCAAAAAACTATTTCAGAAATTCAACATGAAAATTTTGATGTGGTTATTTTACCTGGGGGTGTTAAAGGAGCTGAAAATTTTCGAGATTGTTCGTTATTAATCGAAATATTGCAAAAAACTCATCGGGTTGGTGGTGTTATAGCAGCAATTTGTGCTTCTCCTGCAATAGTTTTGCAACATCATAATTTATTTCCGAATGCATATATGACAGGTTACCCATCTACTAAAGATTCATTTAAACTATGGAAAACAGATAGGGTATATTTTGATGAGCAAAATAAAGTTATTACTAGTCAAGGTCCTGCGACATCAATTGATTTTGCTTTGAAAATTATTGATGTTTTGGTTGGGCGAAAAAAAGCAGCTGAGGTTGCTCAGCAGTTAGTTCTTCCTGTGGGGGTTGAATCCTATCAATAAAAAGGTACCAAATGTCAAATTCACATTTGTACGAAAAATTAGTTAAAAGGGCAACATTAATTGCTGTTTTAACATCTATCTTTCTAATTTTTATAAAATTTATTACCTGTTGGATAACAGGTTCAATAAGTTTATTTGCATCATTGCTAGACTCAAGTATTGATTTACTTGCTTCTGGCCTTAATTTCTTTTTGGTACGTTATGCTTTAAAACCGGCTGATGATGATCATACCTTTGGTCATGGTAAAGCTGAATCACTTGCAGCGCTAGCGCAAAGTACATTTATTATAGGTTCAGCGACAATTTTATTACTTTCAAGTATTAAGTCTATTGTTCATCCTAGCGAATTACAAGCACCATTGCTTGGAATTACTGTTTCTGCCATATCTACGGTAATTACTTCCATACTTGTTTTATATCAAAGGTATGTTGTAAAACTTACTCAAAGTAAGGCTATTCAAGCTGATATGCTACATTATTCTTCTGATATGTTAATGAATATTGCTGTTATAATTGCACTCTTTTTAAGCTGGTATGGAATTTCTTTTGCAGATGCTGCATTTGCATTCTTGATTGCTTTATATATTTGTCATAATGCTTATAAGATTTCATACAGTGCGATACAGGATTTACTTGATAGAGCATTACCAGAAAGTGATAACGAGAAAATTGCTAATATTGTTAAATCATATCCGAATGTTCATGGTTTTCATGATTTAAAAACTAGGCAAGCAGGCCCCATAAAATTTATTCAATTGCATATAGAACTTGATGATAATATGCCTTTAGTTAAAGCACACGCTATAGCTGATTCAATTGAAAAGTGTATTGCTGAACTCTTCTCTCCTGCAACAGTAATTATTCATCAAGATCCAATTTCGGTTGTACCAATTGAAACGATGCGGTAGAAAAAAACACCAAAATACCTTTTATCATCTATTGTTAGAAATCTGTTAAGACTCTATAATAATCAAAAATTAATTATTAGGAGTTATTTTATATGATAAAAAAAATAGGTATCTTAACTAGTGGTGGTGATGCACCAGGGATGAATGCAGCCATACGAGGAGTAGTTAGAACTGCTTTAACGGAAGGGTTAGAGGTTTTTGGTGTTTATGATGGTTACTTAGGTCTTTGTGAAGATAAAATTACTAAGTTAGAACGTTCTAGCGTATCAGATATCATTACTCGTGGTGGTACGTTTCTCGGTTCTGCCAGATTCCCAGAATTTAAAGATAAAGCAGTAAGACAAAAAGCTATTGAAAATTTGAAAAAGCATCAAATTGATGCTTTAGTCGTGATTGGTGGTGATGGATCTTATATGGGTGCTATGCGTTTAACAGAAGAAGGTTTCCCATGTATTGGTTTACCTGGTACCATTGATAATGATATTCGCGGAACCGATTACACGATTGGTTATTTCACCGCACTAAGTACTGCTGTTGAAGCTATTGATAGATTACGTGATACCTGTTCTTCACACCACAGAATATCTGTGATTGAAATTATGGGGCGAGATTGTGGTGATTTAACATTAAATGCTGCAGTTGCTGGTGGTTGTGAATTCATGATTATTCCAGAAATGTCTTATACGAAAGAAGATTTAATCGAAGAAATTAAATTAGGTTTTGCAAAAGGTAAAAAACATGCAATTGTAACCGTTACAGAGCATATGTGTGATGTTAACCAGCTTGCTGCAGACATTGAAGCAGCCGTTCACCATGAGACTCGTGCAACAGTATTAGGCCATGTTCAACGAGGTGGTTCTCCTGTTCCTTACGATCGTATTTTAGGTTCACGCATGGGTGCTTATGCTGTTGAATTATTAAAACTAGGTCATGCTGGAAGATGTGTAGGCGTACAAAATGGTAAATTGGTACATCATGATATAATAGACGCTATTAATAATATGAAGCGCCCATTTGATGTAGATCTTTACAATACTGCAAAACGTTTATTTTAGTTATTAATATTATGTCGATTAAACTATCTTCATAACTAAAAATAATAATAAAACTTTCTTTAATAAATGAATGAACGATAGAACGAATTTCAATCATTCATTTATTAATTTTTTTCTTAATGTTCAGCTAACTTACATACTATCAATAAACTTAATTTATCTTTTTGATAACAATTTTATAGTCACTTGTTGATATGTATTTTTTTACTCAATTTATTAAATTTCAAACTCCATATGATAGTTTAAATAGCAGGAAAATATTATGTCATTGAGTTATTTAGAAGATAATGAGCGTTTTTATGTCTGTGATATAAATAATAAACAAATAGCCGAAATGACTTTTACTCGAATAGGGCAAAATCAAGCTACTATCAATCACACATACATAGCTCCCGATTATCGAGGTCAAGGTATTGCTGAGAAATTATTAGATCTTGTTGTCAAAAAATTACAACAAGAAAACCGTAAAATTATTCCTATTTGCTCTTTTGCTATTAAAAAATTGAATAAACAAAATTAGACCTACTGATTTAAATAATTTACAGATTTTAATTAACAAATTGTCAAGTCTTATTTTAAATATTATTTTTATAAATGTTAGTTCCAGTTATTTGAATATGTGCTAATGTATAACTATATATATTAGCATAGTATTTAATTTTAAGATG
Organism: Gilliamella apicola; assembly: GCF_000599985.1. Classification (NCBI taxonomy): domain Bacteria; kingdom Pseudomonadati; phylum Pseudomonadota; class Gammaproteobacteria; order Orbales; family Orbaceae; genus Gilliamella; species Gilliamella apicola. The sequence continues at coordinate 289,685 of NZ_CP007445.1, forward strand.
GAATCTGCAAAACCTCAAAAAATTTATTCTATTCACGTATTGCGTGGTGTTGCAATTATTATGATTGTTTTTAGCCACTGTTTAGGTGTATTTAAAAACTCTAATCTTATTGCGAATAGTTATTTATTCTCTTTTTTAAATTTATTTGCATTTAATTTCACAACTTTTTTTGTGTTGATTGCTGGTTTTTTGTTTCAACATTTAACGTACAAATTTGATACTAAAACATATTATTTATCAAAATTTAAAACAGTAGTATGTCCTTATATTTCAGTGTCTATTTTTTGTTTTTTCTTCTATCACTATCAATATCTATCGGGATTACCATGGTATTCCTCTACTGAACCTAGCGTTATTAGCTCAATAATTAGAATGATGTTAACTGGTACGCAACTTTTACCTTTGTGGTTTATGCCAATGATAATTATTGTATACCTAATGGGACCTCTTCTTTTTTATTGGTCGAAAAAGAATTTAATTGTGGCAGGTCTAATAGCTATGCTTTGGGTGGTAATGTTTACTAAACCTGATTTTACAAAGCCACTTTTGAATTTATTACATTATGGTCCAGTTTATTTAATTGGTATGATGCTTAAACAAAATTATGAAACTATTATGAAATCTGTGAAAGATAACCTGTTATTAGTTATCTTTCTTTTTGGTTTATGTTTTTTTATTCCATTTGCTTATCGCTATATGGATTATTTTGGTATTCAAAATCTTTATTTTGATACTTTGCAAAAAATTATTTTATTTATACTCGCCCTTTATTTTTTAGATGGATTAAATCATAAAGTAAATGAAGGAAAGATTTATAAATTCTTTTCTTATATGGCAAATGTAAGTTTTCCTATCTATTTCATTCATGAAATTATAGTTATAGAACTTGAGCGTCAGCTTTCTATGTCACCAATGGGTGATATTATTAAGACAAGTAATGGTGAATTAGCATCATTAGGGGCAATTAGCTTTTTAGTTTCAACTTTAGTGATAAGTGTCATCATTGCTAACATAATAAAATTAGTTTTCAAAGATAAAGCAAAATATCTTATTGGAGGAATGCGTTAAAATGGGTTTAATAAACTTCTAATATTAACTGTTTCAAAATAAATTTGATTTATTTAGCGTCTCTATGAGTCCACTAGGTTCACAACCCTATGAAACTTATTGAATATTATTTTCACATTAACAGTAAAAATTACCGCCCATTAATTGTCATATGGGTGGAATTTAATTCTTTCCAAAAGAATTTTTTATACAATTTTAGTTTAGTAAATGCTTTTCTACTAAAAAACACAAGATTCTAATAATTCTCTAATCTTTTCGTTATATTATTTATCTCAGGAATTTAAAAAATATGCGCACAGTTAAAATTCACTTGGTTTGGATGAATAATAATATGTTTTTTATCATTAAATTTTTATTTCCATTATCAGCTTGAAAAGTTTTTCATAAAAAAGTTAGACCAAAAAAAATGCAAACAGAAAAAAAATAGCAATAAACACTTGCAGTAAAATTTAAAGTGCCTATAATGCGCATCCACTGACACGGCGTCAGCGACAAGCAGACGAAACTAGTGTTAGTGAGCAAGGTCAAAAATTTTGAAAAAAGATCTTGACGAATAAAAAGGTGTAGCGTAGTATACGCATCCCTTGAGACAGCAAACTGAGTGATAAGCTTAGTTAACTTAAAAAAGCTGTCAGCTCTTTAAAAAGAAGAAACAGACAATCTGTGTGGGCACTTACGAGACGAAAGATTAAAAGTCTACGGACTAAAAAAAATTAAGTCTTGATAAGTGACACTGAAGATTCATTTGAATATGTCAGAGACAGTTATTGAGCATCAAACTTTAAATTGAAGAGTTTGATCATGGCTCAGATTGAACGCTGGCGGCAGGCTTAACACATGCAAGTCGAACGGTAACATGAGTGCTTGCACTTGATGACGAGTGGCGGACGGGTGAGTAAAGTATGGGGATCTGCCGAATGGAGGGGGACAACAGTTGGAAACGACTGCTAATACCGCATAAAGTTGAGAGACCAAAGCATGGGACCTTCGGGCCATGCGCCATTTGATGAACCCATATGGGATTAGCTAGTTGGTAGGGTAATGGCTTACCAAGGCGACGATCTCTAGCTGGTCTGAGAGGATGACCAGCCACACTGGAACTGAGACACGGTCCAGACTCCTACGGGAGGCAGCAGTGGGGAATATTGCACAATGGGGGAAACCCTGATGCAGCCATGCCGCGTGTATGAAGAAGGCCTTCGGGTTGTAAAGTACTTTCGGTGATGAGGAAGGTGGTGTATCTAATAGGTGCATCAATTGACGTTAATTACAGAAGAAGCACCGGCTAACTCCGTGCCAGCAGCCGCGGTAATACGGAGGGTGCGAGCGTTAATCGGAATGACTGGGCGTAAAGGGCATGTAGGCGGATAATTAAGTTAGGTGTGAAAGCCCTGGGCTCAACCTAGGAATTGCACTTAAAACTGGTTAACTAGAGTATTGTAGAGGAAGGTAGAATTCCACGTGTAGCGGTGAAATGCGTAGAGATGTGGAGGAATACCGGTGGCGAAGGCGGCCTTCTGGACAGATACTGACGCTGAGATGCGAAAGCGTGGGGAGCAAACAGGATTAGATACCCTGGTAGTCCACGCTGTAAACGATGTCGATTTGGAGTTTGTTGCCCTGAGTGATGGGCTCCGAAGCTAACGCGATAAATCGACCGCCTGGGGAGTACGGCCGCAAGGTTAAAACTCAAATGAATTGACGGGGGCCCGCACAAGCGGTGGAGCATGTGGTTTAATTCGATGCAACGCGAAGAACCTTACCTGGTCTTGACATCCACAGAATCTTGCAGAGATGCGGGAGTGCCTTCGGGAACTGTGAGACAGGTGCTGCATGGCTGTCGTCAGCTCGTGTTGTGAAATGTTGGGTTAAGTCCCGCAACGAGCGCAACCCTTATCCTTTGTTGCCATCGGTTAGGCCGGGAACTCAAAGGAGACTGCCGTTGATAAAGCGGAGGAAGGTGGGGACGACGTCAAGTCATCATGGCCCTTACGACCAGGGCTACACACGTGCTACAATGGCGTATACAAAGGGAGGCGACCTCGCGAGAGCAAGCGGACCTCATAAAGTACGTCTAAGTCCGGATTGGAGTCTGCAACTCGACTCCATGAAGTCGGAATCGCTAGTAATCGTGAATCAGAATGTCACGGTGAATACGTTCCCGGGCCTTGTACACACCGCCCGTCACACCATGGGAGTGGGTTGCACCAGAAGTAGATAGCTTAACCTTCGGGAGGGCGTTTACCACGGTGTGGTCCATGACTGGGGTGAAGTCGTAACAAGGTAACCGTAGGGGAACCTGCGGTTGGATCACCTCCTTACGAAGAGCTCGTAAGTGTTCACACAGATTGTTTGTTTATAAAAGAGTCACTTTATTGGGTCTGTAGCTCAGGTGGTTAGAGCGCACCCCTGATAAGGGTGAGGTCGGTGGTTCAAGTCCACTCAGACCCACCAATTCAACTTAAATTTAGCTGATTTTTGCTTTAACGAGTTGGAGAAGTGAAAGAAAATGGGGCTATAGCTCAGCTGGGAGAGCGCCTGCCTTGCACGCAGGAGGCCAGCGGTTCGATCCCGCTTAGCTCCACCATTAAAGAAGTCTCTTTTAAACTAAATTATGTTTGTATTTACTTGAAGTCGGTGGATGGTAAAGTGAATAGAAGTATAAAGCTCTTTAACAATTAGGAACAAGCTGAAAGAAACGAGTTCTCGTTTTTATGTTGAGCTGATATATGAAAGTATGTTGGTTTGAGGTAAGAAAGAGAAGAAAGCGTAATAAAAACCAAGACAACTGTGAGTTGTAAGGTTAAGAAATTAAGCGTACACGGTGGATGCCTAGGCAATCAGAGGCGAAGAAGGACGTGTTAATCTGCGAAAAGCAACGGTGAGTCGATAAAAGGCGCTATAACCGTTGATGTCCGAATGGGGAAACCCAGTACAGGCGACTGTACTATCATCTGATGAATCCATAGTCAGATGAGGCGAACCGGGAGAACTGAAACATCTAAGTACCCCGAGGAAAAGAAATCAACCGAGATTCCCTAAGTAGCGGCGAGCGAAAGGGGAGAAGCCCAAGCGGGTAGCATAATGTATTAATGGAAGCGTCTGGAAAGTCGCACGATAGAGGGTGAAAGTCCCGTACATGAAAATGCATTATGTGGAAGCTTATAGAGTAGGGCGGGACACGTGATATCCTGTCTGAAGAAGGGGGGACCATCCTCCAAGGCTAAATACTCCTGATTGACCGATAGTGAACCAGTACCGTGAGGGAAAGGCGAAAAGAACCCCGGGAGGGGAGTGAAATAGACCCTGAAACCGTGTACGTACAATCAGTGGGAGCTGTTACCGTTGGGTGATAGTGACTGCGTACCTTTTGTATAATGGGTCAGCGACTTATATTCTGTAGCGAGGTTAACCGAATAGGGGAGCCGAAGGGAAACCGAGTATTAACTGTGCGTTAAGTTGCAGGGTATAGACCCGAAACCCGGTGATCTAGCCATGGGCAGGTTGAAGGTTGGTTAACACTAACTGGAGGACCGAACCGACTAATGTTGAAAAATTAGCGGATGACCTGTGGCTGGGGGTGAAAGGCCAATCAAACCGGGAGATAGCTGGTTCTCCCCGAAAGCTATTTAGGTAGCGCCTCATGAGTAACTGTTGGGGGTAGAGCACTGTTTCGGCTAGGGGGCCATCCCGGCTTACCAACCCGATGCAAACTACGAATACTGACAAGTTTAATCATGGGAGACACACGGCGGGTGCTAACGTTCGTCGTGAAGAGGGAAACAACCCAGACCGCCAGCTAAGGTCCCAAAGTCATAGTTAAGTGGGAAACGAAGTGGGAAGGCTTAGACAGCTAGGATGTTGGCTTAGAAGCAGCCATCATTTAAAGAAAGCGTAATAGCTCACTAGTCGAGTCGGCCTGCGCGGAAGATGTAACGGGGCTAAAACTATGCACCGAAGCTGCGGCAGCGCACGAAAGTGTGTTGGGTAGGGGAGCGTTCTGTAAGCCGTAGAAGGTGTACTGTGAGGTATGCTGGAGGTATCAGAAGTGCGAATGCTGACATAAGTAACGATAAAGCGGGTGAAAAGCCCGCTCGCCGGAAGACCAAGGGTTCCTGTCCAACGTTAATCGGGGCAGGGTGAGTCGACCCCTAAGGAGAGGCCGAAGGGCGTATCTGATGGGAAACGGGTTAATATTCCCGTACTGGCTATAACTGCGATGGGGGGACGAAGAAGGCTAGGTTTACCACCTATTGGATGGTGGGTTAAGCGTGTAGGGGTGTGATTAGGCAAATCCGGTCACTAAGACTCTGAGGCGTGATGACGAGCTACTAAGGTAGTGAAGTAATTGATGCCCTGCTTCCAGGAAAATCCTCTAAGCTTCAGGTTATAGTTAATCGTACCCGAAACCGACACAGGTGGTCAGGTAGAGAATACTAAGGCGCTTGAGAGAACTCGGGTGAAGGAACTAGGCAAAATGGTGCCGTAACTTCGGGAGAAGGCACGCTGATGGTAATTGAAATCCCATGCGGATGTAGGTGAAGTCAGTCGAAGATACCAGCTGGCTGCAACTGTTTAATAAAAACACAGCACTGTGCAAACACGAAAGTGGACGTATACGGTGTGACGCCTGCCCGGTGCTGGAAGGTTAATTGATGGGGTTATGCGTAAGCAGAAGCTCTTGATCGAAGCCCCAGTAAACGGCGGCCGTAACTATAACGGTCCTAAGGTAGCGAAATTCCTTGTCGGGTAAGTTCCGACCTGCACGAATGGCGTAATGATGGCCAGGCTGTCTCCACCCGAGACTCAGTGAAATTGAAATTGCCGTGAAGATGCGGTGTACCCGTGGCAAGACGGAAAGACCCCGTGAACCTTTACTATAGCTTGACAGTGAACATTGAGCCTTAATGTGTAGGATAGGTGGGAGACTAAGAAGTGTGTACGCCAGTATGCATGGAGTCGTCCTTGAAATACCACCCTTTAATGTTTGATGTTCTAACCTATACTTCTGAATCGAGGTAAGGGACACTGTCTGGTGGGTAGTTTGACTGGGGCGGTCTCCTCCCAAAGAGTAACGGAGGAGCACGAAGGTTAGCTAATCCTGGTCGGACATCAGGAGGTTAGTGCAATGGCAAAAGCTAGCTTGACTGCGAGAGTGACGGCTCGAGCAGGTACGAAAGTAGGTCATAGTGATCCGGTGGTTCTGAATGGAAGGGCCATCGCTCAACGGATAAAAGGTACTCCGGGGATAACAGGCTGATACCGCCCAAGAGTTCATATCGACGGCGGTGTTTGGCACCTCGATGTCGGCTCATCACATCCTGGGGCTGAAGTAGGTCCCAAGGGTACGGCTGTTCGCCGTTTAAAGTGGTACGCGAGCTGGGTTTAGAACGTCGTGAGACAGTTCGGTCCCTATCTGCCATGGGCGTAGGAAAATTGAGGGGGTTTGCTTCTAGTACGAGAGGACCGAAGTGAACGCACCGCTGGTGTTCGGGTTGTGATGCCAATTGCATTGCCCGGTAGCTACGTGCGGAATAGATAAGTGCTGAAAGCATCTAAGCACGAAACTAGCCTCGAGATGAGTTTTCCCTGATGAGAGTCAGTAAGGTCCGTTTGAGACTAAGACGTAGATAGGTCAGGTGTGTAAGTGTAGTGATACATTGAGCTAACTGATACTAATGAACCGAGAGTCTTAACCTTACAACTCGGAGTTGTTTTGGGTACGCGATAGAGTGATTACAAGGTAATCGAACAGTTTGTTCCGGATTGAGAGATTAGTGCATATATGAGATAATGTGCTAATTGAGAGAAGAGAAGACAGGATATGTCTGGCGGTAATAGCGCGGTGGTCCCACCTGACCCCATGCCGAACTCAGAAGTGAAACGCCGAAGTGCCGATGGTAGTGTGGGTATTACCCATGTGAGAGTAGGGAGCCGCCAGACTTTTAAATATAGCGAGAGCCCAGCAGGAATGCTGGGCTTTTTTGCATATAGAGATTATAAAACTTACTAAAATTTATAGAAAGTTAGAAAAGATGTTATGTTTTAAAAAAGTGGTAATCAGATATCTGATTATTCATTAATAACATATTGATAAACAATTAATAAACAGTTTTCTAAATTGTTTATCAATAGGTGATTAACTAGTTGTTTAGAACCAGTTATCTATGGAGTAAAGAATGGATAATCTAAACTTTTTGTATCAATTTATGGGTACAGATTTTATAGATAGATATACTACTGTACCTCAGTTAATTGGTATTTTAGGTTATCTTGTAGGCATTAGTGCTTTTTTACAACGTCGTGATAATGTTTTTCGTTGGCAGTTAACAATCGTTAATGTCATTATGACTTTGCACTTTTACTTATTGGGTCCAGAGTCTTATCCAGCAGCAATTCTTAATGTAGTCAATATATTTAGAAATATTGCTTCGAATTACACAAAAAATATCTTAGTGATGTTATTTTTTATTGCTTTGATGTGGATATTTTATTTTTTTACTACTCCAGATCCGACACAATTTATACATTACTTGTCCGTTATTGGTACTACGTTAGTTACTATTGCATTATTTCGTTTACAACAACAGAAAATGCGGCTACTTATACTAATGAGCAGTGTTTTATGGATTATTTATAGTTTATGGATAGGATCTTTAGGAAGTCTGGCTATAGAAGTAACTTTCGCCATAATTAATATTATTACGATTATCAAATTATCTAAAAAACAAACTGTGTGAAGGGATATTTACTCGATTAATTCATTTTCCTATTTATTTCTTGCTTTATGTATGAAACAATTTAGCCATATAAGAATAAATTTTTTGAGGTAGTCAGTGATTGATAATGATGGCTACCGTCCAAATGTAGGAATAGTTATTTGTAACAGGTATGGTCAAGTACTTTGGGCTCGTCGTTATGGACAAAATTCTTGGCAGTTTCCTCAGGGCGGAATAAAACTAAACGAAACGCCTGAGCAGGCAATGTTTCGTGAATTAAACGAAGAAGTAGGATTATTACCTCAAGATGTAAAGATTCTATCCGTTACTAACGGTTGGTTGCGATATAAATTACCTAAACGAATGATACGTTGGGAAAATCAACCTGTTTGTATTGGTCAAAAACAGAAATGGTTTTTACTAGAATTGATATCTGATACATCGGTAATTAATCTCAATAAGTCTTCAACTCCTGAATTTGATGATTGGAAGTGGGTTAGTTATTGGTATCCGATTCGTCAAGTTATTGCTTTTAAACGCGATGTTTATCGAAAAGCAATGAAAGAATTTTCATTGTCAGTATTTAGCATCCAATCCGAAGTGGAAGTACCAATAGCAAATGTCTCTAAAAAGAAAAGATTTAATTTCTTTGCTCATAAACGAAAAAATAAACAGTGTATTAAAAAATGAATCAATACTTACAATTTCCTAATTTTAATCCAATTGCTTTTTCACTTGGTCCAATATCACTCCATTGGTATGGAGCAATGTATTTATTTGGCGTACTTGGAGCGCTTTATTTAGCCAAACGAAGAGCAAATAAACCTAATAGTCAATGGACAACACAACAAGTTGAGAATTTGCTATTCTGGGGTTTTTTAGGGCTTTTTATTGGTGGACGATTAGGCTATATCCTTTTTTATAATTTTAACGTTTTTATCCAAGACCCTGTTACATTATTTAAAGTCTGGGAAGGCGGCATGTCTTTCCATGGTGGTCTAATCGGTGCAATTTGCGTTATTGCTATTTTCGCAAAAATTAATCATAAAACCTTTATGCAAGTGGCTGATTTTGTCGCTCCTTTAGTACCTATTGGTTTAATGTTTGGGCGATTTGGTAATTTTATTAATGGTGAGCTTTGGGGACGTGTGACTCAATCTCATATTGGTATGTTATTCCCGACTTCCTCTCATGCGGATTTTATGTTTGTACAAACACATCCTGAGTGGTTATCGCTTTATACTTCTCTAAATGGCATTTTACCAAGACATCCTTCACAGCTTTATGAAATGATGTTTGAAGGAATTGTTTTATTTATCATTTTGAATTTGTTCATTCGTAAAAATAGACCAACAGGTGCTGTATCTGGATTGTTTTTACTTTGTTATGGTTTATTTCGATTTGTAATCGAATTCTTTAGACAACCCGATGAGCAACTAGGACTATTTTTTAATGTCATTAGTATGGGGCAAATTTTATGCCTACCAATGATCTTTGTCGGTATTTTATTTCTTTTTTATACATATAGAGTTAACAAAAAGGCGACAACACGATGAAACAGTATTTAGCGCTTATGCAAAAGATATTAGCAGAAGGTATGCCTAAGTCAGATCGAACAGGAACTGGAACATTATCCATTTTTGGTCATCAAATGCGGTTTAATCTACAGGATGGATTTCCATTAGTCACTACAAAAAAATGCCATTTACGTTCAATTATTCATGAATTACTTTGGTTTTTAAAAGGTGATACAAATATTAAATATTTAAAAGATAATAAAGTAACTATTTGGGATGAATGGGCTAATGAAAATGGTGATTTAGGTCCTGTTTATGGAAAACAGTGGCGAGCATGGACAGCACCAGATGGGCGGCATATTGATCAAATATCGCAATTAATCGAACAAATCAAAACTGATCCTGATTCAAGGCGCCTAATAATTTCTGCTTGGAATGTTGGAGAGTTGGAGCAAATGGCGTTAGCTCCATGTCATGCGTTTTTTCAATTTTATGTCGTTGATGGAAAGCTTTCTTGCCAGCTTTATCAACGTTCTTGTGATGTGTTTTTGGGATTACCATTTAATATTGCTAGCTATTCGTTATTAATTCATATGATTGCTCAGCAATGCAATTTAGATGTGGGTGATTTTGTTTGGACTGGTGGTGATACGCACTTATATTCAAACCATCTGGAGCAAACTCATTTACAATTAAGTCGAACGCCTAGAGCACTTCCAAAACTAGTTATTAGACGTAAACCCCCAACCATTTTTGATTATGAGTTTGAGGACTTTGAAATTATAGACTATGATCCTTACCCTGCAATCAAAGCACCTGTTGCGGTTTAAATTCTTGTAAAGAAGTTTCAGGAAAAGCCTACGTTTGAGTATAAAATTTTAAAAAATCTTAAGAACGAAGATCACAATAACTAATTATATATTGTTGTGATCTACTTGAACTATATCTTGTTAGATAAATTAATGTAAGGAAGATCTTTCTATTTTTCTGCCCTTAAAATCAAGATATAGTATATAATAACCAACTTTGTTATTAACAATAACTTAATCTTAATATGAGTCAAAATCAGGAAATTCGTCCTATCTTTACTAAACGCCTATTACACCCACGTTACTGGTTAACGTGGTTTGGTATTGGTATCTTATATTTAATCGTTTTATTACCCTATCCAGTAATTTATCAATTAGGAAAAAGTTTAGGGTTGCTCTCAATGAAATTAATTGGTAAGCGTAAAGAGACGGCAAGGCAAAATCTTAAACTTTGTTTTCCTGAAAAATCACAGCTTGAACGTGATCAAATGCTGCGTGGAAATTTTATTTCTACAGGATTGGCTATTTTCGAAACAGGGATGGCTTGGTTTTGGTCTGACAAAAGATTAGCTAAGCATTCATCTATTGACGGTGACCAATTTATCAAAAATGTACAGCAATCAGGTCAAGGCGTTTTACTTATTGGAATTCATTTCCTAACATTAGAATTAGGAGCGCGTATTTTAGGAATGAGTCATCCTGGCGTAGGTGTTTATCGACCAAATGATAATCTGGTAATGGATTATGTTCAGCTTAAAGGAAGACTCAAATCTAATAAATACATGTTAGATCGCTATAATACCAAAGGTATGATCCGTGCTTTAAAAAATGGTGAATTACTATGGTATGCCCCTGATCATGATTATGGACCTAAAAATAGTGTATTTGCTCCATTATTTTCAGTAGAAAAAGCAGCTACAACAATAGGTACGCGTATATTGGTTAAATTAGGCCAACCAGCCATTATTCCATTTACACCTAAGCGTGAGGAAAATGGTCATTATACAGTATATGTAACACCAGCACTTGAAGGTTATCCTATTGATGATGATGTATTAGCGGCAACTTTCATGAATAAAGCAATTGAGCAAGAAATTTTAAAAGCTCCAGAACAATACATGTGGTTACACCGACGATTTAAAACTCGTCCCAAGGGGGAGGCTCCTTTGTATACTAATGATGTTCAATCTGACTAAATCAAATATTTTTATAGTGCCTGTTTGAAGAGTAAAAATACAAAATGCAAAAACTAAATAAAATCATTCTGTACTGTCGCTGTGGATTTGAAAAAGAATGTGCTGCAGAAATCACAGATAGAGCTGCACAATTAGAAATATTTGGTTTTGCCAAAGTTATAGAAAACAGTGGTTATGTCACTTTTGAATGTTACCAAGACGGCCAAGCTACGATATTGATGAAAAAGCTCTCTTTCCCTACCCTGATTTTTGCTAGACAGATGTTTGTATCAGGTGAATTATTGACTGATTTACCAGCCAATGATCGCATTACTCCAATAATTAATGCGTTATTTGGTCTGATAGATAACGCAGGTGATGTGCGTGTGGAAGTCGCTGATACCAATGAAGGTAAAGAATTAGCTGGATTTTGTCGCAAATTTACCGTTCCACTTCGTCAAGCACTACGAAGCAAACGTATTTTATTAAAAGTTGAAAACCCAAAAAAACCTGTTATTCATCTATTTTTTACAAATAGCAATAGTTGTTATGTTGGTTATTCATTAAGTCAAAATAATTCACCTTTTTATATGGGGATCCCTAGATTAAAATTTCCAGCTGATGCACCAAGTCGTTCAACATTAAAATTAGAAGAAGCGTTCCATATTTTTATTCCTTATGAAGAATGGGATGAGCGCTTAAAAGGTGGTTTAAATGCGGTTGATTTAGGTGCTTGCCCTGGCGGTTGGACTTATCAACTAGTTAAAAGAAGTATGATGGTTTATGCTATTGATAATGGTCCAATGAATGACAAACTAATGGAAACAGGCCAAGTTAAACATTATCGTGAAGATGGCTTTAAATTTACACCTAAAAAGCATAATATTTATTGGTTAGTTTGTGATATGGTTGAAAAGCCAACCAAGGTGACACAATTAATAGCCAAATGGCTTATTAATGGTTGGTGTCGAGAAACCATTTTTAATCTTAAATTACCAATGAAAAAACGGTATGAAGAAGTAAAACAAAATATAAAATTACTCAATGATGAATTAAATAATAATCAAATCAATGTTCAAATTCAGGCCAAACAGCTTTATCATGATCGCGAAGAAATTACTGTTCATGTGCAACGAATTTGGGGATAGCAAATAACAAGAGAGTAGGATATGAATTTAAAAAATTTCTTTTATATAATATCAATGTCTATATTATTGACATTTTTAACTGGATGTCCGGGTAATCAATCACAACTTATTGATTATGATGGAAATAAAAGTTCAAGTTATTATCTATCTCAAGCCGATGAAAGTTCTGGAAATGTTAAAACCAATTGGCAGTTATTAGCTATTCAAGCATTAATTAAAGAAAATAAAATTTCTCAAGCAAAAGTTTTATTATCTCAAATATCCTCTGATCTTAATGATGAGCAACAGAATGAAAAATTATTGTTGCAAGGTGAAATTGCTGTAAAATTAAAAAAACCATTTAATATAAAACAATTAACTACTGATGGGTTAACCAATTCACAATTATACCGTTACTACTCTATCAAATTAAGTTTAGATGAAAAAAGTAAAGATATTAATGGGCAAGCTCATGATTATGTTGAATTAGAAAAATATACACCAGGAAAACAGAAAAACCAGATATTAAATAATACATGGAAATTTTTTAATAAATTAAGTACCAAAAAGATTAATACGATTTTAGTTTATGAAGATGAAATAACGTTACAAGGATGGATTAATTTAGTTGATGCTTATAAAAGTGATAATATTGAACTAAAAACTGACGAAGATGATACGCCTGAAATTATTGCAGATAAAGTACAAAAACAGAGTCAATTATTAAAACAGGCTATAAAAGATTGGTTACTACAATATCCAGATCATCCAGCAAAAAATATTATTTCTGTATTAACAGGTGAACAAGCATTAAATGTTGATGATGCTAATGCTAAAAAAGTGGCATTATTATTACCACTAACAGGATCATCACGTCTTTTTGGTGATACTATTCGACAAGGTTATTTTGATGCAATTAAATTTTTCCCACGAGAGCCACAACAAAATGTAGTTTTACTTGATACAACAAGTGCCGATATGGATGCTCTTATAAGGCAAGCTAAGGAGCAAAATGTTGAATTGATAGTTGGTCCTTTATTGAAAGATGAAGTGATTAATATTAAACAATTGGCACCTTCTTTACCTGTGTTAGCATTGAATAAAGTGGATAATACTTCAGCTACATCAAATAAAATGTGTTATTTCGCATTATCACCAGAAGATGAAGCGCAAGATGCAGCAGATCATATTTATGCACAAAACAAAGTAAAACCACTATTGCTGGTTCCGCAAAATGATCTCGGTCAGCGTGTAGCTCAAAGTTTTGCTAAAAAATGGTCAGAATTATCATCTAATGGCTCACAAGCTTATGTACAATATTTTGGCAATAAAAGTACATTAAGCTCTGGTATGAATCGTAATGTAGGGATAAAGCTCACTGGAACTCCTATTTTAAATAATTACATAGAAGATGAATCAGGCAATTTTGACGCTGTCTATATTTATGCTTCATACGATGAACTAACTCTTATAAAACCAATGATTGATATGGCAGCTGGCAGATCAGTCGGTAATTCATCCTCACTTATGATCTACACCAGTTCCAAAAGTCATGTGGCTAATGCTTCAGATGATTTTAATTATGATATGAATCATACTGAGTACGCTGAAATTCCAATGATTGTTAATTCTTCCGATCAAATGTTAGAAATCATCCCTAATAATATCAAGAAAAATTATTCGTTATTGCGTTTATATGCGATGGGGATAGACGCTTGGAGACTAGCAAATCGCTTTAATCAAATGAACTCCTATCAAACAGACTTCTTAAATGGGATGACAGGTAAATTATCAACGACGGATCAATGCGAAGTCACTCGAGCTCTATCTTGGCAACAATATATCCATGCATTATCCCAATCTAATTCAGAAGAATAACAAAAAAATTGGCAAGCATTATGAAGATATCGCTTGCCAATATTTACTAAAACAAGGGCTTTCATTCATTGCTCAAAATAGTCAATATCGTTTAGGTGAAATTGATTTGATTATGCGTGATAAACAATGTCTAGTTTTTGTTGAAGTACGTTATCGAAAAAATGATAATTATGGAAATGCCGAAATGACAGTAACACTAAGTAAACAAAATAAAATTAAGCAAGCGGCACAACTATGGATGTTATCAGAAAATATGAATATTGATAATACAGAATTTAGATTTGATATTTTTGCTATTACGGGCAAAAACCAAAAATGGATTATTAATGCGTTTTAATTTTTAGGTGAAAAACGTGCAAGATTTAATAAAAAATTATTTTACTGAAAGTATTCAAACTCAAATTGTAATGGCTGAGTCTTTAGGGACATCAATTGAAAAAGCGGCAAGCATTATTGTTCAAGGTTTACTTAATGGTAATAAAATTATGAGCTGTGGTAATGGCTCATCTGCTGCAAATGTACAAAGTTTTACTTCTCGATTAATTACCAGTATCAATATAGAAAGACCCAGTATACCTGCTATAGCTTTGGTATCTGATAATGTATTATTAAGTGCAATTGCCAATCATGAAGAAATCTATGCTCGCCAAATACAAGCTTTAGGTCAGCGCGGTGATATTTTAATAGTGTTGACTTGCCAAGGTAACAGCCGTTCGATTATTCGTGCAGTTCAAGAAGCAGTGATCAAAGACATGAAAATTGTCGCTTTAACTGCCTTTGATGGTGGTGAAGTTATCGGTTTGCTTGGTCAAAATGATATTGAAATAAGAGTTCCATCTTATAAAAAAGTAATGGCATACGAAATGCATGCTATGATTTTAAATTGCTTATGCCAATTAATTGAAAATACTTTGTTTATTCAACATGAATAAGTTGAAATAAAAACAGTATAGTCCTGCATTAATAACGAATTTTATGCTATAATTACAAGCTATTTTGATGACCTAATTTAATAAGAGAACATGGTGTTATGACCGAACTAGCCAAAGAAATAACCCCCGTTAATATTGAAGATGAGCTAAAATCCTCTTATCTTGATTATGCAATGTCTGTCATTGTTGGGCGTGCTTTACCTGATGTACGCGATGGCTTAAAACCGGTCCATAGAAGGGTCCTTTTTGCCATGCATGAAGCAGGATACGATTGGAATAAACCTTATCGAAAATCTGCTCGTGTTGTTGGGGATGTTATTGGTAAATACCATCCACATGGTGACTCTGCTGTTTATGACACGATCGTGCGTATGGCACAGCCATTTTCGTTACGTTATATGTTAGTTGATGGTCAAGGAAACTTTGGTTCTGTTGATGGTGACTCGGCTGCGGCAATGCGTTACACTGAAATACGTATGCAAAAGTTTGCGGGAGCGTTATTGACCGATCTTGATAAAGAAACGGTTGATTTCTCGCCAAACTATGACGGATCAGAAATGATTCCTGATGTATTGCCAACGCGTATTCCCAATCTACTAATAAATGGCTCTTCAGGTATTGCGGTTGGTATGGCAACTAATATTCCTCCTCATAATCTGTCTGAAGTCATTAATGGTTGCCTTGCTTTTATTGAAGATGAAAATATTTCAGTCGATGGTTTAATGGAACATATCCATGGTCCTGACTTTCCAACTGCTGCTTTAATTAATGGTCGAAAGGGTATTGAAAATGCCTACCGAACAGGGCGTGGTATTATCTATATTCGTTCTAAAGCAACTATTGAAGTTGATGATCATAGTGGACGTGAAACAATTATTGTTAATGAAATTCCATATCAAGTTAACAAGAAAAAACTGATTGAGAAAATAGCAGAATTAGTTAAAGACAAAAAAGTTGAAGGTATCTCGGCATTACGCGATGAATCAGACAAAGATGGGATGCGTATTGTTATTGAAATTAAGCGAGATGCTGTCGGTGAGGTTGTATTAAATAACTTATTTTCATTAACTCAATTGCAAGTCTCATTTGGTATCAATATGGTAGCCTTACATAAAGGGCAACCTAAACTTCTAAATTTACGTGATATGATTGAAGCATTTGTGCTTCATCGACGTGAAGTGGTAACTCGTAGAACTATCTATGAATTACGTAAAGCTCGCGAAAGAGCCCATGTATTAGAAGGGTTAGCTATTGCGCTTGCCAACATTGATCCTATTATTGAATTAATTCGCGCAGCCTCAACACCGGTTGAAGCTAAAAATAAATTATTATCTCAAGCTTGGCAGCTTGGTAATGTAGCAGCAATGCTCGAAAAAGCGGGTAACGATGCGGCTCGACCAGAAGATTTAGCGCCAGAATTTGGTATTCGCGATGGTTATTATTACCTATCAGAAGCACAAGCCCAGGCTATTTTAGATCTTCGTTTACATCGTTTAACGGGTCTAGAACATGAAAAGATTTTGGATGAGTATAAACAATTACTGATTCAAATTGGTGAGTTACTACATATTTTAGCAAGTCCAGAACGTTTAATGGAAGTGATTCGTGAAGAGCTTGAAGCGGTTCGTGATCAATTCCAAGATGCAAGAAGAACTGAAATTACAGCAAGCAGTGCTGATATTAATATTGAGGATCTTATTGCTCAAGAAGATGTTGTTGTAACTCTTTCACACCAAGGCTATGTAAAATATCAGCCTTTATCTGATTACGAAGCTCAACGTCGAGGTGGCAAAGGTAAATCTGCAACTAAAATCAAAGAAGAAGATTTTGTCGAAAAATTACTTGTAGCTAATACCCATGATACCATTCTTTGTTTCTCAAGCCGTGGTCGTTTATATTGGATGAAAGTTTATCAGCTCCCTGAAGCAAGTCGAGGTTCACGAGGTCGTCCAATTATTAATTTATTACCACTTGAAGCAGGTGAACGTATTACTGCGATTCTACCAGTTCGAGAATTTGACGATGAACACTGTGTATTTATGGCAACAGCACAGGGTACCGTTAAGAAAACTTCATTAATTGAATTTAGTCGCCCAAGAACTGGTGGTATTATCGCAATTAATTTACGTGATGATGATGAGTTAATCGGCGTTGATCTAACAAGTAATGAAACGTCTGAAACTGTTGATGATGAACTCAATGATGATGTAATTATTGATGAGACTGATAATGATGAAGAGGTCTCTCAAATCTCTAATACAGAAGATATTATGTTGTTCTCTGCTAATGGTAAAGTGGTTCGCTTCCCAGCCAATAAAGTTCGCAGCATGGGACGAACTGCGACAGGTGTACGAGGTATCAAATTAGAAGGCGATGATAAAGTTGTATCACTGATTGTTCCACGAGGAGATGGCGCGATCTTAACCGCAACGCAAAACGGTTATGGTAAACGTACACAACAAGAGTTATACCCAACCAAATCACGAGCGACAAAAGGTGTTATTTCGATCAAAGTGAGTGAAAGAAATGGTAAAGTCGTTGGTGCTGTTCAAGTTGATGAAACTGATCAAATCATGTTAATCACGGATGCAGGAACACTTGTACGTACACGTGTTTCTGAAGTAAGTATCGTCGGTCGAAATACACAAGGTGTTATGCTTATTCGTACAGCAGATAACGAAAAAGTTGTCGGATTACAGAGAATAGCTGAAACAGAGGATGAAGAAAATGAGTCCGATCTTTCTCAAGGAGAGGAAGGGCAGAATTTAGCTCTGGAGTCCGAAGAATAATTTTTAATTATCAAAAAGGATTAGTTATAACTAATCCTTTTTCATTTATAAAACCCAGAAAAGGAATAGTATTAAATGTCATTTTTAATAAAGAAAATCTTAACAAATCTTGCGTGGCAAATTTTAATTGCTTTGATACTAGGTGTAGCGGTGGGCGCTTATTTATTTGAACTTTCTGTCCCAAGCCATCCTTTACATTCATATTATCAATTTTCGATAGTTAATATTTTTCAACCAGCCGGTGATATCTTTATTCGTTTAATTAAAATGATTGTATTACCTATTATACTCAGTACGCTAACTTTAGGTATTGCAGGTATTGGTGGTTCAAAAAGATTAGGAACATTGGGTTTTAAAACAATTCTCTATTTTGAAATTATTACAACGATTGCTATCTTATTAGGGCTTTTCTGGGGAAATATTTTTGCGCCAGGAGCGGGAATTGATTCTGCAACCTTAGCAACTACTGATATCAGTAAGTATACTAAAGCCGCAGAAGAATTGAGCGGAAAACCTCATGGCTTAATTGTTATGATATTAGATATGATCCCAGCTAATATCTTCAAAGCTATGACTGATGGCGCTGTTTTACCTGTTATCTTCTTCTGTGTCTTTTTTGGTTTAGGTCTAATGTCTTTACCAGACAAACAACGCGAACCATTTGTCTTTTTCTTAAAAGTTGTATCTGACACCATGTTTAAAGTAACTAATATGATTATGCGTTACGCACCAATTGGTGTTTTCGCACTGATTACTGTAACAGTTGCTAAATATGGATTTGCATCTCTTCTGCCATTGTTTAAATTAATTTTGACTGTTTATTCAGCGATGATTATTTTCACATTGGTGGTATTAGGAGGTGTATGTAAACTTTGTAAATTTAATATTTTTACCCTACTAAAAATATTGAAAGAAGAATTAGTGATAGCATTTTCAACCGCCAGTTCTGAAACTGCATTACCAAAAATTATTGAAAAGATGGAAGCATACGGTGCTCCAAAAGCGATCACAAGCTTTGTTATTCCAACCGGTTACTCATTCAATCTTGATGGTTCAACACTTTATCAAAGTATTACAGTTATCTTTTTGGCTCAGCTATTCAATATAGATTTAACCATTTTAGATCAAATTATTATTGTTATAACATTGATGATTGCCTCTAAAGGTATAGCGGGTGTGCCAGGTGCTTCAATCCTTGTTTTATCTGCAACCCTTGGAAGTGTAGGTATTCCACTTGAAGGTATTGGTTATATTATGGGTGTAGAACGTATTTTAGATATGGGTAGAACTGTTGTTAATGTTGTTGGTAATGCATTAGCAGCGATTGTTATTGCTCGTTGGGAACATGTTTTTGATGATAAAAAAGCAAAAGTCTACGAACAACAATATTTGAAATAATTCTGTTGTTAACTAATGCTGTGATTATTATATTATAAAATAAAAAACTACCTGTAATGACAGGTAGTTTTATAACTTGTTTTTTAATTACTTATTTTTATAATTATTAGAAATATTTTGTCATATCAAATTCAATTCTTTCTCCATCAGGACCACTAATAAGAAAAAAGCTTACTTCACAACGCTCCCTTTTCTCATAAATAGGCCCCTCATTGATCTCGTAACCAAGCTCTTTTATCTTATTAAGCATCCCGTCAATATCATTAACTTCTAGTGCAAAATGTTCAATACCATTGTGAGTTTGAGTTAAATCGGTATAAGTATTATCCGGTAATTGATACAGTTCCAATGTAAGCTTTGGGGAACTTAAAAATTCTACGTGCACTTCACCATTTTGAACTTTTTTGGAAAATTTTTCTGTAACTGTAAAACCTAACGTTTGATAAAAAGATGATGATTTATCAATGTCACTAACTTTTAAACCCAAATGGGCAATACCTGTAATTAAATTATTCATATTAGATACCTTTTTTCGAACAATAGTAACCATAAAATGCAACGTAGATAAAACAGCATAGAGGTGCGGTAAATGCTATTTGCATGTTTCCTTGATTTACATCAGAAATAATTCCCATAATTAGTGGAATAACTGCACCACCAATAATTGACATAACGACAATCGATCCTGCAGTTTGAGTATCTTTACCCATTCCTTTAATTGTTAATCCGAAATTAGTTGGCCATCCAGGAGCCATACAAAAACTAATGGTAGTTAATGTTGCAATGGCGATGATCCCAGAGCTCATTATTGCTATTGCTAACAAGATAACTGCCAGAATAGCAAAGATACTCAATAATTTAGCAGGACTTATTTTTTTCATTAAAAATGTAGATACAACTTTCCCTAATGCATAGAAAAGTAGAGAAATAAGTAACCAATAAGTAGCATTATGTTCAGATGTGCCCGTTTCAACTTGTTGGACAAAACGTATAGTAAAACTCCAGACACCAACTTGAGCACCGACATATAAAAATTGAGAAATGATACCTAAAGTAAAACGAGGAATAGCAAAAAGTCGTTTTAACGAATGGATTAAATTTTCATTTTCTTGATTTTCAATCGAACTAGCCTTACATGCTGGAAATTTGACAAAAATAAATATCAATGCAATTAAAACTAATATTGAACCGATTATTAAATAGGGTGTAACTACTTGCCCAACCATTTGATGCCTTGCCGCATCTGCTGCGTCGGGTGTCATTTGCAATAATTCAGCATGGCTAGGATCATTTTTACCAAATACTAATTGTTGACCGATTAGAACACCTAATATAACTCCAACGGAATTAAAAATTTGTGAGAAATTAATTCTTTGTGTTGATGTTTCTATGGGACCTAACAAGCTTGAATAGGTATTACAAGATGATTCAAGAAATGACAAACCACAAGCGATAATGCCTAAGCAACCAAGAAATGCATAATAGGTCATTGATGAGGCTGCTGGTATAAATAAAAAGCATCCAGTCGCATATAACATTAAACCAATAACAATTGCTAATTTGTAAGAAAATTTTTTAATTATAGCTGCCGCTGGTAATGCAATAAAAAAGTATCCTAAAAAAAATACTGATTGAACTAAAGCAGTTTGTGTATCAGTGAGATCAAACCCTTTTTTAAACTGTGCAATTAAAATATCATTTAAATTAACAGCCATTCCCCAGAGTGCAAATAAACAACATACTAGAATAAATTTTGCCCATGGCGTTTTTGTTAAATAAGCACTACTATCTAAAGTAGATGATTTATTAGTCGTATTCATAATAAAACCTTAATATCTAAAAATAATTAGTAATAATTTATTAATTACTACTAAATTTGTTCATACGTTCAATTGCCTGCTGATAGGTAGTCATACATGCCGCTCCAATATATTCGACACTCACGGCTGCAAAAGCAGAACTAAATAACGCAGCTTGTTTAATATTTTGTCCATTAGCAATTTGAGCAGCTAAGGCTCCGTTGAAAGCATCTCCAGCACCAGTTGTATCAACAGGATTTGCTGGAAAGCAAGGGATCCAAGTTTTGGTTGAATGATCTGAAAGTAGTGAACCTTTTGCTCCCATAGTGATGATAATTTTCTTAACACCTTTTTGGTGTAGATAATCAGCAGCATATTCTGCACTTTCTTTATCAGTGATTTTTTGACCTGTAAGAAGATAAGCTTCTGTTTCATTGGGGGTTAACAAATCAACTTTTGATAATAACTTATCACTAACAGGTTGAAATGGTGCTGGATTTAAAATAGTAAATGCATTGCTATTATTAGCAATATCAATTACTTGATTGATAGCCGAGAGATTATTCTCAAGTTGGACTAATACTACATCTGCACATTTTATTGCTGGTTCACATTTTTTAATTTCTTCTTCTGTTACAATCATATTTGTACCAGGATCGACAGAAATCATATTTTCAGCATTTTTTCCAGCAACATAAATTAATGCATTGCCTGTAGCTCGTTCATTTGAACTTAATATTGTTACAGCATTAAACCCTACTTCTTTGAGATGACGGCGAGCAAAATAACCAAAATCATCTTCTCCTATTTTTCCTATATAGTGAACATTTGCTCCTGCTTTCAATGCTGCTGTCGCTTGATTAGCCCCTTTTCCTCCTGCTGAGATCTTACTTGAACTGGCAACCAATGATTCACCAGGCATAGGAAAACGATCTAAAAATGCAGTTATATCAAGATTAAAAGATCCGAAAACACAAACTTTTCCTTTCATTTAATTGTCCTTTTACTATTTGATAGTTTTAATAGCGTTATTGATATCAGTCGTCATTTTTTTCCAAGCTTCATCTAAAGAGAGATTCTTTTTAAATAGTCCTGAGCTTCCCATAATTAATACTTCAGCTCCTGATGAGAGCAGTTGATGATAAGTATTTGCATTACAAGAACCATCAACCTCAATTAGAAATTTAAAATTATTATGTTTTTTCAATTCAGAAAGTTTTTTAATTTTTTGTTGCATTTCTGGAATAAATGGTTGACCAGCATAGCCTGGATCAACGGTCATTATGGTAATTTTATCAAGTAGATGAATATATTCTGATATGTACTCAATAGGTGTTGCTGGATTTATGACAACTCCCGCTTTTTTATTTAATTGATGAATATGATTAATCACCCTAAAAGCATTAGTATTAATTGTTTCTGCATGAGGACAGATAAAATCAGCACCAGCATTTGCCATTTGATCAATAAAATCCGTAGGGTGTTCTACCATTAAATGGACATCTATTGGTATGGACGTGTGAGGTTTTATTTGTTCAATGAAGAAAGCTGAGAGTGTGATATTTTTAACAAAATGACCATCCATGATATCAACATGCAAAAAGTCAGCATGATGATTAAAAAATGTTAATTGCTCTTTTATATTAATTAAATCCATACACATCAGTGATGGGGAAATTTTATACTGCATAATTATTCTCCTTATTACTAGAACCATCGTAATTATCTAGTTAAGAAGAGATATTTAATTAAGCTAATACAACCTCTACACTGTGCCAATCCATTTCTTTTTGTAGTAATTTATCGATATTTTTATCGGTAATTAGAACGTCAATATCGCCTAAGTTACATATTTTAGCAAAGGCATTTTGATTAAATTTGGTTGAATCAGCTAATACAATGATTTTTCTTGCTGTTAATATCATCTGTTTTTTCAAATGAGCATGATATTCATTGTTGTCACTTAAACCATTATCAAAATCTAGTCCATCGCAAGAAATAAATAATGTATCTATAGTAAATTCGGCCAACATCTTTTCGGTTAATGACCCAACCATATCTTCATTTTTGGCAAAATAAGCACCGCCTAAAACAAAAATTTGAATTTGACTTTTTGCGGCTAATGTCTGAACAACATTTATTGAATGAGTGATGACAGTCATATCAACATTTGGAAGTTGTCTAGCTAAAAACCAGCAAGATGAACTACTGTCTAAAGCGATACGGTCTGCATTATTTACAAATTGTAGTGCTTTTCGGGCAATGCGGGTTTTTACATCTGTATTAACCAAAATTCGTTGGCGGAATGAGCGATTATTATTTAATATGGAAGGCACTATAGGATCACTAGAGATAGTTGAGGCTAGTACTGCGCCTCCATGGCTGCGACGAATCAAGCCCTTTTTCTCTAAAGTTCTCAAATCTCTGCGTAGTGTTTCTTTAGATACGGAACATAGTTTTGCCATCTCATTTACAGTCAAACTAGTGTGTTGACTTAGTAATTGAATGATCATTTGTTGCCGTTCTATTATTAACATAATATCTCCTTAACTGCCTTGTCAGTTTAACTTGTTAGAAATTACCATTTTGTGTATGGAATCTGTTTTGTTATTTGTTTTGTTTCATTAATAATAAAATATGATAAAGGACACATTTATCTTATTGAAAGGTTCAATATTTAATTAAATTTATACATATTATTACCTGAAACAAAAAAAAACGGTCAAAATCGGTATATAAAATCATGTTTGATTTTGACTGAATTTGACCGAATCTATTTTAAATAGATTAATGATAGTCTATTATGAATCGTAATGCTTATTAGTTGGGGGAATATTTTTGCTAAATATGTGATTGAAATATTTTTTTTATTTGGATGGCGGGAAATAATTTCTTACAATTATAAAAAAACCCAGCATTTGCTGGGCTTTTTATTTATTAGATAACTATTTAATTTTAGCTTCTTTATAAATAACATGCTGACGAACAACGGGATCGTATTTTTTGATTTCCATTTTCTCAGGCATAGTTCTTTTATTTTTGCTAGTGGTATAAAAATGACCTGTACCAGCAGAAGAAACTAATCTAATTTTTTCGCGTACACCTTTAGCCATGATATGGTTTCCTTATTAGTACTTTTCACCACGGGCACGAAGTTCAGCTAAAACTGCATCAATACCCTTTTTATCGATAGTTCGCATACCTTTAGCAGATATACGCAATTTTACAAAACGTTTTTCGCTCTCAACCCAGAAACGGTGAGTTTGAAGATTTGGTAGAAAACGACGTTTAGTAGCATTCATCGCATGAGAACGATTATTTCCTACTAAAGGACCTTTTCCTGTTACTTGGCATACTCGTGACATGTCAATAATTCTCCGAAATTTCTATGCTTAAGCCTTGGGCGTAATATGTTAATGGAATTAACCTCGTCAGGCTTTTAGTTTGCTGCAGTTCTATCTGAGAAGCAGTCTAACCTCTCACACTACACCCACAATAATGAGGTAGCGAAGTATACGCTGTTATACACAAATTCTCAAGCATTATCTTATTTAAGCTTAAAATAAGTTTATATAAATGTAGTTCACATAAAACACAAATTGAGATAGAAAGTGCCGTGACGAGTTTGACTTCGATGAGTTATCGTACCGGCATTATAGTAAGAGTACTCATTCTTGCAGAGTTTAGTGTTACTCTTGTTCGCATAAATAAAAGTTATCAAAAGGAGATATTTTTATTGCAACAATGAAAAATAGATCTTTATTACCCACAGCCCAAAATTTTTATCACTTCCTAATTGAACATATTCTAATTAAATATATCGTAATTAAACTTAGTGAATATGCTATTTGGTATCACTTAGACTATCTTACTATTTTGATGTGGCAAAAATATTACCTTGCGATAGTGAATAATTAAAAAAGTTAAACTGCGTTTAAAATATTCTTTTAATAAAGTAGATGTTATTTTTTACATATTAAACAAATTTTTATAAAACAAAATGTTAACTTTATCTGTAATTTTAGAAAAAATGATTCAATTTTATAATAAATGTGTTTTAATAATTAGGATTAAGATTTTATTTATTCCTTTTATTTTCCAACTTTTAAGGAGATTATATGAGCCAGTTTCAGCCATATAGCATATACGGTATTATCGGTTATCCTTTAGGACACAGCATGAGCCCACTGATTCATACTACATCATTTCAAGATTATGGTATTCCTGCTGTTTTAGTTCCATTTCCTACTCCTCCGGAAGAAATTCCAACGCTATTTAAATCTGTAAGATTATTAAATATACGTGGATTATGTGTCACTATCCCACATAAACAAACCATTATTCCTTATTTAGATGAAGTAACTGAGCATGTAAAAAAGGCGGGAGCAGCGAATTTAGTTTATTGGGATGGCGATAAGCTTTGTGGTGACAATACTGATATTATCGGTTTCATGGAGCCTCTTAGAGCAAAAAATTTACCTGCTGAATACAAAAAAGTTTTATTACTTGGAGCAGGTGGTGCTGCACGAGCAGCTGTTGTTGGATTACAAGATCTTGGTTATACCGATATTACTGTAACTGATATTGTTGATGATTTACCCCAATCGTTATCTAAAGAATTCAATCTTAAAACTGTTGCATGGCAAGATCGAAGTAAAGTAGAAGCACAAATAATTATTAATTCAACTCCATTAGGTATGACGGGTAAATTTGAAGATCAAACACCTTATGAACAAGCATGGTTTAAAGGTAAAGGTATTGCGTATGATATCGTTTATACGCCATATAACACTCGCTTTAGACAAGAGGCTGAAAAAGCAGGTTGGGAATCAATTTCAGGTCGAGAAATGTTTATTGGGCAAGCAAATGCTCAATTTAAGATTTGGACGGGTAAAGATCTTTCTGAACGGGCAAAACAAGCTGTAATTGATGCTCTAGCAGGAAAATAATTAATAAATAAAAGTATACACATCTAATTTAAATTAGATGTATTGCTGATATCTATATGTTTAACTTTCTTAACTTTATATAAATAAATGATATCGGTGTCATATTTAGAATTACTGTATAAGTAAAAATACGATAGGGAGGAGTATTTATGACTAACCTAGAACTGCAAGCGTATCGCCGCTTTCTTATGTTAAAAGTATCAGAGGCAAGTGAATATATTGGTAAAACTGATGCTAGTACGTGGCATAATTGGGAAAAGGGTACTGTTCCTGTTCCTCAATATGTTGTTACAGCAATGCAAGAATTGAAAAAACTTCGAACTGATAAAGTAAATATTATTATTAATAGTATTAATGATCGGGTTGGTAGTAGTACTATTCGCTATTTTTTGACCTATGAAGAGTTCAAAAAAGTGAATCCAGAACTTGATATCATTCAGTGGCGATTACATCAATCTATTGCGACAGAGCTATATTTTCGTGGTTTAGAAAAATTGTGTTAACAAAATATAATACAACCAACATTTAAGCTAAGAGATATTTTTAAAAAAGTTTGTAAAATATTATTTACAGTTATGAGCTAGGATTTATTGACTTATATTATAAAAATCAATAACTTTTAAAATGATGTACTATTATGTAAAAAAATATTGCAAAATTTAGAGTGAGTCACTAGCATAGACGGTATATTCTGTAAGCTGTAAATTCGAAAGGACAGGACTCAATATGAATAATACTATTTTTTTAGTAGGTGCCAGAGCAGCTGGTAAAACAACAATGGGAAAAATGCTTGCAAATAAGCTATCGTTTTCTTTCATTGATACCGATTGTCATTTGCTTGAGACTACTCAAAAAACAGTAGCTGAAATTGTTGAAAAAGAAGGTTGGGAAGGTTTTAGAGCCAGAGAAAGCCAGATTTTAATTGATACAACTAAGCCAAATCGAGTCATTGCAACAGGTGGAGGAATGGTACTGGCCGATCACAATCGCAAATTTATGAGACAAAATGGTACCGTCATTTTTTTATCAGCCACAGCTGCAACATTAGCTGCACGTTTAATGAAAGATCCTAATGTTGCTCAGCGACCATCATTAACAGGTCTATCTATTGTTGATGAAATGGAAAAAGTGTTGGCAGATCGATTACCGTTATATCATGATGCCGCTCACCATATCGTTAATGTTGAACAAGATGAAGAGCTAATACTTAGTAATATACTTCATATGTTGCAAAACTAATCTAATACCCTTTTAATAAATACCACTCAATAAAGTGGTATTTTTCATTAATAATAAGAAAAATAACTATTTAAAATTTATAAAAAATCTATTATTCATCTTTTTATCTTGCAATTGCATTTGAAGGCGTTTTTCAATCAACTCGACCTGCAAAAGGTTGTATGTATATTTTTAGCGGGTTATCCTTTATCGTTATTTAGCTTATTTCAATGGTCAGATATCAACAAATCTAAGTTTGTGTTATGCGATACAAATATTGCCGATTTAAGGATATTATTAGCGATAGCTGTATTAATATATTACCGAAAATATTAAATTTTCCTAAAAGAGCCGATAAAGTTAAATTATTAATTTAACAAAATACTCTGATATTAAGGGCATGCAGTTATTGGTATGTTCTTTTTTTATATTCACTAAATAAACTACATTTGAAAAATAAATTATTTCAAATTGATAATTTAAGTTCTTTATTATTATATTAGTAAAAATACCTTTCTGAATTATTTTTTAAAAACTGCTTGCGATTAAAACAAAAATACATAAAAATACACAAATAATGAATAAATATTCAGTCATGAAAGGTTATAAAAATGAAAGAGCGTACAACTGAATTAGTTGAAGGTTTAAGACATTCAGTACCTTATATAAATGCACATCATGGTAAAACATTTGTGATTTTACTTACTGGAGCGGTCCTTAGAAGCGATAATTATTCAAGTATTATTAGTGATATTGGATTGCTCTACAGCCTCGGTATTAAACTTGTTATTGTTAATGGTGCACGTAATCAAATTGATGCATCGTTAAAAAATCATAACATTGTACCTAAATATCATAAAAATACCCGTATCACTGATGCAGCAACATTAGATATCATCAAGCAAGTTACAGGCCTATTGCAACTCAACATAACCGCAAGTTTATCAATGAGTTTAAATAATACACCATTACAAGGCGCTCATATTAGTGTAGTCAGTGGTAATTTTGTCATTGCTCAACCATTGGGTGTTGATGACGGTGTTGATTATTGCCATACAGGTAAAATTCGTCGCATAAATAACGAAGCCATTGAAGAACAACTAGAACGAGGCTCTATTGTACTGCTTGGTCCTGTAGGTGTTTCGGTAACAGGCGAAAGTTTTAATTTAGCATCTGAAGATGTTGCTGCTGAAGTTGCCATTCGCTTAAAGGCCGATAAACTAATCAGTTTTTGTGCAGAACAGGGTGTTCTTGATGAAAATGGTCGAGTTATTACCGACCTTTACCCTATTGATGCGGATAATTATGTAAATAACAAAGAGCAACAAGGTAAACATTTATCAAGCGAAGCCCGCTTTTTGCGAGCAGCCTCTAAAGCATGCCGATGTGGAGTTAGACGAAGCCATTTGGTAAGTTATTTAGTTAATGGCTCTATTTTACAAGAACTCTTTTCTCGTGATGGTATTGGAACACAAGTTTCGATGGAGCACTCAGAACAGATTCGTTCAGCTACCATTAACGATATTGGTGGCATATTAGAACTCATCCGACCATTAGAAGAGCAAGGTGTTTTAGTTAAGCGTTCACGTGAACAATTAGAGATGGAAATAGATAAATTCACAATTATTGAACGTGATAATATGACAATTGGTTGCGCCGCTCTTTACCCTTATCTAGACGAAAAAATGGGTGAAATGGCCTGTGTAGCGATCCATCCTGACTATCGTAATTCGTCTCGTGGTGATTTATTAATTCAAAAGATCACAGAAAGCGCAAATAACTTAGGGTTAGAAAAAATATTTGTATTAACTACCCGTAGTATTCACTGGTTCAGAGAAAAAGGGTTTAATCCCGCAGAAGTGGATGATCTGCCAATTAAAAAGAAACAACTCTATAATTATCAAAGAAATTCAAAAATATTAATGTTTAATATTGAATGAATTAATCATTAAAAAGTCTGCTTATTAGGCAGACTTTTAACAAATCATTCACGCTTAACTTGATAAAAGCGAAAGTGCTTTTAATACTAATTAAACAATTTCACTACAAATTCGGTGATCAACGACAAACTGGTAAAGTCAGGATCGGCAAATGTAACACCTTCCACACCTAGAAATGCAAAAAGAGGTAACGCTAGGGCAGGTAATATACATAACAATAACCCATTAATAAAAGCAGCAATTATTGCACCTCGCGCTCCGCCAGTTGAATTACCAAAAATAGCCGCGGTTCCACCTGTGATAAAGCTTGCCATAATTCCTGGAATAATAATTGGTAAGCCAACAAAAGGGAAAACAACAACGCAGGCTATTTCAGTAAAGAAACTCACAATGAAACCAACCAATACACAATTTGGTGCTTTATCAAATAACACCATAGGGTCGACTGCAGGTACACAACCGGGTGCGACAACTTGAGCAAATCCTTTAAAAGCTGGAATAATTTCTTCAGTAAAAATGGCTACTCCTTTTTTAGCAATATATAAACCGCCAGCAAAAATAGCTGATTGTTCTAGTGCAAAAATAATGAACGTGTTATTTTTAAGAATATCTTTTAAATAATCAGCAGAAGAAAACGCACCAGATAAACATAGTAAGACAAACATGGTAATAAAAGTCGCCACATCAGACTGTCTTAAAAAACTAAAACGATCGTTTATTTTGATATTTTCAATATCATTTTTTTTATTTCCTAACAATGAACCTAAATAAGAACCTATCAAATATGAAATAGTCCCTGCATGAGCAATACAATAATCATTGTTGCCTATTATGTTACGGCTGAATTTAGAGAGTAAAGTTGGAAATATCGCCATATAAAGCCCAATAATAATTGCGCCAGTAGCAACAATTATATAGCCATTATAGCCCATACCTTGTAATACGGCAGTGAACGAAAATGCCATAAATAGCACTAAATGCAGTGATAAATAAATCGATTTAAAGCGAGTAAATCTTGCTAATAGCAGATTAATGATCATCGCAAAAAAGAGGATAAAAGCAGCGCTCGTGCCAAGTGATTCCATTGTCAATGCGGTAATGGCTTCATTACTTGGTACTACGCCATGCATTCCAAACGCGTGAGTAAACATGTTACTAAACATAATTAACACACCACCTAAGATTTTTCCGCCAGTCTTGATTAATACAAAACCAATAAACGAAAGTAGTGTTCCAGTAATAATTTTAGAAATTTTGGCTCTCTGTAATACCAGACCGATAAAAGCTACTAATGCAATAATGATAGCTGGCTGACCAAATATATTTAGAAAAAGATCCATGTTTCCACTCCAAAACATAATAATAAAATTGAGGATCATTATAAATGAAACGATATTTCATTTTGTGTTTTGGATCACAAATTAGCAAATGTAACAGATAAATAATCAATTAGAAGCAAATAGTTATCTTAATTAAAGATTATCAATTGACCTTTTTTAGATAATAATTATTTTTGTTTATTGAAGTTTTTGTAAAAATAATTCAGGAGTCTATATCATTTCAATAAGTTTTAAATATGATAAATGGGTTATAAGATAAGTAGAAATTGAAAAAGATATTATAGCCATACTTTTTAAATCAAAGTTATTTCAGGCAGTGACATTATCCCCATTGTTGTCAGCAAATATTTTATTGATTGTCTTTTTTAGATAACTCTTAATTGAGTTTATTGATGTTTATTTGTAAAAATAATTCAGGAGTCTATATCATTTCAATAAGTTTTGAATATGATAAATGGGTTATAAGATGGGTAGAAATTGAAAAAGATAGTATAACTATACTTTTTAAATTAAAGTTATTTCAGGCAGTGACATTATCCCCATTGTTGTCAGCAAATATTTTATTGATTGTCTTTTTTAGATAACTCTTAATTGAGTTTATTGATGTTTATTTGTAAAAATAATTCATAAGTCTATATCATTTCAGTAATTTTTGAATATGAGAAATGGGTTATAAGATAAGTAGAAATTGAAAAAGATATTATAGCCATACTTTTTAAATCAAAGTTATTTCAGACAGTGATATGATCTTAACGATTGCTAGTAACAATTGATTTGCTTTTTTAGATAACTCTTACTTGAGTTTATTAATGTTTATCTGTAAAAATAATTCAGGAGTCTATATCATTTCAATAAGTTTTAAATATGATAAATGGGTTATAAAATGGGTAGAAATTGAAAAAGATATTATAGCCATACTTTTTAAATCAAAGTTATTTCAGACAGTGATATGATCTTAATGATTGCCAGCAAACATCCCAATTGATTTACTTTTTTTGATAACTCTTACTTGAGTTTATTAACATTTATTTGTAAAAATAATTCAAAATAGAAGAAATAATCGTTACCAGTTTTGATTGTCGATTTGACATTTTATCAAAATCGGTAACGATATCTTTTGTTAGCTCTTTATTAGTTAAATCAAAATCAATACACCAATATTATTATTGGTTAGTTATTTGGCTACCTTTTTCTTTAATAATATCAGATCCTTTTTCTACTTTAATTACCGTTTTACTAAACTCTACCGATGCATTACGAATTTTAAAACCACTTTCAGATTCAATATTGATATTTGAAAATTTAATATTATCAAATGGTTTTTCAGGAGTTCCAATAATAAAACCAGCATAATTGCTTTTACCTTTTACAGTAAGATTATTAAAGCTTATGTTATTAAAGTATGGTGTTTCGTTTTCTTTATACTCTTTCGGTTGTTCATTATCAGCAGGATAGATTTGATCGCCTAACATAAATCCACCAGCAAATTCCCCTTCTTGCAATGCTTTAATTCTCGCATCTTTAGTTGTAGGCCCTCCTTTATAATAAGCTGAAAGTACAATGGGTGTTTTTACATTTATCATTGTGGTGTTGTTGTATTGAATATCTTTGACTTCTCCACCTTTACCTCGAGGAGATTTTATTCGAATACCATACATTGCATCGGTGAAGGTATTATTTTCAGCAAGTAGATTGCTCACACCGCCGTTCGTTTCTGAGCCAATAGATAATCCTCGCCCAAGCATAAAGTTATTTTCAGCAATATAAAAATCATGGCTAAGGTTGCTTATTGTTGATTTTATTGCAACGTGATCATCGCCAACACTAATATTATTTTTGGTTATGCTGACTCTTCGACTATTCATAGGATCAATTGCATCAGTATTTTGCCACCAAGCTGGAGCGGATATGGTTGTTTTGTTAATAGTAATATCTTCCACATTATTAAAAACCACATGGAAACTTGGTGAATTTTGTATGGTGACATCCTCAACTAAGATATTACTAGAGTCTTTAAAAAAAAGAAGACGAGGGCGATTAGTTGGTCCTTTTTTGCCAGCTTTACGAGTTGTAGCGCGATACTTTTCTAAAAGAGTCGAACCTTGCCCATCAATAATACCTTCGCCAGTGATAGCTATATTTTTTTCTTCTGCAACATTAATAAATGCAATCCATTTATCTGCTAGTGGCCATAATTTAGATGATCCCGACCATTTTTGTTGTTCTTCTGTGGGATGATAAGCACTTTCTTCAGCGGAAGCTTGTAAAACAGCACCTTTTTCTAAATGGAATTCAATATTACTTTTTAAAAAAAGTGGTTCTGATAAGTAATAACCCGCAGGAACAATAACTTTACCTCCGCCTTTTTGAGCACAATCGTCGATAGCATCTTGAAATGCTTTTGTATCATACCAAATACCTGTTGCTTCAGCTCCATAGTCTATGACATTACATTGTTTATTAGGAATATTTAATTTTTCTAAAGTAACAGGGGAAAATGAAGGCGATGCCAAAACACCAAAACTAGCCGTAAGGGAGAATAGACCAATAGATAATCCATTTTTTATAATTAATCGACACATAATTTTTCCTTAATGAAAAGTAAAAAGATGAAATAGTAAATATACAAATGATTATCTAGGTTAACTGTCAAAGAATCTGTTAATAGAATCACAAAAAAGAAAAATCGTTTATAAAAAATTGAAATGAAGTTTTATTTTAATGTGTATTACTTATATATCAGTTTATTTAATGATTAATTAGCTAATTGATTGGCCATTTCATCGCTAATGACTAGTATATCGATATAATTTGCATTTAATGCAGCAATCAAACTTTTGAGTTTCTCCGCATCACCGCTTGCACATATTTTTAAAGGGATTTTTTTGAGGTTGTCTAAGGTAACACCAATGATTTGATCATGAAAAGGCGTTTGTAATTCCTTACCGTTTTTATCATAAAATCGTGACAAAATATCCCCAACAATTTTTTTGTTGGTAATTTTTTGAAAAAGTTCACCATAAAAACCATACCAAATGGAGTTTTTGGATATTGCAGGACAGCCTATACTAAATAAAGCAACGGTAATTTTACTCCACCAATTATTGAGTTCTTTCATATGCAGAGTTTTTTCAATTTCAGTTTTTAAATTAGCGGTATCGACGATAGCAGGATAGTCAATTAATATCGCGTTACTTTTAAGTTTATCCGAAAGTTTATAAGCTATATTATTTACATGGTATTTTGTTTCGATCTTGCCAGAAGGGCCGCCAATCATTGGTACGATAGTAACGTTTTCGAATGTAGCATTATCATTTTTTAAGCTATTAACAATATAATTGATCGTTCGCCCCCAAGACACACCAATCACATCATTATCAGTAATATTTTTGAGTAGAACAGTTGAAGCGACATTACAAACAATCTGATTTTTACTTTCATTGTCTATATCAAGGTTAACTGGTACGACAATAACTTGTTTTAATTGATATTTATTACAAATTTTTTCTTCTAACGCAATATCGGGTAATAAATTATAATTAATTGAAATCGAAACAATACCTAGCTCGCGTATTGTTTTTAACATTCGACTAATGCTTGAACGATGTATATTTACTATTTTTGCTATTTCTGATTGAGTTTTATTTTCTTCATAATACAACTGAGCGATCTTAATTAATATTTTGTGTTGTTCAAACTCGTTGTTTTGAAAATTTTGATTAATCATAGTAGCGTTATCTTATTATTTTTAGTTATTAAAAAACTCTGTATTTTTATTCACATCAAGAAGTCATTTTTGTATGACAACTTGAAGTGAGTAGAGTATACCAAAAAATTAAGAATCGATATTAGGAAAATATTTTAAAACATAATCTTCGGCTTCTTTTGACCAAATGCCATGATTTTTAGATAATATCTTCTGTAAAGCTACATCATTCACATCTTGATTTAAGGATTCTAAATTTTTAAGATCAAACTTTTTGTGAATATAAACTAGTTTTTTTCCTCCTTTAATCTGGTCTTGTATTTGGGTAATTTTACTCGCTTGATCAATACCCATAATGTGCGATACGATTTTTGCCACATCAACAGAGCCTGATTCGATAAGTTTAACTGCTTCGCGCATGTCATTGGTATTACCACCTGAAGTACCAACGATATGGGTAAAATTATAATGGACATCGTAGAAGTTAATTTCAGCAGAAAAGTTTTTATCTTGTGGGCCTGCAAAAAAGTTAAGGCAACCATCACTTGCCAATAACTGAGATGCGAGTTGAACTAACTCTTGCGAAGGTAAAAATACAAAAACATCATCGAAAGAGCCAGTTGTTGATTTATTTTTCAATAGGGCGACTTGATCATCGGTCGTAGAGATATCCACAAATTCTAATTCAATACCATTGCGAGATTGGTAAAGGGTTTTTAAGTGTTCTATTTTTTCTTTACTGCGACCTGTTACGACAATCTTTTTCGGTGCAATAGGACCACCTAATGCATAATCTATTGCCAACATTCCCATCGGACCAGTACCACCTAAAATAATCAGATTACCATTAGGTTTTATACCCATGTTATGTTCATAACTATTCGGTTTTAAATGAAAGTTAGCATTGAATGCACCAATAATACATGATAAAGGTTCAATTAATGCACCTTCGAAATAAGTTTGTCCATTATAAGGAATCAAACAGTCTTGTTTTAATACATCATGGTTGATTATCATGTAAGTTGCGCAACCACCAGTATAAGGATAGGAGTATCCTACGCAATATGGACTATCCGTCAGTTGCAAATTGGCTTGAACAACATACTTTTGCCCGGGCTTAAATTTATGCTGCCATTTTTTTCCAACCTCTATAATTTCACCACAACATTCATGGCCAATAATGATGGGATTATTTTTTAAATCAGGTGGCGTCTTTTTATGATGTTCACCTTGATTGGCTAATTTTAATGAAGACATACACATACTATCAACAATGACTGTCACTAGAATTTCATCATCAGTAATTTTTGGAAGTTCCAATGACTCCAATCGCAAATCATTTTTTCCATATAGCCTAACTGCATAAGTTTTCATATATTCCTCTTATTTTTAAAATTGATTAAATTTGCTTAGCTAAAAAGGTTCAAAGTATCTGTATTTCTAGGTAACAATCTGTTTTATTAGATTATTATGTAATGACTTTGAACCTGTTGATTAATTTGGGGCGGTTAAGTTTTTATTTTGAATCTATCGTTTTAACCAAGAATACCTAAACCATAGCCAATAATGCCTACCGCAAATAATGCAAAGATTAAAGTTATTGGACTAACTTTTTTTCTCAATAATTTCATCATTAACAGTGTTAATGCTAAAGGGAGTAATCCTGGTACCAGATCGTTAAGAATGCCTTGAACTGTCATAATGACCTCTTCACCATTAATGCCGGTAGTTTGTGACACAATAAGTGGGACATTAATCGAGGTCCATTTAGTGACTAATACGCCCATTATGAATAACCCTAAAATAGACGCACCTTCAGTTAATTTTGGGAGAATATTACCAGATAGATCTTTAACAATTCCGATTCCTTTTGATAACCCATAGGTTAAGCCATACCATTTCATCGCAATTCGAATTAAATTAAAGAGAATAAAAAACAATAATGGACCAGCGATATTTCCCGTAAGTGCTAATGACGCACCAAGAGCTGCGGTAATAGGGCGCAATGTACCCCAAACTAATGGATCTCCCACACCAGCTAAAGGTCCCATAAGACCAACTTTCAAACTGTTAATAGTGCCATCAGAAATATCAGCACCATTTGCTCTGGCTTCTTCCATTGCCATAGTGACGCCAAGAACAGGTCCACACATTGCAGGCGTTGTATTGAAGAATGTTAGATGTCTTTTTAATGCTTCTCGTTGCTCTTCTTCTGTTTTGTATACTCGTTTGATTGTCGGAATCATATCGACACAAAAAGCTAAGGCATGAATTCGTTCATAATTGAAAGATGCTTGTTGAAAATTAGATCGAATAAATGTACTGACAATATCTTTCTTTTGTATAGTATTTAACTCTTCTTTCATAATAAAACCCTTTACTTATTAATCATCTAATTCATCATCAGCAATGATTGAATGGTTATTAGTCACGACATTAATATTTTTTTCATTACTTTTAGTTGTATTAAATTTAGAATTTAATTGAACATAAATAATGGCAAAAATGACGCCTAAAATGCCAAATGACAGTAAACTAAAATTCAAATACCCACCAAGAACAAACCCTAAATAGAAGAAAGGTGCCAGATATTTAACCATCATCATGTTCAAGACCATTGCATAACCAACCACAACAATAAAACCACCGGCTACAGCAAGACCTCCCGTCACAATATCTGGTAATAGATTTAATAAGCTCTTGACGGTATTTGCATCAACATAAATAGCAACTAAAGTTGCAGGTATTGCAACTCGCAATGCTTGTACAAAAAGGGCGCTGAAATGTAAAAACTCTATTTTTTGGAATTGAACTTTTTCAGCGGCTTTATCCGCTTCATGTTGAAAGGCAACAGTGATGGTTCTTGCAAATACCGTTAAAACTTGCCCAGCGGCCGCAACGGGTAGGGCGATTGCAATTCCGGTTTGAATATCTTGTTTACCAACGACAACTAAAATTGCTGATATGACACTAGCGAGTGCTGAATCGGGTGATTGAGCGGCTCCAATATTCATCCAACCTAATGCTATCAATTCAAGTGTACCTCCCAAAATAATACCTGTTTTTATATCACCTAAAATTAAACCTATTACGGTACAAGCAATTAATGGTCGATGAGTTTGAAACTCATCAAGTACACTTCCCATTCCTGTGATACAAGAAAAAATAAAAATTAATACAATTTGAAATAATGAAATTTCCATTTTCTACCTCCTTATTTATTGCTAATGATGGTTGTTAATATGGAAATTCTTGGTCAAGCAATTTGATAAAATCGACTGTCGGATCGGTAATGACCACTTTCAGAGACAGATCAACGCCCATCTCATGCATTTTTCTAAATGCTGATACGTCGTTTTCATCTAATGAAACAGCTTTTGTAATCTGCTTTTTGCCAGTTTTGAAAGACATACCGCCAATATTGATACTTTTAATTGGCACTCCTTCTTTAATCAATCGCATGACATCCGTTGGGTTAGTAAAAAGATAAAACACCGTATCATTTTCATATTTTGGGTTTTTATAAACTGCCGCCGCTTTAGCAATACTCACTACAGAAACTTTAATTCCAGGAGGAGCCGCTTGTTTAACTAAAGTGGAACGAATTTCGTCATTAGCCACTTCATCACTAACAACAATTATTCTTTCTGCTTTGGCTTCTTTGGTCCAAACAGTCGTGACTTGACCATGTATTAAACGGTCATCAATACGAACTAAATTTATAATCATTTAAAACTCCTCATGTTTAGCGATGTTTTTGGATAGTTGACTGAAAGATTTGATGAAATCAGCTTTCATGTCGTTAAGTTGTTCAAACGTTTCTTCTAAGCTGATCGAGGAGTAATCAATATGTAATAACGCTAAACAAAGTGGTAAAGATAAGCCACTGATGACTTCAATATTGCCATTTTGCATTGCTAACATTGCCGCTGCGTTATAGGGGCTACCGGAAAAGATATCAGTAATAATAATGAATGGTTGCTCAGTTGATTGACTAATGATTTTTAGATATTTATCTTTTAAAGTCTCAATACCCTCACCTAATTGAAAAGTAATCGCATGTAGGTTTGTATATTCTCCAGCTATCATTTCAATAGTCTTCTTCATTTCAATAGCAATGTTTCCATGGCCAGCTAATATAAAGTTCATATCTCACCTCTTTCACAAATTCTCTTGTTGCTTCACAAATGTTTAGATGAATTTATATTCACAAATAATCGAAGTAAATCACAAATGTGAAGAAATGTGATTCAGGTTTGATTTTATTGCAAAATAAAAGAAATATCTTTTAATGTGATATAAAAAAGTAGTAATTTGTAATGTTAAAAATTTGAAAGTTTAGGGAAGGGAAATTGAATTATTGTTATTTTTGAATAACAGAATGAGTTGAGTTTTGTAATATCTGTAAAGTAAATGATTTTTTAAGATAGAAACCTCTTGGACGGGTTAGAATAATTTGTCCATTTTCACCAATAGCTTCAGTCAATGCTTTTCCATTTGCCGCTTTAGGTCTGATTTGTAAATAAGTACCATAGCGAGCAGTTATTTTTTCCACTTGACCTAGTGCAATCATATCCATCAATTCTTGCCAATCTTGCCTAAGCTGTTGTTCTTGTTCATTCGTTGGCGTCCATAATATAGGGTGTCCTACTTTTCTATCTGCAAGAGGGATGGTTCTTTCCCCTTCAATTGGGATCCAAAGCACTTTACTTAGTTTATATTTGACATGACTTGTTTCCCAAATCACTCCATGATTGGCCATTAAAGGAGCAACACTAACAAAGGTGGTTTCTAATGGTTTACCTTGCTTGTCGATTGGAATCGTTTTGAGTTCTATGCCTAAATTAGCAAAATCGCGTTCAGCTTTACTTCCAGCATTAGCACCTAAAAAGGTCTCAATAAGATTACCTGCCCAGCCTTTTTGCTTGTTAAGATTATTCGGTACTGGTATATCAAGGTAATGTGCTATTTCACCAAACGTATACCCCGCAACTAATTGGGCGCGGTTTAATAATTGTTGTTGATTGGTTGGAAAAAATATTGTTGTCATTTAGAAACTTTATCAATTGCAAAATAAACCCACAGTTAATCAGAACTGTGGGTACTCAATAAAACATAATTAACTTAACTTTTCAACCCAATGTGCATAACTGTTGATAATAATGGAAAGAAACTCTTTGGTTTTCTCGTTCATATTCCCATTTTCATCAAAAGCGTTATTAATATTACCGATATATGCTTCAGGTTGCTGTAATGTTGGCATATCAAGAAAAACTAATGATTGTCGTAATTGATGATTAGCACCAAAGCCACCTATAGCGCCTTGTGATACAGAAATTACCGCAGCAGGTTTTTTTGACCACACGCTTTTACCATAAGGACGAGAGCCCACATCCAAAGCATTTTTAATTACCGCAGGTAAACCTCGGTTATATTCTGGGGTAACAAAAATTACACCATTACAATTGGCAATTTCTTGACGAAAACGATCATAGGATTTGGGTGGTGTATCTGTATCAATATCTTCATTATAAAAAGGCAAATCGCCTATTTCAATGATATCCAGTGAAAGTGATTGTGGTGCGATTTGTTTAAATATATTAGCTACTTTTAAATTGAAAGAATCTTTACGTAAACTACCAACAAGTACGGCTATTTTTTTATTCATTTGTAATTCCCCTTAATCGAAAGATAAAGAGACACAATAATGTGTCTCTTATTAGGGATAATGACTCAACATTACTAAATTTTTAGTGGCCTGAAGAATCCAATTTACGACTGGTTTCAAATAAAAACCAAGCTCGTTTTTCAGTTTGATCAATCCACTCTTCAATTAAACTTGCTGTTGCCGAATCGTTATATTTATCACAAATATCATGTGCAACACGCATACGAGTAGTAAGTTTAATATTATCTTGGCAGAGTTCAGCAATCATATCTGACGGCTCAACAAAATCTGCATCATTATCAGAAATACTTTGTAATTTTGATATGTGGCCAATAGAGCGCAATGTTGTACCACCTAATTTA
Organism: Gilliamella apicola; assembly: GCF_000599985.1. Taxonomy (NCBI): domain Bacteria; kingdom Pseudomonadati; phylum Pseudomonadota; class Gammaproteobacteria; order Orbales; family Orbaceae; genus Gilliamella; species Gilliamella apicola. The sequence continues at coordinate 330,079 of NZ_CP007445.1, forward strand.
CGCACACGTTCAGCAATGGGATCGGTCATGGCGAATAATTCGTCACCGTGATCATCTAACATTAAATGATAATCACGAAAATGAGGGCCACTTACATGCCAATGAAAGTTTTTAGTTTTTAAATATAATGCAAATACATCTGCTAATACAGAGTTCATTGCGCCGGAAATATCTTTTGATGCTTTTTGACCTAAATCAGTAGGAAACAAAATTGCCGCTTGCTGTAGTTTCTTCGCGCTAGCTGCTTTTTTAGATTTAGACGAGGTAATACTTTTAGCCATGATATTCTCCTTAAGTTGAAAAACAAAATGAGTGTGTATTTACAAATTACGCTAACTGGTAATCAAAGTCCAATCAAAATAAGCTATTGTTGGCTATCGCTGCTATTTTAATAATCTATGGATAATAATCGTTTCATACATCCTTTCCTTTTTTGATTATTTTTTAATTATTTTCTTTCACAATGAAAGAAAATATTTCAAAATGTGATCTAGTTAAAAGTTATTTATTTTTGATGTTGATAGTATTCAATCGAAATTTAACTCAATAGGAGACATTATGATTGATGCTATTTCATTTGGTGCCGAATGGTTTATTGGTTTATTCCAAGAAGGAGGCAAAGTTTTTGTAGGGATGGTAACGTCGATTTTACCATTATTAATTTCATTATTAGTTGTGATGAACGCACTTATTAAATTTATTGGGCAAGAACGTATTGAACGTTTAGCTCAAGCTTGTGCTGGTAATCCTGTTTCTCGTTATTTAATTTTACCGTTAATCGGTACTTTTGTGTTTTGTAACCCAATGACATTAAGTTTAGGTCGCTTTATGCCAGAGTTTTACAAACCAAGTTATTACGCCGCTTCATCTTATAGTTGTCATTCAATGAATGGTTTATTTCCTCATGTTAACCCTGGTGAACTTTTTGTTTATTTAGGGGTGGCTGCTGGCTTAACCACTTTAAATTTACCGTTAGGTCCTTTAGCGGTTAGCTATTTCCTTGTCGGTTTAGGTACTAACTTTTTTAGAGGTTGGATCACAGACTTTTGTACTGCCATTTTTGAAAGAAAAATGGGCATTAAATTAGATAGAAAAGTGCATTTATAACAAGGTGAGGAACACAAAATGGCTAAATTTATTCGTATAGAAAAAGGTGAATCTGGTTGGGGTGGGCCTTTAGAACTACCTATCATTGCAGGAAAAAAAATCGTCTATATTGCAGCTGGTACAAGACCTGCAATAGTTGACACACTCACTCAATTAACAGGCTGGCAAGCAATTGATGGTTTTAAAGAGGGTGAGCCACCTAAAGAAGAAATTGGCGTGGCTGTTATTGATTGCGGAGGAACATTGCGTTGTGGTATTTATCCAAAAAATCGTATACCAACGATTAATATTCATGCAACTGGAAAATCGGGGCCTCTTGCTCAATATATTGTTGAAGATATCTATGTTTCATCAGTAAAACCAAACAATATCACATTAATTGAAAAAGAGGGTGATGTAGTTAACCAAGCCGCATCTCAGGCAAGTAAAGCCACTTCTGAATTCAAAGAATATGATAGCAGCAAAAAAATCACTGAACAAAGTGATGGTTTATTAGCAAAAATCGGTATCGGAATGGGATCGGGTGTTGCCGTTTTCTTCCAAGCTGGTCGTGATACTATTGATACCGTACTTAAAACCATCCTTCCTTTTATGGCGTTTGTATCGGCATTAATCGGAATTATCATCGCATCTGGTCTTGGTGACTTTATCGCACATGGTCTAGTGCCATTAGCTAATAATCCACTCGGTCTAGTTATATTAGCCCTAATCTGTTCTTTCCCTTTACTTTCACCGTTCTTAGGACCAGGCGCAGTTATTGCACAAGTTATTGGTACTTTAGTCGGGGTGCAAATAGGGCTGGGTAATATTCCTCCTCATCTCGCTTTGCCTGCATTATTTGCCATTAATGCGCAAGCAGCATGTGACTTTATACCGGTTGGTTTGTCACTGGCAGAAGCTAAACAAGATACCGTCAGAGTTGGTGTCCCTTCGGTACTTGTTAGCCGCTTTTTAACAGGCGCGCCAACCGTATTAATTGCTTGGGGCGTTTCATTATTTATCTATCAATAAACCGATTAAAAATGGGATTGTGAATCCCGTTTTAAGCTAACAATAGCAATAGAAATGAGTTTTTAGTACAGAAAATAAGAAGGTTAAGAATGTCAGATGTTATCTATCAATCAAACATTAATCAAATTGGTGAATTTGCGTCAGAAGCATTAGCCAATGGCATGCTAATTCTATTTAAAACCGGTGCACCTGCCGATTTAGCCGATTACTGCTTTATTCATAGTCATGATGTTTTAAAGCAGGATTTGCAAGTCGGGCAAGTGATTCATTTAGGTAGTCATATTTATAACATTACCGCAGTAGGTGATGTAGCAAATGTTAATTTCCAACAATTAGGACATATCACAATAAGGTTTGATGGTAATAGTCAAGCTGAATTACCAGGAACGGTGCATGTAAAAGGTGAAATCCCTGAAAAACTTTTTGTAGGTGATGAAATTAAAATTTTAAATAATTAAGGAACATAAAAGATGAAACAAGTAGCAGTTATTGTAGGTGGTGGTCAAACTTTAGGTGAATTTTTATGTAAGGGTATTGCTGATGCTGGATACAAGGTTGCCGTTGCCGATTTAAATATCGCAAACGCTAATAAAGTTGCAGATGAGATAAACCAAAAACACGGTGCAGGTACTGCTAAAGGTTTTGGCGTTGATGCAACAAATGAAGGGAGTGTTATTCAGTTAGCAAATGATGTTAATGATACTTTTAAACGTGCGGATTTAATGGTGTACAGCGCTGGTGTTGCTAAAGCTGCGCCAATTACTAATTTCGTATTAAGTGATTTTCAACTATCAGTGAATGTAAACCTAACTGGTTATTTCTTATGTGCACGTGAATTTGCTAAATTAATGGTAAATCATAAAATCCCTGGTCGAATTATTCAAATTAACTCTAAATCAGGTAAAGTGGGCAGTAAACATAATTCAGGATACAGCGCAGCTAAATTTGGTGGCGTTGGGTTAACTCAATCACTGGCGCTGGATCTTGCTGATTATGGAATTACAGTGAACTCATTAATGTTAGGTAATTTATTAAAATCGCCAATGTTCCAATCATTAATACCTCAATATGCTAAAAAATTAGGTATTGCAGAAGATCAAGTTGAGCAAGTTTATATTGATAAAGTCCCACTTAAACGTGGATGTGATTATCAAGATGTACTTAATGTATTATTATTTTATGCTAGTGATAAAGCTTCTTATTGCACTGGACAATCAATTAATATAACGGGTGGTCAAGTGATGTTTTAATTAGAAAAAAGTGCGATAAGTTAATTTAAAACTTACCGCACTTTATTATTTAACTTATATAAAATGGACAAATTATGAATATGACCAATACGCTAATTATCATGGCATTGATTGCGTGGTGTATCCAAATTATTTTTAGTTGGTTTCAAATACGCCGTTTTAATCATGCTTTTTTATCCTTGAAAAAAGGTATGTACTTGGGAGTTGGTCGTAGTAAAAATAAACGTTTTAAACCCAGAGTATTAATTGCAATTTCTTTAGATGAAAACCAGATAGTCATTGATTCTGTTATTATGAAAGGAATTACGGTTTTTGCTATACCCAAACCTATCTCACAATTACATGGATTGTCAGTTTTAGATATTATACCTGAAAAGGTATTTCCTAATGAGCCATCTTCACAAAGTGCATTAACTGTCGCTTTGACTACCAATAAATGAAAATTAACTTTTATTTTGAAAAGTATTTTCTTTCATTATAAAGTATAATAATTATATAAAATAAAAATTTTTATACACTAATAATGATGGGATCCAAGCATGAAGGTAAGGCAAAGACAGACAGCTATTTTAGAATACTTGCAAAATCATGGCCAAGTTAGTGTTGATGAACTAGTTGAACACTTTAAAACTACTGGCACAACTATCCGTAAAGATCTTACACAACTTTATGAAAGTGGTTTAGTTTTGCGTACTTATGGTGGAGCTATGCTAAACCGTGAAATTGGTGACAGAGCCATCGATCATAAAACTTACATTAATACAGCTCAAAAAAAAGCGATTGCTGAAGAAGCCTCTAAATTGATCCATGAAGGTGATTCAATCATTTTTGATGCAGGTAGTACAGTTGCCCAAATGATCCCTATGCTTGCTAGATTCAATAATCTGACTATTATGACCAATAGTCTACATATGGTAAATGAACTGGTTGCGAATGATAATGACCAAACTATTATCTTAACGGGTGGAACATTTCGTCGTAAATCAGCTTCATTCCATAGCAATAATGCATCCGCCATTGCCGCTTTTGAATCCTACACGTTTGATAAACTTTTTATGGGTGCAGATGGCGTAGATTTAGTTGGTGGGGTTACCACATTTAATGAAAGCTATCATGGCAGTGTTGCAATGAGTAAAGCGGCTGCGAAATTAATCTTATTAGCGGATTCTTCAAAATTTGGAAGACGCAGTCCAAATGTGGTGTGCGATTTAAGTGCAGTCGATACCATCATTACAGACGATAATTTAGATGATAAATTCTATGATGCATTAATTGAAAAGGGTATTAAAGTTATAAAAGTAAAGCCATTAGACAAGTAAAAAACTCAAAATAAACAATCTTAGAAAGAATACAGATCAAAGTTTACATTAAATTTAATAATGAATATCAAAGCTTATTAAAATTGGTTTAATAATAAGCTTTGAGTCTTTAATAGCCTTGAGCCATTTCCGAAATTATAGATATGCGCTCTAACATTTTTTATTCATTAAATTTTTTAAAAAATAATCATCCGAGCATATCGATAAGATAAATTAAAATAATAGTCTAGCGCGAATGGTACCTTCTACATTTTTTAATTTAATTAATAACTCTTCGGCTTTGCTTTGTTCTACTCTATCAATATCAATAACAACATAACCAATTTTAGGATCGGTTTGTAAATATTGCGCAGATATGTTGAGTCCTTGTTCTGCAAATAAAGTATTAATTGCCGTTAATACACCAGGTTGATTATGATGAATATTGATAAAACGACTAGAGCCCTTCGCTGGAATTGGTAATGAAGCCTCAGGGAAATTAACTGCAGAAAGTGTAGCTCCCGTGTCTGAGTATTTAGCTAGTTTTGTCGCTACTTCAATACCAATGTTTTCTTGAGCTTCGCTAGTTGAACCGCCAATATGGGGAGTAATAATGACATTATCAAATTTACACAGTGGTGATTCAAATGGATCACTGTTGCTAGCAGGTTCGGTTGGAAATACATCAATTGCTGCACCACTAAGTTTATTGGCTTCTAAAGCTTGAGTAAGCGCATCAATATCGATCACACTGCCACGGGAAGCATTAATTAAAATTGCACCCGATTTCATCATATCAATTTCAGATTTGCCAATCATTTTAATTGTCGTTGCATTTTCAGGAACATGCATACTAACAATATCACTCATAGCAAGTAATTCTTGCATAGTTGAAATTTGTTTGGCATTTCCTAATGGTAATTTCGTTTCAATATCATAAAAGTAAACATTCATACCTAATGATTCAGCAAGTACACTCAATTGACTACCAATATGACCGTAACCAATGATACCTAAATTTTTACCTCGTGCTTCGTGAGAGCCTGTGGCTATTTTATTCCATTTTCCTTGATGAGCTCTAGCATTGGCTTCTGGTACACGACGAAGTAATAAAATAGCTTCAGCTAAGACTAGTTCAGCAACAGAACGAGTATTAGAAAACGGTGCATTGAAAACAGGAATACCTTTAACTGTAGCTGCGTCTAGTTCAACTTGATTGGTTCCAATACAAAAACAACCAATTCCAGCAAGTTTAGGTGCAGCATCAATGATATCTTTCGTTAACTGTGTCCTTGAACGAATACCTATAAACCTTGCATCTTTTAATGCAGTTTTAAGTTCGGTTTTGGATAATGCCCCTTTGTGATATTCAATGTTGTTAAAGCCTGCCGATTTAAGTGTTTCAATCGCGCTAGGGTGAACACCTTCAAGTAATAAAAACTTGTTTTCATCTTTCGTTAACGCCTGAACAACCATTATTTCCTCTCTTTCCTTCAAAGTATGATCGATATTTACTATGATTCGAAATTATAATCTGTTAAAAATTAGATAGCTTTATTTAACTCTTTTACACCAGTACTACATCCAACTAATGCAATATCTGCCCCTCTATTGGCAAATAATCCAACGGTTACCACACCTGCAATATTATTAATACGATGTTCTAATTCTAAGGGATTTGTGATGAGAAGATCATGCACATCTAAAATAACATTGCCATTATCGGTTACTACACCTTGTCGATATATTGGCTTACCACCAAGTTTGAATAATTCGCGGGCAACATAGGAACGAGCCATCGGAATCACTTCTATAGGTAATGGAAATTTTCCTAATACATCGACAACCTTTGATTCATCGACAATACATATAAACTGTTTAGCAAGTGCTGATACTATTTTTTCTCGTGTTAAAGCGGCTCCACCACCTTTTATCATTTGTAATTGTTGATTGATTTCGTCAGCTCCATCAACATATACATCTAAACTATCAATATCATTACAGTCTAGTACTGGAATACCATAGCTTTTCAATTTTTGTGTCGATGCTTCGGAACTTGAAACAGTGCCTTTTATTTGATCTTTGATTGTCGCTAGCGCATCAATAAAATGAGATGCAGTAGAACCTGTTCCGACTCCTACATATGAATCTGGTTTGATGTATTTTAAGGCTGACCAGCCTACAGCTTTTTTTAATTCGTCTTGTGTCATGTTATCATCCAATTTTTAGAATACTTTTTCTTAAAAAAATAAAATTTTAAAAGAAAAATTATTAAAGATATGGCATAGTACCCAATTGGAAAGCAAAAATCATTAGTATTTTAATAAATATATTAATTTTCGATATATCAAAAGTTTTTTCAATATTAAAGTAGCTTGAATATCCAAGCAATGATCAAATCATTAGTAAAGAGATTATGAAGCGTCCAGATTATAGAGCATTACAAGCATTAGATGCAGTGATAAAAGAACGGGGATTTGAACGTGCAGCTGATAAATTGTGCATCACACAACCAGCCGTATCGCAACGTATCAAACAATTAGAAAGCTTTTTTGGTCAACAGTTATTAGTTAGAACTATACCACCGAAAGCTACCAAGCAAGGAGAGCATCTTCTAGGATTATTGCATCAAGTTGAATTATTGGAACAGCAATGGTTAGGTGATAATGAACAAAACACGACACCATTGTCGTTATCTATTGCAATTAATGCTGACTCTTTAGCAACATGGCTTTTACCTGCTTTAAAACCAGTGTTGGAAAAAAATATTCTTCGTTTTGATATTCAAGTAAGGGATGAAGAACATACTTTAGAACTACTGCGTTTAGGTACGGTAGTTGCGGCAATCAGTATCCAACCCAATCCATTACCTGGTTGTTTATCTGATTTATTAGGGGCGCTTGACTATATTTTTGTGGCATCTCCTGAATTTGCTAAAAAATACTTTCCTAATGGTGTCACCCGATCTTCGCTTTTAAAAGCGCCTGCGGTAGCGTTTGACCACTTGGATGATATGCATCAAGCTTTTTTACAAGAAAACTTTAATCTAACGCCTGGCAGTGTAATTTGTCATATTACTAGTTCATCAGAGGCTTTTGTTCAGCTTGCTAAGCAAGGCTCTGCCTGCTGTATGATACCGATGTTACAAGTTGAACAAGAATTAAAAAATGGCGAATTAGTAAATCTGACTGAAGGTCTATACCAAAGACGAATGCTTTATTGGCATCGGTTTGCACCTGAAAGTAGTGTAATGCAAAATATTTCTGAGACTTTAATTCGTTATGCCCAACGTTCCTTATCACAGCCACAAGATAGGAAGTAATAAATAAAATTCAATGTTTTATACTGAAACGTAGTGTTAACCTGAAACTTTTTTACAAAGTGCAATAACCACTTATAGAGCAGATAATATGAGTCAATTAAAAAATGATCGTTATTTACGCGCATTACAGTGTTTACCTGTTGATTACACCCCTATTTGGATGATGCGACAAGCTGGACGTTATCTGCCTGAATATCGACAATTACGAGCTAAAGCTAATGATTTTATGACGATGTGTCAAACACCAGAATTGGCGTGTGAAGTAACTTTACAACCTTTGCGTCGATTTGATCTTGATGCAGCGATTATTTTTTCGGATATATTAACCATTCCCGATGCAATGGGACTTGGATTATATTTTGAAGTAGGTGAAGGCCCCAAATTTGCTAAATCAATATCTCAATTATCTGATATTGAAAAATTACCCATTCCCGATCCACAGTTATCTCTTGGCTATGTAATGGATGCGATCCGTTTGACTAAAAAAGAGCTAAATGGAAAAGTTCCTTTAATTGGTTTTTCTGGTAGTCCTTGGACGTTAGCTACTTATATGATTGAAGGTGGTAGCAGTAAATCCTTTACTAAAATAAAAAAGATGCTTTATAGTCATCCCGAAGCTCTGCATCTATTACTTGAAAAATTGGCGACGAGTGTTGCTTTATATTTAAACGCGCAAATTGAAGCAGGAGCTCAATCAATTATGATATTTGATACTTGGGGTGGCGTTTTAAGTCATCAAAGTTATCAAACATTTTCTCTAAACTATATGCAATTAATATTATCAAATTTAAAACGAGGTAATAAAACTCAGAATGTTACCTCATATGTGCCTGTTACTTTTTTTACCAAAGGTGGCGGATTGTGGTTAGATAGTATAATTAACACTGGCTGTGATGCTATTGGTGTTGATTGGACAGTTAATTTGAGTGATATTCGACAAAAAGGTAAAGTTGCTGTGCAAGGTAATTTGGATCCTTCAATTTTATATGCTGATAGACAAACAATAGAATCTAATGTTGATGCTGTTCTTAAAGAATATGGTACAAATAATGGTCATATTTTTAATTTAGGGCACGGTATTCATCAAGATACTCCAGTAGAACATGTACAATCTTTAATTGAGGCTGTACATCAACGCTCCAAAAGGTTTCATCATGATTAAAAATCCAGTTCAGTTAAGAATCGAAAAATTAGCATTATGGCAACAACGTTTATTTATGCTTTGTTTGTGTGAGAGAATGTATCCAAATTTTGTCTTTTATGCAAAACAGCAGCAAAATGACGAAGATGCTAAAAGTTATAAGAAGATACTTGATCTGATGTGGGAATCATTATTAGTTGAGAACGTAAAAATTAATTTTGATTTACAGTTGGAAAAGTTAGAAGTAATTATTCCTATTATCACCGAAGATAGTCCTTATATTATTTACCCTGCTATTGATGCATGTCAGGCATTAAGTGAGGTTTTACACTCATATTTAACCGGTGAAGTAACCGAACACGCAGCAAAAGTGAGTAGTATATCGGCAACAACCGTTGCAGAATTTGAAATGACAAAATCGAATATTGTTCTAAGTGAAGATGAACAACAAACTTTACCTAGCGTGATCGATGAATTTGATTTTCAATGGGAAATATTTCGAATATTACGAGATGAAAATAACGATATGATTGACTTAATAAAAGGTTTAAAAGCTGATATTCGAGAGTCTGCAATAAGTAATATTGGTGTTTTTTTGAGCGATTAAGCTTTTAAATGCGTCATTTTTTTATTTTTTACCAAATTTTTCTTTAACATTAGAAGAATATAGACTACATTTAATAGCAATGTAATCTGAAGTTGTTTACAGAAGCAAAGTTGACTTTCGACATTGCTTATAATGTTAACTTTAACAATAAAATAATTATGTAAGGATATTTCCATGAATAAAACAGAACTTGTCGATGCTATTGCTAGCAAAGCAGATATTACAAAAGTTGCTGCAAAAACAGCTCTAGAAGCAACATTAGCCGCTATTACTGAATCATTAAAAGCTGGTGAGCCAGTGCAACTAGTTGGTTTTGGTACATTCAAAGTTAATGATCGAAAAGCTCGCGTTGGTCGTAATCCAAAAACTGGTAAAGAAATCAAAATTGCCGCAAGTAAAGTACCCGCATTTGTATCAGGTAAAAGCTTAAAAGAAGCAATCAAATAAGTTTGTTTTTCTTCCTATTTTTATTATATTGAAGATATGTACTTTTGGTCATGAGACGTTGTCTTATGACCAGGTTTTTAACTTGTCTAATTACTTTTTTACATACTGCGATTTGTTAGAAAATAAAAGCCGATACAAGCCAAACTTAAGATTTTATCTCTACAAATTTTGCGTTTAATACTTTAGCTAAGTCTTGTGGGATGAGTTCTATCTCTAAACCTCTTCTTCCTCCCGAGATAAACATTTTTTTTAGTTGATCTGCACTTGAATCAATAAGTGTCGGTAATTGCTTTTTTTGGCCTAATGGACTAATGCCACCCACTAAATAACCTGTGATTTTTTGAGCTAAATTAGGATCTGCTAAATCAACTTTTTTGCAGTTCAGTGCTTTAGCTACTTTTTTAAGATCTAAATGATTATCAACTGGTAATACACATACTGCTAACGTTTTATCGTTACCATTTAAACTCACTACTAATGTTTTAAACACTTGTGCAGGAACTACATTTAAATTAGGATCGAGTTTATTTATTGCTTCTTGTCCATAATGTGTGTCGTTAGGATCATGCTCATATTGGTGAATTTTAAATATGATATTTAACTTTTTAAGAAGTTTAATCGCAGGTGTCATAGTGAGATGTCTACTATAATTAAATAAAATAGGTTAATAATTGAATTTTTTCTACCCCATTAACATTTATTAATGAGGTAGAAAAAATGATTATTTTTAAATAATTAAATTGTTATTTTGCTGTGGTGGTTCAAAAGTTGATTTATTACTTATTAATAGCATATTCAAGCGATAAAAGAAACAAATTGTAAAAACATTTAAGATTGTTATTATTGTTGGATAAATAACAGATAAAAAGATATTATTGTTTGCGCCACTAAGAAGCGAAATGATTACAACTATAAGTAAATATATTAACATCATCGGAAGAGCAAAACGCCAATGGGTTAATGTTGATCTGTTACATTCAGCAAATTTTTCGAAAAAACTTTTAGTTGTTGGTTGAGTAATTAATCCACAAAAATTATAGTAAAGTGCATTAAAAAATATAGCAAACACAAGTGCGACGATTGCAAATAGTAAAATGGTTAGCTCCTTTGGAATAATGATTCCCAAAACCATAAATATTAATATCCCCATTAGAAAAATTACTGGCAATATGATTAAGAAAATCAGCTGAAAACCAATTATATTTAGTGCATTGGGTAGAATTCGAGAGAATACTGTATTTGTATTAAGATAATCATTGATAGAGTAGTTATAAATTACGGCAATTAAAATCGCATCAATTATCATAAATAACACTGATTTAATTATTACCATTTTTAATAAAAGTGGAAATCCGCTTGGATTACCTGCTTGAAGTAATTGAGTAATAATTGCTATATCAAAAGTATTTTTTAAAAGTAATGAAGCGACTAAATTTAATAAAAAACTGATTAGCGCGATTGGCCAAAACCGATTTCGAATAAAATTAGCGGTCTGACTAAAAACTATGGAAAAAGAGACTTCTGTTTTCATGTTTATATTCTTACCTTATTAGTATTAGTGGTAACCGTAAAGCTACCACTAAATATAATTAACAAAAGAGATACTATTGTAAAAGTGAAATATCAGCAACTTTTAAAAATAAATTTTGTAGTTTTTTCAAAAGAGCTAGACGATTAAGTTTGATCTGCTCATCATCGACCATCACCATGACATTTTCAAAGAAAGCATCAATCGGTGTTTTAAGTGCTGCTAATTCAACTAAAGCCTCTTGATAACGTCCATCGTTAAAATAAGGTGCTAATTTATCCGTTAATATCAATACTTGTTTGGCTAATTCTCCTTCAGCACCATCTACCAATAGGGCAGCATTAACATGTTCAGAAATAACGCTATCGGTTTTAGACAAAATATTAGAAACACGCTTATTGGCTTCCGCTAATGATGATGCTTCTGATAGTGTTCTAAAATGAGTTACCGCCTTAACTCTTGCATCAAAATCGGCAGGTTTCGTCGGATTAAGTGCTAATACAGCTTGAATGGTATCAATAGTAAAACCTTGCTCTTGGTACCAAGCACGGAATCGACCTTGCATAAAGCTAACAATATCTTCGATAACATTTTTATTAGTTAACTTATCGCCATATAGTGATACTGCATAAGTTGACAAGTCGGCTAAATCTAATGGTAACGCTTTTTCAACAATAATACGTAGGACACCAATAGCTGCACGACGTAACGCAAATGGATCTTTATCCCCCTTAGGATGTTGGCCAATACCAAAAATACCTGCTAACGTATCCATTTTTTCGGCAATTGAGACCGCGCATGATACATAAGTGCTTGGCAATTCATCACCAGCAAAGCGAGGTTTGTATTGTTCTTCAATAGCTGTTGCAACTTCAACACTTTCTCCATCTTTAAGTGCTAAATAGCGACCCATAATACCTTGCGTTTCAGGGAACTCGAAGACAGTATTTGTCACTAAATCACATTTAGTCAGTTTACCAGCGCGCTTTGCTTGCTCAACATTAGTACCAATTTTATCAGCAATAAAACCAGACAATGCTTCTAAACGTAATACTTTATCCTTCACCGTTCCCAATTGTTGTTGAAATAGAACAGTTTCAAGACGTGGCAAACGTTCTTCTAAACGTTGTTTTAAATCAGTTTGATAAAAGAATTCAGCATCAGCTAAACGAGGGCGTACCACCTTTTCATTACCTGAAATCACAACTTGTGGGTCTTTTGATTCAATATTTGCCACAAAAATAAAATTTGGTAGCAATTTGCCTTGCTTATCATAAACTGGAAAGTATTTTTGATCACCTTTCATGGTATAAACTAGTGATTCGGCAGGTACAGCTAGAAAGCGTTCTTCAAATTTAGCTGTTAATACAACTGGCCATTCAACTAAAGAAGAGACTTCCTCAAGTAAACTGTCGGTTAAATCAGCTTTACCATTAAGTTTGGTTGCCGCGTCTTGCGCTTGTTGTTTGATGATAGCTTTACGTTTATCATAATCCGCAATGACGTTACCTCGTTGCTCTAAAATATCTGGGTATTGATCTGCGTTATCAATAGTAAATTCTTGCTCACCCATAAAGCGATGACCACGAATTACTCGATTAGATTCAATATCTAAAATAGTGCCAGGAACTAAATCTTCACCATAAAGCATTGTTACAGTATGACTAGGTCGAATAAATTCAACTTGACGAGCCGCCCAACGCATTGGTTTAGGAATGGGTAATTTGCTTAATGCGTTTTTTACCATATCACACAATAAATTAACGACAGGCTGACCTTTTTGATTTTGCGTGTAACTAAGCCATTCACCCTTATCTGTTTGAATGCGCTGAGCCTGATCTATGCTAATACCACATCCGCGCGCCCATCCTTCGGCTGCTTTGGTTGGATTGCCATTTGCATCAAATGCAGCGCTTAACGCTGGGCCACGTTTAACGATTTGGCTATCTGGCTGTGTATCATTTAAATTCAATACTTTTAATGCTAACCGACGAGGCGATGCATACCAAAGCACTTCACCATGTTCTAATTTGGCATTATCAAGTTGTTCAATAAAATTAGCTGCAAAACTTTCAGCCAATGTTCGGAGTGATTTTGGAGGTAACTCTTCAGTACCAATTTCCACTAAAAATGTTTTTTGCATAATCTTTAAATTCCTACTTTGCTGCGCTTTGGTTAGAACGTGAATTTTGGCACATAGGGAAGCCAAGAGCTTCGCGTGATGCATAGTATGCTTCGGCCACCATTTTAGTTAATGTTCTGATACGTAAAATATATCGCTGTCTTTCAGTAACAGAAATTGCTTTACGAGCGTCCAGTAAATTAAAACAGTGAGCCGCTTTTAAAATACGTTCATAAGCCGGTAATGGCAGTGGTTTTTCAAGTTCAAGTAAAAATTTAGCTTCTTTTTCATGTTGTTCAAAGCAGTAAAATAAAAATTCGGTATTGGCATATTCAAAATTATAAGTTGATTGTTCAACTTCATTTTGATGAAACACATCACCATAAGTTGTTTTACCAAAGGCGCCGTCACTCCACACTAAATCGTATACGCTATCCACACCTTGAATATACATGGCAAGTCGTTCAAGACCATAAGTGATCTCACCTGTAACAGGTTTACACTCAAGTCCTCCAACTTGTTGAAAATAAGTGAATTGGGTGACTTCCATACCATTTAACCAAACTTCCCAACCTAGTCCCCATGCACCTAAAGTAGGATTTTCCCAATTATCTTCAACAAAACGAATATCATTAATCGTTGGGTCAAGCCCTAATTCTTTTAATGAACCTAAATATAACTCTTGAATATTGTCAGGAGAAGGTTTTAAAATAACTTGAAATTGATAATAATGTTGTAGCCTGTTTGGGTTTTCGCCATAGCGACCATCGGTAGGGCGACGCGAAGGTTGCACATAAGCAGCATTAATTGGCTCAGGACCAAGTGCTCGTAAGCAAGTCATAGGGTGTGATGTGCCTGCGCCAACTTCCATATCTAATGGTTGAATCATTGTACAACCTTGATTAGCCCAGTAATCTTGTAACGTTAGTATTAACCCTTGAAAGGTTTTGACATTAAACTTTTGCATGATGTTATCTTTATGGTTGAATTGATTTTTTGGTAATTTAAATAGTTTTGTATTTTATACTTTTTATCAGTGCTTGTGAAATGCCTAATATACTATATGCTGCAATTATTCTTAAACCCGCTGAGATGGTATACATTTTGCATATTTAGTTATTTGTATGTATAGTGGTTTATCATTTACGTTTGATAATAAATCCTTATTACAACTCTATGGCTATTTATCAAAAGTTTCTTATCCCTATTTTAATTGGCTTAATGCATGCCAACTTTTTGTATGCGATTGATGACAATCAAAAATTACAAAATTTGCGCCAGTCAATTAAAGAACAAGAAATTCGGTTAGCTGAACAGAAAAAGGAAAGGACACAATTAGTTAGTGATCTCAAACAACAAGAAACAGAGATAGCCAAACTGCTGGCTTCAATTGAGAAAAATAGTGCTACACTGAATAAACTTAATAAGGAAATCTCTCAGTTAATCAAGCAAATTGATGATTTAAACATTAAACAACAGCAGCAAAGACGCGCATTAGCTAAGCAGCTTGAAACGGCTTTTAAACTGGGTAAGAACACCGGCTTTGAGCTTATTTTTGCTAGTGAACAAAGTGAACGCAATGAGCGCCTAATCACCTATTTTGGTTATATTAATGATGCCAGAGAACAACATATTAATGCCCTGCGTGAAACGCAATTGCAACTTAACGAAAAAAAATTAGCTTTACAAAAAAAGCAGGTTTCTCAACAGACGTTACAAACAAAGCAGAAGCAGGAGCAGGTTGGACTTGAAAAAAATCGCCAAGATAGAAAAAAAACGATTACCTCATTAGAATCATCCATGCAAGTTAATCAACAAAAACTGGCTCAATTGCATGAAAATGAGGCAAAACTACAAGCAAAAATTGCTGAAGCAGAGAGAGAAAGCCGACGTATAGCAGAGGAAGAAGCAAGACAAGCAAAAAAAATTCAAGCAAAACAAAAAAATAATAATTATACTTTAAGCTCAGAAGAGCGAGCCCTCATGGCTCGAGTTAGTGGTATTGGTAAACCTAAACGCCAATTTAATTGGCCAGTAAGTGGATCTGTCTTACATCAATTTGGCGAATCATTACAAGGTGAACTGTATTGGAAAGGGATGGTTATCAATGCTAAAGATGGTACACAAGTAAAAGCGATAACTGATGGACGCGTAATATTAGCAAGCTGGTTACAAGGTTATGGTTTTGTTGTTGCAATTGATCATGGTAAAGGTGATATGAGTTTGTATGGGTATAATCAAAGAGTGCTTGTGGCAGTCGGTGATAAAATTTATAGTGGTCAACCCATTGCGTTAGTGGGCTCAAGTGGCGGACAAAATAGTTCAGGATTATATTTTGAAATTCGTCGAGATGGAAAAGCTTTAAATCCTAGTGGATGGTTAAAATAGTGGTTCGTTTACTCATTTCAATGGCCATTGGTCTATTATTACAAACAAGCAATGTATGGGCAGCAGAGTTAGCAATAGTTATTGATGATTTTGGCTATAGACAACATAATGAAGAGCAAATTATTAAACTTTCACCTAATATTACGGTGGCGGTGTTGCCTAATTCTCCAAATGCACATCATATTGCCAATATCGCTCATGAGCATGGTAATGATGTGATGATTCACTTACCAATGGCTCCGTTTGGTAAGCAGCCGTTAGAAAAAGATACGTTGTATCCTTATATGGAAGAAGAAGAAGTTGATCGTATTGTAACCAATGCGGTAGCGCTTGTACCTTATGCAATTGGAGTTAATAACCACATGGGCAGCTTAATGACATCCAGCCAAATTGGAATGGAAAATGTTATGAAAGCGCTAAGTTATCACTCAATGTTTTTTTTAGATAGTAAAACCGTCGGAAAAACAGCCGTCAGAGAAGCGGCAAGTCTTTATGATATTCCAGTTGTAGAACGAGATGTATTTTTAGACGATAAGCAAAATGAGGCTGTTATCAGTCAACAATTCGATTTAGCTATCAGAGTTGCACGTAAAAATGGTTCTGCCATTGCGATTGGGCATCCACATCCACAGACGCTCAATGTGCTTAAACACAAATTGGCTAACTTACCGTCTGATATTGAATTAATCAAAATCAGTCAACTTGTAACTCCTTTAACAACAGAATCTAAGCCGAAAGTAACATTAAAATATATTTTGGAGCACTGCATAAATCAATTAGAAGATGCATGGAATTTTAATAATAATCTAAATAAATAATTATTTTTTTTCTAATGTTCTATGGCGAATTTGTATTTGTTTATTTTGTGTTTTAAAAAATTCAGCTAATTGCTCTGCAATGAACACAGAACGGTGTTGTCCTCCTGTACAGCCAATAGCGATAGTTAAATAACTGCGATTATTTTTCTCCAACATTGGCAACCATTGTTGCAAATAATTAGCTGTTTGATAGATAAAATTAGTTACTTCGTCTTGTTTTGATAGATAATTTATTACAGGCTCATCTAATCCTGTCAAGGGTCTTAAATTGATATCCCAATGAGGATTAGGTAAAAAACGGACATCAAACACAAAATCGGCATCAACAGGCAAACCGTGTTTAAACCCAAATGATTCAAAAATCATAGTTAATTCACGCTCTTTTTTACCTAAAATACGCGCTCTTAAAATATCAGATAATTGGTGAACGGAAAGATTATCTGTATTAATAACCAAACTGGCATGCGATTTTAATGACTCTAAATAATTTTCTTCAAGATCGATTGCTTCTTCAAGTGAATGCTTTTGATTGGCTAAAGGGTGTACTCGTCTTGTTTCACTATAACGACGGATAAGAGTGTTACGGCTACAGTCTAAGAAAATAATTTCAGGCGTTACTGATTCAGGAAGTTTTTGCAGTATATCATGATCAAATTCAAAGTTGATAGGTAAATTACGAATATCAATACTAACAGCGACAGGGGTATTATTGTTTTTTAATGCATCGGCTAATTGTGGTAATAAAGCGACAGGAATATTATCAACACAATAAAATCCCATATCCTCTAGCGCTCGTAATGCAATTGATTTACCAGAACCAGAACGACCACTTACTATCATCAGAATCAAAATTTAAACTCCATTATTGATGGTTTATGTAAGTATATACTGTTTGTTTGTAAAGATACAATTTTGTAAATATATGATACTGGTTTAATATTCGGTTTTAATCTTAGCAATAAGTTGTTTAAGCGCTTGTCCTCGATGTGAAATCTGACTTTTATGCTCTTTTGTTAACTCTGCGGCGCTACAATTTAATTCAGGTACATAAAATAATGGATCATAGCCGAAGCCACC
This sequence comes from Gilliamella apicola, assembly GCF_000599985.1. Classification (NCBI taxonomy): domain Bacteria; kingdom Pseudomonadati; phylum Pseudomonadota; class Gammaproteobacteria; order Orbales; family Orbaceae; genus Gilliamella; species Gilliamella apicola. The sequence goes on from NZ_CP007445.1 coordinate 348,195, forward strand.
ATCACCTCGTGTTTCATTTAAAATAATGCCATTCCACTTTCCTAAACAAATAATTGGTGTTGGATCATTTTCATGCCGCATAAACGCCAATGCACAATAAAAATAAGCAGTACGTTTTTCATTTGGTACATTTTTTAATTCCTGCAATAATTTTTGATTATTACTCCCATCATTACCATGTTCACCAGCATAACGGGCAGAATAGATACCTGGAGCACCGTTAAGTGCATTAATTACTAATCCTGAATCATCAGCGATTGCTGGCAATCGAGTAAATTTAGCAGTATGTCTTGCTTTTAATATCGCATTTTCAATAAAGGTTAAACCTGTTTCATCCACATCTGGCACATTGAACTCTTTTTGTGCAACAACATTAAAACCAGCATCGGCTAAAAGGTTTTGTAGCTCATTAACTTTACCTTGGTTATTCGTTGCTAAAACAATTTTTTGCATTTTGATTTCCTTAACATAACTGGTTTGTGAAATATTACTGCTAGCGAATTTTGTGTAATTGTCGTTATTTAATATATGAATATTTTCAAAAATCAGGCTCGCACGTAAAAGTCATGCTTTCACCTGTTTTCGGATGATTTATTGTCAGTGATTGAGCATGTAACAGCAATCTTTGAGACATCGAAAATGCCTCAGGATGTGCATAAAATTTGTCTCCCAAAATTGGATGCCCAATGGCTTGCATATGCACACGTAATTGATGTGAACGTCCCGTATACGGAAATAATTTAACTCGGGTGGTATTATTCTCATTTCGTGACATGACTTGATATTGAGTTAATGCATGTTTACCGTTTTCAAGATCCACCATTTGTCTTGGACGATTTGGCCAATCACAAATTAAAGGTAGTTCAACTTGTCCAGTATCTTGCTCAAGATGCCCATATACTACAGCAATATATGTTTTTTTGGGGATCCGTTCACGAAATTGTTTTTTTATCTCTCGATCGGCTAATTTTGATAGTGCTACAACCATAATACCACTGGTTGCCATATCTAAGCGATGAACAGATTCGACATAACTATATTTTTGTTGTAAACGGTGAATAATACTATCAATAAACTGAGGTTTATTACCTGATACAGATAATATCCCAGGCTGTTTATTAACAACGACAATATGGTCATCTTGATGTAGGATTGAAAGCCAAGGGTCAATAGGTGGATGATATTCCAAAAGCATTTATATATGACAATTCTTAAAATAAAATTGTCATATATTCTAGCAAACTCAACAAAAAGCGCCAGTTTTATAAAAGCGGCGCTGGTTGCAAATTATATTTTCTTTGCTGGAAAGAATTGAGAAATTAATATGGTTAGACCTACAAAAAGATAACAAGCAAAAATAATAATCATCCATTGAGACATTTCGATGGTTAAAAAAGTCCAAATTTTATCGGCACATGAGCCATAGGCATTAAACATACTTGGTAACCATTGATTTAAAGGTAACCAAGATGGAAACTGAACGTTAATTGCACAGGTGTCACTGAAATTAGGTTCAAATTGTAAATGAGCGTGAAATGTAGCTAATGTAAATCCTTTATAGGCACTAAATAACCAAACCAAAATTCCGCCTAATCGAAAAATATAATTATTAGGCTTAATTAGTCCGATAATGCTTGCGATCATAATCCCAAAAATAGCACAGCGTTGATAAATGCATAATGTACAAGGCGCTAGACCTAACCCATGTTGAAAAAAGAGCGCTGTTAATTCAAAAATAAAGGTAGAAAGGAATAATAAAAACCAAGCAGCTCTGCCATTTGAGTAATGATTGAGTAGTGATAACATACTATTTTATTCCTCCATATTCCGTTATAATTACCTATCTTTAATTATATCGAAAGTAATCTATCTAATTTTTAAGTTATGCTAGTGTAGTTTATTTTCGGATAATGTAAACGACTTTTATATATTGATGGCGGATTAATCACTTCTTATGGATTCAAACGTTCCACAAACAAAATTGCAAGTCTCATTTGTCACAATTTCAGAAGAAAATGCGACACAACGAATTGATAACTTTTTAATTACACACCTAAAAGGTGTTCCTAAAAGTATGATTTATCGCATACTAAGAAAAGGTGAAGTAAGAGTTAATAAAAAACGCGTTAAACCTGAATATAAATTAAATAATGGCGACGAGATTCGTATTCCTCCTATTCGCGTTGCTGAAAAAACAACACCCGAAATTTCAACTAAGCTTAATAAAGTTGCTGATTTAGAAAAAGCAATCATTTATGAAGACGACGTTATTTTAGCCATTAATAAGCCTTCTGGTATTGCTGTTCATGGCGGAAGTGGTTTAAGTTTTGGTGTCATTGAAGGATTACGCGCATTAAGACCCGAAGCAAAGTTTTTAGAATTAGTTCATCGAATTGATCGTGAAACATCGGGTGTATTATTAATAGCAAAAAAACGTTCAGCATTAAAAGCATTACATGAGCAGCTTAGACTTAAACAGATGCAAAAAAATTATTTGGCATTAGTAAAAGGAAATTGGCCGTCAGAATGTAAAGTAGTGCAGGCACCATTACTTAAAAACGTATTAAAAAGTGGGGAACGTGTTGTCAAAGTTGATAAAGAAGGAAAACCTTCTGAAACGCGATTTAAAGTTGAAGAGCGATTTGATTTTGCAACTTTAATTAAAGCTAGTCCAGTTACAGGACGTACTCATCAAATTCGAGTTCATACTCAATATGCTAACCATCCAATTGCTTTTGATGATCGTTATGGTGATAACCAATTTGATATGCAACTGGCAGATACCAAACTTAACCGATTATTTTTACACGCAGCTAATGTGAAATTTATTCATCCTAAAACTTTACAAGAAATGCAGTTACATGCACCGATGGATGATAAGTTGCAAGCATGTTTAAATCAGCTTAGAAATGATAAATATCAACAAACAGAATCATTAAAATAAAAAGGTAATAAGTGCGAATGAAAGATCTCAATTTATACTTAATTAGACATGGGCAAACAGAGTGGAATATTAAAGATCAAATGCAAGGATCGCAAAATTCTCCTCTGACAGAACAAGGCGTTTTAGGGGCTAAAATAACAGGGCAATATTTAAAAGATGTTCCTTTTTTGCAAGCATACTCTAGTACTCAACAACGTGCCATAGAAACGCGTAATTATATCATTAACGAAAATATCAAAGATATTCCCACATTTGAACTGTCCGATTTGCAAGAAATGGATTTTGGTGATTGGGAGGGTAGACATGTACCTGCTCTTAAAAAAGAAGTGCCAGAATTTACGACTTATTTAACTGATCCTGCTAATTTTGATGCTTCTGTCAATAAAGGTGAAAATTATCTTGATGTTCTAACGCGTATGAAACAAGGACTAAATACTATAATCCAAAGAGCGCCACAAAATACGGGTAATATTTTAGTCGTTTCGCATGGAACGGTATTACGGTTATTACTCTGCGTATTAAATGGTGGTGATTGGCGTTTTCACCGTGATGATCAATACTTTCCGCGCATGTTAAATACCAGTGTAAGTGTTGTTAATTATCAACAAGCGGATGATGAGGCAGAAGGAAAATTTACGGTTAAATACTATAATAATGTCGATCATTTAACGGATAAATAATCGGTCAGGTAATTTTTATTATCTCTCAAATAATGTATTTAATAACATAAAATGAGAGATAATAAATCTATCTAGCGTTTATCTTTTACTGTATTGTGCATAACGTTGTTGTAGTTGTTGTAACTTTTTAATTCTAGCCTCAATCCTCGAAATCATGATTTGATCGCCTTTGGTTTGATTTTTAGCATTTTGCAATATTTGGATTGATCCTTGAAATTGACCTTCTAGTGCAATCAGTTCTGCTTGAGCACTCATTTCTTGCGCTCTTGAATGTGATCCTCCATAAGCTGAAATCAACAATTCCCAACCATTAGTATCATCATTATGATCAAAAGTATATCGATGAAGTAGACTTACAGCTTGTTGATAATTTTTATTTTTCACGTAAGCATTAGCCAAATTAAGTTGTAACGCTGAGCTATTTGGTGATTTTTTTAATGCCGCTTGTAATCGATTAATTGCAGCATTATTGTTATTTGTATTTAAATCAATATCCGTCATTAAATCTATATACCAAATATTATTGGGATCATTATCTAATAATGGTTGTAATTGCTGTTTTGCTCTTTGATAATTGCCACTTCGGTAATCTGCTAGCGCACTACCATAAACCATAGCAATTTTGCTTTGCTCATTATTGAGTTTTTTGTAATCTTCAAGTAATAATTTGCCTGTATTGATATTATTACTGAATAAAATAGCTAATCTTGCTTTAGCTAAATAATAATTGAGTGATGGGGCAACATCTTTTTTAGAATATTGCAGTGAACGATTACGAATATCGGATAAACGACTATTTGGTAGTGGATGAGTAAGTAAAATTTCTGGTGGCTTACTACTAAAACGAGTTTCATCAGCTAACTTTTGCAAGAACTCCGATGAAGCATATGGATCAAATCCTGCTCTGGCAAGTGTTCTTAGACCAACGCGATCGGCTTCTTGTTCATTACTTTGTGTAAAGCTAATCATACTTTGCGTTGAACCCGCCATGGTACTTGTTATTGCCATCATCCCAGCTTCTGGATTGGCTAATGTTAATAATAAAGAACCTAATGTCGCACCCCAGACATAAGGACTGTTGCGATTTTGGTTTTCCATTGCCCTAGCCAAATGACGTTGAGTAACATGACCAATTTCGTGAGCCATGACAGAAGCTAATTGGCTTTCATTAGTCGTATCCAGAATTAACTTAGAGTGAATAACTACATTACCACCAAAAAAAGCAAATGCGTTGAGTACATTGCTTTTCATAATATAAAAATGAAAAGGTGTTTGTACTGATTCGGCTTTTAAAACTAATTTTTTACCTAAATCATTAATATATTGATTTAAAACAGGATCGTTAATGATAGGAGCATCAGCCCGTAATAGGCGCATATAATAATCCCCCATCTCCATCTCTTGTCCTATACTTAATGTTGAAGCTGCGGCAGTACCTATATCAGGAAGGTTGATATTATCGGCATAAACTAATGGGGCATTTTGTAATAATAACGATGTAGATAGTACAAATGCGACTGTTTTTTTTAACATTGTTTCAACCTATAGAGATAAAAATATTAACAGTTTACTATTCTAGCCGAAAAAAAAGACAATTTCACTTGCTAATCAACAGTTAGTTAAATCAGGTATGGATTATAAAAAAATAATAAATTATTGGAATACAGCGGCTCGAATTTTTTCGATATCAACATTTTCGATATATTTGATAATATTAGGATAAACATTATAGTGATGACCAAATTCAGGTTTCATTAACTCATTAATAGCCTGTGGTTTTGACCAATTTTGGAAAACCATACGATACATAGCTACAGCAACACCAGTGCGATCACTACCATGCCAACAATGAATTAAAATTGGTTTAGGTGATTGCTTAATCGCTTTAAGTATTTCAATCATTTTTTCGTCAGAAATATTTCCTGCTCGTATTTTAATCCAAACTTCGGAAAGAGTCGTATTTTCTAACTTGTCACGATCACTATGCAATAGACGCAAGTTAATTATGGTTTTAAAACCTATTTTATCAAGATATTGTATCTGTTTTCTGGTCGGCTGTTCTGATCGTGAAAGATCATCAGATATTTTATAAAAATTATTAGGTAAATTCACACTAGGTTTCATATTAGATTGACAGCCGATTATCATGAAACAGACACAACACAACATTAATGAATTTGCTAACTTTACTTTGATAAAACCATAACAAGCTCTTAATTGTTGTGTTGTGTACAGCATAAAAATAGGTACAATTTATTAATTTTTAAGCCAATTGACGACGGTTTTGGATAAATTCAATGATGTTTTCAATTTTCACCATCTGTTTATCACCACCACAACGATGTTTATATTCCACTTCGCCATTATCTAGATTTCGTTCACCAATAACAATGGTGTGCGGAATCCCAATTAATTCAGCATCTGCAAACATCACACCTGGTCGCTCTTTACGATCGTCAAACAACACATCAATACCTGTTGCTTGTAAATCCGCATAAAGTTTTTCTGCCGTTGCTTGTACTTTTTCAGATTTATACATATTCATAGGAATAATGACAACACTAAATGGCGCGATGGCTTCTGGCCATACAATACCACGATCATCATGGCATTGTTCAATCGCTGCAGCTACAATACGACTTACGCCAATACCATAACAACCCATAATCATAACGTGGTTTTGTCCATCCTCGCCTTGAACCGTTGCTTTCATAGCTTCTGAATATTTAGTTCCAAGTTGGAAAATATGACCAACCTCAATGCCACGTTTAATTTGCAATGTACCTTTACCATCTGGACTAATGTCCCCTTCAACCACATTACGAATATCTTCAATACGTGGTAGTGCAACGTCTCGTTCCCAATTGATATTAAAGTAATGTTTATGATCAATATTGGCTCCGGCACTAAAATCACTCATTACTGCCACATCACGGTCAATAATGATTGGCATATTTAGGTTGATTGGACCTAATGAACCTGGACCAGCATTAACAATAGCACGAATTTCTTCGTCAGTTGCAAATTCTAATGGTGAAGCAACGATATCAATTTTTTCAGCTTTGATTTCATTTAAAGTATGATCACCACGTACCAATAATGCGACTAATTGATGGCCACTCTCTTTCGTTGCTTTTACCATCAATGTTTTAACAGTTTTTTCAATTGGTAAATTGAACTGTTGAACTAATTCATCAATGGTTTTAGCGTTTGGTGTATCAACAATTTCCATTGCTTTAGTTGGTGCTGCACGATTTTGAGACGGCGCTAATGCTTGTGCCATTTCTATATTGGCTGCATAATCCGATTCAGTTGAAAAGACAATATCATCTTCACCGCTGTCAGCTAAGACTTGGAATTCGTGTGACCAATTGCCTCCAATTGATCCTGTATCGGCACGTACAGCCCTGAAGTTTAAACCTGCACGAGTAAACACAGCACTATAAGCTTTGTACATGTCATCATAAGTTTCTTGTAATGATGCTTGTGAAGTATGGAATGAGTAGGCATCTTTCATAATAAATTCACGTGAACGCATTACCCCAAAACGTGGGCGGACTTCATCGCGGAATTTGGTTTGAATTTGATAAACATTCAATGGTAATTGTTTATAAGAACTAACTTCATTTCGTAGTAGGTCGGTAATTACTTCCTCATGCGTTGGTCCTAATACAAAGTCACGATTACCTCGGTCTTTAATTCGTAATAGCTCTGGGCCATATTGTTCCCAACGCCCACTTTCTTGCCAAATATCAGCGGGTTGAACAACAGGCATTAATACTTCAATTGCCCCTGCTTTGTTCATTTCTTCTCGGACAATGTTTTCAACTTTTTTAAGTACACGATAACCAGTCGGCAACCAAGTATATAAACCTGCCGCAACTTTTCGGATCATACCGGCACGTAACATTAATTGATGACTAATTACTTCAGCATCAGCTGGTGTTTCTTTTAACGTAGAAAGAAGATATTTACTGGTTCGCATGAATTTATCCCGAAAAATAATTTACTTATAAATATACTAAAAATTCTTGCTAGTTTAGCAGTACCTAGCGCAACACTAAAGTAATTTTATCGTTATTTTTAATGTGGAATAGATAATAAGACCATCAATAGAGTATCAAACAAAACAATCTACTTATGATAAATGCTAAATCCAATTCAAAAGCACTACACATTATAAATTCGCACTTACAGTAAAATTGCCAGCAATCCGATAAACATTTCGTATTAAAACTGATACTTTATTTTTTTAGAACACAAGAAGTATCAAAATAGATATTTTTTATAAAATATATCATATTGATTATATTTAACTTTTTCCTGTTTGTGTGACGTAGATCACGTTGATAAAGGTCTTAAGTTGCTATCATACGCGCAAAATTTTAGACAAAGGAGTAGTTCAATATGGACCAATTAACCATTAACGAGGGTATAACAACTTCTAAAGAGGATGCTACGTTATCTAAATGGCGTAAAAGCGATACTTTATGGATGTTGAGCCTTTATGGTACGGCAATTGGTGCTGGGGTATTATTTTTACCAATTAATGCAGGCGTAGGTGGATTGATTCCATTACTAGTGATGTTAATTCTTGCTTTTCCTATGACATTTTTTGCTCATCGGGCTTTGTGCCGTTTTGTATTGTCAGGCAAAAGTAAAGACGGTGATATCACAGTTGTAGTTGAGGAAGCGTTTGGTCGCACGGCAGGAAATTGGATAACGGTACTTTATTTTTTTGCTATTTACCCCATTTTACTTGTATATAGTGTAGGCATTACCAATACCGTTGATAGCTTTATGGTGCACCAACTTGGTATGGCGTCACTACCAAGAGCTTTGTTATCATTTATTTTGGTCGCTTTTTTAATGTCGATTGTCCATTTTGGTGAAGAGCTTATTGTAAAAGTTATGTCCATTTTGGTGTTCCCTTTCATTGCTGTGTTAATGATTTTGGCATTATTTTTAATTCCTGAATGGAATGGAGAAATTTTTAATAATATTTCTTTTAGCAGTAATGGTTACAGTGGACATGGTATTTTAATGACACTTTGGTTGGTTATTCCTGTTATGGTTTTTGCATTTAATCATTCGCCAATCATTTCTTCTTTAGCTGTTGCTAAACGTAAAGAATACGGTGAAGCTTATGCCGAATCAAAATGTACTAAAATTATTGCAGCAAGTAATATTATGATGGTTGTAACCGTGATGTTTTTTGTGTTTAGTTGTGCACTTTGTTTATCGCCTGCAGAACTTTTAGAAGCAAAAGCGCAAAATCTTTCAACGTTATCTTATTTAGCCAATCGTTTTAATTCACCGGTTATTGAGTATATTGGTCCGCCAATTGCATTTATTGCTATGGCTAAATCGTTTTTGGGTCACTATTTAGGTGCGAAAGAAGGTTTTAATGGTATAGTGAATAAAGCTTTACGTAGTCGTAATAAAACAATATCTGAAAAGAAACTTGAAAAACTTGCTGTATCATTTATGTTTTTAACAGCATGGGGCATTGCAACACTTAATCCAAGTATTTTAGGTTTAATTGAATCATTAGGTGGCCCAATTCTTGCAGTCCTATTGTTTATAATGCCAATGTATGCAATTCATAAATTACCCGTATTAGCAAAATATCGTGGCAAACTTAGTAATGGTTTTATCGTAATCATGGGATTTATTGCGATTTCAGCCGCTATTTATAATTTAATTTAAGATTATCCCATTAGTTATCATTATTGTTTTATAAACAAAAGCCATTGGCATTAGCCGATGGTTTGTATTATCAATAGGTAAAATAGTATTAATAGTAAATTTGCTTTTTGGCTATTTCGTTACAATAGTAAATTTATAAAGATTTAGACTCGCGTAATTGAGTTGCGTTAGTATCAAAAAAGGAAAAATATGAGTTCGGTATTTGAAATATTTAAAATTGGTATTGGCCCTTCAAGTTCACATACGGTAGGCCCTATGAGAGCAGGGAAGGCATTTGTTGATCAACTGATTAGTAATGATATGATGCCATCGGTGACCAAAATTGTCGCTGATGTCTACGGATCTTTATCGCTAACAGGTAAAGGTCACCAAACAGATATCGCTATTATTATGGGACTTGCTGGCGAAAAACCTGATATGGTGAATATTGATAATATTCCATCTTTTATTGAAAAAATCAGTCAGACACATCGCTTACCGATTTATGATAGTCGTTACGAAATCGATTTTCCTCTTGCTAGTTGTATGGTGTTTCATTCAAAATTTTTACCACTACATGAAAATGGTATGACATTGAGTGCCTATAATGGTGAAACTTTACTGTTTCAGAAAACCTATTATTCAGTAGGTGGCGGTAAAATTGTAGAAGAAGAACAATTTGCAAAGCAAGAACCAGAGTCAATAAAACTGCCTTATCGTTTTTCTTCTGCTGCACAACTATTGAAGCATTGTGAAGATAATTCTTTATCAATTTCAAGTATTATGATGAAAAATGAGCTGCAATTGCATTCGTATGAAGAAATTGAAGATTACTTTTCACGGGTAGGGCAAACTATTTTAGAATGTATCAAACGTGGTATGAATACAGAAGGTTTATTACCAGGACCACTTAAAGTACCACGCCGAGCTTTTTCTCTATATCGTCAGCTATCAACAACGAAAGATCAGATCATTAGTGATCCTATGGTAATCATTGACTGGGTTAATATGTTTGCACTTGCTGTGAGTGAAGAAAACGCAGCAGGGGGCCGCGTAGTTACTGCTCCAACTAATGGTGCTTGCGGTATTATTCCAGCGGTATTGGGTTATTATGATAAATTTATTAACCCCGTTACGCCTGATATCTATATTCGATTCTTTTTAACTTGTGGTGCAATTGGTCAACTTTATCAAATGAATGCTTCTATTTCGGGCGCGGAAGTTGGTTGCCAAGGTGAGGTCGGTGTAGCTTGCTCAATGGCTGCTGCAGGATTAGCTGAACTTTTAGGCGGAAATCCCGAGCAAGTTTGTATGGCTGCCGAAATAGCAATGGAACATAATTTAGGTTTGACTTGCGATCCCGTTGCAGGGCAAGTACAAGTACCATGTATTGAGCGTAATGCTATTGCAGCAGTCAAAGCTATCAATGCCACAAGAATGGCATTAAGACGAATAACTGCAGCAAAAGTAACTTTAGATAAAGTGATTAAAACAATGTATGAAACTGGTAAAGATATGAATGCTAAATACCGAGAGACATCTCGAGGTGGATTGGCAATTACGGTACATTGTAGTTAACAATTCATTTTTTTATCTTCGCCTTTTTTATAATCGGCGAAGATAAAAATTACGTATATTCCGATTGTTAGAGTTTTATTTTTAAGCCTTTTTTAATATTTCCAGCGCATGGTATTTACTTTAGAGCGCAAAAAATCATTTTCAACAAGTACATCAACTTTTTCTTTTTTAGTTGTGCGTTGTTTTCTTTTCCGTTTTGGTTGGTCTACAGAGGTTTTGTGAATGACTTCGTTATAGGCAAGTAAATTATTAAGCTGATCGAGTTCGTCTAATCCTTTAAGAACTGAAATTAATGTTTGTAATGTGATTGATTCACCTTGCTCAATACGCTTTATTGTTGCTATACCAATTTGAGATTTATCTGCAAGTTCTTGTTGCGATAAATTTTTTTCGATTCTAGCCATTTTTATTCGGCGACATAACAATTTTATCATGTCGTTAATTTCATTCATGAATAATCCTTACAGGGTAAACTAAAATTTAAGGTTATTTTTATTACTAAACGTTTAATATATCATTTAAACTTTCAATGATGTCACTGGCTAATAAACTATATTTATTGTGTCTTTTTAAAGCTGCATCACCGGCTAATCCATGTAAGTAAACACTTACTGGGGCTGCTTTTGTTGGCGACAAATGTTGGGCGATAAGTCCTGCCATTATTCCCGTTAAAACATCACCCGTACCTCCTGTCGACATACCATTATTACCAGATTGATTAATATAAGTGGCATGTCCAGGTATTGCGACAATGGTTTTTGCATCTTTTAGAACACAGGTTACGTTAAAGTCTTGGGCAAATTTTTTAGCTGTCATGATAAGATTAGCTTTAATTTTTTCAATCGGTAGATTGACTAATCTAGACATTTCGCCCAAATGTGGCGTAACAATAACCGTTGACTGAGCTTGTTCCAATAATTTTAAATTTTTAGCCAAAGTATTAAGTCCATCAGCATCAATAATTATAGGAATCGTAGCGTATTGTAATACGTGCGCTAAGATTTTATGAGTATCATCCGATACTCCCATTCCTGGTCCAATCACAATGATCGAAGCCCAATTTATTAATTCTTCGAGTTTTGTTATATCGATTTTATTGGGAATGTATGGTGTGAGTAATACTTCAGGTAGTTGTGTTAATAAAATATCACGATTGCATATTGGTGTGTAAATACGTACTAACCCTGCACCAGTTTTATAAGCAGCTTTAGCCGAAAAAAACGCAGCTCCAGACATATTTTCTGAGCCAGCAATAATCAATACTTTACCATAGCTACCCTTGTGGCTATTATTTGATCGCTGTGGTAGTAATTGACTCAACTCATTAGATTGATAAGTATAATGACTTGCTGGAGTATTTGCATAGATACCAATATCCGCAATAGTGATTTCGCCAGCTAATTCAGCCCCAGGATAAAGTGATAAACCAATTTTTGAATAGGCAAACGTTACCGTTTGTTTGGCCTTAATTGCAATACCAAGAATTTTTCCTGTATTGCTGCAAAGTCCCGAAGGAATATCAACAGCGATAACTTCAGCATTACTTTGATTAATCAATTCAATTGTATGAAAAAAATCACCTGTAACAATACGATTAAGCCCTATACCAAAAATGGCATCAACAATAGTTGTATACTTGGCAAATGAATCGGTGGGTGAAGTTGTAAAAGTAATATTATAATGCTGTGCTATTTTTATTTGCTGTAATGTTTCGTTGGAAGCATTTTCTGGATTACCAATTAAATAAACATCCACATCAATATGCTTTAATTTAAGTAGGCGAGCAATGGCAATGCCGTCACCACCATTATTACCATATCCACATACTACAGCTACTTTATTCAAATTATAGTTATTGAGTTGTTTCACAACGGCTAATGCCGCGCGTTCCATTAGTACTAGGGAGGGTAAGCCAATTTCATTTGAGGTATAAGCATCGTAATGCTTCATTTCAGACGAGGTAACTAAGTATTGCATGATACTGCCTCTTTCTGTAAATGAGATGCCACATTAAGTGGCAAAATCATACAGGTAACTCAATGATTAGATTAATGATTGTTCATTCATTTGTTTTTTTAACTGTTGTTTTTTTAGGCTTTCTAAAATTTTATTATGTATTCCGTTAAAACCGCCATTACTCATAATTAAAATGGCATCAGTTGGTTTAGCTGATTTGGTTATCATTTCGACAAGTAAATCGATATCGCCAGACCAGTATGCAGGCTGAATACAACCATCGACAACATCCGCTACTAACCATGGTAATTGTTCAGGTTGGAATATAAAAACTTCATCAGCACGACCAAGTGATGGAGCCAACTCGTCTTTTGATACACCAAGCTTCATTGTATTTGAACGAGGTTCAAGAACGGCTAAAATTCGGCGATTAGCGCCAATTTTGCTACGTAACGCTTCAAGCGTTGCCAAAATCGCAGTTGGATGATGGGCAAAATCGTCATATATTTCTATATTATTAACTTCACCATAAAGTTCTAACCGTCTTTTTGCGTTGATAAACGTACCTAGTGCCGCACAAGCATCCGTAGGTTTAATGCCAACATTATGAGCTGCAGCGATAGCCATCAACGCATTATGCATGTTATATTCACCTACTAAAGAATATTTTACTTCGCCCACTTTTTCGCTATTGTAATAAACCGCAAAATGGCTGGCATCACTATTTATTCGTTGTGCTAACCAACCTGTTTCAGATTCCGTAAAGCTTTGTTCGCTCCAGCAACCTTTAGCTAGTACTTGTTTTAAATTAACATCATCTTGAGGCGTGATGATAAGTCCATTACTTGGTACTAAACGAACTAAGTGATGAAACTGCTTTTGGATTGCACCGAGATCATCAAAAATATCAGCATGATCAAATTCTAAATTGTTCATGATTAATGTTTTAGGGCAATAATGCATGAATTTTGATCGCTTATCAAAAAACGAACAATCGTATTCGTCAGCTTCAATAACAAAAAAGTTACCTTCGCCTAATCTTGCCGAAACATTAAAATTACCAGGAACACCGCCAATAACAAAACCTTGCTTGTAACCTTGTTTTTCTAAAATCCAATTGACCATGCCTGCTGTGGTTGTTTTACCATGTGTACCTGCAACAGCAATTACCCAGCGATCACGTAAAACATTGTCATGTAACCATTGAGGGGCTGAAATATAAGGAATATTATTATCAAGGACATATTCAACACAAGGGTTACCTCTTGATAAAGCATTACCAATAATAACCAGATCAGGGGTAGGGGTCAGTTGTGAAGGATCATACCCTTCAATAATATCAATATGTTCTTTTTGTAAAAGTGTACTCATCGGCGGGTAAACATTTTTGTCTGAACCCGTTACGTTATGACCCTGCGAACGGGCTATTAATGCAATTCCTGTCATAAATGTGCCACAAATTCCTAGAATATGAATATGCATTTTTAGTCCTTAACTTTAATAAAGTATATTGATAATAATATCTGTTTTGTTATCACTATTGTTTTGATTGGCAATTGGATGTAATTCCGAAATGTCTGCATAATTATAGTCGATTTTTATGGCTTATGCGATAGGCCATAAATATCTAATTAATAATTTTGCCATTTGATTACCACGAAATTCATCTACCATTAGATGATAAACAATTTTGACATTTTTTAAAGATTGATCTGGCCACTGTTGTAAATTAGCATTAAATAGTATGCCTTCAATCAGCGGTCCACCTTTTTGTGGTTCCAAAACCAATTTAAGATGTTTTTCAGCAAATAAGCGCTGTTGATGAATTATAAATTCTCCATCAAAAATAGGTTCAGCAAAACCTTCTCCCCAAGGGCCAGCTTCTTTTATATGTTTTGCTATTGCGTAATTAAAATCTTTACCATCAATTTCACCATCTGTTTCAACGATTGGTTCTAGTGATGTCTTAGTTAATTTTGTATTGATTAACTCTTCAAAACAATTTTTAAATTGTTCAAAATTTTCTTCACGAATGGTTAAACCTACTGCCATTGCATGACCACCAAAACTTACAATTAAATTAGGGTATTGCTGATCAAATTCATCTAAAAGATCACGTAAATGTACTCCTGAAATTGATCTTCCTGAGCCTTTTAAAAAACCGTCTGATGTTGAAGCAAATGAGATAACAGGTCGATAATACTTATCTTTTAATCGAGCAGATAAAATACCAATAATACCTTGATGCCATTGTGGATGATAGACAACAAGAATGCTCGGTATGGTTGTTGCTTGATTTTCAATTTGTTGAATAAATGATAATGCTTCTTTATGCATGGTTTGCTCAATCAATTTGCGATCATTATTGAGCATATCAAGATTTTTGGCTTGTTCTAGAGCAGTATCAAAATCATCACAAAGTAATAATTCAACACCTAAAGACATATTATCCATTCTTCCTGCTGCATTTAATCTTGGAGCAACGTAAAAAGCGAGATCGGTTGCAGTGAAAGACGATTGCTCTTTTCTAGCAATATGCAATAAAGCTTTTATTCCTTCACAACAATAGCCCGATCGAATTCTGTTTATGCCTTGATGGACTAATATTCTATTATTGTGATCAAGTTTTACTACATCGGCAATAGTACCTAAAGCTACTAAATCTAATAAATTAGTAACATTGTATGGTGTTAAATTCTTCTTTGTATACCAATCTTCCTCACGCAGTTTTGCCCTTAATGCTAGCATAAAATAAAATGCAACTCCGACGCCAGCCAAATGTTTAGATGGAAAAGTACAATCAGGTAAATTAGGATTAATTATGGCATCTGCATTGGGTAGCTGTTCTGGACATAAGTGATGATCAGTAATAATCACCATTAAATTAGCCTGTTTTGCAAACTCGACAGCTTCAACAGCTGCAATACCATTATCAACAGTGATGATCAAATCCGCGTGTTGTGAAATGGCTTTTTTTACTACACTTACACTTAATCCATAGCCATCTTCAAAGCGATCTGGAATGATATAATCAACAAATTGGCAACCCATTTTTCTAAGCGCTGTGACCATTAATGCCGTACTCGTTGCCCCATCGGTATCGAAGTCACCGACAACGACAATGCGTTTATTCTCTTTCATTGTTGAATAAAGGATTTCAACGGCGCTTTGTGTCCCATCCAATTTATCAAAATTGCATAAATTACGCGTAGTATAGTCAAGTTCATGCATGGATCTAATGCCACGCAATGCGTATATTCGTTGCAATATTTGCGGAATATCTTGTGATAACTCAGGAAAAGATTCAGGTAATTTCCGATGTAATATTTTGGTTTTATTCATATTATAAATGTTAGCGTCGAAACGCTAACATGTGTCTTTATATTCGTTTTTATTAATAATTAAAATTGATGAGTTAAATATTACTTAACCTTTTTATTTAAAATAGCTAGTAATTTATCAGCGGGAACATAGCCAGAAACAAGTTGACCATCAGCTAAAACAATGGCTGGTGTGCCCGTAATACCAATTTGTTTGCCAACGTTAAATTGTTGGGTTACGTAAGGTACCATACTGCTTGCTGGAGAGATAGGATTATCTTTGTAAGCATTTTCAAAAGCAGCTTTACGATCTGCTACACTCCAGATTGATTGCATGTTTTTCCCAACTTCGCTATCAGCCCCTGCACGAGGAAATGCAAAATAGTGTACAGTAATACCCGCATCCAAATATTTATTAATGTTTTCATGCAATAACTTACAATAATGACAAGTATAATCAGTAAATACGGAAATAACATATTTTTCATTATTAGCTTTATAAACAATTGCATCTTTATCAATAGATTTGATTAATTTGGCATTATTACTATTAGCTATATTTTGTGGTTCGCCGTTTTGAACATCAAAGATCGGTCCTTGAGTTAAATATTTACCATCATCAGAAACATAAAAAATACCATCGGGCGTACTCACGCTTTTAAATCCCTTTACTGGACTATTCTCAATTTTTATATCTTTGGATTCATAACCTAATCGGTTTAAGCTTTTTGTAATATCTGTATTAGCTGCTAGTACTGAAGTTGAGATTAATGCCAAACCTATACTTAAAACTATTTTCTTCATTTAATTATCCTTATTTTGTTGAGAACTACGCTCGAGGATGATGTTTGCTATGTAACTGTTTTAGTCTTTCCGTTGCCACATGTGTGTAAATTTGTGTGGTCGACAAGCTGCTATGACCAAGTAGCATTTGCACCACGCGTAAATCCGCGCCATGGTTAAGCAAATGGGTTGCAAAAGCATGTCGAAGTACATGGGGGGAAAGAGCCTCAATATTAATGCCAGTTAGTATGGCATAATATTTAATTCTATGCCAGAAAGTCTGTCTGGTCATTTTTTTACCTAATCTGCTTGGAAATAGTACATCAATTGCACCATTTTTTAAAAGATCATTTCGAGCATATTTAAAATAATATTCTAACCAATAAATCGCTTCTTCACCAAGTGGTACTAAACGTTCTTTATTACCTTTACCTATGATTCGAACGACACCTTGTCGTAAGCTGACATCACTTATTTCTAAATTAACAAGTTCAGAAACACGTAAACCTGTGGCGTAAAGGACTTCTAGCATGGCTTTGTCTCGAAGCTCGATAGGGTCTTCAATACTAGGTGATTCAAGCAAAGCATCAACTTGTGATTCAGTTAAATCTTTGGGCAGTTTTTTGGGTAATTTTGGGGATGATAAAACTGCAGAAGGATCATCAGTACGATAGTTTTCTTGATAAAGATACTGAAAAAATCGTTTAGTTGCACTGAGTAAACGTGCAGAGCTACTGGCTTTATAACCATCTTGAACTCTCTGCATTAAAAAATTCTGTAAATTATCCGTTTGTGCGGTCAATAACGTTACATCTTGTTGTTGTAGTGATTGACTTAATGCTATTAAATCAAGTTTATAAGATGCAATAGTATTTTCAGCTAAATTGCGTTCTAGCCATAATGCATCTAAAAATTGTTGTATTAACAGTTTATTTTGTGCTGGTATATTTTTATCAGATATCAAAAGTCATCTCTACTATCAATTTATGATAATTATTATATACCAACTAAGGATAAGTTGCAGATAGGTTCAAATTGCTGGGCAGTATAATACTTTTCGATATTCAATTATTCGATTTAACCAATTTTTTAACTTAAACGTATAGTGAATCTGAAACTTTTTGACAAAATCATTTCATCAAGCGGTTTATACCAATTTTTGTAAACACATTAGCATCTATTTTTTTATTGTATGCCATTAACTGCATAACGTTATTTAATGTCTAAAGTTTCAAAATAAACAGATCTAAAAAAGTTTGATATCGGTTTTTGTTCAAATATCATTACTTTTATAATTAATCCTTGCTAAAAACATCAATCTTTTCAATTCAAATTTTGTTACAGCATACCTTTTAATAAAATGACCTATTTTGATTATAAACCCACATCTTATAATATATTTATAGAGTTACTTACTGTTAAGTTTATAAACAATTATCATTATTACAATTAAATAATTAACGATTTTTTTGAATCATTATTTATAACATTTATCTATAATAAATTTTCTATCAACTGATTTTTCAAAATTGTTACTTAAATCATCTAAAATATCATCTAAACACTGGATGCGTTGTTTACTAATAGATAACATGTTTTTTTCTTCTGTTTCTAATTTTCCTTTCTTTTCTAACATGTAAGATAGAATTTTATATTGTTGAAGAGTAAATCTGAAATTTGTATATTCGTTCGATGCAGGATCGTCAAAATTCACTTTTGTAGTATCATATTTATTTGCCTTAGCAACTTTTTCCTCTATTTGTAATTTGGTAAACAAGACTATTGATGTTGGATAATCCTTAAAAAAATAAGCAAGGTCGTCAGATACAGCCCATAACGCTATATTATTTTTATTCTCAACAATTTTATTAAACTTATCATCAAAATATTGCTTTTGGGTTACCGTTAACGATGAAATTTTCTTTTCATATAAATCCGTACACTCTTTAATAGGATGATCTGTTATCCAATTCAAATCACAATCATGAATATTTTTAGCGATAGCTTGACTTGCAATACAATTAAAGAAAAATATAAATAAAAATTTATTTAATAACTTGTAACACTGCGACAATATTATGTTCATTTTTTCCTTTTCCTCTATGTTTAATTAAGTAATTATGTAATTTTAGATATTTATTATAATCAATAATCGTTAAACAACCATAAGATATATGCCATATATAGAGATAAAGTGGTCGAGATAAGGGATAAAAAGATAAAGGAAATAAATCTATATAATTTCAAGCAATTTAACTGCTATTAATTAAATCATCTTGATTTTTTTAAATTTTATTTTTTTATTGATAACATTTATCTATATACTTCAATATCATTATCTTCTAACATACTTAATTTCAGATTGAAAATCTTTTCCGTTATAAATGATTACTGGCTCTTTATAAATGAATTTATATAATCCTTCAAAATCAAATTTGAGATTATTTTTTTCAACAAGGCAAAGCTTATTTACTTCTTGTTGCTTTGAATTATCCAATTTCCAATAATTTGGTGGATAGGCACAATGTTTCTCTAATTTATTCATATTGATTGTTCTGAACAATAGATCGCCGCGAAATTTATCCTCTATTTGATAGTGCTGACTGTAACAATAGGTGCTAAATAATAAATATAACGATGCTAGATAATATGAATATTTTATCTTTTAACTGTGAATCCTTTCCTTATTTTTGAAAAAAATTGCTTGTAAAAATAGCAACTTTTTTCTGGAATCATCTAACTTTGTTTATTATATTATTCTTCCAAATCCAACTTTCTGACTAGTGAGCGAGTTGTTTTTCAACAAGCGATAACACTTCTTTAAATCCTTCTATTTCACATACATATAGAGTAGTATCAATATACCAATTAAGGTCATCATCATCACCAAAAGGGTTCAGTTTATCTAAACATTTTTTATCCAATTGTTGTTTAAATAGTGAAAAATTATTTTTTTTGTTTTTTTGTTGTTTAGCCAGTAACTCCATTTTTGGTTTTAATTGATCCAGATAATAAAGATAAATTTCTGAGTCAAAACACCCTTCATTTGTTCTATCTTTTAAACATTTTTTAAACTCTTCACTTTTATAGTTAGCGGTGTGATCTGGATCGGAATATACAGTAAAATTATCGGGCAAGGTAATTTTAACCTTTCCTCTATCGATTTGAATTAGTTTAAATTTCATCGTTTCTGTATCGATTTGATAATGCTTCCACGTTTGAGGTATTATTCCATCATCTGTTTCTAATAAGGATAAAGTATATATATCTCCCTGTGGAGATATATAATAATATAGGTAAGCCATTTCGCCATGAGAAAATTCAGTATAATTCTGAAATTGAAATCTATCACCCCGTGGAGATATATAACTATTTTGGTAATCACTTCTACTGTAAGTATTATTAGCGTAATCACTGGGTAAAGTAAGATCAATAAAATTATTGGCTAAATAAATCTTATCTTTTACGATATTGTTATTAATTATTGATAGGGATATTTCACGCTCAAGTATATATTCTGGACCAACATCATTTTTATATTCCCATTCAGATACTGGCATACTCAAAGTCAGTTGAAAATCTTTTCCGTTATAAATGACTACTGGCTCTTTATAAATAAATTCATGTAAACTTGTAAAATCAAATTCAAGACTGCGTAATGGACAATCATCATATATTTTTTTTTGTTCATATTCGCTCAATTGCCGATAATTTGGAGGATAGGTACAATCTTTTCTTAATTTATTCATGTCGATTTTTCTAAAAAATGGGTCGCCACGATACTTGTCTTCTATTTGATAATCCTGACTGTAACAATATGTGCTAAATAATAAACATAATGATGCAAGATAATATGAATATTTCATCTGTTAACCTTAATTATTTCCTTACTTTTGAAAAATTTGTGTTTAAAAAATCACAACTTTTTCTTTATAATTATATGAATTTTTTAATTTTTTCTTTTAAATCCAACTTATTGCTAGCGAGTTGTTTTTCAACATGTGATAACTCTTCTTTAAAGCCTTTTATTTCGCATGAATATAGATTATTAAGATAGTGATGAAGCTCATTATCATCAAATGGAAGTGGACTAACTAAGCATTTTTTATCTAATTTCTGTTTGAATAGTGAAAAACGATTTTTTTTGTGTTTTTGTTTTTTAGCTAGTAATTCCATTTTTGGTTTTAATTGATCTAGATAATAACGATAGACTTGGGAGCCAAAACATCCCTTACTTGTTTCATCTTTTAAACATTTTTTAAACTCTTTATCTTTATAGTTGTCCGTATTGTTAGGTTGGCTTAGTTTAAAAAAACTATCAGGTAAGCTAATTTTAAAATATCCAGTATCAATTTGAATTAGTTTAAACTTCATAGTTTGTGTATTGATTTAATAATGCTTCCATATTTGAGGTCCTATTCCAATATCAGTTTCTCCTAAATATAAAGTATATATATCTCTCCCTGTGGAGATATATAATAACCTTGGTAAGCAACGGCATCATTAGAAAGATAAATAAAATTATTGGTTAAATCATATCATAATATCCAATCTGTAAATAATCGTTATTCACTTCTTTTTATTGACGGTTTTAGATAATATTTAATATTTTCTTATAGTTTATCAAGCAATTTATATTTTATCTGTATATGCAATATTGGTAAAAATAACGTTTAGTAATGATATATCTAATTTGATTTAAAAGAGTATTATCAGCTATAGTTAATTAATAAATTAAGATTTTTTTGGCAAATTAGAATAAATAAGTAGGTTACTAACCTTGCATCATTTTTGTTAGTAACCTGCATTATAATATTAAAATCTGGCTGGGTTTTTAAGTTTAAGATATTGCCCCATAGTGACGTTATTGTATTTTTCTTGCCACTCTTTCGGCATACCATGTTTCTTTAACCATGCCTTAGCTTCATCTGAGATTTCTGGTATTTTTCCATCGGGATATGGGTTTGGGCATACATCTGAACCTTGTGGTATTCGTTCCGTTACTCCTTTTCCAAACTCAATGGCTTCCTGCTGAGGAACTCCTGTAATCCACCCAGTAACACTTCCTCCAGGAGCAAAACCGATAATAATTGTTCTGTTATAACCAATATCATTCTTATCATTCGCATAGGAATAATATTGATGTGGTTTCACCATTTCTTGACGAGCCCACAATGGCATCACTAATTTGGTACGATAAAAAGTTTGATCAGCAAAAGATGACCAACCAATAAAGAATTCCTCGGGTAAATCAGAATAGACAGGTAGGTGAGTAATCCCAAATCTCGTTTGCCATTGACCTGGCGTCTTTAAATTTTGATTATCGTTAGCGACAATATCAATAATTTTGTATTTATTTGATTGAGTTTTTATTAAAACATCGTAAACTCGAGCTTCAAATAGATGTGGATAACGACCACTAATATACCATCTGCTGTAAGGCTTTTGGGGTAAATTAGGATCGATTGGTTTAGATTTAATTGGCGATAGGCAACCACTGATTAGTAACGTCAAACAAAGGGTGGAAATGATTAATTTTAACATAGGCTTTCCTTATTATTTAGCGATCTGGATGAACCTGTCGTTGCCAACAACCTTGGTCATTACTAAGTGTTTCATTTTTTGATACCCTTAACTTTTTCATATCATAATATCCAATCTGTAAATAATCGTTATTCATTTTATTTTTATTGCCAGCTTTAGGTAATATTTAATATTTTCTTATAACTTATCAAGCAATTCATATTTTATTTGTATTTTTAATATTAGCTAAAATACCGTTTAGTAATGATATATCTAATTTGATTTAAAAGAGTATTATCAGCTATAGTTAATTAATAAGTTAAGATTTTTTGGGCAAATTAGAATAAATAAGTAGGTTACTAACCTTGCATCATTTTTGTTAGTAACCTGCATTGTAATATTAAAATCTGGCTGGGTTTTTAAGTTTAAGATATTGCCCCATAGTGACGTTATTGTATTTTTCTTGCCACTCTTTCGGCATACCATGTTTCTTTAACCATGCCTTAGCTTCATCTGTAATTTCTGGTATTTTCCCATCAATATAAGGATTTGGACATACATCTGAACCTTGTGGTATCCGTTCCGTTACTCCTTTTCCAAACTCTATGGCTTCTGAATCTTTTTGAGGATTACCTGTAACCCATCCAGTAACACTACCTCCTGGGGCAAAACCAATAATAATAGTATCATTATAACCAATTTTATTTTTATTAAAGGCTTCAGAATAATAATGATGTGCTTTTACCATTTCTTGGCGTGCCCACAATGGCATTACTAATTTAGTACGATAAAAAGTTTGGTCGGCAAAAGATGACCAACAAATAAAAAATTCCTCGGGTAAATCAGAATAGACTGGCAGATGGCTAAATCCAAATCCCGTTTGCCATTGACCTGGTGTCTCATAATTTTGATTATCCCTAACGACAATATCAATAATTTTGTATTTATTAGATTGGGTTTTTATCATAGTACTAAATGCCTTAGCGTGGAAATAGTGTGGATAACGACCACTAATATACCATTCGCTGTAAGGTTTTTTGGGTAAATTGGGATCGATTGGTTTAGATTTAATCGGCGATTGGCAACCAATGATTAGTAACGTCAAACAAAGGGTGGAAATGAGTAATTTTAACATAGGTTTCCCTTATTGTTTATTGATCTGGATGAACCAGTCGTTGCCAGCTACCTTGGTCATTAAGATGGGGCTGGTGAACTTGCAGTAAACCAGTTTTTGCATGTTCTTTTGCTTTTTTTGTTGGCCAGCTAATTTTGACGATTTGACCGGTGTTCTTATCTATCAATTCTTTTTCTGCTGGTTTGGTATAAAAACAACGTTCGTACTCAGTAGATGAGTGGACATAATTATTTAAAACTAAGCGTTTTTCAGCATTTGTTAACTGATAATTTTGATAATTGTCAGCAGATTTAATTATCTTAATTGCAATATTTTGTAATTCATTCGGAACATCATGATCTTTATCAAATATGTAAAATTTACAATTATTTTTCACCGCTTCATTATACATTATTTTTAAAGCGATGCGGTCAAGACCAAATTTGATAATTCTCTTAATACGAATCACACCATAAGCATTTGTATAAGATTGATTATCGTATCTAACAGGAGTTGTCCACTGATAGAAGTTTTCTTCACTTAATCCATAAAAAATATAATATAAATCTGGATGCTGTTGGATCTTGATAAGTGCGTTTTGTAACTTTTTACGAATATTTGATGGTTGACTTAAATAGAGATCAGTGTGCTGATAAACATCAGTAATATAGAGATTTTCTTCTATATCATTATTTGGATATCCACCGCCTATATCTGAATGAGCTCCTGGTACAATTACTTTTTTAAAATAACTTGGTACCGTATTAAGTGAAAAATTGTGCCGGTATTCATGCGCTGCCTCAATATGTAAACCCGCATCCGTTGAGTCAGGATGAATATGGATATCAATATCAAAGGTGTTGGCATCACCAGCATCAAATAAATTCTCCGGTCGACCAATCCCTGCAACGGTATCAAAGATTCCCAAAAAGGATATGCGACCATTTACATGTCCCTGCCAGTGATCGCTAATTTTGCCATCTAATGTCTGTTTTAACATTTTGGTTAGCGGGTTATTATTTCCTCGTTTATCATCATATTTCAACTTATCGGCAACAAAATTAGTAAAGTAGCGAGCCGTTGCTGCGCCACGACTGAAACCAAATACATTATATTTAATCTGTTGGATACGTAATTTAGGGGATTTATCCAAAAATATATTCAATTGTTTATCTATCTCAACAATCGCTCGATTAATTTTGCCTTTAATTCCAGTTGAACCGAGTCCAGTGGCAAAGCCAATATTACTATCTGTTTCACCTATTCGGCTCCCAACGCCTTCAATATAAACGCTTAATTGACAATGAACGATTCCATTTTTATCTTTTGGAAGTAATGAAAACTCCTTTTCTTCATCGGAGACATACATTTGATATAGTTTGTATACATTAGAATGGTCATTAGTATAACTGGTATTGAATACTGGAAAGCTGATTTCTGGTGTTTCACCACGAGCAAGCGCTTGTTGATATTCTTCACGCATGGCGATATTGAACGAGTTGTTGGCGGTACCGTCAAAAAATATTCCTATAGTTAATATAACCTCTTCTGGACGTTTAATCACTTGCTGATGTACTGCAACTTCACCATTAGGTAAAACATTTTTTGTTGTAGAGGTAGTAAATATTTTTTGTTTTTTGTTATCCATTATGCTCCCTTATATTAATCTGGTTAATTGTATATTAACTGAATCAGGGGAATCAGTATAAAATGCTTTTGTTCTTCCATTTTTATCGGTTAAACCATGAAGCTTTCGACCATCAGGTAGCACTACAATATAAGGTTCATTTGCATATACCCTACCTTGCTCATCAATAAAATGAAATCTAATGCCATTTTCTGTAACCTTTTGTGGTAGTGCTATATTTGGAGATTCAATCTTCTTAGGCCCCATTTTCTGCAATACATTACTTTTTATATAAACATTATCAGCCGTGCCCAGCTCTATCCCTGCACTACTGATTTTGATGTATGAACCACCACACATTAACGTCAGTTCTTCACTTGCGGTAACCGTCAGTTCACCATCGACACTATCTATTTTAATATCTTGTTTGGCAGCCATATTCAGGTTGGCATTTTGCGCTTGCACCTCAACATCACCTTGGTTGGCAAAGACTTTCATTCCTGATTTATGGGCAAATAGACCGATGGATTCACCGGATGAGATAGTAATGTTTTTTAACGCATTGATGTCAGTTTGATTTTCACTGGTCATTGATACGCTGTTTGACGTTGACAGTTGGATGTTTTCAGGACTGGTTAAAGCAATGCCTTCTTGTGCATAAGCAAGAATGCCACTTTGGGCTAACTGGGTTAATGTTGTTTTAAGTTGTTCTTGACTGTCGGTATCCGCACCATGAGCTTCAGAGGCAGTTGCCGCATTTTGCAGTGCTTTGGCAATTGATAGCGCATTTTCAAGCTGGGTAATGGCAGCTTGCATATCAAGTTGTTTACCCTGTGCTTTAGGTTCGGTCTGACTGGTCAGATATAAGCCTTTATTAGCAGCAATTGCTCCCCACTCATCGGTGCGCAGTTCAAACCCTTCACCTCGCTGGGTTTTGTTTTGGTCAACTAAATGCCCAATGTTAAGCTGGGTTTTACCATATTCGGTCGCTAACTTGATGTGCTCTTGTCCGCGCTTATCATCCATCCGCAGTTTGTTATTAGCAGGAGTACGAATTACATTTCGGTGTTTGTTTATGGTGGTCACATGGTCAGGGTGTTGACTGTCATGCATTGCATGCGCAATATAAGGTCGGTCCGGATTACCGTTAGTAAAGGCAACCGCAACTTCTGTGCCGTCAATCAGTGGAAAGTGAAAACCATAGGTACTGCCGGCATACGGTTTAGCCAGTCTTAGCCATAAACTCTCTTCACCGTTTCGCCACTCTTTTAAGTCAAAGTTAAATTTAACCCGATAGCGCCCTTGTGTATCAATATAACCATAGGTGTCATTATCTGGACTGGTTACTCGTGCCGGTAAGGTGCCATCAATGGTTGGGAAAGGGATAGGCTCCGGGCGGTAAGGTTTTAATGGCTGGTAAGGTATCGCGATAAAACTCAGCTCATAAGCATCACTGCGGTTTCCCTGTCCTTGCACCGTTAATATCATTATGCCTTCATCAATTCCGGCAATCGCACTGCCTTTGATGCGAATATGTTGACCCGGTGCTAAATTGGCCTGATTACTTTTACCGCGGATAAGGATTTGACGGCTAATGGCTCGTTCATGACGAATGCGGGCATACCATTCACCACTTTCAACACCATTACTTGTATTACCAGAGTTAGTACTAATATCACTGCTGTTGTTATTGCTATTACTTGTGTTATCGCTATTATTGTCGTTGTCATTACTGCCTTGACCATCATTGGTATCGATATCACCACTATTTTCATCATCATCGTCATCATTATTATTGTTGGTGTCACTATCAATTCCATTATTGCTGTCACCATTGCTATTTAACCCTTTATAGTGCTCATCATAACGGTAATCAGTGCCATAAGTGGTATTATCTTTCTGTTGGCTGTTAACTCCACCGAGTAAGTTCGCCTGCGCATCTCGATAGTTATAATCTTGTACTGTTACCGAAGCTTCCACCATTTGACTGTGCAAGGTCATATCCCAGACACTTTCAACGCCGTTATCCAGTGTACCACTTGGTTGTTTGTAGACAATATCAGCCACCTGCTGGTAACCTTGTTCATAATCACTGATGACCATCACATCACAATTGTGTTCGCCATGGGTTTCAAATCGGAAATAGACACCTACATCAGCAAGCAGTCTTTGAATAAACTCAAGGTCACTCTCTTGCCACTGGGTGATAAATTCACGCTCTGGGTATTGCTCTTTAAGCGCTAAATGATAATCAATTCCGGTATAACCATGACCGCGCAATACCTCTTCAACCACACTGATAACGCTCTGATTTTGAAAAATGGCACAGTTATGACTTAATGCCAGTTTGGCTAATTGCGAGGACAAAACCACCTGATAACGGGCTTCGTCATTACTCACCGATAACTGACTGAACTGGGTTATCACACCATAAAAAGTGCGTGAGCCGCCTTGAGATAATAATGAGTTTAAGGAATTAAGTGGATTGAGTTGCGTTAAAGAGTTAAGTGAATCGAGTGGATTAGATTGTGTAAACTTATCTAACTGTTTTAATGGCTCGGACTGTTTTAATGCTTGTAAAGGATTGGCGGAGGTTAAAGAATTGAGCGCATCAAGTCCTTTCGTTGCAATATCATTTAAATGGTTAGAATTAGTCGAGTTAAAACTCAAACGGGCATTTTGATTAAGAAATGACTCAACAAGAAGATGTTTATTTGAGCTGGTAAAAGTAATAGTGTAATGCCAAGGCTGGTTAAGTTGCTCATCACCTTCAACCTGTAAAATTGAAACTTCAGCAGGCAAACCGTCCATATTTAACGTGTAACGATTGTGACCCGCGCCATTAACCAACCCATTCTTTAAACCACGACTTAAACCATTGCCTAATTGATTCACCAGATTGGTTAATCCTTTGTACATGTTATCCTCAATATATTTCATGTATATAGCAAATATGTTTTACTTAACTATTTTATTGTTATTAATAATTATTTAGCATTATTCTTACCTAACCAATTTATAATTAATATAAATGTTGCTAATAGGTAGTTGAGTATAAAAGTTATACAGATCCAAAAACAATCTAATGCAGGGTATAAAATACCCTATTTAGGGTATTTTGCAATCTTTTTTTAAAATTATCTAAATTGAAATTAAACGTATAACTTACTGATATAATTAATTAATCAATAAAAAATAATTAAAATTTTTTGCCTAACAATTATCAAAGAAGAATTAACAAAATTTTGCTTTTTTAGATTTTTTATTGAGTATTTTGTAAAGAATTTTTATTAAAAGTTATATATACAAAATCATTTTTACTCAAACATACCTATTTTCTGAAAACTTTGAAAAAATAGTTAGCTACACATTAATAAGAATAATTTTTTAAACAGTCGATAGGGTAGTAAATAGGATTTTAATGTGTTTAAATTATTGAATTGAAATTAATTTAAAAAATTAATTAAGTTAATAAGTTATAATTAATTTTGTAAAAAATATTCAGAAGTATATGTCATTTCATTTTAAAAATGTATTAAATTTAAATTTTTAGTGTGAATTACAATAGCAAAAAGTGAGTAGAACTTTGCTTTTACACATTCTCTATATTTATTTTGTTCAGTGCTTTTTTAAATGATTAGCCTAAAAAAGAATTTTTTTAAAAAATCGATAGGGTATTGAATAGGATTTTAATGTATTTAAATTATTGAATTGAAATTAATTTAAAAAATCAATTAAGTTAATAAGTTATAATTAATTTTGTAAAAAATATTCAGATGTCTATATCATTTCATTTTAAAAGTGTATTAAATTTAAATTATAAGTGTGAATTACAATAGCAAAAAGTGAGTGCATTTAGATTTTTTTAATTATTGCTTGAGATTTTGTATTAAATTTTATCAAATTAGTATGATTCAAAATCGATTTTTACTGAATTATATTTATAAAATAAAACGTTTTGACATTATTTTTATAAAAAATAAAAAAGTAATCTATTTTTATATTTTCATTTTTCTAGATTAACTGATATATACTTCAATACGGTTTTATTTTTTATGTGTATTATGTTAAAACGAAATATTAATCTTTTTATTGCATTATATGTATTATTTGTTGTTGGCTTTGAAACTTATACTTATTGGCATACACAGCTTCGAAGCTGGCAACCAGTAACGCCAATAGGGCGTATGGTGTTTTATTATAGTTTTTTTACTGTATTATCTAACCTTATGTTGGCAATTAGTTGTTTATGGTTAGCTTTTAGTCCTAATTGTAATCGGTTTATTTTTCGAGTTATTCGATTAAATGGATTGGTAGGTGTAATCATTACTGCTGTTGTGTATAACTCGATTTTGCGTGGCATTCATGTTCCACCAAATATATTTATGCGATTGGCTAATGAAAGTTTACATGTTGTTATTCCTCTATTAGGCGTTTTGAGTTGGCTTATTTGGGGACCATTTCGCCGTATTAATTTTCGCGTCATTATGGGATCTCTATTTACCATGTTAATTTATGGTATTTATACTTTTGTACGAGGTTTTTTTACTCAATACTATCCGTATCCTTTTATCAATGTGACAAAAATCGGTTATTCACAAGCACTGATTAATGCGGGCATTGTCATACTGGTATTTATAGGGTTATCCTATTTGTTATGGGCAATTGAATGCTTAAGGAGACAAAAATGAAATTATATATTTATGAACACTGTCCTTTTTGTGTAAGGGCTAGAATGATTTTTGGTTTAAAAGATATCCCTGTTGAGTTACATGTATTTTTGAGTGATGATTTTAAGTCTCCCGAAAGTATGATTGGTCAAAAAATGGCACCAATTTTAGAAAAGGATGATGGTAGTTATATGCCTGAAAGTCTGGATATTGTCGATTATGTCGATAATCATTATGGGAATAAACCTATCTTAATCGGTCCAAAATCGCCAAGTATTGAAAATTTAATTAAACAACTACAGCAATATGATTATAAATTAGAGTGCCCGCGTTATATAAAACTTGGCTTAGCAGAATTTGCAACTCAAAGTGCGATCAATTATTTTGTCACAAGTAAGACCAAAAAAATCGGTTCGTTCGATGAATGTTTAGCACAAACAGATACTTTGGTTTCTGAGATATCTAAGTTGTTAAACGATCTTGAACCGTTGATTGTTTCGCCACAAGCTTGTAATGGGCAACTGTCTTTAGATGATATCTGTCTGTTTCCTGTTTTACGTAATTTGACTTGTGTAAAAGGATTATATTTTCCGCCTAAAGTTAAGGAGTATATTGAGTCAATGGCTAAATTAACCAAAGTGAATTTATTTTTTGATAAAGCAATTTAAAATCATTCAGGAAGTTTTTAATTTATCTTTTATTGGCAGTAATTTTGGGTGGTAAAATTTTTAGAACTTTAAAAGAGAGTACAGGTAAATAGGATGAAATCCTGTACTCTATCTTTGCTTAGCTGTAATTTACGACTATTGAGATTGGGTTTTTGAGTAATTAATCACCTAATTTAATGTCGATCACTTCTATGTTTTGTTTGCCACCATAAATATCGTACCAAGGTGTCGCATATTGTTTTAAAATTTTATTGAGGTGTTCAACATTTTCACGTCCAGTTTGGTCTAACCAGCGTTTTAAACCTTCTTTACCTTCTTTGGCATAGGCTGCAACACCTTCAAACCAAGTTGCCCGTCCTCCTAAAATACCACTGTATTTAGCACCGTTTTCACCAGCAAAAATTAATTCTTGATGGAAAGTTTTAGTTGGTACACCTGCACTCAAATAGATAAATGGGCGAGTTGCTACATCACTGGCTTGTTTAAAGTAATCAGCTGCTTGTTTTTGGGAATAAACAACAACATTATTATCATTAAATCCTTCAACATTTTTGAAAAGTACTGGAACTTCAACTTTTAGTACATCAATATAATATTGATTTTTAGTGAACTCTTTAATGGTGTTAATGACTTTTTGAGGTTTTATTTTGGCAAATTCAGGGCTTTTATCATCAGTTACTACATTGTCATAGACAATCGGCTCAACAAATAACGGGATATCCGCCGCTCTTGCTTCGGTACCGATACGTTCTAAAAATGCATGTTTTTTTTCTAGAATATCTTTTGGATCATCTGGATTATAGTAAACCAAAACTTTTGCGGCATCGGCTCCTTTTTTTAATAACCGCTGTAGAGAGTCTTCTGGCAATACATCGGGTAGTCGACCTGGAGTATTGGCATCATATCCTGTTTTTTCATAAGATATAATTAATCCAGCATCTTTGTTTTTTTTGGTCATACCTTTAAAGCCATACTCTTCATCTAACAAGATTGCACTAACATATTTTGTTAATTCTTGTGAGACAAGCTCTTTAAATTCATACACCATATCTACATGATAGCGATCTTTGCCTACAGCCGATTCCATCATTTTTACCATAGAACCGCGTTGGTCAATCGCTAATGCCGCAATAACACCATCTTGGTTGGATAATTGTTGCATGCGTGTGAATTTACCTCGAGTAATACATTTTATAGCCATTTTATAACTCTCCATTTTAAAAGTTCTTTTGATTGTAGTTTTAATTTGTAAATATATATTAACCATTTAGTGCTGTTTATTTAGCCAAACCACTTAAATTTAAAAAAGATTTTGTTTCATGCGAATAATAAAATGTAGGTTGTCATATTTGTTGATATTGTCTTTAAAAAAAATGTTGTTCAGGTATATTAGTAGATTAACGTACACTCTGTGTAAAAAATAATTTACAAGGAAAACTATGTCATACACGGCACCAATTACGCAAACGCGTACTTTAAATAAACAAGACTATAAAACATTAGCATTGTCTGCTTTAGGCGGAGCTTTAGAATTTTATGATTTTATTATATTCGTATTTTTTTCAATTACTATCAGTCATCTGTTTTTTCCTGATGATATGCCTGCATGGTTAAGTCAGGTACAGACATTCGGTATTTTTGCCGCTGGTTATTTAATTCGTCCTTTTGGAGGAATTGTTATGGCGCACTTTGGTGATCTGTTTGGTCGCAAACGGATGTTTACACTTAGCATTCTGCTTATGGCTTTACCAACGTTATTTATCGGTTGTTTACCTACTTATACCCATATTGGAATTTTTGCACCTTTATTATTACTACTTATGCGGTTATGTCAGGGATTGGCAGTAGGGGGCGAAGTACCTGGTGCTTGGACGTTTGTCGCTGAGCACGTACCAAAAGATAAAATTGGCTTAGCATGTGGAATTTTAACTAGTGGCTTAAGTTTAGGTATTTTACTCGGTTCTTTGGTTTCAACTGTTATGAATAAAAGCATTTCACCCGAACAATTAATCGATTGGGGATGGCGTATTCCTTTTATTCTTGGCGGTATTTTTGGTTTGATCGCAATGTATTTGCGCCGTTGGCTAAAAGAAACGCCAATTTTTCTTGAAATTCAGAAACGTAAACAACAAGAACTGGTTAATAAAATTCCTGTCGTTACCGTGATAACTCAATATTTACCACAGACAATATTATCTATGTTACTGACTTGGGTTTTATCAGCCGGTATTATGGTTATTATGTTAATGACTCCTATTTTATTACAAAAATCATTTGGTTATTCACCAATTGATGCGCTACAAGGCAATATATTAGCAATAATAGGTCTGATTATAAGTTGTACTTTTTATGGTATGATGATGGATAAGTGTGCGATGGGTAAGGTCATATTGATCGGTTGTATTCTTGCTGCGCTTGCTATCGCTATTTTTTATTTATCCTTAGATAATCATCAACTTTTATTTATCACTTATTCATTAGCAGGATTCTGCGTGGGTATTGTTGGATCTTTTGCCTATTTTATGGTGAAAGTCTTTCCTACTCAAATTCGTTATAGTGGGGTATCGTTTTCGTTTAATATGGCGTATGCCATCGCTGGTGGATTAACACCATTACTGATATCGTTTTTGACTGACTTTGTAAACAAAATGGCACCAGCTATGTATGTGGTTGGGTTATTTGCACTTGGTGCATTAATTGGACTATTTTTATTAATAAATAATAATAGTCAAAAATATATTGCAAATGATATTGGTTAACCATAATTTTTTTAATGTCAAATTAGGAACGAGTATTCAGGCTTGTTCCTTTAAAATATAAAAACATTTTCCTGTCTGTGATCTTCTATTTATTTCATGGCGTAATCTTTCAAAAAGCCTTATACCATCATTAATTGATCTAAAAATTTCATGAGATAAATGTAAAAACTAATTAAGCATTTTTGATTATCTATCGCTAACTTACATTAAGTTATCAAATTATTTGGTTAATTCACAATTAAGTTAATGGGTATGAATTATTATTCAATAGATAACAGCAAAATAAAAAAGCAGAGCAAACAACTAATAAAGTTAATTAAGGACGCTTTTTAGCAATTCTAGATTTTTGTCAAAAAGTTTGAGGTTATATATACGTTTCAATCAGGAGTATTAAATAATCAAACTTTTTAATAATTTTGTGAAATAGCTCATTTTTTTTCAACATAGTTAGGATAGAATAAACTAAGTTATGTTTTATTTTAAAATTATTTAGGAGAAAAAAATGAAGGCAGCAGTTGTTAGACAAGAGTGCGATGGTCAAGTTGAGATTAAAGATATTCCTCTTCGTCCATTAGAAGCAGGTGAAGCTTTAGTTGAAGTTGAATATTGTGGTCTTTGTCATACAGATCTTCATGTGGCGGCGGGTGATTTTGGTAAAAAACCTGGTCGTGTTATTGGGCATGAGGGAGTAGGGATCGTTACTAAAATAGCTCCAGATGTGAAAAGTTTAAAAATTGGTGATCGAGTCAGTATTGCTTGGTTCCATGCTGGTTGTGGTTCGTGTGAATATTGTATTTCAGGTCAGGAAACCTTTTGCCGTAATGTTTTAAATTCTGGATATAGTGTCGATGGTGGTATGGCAGAACAGTGTATTGTTAAAGCAGATTATGCAGTTAAAGTGCCAGAGGGATTAGATCCGGCTCAAGCAACTAGCGTAACTTGTGCTGGAGTAACAACTTACAAAGGCATCAAAGTTGCAGACACAAAACCTGGTCAATGGCTTGCGGTATTTGGTATTGGTGGTTTAGGTACTTTAGCTGTTGAATATGGTAAAAAAGTGTTTAACAATAAAGTAGTGGCGATTAGTAATAGTGACAGTCAATTAGAACTATGTAAAGAGCTTGGTGCCGACTTGCTTGTTAACCCTAAAAAAGTGGCAGACGTAGGTGCTTATATTAAAGAACATACAGGTGGTGGTGTGCATGGTGCGGTGGTAACATCGGTCACTAAAACTGCTTTTAATCAAGCAATTGAGTCTGTTCGTCCTTTAGGTAGAGTTGTCGCTTTAGGTTTACCTTCTGAAACTATGGATTTAAGTATTCCTAAAACAGTATTAGATGGTATTCAAGTTTTAGGTTCATTGGTTGGTACGCGTCAAGATTTAGCCGAAGCATTCCAATTTAGTGCTGAAGGTAAAGTTGTACCAATTGTTGAAAAACGTCCATTAGAAGATATCAACGACATGATTAACGAAATGAGAGAAGGTAAAATTCGTGGTCGTATGGTTGTTGATATGAAAATGAAAAAACAGAAATAATTGTTTTCTATATTAAATTAAAAACCAATAAAAGCTGGCTTGATGCCAGCTTTTTTGTTGATCAAATATTAATTTATCACTTTTACTTTCGTTAGTTTTACTATCAATAATATTAATCGTTCTTGTATTTTATTAAGAAATCCATATCATAAATCAATTTTGCTCGCTAATTTAATATGTTTTAAGAGGACCTTTATGGAAGATCACAATTTAGAAAATAATTTACGGAAAGATCTTGGTTTAGTTTCTGCATTGTCACTGGTTGTTGGTATGGTTTTAGGGGCTGGCGCATTTATGAAACCGCCAGCCGTATTAGAAGTTGCCGGTGATTATAACTATGCACTGTTAGCGTGGATCATTGGTGGCGTTTTTTCTATTTGTGGTGGATTAACGCTTTGTGAATTAGGTGTTATGTTTCCACGTACGGGCGGTATGTTGGTTTATCTAGAAAAAATTTACGGCTCAAAAGTTTCTCATCTTTATGGTTGGATGATTACCGTGCTTTTTGCTCCGTCATTAGTTGGAGCATTGGTGGGATATTTCAGTTCGGTATTTTGTTTGTTATTTGGCATTGATGATTCTTATAAAATGGCAGTAAGTGCTGGCGTTTTAGGATTTATTGCTGTTATTAATGCTATTGGTGTTAAACAAGCAGGTTATTTGCAAACCATAGCTACTGCTTGTAAGCTTATACCCATTTTATTGTTAGCAATATTTGGGCTATGGAAAGGCAATGGTCAAGTAGCATTATTTAGTGCTAGTGGTCAAGGGATTGAAACTTATGCTCCATTTGCTGTAGCTATTTTAGCTACTTTATTTGCTTATGATGGTTGGGCTCAAGTTGCCTCTGTTGCCGGTGAAATTCATAATCCCGCAAAAGTTTTACCTAAAGCAATTATTTTGGGCATTATATTTTTAGTTGTTGTTTATGCTTGTATCAATATTGCATTGTTTAAAATTTTTCCTGTACAAGAAATGGTATCACTTGGTCATGATGCTTCGGCCGTTGCCTCACAACGTATGTTTGGCCATTTGGGTGGTAATTTAGTTGCTGTTGGCATTATGATCTCAATTTTAGGTGGGATTAATGGTTATATTATGACGTTATCTCGTACAATTTTCAGTATGGCAGAACGAGGAACCATCATTGGCGCGCGTTATTTAAGTACAATTGATGATGATAGCCGCTCACCAGTTAATGCTATATGTGTATTAGTGATATTTTCTTTTTTATATTCAATTTTACTGGATGCTGATCGTTTATCTGAAATCTCAATGTTTTCGATTTGGGTATTTTATCTATTAACATTTATTGGTGTAATCATCGCTCGTAAAAAATATGCCGATGTCCCAAGATCTTATAAAGTAATTGGTTATCCAATCATTCCGATTATCGCTATTCTAGGGGCTATGTATGTTATTTACGGTATGCTTGTCTATCAAACTTTTAATGGCATTGCGTCAATAATTCTAACTTTAATCGGTTTACCTTTATATTTTTATTACCACAGAAAGAATAAAAATAAAGAACTTTCACTTGGTGAAATGAAGAAATACAAAGTGAAAATGCAATATACCATCGCAGTGTCTACAATGATCATCGTTGCTCTGTTAGCTCTTTATGGTGGAGTGGTAAGTAAATAATAAATGATTATATTTTGTTTATTGCAAAATGAGTTATTTAGATAGACGTTATAAAACTAAAAAACGATATTATGAAATGACCCCAATAGTTGGACAACCAATTAATGAGGGTCTTTTTGTGCGTAATTTTTCTTTAACTTAATCGTTAATAATATATTTAATATAAAGTTAGTGAGTAATCATTTTGTTACAATTTGGTGAAAATTTTAAAGGTATGTTGAAATTAGGCCATAAATATTTTGATCATGATAAATTCCATTTAAGTATTCAGCCTGTTTAAGTGTTCCTTCATAACTAAAACCGCATCGTTTAGCAACTGCATTACTTTTAGGATTATCGACAGAGCATTTAATAACAAATCGTTTAATTATTTTTTGTGATGCATAGTAGTGAGTCAGCGCTTGGATTGCTTGAGTCATAACACCTTTACCTTCTGCTCGGCTATCGAGCCAATAACCAATATAGGCAGTTTTATTGTTTTTATCTATTCGATTAAAAGACAGTAAGCCGACAGGGTTGCTATCCCATAAAATTACATAAGTTTTGGTAATATCTTTTTGATGCTCGATTGAACAATTATCTAAAAAATTTGATGTGTCAGTTTCATTATTGACAAATTTAGGCCAAGCCATAAATTGACTAAAACTATCACGATTAACATCAATAATATTGTATAACTTAGTTGAATATTGTCGATCTGATGGCACTAAATGAATATGTTCATTGACAAAGATAATTTGTTGATTGGTATTTGTCATTAATTATTCCTTTAAGAGAGTACAACCAATTTTTAGTTAGTATAAATATAAATCAAAGAATAATATAAAACGTTACTAAATTAAATAATTATATTTCTAGTTTTATCGTTAGCATTAATTATAAAAAATTACCAGATCATTTGATCTGGTAATTTAATCGTTATTTGGAATTAATTAAAAACTTTTACACTTAATTATCTGCAGTTTTCTTATTGTTAAACATATAGTTGTGGATAACCAAAAGAGCAAAGACAGCAATAATAATAACCATTATTATGTCTTTGTTAAACCATTTGGCCATATTACCTAAAATAATACCAATACCACAGAAATCGACATCAGAGAAAGTCGTATTTGCAAAACCAAGTGAACCTAAAACAGGTAATAAAAGGACAGGTAAAAATGTGACTAATAAACCATTAGCAAATGCGCCAAGCATTGCACCTAGGCGTCCACCCATAG
Source organism: Gilliamella apicola (assembly GCF_000599985.1). Classification (NCBI taxonomy): domain Bacteria; kingdom Pseudomonadati; phylum Pseudomonadota; class Gammaproteobacteria; order Orbales; family Orbaceae; genus Gilliamella; species Gilliamella apicola. The sequence continues at coordinate 385,906 of NZ_CP007445.1, forward strand.
CATTACCGAAAACACCAGCAGTTGCACCACAGAAGAAATGAGGAACTACGCCAGGTAGAATTAGTACAGCATTTAATTGACCTAATACAAATAGACCAACTAATCCTCCTAGAAAACTAAATAAAAAACCAATTAGTACCGCGTTTGGTGCATATGGGAAAACAACTGGACAATCTAAGGCTGGTTTAGCATTCGGCACGAGTTTTTCTGAGAAACCTGTAAATGCTGGAACAATTTCAGCAAGAATTAACCGTACACCTTGTAGAATAATAAATACTCCAGCTGCAAATGTAATTGCTTCAATGATTGCATAAACTAGGTAATTATCACCATTACTTAACTTTGTTTGGACATAATCAGGCCCAGCAAAAATGGCAAGGATCAGATAGATAATCATCATTGTTAATGAAATTGAAATTGAGCTATCACGCAAGAAACTTAGATTTTTAGGTAAATTCATCTCTTCCGTTGAACGAGAGTTTTTACCTGCGATTTGACCTAGCGCTCCTGCCAATACATAACCTAAGGTACCAAAGTGGCCAAATCCAACATCATTATTTCCTGTTATTTTACGCATATATGGTTGAGCTATTGCAGGGAAAAACGCCATAATCAGCCCAAGTACAAGGGCTCCAGTAAAGATTAATTGCCAGCCTTCAAAACCTGCAACAGTTAGAATAATACTAATCATACAAGCCATATAAAAGGTATGATGTCCAGTTAAAAAGATAAACTTTAAACATGTAAAACGCGCAACCACAATATTAGCAATCATCCCAAAAGCCATAATTAATGCTGTTGCTGCTCCATATTTATTTAATGCCATTGACACGATAGCTTCATTATTAGGGATGATACCTTGTAGTTTAAAGGCTTCTTCAAACATCATGCCTAATGGTGTAATCGCACTAATAAGTACAGTTGCACCACCACCCAATACTAAAAATCCTAAAATAGTTTTAATTGTTCCTTTTACCGTATCAGCAAATGATTTGCGTTGGGCTATTAACCCAACCATAGCAATCATACCAACTAATACGGCAGGTACTTTTAAAATATCAACGAAAAATTTAACAACATCTTGAATCATTGCAACACCTCATTATTTGACTATTGCTTAGCAAAATGTTCAACGAGTTTGGACTCCAAATCATTGATATCAATTATATTATTTAGAACAACTAGTTTATCGCTAGGAATACCAGAGCTATCAGCTAAATCTTTTGTCATAACAAATAAATCAGCTTGTTCTGGTGTTGCTGAGGCAAGATCTGCATGGGTTACTTCTGCATCAATATTTAATTTTTTTAGGACTTTTTTGATATTCATTTCAACCATAAAACTGCTACCAAGACCTGAACCACAAACTGCCATAATTTTCATTTTATTTATCCTTTTCTTAATTTTATTAAATTTAATAACGATTGATCACAGCTAATATTTGATCACTATTTTGTGCATTAAAAATTGTCTGCATGTCGTTTGTTTCACTAAACAGCTCAGCTAATTGAGTTAACATTTCAATATGGCTCGTACTATCACTGGCTGCTAATAATGTAATTAAATATACAGGGTCATTTTCTGTTGAATTAAATTTCACGCCTTGTTTGACCAATAGCATCGATAAACCTAGTTGATTGACTCCTTGCTCTGGTCTAGCATGTGGCATGGCGATACCAGGTGCCAATACGTAGTAAGGTCCCATTGATTCATGTAATTGAAAAATTGCTTCGACGTAATTTTGCGAAATAGCATTATTTTCTAATAATGGTTTTGCACAAATTTGTATCGCTTCCTTCCAATCTTCAACAGAATCAACAATATTGACTGTTTGGTCGGTTAACCATTTACCTAACATTTTACCTCCACTAAAACTGATATCATCAATAGTTAGTTTAAAAAATAACATATTAAATAAAATTAGAAATAGAAAAATAGTAGAAATGTGATAGCGCTATCAAAGTTGGTAAAAATTTTTCTTATTTTGTGATGAAGGACACATTTTTAATACATCGATTATAAAATAGTTATCTATACGTATTAGTATTATGTAAATAAGAGGCATTCCATAATGATTGCATCATACTTGTCTATTATTTATTATTTGTATCAATTTTTTCTGTTTTGCTACCATTAATATCAGATTTATTTGAAAAAATTTAGATTCAATTTAATCGGAATGAAAGATGCAAGAAATAAAGAAGCGTAAAACTACCGGACAGATTACTTTATTCGATGTTGCAAAATATGCAGGTGTCGGAACGATGACCGTATCTAGAGCTTTACGAACTCCTGATCGAGTTTCGGACAAACTTCGCCAAAAAATTCAAATTGCTGTCGATACTTTAGGCTATAAACCCAATGTTGCCGCGAGTTTGCTAGCTTCTGCATCGGCAAATCGAGTTGTTGCTGTTATTACTCCTAAAATATATGATCATTCAGCTCAACTATGGTTAAATTCACTTCAAACACACTTAGCAAAAGAGGAATATACAACATTAGTTATTGAATCTTATCACTATCAAAAATTCGAATCGCAAATGTTGGATGCTTTATATAGTCATAATCTTGAAGCAATATTACTATTTCAAGTTGAAGATGAAAGTTTTATTGAGAAAATTCTACAAAACAAAATTGTTCCTATTTTGAATATCGGTAAAGATTATGAAGGATTAACTAATCTAAACATTAGAATAGATGATAGTTTAGCCATGTATATGCTTACTGAATATGTGATTAAAAAAGGTTATCAACACATTGGGTTACTTTGTGCTAACCAAGAATATCAAATTTTTCAACAGCGTTTACACGGATGGCATAAAGCCATGTTAGCTTATCATCTTCCTACACATCGAGTTATTAATGCAGCTAAACCAGCCAATTTTAGTACTGGAAGTGAGTTGTTACCCGATATGTTGTTAAATTGGCCAGAACTAGACGCATTAATTTGTACGACAGATGAATTAGCTTGTGGGGCCTTGTATGAATGTCAACGTCGACATATTCGAGTTCCTTATCAATTAGCCGTAACTGGCTTTGGTGATAATGAGTTTAGTCAAGTAAGTTTTCCAGCATTAACAACAGTCGCTTTTCCGTATAAGGAAATCGGTGAATATACAGCCACTCTGCTATTAGATAATTTAAAGAATAAAAAAGCAACAAATAGAATAGATTTGTCAGCGTTTGTACCAGTCATTCGAATGCGGGCGAGTGTTTAATTAGCTTTATTAAGAAAGATGATTAGAATTATTAAGATCGGCTCGAACCTCTGGTCGGTTCTCATCCTCTCAAAATGCAGATAATAAAAAAGCCTACTCAGTGAGTAGGCTTCTTTATTTAAAATTGGTCGGCGAGAGAGGATTCGAACCTCCGACCCACTGGTCCCAAACCAGTTGCGCTACCAAGCTGCGCTACTCGCCGTTAGGAAGCGCATAATACTGCGCTAACTAAAAAGTGTCAATACTTACCTAAAAAAATATGCTAGTTATTTTCAGATTTTGCGAATGGGGCAGGTTTTTTACCAATACGTTGATAAAATTCGATAACAAATTCTTCATAACGTTTATTTGCCACGGCTTCACGAATCTCTGCCATTAGGCGTTGGTAATAACGCAAATTATGAATGGTGTTTAATCGTGCGCCCAAAATTTCCCCACATTTATCTAAATGATGCAGATAAGATTTTGTGTAATTTTTACATGTGTAACAATCACAATGAGGATCCAGCGGTGTCGTGTCATCTTTATATTTGGCATTACGAATTTTGATTACACCGTCAGTTACAAATAGGTGACCATTGCGTGCGTTACGAGTTGGCATTACACAGTCAAACATATCGATGCCACGACGTACGCCTTCCACTAAATCTTCTGGTTTACCAACCCCCATCAAATAACGTGGTTTATCGGCAGGTAATTGTGGGCATGTGCCTTCCAATATACGATGCATATCCTCTTTTGGTTCGCCGACAGCGAGGCCTCCAACAGCATAACCATCAAACCCAATTTCTGTTAATCCTTTAATTGATATGTCACGTAATTCTTGATGTATACCACCTTGAACAATACCAAATAGGGCATTTTTATTGCCTAACTCATCAAAGCGTTTTCTGCTGCGTTTGGCCCAACGTAGTGACATTTCCATTGATTTTTTGACATAATCCCAGTCTGCAGGAAATGGTGCACATTCGTCAAATATCATGACGATGTCAGAACCAAGATCATATTGGATTTCCATGGAAATTTCTGGTGATAAAAAGATTTTATCTCCATTGATTGGATGCCTAAAATAGACGCCTTCTTCTTTAATTTTTCGAATATCACCTAAACTAAATACCTGAAAACCACCTGAATCTGTTAAGATTGGACCATGCCATTGCATGAAATCATGCAGATCACCATGTTTACGCATGATTTCTTGTCCAGGCCTTAGCCATAAATGGAAGGTATTGCCTAATAAGATTTGAGCTCCCGTTGCGGCAACTTCTTCAGGTGTCATACCTTTTACTGTTCCATAAGTTCCGACAGGCATAAATGCAGGGGTTTCTACAGTATATTCGACCCCACGGCGATCGAATTTCATACGTCCACGACGAGCTAAGCCGTCGGTATTATCTAATTCAAATTTCATTTATTTATTTACCTCTTGCGACCAAATAAACAGTTTGGCGCGAATTATTGATATAATGCATTGTGTACTATTACATTGCAGCGCTTAGTTTATCGTGCTTGACTTGAATTAACAACTTTTGAAAGGATCTTAAGAATTGTGAATTATGTTATTTTGATATTTTCATTATTATTAATATTTGTGTCGACCGCCTGTCAAAATAGTGCAAATACTGGTTCAACTAAACGTATATCTTCTGAAACAGTAAAAATTTTATCCGAACAAGATATAATCGCTATTAGTACGCAAGCCTGTAATGAAATGGATCATAGGGCAACAATTGCAACTAATAATCATGCTTTGAATCAACGGTTAAATAAAATCGTTAATACATTGCCTAACAATATTAATAATAGAAATATAAATTATAAGGTTTATTTGAATATTGAACCCAATGCCTGGTCAACTGCAAATGGTTGTATTCGCGTGAATAGTGGATTGATGAAATTATTGACGGATAATGAGTTGCAAGCCGTATTGGCACATGAACAAGGACATATTGCACTTAAACATGCTATAAAATCATTTCGGCAAGCTCCTTATATTGAAATTACCGATAAAGCCAATGAAATTGTTATCATGGTAAAACAAGAAATTGCGCAACAGTATGAAGTTGAGGCTGATGAATATGCTTTGAATCTTCTATTAAAAGAAAAAATTGATCCTATAGGTTTGATAAATATGTTATCTAAAATGCCTATTCATGCATCAGAATATCCGACAGCTCATCCGTCAAATTTACATCGTATGAATAACATTTTAGATAAATTAAAGAATAAATAGCTAATTAAAATGATTGATTGGAAAAGTTACCAATCAAATTTGACATATCAGCTTGATTAAGTAACTTCCTACTAAATGTTGATAAGATTTTAAATTGATTTATTAGATTGTTTAGTGATAAACATAGCATCACCATAGCTAAAAAATCGATACTGTTTCTTAACCGCTTCTTGATAAGCATTCATTGTATTTTCATATCCTGCAAACGCTGATACAAGCATAATTAATGTTGATTCGGGTAGATGAAAATTTGTGATCAGTGAATCAATGACATTAAAGTGGAAGCCAGGATAAATAAATATCTGTGTATCAGCAAAAAAAGGAGCAATTTCCCCAGTTTTTTGTGCTGCACTTTCAAGTGCTCTAACCGAGGTCGTTCCCACTGCGATAACTTTATTACCTCTGGCTTTGCAGGCTAATACCGCTTTGACAACTTCCTCTGGAACCTCTGCATACTCTGCGTGCATAACATGCGTTTCTATATTTTCAACTCTTACTGGTTGAAATGTCCCTGCGCCAACATGTAAAGTGACAAAAGCCATTTCAACCCCTTTTTGTTTCAGTTTTTCTAATAAACTTTCATCAAAATGAAGTCCAGCCGTAGGTGCTGCAACTGCTCCAGGTACTTTATTGTATACGGTTTGATAAACTTCACGATCTTGGTCATCATCAGGTCTATCAATATAAGGCGGTAAAGGTATATGACCGATTTTACTTAAAATGGTAAGAACGTCGTCCGGAAATTGTAATTCAAAAAGGCTATCATGACGAGCTACCATAGTTACAGTAACCGATGAGTCTTCTCCTAATATTAATTCTGCTCCTTCTTTAGGCGATTTTGACGCTTTTATATGTGCAAGTGCACGATTCCCATCTAATAATCGTTCAATAAGTATTTCAATTTTACCACCAGATGATTTTTTTCCATAAACGCGAGCAGGTATGACTCTAGTGTTATTAAAAATAAGCAAATCGCCTGGATTAATTTTGTCGACAATATCAGTAAAAATGTCATGGCTAATCTTACCTGTTTTTCCATCAAGTGATAAAAGCCGGCATGCACTTCTAGTTTCTGATGGATATTTGGCAATGAGTTCTTTAGGAAGTGTAAAATCGAAATCAGATAGTTGCATAAATTTGTACCTTAAAAAATGGGTGATTAGTCTAAATCTCATATACTGAGTAATCAAGAAATTATTTTTCAAGTGTTAAAACAAGCAATTATTTATTGATTATTATTAAAGTTAGTTTAAAATTTCTGCGTCTAACTTAACTTAACTTAGTTTAGATGGATATAGATAATTATTTAAATAAGGAAAAAATTATGAAAAAACATCAAAAAACATTATTAGTTGCATTACCTTTAGTTGCAGCTATGTCTCTAACTGGTTGTAATATGAATCCAGATGATTTGGCTAATCTAGGCATGAAAGGTCTTAAAGCTGCAACATTAAGTGATGATGAAGTTAAACAATTAAGTAAAGATTCTTGTGCACAAATGGATGCCCAATCAAAAGTTGCCTCTGCAAACAGCGCTTACTCTAAAAGATTAAAGAGAATTGTTAAAAATTTAGGCAATAGAATTGATGGTACACCAATTAACTATAAAGTATATATCACTAAAGATGTTAATGCTTGGGCAATGGCAAACGGTTGTGTGCGTGTCTATAGTGGTTTAATGGATTTAATGACAGATAATGAAATTCAAGGTGTTTTAGGTCATGAATTGGGTCATGTTGCTTTAGGTCATAGTAAAAAAGCTATTCAAGTTGCTTATGCAACTGAAATTGCCCAAGATGCAGCCGCTGCGTCAGGTAATGCTGCAGTCGCTTCAATATCTAAATCTAAGTTAGGTGCTTTAGCAAAAGCAGTAATTAATTCTCAATTCTCACAAAAACAAGAACAAGATGCAGATAACTATTCATTTGATTTCTTAGTTCAGAAAAAAATTAATCCAGCAGGACTTGCAACAGCATTTGATAAATTAGGTGGTGGAGATTCTTCAATATTAAGTAGTCATCCATCTTCTAAATCACGTGCAGAAAATATCCGCAAAAAACTTGCAGAAATAAAGAGATAAAAGCCTCTTAATATTATAAAAGCGCCATTTATGGCGTTTTTATATAACTTTTATGCAATTACTTTTCTAAATTGATGTAAAATTATCGCCAGTAATCTTATCTTTTTTCTTCTAACCTATTAAGTAATGTATTGCTATTTTCTGAATTTAGTATGGCTAGGATGATATGACAAAGGTAAGGTGGCGGAAATAATTATTCTTATTCAATAACAAAGAATAAATTTGATTTATAAAGTTCCAACATCAGCATATAAGACTATATGTTGAATAAATTAAAAAAACACTGAAATTTTTATGTGGTTTATAATTCAATTTTAAATATTTATATCATTAACCCCAGTAGGAACTGGGGATTATTATATATTTTATTGTTTATAAGAAGATAGGAATTTAGCAAATCTTTCAATCGCATCTTCAAGTTCACCGGTATGAGGTAAAGCAACAATCCTAACGTGATCGGGTTGATGCCAGTTAAACCCAGTCCCTTGTACCAGTAATACTTTTTGTTGTAACAAAAAGTCTAAAACTAATTTTTGGTCGTTATGGATATTAAATTTTTTCTGATCAAGTTTTGGGAATAAATATAAAGCACCTTGAGGTTTAGTGCATGATACGCCTGGGATATCATTGAGTAATCGCCATGCCAGCATACATTGATCGTAAAGTCGTCCACCAGGTACAATAAACTCATTAATACTTTGGTAACCTCCCAAAGCGGCTTGAATGGCATGTTGCAATGGCACATTTGCACATAAACGCATTGATGCTAGCATGTTTAAACCTTCAATATAGCCTTTAACGTGCTGTTTTGGCCCACAAAGTGCCATCCATCCTTGTCTGAATCCTGCAGATCGATATGTTTTTGATAAACCGCTCATAGTTATGACAAAAAGATCGGGTGCTAGGGCTGCAATTGAATGATGAACAGCATCATCATATAAAATTTTATCGTAAATTTCGTCAGCAAAAATGATCAAATTATTTTGTCGAGCAATTTCAGCAATCTCAAGTAATACCTCTTTACTGTAAACCGCTCCTGTTGGATTATTAGGATTAATAATCACAATTCCTTTTGTTTTGGATGTGATTTTGCTCTTAATATCTTCTAAGTCTGGTGACCAATTAGCTTCTTCATCACATAGATAATGAACTGCATTACCCCCAGATAAACTAATTGCCGCTGTCCATAATGGATAATCAGGCATTGGAACTAAAACTTCATCTCCGCTATTAAGTAGTGCTTGCATTGACTGAACGATTAATTCTGAAACACCATTTCCGATATAGATATCTTCCACATCTAAATCGGTAATTCCTCTGGATTGATAATGTTGCATAACTGCTTTGCGAGCAGAGTAGAGACCTTTTGAATCACAATATCCTTGTGAAGTAGGTAGATTGCGAATGACATCTACTAATAATTCATCTGGAGCAGTAAAACCAAACGGGGCGGGATTTCCAATATTAAGTTTAAGGATCGTTTGACCTTCTTCTTCAAGTCGTTTTGCATGTTCAAGAATTGGTCCACGTATATCGTAACAAACATGATCCAATTTATTGGATTTTTGGAAATTTACCATGATTCTGCCCTTTCTATTTATTGTGATAGTTTTTATTTTTTAACAAAAAAACAATCTACTCCTATTTCGATAATTTTTGAAGATGTTATTATAATTAGCTTGAGAAATATTTTTTGATTGTGTGAAATTTGTGCGGAGAGAGTTATGAAGACTATTTTAACAGTAATTGGTAAAGATCAAACGGGGATTATTGCAGGTATCAGTCAGAAATTATATGAGTTAAATATTAATATTTTAGATGTGAGTCAAACAATTATGGGGGAATATTTCACTATGATTATGTTATTAGATTTATCTAAAATTAATATGTCATTTGATGATGTGAAGACTGCATTGACTCAAACTGGTGACAACCTAAAAGTAAAAGTGAATATTCAACGGGAAGAAATTTTTGATGCGATGCATCGTTTATAATCTAAATTTTGTACTTTATTAAAGGATAATACTTATGGAAACTAAACAAATCCTCGAAACGATTAAAATGATTGAGGAAGAAAAACTTGATATCCGCACAATTACCATGGGTATTTCACTTCTGGATTGTATTGATAGTGATGGCGAAAAAGCGCGACGAAAAATCTATGAAAAAATTACGCGATTAGCTAAAGATCTCGTTAAAGTTGGGGATGAAATTACCTCAGAGTTTGGTATTCCAATTATTAATAAACGTATTTCAGTTACCCCAATCTCGTTGATTGCTGGTGCGAGTAACGATAAAGATTATGTTGAATTTGCTAAAACACTCGATGCAGCAGCTAAAGCAGTAGGTGTTAACTTTATTGGTGGTTTTTCAGCGTTAGTTCAAAAAGGGTGCCATAAAGGCGATGAAATTTTAATTAAATCAATTCCTCAAGCATTAGCACAAACAGAAAGAGTTTGTTCATCTGTTAATGTTGGTTCCACACAAACTGGCATCAACATGAATGCTGTGAAATTAATGGGGCAGATTATTAAAGAGGCTGCTGCATTAACGGCAGATAATAGCAGTATGGCATGTGCCAAATTAGTGGTGTTTGCTAATGCAGTTGAAGATAATCCTTTTATGGCAGGAGCATTTCATGGCGTCGGTGAGGCTGATTGTGTTATTAATGTTGGAGTCAGTGGTCCTGGCGTTGTAAAACGTGCGCTTGAAAAAGTTAAAGGTGAATCGTTTGATGTTGTTGCTGAAACGATCAAAAAAACTGCATTTAAAATTACTCGAATGGGGCAGCTTGTTGGTAAAGAGGCATCAGAGCGTTTAGGTGTGAAATTTGGTATTGTTGATTTATCTTTAGCACCAACTCCAGCTATTGGTGATTCAGTTGCACATATTTTAGAGGAAATGGGTTTAGAAGCTGTTGGTACCCATGGAACAACGGCAGCACTTGCTATGTTAAATGATGCAGTTAAAAAAGGCGGAGTAATGGCCTGTGGGCATGTGGGTGGTTTAAGTGGTGCCTTTATTCCTGTATCAGAAGATGCAGGGATGATTGATGCAGTAAATAATGGTGCATTAAATTTGGAAAAACTTGAAGCAATGACCTGTGTTTGCTCTGTCGGACTTGATATGATAGCTATTCCAGGGGACACCCCTGCAGAAACCATTTCAGCAATTATCGCCGATGAAGCTGCAATTGGTGTTATTAATCACAAAACTACTGCGGTGCGAATTATTCCAGCTGTAGGTTTAGATGTGGGTGATAATATCGAATTCGGTGGGTTACTTGGGCATGCGCCAGTGATGCCTGTAAATAAATTTTCCTCTTGTGATTTTATCAATCGTGGTGGACGAATTCCTGCTCCAATTCATTCATTCAAAAACTAATTAATTAGTAATAAATTGGTTATCTTTCATAATCCGTCTGTGGAAAGCAGACGGAGATTAATCTATTTTTAGATTCTATTTTTCCTTCAAAAATATATTTATAAAACCCACTTGATAAAATTATTAATACTATTGTTATAACTCTCCCTATGATGTGCAATACCATGGCGACTATTTGGTATCAAATCCATTAGTTTCTTTTATTTTTATTTTCTAAAATCAATCACATCTAAACAGTGCTAATTTAATTCTAGCAGTAGCAAATAACTAATGTTTTAAAAATTTGCTGATCACTTAATGATGGAGGATGAAATGGGGAATGAATCTAGCGAGCAAATGTTTTTTGAAGATTTAATTCTTTTAGATAAAGACTTCCAAAATACTAATCAATTTTTTGAATTCACATTTTCTGTTTTAAAAAAGAAAGGATATGTTAATAACTCTTTCTTAGATGCAATTAAAAAAAGAGAATCTTCATTCCCAACTGCTCTACCTACAGAACCTTATGTAGTTGCTATGCCTCATACTGACATTGAACATGTGATTAAACCATTCATCTTTTTTACTCGAGTTAAAGGAACCATTCCATGGTGCGAAATGGCAAATAATGACCATGTATTAAATGCTAATTTTGTTTTTTTACTTGGGTTTAACAAAAAAAATGGACATATTGATTTGTTGCAAAAATTAATGTCCTGCTTTGTAAATTCATGTTTTTTAGAGTCTCTTTTCCATGCAAAAAACAAACATGAAGTTTTTACACTACTCACGTCGAATATTAATTTATAAGGAGGCATTATGAAAAAAGTTATTGTTGCATGTGGCAGTGGAGTAGCTACATCTCAAACAGTTGCAAGTAAGGTTACACGTTTATTAAAAGAACGAAATCTTGATGACATAAAGGTTGAAGTTGTCGATCTAAAATCGGTTGATTCTCATATCAAAAGTAGCGCGGCATACATAGCGATAACCAAAGTTGAAAAACAATATTCTATCCCTGTGATTAATGGCATTGCATTTTTAACGGGAATAAATATGGAAGCTGAATTACAAAAAATTATCGATGCCTGTAAATAGGAGTACATTATGGACTTTCTTGGAACAATTATAAATTATATTTTAAATTTAGGTGCTCCAGTTTTTGTACCTTTTATTATGCTCATTGCGGGTTTAATTGTCCGAATGAAATTTAGAGATGGTGCATCAGCCGCTATTACATTAGGTGTTGCATTTGTTGGTATGAGTATGCTGATTGGTTTTATGGTAGGCGCCATTGGCTCAGCAGCACAAACAATGATGGAACGAACAGGTATTGAGCTTAGTATTGTTGATGGCGGTTGGACAACTATGGCAAACGTATCTTGGGCTTGGCCGTATGCTTTTCTAATGTTTCCTTTACAAGTTGGCGTCAATATTTTAATGCTAGTCTTCAAAAAGACAGATACATTTAACGCTGATTTATGGAATGTATGGGGAAAAATTTTTACAGCTTTCATTGTTGTCGCTGTTGCTACACCAATTTTAGGATCTGTTGTGGCATTGGTTCTTGCTTTTATTGTTGCCACATTACAAATCATATTGGAACTTAATTCTGGTGATATTAATCAACATCGTATTGAAAAATTAACGGGTATTCCAGGTGTTACATGTACTCACCGAATGTTATTTTTTAGTGCAATTTATTACCCTTTTGATCTACTTCTTCGCAAAATTCCTATTTTAAATAAACCAATGGATGCAGCAACGTTACGCGCCAAAATTGGTATTTTTGCTGAAAATCATGTAATTGGTTTTTTATTAGGTGTGACCTTTGGAATTATTGCTGGTTATGATGTGGCAGCCATCTTAATGTTAGGTGTGCAAGCAGCTACCGCATTGATGTTATTTCCAATGATTTCTAAATTATTTATGCAGGCGCTTTCGCCAATTTCTGAAGCAATCAGTGATTACATGAATAAGCGTTTTGCTGGGCGTAAATTGTTTGTCGGTTTGGACTGGCCATTTATGGGAGGAGCCAGTGAGATATGGTTTACTATAATTGTTGCTATTCCTTTTACTTTAATTTGGGCTGTTATTTTACCTGGCAATAAACTTTTACCGTTTGCTGGCATTATCAACATTGCCCTTATTGTGCCTGCTTATATTTTAACTAAAGGTAATACTTTAAGAATGGTTATCTTAGCAATTATAGGCGTGCCATTTTTCTTATTTGTTGGTACCCAGTTTGCACCTATCATCACCGATTTAGGATTATCAACTAAAGCAATTGATATTCCAGCCAATCAATTAATTTCAAATAGTTCTATTGATGCACCTGTCTTTACCTATGCGTTTTCTTTTATTTGGCAATGTTTGCAAGGTTATTTTGTACCCTTAATTTTTGCTGTTTATTGGTGTGTAGGATATTTCTTTTATGCCCGTGAACTGCGCAGGGAAACAATACAGGATTTAGCTGAAAATAATGGATAAATGAGCATTTAAACATTCGTTGAAAATAGTGTTTAGTATCTCTGATGGTAATGATAATTACCATCAGACAACGAACAAAAAGGTAATTGTTATATGGTTGTTGATAATAGAATTCATACTGTTCTAAATGCCTTGATTCAAAACCCAAGTATCAGTGGTGTAGAACTTCAAGCTGAATTTGGGTTAACACGCAAACAACTTAGTTATACATTAAAGAAAATTAATGATTTCCTTGAGTCTTCTAATCTTGAATTAATTAAACGTTTTAAAACAGGAAAATTTAGTGTACCAAAACATGTCATTGAAACATTTAGAGATGAACCTGTTTCAAAAGCTATTGGACGTTATATATATTCAGAAGATGAACGAGTCCATTTGCTTTTATTCTTTTTATTAACTCGAACTGAAAGATTGTCATTAATACATTTATCTTCCGCTCTTACTATTAGCCAAAATACCGTTATTAATGACATTAAAAAAGTACAACTCATGATAGTGCAATATCATTTACAAATAAGCTATGACCGTGAAAATGGTTACAGAATTATTGGTAAAGAAATTGACAAACGGTATTTATTGCTGAAATTAATTCGTAGAATTATCAGTATGCCAGTCGCGGATAAAATATTTAAAGAAAATGATATTATTACTCAAGGTGGATTAGAACAAGTAGGGCAGGTATTTAGTGAAATAGAGAAAAAATTAAAAATTATTTTTACCGATGAGCAGTTACAAGAACTGACCTACTTTATCTGTTTTATGTTACAGCGCATTGAAACCGATAAAAAAATTGAGCACTTACCTGAAAATTATGCTGAAGTTGCCAACAGTCGTGATTTTCAATTGATGAAAAAGTTGATTGAAAAATTTGGTATTACCGATCTTAATGAACAAATTTTTTTAACGATTCTAGTGCAAAGTTCAAATATCCAAACTTTATCAGACAAATATTTCCATTTAGATACTGTATTATTGGAAAGTGCGGTTGAAGTTATTAATAATTTTGAGCAGATTAGTTGTATTACTTTTAGGGATAAGAGTGAACTTACTGAACGCATTTATCAACATTGGAAACCCGCCTATTATCGAATTCGTTATCATATTACCAACATTAATAGTGTCTATGACATAGTTTTACAAGAGTTTGGTCATTTACATGAAATGGTACGAAAAGCCATTGCACCGTTTGAGAAAATTTTGCATTGTAATATGCCTGATGAAGAAGTCGCTTTTATAACGGTTTTATTTGGCGGCTGGTTAACTCGTGAAGGTTTGATAAATCAAATTAAAACAAAAAAAATTGCGATTGTTGTCTGTGAAAATAGTGCAACTGTTTCAACTTATCTTTATTTAACTTTGCAAGTTTTGTTACCCGAATTACATTTTTCAGATGCAATGTCTAAACGTGAGTTTGAAAAATATAATCATTATTATGATATTGTGTTTTCAACATCCTATTTATCGACCGATAAACTTTTATTTATTGTTAATCCATCCGTTAATAATTTTCATAAAAATGCTTTTCGTAATCAGGTGATCGGCACTTTACAAGGAATTGATCCAAGCATAATTCAAGTTGAAGAACTGATGTTAATTATTGAAAAGTTCAGTAATATAAAAGAGAGAAAAGCCTTACAAAAAGAGTTAACCTCATATCTGTATAACGATGAAGTAAATGATAACCCTTTACGTATAACCCAACATGAAATTCCATCACTTGCTGATTTAATGCAACCAGAACATATCAATATTGCGCAATCAGCCGATATTTCATGGCAAGATGCACTTGAATTAGCCGCAAAACCACTTCTAACTAATCAATCCATAGAGCATTATTATCTTGAAAGGATGATTAACAAAATTCAATTTGAACAACCTTATATTATGTTAGTTGATGGCTTAATCATCGCGCATGCTGGTATTGATGATGGTGTTAATAAAGTTGCGATGTCTTTACTTAAATTTCCTCAAAAAATTGATATTTGTGGTTATATGCAAGCAGATTTAATCGTTGTTCTTGCTACCAATAACCCACAAAAACATCTTAAAGCTTTAGCTCAATTAAATGAATTATTAGAACTTCATGAAGGAGCTACATATATACGAAAGGCAAACGATAGCCATGAAATTTGGAAATTGTTTGCAAACTATCAATGAATATTTTGCCAAAAGTAGGAGTCATAAAATGTTAGAGATTCAAAAGCAGTATGTTGTCGATATGGCACAAAAATCTAGCGAATGGGGATTATGTAAACATAAAGCGGGTAACTCAAGTGTTAGAGATAAACAAACAGGGTATGTGCTTGTAACACCAACTACAATTGATAAAAAATTATTAACAGTTCGCGATATAGTGGTTATGGATCTTGACGCTAATGTTATTGAAGCTGATTCGGGATTAAGACCTACCAGTGAATGTTTAATGCATCTTGAAATTTATAAGGCGCGTGAGGATGTTTTTGCTATTTCACATACTCACTCTATTTTTGCCACTTCATTTGCCGTATTAGCAAGACCTATACCTGCCGTAGTTTATGAATGTGCTATCCTTAATTTAAAAGATGGTGTTATTCCTGTTGCGCCTTATGGTAGGCCTGGAACAACTGAACTGTCACACAGTGTGATTGAACCAATTAAGCGTGCTGATGCGATTTTAATGGAGAAACACGGGGCTATAGCTGTTGATAAAGATCCTTATGAAGCTGTTTTAAAAGCTGCTTATATTGAAGAAATGGCTGAAATTTATTATCACGCATTACTTATTAATGATGGTAAAGATCCTGGTGGTTTTCCACCCGAAGAGTTGCAAAGCTGGGCGTATCCTTCACAAATTAAATTTAAACACTAATGTTTGATATTCTCTAATTTTATAACGTAATAATTCAACATTACGTTATAAAATGCAGATGTTTTAATTTATTTTGATAATGTTAACTTATCGAATTTTTTTGTGTTGTTTAATAGTAGAATTTATAGGTTGTTTTTGTGGCTCAATGAGCTTGTAGAAATCCGCCGACGAACAGCGGATTTTGTTCTTTATTGTATTTTAATTTTATTGCATATGAATATAGTCATTCATGTATTTTAAAATAAATGCCATTGAAACTGCTCCAGGATCCATATGTCCAATAGTACGATCGCCTAAATTTTTAGCACGTCCAAATACCGCAACCATTTGTTTGGTTTTTTCTGCTCCTTCCATTGCTGATTTAGCAATTATTGGTAAAGCTTCATTGAGCGTAAGATTGGTTAATTCATTGGCTGATTTTGACGCTGCTGATAATGCATCAACCATCGTTTTATCGCCAGGCTCTGCGTTACCACGTTGATATACTCCTTGCCAACCGTCGTTAAGAAATTTTGCGAAGACTTCAGCATTTAATTCCATTGTGTTCACAATACTTTTTCCGCCAGTTCTAAATAATGTTCCAAATATAGCGCCCGAAGCACCGCCCATGCTTGTCATTAATTTTGTACCTATCTTAATAAAAAAATCGCCTATATCAGTAGGTTGAAATTTTTCATCTTGTAACAACTCAATAATAGATGCAAACCCTCGTTTCATTCCAATACCATGATCACCATCACCAACAATCTGATCTAACGCTGTTAATTCGGGTTCACTTTCGACCATTCTTTGAGCGGTAAATAACATCATTTTGCGTAGTTGTAATAAATTCATTCTATTTTCTCCATCCAAGCGTTTGACAAGGTAGATCATAAAGATGTTGCAATTCATCATCTAACTTCATTAGTGTGATTGAAAAACCTGACATTTCAAGTGATGTACAAAAATGTCCGACAGCAATATCGTGAATGATAATACCTCGGTTATTAAGTTCAATACCAACTTTGCGTGTTATCACTAATAGTTCTGTATTACTAAGAGCGCCTAAATTGTTGATCAGTACACACACACGATCATCTGTTTGGAAAGGTAAATCATCACATAGATGATGTATCATCTCTTTGACAACTTCATCACTTGATGTCATTGCTTGTCGCCGTAATCCAGCCTCACCATGAATGCCTATCCCAATTTCGATCTCATTTTCATCTAATTCAAAATTAAAATTATTTGATTGAGGTAAGGCGCATCCATCAAGTGCGACACCTATAGTACGAACATTAGCGTTAGCTTTTGCTACAACTTGATAAAGATTTTCAAGATTGTATTTTTCAAATTGAGAGGCAGCACCTGCAATTTTATATAAAAACATAATACCGGCTACACCACGGCGGTCAGATAGTTTGGATAAGGGAGCTGAGGCAATATCATCGGTTGCTCGAATAGTTTTAGTGACAATGTTTTCTTCTGCTAATATTTCGGCTGAAATATCAAAATTCATCCCGTCACCTGAATAATTACCATATAAAAAAAGCACACCATTACCATTTTCAGTCGCTTTGGTAAGTTCAATTATTTGGTCTGGTGATGGTGAAGTAAATACTTCTCCTAAAGCACAACCATCAATGCCTCCTTCACCAATAAAACCGGCAAAAGTTGGTTCATGACCACTACCACCACCCGAAATAACAACGACTTGTTCATTTGATATATGATTACCATAAACAGCACAATAATCAGGAATAGCTGTTAATTTACCATTATAGGCATACACCAATCCTTGCATAACTTCTTGTCTTACGTTATTTGGATCGTTAAGTAACTTTTTGGGTTTACGCATTGATTTTTCCTCTTCATTAATCATGTTTAACAATATTTATTGTAGGTAAAACTAAAAAGTCAAACGAATACATTTAATGACAAATAGTATCCTTATAATTGCGCATCATAGGGATCAATCACTTTCAACCACTTATTTAGCAAATACCATATTAGTTTGTAAAAAAGTTTCAGATTATGGGTATGTTTCAGTAAAAATAATATTTTAATTCAATAATATAAAGGTTATTTAAATTCGTTACATTGATATTAGAAAGATTTTTGTTAAGAAATTCTGATATAAATTGCTAACTTACATAATAAGGTTATAATCGTCTTTTTAAGCATGATGATTCAATCAATAGAGTAGAGAGTATGAGAAAACTTCGAGCGATCTTTACTGCATGCATTTTAATAAATATGCCAATTAATCAAGTATTATCTGAACCTAAAACGGATGAAATTTTAACTCAATCATCTAATGAATTCTTGCCAGAATTTCAGTTACCAGAGCAAAGCCAATTTTTTTCCGTTGATTTTAAGAAAACTGAATCTTTTAATTCTAATCATATCCAAAATTTCACTGATAATTATGTTGTGCTTTATAGTAGTGACTTGAGTGACGCACGAATTTTAATTATTAATGAAGTGGTTGCCAATGAACAAGAAGCCATGCAAATATTTCTTGGGCAAGCTAAAACACGTGGTAATCAAAAACCAGAAATCAAACTTTATAATAACGTGAAATATATTGATGGCATTGATTCCAACTTAAACAGACGTTATATCCTGATTCAACAATTTGATGAGGTTAACAGTTTAGTAACAATAAAATCTTTAGTTTATCGAATAAACGCTAAAAATAGTGATTTTTCTGATATTGTAAACCCTATTGAACCACAGCAACTGGTTAGTGAATTAATAAATTTTGCTAAATAATAATTAATGCTGGTATTAGTCATTTGACAAGCATTAATTACAATATTGGTTAAATGTTCTTACATTTATGAATGATGCAGTTTTTTATAAAAATCATTGATAGCTCTAAAATATATTTATTGAGTTACGACAAATACCAAAAGTGATGCAAAAATTATTAGAGTTAAAAATTCATTTATGATTTTTGCTTAGTTAATAGTAACCATTCACGAAGATTGGTTAACATATTGCGCTTGTATCTATGCGCTGTTAGTATGCTGACATAATTTGATTGATGAATGGTACTTATGCAAAACACATTTTCAAATTCTTATTTTCAACGTTTTAGCGGAATTGCGCGGTTATATGGTGAGTCTGCATTAGCTTCTTTTTCTCAGGCACATGTTTGTGTAATTGGTATTGGCGGAGTAGGCTCTTGGGTTGCTGAATCACTCGCGCGTAGTGGTATAGGGCAAATTACCTTAATTGATATGGATGATGTATGTGTAACCAATACTAATCGTCAGATTCACGCTTTAAAATCTAATATTGGCAAACCTAAAACATCCGTCATGGCCGAACGAATTTTGCAAATTAATCCTGAATGTATTGTCAATGAAATCGATGATTTTATTAATGTTGATAATGTTAGCCAATATTTGGGGACTAAACAAAATCCTCGTTATAATTATATTGTCGATGCGATCGATAGCGTTCGTGATAAAGCGGCTGTTCTTGCCTATTGTAAACGTCAAAAATTAAAAATTATTACAATAGGTGGAGCAGGAGGTCAAAAAGATCCTACGCAAATAAAAATTGCGGACTTAGCAAAAACCATTCAAGATCCTTTAGCTGCTAAATTACGCGAAAAATTAAAAAATGATTATAAATTAAGTAAGGACAGTAAAGGTAAATATTCAATTCCATGTGTATATTCTACTGAACAGCTGACTTATCCAACTAAAAATGGTCAGATTTGTTTTGCTAAAAATCAAGCAGACAGTAATAAAAAAATGGACTGTGAATCGGGATTTGGAGCGATAACAACGGTAACCGCAACGTTTGGTTTTGTTGCTGTCAGTTATGTATTGAACAAATTGTGTAACGTATAATTATCTTTCTTTCAATTTAAAAAAAATTCTACCTTTTTAAAATAAATATCTCTTAAAAGACAATTAAGTTTTGACTAAAGTAATTGTCTTTTTAGTTTTTATTGCAACTATTCTTCTTCATTTACATTTCGCTATGCCTAAATATATCTATTGATTTAAAAAAACAATCTTTTTTGCTCATATATTATTGTATAAAGCGCAAATCTGATTTACGATAATGCCAATTTCGTTTTGTATTATGTCTAAGCATTAAAAAGTTTCAAGGAAGACGCCAAACGATCCCAATTTATTTTTTATATTTCAAGGAGAAATCTATGGCAGTAACTAATATGAATGAGTTAAATGAGTTAATGGCTCGTGTGAAGAAAGCACAAGAAACTTATTCAAATTATACTCAAGAGCAAGTCGACAAAATCTTCGTAGCGGCAGCGACAGCCGCAGCCGCAGCTCGAATTCCTCTCGCACAACAAGCGGTTGCAGAGTCAGGAATGGGAATTGTTGAAGATAAAGTTATTAAAAATCTTTTTGCTGCAGAGTATATCTTAAATAAATATCGTCACGATAAAACTTGTGGCGTAGTGGCTGAAAATGAGCCATTTGGTACTATTACTTTAGCTGAACCTTTGGGTATCATTTGTGGTATCGTGCCAACTACAAACCCAACTTCTACTGCAATTTTTAAATCGTTAATCAGTTTAAAAACTCGTAATGCAATTGTCTTTTCACCTCACCCTCGAGCTAAAAAATCCACTATTGAAGCAGCTAAAATTGTATTAGATGCCGCAATTAAAGCTGGTGCACCTAAAGATATTATCGGTTGGATTGATGAGCCATCTATCGAATTATCTAATGCATTAATGCATCATGATGATGTTGCTGCTATTTTAGCGACAGGTGGACCAGGTATGGTAAAAGCTGCATACAGTTCTGGAAAACCAGCACTAGGTGTTGGGGCAGGTAATACACCGGTAATTATTGATGAAACTGCTGATTTAAGACGCGCGGTTGCTTCAGTACTGATGTCTAAAACTTTCGATAACGGTATGATTTGTGCGTCAGAACAAGCGATCGTTGTGGTTGACTCTGTTTATGATGAAGTTCGTAGTTTATTATCTGAATATGGTGCATATGTCTTAAATGCTAAAGAAACCAAAGCGGTACAAGGCATCATCTTAAACGATAAAGGTGCTTTAAATGCTAATATCGTTGGTCAACCAGCAGTTAAAATTGCAGAGTTAGCAGGATTTAAGGTTCCAGCAGGTTCAAAAGTACTTGTTGGTGAAGTAACTAAAGTTGATTTATCTGAGCCATTTGCGCATGAAAAACTTTCCCCTACTTTAGCAATGTTTAGAGCAAAAGATTTTGCTGAAGCGGTTGAAAAAGCTGAAAAATTAGTAGAAATGGGTGGTATGGGTCATACCTCTGTACTTTATACAGATCAAGATAGCAACCGTGACCGTATTGATTATTTCGGTAGTAAAATGAAAACTTGCCGTATTTTAATTAATCAGCCTGCAGCCCACGGTGGCATTGGTGATTTGTATAACTTTGATTTAGCGCCATCTTTAACATTAGGTTGTGGTTCTTGGGGTGGAAACTCGGTATCTGAAAATGTTGGACCGAAACACTTATTAAACAAAAAAACCATCGCTAAGAGAGCAGAAAACATGTTATGGCACAAATTACCAAGTTCTATCTATTTTAAACGAGGCTCACTTCCTGTTGCTTTAAGTGAAGTTGTTGAACAAGGCGCAAAACGAGTCTTCTTAGTAACCGATAAATTTTTATTTAACAATGGTTACTCAAAACAAATTACTGACCAATTAGAATCACAAGGCGTTATCTGCGAAACATTTTATGATGTTGAAGCCGACCCTACTTTAAGTGTGGTTCGAAAAGGTACTGCATCAATGACATCATTCCAACCTGATACTGTTATTGCTTTAGGTGGTGGTTCTCCAATGGATGCGGCTAAAATCATGTGGGTTCTTTATGAACATCCTGAAACAAAATTTGATGAGCTAGCATTACGCTTTATGGATATTCGTAAACGTACCTGTCATTTCCCTAATATGGGTAAAAAGGCGAAACTAATTTGTGTTACAACCACTTCTGGTACCGGTTCTGAAGTGACACCATTTGCTGTGGTTACTGATGATGCAACTGGTCAAAAATATCCTTTAGCTGATTATGCAATTACTCCAAACATGGCTATTGTTGATGCTAACTTAGTAATGAATATGCCAAAATCACTTTGTGCAGCTGGTGGTTATGATGCGGTAACCCATGCTTTAGAAGCTTATGTTTCAATTATGGCAACTGAGTTTTCTGATGGACAAGCATTACAAGCGTTAAGCATGCTTAAAGCTTATTTACCTGCAAGCTATAAAGAAGGCGCTAAAAACCCACAAGCACGCGAAAAAGTGCATAGTGCAGCAACATTAGCGGGTGTCGCTTTTGCTCAGGCATTTTTAGGTGTTTGTCACTCAATGGCGCATAAGATTGGTGCTGCATTCCATATCCCTCATGGCGTGGCAAATGCAATGTTAATTAGTAATGTAGTGCGTTTTAATGCAACCAATAAACCGACTAAACAAGGTACCTTTAGCCAATATGGTTATCCTCAAGCTGTTAGTCGTTATGCAGAGATAGCCGATCATTTAGGTTTAACTGCTGCAGCTGACAAAGATGAGAAGAAAGTTGAGAAATTAATTGGTTGGTTAGATCAATTAAGAAAAGAACTTGATATTCCATTCTCAATTAAAGAGTTTGGTGTGGATGAAAAAGCTTTCTTGGCGCAAGTGGATCAACTTGCTGTTGATGCATTTGATGACCAATGTACTGGTGCAAACCCACGTTATCCGCTCATTGCTGAATTAAAACAAATCCTACTTGATACATACTATGGTCGTGCATATCAAGATAAAGGTGATATTAGCGAAGATGTTGCTGTACATACAGCAGCCAAAGGCGTAGCAACTGCTAAGAAAAAAGCGTCAAGTAAGAAATAATCTAACATATTATTTTTGATTCAAAAAAAGCCTGAAATAGCCTATATTTCAGGCTTTTTTATGTTTTTTGATTTTTTTTTAAGCAAACAAAATAAAATTTGTTTTTTTTGCTTGCAAGGTTAAATGTTCTAGTACATAATGCGCAGCACTTAGGCCGGCTTAGCTCAGTAGGTAGAGCAACTGACTTGTAATCAGTAGGTCGCCAGTTCGATTCCGGCAGCCGGCACCATTTTCCTAAGTAGACAAATTAATAAAGATTCGGGGTGGGGTTCCCGAGCGGCCAAAGGGAGCAGACTGTAAATCTGCCGTGTCACACTTCGAAGGTTCGAATCCTTCCCCCACCACCATATAATCTAATATTAGCAATAGCTAATCGAAGCATTTAGGTAGCCGAGTTTGAACATGCGGGCATCGTATAATGGCTATTACCTCAGCCTTCCAAGCTGATGATGCGGGTTCGATTCCCGCTGCCCGCTCCAATTGCTGATATAGCTCAGTTGGTAGAGCGCACCCTTGGTAAGGGTGAGGTCGGCAGTTCAAATCTGCCTATCAGCACCATTCTTGTTATTCTCCTAAACTTCTAAAAATATCGAATTTGCCTGCTTTAAAGCTTGTCACTATACAGCTTTATCTGTTATTATTCAGAGCTAATTTTAAGTTAGTATTATGTTGATAATTAAATATGATACTTGGTTAATGTGGTGAATAACCACCGATTTGTATTACATTTGAGGGACAATCGATGTCTAAAGAAAAATTTGAACGTACAAAACCCCACGTTAACGTTGGTACAATCGGCCACGTTGACCATGGTAAAACAACTTTAACTGCAGCTATTACTTCTGTACTTTCTAAAAAATACGGCGGTCAAGCTCGTGCATTCGATCAAATCGATAACGCACCAGAAGAAAAAGCTCGTGGTATCACCATCAACACTTCACACGTTGAATACGATACACCAACTCGTCACTACGCACACGTAGACTGCCCAGGCCATGCTGACTATGTTAAAAACATGATCACTGGTGCGGCACAAATGGACGGCGCTATCTTAGTAGTAGCAGCAACAGATGGTCCTATGCCACAAACTCGTGAGCACATTCTTTTAGGTCGTCAAGTAGGTGTTCCTTACATCATCGTATTCTTAAACAAATGCGATATGGTTGATGATGAAGAATTATTAGAATTAGTTGAAATGGAAGTACGTGAACTTCTATCTCAATACGATTTCCCAGGTGATGACACACCAGTAATTCGTGGTTCAGCGCTTAAAGCGTTAGAAGGCGATGCAGAATGGGAAGAAAAAATTGTTGAATTAGCAAATGCATTAGACACCTACATTCCAGAACCAGAGCGTGACATTGATAAACCATTCTTATTACCAATCGAAGACGTATTCTCAATCTCAGGTCGTGGTACAGTAGTAACAGGTCGTGTAGAGCGCGGTGTAATCAAAACTGGTGAAGAAGTTGAAATCGTTGGTATCAAACCGACTACTAAAACAACTTGTACTGGTGTAGAAATGTTCCGTAAAATACTAGACGAAGGCCGCGCAGGTGAAAACGTTGGTATACTATTACGTGGTACAAAACGTGAAGAAATCGAACGTGGTCAAGTACTAGCAAAACCAGGTTCAATCACTCCACATACTGATTTTGAATCAGAAGTGTATATCCTAAGCAAAGATGAAGGTGGTCGTCATACTCCATTCTTCAAAGGCTACCGTCCACAGTTCTACTTCCGTACAACTGACGTAACTGGTACTATCGAATTACCAGAAGGCGTAGAGATGGTAATGCCAGGTGATAACATCAAAATGACAGTATCATTAATTCACCCAATCGCGATGGCAGACGGCTTACGTTTCGCTATCCGTGAAGGTGGTCGTACTGTTGGTGCTGGTGTTGTTGCTAAGGTTATTAAATAATCAAATTATTAGCCACCATAAAAAGGGTATCGTTTGATGCCCTTTCTTATCTGGTCTGTTTAGCAAAATGTTTTTAGTAAAAAGAGCATTTTGGAAAATAGATAATATTATAAATAACATAATCGTAGGTTTTATATGCTAGTAAGTAACGAGAGTCAAGATACAAATACTATTTTAGACAAACTCAAATGGGGTTTAGTTTTAGTATTGATTGCGTTTATTGTTTGGGGAAATTTTTATTTTGCTGAACCTAATGATATATATCAACCTAATACGATCGTTCGGATAATTGCCGTTGTTGTAATTTCTGCATTAACTTTGTTTATTGCATGCACAACAGGTAAAGGCAAATCCTTTATATTATTTTTACAAGAATCAAGAAAAGAATTAAGAAAGGTTGTATGGCCACCTCGTAAAGAAACGGTAAACACAACCTTAACAGTTGCCGCCATCACTGTGGTTGTTGGTTTAGCACTTTGGGGAATGGATTCTTTATTCCGTTCAATAGTCTTTTATTTAACATCAATAGGACGTTAATATGAGTGAAACACAACAAAAACGATGGTATGTTATTCAAGCTTATTCTGGTTATGAAGCACGTGTTGCACAATCATTACGTGAATATATAAAATTACATGATATGGAAGATTTATTTGGTGAAGTACTCGTACCTACTGAAGAAGTCGTTGAGATGAAAAGTGGCCAACGCCGTAAAAGTGAACGTAAATTCTTCCCAGGTTATGTTTTAGTCGAAATGATGATGAATGATGCGACTTGGCATTTGGTTAAAAGTGTACCAAGAACTATGGGGTTCATTGGTGGTACATCCGATAGACCAGCACCTATCAGTCAGCGCGAAGTTGATGCGATAATGAATCGTTTACAACAAGTGGGTGACAAACCTCGCCCTAAAACATTATTTGAACCAGGTGAACTTGTTCGTGTTAATGAAGGACCATTTGCCGACTTTAATGGTGTAGTTGAAGAAGTTGATTATGAAAAAAGCCGCTTAAAAGTATCGGTTTCAATTTTTGGTCGTTCTACACCAGTTGAACTTGATTTTAGCCAAGTAGAAAAAAGCTAAAATTTTTATTAGAGTTTATTTATTCTTTTACAAGTTAAAAAAAAATCACAGAATTAATTCTGTGATTTTTTTATTTACTAACCGAGCAGTAATATAACCATCATATTTTATTGCATTGATGCTAATTATCTTTTACTTCAAACTCTTCAAGTTGCTGCTGAACATCTAGCCATTTTAATTCAGTTTCTTCTAACTCGTTTTTCAATTGACTCTGTTTAAGGAGTAACTCAGTTAACTCTGATTTTTTATCGGCTTCATATACAATTGGATCGGCCAATTGTTGTTCAAGTGTTTGTAGTTGACTCGTTAATCGTGCAAGAATTTGTTCTTCTTTCTCAAGCTGTTTTTTCAACGGTTGCATTTGTGCACGACGTTCTGCTTCTTTACGCTTTTGTTCTTTACGATCTAAAGCCGAAACATTTTGAATAACTTCTTTCTTAATAACCTCTTTTTCGATTTTATCCTCTTGATCTATTGGTTGATTCTCTAATTTTTGTTCGTTAGAAAGCCACTTTTGATAATCTTCAAGATCACCGTCAAAGGGTTGAACTTTATGATCATGTACTAAGTAGAATTCATCAGTTGTTGATCGTAATAAATGACGATCATGCGACACGACCACTAATGCTCCTTCAAATCCGATAAGCGCTTCGGTGAGTGCTTGACGCATATCCAAATCTAAATGGTTAGTTGGTTCGTCTAATAAAAGTAGATTAGGTTTTTGCCATACAATTAAGGCCAAAACAAGACGAGCTTTTTCGCCACCAGAGAAAGTTTTTACTGGCTCTTTAACTTTATCACCATGAAAATCAAAACCACCTAAATAATTACGTAATAATTGTTCAGTATTTTTAGGATCAGCGATCCGAGACAGATGCCAAAGTGCTGATTCATCAGGACGTAAATATTCTAATTGATGTTGAGCAAAATAACCGAGCTGAACACCTTGAGCTAGGTTTATATGTCCCTCTTTAGGCGCAAGCTCGCCAGCCAGTAATTTAATTAAGGTTGATTTCCCTGCACCATTACGACCTAATAGGCCTATTCGTGAACCAGGTACTAAGTTTAGTTTAATCTGTTCCAACACAATGTTATCATCATAACCAGCGACAACTTTTTCCATCATCAATAGTGGACTTGGTAAAAATTCTGGTTTTTTGAAACTAAAATGGAAAGGATTATCAACATGAGCAGGAGCAATGAGTTCCATTCTCTCTAACATTTTTATCCGGCTCTGAGCCTGTTTAGCTTTGGTTGCTTTAGCTCTAAACCTATCAATATAACTTTGTAAATGTGCAACTTTAGCTTGTTGATTTTCATAAAGTGCTTGTTGTTGTGCAAGTTTAGCCGAGCGTTGGATTTCAAACGAAGAATAATTACCGGTATATTCAAATAAACTTTGTTGTTCAATATGTATAATTTTGTTGACCAATGGATCTAAAAAGTCACGGTCATGAGAAATTAAAATTAAGGTACCTTGATAATTGCTTAACCACTTTTCAAGCCATATTACAGCATCTAAATCAAGATGGTTGGTAGGTTCATCGAGTAACAATAAATCAGAACGGCACATTAAAGCTTGCGCCAAGTTTAAGCGCATACGCCAACCACCAGAATAGGATTTTACTGGTAATAATAATTGCTCATTAGAAAATCCCAAACCATGTAATAATGTGGCTGCTCTAGGACGAATTGTCCATGCATCAATATTGTCAAATTTTTCATGAACCAGTGCAATTTGATGCCCATCATCTTGCTGATTGGCTAGGTCTAACTGTTTTTCTAATTGGCGATACTCTCGATCACCATCAATAACATACTCAATAGCTGGTATATCTAATGCGGGGGTTTCTTGATTTACCCAAGCTAGTTGCCATTGGCTAGGATAAGTTAATGTACCAGCATCCGCTTCAATTTCACCTTTAATGAGTGAAAATAAAGTAGATTTGCCACTACCATTTTTACCTACTAATCCGACCTTTTGTTTAGGGTTAATTGTGGCAGAAGCTTTATCTAAGAGTATATTAACACCGCGACGAACTTGGATGGAATCAAATACTATCATGACTATGTCACCTATGATTCAATATAAAATGTGTTATGCTAACAAAAAATAATGCTTATGCAAAATTATAATAGGAAATTTAATATGGTAATGACTTCTTATTGCCTTACCCCTAAAATTGCACAACAGATTGTTGACAGAACCATGAAAATTATTGATTGTAATATCAATGTAATGAATGCCGACGGTTGTATTATTGGCAGTGGTGATTTAGAACGTATTGGGGAATTACATGAGGGCGCAATACTAGCTATATCGCAAAAAAGAGTTGTTTCAATTGATGGAACAATGGTTAAACGTCTTAAAGGCGTTAAACCTGGTATTAATCTACCATTAAAGCTTAATGATCGCATAGTCGGCGTTATTGGTTTAACGGGTGAGCCATCGGATATTAGGCAATTTGGTGAATTGGTCTGTATGTCAGCAGAAATGATGATGGAACAAACTCAATTATTACAAGAATTATCTTATGATAATCGTTTAAAAGAAGAATTAATTCTAACTTTAATTGAGAAAGAAGTTTTGCCTGAAAGTATGGTGCAATGGGTTAAACGATTAGATATTAATTTACAACTACCGCGTGTAGTGTGCATGATTGAAGTCGATAGCGGTCAATTAGGTATTGATACTGCAATGAGTGAATTACAGCATCTACAAAATCAAGTACAGCATGTGAGCAAACACAATTTAGTTGCGATTAAATCAATTACTGAGTTAGTTATTTTAATTCCTGCTTTAAATCGTTATGGGCGATGGGAATTATCGGAGCACAAAAAGAAATTAGAGCAATTAGTTATTACAATAAAAGAATCTACTCACTTAGATATTCGAATTTCATTGGGTAACTATTTTGAACAACATCCTTATCCGTTAGTTAAATCTTATCAAACCGCTAAAACAACTATGTTAATTGGCAAACAAAGAATGCCGAATATACGCAATTATTATTATCAAGAACTAATTCTTCCCGTTTTATTACATGGATTAAGTTATGATTGGCAAGCTGAAGAGTTATTATTACCTTTAAAAAAATTAAGGATGGGAGATAACAACGGAGTATTACAAAAAACATTGCAAACGTGGTTTAAAAATAATGTACAAAATGGTGATACTGCCAATGAGCTATTTATCCATCGCAATACTTTAGAATATCGACTGAATAAAATTGCTAAATTAACTGGTTTAAATCTAGCCAAATTTGATGATCGTCTATTATTGTATATTGGTTTACAACTCAATAGAAACGAATAAATTCTAAATACACTTCCTTATCATTTTATAATTAATGTGTATTTAGAATTATATTAAATAATATACTATATGTATTTTTAGTTTTTTATGTTACTGGTGCGGGATTGAAAATAGCCAGTGGATTGTATAATTTCCAATGATCTGACCATGGTTGTTTGCGACCACTTGCTACATCTAAAATTAAATGGAAAAGTCGCCACCCTATATCCTCAATGGTTGCCTGACCTAAAGCGATATCTCCTGCGCTAATATCAATAAGATCAAACCATTGCTCTGCAACAATATTACGGCTAGACATTTTTATGACGGGTACCATGGCCAATCCATACGGGGTTCCTCGGCCAGTCGTGAACACTTGTAATGTAATACCTGATGCTACTTGTTGTGCACCACAAACAAAATCACTAGCAGGGGTTGCAGCAAAAATTAATCCTTTTTTGGTAGGTCTTTGGCCAGGAGATAATACTTCAACAATTGGGCTTGTTCCTGATTTTGCAATAGATCCCATTGCCTTTTCAACTATGTTATTTAAACCACCTTTCTTATTTCCTGGCGTAGTGTTGGCACTACGGTCAACTTTTCCAGCAGCAAGATATTCATCGTACCATTGCATTTCTCTAATTAATGCCTTACCAACTTCCTCATCAATAGCTCTTGGTGTAAGTAAATGAATTCCATCACGAACTTCCGTTACTTCAGAAAACATAACCGTTGCACCACATCTCACTAATAAATCAGAAGCAAAGCCGACAGATGGATTTGATGTAACGCCTGAGAATGCATCACTACCACCACACTGCATCCCAACAATTAATTCTGATGCAGGCACCGTTTCTCGTTTGCGTTGATTTAAACGTTGTAAATGCTTTTCTGCAACACGCAAAATATGATCAACCATTGCTTTAAAACCATGTTCATCTTGCAAAGTAACAAGGTCATCATTTGCTAATTTTATCGGAATAGTATCATGTGTACCTTTAAGCAATCTTTCTGGCTGTAACTTTTCACATCCCAAACTAATAACCATAATTTCTCCACCGAAATTAGGATTCTTAGCTAAATTATGAATAGAACGAATTGGCACAATAGCCGCTGGAGCATCGATGGCAACACCACAACCATATAAATGAGTAAGTGGTACCACACCATCTACATTGGGGTATTTAGGTAACAAATCACGTTCAATGATTTTGGCAACATATTCAACAACTCCAGAAACACAATTAACACTCATGGTAATACCAAGTATGTTACGAGTGCCGACGGAGCCATCTTTATTACGATAACCTTCAAACGTATAACCTTCTAAAGGTGGCAATGGAGTCACTTTCTTAGTTGCTATTTCTAATTCATGTAATTCTGGGGCGGTGGGCATTTGTGTCACAGCTTCATTTATCCAGCTACCTTGTTTGATATCCCTTTTAGCGTAACCAATGGTTTCACCATAACGTACTATAGCTTGTCCTTGGTTGATATCATTTAATGCAACTTTATGCCCTTGAGGTACATCTTCAATCAATTGTAGTCCATTGTCAAAAATCGTACCTTTGGGTAATCCATTATTATTGACAACAATTGCAACATTATCAATTTCTTTAATTTTGATAAAGAGCGGCTTGTTAATTTGCTTCTCCATTACTCAACTCCCATTATGCTAATTAATTTTTATCAATATTTATTAATAGCAAATTAAATTTTATAACCTATTTAATAATCAATTTGTTATATCTTAAATCCTAATAAAATAAATAGCATTGTGCATATCCACAATTATTAGCATATAAATTGGCTAAATATCATAAAAATAACTATAAAAATAGTTTTATATCACAAAATTAGACCGTTTTATCAAAATTTTGTGAAGAAAGTAACATTTATATATGCATTTGCATATAAATAAATTTGATTATCATTATTATTTTGTAATTTTGCCCAATGAAATTTCATGATGAACCCTCCATACTTATCTACCATTAGTGGATTACTTAGAAATGTAAAAAGATCTATTTATTTTCTACTTCAGCTACATCTTTAATATTTAATAATTAACTGTGAGTTATCAGTTAGGAGCTAAACATGGAAATAAACAAAACCAAACAAAAAAGGACTAACGCCAGATGGATGACGGTCGTTTTTTTATTTATAGTTACAGCGATTAATTACGGCGATAGAGCAACATTAGGTATAGCTGGAAAAGCAATGTCGGGAGAATTAGGATTTGATGCAGCAGCCATGGGATGGGTGATGTCATCATTTGGTATTGCTTATGTAATAGGACAATTACCAGGAGGATGGTTACTAGATAGATTCGGTTCTAAACGAGTTTATTTTTTCAGTATTTTATTTTGGTCAATTTTCACCTTGTTACAAGGAACAGTACATTTTTTTATAGGTGCTTGGGCACTAGTTATGCTTTTTACTTTCCGATTTTTAATGGGGCTTGCTGAGGCGCCGTCATTCCCGGGCAATAGTCGGATTACTGCCGCGTGGTTTCCAGCTAAAGAAAGAGCAACAGCA
The DNA here is from genome assembly GCF_000599985.1 of Gilliamella apicola. NCBI lineage: Bacteria > Pseudomonadati > Pseudomonadota > Gammaproteobacteria > Orbales > Orbaceae > Gilliamella > Gilliamella apicola. The sequence goes on from NZ_CP007445.1 coordinate 417,841, forward strand.
GTTGCCATTTTTAACTCTGCACAATATTTTGCAACCGTTATTTTTGCACCAATTATGGGTTGGTTAACTCATGAGTATGGTTGGCAATCTGTATTCTTCTTTATGGGAGGATTGGGTATTTTTGTCAGTGCAATTACTTTGTTTGTTATTCGCAACCCTAAAGATCATCCTTTAGCTAATCAAGCTGAAGTTGATTATATTGTCGAGGGTGGTGCTTTAGTTGATATGGATCAGAAAAAAGACAATGGTAAACAAGAAGGTCCAAAATTAGGTTATTTATGGCAATTATTGACCAATAGAATGTTGCTTGGTGTTTATTTAGGTCAATATTGTATTAACTGTTTAACATTCTTCTTTATTACTTGGTTCCCTATTTATTTAGCAACACAACGTGGAATGAATATTAAAGAAGTAGGCTTTGCTGCTGCGGTTCCTGCTATTTGTGGCTTTATTGGTGGAATTAGTGGTGGGATTATTTCTGATTTCATTATGCGCAAAACCAATTCTTTATCAATAGCCCGTAAAACACCAATCATTTTAGGCATGCTATTTTCTATGACTATGATCATGTGTAATTACGTTGATTCAATTGGACTCGTTATTTTATTTATGTCGATGGCTTTCTTCGGCAAAGGTGTTGGTGCGTTAGGTTGGGCAGTAATGGCCGATACAGCACCAAAAGAAATGAGTGGTCTAGCGGGTGGCTTATTCAATATGTTTGGTAATGCATCAAGTATCATTTCTCCAATTATTATTGGTTATATTGTGGCATGGACAGGACGCTTTGAATGGGCATTGGTATTTGTTGCCGGTCATGCATTTGTTGCTGCTTTTAGTTATTTAGTTCTTGTTGGTCCAATTAAACGAATGGAATTAAAGAAAAAGGATTAAATAATAACAAAACAAATTTATGAAATGGAGAATCGTAATATGAATACTCAATCAGTGCCAATTATTACTTCAATGCAAGTTATACCTGTTGCAGGTTACGATAGTATGTTAATGAACATTGGTGGTGCTCACGGTCCATACTTTACCCGTAATATTGTTATATTAACGGATAGTGCTGGTCATGTTGGTGTTGGTGAGGCGCCTGGTGGTTCAACAATTGAAAATGCATTGAAGGAAGCTTGTGCACATGTTGAAGGTAGACCTATTTCGATTCTTAATCGTATCGTAAATGATATGCATCAAGGCTATTTAGATTCTGATTATGATACTTTTGGTAAAGGTGCATGGACATTTGAACTACGGGTTAATGCTGTAGCAGCTTTAGAATCAGCACTATTAGATTTAATGGGGCAATTTTTAAATGTGCCTGTGGCTGAACTATTGGGTGGTGGCAAACAAAGAGATGAAGTAACTGTTTTAGGCTATTTGTTTTATATTGGTGATGATAAGAAAACTGATTTGCCTTATGACCAGCCACTCAAAAACAGTCATGAATGGTACAACATTCGACGCCGTGAAGCGATGACAGTACAGTCGGTAATAGAATTAGCTGAAGTAGCAAAAGATCGCTATGGTTTTAAAGATTTCAAAATGAAAGGTGGTGTATTAGCTGGCGAAAAAGAGATTGAAACGGTCACTCAGCTAAAAAAACGTTTTTCAGATGCACGAATCACGATAGATCCTAATGGCGGTTGGTTACTGGACGACGCAATACGATTATGCAAAGGGCTTAACCATGTCCTGACTTATGCCGAAGACCCTTGTGGTGCAGAAAATGGTTATTCGGGACGAGAAGTAATGGCAGAGTTTCGTCGTGCCACTGGTCTACCAACAGCAACGAATATGGTTGCAACTAATTGGCGAGAAATGTGTCACTCAATTATGTTACAAGCCGTTGATATACCTTTAGCAGATCCGCATTTTTGGACTTTAACTGGTGCAAGTCGGGTTGCTCAGCTTTGTCATGAATGGGGATTAACTTGGGGTTGCCATTCTAATAATCATTTTGATATCTCTTTAGCGATGTTTAGTCATGTTGGCGCATCAGCACCAGGTAATCCAACTGCACTTGATACTCATTGGATATGGCAGGAAGGACAGGCCAGATTGACTAAAAACCCATTACAAATTAGCAATGGCAAAATTAAACTGCATGATAAACCGGGATTAGGCATTGAATTAGATATGCAACAAATTATGAATGCTCATGAATTACATAAAAAATTAGCAAATGGCGCACGTAATGATGCTATTGCAATGCAGTATTTAATTCCTAGTTGGCAGTTTGATCGTAAACGACCTTGCATGGTTCGTTAAAACAGAATTAGAGAAATACAATAAATTTAAGAGGTTAATATTATGAGTTTATCAACGCCAATTATAACGGAAATGAATGTTTATCCAGTCGCTGGATATGACAGTATGCTACTTAATTTAAGTGGTGCACATTCACCGTATTTTACTCGGAATATTGTTATCCTAAAAGATAACTCAGGCAACATTGGTGTCGGCGAAGTACCGTGCGTCGGAACGGTTACTAAAACATTAGAAGATGCTAAATCATTAGTTGTTGGTCAATCTATTGGCCAATACAAAAATGTGATGAATCGAGTGCGCCTTCAATTTGCTGATCGTGATGTCGGTGGTCGAGGCAATCAGACATTTGATCAACGCTCAACAATTCACGTTGTTACTGCGATTGAAGCAGCAATGTTAGATCTGCTTGGTAAACATTTAGGTGTCACAGTCGCATCATTACTTGGCGATGGTCAACAACGTGATGAAGTGGAAATGTTAGGATACTTATTTTATGTCGGTGATCGCAACAAAACAGATTTACCTTATCAAAGTCAGAATGATGAAAAATGTGATTGGTATCGCTTACGACATGAAGAGGCACTAACACCTGAAAAAATTGCACAATTAGCTGAAGCTACTTATGAAAAATATGGTTTCCGCGATTTTAAATTAAAAGGCGGTGTTTTATCAGCAGAAGATGAAGCAGAAGCAGTAATAGCAATTAAAAAGAAATTCCCAGATGCTCGAGTAACGCTTGACCCTAACGGAGGATGGTTATTAGAGGAAGCGATTCGTATCGGTAAATATTTGAAAAATACTTTGGCATATGCAGAGGATCCTTGTGGTGCTGAACAAGGTTATTCAGGGCGAGAAGTCATGGCTGAGTTTCGACGAGCCACTGGTTTACCGACTGCGACTAATATGATTGCAACAGATTGGCGTCAAATGAGCCATACATTATCGTTACAATCTGTTGATATTCCATTAGCTGATCCACACTTTTGGACCATGAATGGCTCAGTCCGTGTTGCGCAAATGTGTCATGAATTTGGTTTAACATGGGGTTCACATTCTAATAACCATTTTGATATCTCGTTGGCGATGTTCACACATGTTGGCGCAGCTGCACCAGGTAACCCAACAGCACTTGATACCCATTGGATTTGGCAGGAAGGTAACCAACGTTTGACTAAAGAACCATTACAAATTATCAATGGTAAAATTAAGGTTCCTGAAAAACCAGGATTAGGCATTGAAATTGATATGGATCAAGTAATGAAAGCTCATGAGTTATTTAAGAAAATGGGTCTTGGTAACCGAAATGATGCAATGGCCATGCAATATTTAATTCCTGGCTGGCAGTTTGATAATAAAAAACCATGTTTGGTTAGATAATTGAACTATTATTATCAAAAATAACTCGAGAATTTAAAAGGTAAATTATGAAAAAAATAACCTGCCACAACCAATTTAAGCAAGATATGTTAGAACGTAAAAAACTTATTGGTTGTTGGGCTGCTTTAGGAAATCCAATTTCAACAGAAATACTTGGTTTAGCTGGTTTTGATTGGTTGTTACTTGATGGAGAACATGCCATTAATGATGTTACGACATTTGTACCACAATTAATGGCATTAAAAGATAGCATTAGCGCACCGGTTGTTCGTCCAGCTTGCAATGATCAAGTATTAATTAAAAGATTACTTGATATCGGATTTTACAACTTTTTAATCCCTTATATAGAAACAGTCGAGCAAGCTAAACAAGCTGTATCTTATACTCGTTATCCACCAGAAGGTTTAAGAGGTGTTTCCGTTGCTCACCGTAGTAATGCATTTGGAACAATTCCGGATTATTTCACTAAAATTAATCAAAATATTTGTGTAATGGTACAAATTGAAACTCAACAATCAGTTGATAATGTTGAAGCAATCACTGCAGTTAATGGTATTGATGGTATTTTTGTTGGACCAAGTGATTTATCTGCTTCACTAGGACATTTTGGAAATCCTAAACATCCCGAGGTGCAAACTGCAATAAAACATGTTTTTGAGGTGGCTAAAGCACAAGGTAAAGCATGTGGAATTTTAGCACCGATTGAAGCAGATGCTCATCATTATATTGAAATGGGTGCAACATTCGTAGCGGTTGGTAGTGATCTTAGTTTGTTAAGAAACTCAACTCAAGCATTAGCAGATAAGTTTTTAAAGTAACTAGTACTAGTTTAATTGTAAAAAAGGAGAGTAAAATGAAAATTGGTTTTATTGGTTTAGGTATTATGGGTAAACCGATGAGCAAAAACCTGTTAAAAGCGGGTTATTCATTAGTAGTGTGTGATAAAAATCAATCATCAGTTGATGAAGTTGTTGCTGCTGGAGCACAAAGTGCTGTAAATGCAAAAGAAGTTGCTCAACTCTGTGACGTTATAATTACTATGTTACCTAATTCACCACATGTAAAAGAAGTTGTTTTAGGCGAAAATGGTATAATTGATGGTGCTAAACTAGGTACTACTATCATAGATATGAGTTCAATTGCACCTTTAGCAAGTCGTGAAATTCATGATGAAGTTGTTAAAAAAGGCTTGGCAATGTTAGATGCGCCTGTTAGTGGTGGAGAACCAAAAGCAATTGATGGCACATTATCTGTTATGGTGGGAGGAGATAAAACTATCTTTGATAAACATTATGACATAATGAAAGCTATGGCAGGTTCAGTTGTTTACACAGGTGAAATTGGAGCTGGAAATGTCACTAAATTAGCAAATCAAGTAATTGTTGCTTTGAATATTGCAGCTATGTCTGAGGCATTAGTATTAGCAACTAAAGCTGGTGTAAATCCTGAATTAGTTTATCAAGCAATTCGTGGAGGATTAGCTGGAAGTACGGTATTAGATGCTAAAGCGCCAATGGTTTTAAATCGTAACTTTAAACCAGGTTTTAGAATTGATTTACATATTAAGGATTTACAAAATGCTTTAGATACTTCTCACGGTGTTGGTACATCATTACCATTAACTGCAGCTGTAATGGAAATGATGCAAGCCCTTAAAACTGATGGTATGGGAGAATGCGATCATAGTGCTTTAGCGCGTTACTATGAGAGCTTAGCGAAAATAGAAATTAAATAATAAGGTTAAAATTGAGTATGGTGACATACTCAATAACTTTGACTAATTCCATAAGGATAGATATGAAAATTGTCATCGCTCCTGATTCTTTTAAAGAAAGCCTAAGTGCTATTGAAGTTGCTAATATAATTAAAAACGGATTTTTAAACGTTTACCCACAGGCTGAATATTTTTTAATTCCAGTTGCTGATGGAGGAGAGGGAACTGTTGATGCAATGGTTGATGCATTAAATGGTAATAAAATCACAGTATCTATTACTGATCCATTAGGCGAAAAAGGTTTTGCTTTTTATGGTATTTCAGGAGATGGACAAACAGCTGTGATAGAAATGGCTTCAGCAAGTGGCCTTGAGCGTGTACCTGTGAGTAAACGAGATGCTAAAATTACTACCTCATATGGTACGGGAGAATTAATCAAAGATGCTCTCGATAAGGGTTGTAAAAAATTTATCATTGGTATAGGTGGTAGTGCAACTAATGACGGCGGTGCTGGAATGTTGCAAGCATTAGGTGTTAAACTTTTAAATAAATATGGTAATCAAATCGGTTATGGCGGTATTTCATTAAGTGAACTTGATAAAATTGACATTAGTGAAATTGATCATCGAATTAAAGATTGTGATTTTGAAGTTGCTTGTGATGTTACTAATCCGTTAACGGGTGAAAATGGAGCTTCATTTATATTTGGACCACAAAAAGGAGCATCACTCGCCGATGTTCATTTACTTGATAAAAATCTTAAACATTTTGCCCAAATAATAAAAAATAGTTTTAATATCGATATTGAATCTACTCCAGGAACAGGTGCTGCAGGTGGAATGGGAGCAGCTTTATTAGCGTTTATGAATGCTAAACTAAAACCAGGAATTGAAATTATTACTGAAACTTTAAATTTAGATAGGCTTATTTCGAATGCCGATTTAGTTATTACGGGTGAAGGACGATTAGATTATCAAAGTATCAATGGTAAGGTCCCTGTAGGCGTTGCCCGTATTGCTCAAAAATATCAAAAACCAGTTATAGCAATTGTTGGAAGTTTAGGTGATAAAGCAGAAACCATTTATCCTTATGGGATTAATGCAATGTTTAGCATTTTAAGTAAAGTTGCTACTTTATCCGAAGTTCTAGAACCTGCGGTAGCAAGAGCAAATCTTTTTCAGACATCAATGAATATTGCCCTAACACTTAAATTAGGAAATACCCTTAAATAGCTTATAAATACCCTTTATCTTATTCTGATAAAGGGCATCATAATAAAATTATCGTTTAAGCACTGATAATGCTCGGCGAATAAATAATATACAAATGGATGCAAAAACTAAGAGTCCTAGATATTGAGGTAATACCCCTAAATCAGCTGATATGGCAAGTGGAGCATCACTACCACCACTAGCTATGCTAATTACAATTACAACAGCTAAAATTACCCCGACTAAGCTCTCACCAACAATCAGACCTGAAGCAATTAATGCAGCTTTTCGATCGATTTTTTTATACTCTTCTTCTGGATTCAATTTAAGCGTTCTTGCTTTTGCGTAAGCATTACGTTTTATAATCCACGATAATACTGTTCCCACAAAAATAGGCATAGTAATGCTTGGCGGTAGGTAAATACCTAAACCAACAGCAAGGGCAGGCAATCTAAATTTAGAGTTATTAGCAGCTAAAACTAAGTCAATAATAATAATAACAGCACCAACCGCTAAGCCTATTAAGATCATGGTCCAATCAAGATTATGTGAAAAAATACCTTTAGCAATGGTTGTCATAAGAGTTGCTTGTGGTGCTGCTAATACTTGGGATTGATCCATATCTGGACGAGGAACCGCACCAGTGAAACCATAAGCGTTGTATAAAATTTCTAAGATAGGTGCGATGACAATAGCGCCAACAATACAACCGATTAATAATGCGACTTGCTGTTTCCATGGTGTGGCTTGGACTAAATAACCAGTTTTTAGATCTTGCAGGTTATCATTAGAAATACATGCTACGGCTAAAACAGCACTGGTTGTAAATAGTGCGAGGGCTGTTGCAAAATTAGTACCTTCTATAGAGTCCAACATACCATTTACTTCGCCTAAACCAAGTAAGATAAGTGAAATAATAATAGCCGCTACAATCGCAATGCCTGAGATTGGACTCGCGGATGATCCAACTAATCCTGCCATATAACCACAAGCAGCTGCTACTAAAAAGCCCATAATAAATGCAAATAGTACTGCACATATGACTAATGACCATGCTACGCCTAATGATAATCCACTATCAGCAATAAATGCATAAAAGGTGATAAGTAGAATCATTAACATACCAGCCATGATTAAGAATATCGTTTTAGGTGATAGATCTTGATCCATTGGGGCAATATCGCTCGCTGATACATCAGAGCGCATGGTTTTGAATGAAATTTTTAAGCCTTCAATTACTGGTTTGATTAAAGTAAGTAGTGTCCAAATAGCTGCGATAGCAATAGTACCAGCACCAATAAAGCGAATATCTTTAGCCCAAAATCCCATAGCAATTTGTGATAAAGGTTGACTTGAATCATAATCACTAATTAGACTTAAAATTGGAATGCCAAATAGCCAAGCAATAATTGTTCCAATTAAAACCGCTATACCTGACATAATACCTATCAAGTAACCAGCACTCAAAAGAGCTAACGAAAAGCCCATCGGTAGTTGAAAAATGGATTTACCAGCAGTAAACCAATAAGCGGTGCTGTCTGACAAAATTCTAAAACCATTAGTGAATAAACTTACAAGGGAGGCTACCACACCACCAAATAAAATATCTTTTAGCCCATCATTAGCGTCATTTCCTTCAGTCTTTGATCCAGCTTTTAATATTTCGGCAGCAGCAACACCTTCTGGATAGGGTAAATTACTTTTGACCACCATAACGTGACGCAACGGGATTGAAAATAGTACTCCTAGCATTCCACCAGCGGCACAAATTGCAAGTGTTAACCAAAATGGAAAACTTTGCCAATAGCCAATCATTAATAAGCCAGGTAAAACAAATATAATTGAAGATAATGTGCCCGCAGCGGAAGCTTGGGTTTGCACCATATTATTTTCTAAGATTGTCGATCCTGAAAACAGCCTCAATATTGCCATTGAAATTACTGCGGCAGGTATAGCTGATGAAAATGTTAATCCGACTTTTAAGCCAAGATATACATTAGATGCAGTAAAAATGACAGTGATAAAAGCACCTAAAATAGTGCCTCTTAATGTAAGTTCTCGTAAATTATTCATATTATGTCATTAAGTTAATTTGATAAGAAGCTATTATATACTTAATTCGCTTTTATCAACTAGAACTTCTATAAATAACAGAATATTTATACTTTTTATTATTATCGAGAGAATCTTTACTCGTTTTACTAAAAATTCGTGTTAATTCGCGTATAAAATAATAACCGTTTTTAACTTAAAAGATTTACAATATAGGATTATTGTTAAAATCCTAGAGGTATCGATATCATGAACGGACTAAAACGCTTACAAGCTATTACTAAGCAGCTTCGTGATCCTATCGATGGTTGTGAATGGGATAGAGTACAAACTTTTGATTCCTTAAAATCATATACTTTAGAAGAAACTTATGAAGTCTTAGATGCTATAGAAAAAAAAGATATGGTCGAACTTAAAAATGAACTGGGTGATCTACTATTTCAGATTGTTTTTTATGCTGATTTAGCGAGTGAACAAGGTTTATTTGATTTTGATGATATTTGCCATTCAGTCGCTGATAAATTGGTCAATCGTCATCCACATATATTTACAAACGATACTACTATTAAGCCAAATTGGGAACAATTAAAACAACGGGAACGTGATAAACGAGCACAATATTCAATATTAGATGATATACCTAATTCTATTCCAGCTTTAATGAAAGCCGAAAAAATCCAAAAACGTTGTGCATCAGTTGGGTTTGATTGGGATGAACTACAACCTGTATTAGATAAAGTAAAAGAAGAAATTGCTGAAGTAGAGCAAGAGCTCAATCGAACTGAACGTGATCATCAAAAAATTGAAGAGGAGCTTGGTGATCTGTTTTTTGCTACTGTGAACTTAGCCAGACATTTAAAAGTTAGGTCAGAAATATGTTTACAACAAGCTAATAAAAAATTCGAACGCCGTTTTAAACAGGTAGAATCAATACTCAAACAAAAAGATCGAGCTTTACCCGATGCAACACTTGAAGAAATGGAAGATGCATGGCAAAGTGTGAAGCAATCAGAACAAAATAATAAACATTTAAAGTGAATCAAAATGACTGAACAAAAAAATGAATTGTATCAAGAAATCGAAGCATGGGCACAAAATGCTATTTTACATAGTCCAACTTGGAGTATTAACCAACTTGACTACTCCGAAAAAAGCATTACTGTTGTTGAGATGATCATTGGAGAAATGGCTGATAAAAGTTTTGGTCTGCCAGAAGAACAATTGAATATGATATCGCAAGAATATGGCTGTTATCTGTTATTAACTGCGCATAAATTATATGGTGGTCAGTTTTATTGGAATGATGAACTTCAACAACCTATGTTAATTTGCGGTGAACCTGATTCAACGATAGCATTATTAACGTGGAATAAAGTTAAAGGTCGTTTATTAGGCGATAAAGTGGATCACATTGCTTATTTTCTAGATGAATTTGGAAAAGCTGTATTCCAACCAGAAAAAGGTACCAATTTAGTTTATTTATAAATAACATTTGGAATAAATATTATTTAAAAAAGAAAAATTGGTTAGCGAACAAGTTTTTCGATTTTAATTAATTTTGTTAAAAGGGATATTGAACATGAATTATACACTTTATATCGGCAATAAAAATTACTCAACATGGTCTATGCGCCCTTGGGTTGTAATGAGATATTTTGATATTCCTTTTAATGAAAAGCTCGTTAAATTTGATAGTTTTAATGATGATTCTTTGTTCAAAAAGACAATGTTTTCTGTTTCAAAATATGGCACCGTACCTATCTTAATTGATGAAGATTTAGTGATTAGTGACTCTTTAGCTATTTGTGAATATTTAGCAGAAAAGCATTGCGACCTAGCTTTATGGCCGTCTGACCCTCAAGAAAGAGCAATCGCTCGAAGTTTAGTCGCTAAAATGCATTCTGGATTTCAAGCTATTCGAAATTATTTGCCGATGAATATTGAAGCTGAGTTTCCTCAAATAGGGCAAATAATATTACGAGACCATTTAGATGTAAAAAAAGAAATCATGTTTTTAGATGATTTGCTATCCTCGTTATTAACCTCGAAAAAATCAAATTGTGACTATTTGTTTGGTGATTTTAGTATAGCCGATGGCTTTTATGCTCCTTTATGCTTAAGATTAAAACATTATCATATAGCAGTAAGCCCAATTCTTAGCAACTATATTGATATTATTTGTAATACCAAAGGCATTAAAGATTGGATAAATGATGCATTACAAGAAAAATCTTTTGTTGCGATGGACGAACCAAATCGTTTACATAGATAAGACGAATTAACATGAAAATACCATCCCATTTAACACTGTTCGCTATAAACATTATTGAAGATGAGTCTGATGGGGTAACATCTTTTTCTATCCAGTCATCCAATAAAGAATAATGGTTTGAAATTTACTATTAGGGTGAATTAGAAAATAACTATATTACTGGCGTAGAACCGACTTTTTCCAATATTAAAATTGTGGCAAAATCCGTTAATAGTAAAGAAGAAATATTGCTATTTGATGAAACGGTGCATGGATATAACGCAATATTTTGTGATAGTCAATCTAATGAAGAAAAGAACAATAGATCACTTGAAAAACTTAATGTGCCTGTGTCAAAAATAAAATTAACATTTGGCTACAGTATTGACTATGATTCTGAGAAAGAACTTTATGACTTAGATGAAAATGGCAATGTGAACTTAATTGATGAGCGTAAAATCACGTGGCAACAGCTACTCTGTGATGGTGTTGATTGGGTATCAATTTTTTTAATTGATGAATATGGAAATGAACAACCAGTAGTAGATGCAGAATTGGCTTAATTTTTTACATTATTCATTATTGGATAGACTATTGCTGAAATGAATTTATCTATAATTAAAAACCCGCTTATATTAAAGCGGGTTTTACTTTTATTAAAAAATTAGCAATTATACTTCTAAATAATCCAAGATACCCGCAGCAGCTTTACGGCCTTCGCTAATTGCCGTTACAACTAAATCAGAACCACGAACCGCATCGCCACCTGCAAAGATTTTGGCATTGGTTGTTTGATAACCTTTTATTTCAGGTGCGATTATTCGTCCTTTATCGTCAAAATCAACACCATGCTCGGCTAGCCATGGCATAGCATGTGGTTTAAATCCAAAGGCCATAACTACAGCATCGGCAGGAAGAACAAATTCAGAACCTTCAATAACCACCGGTGATCGACGACCTTTGGCATCGGGTTCACCAAGCTCAGTTCTTACCATTTTCACACCCGTAACTTGTCCCGTTTTATTGATTTCAATGCTAAGCGGTTGCACATTAAATTGGAATTGTACGCCTTCTTCTTTGGCATTTTTAACTTCACGTTTAGAGCCTGGCATATTGGCTTCATCACGACGATAAGCACATGTTACTTCGGTCGCACCTTGACGGATAGAGGTTCGCACACAATCCATGGCGGTATCGCCACCACCTAATACGACGACACGTTTATTTTTCATGTCAACATATGGTGTATCTTGTGTTTGCTCATGTTTCATAATGTGCTTAGTATTAGCAATCAAAAATGGTAATGCATCATAGACACCATTTGCATCTTCATTTTCAAGCCCTGCACGCATAGATTGATATGTACCTGTGCCAATAAAGACCGCTGCAAATTCATCTAGTAAATCAGCTAGTTGTATCGTTTTGCCAACTTCGGTGTTTAATCTGAATTCAACACCCATTTCGGTAAAAATACGACGACGGTTAATTAATACTTCTTTATCTAATTTAAAGGCAGGAATACCAAACGTTAACAATCCACCAATTTCAGGATGACGATCAAAAACCACTGGTGTAACCCCATTACGTACTAAGACATCAGCACATGCAAGACCTGCTGGACCAGCGCCAATAATCGCCACTTTTAATCCAGTTTTTTCGACATTTGATAGATTCGGTTTCCATCCCATTTTGAATGCTTCATCAGTGATATAACGTTCAATATTACCAATGGTAACTGCACCAAATTCTGCATTAAGAGTACAAGAACCTTCACAAAGTCGGTCTTGCGGGCAAACGCGTCCACAAACTTCAGGTAAACTATTCGTTTGGTGAGATAGTTCAACTGCTTCTAAAATTTTGCCTTCGTTAACTAATTTTAGCCAATTAGGAATATAGTTATGCACAGGGCATCGCCACTCACAATATGGATTACCACATGCTAAGCAACGATCAGCTTGCGCTTGAGACTGCGAAGCTGAAAAGCCTTCATAGATTTCGACAAATTCTATTTTACGGATGTTTAGCGATTTTTTAGGCGGATCAACACGTTGTAAATCGATAAACTGATAAACATTTTGACTCATTTCGTGTTCTCCTTATTGTGCCTGAACGCGTAGTTCTGCTGATGAACGACTACGATGCCCAAGTAGTGCTTTTACATCGCTGGATTTCGGTTTAACTAATACAAATTGTTTAGCAAATGCTTGCCAATTAGCTAAGATTTCTTCTGCACGAGATGAATTGGTCAGTTGAGCATGTTCCATGATTAAGCCACGAAGATGTTCTTCATGAATTGGGTAATCAGCAACATTTAACATTTCAACTAACTCTTTATTAATGCGTTTATCAAAATCACCATCAATATCTAAGATGTAAGCAAAGCCACCGGTCATTCCTGCACCAAAGTTAACTCCAGTTTTACCTAGTACACAAACAATACCGCCAGTCATATACTCACAACCGTTATCACCAATGCCCTCAACCACACTAATGGCACCTGAATTACGTACAGCAAAACGTTCGCCAGCTCGACCTGCTGCGTATAATTTACCTCCTGTTGCGCCATAGAGACAGGTATTTCCAGCAATAGTTGCTTCATGACTTAAAAACGCTGAGCCTTGAGGTGGACGAATCACAATGCGACCGCCAGCCATGCCTTTCCCAACATAGTCGTTGGCATCACCTGTTAGGGTTAAATCCACGCCACCAGCATTCCATACACCAAAACTTTGACCGGCTGTGCCATTGAAGTTTAATGAGATTGGTTCTGATACTAAACCTTGATCACCATATTTTTTGGCAATATAGCCCGATAGACTAGTGCCCACAGAACGGTCTGTATTTTGAATATCAAAGTAGAAACTTTTACTTTGACGAGCATCTACAAACTGTTGGGTTTGTGTGATGATCTCTTTATTGAGCACACCTTTATCAAATGGTTTATTATCTTCAATGCAGTAAACTGGTTTACCTTCATGTGGTGTTGCTGTTTCGAGCAGACCTGATAAATCCAGTTTTTGTTGTTTAGCGGTAATGCCGTCCAGTTCTAAAAGAAGATCTGTCCGTCCGATTAAATCAACAATACGACTTACACCAAGCTCAGCCATAACTTCTCGGGTATTACGTGCAATAAAGCGGAAATAATTCATCGCTTTTTCAGGCAAACCATGATAATGCTCCCTCCGTAATTTTTCATCTTGGGTAGCAACACCAGTTGCACAATTATTAAGATGACAAATACGCAAATATTTACAGCCTAAGGCAACCATTGGCCCTGTACCAAAGCCAAAGCTTTCTGCACCTAAAATAGCGGCTTTTACAATATCTGTACCAGTTTTTAATCCACCATCAACTTGTAAACGTATTTTGTGACGTAATCCGTTTGCAACTAAAGATTGTTGGGTTTCAACAAGTCCTAGTTCCCATGGTGAGCCAGCATATTTAACTGATGTTAATGGACTCGCTCCTGTTCCACCATCATAACCCGAAATAGTGATTAAATCGGCATAAGCTTTAGCCACGCCAGTTGCAATGGTTCCTACTCCTGGCTCTGAAACCAATTTAACTGAAATCATTGCATTTGGGTTAATTTGTTTTAAATCGAAAATTAGCTGAGCTAAATCCTCAATAGAGTAAATGTCGTGATGAGGCGGTGGTGAAATTAGGGTTACACCAGGGACTGAAAAACGTAATTTAGCAATATAAGGTGTGACTTTATCACCCGGTAGTTGACCTCCTTCACCTGGTTTAGCACCTTGTGCCACTTTAATTTGAATTACATCGGCACTCATTAAATAACCAGGCGTAACCCCAAAACGACCTGATGCCACTTGTTTAATACGAGAAACTTTGATGGAGTTATAGCGCGCAGGATCTTCTCCTCCCTCACCAGAATTTGAATAACCACCTAAAGTATTCATTGCTGTTGCAAGTGATTCGTGCGCTTCTGGGCTAAGTGCGCCAATTGACATTGCTGCCGAGTCGAAACGTTTAAACAATGATTCTTCAGGTTCAACTTCATCAAGTGCAATAGCCCCATTTTCAGGTGGATTAAGTTTTAATAAATCACGCAATGTAGCAACAGGTCGATTATTAACGATATCTGCATAACGTTTATAATCTTCATAGTTGCCATTGTTGACAGCCAATTGTAACGATTGTACGACATCGGGATTATAAGCATGATATTCGCCACCATAGACAAATTTGAGTAATCCACCTTGATCTAATGGTTTACGACGTAACCAAGCACTTTTTGATAAATTAAATTGGTCTTGAGCAAAATCATCAAAATTAGCGCCACTGATGCGACTAGTGACTCCTTGGAAGCAGAGGTCAACCACATCTTTATGTAATCCGACTACTTCAAAAAGTTTTGAACATCGATAAGATGCAACGGTTGAGATACCCATTTTAGACATGATTTTATATAAACCTTTATTAATCCCATTACGATAATTCAAAATAACTTCGCGGTAGGATTTATTAATAGTGCCATTATCAACCATTTTTGCTAACGTTTCGTATGCTAAATAAGGGTAAATAGCAGTAGCACCAAAACCGATAAGTACGGCGAATTGATGTGGGTCACGGCAACTACCTGTTTCTACAATAATATTTGCATCACAACGTAAATTCTTTTCGACTAAGCGTTGCTGTACGGCTCCCAATGCCATAGGTGCAGGAATAGGTAAGCGATCTGCTGCAATATTTTTATCTGATAGAATAAGTAATACTGTACCATTACGTACTTTTGCTTCAGCATCACCGCATAACTGTTCAATTGCATCGCGCAAACTACCGTCAATGTCATAAGTCATATCAAGTTTTTCAGATTTATAGTAACGAGATTCTAAAGCGATTAACTGCTCAAGATCTGAATGAACTAAAACCGGATATTTAAATGCCACACGATGCGCTTGTCCTTCTGCTTCAGCAAAAACATTCATTTCACGTCCAATGCTGGTAGAAAGTGACATTACGTGCGCTTCACGCAATGGATCGATTGGAGGATTGGTGACTTGGGCAAATTTTTGTCTGAAGTAATCATAAATCAGGCGTGGTCTGCTTGATAGTACCGCAAATGGCGTATCATCTCCCATAGAGCCTGTCGCTTCTTGACCGTTTTCACCTAAAACTCGGATACATTGTTCAAGTTCTTCACTACTATAACCAAATTGTTTTTGATAGGTAGCAAGTAATACATCATCATAGGTGCGTGAACCAATATTTTCATCGGGTAAATCTTCAAGAGGAATAAGTCGCTTCACGTTTTTAGCCATCCATTCTTTATATGGATGACGTTTTTGTAGATCGTTATCAGTTTCTGATGATTGTAAAATACGACCTTCTTCAGTATCAATTACCATCAGTTCGCCTGGGCCAACGCGTCCTTTAGCGACAACTTCGTCAGGTTGATAATCCCAAATACCAATTTCTGATGCGCAGGTGATGAGCTTATCGGTGGTAATGACATAACGAGCAGGACGCAAACCATTACGATCTAAATTACAGGCTGCGTAACGTCCGTCAGACATAACAATACCTGCTGGGCCATCCCATGGTTCCATATGCATTGAATTAAAATCAAAAAAGGCACGTAAGTCTTCGTTCATGTCAGGATTATTTTGCCATGCAGGTGGCACAAGTAGGCGCATAGCACGCACTATATCCATACCGCCTACTAAAAATAGTTCAAGCATATTATCTAATGAACTTGAATCCGAACCCGTAACATTTACGAAAGGTGCAGCATCTTGTAGATCGGGTATCAATGGGGTTTTAAATTTATAAGAACGTGCTTTTGCCCATTGCCTATTACCTTCAATGGTATTAATTTCACCATTATGGGCTAAATGTCTAAAAGGTTGGGCAAGTGGCCAACGAGGAACTGTATTGGTTGAAAATCGTTGATGGAATAAACAGATTGCTGTTTCCATACGTAGATCCGCCAAATCTAAATAAAATCGAGGTAAATCTTTAGGCATGCAAAGACCTTTATAGATATTAACCTGATTTGAAAAACTGCATACATAAAAGGTATCATCTTGTACTCGTTTTTCAATGCGGCGACGTACCATATATAAACGGCGCTCTAAATCAATTTTAGTCCATCCAGCAGGGGCATTGACAAAAACTTGTTCAATTCGTGGTAGTGATGATAAGGCGATTTCGCCTAAAACACTTTTATCGATAGGTACTTCACGCCAACCTAAAATAGATAATGTTTCATTAGCAAGTTCTTCTTCGACAATATCACGGCTAGCTTGTGCTTCTTTTTCGTCTTGACTTAAAAATAGCATACCAACAGCATAATTGGTAGCTAAACGCCAGCCAGCTTCTTGTGCAACTAGTCTAAAAAAACGATCAGGTTTTTGTAATAAAAGACCACAACCATCACCAGTTTTACCGTCTGATAGAATGGCTCCTCGGTGTTGCATTCTGGCAAGCCCGTGTATTGCAGTACGCACCACTTTATGACTTGGTTGCCCTTCAATATGAGCAATTAAACCAAATCCGCAGTTATCTTTTTCATGATGCTGGTTATATAACATATCATTGCCTCTAATTCATCGCTTTTATAATTTAAGAAAAAATAGGCTTTAATCCCATAATGACTAAGAAATTAAAGAAAAATAGTATTTTGGTCAAATAAATATTACTTATAAGTCAATCTTCTAATAACTTATATCAAAGTTATTAATGAAGCTAATAATTGTATTTATTATTATGATTTTTAATTATTTATAAATAAATTAATTTTTTTTATAGCTATATTCAATTTATTAAGTATAAGTTCTTCTTCTTTTTTGTAGAAAAGTGTCAGGTTAAAGTTACTTTTTTATTAATTTAAATATTAGTTACTTTTCTTAGAATCATTAATATGAATATTTTTTAAAAAATAATAATTAGAAAATCATTCTTAAATCTATATAGATAATTATTATTTATCTTTATGGTTTGTTGTATGTAACAAATTACTAAATTCAGGAAAAAATTAGTAAATAAATGTATAAATTGATCAAACATGGTCTTAGATATGTTTGATATTACTGAACATTATTGATTTGCTTCTAGTAGTGTAATGCGTTATGAAATATGTTTGGTTTACGAAAATAGACTTGCAAAAGTTGTTAATTAATTGTTTAATCGTTAACTAAATCTTTACATTTAGGTGGGGGAAGTTTGATTTTTAAACTAATATTAATTAGTAAGTCAATTTATTAAATAATAATTGTATTTTAGGAAAAAATGATGAAATACTTTGCTTGGTCTATTTCGCTTTTAGTTGGCCTTATGAGTTTAGGTCAAGAAATGTTATGGTTTAGAGTAATTAGCTTTATGTTAGGAGGTGCTCCTTTCGCTTTTGCACTTGTATTGTTTTTCTTTCTACTAGGTATTGCTTTTGGAGCGAGTAAAGGTAAGACAATTTGCACCCGTTATTCTAATCTATTTTTTGCTGGTGGAATGGTTTTAATTTTTGCAGGTTTTATTGATATAGCTATTCCATTTATTATTTTACAAATATCTCAAAATCACGCTATAGAGTTGCCTTTATTTGTCTGTATTATATTAATATTTTTTGTGGCAGCTTTAAAAGCAATATTATTCCCAATTGTACACCATTTAGGTACGAATATTGCAAATGGTAAAGTAGGAGCATCTGTTTCAAAAGTCTATTTCTTTAATATTATTGGTTCGACGCTTGGTAGTTTATTAATTGGTGGTATTCTCCTTGATTATGTCTCTATTTCATCAATGTTTATTTTAATAGGTATCGTTTGTATTTTAATAGGTAGTTTGATGGCAGTAAAAAAGTCAGTAAGTTCTATGGCTACTATTGTTATGCTTGGTTGCGGTTGCTTTTATTTAGTAGATAAACATACTGATTATATTTTCAAAAATGTATATGGAAAAGATGAAATATCTGTGAATACTTATGTTGAAAATCGCTACGGTATAATTCATATTGTCAACGATGATAAAGAAGGCATGAAAAATATTGTATTAGGTAATAATATTTATGATGGTATGATAAATATAGACCCAGATAATGATATAAATGACCTGAATCGACTTTATTTATTAGCTGCAGTTCACCCAAATCCTAAAAAAGTACTCGTTATAGGTGTTAGCGCAGGTGCTTGGACTCGTGCTTTATCAAGTTTTCCGACTTTAGAAACCATAGATGCTATTGAAATCAATAAAGGCTATATAGATATAATTAAACAATATCCTGTTGTTTCACCAATATTAAATGATCCTAAAATTAATATTTATATTGATGATGGCCGACGCTGGTTAAAACGAAATAGTAGTAAAAAGTATGATTTGATCATTATGAATACTACTTATCATTGGCGTTCAGGAACATCAAATTTATTATCCCAAGAGATGATGAAAATCGCGGAAAACTCATTAAATCCTGGTGGTATTTTGGCATTTAATAGTACCCGTTCACCTGATACATTGAAAACAGCACAATCTGTCTTTAAATATGCTTATTGGGGTAAACTTGGCTTTATTTATGCTTCTGATTCGATGATTAAAATCGATGAAGTGGTAGCAAAAGATCGTCTTGATAAGTTAATTTTAGACGGTAAACCTTTGTTTAATGAAGAATCCAAACAGCGTGAGAACGGAGCATACAAAGAAACTTTATCGACACAACTATTAACGTTAGATGAGTTTGAAAAGCTTAAAAATTTGGGACGAGATCTGGAAATCATTACTGATAGCAATATGATAACAGAATATAAATATGGACTTTTGGGAAAAAAATAAGGAAAACTTTATGTTAAGCAAAAAACAATTATTTCTATTAAGTACTTTATTTTTTATTTCTGGAATGAGTGGTTTAACTTATCAAGTTGCTTGGCAACGAGCTCTTTATTCAGCTTTTGGTTCTGATGTAGAATCTGTAGCAATTATTGTATCAGCATTTATGTTGGGGCTAGGTTTTGGAGCCCTTGGAGGAGGTAAAATTGTTGATAAATACCCAAATAAAGCACTACAGTTTTTTTGTTTTAGTGAATTGGGAATTGGTTTATTTGGGGTAATTAGTTACCAACTTATTTTATTTACCGGTGATATTTTTGTTGTTTACAATATAATTATTATTGCAATTGTTAATTTCTTATTGGTGCTCATTCCTGCACTTTTGATGGGAGCTACACTTCCAATTTTAATTACTTATATTGCGCAATTTTGGAAAAATATTGGTCAAACAACTGGACACCTTTATGCTATCAATACCTTTGGTGCTGCAATTGGAGCTGCTTTAACAGGATTCATTTTATTTAATTATTTTAATCTTCATATGGTAACGATATTTGCAGCTTTAGGTAATTTTATTGTTGCTACACTTGCTTATCTATTTTTTAATAAATCACAAATAAAAAATAGTTGATAGAAAATTACATATATATAAATATATTTGCATAATAAATCAGTGATAATTATCGCTGATTTATTAATATATTAAAATATTTTTACAAATTTAGTGAGATACAATATTCCTTAATCCAAGTACTTTTAATATCGAGTTTGTCTATGTAATAATTTTTATACTCACAAATCGTATTACGAGTTTCACCTTAGATAAATTAATAATACTTGACGTCAGAAAAGAAATAAAATTTTTGATTTGTATTTTATGGTAATAAAAATAAAGTAATCTATTAAGAAAAATATAACGATACAATTTAATTGTTTAAAATAATTCAGGTTATATATAAGTTTCAGTATAATTTTATCAACTTGAAACCATAATGTTATAATTTGTTTTTAATTATTGATACTAGTATTATGCAAACAAAAATTACAATTGTAGGTGCTGGAGCAGCAGGGCTGTTTTGTGCGGGCTTATTAGGACAAAGAGGCTACGATGTCACCATAATTGATAATGGTAAAAAAATTGGCCGTAAAATATTAATGTCTGGTGGTGGTAAATGTAATTTTACTAATCTTGCTGTTGACGCAAGTAATTATATTTCTCAAAATCCGCATTTTTGTAAATCTGCTTTAAAACGATTCTCCCAATGGGATTTTATTCAATTAGTTAATGAATATAAAATTGCCTATCATGAAAAAGATCACGGTCAGTTATTTTGTAATAATTCAGCTCAAGATATTGTCGATATGCTTGTACAGGAATGTCAAAAAGGACAAGTTAAATTTATGTTACAAACACAATTAGAAGAAGTTGAGTCTGTAGATCAAGGATTTAAGTTATACACGTCACAAGGTTGTATTAAAACACAACAGTTAATTGTGGCAACGGGCGGACAGTCGATGCCAGCACTTGGCATGACCTCTATCGGATACAAAATAGCTGAAAAATTAGCTATCCCTGTTGTACCAGTAAAAGCGGGACTGGTGCCATTTACGTTACATAAACCGTTGTTAGAAGTATTATCCGCGTTATCAGGAATTGCTGTTCCGGTTGAAGTATCTAATGAACGAATCCGTTTTAAAGAAAACTTATTATTCACCCATCGTGGATTATCAGGACCAGCAATTTTACAAATTTCCAGTTATTGGCAAGCTGGGGAATCAATCATTATTAACTTATTACCAGATGGGTCATTTGAATCAACATTTAAACCATTACTTGAACAAAATCGCAATCAAACCCTAAAAAATTGTTTATCACAGATTTTACCTAAAAGGCTGATTGAGGCATTAATACAATTGAATTTGATAACTGACATAACGGTTAAGCAACTTAACCCGAAGCAGCAACAAGACCTTTATAATACATTGACTCAATGGTATATAACGCCAAATGGTACGGAAGGATATCGAACGGCTGAAGTGACATTAGGAGGAGTCAGTACTGATGCGTTATCTTCAAAAACGATGGCGGTTAAATCACATCCGAATCTCTATTTTATTGGTGAAGTTGTTGATGTAGCTGGTTGGTTAGGCGGTTATAATTTTCAATGGGCCTGGAGCAGTGCATTTGCCTGCGCACAAGCCTTTGATTAACAGAGACTAATTATCTATTACTCCCATTTGAATGTGGTATTTTTTTACCTTATATTGTAATGTAGTCCGTGAAATATTTAATAGTTTTGCAGCAGCAATAATTTTACCGTTTGCTTGATTTAATGCATCAATAATAAGTTGTTTTTCATAATTTTCAACTTGTTCGGTTAAATTGTTATTGCTTGCGACTATGCTTGTACTTGGTTTTTCAAATTTAGTTTCAGATTGATTTTCTGGGTAAGGGCTGTGAATGTCAAATAGTTCGTCGTCAAGGATAATTTGTTGCAATTCTCCCGGTTCATTTTGTAAGACTATACTACGTACGATTGCATTTTCAAGCATTCTTACATTTCCCGGCCAAGGAGCAGACATGAGTTGTTGTAATGCGTGTTCGCTAATACCTGTTATCACAACATTTACATCGGTTTTATGTTTATCAATAAAGTATCGAGCTAATACAGGAATATCTTCTTTCCTTTCCCGAAGTGCTGGGAGTTTAATTAAACCTACATTTAATCGATAAAATAGGTCACTTCGCATTTTCCCGGTTTTTAATAACTCTGCAGGTGATTCATTCATGGCGGCAACAATTCTTACATCGGCATGTTGCTCTTTATTGCCACCTAAAGGCCAGTAAGTCTTTTCTTGTAAAAATCTAAGTAATTTACTTTGCATATCAAGTGGCATAGCATTAAGTTCGTCAAGAAATAGTGTTCCCCCGTTAGCCAGTTCTAAATAACCAGGATGATTTTCAGCACCAGTAAACGCACCTTTCACTGTTCCAAATAAGGTACTTTCAATTAATGTGGTTGGTAAAGCACTACAATTTAACGAAATAAACGCATTATTACGACGATGACTCGTTTGATGTATTAAGTGAGCAAAAAGCTCTTTACCCGTTCCAGTTTCACCAACAATTAAAACTGGAACATCATTCGCCCCTAAAATATTTGTTTGATCAATAACCTTTTGCATTTTCTGCGAAACAAAAACAATTTCAGGTAATGGTTGGTCTTTATTTTGATATAACTTACTATTAAGTTTGAATACTTGATCTTGTAATTGTCTAACAGTTGATAAATTTCGTCCTATTTCGATCGCACCAATAATATCTTTATGCTTGTTATAAAGTGGTACGGTGGTATGCATATAATCAACAAGTTTACCTACATGATTGTAGTAGCTTTGATAATTATCCTGATATTCCTTACCTTGTTGTAAAGCTTGTAACATGGTACTATCTTCTTTCCTTAAATTAGGATAAACTTTAAGCATTGGTTTGCCAATGGCTTGTTCCATAGGGTAACCATCAAGTTCTGCACTTTCCCGATTATAATAAATATATTTACCTTCTTTATCGATAATAGCCATTGGCTGATGGATTAAATCAAAAAAATGTTTGAATATTTCTAATGATTGTAATAATTCAGGATCGATTGTCATGATATTAGTACCTTTTTAATTTAGCTTATTAGCTAAGTTTAGCTTACGTTAATTTAAATACCTTTCAACCATTAATAAATTTATGACAAATTTTTGTCATAAAAACAGATTTTAAACAATATGACCAATATTGTTTTTGTAATAATTATTTATAATAAATTGATTTTTAATAATTTATAAGTTGGCATGCTGATTGCATTGCAAGTGAAAAGCCATTTTGCTTGTTTTCTTATGTACTTTTTATGTACTAATTAACTGGAGGTCTTATGTCCGACAAAATTATGTCAAATTATAACAAATTACGCACAGATCTTATAACCAAAGATCGCCGTTTCAGTGCTCAAAACGGTAAATTATGTTTTGATGGCGTAAATTTAGAAGAATTAGCAAAGAAATACCCAACTCCTTTTTACGTATTTTCTGAAAAAGAAATTGACCGTAATATTAAGGAAATCAAAGATTCGTTTAAAGCTCATCCAAACACTAAGATTTTCTATGCATCAAAAACGTGTTCTGTAATGGGTGTGCTAAAAGCAATTAAAGATGCAGGTATTTATGCTGAAGCGAATTCAATGTTTGAAGTGCGTAAATGTCTAGAGATCGGTTTTCCAGGTAGTCAAATTGTATTCAATGGTGTAGTTAAAAAACCGGTTGATTTAGAATTTGCTATTCAAAATGATCTTTATATTATCAATGTCGATAGCTTGTATGAACTCGATATAATTGATGAAATTTCTCGTCGTCTCAAGAAAGTAGCGAATGTATGTGTGCGTGTTGAACCAAATGTACCATCAGCGACTCACGCAGAACTTGTTACGGCATATCATGCTAAATCTGGTATCGACTTAGAACAAGCGGAAGAAACTTGTCGTCGTATTCTTGAAATGCCATATGTACATTTACGTGGTTTACATATGCACGTAGGGGATCAAGTGCCAGAAGCAGAACCATTTGCTAAAGCAACGAAAGTTTTAGTCGATGAATCACGCCGTTTAGAAGAAGTCCTTGGTATTAAATTGGATTTAATTAACGTTGGTGGTGGTATTCCAGTTCCATATAAATATGACGAAGAAAATGGTAATCCATTACAGGATAATATGTATGCAGGTATTACTGCACAAGATTTTGCTGATGCAGTAATTAGAGAAGTACATAAATGGCGTACCGATGTTGAGATTTGTATTGAACCTGGTCGTAAAGTAACAGGATCTGCCGCTGTATTATTAACAGAAGTTGCTTGTGAAAAACGTAAAACTAATTACGATTTAGACGGAAACATTGAAGAACATGTTGAGTGGAAATTCGTTGATGCGGGTTATAGCGTGTTATCTGATAGCCAGCATTTTGATTGGTTCTTCTATGTTTATGATGCATCAAGAATTACCGAAGATCACGATCAATACATTAAACTTGCTGGACCTTTATGTGATGGTGGTGACTATTACCATGTTGGTGTAAAGGGTGAAGAGTTCTTATTACCAAAAGACACTCAAATTGGAGATATCATTGCATTCCTTGATGCTGGAGCTTATACCATCGAAAGTCAAACGGTTTATAACAACCGTCCACGTACTGCCGTTGTTATGATCGATAAAGAAGGTAAAGATCGATTGATTCGCCGTGAGGACACTTACGAGGATATGGTTGGATACGACGTGTATTAATCATGAGTTATCTGAGGCATTTTCGCCTCAGATATTATAATGTGAGGTTATTATGAGTGATTCTAAAGATTCAAGTTTACTTGGTATTAAAGACATTGTATTTATGAATGTCATTGCCATACTAAGTTTACGTCAAATTCCTAATGTTGCTCCTTACGGAGCGTCAGCAATGGTGCTTTGGCTTCTTGCTGCATTTTGTTTGTTTTTCCCTTTAGCGATGGTTTGTGGTGAACTTTCTACTGGTTGGCCAAAAGATGGAGGGATTTTTGTTTGGGTAAAAGAAGCGTTTGGTAAACGAGTTGGCTGGATAGTGGTCGTTTGTTTCCTATTCTCATGCGTTCTATTCTTCCCATTAATGTTACAATTTGGTTTTACTGCAATTGGTTACATGTTTAGTGCCGAATTAGCCCAAAATCAGGTGTTTATTGGTGTTGGTTCCATGGTGGTATTTTGGATTTTAACATTAATGAATATCAAAGGTATGAAATGGACTAAAATTATAAACAGTGTTAGTGCATGGTTAGGGGTATTTATTCCCGCTGGTATCATTGTGTTATTGGCAATTGTCTGGTTGATGACAGGCCACCCAATGGCAACTGATTATAGTCATGTTAGTGATTGGATTCCAGATTTAAGTAGCTGGGATACAATTGTATTTTTATCAAGTATGATGTTTGCTTTTGCTGGACTTGAAGTTGCACCAATGATTGCTGGACGTACTCGTGATCCACAACGTGACTTCCCTAAAGCAATGGCAGTATCTGCAATTGTTATCGTTGGTATCTATATGATTGGTACTTGGGCAATTAATACCTTATTACCTGCTGCCGATACTGATATTGTTGCTGGTGTAATGCAAGCAATGGAGGCTGCTGCTAAAGAGCTACATATGCCTTGGTTATTACCAGTAATGGCAATTTGTTTATTCTTTGGTGCGTTAGGTCAAATTAACTCATGGTTAGTTGGTCCTATCTATATGTTACAAGAAGCGTCAAAAGAAGATAATTTACTTGGTGAACGTATTGGTCGTTTACATCCTGTATATCAAACACCAGCATTTGCTTTAGTTATCCAAGCAATCATTGTGACTGTACTTTGCTTTTCAACGTTCGTATCACCAAGTATTGCTGCTGCATATTGGATGTTAACCGCATTAACAACCATTTGTTATTTTATTCCTTACTTAGTAATGTTTATTGCCTATTATCGTTTACGTATTACTCAACCAGATGTACCGCGTAGCTTTAAGATCCCTGGTAAAGTATTACCTATTGTTTTACCTGGCTTAGGCTTTTTATCTACGCTATTTGCGGTGATCTTAGTGTTTATTCCACCAGCACAAATCGATATGGGTGGTTATGTTGAGTATATCGCTAAAATTGTTGGTGGCGCAGTGCTTGCAATTGTGTTAGCTGAATGGATATATCATCGCGCACAAAAACGTAATCGCTTGCAACAACAATAAGATATAGAGGAGTAAATGTATGTACAAACCTGTATTGGAAATTGATTTAGGAAAATTAAAGGACAATGCACGTGTTGAAAAGGAGCTACTTGCTAAACACGGTATTGAAGTTATGGCAGTTAATAAAGTGTTTGATGGTTGTGTTGAAACTGCAAAAGCAGTTCTAGATGGCGGTATTGATGTTATTGCTGAATCAAGAACATATAATTTGAAAAAATTAAAAGATGCTTTAGGGTGTAAAACTTGCCTGTTACGTAGTCCTTGTTTAAGCGAAATTAGTGAAGTTGTTAAATATGCAGATATTAGCTTAAATAGTGAAAAAGTGGTGATTCAAGCACTTTCAGAAGAAGCCGTCAAGCAACAAAAAGTTCACCAAGTTTTATTAATGGTTGATATGGGCGATTTACGCGAAGGTATTTGGTTTGAACATATCGATGAAATTATTGATACGGTCAAACTTATTTTATCTTTACCGGGTGTTGAGCTTTATGGGCTTGGCACCAATTTTAACTGTTACGGTACTGTGCTACCAACAGTTAAAAATGGAGTAGACTTTTTAGAAATTGCGCGTAAAGTAGAAAAAGCTTGCAATATTAAAATACAATATTTATCAGCCGGTAATTGTACTAGTTATCATTTATTAGACAAGGGTATCTGGCCTGAAGGACTAAATCACATCCGGATTGGTGGTTTACATGAGTTTGGTATTGAGTATGTAGATATGAAATATCTTGATGAATTTCATCACTCAAATAAACCTGTAGAAAAAGCTTGTAGTGATATGTATAAATTATATGCACAAATTATTGAGCTTAATAGTAAACCAACCGTTCCTGTTGGTGAGTTAGGGGTAGATGCTTTTCTAAATAGTAAAACTTTTGTCGATCATGGCGTACGTAAACGAGCGCTGCTTGCTTTTGGACGTCAAGATGTACCGGCTGAAAGCTGTGTGCCGATCGATGATAACATTACTGTACTTGGTCAAACCAGTGATCATACATTAGTCGATATTGAAGATGTGACTCAAACTCTTAAAGTCGGCGACATGATTGGGTTTGAGCTTGATTACACTGCCTTGCTAATGGCTTGTCAAACTAGTGGTGTAGAAAAACGGTTTATCTATTAATTTGTGTTAACTGCTGGGTAACCAGCAGTTTTTATCAATGATTAGGCGGTTTATACATGGCAACATCAGCATCACAACAAAGCCAAAATCCCAGTAATTTAAAAAAGAATCTTAAAAATCGTCATCTGCTAATGATTTCGTTAGGAGGATCGATTGGTACAGGTTTATTTATTGGTATCGCTGCACCATTAACAACAGTAGGACCGTTAGGGACTATCATCGCTTATTTTATGGCCGGTAGTATAATGTTGGCAACAATGTTATGCTTAGGTGAACTTTCTTGTGCATTTCCACATGCTGGCTCTTTTCAACATTATGCATTAATGTTTATTCCAAATCCGATTTGGAGTTATACCATTGGTTGGTTATATTGGCTTAGTTGGGTTCTGTCTATGGCAGCAGATTTAACAGCCGCTTCTATGATTGCCCACCAATTTTTTCCTGCTATTCCTATTTATCTTTTTAGCTTATTGATTTTAGTTGTTATAACTTCAGTTCATTTAACTTCTGTGCGTGCTTTTGGTGAAAGTGAGTATTGGTTTTCAACCATTAAAGTGCTGGCAATTATTGCCTTTATTGGTATTGGCATTTATCTTCTGTATCAACAATATACTCAAACCCATGTATTACCTACCTTTAAAACAGAACATGGCTGGTTTCCTAATGGTTTTTTATCGATTTTTGTATGTATGACCATTGTGACTTATTCATTTCAAGGTGTTGAATTAATTGGTAGTGCAGCAGGTGAAGCTGAGTCACCCCAAACAGTGTTACCTAAAATTATTACAGGTGTCGCATTTAGAATTATTCTGTTTTATGTATTAGCCATTGCCGTTTTAGCATTAGTTTACCCATATGGAACCGTGCATGATGAAATTAGCCCCTTTGTGTGGGTATTTAATAAAGCTGGTATTACTTTTGCTTCTTACATGATGTTGTTTGTTATTTTTTGTGCTGCAATATCGGCAGCCAACTCGGCTATTTATGCAAGTTCACGTATGTTATGGTCTATGGCACAGGATAATTTAGCACCTAAATATTTTTCAGATGTCAATAAAAGAGGTGTTCCTACTAAAGGTATCTTATTTATTGCAATTATTGCTTTAGTTTCATTATTTTCTAAATATATTGCAGCGGAAAAGCTTTATCTCTACTTAGTTGCAGGTACGGGGCAAGTAGGTTGTTTTGCGTGGATTATTATAGCTTGGTGTCAGTATCAATTCCGTAAAGGAGTTAATAGTGGTAAATACTCTAAGGAGATGGTTAAATTTAAATCACCGTTATTTCCATGGTTAGCTGCTATTTCAATTATTGTTAATATTGTGATTATTGTTGGTGTATGGTTTGGTGAATCGGGGCATTTTATTTTATTGTCAGAAGTTGTCTTAATTATCATTATTCTAGCTTCTTATTATTACAATAAAAAACGCAATTTAATTCTCAATAACTAAGATTATTTATATTCAATTAATAGATAAATACTCATAAATTAATCTTAAATAAGATATCAAATTCAATTGTTACGCTATGTTACATAATAACGTAACAAATTTGTCAATAATGCTTAACTATTTTAGAAAAGCCGATATACCAGTAAATACTACTTGTGCAGCAATTGCTGATATTAGTAGCCCAGTTAATTTTGATAAAATAGCAATACCAGTATTTTTTAATACTTTCGCAATACTTTTTGCGCATAAAAGCATAGCATAAATGCCCGAAGAAGCAACAAACAATGAAACTGCACCAACCATATTGGCAGCAAAACCCACCGAACTTGTTCCCATAACAATAATAGTACCGATAGAAGCAGGGCCCATGCAAAGAGGAATTGCAAGCGGTACAACACTAATATCTTCATCACTGCTAATTTTATTTTTATCTGGAGAATCATTCATCAGTGCTACCGCAGTGATAAACAGTAATGCGCCAGAACCGATACGGAAGGCATCAAGTGTAAAACCGAAAACGCTAAACATAGTATTACCAAAAAAGAACAATACAATACCAATAATAAACACTGCACACGATGTTTTAAGTGCAGTTTTTCGGCGTTGTGGCTCTTCATATTGTTTAGTACCACTTAAGAATGCACTTAGCACTGCTGGTGGTGTCATTAATGCGAATAACTTGGTTGTAGTGGCAAGAATCGCAACAAGATAGTTATCCATAATGTTACCTTTATTTGATCTAGATATTACTTGAACTTTGTCAACGATTGTTTGTTGGCGGGAATGAACTTTTACTATATACATAAAAACGGTCACCATAAAGGTGACCATATTTAATTGGATATATTTAATTAGTTTATTAAATATTAACCAATTTGAATTAGTTAAGGCGTTCTTTGATACGCGCAGCTTTACCACGAAGTTCGCGTAAGTAGTAAAGTTTAGCTTGACGTACTTGACCACGACGTTTCACAGTAATTGAATCAACAATTGGTGAGTGAGTTTGGAATACTCGTTCAACACCTTCGCCATTCGAAATTTTACGTACTGTAAATGCAGAATGTAAACCACGATTACGAATTGCTACAACTACACCTTCATAAGCTTGAAGACGTTTTTTGTTACCTTCAACAACCCATACTTTTACTTCAACCGTATCACCCGGACGAAAAGACGGGATGTCTTTTTTCATTTGTTCTTGTTCTAATTGCTGAATAATTGCATTTTTCATAATTTTGTCTCTTACTAGTTATACTGAAATATTAATGGCCTTGTTCATCACGATATTCTCGTTGGAATTCAGTGAGTAAACGTTGCTCTTCATCAGTCAGAGCTAGATTTTCAAGAAGATCTTCTCTTCTTAACCAAGTTCGTCCTAGTGATTGTTTTAATCGCCAGCGACGAATCGCTTCATGGTGACCAGACATTAATATGTCAGGCACCGCCATTCCATCTAACACCTCAGGTCGAGTATAATGTGGGCAATCAAGTAAACCGTTAGCAAAAGAGTCTTCTTCTGCTGATGATTCATGATTTAATACGCCAGGAATAAACCTTGCTAATGCATCAATCATCGTCATCGCCGGTAATTCACCGCCACTTAACACGTAATCCCCAATTGACCATTCTTCATCAATTTCGGTTTGGATAACGCGTTCATCTATACCTTCGTATCGACCACAAATCAAAATCAATTTTTGATATTGCGACAATTCGCAAACACCTTGTTGGCTTAATTTGCGCCCTTGTGGGGAAAGATAGATTACTTTTGTATCTTTACCTGCTACTGTTTTTGCTGCATGAATTGCATCGCGAAGTGGTTGTACCATCATTAACATGCCGGGACCACCGCCATAAGGCCTATCATCGACCGTCTTATGCTTATCATGCGCAAAGTCGCGCGGGTTCCAATATTCTACTGTTAACAGTCCGTTTTTTACGGCTCGACCAGTTACACCATAACAGGTAATTGCTTGGAACATTTCGGGAAAAAGGCTAATAACGCCAATCCACATATTCTTACCTTACCAATTAAAAAGCGGGATCCCAATCGACCACAATTATTTTTGCTGTTAAATCAACTTGTTTTATAAATTGATCATCAACAAACGGAATTAAACGTTCTGTTGCTCCAAATGCATCTTTTAGATTTGCTTTTACCACCAACACATCATTTGAGCCAGTTTCCATTAAGTCAGTCACCTGACCCAAATCATAATCGTTAATTGTTTTTACTCGACAGCCAATCAAATCCTTCCAATAAAAATCACCATTGTTAAGCTCTGGAAATTTTTCAGCATCAACAAATACTTCAAAATTAGTTAATGCATTGGCTTGATCACGATCGTCAATGCCTTTGAGTTTTACAATCATATCTTGATTATGGGGCTTGAAGCTTTCTACGATTACCTCTTGCCATTTACCAGCACGCTGAATATACCAAGGTGTGTAATCAAAAATACTATCTGGAAATTCTGTAAACGAAAAAATTCTGAGCCAACCACGAATGCCGTAGCTAGAACCAAGTTTACCTACAACAATGAGATTCTCAGTATTCATCATTACAGTTACTATTTATTACTCAATTAAGCAGCTTTTTGTGCTTGTTTGATCAATGTATTTACACGATCAGAAACTGTTGCACCTAAACCTACCCAATGATTTACGCGATCAAGATCTAAACGTAATTCTTCTGCTTTACCTTGTGCAATTGGATTAAAAAAGCCAACGCGTTCAATAAAACGACCATCACGTGGGTTACGGCTATCAGTGACAACTACTTGATAAAAAGGGCGCTTTTTAGAGCCACCACGAGCTAAACGAATAGTTACCATAACATCCTCTTAAATTAAAAAATTATCTTTCTTTTGCCCAACATGGGCAAAATTAAAGCCACGAAATTATACTCTTTCTGGAAAAAAGTGCAATGGCTGTTTGTTGAAGCTAGGTGTGATATTGCTTGCTTTGGACTTATTT
The DNA here is from genome assembly GCF_000599985.1 of Gilliamella apicola. Taxonomy (NCBI): domain Bacteria; kingdom Pseudomonadati; phylum Pseudomonadota; class Gammaproteobacteria; order Orbales; family Orbaceae; genus Gilliamella; species Gilliamella apicola. The sequence continues at coordinate 449,828 of NZ_CP007445.1, forward strand.
AGTCATGAATGGATAAAAATAATACTAATGATGTTTTATTTTCCAGTTTAATGCGTTCTAATATCTTTAGGTACGACGACTATTATTTCTTTTTTGGGCGAATAAAAGCCCGTTTTAAAACATCAAAAAAACCTAATGACCTTACCATTTTTTGCCCATCAATATAAACGCGAATTGCTTTTAATGTCTTTTTGGGATCTTCGGAGGCAAAGGTGAAAGTACCGTCTTTTTTTGTTTGGATTGAATAACGAGGAATCCATCTACCACCAAATAATACGGAAGCAATAACATAATCTACTTCATCCCAAGGAATTTGGATATATTTACGAGGGTCGCGCCGATGATAAAATTCAAATGCTTTATCACCAATCATTATATTGCCATATTCAGATAAACCAGTAAAAGCAGTTGCTTTCACGGTCAAATCAATTTTTGTGTTTAATGATTGAACCATCTATTACCTATCCATAACTAAGGTTGAATTGATAAAACTATCCTTTTCATACACATCGTGTTTTTGGTCACATTGTGTGATGAAAAGGATAATGATTGTTTAATAGAAAGCATAATTTTATACTGAAACGTTATGCTTTCCTGAAACATTTTTACAAAAGTACTGGTTTATAAAAGACCTACTAAATGACCAGCGATACCTACTAAAAATAATCCAACAATGATAATGATTGGAGATACTTTTTTACGTAATAACCACATACAGAAGAATGTTAAAAGTAACGGAACAAGCCCTGGTATCAATTGATCTAAGTTATTTTGTAATGTAGTGACTTTTTCTTGAGTGAGAGATAATCCACCTTGCATTTGTTGTAATGCTTGTTGGATACCTTGAGCACCCGCAGGTAATGAATTCCAGTCAATAAATGCGCCATTGTCTAGTTTGACTGTTGATACAATAGGCTGGAATTTTATTGATACCCACCTTTGTACCAAAGCAGCAAGTACAAACATCCCTAATATAGATGCACCCTTAGTGATTTTTTGTAGCAAACCACCAGATAGGTTATCTGTAATTTTCGATCCAGTACGATAACCAAATTCTTGGGTGTACCACATAAAGCTCCAACGAATAATATTCCATAACATAAAGAATAAAATAGGTCCCATAATATTACCACTAAGCGCTAATGAAGCACCAAGAGCACCAAGCATTGGTCGTACCGTAAACCAAAACACTGGATCACCCACGCCAGCTAAAGGACCCATCATCCCAACTTTTACCCCTTGAATGGCAACATCATCAACAGCGGCACCGTTGGCGCGTTCTTCTTCTAAAGCAAGTGTTACACCTAAAACAGGTGATGCTAAATATGGATGTGTATTAAAAAACTCTAAATGACGTTTTAGCGCTGCTGAGCGGTCTTCTTTCGTGGTATATAGTTTTTTGATAGCAGGAATCATAGAGTAGACCCAACCACCATTTTGCATACGTTCATAGTTCCAAGAACCTTGAAGGAAAGTTGAACGCCAAGCAACAGCTAAACGATCTTTTTTGCTTAATTGAATTCTATCTGTCATTTTCTTCTCCAAGTTCTTAGTAATCATTCAAAATATCATCAAGCGGATCGCCTTTACTACCGCCATTTGATGAATTGCCACGTTCTGAAAGACTGAGATATATCAGTGCTAATGCGATGCCTAACGCACCAAGGGCAATTAATGTTAATTGTGATATAGCGGCAACAACAAAGCCAATAATGAAAAATGGCCATACTTCACGGTTTGCCATCATGTTTATTACCATTGCATAACCAACTGCAACAACCATACCACCGCCGATAGCCATACCGGTTGTTAACCATTCAGGCATTGCATTTAAAGCTTCTTTTACAGTTTCTGCAGGAATGAATAGTAACGCTGCTGCAGGAATCGCAATACGTAGACCTTGCAAGCAGATACCTAGAATTTGCAACCATTCGATTTTACGAATATTACCTTCTTCCGCTGCGGCATCCATCATATGAACTAATGGAACAGCAATAGTTCGCACAATCATGGTTAAAAATAATCCAGCAACCGCAAGTGGAATAGCTACTGCAATAGCTGTTGATACACCTGCAATGCCTTGACCACCTAAAACTAAAATAATTGATGATGCAACAGCGGCTAGTGCGGCATCAGGTGCTACTGCTGCCCCAATATTTGCCCAACCTAAAGCAATCATTTGTAACGATCCGCCTAATACTACACCTGCTTCTAAATTGCCAGTTACAAGCCCAATTAATGAACATGCAACAAGTGGCTGGTGGAATTGGAATTGATCTAAAATACCTTCCATACCAGCTAGAAAGGCAACAGCTATCACTAATATGATAGCAACGATTGATAATGTCATAATATATAACCTCTTAAATAAAACTAATTCTTTTGTTCAGCTAATTCTTCTTTCGCTTTTTTCAATAAATCATCCATATTACTATTGGAATCATTTGGCACTTTGCGAACATCAAATTTAACGTTTTTAGCCTTCAACTTTTCAAATGCATCAACATCATCAGCATTCATTGAAAGCACTTTATTAACCATGACTTTACCAACAGAATGTGCCATTGAACCAATATTAACAACATCAATATCGACGCCACCTTCTATTGTACGTAAAACATCTTGTGGGTTCTCAAATAAGAGCAAGGCTTTAGTATTGCCAAATCGAGGGTCACGTGATACTTCAATAATTTTTTTAATTGGTACAACGTTTGCTTTAACCCCAGGAGGCGCAGCTTCTTGAATAAGTTTTTTTCTTAACTCATCTTTGGCGACGGAATCAGAAACCACAATTATACGATTAGGATTAGTTGATTTAGTCCAAGCTGTTGCAACTTGTCCATGTAATAATCGTGAATCAACTCGCGCTAAGACAATTTTCATCTTGCCATTACCAAGTACTGTACCTTCTGGTATTGTATTAGATACTTGTGTTGCTGGTTTATTTTGAACTGGTGCATCAACAGTTGCTTTGACACCTTCTCTTGCTGGCTCAATAATTGCAGTAGCAATCTCTTTGGCGGTCTCCATTGAAAAACGTGAAGAGTAAGCTTCAATAAGCATTGGAAGATTTAAACCTGCGACGATAGCCCAATTACTGTGCTCGCCACATAAATTATTAGCCTGATTAAAAGGTGTGCCACCCCATAAATCTACTAAAAATAATACTTCATCTTGATTGTCAAATGTTGCGATTGCTTCTTGCATTCGTTCTTTTAAACTTTCTGGACTATCACTTGGATGCAAGGTAATTGCTTTAACATTTTCCTGCTCTCCAAAGATCATCGATCCTGATTGTAGAATACCTTCAGCAAACTCACCATGAGTAGCTAGGATAATTCCTACCATATAATTTCCTCCGGATTTTTATATTATTGAATAATATAAACGTGTTATAAAAATGAACTTAAAAATTATTACTAATTCAGTTATTTTCTAAAATAAAAAAAGTCTCTTTTTTACTACGAAAAAAAGCAAAGGTTTTTAGTGTAAATCTGACTCTATATTTATTCCATTAAAGAATATATTTATTCCATCAAAGAATATATTCATTATATTATAAATTTTATTATTAAATCATTGCATTTGTTAAAAGTGTGTGACACAGATTATAGAATTTGTTATAAAAAACATTTTTTTGTAATCGAAAAAATCATTATAGCCAAAAATAAAAAATTTATTTTTATTTAATAAAATAATGATGTTACTGTTGTTAGGGTGGATTCTATAAGTTTTTTAAAAAACATTTAGATTATTGGTTATTCGATTTTATTTTATCGATTTGTAAACTTTTTATGATCTTTATCATGCACAATATATTGTTATCAAATGATAATACAAAGTATATTGTGCATAAATTATTTAACTTATTTAATCCATAATGATTTATTTTTATATCGTTGATCAAGTTCAGCACTAAACCACCGACCGTTTAACACTTCAGAAATGATGATATTTTTTGATTCTTGATTAATTGATTGATCATTATCCATTTCATTAAGAACATCGCTGTAAGTAAAATTTTTACCTCCCATATACGCAATGGCTTTTACTTTATCTGCGTTCATGTATAAATAGGCATTATTTGCCTTACTATGGTCAGCTGTCCAATTATTCCAGTAAACTAAATCAGTTCCATTAGGATCACCTGAATGGATAAAATTATTAAGGTATTTTTTGAATGTCATACTTAATTGTTTGGCGCCTTGAGTTTTGTATGCATTACCAATGAAACCATCATAATTTTGTGAATTAGCGTCCAATAATGGTAAGAATACTCCATGAAAAGCACCAAATAATGCCATTTTGGAACCAACATTATTGGCGTCTTGACCAAATTCTATTTCTAACCCATAAATTTTGGCTTTATAAAAGGGAGCCATTTTCTGCGCAGAATCTGCTACATTAAATAGGTCATATAAACGACTTCCATATCTATTGGTAAAATTAAATTCGTTAAGTTTTTTGCCTGTTGGTAAACCATTGTTGAAAGCATCACTAAAATAAGTGGATGTTTGGGCGAATAATGAAAATTCGCAGGTACCAGTTAACATAATCAATGGCACAGAATTATATTCATGAGTATTAAAACCGTCTTTAGGAATGACATATCCATCATTGTATAAATGTGGAAAAACGCTCATTCTTATTCCAGCATTTCCCATAAGTGATACTAGTCGTTGTGAAGATAAACTATAAAGATAATTTCTTACATCCGATTGATTGGTTAATAGCCAATCATAAGCTTCTTCTTGGGTTGGTTTTATTTTATCTTCAACAACAAGTGGAGCGATAGCCTTAGCAAATACTTTTACGCTATCTTGTTTATCCGCAATAGTCATGCCACCACTAAAAGATATTGCTTTTTGAAATTTGTCTTTGAAAATAGGCGAGATTAACATTGCCATTACATCTCGTCCACCAGCAGAAAAACCAGACACGGTTATGTTATTAGCGTCTCCACCAAAATTAGCTATATTTTCTTTTATCCAATCTAAGGATTTTGCAATATCAAGTAGAGCATAATTTCCAGAATCTTCAAGTTTATCTCCAGTTTGTAAGGCAGGAAGTGGGTTGAATCCCAATGGTCCTAAACGATAATTAATTGAGATAAAAATACCGTCAATGTCATTTACCATGGTGTTTCCTGTCATTTCCTCCGCTTTACCATTTTGATTATTGCCACCGTGAATATAAACCAGTACTGGTAAATTATTCGATTTATTATTAGGTCGATATATATTGAGATTTAAACTATCTTCTGATCCAATAACTTTATTTTCTTTAAATTGAAATGCAACTTTGCTTGCTTGGGTTGCATCTAATACACCTTTCCAGGGTTCAGGATCAACGGTTTTTTTCCATCTGAGTTGACCTGCTGGTGGTTTGGCATAAGGTATGCCCGTCCAAACAATAACATTATTTATTTTATCTAATTGACCTTTTACCATACCATATTGGGTATGAACCAAAGTGGCATCAGTAGTTTGGTTGATATTGGCTTGATGATTATCAACGTTATGTGAATTATTTTGGTTACTCGCAAATGTTGAAGGAGATAGAGCTAATAGACCAAATAAAACTACGGCAATATTAAGTTTTAGTAATGATTTTTTCATAGATTTTCCTTTTATAAAATAAAACTTAAATAGAATTTGAATTAGGTTTTAAAAAAATCCATCAATTAATGAACATGGTAATATTAACAATTAGAGTAAAATTATTGTTTTTATAAATAGTTATTTCAAATATTGTGAATGAAAAATTAGACTTGAATCACAAATTGGGTATACCAATTTGTGTTATTTAACAATTTATGCAGGGTGGTTGTTTATTGCTTTGCGAATAGAATCATTATTTTGTAATAATATTTCTTTTGCTTGTAACTCATCAATATCCGCAAGAATCATTAATATTGCTGTTTTACAATGTTTATTGCATTTATTCAACGTAGCTATTGCTTTTTCACGACTGCAATCGGTAGCTTGCATAACGATTGATATTTGTCGTTCAATAAGCTTGGCATTAGTTGCTTCAACATCAACCATTAAATTTCCGTAAACTTTGCCAATTTTGATCATGCTTGCGGTAGTTAGCATATTGAGTACTAGCTTTTGTGCTGTGCCAGCTTTCATTCTTGATGAACCTGTGATCACTTCAGCCCCAACAATTGGGGTAATAGCAATGTCAGCTAGTTTAATCATTGGAGCCTTGGGATTACAACATAAACTAATAACTGTTGCTCCCAGTGATTTAGCATATTGCATACCACCTATTACATAAGGTGTGCGCCCACTAGCTGCAATACCAACTAAAATATCGTTAGTGCCAAAATCAATATTGGCTAAATCATTGATAGCTTGATTAGGATTATCTTCAGCGTTTTCAACTGCTTTAAAAATAGCTGGTGTGCCACCAGCTATTAAGCCAATGACCTGTTGCGGTGGTGAGCCATAAGTAGGTGGGCATTCACTGGCATCTAAAATACCTAACCTACCAGATGTACCGGCACCAAGATAAATTAATCGACCTTGTTTTAAAAAAGCTTGGCTGATAGCATCAACAGCTTGAGCTATGTTATAAAGTTCCTTTTCAACAGCTAATGCCACTTGTTTATCTTCATTATTGATAATTTTAAGTATCTCTAATGTTGAACAGTTATCAATATGTTCGCTATTAGAATTGCGACTTTCGGTTATCATCTCTGAAAGATTAATTTTTTGCATGTTTTTTTAATCCTAGCCACAACAATAAAATTACAACAGCAAATAAACCGCCAAAACCAACACCGATTGCTATAACAGGTAAATCCATAGCAACGGCTAAAGTGTAAAGCCCTAACATGACCATCATGGCGGTGTATTCACTTAAATTTTGTACCGAAATCACACTGCCCGCGCCAACAAGCTCTTTACCTATTTTTTGAATAAAGGCATTTAAAGGTACCAAAAAGAAACCACCTAAAGCCCCAATGACAACTAATAAAATATAAGATGAAATAATATTACCTTGCAATGTAAAAGCAATTACCATAATTCCCATCATAATTCCTGCTGGAATACAACGTAATGTGTTATTTATTGAAATAAATGTACTAGCCAGCCCAGCACCAATCACAATACCAATAGCAACAACAGCATTAAGGTTGGTCGGTGTTGCATTATCATGAATATCTAAAACGACAGGAACCCAGCTAATCAACAGAAAACGTAAAGTAATACCTGCCCCCCAAAATAAACTTGTGCCTAATAATGTGAACAGTACTTGCCTGTTGGTAAATATTATTTTAACTGTGTTAGCAAAATCTTTGACCATACTTAAAAATTGCCATTGAATATTTTGTCTTGCAGAAGGTAATTTAGGAATAAAAAAGTTAGCAATAACTGCAAGTCCATACATAAATACACAAGCAAATAACGCCGCTGTTACATTAAGATCGGCAATATGTCCACCCGCTAATGACCCAAGCAAAATAGCAGCAATCGTTGATGCTTCAATTAATCCATTAGCTTTTACTAAATTATCACCACTTGTTAGTTCCCCCAAAATTCCGTATTTTGCTGGAGAATATGCTGCCGCACCAATACCTACTAGAAAATAGCCAGCAAATGGACTCAAGTTTAAACAGATACAACCAGCACCTAATAATTTTATGCCGTTTGAAATCATCATAACTTTTCCTTTGGACATGCTATCAGCAAATTGACCTACAAAAGGTGAAAGTATAATAAAAGGCACAACAAAACCAATCTGTAATGCTGACTGGCTCCATTCTGGATAATGTAAATTTTTAATGTATGCCAATATGGCAAAGAAGATTGCATTATCAGCAAAGGCTGAAAAAAATTGCGCTAGCATGGTCGCAACCATACCTTTGCTTAATAGTGACAGCTGTTTCATATGATATCCTTAAGTTATTGGTCAGCCATTTTTCTCAAGGTAATAAAATCAATTTTACCTGTACCAAGAAGTGGTAACTCTTTAACAACACGAATATCACGCGGTATAGCTAATGCTGGAATACCCAATTCTTGAGCTGCTTGATTAAGTTGTTCTCGATTTAACTCAGACGAAGTAGTAAATAATACAATAGCTTCCCCTTTTGCTGCATCACTTTTTACTGTTGCGCCGTGCATAGCTTCAGAATCGACTTTTTTAGCAAGAGCTTCAACACTTTCTAATGAAACCATTTCACCTGCAATTTTAGCGAATCGTTTTAACCGTCCTTTGATCGTTAAAAAACCTTGCTTATCAATAGAAACAATGTCGCCAGTATCATACCAACCTTTTTCGGATTGGCCTTGTTCATTGGTTGCGATTGGTTCTTCCAGTTTACCTGGGTTTTCTACTCGTAAGTAACCTTTCATAACATTAGGTCCTTTAACGAGTAATTCTCCACCATCAGAAATACCTGGAATTGGGATTAATTTTGAGGTCATACCCGGTAATAATCGACCTACCGTGCCAGCTTTAAATGCCATTGGAACATTTAGCGACACAACCGGTCCGCATTCAGTAACACCATAGCCCTCTAGAATACGAATACCATATTTATCTTTCCATTGCTCTCGTACTGCGTCAGATAGTTTTTCTGCACCAGCAACCACATAACGTAAACGCATAAAATCATAAGGGTGGGCATAACGAGCATAATTGGCTAAGAAAGTAGGCGTACCAAATAAAACGGTACAGTTTTGGTCATAAATTATTTCAGGCACCATACGATAATGTAAAGGATTTGGATATAAGAAAGTACGACTACCAGAAAATATTGGTAAAAATAGCCCAGCGGTGATACCAAAAGCATGGAATAACGGTAATGCAGACATAAAGCGGTCAGCTGGTGTTGGGTCAATAACCGTTCGAATTTGCTCGACATTGGCAAGCAAGCTACCATGGCTATGCACAACACCTTTAGGGTTACCTTCAGAGCCGGATGTAAATAATACCAATGCTTCGTCATCACTGGTTTGAGCTTGTTTAACTAAACGTGGTATAAACTGATGAACGGCAATATGAAGTTTGTCAGTAAATGTTAAACTACTGCGTAAATCTTCTAAGAAACACCATTTAACATCTTTGATTTCTTCAAGTAGATAGTCGAGTTTTCCTTTTTGGATAAATTTACGTGAAGTGATAATAGTTTTAATTTCAGCCGCAGTAATTGCGCAAGTTAAACCTTTTGTTCCTGCAGTATAATTAAGCATTGCTGGAATACGGTTTTTAACTGATAAACCAAAAATGGTAGCAACGGTAATAGTTGCATTGGGTAATAGAACCCCAACCCGCTCTTTTTTCTGAGTAAATTTAGAAAGAATGCAACTTATACCAATAATTTGTTTTATTAAATTGCGATAAGATGCCTCGTTAGTTGTGGGATCTTGCACCATTCGTGATTTTACACCGTAGCGTACTTGAGCTTCAAGCAGTGCTTCAAAAAGAGTTAATTTAGGACGACTTCCCATGCGAGCATTCATCATTATTTGGTGAAGTTTTTCACCGGCAATATAGCGTCTTTCGCTAGCTTTAGGTGCATCCGGCATAGGAATGGATGTTGGTTCAAGCACATGAATAGTTATTTTAGGGAATAAGTGACGTTTAAATAATCCTTTTAAGCGGCTGGTTATAGTAAATTCGGCACCTTCAATCCAGACAGGTACAATAGTTGCTTGTGATCGAGCTGCAACAAAAGCAGCACCGTCATAAACTTTCATTAATGAGCCAGTTACAGTAATTCTTCCTTCAGGAAAAATAACAATTGGACGACCTTTTTCGATTTCGCGAACTAAACGCTTAATAGCCATTGGGCTAATTGGATCCATTGGCACAAAATCTACGTAATGTTTGGCTAGGCGTACTAACCAATGATTGATATAACCTGCGTAGATAGCAAAAACAGGTCTTACTGGTAAAAAAACGCCGATTAGAATACCGTCAAGGAAAGAAACGTGGTTTGGTGTGATAAGCAATCTGTCTTGTTTTAAGTTGTTAAGATTACCATAAACTTTTACATGGAATAACATCTTTAAAAAAAATTTTAATATTTTAAATAGCATCTGATTTCTCAAGTATCGTGTAAAATTGCACCATGTAATAATAGTGAAAATAATTAAAATATACAAGAAATGTCAAAATCAAAAAATAACCAAAAATAAAACAAATTGTTATACTTTAAGATGATGTTGCTTGATTTTAAAAATAGATTATAGTTACTAAAAAGGTAAATAAATAGAAAAGACTAAGAAGGAATCAAAATGCTAATTTTAACTGCTAAAGATATTGAAAAATTCTATACCATGCCAGAGGCAATAGCTGCAGATAAACAAGCCTTAAAAATTTATACTCAAGGAAAAAGTGATGTACCGTTACGTATCAATTTCGATATGCAAAAAGGACAATGTTTGTTTATGCCTGCTCATATAAAAGGTAAAGATATTGTAGGAATTAAAATAGTTTCAGTATTTCCAGATAATCCTAAATTAGGCAAACCTTCTGTACCGGCTCAAGTCATGATGATAGATCCACAAACAGGTGAAGTCTGTGCGATGTTGGATGGAACTTTTGTAACCCAACTTAGAACAGGGGCTGTGCAAGGTGCTGCAACCGATCTTTTAGCTCGTAAAGATTCTAAGCGAGCCGTGTTGATAGGTACAGGTGGACAAGCTGCTTCACAATTGGAGGCAATGTTAACCGTTCGTCCATTAACTGATGTGGCAATCTTTGGGCTTGATGCTAATAAAGGTAAGCAATTTACCGAGTTAATGAAGAAACGATTTGAACATTTTTCTGCTAATCTTTATTTTTCTGAAAATTTAGATGAAGATATTTATCAAGCGGATATCATTACCTCTGTTACCACTTCAAAAGAAGTGACTTTTAATGGTGATTTAGTTAAACCTGGAGCCCATATCAATGGCGTTGGGGCATATATGCCAGATATGCACGAAATCCCAAGTAATATTGTTGAAAAAGCCGATATTCGAGTGCTTGATACAAAAGACGGTGTATTTTCCGAAGCGGGTGATATCATTGATCCAATTGAACAAAAACTTGTATCAAAAGATGATTTTTTAGAATTAGGTGATTTAGTTTTAAATCCACAACTTTGTCGTCAAAATGAACAGCAGATTACTTTATTTAAAACAGTTGGAACCGCAGTACTTGATGTCTATGTTGGTTATGATATTTACCTCAAAGCAAAAGAAAAAGGTATTGGCTTAAATATCTAATAAAGTAATAACCTGAAATTTGTAAAAAAGTTTCAGGTTAACTATACGTTTAAGTAGAAAACTAACTTTTTAACTCTTCTTTTTTGGATCGTCCAAGCAATTCCATCGCTGCTTGTTTGGGATCTTTATGTTCATATAAAATTCTATAAATCTGTTCAGTAATAGGCATATCAACATGGTGTTTTTGTGCAAGTGACCAAACTTCTTTGGTGTTTTTACAACCTTCGACAACTTGGGCAATAATATCTTGAGCCTCTTGAATAGATTTATTTTGACCAAGTAATATTCCAAAGCGACGGTTACGAGATTGATTGTCTGTGCAAGTTAAAACTAGATCACCAAGTCCTGCCATTCCCATAAAAGTTGCAGGATCAGCACCTAATACTGCACCTAGACGCATCATTTCGGCAAGCCCTCGGGTGATTAACGCGGTTCTGGCATTAGCTCCAAAGCCTAAACCGTCGGACAGGCCTGCACCAATAGCAATAACATTTTTTATTGCGCCACCAAGTTGTACTCCAATAAAGTCTTTACTGCTATAAACACGAAAACTTTTACTACAGTGAAATAGACTTTGTAATTCAGTTAAAAATTCCTCATTAGTTGATGCGACAGTTACTGCAGTTGGTGAGCCAGATGCCACCTCTTTGGCAAATGTTGGTCCAGAGATAACCGCTAATGGGATTTTATCACCTAGAATTTCTCTAGCTACATCTTGTAACAACCTGCCAGTATCAACTTCAAGCCCTTTAGTTGCCCAAACAATTTTGCTATCTTGACGTAAGAAAGGTTTAATTTGTGTTAGGATACTAGCAAAAGCATGACTTGGTACGACAATTAGTAAAATAGGTGCAGCTAATACGGCTGTTTGTAAATTACTTTCAATTTGTAACAAATCAGGAAAAGGTATATCTGGCAAAAACTGCCTATTTTGCCTGTCATGCTGCAAAACAGTCATTTTATCTGGGTTATGTCCCCACAATAATGTAGAGTGACCATTTCGAGCTAGTAAGATAGCTAAAGACGTTCCATAAGAACCCGCTCCAATAACTGTCACAGCAGCATTTTTTTTCATAATAATCAAAAAACCTTTTATTAATTAATACTAAAACTATTGCAATGTTTCAGTTGATTCAGCTTCTGCCTGTTGCTGGATATAATTCATATACAATGCTTCAAAATTTACTGGTTCTAAATTCACTTGCGGGAATGAGCCTTTATTTACTAAACTTGAAATCACTTCACGTGCGTAAGGGAATAAAATATTTGGACAATAAGAGCCAACACAATGTTGAACTTGGCTTTCATCAAATCCGATAAGTGAAAAAATACCTGCTTGAGTCACTTCACAAATATAAACAATTTCTTCTTGTTGTTTTACTGTTACAGTAACACGTAGTGCAACTTCATAAACGCCTTCATTTAAGATTTGTGAAGATGAATTTAATTCCAAATTCATGTCTGGTTGCCACTGTTTAGTAAAGATTTCAGGTACATTATTGGTTTCAAATGAAACATCTTTAGTATAAATACGTTGAATTGCAAATTGTGTTTCAGGTTGTTGAGTATTATTTTGTTCTGTCATGATAAAACCTTATTTTTGAATAATATTATTTTTTAACAAGTGGTAAATTTTCGCCATTCCAACCAGCAATGCCATCTTTCAACACAGATACATTTAAAAAGCCTTGTTTGATAAGTGTTTCACCAATGCTAGCAGATGATAAACCATTTTCGTCGATCAAAATGATGGAATTTTCTTTAAATTTTTCAATTAATTTTGAACTGGAATTTTTAATATCGATAGGCAAAATATTATGAGCGTCGGTGATATGCCCCTTTTTAAAATTATCTGCCGATCTAATATCAATAATAATAGCATTTTCTTTGTTAATCATATGGATTGCTTGAGCATTATCAATAACTTTAACCTTAGATAGTTTACTTTTAACAGTTAGTACGATGATTGCGATAAATAGCCCAACCCAACCTAATGAAAGCAAATGATGATTTTTTACAAAAGGTAGAATTTCGAGTGTTATAAAGTCCATACTTATATAATTACCTAATTTTTTAATAATAAGACAAGATTATAACGGTATTATGCATTGAAATACAGTGCTTAAAGGAGAAAACTTAATTTACATGAAACTGTATTAGTTTAATTTTAGATTTGAGTTACATATAATTTTAATAGGTTATTTTAATTTTATGTTTTTTTATAAGTCTATTTTATTTATGTACTTTAGATCCCAAATCTAGTTACTTCATTATTTTCTATTATTCATAATGTTATTTGTTCGTGATTAGATGGTCATAAATTAAGGAAAAACGTCAATTTAAAAATCAGAAATGAATCTTGCTTAGTGATTAATATAGTGAAATTTCTCTATTTTAGGGCATTAAAAACGATCATTTCTAGACAGATGAATGATTTTGGTGCGTTGATTTGGTGCTTATTGCTTTAAATTGGTGCAAATTGTACATTTATGTTAATCTTATTGGAGATAAATTCACTAAAATAGTGTGGTCAAAAAATGGCATCATATTTGCATAATAATATACAACTCGGCAAGAATGCCTTTTAAACTGAACAATTATTTGTCCTCAATGGAGAAGATACATGTCTATACAAAGAGTTTTAACGCTAATTAAAGAAAATGATGTGGAATTTGTTGATTTACGTTTTACTGATACTAAAGGTAAAGAACAACATGTTACTATTCCAGTTAGTCAAATTGATGATGATTTTTTTGAAGATGGTAAGATGTTTGATGGCTCATCAATTGCTGGTTGGAAAGGTATTAATGAATCAGATATGGTATTAATGCCAGATGCATCAAGCGCTGTTATTGATCCGTTTTTTGAAAGCAAGACACTTAATATACGTTGTGATGTTTTAGAACCAGCTACATTGCAAGGTTATGATCGTGATCCTCGTTCAATAGCTAAACGAGCAGAAGATTTCTTAAAATCATCTGGTATTGCTGACACCGTCATTTTTGGACCAGAACCAGAGTTCTTTTTATTTGATGATGTACGTTTTGGTTCACCGATGTCCGGTAGCTTTGTTCATATCGATGATATTGAGGCTGCATGGAATTCAGGCACTAAATATGAAGAAGGTAACAAAGGGCACCGTCCTGGAGTGAAAGGTGGTTATTTTCCACTTCCACCAGTTGATTCATCACAAGATATTCGTTCTGAAATGTGCTTAATTATGGAACAACTTGGTTTAATCGTTGAAGCACATCACCATGAAGTAGCTACTGCTGGTCAAAACGAAATTGCTTGTCGTTTTAACACATTAACTAAAAAAGCTGATGAAGTTCAAATTTATAAATACGTTGTTCAAAATGTTGCTCACGCTTATGGTAAGACAGCAACGTTTATGCCAAAACCAATATTTGGTGATAATGGTTCGGGTATGCACTGTCACCAATCACTAGCTAAAGATGGCGTAAATCTTTTTGCGGGTGATAAATATGCAGGTCTTTCCGAAATGGCACTGTTTTATATTGGTGGGATTATTAAACATGCTAAAGCAATCAATGCATTTACTAACCCAGCCACTAACTCTTATAAACGTTTAGTACCAGGTTATGAAGCCCCAGTTATGCTTGCTTATTCAGCGCGTAACCGTTCAGCCTCAATTCGTATCCCTGTTGTTACAAGCCCTAAAGCTCGTCGCATTGAAGTTCGTTTCCCAGATCCAGCAGCGAATCCATACTTAGCATTTGCAGCACAGTTAATGGCTGGTTTAGATGGTATTATCAATAAAATTCATCCTGGTGATGCAATGGATAAGAATTTATATGATTTACCTCCAGAAGAATCTAAATTAATTCCACAAGTAGCGGGCTCACTTGAAGAGGCATTACAAGCATTAAATTCCGATCGTGAATTCTTAACTCGTGGTAACGTATTTACTAATGATACCATTGATGCTTATATCGATTTAAAACGTCAAGATGTTGATCGTGTTCGTATGACGCCACATCCAGTTGAATTCGAATTGTACTATAGTCTATAAGTAAACACTTTATGCCTTAGCCACCACTATATTTAGTGGTGGTTTCTAAAGGGGACGGAAATCCAACGATGACATTTGATAATGAATCTGATGCTAATCTTGTTCTCGATTCGATGATCACAAGTATTTTGTTATTAGATAAAAAACTCAATATTTTTTATGCTAATACTGCTGCGCAACAATTACTGGCGCAAAGTTCTAAGAAATTATTAGAAAGTTATTTTCCAGATTTATTGAGTTATTTTTCCTTAGATGTTGAATTGATGCTGAGCGCATTAGAAAAAAATCAAGGTTTTACGGATAATGAAGTTAATTTAGTTGTTAATAATGAATTACATATCTTATCGTTAACGGCACAATTATTAACAAACGGTCATGTATTGATCGAAATGGCACCATTAAATAATCATAAGCGGTTAAGTCAAGAGCAATTACAACAAGCCCAACAAAGTGCAGCACGTGAATTAGTAAGAGGGCTTGCTCATGAAATTAAAAACCCTCTTGGCGGTCTTAGAGGCGCTGCTCAGTTATTATCACGCGAACTACCTAAAAATGAATTGCAAGATTATACGCAAATAATTATTGAACAAGCAGATAGATTAAGGAATCTTGTAGATAGGTTACTTGGCCCCCAACAGCGATTGCAGCAAAAAGAACAGAATATTCATAAAGCAATTGAACGAATATATGCATTGCTTTGTTTGGAAAAGCCAATCAATGTTGTAATTTTACGTGATTATGATCCCAGCTTGCCTGAATTCATTCACGATTCAGAGCAGATTGAACAGGTGATTTTAAATATTGCTCGTAATGCCTTACAAGCTATTGGTACTAAAAGCGGAACTATTACAATTAGAACGAGAACAGCATTTCAGGTAACTTTACATGGACAGCGTTATCGTCTCTGTACGCGCATAGATATTGAAGACAATGGACCAGGTGTTCCTGTCCATATCCAAGATACTCTGTTTTATCCAATGGTAAGTGGCTATGAAGGCGGTACTGGTATAGGACTTTCTATTGCACATAATATTGTCGATCAACATCATGGTAAAATTGAATTTAATAGTTGGCCTGGGCATACAGAATTTTCTGTCTATTTGCCAATTAAGCAGTGAGGTAAATTAAAATGAATGTTTGGATTGTTGATGATGATAGTTCTATTCGTTGGGTATTAGAAAAAGCATTAACCAATGCTCATTTTAACTGCATTAGTTTTGCAAGTGGTCAAGAAGTGATAGATGCTTTAGTTACTAATCCTCAAAAACCGGCAGTTTTAATCTCAGATATAAAAATGCCAGGCATGGATGGCTTTACATTGCTTCATCATGTTAAAGAACAATATCCTGATTTACCTGTTATTATTATGACAGCTCATTCAGATCTTGATGCTGCAGTCAATGCATATCAAAGAGGAGCTTATGATTATATTCCTAAGCCTTTTGATGTCGATGAAGTCATTCAACTCGTAGAGCGAGCTATAATTCAAACTCAAAGTAAAAAAAATAGTAATAATACGACCGCTAAAGCATCTACTGGTATTATTGGCGAAGCGCCTTCTATGCAAGAAGTGTTTCGCATCATTGGTCGTTTATCTAAATCATCGATAAGTGTTTTGATTAATGGAGAGTCGGGAACTGGTAAGGAACTGGTTGCTAAGGCACTGCATACTCATAGTCCTCGTTCACAATCACCGTTTATTGCACTTAATATGGCTGCAATTCCCAAAGACCTTATTGAATCAGAACTATTTGGCCATGAAAAAGGTGCCTTTACAGGAGCAGCACAAATTCGTCATGGACGATTTGAACAGGCTAATGGAGGAACATTATTTTTAGATGAAATTGGTGATATGCCACTTGATGTGCAAACAAGATTATTAAGAGTGTTAGCTGATGGGCAGTTTTATCGTATTGGTGGATATTCACCTGTCAAAGTTGATGTACGTATTATCGCTGCAACTCATCAAGATTTAGAAGCAAGAGTTAGAGAAGGAAAATTTAGAGATGATCTGTTTCATCGCCTAAATGTAATTCGTATTTTATTACCTCCACTACGCGATAGGGCTCAAGATATTCCAAAACTGGCAGAGCATTTTTTAAATACCACAGCGAAAGAATTGGGTGTAGAAAGTAAAGTATTTAGTGTTGAATCGTTAGAGGTATTATGTAAGTTTAATTGGCCAGGTAATGTTCGTCAGCTTGAAAACACTTGCCGCTGGGTTACAGTTATGTCTTCTAGTAAAGAAATACTTGTACAAGATTTACCACCAGAGTTATTGCAATTAACTGTACCTAAAAACATCACACGTCAGGAAATTAGCATTCAAGATAGTAATCAAATGCAAAAAAACATTGATTGGCAATATCAGCTTGAACAATGGGCCAAAGAAGCCTTGCTTGCAGGCAAGGTTGGCATTTTAACCGAGGCGGTAGCTGATGTTGAGCGAATTTTATTAAATTGTGCATTGAATTTTACTCGTGGACATAAACAAGATGCTGCTCATTTATTAGGTTGGGGACGTAATACATTAACTAGAAAGCTTAAAGAGTTATCTGATAATAAGTAATTATTAATAGTACGCTGTTTTTGTAAAATTCATTGTTTCAGCTTAAAAAATTACTGTTTTTATCAGTTTCTTTGGTATTATTTTGCTGTTTGCTTAAAGTTCATTGAACACTTATTTATTTTTAGTTACAATTTGGTGTAAATGATAATTATTCTATTTATCATTTATGCGCTTTTGAACTAAGCTAATAATTAGGAGTTACAATGTATTCATCTATCAAAGTAAAATTTTTAGTATTACTAACCGCTTTATTTGCATTGGTTGGTTGTGACGATAAAAAAGATGCACCTGCTGATAATAAAACATCAATCGTTATTGAACATGCTCAAGGTAAAACCGAGGTACCTGAAAATCCGAAAAAAGTGGTGGTATTTAATACCGCGACATTAGATATTATCGATGCATTAAATATTCCTGTCACGGCAGTTCCTCAATCGGATGTACATTTTCCAGATTTCTTATCAAAATATGCTGATAAAACCTATACTAATGTAGGTACACTATTTGAGCCAAATTATGAAGTGTTAAGTACTCTTCAACCTGATGTAATTATTGCTGGTGGACGTGCAAATGATGTCTATAAAAAATTAAGTGATATTGCACCAACAATCTCGCTTGATCTAGATCCTAATAATTTCTTAGCTAGCTTAACGGAGCGTACTGAACAATTAGGTAACATTTTTGGCAAACAAGAAGAAGCAAAAAAATTACTTGCTGATTTTAATCAAAAAATTGAACAGTTAAATCCAAAAGCAAGTACAGCTGGAACCGCTTTAGTTATTATGATTAATGGTGGCAAAATGTCTGCTTATGGACCAAAATCACGTTTTGGCTTTATTTTTGATGTACTAGGTTTTAAACCTGCAACAATATTCCAAGAAGCGGGACGTCATGGTAATGCGGTAACTTCTGAATTTGTATTAAGTGTTAATCCTCAATGGTTATTTGTCCTAGATAGAGACAACGCAATTGGTAATAAAGAAGCTCAATCAGCACAGCAAGTTTTGGATAATGAATTAATTCAGAAAACGGATGCATGGCAACAAAACCATATTGTTTATTTAGATTCTACATCAATGTATATTTCTGGTGGTATCCAAACTTATAGTCGTTTAATGGACCAAATAAGTGATGTTTTACAAAAAACATCAACAAACTAAATAAACCATGACTAAAACAGTTTACTTTATTGCAGGCATTGTTTTTTTATTAGCAATGGCTGTATTAAGCTTGTTTATTGGTGCAGGGCATGTAACTTTATTCGATCTTTGGTCTGACAGTAATATGCGACAAATCTTTTTTGTTAGCCGTGTTCCTAGAACAGTGGCTTTACTCTTAGCTGGTAGTGCCATGAGTGTTGCAGGTTTAATTATGCAACTACTTACCCAAAATCGATTTGTCGAACCTTCTCTAGTAGGAACTACCCAATCAGCTAGTTTAGGATTATTAGTGATGATGGTACTTGCTCCCGGCGCAAGTGTTATGATGAAAATGGTTGTAGCGAGTTTATTTGCTATGGCTGGCACTGTATTATTCATGTTTATTTCTCGCAAAATTATTTTTAAATCTGCACTTATGGTACCACTTGTTGGGATAATGCTTGGTGCAGTGATTAGTGCAATTTGTACTTTTTTTGCTATGTATTTTGATTTACTGCAATCACTTGGAGGCTGGGAGTCAGGTGATTTTTCAGGTATTTTACAAGGTCGCTACGAGCTATTGTGGCTTGTTGGAGGCATTACTTTAATTGCGTGTTGGAGCGCAGATCGTTTTACTGTTGCAGGATTAGGCCGTGACTTTTCTGTCAATGTTGGACTTAATTATAATCAAGTGATGTTAACAGGGCTTATTGTCATAGCTCTTATTGGTGGCATTGTCGTTGTCGTTGTTGGTGTATTACCATTTTTAGGATTAATTGTTCCTAACATTGTCAGTTTAATATTTGGTGATAATGTCCGTAAAACCATACCTTGGATATGTTTATTCGGTAGTGGGTTGGTTTTACTTTGCGATATTATTGGGCGAGTTATTCGCTATCCGTTTGAAATTCCCGTTAGTGTCATTCTTGGTGTGGTAGGGGCTATTATTTTTTTAGTATTGTTGAGTAAAAAACGTCATGCTAGTTAATCAAAAACGCCTTATTTCAAGTCGAAGAACAATATTATTACTAGGTATTGCCGTTTTTTGTATTGTTTTTTTTATGACATTTAATTTAAAAGGCAATATTAGTTATATTTTAAGTCATCGAGCTTGGATTGTCTTAACCATGATTTTAGTGGCTTTTTCTGCTGCAACTTCTACTCTGCTTTTCCAAACTGTTACCAATAATCGAATTTTGACTCCCTCTATAATGGGATTTGAATCTTTGTTTGTGTTGATTCAAACGGTGGTTGTCTTTTTTATTGATGCTCAAGGCATTCCTTATATTGGAATTATTGGTAAATTTATCTTTGAATCATTGCTACTAATTTTATTTTCTCTATTTTTGTATCGAGGATTATTTACCAAGCTCAAACAGAATCTTCATTTAGTTTTATTAATTGGAATCATTTTAGGCACGCTATTTCGTAGTTTTTCTAATTTGTTACAGAGACTAATGACACCAACTGAATTTGCTGTTTTACAAAGCCGAATTTTTGCAACATTTACTCGAGCTGAACCTATTTTGATTATCTTTTCATTAATCATTGCCACAGTTATAGGACTTTTTTTATGGCGCATGCGGTTTAGATTCGATGTATTAGCGTTAGGGCGTGATAATGCTATTAATTTGGGCGTCGATTATCAAAAAAGTGTCACCATTATTTTATTACTTGTTTCGGTATTAGTTGCAATATCAACGGCACTGGTCGGTCCTTTTACTTTTCTTGGTCTGCTTATTGCCAACTTAGCTTATAGTATTAGTGGTTCAAGCCAGCATCGTTTTTTATTACCAACTGCTTTTTTATTAGGTGTAATTTTTCTTGTTGGTGGACAGATGTTTTTAGAACATATCTTAAACATGGTAGGTGCATTATCTATTGTAATTGAATTTATTGGTGGTTCATTGTTTATCTTCTTATTATTGAAAAAGGTTCCAATGTGATAGAAATTGATAATATTAGTAAAAAATATCAAACTATACAGGTATTAAAAAATGTGAGTGCAACAATATCACAAGGTGGTATTACAGCGATTATTGGCCCAAACGGTGCAGGTAAATCGACACTATTATCAATTATTAGTCGTTTATTGCTTGCTGATGAAGGGCTAGTAAAGATTCAAAATATGGATGTTGTTAATACGCCAAGCGATAAACTTGCAACCTATCTTTCAGTATTAAGGCAAGAAAATCGTTTTACCAGCAGACTTACTGTTTTTGAATTAGTTGGATTTGGTCGTTATCCTTATAGCAAAGGGCGATTAAATAAAGATGATTTAATGCATATTAATCGTGCTCTTGAATTTTTGAATCTAACTGAATATAAAGATCGTTTTTTAGATGAACTTTCTGGAGGACAACGTCAACGTGCTTATGTTGCAATGGTACTTTGTCAAGACACAGAATATGTATTACTTGATGAACCATTAAATAACCTTGATATGAAGCATGCGGTTGCGATGATGAAACAGTTACGTCGCGCTGCTGATGAATTAGGTAAAACGATTGTTATCGTCATTCATGATATTAATTTTGCTTCAGTCTATTCCAACTATATTTTAGCAATGAAAAATGGAGAATTAATTTATCAAGGAAATCCAGATCAGATAATGGACTCTACTATTTTAGAAGATATTTTCGATACTCCTGTTCAGATAGAAAAAGTTCATGATCAAAATATTGCAATCTATTATTGATAGATATTTAACTGTTAGTAATAAAAATATTAAATATGTTCAATCAAATAGAGAAACGATTGTTTACTATTTTCTCTTATTCATGTTAAATAAATGACAATACTTTTGCCGAGATAATAATAATGAAATTAGAGGAAATCGCACTGATAGCTGGCGTTTCAAAAACAACGGCTAGTTATGTTATAAATGGAAAAGCAAAAAAATATCGCGTTAGTGATCAAACAATTGAAAAAGTAATGTCAGTTGTTAAAGAGCATGATTATCAGCCCAATGCGGTTGCTGCAGGATTAAGAGCGGGTAAAACCCACACTATTGGCATTATTATTCCTGATTTAGAAAATATTAGTTATACTCGAATTGCCAATTATTTAGAGCAATTGATAAGAAAAGAAGGTTATCAAGTACTGCTTTCATGTTCAGAAGACGATCCCAAAATCGAAAAAGAGTGCGTTAAGCATCTTCAACAAAGGCGAGTTGATGCGTTAGTGATTTCTTCATCATTTGTTTCTGTCGACGATTATGTTTTTTATGATGATTGGCAAAATACCAAAATTCCATTATTTGCTCTTGATAGAATTTTACCCATTTCTAAATTTAGGAATATAGTGGGTGCGGATAAACAAGATTCTAAAACCTTGGCTCAAGCATTTAATGATGTTGTTCAGGGATCTATGGTTTATCTTGGCGCATCGCCTAACTTATCAGTCAGTCAACTTCGCCTAGATGGGTTTAACGATATTAGATTTGATAATTATAACCATGATAACTGTAATAAAGTTGATTTTTTATATGCAACTAATTATAGTCGTCATGATGCTGATATCGCTTTTAGTCAATGGTTAGAAAATCATGAATTGCCAGACGGTATTTTTACTACGTCTTTTTCTTTGCTTCAAGGGGCTATTGATGCAATCTTAAGAAAGTTCGGTCATTTACCTGAAACATTAACAATTGCTACTTTTGGTGATAATGAGTTATTGGATTTCTTGCCTTGTAAAGTTATATCACTTTGTCAAGATCATAAAGAAGTTGCTAAAATGACAATAAAAATGTTATTAAACAGCTTGCAAAATGAAAGCTATCAACCGGGTATTACCGTTATTCCTAGGCGACTAATTTATCGTGGTAGTTTAAGCAGAAATCGAACTTTATAAAACAGATTGTTTTTTTAACAAAATTTTTAGTTGAATTTTATACAAAAAGAAGATCCAGATCACATATTTTCTATTAATAGAGATAATTTATTTGATAATTAATATAATTTTCGTCATTATTGCTGAAACGATTCAATAAATTATTTAAGCAAAATAATATGAATTATGTTAGATGATTTAATATAGCAACCCAGAGGTATTTATTATATGTTTCATTTAGTTAAAGAAGATATCCATTTAAATGAACAAGCCACTAACAAAACTGAGGCCATAAAAAAGGTAGCTGCTGCTTTAACCAGTGCAGGATTTGTTGAGGAAGGATATGTAGATGGAATGCTCGAACGCGAAGCTCAAGCAGCAACTTATCTGGGTATTGGTCTTGCTATCCCTCATGGTACAACTAAAACTCGTCATTTGGTTAAAAAAACAGGTGTGCAAGTTTTTTGCTTTCCTAACGGAGTTGAATGGGGCGATGATGGCGAAAAAGCTTATCTAGCCATTGGTATTGCAGCTAGTTCTGATGAGCATTTAGAGTTACTTCGTCAATTAACACATGTGCTTAGCGCTGATGGTATTGAAGAACGTATTAAAAACATTAAATCAACAGATGAAGCAATTGCCATTTTAACTGGAAAACCAAGCATAGAAGATAGCCAATTTAGTATAAATGAATCTTCATTATTATTGGATATCCCAGCTGATAGTTTAGGAACTTTACAAGCCTTAAATGCTTCTCGTTTAAAACGACAAAATGCAGTAAATACCAATTTTATTGCTTGTGTACTAGAAAATAAACCAAACTATTTGGGTAGTGGAGTTTGGTTTAATGATAGTAAAGAAGGTAATTTAAAAAATGCGATAGCGATCAGTCGTACAATAAGTGATTTAAATGAAGATGGTAAACCAGTTAAATTGCTTATCACTATGTCGATGATTAATGATGCTATTGCCGATGTTGTAAATAATTTGGCCTCTTTAGTATTTAATAAAAAATTAGATCTCTTATTGTCAGCCAATATCGAGAAAATTATTGATTTACTGCTATCTAACCATGAATCTCCAGTATCAAATTTGCTTGAGACTGAATCATCCACTAGAAATCAAACTTCAGATACAAATAACCAAGTATTAACTCGTGAATTTATTGTTCCGAATGTAAATGGTTTACATACTCGCCCATCATCAGTATTAGTTAAATTAGTGAAAGAATTTAAAAGTAAAGTCACTGTTGCAAATCTTGATAGTAAAGCAGAGCCAGTTAGTGCAACAAGCTTAATGAAAATTGTTGCCCTTGGTGCTAAAAAAGGTAGTCGATTACAGTTTACTGCTGTAGGTGATGATGCCACTCAAGCACTATATGCAATTGGGAAAGCTATTGAAAGTGGCTTAGGTGAGGGAACTGAATAATGAATTGTCGCGTTGCAACCATTACTTTGAATCCAGCTTATGACCTTTTAGGATTTTGTCCTAAAGTAGAGCTTGGCGATGTTAACTTAGTTCATACTAATGCATTACTAGCCGCTGGTAAAGGAATTAATGTCGCTAAAGTATTATCAGATTTAGATGTTAAATTAACGCTAGGTGGATTTTTAGGTAAAGAAAATCGTGATGGTTTTAATTTATTATTTGATTCACTTAATGTTGAAGATAAATTTCAAACTGTGGAAGGTCGTACCCGGATTAATGTTAAATTAACAGAGGAAAATAGCGAAGTAACGGATCTAAACTTTTCTGGTTTTACTATTACTGAACAAGATTGGCAAAGTTTTGTTACAGATTCTCTCGAATGGTTAAAACATTTTGACATGATCGCTATTAGCGGTAGTTTACCAGCAGGAGTGTCACTCGACAAATTCACCACATGGATAAAACAAGTTAAAACAATTTGTCCAAAAGTTGTCTTTGATAGTAGTCGTGATGCATTAGTTGCAGGATTGAAAGCAAAACCATGGTTAATAAAACCTAATGACAAAGAGCTTGAAATGTATGTGGGACGCAAGTTATCGACGTTAGCTGAAATAAAAGTGGCTGCTATGGAACTTATTAATAATGGCATAGAAAACGTTGTTATTTCACTCGGTAGCAAAGGTGCTTTGTGGGTAACTAAACATGAAGCATGGTTAGCAAAACCACCAAAATGTAATGTAGTAAGTACTGTTGGTGCAGGTGATTCAATGGTTGGTGGATTAATGTATGGTCTGATGACCAATCAATCAATTAAAGATACCTTAGTTTTCGCGTCAAGTGTTGCTGCGTTATCTGTTGGACAAGCCGGAGTTGGTATTGCTGATCGTCAGGCTGTAACCAATATGTTGGATAAAATTGAAATCATTGCTGGATAGGAGTATTCATGAATATTTACATAATTGAGGGTAGCAATGCAGGCCCTGTTAATGGACGTTTGGCTAAAGCTGAATTGGTTTTAGCTGCTAATTCATTAAATTTAAATATAGTCGATAGTGCTGTATCTGCAGAAGTAACTGTTGTCATCGGCTCAGGTGAAGTCAGTGATAAAACAGTTATCGGTAAAAAGGTTTATATAGTTAGTGATCTTAACGATATTTTTGCTGATCCTAACCAAGTACTTACTGATGCACAAAGTAAAGCATCTATTTTCGAACAATCTGCACAAATTAATACAAGTTCTGTATCTGGCAGTGGTGTAAAACGTATTGTTGCTGTTACCGCTTGTCCAACGGGTGTTGCTCATACATTTATGGCAGCTGAAGCGATTGAAGAAGAAGCGAAAAAACGCGGCTGGTGGTGTAAAGTTGAAACGCGTGGTTCGGTTGGTGTTGGTAATGAATTAACGCCAGAAGAGGTGGCTTCGGCTGATGTAGTGATTGTAGCATGTGATATAGATGTCAATTTAAGTAAGTTTGCAGGTAAAAAGATGTACCGAACTAAAACCGGTCCAGCTCTTAAAAAAACTGCACAAGAATTAGATAGGGCTTTTGAAGAAGCTACAATCTATCAACCAACTAGTTCTGCTTCAACAACAAAATCAAGTAACGAGAAGAAAGGTATTTATAAGCATTTATTAACTGGTGTATCTTACATGTTACCAATGGTTGTTGCTGGTGGATTAATCATCGCTTTATCATTTGCTTTTGGTTCATTTGAAATGGTTGATGGTGTACAAAAACTGGTAGGTGAATCTCATTTAGCAGAAATTGGTGGGCTTGCATTCTCACTGATGGTACCTTTACTTGCTGGTTATATTGCTTATTCTATTGCTGATAGACCCGGTTTAGCCCCAGGGCTTGTAGGTGGTTTACTTGCTGTTTCTACTGGTGCGGGCTTCTTAGGTGGTATTGTCATTGGTTATTTTGCTGGTTATTTAGCAATGTTAATTGCTAAGTATTTACCATTACCGAAAACACTTGAAGCATTAAAACCAATTCTTATTGTGCCATTACTTGCGACATTAGCTACAGGCTTAGTTATGCAGTTTATTGTTGGTACGCCGATCGCATGGCTAATGGGCGCTTTAACTGAGTGGTTGAAATCAATGGGAACTGCCAATGCAGTTCTGTTAGGTGTAGTTTTAGGTGGTATGATGTGCACTGATATGGGTGGACCAATCAATAAAGTTGCTTATGCATTTGGTACAGGCTTAATTTCGGCTCAAGTATACGCACCAATGGCAGCAGTTATGGCTGGCGGAATGGTTCCTCCTTTGGCCATGGGTATTGCTACATTAATTGCTCGTAAAAAATTTGCTAAAGCTGAACAAGAAAGTGGTAAGGCTTCATTAGTATTAGGTTTATGTTTTATCTCTGAAGGGGCTATCCCTTTTGCTGCGCGTGATCCATTACGTGTTATTCCTTGCTGTATTATTGGTGGTGCAATTACAGGTGGTTTAGCGTTAGCATTTGGTTCACAACTTATGACGCCGCATGGTGGGTTATTCGCTTTAGCAATCCCAGGAGTTGTTAAACCTGTTGGCGGTTATTTATTATCTATTTTAATTGGTTCTCTTGTGGCCGGTGTTGGTTATGCAGTTCTAAAACAGCCAGAATCAACAGCAGAAACGGCTTCTGCTTAAAATTACTTATTTAAATGCAAAATGCCATCAATTGATGGCATTTTTTATTTTTGAATTATTTTTTTACCCAACGTTGCAAATCTTTAGGAATAAAATCATCTATTTTTTGTAGAATCGATTGTGGCTCATCAGACACAATTAAAGTTTTATAAAAACTGTCTCTAACAAATCCTTCATCAACAGTATGTTGTAAAAAATCTAGCATAGGTTGCCAAAATTTGGCTGGATTATACAATGCAACTGGTTTTTCATGATAACCAATTTGCATACCTGTCCATACCTCAAAAAGCTCTTCTAATGTGCCAGTTCCGCCTGGCATAGCAATAAACCCGTCAGCAAGTTCAGTAAGTCTTGCTTTACGTTGATGCATATTTTCAACAATTTCTAATTGGGTAAGTCCATGATGTGCAGTTTCGGCTTTAACCAATCTTTCTGGAATAATACCAATAACCTCTCCACCATGTGCTAAAACAGCATTAGCAATAACGCCCATTAAACCTTTATTTCCTCCGCCATAAATTAATCGTCTACTTTGCTTTGCAATTAACTCGCCTAATTGTTCTGCAGTCGAATGATATTCTGGACGAATTCCTTCGCTGGCACCACAAAAAACACAAATATTCTTTTTCATAACTATTTATTTACCTTAGATATATAATTTTATCTATTCTAGCATGTAATTATCGAATTTGATTACAAGCTGAGCAATTAAGTTTAATTAATGTTTTTCACATTGACATAATCATTATAGAACGTTACTATCTTACTCCAAGTGTTCCTCCATAGTTCAGTCGGTAGAACGGCGGACTGTTAATCCGTATGTCACAGGTTCAAGTCCTGTTGGAGGAGCCAATTTTACATAATTCCTTTCTTTTTATCGTTTAGCTTTCAAGCTTATATATAAACGTTTTAGTTGCTACCTTTCCCCCCCTTTGTAAAAATTTTTTTTGATTTTTGATTAAAGTTTACTTTAAAGAAGTTGTTATATAATTATATGTTTAATATGAATAAGCTTATAAAAAATATAGGGTTATTTTTATTGAACTTTATTATTTGCTAGTTTAAACTCGACAAGTCGATTGAATAGCATAAAAGTAATTTAAAAGGAAAAGGATTTAAAATATGAAAAAAACACTTGTCGTTTTGGCAACTATCGCATGTTTCCCTGCTTTGGCTCAAACTGATGCAAGAGGATTTTATTTAGGCGGTCAATTAGGTGCGAGTATTTTAAAAGCAAACAATATTAAAGATACAGTATCTTATTATAATTACTCGGAAGATTTTAAAATAGAATCTTTCAAAAATGGGAGAGTCGCGGGTGCATTAAATATTGGTTATAATTTCAAATATGATTATGACCTTCCTTTACGTGCTGAGTTATCTTATACGGTGCGCGGTAATTCAGATAAGAAGTATAATTATAGCTATGATAATGTTGTTAGGAAAGGCGATCATCTTCAAACTAATGATGAACATAAAGTTCGTATGAACACTTTAATGTTCAACGTATATTATGATATTGAAACTAATCGTTCAATTACTCCTTTTGTTGGCGCAGGATTAGGTGTTGCTTTCACTAAATTGGATCAGACATATTCAGCACAATATGAAAGCATTTATTATGATGTATCTGGTTCAGCTGGTATGTCAGATACAAAAACAAAGTTTGCTTGGAATGTAGCTACTGGTGTAACTTATAATATTGATGAAAATTTAGATATAGATTTTACTGCGCGTTATGTTAATGCGGGTAAAACTTCTGTAAAAACAAATATTCAAGGGATTAATGTAAAAGGTGAAGCTAAACTAAGTTCAATTGATTTATTAGCAGGTATTCGTTATACTTTCTAGTATTTTATTTAAACAATAAAGGGCTTTTTTGCCCTTTTTTATTTTTTCTGTTTTTTTCCGAACTCAAGGCAAATTATACTACAAACTCATTATTTATATCTTTAGCAACAGATCATTATTTTTTATAACGCCAGATGAGTTCTCCTCCTTAATTTATAATCCTATGTTTCATTATTATAAAAAGTCAATTTATTGATTTATAATCAATATTATAAACTATAACTGTAAGTAAAATAACTAGATGGATGATTTATTGATTTGAAATTACTTTACCCAACAATAAAATAATTAACAAAAAAAAGAAAAAATTATGTTAATCGTATGTAGTAAGGTTATTTTTTGTGGCGTATAATTTAAATCTCTTTTTTAATATTTTAGTGTAAATTAAAAATGAAACGAAACTTAATAATTGCAGCACTAATGTTAACTAGTCTATCTTGTGTGGCAGAAGAACATACTTCTCATTGGGGATATGAAGGTCAAGAAAAGCCAGAAAATTGGGGTAAGTTATCACCTGAATATTCTACATGTGAAAATGGTAAAAACCAGTCACCTATTAATATCGACCATGTGTTAAAAACACAGCATGAGAATTTAACGTTTTCTTTTGAAACAGGTAAACAAGAAATTGTTAACAACGGACACACTATTCAGGTTAATGTTACTGGTAATAATCAGTTAACATTAGATGAGCAAATCTTTACGTTACAACAATTTCATTTTCATACACCAAGTGAAAATACTATTAAAGATAAACATTATCCAATGGAAGCCCACTTTGTTTACAAAAATAAAGCTGGTGAACTTACTGTTGTTGCATTAATGTTTAATAGCGGTGAAGCAAATTCTGAAATTGAGAAGGCTTGGCAACAAATGCCAACAGAAGTGAATAATAAAACAATTTTAAACAAAACTGTTGATATCAACACATTATTTCCTAAAAAATTAGATTATTACCGCTTTAGTGGATCATTAACAACACCGCCGTGTACTGAAGGTGTAAGATGGATTGTATTAGAACAAGCGACTACTGCTTCCGATGAACAAATTCAAAAATTCCATTCAATCATGCATCATGACAACAATCGACCTGTTCAGCCATTGAATGGTAGGGTTATTGTTGATTGATTTATTTATTTATTTGACTGGCTTTGTAATAAATATGTATAAAGCCAGTTATAATAAGTTTTAAAATTGACAAATTTATTAAATGTAAAAGTTAAATATAAAGATTTTCACAACAAAATTCATTTATAATTTGAATATTAATATGTTAATTGATTCTTACATGTATTTATTGTAGTATTAATCTGAAAATATTAGTTCTGAGTAAAGGATATCGGACATTTCTTTGTTTCCTAAATCACGATCAAAGAGATCTTGTAATTGTTTATCAAATTCCAGATAATACTTTTTAAATTTTTCTCTATGATAAAGCCTTTTATATAAATATTTTCTAGCGTAAAGACCATGATAAATATCTTCATAAGAATATTGCTTTTTTTCCCAATCTTTTAATGTGAATAATTGAATTTTTTCTTCAAATGAAAGCTTATTTGCTTTTTTAATTAGTACACATCGCGAAGCAGTTATGCCATGAAGAATTTGTCGCGTATCACTTTCCCTGTTTATATTAACCAAGAAAGAGCTTTCTATTATAGTTCGTTTAGCAAATATCGCTATACAATAGCGATGAGGTCTTTTCCAATCAATCGGCTTATTCAGTTCCATTATAAATTTTTTAGCTTCATTAACCCATTTATTTTGGTCTAATCCATTTATACAAAGTGTTTTATACGTCTCATTTGTATCTCGTCGAAAAATAACTACAAAAGCACCAGTATAAGGCTCAGTTTGGTCTATGAGTAAGACTCGAGCATCGAAATAACTATTTTTTATTAAAGATATGTTTACTCTTTTCCTAT
Source organism: Gilliamella apicola (assembly GCF_000599985.1). Taxonomy (NCBI): domain Bacteria; kingdom Pseudomonadati; phylum Pseudomonadota; class Gammaproteobacteria; order Orbales; family Orbaceae; genus Gilliamella; species Gilliamella apicola. Next base: position 480,473 of record NZ_CP007445.1, read on the forward strand.
TTCCCATTTTAATCACCTTATAACATATAAACTGATATTCATTACATTTACCAAATATTAAACTAAGACAGTGTTAATTGTTTTATTCATTTTAATAACGATAATACAATAAAAAATAATTTAATTCATTATGTTATGAAGTAATTATTTGATTATAAGTTGTAATAATTAAAAAGCTAAAATGTATATAAATTATCAGACATCAAATCAACAATAACTGTTATAAAACAACATATGATTAATGTTATTATCTAAATATTATTGGAAAATGTTATGTACTAACTGAAGGATGACATTTGAAAAAGCCCCCCTCAGATATGAGGAGTGGTTATTATGGAGAATTGAAGTGTGTAACCCAAATATGAGGCACGGTATGAATAGCGCGATAGGGTTAATGATTAACTAGCTTTAAATTGCGGTTACCTGATAGTGAGACATTTCCTTGGCTTGCTTGCTCGACAAAGTCACCCCACCAGTCAAGCATAATACGCTTTTGATGTTCATATTCTGCTTTGTTGTAGGCTCGCCTTACTGCGTTTTTATCTACATGCGATAACGCGCTTTCAATGACATCATAATTAAAGCCTTGTTCGTTTAAAGCGGTACTAGCTAAAGCTCTTAATCCATGCGCAACTAACTTATCTTTGTATCCCATGCGCTTTATTGCCATGTTAGCGGTTTGGTTACTCATTGGCTTGTTATAAGGCGGTCTTACTGTTGGGAAAACAAACTCACTTTTATTATTAATAGTTTTCATTATCTCAAGGATAGCTAATGCCTGTGATGATAAAGGTATATTGTGTGGTCTATCCATTTTCATGCGTTCGGCAGGAATACTCCATAATTTTCTATCAAAGTTTATCTCGTCCCACTTAGCCCCTACGGCTTCACTTGGTCGCGTTAAAGTTAGCAATTGCCATTCAATAACGCATCGAGTTTGTAGTTCAATATTTGCCATAGCCAGTGCTTGCATAAATTCGGGTAATTCAGTAGGGGGAATAGTTGGCTGATTTTTAACTTTTGGGCTATTAAAAACATCGGTGATTTTGGCTAGAGGATTATTATCGATAATTCCCATATTGACAGCATAATACATTATTTCATTAATTCGCCGACAAACTCGCTTAACTGTTTCGTATTTATTGTTGTTATTTAATGGCTGTAGTGCATTAATTGCTTTAATAGCTGTTACTTGGTTAATGAGAATGTCTTTTATATATGGAAAAACATGATTCTCTAATGAGCGCCAAGCTTTTTTTAAGGTTTGTTCTTCTAATCCTTGTTCGGTTTTGAATTTAAACCATTTTTGAGCCATAGCATAAAAAGTATTATTGCTAGCTTCTTGTTGTAGTTGCTCTTGTTCTGCCTTATGTTCTTGAGGATCTCTGCCTTGTTTAATTAATTCGCGCGCTTCGTCCCGTTGTTTTCGCGCTTGTTGTAGCGAAACTTCCGGATAACTGCCAAAACTTATTAATGCCCCTTTTTTGGTATACGGGCGCGTATACTTAAAACGCCAAATTTTAGAGTTATTCGCTTTGATTAAAAGATACATACCACCACCATCAAATAAAGAATAATCCTTATCTCTTGGTTTGGCTGCTTTTATTTGTGTGTCGGTTAATGGTAGAGTCTTTCTTGCCATAATGATTTTAGGTATATTGTGTTCGTATACCTAAGCATATACCTAAAAATTCTGGCTGTAAATGTATCTTACTGATGCTTAATTAATAACAAAATAGGCTTTAAGCCTTATGTTTGTTAGTTTTGATGTGTTTTAAAGGATTTAAAAGAATGTTAATGAATATTGAATTGGTGCCGTGGGCGGGACTTGAACCCGCATGCTCTTAGAGCACTACCCCCTCAAGATAGCGTGTCTACCAATTTCACCACCACGGCGCCGTTTTTATTCAGGAATATCTGATGTTGGATTTACTTGTCCAGGTTGAACAACGGGATCTGCTGTCGAAGTAATGCTACCCCCGTTTTGCTGAGTTGTTACTGGAGCAGTATCTTCAAGATTGTCAAATTCACCAGTTGAGGTAATGTGAGCGCGACTACCTAAATTAGATAAAACAATACTTATCACAAAAAATAATATACCTAATAAAGTTGTTGTGCGAGTCAAAAAGTTCCCACTTCCTGATGAACCAAATAAAGTTGCTGACGCACCCGCACCAAAAGAAGACCCCATATCGGCGCCTTTTCCTCGCTGAATTAAAACTAATACGATTATTGCAAGTGCAATGATCAAATAACTTATAATTAAAAGTCCGTACATTTCAACCTGTCAATTTTATGTTTTATACAACAGAATTTATTGAAGCGAAATATTAACGAAAGACAGACCAACAAGCAAGTAAAATTTAAGGTATTGTTGGCATAATTTGAGTTTTGACACTTTAAAACTATTATCAATATTAATTTTTATACTAAAAAAATTATATTCGTTTGTTGTTTTTAATCGGTAGGGTTGTTAATTTATAGCAATTATTTATTTTTAGATACAAAATAGAACTTTATTATGCCATTTATGATGAAGTTACAGTAATAAATATCATTTTAAATTAACATTTTCAAATGATTTGATCTAACAAATTATTTTTCTAATCCATTTCAGATTCAATATTTGTTAGATTAAATTGTATGTTTTTTTCGAAAAACAGTATAATGACCGCCATTTTTATTTAGATCACGCCTTAGTTTTATGAAATTTATTGTTAAACTCTTTCCTGAAATCACGATTAAAAGTGATTCCGTCCGTTTACGTTTTATCAAAATATTGACTAGCAATATTCGTAATATATTAAAACATCATATAGAAGATGTTGCTGTTATTCGTCATTGGGATTTTATTGAAGTTCGTCCAAAAATAGCAAATAGTGAAACATTGATTCTAGAGCTATTAACTCGAATCCCTGGTATTCATCACATTTTAGCCGTCGATGAACTTATTTATGTCGATATGCATGATATTTTCGAAAAAGCTTTAAATTACTATGCCCCATTAATTGAAAATAAAACTTTTTGTGTAAGGGTTAAACGCAGAGGAAAGCATGATTTTACTTCAATTGATGTTGAACGTTACGTTGGTGGTGGACTTAATAAATATGTGCCTTCAGCTAAGGTAAAGCTAACACGCCCTGAGGTTACGGTTAATTTAGAAATTGACAATGATAAGTTATTGCTAGTTAAAGGTCGACATGACGGTATTGGTGGTTTTCCAACTGGTACTCAAGAAGATGTTATCTCACTTATTTCTGGTGGATTTGACTCAGGTGTATCAAGTTATATGTTGATGCGACGAGGTAGTAGAGTTCATTATTGTTTTTTTAATCTTGGCGGGAAAACTCACGAAATTGGTGTAAAACAGATGGCTCACTATTTGTGGGAACGTTTTGGAAGTTCACATAAAGTACGTTTTATTGCTATCAATTTTTCGGATGTTGTCGGTGAGATTTTGGAAAAAATTGATGATGGGCAAATGGGCGTAATCTTAAAAAGAATGATGATACGTGCTGCATCTAAAATAGCTGAGCGTTATAATGTACAAGCTCTTGTAACTGGTGAAGCTCTTGGTCAAGTATCAAGCCAAACATTAACTAATTTACGCTTAATTGATAATGTTAGTGATACATTGATTTTACGCCCACTAATCACTCACGATAAAGAAACCATTATCAATCTTGCTCGACAAATCGGCACTGAAGATATTGCTAAAACCATGCCTGAATTTTGTGGTGTAATATCTAAAAGTCCTACTGTTAAAGCCATTAAAGAAAAAATTGAAGCAGAAGAGTTGAATTTTGATTTTTCAATACTTAATAAAGCTATAGAAGATGCAGAAAACATTGATATTCGTGAAATAGCTAAACAATCAGACACAACAATTCAACAGGTTGAAACTGTATCTACTCTTAATAACGATCATATTATTATTGATATTCGTCCTTCAGATGAACAAGAGGATGATCCTTTACTATTTGACGATAATGTTGAAATTAAATTAATTCCGTTTTATAAATTAGCTTCCCAGTTTGGTGATTTGGATCAAAGCAAGCAGTATTTGCTTTATTGCAACCGCGGAGTGATGAGTAAATTACAAGCTCTTTATCTTATTGATCAAGGTTTTTCTAATGTTAAAGTATTAAAATTGTAGAACTTAACAATTATTTACTATATTGTTAGTATTGATAGTATTTTTTGCATATATAATAACTTGGTAAAGTGTGAAATCTTGATGTAATTCGATAAAAATAAATATGATAAATGAGTAAACAGAGGATTGTAATGAATAAATTACTTGTAGTGGATGATGATCCAGAAATTGCCTCGTTGTTATCCGAACTTCTTGAGCTAGAGGGGTTTGAAGTTGAAACGGCGAATAATGGCATGCAAGCTTTAGAAAAGTTTGACATGTCATTTGATTTGATTCTGCTCGATATAATGATGCCTGAAATGAATGGGTTAAATGTATTATCTCAACTTAGAAGCAAATTTACTGTCCCTGTTATTTTTTTAACGGCTAAAGATAATGAATATGATAAAATTATTGGTCTTGAACTTGGCGCTGATGATTATATTTTAAAACCTTTCAATGATAGAGAACTTATAGCTAGAATCAACGCACTATTACGTAGGACGCGCTGGGATAATTTAGTTAATGAAACAGATGATCTTCCTCAGCAGTATACAGTTGATAAATTGTTATTAAATCGAAAACAGCAGTCAGTTTATTATGATAATAAATATATAGAATTAACTGGTACGGAATTTCAAGTTTTACTTAAATTTCTCGAAAATGGTGGTAAAATCATATCTCGAGATACATTGAGTGAAACTGTTTTAGGTAAGGAATTTATTCCACTTGCTCGTTCAATTGATGTACATGTATCTAATTTAAGAAAAAAACTTCCTCCGCGTAGTGATGGTTTACCGTGGATTAAAACATTACGTTCTAAGGGATATTTATTTGTTATTGATAGTAGCAATGATGATGTATAACAACATCAATATAGTTTTAAATTAGGTGTGGTGATATGTGGATTTTTGATCGTTTAACTGTTCGAATTTTCACTATCTTCCTTCTAACAATAGCCTTTTTTTTGGCATTAATCATTTTATTACCAAATTTAGATTCTAGGAACTTAACTTATATTGCAAATAAAGAACGTGAAACAGGTAACGAATTAGCTAAACAAATAGAAAAAGATCTATCTAATGTTCCTAAAGATAGCTTTCGTTGGTGGATGCGTTTTATCGTTGTAATGGACAGTTACCAAAAATCTGGTCAATTTTTATTTATTGTAACTCCAAATGGGCAGTATATTACTGCCGATACCAAGAATATTGATTTAGTTAAAAACTTTAGCGAAATATCACATAATATTTCAGATCCTGCTAAAAAGATTTATGATTTCCAAGAGATTATAGGACCCTTTTTGGTCCATTATGCTGATGAACCATATCAATTATACGTTTTACAACCAGCATCCGATGTTCAATCTCAATTTGTTAGTTTAATTTTTGATCATCCACTATTGTTATTAACACTAATGATGTTAATAAGTTCTCCTTTTTTATTATGGTTGTCATGGAGTATTGCTAAACCTGCACGAAGATTAAAAAAAGCTGCAGATCAAGTTGCTAAAGGTAATTTACAAGAGTGGCCAGAGCTAGAAAAAATAGGTTCTACAGAATACAAAGCAACTGGTGCTAGCTTTAACCATATGTTGAGAGAACTTAAACGGATGCAAGAAGTACAACAACGCTTATTTTCCGATATTTCCCATGAACTTCGTACTCCTTTAACACGTTTACAACTTGCAACTTCTTTATTACGACATAAACAAGGTGAAAGTAATGAAGTTATACGTATCAATAATGAAGCATTAAAGCTTGATTCTATGATTGGTGATTTATTGTCATTAGCAAGACAACAATATGATAATAATGAAATTCGTCAATTTAAGAAAATTAATCTATTATTCAAACAAGTACTAGAAAATGCTACATTTGAAGCAGAACAAATAGGGAAAAAGTTTTTAGTGACTAATCCTCCAACTAGTCATACTATTTTATGTTATCCTATGGCTTTATGTAGTGCGCTTGAAAATGTTATACGCAATGCATTCCGCTATTCTAATCATGAAATCATTGTTAATTTTATTGCGCAGCAAAATCAGATAATAATTAGTATTGACGATGATGGAATTGGTGTAGCTGATAAGGAGCTTGAGCAAATTTTTAGACCATTTTATCGTACTAGTGAAGCACGAGATCGTCAATCAGGAGGAACTGGTTTAGGACTTGCTATTGTTGCTAATGCTATCATGAGAGATCATGGCAATGTTAAAGCAGAGAAAAGTCATCTTGGAGGACTTAGAATTGTGATAGTATTACCAATTCAGAAATATAAACAATAGAAGAGAAAGTATTGTGTCAAACATTGCCTTAAATATCGTTTTATTTGAGCCAGAAATTCCAGCTAATACAGGTAATATTATCCGTCTTTGTGCTAATACAGGTTTTAATTTGCATATTATAGAACCCATGGGATTTTTTTGGGATGATAAAAAGCTGAGAAGAGCAGGCCTTGATTATCAAGAATTTGTCAACGTAACGCGTTATAAAAATCTTACTCATTTTTTAGAGGTAAACCAACTTGACCTAATTACACAAGTTTATGCATTAACGACTAAAGGTCAAAAATCTCATAGTGAAGTGAATTTTAATTATAATGATTTTTTGATGTTTGGCCCTGAAACTCGTGGTTTACCTTCATCAGTTCTTGATGCATTACCACAAGATAAAAAGATCCGTATCCCTATGTTAGCTAATAGTCGAAGTATGAATTTATCTAACTCTGTTGCGGTTGTGGTTTATGAATCATGGCGCCAATTAAATTATTTTGGTGCAAAATAATTTAACTGATTATTAACAATAAATTTATCATAATGAATATAAATGATAAATTTGTTGTTATTGAATTAAATATAAGCCAATTGAAAACTACTTTAAACAAAAAAAGAGGTTAATGTAACCTCTTTTTTATTTAATATAATATAGCGGTATAAAACGACCATAATTATTTAACACGTGATACATATTCACCTGAACGAGTATCCACTCTAAGCACTTCACCAATTTGCACGAATAATGGTACACGAACAACTGCACCAGTTGATAAAGTTGCTGGTTTTCCGCCGGTTCCCGCTGTGTCGCCTTTTAAACCCGGATCAGTTTCAATAACTTCTAGTTCAACAAAATTTGGAGGTGTAACAGCGATAGGCTGACCATTCCACAATGTTAAGATACATTCAGCTTGATCAACTAACCATTTTGCATTATCACCAACGGCTTTAGCATCGGCCGATAGTTGTTCAAAAGTATCATTATTCATAAAATGCCAGAATTCACCATCAGTGTATAAATATGTTAAATTCATATCAACAACGTCAGCAGCTTCAACTGATTCACCTGATTTAAAAGTTTTATCAACTGTTTTGCCTGAAAGTAGTTTTTTAATTTTTACTCGGTTAATTGCTTGTCCTTTACCTGGCTTATAAAATTCATTTTCAACAATTACACAAGGCTCGCCATCTTGCATTATTTTAAGACCAGCTTTAAACTCATTTGTACTATAAGATGCCATAAAAGCTCCAACTATCATTCTGAATTACAAAAATGAGCCATATTATACAGCAAAAAATTGAACTACCAAATAATAAAGATGAATGGATATTAGATCTAAACAATGTCGTGACAGATATCAAGGAACTTTATTCTTATTTAGAATTAGATCCTAATTCCATTTCAATTCCTATGTTACAAGCGAAAAAACAATTTCCGCTTCGTGTTCCTATGGCTTTTATAAATCGAATGAAAAAGGGAGATTATAAAGATCCATTGTTATTACAAGTCCTTTGCGATGATCGTGAAATGATTCATGTAGATGGATATAGTAATGATCCTTTGGAGGAACAACAAAATACTATTCCAGGATTACTACATAAATATCATAATCGTGCTTTATTAATTACTAAAACAGCTTGTGCGATAAATTGCCGTTATTGTTTTAGGCGACATTTTCCTTACCATGAAAACCAAGGAAATAAAAAGAATCTTAGTATTGCGCTTGATTATATCGCTAATCATTCAGAACTTGATGAAATTATTCTTTCTGGAGGAGATCCTTTAATGGCTAAAGATCATGAGATTGAATTTTTGATAAAAGAATTAGAAAAGATACCTTACATCAAACGGTTACGAATTCATACTCGTTTAGCTGTTATGATACCATCAAGAATTACATCAAAGCTATGTCAGCTATTTGCTAAAAGTCGATTACAAATTATCATGGTTACTCATATCAATCATCCAAATGAAATTGATGAAAATGTAGCTAAAGCTATTTCACTATTAAAATATCAGGGTGTAACTGTGTTTAATCAAAGCGTTTTATTAAAAAATGTTAACGATAAAGCCGAAACATTAGCGCAATTAAGTAATAAGCTATTTGATATTGGCATTTTGCCTTATTACATCCATTTACTTGATAAGGTGCAGGGGGCTGCTCACTTTATGGTAAATGATGAAAAAGCCAAACAAATAATGAAACAACTAGCAGCTCAAGTTTCAGGGTATTTAGTGCCTAAATTAGCACGTGAAATAGGTGGTGAAAAAAGTAAGCGTGTCATTGCATTTAGTGATTAAGAAATTTAATTTTCGTATCTCTTTTTTGGAATGTTTTTGATACATTATATCAATCTATAAAGAAGATAAATTAATCTCATAAACTATTATTTTGCTGATAATTTATTGATAATAAGAATTAAAATATATGCCTAAATTAATAGGGTATATACCAGTTTTTTATATAATTTCATCTTAATCAGGTGTTAATGGGTTTCTTAAAAATTTATCTGTTAAAATCTCATTGACGACAAAGGAAATAAACACTATAATTCCGACCTCTTTAATTAATGCTGTGGAGTTTACACTCTACAACCTTGTTGATAAATTAGATTTGGATATAAATCGTCATGAAACGCACATTTCAACCATCAGTATTAAAACGCAATAGAACTCACGGTTTCCGTGCTCGTATGGCAACAAAAAACGGTCGTCAAGTTCTTGCTCGCCGTCGTGCTAAAGGCCGTGTTCGTTTAACTGTTGCTAGCTGATTTAAAGTTGAGTGATTAAATTCACTTATCCTCGGGAGTTGCGATTGTTAACTCCCTTTGATTTCAATTATGTTTTCCAAGAATCCATCAGGGCTGGATCTCCTTTTATTACGCTTGTCTCCCGTAAAAATAATTTAACACATGCTCGTTTGGGATTTGCCATAGCTAAAAAGCAAGTAAAGCGAGCCCATGAACGTAACCGTATCAAACGACTTGTGAAAGAATATTTTCGTTATCATCAACATCAATTTCCTAATATTGATTTTATTCTGATGGCTAAATCTCCTGTCACTGACTTAGAAAATCAACAAATAGTCGAGATATTTGATAAACTATGCCAACGAATCATAACCAAGCAAAAAATTTAAATAAATTAAAATTAATAATAAAAAGGCATGTTTATGCATTTAATTCATTGATAATTAATATTTTTATTTTTTTTATTCGTATATATCAACGTATCCTTAGTCCCTTATTAGGTCCTAAATGTCGTTTTACACCATCATGTTCACAATATGCTGTAATTGCATTAAGACGCTTTGGATTAATAAAAGGTAGTTGGCTAATGGTTAAACGTGTATTAAAATGTCACCCTTTACATGAAGGAGGAGAAGATTTTGTTCCTCCAAAAATTAAAACCAATAGAGAAAAACACTAATGGGATCTCAACGTAATATTTTAGTCATTGCTTTACTTTTTGTATCTTTTTTAATTTGGAAAGCATGGGAAGAAGATCATGCTCCTAAGCCGCCTGTGATTAACCAGTTAACACAACAGCTAGGTGAAGATAGTACCGTGGTTGGTAAAACAATCACTGTAAAGTCAGATGTATTATCACTTACTATCAATACTTATGGCGGCGATGTGCAAGCTGCTCAATTATTAAAATATGATCAGACACTTCATTCTGGTACGCCTTTCCAATTATTAAAATCAACTCCTAATTTTGTTTATATTGCTGAAAGCGGTCTAACTGGTAAAGATGGTCCTGATAATGCAATTCAAGGATCAAAACGACCAGTATATCAAACAGAACAAACCGAATACGTATTGGCTGATGGACAAGATGAATTGCGCGTACCATTGACTTATCAGGTTAGTGGTGTTAGCTATACTAAATATTATGTATTGCACCGCGGTAATTATGCTATTGATGTTCAATATGATATAAATAACCAAAGTGAAAATCCTATTGATGTTTCGATGTACGGTCAATTAAAACAAACTATAGAGTTACCTGAAGATACTGTGACTGAAGGTGGCAGAGGATTAGGTCTAAATATTTTTCGTGGTGCAGCTTATTCTAGTTCTAATACTAATTATAGTAAATATAGTTTTGATGAGGTAAAAGATAAAGCTTTAGATGTGAGTACCCAAACGGGTTGGGTTGCAATGCTACAACACTATTTTGTAACAGCATGGGTACCAGCTCAGGATCAAAATAATTTATTTTATACTCGGGCTACAGCTAACGAATCTCAAGCAACAATTGGTTTCAAAGGTGAATCAACTATTATTCAACCAGGTAATAGTCAAACTATTAGTGCAAAATTATGGTTGGGACCAGAAATTCAAAACCAATTGAAAGAGACAGCCAATCATCTTGATTTAACCGTTGATTATGGTTGGTTATGGTTCTTATCACAACCACTATTTTATTTATTAAAATTTATTCATAGTCTTGTTGGTAATTGGGGCATCGCAATTATTATTATTACTTTTATTGTCCGTGGTATTTTATTTCCATTAACTCGTGCACAATATCGATCAATGGCAAAAATGAAGTTATTACAACCTCGTATAGAAGCATTGAAAGAACGTTATGGTGATGATAAACAAAAAATGAGTGCTGAAACCATGGCGATTTATAAACAAGAAAAAGTAAATCCAATAGGTGGTTGTTTGCTAATATTTAGTCAAATGCCAATTTTTATATCACTATTCTATGTGTTAGGTAATGCTGTAGAGCTACGTCATGCTCCATTTGCGCTTTGGATTTATGACCTATCCGCACAAGATCCTTATTATATTTTTCCTTTATTAATGGGCGGTACCATGTTGTTAATTCAGATGATGTCTCCAACACCAGCGGCTGACCCATTACAAAAAGGCTTAATGACTGCTATGCCTATGTTTTTTACGGCATTTTTCTTATGGTTTCCAGCAGGTTTAGTTTTATACTATATTGTAAGTAATTTATTTACAATTGCCCAGCAACGTATCATTTATTGGGAACTTGAGAAAAATGGACTTCACGAGAAGAAAAAGAAATAATATTGATAAAAGGAGGTTAAAACCCTCCTTTTTAGTTGTTTTTTGGTAAATTAATATGAATATACAGCAACAAATAAATTTGAACGGTAATGAAACAGGTTATTGGTTTGTCAGTAAAAATGGACGACTATGGTTACCAAATGGTGAAGTCCCTGTTGGAAATGCTAGCCAATTGGGTTTTACAAATCTACTTGCTCAATCTATTGGTGAGTGGAATGGGCAAACGGCTTGGCTTATTTGCCATGAAATGAAAACAGCAATGAGTTCAATTCGATCTTTGCTTGATAATACTGAACAATCATTATTTTATATGGCTGGACGAGCCGTTCAATTATCAGAGTTCTATCGTTCTCATAAATATTGTGGTTATTGTGGCCACGAAATGCATATTAGTACAACAGAGTGGTGTTGTATGTGCCACAACTGTAATGAACGCTATTATCCACAAATTTCGCCATCTATAATTGTCGCTATTCGCAATAAAAATAAAATATTATTGGCAAAACATGTTAGACATAATCAAGATAATTTATATACTGTTTTAGCCGGTTTCACTGAAATTGGTGAAACGATGGAAATGGCTGTTAAGAGAGAAGTATTTGAAGAAGCAAAAATAACAATTAAAAATATTCGTTATGTAGGTTCGCAGCCTTGGCCGTTTCCTAATTCATTGATGATGGCTTATTTGGCAGACTATGAAAGTGGTGAAATTCATGTAGATACTAGCGAGTTAGTTGAAGCAAATTGGTATCATTACTCTCAGTTGCCTAAAATTCCAGAATATGGGACTATTGCTCGGCGCTTAATTGAAGATACCATTATACTTTGTCGGGAATATGAAGAGTATTGTCATGATTAATCATATTTTCTTTATTATTAAAAGGTAATAAATAAACCTATTGATATTCAATGGTTCTTATTAAATTAACGGTTTTTGACTCATTGCCAGTAGTTATACAGATTGCCTTTGTCCAATCTTGGTTTTCATTATAATCAGAATAAGTACAAGTTTCAGTTATTTCAACTTCTTGTTCATTTTTATTATTAATTATGATGTCACCATTCGATGATAGTTTAAATGACTTAGTGATAGTTTTTTCTAATTGATAATTATCATTGTAAATAATATCTTTTTCTTGTACTAATACAGGAAATTTGGTTTTTTCATCAACTGGAATATAAGCATTATATAAAACCATCTCAACTCGATCTTGTTCATAAATTATTTTACTATTAAAAATAATATTATTTTCTGCAAAGTGAGATAAAGTTGTTTCAACTAAATGGCCTTGCTCGTCAAATTCAGAAATAGCAACAATATCTCCATTACTATTTTTCATGCCAAGAATGTTTCTTGCATTGTCAAAAGTAATTCCATATTCATTTCTAGTTTCTTTCATTCCGTAAATATATTTGGCATTATCATAATTGATTTCACCATATAGTCCTTCTAAATTATAATTAGCTACATAACCTAGATTATCGTAGTTAATTAGTTTATTTGATGAACCTTCAATTTTTTGCTGTTTAAATAATTTGTTATTAGGTAATAATTCTGGTTCCGTATGAAAAAGATAACTGTTAATAACCGAAATTTGAGTTGAGCCTGTATTAGTTGTTTTTTTGTCATCACAACCACTAATTAATAATATACTGCTGTATAAACTTATATATAAAAGAGAGATATATTTTTTCATAACATTATTTTCCATTATTAACATTATTGTTTAAAAATATTTGGAGTAAAATATGAGACAGTAATTCATCAGGCTATGTTTACGTTTAATGGCCTTTACACCAAATAGAGAGAGCTTCACAATCCCAATTTATCATCATTTCACACCATACCGCTCGCCATCGCTTTACGGTATTGCTCGTCAATTTTAGTTTTTTTTCTATTTGTGTATTGTTTTCGCCTGCTATAAGTAAATTAATAAAGCTTAACCATAATTCAGGTTTGGGTAAACGGTTTAGTTTAGTATTGCTTAAAAGATTAAAACTATGTCGACATCGTTTACATCTGTAACATGTGCGTTTGCCTATTTTGACCGTTTCAGTTGAGTTACAGTGTAAACAAATCGGTGTTTGCATATTTAGTAAAGTATTTATTTTTGATTTAATATAATTATGTTGTTCAATCAAGATTGGATTTAAGGTTGTCTGTTGTTTGTTGATGTACCATTTATATAATGATGAATAATGTAGTTTTAAGTAATTAATTATAGCATGGTCACGGCGCATTATTTTCTCAATTGAGCAGTCAAATACATTTGCTATTGCTTTATAACTATAGTTTTTTATACGACTAACAAAAATGGTTTCCAACCAGTTAAAAGGCGTTAGACGGTTAAAAGATGTATTGGTTGCTGCCGTAAAATATTTATAGCAAGTTTTACAATGGTAAGTGGTAATTGGTTTTGAACGGATTAAATGAAAATGATTTTTATCACAAAAAGGACAAACTTCAACATGTTGCGAAGCTATTCTCTCTAAATCATTACGAAAATCATTAAGCTCTTTATGTAATTCTATCGGTATGAGTTCATAAATCATTTTTCATTCCCTTGTCACTAATCAGCTGAAATATTAACAGATTTTTATATAAACATATAGTTTTCCTTAAACTTTTTTACACGCTTAATTAAATACAGGTTGTTAATTTTATGTTGGCATAAAATCATTTTAATTATTAATTTTTTGAAATTGATGGAAAAATAAATATTGAATGGATCATGCTTTAAAATTAAAACACTAAAATAAAATCGAAATAGTGTTAGACACATTGGGAATGTTTGAAGAGTTTTTAAAAATTAACTGCTAATTTTTTAAAAAACAGAATGAACAAATTCAGTAAAATAAATGAAGTCTTTTACTTATTAAATAAATATCCCCACTATATAAACATGGGGACTTTATTATGAGTTAATAAATCTTATTGCTTTTGAATTAACCATTCAGCTACTTGTTTAGCGAAATAAGTTAATATTCCATCAGCACCAGCACGTTTAAAGCAAAGTAAGGATTCCATAATTGCTGATTGTTCATCTAACCAACCGTTCCCAATCGCTGCGCATAACATGGCATATTCGCCTGAAACTTGGTAGGCAAACGTTGGTACGGCAAAGGTATCTTTTACTCTTCTAACCATATCAAGATAAGGCATACCAGGTTTAACCATGACCATATCGGCACCTTCACTAAGATCTTGATAAATCTCTTGCAAAGCTTCATTGCTATTAGCAGGATCGAGTTGGTAAGTTTTTTTATTACCACCTTTTATATTTTGAGCGGATCCAACTGCATCACGAAACGGACCATAAAAACTTGAAGCATATTTAGCTGAATACGCCATGATTTGAGTGTTAACAAAATTATGATTTTCTAACTCATCGCGAATTGCGCCGATGCGCCCATCCATCATATCACTTGGCGCGATAATATCTGCACCAGCTTGAGCCTGAATTAAAGCTTGTTTAACAAGAATTTCGACAGATATATCATTTTGTACATAACCATGTTCATCAATAATGCCATCTTGTCCGTGCGTAGTGTAAGGGTCAAGTGCCACATCAGTTAGGATACCTAGCTCAGGAATCTCTTTTTTTAATGCTCGAATCGCTTTGGGTACTAATCCATTTTCATTATAAGCTTCCTGCGCGAGTAATGATTTTTTTTCTGGTTCAATTGCTGGAAATAATGAAAGAACAGGGATACCTAGTTTAGCTACGTATTCAGCTTCTTTTAACAGTATATCAATACTCATTCGATAAACGTTTGGCATAGATGAAACGGATTCAGTAATATTGTTACCTTCAACGATAAAAACAGGATAAATTAGATCATTAATCGTTAGCTGATTTTCTGCAATTAAACGGCGACTAAAATCATAAACACGATTACGGCGTAAGCGACGCTTGGGGAACTGACCTGTGATGAATGATGACATAAAAATACCTATCTATTTTAATAAAAATGGTTTTATTATCTAATTGAGTAGGGAGATTAGCAAATTAATTTGTTATGATACAATAATTGGATATTTTACTTTACAACATATATCTATTAGAGGTAAAATTGCGCACTAATTTTTAGTCCTTTGTGATATTAAACAAATTTGAGGTGAGAGGCACATGCCAGTAATTAAAGTACGTGAAAATGAACCTTTCGATGTAGCATTACGTCGTTTTAAACGTTCTTGCGAAAAAGCAGGAGTTTTAGCTGAAGTTCGTAATCGTGAATTTTACGAAAAACCAACTACTATTCGTAAACGAGCAAAAGCCGCTGCTGTAAAACGTCACGCTAAAAAATTAGAAAGAGAAAACGCTCGTCGTACTCGTCAGTATTAATATTTATACTAAAAGTTTAAATTGATATAACAAGTCAATTTTATCTATTTTTTATAAAAAACTTTTTACAAGCCGTACATATACATACGGCTTGTCGTTTTTGCATATAGTGCCAATATCGGTTGAATTATCATGAAAGGTCTTATTCCTCGCGATTTTATTTTGGACTTGATTGCTCGCGCAAGTATACTTGATGTGATCAGCAAACGTGTCAAAATGAAAAAAAAGGGGAATAACTATTTTGGTTGTTGCCCTTTTCATGATGAAAAAACTGCCTCTTTTTCATTGAATGAAAAAAAACAGATCTATTATTGTTTTGGTTGTGGGGCATCTGGTTCAGTTGTGAACTTTTTAATGCAATATGAACGTTTGTCTTTTCCTGAAGCCATTGAAGAATTAGCTAGTATGCAAGGAATTCAAGTTCCTTATACGGATAATGATAATAACCAATTGGCTCAATCAAAACAGATTGAATCTCGAAATATTCGCCGTGATCTGTATACTTTAATGGCTAAAATAACCAATTTTTACCAACAGCAATTAGCATTATCAACCTCGATTGATGCACATAAATATCTGGAACAACGTGGGCTAAATACAGAAATTATAGCTAGGTATAAAATTGGTTACGCACCTAGTTCGAGCCAATTAACTTTTCAAAATATTGTAAAGACCAAAAACGAAGCAGAATTATATGATAAAGCAGGGATGTCAGTTAATAGTGATAGAGGTAATCGATTCGATCGCTTTCGCGGGCGAATAATGTTCCCAATTCGTGATAGACAAGGTAATGTGATCGCCTTTGGTGGAAGAACTATCATTAATGACTCGGCAAAATATTTAAACTCACCAGAAACGCCTATTTTTCATAAAGGTTTTCAGTTATATGGACTTTATGAAGCTTTAGAAACTAACCGCAATCCGAAACAATTAATAATTGTAGAGGGTTATATGGATGTTGTATCTCTAGCTCAATATGGTATTGATTATGCGGTGGCAGCTCTGGGGACAGCAACATCAGAAGAACATATTAAACTTCTGTTTAGAGCTACAGATTCTGTAATCTTTTGTTATGATGGAGATAATGCAGGAAGGAATGCTGCTTGGCGAGCACTAAATGTTTTATTACCCTGCTTGATTGATGGTAAAGAGATAATATTTACCTTTTTACCTCAAGATGAAGATCCAGATAGTTTTGTACGTAAAGTCGGTAAAACTGGTTTTGAAGACTACTTGAAAACGGCACCAAACCTATCTAAATTTTTATTTGATGAATTATTAAAGCAAGTTGATTTGAAAACACCTGAAGGAAAAGCTAAATTAAGTTCATTGGCGCTTCCTTTACTTGAACAAATAAAAGCAAAAGCTTTCCGATTAAACTTATTACAACAACTTGGGCGTTATTTAGGATTACTTGATTTGTCTCAAATAGAACAATTAATGCAATCAAATCGCCAAAAATATGAAAGTAAGATTTCTAAAACTGTACCAATAGCACAAATGAAGTTAACAACAATGCGTATTTTGATTGGTTTATTGCTTCAATATCCTAATCTTGCGCAACTTGTGTCTGATATTAATGCTATTGGTCAAGTGAAGATGGCTGGTATTGATATTTTTATTGAACTACTTGAATTATGTCAGCGCTATCCTAATATAACTACTGCACAAATATTAACAGAGTGTTTAGAAAGACCGTTTTATAAACAACTTAGTCGTTTAGCAACTTGGGAGTTTCATTATCAAGATGATGATATAGAATCGATTTTTACACATACTTTAAAAGAGTTATATGATAATATACTCGCCCAAAGACAAGATGAACTAATCGCAAAAGAGAGAGTCTCTGGCTTAAATACCGCAGAGAAAAAAGAATTAGCGACATTAATACTTGTTTTATCAAAAAAAGACTAAATATATAGGGTATACGTAGATAACAGCTAATGTTCTACATATATAATATACACATGACCAAATAACTAAAAGTGGATACCTTTTATGGAGCAAAATTCTCAATCACAGCTAAAACTCCTAATCATTCGTGGTAAGGAGCTAGGATACCTAACCTATGCTGATGTCAACGATCACTTGCCTGAAGAGATTATTGATTCAGATCAGATTGAAGATATTATCCAAATGATTAATGATATGGGGATTCAAGTTCTTGAAGAAGCCCCTGATTCTGATGAGTTATTACTTTCAGATAATGTCCCTGATGAAGAAGCCGTTGAAGCAGCAACAGCATTAGTATTATCTAATGTTGAGTCAGAAATAGGTCGAACAACTGATCCTGTTCGTATGTATATGCGAGAAATGGGAGCAGTAGAGCTTTTAACTCGTGAAGGTGAAATTGACATTGCCAAACGTATTGAAGATGGCATTAATCAGGTTCAAACTTCAGTGTCTGAATACCCAGAAGCGATTACTTATCTACTTGAGCAATATAACTTAGTTGAAACTGGACAAGTTCGGTTGTCTGATATAATTACTGGTTTTGTTGATCCAAATGCAGAGGAAGTAACCGAAGAATTGCCTGAAGATTTAGAGGACAGTGAAGCCGAGATCGAAATCGACGATAGTGACGATGAAAATGAAGATGAGGATGGGGATTCATCTGCTGATGAAGATGTTTCGATTGATCCTGAAGTAGCTAGGGCAAAATTTGCTGAATTACAAGAACAGCACAATAAAACTTCTGAAGCTATTAAAAAATATGGACGAGGCCACAAAAAAGCACAAAAAGAGATCGAAAATTTATCAGAGATTTTCAAACAATTTCGTTTAGTCGCTAAACAATTCGATATACTTGTCAACAATATGAGAAGTATGATGGATCGCGTAAGAGCACATGAACGTGTGATTATGAAGATCTGCGTTGAACAATGTAAGATGCCGAAAAAACAATTTATGAATTATTTCACTGGAAATGAAAATAACATGGATTGGTATAATAAAGCATTAACTTCGAAAAGCGCTTTTGCGGTTAATTTAAAAGATTTCGAGGAGCAAATTGCTGCACAAGTTAATTTGTTGCAACAAATTGAAACGGAAACTAATCTTTCTATTGAGCAAATTAAAGATATTAATCGTCGTATGTCTATTGGTGAAGCAAAAGCACGACGCGCTAAGAAAGAAATGGTTGAAGCAAACTTACGTTTAGTTATTTCTATAGCAAAAAAATACACTAACCGTGGATTACAGTTCTTAGATCTAATTCAAGAAGGTAATATCGGTCTGATGAAAGCTGTAGATAAGTTTGAATACCGTCGAGGTTATAAATTCTCAACTTATGCAACTTGGTGGATTAGACAAGCCATCACACGTTCAATTGCCGACCAAGCAAGAACAATTCGTATTCCAGTACATATGATTGAGACGATTAATAAGTTAAATCGTATTTCACGCCAAATGTTACAAGAAATTGGTCGCGAACCGACACCAGAAGAATTATCTGAACGTATGCAAATGCCAGAAGATAAAATTCGCAAAGTGTTGAAGATTGCTAAAGAACCAATCTCAATGGAAACGCCAGTTGGTGATGATGAAGATTCACATTTAGGTGACTTTATTGAAGATACCGCATTAGAGCAACCATTAGATGCAGCAACATCTGAAAGCTTGCGTAGTGCAACACGTGATATCTTATCTGGTTTAACACCACGCGAAGCAAAAGTATTACGTATGCGATTTGGTATTGATATGAATACTGATCATACGCTTGAAGAAGTAGGTAAACAATTTGATGTGACACGTGAACGTATTCGTCAAATTGAAGCTAAAGCATTACGTAAATTACGTCATCCAAGTCGTTCGGATGTTCTTCGTAGCTTCTTAGAATAAGTCTTCTTACCTTTAAACTATATCGCCACTATTGTGGCGATTTTTTTAGCAAAAAAGATTGGTAACTATGAATATACTCCAACGTTTGAAGATCGATCCATTCTTATTGACTTTAATTTGTGTTGTTATTACTGCAAGTATTTTACCTTGTAAGGGACAAACTAAAATATTCTTTGAGCACCTTACAACTTTTGCCATTGGATTGTTATTTTTTATGCATGGCGCTAAACTTTCTTTTCAATCCATTATTATTGGCATAAAAAATTGGCGATTACATTTGTTAATATTTGCAACGACCTTTGTGGTTTTTCCTATCTTAGGCGTCATGATGCAATTTTTAGTGCCAACTTTTTTATCACAAGAATTTTATTTAGGCTTTGTGTATCTTTGTGTTTTACCAGCAACAGTACAATCAGCTATAGCGTTTACTTCGATAGCAAGAGGTAATGTCGCGGCTGCAATTTGTAGTGCTTCAGCATCGACATTATTGGGTGTTTTTATTACTCCTATTTTAGTTGGGTTATTAATGAATACTCAAGCTGTTGCTTCAATGAATATATTCGATGCAATTACCTCAATAATGTTAAAATTGATGTTACCTTTTATTATTGGTCATTTATCGCGTCGCTTTATAATCAAATGGATAGAAAAATACAAAAATATCATTTCTAAAACTGATCGTTTATCAATTTTATTAGTGGTTTATGTCGCTTTCAGTGATGCAGTTATTAATGGCATTTGGGCACAAGTTGGCCTTTTATCGTTATTAAACATAATATTTTTTTCAATTGTATTATTAGTTATTGTCTTATTGATCACGACCTATAGTGCAAGACTATTTGGTTTTAGCAAAGAAGATGAAATTACAATCGTATTTTGTGGTTCAAAAAAAAGTTTAGCTAGTGGTATTCCCATGGCCGGTGTTATTTTTCCAATGTCGATTATGGGAATTATGATTTTACCTTTAATGATCTTTCATCAGATTCAATTAATGATCTGTGCTTTTTTAGCTGCCCGATATGCTAAACGAAAAATGTAAAAATTGTTTTGCTCATTATCCTATTCTAAAGGATAATAGTACCGTTAATTAACAACAGAAAGATCTATTATGTTTCATCTATTTTCTGATTTAGAATTTTCAACTATTGTATTATTAGTCTTTGCATTGTTATTTGTGCTTTTTTACGAGGCTATAAATGGATTTCATGATACAGCCAATGCTGTTGCAACGGTTATTTATACCAGAGCATTGAAAGAGCAACTTGCCGTTTTTATGGCAGGAGTGTTTAATTTCTTCGGTGTGTTGCTTGGTGGCCTCAGTGTTGCTTATGCGATTGTGCACTTATTACCAACCGATTTATTACTCAATGTAAGTTCTACACATGGGCTTGCAATGGTATTTTCTATTTTATTCGCAGCAATTATTTGGAATTTAGGAACTTGGTATGTTGGTATCCCAGCATCAAGTTCTCATACCTTAATTGGTTCAATTATTGGTGTAGCACTTGCTAATGCATTTATTATGGATACATCAATTATTGATGCACTTAATATTCCGAAGATGATTCAAATCTTTTTATCATTAATTATTTCGCCAGTGATTGGTCTTATTATTGCTGGTTTAATGATTTTTTTACTACGTAAATATTGGACACGTAAAAGTCAAAGCAAAAAAAGTAGTAGAAAAAGAGAACGTATTTTCATGACACCAGAGCAACGTGAAAAACTCTATGGTAAGAAAAAGCCTCCATTTTGGATTCGCATAATGCTTATTATATCAGCAGCTGGTGTTAGCTTTTCACATGGCGCTAACGATGGTCAAAAAGGAATTGGTTTATTAATGTTAGTACTGATGGGCATTGCTCCGGCAGGTTTTATTGTTAATATGAGTGCGTCAACTTATGATATAACCAATACCCGTAATGCTATCCATAATATTGAAGACTATTTTGTCACTCATAATCAAGATTTAACAACTGTAATTGGCTCTCAATCTACAGTTGACTCTAGTGCGCCTATCAGCGATTTAAATCAATATCATTGTGATTATTCGCGTTCTTTTATTACATTAAATATTGCTAATAATCTATTTAATAAAATGAATGATTATGAATCTCTTACTGTTGAGCAACGTTCACAAGCTAGACGTATACTACTTTGCTTGTCCGATACTGTTTCACATGTTGCTAAACAACCAAATATTTCATCAGAAGATAAACAATATTTAAAATCGGTCAATAATGACTTACTTAAAACAATTGAATATGCACCTATCTGGATCATTATTTCTGTTGCTTCAGCGCTTGCTATTGGTACTATGATTGGATGGCGTCGAGTTGCTGTTACCATTGGTGAAAAAATTGGTAAAAAAGGGATGACTTATGCTCAAGGTGTTTCGGCGCAAATTACTACAGCACTTTCAATTGGTATTGCTAGCTATACAGGTATGCCAGTATCAACTACTCAAGTCCTTTCGTCATCGGTGGCTGGAACAATGATTGTTGATGGTGGTGGTGTACAAAGCAAAACGATTAAAAATATTGCATTAACATGGATTTTGACATTGCCGATTTCAATTTTGTTATCTGGGTCACTTTTTTGGCTTGCTCAAAAATTAATTTAGTAGTAAAAAGAGAGTATAAATTTAAAATTTAACCTGAGCGTCAAAATAGAAAGGAGTAAAATATCATGGCTTATAAACATATATTAGTCGCAGTGGATTTATCACCTGAAAGTGAAGTTCTTGTCGAAAAGGCGGTCTCTATGGCAAGACCATATAATGCTCAAATCTCTTTGATCCACGTTGGTATTAACTATTCTGATCTATATACAGGGTTAGTTGATATTAATATGAATGATATGAAAGACAAAATCACAGAAGATGCGCACATTGCTTTGAATAAACTGGCTGATGATGCAGGATATCCTATTGCACACACACTTTCAGGAAATGGTGAATTTGGTCAAGTATTAATTGAAGCAATTCACGAATATGGCGCTGATCTTGTTGTATGTGGCCATCATCAGGATTTTTGGAGTAAGTTAATGTCTTCTGCTCGTCAATTAATCAATAATACTCATATTGATACACTGATTGTTCCATTGAAAGACGAAGAACCATCAGAAGAACCAGCTAAATGAAATTTAAATATAAGCCCGCTTTATTAGCGGGTTTTTTATAAGAGTTATATTGCATTGTTGTCAAGAAGTTTCAGATTAACTATACGTTTAAGTATAATTATGTATTTACCACTTTTTGCATATTTATCATATCGATTATAAGAATATACTCATATCTATATTGTCTTTAAGCCTATAAGGAGTTTTACTATGAATATTGCTTTAGTTACAGGCGCTTCCTCTGGATTTGGACAAGCTATTTGTTGCAAGTTAATAGCAGATGGCTATAAAGTTATTGGTGTCGCTAGACGAACAGATAAACTACAAAAGATATCTGATGAATTAGGTTCAAACTTCTTACCATTGTCTTTAGATGTAACAAAAAAAGATGCAGTAGAATCAATTTTGTTACAACTTCCTAAAGAGTTCCAACCAATTGATATTTTAATTAATAATGCAGGATTAGCTCTAGGATTAGAGCCAGCATACCAAGCAGACTATAATGATTGGGAAACTATGATTGAAACCAATATAATAGGCTTGGTACATTTAACTCATCAAATTTTACCAGGAATGGTCGAACGTAATTTTGGATATATTATTAATCTTGGTTCAGTAGCTGGTAGTTATGCTTATAAAGGCGGTAATGTTTATGGCGCATCGAAAGCATTTGTTAAGCAGTTTAGTGCAAATTTACGAACAGATCTTTTAGGAAAAAAAATTAGAGTTACTAATATTGAGCCTGGTTTGTGTGGCGGTACAGAATTTTCAAATGTTCGGTTTCATGGAAATAATGAACAAGCGGCAGAAGTATATAAAGGCGTAGATTATATCACACCCGAAGATATAGCAAATACCGTATCATGGTTAGTAAATACACCAACACACTTTAATGTTAACTCAATTGAGATAATGCCTGTTGCACAAGCTTCAGCCGGATTATCTGTTTGTAAGGATTTACAATAATAAAATTATTTGGTATTAATTGGCATATACTATTTATTAAAAATAAAAAACTATGTTTAATAAACAAAATACACTTGCACTTCTGTTGATGGGTTGCTATCCTTTCATCTTGTGATTTTGATTGAGGTTTATGGCAATGACATTTTCTGAAGTAACGAAAACATTTGCGACAAGTTTGCCGGGTACGGATAGTTATGTAAAACTACGCAAGGCAATGAGAGCATTAATTCAAGAAGATCCGAAAAATGCATCGGTCTATTTTTTGATCTTTGGATTTGCCCGTACTTATGTCATGTTATATGAAGATCAGGAAGTATCACCGCAATTTGCCGAAGACAATCAAAAATTAATGTTGTCGTATCTTAATATTCTTGATGAAGCTTTAAATAAACAAGATGCGCAAAGTATATATCAAGCTTTGAATAAAGTTGTTAATGAGTACGAAAACAGCAAAAAAGTTTTTTAAAATTACAGCCTGACATGAAAATGTCGGGCTGTTTTGTTTAGAGTTTAAGTAAAAAAGTTTTAGGAAAAATAATGATTATTTCAATCCGTATGACAGGCATTATTGGCACCTTAGGTACTATTACGCGATCTAGGGCGGGTTGATTTTTCCCAAAAAATATAAAAAACCCGCCGCTAAAAGGCGGGTTTTTTTATTGTGTAATAAATATTTTTATTAAAATTTAACTATAGTTTGAAAATAAAATTATAACTAATGTTATAACACTAAAAGGTTTTCATAATACCTATCGATTTAAAAAAATCGAATAATTGTATTTTGAATCGTAATGGCATAAATAAAAAAGATAAGTAAGGTGTGATATGAAAGTTTTAAAATTTGGAGGAACATCTGTTGCTAACGCAGAACGTTTTTTGCGAGTAGCAGATATAATTGAAAATAATGCTAAACAAGAACAAACAGCGACTGTTTTATCAGCACCTGCTAAAATCACTAATCATTTAGTTGCAATGGTTGAAAAAACAGTTGCCGGACAAGATATCAAAAACAATATTTATGATGCGGAAAAAATTTTTGCTGATTTATTAGCTGGGCTTGCAAAAGAACAACCTAATTTTGCTTATGAAGAAATGAAAAGGTTTGCGTTAAATGAATTAAATCATATTAAGCAATTACTGGAAGGAATTCGCTTATTAGGCCAATGCCCAGATAGTATTAATGCATCAATTATTTGTCGTGGTGAAAAACTGTCAATTACTATTATGCAAGAGCTGCTTAAGGCGAAAGGACACACTATTACCGTAATTGATCCTGTCGCAATGCTTATTGCTGAAGGTAGCTACTTAGAATCTACGGTTGATATTCCTGAATCAACTCATCGAATTGCGCAGATGTGCATTCCACAGCAAAATATTATTTTAATGCCAGGATTTACAGCGGGTAATGACAAAGGTGAGTTGGTTGTACTTGGTCGTAATGGTTCTGATTATTCGGCTGCGGTTCTTGCAGCTTGTTTAAGAGCAAATAGCTGTGAAATTTGGACCGATGTTGATGGTGTTTACACTTGTGATCCTCGCACTGTCCCTGATGCCAAATTACTAAAAACTATGTCATATCAAGAAGCGATGGAACTTTCTTATTTTGGTGCTAAAGTTCTTCATCCTAGAACCATTTTACCTATTGCACAGTTCCAAATTCCATGTTTAATAAAAAATACCAATAATCCTGATGCACCAGGAACACTTATTGGCGCCAATGTTGTTGATTCAACCACTCCAGTGAAAGGGATTACTAATTTAAATAATATGGCGATGATTAATGTTTCTGGTCCTGGTCTAAAAGGCATGGTTGGTATGTCGGCTCGGGTTTTTTCGGCGATGTCTTATGCAGGAATATCTGTTGTTCTTATTACACAATCATCGTCTGAATACAGTATCAGTTTTTGTGTGCCGCAATCTGAACTTTATCGTGCAGAAGAAGCTTTAAGTGATGAGTTCTTCTTAGAATTAAAAGATGGATTACTTGAACCGATTGAAATTATTGAAAGACTGGCTATTATCTCAGTTGTGGGCGATGGCATGCGCACATTACGTGGATTATCAGCCAATTTCTTTACTGCATTAGCTAGAGCAAATATTAACATTGTCGCTATTGCACAAGGATCATCTGAACGTTCAATTTCAGTTGTGGTTGATAATGATGTTGCGGTAATGGGCGTAAGAGTTGCTCATCAAATGTTATTTGGAACAGATAAAATGCTTGATGTCTTTGTAATTGGTGTTGGTGGTGTTGGTGGTGCACTTGTCGATCAAATTGGCCGCCAACAAAAATGGCTTAAAAATAAACAGATTGATTTACGGGTATGCGGTTTATTTAATTCAAAACATAGCGTGCTTAATCGAGATGGTATTATTCTTGATAATTGGCGTGAACAAATCAAACAGAGTGAAATGAAATACACATTAGATAGTATTATTGAATTTGCCAAAAATAACCGACTGCTTAACCCAATTCTAGTCGATTGTACTTCAAGTAGCGAAGTATCCGACAAATATGCTGACTTTTTAGCTAATGGTTTCCATGTGGTTACTCCAAATAAAAAAGCAAATACCAGCTCTATGGCTTATTATTTACGCTTACGCCAAGAAGCCGCAAAAAGTAAACGCAAATTCCTATATGATACTAATGTAGGTGCAGGCTTACCGGTAATTGAAAACTTACAAAATTTATTAAATGCGGGTGATGAGCTTATTAAATTTTCAGGGATATTATCTGGTTCACTTTCTTTCATTTTCGGTAAACTTGATGAAGGAATGTCATTGTCTGAAGCAACTAAATTGGCTAAAGAGAAAGGTTTTACAGAGCCAGATCCTCGAGATGATTTATCTGGAACAGATGTTGCTAGAAAATTACTTATTTTAGCGCGAGAAGCGGGATTACAGCTTGAACTCGATCAAATTAATGTTGAATCTGTTTTACCTGCTGAATATTCCCAAGGCAATATTGATGAGTTTATGACTAAATTACCGCAATTAGATGCTGAATTTAAGGCAAAATCTGAACAAGCAGCCAAAAACGGAAAAGTATTACGATATGTTGGTAGTATCGAAAACAATCAATGTAGTGTTAAAATTGAAGCGGTTGATAGTGAAGACCCTTTATATAAAGTTAAGAATGGAGAAAATGCTTTAGCGTTTTATACCCGTTATTATCAGCCAATTCCATTAGTACTACGTGGTTATGGGGCGGGTAATGATGTGACTGCTGCGGGTGTTTTTGCTGATATTTTACGCACTACCTCAGGTAAAATCGGAGGTTAAATGAGTCATAAATCTTTAACAGTATATGCACCGGCATCAATGGCAAATATCAGTGTTGGTTTTGATATTTTAGGTGCTGCCATTAATCCGATTAGTGGTGTGATGTTGGGTGATCTGATCACAGTTGGAACTGCAACAGAATTTTCTCTTACTAGTAAAGGAATATTTGTTCAGAAGTTACCACGCGATCCTAAATACAATATTGTATATCAATGCTGGCAGCGTTTTTGTGAAGCGATGGGTAAAACGCTCCCAGTTAGAATGACACTTGAAAAAAATATGCCTATTGGTTCAGGATTAGGATCCAGTGCATGTTCGGTAGTAGGGGCATTGGTTGCTTTAAATGAATTTTTTGATAAGCCATTTAGCGAGTTTGAAATGCTTTCTATGATGGGAGAGCTTGAAGGTCGGATTTCTGGAAGCGTTCATTACGATAATGTTGCACCCTGTTATTTGGGAGGAATGCAACTTATCCTTGATGAAATGGGGATTATTAGTGAATCAATTCCACATTTTGACAATTGGTATTGGGTGATGGCCTATCCAGGTATAAAGGTATCGACAGCTCAAGCGCGAGCTATTTTGCCTGCACAATATCAAAAAGCGGATTGCGTCGCCCATGGTCGATATGTTGGTGGTTTTATTCACGCTTGTTACACAAATCAACCAAAACTTGCTGCAACAATGCTGCACGATAATATTGCAGAACCTTATCGTAAACAACTATTACCTAACTTTGATGAAACGCAAAATCGGGTAAAACAACTTGGTGCTTTAGCTTCGGGTATTTCTGGATCAGGACCGACCATGTTTGTCATTGCTGACAAACTTGAAACGGCGCAACAAATTGAATTGCTACTGAAAAATTGCTATTTACAAAATGAGGAAGGTTTTACGCATATTTGTAAGATAGATAACCAAGGCGCAAGAGTTATATAACTCTATCTACTATATAAAGTATGAAAGTTTCCAGAGCGTTATCGATAGGTCAACAAATGACTAACAGATAAAGTAAACAATATAAGCATAAAGATAATCGGAAAATATTATGAAATTGTACAACTTAAAAGATCACACACAGCAAGTTAGCTTTGCACAAGCAGTACAACAAGGATTAGGAAGAGGACAGGGGCTATTTTTTCCTCAAGATTTACCAAAATTTTCGCTAAATGAAATTGAAGCATTATTAAAACTAGATTTTGTAAGCCGTAGCGCCAAGATTTTATCCGCTTTTATTGGCGATGAAATTGATGATACTGATATGCATAGATTGGTAAAAAATGCTTTTCAGTTTCCTGCTCCAGTCAAATCAGTGGAAAAAGATATAGGTTCATTAGAGTTATACCATGGTCCAACATTAGCCTTTAAAGATTTTGGTGGTCGCTTTATGGCTCAGGCTTTGGTGCAAGTTGCCGCTGACAAACAAATTACGATTTTAACTGCGACATCCGGCGATACTGGAGCAGCGGTTGCTCATGCATTTTATCATTTACCGAATATTCGAGTCGTGATTTTATATCCAGAAGGAAAAATTAGTCCATTACAAGAAAAGCTATTTTGTACGCTTGGCGATAATATTCATACTATTGCGATACAAAGTGATTTTGATGCTTGCCAAGCGTTAGTTAAAAAAGCATTTGATGATGAAGATTTAAAAACAGCCATTGGTTTAAATTCAGCTAATTCTATTAATATTAGTCGATTATTAGCACAAATTTGTTACTATTTTGAAGCTTTCGCCCAGTTAACCCCAGCACAACGTGAGCAATTAGTGATCTCAGTACCGAGTGGTAATTTTGGTGATTTAACAGCAGGTCTACTTGCTAAAACAATGGGATTACCAATTAAACGTTTCATTGCTGCAACTAATGCCAATGATACAGTGCCGCGTTATTTAGAAACAGGTAAATGGGAACCTCATGCAACGGTAGCAACGCTATCTAATGCTATGGATGTTAGCCAACCTAATAATTGGCCTCGTATTGAAGAAATTTATAAACGAGAAGGGTGGGCACTTAAATCACTTGGTCATGCTGCGGTCTCTGATGAAATATCCAAACAGACTGTGCAGGAACTTGATAAAAAAGGTTATCTTTCCGAACCTCATGGTGCAATTGCTTACCGTGCACTACGTGAGCAGTTACAAGAAGGGGAATACGGATTATTTTTAGGTACTGCACATCCAGCTAAATTTAAAGAAGTGGTAGAAGACATTCTTGGTAAATCAATTCCTCTACCGAAAGCACTCGCTGAACGTGCGGATATGACATTACTTTCTCATTATATGCCAGATGATTTTGCCAAATTGCGTGATTTTTTAATTAAATTAGATTGGTAAATCTTTATTTCCGTCGTTAGTTTGGCGACGGAATTTTTGTTTTATTATTTTTATTAACCTAATCTATTGGATTATTGTTTATTTTTTTTATAATTGGCGAGTCCTTAATCTCTTTCTAATGTTAATAAAGTAAATTTTTATTTTGATCATAGTTCAATAAGTTAAATAAGATGAAAACTGGAAATAGAAAAGCGATTTAATTGATATGTATGATAAAACAAAATTTAGTATGCTCAATATTGATGATTTTTTTAGTTCAGAACAATATCAAACTATTGAAGATTTCAGCTATGCTGATGTCCAAGGAATACTAAAAGGTGGTTATCAAATTGAATTTTTTTATATTTTAGATCATGTTGAGGTATTATCAATTCAAGAAGTTATGGATAACACTTTTTTAATTGATAAAGCTAATCAAATTTTAAGTTACCTTGGTTTTGATTTTAAGATTGGTCACCCGTTTGAGTTAACTGATGAATTTAACCATAATTATAGATTTAAAGATGGTAGTTATAATAAAGATTATATGCTTTATTATTACGATTTTGAAGACATGTTAATTGTTCTAGGTATTACTTGGGAAGGCATTTTGAAATCATTTGAAATGGTTACTAATGAAACAATTATCAATAATCGTCTGGAGATTTTTACTACCTAATATTCTTCATATAGTTTAAAAAATAACTGTTTTAACCGATTTAATTGATCAATCGTCAATCAGATGGAGATAACCTCCCATGAGTTTACATTATTTCTTCTCATGGGATGATTATATTAGTTTCCTTGAAGGATTGTTAATAGTTCTTCTGGTTTTTTAACTGATTGAATTCGCTCTATTGTATTTTCAGCAATAACCGCTCGCGTTAATTGCCGTAAAATATCTAAATGTTCATTATTTTTAGCTGCTATACCGACTACCACATAAGCAATATTGTTATCTTCATCCCATTTTATGCCTTGCGGATAATATATTACTTTCAAACCAGTTTCAATTACACTATTTCGTTTCTCTTATTATGTAGCCTTAAAACTATAACTAAAAAACGTTATAACTATTATGCAGTTACAAATATTATAGCATACTGGCAATAAAAGTAATGATATGAATAATAATGTATATATTCATTAATATAATGAAAGTTTTTTAATAAATTAATGAGGATTATTTCTTAATTCTAGTTATGTTTAAAATGAATAGAATTACAAATTTATTAATGTAACAATCATTCATTATTGAAACCTTGTTTTAATTGATATTTTCAGCTATTGTAGTGTTAATTGTGACATCATTAGGATAATTTTATGCACTGTCCGTTTTGTAATGCTGATGATACCAAGGTGATTGATTCACGTCTTGTTGGTGAGGGTTTTCAAGTTCGTCGTCGTCGACAATGTGTAGAATGCAATGAACGTTTTACTACATTTGAAGTTGCTGAATTAATTATGCCTAATGTTATCAAAAGTAATAAAATTCGTGAGCCGTTTAATGAAGATAAATTACGTAATGGTATAAAACGCGCATTAGAAAAGCGCCCAGTTGGTCTGGATGCGATTGAAGACGCAATTACGCGTATAAAATCAAAAATTAGAGCAACGGGTGAACGTGAAATACCAGCTAAACTTATCGGTAATTATGTTATTGAGGAACTAAAAGATTTAGATAAAGTTGCTTATATCCGTTTTGCTTCAGTCTATTTTAGTTTCCATGATATTGAGCAGTTTAGTAACGAAATTGCCAAATTACAACAAAAATAAATACGTAATATGATTAGTGATAAAGATCAATTTTATATGCAGCAAGCAATTGAGCTTGCTAAACTTGGACGCTTTACTACTCCTCCCAATCCCAATGTCGGTTGTGTTATTGTTAAAGATGATCATATAATCGGCGAAGGTTATCATCAAAAAGCCGGTGAGCCTCATGCAGAAGTTTATGCGCTAATAATGGCTGGCAATAAGGCACAAGGAGCAACAGCTTATGTGACATTAGAACCATGTAGTCATTTTGGTCGAACTCCTCCCTGTGCTGATGCATTGATAAAAGCAGGTATAACTCGTATTGTTGTTGCTATGCAAGACCCTAATCCCAGTGTTGCGGGTAATGGTATTAAACGATTAAGAGACGCAGGAATTGAAGTTATTGTTGGTGTTTTATATGAACAAGCTGAA
The DNA here is from genome assembly GCF_000599985.1 of Gilliamella apicola. Lineage (NCBI taxonomy): Bacteria > Pseudomonadati > Pseudomonadota > Gammaproteobacteria > Orbales > Orbaceae > Gilliamella > Gilliamella apicola. The sequence goes on from NZ_CP007445.1 coordinate 511,990, forward strand.
GCCATTAATAAAGGTTTTTTAAAATGTATGCGCACAGGCATACCTTATGTCCAACTTAAACTCGCTTCTTCGTTAGATGGTAAAATTGCTATGGCATCAGGTGAAAGTAAATGGATTACTTCAAGTACAGCAAGACAAGATGTACAACAATATCGAGCTCAAGCTAGTTGTATTTTAAGTACCCGAGCAACGGTTCAAGCTGATAATGCAAGTTTAACGGTTAGATATAACGAATTATCTAATGAGATTAGAAAAATCTATCCTCCAGAAAATATTCGACAACCTGTTCGCGTTATCATAGACAGTCAAAATCGATTAACAGGGAATGAAAATATCTTCAGTCAATTAGGTGAAACATGGATCGTGCGTAAACAAAATATCCCAATTATTAAACCCAATACCAAGTTAATTATTGAATCTTCAGATCAAAATTACATAGATCTAGTCGAATTATTAAAGGAATTAGGTAAAAATCAGATCAATTCTGTTTGGGTTGAAGCGGGAGCACATCTTGCTGGTGCGTTGATTGAACAAGATTTAGTTGATGAACTCATTATTTATTATGCGCCTAAATTGCTAGGTCATAATGCAAAAGATTTATGTGTATTACCTAATCTTAAAAAATTATCCTTAGCACCTCAATTTCAATTTGAATCCGTAAAAGCAATAGGTGATGATTTAAGGATTATTTTAAAAAGAAAGTAAATTTTTATCTTGATCATAGTTCAATAAGTTAAATAAGATGAAAACTAGAAATAGAAAAGCGATTTAATTGATATGTATGATAAAACAAAATTTAGTATGCTCAATATTGATGATTTTTTTTGTTCAAATCAATATAACACTTTTAAAGAAGATTTTAGTTACGCTGATGTCCAAGGCATAGGAAAAGGTGGTTATCAAATTCTATTTTTTTATATTTTAGATCGCGTTGAGGCATTATCAATTCAAGATATTATGGATGACGCTTTTTTAATTGATAAAGCTAATCAAATTTTAAGTTACCTTGGTTTTGATTTTAAGATTGGTCACCCGTTTGAGTTAACTGATGAATTTAATCATAACTATAGATTTAAAGATAGGTTTATGGGAGATCAGATACGTTATTATTATGATTTTGAAGGAGTGTTAATTGTTCTAGGCATTACTTGGGAAGGCATTTTGGAATCATTTGAAATGGTTACCAATGAAACAATTATCAATAATCGTCTGGAGTTTTTTACTACCTAATATTCTTCATATAGTTTAAAAACTAACTGTATTAACCGATTTAATTGATCAATCGTCAATAAGATGGAGATAACCTCCCATGAGTTCACATCATTTCTTCTCATGGGATGATTATATTAGTTTCCTTGAAGGATTGTTAATAGTTCTTCTGGTTTTTTAACTGATTGAATTCGCTCTATTGTATTTTCAGCAATAACCGCTCGCGTTAATTGCCGTAAAATATCTAAATGTTCATTATTTTTAGCTGCTATACCGACTACCACATAAGCAATATTGTTATCTTCATCCCAATTTATGCCTTGCGGATAATATATTACTTTCAAACCAGTTTCAATTACACTATTTCGTTTGTCTGTAGTGCCATGTGGAATAGCAATACCGTTACCCAAAAATGTGGAAATTTGTGCATCACGGTCAAACATGGCTTGAGTATAGTCATCTTTGACTAAACCAGATTTAATCATGTTTGCTGCTACAGCTTGAATTGCCTCTGATTTAGAATAACATCCATTAATGATTGAAATATCATCGACTGTTAGTTTTAAATTGCTCATTTTATTTCCTTATTAATTTAGATAAATATCATATTAAATGGTTAGTTATTTATGTACTTTAGTCGCTAATTGTCGGTTTTGATGAATACGCAATAAACCTAACAATATTGCTCCAACTAATGCGCCAGTAAAAATACAACCGACCCATAAAAATGGTTTATTGACTAATGGAAGTACTAAGAAACCACCATGAGGTGCAGGTACTTGTATTTGACTAATAAATGTTAGTACCGATGCGATAGCTGAAGATAACATCATAATAGGAATTACGCGTAGTGGATCTTTTGCCGCGAATGGAATGGCTCCTTCGGTGATATGAGTTGCTCCTAAAATATAATTTACTATACCTGCGGCACGTTCTTCTTCAGTAAAAGCCTTACCTCGAAAAATAGTAGTGGAAAAAGCGATAACAAAAGGAGGAACAATACAAGCAGCCGAAACACCTGCCATAAAGTAGAAATTACCCTCACCCAATAACATCGTACCTGTTACATAGGCAGCTTTATTCACAGGCCCACCAAAGTCAAATGAACACATTGCCCCAATAACCATACCAAGTAAAACAGGATTAGCAGATTGTAATGACTCAAGAAATGATTTCATTGCATTGTTAATACCTGCTATTGGTCCACCAAGTAAGAACATACCTGCCCCAATTACAAATACACCAATTAATGGCATAATAAATATGGATTTAAGGCCTTCAAATGAACGAGGCAGTCTATCAAGTAATTTTTTGACAAAAAGCATCAAGTAACCAGCAGCAAAGCCAGCTATAATACCGCCTAAGAATCCTGCGCCAGTGACATTGGCAATTAATCCGCCAACAAACCCAGCAACCATCGCTGGCCTTCCGCCTATTGAGTAAGCAATAAAACCAGTAAAGATTGGCACCATTATGCCAAATGCTTGTCCACCTATTTTCATCAATAACGCTGCAAATTCATTGTATTGAGTATTATTAGGATCGGCAGAATAGATTCCCCATAAAAATGATAAAGCAATCAAGACACCACCAGCTACCACAAAAGGCAACATGTTTGATACACCACTCATTAAATGTTTATAAATTTGGCGTCCAATTGACTCTTTTCCTACGACTTGATTTGATGATGTTGTGTTAGTAGTACTATTGTGCGTCCCTTTACGAATGGGAATCGTTCCAGAAGTAATTTGTTCAATTAATGTTACAGCTTTATGAATACCATCTTTAACGGGAACTTCAATAACAGGTAATCCATTAAATCGGTCGGGATTGACGTCTTTATCTGCTGCGATAATCACGCCAATCGCATTTGCAATCTCAGCATCAGTAATAGCATTATCAACACCTCCTGCACCATTTGTTTCAACTTTTATTTCTATTCCTGCTTTTTGGGCTGCGGTTTTCAAAGCTTCTTCTGCCATATAAGTATGGGCAATGCCTGTTGGGCATCCTGTAACGGCTAATATTTTTTTCATAACATTCCCCTTTTATCTAATTTTGGTTACTGTTAGTTTGTCCATATAGGAGCTGATTTTATCTAGTAAACCTAAGCCATCTGATTCAGCAACATTAGCTCCTGTTGCTGAGGCCTTTTTTATTGCATTCTCAATATTTTCTTGTTCTGGTAGCCATTCGCTTAAAAAAGCTGCCAGTGATGCATCACCCGCACAAGCAGAGCTAATCAGTTTGATTGTAATGGCATCACAAAACCAAATGTGCTGTCCATTTGAAAAATAGAGACCTTTAGATCCCATTGTTAATAAAATATTTTGCGCGCCAAATGAATGCACTGTTTCTAAAGCAGTTATGACTTGTTCAATTGTTTGGGTTTTCAATCCAAAAATATCATTCAATTCATCATCATTTGGTTTAATTAACAGAGGGCGATAAGTGAGTAATTGTTTTAATTTTGGATGGCTGATATCCAAAATAACTTGTATATTTTGTTTATGGCATAACTCGATGATAGATTGATAATAATCAGATTCAATATTATTTGGTAAACTACCACTAATGACCAAGTAACTATTTTTTTCAAGATTACTGATAATATTTAGCATTTCTGCCTTTTTATTATCTGGAACAAAAGGCCCTTTACCAACTAATTTATATTCCTTCTGTCCATCGTTAATAAAAATATTAATCCGAGTAATATCGTCAATAAAGCAAGGCATTGTTTGAATTTGCATCTTAGTTAATTCTTCAACGATATATTTACCGGTAAATCCTCCAAAAAATCCTAATGCACATGTCGGTTTGTTAAATTTATGCAATACTATTGAAACGTTAACTGCTTTGCCATTTGGACTGTATTCAGTATGTGATGTACGATTGACAGAATATGGAATTAACCCTTGGCAATGTATATTCATGTCAATTGCAGTATTAAGTGTTAATGTATAGATCATTATATTGGCCTCTACAATTTACCTGCACATCCACAAGTAGTGATAATTTTTTTTACAATCTCTTTCATTGCCGATTTTGCTGGTTTCATATAATGACGGGGATCGTTAGCATCTGGATGTTCAATAAAATAGTGTTTTAATGCATCTGAAAAAGCGATTTTCAATTCTGTTGCTACATTAACTTTACATATACCTCGTTTAATACATTCGCGAACATCTTTATCAGGAACACCTGAAGCACCATGTAATACCAACGGAATATCTACCATAGAACGAATCTCTGATAAACGTTCAAAGTCAAGTTTAGGTTCAGATTTATAAAGACCATGAGCTGTGCCTATTGCAATTGCAAGTGAATCAATACCTGTCTTTTCAATAAAATCTACCGCTTGTTTTGGATTTGTATATAAGGCATCTTTAGCGTCTACCATTAAATCATCTTCTACACCACCAAGGCGTCCGAGTTCAGCTTCTACACTGACATCATATCGATGAGCATATTCAACAACTTGTTTTACAATGGCAATATTCTTTTCGTATGGAAAATGTGACCCATCTATCATTACCGATCTTATGCCAGCATTAATTTTGTAAGTGATATCGTTATATTCTTCATGGTGATCTAGATGAACAGCTAAAGGTATATTGTGTTTTCTTGATAATTCTTCAGCAATGGCGATGATATTTTCTGTACCAGCATAACTATAAGTACCAGGTGTTCCAGCTAAAATAACTGGAGACTGTAATTCAGAAACTGTTTCAACTACAACTTGTATGGTTTCTAAATTATGGATATTAAAGGCAGGAACGGCATAGCATTCTTTTTGTGCTTTTTTTAACATGTTGTGACTAGAAATGATAGACATGTGTTTTCTCCTTAACTTTCTATAAATTACAAACATAATAACTTTCAAATCGAAAGTTATTATTTAAAATTATGCTTGCAAAACGAAAGTTATTCTAGTGCTAATCGCGTGAGGAAGATCACAAAAATGAATTTTGATATTCGAAACATAATAAATTTGTTGCCAAAATTTAATTTTGGCGGTTAACTATCTGTTACCTAAATTAGGTTGTTAGAATAGTATGATTGCTCTTAAATCTTTTAAAGAATTAGCTAATTATTAGATCAATTAATATTGACCACTAGTATGATAAATTTTATTATCTTTGTTTTTATAATTATCAGTTATATAGGAAGTAAAATTTGGCCAGAGCGTCTTCAGCCCTATTAAAACGTCGACTAGATATTGTCGAAATCGTACGCAAACAGGGTGAAGTAAAAGTGGATGAGTTATCTGACATGCTTCGAGTTTCGAATGTTACTATTCGACAAGATTTAACTTATTTGGAACAACAAGGATATCTAAAACGTTCTTTTGGTGGAGCGATTTATATATCACCTGAAAATTTGATTAATCACACAACTATTGATCCCCCTAATTGTACTAATATAGGTATAGATGGAGGTGAAATAGATTTAGTAAAAAATTGTCTAAATTATATTAATGATGGCGATACTCTTTTTTTAAGTCATGGTAATTTAATTCGAAAACTTATTCCTTTTTTGCATAACAAAAAGTCATTAAGATTGATTATGAATGATATTAATAATGCTCAGTTAGTTAAAGAATTTTCTGATGCAGAAGTTATTCTTGTCGGGGGCGTTTTACAAAATGGGAATATTCTTCAAAATAATAATACAATTACTTCTATCCTTAACCAATTTCATATTTCGCATTTCATTTTTGAATTAGCAGCTATTAATAATAATCATTTAATTATTGAAAATAGTGAACAGCAAAATACTTATAAACAGATATTTAAAAATGCTGATCATACCATCGGTGTTTTACCTCAACGATTTTTATTTACAGATAATTATAGTATTGGAAAATTAATACATATGGATGTTGTAATATTATCCAAAGCAGCTGTTACTGAATATCATCAACAATTATTAGATTCAGATTTTAAACAACGCGCTATTAACAAATACTGCATAACTTATCATAATTCAAAGGTAACTTAGTATGCAATTTAAAATTTGTACTATTGGAGAATTGCTCGTTGAGTTTTTAGCAAAAAAGCAAAATCAACGTTTTGATCAAACAGGTGAATTTATTGGACCTTTCCCAAGTGGCGCACCAGCAATATTTGCCGATCAAGTAGCTAAATTAGGTTTTCCTGTCGTTTTTTTTAGCTGTATAGGTAAAGATCCTTTTGGTAATATGTGTATTAAGCGACTTAAGCAAGATGGAGTTATTATTGATGGTATTACAACTCACAATAAAGCTAATACTGGTAGTGCTTTTGTAACTTATAAAGGTTCAAATGATAGAGACTTTATTTTCAATATTCCTAATAGTGCATGTGGTTTACTCTCGTTCAATCATATCAATGAAAACTTATTAAAAGACTGTAATCATTTGCATGTTATGGGGTCATCATTATATTCTTTTCGTGCAATTGATGCGATGCGTAAAGCACTTGATATCATAAAAAGCAAGGGTGGTACAATTTCATTCGACCCTAATTTGCGTAAAGAGATGTTTAATATTCAAGAGATGGAACAATCTTTTGACTATATTATGGAATACACTGATATATTTTTACCAAGTGAGAGCGAGGTTAGTTATTTTGCTAATAGTAACGGTGAAAGTGAAGAGCAAACAATGTTTGCATTATTCAATAAAGGTATTAAACACATCGTAGTAAAAAAAGGTAGCAAAGGTGCTAATTATTATGGTCGCGATGATAAAAATAATTTATTAACATTACATGTTGACGGTTTTATTACAACACAGGTTGATCCAACTGGAGCGGGAGATTGTTTTGGTGCAACTTTTATTAGTTTGATGTTGGCAGGTTATTCGATTGAGCAGGCATTGCAATATGCTAATGCAAGTGGTGCATTAGCTGTATCGAAAACAGGTCCTATGGAAGGAACTTCTACACTTGCTGAATTAAAACAATTTATAGCTCAGTATAAGCAATAAATAATAGTATTGTATTATTATTCAAAAAGAAATTTAGGCAAAAAAAATCCCAATAACAAAGTTATTGGGAAAACATAAGGAATAGGAAAACAATGAAATAAATGCATTGTCGGATGTTAGTATGCACTTTTTTTCCAAAAAAGTATGTAAAAATAACTAAATTATTAATTAAATGGTTAGTATTTATATTGTTAAATAAATGTAAACCAAAAAAGTCTTTCTAATAACTTTAAATTTATTAGATAATTATTCATAAAAATATTTCTAATAACGAATTTAAAAATAGTTTACCTCGTTCAGTTATTTGCCAACCCTGTTCACTTTCAGTTAAATAATTCTGTTCAATAGCAAAATTAATTTGTCTGTTTACAACCTGTAGTGGCAAAAAAGTGCGTTGCTCAAATTCGTGTTTAGGCACAATTTCAAATAACCGAAAACGATTCATAAAAAATTCAAATGGTAATTCTTCTTTTGCAACAATATAAGATCTATCTAAATAACGTCCTTCTAAATAACCTCTAGGATGACGTGTTTTTATTGTACGAATAATTTCTCCATTCGATCGCGTAATTTTGCCATGAGCTCCACAACCAATACCTAAATAATCACCGAAACGCCAATAATTTAAATTATGTTGACATTGAAAATCTGGTTTAGCATAAGCTGAAGTTTCATATTGTTGGTATCCATGGTCTGTTAATAATTGGTGCCCTTGTTGATAAATTTCCCATAGATTATCGTCATCTGGTAATACTGGTGGTTTAGAACCGAATAATGTATTGGGCTCTATCGTTAATTGATACCAAGATAAATGTGGCGGTGCAATCTCAATTGCTTGTTTTAAATCATATAAAGCATCATCAATACTTTGATTAGGTAAACCGTGCATTAAATCTAAATTAAAGCTACGTAAATTTAGGTTATGAGCAAGCGTTCCTGCATTTATAGCTTCCTCTGGATTATGTATACGCCCTAAGTTTTTAAGTTTATTGGTTTGAAAACTTTGAACACCAATTGAAATTCGATTAATTCCTGCTTGTTGATAACCATTAAATCTATCCACATCAACAGAATTGGGGTTAGCTTCAATTGTGATTTCTGCATCCTTGTTTATCGGAATTATTTGGTTAACCTTTGTCAAAAGTTTAGCAATTAGTTCAGCAGAAAACAGACTTGGTGTACCACCGCCAATGAAAATTGAGTGAACTGAACGATCTGAGCACATAACAACATCTTGTTGCAGATCTTTAATCAAATTATCGATATATGCCTCATAATCAGGGATTTTTTTCACAGTATGAGAATTAAAATCACAATAAGGACATTTATGCACACACCAAGGCATATGAATATATAGGCTTATTGGGATTTTATACTGAAACATATACATTTCCTGAAACTTTTTGACAAATAATAAATAATGATTTAATGAGTGCGGGGGTATATTACTCTAATTAACTAAAAAAAGCTTATTTACGTTATATCGTTTTTATAATGCGCTCAAAAAGCGTAAAATCAACACCAGTATTTAAATTAATTTTTTAGACATTGATCGTCGATCAAGTTAAATATAGGAGTCAATATGAATATTTATAAACAAATTTTAGCTAGTACTACAGAATCAAAATTATTAAGCTCTTCTGTAAAACAGACAAAATTTGGTGAATTACCTATTTTAGTTATTCAACATAAAAGTTGCTGTGCTGCTATTAGCTTGCAAGGTGCACATTTATTATTCTGGCAACCTTCAACTGAGCAGACGCCTGTAATTTGGTTAAGTAAACAATCAAAATTTGAAAAAGGTATCGCAATTCGTGGTGGTGTACCGATTTGTTGGCCTTGGTTTGGGCCTTTAGGAACACCTTCTCATGGTTTTGCTCGCATTGTTGAATGGACTTTAGACTCATGTAACGAAGATGATGACGGTGTCGATCTTGTTTTGGTACTCTCTAATAATCAACAAACAAAACCTTATTTTGATAAAACTTTTAATGTGTCTTTAAAGATTCATTTAGGTAAAACTTGTGAAGTGGATTTGAGCTGTTCAGGCGACTTTGAAGCAACCAGTGCACTGCATACTTATTTTGGCATTGACAATATTAGTCATGTTGTTGTTAGTGGATTAGGTGATACTTATCAAGACCGACTTACTGTTGAAAATAAACCAGTTACCGTTGGTCAAATGACGTTTAATCAAGAAGTTGATCGTATTTATACAAATGCCAATACTGAAATAACTATTAGTGATAATGTTCGAACTATTAAGCTTACCACTACTAATGCAAGTGATGTTGTTACTTGGAATCCATGGATAGATAAAGCTAAAGCAATGGCTGATTTTGGTGATGATGAATATCAATCTATGGTTTGCGTTGAAGCAGGGCGCATCAATAAACCGTTAAAATTGTCACTAAATGAACAATCGACTTATGGATTCAAGATAGAATTGATTTAATTATTTTTTGATTATAGTTGAACACGCAATCAATATGATACAAAGTCGATAGTATTATTTGATTGCGTTTAATTGGATTAAACTTTATAATCGCTAGCGCTTTTTAAAGCACATATTTTATAACCAACTACTGGGTCGCCTGTAATTGGTTTTTATTTTAAAATACTTAAGAGAAATAAAAATGTTTAAATTTAAAGCAGAAGTTAGAAAAGAGCATGGTAAGGGTGCGAGCCGCCGCCTGCGTCACGCTGGTCAATTCCCAGCTATTATTTATGGTGGAACTGAACCTGCAATCTCTGTTGTGCTTGATCACAACCAAATCTTTAATATCCAAGAAAAACCAGAATTTTATTCTGAAGTTTTAACCATTGAAGTTGACGGTAAAGCAGTTAAAGCGAAAGTGCAAGCGGTACAACGTCATCCATTCAAGCCAAAACTAGTCCATATGGATTTTGTACGCGTATAATCATATTTTAATTGGATATTATCCAATCAGAGATTTAAGATAAAGGTCACCTATATGGTGACCTTTTATTTTAGAAAAAATAAGGCAAATGCCTATTATTATGATTTACCCCATTAACTAGGTATACATAGGTAATACAACAGAATAGAATAAATCATATTCTACTATCTTAGGAGAAAACCATGTCTGATATCCCAGCTTGCGATTTAGTTATTTTCGGTGCTAAAGGGGATTTGACAAGACGCAAATTATTACCGTCTTTATATCAATTAGAAAAATATGGAAAATTGCCAAAGCAGACCAAAATTTTAGGTGTTGGGCGTGCGGATTGGGATCATGCTGCTTATGTTGAAGTTGCAAAAGATGCATTAACCACCTTTATGTCGGAACCATTAGATGAAAATATTTGGCAAAGATTTAGCCAACGACTTAATTTCCATAAATTGGATGTTAATAATCTTTCAGGTTTTAATGTACTTAAAAATGAACTTGATCAATCTCGACCAACTATTTTTTATTTTGCGATGCATCCAGGTGCTTTTGGTACTATTTGTCGTGGTTTAGCTGAAGCTGGATTAAATCAAGATCAGAATAGAATCGTCATGGAAAAACCTTTGGGTACTGATTTGCAATCATCGCGTGAAATCAATGATTCTGTGGCAAAATATTTTAATGAATCACAAGTGTATCGTATTGACCACTATTTAGGTAAAGAATCAGTTCTAAATCTATTGGCATTACGTTTTGCTAATCCACTGTTTGCCTCATTTTGGGATAGAAATTCAATCGATCATGTAGAAATTACGGTAGCCGAACAAGTTGGCATTGAAGGTAGATGGGGATATTTTGATAAAGCTGGTCAAATGCGTGATATGGTGCAAAATCATTTATTACAAATTTTAACTATGATTGCTATGTCGCCTCCAGCTAACCTAGAAGATAATAGTTTACGTAATGAAAAAATAGCAATACTTAATGCACTTAGACCAATAAATAAAACAAATGTTCGTGAGAAAGTTGTACGGGGGCAATATACTGCAGGATTTGTAAATGGTATTAATGTTCCTGGTTATTTAGAAGAAGATGGAGCAAATAAAGAGAGTAATACCGAAACATTTGTAGCTATTCGTGTTGATATTGATAACTGGCGTTGGGCGGGTGTACCTTTTTATTTGCGAACAGGCAAACGCTTACCAAGTAAATGCTCTGAAGTTGTCGTTTATTTTAAACCAATACCGCTTAATTTATTTAATGAATCTTATCCAGAGTTACCACAAAATAAATTAACTATTCGGTTGCAACCGGATGAAGGAATGGATATTGAAATTTTAAATAAAGTGCCTGGGTTAGATAGTACACATACTTTACAAACGACTAAGCTTGATCTCAGTTTTAATGAAACTTTTCATCAACATCGTGCTGATGCTTATGAACGATTATTACTTGAGGTTATGCGTGGAAGACAAGCACTATTTGTTCATCGCGATGAAGTCGAAGCTGCTTGGAAATGGGTTGATTCGATTATTAGCGCTTGGGAATCAGACAAAGAGTCTCCAAAAACTTATCAGGCAGGTACATGGGGTCCGGTTGCATCGGTTGCCCTAATCACTAAAGATGGGTATTCATGGCATGAATTTGAATAAAGGAAAATTAAATATGTTTACGTTAAACAAATATGAAAATAGTCAGTTGTTAATTGAAGATTTAACCTCACATATTGTTAATGCTTTAAAACAAGCAATAGAAAAAAAAGGTCATGCTTCTATTGCTGTTTCTGGAGGTAAAACGCCTATTCCATTATTTACCTTACTTAGTCAACAAAATCTTGAATGGAATCGAGTTTTTATTACGTTAGTTGATGATAGATGGGTCGATGATACTGATGATGCTAGTAATGAAAAATTAGTCATAACATACTTGTTACAAAATAAAGCAAAGTTAGCTAATTTTATAGGATTAAAAAATAGTTATGATAATCCATTTGATGGCGCTGAACTTACTGACGAAATTTTAGATAAAGTTCCAATGCCATTGGATGTAGTAATTTTAGGTATGGGAGAAGACGGTCATACAGCTTCATTATTCCCTGGTGCAGCTAATTTGCAAGCGGGCTTAGATATGAAATCAGGTCGTAAGGTTGTTGGTATGACTCCATTAACAGCTCCCCTTGATCGTATCACTCTGACTTTACCAACTATTTTGAATAGTACGAATATCTATTTGCATTTAGTTGGACAAAGCAAAATGGCTGTGTTAGAGCAAGCAGAAAATGGCAATGACGTTAATCAAATGCCAATTCGAGCTATTCTGCATCAAAACAAAGTTAAAGTAACTGGATTTTGGTCAGCATCCTAAATTGTATAAATTAGCCGGCAAATGTCGGCTAATTATTTTTAAATAAATTAAATTTTTGTAAAATTTTGTTGATTCCTTTTGTTGCTAAATCAAATACCTCTACTCATTTAAGCCCATATCATTAATAGATTTGTGTGATTTTTTATATTCAGATGTAGCATTATCATTCAAGTATTATTTTTAACACTTTGTTATTATTTAAAATAATAACGTTAGTAATTTTTTATTTATTTATATTAAAAATAAAATCGAACGATTTTGTTAAACAATCAGAAATTAATTAATTAAATGCCTATTAATTTTGTAACTTTTGTGGTAAAAAGTGGGGTTAAGTGGCAAGAAAGTCATAATTATTTAAATGATTGATTTTTAATGATTAAAAAATAATAAAAATTTATAACTAACGGTGCTTTTATGTTCAGTGGTGCAACTTCAGTCACTTTAGATAGTAAAGGGCGAATGGCTATTCCTACTCGCTACCGTGAGTTTTTGTCTGAAGGTATGGTGTGTACTATTGGATTATATCATTCTTGTCTTACTCTTTACTCCATGTCTGAATGGAAAAGAATTGAGCAACAACTTTCGACACTCTCCTCTGTGGTTGAGGCTGAACGTAGAGTTAAAAGATTATTATTAGGTTATGCAATTGAATGTCCAATGGATAACTCAGGTAGAATTTTGTTACCACCAACGTTACGAGCATATGCCAAATTAGATAAACATATTATGTTTGTTGGACAGTCTAATAAATTCGAGATTTGGGATGAAGTAATATGGCATCAACAGATTAGTGATGATATCGCAGCATTATCATCCGATATTGCAAATTTATCTGATAATTTGAAAAGCTTAACTATTTAACAAAGAGTAAAAAATTAATGAACTATCAACATACAACAGTTTTATTAAATGAAGCTGTAACAGCATTAAATATAAAAAAAAACGGCATTTATGTTGATGGAACTTTCGGTCGAGGTGGGCATTCTCGTCTGATTCTTGAACAACTGGGAGAGCAAGGCAAGTTAATTGCTATAGATCGTGACGCGTTAGCCCAACAAGCCGCGACCGAAATAAAGGACCCTCGATTTACGTTTATTCGTGGAGAATTTTCAAATGTTTATCAATATATTGATAGTTTGGGGTTAATTGGTAAAGTTGATGGTTTTTTATTAGATCTTGGTGTCTCATCACCGCAATTAGATGATCCACAAAGAGGATTTTCTTTTATGCGTGATGGTCCTCTTGATATGCGAATGAACAGCTATAAAGGTCTGACTGCAAGTGAGTGGTTATTAAATAGTAATGAAACCGATATTGCTTGGGTGTTAAAAACATTTGGTGAAGAAAAGTTTGCTAAACGTATTGCTCGCGCGATAGTTGAACAAAATAGAGTTGCACCAATAACTCGAACATTAGAATTGGCGAATTTAATTGAACAAGCTACGCCTAAAAAAGATAAATACAAACACCCTGCAACCCGGAGTTTTCAAGCTATTCGTATTTATATCAATAGTGAATTGGAAGAAGTTGAACAGGCATTAAAAAGTAGTTTATCAATACTAGCTGATCAAGGTAGATTGGCAATAATTAGTTTTCATTCTTTAGAAGATAGAATAGTTAAACAATTTATTAGTAAAAATAGCAAAGGACCAGAACTTCCAGCTGGATTACCACTAACAGAAAAACAAATTAAACAATATGGTGGGGCTAAATTAAAAACACTTGGTAAAGTTAAACCAAGTGCTGATGAGATTAACCACAACCCTCGTTCACGAAGTGCAATATTAAGGGTAGCTGAAAGGAAAAATGAATCGTAATCAACGTAATGATTTTGATAACTTATATGCAGAAATTGATAACCAAAAACGGCCAAGAAATAGTCTATTTGGTCTAATTATTGGTGATCTGATTGAAAATCAAAAATTTTCGTTACTATTACTGATTCTTATAATCTTATCGGCGGGGGCTATATTAATCACAACTCAGCAGATACGTAAACAGCTATTTGAACGTGAACAACTTTTATTAGAACAGGATGTCTTAGAAAGCGAATGGCGTAATTTAGTCATTGAAGAAAATGTACTTGCAGATCCAAAACGTGTTGAATATAGAGCAAAAAATCAATTAGGTATGTCTTATGTGACACCAAAAAATGAAACCGTTATTGTGATAAAGAGTAAATAATGAAACCTGTTAAAAAAAATAATAAAGATAAATCTAAAAAGGTTTTAAAGACAACTAAAGTAAATAAACTGAATAATAAAAAACAGTTTTTTACACCTAATCGTTTTTATGTTGTATATGGTTTTATCATCTTTGCTATTGTTTGTTTGGTTATTCGAATGGCAATTTTGCAAATAATTGAACCTGATAAACTTATTGCAGAAGGCAATAAACGGTCAATTCGACATCAAGAAATGGATGCACCAAGGGCTATGATTACCGATCGTAATGGACGAGCATTAGCCGTAAGTGTACCAATGTTTGATGTTTGGGCAGATCCAAAAATTGTTGTACAAAAAGGTGGTGTAAAAGCTGATGATATAAGGTGGCAAGGGTTAGCAAAAACTCTTAATATTCCGATGTCAACGCTTGAGCAAAAATTGAGTAATCCGTCTATGCGTTTTGTTTATTTATCTAAACAAATAACGCCGACAATTTCAAATTATTTAAAACAATTAAAATTGCCGGGGATTTCGTTTGCAAAAACTTCAAAACGTTACTATCCGGCAGCAGAGAATATTGCTCAGCTTATTGGTTTAACTGATATTGATGAAAATGGTACGGAAAAAGGTGCTGAAGGCATCGAGAAAAGTTTTAACAAATGGTTAACGGGCGAATCAGGGCAGAGAATTATTAGACGAGACCGAGTTGGGCGCGTCATTGAAGAAATAGAACGAACAGAAAGTGAAGCAGCAGAAGATTTAATATTAAGCATCGATGAACGATTACAGTCTTTAGTTTATAGCGAGCTGAGTCAGGCTGTTACATTTAATAAAGCCGATAGCGGTACTGCTGTTTTAATTGATATAGATACGGGTGAGATTTTAGCGATGGCAACTAGCCCATCTTATAATCCTAATAATCGCTCATCAATAGACTATAATTTGATACGTAACCGTGCTGTAACGGATGCATTTGAACCTGGTTCTACAGTAAAACCTTTAGTTGTGATGGCGGCGTTAGAAAAGAAAATCGCAGATTTAAATACCGTAATTGATACAAGACCTTTTTTAGTAAATCGTTACGAGATTAAAGATGTGTCATATCAAAAGTCATTGAATTTAGCAGGTATTTTGGAAAAATCGAGTAATGTTGGTGTAAGTAAATTGGCCTTGCAAATGCAATCAGGAGAACTTGTTGAGTATTATAGTCGTTTCGGCTTAGGACAACCAACAGGACTTGGATTAGGTGGGGAAGTTAATGGATCAATAGCTGCAGATAGAACCAGAAAGTGGGCTGATATTGAAAGAGCAACATTCGCATTCGGATATGGATTAAGTGTGACGCCGCTACAACTAGCAAGAGCTTATGCAACTATTGGTAGTTATGGAATTTATCGACCAGTTTCTATTTTAAAAGTTAATGAACCTATTGAAGGTCAGCGAGTTGTACCAGAAAAAATAGCGAAAATAGTTGTTCAATTAATGGAAGCTGTAGCTGTTTCAGGTGGTGGAGCAAAAGCATCTGTTCCTGGTTATAGTGTCGGAGTTAAAACCGGTACTGCTAAAAAATTATCAAGTGGGCGCTATGTCAATCAATATTTGGCATACACAGCAGGGATTGCGCCAGCAACAAGACCAAAATATTCGTTGGTCGTAATTATTGATAATCCGAAAGCTGGTCAATATTACGGAGGTTCTGTTTCTGCTCCAGTTTTTAGCCGCATTATGGGTGGAGTACTTAGAACCATGAATGTTAAACCAGATCGACAAGTTGACGGTCAAACGATTATTTATTAATAGGTGGTAAATGATGGCTACAAGCACATTTAAAACATTATTTAAATTATTAGGAGGGGATCAAACTCTAAAATTAAAAGATTTCCCACTTGATAATTTGCGAATTGATAGTCGCAAAGTGAAAGAAAATGATGCATTTGTTGCTATTAAAGGTTCCTCAGTTGATGGGCGAAAATTTATTCCTGAAGCTATTTCAGCGGGTGCTGTTGTTATTTTAATTGAAACTCATAGAAAATTGAATGATTTAAAAATTGATTATTTGAAAAAAGATAATCAATCAGTTATACCACAGATCAATGTTTTTCAGCTTTCACAACGTTTATCTGAAATTGCAAATGATTTTTATCACTCTCCATCAAAAAAATTATCGGTTATTGGCGTAACTGGTACGAATGGAAAAACTACAATTACGCAACTTATTGCTCAATGTACAACTTTACTGAATGATAAAACAGCTATTTTAGGTACTATTGGAAACGGAATCTATAATCATCTAGAACCTTCAATTAATACAACGGCATCAGCTATTGATGTCCAATCATTGTTAGCTGATTTTGTGAAAAAGAATGTTAAAGTTGTGGCGATGGAGATCTCATCTCATGGACTTGCGATGAATCGAGTAAAAGGCTTGAATTGTGCAGCAACAGTATTTACTAATTTAAGTCGTGATCATCTTGATTACCATAAAACTATGAGTAAATATGCTAAAGCAAAATGGTCATTATTTAATCCTGATGAAAAAGAAAAACACGTTTCAAACTCAGGTAAGTCAATCATTAACTATGATGACAAATATGGTAAACGTTGGATTGAGAAACTTTCACAAGTGACAGCTGTGTCCTGTCAGCCTAAATTTTTAAGACGATTAAAAGCATTAAATACTCCTTATGTTGGCGTATCTATGATTGAATATCATGATAAAGGTGCCAAAATTCATATGGAGTCTACTTGGGGTAATGCCATTATCAATAGCCGATTATTAGGTGAATTTAATGTATCTAACATATTGTTAGCTATAGCAACATTATTAACGCTTGATTATCCATTTTTTGCTGTAATTAATATGGCATCTTTTCTTAAACCAATTTGTGGACGAATGGAAGTCATACATTCAAACAATAATCCAACAGTCATTGTTGATTATGCCCATACTCCTGATGCATTACAAAAAGCGTTACAAGCAAGTCGAATTCATTGTAAAGGATCTTTATGGGTAATTTTTGGTTGTGGTGGAGATAGAGATACAGGTAAAAGACCTTTAATGGCTGAAATAGCTGAGCAATTTGCTGACAAAGTAGTATTAACTAATGATAATCCTCGTACAGAAGATGAAATGAATATTATTCATGATATACAGCAAGGTTTCCATAATAATAAAGAGATACAAGTGATCACTGATAGAGCACAAGCTATTACACAAACACTTGCACAAGCAAAGCCAAATGATGTGATATTAATTGCAGGAAAAGGCCATGAAGATTATCAAATTATTGGTAAAACAAAATATCACTATTCAGATCAGGAAACAGTAAAACAGCTTTTAGGAATTGAGAGTCAATTATGATCCCGTTAAGTATTGAAAAAATTAAGCAAGTGATAAATGGAAAATCTTATCATATTGATAATGAAAATTGGGTAGTTGAAGCTATTAGTACCGATTCGCGAAAAATTCCTAATAAATCACTATTTATAGCGCTTATTGGTGATAATTTTGATGGGCATGAATTTGCCGAGCAAGCGATAAAAAATGGCGCTATAGTGGTGATTGTTAATCATAAAATTGAACATGAAATACCACAAATTATTGTAAGCGATACTCATCAGGCTTTGGGTAAAATAGCTGCATTGATTCGTCAACAAAGTAAAGCAAAAATTGTAGCGCTTACTGGTTCTTCGGGTAAGACATCAGTTAAAGAAATGACCGCTTCGATTTTACAAAATTGCGGACAAACACTTTATACACAAGGTAATTTTAATAATGATATTGGTGTACCATTAACGCTATTTCGTTTAACACCACAAGATGAGTTTGCTGTAATAGAATTGGGCGCTAATCATATCGGTGAAATTGCCTATACAACCAATATTGTTAAACCTCAAAGTGCTTTAATTAATAATATTTCTGAGGCGCATCTTGAAGGTTTTGGTTCATTTGAAGGTGTGGCAATAGCTAAAGGTGAAATTTTTCAAGGGTTACCCAAAGATGGTATTGCAATAATTAATTTAGATAGTTGCAGTGATAAATGGTTTTCTCAATTAGCAAATAAAACTGTCTGGACTTTTTCATTGAATAATTCGTCGGCAGACTTTTATGCTAGCAATATTCATATTTCAGAACAAACTCGATTTATTTTGCATTCTCCTCATGGCGAATGTGAAATTATATTGCCATTAATTGGGCTGCATAATGTTTCAAATGCTATTGCAGCTTCAGCTTTAGCTATTTCGGTAGGCGCTAATTTTCAACAAGTTGTTCAGGGTTTATCTACTTTAAAACCTGTGAAGGGTCGATTATTCCCAATAAAATTAAATGGAACCCAATTAATTTTAGATGATACTTATAATGCCAATGTTGGTTCAATGTCTGCTGCTATTAAAGTTTTAGCAAATCAACAAGGGTATCGAGTGTTAGTTGTTGGTGATATGGCTGAACTTGGATATGAGGCAGAAAAATATCATCAAAAAATAGGTGAAATAGCTAAACAAGAGCAAATTGATTGTGTAGTAAGTGTTGGTAAACTCAGTCAAACTATTAGTAAGTTTAGTGGCGTAGGTCACCATTTTAGTAATAAACAAGATGCAGTTAGCTATTTGATAACTTTACTTCGTCAGTATCCAAAATTAACTATGCTTGTTAAAGGTTCGCGTAGTGCAAAAATGGAAGAACTCATCGAAAAAATACAAATTGAACAATAGTGAGTCGGGATAAAAATTATGTTGGTTTTATTATCAGAATATTTGGTTAAATATTTTACATTTTTTAATGTTATCTCTTATTTAACGGTAAGAGCTATTCTAGGTTTATTAACTTCATTAGCCATTTCGTTAATTATGGGACAAAAAGTCATTGATTGGTTGCAAAAATTACAAATCGGTCAAGTTATTCGTAATGATGGTCCAGAGTCTCATTTAAGTAAAAAAGGCACTCCAACTATGGGTGGCATTTTAATTTTGGCATCTATTACTTTATCGGTATTTCTATGGGCTGATCTTCGTAATCCTTATGTTTGGGTAACACTATTTGTATTAATTGGCTATGGCTTAGTAGGCTTTGCTGATGATTATTTGAAAGTAATTCGTAAAAATAGTGCAGGACTGATTGCAAGATGGAAATATTTTTGGCAATCGGCTATTGCTTTAGTTGTGGCGTTTGCCCTTTATGCTTATGGTAAAGATACCTCAGTCACAGTGCTCGTAGTGCCATTTTTTAAAGATGTCATGCCACAATTAGGTGTATGTTTTATTTTACTAACTTATTTTGTCATTGTAGGGGCAGGTAACGCGGTTAATTTAACTGATGGTCTTGACGGACTTGCAATTATGCCAACTGTTTTTGTGGCTGCTGGTTTTGCACTGGTTTCTTGGGCGACAGGTAATGTCAATTTTGCGGCTTATCTACATATTCCATATATAAAATTTAGTGGTGAGTTAATGATTATCTGTACCGCTATTGTTGGAGCTGGACTAGGTTTCTTATGGTTTAACACCTATCCTGCCATGGTATTTATGGGTGATGTTGGTTCATTAGCTTTAGGTGGGGTATTTGGTATTATCTCTGTGTTATTACGACAAGAGTTTTTATTACTGATAATGGGCGGTATTTTTGTTATTGAAACGTTATCGGTCATATTGCAAGTGGGTTCCTTTAAATTACGGGGAAAAAGAATATTTCGCATGGCACCCATTCATCATCACTATGAATTAAAAGGTTGGCCAGAACCTCGAGTTATTGTGCGTTTTTGGATAATTTCACTAATGTTAGTTGTAATTGGTTTATTAACTTTGAAATTACGCTAATCAAAATATCAGGATTGAATCATGGTTAACTATCAGGGCAAAAATGTTGTTATTATTGGATTAGGCATCACAGGTTTATCTTGTGTTGACTATTTCCTTGCTCAAAATGTTATTCCCAAAGTTATTGATACGCGTCTAAAACCGCAAGGATTAGAACAATTAGATGAGCGTGTCGATTATCATTTAGGGGAATTAAAAAATGATTGGTTATTAGCAGCTGATTTAATTATTGCCAGTCCTGGTATTGCTCTATCCACACCTGAATTGAAACAAGCATCTGATAAAGGTATTGAGATTATTGGCGATATTGAGCTATTTTGTCGTGAAGTGAATCTACAAAACAACAAAAAGATCGTTGCAATTACTGGTGCAAATGGAAAAACGACAGTAACGACTTTAGTCGGTGAAATTATAAAGTCTGCTGGTATTAAAGTAGGGGTTGGAGGTAATATTGGTCATCCGGCATTATCTTTATTGAATCAAGATTGCGAAGTATATGTCCTTGAACTCTCAAGTTTCCAGTTAGAAACAACAAATAGTTTAAAAGCCACTGTAGCAACAATTTTAAATATATCCGAAGATCACATGGATCGTTATCCATTAGGTCTAATACAATATACAGCGGCTAAACAACGAATTTATAATAACGCTGAATATTGCATAATCAACCATGATGATCAATTAACCGTTCCATTATCTAAACATCATCATACTGTTTCATTTGGATTAAAAGAGGGTGATTACCATTTAGATGAGCAATGTGAACATTTAATTGATCAAAATCACCCTGTATTATTAACTAAAGATATGAAACTGACAGGTTGCCATAACTATCTTAATGCTTTGGCTGCATTAGCTATTGCTGATAAATTAAGTATAGATAGGCAATCTAGTTTAGCCACAATTATGACCTTTCAAGGTTTATCACATCGCTTTGAGTTAGTCTTAGAGCACAATGGTGTGAAATGGATTAATGATTCTAAAGCAACAAATGTTGGTAGTACAGAAGCCGCATTGAAAAGTGTTGTCTGTCATGGAAAATTATATTTGTTATTAGGTGGAGATGGCAAATCAGCTGATTTTTCACCTTTAATTCCTTATTTACAAAATAAAAATCTTGAAATTTTCTGTTTTGGTCGAGACCGTAATTTACTTGCTAAATTAGCGCCCAACTTAACCACCGTTACAGAAACAATGACAGAGGCTATGCAAATTATTGCTCAGAAAGTACTATCAAATGATGTAGTCTTACTTTCCCCAGCTTGCGCAAGTTTGGATCAGTTTAAAAATTATATTGAACGAGGAAATCAATTTGCCAATATAGCCAAACAATATATTCTAAGGAGTGAAAAATGACACTTTTTGGGATAAGAAAACAAGTTAATCCAAATATACCATTTGATAATTCATTACTTTGGACAGTGATTAGTTTAATGGTATTTGGTTTGATAATGGTAACATCAGCATCAATGTCATTTAGTGAAAACGATCCTTTTTATTACACTCAGCGTGAACTGATTCAGATAACAATTTCATTGTTATTGATGATTATTACTTTATATATTCCTATGCAGCGCTGGCAACAATTTGCATCAGCATTATTAATTGTTGCCATTATAATGTTAATTGTAGTTTTAGGTATAGGAGCTTCAATTAATGGTGCTTCGAGGTGGATTCCATTAGGGATATTTAATTTTCAACCAGCAGAGTTAGCTAAATTATCACTGTTTATTTTTTTAGCAGGGTACTTATCAAGAAAGTCAGATGAGGTTCAAAATCGATTTTGGGGATTTTTTAAACCTATGGTCGTAATGACGATTCTTTCTATTTTGTTACTCAAACAACCTGATTTAGGGACAGTTATTGTATTATTCATGGTAACAATCGGCATATTATTTATTGCTGGAGCTCAATTGTGGCAATTTATTGCTATTTTGTTAACAGGTGTAGGTGCTGTAATTTGTTTGATATTGTTCGAGGCTTATCGCTTAACTCGTTTACTAACTTTTCTTGATCCTTGGCAAGATGCTACAGGTTCAGGTTATCAGTTAGTTGCATCATTAATGGCAATCGGTAGTGGTGGCATCACGGGGCAAGGAATGGGCAATTCAATTCTTAAATTAGGCTATTTACCAGAATGTCATACGGACTTTATTTTTTCAATTATCTCGGAGGAATTTGGTTACGTTGGTGTAATTACTTTATTAACATTACTTTTCTTTTTGACATTTAAAGCATTGGCCATTGGGTACCGAGCGTTAAATGATGGTTCTTTGTTTTCAGGATATTTAGCTTGTGAAATAGGTATTTGGTTTGGTTTTCAAACATTCGTCAACATTGGTGTTACATCAGGTATGTTACCAACTAAAGGATTAACATTACCATTTATTAGTTATGGTGGTTCAAGTCTTATTGTAATGAGTATTGCTGTAGCAATATTATTAAGAATTGATTTTGAATTTAGACAAAAACAGGCGCAAGCAAGAATAAGGATTATAAAATAATGAAGAAATTATTAGTTATGGCAGGTGGTACAGGTGGCCATGTTTTTCCTGGTATTGCCGTTGCGCATTATTTGATGAAACAAGGTTGGCAAGTGAAATGGTTAGGTACTGCAGATAGAATGGAAGCTCGTCTTGTACCTGAAAATGGTATTGATATTGATTTTATCGAGATTTCAGGACTACGTGGGAAAGGGGGAATGGCATTATTAAAAGCTCCCTATAAAATTTTAAAAGCAGTATTGCAAGCTAGAAAAATTTTAAAAACTTATTGTCCTGATGTTGTCCTAGGTATGGGCGGATATGTTTCTGGTCCAGGTGGTATAGCAGCTAAAACTCTTGGTATACCTGTGGTATTACATGAACAAAATGGTATAGCAGGTTTAACAAATAAATATCTTGCAAAAATTGCCACGAAAGTGTTACAAGCATTTCCAACGGCATTTCCTAAAGCTCAAGTAGTGGGCAATCCAGTACGAAGTGATTTGTTAACTATTGCTAAACCAGAGGAAAGATTTAAAGACCGAAATGGGCCTATTAGAGTATTGGTTATGGGAGGCAGTCAGGGAGCAAAAGTTATTAATGACATAGTGCCTCAAGTGATAACGAAACTATCCGATAATTTTGTGGTATGGCATCAAACGGGCAAAGGTATGTTGAATTCAGTCATTCAATCTTATCAAAACTGTGATATGACAAAGAATAAAGTTACTGAATTTATTTCTGATGTAGCTGAAGCTTACAGTTGGGCAGATATCGTAATTTGTCGAAGCGGAGCACTAACTGTGAGTGAAATTGAGGTTGTAGGTATTGGTGCAATATTTATTCCATTTATGCATAAAGATCGCCAACAATATTGGAATGCAAAATCCTTAGCCGATGTTGGCGCAGCGCACATTATGGAACAACCAAATTTTAATGTTGAAGCGTTATCAAGTTTATTATTAAATTTTAATCGTGAAAAATTAATAGATATGGCCATTAAAGCAAAAAGTTTATCTATTATCGATTCTACAGAAAAAGTGGCTGAAACTATTTGTTCAGTGGTAAAATAATGGCTTTTTACATAACGTTATGTAATGGTTATTGATTAACTGATAGTGTGAGTCAAATGTTTTATTGAACTTAAAAATTAATATTATGATTTCAGTTTTCAACAAAGATTTGACGATAAATACTAAATAAAATGATTAGGAGTTAAACTGTGAATACTAAGGAATTAGCTGAATTAAGAGCAATTATTCCCCAAATGAAACGCGTTAAGCATATCCATTTTGTTGGTATTGGTGGCGCAGGAATGGGAGGCATTGCTGAGGTTCTAGCTAATGAAGGGTACCAAATTAGTGGTTCAGACATTGCTGAAAATGCGGTTACTCAACACTTAGAAACATTAGGTGCAAAAATTGTTATTGGGCATGCAGCTGAAAATGTGTGTAATTCAAGTGTTGTTGTTATCTCTTCAGCTATTTCGCAAGATAACATTGAAGTAGTTGCAGCACGTGAAGCTCGTATACCTGTTATTCAAAGAGCAGAAATGTTAGCTGAATTGATGCGCTTTCGATATGGTATTGCAATTGCAGGTACTCATGGTAAAACCACCACAACGGCAATGGTGACAGCTATTTATGCTGAGGCAAAACTTGACCCCACTTTTGTTAATGGCGGTTTAGTTAAAGCTGCTGGAACACATGCTAGATTAGGTAGCAGTCGTTATTTTATTGCAGAAGCAGATGAGAGTGATGCCTCATTTCTTCATCTACAACCGATGGTATCTATAGTAACAAATATAGAGCCTGATCATATGGATACTTATAACGGTAGTGTTGAGAATCTTAAACAGACATTTATTTCTTTTTTACGTAACCTCCCGTTTTATGGTTTAGCTGTTATGTGTTATGACGATCCCATTAATCGTGAATTATTGCCAATTGTTGGACGCAAAATCATCACCTATGGATTCAATGAAGAGGCAGATGTCATTATTAAAAATTATCGTCAGGAAAGAGGTATCAGCTATTACACCGTTTGCCGTCCTGACCATCAAGATTTACAAATTGAGTTAAATGCACCAGGAAAACATAATGCTCTAAATTCAGCAGCAGCTATCATTGCTGCAACGGAAGATGGTATTGATGATGAATCGATTGTAAAAGCATTAGCTAAATTTGCAGGTACTAGCCGACGCTTTGATTTATTAGGCATTTTCCCTAATTCAAATGGAGGCGATATTATGCTGGTTGATGATTATGGTCATCATCCAAGTGAAGTTAATGCAACAATTCAAGCAGCAAGAAATGGTTGGCCTGATCGTAGATTGGTAATGTTGTTTCAACCACATCGGTATACACGTACTCGAGATTTATTTGATGATTTTGCACAAGTATTATCACAAGTTGATGCGCTAGTTATGTTAGATGTCTATTCAGCAGGAGAACAACCAATTGCTGGTGCTGATAGTCGTTCCTTGTGTCGTACTATTCGTAATCGAGGTAAAGTTGACCCAATTTATGTGTCTGATTTAAATTTATTACCGGAAATTATGCAAGAAATATTAAAAGGTGGTGATCTTTTATTGACACAAGGTGCAGGTAGTGTTGGTCGGGTAGCTCGTCAGTTAGCCAATACTCAATTATTTACAAAAGAGGAATTATAAATGGTTGATAAAGTTGCCATATTATATGGTGGTACCTCTGCAGAGCGAGAAGTATCGCTTAAATCAGGTAATGCGGTACTAAATGGTCTATTAGCAAATGGTATTGATGCGCATCTTGTTGATACTAAAGAGCGCTCTATTACTAATTTAAAACAAGAAGGATACACAAAGGCTTTTGTTATTTTGCATGGGCGTGGTGGTGAAGATGGTATTGTTCAGGCAATACTAACTTACCAAAATATTCCTTATACTGGTAGTGACGTATTGGCTTCAGCATTAACGATGGATAAATTAAAAACCAAATTAGTTTGGAAATCATTAGGTTTACCTGTTGCTGATTATGTAATGGTAGAAAAAACACAAACTTTTGATATTGATGCTATTGTTAAACAATTAGGCTTACCATTGTTTGTCAAACCAAGTCATGAAGGTTCTAGTGTAGGTATGACTCGGGTTAATCAAGCATCAGAATTAAAAGCTGCCCTTGAGGTTGCTTTTAAATATGATAGTGTTGTGATGGTTGAATCATTTTTAGCAGGTCCAGAATTTACAGTAGCAATAGTAGGAGATGAAGTTTTACCTTCAATTTACATTAAGCCATCTACCCAATTTTATGATTATGATGCAAAGTATTTATCAGACACAACTCAATACTTTTGCCCAAGTGGATTATCTGATGAAAAAGAACAAGAGATTCGTAAATTAGCTTTGGATGCTTATAAAGCTGTTGGTTGTAGAGGTTGGGGGCGAGTGGATATTATGTTTGATGATAATCAAAAACCATATTTACTTGAAGTTAATACTGCTCCAGGAATGACAGATCATAGCTTAGTGCCAATGGCAGCTAAACAACACGGTTGGTCATTTAATCAACTAGTTAGCCAAATATTACAACTTGCAGCAGTTTAACTGGCTAATTTTATGAAACAAGTTAGACAAGCAGCACACAGAAAAGATGAAAATAGAAGAAAGCTGCTTATTTTTCGTAGTAAGGAACAATTAATAGGTTTTTTGTTCTTTATTATGATTATTCTAATAAGTGCTTGGATTATAAAAAGTGTTAAAAACTGGATGGATGATCCCGAACAAATGGTATTGTCACAGTTAACGTTAAGTGGTGAGCACATTTTTACAACTGAAGATGATCTTCGGGAAGCAATTTTGGGATTAGGATTACCTAATACTTATGTTGGTCAAGATGTTGTTGATATTCAACAAGAAATAATGAGATTTCCATGGGTTAAGAAAGCGAGCGTGCGAAAACAGTGGCCAGATAGGTTAATTGTCTACGTAGAAGACTATAAACCAGCATATTATTGGAATGATCTGTTTTTTCTTGATGAAAAAGGAAATGTTTTTAGTGTGCCATCGGATCGTATTGCTGATTTAAAGTTATCAAGACTTTATGGTCCAGAGGGTAAAGCTAAATCTGTACTTGAAAATTATACTAAATTAGAAAATCTTTCTAAAAAATTAGCTAATAATCAGTTGGCATTGCAGATTAACGCTACAATATCTGATGAGAGAAATTCTTTACAACTGATGGTAATACGATGTATAGCTGGTATATGTGATGAAAATCAGGAAATAAAATTATTGTTGGGAAATAAAAACATTGAAGAACGTTATGAACAATTTATTAGATTGTTTCCTGAAATTCAGTCAAGAACACCGCTTGATGAAAGAATTACGGTCGCTGATTTACGTTATGAAAATGGTATTTCAGTACAAACAGAAAAAATAGCGCAGTAAGGAATCAATAAAGGCTGAAATATGAAAGCAACAGAAAAAAAATTGGTTGTTGGATTAGAAGTTGGTACCTCTAAAGTACTTGCTCTTGTTGGTGAAGTTCTTCCCGATGGTATTATTAATATTATCGGCGTAGGTCATTGTCCATCAAAAGGTGTTGATAAAGGTGGTGTTAACGATCTAGAGTCGGTAGTGAAATCAATCCAACGAGCAGTTGATCAAGCAGAGCTAATGGCCGACTGCCAGATATCTTCCGTTTATTTAAGCCTTTCAGGGAAACATATTCGTTGTCAAAATGAGATTGGTATGGTGCCAATAGCAGAAGAAGAAGTGACAACAGAAGATGTTGACAATGTGGTGCATACAGCAAAATCAGTTCGAATTTTAGATGAACACCGTATACTACATGTGATTGCCCAAGAATATTCTATTGATTTACAAGAAGGAATTAAAAATCCAATCGGTTTATCAGGTGTACGAATGAAAGCAAAAGTACACTTAGTAACTTGTCATAACGATATGGCAAGAAATATTGTAAAAGCCGTTGAACGTTGTGGATTGAAAGTTGATCAACTTATTTTTTCTGGTTTGGCTTCTAGCTATGCTGTATTGACTGACGACGAAAAAGAACTTGGTGTCTGTGTCATTGATATGGGCGGAGGTACAATGGATGTAACTGTTTATACAGGTGGAGCATTACGACATTCCGTTGTTATACCTTATGCCGGAAATGTAGTTACTAGCGATATTGCTTATGCATTTGGTGCGCCGCCGATGGATGCTGAAAATATTAAAATACGTTATGGATGTGCCGTAGGTTCGTTAATTGGTAAAGATGAAGTGATTGATGTGCCAAGTGTTGGTGGTAGACCGTCACGTTCTTTGCAAAGACAAACGCTTGCTGATGTAATTGAACCTCGATATTCAGAGCTTCTTTCATTAGTACAAAATGAATTGCTTACTTTACAAGATGAACTTAAAAAACAAAATGTTAAATACCAACTAGCAGCAGGGATTGTATTAACAGGTGGTGCAGCACAAATTAAAGGAATGGTTGAATGTGCCGAAAAAGTTTTTCAAAATCAAGTGCGTATAGGTCAGCCTTTAAATATTTCTGGTTTAACTGATTATGTACAAAAACCTTATTGCTCAACGGCAGTAGGGTTATTGCATTATGGAAAACAAAGTTTATTAAATGATGATTCAAAAGATTGCGATAAATCATCATTAAAAGGGATAGCTAAACGTTTGACCGGTTGGTTTAAAAAAGAATTTTAGCTAATATATTACAAGAACTTCGTGGACATTACAGGCGGTTATCTGTACAATGTTCTTAGAGCGTAAATTTGGAGATAAGTTATGTTTGAGCCTATGGTTGCAGATGATGAACCAGCAGCAGTCATTAAAGTTATTGGTGTAGGTGGTGGCGGCGGTAACGCTGTCGAACATATGATTGCTGAACATATCGAAGGTGTAGAGTTTTTTGCGGCAAATACAGATGCACAAGCATTGCGAAGAATCAAGGTAGGTCAAACTATCCAAATCGGTACCAATGTTACTAAGGGACTTGGTGCTGGAGCTAATCCTGAAGTGGGTAGAAACTCTGCTGAGGAAGATCGAGAAGTGATTCGTAGTGCTATTGAAGGTGCTGACATGGTGTTTATCGCAGCTGGAATGGGTGGTGGCACAGGAACAGGTGCTGCGCCAGTGGTTGCCGAAATAGCTAAAGAGTTAGGTATTTTGACCGTAGCGGTTGTGACTAAGCCTTTCGGTTTTGAAGGGAAAAAGCGCATGGCTTTTGCTGAGCAAGGTATAGCTGAATTAGCAAAGCATGTTGATTCACTTATCACGATACCAAATGATAAGTTATTAAAAGTGTTAGGTCGTGGAGTTAAACTGCTTGATGCTTTTGCAGCAGCTAATGGTGTGTTAAAAGGTGCGGTACAAGGAATTGCTGAATTGATTACTAAACCTGGTCATATCAACGTTGACTTTGCTGACGTTAGGACTGTTATGTCTGAAATGGGATATGCTATGATGGGTTCAGGTTGTGCTAGTGGTGATAATCGTGCTGAAGAAGCAGCTGAAATGGCAATTTCTAGTCCATTACTTGAAGATATTGATTTATCGGGAGCACGTGGTGTCCTTGTCAATGTAACAGCAGGTTTAGATCTTGGATTAGAAGAGTTTGAAACAGTGGGTAGTACAGTTAGAGCTTTTGCTTCTGACAATGCAACTGTTGTAGTTGGTACAACTTTTGACCCAGACATGTCAGATGAGATTAGAGTAACGGTTGTAGCGACGGGTATTGGTATGGACAAACGTCCCGAAGTAAAAATAACTAAACCACCAATGACCCAAAATCCATTATTTGGACAAAGTGGTAATTTAGGACAACAAGAAGAAAGATTAGCTAAAGTTGTGAATGAACAAGGTATTTCTTCAATTGGCGACAATAAAATGTTAGATATTCCAGCTTTTATTCGTAAACAGGCGAATTAGTATTGAACTTAGTTGAGTTTTTATTGTCTAATATTGTAGTAAAACAAATAGAATAGTAGGTGCAAAGTGAAACAAAGAACATTAAAAAAGACAATACAAGCGACAGGTGTAGGTTTGCATACTGGCAAGAAAGTTACTTTGACCTTACGCCCAGCACCTGAAAACACAGGGATCATTTATCGTCGTACTGATTTAAATCCGTATGTTGATTTCCCTGTTGATGCTAAATCTGTGCGTGATACTATGCTTTGTACATGCCTAGTGAATGAAGATAATGTTCGCATTTCAACTGTTGAGCATATTAATTCAGCATTAGCAGGACTTGGTATTGATAATATTATTATTGAGGTTAATGCACCAGAGATTCCAATTATGGATGGTAGTGCAAGTCCATTTGTTTATTTATTACTTGATGCAGGTATTACCGAGCAAAATGCATTAAAAAGATTTTTACGAGTTAAAGAAACAGTTCGAGTTGAAAACGGTGATAAATGGGCTGAATTAAGACCGCATAACGGTTTTAGATTGGATTTTACTATCGACTTCCATCATCCAGCTATTGATAGTAGCTCACAGCGTTATCAATTAGATTTTTCTTCTGAATCTTTTATTCGTCAGATTAGTCGAGCTAGAACATTTGGGTTTATGCGTGATATTGAAGCGTTACAATCAAAAGGTTTGTGTTTAGGTGGTAGTTTAGATTGTGCTATTGTTGTTGATGATTACAAAGTACTTAATGAAGATGGTTTACGTTTTGAAGATGAGTTTGTTCGTCATAAAATGCTTGATACTATCGGTGATTTGTACATGAGCGGTCATAACATGATTGGTGAAGTTGTTTGTTATAAATCAGGTCATGCTTTAAATAACCAATTATTACAAGCATTATTGGCAAAACAAGAAGCATGGGAATACGTGACATTTACTGAAGAGCAAAGCGTTCCACTTGCTTTAGGTACACAACAACTTGTTTTAGCATAAAACTCTAAATCAATATAATTTTAATCAATTGAACGCTTCCATTTAATGGAGGCGTTTTTATTTTCTAAAAAAGAGATTTTTATATGAACGGTAGCCACTTTTTTGCTCATTTATCACGATTAAAATTAATAAATCGTTGGCCATTAATGCGTAATGTAAGAACTGAAAATGTATCTGAACATAGCTTACAAGTCGCTTTTATTGCGCATGCCTTAGGGATTATAAAAAACAAAAAATTTAATGGTAATGTTAATCCTGAACGAATTGCATTATTAGCTATGTATCATGATGTTTCTGAAGTGATAACAGGAGATTTACCAACGCCAACAAAATATTACAATCCACAAATTACGATTGAATATAAAAAGATTGAAAAAATAGCACAACATAAACTTATTAATATGCTTCCTGAAGAGTTACGTGATGATTTTAAATTATTGATCGATGATGACTATTATGATGAAGCAGAAAAAAGTATAGTAAAACAAGCTGATGCCTTATGTGCGTATTTAAAAACGATTGAGGAACTTAGTGCTGGTAATAATGAATTTAGATTAGCTGAACAGCGTTTAAAAAAGACCTTATCAGAACGTAATAGTCCTGAAATGGACTATTTTTTAGAAGTCTTTGTTCCAAGTTTCAAATTATCTTTAGATGAGATAACCATGGATAATTAGTACCTTATTAGTATCTAAAAATTTATTATTGAAATCTATGATGCTCATAAACAATATATATGTAGCATCATATTTTTATTTTAAATTATTAAAAACTTAATTTAGCAAGTGCAGTAATATAATTTGAGTTTTTCTTGCTTTCGCCATAATATTGATAGTCAATATTAATATCAATCAGATTATAGCTATAGGTGAGTCCTAGTCCTAGATTGTATTGATTGTTGGAACGATTAGATGTATGAGAACTCATTTTTGATAATCCACTAACTCCATTGATAATGATATCACTATCAAACTCATTATGACTTAAATTTACTATATATCCTGTTTTAGCTCTTAATGATATTTGATTATCCTGATCTTTGAAAATTGAATAATCAATTGTCATATCCATTGGTATTAAAAATGCCGAATTTGACGCTTTACCATATTTAACCAGATCAATTTTATTATAACTAGCATTATGTGAGCTGTTTTCAGTATAGAGGTAATTTAAACTAATACTCGGTATTAAAGTTAACTTTTCTTGGACTTGCCAATTATATCCAATAGTACTTCCAACATTCCAAGTATTACTGTGGAATTTTTCATTAATTGAATAATAATTATCGTAGGTATCAAGGTGATTTTTTCCATAATTATAGCCAACATAAGCAGAAGTGGTAATGTTATTAGGAAAACGATAACCAGAATATAATTGGATTTGATAATTGTTTATATCAGAATCATTTGAAGATGCTGCTTTATCTTTATATTTACCCGATGTATAACTAAATGTTGTGCCGACTAAAAAATTATCTATTATTTTTTTATCATATCCCACGATGAAACCATTAGAAGTATATCTGTAACCAGAAATACCTTGGTAATTATTTGCACTTTGATGATGATTAATTAAATTTATCCAGAGATTATCATCCGTTCCTTTGTTATTTTGATCAAATTGTTCAATACGTTTATTTAATGTATTTCGAGTATAATTGAATGAACTCAGTGCAATTTCTGTTAAATGCAACCCATGATTATTATTATATAATCCTGCTAAATTCTGATTGAAATATAATGGAGTATTTTTATTTTCAATAGCTAAATTTCCTCTTCCTATGGCAGCTAGAATATCCCAATTTAAATCACCAGCTAAAGATTTATCAGAACTTACATTGCCGTTTGTGGATGTATTGTAAAGCGATTCATATGATACTTTTGCTAAATTTTGTGCAAAACCTTTGGCAATATTTTTAACTTTTGTTCCAACTTGCTCGTAGTAACGAGAAATTTGTCGTTCTGCTGCCAATTTTGAATGTTGTACATTACTAAAGTCGGTGACATTACTTGCATTAACAAATTTGAGCTCATTTCCAATTTTTTTAAAGTTTAGGTCACCATAAATATTCTGAATTAGCGCTTTAGTTTCGCCATCTTTAATATTAGAAATATTTAAGGAATTATTTGCAGATAATACGGTGGCATTTATTTCAGAGGAAATATATTTAAGACTGTTTTTTATAAAATCATCGGTTGCAGAGATCTTAGCGGAAGATAGAATATTAACATTATCTCCATGAATAGTATTATATTGTTTGGTATCTGATATACCAAAATTAATAGTTCCAGCAATATTTAGATGAGAGGTATTATTATGTTGATCACTTATATATAACGAACCTTTAGATGATTCAATTGTGGCTGTTTTATCAATATTAAGTTGTCCATTAGATGAAAGTTTAACAAAACCATCCCCTCTACTAGCAGTTAATATACCTTTATCAATAACATCAAAATTACCACCATGACTTAAATCAACAGTACCACCGCGCATAATGATCATTTTTCCAGTTTTACCTACTACAACAGAAGACCTTTGAATATCATTATTAGTTGTCTCTAATACTGTTTTAGCACCGATAATTTCTATATCGCCACCTGTTATATTAAAACTACGTGTAATTAGTCTTGCTGGCGATGATGATGTTCCCGCTAAATGGTTATCACCACTATGGATATTTGTATCACCATCTACTTTCACTGTTGTTTTTCCAGTAGTTGTTTGGCCAGTTCCCATGACATTACCAGATAAAATCATGAGTCCGCCTCTTTTTTTGTCCGCGCCTAATTCGACATTAATGTCCCCTGTTACATGCACATCTATATTATGATCAATAGGATCATATGGAAAATCAGTATGCAACCCTAAATAATCAGTAAAAAACTTTGTATCGAATTTACCAATCCAAGTATCATTATAAATTTGAAAATTACCATTAACCGTCATATTAATATCACCGCTAGCAATCGAAGCTGGTTCTGTTGTGGTTTTTCCAGTAAAACCAAGATGAAATGATCCTTCACTATTAACGATTAAACTATCTGATGTTGTAATATTGATAGGTAGATTACTGCTGTTTGTGAGAAAATAGCGTTCATTGATCTGGTTGAAAGGCAACTTTATATCTGTTGATGCATCATAATTATATGCTTGAGCATAACTTGCGCCAAATACCGTTGTTATTAGAAAAGAAATAAGTTTGATTTTCATTGTTTTATTTAAAAATTATTATAAGGAAATAAAATAATAAACTATTGAGAATGATAATCAATAACTTTTAAGTTGTATGTATATTGGCTTAACTCAATATCTGCTTATTTGATAGCAATAAAAATTATTTTTGATAAATATAACGTTTTACAGGTCGACCAATTGATAAATAGGTTAAATAACTCTCAAGTTCGCCTAGTTCCTCCAAATAATCAAGATATTTTTTTAAAGATATTCTTGATAAATTAATTAATTCAACAATTTCACTCATTGAAAATTCATTGTTATAGCTAATAATTACCTCTCTAACCTTTTTTAGTGTTTGACTATCAATACCTTTGGGGAGATTTTTATAATGAATAGTTGGTTTTGCAAAAATACGATCGTCTAGCTGGTTTTGATTAAGTATTTTTGATGATGATAATAAACGAATTCGTTCTTGGTATGAAATTAATGCAGTTCTTAATCGTTCAAAAGTGAAAGGTTTAACAATATAATCAATCACACCTAAGCGTAATGCTGTTTGGATATCGGCAGTATTACATGCAGCTGTAACCATAATTATATCAATTTTCGGATAACTAATACGTATATGTTGTAAAAGTTCGAGCCCATTTAGTTTTGGCATAAAGACATCAAGTAAAATAAGATCAATATGGTTATCATGGATAAAATGTAATGCCTGTTCTCCATTATTGACATTGGCAATTAAATTGAAACCAGAGATCATTTGTAAATACTTTTTGTTTAATTCGGCAACCATAGGATCATCTTCTACTATTAAAACTTCAAGCATTAATTTCTTTCTCCTTATAGATCTCTTTTAAAGGCAATAATACTTTAAAACAGGCTCCTTTTTTATTATCTAAATCACATAATTGAATATGACCATTTAATTCATCTATGCTTGCTAAAACTAAGTAAAGCCCAATACCTCGATTATCCCCTTTAGTTGAATACCCTTTTTGAAAAATATATTGTGTATCTTCTTCTGAAATACCTTTACCATTATCAAAGATCTCTATTTGCAAGGTATTATTGGATATAATTAAATTTACATTTATCTGTTTCTCATCTAAAAATTGAACAGCATCTAAACCATTATCAATAAGATTCCCAAGGATTGTTATTAGACTATGGGTCACAGAGGTATTGGGAATAAGTTTTAATTCACCATCAACATTTAAAGATAGGCAAACGCCTAATTCTCTTGCTCTGCTAAACTTACTATTTAAAAAACCAGCAATAATAGGATCTTTTATTGTTTGACTAATTACATTTGATTCAGCTTGTTTATTACCTATAATTTCTTCTAAGTAATCGATTAGTTCTTGCATATTATTGTTAAATGCTAAACCATAAATTACATGCAATTTATTGTTGAACTCATGAGATTGAGAACGTAATGCATCAGCATAACGATTTACTCCAGTAAGATTTTCAGCCAATTGTCGAACCTCAGTCATATCCCGAAATGAAGCAATGGCCCCAACTAATGATTCTTTTACAAACAAAGGTGTTCTATTGGTAAGAATTACGACACCATTGATATTTTGTTCACAATCATATTGAGCAACACCCGTCATCATGACTTCATATAATCGAGTATTGGGAATGATGTCGTCAATTTGTTGTCCAATGATATTTTCTTTACTATTACTAATACGTAATATGCGCCTTGCTTCATTATTAATTTGAGTTATAAAGCCTTGACGATTAACCACAACGATCCCTTCTTTAACTGTTCTGATGATTGCATTTCTCTCTTCAAAGAGCTGTGCCATTTCTAATGGCTCAAGTCCATATAGGATTTTTTTTATATTGCGGGATAGTAATGAGGCCAAAATGATGGCAATGACTAAGGATGCAACTAATGATAACCAAATAGGTTGACTTGTTCTTGCTGCTAAATGGTCAATTTTCTTTAGAGTTTGACCAACTAGAACTCCGCCGATTTGCTGATGATGCTCATTAAAAATAGGACTAAATGCACGAACAGAATCACCTAATGTTCCTTTAGCAATTGATGTATAAGATTCACCTTTTAATGCTCTTTGTTCATCACCTCCAACAACGAATCGACCTATTTTATTTTTATCAGGATGAGAATAACGAACACCTTGCATATTGAAAATGACGACAAAATCAACTTGCGCCAACTTTCGGACTTGCTCAGTATTTGTTTGAATAAAATCTAAATTTTGTGTGGTTAGATTTTCTATTTTATCAATAAAATCTTTTGAATTTGAAATTATATTAGCTATATTTTCAACTTGTTGACGCGAATGGGTTAAATACTCATCGTTTACAACATGGATAATATAAATATTTTGTGCAATAACTGAAAGTATGAATACTAAACAAATTAAGCTAATGAGTTTAACTTTTAGTGTTAATCGATTAAAGAGATACTTCATTTTTATCATTCAATTTATTAATACTAACATCATCGTCCTAACGTATTAAATACCTACTAACAAAAAAGATTATTAGTAGGTATATTGGAAATAAGTTAGATAATTTCAGAATGCTTATTAATATTTAGCTGCATTTTTTACACTTTCTGCAACTATTTTTGCCACATTTGGCTCAAAGGCATTTGGTAAAATACAATCAACTGATAATTTATCATTAGATACAATGCTTGCTAAACCTTTGGCTGCGGCTAATTGCATTTCTAATGTAATATTTTTGGCTCTTGCATCTAAAGCTCCTCTAAAAATACCCGGAAATGCTAAAACATTATTGATTTGATTAGGATAATCACTACGCCCTGTACCAACAATATAAGCTCCAGCTGCTTTGGCTTCTTCTGGAAAAATTTCAGGTGTTGGGTTAGCCATTGCAAAAATAATTGATTTTTCAGCCATTGTAGACACCCATTCAGGTTTTAATACTCCTGGCGCTGACACACCAATAAATACATCTGCATTCTTTACTGCATCTTGTAAGGTTCCACGCTGTTTTGAACGATTAGTTCTTTTTGCCATTGCCATATGATGAGAAGGTAGAGAACTATCATCTTCAGATAAAATTCCTATTTTATCGACTACTTTTAGATCTGTTACCCCAGCAGCTAATAGCATATCTGCAATAGCAATACCCGCCGCGCCCCCACCGTTTATTACCACTTTGGCTGATTCAAGTTTTTTATTTGCAACTTTCAGGGCATTATATAATGCAGCTAAAACAACAATTGCGGTGCCATGTTGGTCATCATGAAAAACAGGAATATCTAAAATTTCTTGTAAACGTTTTTCAATTTCAAAACAGCGTGGAGCACTGATGTCTTCTAGATTAATACCACCAAAGGATGGTGCAAGCGCAGCAATATGTTTAACAAGCTCATCTGGATCTTGAGTGTTTAACGATAAAGGAATTGCATCTACATTGGCAAATTTTTTAAATAATATCGCTTTACCTTCCATAACTGGAATAGCCGCTTCTGGTCCAATATTACCAAGTCCTAATACTGCAGAACCATCGGTAATGACTGCCACTAAATTACGTTTACTTGTATATTCATAAACAGATTCGGGATGTTGAGCGATCTCTGTACAAACAGCTGCCACCCCAGGAGTATAAGCAACGCTAAGATCTGACATTGAATTAACGGGTACTTTTGATTTGATTTCAAATTTACCATGCATTTGTTTACTAATGGCTAAAGCTTTTTCTTGAACTGTTGTCATGATTATTCCTTTCTGATTACACTTAAAAACTATTAAATTAATATCTAATATTTTTGTTATTTATATTGTATTAATTACTTTTAATGTCATAGATCTTCATTACTTTTATAAAATTGTGCAACTACATATGTAAGTATCTTAATAATGCTGTGGTACATATCACCATTAAAGCTCCTCCTAATCGTGTTGCTACTTGGGCAAATGGCATTAAGTTCATTCTATTTGCCGTTGACAGTATCGCTACATCACCTGTTCCACCCATACCACTTTGACATGATGAGATAATCGAAGCTTCAACAGGATACATTTTTAGGAAAAAACTACAGACAAAACCTGTCATTGACACGGTAAATACTACAGAAATAATGGTTATAAAATAAGGAATAGTTAAAACATTCACAACACTGCCTAAATCAATATATAGCAGACCTAAACCAGCCATTAAAGGGAAAGTAAAATTACCTGAGATAAATTTATACCATTGTTGACTACCACGTTCGACACTTTCAGGTAATAAACGAAAATATTTAACAAATGCAGTAGCAATAATCATTAATACTGGACCAGGAAAATGGGTAATCTTTTCCAAAATCATACCAAATATGAACAATGTGGCTAAAATCATCACCGCCCCACTCATTGCTCTGGCGTCTAATGGAGTTTTATCTTCTTTTAAAGCATCTGTTAATCCATCAAATTCAATTTTTACTAATTGGCCATGACCACTTAAATGAGGTTTTACTTCACCAATTCGACTCATTATGGCGGTAAAGGTAATTGCAAAAAAGTTACCTACTACTGTTGCAGGAATTAATGCACTTACAAATTTATCATAGTCTTGTTCAAGGATATTACTATAAGCGTTAGACAGTTGTAATACGCCTTCACCAATTCCTCCTGCCATAACAGGTGAAACAGTATAGAAAAATGCATGTTCCCAAGTATCACCAAAAGCAACAGCAACACACACACCGACTAAAGCAGCTAAGCACATACCAAGTAACATCGGAATCATCATACGAATAAAGCCTTGTATCAAAATGACTCTATGCATACCTAAAATACTACCACACACTAAGCTTGCAATATAAAAGAGTAAAAAATTAGAATCTTTCATTAACATTTTGGCTGCTGTTAAAGTATTTTCATCAAAAACACCGCAGTAAACTAGTAATGAGGGTACAATTAACGATAAAATTGCTGGTGCCCCAAATTTTTTAAAAAATGGTATATTTTGACCTACTGTCCCTAAAAACCAACCTAATGGTAAAATAACAGCAAATCCCCCAATTAGTGTTTTTGGCAACATATCTAATTGGGCAGCAATAATCACAATAATTGAACAAATCGCAAAAATGGGTAAGGGTAGCGATCCTATGTAGATTTTATTAATTTGGAAATCCTTCGTCATGCTCATAACTCAACCTTTTTGTTGTTTAATTTGGCTTTGGAACCTTAAACAGTATAGTTGTTGATGAAAAATTCAGAAGAATACGAAAGTTATATAACTAATTATGTAATTAATGTAAGTCATTTAACTATTTTTAAAAACATTAAATTTTTAACTAATAGTCAATCAGGAAAAACCGTATTTAAGTAAGCACTCTTGCGCTTGCTTATTTTGCAAAAAATCGATAAATAATTTTGCTACGATATTTGTTGGATTGAGTAGGGCTATACTATATTCAATAGTAGGAAGAAGATGATTGGGTATATCAATAATCGTTAATTGGGAATTTTGTTGTATTACGGGAGCATAATTGGCATAACCGATAAAAACATCTATCGTATTATTTAATAGAAAGTATTGAATAAGAATAAAATACAAAATTACTTTCTTAATAAAAAAGCGGTAATTAATACCACCTTGAATTTACTATAAATTAATCAATTTATATGGACTTAATTTAAAATAACCTATTTTTCTACTTTAGTCGTTGCATAAGGTCCATATAATATTCCATTTGCTTTTATTGGATTTTGTGCAAATAATCGTGCCGTAGCAACTCCTGAAATTGCAATACTGTGATCTCTGACTGTATCGGTGATTTGTGTAATTGCAGCAGAAATTAAACTCGCAATTAGACTATTGCTAGATTGTTTATTTTCTAAACTTGAAGCTGATGCAAAGTCCGTCTAGAGCTTTTTCAAAGCGAACATCGACTAGTTTTGTGTCTAATGTTTCCCGTGTGTCACTTTGAATAATTTAAAAAGAACTTTAATAAGGTGGATAGATTTAATGTTATCAAATTTACAATAGAAAGTTAGTATAGCTGACCTCAATAATAATTATACTAACCATATATTGCATTGAATAGTTTTATTATATTAAAAAAAAACAGCTATATAATTAAATGAAATATACTCAAACGTATGCATAACCTCAAACTTTTTGACAAAATTATTTTAAATTATGGCAATATTATTGACGTACTAAACACTCTTGAATTTTATCAACATCTTTATTTAGAGCCTCAATAACAAGATCAGGGTGATCCCTTTCAATAGTTTTAATATTCTCAAATCCATCATTTATTGATGAGCCAGTATATTGCTGAGCTTGCTTAATATTACTAAATAGGTAATGAATACCATTTTTATTACGAGTAGTGGTTAAAGTATAACTTACAAAATATTTTGAGTAATATTGATAATCTGTTACAGCATTAGCAACAACATTATTACCTTCAACAAGTTTTATTGTGTCGCCACCACTAACAGTAATTGATTGATGATTATTCATATTGTAATAAGACCACCAATGTGAACCATAGTAATTTTCATTAGTGAGTACTACAGGACTATTATCAAGTTCTTGTGCGATGCAGAGCGATAATGAAGAACGAAGTATGGTGATAGGTCTTGATGTACTATATTTCTTCAATATATCTATGCCAGACGAGTTTTGACCAATTTCTACTCCTTCAGTTTGATAAATTGACATCATTTTTTGAGATGTACAGCCAGTTAGCAAAGCAAATATTGTAAAAATTCCAATTAACTTTTTCATATAATGCCCTTTTTAGAGTAAGCTAATTAATTCTAGCTGTTTACGTATTGATTTGCTAGTGTTTGCTAAAGGATTATGAATATTAATCAAAAATAGATTGTTTATTGATATTAATTCAACAAGGTATACTGTTAAAGTAAAAATTAGATATGAGAGAAATTAAAATTCTCTCATTCATTTTGTTAAACCTCTTTACCTCGTAATTTGCGAGATAATTTTTTAAATCCGTGAGTAAATTTTTTAATTGCCATTGCCATAACGGGTACTTTAATTTTGATATTGAAACGTTCTTTTAACTCGATAGCATCATTGGCCTTAGTTAACCAAATAAAGCCTGAATTAGTCAAATCAATTGCTTTAATCTTTCCTTCTGGTGTTAAAATAAAATTACCACCATGTACATCATTCGAAACCAAATTATAACTATGTAACTTTTCAATACAATCTTTTACTTGATCGCCATATTTATTCATCTCTTCCCATTTCAAGGAACGACCTTCAACAAAATTGAATATCATATAGTGACGTTTGGTTTTTTTATCAAATGCGACCAAATAAAGCTCATAAGCGATGTCGCACTTATCAAGTGAAATTTTTGCTAACTTATGAATTAAATTGAAATAAAAATCACCTGTAATTTTAGCAATAATTCGACGCTCTAAACGTTCTTCTACACCGCCATCAATTTTAAAAATAAATTTGCTTTGATTATGATTAATTAGATATGTATATCGTTCTAATTTATCACTGGGATCAAGTAACTCATGATGTCCTTCTTCAGCCAAAAACTGATCAAAAAGGTCTAAATAATTTATTTCATTATTTTCTACATAAGCGAACTTCATATCGCCGTGTTCAATTTCAATAATGTTTGCAAAGTTATTCAAATTTTAAGTCCCAAGATACATCAAAAAATTGGTTTATCTTAAACACTATCAAGCTTAAAGTAAATGAAACTGTCAATTTTTAAGAAGATACGAATTAGGACAAACAATAGAGATCAATGAGTTATTTTCAATTCTACTCCTTAAAGTTAATAGAAAAGGATATATAAATTGACAAAATAAAGAACCAATTATAAAAAGTCAGCTGATATCTAATCATCTAAATCATCTAAATCATCTAAATCATCTAAATCATCTAAATCTTCTAAATGGAGATATGAGCCATTGATTTTTGCATAAACTTAAAAGTATTGGCTTTGTTAATGATTCGTAATAAATTTGTTTTTAATTTTTGTCAAAATTGATACTTTTCATTTGCAAAAAAAAGATATTTCTTCAACAATTCTATATTGTTATTTAGTTACAAATTATTTTTTATTAGATGGATAGCTAAATGCTATTCACGTTCTAAATATTATCAATTAACAATAAAATGTGATTAAGTTAACATTTTGTTTAAAAATAGGTTGTCCATAGTTGTACATAGTTGTCTATGGATGTATATTTAACTTAACCAATATTTTGGGGTAACCAATGAATATAAACAAATTTTCTAGCACACCACTTTACGTACAAGTGAAAGAGTGGATAAGAAATCAGATATATCGTAATGATTTGAAAGCTGGAGATAGAATTCCTTCAGAAAATGAGATTATGAGCATACTTTCTGTTAGTCGAGGCACAGTTAGAAAAGCGGTTGAATTATTGATTAATGAATCTGTTTTAGAACAAATTCAAGGAAAAGGAACTTATGTAAAAGCTGAAAATATCTCTTATCAATTAGGCTATGGTTTACAGTCATTTGCAGAATCGTTAGAGATGCAACATGTTAAGTTCACTACCGAAGTTATTACTAAAAGAGTTGAAAGAGCAAACGAATATATTAGTGGAAAATTACAAGTTCCAGTTAATTCGAACATTTTTTATATGGAAAGGGTAAGAAGCGTTAATGGCGAAAAAATTATGTTTATAGAAAATAGAATCAATTTGTCTTTATGTCCAGAAATAGAGCATGTGGATTTTACAAAATATAGTTTATTTAGTGAATTAGAGCGGATTACTCATAAAAAGATAGATCACTCGGATTGTCGATATTCAGCTCGAGTGGTTGGAAAAGAACGGGCAGATATATTAAATATTAGTGATATATCTCCAGTTCTTCATTTAGAACAATTAGTTTACTTTGATGACGGCCAACCAATTGAATTTGGTAATGTATGGTTAAAGTCAAATGTTAACTACTTGGGGACAACACTTAGACGAAAGTAGGAGTAAATTATGGCATTAGTCAATGGGTATACTTTAATAGGTGAAGCTAAAAAACAGAAAACTTTAGCTGGTGCATTTAATACAACAAATTTGGAAACAACATTAGCCATATTAGATGCAATTGAGGAAAGTAATATTCCAA
Source organism: Gilliamella apicola (assembly GCF_000599985.1). Lineage (NCBI taxonomy): Bacteria > Pseudomonadati > Pseudomonadota > Gammaproteobacteria > Orbales > Orbaceae > Gilliamella > Gilliamella apicola. The sequence continues at coordinate 555,078 of NZ_CP007445.1, forward strand.
GTATGGTTCAAATAGCACCAACAAATATTGTGTTATCTGGTTACAAATATATTGTAGATATGGTGCGTAATCGAGCTAGTACGATGAAAACACCATTTTGTTTACATTTAGATCATGGAAAAACTTTTGAGGATGTAAGGCAAGCCGTTGAAGCTGGATTTACCTCAATTATGATTGATGGTTCTCATTTACCTTTTGAAGAAAATATTCAATTGACGAAAAAAGTTGTCGACTTTTGTGGTGGATATAATATCCCTGTAGAAGCTGAATTAGGGGCTATTACTGGAAAAGAAGATGATGAGGTTAATGAAGCGGATCGTAAAACAGATCCTAATCAAGTCCTTGAGTTCGTGAAAAGAACTGGCTGTGCAACACTTGCCGTATCAGTTGGTAATGTTCATGGATTTGAACAACAACCGAAAATTGATTTTGATTTACTGGGTAAATTATCTGATATATCGCCAGTCTCACTAGTTATTCATGGAGGTTCAGGAATTGATGATCAAACTTTACAAAAAATTAGTCAATATAATGTAGTCAAACTTAATATTGGTGGTGATTTGCGTAGAGCTTATATTAGTTCAATTGGTAAACAATATGTTGCTAATAATAATGAATATAATCTTATTAAGGTTCTACTTAAAGCAAAAGGTGATGTTCAGCAAGTAGTTTACAACAAAATATTATCTATGAATTTATTAAACATCCATCATTAAAATAAAAATAGGCGGTCATTATGGAATTAGAACAATTGGATGACAATATTATATTTTTAAACAAAAATTTTTCAAGTCGAGAAGATATGTTTAAATCTATAAGTCATGAATTATTAGATAACAATTATGTGACTGAGCAATATTTAGAAAAAGTTATTCAAAGGGAAAACGAACATCCTACTGGATTTAAGTTGAAAACACTAAATGTTGCTATGCCTCATGTAGACTGCGAATTTGTTAAAAAAGATGGCATGTTTGTTGTAACCAGTAAAGAAGGCATTATTTTTAAAAATGCAGAGACTGATGAGGATCTACCCGTCAATATTATATTTGGATTGTTACTTAAACAATCCGATACACATTTAACTTTTTTAATGAAATTAGCATCATCGTTCAGCAATGACATGATTTTGCAAAAGATAGTTGAAAGTAATAACAAATTTGAAATTAAAAATATTTTAAAAGATATTTTGAAATAAGGAGCATCATTATGAAAAAAAGAATTATTTTTGCCTGTACTAGCGGTATTGCTACTTCAACTATTGCAACGGAAAAAGTCAAAAATTATTGTGCTGAACACGGAATTGAAGTCGAAAACATTCAGTCAGATGTGGCAACGGTTCAATCTCAAGATGGTATGGCTGACTTAATTATTGTGACTTCTAAAGTATCCTATAAGTTAGAAAAAACACCAATTATCAATGGAGTACCTTTAATCACTACAATAGGTGAAGAAGATGTCCTAGCCGAAATCGTTAGGATTTTGAAAGGGGATTGATTATGGCCGACAAACTACTGGAAGTTGTTCAATACATATTAGGCTTTGGTCCGACCGTCATGTTGCCTGTTGTAATCTTTATTATGGCACTTTGTTTAGGTGTAAAGATAGGTCGGGCAATTCGTTCATCATTAACCATTGGTATGGGTTTTGTTGGTATTTTTGTTATCTTCGACCTATTGGGTACGAGCCTAGGTAGTGCGACTTCTGACTTAGTTGAACATGCAGGGATTCATTTACCAGTAATCGATTTGGGGTGGCCTCCATTGGCAGCAATTGCTTGGGCATCTCCGATTGCGCCTTTTGTAATACCAATGACCATTATTATTAATATTGTAATGTTAACCCTAAATTGGACTAAAACAGTTGATATTGATTTATGGAATTTTTGGCATTTTACCTTTGTTGGTGCATTAGTTTACAGCAGTACGGGTAGTTTTATATATGGGTTAATTATAGCAGGCATAACTGCAGTAATAACCTTTATTCTAGCTGATTGGTGTGCCCCTATGATTCAAAAATATTTTGAATTACCGGGTATATCATTACCGACACTTTCTTCTGTCATTTTCTTCCCTATCGGTGTATTAGGCAATCTAATATTAGATAAAATACCTGGGTTGCAAAAATTACATGCTGATCCCGAAACTATTCAAAAAAGATTTGGTATATTTGGCGAACCGATGATGATTGGATTTGTGATAGGAGGGGCAATAGGAATTGCTGCAGGTTATGATGTTAAAGGTATTTTAAATTTAGCTATCAATCTTGGTGCTGTAATGTTAATTATGCCAAGAATGGTTAAATTATTAATGGAAGGATTATTGCCACTGTCTGACGCAGTAAAACAATTTTTGAATAAAAAATTTCCTAACAGAAAAAACTTATACATCGGCTTGGATATTGCTGTTGCTGTTGGTCATCCGTCCGTACTTTCCACTGCATTATTATTAATTCCAGTCGGCTTGATTTTATCAATTATTTTACCTGGCAACCGACTATTACCATTAGGTGATTTAACAAATATTTGGGTGCCTATATCAATGGTGGTATTAGCTTGTCGTGGTAATATCGTCAGATCATTTATCATCGGTATACCTTGCTTAATTGCTAATCTTTATGTTGCTTCATCTGTAGCACCAATTATTACCAATATTGCAAAAAGTATTAATTTTCCAGTAAAAACCGACGGTGAATTTTCAAGTCTATTAGATGGCGGTAATCCTTATCGTTTTTGGGCAGTCAAAGTATTTGAAGGTAATTATATTGCTTTAGCTTTAATTCCAATAATATTCGTGACTTGTTTCATATTGTATCGCCATACAAAGAAATCCTGGGATATAGCCTAAAAAATAACATACACCCATATTATTAATAAATTTATTAAATCAGATAAGCTAACTTATCTGAATAAGGAAAGCTACAATTTTTTTAAAGATGAATTGTTTTAACTATATAAATAAATTAAATTTTTATTTTGGGTGTACATTTGATTTGCTTGAAAATGATAGACAAAAAGAGTAAATAAGGAGGTTGATATGTATTCAATTGGCGTTGATATTGGGACGACAAATTGTAAATTATGTGTTTTTGAATTGCCATCTTTAAAACTAGTAAATAGCTTTTCTTTTGTTACACCAAAAGTAATCACAAAATATGGTTCTGACTTTGATATTACATCATTATACAATCAATTAGAAAAAGGGATTATTGGGATAATAGAATCGCTTTCAGATCCTGAACAGGTTAAAAATATTGCTATTGCTAGTGTGGGTGAATCTGGTGTTCTTATCGATGAAAAAGGAGATGTTGTAGGTCCTGCTATCACATGGTATGACACAAGGACAAAAAATAATCTCTCGGATATTAATACAGAATTTAGTGATGACGAACTTTATACCATTACAGGTATTCCTATTCATAGTAATTATAGTTTAACTAAAATTTTATGGATAAAAGAAAACTGTGATATTAATCTCAATAAGGTTAAATGGTTATGCATAGCCGAATATATTGCATATAAATTAACGGATGTTAAAAAAGCTGAACCTTCATTAGCATCAAGAACCTTGGTTTATGATTTAAAAAACCATTGTTGGTCAGAAAAAATTTCGTCAATTTTTAAAATTAATAACTTATTTTCTGATTTTGTTCAATCAGGTAAAAATATTGAAAAATTAAAGTCATCAATAGCAAGTAAACTTAATTGTAGTCAACCTATTTATGTATCAATTGGTGGTCATGATCATATGTGTGGTTCTATAGCCGCTAGACTTAAATCAGGAGAAATACTTAATTCGACGGGCACTACTGAAGGATTGTTGCTTTTACTTAAACAAGCTAATTTTGATAAAAGTTTTTTAGACAGTAATTTATCAAACGGTCAATATGTAATTGATGATTTATATACTCTTTATGCATCTCTTCCTTCGGCTGGATATAGTATTGAATGGTTTAAACGGACTTATTGTGTAAGTAATGAAGATTTTGATCTACTTATTGAATCACTATTTAATAAACTCTCCGATATTAACTATATAAAGCAGAAGTTAAATATTTTCATTCCACATTTACGTGGTAGTGGCCCTCCGAAACGTAATATTGAATCTAAAGGTTTATGGTATGGTTTTGCTGAAAACAGCTCTTTACAAGACACATTGTTGGCGATTTTTCAGGGATTATGTTTTGAACTAAAAAATATACTTATAACTATTGAGAAACTAACTTCTACTCATCATCCAATAATAAAAGTGATTGGTGCAGCTGCAAAAAATCCAGTTTGGTTGCAGCTAAAGGCCGATATTCTTGGAAGAGAAATCGTATCTTGTAATATCAAAGAAGCTGTGTGTAAAGGGGCTGTTATGTTAGCTGGGTATCAAAATCATTATTTAGATAAAGATATTGATAATCAATTTGAAGATCAAATAGTCAGATATATGCCTAATCAACAAATAACGCAATATTATAACCAAGTATTTAATAACTATTATCAACCATTTTATGATTTAAAAACTCAATTAGAATTTTATCGAAAAAAGGATAACTAAAATGAAAGCGTCAGTGTGTTATAAGCAAAATGATTTAAGAACAGAAGATCTCCCTATTCCTGAAATTTCCGATAATGAAGTATTAATAAAAATGCTTGCATGTGGTTTATGTGGTACTGATATTCAAAAAATTCGTGGTGATACAGTCAATAAACCTACAGTTTTAGGACATGAAGTTGTCGGTGAAATTGTCAAAAAAGGTAAAAATGTTAGCAAGTTTGAGATAGGGGATAGAGTAATCACTGCTATACATGTCCCTTGTTTTACTTGTCACTATTGTAATAAAGGACACTATACGATTTGTGAACAATTTAGAACTAATAATATTGATCCGGGTGGGTTTGCTGAGTTTATTCGTATTCCTGAATTACATTTGAATCATTTAACTCATAAAGTTTCAAATAATGTAACCGATGAAGAAGCTACATTAATCGAACCTATTGCCTGTTGTTTACATGGATTAAAACAAGCAGATATCAGGCCAAATGATAGTGTTTTAATCATGGGAGCAGGAACAATTGGGATATTACATGCTCAATTAGCCAAGATTAAAGGCGCCAATAAAGTAATTGTCAGTGATATGTCCAAATTCAAATTACAAAAAGCACTAAACGTTGGTTGTGATTATGCAATAAATATTAAGGAAAAAAATATTATAGATGAGGTGAATAAAATCACTGATGGTCAAGGTGTCGATGTAATAGTTATTGCCGCTGGTGTTTCCTCTTTAGTTGCAGATGCCGTTAATATGGTGAGAAGAGCTGGTAAAATAATCGTATTTTCAGGATTTGATAAAAATAAATTAGTCACACTTGATGTCAGTCGTTTTTTCAAAGATGAGATATCCATTATTGGAACCTATTCCGTTACACCGTATGAGTTTCCTGAGGCGTTAGATCTACTTGAAAAAAGGAAACTCAACACAAAAGAGATGATAACCCATGTTTATCCATTAAATAAATTAAGCGAAGCTATTGATATATCAACGAACCCAGAACAGCCAGTATTAAAAGTTATTATTAAAGCTGAAGTTTAGAACAGTATTATTATTTATATTTACTAGACTTTTGAAATTATGAAATGAGTAAAATTTAAAGTAAGGTAGCACCTATGAAAAAGATACCGATTATTCTGATTTTAACAGTATTATTGTTTAACTTTTTTTCTATTAGTTATGCCTTATATTTAAATTTTACTGAATATCAATTTGATATTTTGTCAACGTTACTCTATTTAGTGATATTGTCTTCTATCGTATTTTTAATCAATTTAATCATTAAAAAAAATACTAAAGCACCAATTTTTCTATCTTATTATTTTGTTCTTTGCTTAATTACCACTATGGCAGAAATTACTTATCTGTCTTACCAAGAAATAGGAACTAGTAATAACATGATCTACTTTCTAATCTATTTTTCACTTTTTATTTATGTCACTAAATCAATTAGTCTAAAAAAATATTTTTCTACTAAAAACAATTAATAATGATTTTTCTAGACTGAAAAATATCAATTTTTGCTTTATCAGCCATGGTTCAACAGATTTGAATCAACTACAATAATTTTAATAATGTTTGTAAACTTCTCGACTTCTTTTAAAAGAAATACATCGGATTAAGTTAATAACTAAAGCATATAAAAATATATTTATACACAATCAGTGTTATCATACCCAATTTGTATCTTAGTTATAAAAAATATTATTATGCAAAATAACGCTGTAACATGGTTTTTATATATTATTAGAACATCTAACCAATCATTGTATACTGGAATCACAACAGATGTATCTAGGCGGTTACAGCAACATCAAAATGGTCGTGGCGCTAAATATCTAAAAGGTCATAAAGATATTTATGTTGTTTATCAAATAAAAGTTGGCGACAGGTCTACCGCTTTAAAATTAGAGTATCGTATAAAGCAACTTTCCAAGCTGAAAAAAGAACAATTGGTTGCAAACTCCCCAGACTTAACCAATTTATTAACATTACTCAATCAATAATCTACTAAATAATTTTATGTAAAGTTTTGGATTTATAACTGCAAGCTATTTGGATTTTTTATTTTCTTTATCAGTTAATATTTAGAATATCGACATTAATTGTAATGGCGGAGCTTTAAGGGCATTTATCTGTTGGTTGAATTCAGATAGTTGTCGTTTCCAAAAATCAATATCAGTTATCCATGGAAAGGCAATAGGAAAAGCAGGATCTTGCCAACGCTCAATAATCCATGCTAGATGATGAATTATCCGCATTGCTCGTAAAGGCTCAATCAATTTAAGTTGTTCTTTATCGAAATCATAAAACTCTTGATACAATTCAAGCAGTTCATCTAACTGTAGGCGTTGTTCTTGTTGGTTACCATAGAGCAACATCCAAAGATCTTGAATTGCTGGACCATTACGAGAATCATCAAAATCTAAGAATATAGCATTATCATCACGCCACAAAATATTACCAGCATGGCAATCAGCATGTAATCGTATTGGTTGCCAATCATCATGCCAATATTGTTCAATCGTTTTGATCAGCTTGCTCAATACTGTTTTGAGCTCGAGTTGTATGTTATTGGGAATATAGGTTGAGGATAATAAGATCTCTTGCGGACCATAAACATATTCCTTAAGTCCAATAGTTGGGCGGTATGAAAAAGTTTGAGTTGCACCAATTTGATGTATACGACCAATCATCGTACCTACCGATTCCATTTGATTTCGATTATCCATTTCATAGGGTCTACCACCCAAACTAGGAAATAAAGCAAACAGATAGCCTTGATATTCATGTAATGTCTTATTATTGATTACGAGTGGCGACACTACAGGTATATCAGCACGGTATAATTGTTCAGTAAACTGGTGTTCTTCAAGTATTTGTTCTCGATTCCAGCGATGAGGACGATAGAATTTTGCAACATAACGTTTATGTTCTTCATCATGAAATTGATAGACGCGATTTTCATAACTATTTAAAGCAGTTAAACCCGAATCTATATAAATGCCAATTGAAGCCAAACTCTCGACAATAAGATCGGGTGATAATAATTGAAATGAAAATGCTGAACTATCCATTGAATGATCCCTCTCGTTACTGTTGATTAAACCATTCATCTAGTTTTTGTTTTAATGCTTCAAGTCCAACTCGTTTAGGTGATGAAAATGGTGCGACAGTAATATCACCTTGGAAAGGTAAAATGGCTTCTTTTACCATATTAACTTGCTTCTTTACAGCACCAGATGCGAGTTTATCCGCTTTAGTCAGTAACAACATGACTGGAATTTCAACCGAAACAGCCCATTGAATCATCTGTTGATCTAAATCTTTTAAAGGATGCCTTATGTCCATTAAAATAACTAGCCCTAATAAACTTTCGCGTTTTTGTAAATATTCTCCTAGCGATTTTTGCCATTGGCGTTTTATCGCTTCAGGAACTTGGGCATAACCATAACCAGGTAAGTCCACTAAACGGCAATTTTTTTCTACCTCAAAAAGATTGATTAATTGTGTTCGCCCAGGTGTTTTACTGGTACGAGCTAAAGACTTCTGATTGGTTAATGTATTGAGTGCGCTGGATTTACCTGCATTAGATCTACCAGCAAATGCTACCTCTACACCACTATCACTAGGTAAATGAGAAATATCTGGAGCACTTAAAATAAAATGTGTTTTTGCATAATTTAATGGACGAATATCAGTCATAAAAAGTATCCTTTAAATGCTTTAACGGCACTTAATTGATTTAAATGCCGCTACTGTATAGAAAAACTCAAGCATTGACAACTTTTTCGACTGCTTTTGCAAATCGCATCATTCCTTCTCGAATCTCTTCTTCCGAAATAATTAACGATGGCGTGAAACGCAACACATTTGGCCCTGCATTTAATATCATCACTCTAAATTCTGTTGCAACATTTAAAAAATCACGGGCTTTATGGTGGAATTCTGGTTGTAACTCTGCACCTAATAATAGACCTTTACCACGATATTCTCGAAATACTTTAAATTTATCATTAATGTTTTCAAGTTGCTCAATGAAGATTGCACGGCGTTTTTGTACTCCCTCTAAAACCTCTGTTGTGTTAATGATATCGAATGCTTCACAACCAACCGCACAGGCCAAAGGATTACCACCATAAGTTGTACCATGAACGCCAGGATGCATTACTGTAGCAATGTCTTCTGTTGTTAACATGGCACTAATTGGAAATCCACCACCAAGCGCTTTGGCAGAAGTCAAAATATCAGGTGTTACACCATATTGTTGATAAGTATATAGACTCCCAGTTCGACCCATTCCACATTGAACCTCGTCAAAAATGAGTAAGGCATGATATTTATCACAAAGCTCGCGAACACCTTGTAAAAACTCAAGTGATGCGCAGGTTAATCCCCCTTCACCTTGTACAGGTTCTAGCACAACTGCACAGGTATGATCATCTATCACTGCTTTTACTGCATCCAGATTATTAAATGGAACATGGATAATGTCAGCAGGTTTTGGACCAAAACCATCTGAATATTTTGCTTGACCACCGACAGAGACTGTAAAAAAAGTTCGTCCATGAAAGGATTGGTGAAAGGCGATAATTTTAGTTTTATAAGGATTGTATTTTTCAATAGCATAATAGCGAGCCAGTTTGAAAGCCGCTTCGTTTGCTTCGGCTCCAGAATTGGCAAAAAAGATGCGATCAGCAAAAGTATTATCAATAAGTTTTTGTGCTAGATTTAAGGCTGGTTCATTGGTGAAAACATTACTAACATGCCATATTTTTTCACTTTGTTCATGCAATGCTTTAACCAATCTAGGATGGCAATGACCAAGAGCATTGACTGCAATACCACCAGCAAAATCGATATATTCTTCACCATTTTGATCCCATACTCGACTACCTTTCCCTTTAACTGGTATAAATTGAGCTGGGGCATAAACGGGTAAAATGACTTTATCAAATAGTTGGCGTGTGATTTTTGGCTGCATTGTTAAGTCCTTATCTGTTTTTATTAAATAAATTACCTTTTATTTTATGCTAATTAATAGCAGAGTAAAGTAAATAATTATTCAAATATAATGAATTAATATTCATCTGTAAAAAAATTTTAAATTTAAAACATATTCAATAATTTACTTCTTTTCTATAATTATTTTCAGGTATAATCAAATTCTGTTGGTTAATTGCACTTAAAAGAGTTAAAAATGAGTCGTATTATTTATTGCCATTATTTAAAAAAAGAAGCGGATGGTTTAGATTTTCAACTTTATCCAGGTGAACTTGGTAAACGTATTTTCAATGAAATATCAAAACCTGCATGGCAAGAATGGCTCAAAAAACAAACCATGTTAATTAACGAAAATAAACTTAATATGATGAATCCTGAACATCGTAAACAAATTGAATCAGAAATGATTAAGTTTTTATTTGAAGGTGAAGAAGTTGTTATTGATGGATATAAACCCCAACACTGAGGTATAACATGAAAAACAATAAAAAAATAATTACGTTGTTTGTAGCGGTGAGTCTTTTAAATGGATGTTCAGGTGGTAATTCATCTAAGAAGAATGAAGATTTTTATATTAAAGATACCAATGCTTTTAATATTTTAATTGGTCAATATGCAAATAATATAGAAGAAATTTGGGGGCCTAGGGAAGTCCTTATTGCGGGTCCCAAAGATTATGTTCAATATGAAGATAATTTACAAACTCGAGTGCATATCAACTTTGTTTCTGGTGTGATAACAATCGAAACTTTGTCTGACTCTCCTATAGAATCATTAAAAGAAGCGATAGTTTCTACATTGTTAATGCCGGAACCTATCGATATTATCCGTCATGATAAAATTAGCCAAGATTTGTCACAAGAGCCTTTCTTATATAATCAGATATTAGACCAAGAACGGCAACCTATTCGTTGGAGTGGTCGAGCGAATAATTTTGCTGATTATGTACTTGCTAATAACTTGAAAATTCGCCGATCAGGCATTCACAACATCACTTATGTGGAAATTAAATTGGTTCCTAATCACATTAGTGAACGAGCAAAAAAATTCTTACCATTAGTGACCGAAGCTTCAAACCGCTATTTCATTGATGAGCGTTTAATTTTAGCAATTATAGAAGTCGAATCTGCTTTTAACCCTTATGCGGTTAGTCGGTCAGACGCGCTTGGATTAATGCAAGTACAGCAACATACTGCAGGACGTGATATTTTCCAATTATTTGGTAAGTCTGGAGAACCAAGTAGAAAATATTTACTTGATCCGCGTAATAATGTCGATATGGGTACCGCTTATTTATCATTATTAAAAACGAAATATTTGGCAGGTATTAATAACCCTATATCTTTAAGGTATGCAATGATTACTTCTTATAATGGCGGAGCAGGTAGTGTGTTGCGCACATTTTCTAATGATCGTGATCAAGCAATTGATATTATAAATTCAATGACGCCACAACAAGTTTTTAGAAAATTAGTCACATCACATGTTTCTCAAGAATCACGTAACTATCTGATAAAAGTAAGTAATATATTAGATAATAGATAAAATTCAGCTAAATAATAATAGCTATCACTAATATGATAAGAAACAAGAAGTTGAATTATAGTTTAATTGGAAGTAATATCTTCAAAAAAATAAAATTTCTGAAGTTTTAAAATTTTTTAATAAAAAAAACGTGATCTACTTCAAATTTTGAGTATACTATGCGTCTCATAAAACCCTAGTTTTTTTGAGGATGTTAGTTTGAATACCGATAAACTTGTGGATTCATATTCCCCCGCACAAATGACACAAATTGCTGAAGATCTTGGCAACTACAAATTAAGTAAACACCCATGTAGTACAATTTTATCTGCGATTATTGCAGGTGTGTTTATCTCTATTGCTTTTGTATTTTATATTACCGTAACAACTGGTACTGCAACTGTCGCTTTTGGTTTAGCCAAACTAGTTGGTGGCATCTGTTTCTCGTTAGGATTAATGCTAGTTGTTTGTTGTGGTGCAGATCTGTTTACTTCGACTGTATTAACGATATTACCTAAAATGACTCATAAAGTTAGTTGGACAAAAATGTTCCGTAATTGGATTTTAGTCTATGTTGGTAACTTTATTGGTGCTATACTGTTTGTAACAGTTATTTGGTTTTCTGGTCAATATATGGTTGCTAATGGATTGTGGGGATTAAATGTCCTGCAAACAGCAGATCATAAGTTACACCATACTTTTATTGAAGCTGTTTTTCTTGGTTTATTGGCTAATTTGATGGTTTGCTTGGCAGCTTGGTTAAGTTATGCTGGACGTAGCTTACTTGATAAAATGTTAATTATGGTTTTACCTGTAGCAATGTTTGTTGCAAGCGGTTTTGAACATAGTATTGCAAATATGTTTATGATTCCTATGGGTATTGTAATTAATAACTTTGCATCTCCTGAATTTTGGACTGCAATAGGGGTATCACCAGATACATTTAAAGAGCTAACTATAGAGCATTTTATTTTAAATAATCTAATTCCAGTAACAGTTGGAAATATTTTAGGTGGGCTAGCTGTTGCGCTACCATATTGGGCTTTATATTTACGTAAACCACATTGATTTTAAGATATTTATCCTCATATAGGAGAGGATAAATAGGTATTTTTGTAAACCTGAGGTTAATAATTATGAGTAATTTAAACGAAGTACAAGCAAAGGCTTGGAAAGGATTTAAAGAAGGTGATTGGCAAAATAATGTCAATGTTCGTGATTTCATTCAAACAAATTACACACCTTATGAGGGTGATGAATCTTTCTTAGCTGGCGCTACCGATGCTACCACTAAATTGTGGGACAAAGTGATGGAAGGCATCAAATTTGAAAACTCCACTCATACACCAGTTGATTTTGATACAAGTGTAATCTCTACTATCACTGCTCATGATGCGGGTTATATTGAAAAGGATTTAGAGAAGATTGTCGGTTTACAAACTGAAAAACCATTAAAACGAGCTATTATCCCGTTTGGTGGTATCAAGATGATTGAAAACTCTTGTAAAGCTTACAATAGAACTTTAGATCCATTAGTCAAAAAAATCTTTACTGAATACCGTAAAACTCACAACCAAGGTGTGTTTGATATTTATACTCCAGATATCCTTCGTTGTCGTAAATCAGGTGTTATTACGGGTCTTCCTGATGCGTACGGTCGTGGACGTATCATTGGTGATTACCGTCGTGTAGCACTTTACGGTATTGATTACTTAATGCAAGATAAATTTGCTCAATTCACTTCATTACAAGCTGATTTTGAAAATGGCGTTGATTTACCAATGACCATGCAACGTCGTGAAGAAATTGCTGAGCAACATCGTGCGCTTGGTCAAATTAAAGAAATGGCTGCAAAATATGGTTTTGATATTTCAGCTCCAGCAACAACAGCACAAGAAGCTGTTCAATGGACCTATTTTGGTTACTTAGCTGCGGTTAAATCTCAAAATGGTGCAGCAATGTCATTAGGTCGTACTTCGACTTTCTTTGATATTTACTTCCAACGTGATTTAGAAGCAGGTTTAATCACTGAGCAAGAAGCACAAGAAATTGTTGACCATTTCGTAATGAAATTACGTATGGTTCGTTTCTTACGTACACCTGAATATGATGAATTATTCTCAGGCGATCCAATTTGGGCAACTGAATCTATCGCAGGTATGGGTGTTGATGGTCGTACATTAGTAACTAAGACTTCTTTCCGTTTCTTAAATACTTTATATACAATGGGTCCATCACCAGAACCAAATATGACTATCCTTTGGTCAGAACACTTACCAAGTGGATTTAAAGAATTTGCATCTAAAGTATCAATTGATACTTCATCATTACAATATGAAAATGATGATTTAATGCGTCCAGATTTTAACAATGATGACTATGCAATTGCATGTTGTGTAAGTCCAATGATTGTTGGTAAACAAATGCAATTCTTCGGTGCTCGTGCTAACCTTGCAAAAACTCTTCTATACGCAATCAATGGCGGTGTGGATGAAAAATTAAAAATGCAAGTTGGCCCTAAAGAAGATCCAATCACTGACGAATATCTTGATTTTGACAAAGTGTTCGCTCGTTTAGATCACTTTATGGATTGGTTAGCAAAACAATACGTGACAGCTTTAAATGCTATTCACTACATGCACGATAAATACAGCTATGAAGCATCATTAATGGCGTTACATGACCGTGATATTATTCGTACTATGGCTTGTGGTATTGCTGGTTTATCTGTTGCTGCTGACTCATTATCTGCAATTAAATATGCGAAAGTGAAAACGATTCGTGATGAAGATGGTTTAGCAACTGATTTTGAAATCGAAGGTGAATATCCACAATTCGGTAACAATGATCCTCGTGTAGATGATATTGCTGTTGATTTAGTTGAACGTTTCATGAAGAAAATTCAAAAACTTAAAACTTATCGTAATGCAATTCCTACTCAATCAGTATTAACCATTACTTCAAACGTTGTATATGGTAAGAAAACTGGTAATACTCCAGATGGTCGTCGCGCTGGTGCTCCATTCGGACCTGGTGCTAACCCAATGCACGGACGTGACCAAAAAGGTGCGGTTGCTTCATTAACATCTGTTGCTAAACTTCCGTTTGCTTACGCTAAAGATGGTATTTCATATACTTTCTCTATCGTTCCAAATGCATTAGGTAAAGATGATGATGCACGTAAACGTAACCTAGCAGGTTTAATGGATGGTTATTTCCATCATGAAGCTACTGTTGAAGGTGGTCAGCATTTAAATGTTAACGTATTAAACCGTGAAACATTATTAGATGCGATGGAACACCCTGAAAAATATCCACAATTAACAATTCGTGTTTCTGGATATGCAGTGCGTTTCAATTCATTAACTAAAGAGCAACAAAAAGACGTTATTACACGTACTTTCACTCAATCAATGTAATTTGGTTAACTGAAAAACTAAACTTAAATAGCGCCTTTAAGGCGCTATTTTTTTATTAAGTAGCAAAAATAGCTGTTTTAAAGTTAACAAAATCGTAGTACAGCAAGCATTATTAAATATGTTTGTTTTTTGTATAATTTAGTCAAAAACAAAACATATCAATTAATGCAATTGGTGTATGCAATGTATTATCTGAGTTAGAATAAGAATTAAAATATAAAGCAAAAAGCAATGTGAGTAATTATTAGAGAATATTTATGGAACAAAACATTATTATGACAACGAAACTACCTATAAAAGGTCGTATTCATTCTTTTGAATCCTTTGGTACTGTAGATGGTCCTGGAATTCGCTTCATTGTTTTTTTTCAAGGCTGTTTAATGCGCTGTTTGTACTGCCATAATCGTGACACTTGGGATTTAAAAGCTGGGCGAGAAGTCACTGTTGAAGAACTGATGAAAGAAATTGTTTCTTATAAAAGTTTTATCATGCCTAATGGCGGTGGTGTTACAGCATCAGGTGGCGAAGCTACCTTACAATCTGAATTTATCACTGAATGGTTTAAAGCCTGCCATGAAGAAGGTATCAGTACGTGTTTAGATACTAATGGTTATGCTAGACAGTTAGACCAAACGGTTGATGATCTTTTAGAAGTCACAGACTTAGTGATGCTTGACTTGAAACAAGTCAATGATGAAATCCATCAAAAACTTGTCGGAGTACCTAATAAACGTGTTCTTGAATTTGCCAAACATCTACAAAAAATTAATAAACGGACTTGGATCCGCTACGTAGTGGTTCCTGGATGGACGGACGACGACGACTCAGCACATTTACTGGGTAACTTTATTGAAGGTATGGATAATATTGAAAGAGTGGAACTACTTCCTTATCATAAGATGGGCGCTTATAAATGGGATACCATGGGGGATGAATACAAATTACAAGGAGTAGAAGCGCCTCCTCGTGAAACACTTGATAGAATCCAAGCGATTATAGAAAGTTATGGTCAACCAGTAACATTCAGTAAGTAATAAGCTATCGACACTTAATAGGCACCTATAATGGTGCCTTATTTGTATTTATTTTAATTTTTTGCGCTTTACCGCACGTAATAGATAAATGCCACCTTCTAAAGCCAAAACACAAACGGATAACCAAATAAGCCCATATGGAACGATGTGCTCTTTAGATACCGATTCATGCAAAAATAACACCGAAACAAGAGTTAGCAGTACTGGCTCTACGTATCCCAGTAATCCAAATAAACTAAGTGGTAATAACCGTCTCGCAACAAAATACATGGCAAAAGCAATGGCAGTAATGATACCGAGCATTGGAATAAAAATATGAAAGTGAGATAGGTCACTTATAACCTGATTAAAAGAGTAGTGTAAAATAAAATAAATAAGGCAGCCTACAAAGATAAAAAAGAAATCGGAAAATGTCCCTGAAATGCCCTCTATTTGCAATTTACGGCGTGTCATAAAGTAAATTGGGTAACCCAATGCAATAACGGCTGTTTCCCACGAAAACGCGCCAGTTATATAAATTTCCAAAACAACACCTATGCTGGCGAGCACGACTGCTATTTTTTGGAAAATACTTAGCTTTTCTTTATAAAATATTTGCCCGAAAACGACCATCGTTAATGGCAGTAAAAAGTAGCCTAATGAAGCTGATAATCCATGTCTATTGATCGGTGCCCAAATAAAAATTAACATTTGGATGGTCAATAGAAATGAAGAAAATATTAGACCAATTAAAATCAGTGGCTGTTGTTTAATTCGCATAAATAAATTGATAATAGCTGACCACTGTTTTTCGACAATAATTAGTATAATTATTGCGGGAAAGGAGGTTAATAATCGCCAACAAAAAATATCAACAACTGATAGTGGTTGTAATAGAACAGGGTAGTAATATAGTAAACCAAAAAGACATGATGCAAATATTGAAAGCGCAACACCCTTTATCATTCTTTCACCTTTGTTAATAAAAAATAGCGCTAGTGATTAGCGCTATTATCTATATGTAATGAAGTGGGACAAATTTTATTTATCCAATTACCTCAACACCATTCATATAAGGTACTAATACTGATGGAATCCTAATTGTTCCATCAGCTTGCTGATAGTTTTCCATAATTGCAACTAACGTGCGCCCTACAGCTAAACCAGAGCCATTTAACGTATGTACTAAATAAGTTTTATTATCAGCTTTATTGCGATAACGCGCTTGCATACGGCGTGCTTGGAAATCCCACATATTAGAGCAAGAAGAGATTTCACGGTAAGTATTTTGAGCCGGTACCCATACTTCAAGATCATATGTTTTACATGAACCAAAGCCCATATCACCTGCACATAATACAATTTTACGATAAGGTAATTCTAGTAATTGTAATACTTTTTCTGCATGTGCGGTTAGCTCTTCTAAAGCTTTCATGGATTCTTCTGGTTTAACAATTTGCACCAGTTCTACTTTGTCAAATTGATGCATACGTATTAAACCACGAGTATCTTTACCGTAAGAACCCGCTTCAGAACGGAAACATGGAGTATGTGCAGTCATTTTCAAAGGTAACGCGCTTTCATCAAGAATCTCGTCACGAACTAAATTGGTTACTGGTACTTCAGCAGTTGGAATAAGAGCGTAATTACTGCTTTCTGATTCTTCATCTAGTGGTTTTGTGTGAAATAAGTCACTTGCAAATTTAGGTAACTGTCCTGTACCGAATAAAGTGGCCTGATTGACAAGATAGGGCACAT
This sequence comes from Gilliamella apicola, assembly GCF_000599985.1. Lineage (NCBI taxonomy): Bacteria > Pseudomonadati > Pseudomonadota > Gammaproteobacteria > Orbales > Orbaceae > Gilliamella > Gilliamella apicola. Next base: position 572,332 of record NZ_CP007445.1, read on the forward strand.
AAATTTCAGCATAACCATGCTGCTCTGTGTGAAGGTCTAACATAAATTGTGTGATAGCACGATGTAGGCGGGCTATCTGTGACTTCATAACAACAAAACGTGCACCAGTAAGTTTTACACCTGCAGCAAAGTCTAGTCCTCCAAAACGTTCACCTAATGCAACATGATCTTGGATTGGAAAGTCAAATGTTCTTGGAGTTCCAAAGCGAGAAACTTCGACATTGTCGTTTTCGTCTTTACCATCAGGTACAGAGTCATCAGGAATATTCGGAATAGTAGAGGTAATATCTTTAATTTTAGTCAATAAGATTTCAAGCTCAGCTTTAGCATTATTTAGTTTTTCACCGAGTTTATTAACTTCTTCGCGTACGGCTGTAATGTCTTCGCCTCGAGCCTTAGCTTCACCAATAGCTTTAGAACGAGCATTACGCTGTGCTTGTAAGCTTTCAGTTTCAACTTGCAGTACTTTGCGTTTTTCTTCTAGTTGACTAATAGTATCAACATCTAATTTAAATCCACGACGAGCTAAGTTTTTAGCGACAACATTTAATTCATTTCGGAGTAAATTCGGATCCAACATAAATAACGTCCATTCTCATTAATAAGGAAATATCTTTCTACTTTAACCATTATTCTAATATAGTTAACAAAACATATAAATCAAAAAGTAGATTGATTATAGATATTAAATTTTGTGAGCTTAGTATACTAGAATTATATCGGGATTCAACCATAATGGTGCACCCGAAGGGATTCGAACCCCTGACCGCTCGGTTCGAAGCCGAGTGCTCTATCCAGCTGAGCTACGGATGCGTGTAAGTTCGTAAAAAAATGGTGCATCCGAAGGGATTCGAACCCCTGACCGCCCGGTTCGTAGCCGGGTACTCTATCCAGCTGAGCTACGGATGCGTTTTGAATTATTAAAATGGTGCATCCGAAGGGATTCGAACCCCTGACCGCCCGGTTCGTAGCCGGGTACTCTATCCAGCTGAGCTACGGATGCATATTTTAATTTTTTAAAATGGCGGTGAGAGAGGGATTCGAACCCTCGATGCAGCTTTTGACCGCATACTCCCTTAGCAGGGGAGCGCCTTCAGCCTCTCGGCCATCTCACCAAAAACATTATGACTTTGCTTGAACAACAAAATCATAATGTCGTGGCGCACATATTACGTTTTACAAAAAATAAGTCAAACATTTTTTTGCTTACGCGTGCTAGTTGTTTATTTCATGCCCAATATTACTCTTTGGGTTCAGGTAATTCATCATTTTTGTTCTGAGATTGATGAATTCTATTGTATATCTCTTCTCGATGAATTGAGACTTCTTTAGGTGCATTAATACCGATTCTGACTTGATTACCTTTCACGCCAAGAATAGTAATAACAACATCATCACCAATAATTAGTGTTTCACCTACTCTCCTAGTTAAAATTAACATTAGATCTCCTAATATCAGTTAAGTATACATCACAATTTTAAGATATAGCTTCGTCAGCCCCCCATCGATAAGACAGAAAGACGGAATTTTACAGAAATATTCAAATAGTTAATTAATAAATATATTATCAATCAATACTGGAATAAATCTGGCTAACTTGCTTGTAATTTATTACTGATTTCCTTTTTCATTGAAGACAATGCTTCTGGTAATGCTGAGAGATCCATTCCACCTGCTTGGGCGAAATCAGGCCGCCCACCGCCTTTACCACCTACTTTTAATGCTAATTGGGAAACTAATTCGCCAGCTTTGACAATATTGATTAAATCATTTGTTACGCCAGCGGCTAAATTGATTTTGTCACCATTAACAGCAGCCAAAATAATTACGCCTGTTTTTAATTGATTTTTAAGATCATCAATCATAGTACGTAATACTTTTGCCTCGACATTATCAAGTTTAGCAATTAGTAAATTTTTATTATTGATTTTTTCACATTGATTAATTAATTGTGCGCTTTGTTGGCTAGCTTTTTGCGCCTTTAATTGCTCGATGTTTTTTTCAAGTAGTTTAGTTTGTTCGAGCAACTGCTCTACACGAACTAAAACTGCTGATTTGTCGCTTTTAACCAATTGTGCAATTTGGTTTAATAAATTTGCTTCATGGTGTATAAAATCCATCGCATTTTGCCCAGAGGTTGCCTCGATACGGCGAACTCCAGAAGCAATGCTTGATTCAGATATTATTTTAAATAAACCTATATCGCCCGTTCTATCTACATGAGTACCACCACATAATTCAATTGAGAAATCGCCCATAGTTAGAACACGAACAATCTCTTCATATTTTTCACCAAATAGTGCCATTGCCCCTTTATTTCTAGCTTCATCTATTGGCATTAGTTCAACGTCAACAGGTAAATTGTAACGAATTTGCCTGTTAACTAGATTTTCGATTTCAACAATTTGTTCTTGTGTGATGCTTTGATTATGCGAAAAATCAAAACGAAGATAGCTATCATTCACTAAAGAACCTTTTTGATGAACATGGTTGCCTAAAATTTGTTGTAATGCAGCTTGTAATAAATGAGTTGCTGAATGATTACGTCTAATACGTTCTCTTAACTCGACATCAATTGCTGCTGTTACTAAATCACCAACTTTAAGAGATCCTTTAACAAGGGTACCGATATGACCAATGCTTTTGCCATATTTTTGGCTATCTAAAACAGTAAATTCGGCGTTTGCAGAAGTTAATATACCTTTATCACCAATTTGTCCGCCAGATTCTCCATAAAATGGCGTCTTATCTAAGATGATAATAGCTTCATCACCAGCATTGACATTTTCTACTTTTTGACCATTTTGGAAAATGGCAATTACTTCCCCTGATGCTTCGGTAGCTTGATAACCTAAAAATTCGGTTTTATCATCAAGTTTAATCACATTGCTATAGTCAACACTAAAAGTACTTGATTCACGAGCACGTTTACGTTGTTCTTCCATGCATTGATTAAATCCATCTTCATCAATGGTGATATTTTTTTCGCGACATACGTCTGCGGTTAAATCTAATGGAAAACCAAACGTATCGTAAAGTTTAAATGCAACATCGCCAGGTAATACCGAATCGGTGATTTTAACCAATTCTTGATCGAGTAAAAACAATCCTCGCTCTAATGTTTTTAAGAATTGCTCTTCTTCAATTTTAAGTGCATCTTCAACTATTTTTTGATTTTTCGCTAATTCAACCGCTGCACTTCCCATTACATCAATGAGAGGTTTAACTAATTTGTAGAAGAATATCCCTTTAGCACCTAACATATGCCCATGACGCACAGCTCGTCGAATAATTCGACGTAAAACATAGCCACGACCTTCATTAGAAGGTAATACCCCATCAGAAATTAAAAATGCACAAGAACGAATATGGTCAGCAATAACACGTAAAGATTTGCTTTCTAAATCTTTCGTTTGAATGATTTGTGCTGCATCATGAATTAGTTTCTTAAATAAATCAATTTCATAATTGGAATTAACATGTTGTAAAACAGCTGCAATTCTTTCTAAGCCCATACCCGTATCGACTGATGGCTTAGGTAATGGTTCCATTGTGCCATCAGGATGACGATTAAACTGCATAAAGACAATGTTCCAAATTTCAATGAATCGGTCACCATCTTCTTCTGCGCTGCCTGGAGGTCCTCCCCAAATATGATCACCATGATCATAAAAAATTTCTGTACACGGTCCACATGGTCCTGTATCACCCATTTGCCAGAAGTTATCTGAAGCATAAGGTGCACCTTTGTTGTCACCAATACGCACGATACGCTCTTTAGGTATACCAATTTCTTTTTCCCAAATTTCGTATGCTTCATCATCTGTTTCATAAACAGTGACAGTTAATTTATCTTTAGGTAGATTAAACCATTCTTTACTAGTTAATAATTCCCAAGCAAAATGAATCGCATCATGTTTAAAATAGTCACCAAAGCTAAAGTTTCCTAACATTTCAAAAAAAGTATGATGTCGAGCAGTATAACCTACATTATCCAAATCATTGTGTTTACCACCAGCGCGAACACAACGTTGTGCAGTTGTTGCTCTGGTATAAGGACGCTTTTCTATCCCTAGAAATACATCCTTGAACTGATTCATTCCAGCGTTAGTAAATAATAGCGTTGGATCATTATGAGGAACAAGGGAACTACTTGCTACAATTTCATGTCCTTTGCTATTGAAAAAGTCAAGAAAAGTTTGACGAATTTCTGCAGTGCTTTTCATTTAGGCTTCCATATAAACGATAAATTTTTAAACATAGTAATATACCTGTTACAACTAAAGTTGAAAAGTAAAGAAAAGTAAAATATTCTTTATAATACGGTTGATCTAGCTAATATTAAATGCAAATAAAAGGAAAAATAAATTGATTTAGTGAGCTTAACTAATGGGTAATGAATAATTTAGTTCTCGTACATTTTAGATATTATCAAAATTTAAGTCAATAAGTTATACACATCTTTTATATCGTCTTGAGTATAACCTCGGGTAATCAAAAATTGTACTATTCTCTGTTTTTCCAAAATATTTTTAGCATTAATCTGTTTAAATTTTTTTAATAATTGCTTATGGGCATTATACGACCAATTTATATCTAACATACACAAAAGTTTATTGGTTAAGTCAGTCGGTAGACCGCGTTGTTTTAATTCCATAGCAATTTTATATCTTCCATAACCTTTATTAGCTCTCATAACAATATATTTTTCAATATATTGTGTGTCGTTCATCCAATTCTGATTAGTACAATATTGAATGACATCAGCGGTTTCTATTTTAAGTTGATTTAATTGCTCATAGTATTCATCCTCTGAACATTTTATTTTTTTTGTAAAAAATTGGATAATTTTATTCGTTAGTTCGTAGGATGAATGATCGCGCTGTGCAAGTAATTGCACAGCTTTATTTAAGATTAATTTATTGATTTTTTTGTCCATTATTCAAAGCTTTCATCTTCTGATGTAGTATCTACGTCATCCGCAGCAAAAACGGCAGGGCTATTTAATAATAAATCACGTAGTTTTGTTTCAAGCTCTTTGGCTATTTCTGGATGTTCTTGTAAAAATTTGATTGAATTTGCTTTGCCTTGACCAACTTTTTCGCCATTGTAGCTATACCAAGCACCTGCTTTATCAACTAATTTATGTTTGACACCTAGATCAATCAATTCACCTTCTTTAGAAATACCACAACCGTAAAGAATTTGGAATTCAGCTTGTCTAAATGGCGCAGCAACTTTATTTTTAACTACTTTTACACGAGTATCACTACCAATGACATCTTCACCTTCCTTCACGGCACCAATTCGTCGAATATCTAAACGAACAGATGCATAGAATTTAAGTGCATTACCACCAGTAGTTGTTTCTGGATTACCAAACATTACACCAATTTTCATACGAATTTGGTTGATAAATACCACTAAGCAGTTAGCATTTTTGATATTTGCGGTTAATTTACGTAAAGCTTGTGACATTAAGCGAGCTTGTAATCCCATATGAGAATCGCCCATTTCACCTTCAATTTCTGCTTTAGGTGTTAATGCTGCCACTGAGTCAACAATAATAACATCAACTGCACCAGAACGAACTAAGGCATCACAAATTTCAAGCGCTTGTTCGCCAGTATCAGGTTGAGAAACTAATAAATCATCAACTTGTACACCTAGTTTAGCCGCATAAATTGGATCTAAAGCATGTTCTGCATCAATAAATGCGCATGTTTTACCTTCTTTTTGTGCTTGGGCAATAACTGATAAAGTTAATGTTGTTTTACCAGATGATTCTGGTCCAAAAATTTCAACGATTCGCCCCATTGGTAAGCCGCCAATACCTAATGCAATATCGAGTCCTAAAGATCCGGTAGAGACAGAATCAACATCTAACGTTTGGGTATCCCCTAAACGCATAATAGAACCTTTACCAAATTGTTTTTCTATTTGACTTAATGCTGCTGAAAGTGCACGTTGTTTGTTTTCGTTCATATTATAAAATTCCAATGAGTTAGTTTATTGGTATATATTATACTGTATTGTTATACAGTATCAAGTTTTTTTTATATCCAATAATCATTTAGTTAATAATGAGAAATACTTCACAATTTTTTTTAAAATATTACTGGCTATAATCTATTTGATTGTCATAAATGGTGACGAAACAATAATATTCAAGGTTAAATTTAAACCAATAATAGATTCAATAAAGGTATAACTTTGTATAAGGTTATTATGAGATTTTATGTATTTTATATTTGAGATGAGATTTTAAATTTAGGTCATGAAAATATCGCTTAACCAACTAAAATACTTAAATCTAAGTAATCAAATTATGCTAATTTGAGTAGGTAATACTTTCATAAAAAAATGTCATTTGATATGATTAGCAAAGAAGAAGTTTTAGTCATTGTTGTATATTAAAAGTAGTTATCCCACTTGTAATTGAGTAAAAGTGATTTATTAATTTTTTACTTAAACGTTATGCTAATCTGAAACATCTTTACACTTAAAATAATTATCTAATTAAAGGGAAATAATGACTGTTGATAAACAACAATATGTTTTATGCTCGCACTGCGATTTGGTCATAGAATTAGCCGATATAACAATAGGGCATAAAGCTATATGTCCTCGTTGTAATACAATCTTAGCCAAAAAAAGCGTTAATATGAAATTTCGAGCCGCAATGTATGCTGTTTGTTCACTGATTATGATTATTGTTGCTTGTGGTTTTATTTTTATTGATATTCGCCTAGTCGGTAATTTTAATGGTGTAAGTGTTTTAGATATACCCAAAACTCTTTTCTTTGATAAATATAGTTATATTTCAGCGCTTTTTATTTTATTTGTTTTAATTTTTCCTATAATAAATTTATTAATTATTAGTCTGCTTTGTTCAAAGCTTACAATATCAAAATATCGTAAAAGGGATTTGTTAATTATTTATGAAAAATTTAAACATTGGTGTATGCCTGAAATATTTATAACTGGCATTTTAGTTAGCTTTGTAAAATTAATGAGTTATGGCAGTATAGGTGTCACAAGTACCTTTTGGGCATTTTGTTTATTTGTATTTTTTTATATAAAGGCCCAAGTTATTTTTTCACCAGAAACAATTTGGGAAGAAATTCATACCAATAATTTTGCTCAAACACCTTTAAAAGTAGGTAAAACGGCAATTAGCCAAAATTTGAAGTTGTGCGGTTGTTGCCATGCCATGATGCCAATAGCTTATGTCAAATGCCCAAGATGTAAACAAAAAAGTGTCGTGAGAAATCGCGACAAAATACAGTGGACGATAGCACTGTTAGTTACTTCACTAATTATTTATATTCCTGCAAATGTATTTGGGATTATGATAACAGTCGTTTTTGGTTCACCATCAACTTCGACAATTATGGATGGTGTTATTTATATGTGGCAGGCGGGAGATGTACCTGTGGCATTAGTTATTTTTATTGCTAGCATAGTTATTCCAATTTTGAAAATAATTTCATTAAGTTGGCTTTGCTATTTTGCAATAGCAGTGAAAAGAAAAAATAAACATGATTGCCTAAAAATGAAGAAATTATATGGTGCTGTTGAATTTATTGGTAAATGGTCAATGATTGATATATTTGTTGTATCAGTTGTCTGTTCACTAGTTAGAAATCAACAAATGATGGGAGTTTATCCTGATATAGGCGTTACATTTTTCGCAACTGTTGTGATTATCACTATGATTGCATCGCAAAAATTTGATCCGCGTTTAATTTGGGATCGCTCTACAGTTAAAAGTTATAATAAATAGGAACACTATGGCAACATCAAGTAAATTAGCGAAAATCATCAAAATTAGAGCTATATCGGCAATATGGATTATTCCGATAGTTACTGCAATTGTTGGTCTTTGGATCATCTATTCTCATTTTGCTGATAGAGGAACTCCTTTTACCTTACTTGCGAAAGATGCAAGTGGTATTGTTGCAGGGAAAACAGTTATTAAAAATCGCAGTGTTGATATCGGTATTGTTGATGAAGTGACTTTATCAAAAGATTTTGAAAAAGTAGTTATTAAAGGTCGAATCTATAATGATATGGAACCACTTCTTAAAAATGACTCTATTTTTTGGGTTGTCAAACCAGAAATTGGCCGAGATGGTGTAACAGGCTTAGGTACTATTTTATCAGGGGTTTATATAGAGTTAGCATCAGGAAACGATACACATAGCTTCAAAAATAATCCATTTATACTATCAGATAACCCACCATTATCCGATCCAAGTATTAAAGGCATTCGAGTCAATCTTGAAAGTGATCAAAATGGTGTAATTCCGCGTGGAGCGTCCGTGATGTTTCATGGTTATCGTGTTGGTAATGTTGAGACTTCAGAATTTGATGTTGATTCACGAAAAATGAAATATCAAATTTTTATTACCAAACCTTATGATGCTTTAGTCACTCAAAATGTTCGTTTTTGGAAAGAAGGAGGTATTGATTTATCACTTTCTTCATCTGGTGCAAGTCTGAACGTGCCTTCTTTAGATGTATTAATGTCGGGTGGTATTAGTTTTGATTTACCTGATGGCTCAAAGTTAGGCGCACCAGCTGAGCAACATGCCGTATATAAATTATATGAAGATAAAAAATCAATTCAAGATTCTCAATATACAGAATATAAAGAATTTCTGATTATGCTTTCTGAATCCATATCTGGGTTGGTTGAAGGTGCACCTGTTGAATATCATGGTATTCGCCTAGGTACGGTATCTAAAGTACCATTCTATACAGCTGAAATGTTAAATAAAACATTTATTTTAAATCAAAAAGTACCTGTATTAATTAGGATTGAGCCAGATCGCTTATCTGAGTTGGTTGATGAAAAGATCGATATTGCTACCTTAATTATGGATGAACAAAAAAATGGTTTAAGAGCCTCGTTAAAAACTTCAAATATGTTTACAGGTGCGCTTTATATTGATCTTGATTTTTATCCTGAATTAAAAAATAAATATAACGCCAAATTAAGCACTCTATATGGTTATAACACAATAGAAACAACATCAACAGGTATTGCACAGATTCAGGCCAAGGTGATGCAGTTATTAGACAATTTCAATAATTTACCATTGAATAATACTATGACGGAATTTAATAAATCGTTAGCTTCAACTCAGCGCTTAATGAATTCATTAAATCAAATTATGGCAAGTAATGAAATGCAAAACATACCTAAAGATCTACAAGAAACTCTAAGAACGTTAAACGAAACCATGAAAGGCATACAACCAGGTTCAGAACTTAATAAGCAAATGAATGAAAGTCTACAAAAAGTTCAACAAATGATGGATGAATTAACACCATTACTTAATACACTCAATGATAAAAGTAATGCATTGATTTTCTCTGCTCCAAATAAGAAAGACCAAGAACCGAAAGCGAAAGGTAAAAAGTAATGAATAAAATGATGCGAAATTTCCTTATAACATTTTGTGGAACTGCATTAATGTTACTCGTTGGCTGTTCAGCGAACACGCAAGATAAAAGTTATTTCCAATTAGCTAGTAATTTGCCTGTTCAAACACCAAAAACAATGAAATCAACTAATCGTTTTCTAAAGATCGATTCCATTGATGTCGCCAGTTTTTTAAATAAATCTGGTATTGTTTTGCAAACAGAAGATATCAAATATGTTACAGCTATAAATAATCTATGGGTTTCGACGCTTTCTCAACAGCTTGAAGAACGATTAGTACAAGATTTAAGTTTGTTACTGCCAGATTATTTGATTTCGAGTAAGTCGCTAGCAACTCCAACATTAACCGTTAAACTTTTTATTGATGGTTTTCATGGTGGATACAATGGCGATGCGATTATAAAGGGACGTTGGATTGTTACAAACAATAAAAACCATATCGAAACAAAACCATTTGAACGACATATTCCATTAGCCAGAAATGGTTATGATGCTTTAGTTAAAGCGTTGTCAAAAGGATGGCAAGAAGAAGAGCAAGATTTTGCTAATTCTATAAAATATTAAATTAATAAAACATTCCGCCACCATTCTGGCGGAATGTTTCAATAATAGTAGATCACAACATCTGCTTGAACCGATCAAATACCTTATCATCAATTTCAACCCATTTGCGAACACTATTAATAAAAGCAATTTTATCAGCCTTTAATAATTCATCGATTAAAATTGTTTTTTCAATTATTTGTTTTTGATCCAAATAAAATTGTCGCATAGTACCAGCCAATAATCCCGATTTAATTTTAGGTGTAACCCATTGATTATTAATTAACAGCACAAGATTACCGTTAACAAATTCAGTTATTTCATTGTGTTGATTAAAATTAATATATTCTTTACCTATCGTTAGTTGCGGAAAATGTTCACGGTTTGATGTTTTGTGATATAAATAGATATTTTTATTATTCACACATTGTGGTGCAAGTGTGATTTCATTGATTTTCATTGGTGTGCTAATAATGTCTTTACTAATATCATATCGACCATCTTGTTGTAGTAACACTCTGACTTTATAAATACTTTCACATTCTTCATCGGCTAATTTAATCAATTGCAGCTTGATAGAGTTAATGTCACATTTAAAATCAAAATAGTAAGCCGAATCGGCAAGTCTAGTTAAATGTTCATTAAGTAGTAAAAATCGCCCTTTTTCTAACAGTAATGATTCAATAAGATATTGGGGGAACCTTGCTGTGCGGTTTAATATAGCGGTTTTTGCTAAGATTTCACTATATTCATCGTGCGATGTTGAATCCCAAGTTATCCCACCTCCAACACCATAATGCATCTGCTGATTGTGAATTGTTAATGTACGAATGGGTATATTAAATATTGCAGTTTTCATATAGGGAGTAATGTAACCTATGGTCCCACAATATACACCTCTAGGTGAATTTTCAGTGTCTGCAATGATTTGCATTGTGCTTGTTTTAGGCGCTCCAGTAATTGAACCACAAGGAAACAATGCTTGAAAAATTTGATATAAACTAACCTTTTCAGCCAACTCGGCTTGAATGGTTGAGGTTAACTGCCAAAGGGTAGGGTATTTCTCGGCAGAAAATAATTTTGGGACAACGACCGAGCCAGCTTTAGCAATTCGGCTTAAATCATTACGTAGTAAATCAACAATCATCATATTTTCAGCCTGATTTTTCTCAGAAAATAATGTCTCTAACTGTTGATTATCATGGTAAATATTTAAACCTCGAGCGGCAGTTCCTTTCATCGGTTTTGTTGTGATTGTTTGATTATCTAACTTAAAAAATAGTTCAGGAGAAATCGATAAAATCTGATAATTTTCAAATTCAAGATAAGCACAATAATTCGCTTGGTTATTTTCTTGTAAAAATTTGTAATAATCATAGGCATTATCATTAAATGGTGCACTAAATTGAATCGTGTAGTTGGTTTGATATGTATTTCCCGATTCAATCTGCCTACGAATATAGTCAATTTTTTGGTTATATTCTTCAATTGAAGTGTCACATTTTAAATCGAAATGACAAGGTTTGTAATCGCTTTTTGTTAATGATTCAACTATTGAATAATCTTGATAAATACCAAATAGTAGTACAGGTAGCGTATTGTCTGATTTTTGGATATTCTTGGTTTTATTTGCTTGATTAAATCCCATTGCACTTTCATAAGCAAGATAACCAACCGCATAGAAACCTTGCTGTATGAACATTTCGATTGCATCTAATTGTTGTTTAACCGTAGTGTAATCGTTGGATCTCAAAATCGTAATAGGATCAGAAAAACATTTCTGTTGACCTTCAAAATCAATATAAACTTTCATATTAATATTACTCATAAATAAAATTATGAATCATTTGTAAACCTGATTCTGTTTTAATTGCTTCTGGATGAAATTGCACGGATTCAATGGGTAATGTTTTATGTCGTAATCCCATAATTAATCCTTGTTTGTTACGAGCGGTAACTATGAGAGGTGACTTTGTTTGAGATAAATTATCGTCAGCAATTAAAGAGTGATAGCGAACTACAGAAAGAGGGTTTTTAATGCCTCTAAATAATCCTTGACCATCATGAATAATTTCATCGATTTTACCGTGCATAGGCATAGGTGCTTTGCAAATGGAATAACCATAATACTGTGCAATTGTTTGATGACCCAAACAGATACCTAATATTGGACAACAATTGGCAAATTCGGCAATCACTGTTAGTGATATTCCAGCATTATCGGGCGTTCCCGGACCAGGTGAAATAATTATTTTAGAAAAAGTTAGCTCTTTTATTTGTTCAATGGTCATTTCATCATTTTTTATCACTTGGACTTTTGCACCCAATCGGCATAAATAATCGTAAATATTGAACGTAAAAGAATCATAGTTATCTATTAATAGTATCAAAATATCTTCCGTTAATTAAAAAAAGAATTTTTTGTCAACTTGGTGATTATGGAAATCATCATTATAAATGACAAGTCACCATTGCCGACATTATGATTAAAAATTTCATTTCATTGTTTTGATTAATCAAGCTAGATTTAGTTTAAATCCAGCTATTATTGATGCCATTATACAAGCAAGAAGTACTAATAAGAGATGATTACTAACTTAATATTACTTTATTCCTATTTTTTTACTTAAACGTACCCATAACCTGAAACTTTTTGACAAAAATAACTTCTTTTTGTGATGACACCTACAAAAGTATCTCGATAGTAATATGTTTTATTATTCTTTTTCCTAAATTTAATCTATTAGACTATTATTTAATAGAAATAACAAAACAAAATAGATGTTTTATAAACTCTTATTTGAGTTAATTATTAAACTCACCGAAATGAAATATTAATTAAATTTTTCACAGACTTGTTTATTCGAGAATACAAAAAGTAACATTTCAACAAATGCAAGCAACTTTAAAAAAGCATTTTTTAATGCCGAATTATTAGAATTATAAGAGGAAATATGTGCATAAATATATACTGAATATATTCCTGATATGATTTATTCTCATAGGTTAAATCTTGTTAATAGTACAGTTGGCTAATTTTTTATTACATTAATTTATACGTTGACCTTCAAGTTAAATAAACAAATATTGACAATTTTGGTAAAAGAAATAGAAAGTTAATAAAAATAATGATTCAAAAACTATGTTTCAGAACAGGCACGTTAATTTGTTGAAAATCTTAGCTGTCATAAATATTAAAATTTATGGTGAGATAATCAACTTCATTGTGAGGAAATACATCTTATTCATTGTAAATTTTTTTATTCATAAAGTCTGGAGGTTATAAATATAACCTTTATTCAATACTACTTTTTTATCTATACAAAATATATCAATATTAATTTTGATAATTTTTTTAAAATTAACTTAATAACTTCATGATAACTATCTATTTAATTTAATAATTCTTCCATCCATTCAATTTATTGTTAAAACATCTGCTAAACCTCATTTCAATACGATATTTCCTGCATAATGTGATCTTTCTCACAAAACCATTCTAATCTACTTGTATGGTAGCATTTGATCGATTAATTTGTTGCTGCACAAATTATTAATGAGGTAATCAATGAAAATCGTAAAAGCAGAAGTTTTTGTATGCAGTCCTGGACGAAACTTCGTCACATTAAAAATAACTACAGATCAAGGTATTTATGGTATTGGTGATGCAACACTTAATGGGCGTGAATTATCAGTAGCTTCTTATCTTAAAGATCATCTTTGTCCTCAACTTATTGGGCGTGATCCTCATCAAATTGAAGATATTTTTCAATATTTTTATAAAGGAGCTTATTGGCGTCGAGGTCCAGTGACAATGTCAGCGATATCGGCAATTGATATGGCGTTATGGGATATAAAAGGTAAAGTTGCCAATATGCCGCTTTATCAATTATTAGGTGGTGCTTCACGTACTGGCGTAATGGTGTATTGCCATACCACTGGTAAAGATATCGAAGAAGCATTAGATGATTATGCTAAACATAAAGAGATGGGCTTCAAAGCAATTCGAGTGCAATGTGGTATACCGGGAATGAAAACGACATATGGTCAGAGTAAAGGGAAAAATCTTGCATACGAACCTGCTACGCGTGGCAACTATCCTGAAGAGCAGTTTTGGGCAACGGATAAATACTTAGACTTTACGCCAAAATTATTTGAAGCCGTAAGAAACAAATTCGGTTTTAACGAGCATTTATTACATGATATGCACCATCGTTTAACTCCAATTGAAGCTGCACGTTTTGGTAAAAGTATAGAAGATTATCGTCTTTTTTGGATGGAAGATCCAACACCAGCTGAAAATCAAGAATGCTTCCGTTTAATTCGTCAACACACTGTAACACCAATTGCAGTTGGTGAAGTATTTAACAGCATTTGGGATTGTAAACAGCTAATTGAAGAACAACTTATCGATTACATTCGAACCACAATAACCCATGCTGGTGGTATCACTCACATGCGTCGTATTGCTGATTTTGCTGCACTTTATCAAGTCAGGACTGGTTCTCATGGACCTTCTGATTTATCACCAATTTGTCATGCTGCAGCGCTACATTTTGATATGTGGGTACCTAACTTTGGTGTTCAAGAATTTATGGGTTATTCAGAGCAGATGTTAGAAGTCTTTTCCCCAAATTGGACCTTCAATGATGGCTATATGCATCCTAGTGACAAACCTGGTTTAGGTATCGATTTTGATGAAAAACTAGCCGCTAAATATCCATACAACCCCGCTTATTTGCCAATTGCTCGTTTAGAAGATGGCACTTTGTGGAATTGGTAAGTTAAAGGAGTTTATATGAAAAGTGTTGCAATAAAACAACCTAATGAATTAGTAATCGAGGAACGTGAAGTTCCTCAACCTAAATCAGGTGAAGTTAGAGTAAAAGTAAAATTAGCCGGTATTTGTGGTTCAGATAGTCATATTTACCGCGGTCATAATCCTTTCGCTAAATATCCAAGAGTAATTGGACATGAGTTTTTTGGGGTGATTGATGCTGTTGGGGAGGGTGTCGATCAATCAAGAATTGGTGAGCGTGTTTCTGTCGATCCAGTGATTAGCTGTGGATGTTGTTATCCATGTTCTGTTGGTCGCCCTAATGTTTGTTCATCTTTAACTGTATTAGGAGTTCATCGTGATGGCGGATTTAGTCAATATGCAGTTGTACCAAGTAAAAATGCTTATGTAATACCAAATGAAATCGATGATGAATTTGCTGTAATGATAGAGCCTTTCACAATAGCGGCTAATGCAACTGCACAACTAAAACCGACCCAAAATGATGTTGCATTAATTTATGGCGCAGGCCCAATGGGATTAACTTCAGTGCAAGCCCTAAAAGGTGTGTATAACGTTAAAGAAGTTATTGTTGTCGATCGCATTGATGAGCGTTTAGCTATGGCAAAAAGTAGTGGTGCTGATCGGACAATTAATAACACATCATTATCTTTAAAAGATGAATTAGATAAATTGAATATCAAACCAACAGTAATCATTGATGCAGCTTGTCATCCTTCAATTTTACAAGAAGCAATTACAATTGCATCGCCAGCAGCAAGAATTCTTATCATGGGCTTTTCAAGCGATCCATGCCAAATAACACAACAAGGCATTACCAGCAAAGAGCTTTCTATTTTCTCGTCACGACTCAATGCTAATAAATTCCCAATCGTTATTGATTGGTTAAACAAAAAATTAATTGATCCTAAAAAACTGATTACTCATCGATTTGATTATACGGATGTAGTTCAGGCTATCCAAACTTTCGAAAAAGATCAGAAACAGTGTTGTAAGGTTTTATTAACTTTTAGTTAAGCGAATTTTTCCATACTAAACGATAAGTGAGAGCGAGTAAAATATGAATAAGATAGGAAATAATAAAAGTGAAAGAAATACTTCAGATCTAGTTAAAGCTGCTGTTTCTGGTTGGCTTGGAACCGCATTAGAATTTATGGATTTTCAATTATATTCTTTAGGTGCAGCACTTGTATTTCATGAAATATTTTTCCCAGAACAATCAGCCATTATGGCATTAATATTAGCGATGGGAACTTACGGCGCTGGATACGTTGCACGTATTGTTGGCGCTTTTATCTTTGGTCGCATGGGAGATGCAATTGGTAGAAAGAAAGTATTATTTATAACTATCACCATGATGGGAATTTGTACCACATTGATAGGTTTTTTACCAACCTATGCTCAAGTCGGTATTTTAGCTCCATTAATGTTAGTGGTTTTGCGTATTATTCAAGGATTAGGTGCTGGCGCAGAAATTTCTGGTGCTGGCACTATGCTCGCTGAATATGCGCCAAAAGGTAAACGAGGAATTGTCTCTTCACTTGTCGCTATGGGAACCAACTGTGGAACTTTAAGTGCGACAGCAATTTGGGCAATTATGTTTTTTATTCTAGATAAAGATCAACTAGTATCTTGGGGTTGGCGGGTACCATTTATTGCTAGTGTCATTGTTATGATTTTTGCCATTTGGCTCAGAATGAATTTAAAAGAGAGTCCTGTATTTGATGATGTAAATGATACAACAGCAAAAACAATTAATAATAAACCATCAATTAAACATATTTCACTATTTGAAATGTTTAAAAGTAAATCCTTTTGGTTAGCAACAGGTTTACGTTTTGGTCAAGCTGGGAATTCTGGTTTAATTCAAACTTTTTTAGCCGGTTACTTAGTACAAGCATTGTTATTTGAAAAAAGCATACCAACTGATGCTTTAATGATAAGTTCAATTATTGGGTTCTTTACCATTCCTTTCCTAGGTTGGTTATCAGATAAAATTGGTCGTCGTATACCTTATATCATTATGACTCTATCTGCAATTATCCTTGCTTATCCAATGTTATCCATTGTTGTTGATAAAAATCATTCAGTAAATACCATTATGTTATGTTTAATTGTTATTCATAACGTTGCAGTATTGGGTCTATTTGCTTTAGAAAACATCACAATGGCAGAAATGTTTGGCATGCGTAATCGATTTACTCAAATGGCGATATCTAAAGAAGCGGGTGGTCTTATTGCGGTAGGATTTGGACCAATTTTGGCGGGAATTTTCTGTAATATGGTTGACGATTGGTGGCCAATTGTTGTTATGATTATTATCTATTCATGCATTGGGTTAGTTTCTGCGATTTTAATGCCTGAGGTAAAAGATCGTAATTTAGCTGATTTAAAAGATGCAGCAGATAAATAAAAAATGGAAAAAATAATGAAATTATCAAATCAAACTTTATCACAACTACCTGAAGCGGTAGTTGTACCAAATTATGATAGAAATCAGCTTAAAACTAAAATCGTTCATCTTGGTTTTGGTGCTTTTCATCGTGCTCATCAAGCTATATTTGCCGATATTTTAGCAACCGAACATGGTAGTGATTGGGGATATTGTGAAGTCAATTTAATTGGTGGTGAAAAACAAATCGCTGATCTTAAAGAACAAAATTATTTATTTAGTGTTTGTGAGATGTCTTATGATAACTGGTCTACTCGAGTAGTGGGGGTCGCCAAAGAAGCATTACATGCAGATACAGATGGTATAGCAAAAATTCTAGAGGTTATGACGCGTCCAGAAATTGCAATTATCTCAATAACTGTCACCGAAAAAGGTTATTGCTATTTACCCGCAACAGCATCAATTGATATCAATAATGTACTTATTCAACACGATCTTAATAATCCAACTAATCCTAAAAGTGTGCCGGGTGTCATCGTTGAGGCGTTACGTATCCGTAAAGAAAAAGGCTTAAAACCCTTTTCAGTAATGTCTTGTGACAATATGCCAGAAAATGGTCATGTAACACGTAACGTAGTTTTGGCTTTAGCAAAAATAAGAGATGCAAACTTATCCCAATGGATTGAAGAGAATGTCAGCTTTCCATCTACTATGGTTGATCGTATTGTGCCTGCAGTAACGCCAGATACAATGGCAAAAATACAAAATCAATTGGGTGGCATTGAGGATCCAGCCGGTGTTGCTGGAGAACCATTCAAGCAATGGGTAATTGAAGATAATTTTGTCGCAGGTCGTCCAGAATGGCAAAAAGCTGGTGCGGAATTAGTCAATGATGTTTTACCTTATGAAGAAATGAAATTACGCATGCTAAACGGTAGCCACTCCTTTTTTGCCTATCTAGGCTATTTAGCTGGATATTTACACATAGATGAATGTATGCAAGATCCTTATTATGTGAAAGCAGCTCGTCACCTTATGTTACAAGAACAAGCAACAACCTTACGCGTAAAAGGTGTCGATTTATCAGCTTATGCCGATTCGTTGCTTGATCGCTATCGTAACACAGGTCTTAAACATCGTACTTGGCAAATTGCAATGGACGGTACATTAAAGTTACCACAACGAATGCTTGATTCAGTCCGTTATCATTTAGCCAATAATACACCATTTGATTGTTTGGCGTTAGGTATTGCTGCTTGGATGCGATATGTTAGTGGTATCGATGATAATGGTAAGGATATTGAAGTTAGTGATCCATCCGCAGAGCAATTAAAAGAGTTGGTATCAAATAGTCCAGATAATCAAGAGCGAGTTAAAGCATTATTATCATTAACGCATGTTTTTGGTACTGATTTATCTAACGATCAATATTTTATAGATCAAGTTACCAACGCTTATTTATCTTTAAGAGATAAAGGTGCTAAACAGACCGTTGAACAATTAGTCCATCTTTTTTAACACAACTAACAATAATTAATAAAACCAAAGTGTAATAATCAGTAGTATTGTTACACTTTTTTAACTGTTTGAATATAAAACAGAACCTATTTTATTGTTATGGATATTTATTAAAAAAACTTTTCTTATACAAAAAAATCACCTACTATTCTTAGTTATTTATTCTTTTACATAAGATGGTATATGTTTAAATCTATCGACTTAAATATTTCTGAACCTGTTAATCAACAAATTTATCGTACATTAAGAAAAGCTATCATTACCTGTTATGTATTACCGGGTGTTTTACTTTCAGAAAAAGAAATTTCCAGTCAATTCAATGTTTCTCGCCAACCTGTTCGTGAAGCATTCATTAAACTAGCTGAAGCAGGTCTTGTGCAAATTCTTCCTCAACGTGGCACATTTGTAACGAAAATTTCTATCAAAAAAGTAGTGGATGGTCAATTTATTCGTGAAGCAGTTGAATGTGCCATTATCAAGCGGGCAGCTAAAGAGATTAGCCAATCAGACATTTTACTGTTACAAAAAAATCTTGCGGAACAAAAACAGGCCAATGAACGTGAAGACATAAGCTATTTTTTGGAAAAAGATGACGAATTTCATCAAATAATCATGAATGTAATTGATTGTCCTATGGCATGGCAAACAGTCGAAAATATCAAAGCAATGATGGATAGAGTAAGATATTTAACATTAGAAGATGTTTCACCACCAGAAGATCTAGTTAAACAACATGAAAAAATCTTAATTGCATTGGAAAATCATGATCCAGAGCTTGCAGCACAGGCTTTACACGAACATTTGTCGGCGATTCTACAAACTATAACAATCGTGTCGCAGCAAAAAAATGAATGGTTTGTTGATTAATATTACTTTATTTTTTGATTATAAAATCAGACTATTTATTAACTGGTAGATTCATAGATTAGCTTATTTAGTTAAAAAAATTAATAAAATGACTGGTTATAGTTATAACGCTATAATGTTTTTTTGAACAAAATAGTTAAGGTTGTAATATGATTAAACAAGTAAAAATTAAAGTGAGTGGACGGGTACAAGGGGTTGGATTTCGTTTTTTTACTTATCAACAAGCGCAAAAATTTGGCTTATTTGGATACGTTAAAAATTTGGATAATGGTGATGTTGAAATTCTTGTTCAAGGGGACAGTTTGCAAGTAACTAATTTTACTCAATGGCTTAACCAAGGTGGGCCTGCTTCTGCTCGTATTAACAATATTGATATTTGTGAATTAATACCTGAAAACGATTTATCTTCTTTTAATATCCGATATTAATATATATAAATAAGTTAATCTTATGAATTTTAATAGTAGTAACTCAGTTTTCTAAATAATGGTTATAAAGTTAGCTAATATATAATATTCTAAAATTCGCTTTTAACGCTTACGTAAATAACCTAAAACATGATAAGCATCTATTGTCCATAATCCATCTTTATAAATTAATGGAAAAGTAGCTCGACTACTAGCGGTAGGGCCTGGATTTTGCTGAATGATCTCAATATTATTATCAGTAACTTCACTGATGATGGCTACATGACCATATTTAGACCAACCTAATACAATAATATCGTCAACTTGAGGTTTAGTGGAGGAACCATTATGGAACTGAAGTAAATTCCGTCTAGGATTTAGACTTCCATCCTTTATTGAATCATCAAAAAAATCTTTAGCATGACCATAACTGTCAGGCATTTTATGATTAAATCGTTCGTAATAGTAGCGTTTAATAAATTCAACACACTGGTACTTCAGCCCTAAATTATAACCGTCTTTTGCTACATTCCTACCACTTACATGATCTATATCACCGTTATAATAAACTTTAACACCATTAAATTCATCAACAATCATGCCAATTTTACTTTCATTAACGTTTGAATCAGCATAAACAACACGACAAAAACCATAACCTGATAATATTGATAAAATAATTATTGATAAAATAATTTTTTTAAAGCTTAACAAAATTTGTGGTTCCTATTACGTATCTTTTCATCATTAATCTAATAATTTTGATATATTTGTATCTTAAAAAAGAAAAATGTGTTGATCCAAACAAGTGTTAAATTTTACCATTAAATGTCATCTGTTTTATAGTAAAAAAGAAAATATATAAGTAAATTATCAATGTTTTCAATTATTATCTTGTGGTTACTTAACTTCTTTTAATGTCAGATATTAATTTAATAAAAAATAAAGTAAAATAACCAAATTACAGAACCTAAAGATAACGATTTATCCTTGTTATTGATTAAACTTATTCGTGTGATAAAAATATGCTATGAATAAAAAAAACTTAATCTATATCTTAATTATCATTGTGGTCGTTGGTGTTTATTATAATTATCAGAAAGATGATGACTCAGATTCAATGTCAACAATTAACTTATCTGATACACCAATATATCAAAGTGATAATATGATAACGAATATTTATGACATATCAGGAGAGATCATCTACAAAATTGAATCAGTTAAAGTTAGACATTTTGATGAATCAAATAATACTGAATTTGATTTACCAAATTTGACTATTTATGATCGGGAGCATTCTGCTACATGGAATATTCACTCTCAAACAGCGACATTAACTAATGATAAACTGATTTATCTTAATCAAAATGTTCAATTAGATAATTTAACTACTGATGCTCAATTACAGCATGTATTAACAGATAATGCTATTATTGATTTAACAAGCCAAAATGTCACCTCTAAAGATCTTGTTACTATTAAAGGAGTTGGCTTTTTTTCAACAGGGCAAGGATTAATTGGAAATTTACGGACAAAAACCGCTAATATACTTGAAAATATAAAAACTTATTATAACACTGAGGCACAATAAAAAATGAGATTGCAAAAACGGTTTATTTATCCATTATTTTTTATATTATTTATTTCATATGGTTGTTTTGCCGATGAGCCAAATACATCAACATCCGAAGAACAGCCAAGTACATTAACATCTGAAGAACAGCCAGATAACAAGATGTTAATTAATAATAAACCTATTACGATAGATGCCAATAATCAACAGATTGATATTGATAAAAATATCATAACATTTAGCGGTAAGGTGCAAATAACTCAAGATGGTTTAACTATTTTAGCTGATAAAGTGATAGTAACTGATATGCAGGATTCTACAAAACAGAAAATTACAGCTTATGGTAATCCAGTAAATTTTAAACAAATATTACCTCAAAATAATAAAGTTGTGACAGGACATTCAGGGCAAGTTATCTATGATGTTAAAAAAAATACCGTGACCTTACTCAATAATGCGGAATTATTTCAACAGGATAATCACGTGGTTAGTTCAATTATTACTTATAATGTGAAAAAACAGTTGATACTAGCTCAACCTAAAAAAGGGCGAGTAAAAAGCACTATTATTGCAAGTCAAGTTAAAGAGATAAATAAATAAAATGTCAATCTTAAAAGCGGAAAATTTAGCCAAAATTTACAAGAAACGTCGTGTGGTTGAAGATGTCAGTTTAACTGTAAACTCAGGTGAAATTGTTGGTTTATTAGGACCTAATGGTGCGGGTAAAACCACCACTTTTTATATGGTTGTCGGTATTGTGACTTTAAATGCCGGTAAAATATTTCTTGATGATCATGATATAAGCATATTGCCTTTACATGAACGAGCTCAAAAGGGAATTGGTTATTTACCGCAAGAAGCATCAATTTTTAGAAAACTCTCGGTTATTGACAATATTATGGCCATTTTAGAAACACGCAATGATATTGATAAAAGCGAAAAAATTGCCCGAGCAGAAGAACTCCTTGAAGAATTTCATATTACCCACATACGTGACAGTATCGGACAATCTTTATCTGGTGGTGAAAGACGCAGAGTTGAAATTGCTAGGGCGTTAGCGGCTAACCCTAAATTTATTTTACTTGACGAACCTTTTGCTGGGGTTGATCCTATATCGGTTATTGATATTAAAAATATCATTAAGCATTTACGCGATAGAGGACTTGGCGTATTAATTACGGACCACAATGTGCGCGAAACGTTAGATGTCTGTGAACGTGCATATATTGTGAATAAAGGACATTTAATTGCTGAAGGTACACCAAGTGATATCTTAAGTAACGAATATGTTAAACGCGTTTACTTAGGAAATGAATTTAGATTATGATAAGACCCAGTTTACAACTGAAAATTTCCCAACAGTTGTCAATGACACCTCAACTTCAACTAGCGATTCGATTGTTGCAGTTGTCAACGTTAGAATTACAACAAGAAATTCAAACAGCACTTGAAAATAATCCATTACTTGAGATTGTAGATCAATATGATGAAGTCAATATTGAACAAATTGAGTTAAATGAAAATGTTGATACTCGTGAAGCCTTAGATAGCCGAGAAATTCCAGACGATATTCCACTTGATGCTTCTTTAGATGATATTTATACAGCAGGTACACCTTCTGGAACTCATTCTGATTATCGTAATGATGAATTACCGGTTTTCCAAGGTGAAACCCATGAAACATTATATGATTATTTAAAGTGGCAACTTGATTTAACTCCTTTTAGCGATATTGATCGTGCCATTGCTGTGTCAATTATTGATGCTATCGATGAAAGAGGCTATTTGACCGTTTCACTGGATGAAATCCTAGAAGAACAAGGTAACGATGAGATTGAACTTGAAGAAGTTGAAACCGTTTTAAAACGAATTTGGCATTTTGATCCAATCGGCGTTGGTGCCAGAACATTGCAAGAGTGTTTATCTATCCAAATTCAATATTTGACTCCACCAATATTTGTTAAACAGATTATTGATAATTATCTTGATTTATTAGCGGTTCGCGATTATCGAACATTAAAAAAAATGTTGAATGCAACAGATGAACAACTTAAAGAGTCCATCGATTTTATTCAACACTTACAACCTTATCCGGGTGATTCGGTAAATACCACTCCGCCTGATTATGTGATCCCAGATGTGGTAGTCAAAAAAATGAATGGGCGATGGATTGTTGAACTAAATAATGACACGATACCGAATTTGCGCATCAACCAGCAATATGCAGCTATGGAAAAAATTGCTAGTCAAAGCGATAGTCAATACATAAAATCACATTTGCAAGATGCCAATTGGTTTATTAAAAGTATTGAAAATCGTAACGAAACCTTGTTGAAAGTTAGCCAATTTATAGTTGAACATCAACAAGAGTTTTTCGAGCATGGTGCAGAATATATGAAACCAATGATTCTGTCTGATGTGGCTACAGCGATTGATATGCATGAATCTACGATTTCTCGTGTAACTACTCAAAAATATTTACAGTGCCCAGCTGGAATATTTGAATTAAAATTCTTTTTTTCAAGCCATGTTAATACTGAATCTGGGGGCGAAGCATCGTCTACTGCTATTCGAGCTTTAATTAAAAAATATATATCCGCAGAAGACAGTAAAAAACCATTGAGCGACAGTAAATTAGTTTCAATGTTAGAAAAACAAGGGATTATTATCGCTCGAAGGACCGTGGCCAAATACCGCGAAGCTTTGTCCATTCCACCATCGAGTCAGCGAAAACAGCTTTGAGCATAGACTAATTACAAAGCTGTTATATAACCATTTGGATTGAGAAATCAAACAATTTTACTGGTTTCAATAACCATCATATCAGTAGTAAATGAGCCATCAGGTTGCAGTTCAAAATAGTTTTGTGTATCACTAGCAGCCGTTACTTGATAGGCTCTAATTGCTTCCACTAATCGAGTCGGTGTGCGCATGCGTTTAACCCATGTATCAAAAGAGAGTGTTAAACGATGGCGAGCAATATTATTGATAGTAAAACCTGCCTCGGTCAAAAAAGTTAACCATTCACCCGGTGTATAGTCACGAACATGTGATGTATCACGCAAGGCTTCAATAGTTTGTAACCAGATATCTAATACTGGATGTCCGGGAGATACCACATCCATAATTATCAATTTGCCATTAGGTTTAGTAATCCTATGTAGTTCACATAAACTTTTACCCACATCGTGCCAATGATGTGCGGAATAGCGACTTGCGACAATATCAAATTGACTATCAGCAAAAGGTTGTTGTTCGGCATAACCTTGCACAGTGGTTAGATTATTTAAACCTCTTTCTTTAGCTGTTTGAGAAACGACAGATAACATTTCATCGGATAGATCATAAGCGATAACATGTTTTACGTGCTGTGCAGCAATAAAACTAACATGACCAGCACCACAGCCCATATCAAGTAATTGAGCATCAGGATAGTTAGCAAGCAAGTTAGATAAATATTGCAGATCGGGACCTTGGGCGTGAACTTTACTGGTTAGATAGGCGTTGGCTTGTTCACCAAATTGTTGTTTTACGTGATCATGATGTGTTGCCATGGCGATTTTCCATTGTTAGGCGCCAAAAGGGCGCCTTAAAACGATTAAGCTAAAAAGGTTGGGATTTTGTTTTCAAATGAGCTGATAGCATCTTCATGCTGTAAGGTTAATCCAATATTATCCAAGCCATTTAATAAACAGTGACGTTTAAACGCATCAATTTTAAATGAATATTGTTTTTCGCCTGCAATCACAACTTCGTTAACCAGATCGATGGTAAATTCGATCCCTTCGTTAGCCTCAACAATTTTGAATAATTCATCAATATCATCTTCTGATAGATTAACTAACAGCAACTGATTATTAAACGAGTTATTATAAAAAATATCTGCAAAACTTGAACCTATGATGGTTTTAAAACCATAATCCGCAAGTGCCCATGGTGCATGTTCACGTGATGAACCACAACCAAAATTTTCGCGTGCTAATAAAATACTGGCACCTTTATAACGTGGTTTGTTCAATACAAAATCGGGATTTGGTTGCTGACCGGCATCATCTAAAAAACGCCATTCATGAAATGCATGTTTACCAAAGCCAGTACGGGTTACTTTTTGTAAGAACTGCTTAGGGATAATTGCATCAGTATCAACATTAGCCGCATCTAAAGGTACGACTAGTCCGGTATGTTTAGTAAATTTAGCCATGACGAGCCTCCTTAAAATGATTTACGAATATCAGTAAAATGACCGGTAATAGCTGCCGCTGCTGCCATAGCAGGACTGACTAAATGTGTACGGGCATCACGACCTTGACGACCTTCAAAATTACGGTTACTGGTTGATGCACAGCGGTCGCCTGGTGCCAATTTATCATCATTCATCGCTAAACACATTGAACAGCCCGGTAAACGCCATTCAAAACCAGCTTCAATAAAGATTTTATCTAAACCCTCAGCTTCGGCTTGCTCTCGAACAGGCCCTGAACCTGGAACGACTAATGCTTGCACACCATCGGCAACTTTACGACCTTTAGCAATTTGAGCCGCAGCACGTAAATCTTCAATACGTGAATTAGTACATGAACCTATGAATACTTTATTAATTTTTATGTCCGACATTTTTGTGCCAGCTGTTAATCCCATGTAAGCTAAAGCACGTTCTGCTGAATGTTTCTCGATAGGGTCATTAATATCATTAGGATTTGGTACTTGAGCATCGATCGAAGTTACTTGACCTGGGTTAGTACCCCATGTTACTTGTGGCGCAATGTCTTTACCTTCTAAAGTTACAATGGTATCAAAATGGGCACCTTCATCTGTTTTTAATGTTTTCCAGTAAGCAACTGCTTTGTCGAAATCTTCACCTTTTGGCGAAAATTGACGACCTTTCAAATATTCAAAAGTTACTTCATCAGGTGCGATAATACCTGCTTTTGCGCCCATTTCAATTGCCATATTACATAATGTCATACGGCCTTCCATAGATAAGGCTTTTATTGCTTCACCACAAAACTCAACCACATGGCCAGTACCACCAGCACTAGTTGTTTTACCAATAATTGCTAAAATGATATCTTTTGCAGTAATACCATCGGCCACATGTCCTTTAACTTCAATCTTCATGGTCTTGGCTCGACCCTGTTTTAGCGTTTGAGTTGCTAACACATGTTCTACTTCCGAAGTACCAATACCAAAAGCCAATGCACCAAAAGCTCCGTGTGTAGCAGTATGGGAGTCACCACATACAATTGTCATGCCTGGTAAAGTCATCCCTTGTTCAGGTCCTACAACATGGACAATACCACGTAATGGGCTTTGTAAACCATATAATGAAACCCCAAATTCTTTGGCATTTTTATCTAGTTCTGTTAATTGAATTCGAGCCATTTCACTACAAGCGCTAAGCTCATTACTTTTAGTGGAAGTATTATGATCCATTGTCGCAAAGGTTTTATTTGGCTGACGTACTTTACGATTCATGGCTCGCAAACCATCAAACGCTTGCGGGGAGGTAACTTCATGAACTAAGTGCCGGTCGATATATAAGATAGGCGTCTCATTTGGCGCTTCGTAAACGACATGTGCATCATACAATTTTTGATACAGTGTTTTTGACATTGCTGTTTTCCTTGTTATTTCTTATAACTGGTACTAAAAATTTAGCTAACATACATCATTCTCTAACAGTTAAATAATCACTAAAACCTAAAAGGGATACTATAGATTTATGAATTATTAATACTCAAATATCCCTTAATTGGATTGATCAAAAACTATTAAATAAGTTTACAAATAATATCACCCATTTCATCGGTTGAAATAGATTGCTGTTTTTGGGCAAGATCAATTGTACGATAGCCTTTTTCTAATGCTTGATTAACGGCGGTTTCAATTGCTGTTGCAATATCATCTCGTTTTAAGCTGTAACGTACTAACAATGCTAACGACAAGATTTGTGCCGCAGGGTTAGCAATATTTTTACCTGCAATATCTGGTGCACTACCGCCAGCAGGTTCGTATAATCCAAAACCTTGCTCATTAAGACTCGCAGATGGTAGCATTCCCATAGAACCAGTAATCATTGCGCATTCATCCGATAAAATATCACCAAATAAATTAGAACACAAAATTACATCAAATTGTGAAGGATCTTTTACTAATTGCATAGTGGCGTTGTCAATATACATATGTTCAAGAGTAACATCAGGATAATTTTTTGCCACTTCTGTCACAACTTCACGCCATAAAATTGAGGTTTGTAGTACATTGGCTTTATCAACAGAAGTCACTTTTTTACGACGTAAACGTGCAGCTTCAAAGCCCATTTTAGCAATACGCTCAATTTCGAAGCGGTGATATACTTCAGTATCAAAAGCTTTTTCCTGAGCCCCACTGCCTTCACGTCCTTTAGGTAAACCAAAATAGATGCCACCAGTTAATTCGCGCATACACAAAATATCAAATCCACGTTCTGCAATATCAGCACGTAATGGACAAAGCTCCTCTAAACCTTGATATAAACGGGCAGGACGCATATTGGCAAATAATTTAAAATGTTTACGTAAAGGTAATAATGCTCCGCGCTCTGGTTGTTGATCTGGCGGTAGATTAGTCCATTTAGGTCCACCTACTGAACCGAATAAAATTGCATCGGCTTTTTCGCAGCCTTCTAAAGTGTCTTTGGGTAAGGGGCAGCCATGAATATCAATTGCAGCTCCACCAACATCATATTCACTGGTTGTTATAGCTAAATTATATTTTTTGCGGATGACTTCAAGTACTTTATAAGCTTGTTTCATTACTTCTGGACCAATACCGTCGCCGGGTAGTACTGCAATATGGTAACTTTGTGTCATGTTCTTATTCCTTAACAATTTAATGTATTGATTTACTTTGTTTCTTAAATAACAAAATAATATTAAACAAGGTGTAATTTTTGCTTTTCTTGTGCAACTTGATTTGCTCGATAAACATTATTTAAAACATTAATTAATGCTAATGCCGATGCGTGAACAATATCGGTCGCTAATCCTACACCATGGAATTTGCGCCCTTTATATTCAGCAACAATATCAACTTGACCTAAGGCATTTTCGCCTTGTCCTTTGGAAGCTAGTTGATATTTAACAATTGCTATAGGTTCATTAGTAATTCGATTTATTGCTTGATATACAGCATCAACAGGACCATTTCCGGTAGCTGCATCGGAAAATTTTTTATCTCCAACTAATAAGCTAACCGAAGCTGTTGATACAACTGTTGAACCAGATTGAACATTGAAATAATCCAAAACATAATGTTCTTTTTCATCTTTTAGTTGATTGATAAAAATAAGTGCTTCAAGGTCATAGTCAAACACTTGGCCTTTTTTATCGGCAAGTTCTAGAAATGCTTCATATACTTGATCTAATTTATAATCTTTATCATGATAGCCTAGTTCTTCTAAACGATGCTTCACAGCGGCTCTTCCTGAGCGTGAAGTTAGATTCAATTGAATTTGATTTAATCCAATTGATTCAGGTGTCATGATTTCATAGGTTTCGCGATTTTTTAATATACCATCTTGATGAATCCCAGATGAGTGTGCAAAAGCATTACTACCAATAACCGCCTTATTAGGCGGTATTGGGGTATTAGTAATTTGGCTTACGATTTGGCTAGTACGATATATTTCTTGATGATTAATATTAGTGTGAACATTTAAAATATTTTGACGAACTTTAATCGCCATAATAACTTCTTCTAAGGCTGTGTTGCCTGCGCGTTCACCTAAACCATTCATCGCGCCTTCAATTTGCCTAGCGCCTTCTTGAATCGCGCTAATCGAGTTAGCCACTGACATGCCCAAGTCATCATGACAATGAACAGAGATAATCGCTTTATCAATGTTCGGGACACGTTCAAATAAGGTACGAATAATGCCACCAAATTGATAAGGGACAGTATAACCGACAGTATCTGGAATATTGATCGTTGTTGCCCCTGCTTGAATTGCTGCTTCAACAATCCGACATAAGTTATCAATTGGGGTACGGCCTGCATCTTCACAAGAAAACTCCACATCATTAGTATAATTACGTGCACGTTTAATACAGTGCACAGCCCTGTCAATGACATCTTCAAATGTCATTTTTAATTTGTCTTGCACATGTAAGGTTGAAGTTGCCATAAAAGTATGAATTCGAAATTGATCGGCAACTTTTAAAGCTTCTGCTGCAACATCAATATCTTTGTCAATACAACGAGATAGTGCACAAACACGGCTATCTTTAATTGTTTTTGCAATGGTTTGCACCGATTCAAAATCGCCAGGAGATGAAATAGGAAAACCAACTTCCATAACATCAACATGCATTCTTTCTAACGCAAGCGCTATTTGTAATTTTTCTTTAACACTTAAACTTGCTTGCAAGGCTTGTTCACCATCGCGTAATGTTGTGTCAAAAATAATGACTTGATCGCTCATTGTTCTATCCTTTTTATATTCTAGCGCTATTGCGATATTTCAAGTTAAGAAAACAAAAAACCCGCACTTTAGCGCGGGTTCTTGTTAATTAGTGAGTTATTTAATAAATTATCTTTACTCCACACACAAGGTATCCGCGCAATCAGATGCGAGGAGGAGAGTGAGCAGAAGGTAAATTGATTTAATCATTAAAATTCTCTAATTATGTAATTTAAATTGGTTAAAATACTGTCATTAGTTTTATCAAATAATAATTTGAATGTCAAGAGTAATATTTATAGATTTTTCATTTTAACATACTAATTATTGGGTAAAAATTCGGTATATGTTAAGAAAAATTGTTCATTATTATTAGCGATAATAGTTTTTCAATTTAATAAATTTTTTATGTAAAGTTATAAAGAAATATCATTTAAGCAACAATTATATTGTAATTGAGTTAAATGTGTGCACAATATCAATTAATGTTTATTAAAAACATCTCCAATGCTGTTGTTAATTCATATTTTGTCCGAATCATAAATTTGACAAGAGTATCTAATTAATCTAATTTTTAAACTCTTTAAGTTACCTTTCATTAACAATCATTAAGATGGAGTTATAATATGAATATTGTTGAGATTTCCCAAAACCGCTATACAACTAAACATTATGATAAAACAAAAAAAATCCCTAAAGAGAAGTTTGAACAATTGTTAACGGTTTTAAGAAACAGTCCATCATCAGTCAATTCTCAGCCATGGCATTTTTTTGTGATTGATAATGATCCCGTTAAAAATAAAATTTTACCGGCAATTACTGAGTTTAATCAACCTCGAGTCACAGACTCATCGCACACTATTGTTTTTTGTATTAAAACGCCATTAGATGAAGCGCATTTGGTTAATTTATTAAAGCAAGAAGAAAATGATGGGCGCATACCAACTGCGGAATTAAAGGACGCTCAAGATCAAGGTAGACGTTATTTTGTTAATTTAAATAGCTCAACACCTCAATCTCAGCAATGTTGGGAGGGTAAACAAGCCTATCTTGCTTTAGGACAATTGCTTTTTGCAGCTGCCGCTATTGGTATAGATTCAACAGCTGTTGAAGGATTTGATAGTGAAAAAATGGATGAGATTTTAGATTTAAAAGCCAAAGGATTAAAAAGTTTAGTGATAGCGACTCTAGGTTATCGATCTGAAAATGACGGTAATGCGCATCGTCCTAAATCACGCCTACCAAAAGAACAGATTTTCACTTTTTTATAAATGATAAAACAGAGCAATATAATTATCCCACCTAATAACAGGTGGGATAAATTAAAAAGATAGGTACTATTTTTGAAAATAATTGTCAGATTTTAAAAATATATCTTCGATCGTTTGTTGTTGTTCTGGTATAAATTTGTCATTATAAAAAAATAACCCTAGACCATACAGATAGAATCATTACAATATACGCCATCAATCACATAGCAATACAATAGGTTGCTAGTTTTAATTAACTAAATGGATAATGTTTTATGGCGCAATATGTTTATACCATGAATCGCGTAGGGAAGATTGTTCCTCCTAAACGCTATATTTTAAAAGATATCTCTTTAAGTTTTTTTCCAGGTGCCAAAATTGGGGTATTAGGTTTAAATGGTGCAGGTAAATCTACATTATTACGCATTATGGCGGGTGTGGATACTGAGATTGAAGGCGAAGCTCGCCCACAACCTGATATTAAAATCGGTTATTTACCTCAAGAACCTAAGCTCGATCCTAAGCAAACCGTACGAGAGGCGATTGAACAGGCTGTTGGTGATGCAAAAAAAGCACTCGCTCGACTAGATGAAGTTTATGCAGCTTATGCTGATCCTGATGCAGATTTTGATAAATTAGCCAAAGAACAGGCAGAGCTTGAAGCAATTATTCAATCGCAAGATGCCCACAATTTAGATAATCAATTAGAGCGTGCAGCCGATGCCTTACGCTTACCTGATTGGGATGCCAAAATTGAAAATTTATCAGGTGGTGAGCGTCGTCGTGTTGCTATATGTCAATTATTGCTTGAAAAACCAGACATGTTATTAATTGATGAACCAACTAACCATTTGGATGCTGAATCTGTAGCTTGGCTTGAACGATTTCTTCATGACTATGAAGGAACTGTTGTTGCAGTAACTCATGACCGTTACTTCTTAGATAATGTTGCGGGATGGATCTTAGAGCTTGACCGTGGTGAGGGTATTCCATGGGAAGGTAACTATTCATCTTGGCTTGAACAAAAAGACCAGCGCTTAGCACAAGAAGCGGCAACCGAATCAGCACGTCGTAAATCGATTGAAAAAGAGCTTGAATGGGTAAGACAAAATCCAAAAGGTCGACAAGCGAAAAGTAAAGCCCGTTTAGCAAGATTTGAAGAGCTAAACAGCAACGATTACCAAAAACGTAACGAAACAAACGAACTCTTTATTCCACCTGGACAACGTTTAGGTGACAAAGTTATCGAAGTAAGCAATTTAAGTAAATCTTATGGTGATCGGGTACTGATTGATAATCTTTCATTCACTATTCCAAAAGGGGCAATTGTGGGGATTATTGGTCCAAATGGTGCGGGTAAATCAACACTATTTAGAATGTTATCAGGTAAAGAGCAACCAGATTCAGGTACTATCACTTTAGGTGATACAGTACAATTAGCGTCGGTTGATCAGTTCCGCGATAGCATGGATGATAAGAAAACCGTTTGGGATGAAATTTCCAATGGACAAGATATTATGCGTATCGGTAATTTCGAAATTCCAAGCCGCGCTTATGTTGGTCGTTTTAATTTTAAAGGTGTTGATCAGCAAAAACGCGTTGGTGAGCTTTCAGGTGGTGAACGCGGGCGAGTACATTTAGCCAAATTATTACAAGTTGGTGGCAATGTGTTATTGCTTGATGAACCGACCAATGACCTAGATGTTGAAACATTGCGTGCGCTCGAAAATGCGTTATTAGAGTTTCCGGGCTGTGCTTTAGTTATTTCGCATGACCGCTGGTTCCTTGACCG
The DNA here is from genome assembly GCF_000599985.1 of Gilliamella apicola. Taxonomy (NCBI): domain Bacteria; kingdom Pseudomonadati; phylum Pseudomonadota; class Gammaproteobacteria; order Orbales; family Orbaceae; genus Gilliamella; species Gilliamella apicola. Next base: position 605,367 of record NZ_CP007445.1, read on the forward strand.
TATTGCCACTCATATTTTGGATTACCAAGATGAAGGACATGTTGAGTTTTTTGAAGGTAACTTTACTGAATATGAAGATTGGAAAAAACGTACGTTAGGTGCAGAAGCTGTCGAACCAAAACGTGCTAAATACAAACGTATTACGAAATAGTTGATATTGTTGATAAAGCTTATCCGCCGGTCATAATTCGGCGGATAATCAAAAAACAAAAAATATCTGGTCAGAACCGCTATATTTAAAATTGCTATATTTAGAATAGCTACTTAAAATAATTATTCAATCTACCCCATTAACAAATCTATTTAATAATATGTATTAAACAAGCAATTAAGCAAAATCTTTTGATGCTTTAACAATTTTGGCAAATGTATCAGTTAACAAATGCGGTATAGCACTTACACCGCGGTTTTTTGCATCATCACAAACAGCAATAGCTAAATCGGGTTTAGAAGTGCGATGGATGGCTTTTTGAATAATTTTAGGTACAGGCATATCAATGTGTTGTACCGTATTATACGCCGCCAATTTATAAACATCACTAAAACCGTGTTTGAACAAGAAGTTTTCAATATCTCGCGCAGGCAATACGGTTAAATAATCACTTGGATTTTTGCCTTCAGGACATAGTGATTTTACTGTATCAGCATATTTTTTACCTGCCATATCTCCATCGGTTATTACATACCAATGAATGCCCATTCGGTTGGCATATTTTATCAACGGTTTTAAACCGCATTGAGCAAATTCAATTAACTGTACCCCTTCCGAACTTAAATGATAACCACTCTGTTCAGCGAGCTCTCGCAGTAACCAAACTTCGGTTTCTCCTTCCACTAATAGCCAACAACGGGCAAATATGGCGCTGGCACGTCGATAAAAAATATGAAATAAAATACGACGACTATCATCAGTTCCAAAAGAATGTGGTGTAATATATTTAGCGATAATTTTATCGGGCATGCGGATCAAGCGATAAATAGTATCTAATGGAAAGAGTGACACTAAATCACTTGAATTAGAGGTGATGATTTTTTGCGTTGGTAAATGCTTGAGTAACCGAAATCCAACCGATAAGATGATAGGGTGAATTTGGCTTTCAGGCTCTTCTAAAATTAAAATTGGTACTGAACTTTGTGAAAGGGCACTATTGCCTTTAGCATTAATAATTGACCCAAATACCCCCAACAAGGTTGCGCGTAAGTAATCATCATTTAAATCATCTAAAATATTATTAATACGTTCCAGTGAATCCCAGTCTTCACTGCGTGGACTTGTTTTTTTTGCCACTTGCTTATAGTGATAACGATGCTGTTGATCGACAAAATAATATTCCAAAAGCGAACGAGCGGCTTGCAAACCTCGCTGTAATTCATTTTGGCTTAATTGTGAAGAGTGTGTTTTTAACTGATTTGATAGCTCCTCAACAAAATATTCCGACAAGGGTTGATTTGTAATAGGTAAATCATCACTGTTAATTGTATTTTTTAGCGCCATTACTGGGTTGAGTTCAATTAAATGTGCAATCAACAATTTATGATTTTCAACATTAAAGGGCTCACCATTTGCATTAACCAGCACATGCTCACTGATAATATTATCACCTTGTTTATCGGCGCTAATATGGTAAGTAATGCGACGCAACTTATCTTGTTCTGAATAAATACTAACAGGAACGAGTGAGTGATAAGCTTGTTTATCTAGTTCTTTTAAGGCCGATTCGCAATAAGTAATTTTGATGCTAATGTGATCACCATAAACATGATTTTGGTCATGATAAAAGTCAGTATCAACAAATTGATAAAGCTTATTGTTAAGGGATAATAATGTTAGTGCACTAATTAAACTTGATCGTCCCCAACGGTTTTCACCAATTAGTACACTTGAAATTGCGTTAAATTTCAAAGATAACTGACTAATACCCCGAAATCCTGTAATATCAATTTGCTCAATAAACATAGTATTTCCTTATGTTAAAGTTGATACTTCTTTGTCCGTTTGCTAATTCGTTCTGCTTTTTGTTGCGCGCTGGTGATTAATTTATGTTCATCACGTAAAATTGTTTTAAGTGGTTTGTTAAAATAAACCTTCAAAAATCGCCAAATATCCCGATTAGTTAAGCCAATTTTAGCCGATGAAAAATAAAGTCCAATTAGATCTTTATCGCGCCAACGTGTAGGTACTTTATCGCGAGTTTGGGCTCGATGTAAATCAATTACTGATAATTTAATTTGCTGATTGTTTTCAAATAACGGTATATCAAGCAAAAAATGACATAAATAACAATCACGATGATTTACCCCAGCAGCATGCATTTTAGCGGTCATATTGGCTAAATAAATAATCAATGAACGTTTTAAATTATAACTAGGAGGATGGGTGATCCATGACTTAGTAAAATCTTCTAAACTAATGGTAGGGTTAAGATCTTTGGTAATAATAAACGAGTGACGTGTCAGTGGGTTTAAACCTTTTCGTCCAAATGCGCGCCCATCCATAGTATTTACGCCTGCTTGCTCTAAACGATGAATCGCATCCCATTCTTGTTTGGCATCTAAAACAGGTAAACGTAGCGAAATTAGATTCTTTACAATCTCTTTAATTGTCGTACCACGATGAATTTTAATAAAATATGACTCACCTTCTAATTGAAAATTTAAAGTTTTACGTTGTTTAACTGCACGATAGACTTTACCTGAAATTAATTCAACCTCAGTAAATGGATCTTTTTGTAGCCATAATTGCTCAAAAGGTGATTTAAGTATAATTTCATTCATGATGACATCCTAAAATAATGTCTGCTGCGCGCTGTGCTAAATGATACAAATCTTCACTATTACCATAGGCAATGGCATTCTTATGCCAACTTAACCATTGCTCTTTATCGTTGATTAACTGCGCTAACGCTTGATCTAAAGCATTTTGATGATAAGGTTCTGTCAACACAATACCAGCATTAGCTTGGCTAATATGATAAGCATATCCAGAAATACCTGAAACAATCACCGGTACACCTGCTGCTAATGCTTCAATTAATACCATACCAGCAGCTTCTTGTCTGGCTGGATGAATTAATAGATCCGCTGAAAATAAAAAATCAGGAATATCATCACGACCTGAAAAGAATCGTACATGTTTTGCAATATTTAACTCTTCGGCCAATTTTTGATAGAGTTCAGGCTTATCTTGCCCAACAACCAAATAGGTGACTTTTTGTTTTGATTCATTAGGTAAAGCAGCAATCGCTTTTAATGACCGATCTACTCCTTTACGTTTAAAATCTGAGCCAATTTGTACTATCACAAAATCATCTTGGTTAATTTGATTTTTATGTCGAAATTGTTCACGCTTTATTGGAGCATAAACACTGTATTTACGATCTAAAGCAATTCCCGGTGGCAATAAAAAGAATCGTTCATTTTGAGTATGATAATAATTTTTAAAATCTTGAATTTGTTGTTTAGTTAACACCATGATTTTAGTTGTTGAACTTTGGTCAAAAACAGCTTGTTCAAATGATAAATAGTGTTTGTAACGATTAGATAGTTTATAAAAAAAGCCCTTGTGTGATGTTTTTTCAGCAAAACAAGTATCACCGGCAAAATAGACATCTAACCCCGGCATTTTGTTAAATCCTACTACACAATCAGCGGGATTAGTTTTTAAATGCGCTTTTACCCAATGGTAATAAGCTTGATTGCGACTATGGTTAGTTAACCCTTTTTTAGGAACAATAATAATATCAAATCCGGCTGGTTTATCGCCTTGCCAGTCTAAAACATAAACACGAATTTGATGTCCACGCGCTTGGCAAGCAGTAGCAATTTGCAAAAAATCACGTTGCAAACCACCAAAAGGGAAAAATTTATAAATACAAAAAGCCAGTTGCATGCAGATTGTCTCAAATGATAAAACGCCATTATATACTTGTTGTTAACAAAGGTACAAAAATACGCTGATTCAATTAATATTATTCTGTAAATTTGTATAAATAGTGTTTAACAATCTAAAAAACGCTTTAAGTTATCGCTATTATGATTTTTTAAAACAGATAATCAATATAGATAATTAAATTTATATAAAAAAGAATGTGATACTATCTTCTATTTTTTAGAAAAACTAAATTTTTATCAAATTAAATTACAAATTATTAAGATATTGAAAATGGGGCGTTAGGAAACGGCGGTTTATAAATTTAAGCAATCCTTAGTATTTCCTTGAATGAAATTTACAATCGAAATTGGTGATAATATAGTTAAAATTAATGAAACAAATAGTATTTTAAAAATTATACCGCTAAAGCAAAGATTTCAAATTCATTAATACTATTATCTGTATTTATGGTTTTCACAAACCAGTGAGTATGAAACTGATTTTATGATTCAGCAATTGCATCAGTATTAACTTTAAACTTTTGACAGCTTACGCTTAGTAAACTTATAGGTACTATTAATTGTATCCTAATTGTCTGTATTTATATTTTGTTGATAATTAATATCAAAATATTTAGTCATTAATCAATTAACATCAAGATCGGTTGTTAATAAATTAGTTTGTTAAGTTTAACTGCATCAGTATTTTTTTATAATTTGAATTGATAAGTATCACCAATAGCACTACCTTGAACACCAAATTGGCGTAAGTTGTTATCGACAGCATTCATTGATTGCCAATGATTTTCGCACCAATCAGGGGCGAGTAAGGTTGGTTTTCTGGCATTGGCTGAAATTCGATGATATAAAATATTAGCGGGAGTTTGTCGAATAATATCACCGGCAATATCCACATACTCCTCTAATGATAATACCGTTAAGCGACCCGCTCGCCATGCTTTTGCCATAATACTGCCTTCAACAATATGCAAAGGATGCAGTTTTAGCCCATCAACACCACTTGTTAACACGCGATCAAGCGTAATTAGACTATCTTGCTTGTTTTCATTTGGTAAACCAATAATTAAATGGGTGCATACTTTTATACCAAGTTTACGGGCTTTTTGTACCGTTTGATGATAATCGTTAAATGTATGCCCACGATTAATATGATGTAATGTTTTATCATTAGCAGTTTGCAAACCAAGTTCTAACCAAACTTCGTAACCTTGATCTTGATATTGAGCAAGTAAATCTAATGCTTCTTTAGGAACACAATCTGGACGAGTACCAACACATAAGCCAACAATATCGGCACTGTTAAGCGCTTCTTGATACATATTTTTAAGAATTTCAACTTCGGCATAAGTACTGGTATAAGCTTGAAAGTAGGCAAGATAACGCTTTGATTTTTTCATTTGATGTGCTTGGGTTGCAAGCTGTTCAGAAATAGATTTTACTTGGATAGATTCATCAATAATTGACGCAACATTACAAAAAGTGCAACCACCAACACCAAGAGTACCATCACGATTTGGACAACTAAATCCACCATGTAACGTTAATTTATAGATCTTTTCGCCATAACGACGCTGCAAATCGGATCCAAACGTATTAACCACTAAATGTAATTGCATAACAAACCAAAATAAAAATTTTTTTTATTGTACGAAGATAACTAATGAACATCAAGAACTAACAGAGCGTTACTTTAACCATTGCCTTTACAATAGTAATACCTTAAAACATTGAATGATATGCATTTTTATAAAACATTGGTTTATATAAAATTAACCATTAAACTAAATGAATTCTCGATGTTTTTATACTGAAACATAGCCATAATCTGAAACTTTTTGACAAAAATTAGCAAAATCTTGCATAAAAGAAAAATCCCTGTGTGTACAGGGAACATGTACGTCTAAAATCGTGAGAACTCCACTCGACCGGTTTATCCCTGTGTATACAGGGAACATCTGCTATCCCACCAATTCCGTGTACAGTTTCGCGGTTTATCCCTGTGTATACAGGGAACATACGACCAAATGCATCACATCGATAACTCAGCGCGGTTTATCCCTGTGTATACAGGGAACATGGTGCGACTATGGGTGAAATGGCAATAGGTCCCGGTTTATCCCTGTGTATACAGGGAACATATTTATATAATGGATGGTAAATAACAAATTTACGGTTTATCCCTGTGTATACAGGGAACATACCAATTATAACATACTGTTTTATAATTAAAATCTTGGTTGTCAAATTTCTACCGATTTTTTGGGATATTTTTCATCAAAATCATGATATATAACACTATGTTTTTATTTTATTAATTAAAATTAATAGAAGTTAAAATTAGATTCTACGGGATTCTACCGATAAGTTTATATTTTTCATGTAATTAAAAAAAGGTAAACAATGAAATACAGAATTGCGATTTTTGAAGAGCAAAAAAATGCTATGCAATATTAACACATCGACGGTTTATCTCTATGTATACAGGGAACGTCATCACTATAACTTATTAATTAAAATACTTTGCTGAAAATTTCCACCAGTTTTTTTATGTTTTTAATATGATTTTTTTGAGATGTTTTTAATGCTTTGTTGTTATCAACATCACTCTATTTTTAGAATTGTTTGTTTATGTGGTTCGGTTACAAAATTTATATAAATTAGACTCAAGCACCGATTTTTAGTTAGTACCATTTCAGTAATTTTTTAAGTAATTCGATGTATTTTTTTGAATGAAAACCATTAGGTAACTGTTTATATTTATTAAATATTATCTTTTATAAAAATAAGGTTAAATTAAAGTGTTTATTGATTTTTATACTGAAACGTATAGTTAATCTGAAACTTTTTGGCAGATTTTACTCCTGTATAGAGGGAATATCTAACTTTCTCGGCAACAAATACTAGTATCAGTTTTTTTGGTAATTATATCTCTACGGTTATTATAATTTACTCTTCTGGTGAAACTGACTTCACTTTAAGTTCAATTTGAATGTTTATGAATTTCAGACTTAAAAAAACGCAATCAAGCGGTTATTGTTTTATTAATGTTATTCATTGCCTTTGAAAAGCTATAAAGAAAGAATTCTACTATTTTTTCTTGTTATTGGAAGGATATATGATATTTTCTACCCAGCCTATAGCAAATATATAGGCAATCAGAAAGAATATGGCAGACGCAATAATAAAATCATTGTGTAAATCACGAAAAAAATTTTTTCTAGCACAAATACTACAGTGTATTCCTCCTAGTAAATACATCCAAATTATCAGAATACGTCGAGTCCATTTTAATGGTTTGTTATATTTATAATCCTTTTCCGTGAAACGAGAACATTGGAAATAATAACAAGCGCACAGAGTAGCTATCGATAAAAAATAATAAATAAAAATAATAAGCATTATTAATCCGTTATATCATTTTCAATTATCTTCTCACCTCAATCTACTATACTTTTTTAAATTATGATATTAATGATTTACGGCAAGGTAACATTCTTTAACGTATACATTAAATCTTATTTTCTATCTTTTGGGAGGGAGTTTTAAACTAAACATAAAATAAAAAACTAAACAAATATTTACAATTACAGACATACGGATAAATATAAGCAAAAGATCATTAGATTTTAAATCAAGGTATTTAAGGTTTAGCAACATATAAATGTTATAAACTTGTACCAAACAATAATATAAAATAGCAAATATTCGTTTAAGATTTAATGCTCTGTCATTGTGATAATTTGTTGCACGAAAATAAAAATAAAACCAAGTAAAAAAATCAAATACTAACAAACAATAAAATATAATACATTCAATAATCATCTAGATTTACTTCCGTTTCTTTTTATTGCTTTTTGGGGAAGAGTCTAAATCAATCGTCGCACTCATAAAGTATAGACCAATTATCACTACAGAAAATAAGACAAATACGCTAGGTATAATTTTTTCTTTAACAAGCAAAAAAATATATAAAGAATAAACCGCTATAAAGTTACAATAAATATTAAAATAAATTCGCTTACGATTTAATGATTTATTATTATAATAATCAGATGTAATAAATTTTGAAAAACGATATCGCCAAAAAAAACCAATTATAACTAAACAACAATAACAGACACAGATAAAAATTAACATTACTCTTTACCATCCTCAATTATGTCCCCATTAGTATCTTTTTTATATTCCGTGCCATCTTTTCTTTTACAAAGATAATATAATGGTGTTTTTTCATCAGTGTTCGCTGTTGTTATCATTAGATCACAATCTTCTACAATCTGCTTAACATTAATAATTGTTTTGGGCTTCCTAACTGCCATGACTACTTGTTGAGTATCTTTATTAAAGATGAAAGCGTTATCAAACTCCTGATATAAATTATATAACGATATAATATCACTGAAAAACTCAGTATTAAGCATTAATTTACTCATTTGTTTGTAAGCCATTTCAAGGTCTTTCCTCCCGTAAGAAAATAGCTTAAATACAGGATCACCAAATTCATTTAGTTTTGGAATCAGTTTTACTTTACCATAAAATGAACCACCAAGATCAATCAAATCATAAATTATACTACCGATTGAACCGTCAAATCCCAGTGCTTCTACGCTTAATTTATATAACTGTCTGACTGGTCCCTCAACTTCAATATCACGATCACCACCATCTATTTCATTCATGACGCCATTAAAAATGCCAGCGCTACCCTCATAAATGCCGTTTAATCCATGAGCTATCATTGGTGCGCCGATAACACATCCTAGCACAGTATCACAGAGGACTAATCCTGCGGTAGTTACACCTGCACCGCCAAAAACAGACAGTCCATTACCGAGCCAAATTAATGATTGATCCAAAAGGCTTTTTTCTTCTTTCTTAATTTTTTCAGCGCCCTGCTCATACGTCATAGCACCGCTGTCTACCTTTTCAACAATATCATTAGCAAACGATTCAACGTCCTGCTTGAACGCCTGTTTAATATCATCATGATACAAGTGCTTTTCGCATAACTCATCAGCACATTGTAAGAGACGGCGTGCATCAATTCTAATTAAATTGTTTTCGTTATCATTTGCGGAATTAAATTGTTTTTGATTACCAGCAAACGAATTAGATTGGACAGAGCCACCACTAACCCCGACAAATATAGTGCTGTTTAAGGCTAAGATTCTATGCCCACCGACTGGCGTGCATTTACACGCAACAATACAGCCATCATAGGCAACAGGTTTGCCATCGATAATAAAATCGTTTGCCCCCTCTATGATTCTGCCAGTACTGCTGCATTTAGGACAGGAAACCAAATCACCTAATAGAGCAACACCATCCATACCACAATACCCTTGCCCTGACGCTGTAATAATCCTACCGCCATAATTGGTCATATCTCCTAAAATAGCTACTTGCTTTATCATGCTACATCCTCATATTGTGGCATGGTATCCAGTGTGAATATGTATATAGTTTATACAAATTAGCTAAATTAATCTGATTTTTTGTGTTAATGAGTGTAAATAGATATTTGGTTATGAACAGGTATTTGAATCGTTAAGACCTTGACTGCCCACCTTTGCGCGCCCTGCAATTTTGTAATGGTAATAGGGTATAGTTGCTTTTTATCAGGTGATTTTGTTTTTTCTCGCAAATCATTCCACAGGTCGATAACCGTGGCGAAATTTTGTTTACAAATACCAACCAATTGTAGCACTGTAGGAAAAAATTTATGCCTACTATTGATTAATCCCTGTGTATACAGGGAACATAACCGCCATTTAGGGCGATTTGGGATAAAATACGGTTTATCCCTGTGTATACAGGGAACATAAAAACTCAATACGACCGCCCAAAATGTACCCCGGTTTATCCCTGTGTATACAGGGAATATCTCAGGGAGTGTTTGGACTGGGAAGGCGTTGTCGGTTTATCCCTGTGTATACAGGGAACATTCAAATACATAGCCAAAACTGAAATATGGACCCGGTTTATCCCTGTGTATACAGGGAACATTACATGGAAGTCGAACATTTCAAATGTAAAAGCGGTTTATCCCTGTGTATACAGGGAACATAATCTAGGAGATCATCATCATTATCAAATACCCGGTTTATCCCTGTGTATACAGGGAACATGTCATCTCACGTTTTCAAAAATTGGTGATTGCCGGTTTATCCCTGTGTATACAGGGAACATAGCAGGTCAGAGCTTCATATAAAGCTGGTACTCGGTTTATCCCTGTGTATACAGGGAACATAACAGCGCAGACGAAAACCTGCGAGGATAAAACGGTTTATCCCTGTGTATACAGGGAACATATAATTTGAGACTACCTCGCAATATGGGTCAGCGGTTTATCCCTGTGTATACAGGGAACATCAATCAGGGTGAGACGGATTAATAAAACAAGGCGGTTTATCCCTGTGTATACAGGGAACATACCAATTATAACATACTGTTTTATAATTAAAATCTTGACTGTCAAATTTCTACCGATTTTTTTGGATATTTTTCATCAAAATCATAATGTATAACACTATGTTTTTATTTGATTAATTAAAATTAATAGAAGTTAAAATTAGATTCTACGGGATTCTACCGATAAATTTATATTTTTCATGTAATTAAAAAAAGTAAACAATGAAATACAGAATTGCGATTTTTGAATAGCAAAAAATGCTATGCAATATTAACACATCGAAGGTTTATCTCTATGTATACAGGGAACGTCCTTATTATAACTTATTGTTTATTAATTAAAATCATTTGCTGAAATTTCCGCCAACTTTTTAATGTTTTTAATATGATTTCTTTCAGATGTTTTTAATGTTTTGTTGTTATCAAAATCACTCTATTTTTAGAATTGGTTGCTTATGTGGTTCGGTTACAAAATTTACATAAATTAGACTTAAGCACCGATTTTTAGTTAGTACCATTTCAGTAATTTTTTAAGTAATTCGATGTATTTTTTTGAATCATAACCATTAGGTAACTGTTTATATTTATTAAATATTATCTTTTATAAACATAAGGTTAAATTAAAGTATTTATTGATTTTTATACTGAAACGTATAGTTAATCTGAAACTTTTTGGCAGATTTTACTCCTGCATAGAGGGAATATCTAACTTTCTCGGCAACAAATACTAGTATCAGTTTTTTTGGTAATTATATTTCTACGGTTATTATAATTTACTCTTCTGGTGAAACTGACTTCACTTTAAGTTCAATTTGAATGTTTATGAATTTCAGACTTAAAAAAACGCAATCAAGCGGTTATTGTTTTATTAATGTTATTCATTGCCTTTGAAAAGCTATAAAGAAAGAATTCTACTATTTTTTCTTGTTATTGGAAGGATATATGATATTTTCTACCCAGCCTATAGCAAATATATAGGCAATCAGAAAGAATATGGCAGACGCAATAATAAAATCATTGTGTAAATCACGAAAAAAATTTTTTCTAGCACAAATACTACAGTGTATTCCTCCTAGTAAATACATCCAAATTATCAGAATACGTCGAGTCCATTTTAATGGTTTGTTATATTTATAATCCTTTTCCGTAAAACGAGAACGGCGGAAATAATAGCAGGCGCACAAAGTAGCTATAGATAAAAAATAATAAATAAAAATAATAAGCATTATTAATCCGTTATATCATTTTCAATTACCTTCTCACCTCAATTTACTATACTTTTTAAATTATGATATTAATGATTCATGGCAAAGTGGGCATTCTTTTAAGTATTCATTAAATCTCATTTTCTAGCTTTTGGTAGTGGTTTCAGAGTTAAAATAAAATACCAGACTAAACCAATATTTACAATTACAGACATACGGATAAATATAAGCAAAAGATCATTAGATTTTAAATCAAGGTATTTAAGGTTTAGTATCATATAAATGTTATAAACTTGTACCAAACAATAATATAAAATAGCAAATATTCGTTTAAGATTTAATGCTCTGTCATTGTGATAATTTGTTGCACGAAAGTAAAAATAAAGCCAAACAAAAAAATCTAATATCAACAAGCAATAAAATATAATACATTCAATAATCATATAGATTTACTTCCGTTTCTTTTTCCTGCTTTTTGAGGACGAGTCTAAATCGATAGTAGTATGCATAAAGTACAAACAAAGTGCTATTGCAAAAAGAAAAACTAGTATACTTGGTATTCTTTTTTCAATAACAAGTAAACACATATAAAAAGAGAAAATTGCTACAAAATTAGAATATATATTAAAATAAATTCGCTTACGATTTAATGATTTATTATTATAGTAATCAGATGTAGTAAATTTTGAAAAACGATATCGCCAAAAAAAACCAATTATAACTAAACAACAATAACAGACACAGATAAAAATTAACATTACTCTTTACTATCCTCAATTATGTTTCCATTAGTATCTTTTTTATATTCCGTGCCATCTTTTCTGTTACAAAGATAATATACTGGTGTTTTTTCATCAGTGTTCGCTGTTGTTATTATCAGATCACAATCATCTACAATTTGCTTAACATTAATAATTGTTTTAGGTTTCCTAACGACCATGACTACTTGTTCGGTATCTTTATTAAAGATATAGGCATTAAGGGAATTTTTAAATATTTTAATTACCGATAAAGCATCGCTTATAAGCTCCACTTCAAGCATTAGTTTACTCATTTGTTTGTAAGCCATTTCAAGGTCTTTCCTTGCGTAAGAAAATAGCTTAAATAGAGGATCACCAAATTCATTTAGTTTTGGAATCAGTTTTACTTTCCCATATAATGAACCTTTAAGGTCAACTACATCATAAATTATATCTCCTATGGACGCATCATATCCTATCGCTTCAGCTCCAGACTGATATAATTTTCTTAGAGGACCGTCCTCCTCCATATCACGATTGCCACCATCAATTTCATTCATGACACCATTAAAAATACCAGCACTACCCTCATAAATGCCGTTTAATCCATGAGCCACCATGGGTGCTCCAACAACACATCCCCATCCTGTATAGCAAAGGACTATTCCTGTGCTGGTTAATCCCGCTCCACCGAAAATAGACAGCCCATTACTGATCCAAATTAATGATTGGTCCAAAAGACTTTTTTCTTCTTCCTTGATTTTTTCAGCGCCTTGCTCATACGTCATAGCGCCACTGTCTACTCGTTCAACAATATCATTAGCAAACGCTTCAACGTCTTGCTTGAATGCTTGCTTAATATCATCATGATATAGATGCTTTTCACATAATTCATCAGCACATTGTAAGAGACGGCGTGCATCAATTCTAATTAAATTGTTTTCGTCATTATTCGCGGAATTAAATTGTTTTTGATTACCAGCAAACGAATTAGATTGGACAGAGCCACTACTAACCCCAACATACATAGTGCTCTTAAAAGCTAAAATCCTATGTTCACCAACGGGAGTGCATTTACACGCAACAATACAGCCATCATAGGCAACGAGTTTACCATCGATAATAAAATCGTTTGTCCCTTCTATGATTCTGCCAGTACTACTACATCTAGGACAGGAAACCAAATCACCTAATAGAGCAATGCCATCACCATCACTATACCCATAACCTGACGCTGTAATGATCCTACCACCATAATTAGTTGCATCACCCAAAATAGCTACTTGCTTACTCATACTACATCCTCATATTGTGGCATGGTATCCACTGTGAATATGTATATAGTTTATACAACATAGCTCTATTAATCTGATTTTTTGTGTTAATGAGTGTAAATAGATATTTGGTTATGAACAGGTATCTGAATCGTTAAGACCTTGACTGCCCACCTTTGCGCGCCCTGCAATTTTGTAATGGTAATAGAGTATAGTTGCTTTTTATCAGGTGATTTTGTTTTTTCTCGCAAATCATTCAACTGGTCGATGGCGGTAGCAATATTTTTTTTACAAATACCAACCAATTGTAGCACTGTAGGAAAAATTTATGCCTACTATTGATTAATTCCTGTGTATACAGGGAACATAATTATTGGCGGTGCTACAAGCCATACCTTGTCGGTTTATCCCTGTGTATACAGGGAACATAACATTAAAATAGGAATTCCAACCACTGCCGCCGGTTTATCCCTGTGTATACAGGGAACATCTCCCTAGTTTCTGGATTGTAATTGTCAGGCACGGTTTATCCCTGTGTATACAGGGAACATAACAAATCATAAAAGCTGATTGTAAAAAGGATCGGTTTATCCCTGTGTATACAGGGAACATACCGATTATAACATATTGTTTTATAATTAAAATCTTGACTGTCAAATTTCTACCGATTTTTTAGGTTATTTTTTATCAAAATTAGTATTTATAACATTATGTTTTTATTTGATTAATTAAAATTAATAGAAGTTAAAATTAGATTCTACGGGATTCTACCGATTAGTTTATATTTTTCATGTAATTAAAAAAGTAAACAATGAAATACAGAATTGCGATTTTTGAATAGCAAAAAAATGCTATGCAATATTAACACATCGAAGGTTTATCTCTATGTATACAGGGAACACTCTAATTATAACTGTTTGTTTTATAATTAAAATAGCAACATTAAAATTTTTATCAACTTTTTAGGTTGTTTTATAATCAAATCATATTGATTTAACGAATATTTTTATTGAAAGCATAATTAATGTTATAAAGCTGATATTAACGAATCGGTTGCTAACAATAACTATATTGATTATTTTAATAATTTTAATTTAGCTTAAAAATGATAATTATTATTATTTGATATTGATAATTGTGATCATTAGCAATAAGATATCACCACGCTATTACCGAAAGTTCAGGAGTATGTTATGCCTTGGGGTTTACGGAAGACCGTTTCCATTCTATTTTTATCATTGTTTTATTTACCACTTTGTTATGCCGATATTAATTTACCGTCACCGCAAACGAAAGATGGCATGAGTCTGTTTGAAAGTCTTAAAAAACGCGTATCAACGCCAGGTGGTGGATTTCCTGCTGGGCAAGTGACTGATGATGAATTATCCACAGTACTTTGGGCTGCTAGTGGATTAAACCGTGGTAAGACAGGGTGGACAGTTCCGATGTCGAAAGGCAAAGCTCCTTACGTACGCATTTATGTTGCTAGTGAAAAGGGCACTTTTTTATATGAGTGGGATGGTCATTTTCTGCGTGAAATCAATAATCAAGATATCCGAGGTGATATTGGTCAGCAAAGCTTTACCAAACGTGCAGCTTATTCATTAATCTTTGTGTCAGATGCGAATGCATTGTCGGATATTAAACCAGACGAAGTCACAAATTTCAGTTATACCGCAGTTGGAGCTATGAGCCAAAATGTATATTTAGCAGCGGCGGCTTTAAAATTAAGTGCTCGTTATATCCATTCCATTAAGCCAGAAGCAATAAGCCAAGTATTACAATTGCCAAAAGACGATGTACCGTTAGGTATGATTTTGTTAGGAAAGTAAAAGGTAAAGGACGTTATGAAAAAGTTTTTTACATTAGCTTTATTGCTAATTGCTAGCTTGGTTGCTTTTGCACCCTCATCTTATGCTAATGAAAAACAGTACAAAAGCTGGAACGAAATTATTGATGAAATGGATGTTATCTTAAATGATGCCTATGATATCTATTTCATGAAAGATACAGAACGAGCTAAAGAACGCGTCAATAATGCCTATTTTGGATTTTATGAAAAGCATGGCGTTGAACGTGCGGTAATGTCTTATATTTCAGGAAAACGTGGCACGGATACCGAATATCAGTTTGCTAAAATCAAGCGATTAATGACCAACGGCGCTCCAAATAAAACTGTTCGAGCTGAAATTGATGTAATTTTAAAAATGTTACATGAAGATGCTAACGATTTAGATGGTAAAAAAGAGAGTGGTTTAAGTGTCTTTTTTGCATCATTTATTATTATTTTCCGTGAAGGTCTGGAAGCTATATTAGTAATTGCCGCTATTTCTGCCTATTTAGTGCGTACCAATAACAAACCAATGTTAAAAGTGGTATATCTCAGCTCAATGGTAGCTATTTTAGCAAGCATTCTTGCTGCCATTGCTTTGCATACTGTTGTAGGTTTAAGTGGCGCTAATCAAGAAATTATGGAAGGTGGCGCAATGTTATTGGCCACTGTTGTGCTGTTGTTTGTCAGTAACTGGATGGTTTCCAAAGCTGAAGCCGAAGCTTGGAAGAGTTATGTGGAAGGTAAAGTCCAAACTGCGGTAACTACTGGTAGCAGTTTTGCTTTAGGATTTGCTGCATTCTTAGCTGTATTTAGGGAAGGGGCTGAAACCATTATCTTTTATCAAGCTATGCTAGCTGATGCCAAAGAACATATGGATATGGTGTGGTATGGTCTAGGTGTTGGAACGCTCATTTTAACATTTATCTTTCTTGTCATTCGTTTCGGTGCAGTTAGGTTACCACTTAAACCATTCTTTATTTGCACAAGCATGCTCATGTATTTAATGGCGATAGCTTTTGCTGGCGGTGGTGTAAAAGAGTTACAAGAAGCAGATATTATCCCGGTCACACCAGTTGATTTTATACACTCGGTTGAAATTTTGGGTATTTACCCAACTGTCGAGACATTGATACCGCAAGTAATTATGGTTCTTGTTGTAGTACTTTCTGTAATGTACTACAAAAAAGGCAAAAACAATAAAAAAGAGCAATAAATAAAAATCCACCTTGTTAAGCTTTAATGTTTGAATGGCAAAGATGGTGGAAAAGTAACAGGCTATTTTTAATAAATTACATTTTGACAACATAAAAGATGTACTAAAAAACAATAGCGCTGTTACTAACAGGTAATAACAGGTAGTTAATCAAAAGTAGTTTAAAACTGATCAATAAGATCGTTAAAACACTATTTAAATTGTAAAGGAGTTTTCAATGAAAAAATTAGTTATAGCTGTTGGTATTTCATCAATACTTGCATTATCCTCATTTGCTCATGCAGCAGCACCTGCACCAGGTGAACAGAAAGGCTTTGAAGAGTTTCCAATCGGTGATGAAGTGACAGTTGGTCCATTACATATTGGCGCAGTATATTTCCAACCTGTCGATATGGAACCAGCTGGTATTGGTGGTTTACCAGCATCAAAATCGGATATGCATATTGAAGCTGATATTTCAGCTGCGGAAGGTAATAAATTAGGTTATGGAGTAGGCAGTTTTGTTCCTTACTTAACGGTAAAATATAAAATCCAAAAAGAAGGTAGTGATAAAGCTATCGAAGGTAACTTTATGCCTATGAGTGCCTCTGACGGTCCACATTATGGTAATAACATCAAACTTGAAGGTGCAGGCAAATATAAAGTAACCTTTATTATTGAAAATCCAGAAAAACAAGGTTATTTATTACATGTAGATAAAGAAACGGGTGTTGAAGGTCGTTTCTGGAGTAAACCTATTGAAGTTTCTTGGGACTTTGATTATATCCCTCGTGCATGGTAATTTGCTATAAAAAAGCAGTATAATGCTTTTTAAAATTAGGATGATTTAAGGCGAGCATTAAGCTCGCCAATCTATATTGTAATAACCAGGCAAAGATTATGCTTCAATATCTTATCAAAATTACCGATAATACTTTTATTCCTGTAATCATGATTGCACTACTTAGTGCAGTAATTGCCAAATCAAATAGCTTCCATCATAAAAAAATTATTTCCGTTGGCTTTCTATTAGGATTTATTGCAGCTTTAATTTATGCCATTTTAAAACGTAACACTGGATTTGCAGTGCGTGAATTTTATGATCTTGGAGTAATTATACCTTGGGTCATTATCGCGCTACCTTTATTAGTTTGCATTTGGATGCAAAAATCTTGGCATAAAACCTTGATTAAGGTTTTATCTATAATGTTATTTGTGCTGGCTAGTGGTTTAATTACGGCACAATGTTTACCGAATTTAATGCTCTATCCGTTTGAATTTGCTGTCGGAATGGAGTCGATTTTTAATAATGAATATTTGTTCAAGTGGGTAGGGTATGGTTTTGCTCTATTGGTTTGCGTCTTAATTGGTTTATTCACGTATCGACTGTGTGGCAGGTTATCGAGTAGGTTAGTTACAATAGTCACAACGCTTTCAATTATTATTTTTACCATTCAAAATGGTATTAATATTATGCAAATTTTAATCGTTAGACGGTTCATTGCTTCACAAAAATGGATGATGGAATTGGTGATTTTTATTTTAGGTCATGTCAATTTTTTCACATTTATTTTTATGGCAATACTACTGATTTTAGCGATTATGCTCTATATCAAATCAAAAACAACCTCGTTAGTGGGTAGCAATCCAGCTCAAATCCGCAAACTTAAATCGCAATTACTTCGTGATAGAAGAACCTCACTATTTTTGGTGGCTGGCGTTGCTATTACGGCTTACACAGTGACACGTGCGCGTTATATTTTTGAAAAAGGGGTAGAACTTACTCCAGCCGAGCCGATTACAGCCAACGCTGACAATCTAATTGTCATTCCTCTTGATAATATCAATGATGGAAATTTACACCGTTATGGCTATCAAGCGACCGATGGTACTTTAGTTCGTTTTATTGTGATTAAAAAAAGCGAAAATGCCTATGGTGTTGGCTTTGATGCTTGTGATATTTGTGGCGCAAGTGGTTACTATCAACGAGGTAATCAAGTCGTCTGTATTTTGTGTGATGTGGTAATGAATATTGCCACCATTGGTTTTGCTGGAGGTTGTAATCCAGTACCACTTAAATATGAAATTATTGACGGCAATATGGTGATCCGTCCTGCGCATCTTGAAGCCGAAAAAGGTCGTTTTAAATAAAGAGTATCCAAGGAATAGAGTATGTTTCGTCGAATGTTACTGAGCGTGTTAGTACGCCAAAAAAAGAAGCTCTTTTTAATCGCGCTTACTGTTGCCCTGGGTGTTTCGTTAGCAACTGCCATGTTAAATGTCATGTTTGATGTCGGTGATAAAGTCAATCAAGAATTAAAAGCGTATGGCGCCAATCTAAATATTGTACCTAAAAACACTGCGTTAGTAAGTGAAATGTATCAGTTGGATAATAGTGATAATCAACAAGTGATGCAATACATCAAACAAGATGATCTAGTTAAAATTAAGATGATCTTCTGGGCATATAATATTGTTGATTTTGCACCTTATCTTAATACTCAAGCAATGTTAAACGATAAACCCATTACTATTGTCGGAACTTGGTTTAATAAACATCTTAAAATTCCGACTGGCGATGAAGTCGATACGGGTATGTTAGCCATGAAATCATGGTGGACAATCGAAGGCAATAAGATGACTGATGATAATCTGCAAGGCGTAATGGTCGGTGAATCGGTTGCTAAACAGTGGAACTTAAAATTAGGCGATAGTATTGAGGTTACTTCTATTCTAACGAAACAAAAAATCACTTTAACCGTGCACAATATTTTCCATAGTGGTGGCGCTGAAGATTCTCAATTATTTGTATCACTCCCAATTGCACAGCAGTTAGCTGATAAAAATGGACTCGTTGAACGAGTAGAGGTGAGTGCATTAACCACTCCCGAAAATGAATTGGCTCGTAAAGCGGCGCAAGATCCTAACAGCTTATCACGCACCGAATGGGATACTTGGTATTGCACCGCTTATATTAGTTCAATTGCTTATCAGCTAGAAGAGTTAATGCCAGATATCCGCGTTAAAGCCATCATGCAAGTTGCTGATTCAGAAGGTTCTATTTTACAAAAAACTCAGTTATTGATGCTATTGTTAACTGTTTTATCCTTAATTTGTTCTGCATTAGCGATTTCAAATTTAGTGACGGCAAATGTGATAGAACGCAGTACCGAAATTGGTTTACTCAAAGCACTCGGCGCAACCAATAGTGCTGTTGCCTTGCTCATTTTAACCGAAATTTTAATTATTGCCTTAATTGGCGGTGTTTTGGGTTACTTTATTGGTCTTGGCTTTGCGCAGATTATTGGTCATACCGTATTCGGTTCGTTTGTTGAACCTAAAATGATTATTGTTCCTTTAGTATTAATAATGGTTGCCTTAATTACATTTTTAGGTAGCTTACCAGCATTGCGTATTATGATGTTTTTACGCCCTACCGATGTACTGCATGGACGATAAGGGTAAAGGTAAATCTGATGATTAATAAAAATCGACGCTTTATTATTAAAACTATATTGAGTTCGCTCATTCGTCGACGTTCTCGCATTATTATTGCACTTTTAGGCGTGGCGATTGGCGCAACAGTATTATTAGGCATGGTCACGCTCTGTTTTGACATTCCAAGACAGATGGGGCAGGAGTTCCGTTCTTATGGAGCGAATTTATTATTAATGCCTGCGAATAATCAACCAACTGTGTCAATGGCTGATGTAAAAAAAGCGGTAAGCTTATTACCACAAGATAAACTACTTGGTGTCACGCCGTTTCGCTACGGGGCAGTGCGCGTTAACCAGCACCCTTATACCATAGTCGGTACTAACTTTAACCAAGTTACTAAAACCAGTCCTTATTGGCATATTGAAGGCAGTTTGCCACAAAAATCACATGAAGTGATGATAGGTACCGATATAGCTAATTTTGCCAATTTAAACGTTGGTAGTGAAATATCCATTTCAGGTAAATCTAAACAAGATTCTCGTTTTGATGAAGAGTTAACTATTACCGGTATTGTTAAAACAGGTAGAGCCGAAGATAATTTTATTTTTGTCGATCTGCATGATTTAGAACAATTCTTTGAAGAGAGTGATCAAGCCGAAGTTGTTGAAGTTAGCATCACAGCATCACAAAATGAGTTAAAGGACTATATAGATAATATCAAAAGTCAATCAACTACAATTGAACCACACTTAATTAAATGGGTGACACAATCGGAAACCTCAGTATTAGGTAAACTGTCATCTCTACTTTATTTAGTGACCATTGTGGTATTAGTTCTTACTATGATTTGTGTAGCAACCACCATGATGACAGTCGTAATGGAGCGCCGTAAAGAAATTGGCCTTAAAAAAGCCATTGGAGCTAATAATAAAAGTATCGCTAAAGAGTTTTTAGCCGAGGGATTAGTTCTTGGTATTATTGGAGGGATTATTGGAGTTTTTTGTGGTCTTATATTTGCGCAGGTGATCAGTTCTAACGTTTTTGGTCGTTCAATTATTATTGAATTTTATTTGATACCAAGTACTATTTTAATATCAGCAATTGTGACGGTAATTGCCTGTTTAATTCCAGTTAAACGTGCATTAGATGTTGAGCCAGCATTAGTATTGCGTGGCGAATAGGATGTAAAGTATGAATATACTCGAAGTTAATAATGTATCTAAGATTTATGGTTCTCTTCATGCCTTATCAGATGTGAATTTAGTTGTAGAAGAGAGCAAATGGTTATCCATTATGGGACCGTCGGGCAGTGGCAAAACGACCTTGATGAATATTATTGGTTGTATGGATAAACCATCTTTAGGCTCGGTCATTTTAGATGGACAAGATATCACCCAATTATCCTTACCAGAATTAACCGAAATCCGCCGTGATAAAATCGGTCTTATCTTTCAACAATTTCATTTAGTGTCTTATCTAACCGCACTAGAAAACGTAATGGTTGCACAATATTATCACAGTATGGTCGATGAAAAAGAAGCCATGCAAGCACTTGAAAGAGTTGGACTGGGCGCCCGTGCTAAACACTTGCCAAATCAGTTATCAGGCGGCGAACAGCAACGAGTATGCATTGCCCGAGCCTTAATCAATTATCCAAAATTAATCTTAGCCGATGAACCTACTGGTAATTTAGATGAAAGTAATGAAGCAATGGTTATGAATTTACTGCATCAACTGCACGAAGAAGGGAGTACTATTATTGTTGTGACTCATTCACTTGAAGTATCAAAACATGCTCAAACAACCGTTGTACTTGAACATGGCAAGGTTGCCCGAGTAATTAATAATTAACTTAAAGGTTTTAAATTATGCAAAATCGTGTTGTTTCATCTCTCGCTTATATCATCATTGGCATATTATTTATTTTATTTCCTATGTATATTTTACCTGTATGCCCTTCTGAATCAGTTAATCTACCAACCGCAATGCAAGGTCAAGTTGAACATATGCATACTGGTGTTGGTAAAATTATGAAATGCTTTTGGACGGGCCGAGCTGAAGTTGGTGTAGGCTGTTTGATTATTGCAATTGGCATCTTAATGCTATTTTGTCAAAAAATTTTTCTGCGCATGGGATTAAGTATGGCGATTGCTTGCATATCGCTATTTGCTTTGGCTATTCCGACCGTTTTAATTGGCGTATGTGATAATCAAATGATGCGCTGCAATATGGGCGCTAAACCAGCGCTAGTCTTATTGTCATTGCTATTATTTATCGTTGCGCTCGTTAATACTTTCTATCTTAATAAAGCGGCCAGAAGAAGCATATTTTAAAGACATACAATCTTTAATAAAAACAGGATTTAAACATGCAAGAACAACCCATTACCATGGCTAATTTGGCTTGGCGGAACATTCAACGACGACCATTTCGTAGTTGTTGTTTAATTATCATTGTTATGCTTTTTTCAGCCACACTTTTTGGTGGTAGTGTGATTATGAAAAACCTTAGTTTGGGAATTTCTGGCATGGCTAATCGCCTTGGTGCAGATATTTTGGTTGTTCCATACGGTTACGAAAAAAATCTAGAGGTTGCCTTATTACGTGGTGAACCAAGTAGCTTTTATTTAAAAGTTGATTTGATTGATAAAATCAAAAATATAAAAGGGATACAAGCAATATCACCACAGCTTTTTATCGCTTCACTCAGTGCAGGTTGCTGTACTTCAAAAGTGCAACTAATTGGTTTTGATCAGCAAAGCGATTTTGTGATCAAACCTTGGTTGCAATCGCAACTTACTCAGCCACTTACTGATAACCAAGTTGTAGTTGGTTCAAAAATTAGTTCAAATATTGGCGATGAAGTCATGTTTTTCAATCATCCATTTAAAATAGCAGCTAAGATGGACAGTACAGGCATGGGCTTTGACACTTCGGTATTTATGACTATGCAAGCAGCACATACTTTAATGAAAGAAGCTGAATTAGTACAAGGCGATGTTGATCATTTTGCGGATTATGCTTCTTCAATTTTCATAAAAGTCGATCCCGATTATCAGCTTAAAGATATTGTTAATCAAATCATGCCCAAATACGCTATCGACTATAAACTGGATTTTGTTATGACTAAAGGTATGTTAAGTAATATTTCCAAATGGTTAAATGGCTTTTCGACTATTGTATATAGTTTATCGGCAATTTTTTGGGTATTAGCAATAGTGATTATTTTTGTCATCTTCTCGTCAAATTTAAATGAACGCAAACGCGAAATCAGTTTATTGCGTATCTTAGGAGCCTCACGTCGAGATTTAGTAAAAATGCTGCTGCGTGAATCTTTAATTATTAGTGCATTAGGTGGCTTAATGGGAATTTTATTAGCAAGTGTGTTGCTCTATGCATTTAGCTTATTAATCTGTCAAACCATTGGTTTGCCATGCATTAATCTTTCAGTGATTGATGCGTTATGCTATGCAGTAGTGGTATTAACATTAACCTTAATTATTGGACCATTATCAAGTATCTATTCAGCTTTATCCATGACTAAATTTGATACTTACAGCACGCTCAGAGAGGGTGAATAATGTTACTGAATGTTAAAAATTTGCGTAAAGATTATCAACGTGGTCAACAAACTTTTGCCGCAGTGAATAATGTCAGTTTCAGTATGCAATCAGGTGATTTTAACTGCATTATGGGTAAATCAGGTAGCGGTAAAACGACGCTTTTAAATATGATTGCTGGTTTATTAACGCCAACTCAGGGGAAAGTAACCTTTAATGATGTAAATCTATTTGAATTAGATGATCAGCAAGTATCGGCTTTTCGTAATCAGCATATTGGTTATATTCCTCAAGGTAGCAGTTTACTCCCTAATCTTACTGCGATTGATAATATTCGCTTACCTTATTACTTAACTAAGCGCCCAAATAAAAGTAGCTTCAGTTATGCGAAAAGTTTATTGGAAAAGGCTAAAGTCAGTTATTTGCAAGATGTTTATCCAGCCAATATGTCAGGCGGGGAAATGCGTCGTATTGCCATATTACGTGCATTAATTTGCCAGCCACAAATCATCATTGCAGATGAGCCCACCAGCGATCTCGACGAGGAAAGTTCTACTGATATTATGCAACTGCTAAAAGAAATTAACCAACAAGGTACTGCGTTATTGATTGTCACTCATGATCATGATGTAGCAAATTATAGTCAAAATATCTTGAAAATGTCGGCAGGGCGGTTTATTGAATAAATAAGTCAATGCTAACTTACATAATATTAAGTGAACACTGACTTATCTATTTTACCTTACTTATTAAAGCAATAAGGGATTACAACCCATTTCAATCATTATTTTATTAAGCTTCAACAGCGGTAATCCGATTAATGAATTAATATCATCACCCTCTAACTTATCAAACAGCGTTATACCTAGCTCATCACATTTAAAACTGCCTGCACATTGTAGTGGCATCTCTTTAGCGATATAGGCATCGATTTCAGAACAACTTAGTTGCCGAAAGGTGACTTTAAACGGTTCACAAAGAGTGGTAGATTGACCCGAGTGGGTGTTAATAACCGTCATCCCTGTATAAAAATAAAATGTTTTGCCACTGCTATTGGCAAGTTGTTTGCGAGCATTTTCAATAGTATGTGGTTTGCAAACAATTTTTCCCTCTAAAACGCCTACTTGATCTGAGCCAATGATTAAGCTATCTGGATATTTATCGACTAATGATTGCGCTTTGAGATTCGCTAGACGTACAACTAACTGCTCAGCAGACTCACCCGCAAGCGGCGTTTCGTCACAAATAGGCGGAACACATTCAAAAGGGATAGCGAATTTCTCAAGTACTTTTTTACGTGATAGCGATGTTGACGCTAAAATGATTCTCATATTGATTTATCTCTTAAAATCCAAGCGGAAGGATGGGCATTAAATCCGATATGTCCATAATAATCAACTGCACTTGGAGCAGCCAGTAAGGTTATCGAGCAATTTTCATGAGTATTCTTTTTTACTTCTTTAATTAATTGTTTACCAATACCTTGTTTTTGATAATCCTCATCCACAGCAAGATCCGCCAAATAAGTTATATATACAAAATCCGTTAAACAACGCGCTATACCAATTAATTTATCATTATGCCACGCGGTTATAACTAAGTTAGCATTATCTAACATAGCTTTAAATCGTGTTGGATCGGTAAGAGGTCGGCGCTCGCCTAGTGAACAGTGACGATAAAGCGCAATAGCCTCTTCAAGTTCTGGTTTGATGTCAGAACGGTAAATAATACTACTCATGGTGATCTCCGTCATGAAATGAGTAAAAAATGGTTTCATTTTTCTAAATTGGTTTTAGGATATTATAGTAAGCATCAACTAACTTAACTATTAAAAATAAATAAAAAATAAATCCAAAATGAGTATTATAATGATCAAATATCGTGATCCTTAAACCATATGACTGTTAGACCGTATTGTCAAAGATCATTTATCAGGTTTTATTTAGCGAGGGAGGTAGTTTTATGTATAACAAGATTTTAGTACCGATTGATGTGCTTGAAGATGAGTTAACCCAAAAAGTCATCCCACATGTCGAATGTTTGGCAAAATTATCAAATGCCGAGGTGGTCTTCTTCCATACCTTGCCAGTAGCGTCAGCGATTGTGAACGCTTACTCATTTGGTTTTGATGAATTTAAAGATAAGGCAACAGTACAAACTGAACAGTGGTTACATAAGTTAATGGCTTCTATTAATTTACCTCAAGAAAAATTGTCGTTTTCTATTGCGTTTGGTAATCCAAGGGATGAAATTCTTCATATTGCGGAAGAATTAAAACCCGACTTAATTATATTAGGATCACGTCGCCCTAATATTACCACTCACTTACTGGGATCGAATGCGGCTGGTGTAGTCCGTAGCGCGCAAACTTCAGTTTTAGTCGTTCGATAGTTTCTAAATTTATTCTTTAAACTATAGCGAGGAGCGAATAACTCCTCGTAAATAATTTGTCGTTTAATGCTCTTAGTAAATAATCCAAAATCCATATCAATACAATCTATGCAGATGGACGACATGCTTTTATTTTTGGTGTTGGACAATAAAACAGCAGTGAATTTGCTTATTACGTTTAAAGTCCAAAGATAACGTTTTATTAGTGATATCTTGATAAGTCAATCCAAGGTTTTGCATACCAACGTTATCCATTTTAAAACCACGTTTATTGTTCGAAAACACAATAATGCCATTTGGTTTTAATAATCGTTTTAAATTCGCCATTATTTTTAAATGATCACGTTGAACATCAAAAGTATCACTCATCCTTTTAGAATTTGAAAATGTAGGTGGATCAATAAAGATTAGATCGAACTGATCATCACTATGTTCTAAATACAATAAACAATCAGCTTGAATTAAGCGATGCTGTCTACCCGTTAATCCATTTTGTTTTAGATTACGATCGGCCCATTGTAAATAAGTGCGTGACATATCAACCGTCGTAGTTGACTTAGCACCGCCTAGACCCGCATAAACCGTTGCACTACCGGTATAAGCAAATAGATTTAGAAAATCCTTACCTGCACTCATTTCACCAATCATCTTGCGCGCTAAACGATGATCTAAAAACAGCCCTGTATCTAAATAATCGGTCACATTTACCCAAAACTGAGTTTTGCGTTTATTAATGGCATACTCATGCACCAAAAAGTAATCCTGTTTTTGGCTCAATTTTTGATATTGCTGTTTGCCTTTCTGCTTTTCACGCGTTTTTAAAACTAATTGATCGGCAGTGAGTTCTAGCACTGACATAGTGGCGTTAATAATATCAAATAGCCGTTGACGAGTTTTTTGTGGATCGATATTTTTAGGCGCTGCATATTCCTGTACTACTACTTTATCTTTATAACGATCGATAGCAACATTATATTCAGGTAAATCGGCGTCATAAAGGCGATAACACTCTAGTTGTTCTTGTGCAGCCCATTTTTCAAGTTTCTGTTTATTTTTTCGTAAACGATTAGCAAAATCAGCCGCTGGCAATATTGGTGTGCTGACTTGTTCGCTAGATCGTTGTGCAATAGTATAATTTTTTTGTACACAATCTAACGGACCATTCTTCGCTTTAAATTGTCTTTCTGCACGCATTTGTAAACAGTCTAACAATTGAGGTGCGCCACTAAATAACGAAAGTCGCCAGCCACCAAAATATTGCTTAATTTGACGACCAAGCGCTGTGTGCAGGGCAACAAGAGCAGGCTCACTTTCTAATCTTTCGCCATAAGGTGGATTACTAATTATTGTACCTGTTACATCATTAGGCAGTGGATTGGTTAACTGCGTTACATCTTGTAATGCAAATGTAATCAAATCGCCTACACCCGCCTGAATGGCATTTTGTTTTGCTCGCTCTAACACCACGGTATTATTGTCGTAACCGATAAATGGTATATTTGGTTTGCTAATATTGTGTTTAGCGGCAAATAATAATTCATTCCAAAGTATTGGATTAAAGCCTTTCCAAGCAAAGAATCCCCAATGTTTACGCAATAAACCCGGTGGAATTTTAGCGGCGATCATCGCTGCTTCAATTAGCAGTGTTCCCGAACCACACATAGGATCGATTAATGGCGTGTCCATCTGCCAGCCTGATCGCATAATAATTGCAGCAGCTAAGTTTTCTTTCAATGGCGCTTGCCCAGTTTGCTGACGATAACCACGTTGATGCAAACTGTTACCACTTAAATCTAACGAAAGTGTTACACGGTTTTTATTTAAATAAGCATGAATACGAACATCAGGATCTTGCTTAGCCACATTAGGGCGCTCGTTAGTATGACGAGAGAAGTGATCAACAATCGCATCTTTAATTTTGAGTGCACCATATTGGCTATTACGGATAAAATCGTTTACACCAACAAAATTAATCACAAAGGAATTATCAACTGCAAAAATATCTGGCCATTTAATATTAAAAACGCACGAATAGAGATCTAAATCACTATAAATATCAAACTCAGCAATTGGCAACAAAATACGTGATGCCAGACGCGACCATAATAATGATTGATATAATGTCTTTTCATCCGCATCAAAAAAGACACCCCCTTGAGCAATTTTACAATCGATCGAACCTAACTCTTCTAACTCTTTTTTCAATAACTCTTCAAGCCCGCGTGACGTGCTGGCAAATAGTGTTTTCATGCATAATCCACTTAACAATAAAATTGAATGCATTATAGCGAGTTATTTTTATTGTGGGAAATAAAGGATAATCCTTTTTAGGTGTTGAGGATTTTTGAGTGTAAAAGCAGTAAATTTTGTAAAAAATATTCAGGAGTCTATATCGTCTTGTTGTGATGTTTGCTGTATTTTATCTTTAATGTATATTGCCAAATGTTAACCACTACTAATGACAAGTTTTTAGTTTTATAATTTTATTAAATAACTTAAATTCATATCAATACGATCTATTATAAGTTGTGTTTATTATTAACATTAATTTAAGATGTGTTTATAAATCATTACATTTCTAAATAATTGATTAATATATTTATATTAACAATGAAAATCCGCATTAATAACTCAGTTTAATCATTATCTACAATTAATAAAACTTAATAAAAAAATAATTGACTCGTTCAAAAAAAGTACTTAGTTTATATATCTAAGATTATCGTTAATAAATATCTGTGTTTTTGAAAAAGATCAATTTTTCTATCATAAATTAAGGATTGAAGTATGAGCACAATGGAACAACTCAGCGATAGCTTAACTTCGCTTTCAGGGCAATTATCACACAATAACTATTCATTGTCAGTTGATGGCTCCGACGCATTATCAAGCATTTCTGTTGTATCAATTAAAGGTCAAGAGCGGTTAAATGAACCTTGGCAATATCAGATAGATTTCACCAGCGAAGATAAGCAAATTTCAATTGCATCCATGCTTAGTCAAGCTGCCTCTCTGACTTTTCATCCTAACCAATCTCCGTTACAAGTAACACAAATCAGATCATTAGATAATATTGCCAAAACAAGAAAGCTTTACGGAATAATCACAGAATTTAGTTTGGTCTCAATTAGCGAAGATGAAGCGCGTTATCGAGTCAAACTTGAACCTCGTATGGCATTACTTGCAAATCATCACCAAAGTGCCATTTTTCAAAATAAGAATGTCATCGATGTGGTCGATGAAGTATTGCGAAATCACAATTTTATCGGTATTGATTTTCGTTTTGAATTAAAAGAAAGCTATCCTGTACGAGAATTTATTACGCAATGGCAAGAGAGTGATTTAAATTTTATTCAGCGTTTGCTGGCAGATGTTGGTCTCTACTTTTACTTTGAAACGCACCCAGAGCATCATTGTGATGTAATAGTAATAAGTGATTATGAAAAAGGGTATGCTGATGGTGGTAGAGTGATTATAAAGCAACCAAGCGGACTCAATGACCATCTTCGCCACAGTATCTGGGATTTACAATTTAGCAGTAAAACTAAACCAAGTCAGGTCAGTGTTAACGATTATAACTATCGGATGTCGGACAGTGATCTTTACAGTAGTGACAACAGTCAACCGAAAGATATGACAATGCGAGGCGAAGACTATCGGTATGAAGAGCATCACAAAATCGAAGGTGATATACAAACAGTCGAAAGTGGCAATTGGTATGCGCGTATTCGGCATCAACATTATGTAAGCGAACAATTTATTCTAACTGGACAATGTAATGCTTATGAGTTAACTCCGGGAAAGTTAGTGACTATAGCAGATTGCCCTATAGCCGAAATTAAAGATGGTGTGGTGATTGTTGCAACCGAATGTTATGGTGACCGAACGGAATCTTACCAAACCCGCTTTACTGCTATCCCTTATGATGCTCTTAAACCGTATCGCCCGGCACCATTACCGTGGCCACAAGTGAGTGGTACCTTACCAGCCCGAGTGACCAGTAAAGATGATGATACGTACGGTTATATTGATACGCAGGGTCGTTACCGAATTAAATTTAATTTTGATTTAAAAAATTGGCAAAAAGGTGAGGAAAGTTTATGGGTCAGACTGGCAAAACCATATGCCGGCGATACTTATGGCTTTCACTTTCCTTTGATAGATTCAACAGAAGTTGCAGTTGCATTCACCAATGGTAATCCAGACCGCCCGTATATAGCTCATGCCATGCATGACAGCAGTCATCCTGATCATGTTACGACAATCAATAAACACCGTAATGTGATACGCACACCAGCGAATAATAAACTGAGAATGGACGATAAACGTGGTCAGGAGCATATTAAACTGGCAACGGAATATGGTAAAACCCAACTCAATTTGGGGCATTTGGTGGACAGTGAAAAAACGAAACGAGGAGAAGGTTTCGAGCTACGTACCGATGAGTGGGGCGCAATATCGGCAGAAAAAGGAATTTATATTACAACCGAAACTGAATCAAAAGCAAAAGGTAAACAACTGGATATGGAAGGTGCAAAGATCCAGCTTAGTAATGCGCTTTCTATTGTTCAATCATTGCAAAAAGTTGTAGAAAATTCAAATGGTCATTCAGCCGATATCGAAAGCCAAACCGAACTTAAAAATACTCTTACAGAACTTAACGAAAGTGGAATAGTGGGTTATGCCCAAGAAGGCATTGGTTTGACGAGCCCGAAAAATATTCAATTATCGACTGGCAAAAATATTTCAATCATTGCTGAGAATAACACAGAGATTAGTGTAATTAAAAAGATTACATTGGCGGCCGGTGAAGCATTAAGCTTTTTTGCTCACAAAATGGGAATAAAGCTTTTTGCATCTAAGGGGAAAGTTGAAATACAAGCTCAAAATGATGAACTTTCGCTTATGGCTAAAGATGAAATACAAATTAATAGTGTTGATAACTCAATAACTTTGACCGCCCCTCGTGATATTACGTTAATCAGTGGTGGCTCTTATATTAAGATAAATGGTGAAGGAATAGAACTCGGTACACCAGGAAATGTAGTCATAAAATCTGCTGCGTTCCAAAAAATGGGACCAGCAAGTATGAATGTAAATACTCAGGAAGCTCATTTTATGGATATGCCTCCGATATCTTTGTGCGTAGAGTGTTTAAAACGTGCTGCTCGTAATGCCAACTCCATGTTGGAGATAAGTTGATGACAACACCTAAAACATCACTACCACAGTTTTCAATAACTGAAAATATACCTGAATCAATAAATGGAGAATTAGGTCATAGACATGAGGATGAACCTGTTTATTGCTATGCCATCGTTGATTGCGCTCATTTTGATGCGTGCTTTTATAAAATGTTTATTAAAAATCCTAATATAACAAGTTATCCATTACTTGCTGATACTCCTTATTCTAAATCATCCGAGGCAGGGCCACTATTAGTAAAAATAGAACCAGATAGAGAAGAGAATCAAGATATTATTAATGAGATTTTATTCGCTCAAGAAGAGAAACCGTCAGTACTTTGGTTTTGGAGTAAACTCCCTTTTTTAGTTTTGAAACAATATTTGAAAGAACTACTCTTTGCTGAAAATCAAGATGGGAAAAAATATTTTTTAAGATTCTATGACCCACGATGTTTTATTGATATGTTGGAAATATTCAAAGCTGACAATAATATCGATAGATATCTCAAAAAAATAGAGTGTTGGGCATATTATTTAGATAGTCAATATTATTATATTAATAAGGATAGTTGATATGGCTCTGAAAATTGATGATAAAATAGACAGCATTTTAAAAAAACAGGCAATAGATCTCTATTTGGATAAATTAGTTAAACATTGCCATGGACATTATCCGTACTTAAAAGAAAAAATAGATTATCATCAACTAAAAAAAATATTAAGTTCATGTTTAACTATCACAAAAGAGATCGGATTTAATCAAGAAGATACCACTCGATTTTATATCGATTTGCTCATTTTGTTTGGTATTGAGTTTATCCATGATCCCCAATATCGTTGGGCAAAAAAAATTTTAGATGACTATCAAGATTTTACTGAAGTTACTCAAGCAGAAGAACTTTACTTTAAAGCTATACCTTTTTTAGAAGGAGCTTATGGTAAAGACTTATCTAAAAAGAATGAAGTATTTAAAAAACTAGATGATTATTTAAAATCACAATCCACCAATTATGTCTTTTCAAAAGAGAAGAGTTTGTTAGATAAATCAGCCATAAAAAACCAAGTAATTACAGCTTTGAATGGAATTGTTCAAGCAAAATTTCAGATTACTGAATCTGAAGATTTTGAACATCTATTTTCATTTGGTATTGATCGAGCCCAAAATCATCTTCTTATGAATCATCCCACAGAAATTGCAGCAGCAATCATCTTGATGTTTATATTTGGAAGTCATTTTGATCAAGATCCATTTTTATCAGGCGAACTAATAGACAATACTCAATTAGCACCACAAACAATATACGATGAAAGTATTAACTTTAATTCAATTTACCATCGTTTTTGCCATCAGTTCCCGTGGTTACCTAGTTTGATTGAAATGAATATAAATAAACAAGAATCAATATGATTTTAAAGGAAATAATATATCACTATTTTGCTGTTTAAAACGAGTTTAACTCATTTTTATATCATATTTATTATTGAAAATAATTAAAAAGGAATTGAGATATGGCAGTATGTAATTTTCCCCAAACTAGCCCACCAATAGGTCAGGCCTCAACCTCTTGCTTGCGAAAATTTACCATCCATTTTAGGAGACCAGATAAACTTAAGCAAAATCATAATGCTCCTTATAAAGGTGAGTATGGTTTTGATTGGTTACGTGATGAGTATATTTATCCGATTGAAATGGTTTATTTTGACGAAGTTATTAACTCACAAAATCCAGTACCTATAAATACATATATTGAATTATGCAAAGAACATAAAAAACTTAAAAACGCATATCTGAGTGATAGTTGTAAGCCACATGGTCAAGATTATTACCCTGCTTGGCTCTCTATTTTTGCTTGTAATGTACAAGGAAAGAATTCAAATGCAGGTTCACAAATCCACCAAGCTGGCGTTTATTTAGATCTGCAACTTGATGAAATTGATGAAATAATCTCTGATGGTACAGAGATTATCTTTAAACCTAGTAAGCCATGTCTAAAAATCACTCCAGACAAGATTTCTATTTCGGAATTTTTGCTGAATTCGAAAAAAAAACGAACACTTGATAGTAAAAATAATCAACCACAAATTTATTATTATCTGCTAGAGAATGCCGTTAAAATTGTGTGTCAAGGAGATACGCTAAAGCAACACGAGAAAATAAGGGTATTTGCCAAACTTGGTTCGGATGAATATGAGGTTGGTCAATTAAATATCTATAAAAACGACAAAATATGTAAAGCCAATCTTTTCGTGATTAATGTTATTACAGAACATGACTACAATAATAATAAAATCATGCCACCATCACCCCCATCATTAAAGTATATATTAAACAACCAATCCTTTAATCAAGCTTTAATAAACGTAGAAATTAAAGTAATTGAAGATTTTGATTTATATGCATTAAAGGTAAAAACCCAAGATCAGGATATTATAAATTTATTGAATTATATCGCTCAACCATATGCAAATCTAGATCCAGGACTGATACTTAATGAACTTAATAAATTATATGACAGATATGGAAAAAATCGTCCTAAAGATCCAACAAAACCTAATCAATTTTTAGGAATCAATGATCATGGGCATAAAAATACTTATCTTCTATTAACGGGCATTAAAATCAGAAACGGCGATTCAAGAGGATATTCTACAATAAGCAATTATGCTTTTAAACATTCTTGTGTAATTTATCATCATTTTACTAATGATGATATAACTATTCCTCATGAGATAGCACATACATTTTCTTTACCTCACACATTTGAACGTTTTGCTGGACCAGAATTTTATCCTTTTCACAAAGGATACACAGATAACTATATGGATTATCCAAATTATCTTGATAAGGCAAAACACGATGCAGCTAATAAATATCAAAATAAAACTTACTCTTTTTGTAAATGGCAATGGGATGAGATGAGAAAGGATGAAAGTCTTGAAAATAATGAAAAGAAATAAGTAATGAATTTTAATTTATTATCTGATTTATTTATATTGTTATTATCAAACTTTAATCAAAGAGTAAAATATCTTGTAGCTAGGTTATTTTATTGAATCAAGATATATCTATTTACCTACGAGAGTTAATAAAACACAATTAGAAATCTGTTTTATAAATAGTTGATACAATATCAGGAATTTTATATTGCTTATATCGTTCATCATAATGAAATTAAAGAATATCAACACAAAATAACTTGGTTATTTTGAATAAACACTAATAAATAATAATGATAAATTAATTATTTAATATAAATATAATAAAAAAGGAATGGAGATATGGCAATATGTAGTTTTCCCAAAACTAGTTCACTAATAGGTAAGGCTTCAACTTCTTGCTTGCGACGTTTTACCATCCACTTTAGAAGACCTGATACACTTAAGCAAAAACAGAATGCTCCTTATAAAGGTGAGTATGGTTTTGATTGGTTACGTGATGAATATATTTATCCGATTGAAAAGATTAAATATGATAATCATCTAACAAATGCTCGAAAAAAAATAAAAAATAAAATACTACCATTATGTTTAAAACCCAAAAAGCTAAAAGAAGAATATAAAAAAGATGTAGAGAATCCTATCAAACCATATGAACAAGATTATTATCCAGCTTGGTTGTCTATTTTTGCTTGTGATGTGCAAGGCAATAATGCAGATGCAGGTTCAGAATTGCACAAAGATGGCGTTTATTTAGATCTGCAATTAGATGAAATTGATGAAATTATTAATGATGGCACTGAAATTTTTTTTAAAACAAGTGATCCATGTCTAAAAATCACACCTAACAAGATTGCTATTTCAGAATTTTTGAATACCTCGAAAGAAAAACGGAAACTAAATGAAAAAATTGGTAAACCGGAAATCCATTTTTATAAATTAGAAAATGCCGTTAAAATTATATGTCAAGGTGACACGTTAAAAGAACATGGTCAGATAAAAGTCTTTGCCAAACTCGGTTCGACTGAAATTGAAGTTGGTCAATTGATGGTGTATCAAAATGACATAA
This sequence comes from Gilliamella apicola, assembly GCF_000599985.1. Classification (NCBI taxonomy): domain Bacteria; kingdom Pseudomonadati; phylum Pseudomonadota; class Gammaproteobacteria; order Orbales; family Orbaceae; genus Gilliamella; species Gilliamella apicola. The sequence continues at coordinate 640,494 of NZ_CP007445.1, forward strand.
TAGGTAAAGCCAATATTTTCGTGGTTAATGTCATTACAAAATATGATAACAATAATAATAAAATCATTCCTCAATCACATCCTTCATTGGATAATTTATTTAACTCTCAATCCTTTAATCAAGCTATGATAAAGGTTGAAATTAAAGCAATTGAAGATTTTGATTTATTCGCTTTAAAAGAAAAAGAAGAGGATGTTAAGAAATTTTTAGATGATATTAATAATTCAATATTTGTGGATGAGAATAGTCGAACGCAGCCAAGCGTTGTAAGAAACAACCTTTGTGATTTATATAATCATTATGGAAAACATAAACCTAAAGATAATATAAGTATCAATGATGAAGGTCATTATAATACCTATTTATTATTTACTAATAAAGTAATAGAGTGGAAAAATCAAGATACAGTTAAAGGAATAGCATATTATAGTGGTACACCGAAAAGAGATTTCGAATGGGGAAATATGTTTGTTATTTTTGGTAATGCTCTTACAGAAGATCATACTATTGTTCATGAAGCAGGGCATAGTTTTTCATTACCACACTCATTTGAATGGAGTTTATCTCCACATATTTTTTATCATGGTTATACTGAAAATTATATGGATTATTCTCAGCATCAATATTTAGATTCAAAAAGAAAGCCTCGCCTTGAACGTAATAAATATAGTGGAAATATGTACTCTTTTTTTAAATGGCAGTGGGATCTGATGCGTAAGGATAAAAGTATTGAAATATTGCAAAAGGAATGAGTACATGAACTTTAAGCGTTTTTTCTATAGCTTTTTTATAATGTTATTATTAAGTTTCTTAGCAAAAGCTTATATGCCTAGTCGTCAGGATATTTCGACAATTACTATTAATAGTATTTGTGGTTTTGAAAGCTCATTAATAATCAAAATAACAACTAATTCAATTATTATCCCCCAAGGTTTTTGTAACAAGAAAGAATGTTCTACAGATGGTCATGAAATACAATATTTAGGGTATCATGATATTTTTAAATTTGTTCCTGAGCAATATCTAACAGGATCAAATTATATTTCTCCAATCACATATGATGGTTGGGCTACAACTAAATTAGAAATTTGCTTTGTTGATGGTCGTTGTCATTTGTTGAATTATGAAAAGTCTGATAATAAAGAGATGATACTTTTTGATAATAAACTAAACGAAATACTATCTGGTAAAAGTAAATATCAATTCCATTCGAAAACAATTCCTCCAATGCCCAAAGTGATTTTTGATAAAAAAAATCTAATATCGATTAATCTATATCAATTAATTGGTTACCCTTTTACTGAAGTATTATTATTTACAATCACTGCTGATTCAATAACTAAATATCCCTCAAAAAAGTGTTATTTAATCTATGGGGAACTTGAATGTGAGGAAAAAAGAGAAAGTATTCGCTACCAAGATAAATATAATATTTTTAAAGCTTTTCCAACTTTATTTTTATCTGGCTCTAATTTTATTGATCTCAGGGAATATGGTGGAGGAGAAGGTAATGACTTTGAATTATTCAAAATTGAAGGTTGTTTTACTGATGGTCATTGTAATATATGGGATTCTGATGTTGTTAATCGCTATCATGATGATCAAACAACGGAATTCCTAAATAAAATAAGGAAACTTTATTACGATACTCTGAAAAGCAATACTACAAATTAATTGAAAGTAAAAATTCAATACGTAAATGGAATAATGATGAAAACAAAGATATTTTGGGGTTGGTTATTCGTTTTTTTAAGTTTTATTGCTAATGCAAAAATAGTCGATACTGATGATTTTGAAATTATTATCTATGATTCAAAGCCTGAAGCACCCGTCGGAAGAATGCGTCTTGAGATCACAGAAGACTATATTGTTAAATACGCAACATTAACTTGTGTTCAAAACGAGAATGTTCGAAGTTGTATAGTTAATGAGCCTGATAGTAAATATAGAGGCAATCATAATCTGTTTCAATTAATCCCAGAAAGATTTTTAACAGAAGATGGTTATTATAATATGCAAGAGTATGATGGTTCTGGCTATAAGATTTCCATTTGTGCTAATTCAATTTACGGTTGTAGTTTATTTAGTTCTAACACGCCAGATCGTAAAGATAAAGATGTCGCAGAATTTTTGGATAAAATAGACCAACTTTTAGCAGGTAAAAGTGAATATCAATTTGAACCTATCTTAATGGATAAATAAAGATAATAAAAAATTTAAGTATCTATACAAAATAAGCAAGTTATTTTTAATAAACAATAATAAAAATAACTTAATGATTAAAAATAATTAAAAAGGAATTTAGATATGGCAGTATGTAATTTTCCTCAAACTAGCCCGCCAATAGGTCAGGCCTCTACCTCTTGCTTGCTAAAATTTACCATTCATTTTAGAAGACCAGCGAAACTTAAGCAAAAAAAGGGTGCTCCTCCTTATAAAGGGGAGTATGGTTTTGATTGGTTACGTGATGAGTATATATACCCTATTGAAGAGGTGTTATATGACGACAGGGAAGATTTATCCCACCCGAAACCTATAAATAAGTATTGTGCACTCTGTCTAGATTCTGAAAAACTTAAACTTGAGTATCTCAGTAAAAGTATTAAGCCACATGGCCAAGATTATTATCCTGCTTGGCTCTCTATTTTTGCTTCTAAAGTTAAAAGCGATAATGCAGACAAAGGCTCAGATATGCATAAAGATGGCGTTTATTTAGATCTGCAACTTGATGAGATAGATAAGATAATTAATGATGGCACAGAAATTTTTTTCAAACCCAGTGAACGATGTCTAAAAATCACACCCGAAAAGATTTCTATTGAAAAATTTCTAAAAACCTCGATAAAGAAACGATCAATCAATAAAGATACCGATACAGAAATTAGTTATTATCTGCTAGAAAATGCCATTAAAATTATGTGCCAAGGAGACACGTTAAAAGAACACGGGCAGATAAAAGTCTTTGCCAAACTCGGTTCGACTGAAATTGAAGTTGGTCAATTGATGGTATATCAAAATGATTCAATAGGTGAAGCTAATCTAGTCGTGGTTAATGTTATTACAGAATATGACAATAATAATAATAAAGTGATTCCTCAATCACATCCATCATTAGATGATATATTTAACAACCAATCCTTTAATCAAGCCATGATAAAGGTCAAAATTAAAGCAACTGAAAATTTTGATTTAGTTGAATTACGTAATAAAACTAATGATAAAGATATTATTGATTTTTTGTATGATATTAAAGATAGTACATATATGAAAAGTCAAAGAAAAAATCCTAAAGATTCCCAAAAAACAATAGAATCTGCTAGCGATATAAAAAATCGCCTTATTAAGATATATGAAAAATTCGGGAAAAACATTCCTGCGGATGGCAAACCAATCCATGATGAAAAACATCATAATACTTATCTGTTATTTACAAATTTAAATCCTACAATGAGCAACGGTGTTGCAGTAGGAGGAGAAGCTTGTGGTAAAATGACTTCCTCACATGTAATTGAATGGGGGAATGGATTGGTAATATTTCAATCAGGTCTTAAGGATCGTCATATTATTATTCATGAAGCAGCACATTCCTTTACATTACCTCATACATTTGAAACCTTTTCAGAGAATGATTCAGCGAATAATAAGCATATTTTTTATCGAGGTTATACAGAAAACGTTATGGATTATAATGCGTATCTAATTTCTGGTAAGCCACTAGTATATGATCAAAATAAATATGATGGTCAAATGTATTCTTTCTTCAAATGGCAATGGGACTTGATGCGAAAAGACAAAAAAAGTATTAAATATTAAAAGGAATAGGTAGTGAAAGTTAAAAATATTTTTTGCTCAATCTTTATATTATTTTTATTAAGTTTTACGGTAAAAGCGGACAAATTTAATCGCCAGGATATTTCGACATTGACTATTGAGGATATTGGTCGTTCTAAACATGTAGTATTTATGAAAATTACAACTAATTCAATTATTATTCCACATGGGTTTTGTACAGATAAACAATGCCCTAAAGATGGTCAGGAAATACAATATCTAGGACATCATGATATTTTTAAATTTGTTCCTGAGATATATTTATCAGGATCAAACTTTCTTCATCCAGAGTTATATGATGGTACGAATGCGATTAAGGTAGACATTTGTATTACAGATGGTCGTTGCCATTCATGGAATTATGGAGAGTCTGATGATAAAGAAATGATACTTTTTTATGATAAATTGAAACAAATACGAACTGGTAAAAGTGAATATCAATTTCATCCGAAAGTGACTTCTCCAATGCCGAAAGTTATTTTTGATAAAAAAAATCTGAAATCAATTAATATATATCAATTAATTGCTTACCCTTTTCATGAAGTGTTGTTATATACCATTACTGCTGATTCAATAACTGAATATCCTTCCAAAATATGCCATTTAAACATTGGTGAACTTCAATGTAAGGTATTAAGTAAAAGTATTCAGTACCAAGATAAATATAATATTTTTAAAGCTTTTCCAACTTTGTTTTTATCAAGCTCTAATTTTATTGATGTCAGGAGATATGGTGGAGGAGATATTAATGACGATCCATTATTCAAAATAGAAGGTTGTTTTACTGATGGTCATTGCAATATATGGGATTTGTATACTGGGAATCACGAGATTGATAACTTTTTTAATCGCTATCATGATGATATTACTAATCGTTATAATGATGATGAAGCAAAAGAATTTCAAAGCAAAATAACACAACTTTATTACGATACAGTGATAAGTAATCTTAAATTTAATCGTAAGAAAACAAAAGAATAATAGGAATAATGATGAAAAAAAAGATATTTTGGGGGTGGTTATTCTTTATTTTAAGTTTTGTTGTTAATGCAACAACATTTGATACTTATAATTTAAAAATAATTATTTATGATTCAACACCAGAAGCACCGGTTGGAAGAATGCGCTATGAAATCGCTGAAAACTATATTGTTAAATACGCAACATTAACTTGTGTTCAAAACGAGAATGTTAGCAGCTGCACAGCTAATGAACCTGATAGTAAATACACAGGTCATCATAATCTTTTTCAGTTAATCCCTGAAAGATATTTAAGAAGTGATGAAGATTATAATATGCAAGAATATGATGGGTCTGGTTATAAGATTTATATTACTAATTATGGAATAAACATTTTATTTAGCTCTAACACGCCAGATCGTAAAGATAAAGATGTCGCAGAATTTTTGGATAAAATCGATCAACTTTTAGCAGGTAAAAGTGAATATCAATTTGAGCCTATCGTGATGGATAAATAAAGAGAATAAAAAACTTAAGTATCTATACAAAATACCCCCGCTATTTTGTATATACAACAAAGGTAAGTTGTAGATTAATTAGAAATATAATTAAAAAGGAATATAGATATGGCAATATGTGATTTTCCTAAAACTAGTCCACCAATAGGTCAAACTTCAACTTCTTGTTTGCGAAAATTTACTATTCATTTTAGACGACCTGATACACTTAAAGAAAAAAGTAATTACAGTTATCGAGGTGAATATGGTTTTGATTGGTTACGTGATGAATATATTTATCCAATAGAAAAGGTAGATGTTGATTTTAAGTCGAATAGGAATTTTGTTTACTTAAATAAAGCGGTACCCTTATGCAGAAATCCTGACGATTTGCGAGAAGAATATAAGAGAGATATAAAAAATTCAATTACACCTTATGGAATAGATTATTATCCAGCATGGTTGTCAATTTTTGCTTATAATGTTAAAGGTAATGCTGGATCGACAATGCATAAAAAAGGGATCAATCTAACCCTGCAACTTGATGAAATTGATGAGATTATTGACGATGGCACTGAAATTATTTTCAAACCTGGTAAGCCATGTTTAAAAATTACCCCTAATAAAATTTCTATTTCACATTTTCTAAAAACACCCAAAAAAACGCGCATACTGGATAGCGATACGGGTACACCAACAATAAATTATTATCAACTCGATAGCACCATAAATATTAAATGTTTTGGCGATACTCTTAAGGAGCATGAAGAGGTAAGGGTCTTTGCAAAACTAGGAACAACGGAAGTTGAAGTCGGTAAACTAATGGTATATCAAAATGATATTATTGGTAAAGCTAATATTGTGGTGGTAAATGTGATTACTGAATATGATGAAAAAGGTAATAAAATATATCCTCAGGCGCATAAATCATTTGAGTATCTTTATAAATATCAATCCTTTAATCAAGCTATGATTCGAACGGAAGTTATTTTAGGTGAAGAGTTAGATCTGGTTAAATTATCTAATGTTGAGAGTAATTATGATGTTAGAAGTTTTTTAGGAGATATAAAAAATAAAAGATTTATGGAAAATGTAAATTCTGCTGAAGAGCTAACTAAACGCTTACGCGATTTATATGAGAATTACGGGAAAAATCGACCGGAAGGAGGATTAGTCGATGAGGATGGACATTTTTATACTTATCTCTTATTTACTACATTATCACCTGTCAATGGAAAACTTTATGGTATGGCTACAGGTAAAATGAAACATGGAAAATTAAGTTCAAAATTTGAGTATGGAAATATTTTTAGTTTATTTGCAGAAGGAGTTAATAATGATCATACGCTTGTTCACGAAGCGGCGCATACGTTTTCTTTAGATCATACATTCTCACTTGCTATAGATAATAATTATGTCTTTTATTATGGTTACACTGAAAATTATATGGATTACCATTTCTATCATACATTTAATAATTTAATCGAAAAAAAACTTATTTATACTGATAGTAAAGGTAATACATTCTTATACCAAAAAGATAATCGTTATAAAGGTAAAATGTATTCATTTTATAAATGGCAATGGGATCAGATGCGCGAAGATCGAAGTATTGAAAAAAAATAAGGAATACCTTATGAAGTTAACAAGCCTGTTTTATAAAATATTATTGATGTTTTTTCTAATTAGCTTTATTGCTGAAGCAGATATGCATAAACGTAAAAATATTATATCCGTCACTATGTATAATTTCATTTTTGAACCACGAGAATATTGGTCGGCTGAAATCATAATTTTTCCAAGAGTTAAATTCACTGTTAACTTCTTATTAATAGAAGATAAGGTAAATTGTAATTCATTTTATTGTCCTAAAGAACGCTTATATTTAGTGCATAATAATATTAATGATTTTGTGCCAGATGTTTTTTTAACGAAATCTTATTATGTCACTCCCGAGAATGCTGATAATGCTGATAATGATGAGTCGGAATTAGAAATCTGTTTTACGGATGGAAGCTGTAATAGATGGAATAGAGAATCTTATCCGCAGGAATTTAATACTTTATATGATAAAATGCAAATGATTTTAATGGATAAGGATGATTTATCTTATCATCAATCTCGTCAACTACCAACTAAGGCGATTTTTGATAAAAAGGATTTAACTGAAGTTAATATCTATAAATTGAGCGCTTATCCTTTTAATGAAACGTTATTATACAAAATTACCAATAATGCAATAATTAAATACGCAAACAAAATATGCCAGCTAACTAATGGCGAAATTCAATGTTTAACACAAAATAACGAAACCAAATACAAAGGTAAACATGATTATTTCAAATTATTTCCAACTTTGTTTTTAAAAGGCTCTCATTTTTCAGATCCGAGAGAAAATGGCAAAGATGGATATAAAATAGAAAGCTGTTTTAAACTAAATGATTGCGTTATCTGGAATGACCATTCTCCTTATTATAAAAATAATGAAATTAAACTATTTTTAGATAAACTTGATGAATTGGTAACTGAAAAAACGCAGTATAAATTCGAGCCCATCGTAATGAATGAATAAAAAAATTTTAATATTTGTTATAGCGAGTTATTTTGGAAAATAAAGGAAACTTTTTTAACCCTTGAGGATTTTTAATATAGATTTATATAGCTGTAGTAGTTTAATTTTATTCTGAAATCATATTGAAATGATATAGATTCCTGAATATTTTTTACAAGAAATTAAAATTATATATCGATAACCATCTGTTTTATTTGTCATTATAGTATGTAAATTAAGATTTAAATTAACTTTCTTAACTTTAAGTAAACATGGAAGATTTTGCAAATTAAAAAATTAATTTTGTATTAATAGGTTGATAGAAGCTATCGCATTGTTGTCTAAGTGATATCTAATCCAAAATAAGCATGCCATGATTAAATTGAGAATTGAAAGTGTAGGTAAATTTTTTTAACGTGTATGCGGTTGGCAAGAATACATTGTTTACGATACTGCTACTTTTTCATTCTTTGTTAAGATCAGCACTTAGTAATTCAATCAATTATTAATCTGTTTTTTCTTAAATAAATATCTTTTTAGCATTAATTTCTTAAGGGAAGTAGTTAATATTCTGCTTATTAATAATTCTGACTGTCAGATCAGTAATGGCAATAATTAATGCAGAGCGTATCATTTGTTGATAACGATTTTGATAGATGGATGACTTTAATGTGTCGACAATGCCTGACTCTTTGGCTTTTTTATGTTGTGAATCCCAATTAGGTGGTAACACCATATCATGTAAAAGACTAATTGGTCCTAATATTTCATCGTCGAGATAGGTGTATTTTTTATCATCATGGTCAAGTTCGTCTAATATGGCTATTAATAGCTCGATATCTTCATACTCTTCGCGTGTTATGATGCCTAATGCATAAAGTAATTTTAAGCAAACAGATGTATCATTGAGCGGACCATTTTTACCAATTAATGAAGGTATAACAAATTTTATGGCGTGAGGCTCTTTACGAAATACTTTTATAATTAATTGATTAACACTATGATTAATCATTTTTATAGCTTCAGCCAGCAAGCTGTGTATATCAGCTTGCTGGTTAAGTTTTTCAAGAATTGTGTCTTCTGCTAATATCGATTCTCGCATTGGCTAATTAATATTGATGATTTTGCATTGCAGTATAAAGTTGTTCAACTTGACTAACAATAGGATTATTGCTTTCAATACCAGAAATATCGCAAAATGTTTGAACTACGCCTTTGTTGCTAATTTGTTGGGTTAAGTCGGTAGCTTGATCATCTTCATCATTGCGATAATTTAAGGCTGCGGCAATACCGATGAGCAAGTTACTATTACTTAGTCCATATTCAAATGTACCAAGTAATGGTTTTATCAATCGATCACCAGACCCTAATTTGCGAATAGGTTGACGACCAACGCGAGCCGTATCATCATGGAGATATGGATTTTCAAAGCGCGTAAGGATCTTTTCAATATAGGCTTGGTGTTTAGCTGGGTCAAAATTGTAACGTTTAATCAGTACTTGACCGCTCTCCTGCATTGCTCCTTGTACAACGGCGCGAATATTATCAACTAAAATGGCATCGCGAATGGTTGCAACGTTATTGTAAAATCCTAAATAAGCAGTAATGGCATGCCCCGTATTTAAGGTAAATAATTTACGTTCGACAAATGCCATTAAGTTATCAACTGGCTCCATTCCTTTGATTTGTGGAATATTACCAACAAATTGATTTTTATCGACAATCCATTCAGAAAATGTTTCAACCGTGACTTCTAATATATCACCTGTTTTAGAGGTTGCCGGTGGTACGATACGGTCAACGGCTGAATCAACAAAGCCAATATGACTGTTTATCCATTGGTGGAGCTCATGAGGTATATATTTAAATATTTCTTGTTTAAAGTGGCTGGTTCCTCGGACCATGTTTTCACAAGCGATAATATTTAGAGGAGCATTGTTGGCTTGTTGATGTCTTGCAATTAATCCTTCTGCCATATTTTCAGCAATGCGAGCTAAAATTTGTGGTCCCACTGCGGTAGTCACTAAATCGACTTTCGCAATATAGTCTTTCACTTTGTCTGATGAGCTATTAATCGCATCAACATTGTAGACGATTTCAGTGGTTGATTGTTCGCCCACTACATTAACAGGGTACTGGTGACGTTTGGCAATTTCGTCAATTACTTGCTCGTTAACATCAGCAAACGTTACATGAACACCTGCATCTGATAATAGTTTACCGATAAATCCGCGCCCAATGTTGCCAGCGCCAAAATGTAATGCTTGCATTTTTTTACCTTTAATTTTATTCAATGTAATTAATTAAACAACTTTCCCGCAATAAGGCGGGGAAGTTATTTGTGGTGTAATATTTAACTTAATATTGCTAATACTTCATCAAAGCGAGTTGTGTTTGATAGCTTGGCAATAATTTTTGGATCATCCAACGCATTAGTTAATTTGGCTATCACATCTAAATGTTCATTATTACGTGCGGCAATACCGATAACGATTTTGGCTTTGTCATCCTCTTCTTCACCAAATTTTACCCCAGCAGGATATTGGCAAAAGACGATACCAGTATTGATTACACTGTCTTTGGCTTCAATTGTGCCATGAGGTACAGCAATAGATTCACCAAGATAGGTCGATGTTAATCGTTCTCGCTCTAACATAGCTTCAATATATACAGGTTCAACATAGCCATTATCTACTAATTTTTGTCCAACAAAACGGATTGCCTCTTCTTTATTTTGGGCTGTTAACCCTAAAAAGATATCCTTTTCAGTCAATTTAAATAACGGTTGATTACTATCGGTTGATGTTGCAATATTACTACTATTAGTATTACTAACGCCTTGTGCAGCAATTAATTTGTTCACAAGTTGGCTATATAAATCACTATCTAAGAAATTAGTTAATGAGATGTGATATGCATTTGGTGCATATTGTTTTGCTCGTTGAGTTAAATCTTTGTGTGTAATAACAATATCGGCATCAGAAGTTAGATTGTTGATTGCAAGATTGATAACATTAATATCTAGGTTGGCATCTTGTACTTTTTTACGCAGTACACCCGCCCCCATTGCACTCGATCCCATTCCTGCATCGCACGCGACAACAATTTTTGTTACGTTACCAAGATTAAATGTTTCTGTTTTTAATCCTTTAGATTCATCTTTCATTGCTATAACATCTGATTGCGCATCTTCAAAACTTTTATCTGCATTTTTAGTTGTTTTTAATAATACTACTGAGACAAGGAATGATACTGTTGCCGCGGCCATAACGGATACAATTACACCAAGCATTGAAGTTTTTGGTGTCACGGCCAATATGGCAATAATTGAACCTGGTGAAGCGGGGGAACTTAAACCTGAACCAAAAAGGGTAAGTGTAAATACCCCTGTCATACCACCTAAAATCATGGCAATAATTAACCTAGGATTCATTAACACATATGGGAAATAAATTTCGTGAATACCACCAAAGAAGTGAATAACTGCAGCGCCACTAGCTGAACCTTTTGCCGCACCTTTACCAAAAAACATATAGGCAAGTAATAATCCCAAGCCTGGTCCAGGATTTGCTTCAATTAAAAAGAAAATTGATTGTGCCTGCTCCGCTGCTTGTTGAATACCAAGTGGTGAAAATATACCATGATTAATTGCATTATTTAAAAATAAGATTTTAGCAGGTTCAACAATAATAGAGGTGAGTGGTAATAAATTATGTTGTACCATAAAGTCAACGCCACTCGCTAGTACACTAGATGCAACAACTACAGAAGGTCCTATCGCAAAAAATGATAGTAAAGCAAGGAGCATACCGATAATACCCGCTGAAAAATTATTTACTAACATTTCAAAGCCACTTTTGATTTTACCGTCTACGGCTTTATCAAATTGTTTAATCATCCAGCCACCTAATGGACCAACAATCATTGCGCCTAAGAACATTGGAATTGATGCTCCAACAACCACACCCATGGTTGTTATGGCACCAACAACGCCTCCGCGTTCGCCATGAACTAATTTTCCACCACTGTATCCAATTAATAGTGGTAATAAATAAGTAATCATTGGGGCAACAAGTTTGGCCACGTTTTCATTAGGACACCAACCTGTTGGAATAAAAATTGCGGTAATAAATCCCCAAGCAATAAAAGCCCCGATATTAGGCATCACCATATTACTTAAGAATCGCCCAAAGTTTTGGACTTTTAATTTAATATTTGATGTAGTCATAAAATTAATCTTTCCTTGTTGATTGATATAATCATGATGCTGTTATTGTAGAGGGGTTTATTAACCATATTCATCTAAAAAAAATAGTAAATGTGATCTTTATCACACTTCAAAATATAGGGTATTTTATGGTTTTGTGATTTAGATCACATTGTTAATACGGATAAATGATTTTAAGAAAGTTTGGCATAGATTTTATGATAATGGTTTTAGATGGTTGTTTGATTTTAATCGATAATAACTCATAGTAATTAAACCATTATCGGCTTAATTTGCTTTTGATTTTAATTTTCTTTACTGATGATTAATCAGATAATTGTTTGTGCTAATTTCAAAGTGTTTTTTAGATTTTGAGCATTCTCATTAATGGCATTAATATCAACTATATCATTTGAAACTAAAAAGTGATTATCTATATTTCTTTTTTTATATTTTTTGCTTATTACATTTAACATTTCAAAAGCGCAATAATTAATAAAATTATTAAAGGATGTTTCCAATCCATGTGCCAAATCAAAGCCATTTCCAATTAATATTAATCTATTCATTTCTACTTCACTCATTTCTTCTTTCCTTTCAACAAAATAACCCAATAAAAATATTATTTTGTATCTGTTTTAAATAACAAAAAAATATAATATTTATACAAAATAAAAGCAGATTTATAAATAAAGTGGTTTTGGGGTGAAAGAACGAGCAATTTATTAGTAAGTGAATTCTGACAGTATTATCAACAAAAGAGGGTTGTTATTCATAGTTTTTTAATGAGTGAATTTGAGAACGTTAGTTTTAATTTCATATCAAAACTATAAACTAAGTTCTCAAATTTTATTTAGCAAATTTATTCAACAGTTACTGATTTTGCTAGATTTCTTGGTTGATCGACGTCTGTACCTTTGATTAATGCGACATGGTAAGCCAGTAATTGTGTTGGTACCGTGTAGTAGATTGGTGCAGTGATCTGTTCAATATGAGGTAAATTGATGATATGCATGGTGTCGTCGCTGACAAAGCCTGCATCTTGCTCAGCAAATACATAAAGTTGACCGCCGCGGGCACGAACTTCTTCAATGTTGGATTTTAGTTTTTCCAACATTTCGTTAGTAGGAGCCATAACTACTACTGGCATATCTGCATCAATTAATGCTAAAGGGCCGTGCTTGAGCTCACCAGCGGCATATGCTTCAGCATGAATGTACGAGATTTCTTTTAGTTTTAATGATGCTTCCATAGCGATTGGGTATTCATCGCCTCGTCCTAAGAATAGAGTGTGATGCTTATTAACAAATTGGCTTGCTAGTTTTTTAATTTGCGGTTCACACATTAATACTTGTTCAATACGATTTGGTAAGGTCTGTAACGCGTGAACAATAGCTTGTTCGGTGCTTTCTGCCATGTCATTTAGGCGCCCTAACTTGGCAACTAATAACAGCAATACCGTTAATTGAGTCGTAAATGCTTTTGTGGATGCAACGCCTATTTCTACCCCAGCTTTAGTTAATAGAACTAATTCAGCTTCTCGCACAAGGGTTGAGGCTGCCACATTACAAACCGCAAGTGTACTTAGGTAGCTGTTTTCTTTCGCTAATCGTAGTGCTGCTAAAGTGTCGGCAGTTTCACCGGATTGCGATAACGTGATAAATAAGCTATTTTTTCGACGTGCTGGGTTACGATAGCGGAACTCAGAAGCTATTTCAACATCACAAGGAATACCTGCTAATGCTTCAAACCAATAACGAGCAACCATACCTGCATTATAAGCGGTACCACATGCGACAATTTGTATATGTTCTACCTGCTTTAAAATATTTTCGGCATCTTCTCCGAGTTCTGATAAATCCACTTTGCCATGTGCCATACGACCTTCAAGGGTATTTTTTATGGCATTAGGTTGTTCGTAGATCTCTTTTTGCATATAGTGGTTGTAACCCGCTTTACTACCTGCGTCGTATCTAGCATCGGATTCAATACGAGAGCGGGTGACTTGCTGATAGTTTTTATCTAAAATTGTGATTGTACGATGACTAATGAGGGCAATATCACCTTCTTCCAAAAAGATAAATTGACGTGTTACAGGAAGTAATGCAAGCTGATCTGAGGCAATAAAATTTTCGCCCATACCACAACCAATGACTAATGGGCTTCCAGAACGGGCAGCGACTAATATATCAGGATTACGAGTATCCATTATCACAGTACCATAAGCTCCGCGCAACTGTGGTATGGCTTTTTGTACAGCCTCAAATAATGAGCAATCTTCAGTGGCAATGATGTCATGAATTAGATGAGCAATAACTTCTGTGTCGGTTTCAGAACGGAACTGGTAACCTTTAGCAATAAGTTGTTCTCGTAATGTTTCAAAGTTTTCAATAATACCGTTATGCACTACAGTAATAAATCCAGAAACATGTGGATGGGCATTATGTTCGATCGGTTCACCGTGTGTTGCCCAGCGAGTGTGAGCAATACCGATTGAACCTTTGAGCGGATGTGCTTCCACAGCATCTTTCAGAGCTTGAACTTTGCCAACACGACGAATGCGTTGCAGTTCACCTTCTGGAGATATAATGGCAAGTCCCGCAGAATCATAACCGCGATACTCTAATCGTTTCAAACCTTCTAATAATATTTCTGCTACATCACGCTTGGCGATAGCGCCCACAATACCACACATAGTTTATCCCTCGTTTTTTATTTTGGTTGGACGTTTCCAACCACTTAATTGCTTTTGTCTAACTCGGCTTACTACTAATTCGTTATCATTAACATTATTGGTTACAGTGGTGCCCGCAGCAATAGTTGCGCCTTTACCAACTTTAACTGGGGCAATGAGCTGGGTATCTGAACCCACAAATACATCATCTTCAATGATAGTTTTAAATTTATTGGCACCATCATAATTACAGGTAATAGTGCCTGCACCAATGTTGACATTACAACCAATTTCGCTATCACCAAGATAGCTTAAATGTCCAGCTTTGGTTGCTTTACCTAAGTGTGCTTTTTTAAGTTCAACAAAGTTGCCAACGTGCACTTGTTCATCAAGCTCTGAACCTGGTCTTAAACGTGCAAAAGGCCCGATTGTACATTGCTGTGCAATGGTTGAATTTTCAATTATGCTGTATGGACTGATGATTGAATCATCATCAATACAACAATCTTTTAGGATACAGCCTGCACCAATAGTAACGTTGTTACCTAGTTTGACATTACCTTCAATAATGACGTTACAATCAATCACGACATCTTTACCATGGGTTAGTGTGCCACGTAAATCAAAACGGTTTGGATCAAGTAGTGTGACACCAGCAAGCAATAAGTTTCGTATTTGTTGATGTTGATAGTGTCGTTCTAATGTGGCTAACTGTAATCGATTATTCACACCTTCAACTTCAAATTGCTCTATTGGATGAGAGGTCAATATTTCGTAACCGTCCTGGTAAGCAAAAGCAATAACATCAGTTAGATAGTACTCTTTTTGTGCGTTATTATTGGTTAAGCGCGCTAGCCAATTTTTTAACAGTTTGCCTGTCACTAACATAATGCCAGTATTGACTTCATTAATTTTTTGCTGCTCTGGTGAAGCATCTTTTTGTTCAACAATTGCAACAACCTTGCCATCTTTTCGCTCAATACGTCCGTAACCCGTAGGGTCATCAAGTATAACGGTCAGTAACGCAATACCTTGTTTGGGTTTACTCGCAATTAAATTTTGTAGGGTTGGTAGCGATATAAGTGGAGTATCGCCATATAAAATTAAGATATCTTCATCATCTTCAATAAAGGGAATAGCTTGTTGTACTGCATGTCCAGTACCAAGCTGCTGAGCTTGATAGACTAATTGTACACGCTGATTTTTAAGCGCATTTTCGAGCTGTTGTTTACCATGACCATAAACAACATTGATGCGATTGGTATTAAGCTGTTTAACTGTATCAATTACATGTTGAAGCATCGGTTTAGCGCCGATTTTATGTAACACTTTAGGAAGGTTGGAATACATCCGTGTGCCTTTTCCTGCCGCCAAAATAATTGCACTAAGTTTTGGGGATGAAATTACCATATTCATTTCCGATCAGGTTAAATTAGCGTAATACTATAATCAAATTTTTTTATTAAATCATCCACAATTTATTAATTTTTATCATAAAAAAAGTTAAATGTAGCTTTATTATTATCTCTTTTAATTGTGAAATTAGATTCTAAAAAATATTATCAATATAGATTCAAGACTTAAGTCTAATTTCAATTTCTATAAAAAAACGAACCAATGTTTAGATACCTAATAAAAAGGTAATGGATGCTTTTTCATTAAGACCTTTCTAAATTATTTAAAATGTGACAAGAAAGCTATTATGATTTATCTAGAATGTTTGGATAACGCTCAAACAGTGGAAATCCTTAATCCATGTATTAGTTGAAAATTGGTTAGATCTATATTCTACTTTTTAAACAAAAAAGATAATAAATTCTAAAAAGGAGAATCAAGTTAATCGTACTTACTTAATTGTGATGATATAAGTACAGATAAAGTACTGATTAATTTTCAATGTTTATATATAATAGCTTACTCTTGCTATGTTTATAATCAGTTAACCACTATTAAATGAAGTAAAAAGTGGCAGGTATAAACCCTTTAATAGGAAATTTAAAAAATGAAAGTTTTATTACTCTATACCACTCATGAAAAGCAAACATTCAAAATTATGCAACGCATCGAAAATCAATTAGCTGGTAAATGTGATTGTGATGTGATTGAACTTTTACCTAGTACTAATATCGATCTTACCAAGTACCAGGCCGTTTTGTTGGGTTGTTCTATTCGTTATGGATTTTATAGCAAAGTAATGAAAAAATTTATTGATAATAATTATCAGCAATTAAATAAAATGAGATCGGGCTTTTTTGGTGTGAATGTTGTAGCCAGAAAGCCACATAAAAATACCCCTGAAACGAATTCATATACAAGAAAATTCTTAGCTAAAATTGCATGGCAACCAACCATTAAAGCCGTATTTGCTGGTGCGCTTTATTATCCAAAATATAATTGGTTTGACCGTAATATGGTTCGTTTCATTATGTGGTTAGGTAAAGGTGATACAGACGTGACTAAACCTATCATTGAATATACTGATTGGGCTAAAGTCGATCAATTTGCAGAACTATTTTATACTCAAACGTATAGTTAATCTGAAACTTCTTGTCAAAATAGATTAGTATTTTATGAATTTATCAAGAGATAATGTTCTTTTAAATAAACTTTGTGATATAGATCAACATTTGGGCTAAAAAGGTGTACAATATCGCGCCTAAAGAATCTATCTCCTAATTGGGATTTTAATTGTGATTGAAAATTTAAGAAATATTGCCATTATTGCGCACGTTGACCATGGTAAAACAACTCTGGTTGATAAATTATTAAAACAGTCAGGTACGCTAGATAATCTGCGTGGTGACGACAACGAACGTATAATGGATTCTAATGCGCTTGAAAAAGAGCGTGGTATTACCATTTTAGCTAAAAATACAGCGATTGACTGGAATGATTATCGTATCAATATCGTTGATACCCCAGGCCATGCTGATTTTGGTGGTGAAGTTGAGCGTGTTATGTCAATGGTCGACTCAGTGTTACTGCTAGTTGATGCTATGGACGGACCAATGCCTCAAACTCGTTTTGTAACGCAAAAAGCGTTTGCTTATGGTTTAAAACCAATTGTAGTTATTAATAAAGTTGACCGTCCAGGTGCTCGACCTGATTGGGTTGTTGATCAAGTATTCGATCTATTTGTAAACTTAGGTGCAACTGACGAACAGCTCGATTTTCCTATTGTTTATGCTTCTGCATTAATGGGGATCGCTGGTTTAGATCATGAAGATATGGCTGAAGATATGACGCCATTATTTGAAGCAATCGTTAAACATGTTGAGCCACCAAAAGTTGATTTAGATGGGCCATTCCAAATGCAAATTTCTCAACTTGATTACAATAATTATGTTGGGGTAATTGGTATCGGTCGAATCAAACGTGGTCGCGTAAAACCAAATCAACAAGTAACTATTGTTGATAGTGAAGGTAATAAACGTACGGGTAAAGTTGGGCAAGTACTAGGTCATTTAGGCTTACAACGTTATGAAGCAGAAGTTGCCGAAGCGGGCGATATTATTGCGTTAACTGGTCTTGGTGAATTAGGTATTTCTGACACGATTTGTGATAACAGTTGTGTTGAAGCGCTACCTCCATTAACTGTTGATGAACCAACTGTTACGATGTTCTTTAATGTTAATAGCTCACCTTTTGCTGGTAAAGAAGGTAAATTTGTAACTTCTCGCCAAATTCTTGAGCGCTTGAAGAAAGAACTTGTACATAATGTGGCACTCCGTGTTGAAGAAACACCAGACCCTGACGCATTTAGAGTCTCTGGTCGTGGTGAATTACACTTATCCGTATTAATTGAAAATATGCGCCGTGAAGGTTATGAACTTGGAGTTTCTCGTCCTAAAGTAATCTTCAAAGAGATCGACGGTAAAAGACAAGAACCATTTGAACAAGTAACTCTTGATATTGAAGAACAACATCAAGGTTCAGTGATGGAAGCACTTGGTTTACGTAAAGGTGATCTAACTAATATGTTACCTGATGGTAAAGGTCGTGTGCGTTTAGATTATGTTATTCCAAGTCGTGGTCTTATCGGTTTTAGAACTGAATTTATGACGATGACATCAGGTACAGGTTTGCTTTATTCTACATTTAGTCATTATGACGATGTACGTCCAGGCGAAATTGGTCAACGAATTAATGGTGTTATGATTTCAAACGGTACTGGTAAAGCACTAGCTTATGCGCTTTATAGCTTGCAAGATCGTGGTAAATTATTCTTAGGTCATGGTGCTGAAGTTTATGAAGGTCAAATTATTGGTATTCATACTCGTTCAAATGATTTAACCGTTAACTGTTTAACTGGTAAAAAATTAACTAATATGCGTGCATCTGGTACTGATGAAGCAACGACACTTTCACCGCCAGTTAAAATGTCATTAGAACAAGCGTTAGAATTTATTGATGATGATGAATTAGTGGAAGTAACACCACTATCTATCCGTTTACGTAAGCGTCATTTAACTGAGAATGACCGTAAACGTGCGTTTAGAAACAATAATAAAGACTAACCTTAGTGAATAATCTGTAATAAATCAATTCAATTACAGGTTATAACTACTGAATAAAAGACCTCGCTATTTAGCGAGGTTTTTTTTGGCTTTAACTCTGGCAATCGCATCAGCAATAGATTGTTTACGATCTTGTTGACTCGTTTGGTTACTGTGATTAACAGCCATTGTGCGCGGAAATAGTATGGTTGGCGGCACAAGTTGATTGTAATTTAATCGTTGCTGTTTTTTCTCAGTGAGTTGTAATTCTTCATTTTCACTTAGCGCTGTACCTAATGTACTTAATGTAATACAGTCTGTTGGGCAAGTATTGATGCAATTACTACACGAAGTACATAACTGCGGTAATATGGTGTGTAATACTTGTTTGCTGCCGACAATGGCATCGGTCGGGCAAACGCGGATACATTTGCCACAGCCAATACAATTTTCTTCATCAATAAAAGCTTTATATTGTTGTTTGGTTTGCATAATAACTTCTTGCATTAACTTAAACCTACAATATTACCATCTTTGTCAATATCAATTTGTCGATAAGCTGGATTAGTACCAAGTCCTGGCATCGTCATAACATTACCAGCATAGACGCGAATAAATCCAGCACCAGCAGAAATCGCTAAATGACTGATATCAACATCAAAATCAGTTGGTACATTTTTTAAATTCGCATCAGCACTGATTGACATGGGTGTTTTGGCAATACAAAGAGGTAGATGATCCAGTTTTAATGCTTGAATCTCTTTGATATTTTCAAGCGCCTTTTCAGAAAGATTAGCTTTGTTGGCACCATATTTTTTTACCATTGTTTGAATTTTGTCGATTAAAGGCATGTTATCTGGATAAGGTAGCTTAATTTCACTTGGCGCATCACACGCTTTAATAACATGGTGTGCCAGTTTTTCAGCACCTTTACCACCTTGGGTAAATACTTCACTAACTTCACAAGCGAACGCACCATGTTCAATGGCATATTTTTGTAAGAAAGCAAGTTCTTCATCACTATCATGAGGAAAACGGTTGATAGCAACAATCACCTGTAAACCATAACTTTTCGCATTGTTAATATGCCATGCTAAGTTAGCGGCACCAATTTCGAGTAGTTCGACATTCGATTCTGATATCTCTTTTGGAATGGCTTGTCCTGGTTTAATGTTATATTTACCACTGTTTGATTTAAGGCTGCGTACCGTTGCAACTAACACCACACAAGACGCTTTGATACCTGCTTGACGGTATTTGATATTGAAGAATTTTTCCATTCCCATATCCGATCCAAATCCAGCTTCAGTAATAACATAATCAGCAAGTTGCAAAGCAATGCGGTCAGCAATTACTGAAGAGTTACCATGGGCAATATTAGCAAAAGGCCCAGCATGAATTAACACCGGGGTCTGTTCGACGGTTTGCATTAAATTCGGATTGATGGCATTTTTTAATAGTACCGTCATTGCACCCGCAACTTCAAGTTGTTCTGCGGTAATAGGTTCACCTTGAGTGTTATAGGCTAAAATAATTCGACCAATACGCGCACGCATGTCATGTAAATCAGACGCTAATGCTAAAATTGCCATCAGTTCTGATGCCGCAGTAATTTCAAAACCATCACGGCGTTCAATCCCATTTACGCCACCACCAACGCCAACATTGATATGACGTAATGCACGATCATTGTGATCAATTACACGTTTCCAAACAATACGATTGACATCAATATTTAAACGCTGTAAACCCGTTTGTGCCGTAAACTCATCGCCCAATCGTTCTTCATGATAAAGGCGTGCATCTAGTGCCGCTGATGCTAAATCATGAGCTGCTGTGATAGCGTGAATATCGCCTGTTAAATGTAAATTTAAAGTTTCCATAGGTAAAACTTCGGCCTGACCACCACCAGCAGCACCACCTTTTACACCAAACACTGGACCTAAACTTGGTTGACGAATACAGGCGATGGCTGTTTTACCAATGTAATTTAATCCTTCACTCAGTCCAATTGTATTAACGGTTTTACCTTCACCAAGAGGAGTTGGGGTAATGGCGGTAACCAATATCAATTTACCTTTTGGTTTGTTTTGATTTGATTTAAGAATTGATAAATCGATTTTTGCGACATGTTTACCATAAGGTAACACGTATTGTTCAGGAATATTATATTGTTCTGCGATTTCAGTAATTGGACGTAAGGACATAGTAATTCTCATTTAATTATAATTTTGAGGTATCAGTATAAATAATTTAAATTGCCGAATAAAGCGACAATTTTATCTTTATCGATTTTCGGCACAATTCCTAATTATATTGTTATAATGATGCAATATATTCAATCAAAGGAAAATTGTTAAATGAATTGGTTTTCACAATATGCTCTCTTCTTGGCAGAAACAGCAACAGTGGTAATTGCTATTTTGTCTATTCTTATTTTTATCTTAAGTCAACGTCGCAAATTATCAACCGTTTCTGGGCGTTTATCTGTTAAAGACATCAGTCAGGAATATGAACAAATTAAAGATGATGTATTGATGTCGAGCATGGATGAGTTTGAAGCTAAGCAGTACACGAAAGATCTCAAAAAACAGAAAAAACTTGAGAAAAAGCAGGCAAAATTAGCCATTAAACAAAAACAGAATAAAAATAATAACCAAGTTACTGAAACCAACATTACTGATAACCCTAACCTACAAATAAAAGTTGCAACAGCTAATGGTGCCAAACCTAAGCTGTTTGTATTATCATTTAACGGTAGTATGGATGCGCATGAGGTTGAAGAGTTACGTCAAGAGATCACAGCCGTACTTGCTATTATCAAACCAGAAGATCAAGTTGTCATTAAATTAGAAAGCCCTGGCGGTGTTGTTCATGGTTATGGATTAGCTGCTTCACAATTATTACGTTTTAGAGCGCGTAATATTCCTTTTACTGCTGTCGTTGATAAAGTGGCCGCAAGTGGTGGTTATATGATGGCGTGTACTGCCAATAAAATCGTTGCTGCACCCTTTGCTATTGTTGGTTCAATAGGTGTGGTTGCTCAAATTCCAAACTTTAACCGCTTACTTAAAAAGCATGATGTCGATATCGAACTACAAACAGCCGGTGAATATAAGCGTACACTGACTATGTTTGGTGAAAACACCGATGAAGGACGCCAAAAATTTAAGCAAGAATTAGAAGAGACACATCTGTTATTCAAAGACTTTGTTAAAGAGTATCGCCCTAATGTTGATATTGAGCAAGTGGCAACAGGCGAACATTGGTTTGCAGCTCAAGCGAAAGATAAAGGTTTAGTTGACCAAATCAGTACCAGTGATGATTTTATTTTATCACATCTTGATACACATAAAATTATCTCAGTCAGTTTTCAACGTAAACAAAAGCTGTCTGAAAAAATTTCCAAAAATGTAGTCAAAAGTGTTGAAAGATTATTGTTTAGACAAGGAAATGGGCTTTAGTAGCCCTTTTCTTTATTATGTGAAAATTAGATGTTTATTCATTAAACATAAGTAAATACTTCGCCCCAAAAGTTCACGCTTAAATTTCACTAATAAAAAATATTACTAAGCATTATTTTTTACATCTATTAAAATTCAAAATTCCTGATAGGAATGGGATTTTTTATTGCCAAAAAAGGTTAAATAACATACTATTACCGAAAAATAATAAGGATTAAGGATAATAATGGTATGAAAAAGTTTTTTTGTTGTTTGTTTCTTATATTAAGTGTTGTTTCGTTTTCATCATCTGCAATTAAAAAAGAAAAATATAATCCAATAGATAAAGATATTTTTGTTTTTGATCAATATTCCGCTGATGCTATTAACCTCAAAAAATATGGTGGTTTATATTCTGAACCTAATACACGTTCACTATTTTATCCTTCTTACAAAAAATATAACGGAATGGAAGGTTATTTGGATAAAGAGGTCAAAGTTGGAAATAAAATTTACTTTAAGTTGGTTTTGAAAAATGGGGAAGTTCTTTATCTTAATGATCTCAATTCTTATGATCAGATAGTGAGTGTAAAAAATTATCAAAAACGATTAGATCAGATTGAGAAGTTAAAAGAAATTAAATTACCTAATATAGATGATTTATATGTGGCTAAAGTCGAAACAGATCCAAAATCGAAAGATATTTATATCATCACATTTTCAAATGGTCTAAGATTACACAATGCTGATCTTAATGGGCTTTTATCCCTATCAGAAAAAATAACTAACCCAGATGATTTACATCAATTTATTAATATTATTAATACTGATAATATTAATTTTACCTATAATGCTCAAAATAATATTATTAAGGTCGAGTTAAAAAGCGAACCTTTGAGTATCGAATCCTTTATTTTTAAAGAAAAATTATATACCACAACCGTTACTGCCATACTTAGTAGCAAGGAACGATTATTTATCGATGATTTTAAAATATTACAAAACGATAATATATATGAATCAACCAGTGACTTGTCCTTCAAGAGTAAAAGCGGCACTACTGTATATGAGTGGACTAAATTTATTCTAAATAATCAATTCGTATCTTATATCAATTCACTTAATGATAAAAATGATGTGAAAGTAAGATTTTATGGTTCACGAAAAAATGTGGAAAAGAAAATAGATTCAAAAACTATTGCTAAAATCAAGAAACTATCAACATTAAATGCTCTATTAGCTAAGTATTTTAAATCGGGCTTAGAATAACCATTTATGCAATAATTTTTTATTCAATCATTTAAATATAACCCGCTTTTGCGGGTTTTTTATTGTTTATTACGCTCAAATTTAAACCTGAATATTTATTATAACTATTCATGAAAAAATAAAAATGTTATTGTTAGATAAAATATTTTGTTTATTTATTGCCATATAAGTTAGTCATCTTTTTTTAATTTTGGTAATGGAATATGTATCTTAATGAATAATATCTATTTTTAAGTTGAATAACTCTTTGAATTTATTCATCTCATTTTTTTCTAAGGACTTTGTTACTTTCTAGCAATAATATTAATCGTTAAAATTGACTTTCTATTCTTTGCATTGAAGTTTAATATATAGCCATATTCATATATTCCCATGAATATCGTTCCATTCCTTTATTTATCTTTTCTATAAATCATTAATCATAGCGCTTGAGGACAATTATTATGTTTCAATGGCTTTTTAACTGGATTTTAGATGGACTCAAACACTCACCAGAAATACTTTTGTTTTTATCATTAAGTTTAGGGTATTTAATCGGTGGTATTCGGATTGGTAAATTTCAACTAGGTGGCGTAGCAGGATCGTTATTAGTTGCTGTTGCTTTAAGTGTTTTTGGCGTTACTGTTGATGCTGGCGTTAAAGCCGTTCTTTTTGCTCTGTTTATTTATGCGGTTGGATTTGAAAGTGGTCCACAATTTTTCCGTTCATTAGGTGTTAAAACACTTCGTGAAATTTTTTTAGCACTTTTTATTGCGGTTGCAGGTCTAATTACTGTAGTTGTGCTTGCCAAAGTATTTCATTTAGATAAAGGGCTTGCAGCAGGTTTAGCGGCAGGTGGTTTAACACAATCGGCCATTATGGGTACCGCGTCTGATGCATTAACTCAATTAGGTGTTAGTCCTGAAGAACTTAGCCGATTACAAGGTAATGTTACCATTGGTTATGCGGTAACTTATATTTTTGGTTCACTCGGTGCGATCATCATCTGTGTTAATATTTTACCAAAAATAATGGGGCGAGATATTGGCGATGATGCTATTAAGGCTCAAGCTGAACAGCTTCATGGTTCGCTATTATTAGGTGCTAACCAAAATTTTGCTTTATCCGATATTAGTGGTCGGTTATATCGTGTCACTAATAAGATTAACCAAAGCGTGTCTGATATCGAAAAAACAGTTAATGGTATTAGTGTTGAACGTATCAAACGTGGCAATAAAATTTTGGAAGCATCACCTGATACCTTAATAAAAGCTAAAGATATCATTTTGGTGGTCGGTCACCGTGATGCCATGATACAGGCCAATGATCTTCTTGGTTCGGAAGTGGATTCTGCTTCAGGTATGGATGTTGTGATGAATACACAAGATGTTGAAATGCGTAACTCTCGTTATGTCGGTCAAAGTTTATCACAAGTGTTATCATCTGATGAAGTAATGCAATTAAAACATGGCATCTATCTTGTCGCTATCCATCGTGATGGACAAACACTGCCGCTTAATAACGATTTCCATTTCAAATTAGGTGATGTAATCACCATCTATGGTACCGATAGTGATCTTCGTCGTGTGATTGATAAAATAGGTGCACCAATCACAAAAAGTGAAAAAACAGACTGGATATTCCATGGTTTAGGTTTAGTAGTTGGTCTGATAATTGGTTTAATTGTTATCCGTGTTAGTGATATTCCAATTACCTTAGGTGCTGGTGGTGGGGCGTTGCTTTCAGGTTTGTTATTCGGTTGGTTCCGTTCACTTCATCAAACTATTGGTAATATTCCAACCGGTGCGGTGCAATTGTTAAAAGATTTTGGTTTAGCTGGCTTTGTTGCGGTAGTAGGGTTAAGTTCAGGCCTGCAAGCTATCAATACTATTCGCGAACAAGGATTGTCATTATTCTTAATTGGTGTTGTGGTCACAGTGTTACCAATGTTACTCGCAATTTACTTTGGTAAATATATTCTTGGTTACAAAAATGCTGCTGTATTTGCTGGTGCTCTAGCTGGAGCTCGTAGCGCTAATCCTGCTTTTGGTGAAGTTCTTAACAAAGCGGGTAACTCTACACCAACAAACTCTTTTGCTATCACTTATGCTTTGGCTAATGTATTCCTGACTTTATTAGGACCATTGGTTGTGGCCTTTGTTTAATTACAATCTAACTTTAAGGATACAGAATATGAAGAACCAAACACAATATGCTAAGTATGCTAATTTAAGTCCCTTTGAGTTAAAAGATAACTTAATTAAACTGGCACAAAGCCATGCTGATCGAGCCATGTTAAATGCAGGCAGAGGTAACCCTAATTTTTTAGCTATTTGGCCAAGACAAGCTTTTTTCCAATTAGGGATCTTTGCAACACAAGAATCTGAAATGTCCTATTCTTATTTAAATGAAGGAGTTGGCGGATTTCCAATTAAAGCGGGATTAACAGGGCGCTTCGAACATTTTATTCGCCAAAATTATAATAAAGAAGGCGTATCGTTTTTAGGTAAAGCATTTTCTTATATTCGTGATCAACTTGGGCTTGATGAAAATGCTTTTTTACAAGAGATGGTTGAAGGCATTTTAGGTTGTAACTATCCTGTTCCTGATAGGATGCTCCGTTTTAGCGAAGAAGTGGTAAAATCTTATGTTCTACAGCAGATGGGTGCCCAATACCTTGATCGAGATGATCTTGACTTGTTTGCTGTTGAGGGCGGTACCGCCGCTATGGCATATATATTTAATTCTATGAAAGAAAATAATTTAATCCAAAAAGGGGATAAAATTGCCATTGGTGCTCCGATCTTTACACCTTATCTTGAAATTCCAGAACTAAACGATTATCAATTGGTTGAGGTGTTGATCAACTCTGATCCTGATGCTAATTGGCAGTATCCAGAGTCAGAATTGCGTAAACTTGAAGATCCCTCTATAAAAGCCTTCTTTTTGGTCAACCCTTCCAATCCACCATCCGTAAAAATAGATGATAAAGGATTAAAAATCATTGCTGATATTGTTAAAAAACGTCCAGATCTTATTATATTAACCGATGACGTTTATGGTACCTTTGCTGATGATTTCCAATCTTTATTTGCGATTTGTCCTAAAAATACCATTTTAGTTTATTCATTTTCTAAATATTTTGGGGCTACAGGATGGCGTTTGGGTGTTATTGCAACAACAAAAGATAATGTTTTAGATAGAAAAATTAAAGCATTGCCTAGCAAAACCAAGCAAGTCTTAAATAAACGTTATAGCTCAATTGTAACTGAACCCGAAAATCTTAAATTTATTGATCGTTTAGTTGCAGATAGCCGAGCTGTTGCATTAAATCACACCGCTGGACTTTCAACACCACAACAAGTGCAGATGGTTTTATTTGCATTATGCGAAATGATTGATACCGATCAAAGTTACAAAGCTGCATTAAAATCATTAATCCGTCGTCGTGCTGCGTCTCTTTATCAACATTTAGGCCTTAAACACACTGTGGATAACAATAGTGTTGATTATTATACTTTAATTGATCTTGAACATATTTGTCGTGAATTATATGACGATAAATTTGCTAAATGGATCTTAAAAAATAAGAATCCGTCTGAAATGTTATTTAGAATAGCTGATGAAGCCGGGGTTGTTTTATTACCTGGTAAAGGCTTTGCTGTGCAACATCCTTCTGCTCGCGCATCTTTAGCGAACTTAAATGAATATCAATATGCAGCGATTGGTTTGTCAATGCGTAAACTTGCA
The DNA here is from genome assembly GCF_000599985.1 of Gilliamella apicola. NCBI lineage: Bacteria > Pseudomonadati > Pseudomonadota > Gammaproteobacteria > Orbales > Orbaceae > Gilliamella > Gilliamella apicola. Next base: position 668,151 of record NZ_CP007445.1, read on the forward strand.
CAAGAGTATTATGATGAGTACAAAAGCAAAGCAAAGAAAAAATAGTTAATCATTTCATTTATTAACTGATAACTTGTAATACCCTAGTTTATCTAGGGTTTTTTTATGCCAATTGGTTAGTTAGTATAAATCTTATTTATTTAAATTGACTAAAAACAAATTAATTTAATATTGTTTTTTAATTCTAAGTAGTTATTTGACAGTTTAATTTTTACTCTATAAGATCGTAAATGAAAATCATTATCAATTGTAACGTGTTCGGATGAAAAAAATAACTGCAAAATTTAGTCTATTTAGTTTGTGCCTTATAAGCTGTTATAGTTCTATTGTACTAGCTGAAAGTAATATTAAAGATATCAAGAAAGATAATAAACAAGATAAATTAGAAACAATCACTGTCACAGGTGAAGGAGTACAACGTAGTGAATTACAAACCAGTTCAAGTTTAAATGTCATAACAAATAAGGATATCGAAAGACGTCCCGATCTTTACTCTTTAACAACTGTACTTAAACAAACTTCCAATATATTAGAAACCGGATTAGGCAATCAATTACCCACAATTCGAGGTGTTGAGGGCTCATCAGCTCATGGTGCAATATCTTTTTTAGCAGGTGCTCGCCCTAGAGTTAATGTACAAGTTGATGGTGATAATTCTAATTATAATGAATTAGCATTCGCAACTAAATCGCTATGGGATATCAAGCAAATTGAAGTTTTTCGCGGGCCACAAAGTTATGCTCAAGGACGTAATTCTATAGCTGGCGCTATTGTTATGCAAAGTAATGATCCCATCAATAAATTTGAAGCAGCAGCAAAAACGGATTATGGTAATCAAAATAAACGCCAATTTGCTGCCATGCTGTCTGGTCCATTAGTTGATGAGCAATTACTCTTTCGTTTTACGGTAGATGATCAAAGTCGTAAATCTTATGAACATTTAGCAAATTATCATCCAGCAGGTGATTCAAGGAAATTTAAAGCCACCACAACTAAGGCTAAATTGCTTTGGTTACCTTCAGCTGTGCCAGATTTTTATAGCCGTTTAACCTTTAAACATGTAGATTCACGAAATCCTCAGGGTGAGTTTAAACCAACAACAAATTATGATACCTATCGCTCTGTATTCAAAATTCGGACTTCAAGCACAATTTGGGATTCAGGTTATCAATTTAATGATACATGGGAATTTGAAAATAAAGTTGTTTATTCAAATTATATTCATGACCGTTTTTCTCTGCCTTCTGGAGCACCATCAAGAGTTGAGGGGCACAAATGGCAAGTTCAGCCAATTTTAAGATACAACAATGGTACATACAAAGGTTTATTGGGTCTATTTTATTTTCAGTCACCACAAGATGACAGTATTTTATTAGGGATCCGCAATCGTTATCATGACGTTACTAAAACTAAATCGGTTTTAGGGGAGTTTACCTTTAAACCAATTGATGTTATCGAAGTTAATCTATCAGCTCGTTATGAGCAAGAAAAACATACCCACAAAGGTGGTAGCTTATTTCTTTTAAATTATGATAATAAAACAAATGTTTTCTTACCGAAATTTGATATTGCTTATCTAATCAGTGATGATCAGCGTATTGGCGCTAAAATTTCTCGTGGTTATAATCCAGGAGGGGCTGGAATTACATTTACATATCCTTTTTCTACATACAGTTATGGTACTGAATATCTTTGGAACTATGAACTTTATCACCGCTGGCTTTCAGACGATAAACGCTTAAAAATTAATACCAATATTTTCTATAACGACTATAAAGATATGCAAATTGAGTATTCTCATCCACTAGGAATAACTATTGCTAACGCCGATAAGGCTATAACATATGGTGCTGAATTTAATGTTGAGTGGCAAGCAACACAAAATTTAAATTTAACCACTGGTTTGGGCTTACTTAAAACCAAAATAAAAAAATACAGTGATAGTAAAAATTATAACGGTAATAAGTTAACGCGTGCTCCTGGTTATACATTTAATCTAGGTGGTTACTATAACTTGCCATATGGATTTGAAACAGGATTAAATGCATCGTATGTGGATAGTTACTATACTGATGCATCAAATAATAGAACATCTAAAATTGATAGTTATTACCAAGCAAATGCTTATTTAGCTTATAACTTCAAACAAGGTCGAATCATGTTTTATGCTGATAATGTTTTCAATGCTCATGACAAAATTAGCCTGATGTCTTCGTCTTCACGTTACAGTACTTATCAGCAACCACGACAAGTAGGTATTTCTGCGCAAATAAACTATTAGTTAAATATTTTTTGGATGACAGATTTAAATCTGTTTTTGGTTTTCCAAAACAGATTATTTTAAATTTAACTAGGTATGAGCAGTAATAGTTTATTCAAAGATATTTTTACCATTAAAGAATGATATTAATAAATATATTACGGACATAAAGAAGGGACTTCAAAAGGAAAAATGAATAAATGAATGACAAAGCAACAATTAAATTACCCAAAAATGTTTGGTTAATCTTTGTAAGTCTTTATATTACAGAATATGTAGGTATCGGTTTTTTAACCATCGCCTTAGCGTTAATCTTAAGAAAAGATGGTATGGAGTTAAACCAATTAAGTCTGATTCCTTTAATGATGTTACCAATAGGTTTAAAAATTTTATGGGCACCTATTGTTGATAAATATCTAAAAAGACGATTATCTCATTATCGTAATTGGTTAATCATCTCTTTAACCCTTATGTTAGTTTGTTTGATGAATATCGCTTTTCTAGATCCTATTAAACAATTTCACATCATTCTACCCATCATCTTTATTTTTTCGACAATGACAGCAACTCAAGAGTTAGCCATATCTGGATTGGTCTGCAACGTTTTTTTAGCCGAGCAGCGCTATCTTATTTCAAGTATTAAGACTAGTGGTTCAATGATAGGTAATATTTTAGGTGGTGGCGTGATATTACTACTTTATGCTTATATCGGTTGGATGTGGTGCTTATTGTTGATTACTGTTTTAATAGGTTTTACATTAATTCAACTCTTCTTTTTTGAAGAGTACCGTTACTGCCAAAATCAGCCTATTGCCGAAAGCAATGATCCTCAATATTGGAAAAATCTGATTACTATCTGGAAAGGTAAAATTAATTGGTTAGTTATTTTGTTACTTTTGCCTTTTAGTTTCCTCCCTGCTTATAATCTATTATCACCAATACTTGTTGATGATGGCTGGTCGTTGCCAGATATTGCTATTTTATTAAAAGTATTTGGTTCAATTGTGAGCTTAGTGGCAGTTGTATTAATTTCAAAAATCCTAAAACGTTTCACAAGAAAACAGAGTCTAACCTATTCATTACTTTGTCATGCTTTTTGTTTACTATCATTTATACCGATTTCGTTAGGATATGTGAATGTTTTTAGTGTCTATTTAGCCTGTTTTCTTTACTTCTTTAGTTTACCTTTAATGTCGATAGCGATTACCGCTATCATAATAGACAATTCAGATAACTCACAGGCACGTTCTACTGCTTGTAACGCTCAATCGGCACCAAGTTTTATATGTGGATTTATAGTAATATCATTAAGTTATTATCTTGCACAAAAATTTGGTTACTTCCCTGTCGTCATTGGTTCAATAGCACTTGCATTTTTTAATGGGTATTATGCAAGTAAAGCAATAAAAAATTAAAATAATAATCAATTATTTAATAATAATTTTTTAAAAAAGCCCCGATTAGTGGGGCAAATAATGTACCGTTGACTGCTTTTGTAACAACTCATATCCCTAAAAAGTTAAGCTTTGTTTGAACATTTGAAGTTGAACTGGCTGTTTTAATTGTTACCGAATCAAAACAGCTAATTAGACCGTTTAATGTCATGTCCAAGACGTTCATCAAAACTGCAGTATGTTCAACAAATATATTCGATAATAAATTATAATAAAAGTTGTATCTGGGATTATTAAAAAATAGTGTTTTTTAGTTTCTGTTTATTATCAAAATAAACTTACTACTTAACGAATAGCTCAAGAATTATCAGTCATAATAAAATTTAATGGTTATTAATTAAAATGTTACCGATATAATAAATAGCTTTGAAAGTCTAAAATTAGCAGCATATAAATGTCAAGCAGGTTTGTATACTATTGGATATGGGCATAATAAAAATGTTAAATATAAAGACATAATCAGTAATTCTCGGGCTGATTTTTTAGTACAAGATATCTATTTTATTGAGTAGTCAATTAGTCAATTGGTTAAAGTAGAACTAAATTCATATATCCCTGATATACATTGCACTTTTAATAACGAAATGACATACACTCCTGAATATTTTTTACAAAATAAGTTATAACTAACTAATATAATTAACTTTTTATATAAAATTTAATTTAATTATTTAATCATACTAAAATTCTATTCACTATCTTATCGATAGTTTAAAAAATAATTTTTATCGTTGTACAGTCAGTCATTTTGTCAAAAAGTTTGAGGTTATGGCTATGTTTCAGTCAAAAGAATTTTTTAGATATAACTTTTAATAAAAATTCTTTGCAAAATACTCAATAAAAAAATCTGAAAAATCTATATTATATAAATCCTTTTTTGATAATTCTTAAGCAATATATTTTAATTATATTTTGTTAATTAATTAATGATATCAGTAAGTTATCTATCTAATTTAAGTTAAAGGAAATTTCAAAAAAAGGTTGCAAAATATGCAGATTAAGGTATTTTTATACTCTTTTTTAGGTTGTTTTTTAACATTAATTCATTAAAGCGTTTTACTTATAATAATAAATTCTAAAATAATCAATTTTTTAGTAAAAAATAACACTAAATAATTATTAATAACAATAAACACAGTTCAATAAAGCATAGTCGTATTTGCTATGTATATGAAATATATCGAGGATAACATGGATAAAGGATTAACCAATCTGATTAGTCAGTTGGGGAATGGTTTAAGTCGTGGTTTAAAGAATGGTTTGGTTAATGGCGCGGGTCACAATCGTTATACATTAAATATCGAAGATTTACCTGCTGAGGTTTCAATCTTACAGGTTGAAGGTAATGAACAACTTAACCAGCCTTGGTATTACACTATTACTTTTACCAGCTCAAATAAACATCTTCTTGTCGAGTCATTTCTTAATCAAAATGCCCGTTTGAGTTTTAACTCGGCGAATTCTAACCATTTAAGTGATATTGCAACGAAAGGACTTGATGCGCTCAATTCTTTAACCTCCGCCAATCCTTTACAAGCATTAAAACAGTCCGAGCCATTAAAACAGTTAGATAAGTTTACACAATCCAATCCACTCGATTCGCTTAACTCTTTAACGCAACTCAATCCACTTAATTCCTTAAACTCATTATTATCTCAAGGTGGCTCCCGTACTCTTTATGGTGTGATAACCCAGTTCAATCAATTATCAGTAAGTAATGACGAAGCCCGTTATCAGGTGGTTTTGTCCTCGCAATTAGCCAAACTGTCATTAAGTCATAACTGTGCTATTTTTCAAAATCAGAGCGTTATCAGTGTGGTTGAAGAGGTATTGCGCGGTCATGGTTATACCGGGATTGATTATCGTTTAGCACTTAAAGAGCAATACCCTGAGCGTGAATTTATCACCCAGTGGCAAGAGAGTGACCTTGAGTTTATTCAAAGACTGCTTGCTGATGTGGGTGTCTATTTCCGATTTGAAACCCATGGTGAACACAATTGTGATGTGATGGTCATCAGTGATTATGAACAAGGTTATCAGCAGGTGGCTGATATTGTCTACAAACAACCAAGTGGCACACTGGATAACGGCGTTGAAAGTGTCTGGGATATGACCTTGCACAGTCAAATGGTGGAAGTTTCGGTACAAGTACAAGATTATAACTACCGAGATGCGCAGGCGAACTTACTGGGTGAAGTTAACAGCCAACTGAAAGATAACACCACTTATGGCACTGATTACCGTTATGATGAGCACTATAAAGGGTTAAATAGTAATGGTAACAGCAATAATGGAATTGATAGTGACACCAACAATAATAATGATGGCGATGATGAAAACAGTGGTGATATCGATACCGACGACAGTAACGGCAATAATAACGATAACAGCAGTGATATTAGCACTAACTCAGGTAACACGAGTAATGGTGTTGAAAGTGGTGAATGGTATGCCCGCATTCGTCATGAGCGAGCGATTAGTCGTCAAATTCTTATCCGAGGTAAAAGTAATCAGGCCAATTTAGCCCCAGGTCAACATATCCGCATCAAAGGCAGTGCGATTGCCGGAATCGATGAAGGGATAATGATATTAACGGTGCAGGGTCAGGGAAACCGCAGTGATGCTTATGAACTGAGTTTTACCGCGATACCTTACCAGCCATTAAAACCTTACCGCCCAGAGCCGATTCCTTTCCCAACCATTGATGGCACCTTACCGGCACGGGTAACCAGTCCGGATAATGACACCTATGGTTATATTGATACACAAGGGCGCTATCGGGTTAAATTTAACTTTGACTTAAAAGAGTGGCGAAACGGTGAAGAGAGTTTATGGCTAAGACTGGCTAAACCGTATGCCGGCAGTACCTATGGTTTTCACTTTCCACTGATTGACGGCACAGAAGTTGCGGTTGCCTTTACTAACGGTAATCCAGACCGACCTTATATTGCACATGCAATGCATGACAGTCAACACCCTGACCATGTGACCACCATAAACAAACATCGTAATGTAATTCGCACACCGGCGAACAATAAGTTACGGATGGATGATAAACGCGGACAAGAGCACATCAAGTTAGCGACCGAATATGGTAAAACCCAACTTAACATTGGGCATTTAGTTGACCAAAACAAAACCCAGCGAGGTGAAGGGTTTGAACTGCGCACCGATGAGTGGGGAGCAATTGCTGCCAATAAAGGCTTATACCTGACCAGTCAGACCGAGCCTAAAGCACAGGGTAAACAGCTTGATATGCAAGCTGCCATTACTCAGCTTGAAAATGCACTATCAATTGCCAAAGCCTTACAAAATGCGGCAACCGCCTCTGAAGCCCATGGTGCAGACACTGACAGTCAAGAACAACTTAAAACAACATTAACCCAGTTAGCCCAAAGTGGTATTCTTGCTTATGCACAAGAGGGCATTGCTTTAACCAGTCCTGAAAACATCCAATTGTCCACTTCGAACAGTGTTTCAGTAACCAGTGAAAACCAAACTGACATCAATGCGTTAAAAAACATAACCGTCTCATCCGGTGAATCCATCGGTCTATTTGCCCATAAATCGGGAATGAAAGTCTTTGCTAACCAAGGGGATGTTGAGGTGCAAGCACAAAATGCCAACCTGAATATGGCCGCCAAGCAAGATATTAAAATAGATAGTGTTGATGGTGAACTGACGGTTACCGCAAGTGAAGAGCTGACGTTAATGTGTGGTGGTTCATACATCAAAATTAGCAGTGCAGGGATTGAACTGGGTACGGCTGATAATGTTTATATAAAAAGTAATGCTATGCAGAAAATGGGGCCGGCACAAAGAAACATTCAACGGGAATTACCATCGATATGCAATGGTGTACAACAAGATGAAGCAAATAAGCATGCTATTATTGTGGAAAGATAACAATGATTAAAAACATAGCAGAAACAGATATTAGTAATATTATAGCTAAGCAAATCAATCGATTTGGCAAGGTATATTTATTAATTGATCCAAAAATTAACGATGATTTTTTCTTTGAACATAATTTTGAATTTGAATCAATTGTACCAATTCGAGATAGACAAGATACGGTTTCACAGGATCATGAATGCTTACAGCTATGTACAATAAGGAAAGGAGTAAGTTATGTTGATCAAGTGATTAGTGAGTTAAAGAGTAATCAATCGGCTGCAATTGCTTTAATTACCTCACCGCATAATATAAAAAGCATACAAAATCACATTAGCAATGCTATGTTTATGTTATATAAAGCTAAATATTATTTTTTAAGATTTTATGATCCATATGTCTTAAAACATTTAGTAAATATTTTAAATAAAAAGCAATTAAATCAATTATTAGGCGTCATTCAATATTGGTACTATTGGCAAAATAGTTATATCGAATTACATCACAAACCAAAATTAATACTGTCAGATATTGATTATGAAATAACAACAAATCAATGGCAAAAAATTAATATTGCTCAAGCTTATAACGCTTATGAATATCAAATGATGAGACAACAAAATTCCCCTTTGTCAGACAGTCAACAAAACACTCTAACACTGATTTTAGAATGGATTTATAAGACTTCATTTGATACCCCAGAACAACAGAAAATGGATTATATTGTTAATCATGTTATGGAAAAATCTGAGCAATTTTTTCGGAAAACCACCTACAATCAATTTTACAATATAATGAAAAATAATAATATTTATGAAATTAAACAATATTTACAACAATTAGAGCAGGAATAAAATATGTCATCAATGGACAAATTAATTAAATTAATAGCAGCTGCAAAAATTAAGGAGAACGATTCTGGTAGGCGGTGTCCAAAATGTCAAGAAAAAGAAGGCGATTTAATTGTTCTACCTACTCGGTTATCAGTTAGCGGTTATTTAGCTAAAAACCATATAATAAAAAATAATCTTAAAGCTAATGTAGAAGTTCCTCCTTTACCAGATTTTGCTCAAGAAATGGTAAAAAATTTACCATTAGAACACTCTAATTATTGTATACAAATGCTTAGGCAAGGTTATTTATATGTGCTTGTTGACTATAAAAATGGTAAGAAAGAGTGGCGAGCATTTTCTTCCAGCCCTGAAGGATGTTTAACGGAGTTTGAAAATATTAATACGATACCCTCTATACCACCTGATTATAATTGCAATATAGCTACTGACGGAGCGGATGCTTCATATATCAGTTTTAAAAATAGTAAAGATATCTATAAAATTCATTTTATTTTTAGTCCAAATAAAATAACTAATGAACGGTTAGATTTTTACCTGACTACTCCAGAATTCGAACTAGAAGGTATGACACCAGAGCAAATACGAAGTGGTCAGAGATCGATAAAAGATGAAGCTTTACTTTCAAATATACTAGAGTTTTCAACGGCAATAGAGATTGCCGAACAAGAAGCTTTTTTGCGCAGTAAATTGCCTTATGAATTTAAACTTGGAGAACGGGATAATGCTTACAAACAACTTCAATTAACTCATTACATATATACAAATCGCGCCACTTTTTTTGATAAAGATATTCAGAAATATTATGGTCGTTATTTATCACTCTGTAAAAAATTAAACGCTCGCAAAGGTGCGGCAATTGTAGTTAACGATGCGATAGGAATTACACAAAGTTTAAATAATCGTCGTAACGAAGCACTTGAAAAAAAAATGAAACCCTGGATGGAAGCTAAAGATAATGAAGGGATTTCGAATGAACATCGTCTAATTGTTAAAAAACAACTTGATGAATTTAAAAAGTCATTTCATGATCGCCGCATAAAACAGTTAATACAGAGTTATTCGAAATCGGTTGAACGGCAAAAAAAACAGAATAATAAAGCAATGCAAGGCATTTATATTCCTGAAGGTCTTAAAAACCAAAGTAATAAAATACTTGATAAGAGTGAAGAATGGTATAACGAAAATGTGCAATCTATCTATACAAAAGAGCTAGCAGAGAAAGAGTTTCAAGAAAAATATTGGAGTCGTTTATCACAAGAAAAATTTAATAAATTTGAAAATGATTTTAAAGAAAAATCAGAACAAGCTGAAAAACTTGCAAAGCTAAGAACTAAAGACTACATAAAATGGTTAAAATCGGAGCAATTGATTAGAGCATTAGATCTTTATGATGAAAGTAAAAAACTCGACGGAATTATGTTTCAATTTCAGATGAGTATGTGCCTACATGGCACAAGCAGTTCGTCAGAAATTACCGATATACTTGACCAATGGTGGAATGCATCGCAAATTACCCGTGATAACTTAGTTATGCGTACATACCTTTTTAACAATAAAAGTTTAATTGATGACATCAATCAATATTTAGATATACAACGATCAATTGCGATAATTGATGCTCCAGAAACAGATGAGACTGATCCCAATGTTAATAAAGCAATTGAACTATTAAATAACCTTACTGAACATATTAACACAGTAGGTTCTATTATAGATCAACTAGCAGAACGAGGATTTCCAATAGCAATATTATCCGTGACATTAACAGATTTAGTAAGAAATTTTTTAAGAATTACTGTATCGAGTGCCGAGGTGCGTCTCCACAATGCTGTGGGGAATCTTATCATAAGCTCGCTTAATCAAACCGCGACTAATATGTATCGTCAGGGTTATAATATTAATCGTGTAAGATTTTCAGCTGACCCTGTACGAGGGGTTCCGCAACTTGAAAATATTGCACAAGAAAACTTCCGAAATGCTGATTTAGTCAATACTCGTTTTGCTATCGTGTTACTTGGATTCAGCGCTTACGATTCATACCAAAAAGTTAAAACAGGTCATATGAATAATGCTCGGGAATTAACTGAACTCATAACATCAGTAGTGACAAGCATTGCTGCCGGCTTACAGGTATATATAAGCACAATTGAATATAGCATTGGTAACAAACCAAATTCTAAAATTGCACATGTTACTATTAATGCCTTTGGTCGGTTGTTTTTGTGGTCGGCAAGTATATCCACAATAGCTGGGGGGGTAATGGCAGTATTAGATTTTATTGATGGTTATGAAACAAGCAAAAAAGATAAGGACATTATTGCCACTGCTTATTTTGCGAGAGGGCTGGCAACTTTGGCGCTTAGTATTGGGCAATTTGTAATTGTACTAGGTACGCTTGCACCATGGTTAGATAGGATTGTTAGTTATAGTACAGAACGAACCATTTGGGTGAAAATAGCTGATTTGGGGCTTTCAATTGGACGCTTTGCACTCAGGAATGCCCTTGTTATAGGGAGAATTGTATTTATGGCTTCATTTATTACGTTAATTGCGTCGTGTGTGCTTATTATTATTGATGAGAATGCACTTCAAAAATGGTTTGATCGCTGCTGTTTTGGCAAGGAACCAGACCGTAAAAAATTTGCAGATTTAACTGAAGAATTAACAACCTGGAATCAAGCTATTACGGAGACATTATAAATGTATATCGGTGAATATTTATTATGGTTTGGCAACTCCATAAAAAAAGAGACACGAAAAAAATTAGAAATGAGTTATAGCAATAGTGATATGAAACTTAGCGAAGTTGAAAAGGATTGGACTAAAGCGTCAGTTAGTAATAACCCAAGAGCCATTGGTCCGTACTATGCCTATAACGATCGCTATCTCGAGATTCGAGGTGGAATGTTTGAAAATTTTCGAGGGATTGTTACTTGGATAAGTTTATTGATATTTTCTGCTCCTGTATTTAGCATGTTAATGGCATTAACAATAGCTTCAAGGCTATATAATCATGAAAGAGGAAATGTTGCTTCTGGTATATTTACAATAATGTTTTTTTTGATAGTTACTTCAATTTTAATATATTTGTGCATTCGCTATTTCCGTTATGTATATCGATTGGAACTGTTTACCGTACGCCATATACGGGTACGTTTTAATCGGGTAACAAGGCAAGTTTATATTCAGCGCCCTAAATATTGCGGCGGTACTGTCGTATTTAAATGGGATCATATTATGCCGGGTAACTTTGGTGACAGTGGTTCAGATATGAGTGGCACCAATATGGTAAATTTAATTGTTTTTCATCCTTATAAAACGGGTTTTCCTATTGCTCACTCAGTCGGGATAGGGAAAAATACCTATAAAGGTCAAGACTATAAAGATGAATGGGAATTTATTCGCCGTTATATGGAAGATGGCCCAGAAAATTTACCCAAACCAAGACTTAGCACCCATTTACCAATGCCATTTCATGGATTAGGTGGTCATATCAGCCCGATGATCCACGCTGCAAAAAATTCAAAAAGTATAGTGATGTATCTGTTATTAATCCCGGTATTTTTAATACTATTACCCGTTTACACGGCAGGTTATTTTATATCGGAATGTTTATGCTGGCAGCCACGTTGGCCAAAGGTGATTAGGCAAGCAGGTAAAAAAGGCAAACCCATACCCAAAGAAACAACCTTATCAGACTATCCACCTGACGTGCAAAAAGGCATTTTAGAGAGCCGATTAGAGTGGTGTGTTTTGGATGAAAAAACCGGAAAATACGTTGATTATGGTAATAGTGATTAAAAAAGGGGATGTAAAGGTTAATGTATATCGGTGAATATTTATTATGGTTTGGCAACTCCATAAAAAAAGAGACACGAAAAAAATTAGAAATAAGTTATAGCAGTAGTGATATGAAACTCAGCGAAGTTGAAAAGGATTGGACTAAAGCGTCAGTTAGTAATAACCCAAGAGCCATTGGTCCATACTATGCCTATAACGATCGCTATCTCGAGATTCGTGGTGGAATGTTTGAAAATTTTAGAGGGATTCTCACTTGGATTTCTCTGCTCATATTTTTAATTCCTATAACTAGTAGCTTTTATGTACTTATAATATTTTTTAAAATAAATAACAATCAATGGGACGCCGATAAAATTGGTTCTGGAATTTTCGCTATGATTATTTTTGCCATTATATCATTGATTCTTATTTATTTATATATCAGATATTTCCGTTATGTTTATCGATTGGAACTGTTTACCATACGCCATATACGGGTACGGTTTAATCGGGTAACAAGGCAAGTTTATATTCAGCGCCCTAAATATTGCGGCGGTACCGTCGTATTTAAATGGGATCATATTATGCCGGGTAACTTTGGCGACAGCGATTCGGATATGAGTGGCACCAATATGGTGAATTTAATTGTTTTTCATCCTTATAAAACGGGTTTTCCTATTGCTCACTCAGTCGGGATAGGTAAAAATACCTATAAAGGTCAAGACTATAAAGATGAATGGGAATTTATTCGCCGTTATATGGAAGATGGCCCAGAAAATTTACCCAAACCAAGACTTAGCACCCATTTACCAATGCCATTTCATGGATTAGGTGGCCATATCAGCCCGATGATCCACGCTGCAAAAAATTCAAAAAGTATAGTGATGTATCTGTTATTAATCCCGGTATTTTTAATACTATTACCCGTTTATACAGCAGGTTATTTTATATCGGAATGTTTATGCTGGCAGCCACGTTGGCCAAAGGTGATTAGGCAAGCAGGTAAAAAAGGCAAACCCATACCCAAAGAAACAACCTTATCAGACTATCCACCTGACGTACAAAAAGGCATTTTAGAGAGTCGATTAGAGTGGTGCGTTTTGGATGAAAAAACCGGGAAATACGTTGATTATGGTAATAGTGATTAAAAAAGGAATGTAAAAATTAATGTATATTGGTGAATATTTATTATGGTTTGGCAACTCCATAAAAAAAGAGACACGAAAAAAATTAGAAATGAGTTATAGCAGTAGTGATATGAAACTCAGCGAAGTTGAAAAGGATTGGACTAAAGAGTCAGTTAGTAATAACCCAAGAGCCATTGGTCCATACTATGCCTATAACGATCGCTATCTTGAGATTCGTGGTGGAATGTTTGAAAATTTTCGAGGGATTATCACTTGGATTAGTCTTTTAGCATTTTATGTAACATTATCTGGTTGTTACTTGGGATTAAGTATCATGTTTGAACTTTATAATCATGAAATAAAGGACGTCGCGTCGAATGCTGTTGCAATGATTTGTTTTTTAATTACTTCTTTAGTTTTAATATATTTATGCTTCCGCTATTTCCGTTATGTTTATCGATTGGAACTGTTTACCATACGCCATATACGGGTACGCTTTAATCGGGTAACAAGGCAAGTTTATATTCAGCGCCCTAAATATTGCGGTGGTACTGTCGTATTTAAATGGGATCATATTATGCCGGGTAACTTTGGCGACAGCGGTTCGGATATGAGTGGCACCAATATGGTGAATTTAATTGTTTTTCATCCTTATAAAACGGGTTTTCCTGTTGCTCACTCAGTCGGGATAGGTAAAAATACCTATAAAGGTCAAGACTATAAAGATGAATGGGAATTTATTCGCCGTTATATGGAAGATGGCCCAGAAAATTTACCCAAACCAAGACTTAGCACCCATTTACCAATGCCATTTCATGGATTAGGTGGTCATATCAGCCCGATGATCCACGCTGCAAAAAATTCAAAAAGTATAGTGATGTATCTGTTATTAATCCCGGTATTTTTAATACTATTACCCGTTTACACGGCAGGTTATTTTATATCGGAATGTTTATGCTGGCAGCCACGTTGGCCAAAGGTGATTAGGCAAGCAGGTAAAAAAGGCAAACCCATACCCAAAGAAACAACCTTATCAGACTATCCACCTGACGTGCAAAAAGGCATTTTAGAGAGCCGATTAGAGTGGTGTGTTTTGGATGAAAAAACCGGAAAATACGTTGATTATGGTAATAGTGATTAAAAAAGGGGATGTAAAGGTTAATGTATATCGGTGAATATTTATTATGGTTTGGCAACTCCATAAAAAAAGAGACACGAAAAAAATTAGAAATAAGTTATAGCAGTAGTGATATGAAACTCAGTGAAGTTGAAAAGGATTGGACTAAAGCGTCAGTCAGTAATAACCCAAGAGCCATTGGTCCATACTATGCTTATAACGATCGCTATCTTGAGATTCGTGGTGGAATGTTTGAAAATTTTCGAGGGATTGTTACATGGCTCTCCATACTAATATTTATGTTTCCTTTAACAGGCATTTATTTTGCATTTATAATTGCTTCACAATTATATAATAGTGAGAATGAAAACATTGCTTCTGATATATTTGCAATGATTTGTTTTTTAATTACTTCTTTAGTTTTAATATATTTATGCATCCGCTATTTCCGTTATGTCTATCGATTGGAACTGTTTACCATACGCCATATACGGGTACGCTTTAATCGGGTAACAAGGCAAGTTTATATTCAGCGCCCTAAATATTGCGGCGGTACTGTCGTATTTAAATGGGATCATATTATGCCGGGTAACTTTGGTGACAGTGGCTCGGATATGAGTGGCACCAATATGGTGAATTTAATTGTTTTTCATCCTTATAAAACGGGTTTTCCTGTTGCTCATTCAGTCGGGATAGGGAAAAATACCTATAAAGGTCAAGACTATAAAGATGAATGGGAATTTATTCGCCGTTATATGGAAGATGGCCCAGAAAATTTACCCAAACCAAGACTTAGCACCCATTTACCAATGCCATTTCATGGATTAGGTGGCCATATCAGCCCGATGATCCACGCTGCAAAAAATTCAAAAAGTATAGTGATGTATCTGTTATTAATCCCGGTATTTTTAATACTATTACCCGTTTACACGGCAGGTTATTTTATATCGGAATGTTTATGCTGGCAGCCACGTTGGCCAAAGGTGATTAGGCAAGCAGGCAAAAAAGGCAAACCCATACCCAAAGAAACAACCTTATCAGACTATCCACCTGACGTGCAAAAAGGCATTTTAGAGAGCCGATTAGAGTGGTGTGTTTTGGATGAAAAAACCGGAAAATACGTTGATTACGGTAATAGTGATTAAAAAAGGGATGTAAAAGTTAATGTATATAGGTGAATATTTATTATGGTTTGGCAACTCCATAAAAAAAGAGACACGAAAAAAATTAGAAATGAGTTATAGCAGTAGTGATATGAAACTTAGCGAAGTTGAAAAGGATTGGACTAAAGCGTCAGTCAGTAATAACCCAAGAGCCATTGGTCCATACTATGCTTATAACGATCGCTATCTCGATATTCGTGGTGGAATGTTTGAAAATTTTCGAGGGATTCTCACTTGGATTAGTCTATTAATTTTTTTTATTCCTTTTAGTTCAGGTTATTACTGTATTGATCATATTATAATGTTATATTGTGGTGAAACAGCTAAGATAGCTGGTCATATAATAGCTATCATATTCTATTCTATTGTTTTTTTTCCTTCACTTTATTTATGCTTCCGCTATTTCCGTTATGTTTATCGATTGGAACTGTTTACCGTACGCCATATACGGGTACGATTTAATCGGATAACAAGGCAAGTTTATATTCAGCGCCCTAAATATTGCGGCGGTACTGTCGTATTTAAATGGGATCATATTATGCCGGGTAACTTTGGTGATAGTGGTTCGGATATGAGTGGTACCAATATGGTAAATTTAATTGTTTTTCATCCTTATAAAACGGGTTTTCCTATTGCTCACTCAGTCGGGATAGGTAAAAATACTTATAAAGGTCAAGACTATAAAGATGAATGGGAATTTATTCGCCGTTATATGGAAGATGGCCCAGAAAATTTACCCAAACCAAGACTTAGCACCCATTTACCAATGCCATTTCATGGATTAGGTGGTCATATCAGCCCGATGATCCACGTAGCACAAAATTCAAAAAGTATAGTGATGTATCTGTTATTAATCCCGATATTTTTAATACTATTACCCGTTTACACGGCAGGTTATTTTATATCGGAATGTTTATGCTGGCAGCCACGTTGGCCAAAGGTGATTAGGCAAGCAGGCAAAAAAGGCAAACCCATACCCAAAGAAACAACCTTATCAGACTATCCACCTGACGTACAAAAAGGCATTTTAGAAAGCCGATTAGAGTGGTGCGTTTTGGATGAAAAAACCGGAAAATACGTTGATTACGGTAATAGTGATTAAAAAAAGGGATGTAAAGGTTAATGTATATCGGTGAATATTTATTATGGTTTGGCAACTCCATAAAAAAAGAGACACGAAAAAAATTAGAAATGAGTTATAGCAGTAGTGATATGAAACTCAGCGAAGTTGAAAAGGATTGGACTAAAGCGTCAGTCAGTTATTGGCTACTTCTTGCTTTAACGACACAAGTAGCAACAAAACTCCACCAAACTTAATTAGTTGCTACGACTGTACTAGATAAAATTCTATTTAATGTAATATCCCCACCAAATTCCTAGTAGAAAATAATAAACTGCAAAATTAGTCAATGATCTCCTTTAAACTCGATCACAATTACGGAAGCACAACAATTTATTAAGTTGTAAGATATTTATCGGAAATAGATAATTTTGAAATTCTTTCTATAATTCAAATAAAAAATTGTATAGGCGAATTTGTTGGGGAGAACTTATTACGTAAAAATTTTCGAAAATTCTCATCTATCTTTTAATAGAGAAACTATTTATATAATTTCTCTATGATTTCAATTATTAATTAGGGTTAGGGTAAACTTTACTTATTTTTCCTCTTGGTCTTTCTCATATTTTTTGATTAAGGTTTAAATAAATTTTCTGCAGAAAGATCAATAATTCAGAAAAATGATTCAATTCTAAAACGTGATCAAGATCTTACTTTTGATTTAAATACCTCAAAATGAGATCTAAATCACAGA
This sequence comes from Gilliamella apicola, assembly GCF_000599985.1. Lineage (NCBI taxonomy): Bacteria > Pseudomonadati > Pseudomonadota > Gammaproteobacteria > Orbales > Orbaceae > Gilliamella > Gilliamella apicola. The sequence continues at coordinate 685,614 of NZ_CP007445.1, forward strand.
CACTTTCGTTCGAAAGTTATTAATATGTAGAAAAAATATTGAGGCAATGTATGATTTTTAATTTACAACGATATTCCACTCATGATGGACCAGGGATTCGAACAGTAGTTTTCTTAAAAGGGTGCTCTTTAGGGTGTTTTTGGTGTCAGAACCCAGAAAGCCAATCTGCTAAGCAAGAAATTCTGTTCGATGAAAGGCTTTGCATGAATGATTGTGATCTTTGTTCTGCATCTTGCCCAAATTTAATTAATAAATCAAATGGACATATTCGGATTAATCGAAAAGAATTTGAACAAGCTGATTATAAAAAAATGCAAAATATTTGTCCAAGTTTAGCATTAACCGTGTGTGGTGAATCGTTATCAGTACAAGAGGTGATGCAAACCATTAATAAGGATAGTCCTTTTTATCAACGTTCTGGTGGAGGGGTAACATTATCTGGCGGTGAACCATTTATGCAACCCAAATTAAGTCAAGAAATTCTAGCTGCTTGCAAGCAACAAAGCTATCACACCGCGGTTGAGACGTGTCTGCATGTTCCTTGGAAGAACATAGAAGCTTCGTTACCGTATTTAGATCTTTTCTTGGCTGATTTAAAACATACTGACGAGTCTATTTTCTATACTTGGACCAAAGGTTCAGCCAAACGGATTTTAAAAAACTTCCAACATCTTGCTAACGCTAATAAAAAAATCATTGTCCGAGTGCCATTGATTCAAGGATTCAATGCTGATGAAAAATCGATAAAAAGTATTGTCGATTTTGTCGCTAGCGAAATACCGACTGATGAGATTCATTTTTTACCGTATCACACTTTAGGTATAAACAAATACAAAATGCTCGATCTGCCTTATTACGCACCGAAAGAACCTCTAAACGACGCAAATATCATTGATTTTGCAACCAACTATGCCAAACAAAAACAGTTAACCGCTGTTTTACGAGGATAACCAAGGAGAACCTTATGTCTACTCTAGACCTTACCACTGTCACACCAAGGATTAAAGCACATAAAAATGCATTGATTCATATTATTAAACCACCAATTTGCGTAGAACGCGCAGAACATTATACCGAATCTTACCAAGAACATTTGGCAAAGCCAGTTGTATTACGTCGCGCTTATGCATTAGCAAATCATTTAAGTAAAAAAACAATTTGGATAAAACACGACGAATTAATCGTTGGTAACCAAGCAAGTTCACCAAGAGCTGCACCAATATTTCCAGAGTATACCGTAGGTTGGGTTGAAAAAGAGATAGATGTATTAGGTGATCGTCCTGGTGCAGGATTTGAAGTTACCGAACACGATAAAGAAGTTTTACACCGCGTTTGCCCATGGTGGCACGGTCAAACGGTGCTTGATCGCTGTTATGCACTATTCAGTGATGAACACAAATCATTGCTTGATACCGTTATGATCAAAGCTGAAGGGAATATGAATTCTGGTGATGCTCATCTTGCTGTTAACTTCCCATTTATTTTGGAAAAAGGCATAGATGGCATTATTGATAAAATTAAAGAACGTCGTAGTCGTATCAATATCACTGATTTTGATGATTTCCATAAAGATCATTTCCTAAAAGCGTCTGAAATTTCAATGCAGGCCATGAGTGAATACATTGAACGTTATGCTCAATTAGCCCGTGAAATGGCAACTAAAGAAGAACGTTTATGGCGTAAAGATGAGTTATTACAGATTGCTAAAAACTGTGATGTTATCGCTCATAAACCACCAGAAACATTCTGGCAAGCTGTCCAATTATGTTATTTTGTTATGTTATTGTTACAAATTGAATCAAATGGTCACTCAGTATCGTTCGGTCGCATGGACCAATATCTTTCTTCATGGTATGAAAAAGATGTTGAGCAAGAAAAAACATTATCTCGCGAAGCGGCAATTGAGTTATTGCACAGCTGTTGGTTAAAACTATTAGAAGTCAATAAAATCCGTTCAGGCTCACACTCTAAAAGCTCAGCTGGTAGTCCGATGTATCAAAACGTGACAATTGGTGGTCAAAAGCTGGTAGATGATGTCGCTGTTGATGCCGTTAACTCATTATCTTATGCTATTTTAGAGTCTTGCGGACGATTAAAATCAACTCAACCTAATTTAAGTGTGCGCTATCATGCTGGAATGAGTGATGACTTTTTAGATGCTTGCGTACAAGTTATTCGTTGTGGTTTTGGTATGCCAGCGTTTAATAATGACGAAATCGTTATTCCTGAGTTTATTAAACTCGGCGTAGAACGTGAAGACGCTTACCAATATTCTGCTATCGGCTGTATTGAAACTGCAGTACCGGGTAAATGGGGTTATCGCTGCACAGGTATGAGTTTTATTAACTTTGCTCGTGTTGCACTAGCAACTTTAGAGGGTGGTAAAGATGCAACCAGTGGTGTTGTTTACCTACCGCAAGAACAAGCACTTAGTAAAAATAACTTCAAAAGTTTTGACGAAGTCAAAGCCCAATGGGATAAACAAATTCGCTACTACACTCGAAAATCAATCGAAATTGAGTATGTGATTGACACTATCTTAGAAGAAAATGCGCATGACATTATCTGTTCAGTATTAGTTGATGATTGTATTGAACGGGGTAAAACTCTTAAACAAGGTGGCGCGAAATATGATTGGGTATCAGGTTTACAAGTCGGACTGGCAAATACTACTAACAGCTTTGAAGCAGTTAAAAAATTAATTTTTGATGAACACACTATCAAACAGTCCGATTTAGCTAAAGCATTAGCAGAAAACTTTGAAGGTTCTGCGGGCGAACAATTACGTCAACGTCTACTCAATAATGCACCTAAATACGGTAATGATAATGATGAAGTGGATTATCTTTTAGCTGAACTATATAACTACTATATTGATGAGTTAAAAAATTATCGCAACCCTCGCTATGGTCGTGGTCCAATTGGTGGTACTTATTACGCCGGTACTTCATCTATCTCTGCCAATGTGCCATTTGGTGCACAAACTGCAGCAACACCTGATGGACGAAAAGCATGGACACCGTTAGCTGAAGGTGCCAGCCCATCATCTGGTACTGATACATTAGGGCCAACAGCAGTATTTAACTCATTAGGTAAATTACCAACGGATAAGATTCTTGGTGGCGTGCTTTTAAACCAAAAACTCAACCCATCAACCTTAGACAATCCGCGTGATAAGTTAAAACTTATGATGATGCTAAGAACATTCTTTGAAGTTCATAAAGGATGGCATGTTCAATATAATGTTGTTTCACGTGATACGTTACTTGCTGCTAAAGCACATCCGGATCAATATCGTGACTTAGTTGTTCGTGTTGCTGGTTATTCCGCATTCTTTACAGCACTATCACCCGATACTCAGGATGATATTATCGCTAGAACAGAGCATGTAATCTAATTAATTATAAACCTCAACAATTAAAGTAAAGACCTACTGATGTAGGTCTTTTTTAATGATTTGATTATCGATTTTAAATATTAAAATAAATCATTTTATCACAGCAGGTTGAATCCACATTTGCTTATTTTTAAAATCAATCTTAACTATATTTTCACGAAAAAAATTTGATCCTAGTATCCCATCAGGTTCAAATACATCAGGAAGAGAATCAATTATAATTGCTTCAACTTTTACACTATCTAAGTCTGCCATTTCAAGTGCTGTATATCTAAAATTATATTTCGGTATGGTAAGTTTTTTTGAAAAAGGTGAAAGTGATTTTTCTTTTATGATTGACACTGCAGCTCCTGTGTCTAATATCATTTCGTAGTTTCTTAAACCATCAAACAAATTTATAACTAAACCATAATTATTTAAATGAAAGGGAATGGAAAACCAATTTTTATTTAAGTCATCAGAAACCTTTATATCATCTGATATTGTTATTTTATTTTCAGGGTAATTGATAGTTAATACATAATCTTTAAACAAACCAAGTCCAATCACTGATTTTTCTGCATCAGTTCCTTTTTTTTCATGATTACTCTTAGTAAGATCAATTGGTATAAATAAGCCCCAATTTTTATATTCAAGGACTTGTACATTGTTAAAAATAAAAGATCCTAATTTTAACTTGTCGACAATAAACGATCTAACCTCTTTAATATCACCTGTTAAATCATTCAATTTCATTTTCTCTGTATTTTCAGTTTTATTAGGAATTTTATTAATTAAAGCCATTGGTAGGTGTAAAGCTGATTTAGATCCCGTGTCAAATATAAATTGAGTTTTTTCACCTTGTAAGTCCATTGTTACTGAAGGTAAATTATAGCCGTTATCAAAAGTTAGATCCCAAGTGGCTTCCAGACTTTGCGCAAAACGGCTCATAAATAGCATGATTAAAAATAGTATTTTTTTATTCATAGAATCTTCCCTGATGTATTCTCATTCCTAATATATCTTTTGGATTTAATATTATTAATAAATGTTTGTTATTTATTCTTTGTTTAATTTGTCATAATAATAGTATCTAATTTATATTCAATAATGAAATTTATATATCGTGATTTAGTTATTTATGTTGCTGGTTATTCAGCATTCTTTACAGCACTATCACCTGATACTCAGGATAATATTATCGCTAGAACAGAGCATGTTATCTAATTAATGATAATTATAAACCTCAGCAATTAAAGTAAAGACCTACTAATGTAGGTCTTTTTAATGATTTGATTATCGATTTTAAATATTAAAATAAATCATTTTATTACAACAGGTTGAATCCACATTTTTTTATTTCTAAAATCAATTTTAACTCTATTTTTACTAAAAAAATCAGTGCCTAATAACCCATCAGATTGAAATTCATCAGGAAGTGAATCAATTATAATTGCTTTAACTTTATCACTAGCTATGCCCTTCATTTCAAGTGATATGTATCTAAAATTATTTTCAGGTACGGTAAGTTTACTTGTAAAAGGTGAAAGTGATTTTTCTTTTATGATTGACACTGCAGCTCCTGTGTCTAATATCATTTTGTAGTTTTTTAAACCATCAAACAAATTTATAACTAAACCATAATTATTTAAATAAAAGGGAATGGAAAACCAGTTTTTATTTAAGTCATCAGAAACCTTTATATCATCTGATATTGTTATTTTATTTTCAGGATAATTGATAGTTAATACATAATCTTTAAACAAACCAAGTCCAATCACTGATTTTTCTACATCAGTTCCTTTTTTTTCATGATTATTCTTCGTAAGATCAATTGGTATAAATAAGCCCCAATTTTTATATTCAAGGACTGGTACATTGTTAAAAATAAAAGATCCTAATTTTAACTTGTCGACAATAAACGATCTAACCTCTTTAATATCACCTGTTAAATCATTCAATTTCATTTTCTCTGCATTTTCAGTTTTATTAGGAATTTTATTAATTAAAGCCATTGGTAGGTGTAAAGCTGATTTAGATCCCGTGTCCAATATAAATTGAGTTTTTTCACCTTGTAAGTCCATTGTTACTGAAGGTAAATTATATCCGTTATCAAAAGTTAGATCCCAAGTGGCTTCCAGACTTTGCGCAAAACGGCTCATAAATAGCATGATTAAAAATAGTATTTTTTTATTCATAGAATCTTCCCTGATGTATTCTCATTCCTAATATATCTTTTGGATTTAATATTATTAATAAATGTTTGTTATTTATTCTTTGTTTAATTTGTCATAATAATAGTATCTAATTTATATTCAATAATGAAATTTATATATCGTGATTTAGTTATTTATGTTGCTGGTTATTCAGCATTCTTTACAGCACTATCACCTGATACTCAGGATAATATTATCGCTAGAACAGAGCATGTTATCTAATTAATGATAATTATAAACCTCAGCAATTAAAGTAAAGACCTACTAATGTAGGTCTTTTTAATGATTTGATTATCGATTTTAAATATTAAAATAAATCATTTTATTACAACAGGTTGAATCCACATTTTTTTATTTCTAAAATCAATTTTAACTCTATTTTTACTAAAAAAATCAGTGCCTAATAACCCATCAGATTGAAATTCATCAGGAAGTGAATCAATTATAATTGCTTTAACTTTATCACTAGCTATGTCCTTCATTTCAAGTGATATGTATCTAAAATTATTTTCAGGTACGGTAAGTTTACTTGTAAAAGGTGAAAGAGATTCTTCTTTTATGATTGACACTGTAGCCCCTGTGTCTAAAACCATTCTATAATTCTTTACTCCATCAGACAATTTCACGACCAAACCTTCATCATTTAAATCAAAGGGAATTGCAATCCAATTGGGATTTAAATAAGTCGAAATATCATTTGATATTGTTATATTACTTTCAGGATAATTGATAGTTAATACATAACCATCAAACAATCCAAGCCCAATAACATATTTATCTTCATTAGTATTCTCACTCTTATTAGTTTGATCACTCGAAATAATCAATCCCCATTTTTTATACTCGGCGACCTTCACATTGTTAAAGACAAAAGAATTTAAACTTAATCTATCGATTACAAATGATTTAATTTCTGTAATATTACCTAAAAGATCAACCGACCTGATTTTTTCAGAATTTTCTATTTTATTAGGGATTTTATTAATTAAATCCATCGGTAGGTGTAAAGCTATATTAGACCCCGTGTCCAATATCATCTGAATTTTTTCACCTTGATAATTTATCATGATTAAAGGTAAATTATATTTGTCATCAAAAGTTAGATCCCAAGTTACTTCCTGACTTTGCGCAAAATGACTCATAAATAGCATGATTAAAAATAGTATTTTTTTATTCATTGTATCTTCCCTGATGTATTTTCATTCCTAATATATCTTTTGGATTTAATATTATTAATAAATGTTTGTTATTTATTCTTTGTTTAATTTGTCATAATAATAGTATTTAATTTATATTAAATAATGAAATTTATATGTCGTGATTTAGTTGTTTTTGTTGCTGGTTATTCAGCATTCTTTATAGCACTATCACCTGATACTCAGGATAATATTATCGCTAGAACAGAGCATGTTATCTAATTAATGATAATTATAAACCTCAGCAATTAAAGTAAAGACCTACTGATGTAGATCTTTTTTAATGATTTGATTATCAATTTTAAATATTAAGATAAATTATTTTATTACAATAGGTTGGATCCACATTTGCTTATTTTTAAAATCAATTTTAACTCTGTTTTTACTTAAAAAGTCGGCGCCTAATAATCCGTCAGCTTGAAATTCATTAGGAAATGAATCAATTATTATTGGCAGAACGTTATCATTCGCGACATTATTCACATCAAGTGATATAGCTTTAAAATCATCTTCAGGATCGCTTATTGTAATTGATTTCGGTGACAGGGATTGTTGTTTGATGAGTGATACTGTAGCCCCTGTATCTAAAACCATTTTATAATTCTTTATACCATCGGACAGATTGACAACCAAACCTTCATCATTTAAGTCAAAGGGAATGGCAATCCATTGTGGAGTTAAGTTTGTTGCAATATCATCTGATATGGTTATATTACTTTCAGGATAATTGATAGTTAATACATAATCATCAAACAATCCAAGCCCAATAACAGGTTTATCTTCATTAGTATCCTCACTATTATTAGTTTGATCACTCGAAATATATAATCCCCAATCTTTATATTCGACCACTTGCACATTATTAAAGGTAAAAGAATTTAACACTAACTTATCGATGATAAATGATCGCAGTTCTGTGACACTACCAGAAAGATCAGTCGACCTGATTTTTTCAGAATTTTCCATTTTATTAGGGATTTTATTAATTAAATCCATCGGTAGGTGTAAAGCTATATTAGACCCCGTGTCCAATATCATCTGAATTTTTTCACCTTGATAATTTATCATGATTAAAGGTAAATTATATTTGTCATCAAAAGTTAGATCCCAAGTTACTTCCTGACTTTGTGCAAAACGACTCATAAATAGCATGATTAAAAATAGTATTTTTTTATTCATAGAATTATCCCCAATGCATTCTCATTCCATATATATCTTTTCAATTTGATATTATTAATAAATGTTTGTTACTTATACTTTGTTTAATTTGTCATAATAATAGTATCTAGTCTATATTCAATAATAAAATCTATATATTATGATTCAGTTGTTTGTGTCGCTGGTTATTCAGCAGCACTATCACCTGATATTCACGATGATATTACCACAAGAACAGAACAAGTTATCTAATTAATGGTAATTATAAACCTTGGCAATTAAAGTAAAGATCTACTGAGGTAGGTTTTTTTTATTCACTCAAAGTGATCTTTTTTAAATGATTAATACAGTAATTTATAACTAAATCGATCATTGCTACTTTTATAATGACAAATAGGATTTATTTCATTACTATCTTTCTTTATGTGTTTACTCTTATATTAATATATGGATATGGTAATTTTATAACAGGTGACTATGCTTTATTTAATGAATGAACGACAACAACAGATTATTTATAAAGTTAATGAACTCAATCAAGTTAGTGTCAATGATTTAGCTGAGCAATTTAATGTTTCTGTTGTGACCATTCGTCATGATCTCAATTTCTTAGAGCAAAACGGTTATTTAAAACGAGAACATGGTTATGCTGTTGCGGTCGATAGCGATAATCTTGATGCTCGCATGAAGATAAAATTCCCGTTAAAACAAAAGATTGCAGAATATGCGGCTTCGCTAGTCAATAACGATGAACATATCTTTATTGAAGGTGGAAGTACTAACGCTTTATTAGCAAGGCATTTAGCCTACACTCGCCGCATTACCTTAATTACTTCCAGTTATTACATTGCTCAATTACTAAAAAATACCGATTTAAACGTGATTGTCATTGGAGGAGAATATCAAAAGAAAAGTGAAAGTGTTGTGGGTGAATTAGCTTGCCTTGCGATAAAACATTTACATTTCGACAAAGCGTTTATCGGTATTGATGGTTTTTTAAAAACTACAGGTTTTTCAGGACGAAACCAAATGCGTACCGAATTAGTCAATACAATATTAACTAAACCATGTGAAAACATTATTATAACTGATTCCTCAAAATTTGGCCAAAAACAACCCTTTAAATTAAAGCCGATCGAATCAATCCACCGAGTTATCACCGATCAAGCGATTAATCTTAATGATGAACAATATCTAACAGCAAAAAGAATTATTGTTGATAAAGTTATTTAATTAAGCAGAAAAATTTTTAAATAAAAAAATAGCTAGATTTAACTCCAGCTATTCTTTCTCAAATTCATCCTCTACTTTTAAAGAATAATAAAGATTATTTTTTTGCAAAAGATAGGTGATAGACTTTATTTCAGGCTAATTCTATTTTTAACGAGCGTTTTGATTATTCTTTAAATTGCAAAAAGCCCGATATATATTTATTGGTATAACGTCTATTAATTTATTAAGAACAAGGCGAAGATAATGGCAATTATAATTCTGTTATAAAACTTTTTTGAAAAGAGTAAAACTTTTATATCGGATATAAAATAGCTAAAGATGAAAAAATGACTATATTGATGAATGGCAATAATAGTAATAAAAATAATTCAAATGAGGCTCAAACAGAGCATAAAAAATATAGAAAAACTGGTGATTAAAAAATTAGCCAAAAGGGTATCTTATGAAAATAACTGTGTAATAATTATAGGACAAAAAGCAAAAGGTCTAATTCATGTTTTTTTTAAATAATATATAAATACTAAAAATTAAATGAAATGTTTTTTCGAAATACAAAATTTACTATGTGGAATTAAATACTTTTTAAATAAGGAAAAATAGAATGATAATTGTAACTTTAACGTTTAAAAAAACTATGCCAGAAATTTTTGCAAAACTGGATGAACATAATATATTTTTAGATAATTATTTTGCAAAAAATAAATTTTTAGCTTCAGGGCTTTTGGAAGATAAATCAGGCGGTATAATTCTAGTAATGAGTGATTCAATTGAAGAAGCACAAAGCATTATGCAAAAAGATCCTTTTTATATTAATGATTTGGTGGATTTCGAATATACTTTTTTTGCGGCTACTAAACTTTCATCTAGTTTATCGCAAAAATAAAACTTTTTGATATTCTTTTTAATAAACTAAAGGATTTCTTTATTTACTTGAGATTTTTAACATATCTCAAGTGAATAATATTGATATTATACACATTGATGTATATTTCTAATTTCTCTGCTTTGCTGCCGTAAGTCCCTTTGAGTAGTCTTATTCCTAGAATATAATCATTTATTGCTTAATAAAAACTAAAAATCAAATGCAATGAGTGATTTTGCATTATCTTCTAAATCTCTAATACAGCTGCATTTAAAGACATTTAAAGCCTCTTTCAATATGTTAAGCAGATGTTCTCGATAGACGTTCTGTAAACAACTCGGCGCCATGGAAACAATATTCCAACAAAAATGTATAGGATATAAGTCAGTAGCTCCCAAACCATTTCTAGTCAAAATAAATTCAATATTTTGACCATTGACATGTAGTATAAATGCCTCTTTATTACTTGCTTCGGCATAACCCGAAATACTATCATTATTTATTAAATAACCACACTTAAATAGCCAATAGCCTCGCTCCTTATCCACACACCAAACATGTTGATGAACCTCATAGGAAGTCAAGGCTTCGGGCATTTTCAGCATAGAGTAATTGTACTTATTCCATAGATTATCTAAATCATATTTTTCAGCATCTTCGTATCAGACATATTCATTTACAAACGGCATAACAAGTTCCTTTGTTATAATTATCTATTCCCTAATAAACACTAAAAATCAAACTCAATAAGTGTTCTCGCATTCTCTTCTAAATCTCTGATACCATTGTATTTAAAGATATTTATCGCATCCTTCAAGATGTTAAGCAGGCTCTCCCGAGACATGTTAGGTAAAGAACTCGGTGACATTGACACAAGCTCATAAGAAATATGTATAGGATATAAGTCAGTAGCTTCCATTCCATGGTGAGCTAAAATAAATACAATATTTTGACCATTGACATGAAGTATAAATACTTCTTTATCACTGGGTTCGGGATAACCCGAACGACTTTCTTCATTTATTAAATGACCACAGTTAAATAGCCAATAGCCTCGCTCCTCATCCACACACCAAGCATGTTGATGAACCTCATAGGAAGTCAAGGCTTCGGGCATTTTCAGCATAGAGTAATTGTACTTATTCCATAAATTATCTAAATCGTACTTTTCAGCATCTTCGTATGATACATATTCATTCACAAATGGCATAACAAGTTCCTTTGTTATAATTATCTATTTCCTAATAAACACTAAAAATTAAACTCAATAAGTGTTTTTGCATTCTCTTCCAAATCTCTAATACCATTGTATTTAAAGATATTTATCGCATCCTTCAAGATGTTAAGCAGGCTCTCCCGAGACATGTTAGGCAAAGAACTCGGTGACATTGACACAAGCTTATAAGAAAAATGTATAGGATATAAGTCAGTAGCTTCCATTCCATGGTGAGCTAAAATAAATACAATATTTTGACCATTGACATGCAGTATAAATGCCTCTTTATCACTTGCTTCGGCATAACCCGAAATACTATCATTATTTATTAAAAAACCACAGTTAAATAGCCAATAGCCTCGCTCCTCATCCACACACCAAGAATGTTGATGGACATCAAAGTGATTCAAGAGTTCAGGCATTTTCAGCATAGAGTAATTGTACTTATTCCATAAATTATCTAAATCATACTTTTGAGCATCTTCGTCTGAGACATATTCATTTACAAATGACATAACAAGTTCCTTTGTTATAATTATCTATTCCCTAATAAAGACTAAAAATCAAACTCAATAAGTGTTTTTGCATTCTCTTCCAAAGCTCTGATACCATTGTATTTAAAGATATTTATCGCATCCTTCAAGATGTTAAGCAGGCTCTCCCGAGACAGGTTTGGTAAACAAGTTGGTGACATTGACACAAGCTCATAAGAAAAATGTATAGGATATAAGTCAGTTGCTCCCAAACCATGGCTAGACAAAATAAATTCAATATTTTGGCCATTAACATGCAGTATAAATACCTCTTTATCACTGGGTTCGGGATAACCCGAACGACTTTCTTCATTTATTAAATGACCACAGTTAAATAGCCAATAGCCTTGCTCCTTATCCACACACCAAGAATGTTGATGGACATCAAAGTGATTCAAAAGTTCGGGCATTTTTAGCATGGAGTAATTGTACTTATTCCATAGATTATCTAAATCATATTTTTCAGCATCTTCGTATGAGACATATTCATTTACAAATGGCATAACAAGTTCCTTTGTTCTAATTATCTATTCCCTAATAAACACTAAAAATCAAACTCAATAAGTGTTTTTGCATTATCTTCTAAATCTCTAATACCATTGTATTTAAAGATATTTATCGCATCCTTCAAGATGTTAAGCAGGCTCTCCCGAGACATGTTAGGTAAAGAACTCGGTGACATTGACACAAGCTCATAAGAAAAATGGATAGGATATAAGTCATTATCTTCCAAACCATGGCTAGTCAAAATAAATTCAATATTTTGACCATTGACATGCAGTATAAATGCCTCTTTATTAGATGGTTCGGGATAACCTGAACGACTTTCTTCATTTATTAAATGACCACAGTTAAATAGCCAATAGCCTTGTTCCTCATCCACACACCAAGCATGTTGATGAACCTCATAGGAAGTCAAGGCTTCGGGCATTTTTAGTATGGAGTAATTGTACTTATTCCATAGATTATCTAAATCATATTTTTCAGCATCTTCGTATGAGACATATTCATTTACAAACGGCATAACAAGTTCCTTTGTTCTAATTATCTATTTCCTAATAAACACTAAAAATCAAACTCAACAAGTGTTTTTGCATTCTCTTCCAAATCTCTAATACCATCGTATTTAAATATATTTAACGCCTCTTTCAAGATGGTAAGCAGGCTATCGCGGGAAAGGTTTGGTAAACAAGTTGGTGCCATTGACACAAGTTCATAATAAAAATGGATAGGATATACGTCATTATCTTCCAAACCATGGCTAGTCAAAATAAATTCAATATTTTGACCATTAACATGCAGTATAAATGCCTCTTTATTAGATGGTTCGGGATAACCTGAACGACTATCTTCATTTATTAAATGACCACAGTTAAATAGCCAATAGCCTTGCTCCTCATCCACACACCAAGCATGCTGATGAACTTCAAAGTGATTCAGTGCTTCGGGCATTTTCAGCATAGAGTAATTGTACTTATTCCATAAATTATCTAAATCGTACTTTTCAGCATCTTCGTATGATACATATTCATTCACAAATGGCATAACAAGTTCCTTTGTTATAATTATCTATTTCCTAATAAACACTAAAAATTAAACTCAATAAGTGTTTTTGCATTCTCTTCCAAATCTCTAATACCATTGTATTTAAAGATATTTATCGCATCCTTCAAGATGTTAAGCAGGCTCTCCCGAGACATGTTAGGCAAAGAACTCGGTGACATTGACACAAGCTTATAAGAAAAATGTATAGGATATAAGTCAGTAGCTTCCATTCCATGGTGAGCTAAAATAAATACAATATTTTGACCATTGACATGCAGTATAAATGCCTCTTCATTACTTGGTTCGACAAAACCCGAAAGACTATCTTCATTCAATAAAAAACCACAGTTAAATAGCCAATAGCCTCGCTCCTTATCCACACACCAAGAATGTTGATGGACATCAAAGTGATTCAAAAGTTCGGGCATTTTTAGCATGGAGTAATTGTACTTATTCCATAGATTATCTAAATCATATTTTTCAGCATCTTCGTATGAGACATATTCATTTACAAACGGCATAACAAGTTCCTTTGTTCTAATTATCTATTCCCTAATAAACACTAAAAATCAAACTCAATAAGTGTTTTTGCATTCTCTTCCAAATCTCTAATACCATTGTATTTAAAGATATTTATCGCATCCTTCAAGATGTTAAGCAGGCTCTCCCGAGACAGGTTTGGTAAACAAGTTGGTGACATTGACACAAGCTCATAAGAAAAATGTATAGGATATAAGTCAGTTGCTCCCAAACCATGGCTAGACAAAATAAATTCAATATTTTGGCCATTAACATGCAGTATAAATACCTCTTTATCACTGGGTTCGGGATAACCCGAACGACTTTCTTCACTCATTAAATAACCACAGTTAAATAGCCAATAGCCTCGCTCCTCATCCACACACCAAGCATGCTGATGGACTTCGAAGTAAGTCAAGGCTTCGGGCATTTTCAGTCCCCAATAATAGTACTTATCATATAAATTATCTAAATCATACTTTAGAGCATCTTCGTATGATACATATTCATTCACAAATGGCATAACAAGTTCCTTTGTTATAATTATCTATTCCCTAATAAACACTAAAAATCAAACTCAATAAGTGTTTTTGCATTCTCTTCCAAAGCTCTAATACCATTGTATTTAAAGATATTTATCGCATCCTTCAAGATGTTAAGCAGGCTCTCCCGAGACATGTTAGGTAAAGAACTCGGTGACATTGACACAAGCTCATAAGAAAAATGTATAGGATATAAGTCAGTAGCTTCCATTCCATGGTGAGCCAAAATAAATTCAATATTTTGTCCATTGACATGCAGTATAAATGCCTCTTCATTACTTGGTTCGGCATAACCCGAAATACTATCATTATTTATTAAAAAACCACAGTTAAATAGCCAATAGTCTCGCTCCTTATCCACACACCAAATATGTTGGTGAACGTCAAAGTGATTCAAAAGTTCGGGCATTTTTAACATATTAGAAGAATAATCGTACTTATTCCATAAATTATCTAAATCATACTTTAGAGCATCTTCGTATGAGACATATTCATTTACAAACGGCATAACCTTTCCTTAATTGCGTTATCAGTATTTATATTTACAAATAATTACATTACTTAGATAAACTTAACAGTATAAACTAATAATTTATCGTAAATAAAGAATCATTAATGTTTTTTAATAAAAAAGGGTACTATTAAATTGACTCATATTTCGTATGATCATATAGATACTGGAAATACCTCTTAAAATAATACAGCTTGAAGTGATTAGAAGCTAAATGATTTAGAATGATAAATATCATTGATCTTTTAAAGAAATGCTAGTTATATCAATATGTTTCTATATAATAGATGATTTAGATTATTGAGGCTGTGTTATTAAAGGATTTTGTACATGACTTATCAGTTTAATAAGCCACGTTGGATGCGTGATTTAGTTAGGTTTTTACCTTTAAAGAGCCAGTTTGTTTTGTCGGGTAATATTAGAGATTTACAAGCATGTGAAGTGGCTCCCCAAGTTATCACACCACAAACATTTGAGTTAACGTTATATCGCGCTCTGCGTGATGTAGGGTATAGTCAAGTACTTATTTGGAATCCTTTATTAGGGTTTTATGGTTTACAAACACCTGATTTACCTGCTGTTAATACTGATAAATTATTACAACAAATAGGGTTAACGCCAGAAGAAGGAAGGGTTGCAGCAGGAATTGATTTATTGGGAAATGCTTTAGAAAAGTTTGTTAATCTTAATGACGAACCTATTGCATTAATTATTGATTTTGCCTCACAGTTGACCATTCGAGCTGATAATCTGAGTGCAGCAGAGCATCAGTTATTTACCCGAGCATTAGTACTTTCTCATCAAGTTAATACCAGACCCGCTGGTGCTAATCGTACGCCATTTTTTAATACAGTACTTTGGTTGGTAGAAAAAGAGGGTGATTTACCAGATTGGTTATTGGTGAATAATCCAAGAATTCGTCATATTCCAGTTTCTAAACCAGACAGCGCTTCTCGTCGAGCATTAGCCTCTGCATTAATAAAAGGTATTCCGGGTTCACAACAAACCAGTCCAGAGTTGCTGGCAAAAGCGGAATCTACTTTTGTTAATAGTACAGAGGGCATGTTATTGCTAGATATGAATGCCATTACAACATTGGCAAGAGTAGAGAAGCTAACCATTAATGATATTACTGATGCCGTAAGGCGTTATAAAGTAGGTGTAACGGAAGACCCTTGGCAGAAAATTGATCGTGAAAAAATAGTACAAGCCGATGAATATGTGTATAAACGAGTTAAAGGACAAAATCATGCGGTTGTCCATATGCTTGATATTATAAAGCGTGCGATTACGGGAGTTGGTGCTAATCGAAAAGGCAATCGCCCCCGCGGAGTAGTTTTTTTAGCTGGTCCAACAGGAGTAGGTAAAACAGAGCTTGCCAAAACAATTACCAGTTTACTTTTTAACGATGAAAGTGCTTATATTCGCTTTGATATGTCTGAATTTAGTTCAGAGTTTTCAGATCAGCGCTTAATTGGTTCACCTCCTGGTTATGTGGGATATGATGTAGGAGGAGAGCTAACTAATGCAATACGTGAAAAACCGTTTAGTGTTGTATTGTTTGATGAAATCGAAAAGGCTCATCCTCGTGTTATGGATAAATTTTTGCAGATTTTAGATGATGGTGTTCTTACCTCAGGGCGAGGTGAGCGTGTTTATTTTTCAGAAGCACTTATTATTTTTACATCCAATCTTGGGATTTATAAACTGACCGAAACAGGTGAGCGTATTGCTAATGTTTCTGCATATGATCAATTTGATGATGTACAAACAAAAGTTAAAAATGAAATTGAACGGCATTTTAAATTTGTATTAAATCGCCCTGAAATCTTGAATCGAATAGGAGAAAATATAATTGTATTCGACTTTATTCGTCCCGATGTAGCAGAGCAAATATTCGGACAAATGATTGACGGTGTGATTGAAGATTTACAGACACAAGGTCTAATTTTATCATTTACTCCAGAGGCATTAGAAAGTTTGAAGAAAATTGCTTTAGCTGATTTATCAAATGGCGGTCGAGGAATACGTAATCAAATTGAGGCTCATTTATTAAATCCATTAGCTCGTGAGTTGTTTAAGTTAAATCCTCAAGCAGGTCAAGCATTGGAAGTTACTCAGCTACAAGTGGGAAAATTAACCTTGGAGTAAATAGTGTTAAAAGTTGGTATATCGCGCGTTCATTTTCCAGTAACAACCCTAGGGCCAGGTAAAAGACTTGGTATTTGGTTTCAAGGTTGTAGTTTACGATGTGAGGGGTGTATTTCAGTTGATACTTGGGCAACAGCAAAAACGTTAATTCCGATTGATCAATTGATGATGGCGCTTTCCTCTTACTTACCTTTGGTGGATGGGATTACTATCTCTGGAGGGGAACCGTTCGATCAATTTGATGCCTTGTTAGCCATTGTGGCTCAGTTGCGTGAAAAAACAAAGGTCGATATTTTAGTATACACTGGGTATAGCATTGAAGATATCCCTGATCAATTACAGCAAATTAAACCTTACATCGATGTGTTAATCAGTGACCCTTTTCAACGGCAAACCTCACAAACTTTAAGGCTAAGAGGTAGTGATAATCAACGCCTACATTGCTTTACATCGCAAGCAAAAGAAAAATATGCTTATTACCAACAAGTAGTTACAACCAATGATAACGTATTGGATGTAATGTTTGATGCAGAAGGGGTTGTCTGGTTCGCAGGCATTCCTAAACGTGATGATTTCATAAAATTACAAACCATTTTAAAACAGCAAGGGCATCAGCTAAAAGTGTCTGCTGATAAAGTAAAGTATTAAGGATTTAAGAATGGCAATGATGCGGTTTTGTCCTAATTGTCAAACAGAGCGATCTCTTCATGAGATTTTCTGCGAAGGGACTATTAATGGTGAACTCTGTGGTTGGGATTTGTCATCGGTTACTATTAGTGAGACAGGATGGCGTCCACAAAGCGTTATAACTGTTAATGATGTGTTACCAGAAAACCATGTGACTCGCTGTGTTAATGGTCATATCATGGATGCCGGTGATTTAATTTGCATGGAGTGTGGTGCAGATTTAGCCGAGATAGATAACTCAGCAAATACAGAACAAATATCTACTAACCATGAAGAGATAACAACAGAGTCTCATATTACGATTATTGATGATTGGCAGCTACTACAACTTATTAGCCAAACGGATAGTGTGCGTGAACGTTATTTGGTTAAAAGATTGAAAGATGAAAAACGTGCAGTTTTAACACTCTATCATGCTGGTTATGAACCCAATATTGATGTATATGAGGTTTTACGTAATCTTCCTCGTGAGCATGTGCCGGAAATTATTTGTAAAGGCCGTTGGAACGATCAAGCTTACGTTGTGGCAGAAGAATTAACTGGTGGAGTATTAGCTGACCTTGGTATGGTCATTAATGACATGGATACTATTCGCCATGTTCTAACAGAGCTAGGTCAAGCTCTGAATGCTTTTACTGCAGCAGGTTTACGTCATTGTGATTTAAGACCGAATAACTTATTAGTACGAACCAAAGAACCTTTGGATTTAGTGATCACAGGGTTTGGATCGGCAAGACTTTCCGAATTTGATTTAGAAGTTACATCACCTTTAGCGACTACTTTTTATACCGCGCCAGAAGTCGTGGCAGGCGGTGTGAGTGTCGCTTCCGACTGGTGGAGTTTGGGCATTATTCTACTGGAACAATTGACACAAGGTAAATGCTTTGAAGGCGTCAATACACAAGCATTTATTATTCAGGTATTGGCCAATGGTATAGATATTCCAACCACTTTAGACCCTCGGTTACAATTATTATTAAGAGGACTGCTGACTAAAGACCACCATCAGCGTTGGCAATGGCCTGAAGTCCAAGCATGGATTAATGGCGAGTCTGTAGAGACGGCAGAAATTGTGCAACCAACTGCGCAAGACGTTGATCTTGATAAAAGCATTTCCTTAGGTGGAAAAAACTACTATAGAATTAAATTATTTGCGTTAAATGCGGCTAATCCTATTAATTGGCAGGAAGCGATTGAGCTTTTATCTCGAGGAAATTTAGTGACATGGTTAGAGCAAACAGCTTACGACGCAACTAATTTAGCTTCCATAAGGGAGGTTATGCGTAAACAGGATTTAACACCAGATATGCAATTGATGGTGGTATTAAAGATTTTAAATCCAGATATTCCGCTCATTTTAGTCGGTGATATTGTAACGCCAAATTGGTTATTGCAACACCCTAGTGATGGTTACCAGCTTATTACAGGTGATATTCCAAGCATACTAAAAGAATCTGAGATGTGGTTATGGCGTTTACATGAGCGTGCGAATATGGTTCGCCAGCGTGCATTAAACTTACAAATAAAACTTGATGAAGAAGTTTTAAAGATCCATTTGTTATCAGCGTCAAGAGCCCAATTAGCAGCAATATGGTCGGAAAAAAGTGCCTTGTTTCCAGATGCGAATAACGCAGGGCTAATGTCATTATTAGAGAGACGAACCATTAGCGAAGAAGATTTAATTGTTTTACTTAGCGCTGAACTTGGGCAGTTTAAATCATTAGATACTGTAATTAAAGAATCACTCTCACTAGGAAAGAAATTTAATCTTGATATGGCTGATGATAAACCGTTAAGAACGTTGATCGCGCAGCCACGATTAACGCTGTATCAACAGCTAAATGAAAGGATAGAGGGATTTGCCACTACGGGCTTGGATGAAGTCGATCAATGGGTAGAGCAATACCGTCTTGAAAAACGCATGCCATTAACGAGATTGTTGGTTTTATTAAGTATTGGGCTTGAAAAATGGGTTAAGCCACATAAACGGCAGTATACCTATCAGGTTATAGATTTCTTTCATAAAAAAGCCACTACCTCTATATTGCAAGGTCCTTTGGTGAGAATGCACCTAGGAATGTACACTGGGCGTGTCGATATTAATTTATTGGGTACGGAAATAACACCAGCTAATAAGTTGTTAGATCATATTGTACAGCGTAATAGCCGACAGCAAGCCATTGATGTGGCTGCTTTTCAAGCCAATAGTCTTATTGAGTATCAGTTGAATAATTTATACCGTCAATCAAATCTCTACAGAAGAGATACGGGTATTGATGGGTTATATATGGGATTTCCATTTTTACTTTATCAAGAACCTAATAATTATCGATTACCTCGTATTGCTCCGCTATTACTCTGGCCCATTAAGCTTAATTATGATATGGGCGTTCGCAATCGTATTACTCTAGCCTTTGATAATGAACGTGAAGAAATTAGGGTTAATCCTGCATTAGAAGGCATATTAGGAAAGACCTTGTATGAGGGGTGGCAAAGCGTTATAGATGAGTTATTATCCAGATCTGCCCTGACGACACTTGAGGTCATGGATGCATTGACTGCTTTGGGGCGTGTATTGTCTCAACAAGTACAAAATCTACCTATTAACGTTGAAACTGAACGTGGTGAAGTGTGCTTTGCATGTTCAGCTGTCTTATTTGATGTTAATTTCTTAGGTCAATCTATTGGTGAAGAACTTAACCGTTTAAAGAAATTATCACCAGTTAATACCGCATTAGAAACAGCATTACGTTTGAAACCTTATCAAGCATTTGCTGACATTCCTGAAAAGCCTGTAGAGTTAGATCGTTATTTTTCGGTGGCTAGTGACCCTTCGCAAGAAAATGCTGTTTTGCAAGCAAGACAAGAATCAGGACTCCTAATTGAAGGTCCTCCTGGGACAGGAAAAAGTCAGACAATTGTAAATATGGTGGGAGATGCTATTGGTCGAAATAAAACCGTATTGATTGTTTGCCAGAAAAAAGCTGCCTTAGAGGTTGTATATAAACGATTAGCCGCCGAAGGGCTAGATGCACGCAGTATCATGATCAATGATATTAATGCGGATAGAAATACGGTGATTAATAGTATACGAGAACAATTGGATCTATTATTTAAATCTCCTAAAAGAACAGATTGGATCGAAAAACGTAAGCAAGTTGCAGCCAAAATTACAGATTTAGAAAATCGTTTAGATAGTTATCATGAGGCGTTACATCAACAAGATCCTCAAATATGGTTAAGTTATAGAGAGTTGATTGCTGAATTAATTGGCATTAATAAAGATTATCAGTTATTTGCGGCACCTCAATTAAGATCAGTGGTGAGTGATTGCAATCCACAACAGTTAATGGATTTAGAAAATGAGTGTGCGCCGTTAGTGCGTTTTTGGTTGCCTGCCTGTTATGAAAATAGCCCATTAGTCCATTTAAAAGCTTTTTCCCATGATTTAGCGACGCTGGAAGATTTTAAAAAATTCTTTACCTATTTTTTAACCGTTGAGCAGCTAAGAATAGATAAGTTGAGTAGTAGAGCTCGATTTGAGATAGACAATCCAAAACCCTACCAGCAATGGATTGAAACAGAGGGAAATCATTTTCTAACAATTTCAGAAAGTATCCGATCGCGGTTAGTAAAATGGTTGCCTCTGTTTAAGCCGAATACAGATGCTTCTGCTGAGTTAGAAAGCGATTTACTAATTAACCAACTGACTTTACTACAAGAGCGCTTAGCATTGTTAAATGAAAGCAGTTGGTGTGATTTATCGCTTAAACTTTGCTTGTTAGAGTCTGATGTATTAAATGATTTATCAAACAAAGCAAGGCTGATGGTAATGCCTAAACCTTGGTATGGTTTCTTAAGTATTAAACGTTATAAAACAAAGCGAGCGTTATTAGCATTTTTAGCATTACAAGGAGAATTGCCAAATTTAGAGAGTATTCCTAAACTCTATAATGCATTAGTGTTTGAGCAGGAATATCGCCCAATACGTCAAGAAATACAGGCTATATGCGCTAAACTGCAATTACCTGTGCCTGATAATCGTACAAATCTAAATATAAAAAATATCGTCAGTGAAATAGTAACAGGTTTGCAGGAGGTGAAAAAATGGGCTGAAAGGATTATGGCTGCTCCTCACTGTGAAGAAGTTGAAAAATCAGTTCTACAAAGTAAAGTAGCATTTGAACACTTATTAAATGATTATAATGCCGCTTTTGAAAGATATGAATCACGTAAAACTTCTCTAGAAGCACTGTTACCGTTAGTGAATTATTTTGAAGATACACTTTATGGATACTGCAAAACTGCTATCGAAAAAAATGAAGTTTCATCTCTGTTGCTGATAGAAATTAACCGTGTTCTTGATACCCTTGAAGCTTACCAATATTTTAGAAAACGAGTCCCGCAACTATCAGCCAAAGCGATTAAATTGTTTGAACGTTTAAGGTTCTATCAGGAAGACTTAAATTGTTTACCCGTTACAGAGCTTGATAAAAGTTTTAGACAACTATTAAATTATGAGGCTAAACAGACATGGAAAACGCGTATTGAGCAAGATAACCCTGTACTGCTAACCAATGCGGATGAAATACAACAACAAATTGAGTCTTTAGCAACTGCAGATGAAGAGATCCGAGAGTTAAATAACATTCTGTTTAGGCACAATATTCCTGTCGATAAGTTGGCGAGTGCTAGAGAATGGGAGGATATTACACGATTAACAGGGCAACGCGCGAGAAGATTACGAGAGTTTGTTGAGCAAGGTGAGCCTTTAGGACTTATGAGTTTAAGACCTATTTGGTTAATGAATCCTGATATTGTGAGTCGGCTATTACCTCTGAAGGCAGGTTTGTTTGATGTGGTTATTTTTGATGAGGCTTCACAAATGCCTGTCGAGTATGCAATACCTTCACTTTACCGTGGTAAAGTAGCGATCGTCAGTGGGGATGAAAAACAAATGCCTCCTAGCTCTTTCTTTAGTGCACAAGTAGAACTTGAGGAAGATTTAGATCTAAATTTAAATACTGAATTAACCGATGAAGAACAGCAAGAAGTATTGCAAGGTCAATGGAACTCAAAAGAAATTATGGATTGTCCTGATTTATTACAACTTGCTCGTTCGGTGCTACCTACAACGAGCTTACAAATTCATTATCGTTCGGCATATCGAGAGTTAATCGATTTTTCGAATGCCGCTTTTTATATGAATCAATTAAATATACCCGTTCGTCATCCTTTAAACACAATTAAACAAGCTCAGCCTATAGAGTATATATGGGCAAATGGTGTATATGAACAGCAGACAAATCCAAAAGAAGCCAATACAGTTGTTCAAGTTGTGTCCGAAATTTGGCAGCAGTCATCGAGCAAGCGTCCTTCTATAGGAGTCGTTACATTTAATAAAAAACAGGCTGATTTAATTGAAAAGATATTTTATGAAAAAGCAGCTCAAGATAAAACGTTTGCCACCATCTATAAAGAAGAAAATCAACGAGTAGATAACGGCGAAGATATGTCGATTTTTATTAAAAATGTTGAAAATGTTCAAGGTGATGAACGAGATGTTATTGTATTTTCGACAACTTTTGGATGCAATGAGAAAGGAATATTTAGACGCAATTTCGGTGTATTAGGCCAACAAGGTGGTGAAAGAAGGCTTAATGTAGCCATTACAAGGGCCCGTAAAAAAGTAGTTCTAGTCTCATCAATGCCAATAGACGATATTTCTGACATGTTATCTGGCAAACAGATCCCAACTACACCTAGAGATTATTTACAGTGCTATTTAGCCTATGCTAAAGCATTGTCAGAAGGTGATTTTGAGTATAGTAAAGATTTACTTAATCGGGTTGTGGGAAATAGTCAGTTTATTATTGAAAGGGCAGAGACTAAAAGACAAGATGCTTTTCTTGATGATGTTGAAGCCTTCATCCAATCTATGGGTGTAGGATATAAACGTCAATCGGGTAATGGAGTATTTGCGTTAGATTTTGCGATTGAAGATCCAGCAACGAAACTATACAGCATAGGTATTGAATGTGATGCACCTATTAATGCATTATTAACTCATGCTAGATCTCGTGAAATTTGGCGACAATCGGTTTTAAAACATGCAATTCCAAATATTTTACGTATTTCATCACATAATTGGTACGAAAATAAAGAACAAGAAAAGAAACGTTTAAAAACGTTGGTTGAAACTGTATTAACACAAGAGGTAAGTCAATGAGTGGGCCAAAAGTTGTCAAAATTGTTACGCTAGAAGAAGTCACGGCTACTTGTGAAGGCCATTTAGCCCGTCTTGATCAATCGATTAAGCAGTGGCAAAACTCAATGGATAAATTGGGTGAAACAGATGAAATGTTTTATGAAAAGACAATTGCAAAACGAAAAACCTTTGATCAGATGTTAAAAGTAAAGCGTTTCGTAGAAATACAAAAACTTGTACCGATGGAAATAACCATTCTCGAAGATGATATTGCAAAACGCCGACAATTAATTGTAGCATCAAAAAGCCAAGCAGCAATTGAAGAAAAGCAAGCAAAAGAAAATATCAAAGCTGTGGTTAATTTATTAAATAATAAACAAGTGGTACTTTCAGATGAATTAAATAACGATTTACAGGAAGCGATTAAAGGTAAATATCAAGGTAATATTAATCAGCTTTTAACAAAGGCCTTTAATTTACTCAAGCCTAACAACACCACAGAACTTTCACAAAAGCAAAAAGCTTTGCTCAATCGTATGGTGGAAGATGACACCACGCAAACTTTTGCAAGCTGGATAGAGAAACAAAATATTGAATTACAAAAAGACCCTTATATACATAAAATTGAACTCTATCTTGCTGAATTATCATTTGAGCGAAAAGAAGTTTATGATGTATTTATTGAGCGTTTAAATGTTATTGAACAAGAGTTACAACATAGTCGTCAGAAACTATTGCTTGATAGTTTTGTGTTAGACTTGGCTCAAGCAGTTAAAGAAGCCAAGGAGCGTGGAGCTTTACAAACAAAATTAGAATTATTATTAGCCGAATTACACCAAACAACAATGGAACCTTTAGATTTTGATCTAAATACACTTGATACAATTAATATTAATGAATTGAAAGAATTAATTGATAGGTGTGAACAAACGCTAGCACAAATAACCGAAAAAAATGTAGCGACTTACAGACAACAAGCCATTTTGCAAGGATTGGCTAGTCTTGGATATGAAGTACGACATGGTATGGATACTCAGTGGGTGCAAGATGGACGATTAGTTTTACGCAATCCGTCCACACCAGGCTATGGTATAGAGTTAGCAGGTAAAGCAGAGGCGACGCGTATGCAGGTACGGGCAGTTAAATTGACTTCCGAAAGTGATCATCATCGTGACAAAGATATAGAAACGCTTTGGTGTGGTGATTTTACCAAATTACAGCAATGGCTAGCCAAACAAGGTTCAGACTTAATTATTGAAAAAGCATTGCCTGTTGGTGCAGTTGCTCTAAAATCTGTTATTACAGAGGAGATTGACTCTTCAGAACTAGCGACTGATCAAAAAACATTATTTTCTAAAAAAATATAAAATTATGAAGTAAATTAATGTATTGTTGAACTATCTTCACTTAAGATTAATTTACTTGTTCGCTATTTGCTATCTGATCCTCGTCAAAATATTAAGCAGTACTTACCCTCTAATATTGTTATTTAAGTAATACTGCTTTTCATGTTGCTATAGCGATATCCAGCCATTGGCTAAATGATGACGAATGCGATTATAATAAATTTCAATCTATACAAATAGTGTTAATTTATCGATTAATGTAGTTGTTTTTTAATTACTATTAAGAATAATATAGGGTTTTAATCTATGAAAAAGCGTTCAAATACCGCGCTTTACTAACAATTCTCACTTCAATTGATATACTTTGCTTTAATCTATATTGTAATAATAAACGTTTAAAATCAATGTTAGAATACTGACTTCAGCGGTCACTATGAACTATTTCATCTTTGAAAAATAACGCCTAAATAAAGTAATAATCCGTTATTACTTTGTAGTTAATTCACAGCTACCGGTTTTATTTGGTACAAGTTGCCTTACCTATATATCTAGGATTAATTTTCCTACACCAAGGTGATAGACTAGCTCACTGATGAAAAAAATATGTATTTAACAAGGCATATTTAATCGATTATTGTTTAAATTCAGAACTAAATTTTCTGACCATAAATATTTTCCTCTATGATTGTTTAGTTATATCATAGAGGTGACATCTGTGTACTTTGTTGGCGAGGATCAATACTGTTTAATCTTTTTATTTATTCATTTACAAATTATTTCTTTCTTATCATCAATAAGAGTAGCAACTGTTATAAAGTTACCGTAACTATCATCATCAGGATTAATATAATTACGATTAATATATAATGCGTTATAACCATATGTAGCTTCATATTGTTGACCATTATAACGGTAATAAACAATGTGATGCTCTTCCGAGCTATACCTACCTCTCGTCATAAGATCTGGCATACCATTACAAGTCGAGTCTAATGGGTAATAAGGACCTTCATAAGAATTAAATAGTAGTTTGGGTTCAATATCGGGTTTTAATAAATAAATCCATGCTTGTGTATTAACCTGATCACCAGACACTTTACATTCCGCAATAAATAGGTCACCAACATTCGATTTGCATATATCAAAAATCACATTAGTATTAGGTTTAGATTTATCCTCTACGTAAGAATTATCTCCATAATCTGAAAAGTCTTGACTACCACATTTATCATCAGTACTTAAACTCGCCACTAATTTTTTAATAACCAATTCCATTTTTTTATCACTAGCCAAATCAACTTTACCACTGCATAATCGGCCACTCGTTGGTGAACGCAGAGAGCGAATGCGAGTACTGATATATAGAGGATATAATTGATTAATAACGGTATTCAATGCTTTATCTAAACAAGCGGTATTTTTACACTGTGATATTAGTTTATTTTGCTCAACAATTTTTCCATCTAAATTCCAAGGGTCATCGACTAAAGTAATCGTGGAATATTGAAGAAAGCGTGCATTAAATAACTTATTGACTAATTTAGAATTATTGCACGTATTAGCTGGATATTTTGCTTTTGCTTCATTAACCATCCTAATAATATTATCATCTTTATCATAGAAGCCAAATAGACTAATATCCAAACATGGATTAAGTAATAAAATTGTTGATAAGTAGTAAGTAGGGACAAATTCATCGATACTAGGAATGCTTTTCTCTTGCTTAATTTGTTGAGTGTAAGCAGGAAAAACAATTATCAATAAACTTAATAAATAAAAAGTTTTTTTTATCATTTACATTTCTCTTCTTTCATAACCTTCTAGAAACTCTAAAGTCAGATTATTTGTTGCATTTTATTTGGTATGTAATTTCAGCAGTTATTTGTCGAAAATTTAATGAATTCGATAAATTTTCTTATCATATCTCTATAGTCTCGCTTGTATCACTCTTATACTCTAACTCTTGAACAATGCCAAAACCACATAACATTTTATTACTTTCTACTTCTATACAAAATAAAAAACTGTACTACCTAAACAACCTTATAGAGGTGAATATTGCTCTAATATTTTGGCGAGGATTAAACACTGAGAAAACATTGAAGAGAAAATATCATCAAAGGCTATTTTAGTTTCATTAATTCCTTTTTTTATATCCCTCTCGATCAATTTGAGGTAATTAAACAAAACTTTTTAGGTTGGATAATAATATTTGAAAGGAATAAAAAACTCAGAATAAGGATAATCCGTTTTATTTTTTCAATATCCTCTTGAAAATGCTGTTTTTGATGTAACGAAAGTAATATATATTTTAAAAAATATCTGTGCACATATGAACATCAGATATTAATTAAATTTCCTTATCCTTATTCCTTTACTATCAATTTAAGTTTTTTATTATTATTTAATATTATATTTTTGTTTAATGGCAGCTAACTCTTCAAGTGATGTGGCATTAAAGGCTTCCACCATCCATTCTGGCCATCCTTCACCCTCTATCATATCCTGTTTGAATTTTGCTTCTTCATCTGTCTTGTATTCGCCGTCATCTATATCGGCTGATTTATAGTAAATCATAAAACTATTGATCCATTCCCAAACAAAGGTACTACCTGTACCAGCGCGTGCAGGATCTAACATAACATGGTCAATAACCTGATGTGTGCCGGGTTGACATACCATTAATACCGTTGAGGATAAAGCATTACGTGAAAAGTTATGGATAATTACACCATGCATATCATTCCAATCATACTCTTGTATGCGGCGTTTTTTCGGTTGTAAAAATACTTTTGGGTGCCGTAATATTTTAAAGTTAAAAAAGTAACTTTCATTAACATACACTTTACCCGTTTTACGATTAAATATGATGGGACTACCGCGGCGTGAAAATGCATTCTGGTAGAATTCAGGAATAATTAGATATAAACCAAAACTACAAGTAATAAAACCAATTATTCCAATTAGTGTTAGTTCGTGATCAAATCCAAAAATAAACATAACCATACCAACAATTATAATATTCATCCCAATAATACAAACAAAATAAAGACATGTATAAAAAATCTGATCATTTCGTCGCTGACGAATAAGTGCACAATAGTTATCATTGGCAAAAATTAAACGGCGGTCATGTAGTGGTATGCTATAAGGACCTTTATCTAGGTCGCCAAACCAACCAAAGATCTGGGGACGGTATTTTGACGGCATTATTATTTTATTCCTTATTCCTTTGCGTTTTATTTAAGTTCGTTATTATGGTTTGATATTATATTTATGTTTAATGGCAGCTAACTCTTCAAGTGATGTGGCATTAAAGGCTTCCACCATCCATTCTGGCCAACCTTCACCTTCTATCATATCCTGTTTGAATTTTGCCTCTTCATCCGTCTTGTATTCGCCGTCATCTATATCGGCTGATTTATAGTAAACCATAAAACTATTGATCCATTCCCAAACAAAGGTACTACCTGTACCAGCGCGTGCAGGATCTAACATAACATGGTCAATAACCTGATTTGTACCGGGTTGACATACCATTAACACCGTTGAGGTTAAGGCATTACGTGAAAAATTATGGATAATTACGCCATGCATATCATTCCAATCATACTCTTGTATGCGACGTTTTTTCGGTTGTAAAAATACTTTTGGGTGTCGTAATATTTTAAAGTTAAAAAAGTAACTTTCATTAACATACACTTTACCCGTTTTACGATTAAATATAATTGGACTACCGCGGCGTGAAAATGCATTCTGGTAGAACTCAGGAATTGCATAATTTAAAGCAAAACAGCTAGTAATAAAACCAATTATTCCAATTAATGTTAGTTCGTGATCAAATCCAAAAATCAACAAAACCATACCTATAGTTAGAATAATTCCTAAAATAATACAAACAAAATAGAGACATGTATAAAAAATCTGATCATTACGTTCTTGGCGAATAAATGCACAATAGTTATTATTGGCATAAATTAACCGACGGTCATGTAATGATAGGCTATAAGGACCTTTATCTAGGTCGCCAAACCAACCAAAGATCTGGGGGCGGTATTTTGATGGCATTACTGTTTTATTCCTTATCCTTATTCCTTTGCATTCTATTTAAGTTCGTTATTATGGCTTGATATTATATTTTTGTTTAATTGTAGCTAACTCTTCAAGTGATGTGGCATTAAAAGCTTCCACCATCCATTCTGGCCAACCCTCACCTTCTATCATATCCTCTTTGAATTTTGCCTCTTCATCTGTTTTGTATTCGCCGTCATCTATATCGGCTGAGTTATAATTCACCATAAAACTATTGATCCAACCCCAGACAAACATTCTACCTGTTGCTGCTCGTGCAGGATCTAACATAACATGGTCAATAACCTGATTTGTACCGGGTTGACATACCATTAATACCGTTGAGGTTAAAGCATTACGTGAAAAATTATGGATAATTACGCCATGCATATCATTCCAATCATACTCTTGTATGCGGCGCTTTTTCGGTTGTAAAAATACTTTTGGGTGCCGTAATACTTTAAAGTTAAAAAAGTAACTTTCATTAACATACACTTTACTCGTCTTACGATTAAATATTATGGGACTTCCAAGACGTGAAAATGCATTTTGATAGAATTCAGGAATAATTAGATATAAACCAAAACTACAAGTAATAAAACCAATTATTCCAATTAGTGTCAATTCGTGATCAAATCCAAAAATAAATATAACCATACCTACAATTAATATACTCAACAAAATAATCGCAACAAAATAGAGACATGTATAAAAAATCTGATCATTACGTTCCTTGCGAATAAAGGCACAATAGTTATTATTCGCATAAATTAAGCGATCATCATGCAGTGGTAGGCTATAAGGACCTTTATCTAGGTCGCCAAACCAACCAACGATCTGGGGGCGGTATTTAGATGGCATTATTGTTTTATTCCTTATCTTTATTCCTTTACTATCAATTTAAGTTTTTTATTATTATTTAATATTATATTTTTGTTTAATGGCAGCTAACTCTTCAAGTGATGTGGCATTAAAGGCTTCTACCATCCATTCTGGCCAACCTTCACCTTCTATCATATCCTGTTTGAATTTTGCTTCTTCATCTGTCTTGTATTCGCCGTCATCTATATTGGCTGATTCATAATTCACCATAAAACTGTTAATCCAACACCAAACATGAAAACTACCTGCTCCGGGTTGAGCCGGATCTAACATAACATGGTCAATAACCTGATGTGTGCCGGGTTGACATACCATTAATACCGTTGAGGATAAAGCATTACGTGAAAAATTATGGATAATTACGCCATGCATATCATTCCAATCATACTCTTGTATGCGACGTTTTTTCGGTTGTAAAAATACTTTTGGATGTCGTAATATTTTAAAGTTAAAAAAGTAACTTTCATTAACATACACTTTACCCGTTTTACGATTAAATATAATGGGACTTCCAAGGCGTGAAAATGCATTTTGATAGAATTCAGGAATTGCATAATTTAAAGCAAAACAGCTAGTAATAAAACCAATTATTCCAATTAATGTTAGTTCGTGATCAAATCCAAAAATCAACAAAACCATACCTAGAGTTAGAATAATTCCTAAAATAATACAAACAAAATAGAGACATGTATAAAAAATTTGATCGCTATGTTCCTTACGAATAAATGCACAATAGTTATCATTGGCAAAAATTAAGCGATCATCATGCAATGGTAGGCCATAAGGACCTTTATCTAGGTCTCCAAACCAACCTAAGATCTGGGGACGGTATTTTGACGGCATTACTGTTTTATTCCTTATTCCTTTGCATTCTATTTAAGTTCGTTATTATGGCTTGATATTATATTTTTGTTTAATTGTAGCTAACTCTTCAAGTGATGTGGCATTAAAGGCTTCCACCATCCATTCTGGCCAACCTTCACCTTCTATCATATCCTCTTTGAATTTTGCTTCTTCATCTGTCTTGTATTCGCCGTCATCTATAT
Organism: Gilliamella apicola; assembly: GCF_000599985.1. Lineage (NCBI taxonomy): Bacteria > Pseudomonadati > Pseudomonadota > Gammaproteobacteria > Orbales > Orbaceae > Gilliamella > Gilliamella apicola. The sequence continues at coordinate 716,912 of NZ_CP007445.1, forward strand.
CGGCTGATTCATAATTCACCATAAAACTGTTAATCCAACACCAGACATGAAAACTACCTGCTCCGGGTTGAGCCGGATCTAACATAACATGGTCAATAACCTGATGTGTGCCGGGTTCACAAACCATTAATACCGTTGAAATTAAAGCATTACGTGAAAAATTATGGATAATTACACCATGCATATCATTCCAATCATACTCTTGTATGCGACGTTTTTTCGGTTGCAAAAATACTTTTGGGTGCCGTAATATTTTAAAGTTAAAAAAGTAACTTTCATTAACATACACTTTACCCGTCTTACGATTAAATATTATGGGACTACCAAGGCGTGAAAATGCATTTTGGTAGAATTCAGGAATTGCATAATTTAAAGCAAAAAGGCTAGTAAAAAAACAGGCTATAACAACCAGATCAACAAACTCTATTTTAGAATTATCATGTAGAACCGCTAGCCAAAGACATCCTATGATAGTTCCAATCAACAAAATAATGGCAATAAAAAAGATACAAGTATAAAAAATCTGATCACTATGTTCCTTACGAATAAATGCACAATAGTTATCATTGGCATAAATTAAACGACGGTCATGCAGTGGTAGGCTATAAGGACCTTTATCTAGGTCGCCAAACCAACCAACGATCTGGGGGCGATATTTTGATGGCATTCTTACTCTCCTTTTTAATTACTCATCGTGAAATTTATTACTATCTCGGTTAATTATCAATGGGATTTCGTTACAATCTGTGGTATCAGTGTAGATATTGATTTGATAACTTTTTACCAGATCACAAGCGAATGTGCCTGCTACCCATGTGATTGCCGTTAAGTCACTCTTTGGCTGGTTAGGGGTTGAACTTTTCAATTCGACTTTTTCAATATCATCAAAATTGGATTGCCATATCGCTTTACGGTTTATAATCGTTTTAAAGCTTTTATTTTCATAACGTTCAACAAAATAACTTTTTTGGGAGGTAACATAGTCTCTAATTTTTAAAGTTTCTTTATCTTTATCTTCATTTGTGTGGATTAGGATATTGTCATTTGGTGCAGGGTTCTTATTTATTTTGGTGGAGTTGATATTAAAGTTGAATTCAATAAAATCGGCATTGCTTTGGTCATTTTTGCCAAATAAACGAACCGATGCCTGCAAAGATTTGTTGGAATTAGATGTGTAATCTAGGTATTGCAAATAAAAATAGATATGTCTATGATATAGCTTCATTCCATTATATAAACTTGGTTTTTTAAATATCATAAATGTATCAATGCCTGAAATTGCAACCAAGTAATCATTAACCGAATGACCAAAACCAACAAAGGAATTTTGTTCTTCGTGATAGGCTTCATACCCTAAATAGGCAAACTCTTCTTGCAATCCAAAATAACAGCGATTTAGCCAGTGATCGATAGGGGTAAAATTGTCATATTTTTTACTCAAAGCAATTAGATATATTCCCATTAATAATAATATTACGCCTCCACCTATAGCTAAAGTTGAAGAAGCCAATAAAAAAACAGCCCCAATACCTAAGATGAAAGCACCTATAACTCTATAAATAAAATAACTTTTATCTTCCATATTCCACATACCGAAAGCACTTTTCAATTCACCTAACGCTTCCATTACAGTTATAAAGGCAAAAGCTCCTGCGATGCATCTGGAGATCATTTTATTTGACTCTAAGAGTCTTTCAATTTCAGGTACTAATGCTTTGGCAGCGGTTGATCGCATGGCTTTTAACAATTGCATTTCCAGTTTTATGTTTTGATATATGGCAACGGTATCGACACTAAGTAACGCTAATGAGCTTAAGTCGATGGCTAGTTGAAGTTGTTTCTGTTTTTGAGTTTTGCCCTCTTCAATTTTTTCCAATGCTTTAATGTTATCTAAAATATTTAACATGGTGATAACGCCCATTACCGCATTAACAGTATAGTTAAGTCTAGCGGCTTTCACATTTTGTCTAGTTAGTTTTGCTTGTTCATATGTCGATTGATTTTGTTCAATCTTTATTTTTTCGTTTTCTTTTTGATTCATCGCTTCAGTTTCTTTTTTTATTTCACGTTCACGAGTTCTATCATCCCTTTTATTTTGGTTTGATTGGTGAATCGCTTCATCATTGGAAGATTTCTGCCGATTGGTAATATCAATTTTGCCTTCTAACACAGCTTGCCGATTGACTAACGTGACATAATCAGGCATTTTTTTTGCTAAAAAATTCTTAAAATCATTTGGATTGACAATCTCTTTATTTTTCAAAAAACCAACAACTAAGCCTTTACTGACTTCATCAGGAAAACAAAGCGTAAATTTAAGTGTTTGGGTTGTTGTTTTTTTTACACCGACATCATATTTTGCATCTGTCACATCAAATTTTTCTAAAAAAGCAATTTCTGGACCGGTCAAACTGTTTTCGCGGAAAAAACTTCCTTGTAATTGAGTCAATAATGCATAAACTTGTCGAATCTTTTCCGGTCTAACTTTTTTAGTAAACTCAACCGGATAGGCACCAATGTCACTTAAGTAAGCTAGCGAATCAAGCTGTTTTAAACGTGGCTCAATAGGTTGGAATTGTTTATGTGTTCTTAAGATTGAGTATTTTTTTAGTGCTTGTTGATGCAGGTATCGATTTTTTCCTACATCTGTCATTACACTGTTCCCTTCTGCCATCTCAGCAAGTTGGTGGTTGATTGATGCTAAATGTTCATTTAATTGTTTGAGTTCTTTAATTTTTTGATCTCTTATTTTTTGTAGCTTTGTATGCTCTTGTGGATTATATTTTCGATTGTTGTTTAACTCTTCTTGTTTAGCGTTGATCTCTTGCCGTTTTTTTTCAATATCAAGTTCAACACGCTCTTTCGCTTTTTGTAGTTCCTTTTCTTTGTCGGTTTGGGTGTTTTGAGTCTTTTCAGCCTGATAAGTGTTATAAGCTAAAACCAAACCCGTTGAATTACTGATTACATCGCGCCATTTTAGTGATGTATTATTATCTAAATTGACAAATGCTGGCGCATCAATATCAATCCCTTGATTATTCTGATGTTCAATTACATAAAAAATACTATTAGGGTTACTCAGTAATTCGTCCCAAAGGGCGTTATCTTCATCAAGACGGACTTCCGCATGGGTAGAATCAAGCAGGATTTGCAAAACTTCTTTTGTATAGCTGAGAGCTTTGATATTGGTAGAAAAATCAAATTCTTGTTGCCAAAAAGGCGCTTGATTGAACGTTGTCGGCTTTATTTTACTGTATTTTGAAACAAATTGTGCATTACCAAATAACCAACGCACATAAGTAAAATAGTCTTGCGACCATTCTTGATAATATTTTTCAATATCAGCAAAAGCGGTTTCTAATTCACCTTTGAAAGAATCAATTTTTTTATTATTAAGCTGTTCATTTATTTTTTTTATTTTTTCGGCCTTCTCTGATTCGGCTTTGGCAATGTCATTTTGTGCTTTATAAAAAATATCATTACCTGAATCATATGCAGCGTCAATATCTTTTATATAGTCATACCATTCTTGTAACCGGGCAATTTCAGTGTCGTAAGCATTTTCAACTGAAGTACGATAGTTCTCAATAAGCTGTAGAATAGTGCGTTTTTTAAACATATCTGGCTGATAATACTTAAACCGTTTTTTTAAAATAGGATTAACACTTTTATACAGTTGTTCACCACGTTTTTGATAAACCTGTGTTGCATCTTTTAGAGAAACGACATCACATTGTTGGTCATTCAGATTACTTTTTTGGTTATCCTTATTGTCTTCTTGATTAGTAAAAATATGCAGTTGTGATAATCGTTGCGAGTTGAGTTCTTGAGCAATGCCAAATGTATCTTCTAATACAACACCACAAGATATCGGTTTATCCCCGTTATATAGTTGACTGACATGTATAGCATATTTTTGTTTCTGACTTTTTAAACTTATAAAAGGATGTACCGATTTAAAATTATTAAGGCCTTTATCACCAAAACGAAACTCCAATACTTTGCTGTCGTCATTATTAGATTCTTGATAATTACTACCAAAAATATCTTTAAATGGTACAGAACGATTACCTGTTGCTTCGGCTGGTGAGTCTTTAAATTGTTTTATATTAATTTTTGTAAAACGGGATAATATTTTGCTATCTTGTTGCTTTAAATAATCATTGATTGTTTTTTCGCTCCAAGGTTGCGAAGTGTAAGCCACCCATGCATAAGTATAATGTTCTTCAAGATTAATGAATGATGCTGGAATGGTATGATAGGCATTTTTGCATGCTTTTGATATCGGCCTTGGCTGGGTATTGGTCAATTCATAAAGTTTTTTTAATCTAAGTGCGCCTTCAATACATTCATAGACATGAAATATTCGGCTATTAATATCATCGTCAAGTTGATGCATAACGTAGACATAACCGTCACGCAAAGTACGAAGTACATAGCTATAATACTCTAATTCTATTTCTGGTTTGCGATTGTTAAAATCTAAGCTTTTAGTGTAATCGGCTAATTCTTGATAAATGGGGTCAATGCTTTTAGTTAACAAAGATTGAGTTTTTACAACCGCTTGACGCAGTAAAAATACCGGAATTCCGACTCGACCACAAGCAAGGCAATTTCCTTTCGCTTCGTTTTGATTTTCTTTAGCAATGTTTTCTGTTTTTTTCATCTTACACTCTATTATTCTTGTTTTATCTGTTTTTGCTATTCTTTATCAGAAAGTAATTGGCTTTCAAAATGAATATTGGCATTGATAACATGTTTTGAGAATGTGCCTGGTTCTTGTTGCGCTTTTCTAATTTGCTCAAATATTTGCGGATGTTGAGTAAAAACTTGATGATACCTTAATCCGTTTAGTCCCCAAAATAAGATATCGGTAGCATGGGTTAAGCCTAATTGATAAGCCTGTTCAACCAGTTGTGTTGATTGCGAAATCACATTTTCATTAAGCGGTAAATTTTTTTGTTCATCAAATTGTGACCGGTTATTCGACCATGCATTAACAAGTGTTCGAATCATCCTGAAATTTTTTAAGCGTTGGCAATAAGTAGAACTCCAACTGATTGGTGTTTCGAGTGAGTTATCAGCAGTGAAACGAATAAATTTGCCACCATTAATGGATGGATAATAGTAGTTTTCAATTTGAGAAAATTGCGCTTTTAGCCATGCATTGTCTTCTTTTGAACCCATTTCGTGTAAAAATTGCATTCGAAAAGGTTCAAAGAAAGGGTAATAAGGTTGTCGCAATGTTTGTGCGATGTTATTACCAATCTTGATCAGTTGTTTTGCCAGTACCGACGGTTTGAGATCAGAGATAATATAAGCACAAATATAACGTTTAGACCATAAACATTCAATTTTGGCTTGTTGGCTGATTTCATCAAGCATCAAATCGGCATAAAATTCATTTGGTTCAGCAAGTTTAATCAGTGTCGGGCATATACTTTGATCATAATCCAAATCTGTACGTAATACTTGCGTCAATTTTTTTTCGCCAAAGGGTTTATCTTCACCAAATAGATCTAATAATGAATCGCGTGATAATGGACTTAATGAATTAAGTACCACTAAATTATCTACTAATAAATAGCGATATTTATTAAAGTTATCTTGATTGTTTAATTCAGTTAGCATTATTAATCCGTTTCTGCACAGTGTTTAACATTCAGCTCACTTGATTTTAATGTTATCGTTCTGTTTTGAGTTGCTGGCCCCATCTTGTTCATCGCATTGCATTTCAAGTAAACGTTATTATTTGTACCCAGTTCAATTCCCGCACTGCTAATTTTGATGTATGAACCACCACACATTAACGTCAGCTCTTCACTTGCGGTAACCGTCAGTTCACCATCGACACTGTCTATTTTAATATCTTGCTTGGCGGCCATATTCAGGTTGGCATTTTGTGCCTGCACCTCAATATCACCTTGGTTGGCAAAGACTTTCATTCCTGATTTATGGGCAAATAGACCGATGGATTCACCGGATGAGACGGTAATATTTTTTAACGCATTGATGTCAGTTTGGTTTTCACTGGTCACCGATACACTGTTTGACGTTGACAGTTGGATGTTTTCAGGACTGGTTAAAGCAATGCCTTCTTGTGCATAAGCAAGAATGCCACTTTGGGCTAATTGGGTTAATGTTGTTTTAAGTTGCTCTTGACTGTCAGTGTCCGCACCATGAGCTTCAGAGGCGGTTGCTGCATTTTGCAGTGCTTTGGCAATTGATAGTGCATTTTCAAGCTGGGTAATGGCAGCTTGCATATCAAGCTGTTTACCTTGTGCTTTAGGTTCAGTCTGACTGGTCAGGTATAAGCCTTTATTGGCAGCAATTGCTCCCCACTCATCGGTGCGCAGTTCAAACCCTTCACCTCGCTGGGTTTTGTTTTGGTCAACTAAATGCCCAATGTTAAGCTGGGTTTTACCGTATTCGGTCGCTAACTTGATGTGCTCTTGTCCGCGTTTATCATCCATCCGTAACTTATTGTTCGCCGGTGTGCGAATTACATTACGGTGTTTGTTTATGGTGGTCACATGGTCAGGGTGTTGACTGTCATGCATTGCATGTGCAATATAAGGTCGGTCCGGATTACCGTTAGTAAAGGCAACCGCAACTTCTGTGCCGTCAATCAGTGGAAAGTGAAAACCATAGGTACTGCCGGCATACGGTTTAGCCAGCCTTAGCCATAAGCTCTCTTCACCGTTTCGCCACTCTTTTAAGTCAAAGTTAAATTTAACCCGATAGCGCCCTTGTGTATCAATATAACCATAGGTGTCATTATCCGGACTGGTTACCCGTGCCGGTAAGGTGCCATCAATGGTTGGGAAAGGGATAGGCTCTGGGCGGTAAGGTTTTAATGGCTGGTAAGGTATCGCGGTAAAAGTCAGTTCATAAGCATCACTGCGGTTTCCCTGACCTTGCACCGTTAATATCATTATGCCTTCATCTATTCCAGCAATCATGCTACCTTTGATGCGGATATGTTGACCCGGAGCTAAATTGGCCTGATTGCTTTTACCCCGGATAAGGATTTGACGGCTAATGGCGTGTTCATGGCGAATGCGGGCATACCATTCACCACTTTCAACACCATTACCCGTGTTACCAGAGTTAGTGCTAATATCACTGTTGTTATCGCGACTATTATCGTTATTATTGCCGTTACTGCCTTGACTATCATCGGTATCGATATCACCACTGTTTTCATCATCGTCATCATGATTATTTATGTCACTATCAATATCGTCATCATTATTACTGTTGTAATTATTTATATCATTGTTATTGGCATGACTACCATTACTATTTAATCCTTTATAGTGCTCATCATAACGGTAATCAGTGCCATAAGTGGTGTTATCTTTCAGTTGGCTGTTAACTTCACCGAGTAAGTTCGCCTGCGCATCTCGGTAGTTATAATCTTGTACTTGTACCGAAGATTCCACCATTTGACTGTGCAAGGTCATATCCCAGACACTTTCAACGCCGTTATCCAGTGTGCCACTCGGTTGTTTGTAGACAATATCAGCCACCTGCTGATAACCTTGTTCATAATCACTGATGACCATCACATCACAATTGTGTTCACCATGGGTTTCAAATCGGAAATAGACGCCCACATCAGCAAGCAGTCTTTGAATAAACTCAAGGTCACTCTCTTGCCACTGGGTGATAAATTCACGCTCTGGGTATTGCTCTTTAAGTGCTAAACGATAATCAATCCCTGTATAACCATGACCGCGCAAGACCTCTTCAACCACACTAATAACGCTCTGATTTTGAAAAATAGCACAGTTATGACTTAATGCCAGTTTGGCTAATTGCGAGGACAAAACCACCTGATAACGGGCTTCGTCATTACTTACTGATAATTGACTGAACTGGGTTATCACACCATAAAGAGTACGGGAGCCACCTTGAGATAATAATGAGTTTAAGGAATTAAGTGGATTGAGTTGCGTTAAAGAGTTAAGTGAATCAAGTGGATTGGATTGTGTAAACTTATCTAACTGTTTTAATGGCTCGGACTGTTTTAATGCTTGTAAAGGATTGGCGGAGGTTAAAGAATTGAGCGCATCAAGTCCTTTCGTTGCAATATCACTTAAATGGTTAGAATTAGTCGAGTTAAAACTCAAACGGGCATTTTGATTAAGAAATGACTCAACAAGAAGATGTTTATTCGAGCTAGTAAAAGTAATAGTGTAATGCCAAGGCTGGTTAAGTTGCTCATTACCCTCAACCTGTAAGATTGAAACCTCAGCAGGCAACCCGTCCATATTTAATGTGTAACGATTATGACCTGCTCTATTAACCAACCCATTCTTTAAACCACGACTTAAATCATTCCCCAACTGACTAATCAGATTGGTTAATCCTTTATCCATGTTATCCTCGATATATTTCATGTATATAGCAAATACGACTTTGCTTTATTGAACTATGTTTATTGTTATTAATAATTATTTAGTGTTATTTTTTACTAAGAATTTGATTATTTTAGAATTTATTATTATAAGTAAAACGCTTTAATGAATTCATATTAAAAAACAACCTAAAAAAGAGTATAAAAATACCTTAATCTGCATATTTTGCAACCTTTTTTTGAAATTTTATTAAACTTGAATTAGATAGATAACTTACTGATATCATTAATTAATTATCAAAAAAATAATTAGAATTTGTTGCCAAATCATTATCAAAAAAGGATTAACAAAATTTTGCTTTATTAGGTTTTATATTGAATGTTTTGCTCAAAATTTTTATTAATAGTCATATCTAAAAAATTCTTTTGACTGAAACATAGCCACAACCTCAAACTTTTTGACAAAATGACTGACTGTACAACGATAAAAATTATTTTTTAAACTATCGATAAGATAGTGAATAGAATTTTAGTGTGATTAAATAATACAATTAATTTAAGTTTAAAAAAATAATTATATTAATAAGTTATAATTTATTTTGTAAAAAATATTCAGGAGTGTATATCATTTCATTTTTTATTAATATCTAAATTTAATGCTAATAATAGATAGGTTAATTAAAGAGTTATAAATAATTCATGTTTTATGATGCAGTTTCATATTGATTGGTGATGAAGGTAGTATGATAAATAATTTGTCATGTTTATAATCATCTTATTTATAGGGTAAAACTAATATAGAGGATATAATTAACTAATAGCAGCACAATGGCGACAAGCCAATCCTGATCAAAAAGGAAACATACGTGATGTTGCTACATTAGAGCAATTAGTCGTTTTATCTAATCTGGAAAGTATTAACTCAGTCTTAATTCATCAAGGTATAAGTGGTTGCGAACGATTGATACAACTCAATGGTATTGCGATTAATCAAATGCAATCTTTGGTCAATATTTTTGAAACGAAGAATCTTATATTCAGTTAGTAGTATATAAACGATAATACAGTGTATTTTAGGTATGTAATGCCTGAAATACGCTGTACAAACAGTAATGTTTTCCACACATAATGTCATTATTATCAATTATTAAAGCTCGTTTCAGTTGTGATGGTCTCAGCCCCAAACTAGATAAACATGTTCTACTAAAATGAGCCGAATCAGAAAATCCCATATCACTGGCTAATTTTGTCAGTGTTGTAGGGGAGTCGAGTATATCAATTACATCCTGTAATCTTTTCCACAATAGATAACTCCTGAAATTAATACCCAACTCAGAACGAAAAAGATGAAGAAAGCGACTTTCAGAAAGGTGTATTTTTTCGGCGATTTCCCTCGATGAAATTTGCTTTATGGGTAATGATGAAATAATAGAGACTGCTTTATTAATGCGGTTATCTTGATCACATGAGCAATTAGGATCTGACTCACATAATAACTTATAGACGTGATAAAGCTCAAATGGTTGGCTAATAGTAACAGATTTTATAAAATAACTGGCAATTTTTAATGCTTCTTTGTTAGTAAGAAAATAAACAGGATTATTTTCAGTAAAATGCGATAATAAGTGATAATAGGGATCTTCTGGGCCAATAAGTAAATTAATACAACAGACATCTGGTGCGCTCAGTTTATGGGGAACATTTGATTGAATAATAAAACCAAACACATCTTTTTTTTCATCTGGTGTTTCTAGCTCAAAAGACATATTGTGCAATGATATTGTCAATTGAAGAGAAGGGTGACGATGCCAATCCGTCGTGATATTGTTTATAAAAAGCAATGTAGATAAATTTTGTCGGTGCACTTTAACTAACAAATCATTGTCTAACATGATATTTTATCCTTGCTAAATAAACATCTTTGTCATTAAAAACAGTAACATAAACCATGTATAAAGACTATACATATATACGTAATTCGATTAACTTAAACTAACTAAAGGATAACACATATCATGTATAAAGTTAATCAAGAACAATACAAACGTATTTTTGGCTATTTTAAACCTATCACCAAAAACTTTATTATAGGATCTCAAAATATCTCGCAATCTTTTTGCCATTTTTCAGTAGATAATTTTAATATTAATAATTTTGATGATTTACCATTAAAATTAAAAAAAGATATTTAATACTTTCCAGTAAGAAGAAAAATAGAGTTTTTAGCTGGTAGAGTGTGTTCTGCTACGGCATTAGAAAACTTATTGCGTGATGGAGAATATTACTGGAGACTAAAAAGTTCCAACCGAGCCGTTTTATGGCCTAAAAACATAGCTGGTTCAATATCTCACTCTAATAATTTTGTAACTGCGGTTACAATAAAACACTCAAATGAGGTTCAAAGCATAGGAGTTGATATAGAAAAAATAATGTCCACTCAAAAAGCAATTGATTTAAGTCAAACGATCCTAAAATGCGCTCACTCCCAGTGACATGATAATGGACATAACACATTACATTACTTTAGTATTTTCAGCCAAAGAGAGTTTATATAAAGCGTTTAGCTCAACTGGTATTACACTTTCATATGAAGATATCTTTTGCATAGGTATAAACAAAGAAAAAAACATGTACATTACATGTAGGTAATCCGATCAATAAAGTTTTTGAAGTTCATTTTTATTTTTCGAAATATTATAATCTTGTTATGACTTACGTACTTATCTAACCAACTATTTTTCTATTTCATTGTTTGATGTAATGGTTGATTTTGCAAACCAAACAACTATGATTAATAGTAGAAAAATAATTCCATATAGCCAAAAAATTTCGTTGGTTGCGATTACCAGCCCCTGATTAGTAATATTTTGTGCTAGTTTTGCCGAAGCTTGAGTTTCAGAAAAACCTTGCAACTGAAACTGCTGATATGTGTATTCTAGCGTTTGTATATTTTGATTCATTAGATCAGTTAGTTGGTTGTGATGAATTGCTTCACGATGTTCCCATAATGAATTTGTTAAAGAAGTACCAATGGAAGTAGATAATGTTCTAAAAAAATTAAATAAACTTCCTGCTGCCGCTAACTTGTGAGAAGGTATATCAGTTAAAATTATTATATTCAAAGGCATAACAAAGCATGCTATCGCAAATCCTTGGAAGAATTGGGGCCATGCAGAACTCGAAAAATCCATATTAGGCTCAAACGAGTAAGCTCTCCAAAAAAAGCACAAAGCAAAAACAATGAAACCAAAAGTCACAAGCTTCCTCATATCTAAATAAGGAACAAAACGACCGACTATTGGAGCAAGAACGATAGGAACTAAACCGATGGGAGACAATGCTAATCCTGCCCACGTTGCAGTATAACCAAAAACTCGTTGTAATAGCTGTGGTTGCATAACTAATGTCCCTATATGTAGCAAAAATGCCAAACTTATGCAAATCGTCCCTACTGTAAAATTTCTTGATCTAAATAAAGATAGATCAACAATAGGATGATTCGATGTCATTTCCCAAAGAACAAAAAAAGAAAGTGTTACTAACGCTATCACAGATAAAATAATAATTTCAGATGAATTAAACCAATCCAGTTCTTTCCCTCTATCTAAAATAAGTTGTAAACTACCAACACCAAATATTAATAAAGCAAGCCCGATAGTATCTATTCGAGATTTACTTATTTCTGTTTCTCGTCCTTTTAATAATATTTTAGTACTTATCCAAGCTATTAGACCAATTGGCACATTTAGTAAAAAAATCCAGCCCCAAAATAAATTATCACTTATCCATCCACCCAAAATAGGTCCACAGACGGGAGCAATAATAATAGTCATCGACCATATTGCTAAAGACATATTTTTTTTGGAATCTGGTGAGTTAGCTAATAATAAGCTTTGAGAAAGAGGAATAATTGGCCCAGAAACCGCACCTTGTAGTACTCGTGAAATAATTAACATTTCAAGGCTGTTGGAGACACCACATAACCAAGAGGCTAAAACAAACAACAAAATTGAAAACAAAAATAACTTAACTTCCCCAAAGTACTTAGCTAGCCATCCAGATAAAGGAATTGAAATGGCATTGGATACGGCAAATGATGTAATTACCCATGTTGCTTGGCTACTTGATGTTCCTAGGTTTCCAGCAATAGTAGAGAGAGCTACATTGGCAATTGTTAAATCTAAAATTTGTAAGAAGGCCACTGTTGCCAATGCAACAATAAGCCCAATTAATTTTGCACCTGATAGATATAATGGTGACATTTTATGATTCACTGAATATTACTCTCTAAAATTAAGTTATTTTGCATAATTTCTCGTACTAGTTGCTCGAATTCATCTAAGTCGTAAGTAAGTACATCTGTTTGATATTTAATTTCTTGAGGTGAAATATCAGTAAGTAATTTTCCACTTACATCACTGGTATCCACTGTTACATACATAGATAACCCCACCCGTAATGGATATTCCTTAATTTGCTCTTTATTCAATTCAATACGAACAGGTAAACGCTGAACTACTTTAATCCAGTTTCCTGTTGCATTTTGTGCTGGTAATAACGAAAATGCACTTCCCGTACCCATAGCAATTCCTGTAATCACCCCGTCGAATTTAATATCATCTCCATAATAATCACTAGTTAACTTAACTTTTTGTCCTAATCGAATGTGTTTTAGTTGAACTTCTTTAAAGTTAGCTTCTACCCAAACTTGATCCAAAGGAACAATAACTAATAATCGTTCTCCTCTATTAACCTGTGTTCCAACTTGGACTTGGCGCCTCGAAACATAACCAGTGACAGGGGAAACAATTGTTACTCGTTTTAAGTTAAGCCAAGCTTCCTTTAGTTTAGAAATAGCTTGCTGAATACGTGGCTGTTCTAATAATGAATTCTCCATTAATAGGGCATTATTAATTTCTAACTCTTGCTTGGAAATATTTAAGTCATTTGACGCAATTAATACATCTTGCCTAGCATGCTCTATTTCTTCTTGTGAAATAGCATTACGAGACCAAAGGCCTTCTCTGCGAGCTAAATCTTTTTGTAATTTATCTAATGTCGCTTGTTTTAATTGAATACTTGCTAACAATTTTTCAGTTGTCAGTTTGATCTGTTGAGTTTCTCTTATTACCTTGGCTAATTCATTTTTTGCATAACTAAAATTATTTTCAGCATCAATTGATTCTAATTGAGCGATAACATCTTTTTTTCTTACAAAGTCATTATCATCAACGTAAATGGAGGAGATTCCTCCGCTTATTTGAGTATGAATTGGAATTTGATTTCCCATAACATACGCATTATCTGTAGATTGTGTAAACCGAGAAAACATGTACCAAAAAATGAAGTATCCTATCCCTGAAACTAGGAAAATAACAGATAAAATAATCAATTTTTTATATCGTGTTAAACCATTGAATTGTCGGCCATCGGTGTTGTTTTCCATCGTACACTCCATTTACATCTTTCATTTTAATCATTGCTCCTATGAACAGCATCACAAAATGCTGTTTCATTAAGCAGACATTCCACCATCAATAACTAGAGTTTGAACCGTAATATAATTACCCCCACAACTGAGTAAAAAATTCATAGACATAGCCACTTCCTTATTATTTTCCATTATGTTACTCCATGTCTTGTTTGGTTATTAGATTGTGAAAAGTTAACGGCATTATATAAATGGGTGAGTTATATTGTCTTGAACAAATAAGCTGACTTCATTTTATAGAAAATCATTGATTTATTTAACTCTCTATATTTCAAATAGTTATTTATTCTTTGACAATTATTTTCATTTAAAAAAAAGAATGAGAGATCTAATATAGCTAGTTTATTCAATTAAATAACCTTTGAATTGATATATGCTCACCCAACATATATCAATTAGAGGATAAAATTCATAACTTACGACTGTGTAATCATTGGTGCTGGATAAGCTGGACTGTGTTTAGCATCATTATTTCTGACTAAAAAAATATCACTGTTCTTATATTAGAAAGAGATGAACGTATAGGAGACGTCTGGCGTAGACGACCAGATAGTATGCGGTTGTTTACACCAAGAGCAATGAATCAGCTACCAGGTTTAATTATGGCTGGTGATCAAAAGGGTATCCAGATAAGCATTGTAACTATCCACTAAAATAGTACATAAAAAAGTAGAAAATTCTCTATAATATTTTTAAGTAGAATTTTAAGGAGAATTTCAATATGAAAATAAAATTATTAATTAACGATATTAGAGGCTTCAAATTAAGCCCCAATAAAGGTGTTAGTTTTTATATTGAAGATGATAATACAAAAATTCTAATGGATTGTGGATCTGAATGGAGTGAGAATTTAACTCTAAATAACATAACTTATATAGTTTTATCACACGGTCATTATGATCATTCTGGTGGAATAAAACATGTAAATATAAATCAGGATGCATTAGAAAAAATAACGCTGATAGCGCATCCTGATGCATTAGAAAAAAGATATGCCATCAATCCACTAAAAACTCGATCGGATGGCAGGTTATCTTTGGAAAAATTGAAAACAAAATTTGATATAAAGTTAACAACAGAAGCTATTTGGTTAACAAAAAAAATGGTATTTCTTGGTGATGTTGGTGGGTGCAAATTACCCACAGGAATTATTAAAACTGATAATAAAATAAGGTTAGACTATATTAATGATGATTCTAGTTTAGTTTATTGTTCAGAAAAGGGATTAGTCATTATTACCGGATGCAATCATGCTGGTTTGAAGAAACATATAAATAAAGCTATCAGAATAACTGGGGATAAAAGAGTTTATGCAATAGTAGGTGGATTACATTTTAATGGGCTTTCTGTATTAAAATTACCATTCGTGCTTAGAATTTTAAAAAAAACAAATACGACTAATTTTTATACATGTCATTGTACAGGTAAAATTGCAGAAAAAATATTAAATTCAAAAAAAATGTCTACTGGAGATATATTAGAGTTTATTTAATCTATATTTTTTGTCTTAATGATAGTGCTGTTATGCTAAAAACTTTAAATATGTGATGGCCTGTTTGTCGACCAATCACTTTACGTCCAAACAAATATAACCATCCTTTACCAGTTTAGTTTAATATAAGTGAGATCCATCACACAGACAATTATCATAGAAGAGACATCTGCCCACTTTTTTGGCGAAGATCGCTTAACACTAGGATATTAGTGTACCAGTGAGGTCATAGAAAATGACGTCATGATGTATTACTCTCTCAAGAGAATAAATGGGTAAGAAATGGTACAAAGGGTAAACTAACCATATTTGCAAAATTGAATATGAAAATTTTTTCATTCTGAAAGAATTATAAAATTAGGTTATTCAATAATAATTTTCAAATACGGGTTATTGTAAACAATGTCAGGAATTTTTAACTGTATTTCTAATTGTATGCATATCATCGTTACAATTAATTCGTTCAGGAGAATATCCAACCTGAAAATCTTTTTTCGCTTTCAATTGTGAAACTCTCTCTAAAAGAGGAATACATAATTCTTCTGTCACTCCAAGGTAGACTGTAGATTCATATACGAGTATATCCACTTTTTTTAATTTTCGCGCAATGGTTTCTGTTGCTGAAAATAAACAACTTAAATCAGGTTTATTTTTACTATCAATAGGAGTCGGAACAACAATTATATAAAAATTAGAATTAAGTAAATCATCGCTACAGTAGGTCATACTTGAAGTATTATATATTTTTTTAATCTCTCGATTTTTTTGCTATCAATATCAAAATCTATTGTTTTATAAATTTTAGAAAATTCAAGGAAAAGAGGTTAACCGACATACCCCATTCCTATTATTTGTATTGTTCATAACAGCACCTCAGCATATTAATTTTACTTAATGATCAACAATAAAATCCATTAAACTAATGTTCTTGGCCTGTACTATGATTTTACTCCAGTTTTTTAAGAGTTTAACGTGTAAGAAGTATTCTTCATTACATTCGGCAATACATTTTGCAGTGACTTTCCTTAATTCTTGTCCTATCTTTGAATAATTTTCATCGAATTTTAATAATACTTCATCAATAATTCTGATTATATGCTCTTCTCTTTTAGTATCATTAGAAGCAAATGATGCTATTTTTTCAGAAAGAGACTCACACATTTGTTGAGAAACGAAGCAATCATCATAATCACAAAAGTTATCAATAAGCTTATCATTATAGATACTTCCATATAATGAAAAATAATCTGCAAATTTTAACATTCCATACCAATATTTTAGTTTTTTATCATACTCAAATCTTTCATCATGATAATCATGAAACACGGGTCTAGTATGATGTACAGATGGGTAGCCTAATGCAGTCGAGGTATCAAAAGCGAAATAATCCGCTGCTAATGTATTTTTACCAGGTAAGTTTGGTAGAAACTCAAATAGTCGATAGACACTAACATTACCACAGTCAGGATTACACCCATCGTCAACAGAAGTAATTAAGGAAATAACATCATTTTGAGGAACGGGTTGCTCTAATTTGAATATATCATCGCAAATATCAATAATATGCTCAGATTTAAAACCAAGTAGTTCATATATTTTATAAACATAGTCATACGACACTTTTGCAAAATCTTTTACATCAAGATTCCACTCACCTAAGTAATTCCCACCAACCACAAGTATTCGTCTTTTATTGTTTATATCTTGTTTAAGATTTTTGATATCCAAGTCATTAACTATTTCCATTATTGGTTTACCTAAATACTTTAACTCATACTCAATTGGATAGACTTCCCTAGCTTCACTCCTTCTATCAAATAACAAACAAGTATCAGAATCTCTTCTATGATAGGCATTAGCCCCCATTGAACACGCAAATAAACCTAATTTATTCATAGCAGTAGCATAATCGGTACCTGTATAAGTAAAAATCTTATAGAAATCATCATCCATACCTTTAAAAAGTGATTTAAAGTATTTTTTCTGTACATCAACAGATAGATGTAGAATATTCAATTTTGGATATTGATTTTTTAATGATTTAATAATTCCATTATTTTCTATAGATGAAAATTCATTGGTTTCAACTACAATTAAAGGAATATTAACTTGCAAGACATCATTTGCGTATAAAATCTCCTTAATATAACTACTAATACTATCTTTAATACTTCTATTTGTTGGTATAAAAAATACTGATTTCATAGTTACTCCTTAGTTAATTGAACTAATAATTAATTTTTTAACCAACGATAATATTTAAAATGATTTTTCAAACACATAATATTTAAAATCCTTAGCTCCCCATGTTTTTTTAAATTGTCTTAATGTATCACTATGTGAAAACCCCAAGTTGATATAATCAATATCTGAATACTTAGTAATAATATGGGAGAGTACTTTACGATTTGGTTTAAATTTCAATGAAACACTATCACTAGCGTTTATCCAATAAAAGATATTATTTTTTGATTTTAATATAATACTACCTGATACAATTTTGCCATTATAGTAAGCTAAATATAGTTCTGTATTTCTTTCATCATTAAGCAAATCTTCGATTAAAGGCAAACTGATACAATAATTAGCATTAACTTTTTTCATGGTTTTTATATATAAATCATAAAAAAACATTAATTCACTACGATTATTTTTATTATAACAATGAACTGTTATTTGTTTTTTTCTGCGCATCTAATATTTGTTCTCACACTACCTTTAAATAAGCGATAACCCAACTCTCTAAACTCTTGCATTACAATTATTTGAGTAGTCATTTCTGTTTTCAGATACTTATTTAGGTTTTCTACAGAAAGTTCGCAAGGAAAAAGTGGAGGGATTATTATTTTTTTTATGTCTATATCATGGATAATTTTTAGATTAAAAATTATTTCTTCAAGAACAAAACAACTCTGTGGTGCTGGAAATATACCGCCATAACCTATGACACCAATTTGGTATATTTTATCAATTTCATTGTAAAATAGATCAACCTTGTAATTTCTATTTGCAGCATTAATTACTATATTTATATAATTAAATTGAAAATATTTAGTTATGATGTTTTTGAAATAATCATCATGGAAACAGTAATGATATGATTGTAGTTTATTTACCATTCTCCGCTCCATCATTATCAGAAAAATACTTAACAAAACAAATCTATATATAAAATAGAATTAATTTTCTAAATCATTAATTTTTAATGGATTTAAGTTTAATCAATAAATAATATTTGATATGCTCCATATTAATTTAATTTTTAAGATAAGAAAGCTATAAATAACTTTTGTTACAAAGAACGAATACATTGATTTATTATTTTTACTATACCAGTTATCTGTTTTATAGTAAATTTTTGTCAATATAAAAAATCAATCTTCAGAGTCCGATCTTGAAAAAGTATTGATCGAACATCTTACAAATTTTCTGCTTGAACTTGGCGACAACTTTGCCTTTTCCGCCCAACAATGTAAACTGAGAATTGATGATTATTGCTTCAAAAATAGATTTTACTTTTTTCATCGCCAGCTAGAATGCTTGATACTTATCGAAATACTATTGATAATTGTTTAGATGAATTTAAAAAGCAGGGGAGATCTGCTACTTATTCTGATCAAGCTATTGAGTGTTGTTTAACAATAAAAGCACTGTTTCAATTCCCGTTATGTCAACCCATTGGTTTACTTGAGAGTCTATTTTCTTTGGCTAAGCTTAGTTCCGCTGTTTAAGTTGCCTGTTGTATTGTGAGGCTCATTGATGGGGGTTATCATGCGAAGCAACGACAGGACATCACGAAAAGTAGTCTCAGAACTCAGTCAAAAAGGGATCAGACTTGACCAATTGATACGAGATAATCATATTAATATTAAAAATTTTACAGATTTAGAATCTTGTATAGCAAAAGTTTTAGATATTCCCCTGCAAACTATCTGGCCTTCTCGTTATGATAAAGATTAAGTATTCACTTTTAATCACTTGAATCATCATAGATTTATTTAGCTCTTATCCAACATGAAGCCCGTTGTGTATGTTATTTCTATTTTTTTACACTAAAATCTATTGATGCTCGCACTATATATTGTATGTTTATACATATTCTTTTTTTACTACGATAATAATAAAAATAGTGGTGATTTTCTTTAAATCAGTAGCAAAAAAGTGATACGTTGATGCAGACAATCGATGCTATCAATCAGAGGATGGGGAAAAAACGTTGCAATTAGGTGGCGTTAGAAAACAAGCCCCTTGGCAGATTAAATGTGAATTATTGAGTCCCCATTATACGACGCGGTGGGATGAGTTGTTAGAGGTTAGATAATGATTCTTGAGTGTTGTTATACACTACCCGAGCGACCGGGTGTTTATTATTTTTATGATAAGAATGATATTTTACTGTATATAGGCAAAAGTAAAAACATTCGTAAAAGGGTCTTGTCGCATTTTTATAATCATGATGAAACTAAGCGCCACGCTGAGTTAATTAAGCAAACAGCGCACATCGATTTTATTTGCACTGCCGGGGAATTAGGTGCTTTGTTACTCGAATCAGCAGAGATTAAATCAAGGCAACCAATTTATAATCGGCGTTTGAGAAAACATCAAAATCTTTATTCATGGGTGTTAAATGATGACTTCATGCCAATTTTATACCGTGTGGATGATATTGCTGACGATGAAATCAGTGTGGGGTTGTATCAATCACAGATAAGAGCAAAACAATGGTTACTAAAATTAGCTGAAAAAAATGAGTTATGCACTAAAGTCCTTGGTCTAGAATCAACCCATCGTGGCTGCTGTTTTAATTATCAGTTGAAACGCTGCCGTGGAGCGTGTTGTGGCGATGAGACAATAGCAAGTCACAATCAACGCCTAATTCAGGCATTTGAACACTATGCGTTAATAGCTTGGCCTTGGCAATCAGCGATTGCTATTGTTGAGGAAGATCCGCGTTATGAATGTAAAGCATTTCATATTATCAATCAATGGCGTTATTTGGGTTCTGTCACTCATTTGCATGATATGCCTAGCGGACCTCTCCCCCGTTTTAGTCGAGATAGTTATCAAATTTTAATACGTTATCTTCAATATAAAAAAATCAACATCATTGAGTTGGTATAGCGTGATATCACTTATGAAGTTTGATTTTCAAATAAGGATTGTTATAAACAATGTCAGGAATGAGTATTATCGGGTCATTAAAGAGATAACTATATACTTTTTTAGTGCTTTTGGGGCCTTCTACCGCACATGTCCAAATGCTGTAACCATCATCTTTACGTTTATGATATCTAAGCTTTTCAAACGCTTTTTGCATATATCGCTAGGCAGGTGTTTTTTCAGTTTTAGCAATCTGTTGTACTTTAGGAAACTCCATCACGTAACGCATAAAAATACCTGGTGTAACAATAAAAATCGTATCATCCACCGTATGAATTTGTGTTTGTGATTCGTTGATGATGAGATTTTGCATTAAGATAGCTTCTTTTAATCACTTCATAAAATATTCACCAGAAGGTGTTATTTCATCTATTTGTTGCATTGTTTTCTATTCCTTATCGGTAAATTCAATCAAACTGTTTGTTGGTTCAGTTGGTTCAGTTGGTTCATGAAACATTGATCAATAATCATTCAAAGGATTAGTTAGCTGGCTATGATGATTAATTTGGGCTCACTGTGGTTGATTTCAGTAATAAACAATTGACTTGCTGTATCTGCTGATTCCAATTGTTCATCCTCGCCATTCATTTCAAGTAAATCAAATACCGATTCTAAACTATCGGCTGACGGTGAATTGTTAGGTGTTTTTAATGTGTCAATTTCATGGGGTATATCGGGTGCATTTTGTTCTGTAAATAAGGTTGTCATTTCTTGTGCAACATTATCAGTAATGGATTCCTGCTCTACCTGACTATCATTCTTTGACAGATTGATTTAATGCATATGCCATGATTTCTAGTTCATGTTCAAGCATTCCCTCCAAATACGCATGATGACTCTCTGAAGCAGGAAATTTTTTAACTAATTCGGCATAACGTTCAATTAGCCTTGCCATGAATAATTCCCCAACATTTTTTTAATGCGTTGAATTATGTAGAACGAGATAGGTGTATTTAATAAAAAATACAAAACAGTTAGAGTATTTTTCATTGGACGTTCTAAGTGTAGATAGAAATGAATTACTTTGGATGAGTATGGAATAAAAATGAAAGCAAAAAAAAATTCACTTAAACCCTTGATGACAAAGTTTAAAATGAATTTCTCTGGATTGCTGTGGAATCCGCCACAAAAATAAATGGCGGAAGCGCAGAGATTCGAACTCTGGGAGGGTCGCCCCTCGCCGGTTTTCAAGACCGGTGCTTTCAACCGCTCAGCCACACTTCCGCAATGGCTGTGCATATTAAAGTAGACTTACTTATTTGTAAATAGGTATTTTGTGTTTTTTGATTGTTTGCTTTAAATTTCATCAAATTCAGTTATGATTAGTGTAAATATGGCGCTTTTACTATCAAAATAGTGTTGGAATTTATTTTAATGCGTATAATATGGTGCAAATAAAAATTCGTGTTTACAAAAATGTTAGAGCAAATACAAACTGATGATAATGGCTATTTAAAAAATTGGCAGGATTGGACTGTTGATTTGGTTCCTTTAATGGCACAAAAGGAGTCTATCGAATTAACTGATGCGCATTGGGAAGTGATTTTATTTGTTCGTGATTTTTATTTAGAGTATAAGACGTCGCCAGCGATTAGAGCGTTAGTTAAAGCGATGGAAAAAAAATTTGGTGTAGAAAAGGGTAACAGTCGTTATTTATATAAGTTATTTCCAGATGGTCCTGCTAAACAAGCAACAAAACTTGCAGGCTTACCAAAACCCGTTAAATGTATCTAAATAAGCGAATAGAATAATCTCATGATTAGATGGAAATTGCCTTTAATACTACTTATTGTGCTAGGTTATTTGCAATACTCGCTATGGTATGGCAAAAATAATGTTTATGATTATCGAGATAATCTACAAGTATTAGCTGATCTTCATGAGCAAAATGCACAATTAAAGGATCGCAATGAACAGATGTTTGCCGAAATTAATAATTTGCAACGTGGTTCTGAAGCGATAGAAGAGCGTGCCCGTAGCCATTTAGGTATGGTAAAACCGAATGAGTATTTCTATCGAATTATTAAAGATCCTAACCCGCAATCTCAATAAGGCATAACGTGAATAATACCAGTAATATTGTCGCAATTGTTCCAGCAGCTGGTTTTGGTTGTCGTATGAATAATCAAATACCAAAACAATATTTGAAAATTGGCTCCATGACGGTCATTGAACATACTTTAAATAAGCTACTATCTCATCCTAAAATAACACAGGTTATTGTCGTTATTAATCGCGAAGATGTAATATTTAAAACGCTTGAAGTTGCTTTGCATGATAAGATAAAAGTTACTATAGGCGGAGAAACCCGTGCTGAGTCGGTATTAGCGGGTTTACATTTATTAAATGATAATCAATGGGCGTTGGTGCATGATGCAGCAAGACCTTGTGTTTGCCATGATGATATAACACAATTAATTGATATTGTACTCAATGCACAAAAAGGCGGTATTTTAGCTACTCGTGTTAGTGATACCATAAAACGTTCTTATAAAAATAATGATAATATTATTGAATGCTCCGAAGATAGAAACTATTTATGGGCTGCAGTGACGCCACAGTTATTTAAAGCAAATGAGTTAAAATCATGCCTGCAGCAGGCTCTAGATAATCATATGACTATTACTGATGAAGCTTCTGCTATTGAATATTGTGGTGGGCATCCATTATTAGTTGAGTGTCGCCGTGATAATATAAAGATTACTCGATCAGAGGATCTTGCTTTGGCGACTTTTTATTTAACTACATAAATAAAATAGGTAGAACTATGCGGATAGGTCATGGATTTGATGTTCATAAATTTGGAGGAGAAGGCCCCATTACCCTTGGAGGAGTTAAAATCCCTTATCAATATGGGTTGGTTGCTCATTCCGATGGAGATGTAGTATTACATGCTATAACTGATGCGTTAATTGGTGCATTGGCGTTGGGAGATATTGGTAAACTTTTCCCTGATAACGATCCTCAGTATAAAGGAATTGATAGTCGAATATTATTAAGAAAAGTTTATAGCATTATCCAAAACAAAGGCTATGAACTTGTCAATTTAGATACGACCATTATTGCCCAAGAACCTAAAATGCGTGGGTATGTTGATCAAATGCGAGTTAATATTGCTGAAGATCTTAATGTCCATTTTGATCAAATTAGTGTTAAAGCAACCACTACAGAACAATTAGGTTTTACTGGGCGTAAAGAGGGGATAGCTTGCGAAGCAGTCGTATTACTTACTAAAATATCTAAAGTCAATTAAATAAAAAAATAGGTCACATTCGTGTTAACAGAACTGAATTATTTTTATGGAAAACCAACAATCACAGGACTATATAAACAGCAATATGAAGATTTTATTGTTACTGAAAATCTTGGATTTGAGCTAACAGGTGATGGCGAACACGTCTTTATTTATCTTCAAAAGCGTGATTGTAATACCATTTTTGTTGCAGAACAGTTAGCTAAATATGTCGGTATTTCAGCCAAGTTAGTCAGTTATGCAGGATTAAAAGATCGCCAAGCGGTCACTCGTCAGTGGTTTAGTCTACATCTTCCTGGTCAAGTTACACCTGATTTTTCGAATTTTAATTTAGATGGGTGTGAAATTTTAAAGATTACACGGCATAATAAAAAATTAAAAATAGGCGCTTTGAAAGGTAATTATTTTGATATCACGTTGAAAATGATAAGTGATAAATCAGGGCTTGAGGCTAAATTAGCATTAATCAAAGAAAATGGTGTACCAAATTATTTTGGTGAACAGCGTTTTGGTCGTGAACAAAATAATATTACTCAGGCTATCAAATGGGCAAATGGTGAGATTTCCGTTAAAGATCGAAAAAAACGCAGTTTTTACCTATCAGCAGCACGTAGTGCGATTTTTAATGATATTATCAGTCAACGAATTGCACGAAATTTGCATCAAACCGTCGTTGATGGTGATATATTACAACTTGCCGGACGCGGAAGTTGGTTTGTTGCAAAAACAGATGAACTACCGTCATTGCAACATCGTTTAGAAAATCGTGAAATTACAATTACTGCACCAATGCTGGGTGATTCAGCACTTGGAACAATGTCTGAAGCACTTGAATTTGAGCAAAATTGTTTACAAAATTGGACGACTTTTCTTGAATTAGTAAAAAAAGAGCGTATTGAAACTGCAAGACGCTCGATAGTTGTATATCCTTCGGAAATTAGCTGGCAATGGCTGAATAATGATTGCCTTACTATGAGTTTTTATTTACCATCGGGATGTTATGCCACAAGTGTGATACGTGAATTGATAATAGGAAATGAGTAATAAATATGCAAAGTTTAAAAATGCAGTCTCTAATTAAATTATTGCGTCAGAAGGGAATCAAAGATGAGCGTGTCCTAACTGCTTTTGCCTCTATACCTCGCGAACGCTTTATCGACGAGGCATTATCTCATCAGGCTTATGATAATTGTTCTTTACCAATAGGCAGTGGACAAACCATTTCACAGCCTTATATTGTTGCAAAAATGACCGAGTTATTACATTTAGAACCTGACTCAAAAGTGCTTGAAATTGGTACCGGTTCAGGTTATCAAACGGCAATTTTAGCTAAATTAGTTAACCACGTTTGTTCGGTTGAAAGAATTAAAAGTCTACAGTGGAATACTAAACGTCGTTTAAAACAATTAGACATTCACAATATCTCTACTCGACATGGAGATGGTTGGTTAGGATGGCCAGAACGCGGTCCATTTGATGGTATTATTGTTACGGCTGCCGCAACACAAGTACCACAAAGTCTTTTAGATCAGTTAGCAAATAAAGGTCGCTTAGTCATTCCTGTCGGTGATGAAGACAATCAGGTTCTTCAATTAATAAAACGCAGTGGTGAAGGCTTTATTGTAAAAAATGTCGAAGAAGTTAAATTTGTCCCCCTTGTTAAAGGTGATACTGAATAACAAAGCTCTTATAAATTGATAAATTTAATGAATTCGTTAATACTTAAGATTTAATACTTAGTATTTTTTGCCTAATCTTAAATTGCTGGTTGTTTTATTTTTTAATAACACAAACAACTTATTAGTAATTAGATTTTGCTAATTTTTCACTAAATATTATCTTCTATATACGTCTGTGTTCCTGCCTTTATTGCAATGATTATAGAAGTAATAATTAATTCATTAAAAAATTTCGATTGCTGTCTGAATTGGGTATTTAGATTGTTAAATTTTTAAATATCAGCAAATCGACATAAAATTATCCACGTTGTTTACATGGATAATTTTGTTATTGAAACGTATGCATTATCTCAAACTTTTTGACAAACATATTTATTGCTTTTGTTCGGAATTTCTCCACTCACAAATGCCATAAATTGCATTAAATAGATAAATTAAATATTGTGCAGCAATAACGATGTTATCTGTATAGATATTAAGGCTAATTACCAACACATTTAATATCACCCAAAAATACCAATTAAACGAATAACGCATCATCAATAATAACTGGGCAACAATCCCTAATCCAAAGATAAAGCAGTTAGTTATAAGTTGATAACTACTATTGTTGACTTCAAGGGATTCGGTGATGTAAATATTTAAAAATACTGCCGCAATGAGAATGATAATTGCACATAAAAAATTACTTTCACTCAAGGTGCGGGATTTAACATTTTTATTGTTATCTTGGTTTTTTTGCCAATTAATTAAGCCATAAATGTGGGTACCAAAATAGCAAATACTTGGTAAACCAGCACCAATATTACCATTAAGAAAGTTAGCAAAGCATTCAGCAACGTTTGCTAACATACCCATTACATTTCCCATATTTTTACGTTTGGCCAATAATATTACACAGATCAATCCACAAAAAGCACCAATATAGGAAATGGTGTAACGAAGATTAAATTGACTAAATGGATCAGTGTATAAAAAAGCTAATGTTACACATATTATGCAAAAAAGTGGATAGAATTTATTTCGTCCAATAAATATTATAAGTTGATTTAATTTATTCATAATTAATACTCTTCATTGTTGATAAGTTGATTGACTAAATCAATACAACATAAATAACGTTCTTCATAATTTGGTGAATCTATTTGAATATAGTTAATGTTATTTTTTTCTAAAATTGAGATGAGCAACTGTTGAAAGTCTTTACGCTGTTTAGGACTGCCCAAATGACGTAAACCGTCTGCTACCCAAGGTGTATTGTTGCCAAGTAAAATAACTAGATCAAAACGATAGTTGTTAATCATTGCTTGTAAAAATGGATGTTCTTTACCTTCATATTTTTTACAGAAAGCTTGGGTTGTGACGAAATCAGTATCAATAAATGAGACTTTATTAGCATGTTTTATTGCAAAATCAATATATTGTGCATGACCTAGCGCAATTTTATCGTAATCTGCATATTGTAATGCTCGTTCATCTCCGCCTAATTGAGAAAAGACGTAATCTCGACCATATTCCCAAGCACTGGTAGTATTAAATACATTGGCTAATTTATTGACTAAAGTTGATTTACCGCTTGATTCTCCGCCCAAAATCGCCACAGTTCTAACAAAGAATGGCCTAACTTCAGTTGGGATATACTGCCAATTTTTGAGTGGTGCTTTGCGAATTTGGGTACCACTAACATGCATAAATTCTCTTTGAGGATCGATAAGTATCGTTTTTAAATTAAATAACTCTTTGTACATGGTCACGTCTTGAGGTTCGCTTGAATAAACGTAATCAGGTTCAATACCTTTTGTTTTAAACAGCTTTTTGACTCGTTCACTCCATTGTAACCAACCATTTGGATAGGAAGGTATGCCATCTTCTTCTAATAATTCAATGTGAATGTTTTTTTGATATTTAAAAGTTTGTAAAAGCCAACGAATTCGATCATTAATGGTCGGTTGTCGGGACATAGCACTTTCTTCAAATAACGCCATATCACGTTCTGTATCAGAACAAAGAATCACATATAACTCATCGACTTGACTAATTGCGCGTTGAATAAGGTGAATATGCCCAGTGTGTAATGGATAGAATTTACCAAATATTACACCTACTTTTTTATCTTTGGTTGGTTGTTCAATCTGTAAATATTGGTGAAGTGATTGTAATTTTTGTGCACTTGGGTTTTTGATTTTATCGTTAATGAGTTGACTTAAATAACCTTTAGTCATTTGACAAGCATCGGCGACGGTTTGCAATGATAAACTTTTTCGTTTAATTGCTTTTTTTAAATAACTGAAGCTACTCATGGTTTTTTCCTATGTTTGTTTTCTATTTTTAACAAAATATACAATTTTTTAATAAAATGTTCAATATATAAAACGAAATTAATTTTTTTATTTAAAACCGCATTAAATTTTATGGAAATTTAAACAGAAATAGTCAATACTCTTTCAACACAGCGATCATGGATCGAAATGCGATATATTCATGTTTACAAAATTAATATAATCAAATAATTAAACTGTATAATTGTTATAAAGGGATAGTATGAAAGTTCAAAAAATAGCTCTTTTAATGGCATTAGTTTCAAGTAGTGTTTTTGCTGATAATAATATCACTTTAGATAAAGTGACTTTATTCTTACAAGGCGCCGAATTACAAGGTCAAGCAACGGTATCACTAAAAAAAGGTGAAAGTGAAATAGTGTTAACTGGAATTGCCGATGGTATTAAACCAGACTCCATAAACGTTGGATTTGATGTTAAAAGTAATGTAAAAATTTTATCTGTATCATTAGATGAAAAGTATCCAAAAATTAATGAAAATAGTAGTGAAATTAATTTGTTAGATCAACAATTGTTACAATTACAAAATAAACTTAATACAACTATAGTTCAGTTAAAGGCTGTAAATGAGCAAATTGAACTTTTGAAAGGCAATCGTTTAGAAAAATTAACTAAAATTGATAATGATGATTTAGCTCAATTAAAAAAAGTGATGGATTTTATCAAAACTAATTTGGTTGTTGCATTAGATGAACAATATCAATTACAACAAGAAATTGAACAATTAACCTTTCAGATAACTGAATGCCAAACTAAAATCGACAAACAAAAGCAGGCTAAAGAGGCTTTAGTTAGCGCTGTTATCGTAAAAGTACATGCCCAAAATGATATTACATTACCCGTTACGCTTTCTTATATAACCAATAAAGCAGGTTGGAAACCTGTTTATGATATTCAGGTTAAGGATATTGACTCTCCATTACAATTAACCTATAAAGCGGATATTTACCAAAATAGTGGTATAGATTGGCAAGATATAAATTTTAGTTTATCAACTTCACAACCTAGAGAAAGCCTAAAATCTTCTGAATTATGGACATGGCATATTAACACTTTATCAGATGAAGGTGGGTTCTTTTTTTCTAAGAGTGATTATGATGAAAAAAGTGAAAAAGAATCAAGATCAAGAAAACCATCGGATGAAGATTTTCCTAATGAGTTGGGTGTGAATACTCAGTTTGAAGTTAATTTGCCATATACCATTAAAACAAACAATCAAAGTGACTTATTAACAATACAAAATAAAGAAGTCAAAGCCCAATACCATTATGTGGCAACACCAAAAATCGATAATAGCGTTTATTTGGAAGCACAAATTGTAGATTGGGATAAACTTAATTTATTACCCGGCCAATCATCAATATTTTTTAATGGTAAATATATAGGTAAAAGCTTTATTAATACAAAATTTGCTAAAGAGACTCTAGATCTTTATTTAGGTAAAGATAGGAATATTTCAATTTCACGCTATCGAGATAATAGTCAAACCTTAAAACCTTTAGCAATGGGTGATGATATTTCACAAAGATATGCCTATACGATTGATGTAAAAAATGGCAAGTCGATGCCAATAAATTTAGTTGTCTATGATCAGATCCCAGTGATTAACAATAAAACTATAAAGCTTGATGATATTAAGTATACTGGTGCAAATTATGATAAAAAAACAGGATTAGTTACATGGAATTTTGATTTAAATCCTAATGAAACCAAAAAACTTAATTTAAGCTTCAAACTCACTTATCCAAAAGATAAAGTTAACGATATAATGGGATTATAAGTTATTAATAGAAAACATTACATGTTAATAGAATGGTTAACCCAATTTAAACAAAATAACCAAATCAGTTTGCTTGATATTCATTTGGCTCTTTTTTTAACCAATAAAGCAGAGCTAAATGATGATATAACAGCTAAACGTTTTAGTTTTTTAGTATTATCACTTAGTAAAGAGGTGAGGGCAGGTCATGTCTGCCTTGATCTGAATAATTTAGATCAACAATTCATTGAACCCCAATTATGGCAGGATTTGCAGGCGCCGAATGTACAAGCTTGGCAAGCCATACTTGAACAAGCTGAAAGTAAACACGTTGTGAGTGATGGCACAAAACTGTCACCACTGATTTTTACCCAAAATAAACTCTATTTTCAGCGTATGTGGTGTGATGAAGTCAATGTGGCTCAATATTTTAATCATACAACACTTGTCCAAGAATCAAATTACTTAATTGATTTAAAAGTGATTCTTAATCAGCTTTTTAGCAATAACGAAGAACCTATAGATTGGCAAAAAGTTGCCGTGGCAGTCGCATTAACCCGTAAAGTAGCCATTATTTCTGGTGGGCCAGGAACGGGTAAAACTACAACGGTTGCCAAAATTCTAGCTGCAATTAGGCAAACTAATCCTAAAGCCCGATTGGTTACATCCGCACCCACAGGTAAAGCGGCGTCAAGATTAACCGAATCATTAAGTCGAGCAATCGAACAGCTTTCCTTATCAAATTTAAATATTAATACTGAATCAATTACCTTGCACCGTTTGTTGGGTGCCAAAGCAGATAATCGCTCTTTCACCTATGATAAAGATAATCCACTTAACTTAGATGTGTTGGTAATAGACGAAGCATCAATGGTGGATTTAAATATGATGGCGAGGGTAATAGATGCATTACCATCCTCGTCACGTTTAATTTTACTTGGTGATAAAGATCAACTTTCATCGGTCGAAGCCGGTGCTGTATTTGGTGATTTATGTGCATTTATTACTAATGGATACAGCAAATCACGAGCTAAAGAACTAAGCCAATTGACGGGTTATAGCGTGCCAATTTCAGAGCAAAAAGCTAGTATAACTGACAGTATTTGCTTATTACAAAAGAGTTATCGGTTTGATAAATCATCGGGTATCGGTTTGCTTGCTAATGCTGTGAAAGATGGCAAATCAAGTATTGTTAAACAGTTATTAAACAATACTTCACTGAGTGATATTAAGTATCAAGAACTTTCATCTCAGGAATCTTACCACGCTGTTTTACATGATAGTGTGAATCAATATAAGCATTATCTAAATGCAATAAATCAACACTGCTTTGATGATACTGCAGCAATTTTAGAAAAATTTGCTCAATATCGATTGTTATGCGCAGTACGTGAAGGACAGTTTGGTGTCAGTGGTTTAAATAAGCAAATCGAGTTGTTATTGGCCGAAAAAAAACTCATTCATCTTAAAACTAGTGAAGCTTGGTACGTTGGTCGTCCGATTATGATTTTACGCAATAGCATTTCGTTAGGACTTTATAATGGTGATATTGGTATTACTTTAAGGGCACAGCATGATCATTCAAAATTACGAGTCTATTTCCCACTTGCTGACGGTTCGATAAAAGGGTTTTCTCCTTTCCGATTACCGGAGCATGAAACAGCTTATGCTATGACGATTCATAAATCACAAGGTTCAGAATTTGATCATGTAAATATTATTTTGCCAACGGACTACTCACCATTGCTCAACCGTTCATTACTTTATACAGCCATCACTCGCGCTAAAAAAACGGTTTCAATTTCTGCAACTGACCAAGTTCTGCAACAAGCAATAAAATCTCAAACACAAAGGCACAGTGGTTTAGTCAATTTATTACTTAATAATTGATGAAGTTACATTAATAAAGGTTGGCAGACCGATTATTTTATTAATTATTAAAGATAAAATTAAAGAGACAATAAGAAGATACAGGGCATATCGCCCTGTAATTGATATTAATGAATAATTTTAGCTAAGAAGTCTTTAGCACGATCTGATTGTGGATTAGTGAAGAATTGTTCTTTTGAAGTATCTTCAATAATTTCACCTCTATCCATAAAGATAACACGGTGTGCAACTTTTCGCGCAAAGCCCATTTCGTGAGTAACTACCATCATTGTCATGCCTTCATAAGCAAGTTCAACCATTACATCAAGTACTTCATTAACCATTTCTGGATCAAGTGCTGAGGTTGGTTCATCAAATAGCATAACAATAGGATCCATACAAAGTGCCCGAGCAATCGCAACACGTTGCTGTTGACCTCCAGAAAGCTGTGAAGGGTATTTATCAGCATGAGCAAGTAAACCCACACGTTCTAATAGGTTAAGGGCTTTTTCACGAGCCTCTTCATCCGCTCGACCTAATACTTTGATTTGGGCAAGCGTTAAATTTTTTAAAATGGTCAAATGAGGAAAAAGTTCAAAATGTTGGAACACCATCCCCACTTTTGATCGTAATTTCGCTAAATTAGTTGCGGGATCGGTTATTTCTGTACCTTCAATAATGATTTTACCTTGTTGTACTGGTTCTAATCCATTAACGGTTTTGATTAATGTTGATTTACCTGAACCTGAAGGGCCACAAACAACGACAACCTCACCTTTACCTACTCTTGTTGTGCAGTTTTTTAAAACTTGAAATTGTCCATACCATTTTGATATATTTTCTAAGGAGATCATCGATTTATCCCTTTCTTAAAATAATTAACTAACTGTGAAGCAGTAAAACAAATTACAAAATAACTTGCTGCTGCAAAAATAATCATTGAATATTTAACAGTACCGCCTTGAACATTACCAATTTGAGTTACGCTTGCACCGAAAAGGTCAATTAAACTCATTACATAAACTAACGAAGTATCTTGGAATAAGATAATACCTTGCGTTAGTAATAATGGCACCATAGACCGAAATGCTTGAGGTAAGATAATTAAGCGCATGGCTTGGCCTTTAGTCATTCCTAAAGCATAAGCAGCATGATATTGGCCTTTGTTCACAGCATTGATACCAGCACGAATGATTTCTGAATAATAGGCCGCTTCAAAAAGAGCAAAAGCGATCATTGCCGAAACAATACGTACATCCGCATAAGGTGGTAAATTAAATATATATTTAATAACTTGTGGCAATGCTAAATAGAACCATAACAGCACTAATAATAGTGGAATGGAACGAAATAAATTTACATAACATTTAGCAAAAATATTAAGTAATTTATTATTTGATAAGCGCATTAACGCAAGCATAGTGCCCCAAACAATACCAAAAATGACAGCATTAAGGGTAATTTTTGTTGTTAACCATAAACCACTTAATAGTAAATGATAATTATCAAATACCAATGAAGGTATATTTGCAATCCAATCAAAAAGCTGCATTTTATCCTCCATGATTCATGTTAGGTAACCGAGTATGTTTTTCAACAATACGCATAATAGTGAGTACAGCATAATTTATTAGCATAAAGGCAATCGTTACACCACACAAAATTTCGACAATACTATTGGTTGATTCATTAATGCGATCAATCTGTCCTATTAAATCTATTAACCCAATTGTTGAAGCAACAGATGAGTTTTTAATAATATTAGTCATTTCTGATGTTAATGGTGGAATAATTCGACGATAAGCATTCGGTAATAAAATGTATGTATATGCTTGACGATTAGTTAAACCAAGTGCGATTGCTGCATATCTTTGGCCTTTAGGTAAAGTTTGAATACCTGTTCTTACTTGCTCGGCAATTCGTGCAGATGTAAACAATCCTAAAGCAGTTGCGGCTATGATGAATGAACTAATATTTGGTGATAAACCAGATACAAACCACGTTTTTAAGCTACCAATTAGAATTTCAGGAAATAGCATATACCATAAAAACATTTGTACAAGTAGGGGGATATTACGAAATAGCTGAATATAACCTGACGCAAACTTGCTTATAAATTTGTTGTCAAGCGTTCTACAGATACCGACCAATGAACCTAGTACAAAGGCGATGATCCATGCTGTGACGGCTAATGACACGGTCACAAAGATGCCATCTAACAGCCAATTTAAATAAATCCCATCACCATAAGGGGTGGGCTCAAAAAATAGTGTCCAATTAAAACTCATAATATATTTAATTCACTAATTTAGATTATGTACTAAATGCAATGGCATTTAGTACATGGATTAGAAAGATAAGAAAAGTATTAATCTAATGCTTTATCATTAGGGTTTGCAAAAAGCTCAACCATTTTCGGAGAAATTTCAAGTTCCATATTTGCACCTTTTGGTGGTACAGGTTGAGTGAACCATTTATTGTAAAATTCTAATGCTTTTCCTGATTTTTGGGCTTCAGCAATGGTGTTATCCATTAGTTGTTTAAATTGAGTGTCATCCTTTCTTAACATACAACCGTAAGATTCATAAGATAAAGGTTCACCAACAATTTTCCACTCAGCAGGATTAATTGCACGTGAGCGTTCACCAGCCAATAAAGCATCATCCATTAAAAATGCAGCAGCACGACCAGTTTCAAGTGCATTAAATGCATCACCATGATCTTTTGGAGTAATGATCCGGATACCTAAATTTTCTTTATTGTTGATTTGATTTAAACGGATTTCAGAAGTAGTACCCGCAGTTGTTACTACATTTTTGCCTTTTAAATCTTGAATACTATTGATATTACTATCCGCTTTAACTAAAAAGCGCGTACCTACAATAAAGATGCTGTCTGAAAAACCAACTGTTTTTTGACGTTCAAGATTGTTAGTAGTTGAACCACATTCAAAATCGTAAGTATAGTTGTTAAGAAGTTGAATACGTGTCTTAGAAGTAACAGGTAAATATTTTACTTTAAGGTCAGGTATGTTTAACTCTTTTTTTACTGCTTCTACGATTAGATTAGAATAATCTTGTGAGTAGCCAATCACTTCTTGCTTATCACCATAGTAGGAAAATGGAATAGAAGATTCACGATGACCAACAACAATAACACCACTTTCTTTAATTTTAGCTAACGTGCCAGTAAGCTCTTCTGCTACTGCTGAACCGGTCATTAGGCCTAACATTGCAAGTGATAAAACTAATTTGGTTAATTTTGTCTTTTTGTTCATACTCATCTCCTACTGTTTGATTTGTATCATATTAAATTTATTTAATATTTTTACAAAGGGTGTATATTATAACTTATTTTTTAGCATAAAAGTACTTTTTACTGTTTATTTATATATCATTGGCGCCAAATGCGTAGCTATAATTATGCTTTATAAGCAATTATTTCTGCACACGATTTTAATTGAAACTAGATATATTTAAGCAATATTTATGCCACTATCGTATATTACCAACGTTTTTTTATAAATATTGGGATAGACATTAATATTATGAACATTAGATAAGGTTTATTTCCCCATTTAGCATAAGGAGTTAGTCCAGTAGTTGGTGACAGACTATCAGTTAAAACACCGGTGGTAAATGCTGGAATCTGTTTTATAATTCTGCCTTGCTGATTAATTATTGCGGTAATACCATTATTAGTGCTGCGAATTAATGGACGACCAAATTCTAATGCTCTGG
Organism: Gilliamella apicola; assembly: GCF_000599985.1. NCBI lineage: Bacteria > Pseudomonadati > Pseudomonadota > Gammaproteobacteria > Orbales > Orbaceae > Gilliamella > Gilliamella apicola. The sequence goes on from NZ_CP007445.1 coordinate 752,056, forward strand.
CTTGTGCCATTTGCAAATGTTGTTTTGGACCAATGCTATCACCAAACCAAGCATCATTAGAGACTGTAAGTAAAAAATCAGTATCAGGTTTAAAGTTTTGCCAGATAAGATCGGACAAAATTACTTCGTAACAGATAGCGGTTGTGAATTTAAACCCTTTCATGGTTAATTGGGGTTGTTTTTCATCGCCAGCTTTCATCGAAGACATTGGAATATTGAGTAGTTCAGTAATCGGTTCAAGTAAAGCTTCAAATGGTGTAAATTCACCAAATGGTACTAAATGATGTTTTTGATAACGATGAATTGTTGGATATTGATAGGGTTCTTTTTCGCCCAATACAATTAAAGAGTTATAGATATTACCTTTATTTCGATTATCAGGTTCATTAAAACGATAATCAATGATACCAACGGCAATTTCAGAATCATTAGCTCTCGCTTGGTTATCTAAATAATATAAAAAAGGTTGTTGGTTGGTTTCAAAATCTGTAATGCTGGCTTCTGACCATATTATAATTTTGTCTTTACCAAAATTTTGTTGGGTAAGTTGATAATAAGTCTCTAAAGTGTTGTTTAGCTGTTCACTGCTCCACCTTAAAGTTTGTGGAATATTACCCTGAATTAATGAAAAATTGGCTATACGGCGATGATCAACGTAAGTCCAATTTTTATCTTTGAATGATATTGGTGCAATAAGGATCGTTAATAGTGCAATCATTGCACCAAGCACGTGCTTTTTGGGTTGGTGTTGCTTGATTGCATATAAAATGTAAATGGCTAATCCAGATAAAAAACAGGTTAGTAAATTAACACCATCAATCCCAACTAGAGGAAAATAGGCTCGCAATGGGCTATCAAGTTGGCTATAACCGAGTTGTAGCCAGGCAAACCCCGTCAAAATGTAACCTCGTAAAAATTCAGTACATTGCCATAATATAGGGGCTGCTAACGCTAATTGTTTGAATGAAAATTGAGGTACTAAACGATCTGCAATTCTAAGTAAAAAAGCAAATAACATTGGGTACAGTGACAAATATAAGATAAGAAAGCCTAAAATCACCATAGCAATAGGTGTAGGTAGTTCCCCGTATTGTTTAATACTGATATAAACCCAATGGACTCCTGAAATAAAATAACCAATCCCCCAAGTCAATCCTAATAACATTGCTTGCTTTTTAGTTTTATTGGCAATAAGCCATAATAGTCCAGCAAAAGAGATAAATGCTAAAGGCCAAATATGAAAAGGAGCATAACTGAAAACAGCTATGCAACCACAAATAAAGCTTAATAGCAGATATTTGAGCATGTTAGGATAACTCTAAATTAGGTACTGCAGCACCTTCAGGAATGGTTACATGCAGTTGGATGATACGTCTTTTATCGGCAATAGTTACTTTAAATTGGTAACCGTCAATGATAATACTTTCACCACGTAAAGGTAGGCGCCCAAAATGTTGCATTACTAAGCCGCCAATCGTATCCATTTCGTCATCACTAAAATGTGTCGCAAAAATTTCGTTAAAATCTTCTACTGGTGTGAGCGCACGTACGGTGTAAACCAAAGGAGATAAGCGACGAACATCCCGATCTTCAACTTCATCATATTCATCTTCAATATCACCTACAATAAGTTCTAAAATATCTTCGATCGTGACTAGACCTGATACGCCACCAAATTCATCAATCGCTATTGCCATATGGTAACGTTGCATACGAAACTCTTTTAACATATGATCAACGCGTTTACTTTCAGGCACAATTACCGTTGGTCGTAATATCGTTTTTAAATCGAAATCGTCAATACCTTGGCGGATAAATATGAGTAAATCTTTAGCTAGTAACACACCTTCAATATGGTCTCTATCTTCACTAATCACAGGATAACGAGAGTGACCATGTTCAGAAATAATATCTAAACATTGATCAAGTGAATAATTGTCTTTGATAGTAACAATTTGTGAGCGGGGGATCATAATATCGCGAATACGCTGTTCGGCTATATCCATGACACCTTCAATCATATCAAGTGTGTCAGGATCGATAAGTTCGTTTTCTTCAGCTTCGCGTATAACTTCAATCAGTTCTTCTTTATCTTTAGGTTCTGAATGAAATAACTGACTTAACCATAAGGCAAATCCTTTTTTGGATCTCCGGGGATTATCATCGCTCATTTGCTTTTTCCTTTACTAATTTATTGTATTTAATTATTTTTACTTCGATTTAGTTATCATCCATGATGATAACTAAACACGTTTATTCGTCAATGGGTTGATATGGATTATCAAATCCTAACTGCTGCATTATATCAATTTCGATATTTTCCATTTCTTCGGCTTCTTCGTCAAGAATATGATCATATCCCAGTAGATGCAAACAACCATGCACGATCATATGTGCCCAATGAGAAGTTAACGATTTATGTTGTTCCTTCGCTTCGCTTTCCACCACTTGCTTGCAAATGATTAAATCACCTAACAGAGGTACCTCAATTTCAATTGGTGATTCAAATGGAAAAGAGAGTACATTCGTGGGTTTATCTTTGTGGCGGTATGTATTATTTAGCTGTTGGCTTTCTTGCTCATCCACAATTCGGATAGTGATTTCAGCATTATCCATAAATTGAGGCAAAATTACGTTTAACCATTGTATAATTTGTTCTTCAGTTGGCAAATTTTGGTTATCGTCTGTAGCTATTTGCAAATCTAAAATAATTGCGCTCATTTTACTTTGTTTACCTAATTTATTTATTCACGATGATAAGGATGGTTAGTGGTTAAGCTCCATGCTCGGTAAAGGCTTTCTGCGACAATAACACGCACTAAAGGATGAGGAAGCGTAAGAGGTGATAGTGACCAGCTCTGCTCTGCCGCCGCTTTACAAGCAGGAGATAAGCCTTCCGGTCCTCCAATTAGCAAACTCACATCACGGCCATCAGTTTTCCAACGTTCTAATTGTTGAGCTAAATTATGTGTAGTGTAGGGTTTACCTGGAATATCTAATGTGATAATGCAGTTTCCTTTACCACAATTTGCTAACATTTGTTCGCCTTCTTTATCTAAAATTCGGGCAATATCAGCATTTTTAGTTCGTTTTCCGGCTGGAATTTCGATAAGTTCTAGTGGCATATCTTTAGGGAAGCGCGAACGATAATCTTCAAAAGCGGTGGTAACCCAACTTGGCATTTTGTTGCCAACAGCGATAAGCTGTATCTTCACGCCACTAACTCCAAAGTTTTTCGAGTTCGTAAAGTTGACGGGTTTCTTCTTGCATAATATGTACAATGACTGAATCCATATCAACCACTATCCAATCTGCATCATTTTTCCCCTCGCTACCTAAAACAAGGTGACCATGTTTTTTCGCTTCATCAAGTAAATGCCCAGCAATGGATGAGACATGACGGTTTGAAGTGCCCGTACAGACAATCATATAATCGGTAATGCTTGATTTACCACGCACATCTAAGGTAACAATGTCTTTGCCTTTTAAATCATCAATCTTATCGATAATAAAATCTTGTAACGACTGTAGCAAAATAATCTCTCTATCATAAAAAATTAAAGCATCAGTATATCATATTTTTTAAAAATAACGGCGAAGATAACATTGACATTGTATATTTTGTCAAGAAGTTTCAGATTCACTATACGTTTGAGTAGAAATTATTTCATCAATTCAACTATTAAGGGAAATTACTCTATCGAATAATGGATTATCCGTTAAACGATGGGTAACCATAATTAGTGTTTTATTTTTACAAGTTTGTTTAATCAATTGAATAATTTGTTGCTCGGTCTGCTGATCAAGACTTTCTGTTGGTTCATCCATCAAAATGAGTGGAGAGTTGTGCAGTAAAGCTCTGGCAATACCGATACGACGAATTTCCCCACCCGATAAAGCGCGACCACCTTGGCCGATTGGCAAATTTAAACCTTGATCTGTATTTAACAATTTTTCAAGTTCAACTTGTTTTAATACTTCAATAAGTTGCTGCTCAGTGGCTTGTGGGTTTCCTATCAACAAGTTTTGCCTTAAGGTGTCACTAAAAATTGCAATAACTTGTGGCACCATTGCAATCGCCTGTCGTAAGGTTTTTTCGTCCAATTGATTCAATGGTGTGCCATTAAAATAGATATTGCCTGATGTGGGTTCCCAAGCGCGATTAACGAGATTTAATAATGTTGATTTACCGCATCCAGTTTTACCAATTAATCCAACATGTTCCCCTTGATTAACCGTTAACGAAAAATCTGTTAATACCGCGAAAGGTTGATTGGGATAACTAAAATTGATGTTTTCAAATTGTAGCGTTGCTGAACTTAAATCAACTTTTTGGCTTTCGCTTTCCGAGACAAATTTAATATCAGGTGTTTGATTAAAAATTGCTGTTGTGCGCGTAGCGGAGGTTAATACTTGACCTAAAAAGATAAATGCGCCAGGAATTGGCGCTAGAATTTCGGCACTGGCAAGACTCACAAATACAAATAAGGCAACTATAGGTGAAAGGGTATATTGCGTAATTAACCAAAGAACCAATAGAGTTAAAAAGCCAGCGATCAATAATACTAATGCACTTGAAAGTGCCATTAAAGTTGATTGCTGCTGTTGATTACGAAGCCAACTTTTTTCAAGTTCATCCAGTTTGTGACGATAGCGTGATTGAGCATTGAAAAGAGTAAGTTCAGCTTGTCCTTGTAAATAATTGATCAGTAATAAGCGATATTCACTTTGTTGCTTTGCTAAGTTCTTGCCCAGTTCTTTTCCAGCTTGGTAAAAAATAACAGGCACGACTAATAGAGTAAGGGTCAGAATAATAGTGATAATGAGTGCTACCGGTAAATTGATATTACTTAGTACAATAAAGATTATACCGATAGTGAGCAAAGCAGTCACAATAGGCGAAAACAGTTTGAGATAAAGATGATCCAGCGCATCAATATCAACAATAAATCGGTTAAGTAAATCGGCTCTTTGATATTGAGCTAACTGATTGGCACTCAGTGGTAAAATCTTACGAAAAGCTAATGTCCTTAAATAGGCCAAGATCTTAAATGTCGTATTATGATCCACCAAGCGTTCCATATAGCGTGCTGCTGTGCGAGTAATTGCTGCCGCACGCACTCCCGCTGCCGGTAACATATAGTTAAAAGTATATAAGCCAGCAACCCCAATAACAGCCGTTGAAGCCAGAAACCAACCCGATAAGGAGAGTAAAAATACGCTAGTAAAAAGAGTCAAAAGCGCTAAAGATAGACCACACAAAATCTGCCAAAAATAGTGTTTATATAGTGCGATGTAAGGACGTAATATGGCTAACATAAATCATCCTCCTTACTACCACAATGTAAATGACCGTCTACCAACTGCCAAACTTGGTTATAAATGTGCATATCATCGGTTTGATGGGTTATGGTAATTGTATTTGGTGCAATATGTTGTTGATCTATATTTTGCATGGTTTGTCTATCTAAGCTTGCCGTAGGCTCATCAAGAATGAGTAACTGACATGGTTTTAGCATTGCTCGTGCGATTGCCACACGTTGTGCTTGTCCGACTGACAAACGCACTGCGTCTTCACCTACTGGGGTATCTAATCCTTTAGGTAATTTATCAATAACAGGCATCAATTGGGCTTTGGCAATTACAGTTTCAATCTCATCATCAGAAGCATTCGGTTTTCCTAATAAAATATTTTCACGCACTGAGCCATTAATGAGATAAGGACTCTGTCCGATCCAACTGATTTGTTGTTGCCAATGGCTAATATCTAATTGATTAAATTCGATCCCATTAATCTTCAACGAACCCTGATAAGGTAAAAAACCAAGCAAAACTTGCATTAACGAAGTTTTACCTTCACCACTTTTACCGATTAAAGCTAATTTAAAAGGTGCTTGTAAGGTGAATGATAATGGTCCAACAATGGGTTGCTGTTCGCTAGACAGTACAATCAAATTACTTGCTTCAATAGTATGTAATGGTTGATTGATTTGAGTTGGGCTAGCATCATGATGATCTTGATTTAACAAGATATCTTTACTTAAAAAAGCTTCAATATTGTCCGCTGCTGCAATGGCTTCGGCTTTGGCATGGTAGTAAGTTCCTAAATCGCGCAATGGTTGAAAATATTCGGGCGCTAAAATTAACGTAAAAAAACCTGCAAATAAGGTCACCGTAGCATTATATGAACCGAAATTAAATTCACCTAAATACGAAAAACCAAAATATACCGCTACGATCGCAATTGAAATTGACGTAAAAAATTCCAACACAGCTGAGGATAAAAAAGCCATTTTTAATACTTGCATGGTTTTAACGCGAAAATCTTCGGATGCTTGAGCAATTTCGTTGGCTTGTTTTTCTCCTTGATTAAATAGACGGATGGTATTAAGTCCTTTTAAACGATCCAAAAAATGACCACTTAAATATGCCAGAGCTTTAAAATGACGACGGTTAATATCTGCTGCGCCCATACCAACTAAAATCATAAAGATTGGAATCAGTGGTGCAGTACATAACAAGATAGCAGCTGCTGCCCAGTTAAATGGTAAAATAGCAATGCAAATTAAAATTGGGACGATACTGACTAAACGCATTTGTGGGAGATAACGAGCAAAAAAGTCATGCAGATTTTCTACTTGTTCTATAAGTAACGTACTCCAAGCGCCGGTAGTACTTTGATTTAAATAAGCAGGGCCATAAGCCTCAAGTTGATTAATTAAGTCATTGCGAATTTGCTTTCGTACCTTTTTTCCTAGTGCAAAGTTGATCTTTTCGCGCACATAAATTAATAGTGCTCTACCTAATAAAATAATAATAAGTGAACCAAAGTAAGGTAGAATATCGACAAAATGTTGTTGCTCAATAATCAGTTTTTGTAAAATAACAGCGAGTAGAGCTGCTTGCATAATAACCAATAAAGTCAATGCAAAACCAGTTAAAGCAGAGGCACGCAAATCTGCTTTATGCATTTTTGCATGCTGTTTCAACCAGCCAAGTAGATAAGTTTGACGTTTTTTATCTAGCGACATGATGATATTTTTAGTTTATTTCAAATTATCCAAATAAAGTTCAGCATCGAGTGCCGCCATACATCCAGTTGCAGCTGAAGTGATCGCTTGGCGATAAATATGATCCATCACATCACCTGCGGCAAAAATACCTTCGACACTGGTTTGTGTCGCATTACCATGCGTACCAGATTTAACTTTGATGTAGCCACCATTTAATTCAAGTTGACCTTCGAAAATAGTGGTATTGGGTTTATGACCAATGGCAATAAATACGCCCATAACAGATAGATCCTCAGTAAGATTAGGCTCTTGAGTGCTACGCAGTCTAACCCCTGTAACGCCCATATTATCACCTAATATTTCATCAACAATTTGATGGGTATGTAAGATCACTTTACCTTCTTGTATCTTTTCAGCTAAACGATCCATTAAGATCTTTTCTGCTCTAAAGCTATCGCGACGGTGGATTAAATGTACTTCACTGGCAATATTAGCTAAATAAAGAGTTTCTTCGACGGCAGTATTTCCGCCTCCCACTACTGCTACTTTTTGATTGCGATAGAAAAATCCGTCGCAGGTTGCACATGCTGATACGCCTTTACTTTTAAACGCTTCTTCAGAGGGTAAACCGAGATATTGAGCAGAAGCACCAGTCGCAATAATTAAAGCATCACAGCTGTACTCTGTTTCGCTGCCATAGAGTTTATAAGGTTTGCTACTAAAATCGACTTGATCGATATGATCTAAAATGATTTCAGTATTAAATCTTTCGGCATGCTCTTTCATTTTATCCATTAAATCAGGTCCAGTTAATTCAGGTGCTCCGGCAGGCCAGTTTTCAATTTCAGTTGTGGTTGTAAGTTGACCACCTTGTTGTATTCCGGTAATTAATACGGGTGAAAGATTCGCTCGAGCGGCATAAACGGCTGCGGTATAGCCAGCAGGGCCAGAACCAAGTATTAGTAAACGTGCATGTTTAGTTTTCATCTTTAAATCCTTATTTATATTCTGGCTATCAAACACAGAACTCGCTCAATTAATAATTGTTAAGTCTAACATTATCAATCTTTATCGTGCAAAAAAATTGATTATTATAGTGATAGGTAATGACGATAAGCTATTTTTTCAATATTTGGCAAAGGTTATCTTTTTTATTATCCACTTAATTTTAAAAAACATTCAATAAATGAATTTAAATTATCGATTTGTTTGACATTGTTTATAAAAACAATGAAAGAAGTATAGATTGCTCATGAAAAATTTAGAAGTTGTATAAAAAATAAATCAGAAAAAGAAATATAAAGTCCATAATACCAAAAGGTTAACAAGTTACCAAAGAGCTATTTTCTTTTGAGAATTTGTTTATGTTGGATTAAGTTACAAACGATTTTGGCACATAATCAATCAATTAAATGTCCATTAATTTTATTGTTACTTTATACCTTTGAGGCATAAAGTAACAGACGATTTATATTTATTCAGATAGATAAGTGGTGATATCCTTGAGTGGCCAGCGTATTTTAGGTTTTGGTTCATTGATGCGATAACCAAATGCTAAACAGAGTGCTACACCGAAATTTTCACCACTAAATGACGGTATGTGATTTTCTAAAATTTTAATAACACCATCATGTTGAAATCCACCAAGCGCACAGGAATCAATATTATGATAAGCGGCGGCTGTGAGCATATTGGCACAAGCTAGATAAGCCTGCATTTCTAATGAATGATTCATAGTTAGGCCACTGGCTAAACCATTTTCATAAAAGTTGAGCCTTGATTGACACATAACATCAATACTGTTTTGATCATCTGGGTCAGGTAACGTACGTGCAATCGCCTTACGGAAATATTCACTTTGTAAAGAAAAACTGTTTGATTTACGATAAAGTACAATCACATAATGTGAGCAACTGGTCACTTGCTCTTGCTTGAAACAAACCTCAGATAATTCGCTTTTAATTTTAGGGCTGTCAACCACCACAAAATGCCAAGGCTCCAGTCCATATGCTGAAGGGGATAAGCGACCTGCATCTAAAATATATTCAATTTCAGCAGGATCAATCTTTTTGGTTTCGTCAAATTTTTTACACCCGTGTCGAAAATATAAGGCTTGTGTTAATTTATCCATGTTTTCTCCTATTCTTTTGTATTCCATGGGGCAACTTTTAATAATAGTAACATACCAGGTATGGCAAGAATCGTACATAAACCAAAGAAAGTTGTCCATCCTAAATAATTAACCATAATGCCTGTAGTGGCATTAATTAATGTTCTTGGGATAGAAGCAATACTTGTAAATAATGCAAATTGTGTTGCTGTATAAAGGGGATTAGTTGTTTTTGCTATAAAAGCGACAAAGGCCGCTGATCCTAGCCCAACGCCTAACGCTTCAAAGCTAATCACTAAAGCTAATAAAATTTTAGCATTGTAGGTAATTTCAGTAAATGGACCTTCAACAGACAACCATGCAAACCCTAAAATAGAAATAACTTGTACAAAACCAAATAGCCAAAGTGCACGATTAATCCCAATTTTGATCATCAATATGCCGCCCATTAATGCACCAAATACACTTGGCCATAATGATGCATTTTTAGCAATCCAGCCAATATCTAAACGGCTAAATCCCATCTGTAAATAAAAAGGGGTTGCTAGAGAGGTTGCCATACTGTCACCCAATTTATAAAGAAAGATAAAAGCTAAAATCGTGAGGGCACTTTTTATACCTTGACGATTAATAAATTCACTAAATGGCTTAATGATGATATCTTCAATACTATGGTTTTTTGGCGTTTGATTAATCGGCTCTTTAACTTTCAATGTCATAATGATTGCTGGCAACATAAATAGCCCAGTAATAATAAAAACACTGTTCCAAGGTAGATAATTGGATAAAATTAATGATAGCGAACCTGGTACTAAACCAGCAACACGATAAGCATTGGTATGAATACTGTTGCCAAGTCCCTGTTCGTTATCTAATAGTAATTCTCGCCTAAATGCATCAAGGGCAATATCTTGTGTTGCTGAAAATAGAGCAATAATAAAACAGATAGCAGCGATTATCCAAATGTTTAATGTAGGCGAGAAAAAACCTAAAATTGTGATAAAGAATACTAATACAATTTGTGAAGCAAGCATCCATCCTCGTCTTCTACCTATATTGAAAAGCGAAATATTGTCCATAAATGGCGCCCAGACAAATTTCAAAATATAGGGAAATTGTGTTAACGAAAACGCGCCAATTGTTTTGATATTGATACCTTCGCTCTCTAGCCAAGCAGGTAATAATTGCAACAATAAATAAAAAGGTAAACCAGATGCAAATCCAGTAAAAATACAGATCAGCATTTTTTCGGTAAAAATTGTTTTTACAAGTGAATTTTGCTCATTAGTCATTATTTAACTTTATTGATTAGTTTTTTCGCAAAGTGTTATCATAGCATACAACTATAAAAAATAATTCTGCAAGCCAAGATAAAACGGATTATCTCAAGCCTGATTCTAAAACTGGAAAACTGTGACAATGGATGTTTTGAAATAAAAACTTCACTAATTTGGAGCATGCAAAAAAATGCTTCAAAACGCTGTTATTAATCAAGCATCAAAGAAAACGACCGATTAATAGATCAACTAATCACCATTCAAAGGGGTGTGATAATATGAAAAATCCAACAAAAATTGCTGTATTCAGTAGTAAACATTATGACAAAGAGCATCTTGAAATCGCCAATAAAAAATTTGGTTTCGATATCGAATATTATGAACACAAATTAAGCCAAAAAACGGTGGTTACTGCGCAAGGTTATGATGCAGTTTGTGTATTTGTGAATGATGAAGTTGATAAAAAAGTTTTACACAAATTGGCTGAATATGGCATAAAAATTCTAGCATTACGTTGTGCTGGATTCGATAATGTTGATCTTGCTGAGGCAAAAAAATTAGGTATTACCGTTGTGCGTGTACCCGCTTATTCACCTGAAGCGGTTGCTGAACATGCGGTTGCGTTAATGATGACTCTTAATCGCCGTACCCATAAGGCTTATCAACGTACACGCGATGCTAATTTTTCTTTAGATGGATTAACAGGCTTTAATATGCACAACCGCACTGCAGGCGTTATCGGGACGGGTAAAATTGGACAAGCAGCGATTCGCATCTTAAAAGGTTTTGGCATGCATATCTTAGCTTATGACCCATATCCAAATGACATTGTTGTCGAACTTGGTGCGCAATATGTCGAATTAGACGAACTTTATGCTAAATCGGATATCATCACATTACATTGTCCAATGACACCGGAAAATTATCACTTACTGAATAAAGAATCTTTCCAAAAAATGAAAGATGGTGTCATGATTATTAATACCAGTCGAGGAGCATTACTGGATGCTACAGCCGCTATTGATGCATTAAAACAGACCAAAATAGGTGCTTTAGGTATGGATGTATATGAAAACGAGCGCGACCTATTTTTTGAAGATAAATCAAACGATGTAATATTAGATGATGTATTCCGTCGTCTATCGTCATGTCATAACGTTATCTTTACTGGACATCAGGCATTTTTAACCCAAGAAGCCTTGTTAAATATTTCTGATACGACTTTGAATAATATCAGACAGATTGTTGAAGGAAAAGTTTGTTCAAATATTGTTGAAAAACAATAATTACTTTAAGATGTCGTCGATTTTTTAATTACATAAATTATAGGTTTTATATGCAACGAATCATCATTCTAATTAACATAATATTGTTGCTTACAGCTTGTAGTAGTGCGAAATCTTCAATATCGCCTATGCAAGAACATCGCGGACAATCTAATGTTAAAGGTGGAGTTTATTTAGAAAAAGAACATAATCCTCCAAAAAACAACAGTGAGCCATTGGCTGTTGATCAAGAAAATTTTATAACCAGAATGGTCAATAAGCATGGATTTAATCGTGAGCAATTACGCGAAGTGCTTTCACAAACCAACAAACTTGACTGGGTAATCAATTTAATGGATAAGCAAGCGCCAACATCAGGTTCTTCTACAGTACCTAAACCTAATGGTGCATGGATCCGTTATAAAAACAAATTTATCACGCCAAGTAATTTACCTCGTGGGGTAGAATTTTGGAATAATTATAAAAAAGAGTTACAACGAGCGTATGACCAATATGGTGTACCGCCTGAAATTATTGTGGGTATTATTGGTGTAGAAACGGGTTGGGGACGAGTGATGGGTAAAACCAAAATCATTGATGCTCTATCAACTCTTGCTTTCTACTATCCAAGACGAGCACAATATTTTTCGAATGAGTTAGAACACTTTTTAGTTATGTGCCGTGATGAACGCGTTGACCCATTTGATCTAAGTGGATCATTTGCCGGGGCAATGGGATACGGTCAATTTATGCCATCAGCGTTTAGAAATCATGCTGTCGATTTTAATAATGATGGTCACATCGATTTGTGGGATCCGGTTGATGCAATCGGCAGTGTGGCTAACTACTTTAAAGCACATGGTTGGCAAAGTGGTAAAAAAGTCGCGGTTATCGCCGATGGGCAAGCGCTATCACTTGATACGGGTTTTAGTACAAAATACACCGTTGAAACGTTAGCTAGAGCAGGATTAAAACCGAAAAGTTCATTAGATGGCCATAATAAGGTCAGTTTACTGCGGTTGGATATGGGCGATAGATATCAATTTTGGTATGGCTTACCAAACTTTTATGTCATCACTCGCTATAATCATAGTACGCATTACGCTATGGCAGTATGGCAATTAGGCTTAGCGGTGAAAGAGGCGCGATAACGCCTAACATATTTCATAAACTAATCAAAAGGTTGCATTAGCGACCTTTTTAATGGTTCTGAATTGAAATGATATAGACTCCTGAATTATTTTTACAAAATTATCTATTTTAGCGATATAACTAGTAAGAACTCTTTAAACTTCTCAGTGATTATATGCTATAACCACGTCACATATCCTATTAGTGGTATGGAAATAAGATTTAACGATGAAAGAAGTGAGATAACACTTAGCATATTTCGCAAACTAATCAAAAAGTCACATTAGCGACTTTTTTAATTGTTTAAAATTGAAACGATATAGACTCCTGAATAATTTTTACAAAACTATCTGTTTAATTATCAGAATTAACTCTTTCAAGAAACCTTAAGAAAAGTAGGGTTCAAAGCTAAGAAACGATAAGCTTTACTGCAAGCAGTAATAAAAAAATACCAAAATAGGTAATCAGTTTATTTACTGGTAATTTTTGCGCAATTTGCACGCCGACTTTTGCCATAGGCATACTGGTGAGCATAATTGAAAATACTGCAGGTAAATAGATAAAACCTAAGCTATATTCTGGAAGTTCTTGGATATTCCAACCAGCAATAATGTAACCAATGGTGCCACCAAGCGCAACGGGTAAGGTGAATGCTGCTGATGTACCAATTGCTTTACGCATATCTATTCCGCATTTTTTCAAAAATGGTACAACAAGTACACCGCCACCTACACCAACAAGCGCAGCAAAAGTGCCAATTAAGGTACCAACAGCAATAAAAATACTGTCACCCAACGAATTCACTTTAGATTTTTGATTTTGCATTACTTTATTGGTTTTAAAAATAAATTTACAGCCAACATAAATTAGAAAAATGATAAATAGCCATTTTAGCCATATTCCTGGAATATAAGGAGCGATGTAAGAACCGCCAATTGTACCGATAATGCATCCTAACACCATCTTTTTTAGTATTGACCATTCGATATTTTTGTTTTTATTTTGAATCCAACTTGATGATAAACTAGTGCCAATAATTGTTGCTAAGGATGAAGCTATAGCAATATGGTGCGTCCAATGGTTACCTAGATTAAAATGATCGAGCGTAAAAATTAAAGCTGGTACAATCAATGCTCCCCCACCAACGCCAAACATACCTGCAAGCAAACCAGCTGCTGCTCCGATAGTGAGAAAGATGACAAACTCAAAAATCATATTTTTAATCCTCAAGGTGGGATAACGCTATTAACCTGTCTATTTGCTATCTAGATGAAAATCATGGGTAGCTAATTGATTGTAAATATGTTTCATTTTTGTTGCAAATAATTTGGTTATTCTATCCGAGTTGTTTAATATATAACGATAAATTGATTAGCAAAGTAATTAAAACTAAGTTCTAATTGATTAACAAAGTAATCAGCTAAAAGATGGCACAATGATTAAAAAAGCTTATGTTAATTAGCCTAATTGATAAAAAATTTCAGATAAATTTAAAGGAGTGAATAATGAAAGATCGTTTAAAGTGGATTGATGATTTCGGTTTTATAGGTGAGACCGCAAGTGGCCATTCTTTAGTAATGGATGGCGGAATTGAGCATGGTGGACGTAATCGTGGTGCTCGTCCTATGGAACTTTTATTGCACGGCGCTGCTGGTTGTATGGCGTATGATATTATCGCTATATTAAAAAATAAAAAAAAGGATGTGCGTGATCTTTGGATTGAAATTGATAAAGCTCAAGCAGAATCTTCACCAAAAGTTTATACCACAATTAATTTTCATATTGTAATTACAGGTGTGAATGTGGATAACGAAGCGGTTGAAAATGCGATAAAACTTGCTTCTGAAAAATATTGCAGTGCCTCTATCATGTTAGGTAAGACAGCAAAAATGTCCTATACCTATGAAATACGAGTACATGTGTAAATATCTTCTTATAACAAAAAATTATAATCTAATAACTAGCTGATATTAGTGAGTTTTGCAGTAATCATTTAACATTTTATCTAATTGATAGATTGTTACAAAGGAATGATTATGCAACAGTTAAGTAAAAATATGCGATTTCGAGATATGGTTATTTTGGGATTGCTTTTTATTGGCCCTGCTGCACCAGTGGGTTTATTTGGTGTTTTAGATGCGATAAGTGATGGTGCCATTGCTTTAGTTTATATTGTTGCAACCTTGGTGATGGCATTTACTGCCTATTCGTATGCCAGAATGGCGAACGCTTTACCTCATGCGGGGGCCGTTTATGCTTATTGTTCTTTAGGTATTCATCCTAATGCGGGTTTTTTAGTCGGTTGGCTGTTGCTTCTTGATTACATGTTTATTCCAGCAGTTGCTTACTTATTTAGTGGCATATCACTCAACGCTTTAATTCCCGAAGTTCCAGTATGGTTATGGACTTGTTTGGCGGTAGTGTTAACAACTACTCTAAATTTAATTGGAGTAAAAAAATCTGCCAAAATAACTTTAATCATTTTATTGTTTGAAATCATAGTACTATTTGCTGTGTTATTAGTTGGTATTTGGATCATAGCGACAACGGATCTTAACCGAAATTGGTTACAACCCTTTATTGGCGGAGCTGCATTTACTTGGAGTAATCTGTTTAGTGCCGTATCGATTGCTGTTTTATCTTATTTAGGATTTGATGCTATTGCCACTTTCTCGGAAGAAAATAGCGGTCAGCGCAACTTAGTTAGCAAGGCTATTATTAGTTGTTTAGTTCTAGCTGGTTGTCTATTTGTAATGCAGATTTACGTTGCAGCCTTACTTTCACCTTATGATTCTGAATATTTGCGTAGTCATCCTGAACTACAAGGCAAAGCTTACTATCATATTGTCAATCAAGAGATAAATTTATGGTTGGGATGGGCATTAAGTTTAATGAAAGCGATTGGCGCGTCATTTGCTGCAATGGTAGGGCAGGCTGCCGCAAGCCGTCTTTTATTCAGTATGGGGCGTGATAAGCGCTTACCACCTTTTTTTGCCAAAGTAAGTCAGAAAAGCCGTGTTCCAACAATGGCAATCATATTTGCAGCTCTATTTAATTTATGCTTAGTGATTATTGCTGCTAATAATGCTAAGGGATTACCGACGTTAGTATCATTTGTTGATATTGGAGCCTTAACCGCATTTATTATGTTACATATTTCAGTTATTGGTTATTTTAAACTGAAGAAAGGTTCAAAAGGTGCGCTTTCATGGTTTCTTGATGTATTTATACCTATTGTGGGTATTTTGGTGCTATTACCCGTACTATTACACATTGATAATTATGCAAAAATTGTAGGTATTGTGTGGTTAGCAATCGGTTTGATAATTCTTTATTTTAATAGAGATAAAGCTCAATTAAATTGGTTAGATAAAGTTAAATATTAATTATCTGATTGAAATAATTTGAACTATTTGATTAATGGTATTAATTATATAACAATGCTTGTCCATTTTAACTTAATATTTTAACAAAATGATTTCAGAAATCCTACGAGGGGCATTAATTTCAGCCAGTCTAATTATTGCCATTGGTGCACAAAATCTATTTGTTTTAAAGCAGGGATTATTACGGAATCATATATTTTATGTTTCGGGAATCTGTTTTATCTGTGATTTTGTCTTGATGTCAATTGGTATTCTTGGGGTTGGGACATTTATCAGTAATAATCCCTTTATCACGAATATATTAGCGATATTAGGTGCACTTTTTTTAATTTGGTATGGCTTTAAAGCGTTTAAAAGTGCAATTAAAGGTACTAGCAGTATGCAAGTCCAATCGCAAGATTCAAATAACAACAGTTTAGTCAAAGTAATTTTGGCGACATTAGCCATTACTTTACTCAATCCACACGTATATTTAGATACTGTTGTTATCGTTGGTGGTATTGCAGGTACGTTAAATAGTGAACAAAAAATGGCTTTTCTTATTGGTGCTGTATGTGTTTCATTCATCTGGTTTTTTAGTATTGGTTATGGTGCAAGATTACTCACTCCTTTATTTAAACAAAAAAAAATGTGGGTGGTTTTAGATTGTTTAGTTGGTTTGGTAATGTTTTATATTGCTTATCGTTTAATTCTGTATGTATATTACGGTCATTAGGCAAAATTATCTATTCTAGACGCAATTTCAGTTAGTTACAGCATTAGCTAAAGCATATTGCGCCTTATTTTATTTTTGTTCTGACTTATTTAAACTCTTTTCACTTTCCTTTCTTTGCTAGCTCGCTTTTTCAATAAATATTAGAAAGATATAAGAAAATGTTGTTTGTTTAAAAAATAACATAAAAAATGTGATTATTATCACAATTGTATCAATTAATTTTAATTGTTGATTTCTTCTTTCTATTATTAGTGCTAGTTTATTAAAAATAATTTCGGATTGTTACTGTAAAACTTAACAAGTATGCAGGCAAAACCTAAGCACTTTGGTTAGCAAAGAGCTTAGGTTTTTATTGTTTTAAGCTCACAAAAATTAGCTTAAACATAATAAGTTATCTAAGGAGTATAATATGAAACGTAAAACATTGAAGCTACTAGCATTGTTGATTAGCTCTGCACTTGTATCAAACCCTTTATGGGCAATAGATCAGGTTAAAATTGAAAGTCAAGAATTGAAAACCATCACTGTTGATAATCTTAAATTTAAAGATATGGATAAAGATGGGAAGCTAACACCATACGAAGATTGGCGTTTAACACCTGCTGAGCGCGCTAAGGATTTACTTGCTAGAATGACGCTTGAAGAAAAAGCAGGAATGATGATGCATGGCAATGCTCGAAGTTTGAATGATGAACTTGGTCATGGTGATAAATATAATTTAGAAGAAATCAAGAATCTGGTATTAAATGATAAAGTAAATAGTTTAATCACCCGTTTAGAAGTCAGCCCAGAAGACTTTGCACAACAAAATAACCAGTTGCAAAAAATTGCCGAATTATCACGTCTATCTATTCCTCTGACGATCAGTGTCGATCCTCGAAATACATTCTATTATGGTAATCAAGTGACTAGTAAAAGTGGTTTTAGCCAATGGCCTGGTACATTGGGGATGGCTGCTATTGGTAGTGAGAAAGACATTAACGAATATGGCGATATTATTCGACAAGAATATCGATCTTTGGGGGTAACTCAAGCATTATCTCCAATGGCCGATTTAGGTACTGAACCGCGTTGGGCTCGTTTTGAAGGTACTTTTGGCGAAGACCCAGAATTAAGCAAAAAAATGGTGCGCGGTTATATATCAGGTATGCAAAATGGTAAAGATGGTTTAAATACACAAAGCGTTTCTGCCGTTGTTAAACATTGGGTGGGTTATGGTGCTGCCGAAAAAGGGCTTGATAGCCATAGTTTTTATGGCAAATATGCGTTATTTACCCAAAATGATAGTTTGAAACTGCATATTATTCCATTTACTGGTGCTTTTGAGGTGAATGTTGCAGCTATAATGCCAACATACTCTATATTGAAAAATGCTCAAATAAATAATCATAAAATCGAGCTGGTTGGTGCAGGTTTTAACAATTATTTATTGAAAGATTTACTGCGTGATACCTATAAATTTAAAGGTGTCATCATGAGTGATTGGAATATTACTAAAGATTGTAATGAAGTTTGCATTAACGGCTCGCCTCAAGGTGTTGCACCTAAAGCAGAAGGAATGCCTTGGGGGGTTGAGGATCTAACAGTTGAAGAGCGTTTTATTAAAGCTATCCTAGCGGGTGTTCAACAATTTGGAGGTGTAAGCGACAGTTCAACTATTGTCTCGGCAGTTAAAAGTAATAAACTAGATGAGAAACTAATAGACAGCGCAGTATTGGCAATTTTGACGCAAAAATTTGCTTTAGGCCAATTTGAAACACCTTATAATGATCCAACTGAAGCAAGCAAATTTGTTGGTAATCAACAATTCCAACAAATTGCAAATAAAGCACAATTTAACTCAATGGTATTGCTTGAAAATGAACAACAAACCTTACCACTAGATACTGATAAAAAAGTTTACTTACATGGTTTTATGGCGGAAGCAAAAAATCAATTAAAAAATAAAGTGACAATTGTTGATGATATTGATGATGCTGATGTGGTGGTTGCACGTATTGACGCACCTTTTGAGCAAAATCATAAAAATTACTTTTTTGGTTTAAGACATCATGAAGGTTCACTTGCGTTCCCTGAAAACGATGAAAATATTGACTTTATCGCCAAGGCAAGTAAAAAACATCCTGTTATTGTAACAGTCTATTTAGATAGACCAGCCGTTCTTACACCGATAAA
Organism: Gilliamella apicola; assembly: GCF_000599985.1. Taxonomy (NCBI): domain Bacteria; kingdom Pseudomonadati; phylum Pseudomonadota; class Gammaproteobacteria; order Orbales; family Orbaceae; genus Gilliamella; species Gilliamella apicola. Next base: position 771,128 of record NZ_CP007445.1, read on the forward strand.
ACAATATGCTAGCGCTATTGTGGCTAATTTTGGTGTAAATGATGAAGTGTTATTTGAACGTTTGTTTGCTGATAAACCGTATAACGCTAAAATGCCTTTTGCTTTACCTGATTCAATGGAAAGTGTACTTCAACAAGCTACTGATTTACCAAATGACATGAAATCTTTATATCCATTCGGTTATGGATTAACTCATTAAGTTATCTTGTTTAATATTATTGCTATCTTAGTGATGGCAATAATATTACTATCGTCACCAGTTAGTATATCTTTTATTATTCTATTTTATAATCATCCAAACTATGAATTAAGGGCTTTTCAAATACGATTTTTGCTGTAATTAATATTCAATGGTAACGTATTCTTCACTCGTTTTTTGCTGAAAGAGTTACAGGTTACACCTAGGTTTTAGTAAAAAAATAAATTTATTAAATCTCTATTTTACTTTCTTGTGATATATGATCTGACTTTAATATCAAGGTTATTAGGCTTACCTGTGATAATAGAACATAGAGTTGTAATTATTTTATGTTAGTAACAACCACAATCATTATTACTTTTTTGTTTTTTAGCTGCTTGTTGCTTAGCAACAATCGCTGATACCTTTTTGGATACAATTGCCAATTGTTCTTTGGCATCAGAGTAGTTTTGTTCAGCTGCTTTAGCAAACCATTGTTTTGCTTTGAAATAATCCTGTTTTACGCCTGTACCTTTATAATAAAGGTTAGCTAAAGTATATTGGGCTATCACATTACCTTTTTTTGCAGCTTTGGTATCCCACTTAATTCCTTGTGAATAATTTTGTTTAGTCCCTTGACCATTATAATAAAGTAAAGCAAGCTGATGTTGTGCTTCAATATGACCTTGATTGGCTGCTTTTTCAAACCACTCTTTAGCTTTAGTATAATCTGGTTGAGATTCATCTTGTTGCTCAATTGGTTTTTCAATACCTTTGAAGTGACGTCTTTTAGTATGGGTTCCATTAGCATACATAATACCTAAATGAAATTGAGCTTCAGCATTGTTTTGTTCAGTAGCTTTCTGATATTCTTGGTTAAAATCAAATAATATTTGCTGATTAGCACTGACAAAAATGCTGAAACATAAGCCTAATATAATTTTAGCAAAGAACTTGATCATACTTCATCCTACAGTAAATCATTCGTTGGCATGCTTTAGATTACCTAGTTTGTATATGATGCCATATATTAGGTTAAAATATCATAAATAATATAAATATAATGGAAATCTCATTTAATTACACTTAAACATCTTGCCATTAAAAATTGAAAGATTTTTTTATTAATTTGTTGTTATTTAATATCTTTGGAGAGTTCACATCCTTTTTGTAATCCATTTTTGCAAGCCATGTCAAAATATCTTTTGGCTTCATTCATGTCTTGTGATAATACTGTTCCATTATAATACAATACGCCCATTAATACTTGTGCTTCAGGATTATTGGCTTTTAGCGCTTGTTTAAGTAGTTCTAATCCTTTAGGGTAGTTTTTTCTATTTGACAGATATATGGTTGCTAACGCTAATTGAGATTTTAGATGACCTTGATTAGCAGCTTTTTCAAACCAGAATTTCGCTTTATCTAAATCTTGTGGAACCACTTTACCTTCATAATATATAAAACCTAAATTATTTTGCGCTCTCACAAAGTTAGCCTGAGCGGCTTGTTCATAATACATTATTGCTTTTTTATAATCAGGTTTTACTCCTTCTCCTTTATTATACATAAGACCTAGATTATATTGAGATGACGTATATCCTTGCTTGGCTGACGCTTCAAACCACTTTTTAGCTTGGCTATAATCTTGGGTATAACCATTTTGTCCAAAATAGTAATTGGCGCCTAAAGCAAATTGTGCTGCAGCATCCTGTAATACAGCAGCTTTTTTATTTAGCACATCTTTATCGTTATAAGTCTCAACTTCATTATAATCAGAATCAGCACTACAACCGGTCAACAAATTGATCATAATAAATGCCGATAATAGTAATTTTTTCATAATATTCCCTAAATCATATCCTTTTGATATTGATATATTTTACATGATAATTATTTAGGATGTTAGTTGATTTATTGTTGATTAAAATATAAGTGTTATAAATAATTAATATGGTATTTTCTATTTTAACAAAGCTTATCAAATAGAATTGATTTGAATCGTTACATCTTGTTGAAAAACGGAGAGGAGTTAACTTGACTATTTGACCATTCGTGTACTTGATCTTTTTGAATCAATATTTCATATTAATAAAAAATGTTTACGTATTAATATAATGAATTTGTGTTTTTACCGTTTGATTTATTACTATTCGTTTTGATCTTATAAAAAAGAGATAATCGGTCGATTTTGTGCTTGATTAATTAACACATGATGTTTCTGAACATTTCACAACACATACACTATACACTGAGGATTCATTCCCAACAAATTAGTTGAATGCTAGTGTTCTTATAACTCAATATATGTACTTATTGTTTTTGATTGGTAAAACAGAAAATTAAAAAAAGTGGTGGGTCGTGAGCGATTCGAACGCTCGACAAACGGATTAAAAGTCCGCTGCTCTACCGACTGAGCTAACAACCCATATAGAAAACTGCTAAAAGTGGTGGGTGATACCGGGTTCGAACCAGTGACCCCCTCCTTGTAAGGGAGGTGCTCTCCCAACTGAGCTAATCACCCCAAATGTTTTATTTCTAAAACGTCACGGTAAAGATTGGTGGGTGATACCGGGTTCGAACCAGTGACCCCCTCCTTGTAAGGGAGGTGCTCTCCCAACTGAGCTAATCACCCTTACCGTGTGGATGTGCATTATAAGGCACGTCTTATTTCAGTCAACCTTTTTTTTTAATTTTCTGCAAAAACAGCTTTGTTCGATTCAATTTTAAACGTTTTTTGAGTGATGAATCACAAAAACAGCTTTTATTTATGTTTACATCAGTTGTTGTAACTATGATTTATGGATGAAATTATTTTTATGGGCAGTTAATTGATGAAGATAAAAGATAAATGCAGGGTTGTAATTCATGTCGAACCCAAAACTATACGATATAAGATAAGTCAATCTAATGGGCTATTAAAGTTTTCTCCTTTTGGAGATTTAATTGAATATGATTATCAAAATTTCAATGATATTGATATTTTTATTAGCCAATTACAAGCTAAGTTACCAAAATATACAAAATATGAAATAAACCTTTCTGATAACTATATTCAATTGACAAAATTAACTATGCCGGATGTGAAATTGCAACCCAATGAAATTACTTTGTATATTGAAGCTTCGATCTATAAGTTATTTGAATTGTCAGCTAAACATGTCTTTTTTGATTTCATTTTTTTAACTGATAAACAGAAACAAAAGCAAGTTATAGTTGCAATATGTGAGCGCGATTACGTTAATGGCTGGATTGAGTTATTAAAGAAAAATGAATGTTTAATCAATTTTATTGGTTATATATATGATAATAAAAAATTTAATTTTTTACCATGGCGAAAAAATCAATATAAAAAGCAAAAATTCTATTTATCTATTGTTATAGTATGTTGGATAGGGGGGATGAGTTGTTTATATTGTTATATATGGAGGCAAGCCCAAACAAAATTAACCCATTTTATTATGGACGTTTCACAGCAAGGGCTTATTGAGCAAAAATTAAAAGAACAATTATCAACTTATTTACCTAATCCTTCATTGAGTCAAAAACAAATCCAGCAGTCATTAATATTAATTTCAGAACGATTACCTACAAATATATGGTTAACTTCGTTCACTTATGAACCCAATAAAATAACAATAAAAGGGCATAGTTTTAACTATATTGAACTCACTAATTTTAACCTAAATCTTTTACAACATAAAAATGTCAGTAAAAGCCAAATCAAGACAATTTCTAATAATAAACACAGTCTTTTTTTTGAAGTGGATATTAACTTAAATGAATAGTGATTTTTTAAATCGGCCACTTTGGCAACAATACTTATTCTGTATTTTGTTACCTGTCATTATTTTTATTATTGGCTATCTGTTTTTTATTCATGATATAAACAAACAATCAGATGAGCAACAAAAGGTATACCAAACAAAGCTGTCACAAATTGAATCATTACAATCAAGGCTTAATCATTATCAATTTGAACAAAACAGTTCATTGACAATCATTAATCAAAACGAATTTGCTCAATATATTGAACGAAATCATTTGGTACTAAATGGTTTCAAACATTATCAAACGGATGAAACAATTAATTGGGATATTGAACTTAATGGTAACTTTATTGATTTTATGAATTTAATTTCAGAGCTTAATAAAGATTATTACTATCTTGATTTTCGAGATTTGAAGATAATTAAACAGGAATCTTATCTACAAATTATATTTACCTTATTATTTAAAGGGAAAATTGAATGAAGGCAAGCTTATTTATAATAGGTTGTTCATTGACTATCAACTGCTTTGATACTATCGCGGAATTAAATTTTTATCGAGATCCATTTGTTGAATCAAAGCAACTGTCATGTAATGAACAGAAAGAGATATTAATAAAACAGATACAGGCTTGGCAATTCAAAGGTCTTATCCAACACAAAAGTTATCACTTCCCCCAAATTTGGCTATATTCAGAAAATCAGTGGTTTGCCATAAATCACGAGGTTCAGTCTAAGGCATTATTTCCTTGGTTTGTTCAATCTTGGCAAAATCATAAAATTGTGTGGCAAGCTAATTTAGCAGATTATTGTCATGAAACTATTGAATGGACAATGTCATTAAATGAGTCATAAAAATATGCAAACAAAAAATCTGTCATCGATTCATCAATATCAAAGCATATTATCAAGAATAACAATGATCTGTTTGATCTCTATGAACATGATGATAAGTGCTGTTAGAGCTAACGAAAATCAGTTAAGTTTTAATTTGTCTTCAAATGTTGAGCTGCATAATAATGATTTGATTTCAATGAATTTTTATCAAACAGATGTAGCCATTATTCTGCAAGCTTTAGCTGATTGCAAACAAATGAATCTTATTATGAGTGAGAATTTATCGATAAAACAAACCATTAAACTACAAAATATAGATTGGCAAAAAGCATTGTCCATTATTTTAGATTCGGCCAATTTACAAGCTACAATGGATGATAATATTTTATATATTTCCAAAGCTATCGAACCAGAAATTTTAGAACAAAGAAAGCAATTAGAATTGAAGCAACAAGAGCAGAAACAGCCACTTGAATCTTTGTCTATAGCAATTAATCATGCTGATCTTGCCACTTTAAATGAAACTATTCTACAACAAGGATTATTATCCGAAAGGGGCAAAGTGATTATGGATAAACGAACCAATTCACTTATTATTATGGACTTACCAAAGCAGTTTAAAGCTATTAAAAAATTGATTAAGTCTATTGATAAACCAATACCACAAGTACATATATCTGCACATATTGTAACAATGAATAGTGAAAGTATGAATGAATTGGGTATTAAATGGGGCTATTCTGGGCGATCATCTCAACTATTAGATAAATTTGATGTTGGATTGGGTATTACTAACCCTTCATCTACTATAAGTTTCAATTTAGCTAAAATTTCTGGTAGTTTGCTTAATTTGGAACTATCAGCATTAGAGTCTGAAAATCAAGTTGAAATTATTGCCAGTCCTAATTTATTAACATCTAGCCATAATATGGCATCAATAAAGCAAGGTACAGAAATACCTTATGAAGTTTCAAATGGTAATAATGGCGCAACTTCTATTGAGTTTAAGCAAGCCGTTTTAGGATTAGAAGTGACGCCCAAAATACTATCAGATAATCAGATGCTTTTAGATTTGTATATTACTCAAAATACCGCAGGGCGTTCAATTAAACGTAGCGAAGGAGGGGAAGCATTGGCTATTGATACCCAAGAAATTAAAACACAAGTGAAAGTCAATAATGGCGAAACTATTGTTTTAGGTGGTATTTTTCAGCAAACTAACGATAATCTTAAACGAAATGTGCCAAATGCGAGCGATCTTCCGATTATTGGTAATTTATTTAAATATAAAGGCAAAAAACAGCAAAAAAAAGAACTTGTTATTTTTATCACACCGCAATTAGTTGAGTAAATGCTATTAGAGTTGTATCATACAGAGTTTATTTTTCTATGGTTTACCTTGAAACTTAATTTATTGTTTCAATGTTTGTTTTTTAGTCATCACCATTACAAATTATTATAAAAGTTGAGAATATTATGTTTCGTGTTGTAGCTTCTGATTTAGATGGCACTTTATTAACTCCTGAGCATTGCTTATCGCCTTATACTAAACAAGTTCTTCAAGCTTTGCGTAAAAAAGATATCCATTTTGTGTTTGCAACAGGGCGACATCATATTGATGTGGCTCAAATGCGAGAAAACATGGAGATTGATGCTTTTATGATCACCTCTAATGGCGCTAGAGTGCATGATAGTTCGGGTAACTTAATTTTCGGTCAAAGTATTGAGCCAACATTAGCATGCGAGGTAGCAAAAGAGTGTATTGATGATCCATTAGTGTACACGCATGTTTACCGAGGTGATAATTGGCTTATTAATAAGGAAGATAACTATTCCTTAAGTTTTTTTAGAGATACAGATTTTACTTACGAATATTTTAATCCATCTGATTTTGAAGCCGACGATATTGCCAAAATTTACTTTACAATCAGTAATGATTCATTACATCCACATTTAGTCGAAATAAAAAATAGGCTTGATAAAAAATATGGTAATAAAATGAGCATCACATTTTCATCTTTAAATTGTCTTGAAATTATGGCTGAAAATGTATCAAAAGGCAGTGCCCTAAAAAAGGTAGTTGAAAAACTTGGTCTTGATCTAAAAGATTGTATTGCTTTTGGTGATGGCATGAATGATTTTGAGATGTTAAAAATGGCAGGAAAAGGTTGTATTATGCAAAATGCTAGTTTAGATTTACGTCAAAAACTACCTCAATTAGAGGTAATTGGTTCAAACGTTGATGATGCCGTACCACATTATTTGAATAATTTATTACTATAAATTTATCTAATTAAATTATATGACGCTAACTTTTGATAAAAAACTTGATACTCTGGGATTACGTTGCCCAGAGCCTATCATGCTAGTGCGAAAAGCCATTAGAGAACTGGCTATAGGACAAGTACTTTATTTGATCGCTGATGATTTTGCCACTACTCGTGATGTACCGAGTTTTTGCAGATACATGGAGCATGAACTGCTCTCATTACAAACAGAATCCAAACCTTATCAATATTGGATAAAAAAAACTCATTGATATTTTAAAGTTTCAGGTTAATGATACGTTTTAGTAGGCTAACCTAATTTGATATAGATAATAACGTAAAGTACGCCAATCATTAGGAGAAAAATTATCCGACATTAAAAAAAGTGTATGTCGTTTATTGGTTCTCCGTGATTGCAAATTCAAAATAATAATGTAACGAAGTATTAATGGATTACGTCTTAAATACCACCGCTGTTTATACCAATAGATCTGATTTATATAATGAAATACTACAAATTCTCCTTTGATTTTTTTGCAATAACAAATGCTTCGCCACCACTCAATAATTAAGATCAATAGGGTAATAAATGTATAGTCATTTAATAATGTATCGGAAAATTTCAGTAAACACTCAATAATTATAATTAAATAACTAATTGATATTATTGTTATTTGTTGAAATGATAGAGTTAATTTAGTTCTCCACATAATAAAAACTTAGTTTAAATAAAAACAATTAATAAATGATTTTATTAAAAATTGCTTAAAATTAAGCTAAATATGGGAGATAATACGGATAATTATAGTAACTTTCTATGAGTGATTAATATATCAGCTCTATGAGTAAATTATTAAATTCATCATATCAATGTTTATAAAAACTATGTGTTAAATTATTTGTGGGGTAACAGAAATGGCTTTGTTGCCCTAACTTTTTCCTTTGAAAATTTAGCTAGGAATAATTTGTGATTATAATTAAAGTGTTAAAATTTTTTCTTAAGTTTTTTATCGGCTGTTTTCTATGTGCTTTAGTCATAGCAATTGCTGGTTATACTTATTATTCAAAAGACTTGCCTGATGTTACTACCTTAAAAAATGTAAGGTTACAAACACCTCTGCAAATTCTGAGTAAAGATGGAGAACTCATTGCAATTTTTGGTGAGCGTCGACGAACGCCACTAAAATATAATGAAATTCCACCAGTTGTTGTTAATGCTGTGATTGCAACAGAAGATGCAAGATTTTATGAGCACTTTGGTATCGATCCAGTTGGGATTGTCCGAGCAATGTACATAGGTTTAAAACAAAAAGGGTTTTCGCAAGGTGGGAGTACTATAACTCAGCAGGTCGCAAAAAACTTCTTCTTAACACCAGAAAAGAGTATTTCACGAAAAGCTAAAGAAATTATTTTAGCGATTCGTATGGAAAAAGAGTTAACTAAAGAAGAAATCATGACACTTTATCTAAATATGATCAACTTTGGTTCTAGGGCATATGGTGTAGCAGCCGCTTCTTATACCTTTTTTGGTAAAACTCCAGAACAGTTAACCATAGATGAAGCAGCATTGTTAGCAGGCTTGCCAAATGCGCCTTCAGCCTATAATCCTATTTCACATCCTGAGCGTGCTCGGACTAGACGTGACTGGGTTTTGGGACGTATGCTAGATCAATCTTATATTACTCAGTCACAATACAATGAAGCAATCAGTAAGCCAATTAATGTAAGTTATCATGCACCACAAATTGAATTTTCAGCTCCGTATATTGCTGAAATGGCAAGGCAGTTTATGTATGATAAGTTTGGCGAAAATGCTTATACTGATGGTTATAAAGTTTATACAACTATTTCTAAAACAGATCAGCTAGCAGCTGAGCAAGCCGTGCAAAAAAATATTATTGATTATGATATAAGACATGGCTATCGTGGTCCTGAAAAAATATTATGGAAAAATAACGAAAAAGCATGGGATGATGACCAAATTCAAAATACGCTAAAAAAATATAGTTGTTATAGTGGTATGTGTCCTGGTGTTGTTACACAATCTTCTGATGTTGAAGCGAACGTCGTTTTAACCGATAAATCAAAAGTCGTTATTGCATTCCAAGATATGAAGTGGGCTCGACCATTTATTAGTGATACTAAACAAGGATCTTTTCCGAAAAAAGTATCTGATACATTAAAACCAGGGCAACTCATTTGGGTTAAGAAAATAAATGATAAATGGGCGTTGGCACAAATTCCAGCCGTCAATGCAGCATTAGTTTCACTTGATTCAGACAATGGTGCTATCAAAGCAATTGTTGGTGGTTATGATTTTTATTTAAGTAAGTTTAATCGTGCTACTCAAGCTCTTCGTCAATTAGGTTCAAATATTAAACCTTTTATTTATACAGCGACATTAGAGAAAGGTTTAACTATGGCTACACTACTCAATGATGCGCCTATTGTGCGCTCAACAGGTAGTGCTACTTGGCGACCTAAAAATTCGCCACCAAGTTATGCTGGACCATTACGTTTAAGAATTGGTTTAGGGATGTCTAAAAATGTAATGATGGTTAGAGCGTTACGTGCAGTAGGAATTGAATATGTAGCGAATTATTTAGAGCGATTTGGGTTCCCAAAAGAAAATATCTCACTTAATGAGTCATTAGCTTTAGGTTCTGCTTCTTTCACTCCATTACAAGTAGCAAGAGCTTATTCGGTGATTGTCAATGGTGGATATTTAATTTCGCCTTATTTAATTGAAAAAATTGAGGACAATAATGGTTCTGATGTCATTTATCAGCATCAACCTTTAATTGCCTGTAAAAATTGTACTGATGAAGTTATTAATACTGAATCAACACCGGTATCTTTAAATAATGTGGAGAATGAAATAGACGAATCAGGTAATGAAGAGCCTGAACAAGCTAATCTTAAATCAGATGATAATATGGTTTTACCAAATATCAATCTGGATAATAAAGCAACAGATGTTACTCCCAAATATGCTCCACAAACGATAAATGGTGGTCTAGCTTTTATTATGAAAGATGGACTTAGATCAATTGTCTTTGGTGGCTCTAATTGGCAAGGTACGGCTTGGCGTGTGAAAGCATTAGGTAGAAAAGATGTGGGGGGAAAAACCGGTACCACAAATGAATCAAAAGATGTTTGGTTTTCTGGTTTTGGTGGTAATATTGTAACAACAGTATGGATGGGATTTGATGATCATCGACGCAAATTGGGTCGAACTATTCGAGCAGAAGCCGGAGCTGTTACAGCCAATCCAGTTTGGGTTGATTATATGAAAATTGCCTTGCAGGATGTACCAATAACAGAAGATACCAAGCCCGAAAATGTTATTTCTGTAACCATTGACCAAAAGACAGGGTTATTACCTCAATCAGGTTCCAAAACAATGTCGGAATATTTTATTAAGGGTACTGAACCAACATCTTATGCAACTCAAGAAGTTGATACAAGTGTGACCGATTCTGAAGGTAACACTCAAGAACTATTCTAGTAAGGTATTTAGTATGAATGGTTCGATAAGAATTATTGGTGGAAAATGGCGTGGACGTAAATTGATAGTTCTCGATAAAGAAGGTCTACGTCCTACTACTGATAGAGTTAAAGAAACTTTATATAATTGGTTAATGCCTGTTATTTATGATAGTGATTGTTTAGATTGTTTTTCGGGCAGTGGTTCATTAGGCTTTGAAGCTGCATCACGAGGTGCAAAAAGTGTAATATTACTTGAAAAAGATAAACAAGTTGTGCAGTTGCTTAATAAAAATAAACAGATTATTGCTTGTGATACAGTTGAAATCCATCACACCAATACATTAATATGGCTTAATCAACCTGCTCAAAAACAGTTTGACATTGTGTTTATCGATCCACCATTTTATCAATCACTGGTTGCCCAAACGGTGAGTCAGCTTGAAAAGAACAATTGGCTTAAATCATCTGCATATATTTATATAGAAACAGAAAAAGATTATGAGTTAATGACTCATATACCTACTAATTGGCAATTACATCGGGAAAAAATCGTCGGTCAAGTTCACAGCTATCTTTTTATACGAGAAGACAATTAATGTTTATATTTATTGGTAAATTTTTATATGCCATAATGTGGTTATTTTTATTATTTAATCTGATTCACCCATACCCCAAACCTGCCAATATTGTTGCGTATTTTGGTTTAGCTGCTTTTACCATAACTCATGGTTTACAGGCCTACATGCTACAGTCAACAATGACAAATAAAGAGAAGGAAGAGGATAAATTTAAAGCGTTTCGTCTTTTTATTTTTGGTGTATTTGAATCCCTTAGCTGGAAAATTAAAAAATAACGATAAAAGTGGTTGCCTGATACAAAAAATTATGTATAATGCATCCACTTCTTTCGAAGTATTCCAATAAGCGGGAATAGCTCAGTTGGTAGAGCGCAACCTTGCCAAGGTTGAGGTCGCGAGTTCGAACCTCGTTTCCCGCTCCAATTATTAATCTGCAAATGTTGAATAGAAAATAGACTTTCATTCGGATAATAAAAAATTTAGTTAATTACATTTAGGCTGAATTTCATGAAACTTATCTCAATATCTGATATATAAATAGTATCAATCATATTAAAATTTAAGATTTATAAATGATAAAAATTATCTTAGATATTGTTATCATATATTTTCTATCCTTCCTATATATCTTAAATCTATATTAATTATAATTAGTAACTTTACATTAGTTAGCGTATAATTTACAAAAATCAAAAAAAGTATAGAAAATCTAAATTAAATATAAAGATAATAAATGGAGTATTATTATATGGACATACAAGCGATTTTTACTCAGCTAAAATCAATCGGAATTAAATTTGCAAAAAATCAACGAGGCGTGCATGCGATTGAATATGCAATTATCTCATCAGGAATTACAATGATAGTTTCAGTAATTTTTCTTGATGATAATGGTCCATTTAAAAATGCTTTAACTGAACTATTTAATAGACTAAAAGATAAATTAATTGCAATTATTTAAGTTTGTTTTCTCTTTTTTCTAACTTCTCAGAAACACTAAAATAGATATAAATAACAGTTTTGGTTGATAAGGTTAAATTTCTGATATAACTATTTAAACTTATACAGTTTCACTTTTTCTAAAGTAACAAATATTCAATTTATTTCTGTTATTTATTCACCTTTATTAGTTGATTTTTTATATTTAGTTAAAAATAACTTATTGTTCATAATAATTAGTTATTTTATTTGTATTTTTATGCAATTAACAATCAATTTAATTTTTATGGTTCTTATTTTTTTACTATTCAGTAACAATTTGTTTTTAATTTAATTTTTTAAAAACGTATATTTGTATTTAGTAGTTTTATATAAATCACATATAATCTGTTAGATATTTGTTGTATTTTGTTAAAAAAGTTAAATTAAGATATTTTGCAAGTAAATTTATCAAAAATGAATGTGGTGTAACAGCAATTGAATAGGCAATGTTTCAGCAGGTATTTCAGCAGTGATTATGTTTATCTTTGATACAGAGGGCAATGGACTTGTTTATAAAATGTTAATATATGTCCTTCCGAACTTTGGGATAAAAATTAAAAAGTATTTTTGATTAATTAGTAATGTTTAATTATTAATTAAATACAAATCATTCTATTGAAAATTGAGTGATTTATATTTGAGGATTATTTATTGTTGTTTTAATTTTTAAGCTAAAATTTAACAGCTTTTAAAACTTTTATAAAAGAATTAAACACAATAAAATTAACCTTTTGATATGTAAGCTTTATTCAAATTAGTAAAAAGATAAACAAGTTGTCTGTTAACTAATAATATCAATTAAATTATTTTTTTGTTGTTTATAATGATTATTCAATTTAATAAAGTATCTACTTTGAATTAATTAACAATAAATTAACATATATTTAACTTTAAATTAGTTAATTTTGATGTTTTACAACTCTAGTTTTATGTTGCTGGATTATTTTCAGTAAAATAAATTTCAATTAAAAGATTAAAAAAATGTATTTAATGCTGGAAAAGAGATATTTATTCGCATATAATGTGAAAACTTTATAACAATAAAGTAAATTAATATTAAAAATCATGTAAATATTTAAGGAAAAATATCATGTTATATTTATCAGCGGTTCGCGCTCAAGCAAGAAATTTTGCAAGTAAATTTATCAAAAATGAACGTGGTGTAACAGCTATTGAATACGCAATTGTTGCTGCAGGTGTTTCTGCGGTAGTTTTATATATCTTTGGTGGTAGTGGTCCAGTTAAAGGCATGTTGAACAATGTGTTTAATCAATTGTCAAGTAAACTATCTACTGTTGTTAACGGTGCTGGTAACGGCAACTAATCAATTGTCAAGTAAGCTATCTACCGTTATTGGCGGTTCTGATGACGGTAGCATGTAATTGTCAGTCTAATGTTAACCGCCCTTTATAAGGGCGGTTTATTCTTTATAAGAATTTGTGTAATTTTATTTTGTAAGTCAACTTATTCCTCTAAATCATAAATTAGGCAATATATCTAAAAAAGATGTGTGTATCTGTTTAGGTTGATAATTTTAACCTCCCGTTTTCTATTGTTTATATTTAATTATCATCTATTATCGTATCGGTTTGTCGCATATAGCATTTCGTAATAATTAAACAAATAAAAACAAAATGAATCTTATCCGCTTATCGTTTATTGATAATATCAATTAAATTATTTTTCTTTTATTGTTTGTGATAATTTTCAATTTAGTAAAGCGTCTATCCTCGAATCAATTATTAATAAATTAACATTAATTTAACTTTTAATTAGCTAATTTTAATGTTTTACAATTCTGGTTTTATATTGCTGGATTACTTTCAGTAAAATAAATTTTAATTAAAAAGATTAAAAAAAATGCAATTAATGCTGGAAAAGTGATATTCATTCACATATAATGTGAAAAATTGATAATCATAAAGTAAATTAATATTAAAAAATATGTAAATATTTAGGAGAAAGCTATTATGTTATATTTATCAGCGGTTCGTGCTCAAGCAAGAAATTTTGCAAGTAAATTTATCAAAAATGAACGTGGTGTAACAGCTATTGAATACGCAATTGTTGCTGCAGGTGTTTCTGCGGTAGTTTTATATATCTTTGGTGGTAACGGTCCAGTTAAAACTATGTTCTATCTTGTGTTTACTCAATTGCAAGTTAAACTATCTAATATCGTCAGTAACGCCGGTGATGGCAATTTCAATTAAAAAGGTTAAAAAATGCATTTAATGCTGGAAAGGCGATATTTATTCGTATATAATGTGAAAACTTTATAACTATAAAGTAAATTAATATTAAAAAATATGTAAATGTTTAGGAGAAAGCTATTATGTTATATTTATCAGCGGTTCGCGCTCAAGCAAGAAATTTTGCAAGTAAATTTATCAAAAATGAACGTGGTGTAACAGCTATTGAATACGCAATTGTTGCTGCAGGTGTTTCTGCGGTAGTTTTATATATCTTTGGTGGTAATGGTCCAGTTAAAGCCATGTTGAACAATGTATTTAATCAATTGTCAAGTAAACTATCTAGTGTTGTTACCAGTTCCGGCAACAACTAATCAATTGTCAAGTAAACTATCTACTGTTATCAGCGGTTCTGGTAACGGTAGCATGTAATTGTCAGTCTAATGTTAACCGCCCTTTATAAGGGCGGTTTATTCTTTATAAGAATTTGTGTAATTTTATTTTATAAGTCAACTGATTCCTCTAGATCATAAATTAGGCAGTATATCTAAAAAGATGTGTGTATCTGTTTAGGTTGATAGTTTTAACCTCCCGTTTTCTATCGTTTATATCTAATTATCATCTATTATCGTACCGGTTTGCCACATATAGCATTTCATAATAATTAAACTAATAAAAACAAAACACATCTTATCGTTTATTGATAATATCAATTAAATTATTTTTCTTTTGTTGTTTGTGATAATTTTCAATTTAGTAAAGCGCCTATCCTCGAATTAATTATCAATAAATTAACATTAATTTAACTGTTAATTAGCTAATTTTGATGTTTTACAATTCTGGTTTTATATGTCTGGATTATTTTCAGTAAAATAAATTTCAATTAAAAAGATTAAAAAAATGCATTTAATGCTGGAAAAGCGATATTTATTCGCATATAATGTGAAAACTTTATAACGATAAAGTAAATTAATATTAAAAAATACGTAAACGTTTAGGAGAAAGCTATTATGTTATATTTATCAGCGGTTCGCGCTCAAGCAAGAAATTTTGCAAGTAAATTTATCAAAAATGAACGTGGTGTAACAGCTATTGAATACGCAATTGTTGCTGCAGGTGTTTCTGCGGTAGTTTTATATATCTTTGGTGGTAATGGTCCAGTTAAAGCCATGTTGAACAATGTATTTAATCAATTGTCAAGTAAACTATCTACTGTTGTTAGCGGTGCTGGCGGCAACAACTAATCAATTGTCAAGTAAACTATCTACTGTTATCAGCGGTTCTGGTAACGGTAGCATGTAATTGTCAGTCTAATGTTAACCGCCCTTTATAAGGGCGGTTTATTCTTTATAAGAATTTGTGTAATTTTATTTTATAAGTCAACTGATTCCTCTAGATCATAAATTAGGCAATATATCTAAAAAGAAGTGTGCATCTGTTTAGGTTGATAGTTTTAACCTCCCGTTTTCTATCGTTTATATTTAATTATCATCTATTATCGTATCGGTTTGTCGCATATAGCATTTCATAATAATTAAACTAATAAAAACAAAACACATCTTATCGTTTATTGATAATATCAATTAAATTATTTTTCTTTTGTTGTTTGTAATAATTTTCAATTTAGTAAAGCGCCTATCCTCGAATTAATTATCAATAAATTAACATTAATTTAACTGTTAATTAGCTAATTTTAATGTTTTACAATTCTGGTTTTATATGTCTGGATTATTTTCAGTAAAATAAATTTCAATTAAAAAGATTAAAAAAATGCATTTAATGCTGGAAAAGCGATATTTATTCGCATATAATGTGAAAACTTTATAACGATAAAGTAAATTAATATTAAAAAATACGTAAACGTTTAGGAGAAAGCTATTATGTTATATTTATCAGCGGTTCGCGCTCAAGCAAGAAATTTTGCAAGTAAATTTATCAAAAATGAACGTGGTGTAACAGCTATTGAATACGCAATTGTTGCTGCAGGTGTTTCTGCGGTAGTTTTATATATCTTTGGTGGTAATGGTCCAGTTAAAGCCATGTTGAACAATGTATTTAATCAATTGTCAAGTAAACTATCTACTGTTGTTAGCGGTGCTGGCGGCAACAACTAATCAATTGTCAAGTAAACTATCTACTGTTATCAGCGGTTCTGGTAACGGTAGCATGTAATTGTCAGTCTAATGTTAACCGCCCTTTATAAGGGCGGTTTATTCTTTATGAGAATTTGTGTAATTTTATTTTATAAGTCAACTGATTTCTCTAGATTATAAATTAGGCAATATATCTAAAAAGAAGTGTGCATCTGTTTAGGTTGATAGTTTTAACCTCCCGTTTTCTATCGTTTATATTTAATTATCATCTATTATCGTATCGGTTTGTCGCATATAGCATTTCATAATAATTAAACTAATAAAAACAAAACACATCTTATCGTTTATTGATAATATCAATTAAATTATTTTTCTTTTGTTGTTTGTAATAATTTTCAATTTAGTAAAGCGCCTATCCTCGAATTAATTATCAATAAATTAACATTAATTTAACTGTTAATTAGCTAATTTTAATGTTTTACAATTCTGGTTTTATATGTCTGGATTATTTTCAGTAAAATAAATTTCAATTAAAAAGATTAAAAAAATGCATTTAATGCTGGAAAAGCGATATTTATTCGCATATAATGTGAAAACTTTATAACGATAAAGTAAATTAATATTAAAAAATACGTAAACGTTTAGGAGAAAGCTATTATGTTATATTTATCAGCGGTTCGCGCTCAAGCAAGAAATTTTGCAAGTAAATTTATCAAAAATGAACGTGGTGTAACAGCTATTGAATACGCAATTGTTGCTGCAGGTGTTTCTGCGGTAGTTTTATATATCTTTGGTGGTAATGGTCCAGTTAAAGCCATGTTGAACAATGTATTTAATCAATTGTCAAGTAAACTATCTACTGTTGTTAGCGGTGCTGGCGGCAACAACTAATCAATTGTCAAGTAAACTATCTACTGTTATCAGCGGTTCTGGTAACGGTAGCATGTAATTGTCAGTCTAATGTTAACCGCCCTTTATAAGGGCGGTTTATTCTTTATAAGAATTTGTGTAATTTTATTTTATAAGTCAACTGATTTCTCTAGATTATAAATTAGGCAATATATCTAAAAAGAAGTGTGCATCTGTTTAGGTTGATAGTTTTAACCTCCCGTTTTCTATCGTTTATATTTAATTATCATCTATTATCGTATCGGTTTGCCGCATATAGCATTTCATAATAATTAAACAAATAAAAACAAAACGCATCTTATCGTTTATTGATAATATCAATTAAATTATTTTTCTTTTGTTGTTTGTGATAATTTTCAATTTAGTAAAGCGCCTATCCTCGAATTAATTATTAATAAATTAACATTAATTTAACTGTTAATTAGCTAATTTTAATGTTTTACAATTCTGGTTTTATATGTCTGGATTATTTTCAGTAAAATAAATTTCAATTAAAAAGATTAAAAAAATGCATTTAATGCTGGAAAAGCGATATTTGTTCGCATATAATGTGAAAACTTTATAACGATAAAGTAAATTAATATTAAAAAATACGTAAATGTTTTAGGAGAAAGCTATTATGTTATATTTATCAGCGGTTCGCGCTCAAGCAAGAAATTTTGCAAGTAAATTTATCAAAAATGAACGTGGTGTAACAGCTATTGAATACGCAATTGTTGCTGCAGGTGTTTCTGCGGTAGTTTTATATATCTTTGGTGGTAATGGTCCAGTTAAAGGCATGTTGAACAATGTATTTAATCAATTGTCAAGTAAACTATCTACTGTTGTTAGCGGTGCTGGCGGCAACAACTAATCAATTGTCAAGTAAACTATCTACTGTTATCAGCGGTTCTGGTAACGGTAGCATGTAATTGTCAGTCTAATGTTAACCGCCCTTTATAAGGGCGGTTTATTCTTTATAAGAATTTGTGTAATTTTATTTTATAAGTCAACTTATTCCTCTAAATCCTAAATTAGGAAGTATATCTAAAAAAGGTAATTTAAGCATTTATATGTTTAACTTCATAATATTTCTCTTATACAGTTTAAATTGATAGTTAGACAATAACCTTATTATCCCTTCATGATCTAATCAATTGTAAAATATAATATTTTTAATAAAATTATTTAACAAAATGTTATAGCTTATTAAATACATAAACAAGATCTTTGATTATTAATTGTTTTAAGATAAATAATTAACATTATTGTTTTAATAATTAGTAATTTATAAAACCATTAGTTTCTTTTCATATATTTACCAATTATTTTGTTAATTATAAAATCTAGTCATACCTCTATTAGATTAACTATATGTTTTTTTATTTAATTTATATTAAGGAAATTAAAAAAAATACATTTAACGCTAGCAAATTTATACCAATTCGCATATAATGCAGAAAATTTTTGATAATAAAGTAAATTAATATTAAATATAACGTAAATTTTTGTATCAAAGGCAACTATAATATTTCGTTATTAGCAGCAAATTTCTTACAAATAGGAATTTTTACAGATTAAATTATCTAAATTGTATGTGATATAACTGCGAAGGTATTTATAATCATTGTAAGTGGTATTTATTCAATGATTTTATTGATGATATGTAAATGTTAAATGTTAAATGTTAAATGTTATATTTGATTCATTGAAATCAAAATTAACTGAAATCAATGATAAAAATATTTGTGGTTAATCGCTATTTTAATATCAACTTATCCACTTTATTAAAAAGATAAAGTAGTCGTTGTTTTAGAATGGTTTATTGTTGTTTAAATTTATAAGATAGAAGTTACCAGTACAATATGTTTGCTAGTAGCTTTTGTTAGTTAGGAGTTCGAACAAAACGCTATGGCTAATGAACAATTTAAGTTTTCAAATGAATGGGGTAAGGTTCGTGATTTAGTTTTTCAAGTACTAGATCTTGATTTGATTGATCAATTCAAAAAAGAACCAAACCGTGTTTTGCGTGAAATTCAAACTATTATTAGAGATATCATTAATTCAGGTAGCGCGTATATAACGGCAGATGAGTCCAATGTATTGGCAGGAATGATTTGTGATGAGATTGTCGGTTATGGTCCAATTGATTCTTTAATGAAAGATGAGACAGTCAATGATATTTTAGTAAATGGTCCTAATAGCATTTATGTTGAACGGGGAGGAATTCTTAGTAAAACTGATAAATTTTTTATTAGTGAACGCCAGTTACTTGATATTGCAAGGCGACTTGTAAATAAAGTAGGAAAGAATATAGATGAATCACACCCTTTAGTTGATTCTCGAATGCCTGATGGTAGTCGTCTTAATGTTGTAATTCCTCCAATTGCTATTGATGGCACTTCAATGTCAATTCGTAAATTTGGTAATGGTCACCGAACATTTCATGATTTAATTAGATTTGGTTCTTTAAATGAACATATGGCAAACTTTTTAGTGATTGCTGCTCGTTGTCGAATGAATATTATTATATCCGGTGGTACAGGTTCTGGTAAAACAACAATGCTCAATGCACTATCTGGATTTATTGGTGAGCATGAACGAACCATTACTCTTGAAGATGCAGCAGAATTAAGACTTCAACAAGATCATGTCGTTAGAATGGAAACGAAAAGTGGTGGTGAAGATGGGCGTGGCAAAGTAACTATGCGAGATCTCTTAGTTAATGCTTTGCGTATGAGACCAGACCGAATTGTTTTAGGAGAATGCCGAGGAGAAGAGGCCTTTGAGATGTTACAAGCTATGAATACAGGTCATAGTGGTTCTATGTCAACTCTGCATGCTAATACTGCTAAAGATGCATTAGCTCGTTTGGAAAGTATGATTATTATGGCTCAGTCCGAATTACCTATTGCCGCAATTAAGCGTTATATTAGCTCATCAGTTAATTTTATTATTCAAGTCTCACGTCTTCCTGATGGTCAACGTAAAGTAATGAGTATTACGGAAATTGTTGGGCAAGAATCAGGCAATATTGTTACTCAAGATGTATTTGAATTTCGAGTTGATGATGAGCGAGATACTAATGGTAAAATTCAAGGTGAATTTGTTTGTAATGGCTTAGTGAAACGCTCCGCACTTTATGAAAGTGCCCAATATTATGAAATGTCAGATATTTTAGAGAAACTGATGTTAAATGCTATGGGAATTCAATCATGATTTTTGTACTATCAGTAGCACTTATTTTTGCTGCTATTATGAATATTATTATATTGCGTCGTCGTCGAGAACGTTTGCAGGTTTTCTACAATGTTGAACCTAAAACTACGTCGTTATCAAGTTTAGTTGAAAGTCAGATTAATAGTAAACAGCAATCTTTCTTAGATGAGGTCTTATTTGATATAAATGCATGGATAAAATTAAATTATCGCTTACTAATGATGGGACCATCTAAAGCTAGAACGTTTATGTATATTTTAGTTGGAACTGTTGCATGTATTTTTTTAAATCAAAAATATCTACATTACGATATTTACGTTGTTATACCAGTAGGTTTTTATGTTTCTATTTCTATAATTTGTATTATTAGAAAAAAGAAACTTAAAACTGAATTTTATGCAAATTTTCCTGAGGCATTGAATATTATTACAGGTCTTATTGCTTCTGGTTATGCAATAACTACAACTTTTAAAAATTGTGCAAATTCTGTCGATGGAATCGTTGGCACAACGTTCAAAGAAATGAATGATAGATTAGATGTAGGAGATAGCGTTGAAAATGTTATGTTCAACTCTTATCTACAACTTCCGTTCCCTGAATATTATTTTTTCATTTTGACTGTAATGGTTAATCTTGATAGTGGTGGGGAATTAAAAGAAATTTTTGGTCGCTTAAGTAAAATGTTAACAAACAATCGAATTATGGCTAAAACAAGAGATGGTAAAACTGCTGAATTAAGAATGACCATGTATATCTTAGGTGTGATGCCTTTCGGGTTTATTTTCATACTTAGATTTGTATCCGAAACTAATTATGATCTTTTGATGAATTCAGATGGTGGTCGCTATATTTTGTACTATGTTATAGGTAGTGTTGTTATTGGTTTTCTACTTATTAAAAGTTGGATTAACAAAATTATTTAAATTATGAATATGTTACTATATATATTGGCATCAGTTTTTCTTATCGGTATTGGCTCTAGACAGCTATTTATCACCTATTCGTTTCTTAAAAACAAGGAAAAGATTAGTTTACTTCTGAATAATGAAAATCAAGAAAAAATTGTTCCTAAAAAACATCTGAATGAAAAGAATGCTGCTTTTGAAAAAATTATAGCAAAGAATAGTATATTTATAAGTTTTTTAAAAAATTTCCAGGATAAAAACATCTGGAAAATATATGCTGTTATTATTGTATTTTCAATTTTTTATTTGATAAATCAACTTGTTGAATTTATGGAAGTTGATTCAAGTCTATTATTGATTATCCTGTTATTCATTGTAATTTCAGTCATAATGTTACCAGATTTTATTGTTAAAAAACAAACAGCCAAGAAAATCAGAATGGTTTCACGGGATTTGCCATTAATTATTGATATGTTGGCAATTATGGTGAGATCTGGTATGACAGTTGAAAGTAGTTTTAGATATTTAAGTACAAGGGTAAAACCGATTAATAAAGATATTGCTGCTATTTTAGAAAGAGCTTGTTTAATGATGGATGTTAATGGTATTGAACTTTCAATTGATCTAATCCAACGTGAAGTACCCTGCAAAGAGGTTAGAATGTTTTGTGTAACATTAAAAAGAAGTATTAGCTATGGCAATTCCATTTTTGACGCTTTATTAGATTTATCAACTGAGATTCGAGAGTTGCAGCGGTTAACTATAGAAGAAAAAATTGCTGCTCTTGCCGCTAAACTAACAATACCAACGATGGTATTTTTTCTAGCACCAGTCCTTGCGATTATTGCTGGACCTGTTTTTATGAATATTCTGTCAACGTTTAATAGGATGTAGAGATAATGAATTATTTTTCAAGATGCTGTAAATCAAGAAGGTTATTAGAACCAAAATTTATGGTTGTATGTTCAATGTTACTTTTTGTTGTTGGGTGTCAGAACAGTACATTAAAGCATGATGTGGATGAACAACAAAAAATTTACATTAATGAAACAACGAAAAATTATGGAGGTCTAATTGAACTGTATAAACAGCGCTTGCAACGTGCAGATACAGAAGATACCAGACATAAACTTGCCAGAGCTTATTATCAGACAAATGATTTTCAAGCTGTAAAAAGAGTTTTGGAACCTATAATTAAAAAAACCAAGAATGATGGCATTCTCATTTTGTACGGTCATGTTGAATCTAGACTAGGGCATAATGATACGGCATTAGAATATTTGAATAAGGCAATTGAAATTAATAGTAAAAATGGTGAAGCATATAATGTTAAAGGTATTGTTTTACTCAAAAAAAGACAATACGATGCTGCTCGATATGCATTTAATGAAGCCAGAGAAAACTTTTATGATGAAAATAAAGTTACTAATAATTTAGCTATGTTATCAATTTTAAATAAAGATTATACTGAAGCTTATAATCAGCTTAATATTTTATATACAAAAGGTTATCGCGATTCAACAATTCTTCATAATTTACTTTTTACATTAGTAAAATTGGATAGAATGCAATTAGCGAAATCATTCTGTCTTACACATAAACTATCTAATGAACCAGATATCTTAGTGCAAGAATTAAAACGAATTGAACCAATTGATGCTATCAAATTTAATGAAATCAAGCCTTCACAAAGTGATATTCAAAAACAATACACAACTGAAAAAACGACAGGACAGTTAGCATTTAACAATTCAGAAACAGAAGTTGCTATTAAGTCTAAAAACCAAAATAAATCAGCAAATTCAACTAAATCATTAACTCCAGCTAAATCAGGATCTAATGTTAAACTGTCGAATATGACTAAATTAGATCCTGCGGATTCATCTACTAATGTAGCGTCTACTTCTCAGAAACAAACAGATAAAACAGCAATCACTCAGTCTACCATACTAGCAGTTCGTTCTGGAGAACATGGGAAATTTAGTCGAATTACTTTTGAAACTGAAGCTAAATTGAGTAAAAAAAATTATTTAATTGAAAAAATTTCACCAACAGAATTTAAATTGTCATTTTATGATGTGACACTACCTGCTGAGGGAATCGATAAAATTATCAAACGTATATCAAGTAGTGAACGCGATTTTGCTACTGTTAAAGGAACCTTAACCGCTGAAAAAACATTGATTCTAGAAATAAAAACTAAACAAAACTCAATAGTGAAAGATTTTTATGCTGGACCTAATTCTAAAGGAAAAGCTCACTGCTTTGCGTTTGATTTTTACTTAGAAAAGAAATAAGTGCAACGGAAAAAGTAATAAAAATAATATAGTCGGAGTGGAGTTTGCATGAAAGATAAAAAATTAATTGTTCTATATTTAGCCATGATAATTGTGGGGCTAGCCTTGCTTTTTACTAAGTCAGCTCCCCCGCCTGTTGAGCAGAAAGCAGAACCTATTGTCGTGGAACCTCCTAAAAAGGAAGAGCCTAAAACTGAGATTATTAATGTTGCAGTGGCAAAACGTGATATTAGTAAGAAAACGATTTTGACAAAAGATGATTATTATTTTAAGTCAATTGAAGTTGCTATTAATAGAGAAAGACCTAATTTTATAACTGAACCGGCTAGACTTGATGCTTACGTTGCTAAAAACCATATTGCAAAAGATACAGTGATCGAAGAGAGTCTTGTTGCATCGCCGAATTCAGAAGATTATATTTTATTAGCACTTAAAGAAGGAAACTACATGTTTCCATTTAACTTAGACCCAATAGATTCTTATTTAATGAAGAATTTGAAAAGCGGGGATTTGATTGATCTTTATGTGTTTTATGGTGATGAAACAGAAAGAAGTGCCAATAGCAAAGAGGAAAAATTAGTCTCACCTAGTCGTGATTTTGTTAAAAATCGTTTAAAACCGATTATTGTCGGGAAGAAAGTTTTATACTTTGATCGTGGAGAAGATGACTTAGACAAAAATTATAACAAAAATAATGTTGCTCAGGTTCAATTGGAACTTTCAAATCAGGAAATTAAATTATTAAGAACTTTAATGACAAACTCCACAATTATTATGTATCCAAGTACATTCAAAAAAAATGTTGAAGATGGATTACGTCTCCTAAGTGATAAAGAAAAAAATTGGCCTCTATCTGAAAAAGATATTTTTTCAGGGACACGAATTAATACGTTAAAAGGTAACTAAGAATGCTAATAAGAATTAAATCAATTATCAACGCGATCAAACTTTTAGTCTGTTTATTATCTATTGGTTTTTCTTCGCTGACCTTTGCTAATATTCATAACTTACAGATTGGTCAGAGTAAAACGTTAATGTTACCTGAAAATGTTGGTACAGTGTTTATTAGCCAAGATAGCATAGCAAATTATGAGGTTATTGATGGTAAATCATTAATTATATACGGGAAAGCAAATGGAAGAGCAAGTTTAATAGTTTATGATAGTGATAATAATATTATAATTAATGATACTATTAATGTTGATCCACTTTTATATCAAATTACAAATAGACTTGCACAAAATTTTCCGAATAGTACTATAACAATCGACCGCTACGACAGTATTGATACTGGTGGTAAATTTGTGTATGTAGTAAGTGGTACTACGCCAGACAGCACAACAAAAGGTAAAATAATGGCACTTATAGGTTCTTCAATTGGGCAAAATGCAGAACGTGTAAGAATGGAGTACAGTGGCAGTACAGGGCAAGGTAACGAAGCTCTTACATTTCAAGATTATTATACCTACAGTAATATAGTAGATAATATTAAAGTAATAGAAGAGTATCAGGTTAATGTACAACTAACCTTTGTAGAAGTTAGTAAAGAGTTTACTGATTCACTAGGTATAGAATGGCAAAGTTTAACTCTTGACAGCATGACTTCTAGTGGTTCTGATACTACCACCATCAACTCAATTGGTGAATTTTCCCTATTAGGGATAAGAAAAGGATTAAATATTCATAATATTACTACTATGATCCGCGCTATAAAAAATGATCGTTTAGCTAAAGTATTAGCACAACCTAATTTATCTGTGCTGTCTGGTGAATTTGCATCGTTTTTGGTTGGTGGTGAAATACCTATTGTTACTAAAAACAAAGAAGGTGATTCAAGTGTTACTTACAAAGAATATGGTATTAAGTTGAATATTACCTCAAAAGTTAATAGTGATAAACGCATAAGATTATTTATGGAAAATGAAGTGAGTTCAGTTTCTGGTTCCTATTCTTTTAATAATTATAATATTCCTACGTTGACTTCTCGAAAAACAAAATCCACTATTGATTTATCTGATGGTGAAAGTTTTGTTATAGCGGGATTAATTACTGAAAATGATCAAGAACAACTATCTCGTCTTCCTTTTATCAGTGATATTCCTATTTTAGGTGCATTAGCACGCAGTTCATCAGCTAATCGTTCTAAAACTGAAATGATTGTTTTTGCGACAGTAAATTTAGTTACATCAAAAAACAGTTTTGATAATAATATTGAATTACCAACTCTAGAGCGGACGGATGTAATCAATAGTTTCTTCAATATTAAAAATAATATGAATAAAGAAAGAAATAAAACAATACCAGCTTCTAACGAAAGTGAAAAATTTATTAATGATATGGGCTTTATTGAATAAAAGGTTAATGGGATTCTTATGCAATTATTTGGTAATAAAAGAGATACAGATACATCATCAAATGTCCCATCACAAGAATTTGTTGTTGGACGAATATCTGGTTATAAAGTAGCTATTGTAAGTAAACGAGTTGAATTGATTGAAAAAGTCCGTTCTGTCCTGTTTTTGTATAATATATTGGGGATGGAGATTATTTCATTAACTTTACCTGAATTAAAAGAAACACCTGAATGGAATCAGTTTGATGCGATAATTGTTGATATCCAAAGTGAGGATGATGCTGAACAGATTTCAGAAAACATTAATCGATGTATTCCTATCCAAGCAACGACAATACTTGTTGGTAGTTATGATTCAATTCAATTTTCTGAATTTTTATTGAAAAAAGGAATTTATTTCTTATTGGAAAATAGTCAATTAGAAAAGATTCCAGAAATTTTACATAAGAGAAGTATTACACCGCCTGGATCAAGTCAAAGAGTAGGAAGTGTTATAACTTTCTTAGCTACTAAAGGTGGAATTGGGAATTCATCTTTGGTTGTTCATACTATCAAGAAGATTAGTGATTTAACAAATTACCCACTTCTTTACATACAAGGAGCAACGACAAGTTCTAATGCTGATTTTTTATTTGAAATGCCAATACCTGACGATGGTTCACTAATTGACGTTGGTAATTCTTTACAGGTTAAAGTAGAAACTAATGAAAAGGCTTGGAATTACAAAGACCTTAATTCTGGAGAGTTCAATATTACTATTATTGATCAAAACATGGGATTATCTTCGTCGTTTAAGCATTTTGAGGAAATTATAACTTTTTCTAATATTATTTTTATTGTAATAAATAGAGATCCTTATTCTATCAAAGTTGCCAAGAAAATGTTAACTGAAATTTCTCGAGCCACTACTACAAATTACGATTTACTCAATAAGCGATTTTTAATTTGTTTAAACGATAATGTTCCATATGATAAAAAAACAGCTTTACGTGATTCAGATATTGAAGATTTTTTAGAACGGAAAATTGACTTTGTACGTAAATTTGTGCCAAGTATTGATAAATTCAAAAAAGCAAGTGAAAGTGCTGAAATAAAAGAAATAGCTGCAGCTATTATTGGTAATAAAGCAATAAATGGTGCTCAACAAAAAACTTTCTTTCCGTTACTGAAGAAGAAAAAAAACAGTTTTTAAAAAAGAAGAGAAAAAGTTATGCTGAAACGTTGGAGATTATTTGCTGGTGAAAAAAATGGAGTTGTTACAATACAGTTTGCCGTTATTTTTCCTTTTTTACTTATTCTTTTTTTGATAGCGTTTGAATTTAGTCGAATTATGATTATTGGTTCGGCACTAGATTTAATGACTACAGAAATAACAAGACGGACAGCAATCACTGAGCAAGACGATTATGCAGAGAAAATTGAAGGTCTAATTCAATCTGAAGTTCCTTTATGGCCTTATATTGCTGATACTAAGAATTTCAGTGTTAATTTAAAATATTGTAAAAAGGTGAGTGAAGTTGTTGGTGATCAATGTCAGAGCGCTCTTACTGATGAAACCCATATATTACTATTTGATTTAAGATATCAGTATTTCTCAGTTTTTTCTCAACTTTTTAGTTTTCTTGATACAGCTTTAACAAGAAAAGTTGTTGTTTATCGTGAATTTATCAAAAGTGAAATGGTAGGACAGTAAGTAATGAAAAAATATTCTAATAATTTTTTCCATAATAAAAATGGAGCATTGTCAATTGAGTTTGCATTTTGTTTCTTATTGTTTTCTATCTTAGTATTCATAATTTATGATATGTACGTTACTCTTATGTTACAAAATAAGTTAGAACGTGCAAATTATACTGTAGCATCTGTTTTTCGTGAAAGATCAACTTTATATCAAGATAAATTAAAAAGTTTACATGATGTTTATAGGGCAGGTTTGTGTTCCAAGCATGATCATAAAACTTGTTATGACTCTTATGAATTATATGATTCTGATCAAGTAAAGGAAATGAGTGATTTAGCAAGTTCGTTGATGAATAATCGCGAAATTGCTGTGCAGATAGAAGCTTTATTTATTTTACAAGACCCTAATAATCCAGGAGATTTAAATAAAGCTAGATTAGTGGCGACTCAAGGTAAAGATTTTTTGTCATGCCCTAAAAGCATATGTAATGGTTCAATTAAGAGTTATTTTAATTCGTTACCAGCTATGGATAATCCTTCAAGTAATTATCAACAGCTTGCTCCTTATGTTCCAAAATTAGTAGATTCATCAATTGCGATGACAGGACGTTGGGTTCCTTTATATCGTGTTTCTATGTGTATTGTTAATGAGGAAAGCCTTTATTTAAGATGGATTAATTCAAATAGAAAAGACTCTGGTGTTATACCAAATCTATGTAGTAACGTTGTTGTGTTATCACGTTGTAACAATGCAAAATCTTGTCCAGCTTATTTTTAAAAGTATGCTTTTGAGAGGATGATATGAACAAAAAAAATCCATTAAAACAAAATAATCCCAAGTTATCTTTTTTGAAGTGTACTTCTGGATCAGTCCTTATAACTATGGCAGTTATGCTTCCTGCTATTTTCACTTGTATGGCATTTTCAATTAATCAAGCATACATCATGCGTAATCGAGCTCAGCTTTCTGAAGCTACAAATGAAGCCTCATTAGCAGTTGTAGCTATAGATAACAAAAATATTGATGATGACGCCAAAAAGCAGAATCGAAAGATAGCATTGAATTATATAAATTATTTTATTTCAAAAAAAATTGGTAATGCATCTCAGACTGATACTAATTTGTTAGAATCAGGAGCTCAAATTAATGTAGATTATGACGAAAATAGAAAAGAATATTATGTCTACTATAACCAAAAATTTGATTCAATTACTAAAAATGAATATGACGAAGGAAAAAAAACACAACAGATTGTTGTGAGTAATAAGGATGAAAGTTATGGTAATACCAGAAAATATCAGAATCGTGATTCAATTGATTTTGCTTTTATCAGCGATTTTTCTGCTTCATCGACATGCCGATATAGTGATGTAGATTGTAATGCTTACTCTCCAACCAATTATGCTCAGCGACGTCTCGACTATATGAAGGAAGCAATAGTAGATATTATTAAAGAATACGAAAATTATTCAGAATATCAGTTTGCACTAGTACCATATGACATTGGTGTCCCGGTAGAAAGCAAAACTATGAATGAAGCTGGTGGTAAAAATTATGATTGTTCTGTTATGTATAAAATGAACAAATATTATGATTCAATTGATTATAATTTTTGGGCAAATAAGAATATTGCATATACAAATTGGCATAAATTAAAAAAAGATGGTGTTATTAGTGATTATACAAAAGCAAATAATTATTTTAATAAACATAGTAAACTAGTTAATTACTACATGGATAATTCGTATTATCATTATTATTCAAATCTAATTGGGCCTGCATTAAATTCTGATCCTGATAATATAAGTGACATGGAAGTTTTAAAGGGAGCAGGTTTATGTTATGAAAGGACAAGTCTTTCGGACCGACTTGATAAAGGGCAAGCTCAATGGGCTTGTGGTACTAATAGAAGCGATCATCCTGAAAAAAATAAAAAAGAAATAGAGAAAAATTACGGCTATGTAGTTCAATTGTTTGATTATATGTTCTCTGGTGATTATGATGATGATGTTCATTATTCATTTGCCAACACCAAAACCGTTGATGTAGAAGGCACAATTGAGAGTTTATTTAAAAAAATCAAAAATAATATTATTACATTTGAACGTCCTATATCACCTGTGACTGCGGAGTTTTCACCTTTCATGGGCATGTGCCAATCACCTCTTTATAGTAATAATATTATGGATGAAGAAATTGTTGCAGCCAAAAAAGTAACTGATGCAACATATAAGAAAATTGCGAAAGGTAAATATATCAAGAATTTTGAATCTACACCTCATTTAATTCCTTTTAGTGATAAAGCAAACCATAATCGTGATCTTTTAGATAATATTAAAAAAACAAATTGGATGCCTGGTGGTGGTACTGATACTATAACAGCTCTATTAAGAACAGTACCTGTAATGGCTGAAGGGCATGGTAATAATAAAGTTATGATTATTATTAGTGATGGTAAAGACGATGCAGGTGCAGCCGTTCTTAGAGATAAATTTTTAGATAATGGTGTTTGTCAAGCAATTACCGGAGGATTAAGGAGTGAGGACAACTTTAAGAACGGTTATATAACAAAACTAGCTAAAAGTGCGATTATTTACTACATAAAACTGACTCCTAATGCTAGTAATTTAAAAACGGATGCTCAATATGAAGCTGAGTATGGTAAATGGTTTACAAAATGTATGAATGGTAACTCTATGTTCTTAATGGAAGCAAAAGATAGGAAGTCGTTGACTGATGTTATAAGTAAAATTATCGAAATTGAAACAGGAAAATTCATAAAAAAACCAGAGTAAATATTAATAGAATTAAAATAGGAGTATAAGGAATGAAAGTAATAAAAATTATAATACCGCTTTTGGCTTGTTTTTGCCTTCCAGCTTTAGCTGACGACTCAAAAACTGACGCTATTGTATTATCAACACAAACAGCAGTTAAAACGAGTTCTCGCGTAAATCTAAGAAGTACAGGAGTAACTCTTGAAAATGGTGATGTGTGGGTCTGGGGTTATAGACGCCAAGGCTTGCAAGGTAATGGTATTAGAAACGTAAACAGTAGCAGTGAACCAGCTAGGGTAAGAAAATTCGTTGAAGATGGACTTAGTATCATTCAAGTCGCAGCCGGAAAATATCATATTATTGCACTCGATGAAAATGGTGATGTATGGGGTTGGGGGCGTAATAGACATAGACAAGCAGCTGGCGGAGTTTCAGACGAACATTATGTAATCAGCCCTGTTAAAGTGCTGTCTAACAAAAAAATTGTTAATATCTATTGTGGTGATTATGCGTCCTATGCATTGTCGGCTACTGGTGAAGTTTTTGCATGGGGAAGAGGTAATCGTGGTGAAATCGGAGTTGGTAATAAAGTATCAAAACAAAGAGTCGAAAGGGTAAGTATACCAAGCGGAAAACCAGTTTTCACAATGGGAGTCGGCACGCGAACTGCGTATGCAATTGATACTGGTGGAAATATTTGGACTTGGGGAGAAGTAATCAGTCGTAAATTTTGCCCACCTGATAAAAGGACATGTAATTATGTGATTAGTCCACAAAATATTACTAGTGATTTAAAAGTGCCAGCTGTAGGTATTACTTCTGGACAACAAATAAAAGAAATCTCAGGAGGTAAAGGGTTTGTTACCTACCTATCACGGACAGGATTAGTTTACGGTTATGGAGCGATTAGGTATTTAGCTGATGGACAATTTGATGAAGATTCTCTTGATGAGGATGATGATGAGGAATGGGATGATGATGATGAGGATGCAATTAATCGTTTAGAAGATAAAGAAGATGAAAATGATGATGTGGATGATAGATTAGACCCAAAAAGAATAACTAAGGAGCCAATGAGTATTATTGGTCCAAATTCACCGGATATCAAAGAAAGTGTCGGTTATTCACTTTCTTGTCGTTATCGTGGATGTTTTGCAATTACTAGACATAAAAGTTTATTAACATGGGGACAAAAAGGCAGTTCTACTATAAAAGGAATACTTTATGGTCAAAAGAAAACTGGGTCAGTAGTACAAAGAAAACCTAAAGGAACATTAACTAAAGTTGATGGTGGTCAAGAATGTATATTTTATTGGAATGAAGACGGAGAAGTTTATGGTGTAGGTAAAGGTAGACAGCGAAGATTTAGTCTGTCTGATAACCACATCCGAAAATGGAATGAGTCTAGATTAGATTTCTTAATGGATGCTATGCATAATGTTTATGGTTACGATTATGTTCTAGGGCAAACAAAATAATGATTAATCAAGGATTAGTTAACGATGTTGTTCTTTTAACGATTTGGTTGTGTCTGTTAATTTCTTGTTATACAGATATAAAATATCGGATAATTTCAAATTATATTGTCATAATTATATTTGCTTTAGCAATTTTAAATTATGCCTTTGGTCAGGGAGCACTAAATTATAGTGCTTCTGGTATATTTTTAGTCTGTGGCTTATTGATGTTTTATTGTCGATTAGTAGGTGCTGGAGATATAAAAATAATTACTGCACTTTTAATAACTATTCCTGGAGATAGTGTAATATTTTTCTTTGCAGTGACTACATTTTTGGGATTACCTCTGGCAATCATTGCAATTATCTATAAATGGCTAAAAAAAGTAAAGGGCGGTATTACATTACCTTATGGTGTTGCAATTACAGGTGGTTATCTTCTTACTTCATTGACTTTCTTTAGAGTATTAATTTAGCCAAGCATTTTATATTGTTATTTTTAATGTGTATAGGCTTTGATGTCAATTCTATCCCCTCTAGTTGAAATATAACTAAGGGGGGAATCAAATACTTTTCTAATTTTTTCTATTTCCGATATCTAATGATACTTTTTGAGATTTAAAACTGAGCTTTTTACTCAGACACATGTATAACCTGAAACTTCTTTACAATAATTCTTCTTAATCATTTTTATCAAAAATTTTAAAATTTATAAAAGTATTTACATGAATTATTTTGGTGCAGTTTGCATCTGTTTAAAGCCGCAAAGGCTGTTATTTTTAAGGTTAAATCACTATAATTTTAATTAATATTTTGTTTGAAAAACGACAAATATAATTATCATCATCATTAATGTTTACTAAACCATGGCATGATAATTGCTTGTAAAAATTATAGATTCATTATTAAAAATTGTAGAGACAAGCTTAAAGGAGATATGTATATGGAAAATCGGACTAGTAGTACTAAAACCTTTGTAAAAAATCGTCAAGCTTCCTTGATTAGTGCGATCTTCTTAATGGCAACTTCAGCAATTGGTCCAGGTTTTATCACGCAAACAGCTACCTTTACTGTGACATTAGGTAGTGCTTTTGGTTTTGGTATTTTAGCTTCTATAATCATTGATTTTGTAGTGCAACAAAATATTTGGCGTGTGGTTTCATTAACAAAAATGTATTCTTCCGACATTGCTAATGCGACAATCCCTTATAGTGGTTATGTTTTAGCTATATTAGTGATTTTTGGTGGGCTAGTTTTTAATATTGGTAATATAGCCGGTGCCGGACTGGGTTTGAATGCTTTAGTCGGGCTTGATCCAAAATGGGGCGGTGCAATCAGTGCATTTATGGCTATCTATATCTTTTCATCACATAAAGCGAGCCATTTTATTGACCGTTTAATGATTGGTTTCGGCTTGCTAATGATCGGTTTAACATTATTTGTGTTGTTTGCTGCGCATCCTCCTATTGGTCAAGCATTCACCGAAACACTTTTTCCAAGTAATGTTGATTTTGCCTCTATTACCACAATTGTAGGAGGAACTGTTGGAGGATATATTTCTTATGCTGGCGCACATCGTCTGCTTGATAAAAAAATGGTGGGCGTTGAAAACATTAAATATGTATCTAGTGCAGCAACACGAGGGATTATTGTTGTAGGTGTGATGCGATATATTTTATTTTTAGCAATTTTAGGTGTGGTAGCCAGTGGTGTTACCATTGATATTTCGAGCTATGCAGCTAATCCTGCTTCCCAAGCCTTTCAAGCAGCTTTAGGACAATTGGGGTTGCGCATATTTGGTTTAATTTTATGGGCGGCCGCATTAACCAGTATTATTGGTGCAGCTTATACTTCAATGACATTTATTACTCCTTTTAAACCTTCTATCACCATAAGGCAACGCCAAATAGCGACGATAATTTTTATTATTTGTTCATTAGCCATCTATTTAATTATGGGTACTGCACCTGTATCATTATTAGTTTTCGCTGGAGGTTTTAACGGTTTAGTTTTACCACTGGGTTTAACTATTTTTGTTTTTATTGGTTGGAAACGTGCTGATTTAATGTCTGGATATTATTATCCACGTTGGTTGTTATGGTCTGGTTTTATAGTCTGTGCGATAACTTGGTATATGGGCGCAATGTCAATTGTAACCATATTTAACTATTTAAGGTAAAAATTAAATATGAAAGTTAAAAAATTTATTGATTTAAATAGTGACCTCGGTGAAAGTTTCGGTCAATGGAAAATGGGTAACGATCAAGCAATGTTACAAGTGGTTAGCAGTGCAAATATTGCGTGTGGTTTTCACGCAGGTTCACCAGTAACCATTTTAGATACCCTAAAAGCAGCTAAAACTAATAAGGTTATAATAGGTGCTCATGTTGGTTACCCTGATTTAGTTGGCTTTGGGCGACGTAATATGGAAATTGAATCTAACGAACTAACGGCTGATGTGATTTATCAAATTGGTGCACTCAAAGGTTTAGCAACATCAATTGGTGCAAAAGTAAGTTATGTTAAACCTCATGGCGCTTTATATAACACTATCGCGAACGATAAACGTCAAGCTATGGCAGTTATCAATGCTATTTGTCAAATTGATGCTAATCTTATATTAGTGGCACTTGCTGGCTCTGCGCTTATTGGTTGGGCAAAACAAAAAGGTTTGCATGTGGTTGCTGAAGCTTTTGCCGATAGATCTTATCATGTTGATGGTACGTTAGTTTCTCGTAAAGAAATCGGAGCAGTATTACACGATCCTGAATTAGTCGCAGAACGTATGCTACAACTTGTCAGAGATGGCGGTGTGACTTCTATTGAAGGGAAGTTTGTTACAATTGAGGCAGATTCCATTTGTGTGCATGGTGATAGTGAAGGTGCATTAGCGATGGCACAAAAAGTTCGAGAAAAATTACAACAAAATGGAATTACCATAACTTCGTTTACGAAAATAAGTGATAGATAAATCATTATGTTAGTTTGATAAAATATAAACTGATATCAAACAAATAATTTTTGACTGGTTTTTTGTTGAGATCATGGATTAGATAACCGACAAGGTTAGAGGTACTAAATGCGTTTTTTACCCGTAAATATCGATGCAATTATGGTTGAACTTTCTAGCCTTGAACAGACCATGGCTTTAACTGATCAACTACAAAATAATTTAGTATTTGGGAAAATTGAAGAAATCATTCCAGCGGCTCGAACCGTTTTAATCCGTTTTAACCCAATTCTTACTGATGCCGATACTCTTGCTAAGAACATTAGTGCTCTTGATATCAAATCTGGTTCAATTCCTTCAGGGGAGTTAATTACCATAAGTGTTAACTATAATGGTGAAGATTTGGCATACGTCGCTGATCATCTTGGTATAACAGTTAATGAGGTAATTACTAGACATACTAATAATGAGTATCAAGTTGCTTTTTGTGGTTTTGCACCAGGTTTTGCTTATATGGTATCAAACCATGCTCAGCTTAATGTTCCGCGTCGCCAATCGCCTAGAGTTCGTATTCCTGCTGGTTCAGTGGCATTAGCTGGTGAATTTAGTAGTGTTTATCCTCAAGCAAGTCCAGGTGGCTGGCAACTTATTGGTATTACCGAATCTGCAGTTTGGGATATAAATCGAGATAATCCAGCTTTGTTTAAACCAGGTAGCCGCGTTCATTTTGTGGATGCGGCTAAATCCTCTAAAAAATATCATTTACCAACGATAAAGAAAGAAGAAAAAAATAATTCTCAGCAAGATATCAAAGTTTTGGCAACGGGATTACAAACTCTTTTTCAGGACAATGGACGAATTGGCCAAGCCGCATTAGGGATCTCAGAATCGGGGGCAATGGATAAAAGTGCACTACATAGTGCTAACCGAGTGCTTGGCAACCCAATTAATGAAGTCGCACTTGAGATCACTCAAGGTGGTTTTAAAGCTCAAATAAACCGATCTATGTTAATTGCAGTAACTGGAGCAGTGTGTGACATAAATATCACTACATTACTTGGTGAAAAATATACTGCACCAATGTATCAACCCATTTTATTAGAAAAAGGTGATACTGTTGAACTTGGTAATATTAAATGTGGAGTGCGTAGTTATTTGGCAGTTCGTGGTGGTTTTCAAGTATCACCTATTTTAACAAGTTGTTCGTTTGATACATTGGCACAAGTGGGACCTCCGCCAATCACAATCGGGCAAACATTAGCGGTCAAATCAACAAATATGAAAGCATCAGTATCATTGAATGAATCACCAGCCATAAATTATCCATGCTCAGGTGATGTTGTGGTATTAGACATTGTGCTTGGACCAAGAACTGATTGGTTTACGCCTAATGCAATTAAGTTATTAACTGAGCAATTGTGGCGAGTAACGCCTGCTTCTAATCGTATTGGATTAAGGTTATCTGGTGATATTTCATTAACTCGCGATAAATTACAAGAGTTACCAAGCGAAGGTACATGTATTGGTGCAATTCAAATACCAGCTAATGGACAACCTGTGCTATTTTTAAATGATCATCCCCTAACTG
The DNA here is from genome assembly GCF_000599985.1 of Gilliamella apicola. NCBI lineage: Bacteria > Pseudomonadati > Pseudomonadota > Gammaproteobacteria > Orbales > Orbaceae > Gilliamella > Gilliamella apicola. The sequence continues at coordinate 807,621 of NZ_CP007445.1, forward strand.
GTGGGTATCCGATTATTGGTGCTGTATGCAAATATCATTTAGATTTATCAGGACAAATCCCTGTAAATGCTAAAATAAAATTCAATCCTGTTGGAATATTTAAAGAATTTGAAGGGAGTCATGCCGACCATGTTTGAGAATAATAACAAATTAACACACAGAGTACTCATCGCTAATCGAGGTGAAATTGCAGTACGCATTATTCGAGCATGCCGCGATATGGAGTTTACATCCATTGCAATTTATGCTGATACGGACATTAATGCGCTGCATGTTCAAATGGCTGATGAAGCTTATGGATTATTGGGAAAGTTACCGAGTGAAACTTATCTTAATATCGATAAGATTATTGCGATTGCAAAAAGATCGGGTGCTACTATGGTTCATCCAGGATATGGTTTTTTATCTGAACGATCGGAATTTGCTAAAGCTGTTCAAAAAGCAGGATTAATTTGGATTGGACCGAATCCAGAAACGATAGATATTCTTGGTGATAAAGTTAAAGCTCGCCAGCTAGCCATACAAGTCGGAGCTCCGTTAGTTGAAGGGACTAAAGAACCAGTACGCGATGCTAAAGAAGTTGTTGAATTTGCACATAAACATGGCTTACCCATTGCTATTAAAGCTGCCTTTGGTGGTGGTGGTCGTGGTTTAAAAGTTGCATGGCAAATGGATGAAGTTGAAGAACTTTACCATTCTGCTGTACGAGAAGCGACAGCAGCTTTTGGACGTGGTGAGTGTTTTTTAGAGCAATTTTTGCATAATCCACGTCATATAGAAGCTCAGGTCATTGCAGATAAATTAGGCCATATTGTCGTTGTAGGAACGCGTGATTGCTCATTGCAACGTCGTAATCAAAAACTAATTGAAGAGTCGCCAGCACCATTTATATCGGATCAATTGCAACAACAAATTATTCAAGCATCAATTAACATTTGCGCCAAAGCAAATTATGTTGGTGCTGGAACCGTTGAGTTTTTACTCAGTCAGGATGGTAAATTGTCATTTCTTGAAGTAAATACTCGCCTACAAGTAGAACATCCTGTTACCGAAGAAACAGTCGGAATCGACCTAGTTGTTGAACAGTTACGTATAGCACAAGGATTACCACTTAGTATTAATGAAACACCTAAACCTCGATGTCATGCTATTGAATTTCGTATAAATGCTGAAGATGTAGCTAATGGTTTCTTACCAACACCGGGAACTATTACACGATTTGAAGTACCATCAGGGCCTGGCATTCGGTTAGATAGTGGTGTTGTCACTGGCTCAACGATCCCCTCCACTTTTGATTCACTTATGGCAAAACTCATTATTGTTGGAAATAATCGTGAGCAAGCGCTTGCTAGGGCTCATCGTGCATTAGCAGAGTTTTCTATTGAAGGTGTTGCGAGTGTTTTGCCATTCGATCTTGCAATCATAGGACATCCTGATTTTTGTCGTGATTTTAAAATACATACGCGTTGGATTGAAACGGAGTTTATACCAATGGTGGATTCATTGCCAAGGCAGGTACCTATAAAAGATTCTACTCTGACCTATACTGTGATCGAAATTGATGGTAAACGTTGCAAAGTTGGTTTACCTGCACAATTATTGGCAGGATTGTCATCAGCTGTGAATAGTGAGTCAGCATTAACTTCATTAAAGAATGAGGAACAATCAGAAACTATTGTAAAATCTCCTGTTTCAGGAAATCTTTTTAAATGGATTTTTAAAGAAGGACAAGAAGTTCAAGAAAGTGATGTAATAGGTATTATGGAAGCGATGAAAATGGAAGTTCAGATTATTGCTCATCGTAAAGGAATTTTAAAGTTAATCAGTCAAGAAGGTGATTTTGTCAATTCCGGTGATAAAGTTGCGGAAATTAATTAATAGTGTTAACTTTATTTTTTAATAAAATTAATAGGTGCTTTCTACTTTTGATTGAGCTCTAATGATTCATTTTCCTAGCGCGCCTATAGTTTATTAATAATACCAGCTGGTTTTAATATGGTTGATATTTTGGTAACTATAAACTATCAATTAAGTTTTTTGATTATTTTCATTGCCTATTTATGCGCGATATGTTAAAAATGCATATAAATTATCTCGCATTATCATTTTTCTGTATGGATATTCAGGGATGATTTCTATATCTTGCCTTTTCCTATTGCTGTTTATATAGATATCCCTCACTACTTAGTTTAGAAAGAATATATTGTTTTAAATATCTAAAGAAGTTTTGTATATTTTCCATGTCATATAAATTTGTAAATTGTCTTAAATCTATATGCTAATTGTTTTGTAACTTAATAAAACAAATTAACTTATATTGTGCGTCTTTTTAGTTTATATTTTGTCACCAATTGAATAAGTTTATATTTTTCAAGTTAATACGTGTTTTCTACTTATTAATAGGAGGTGAAGTAATTGATTTATTATTAGATATACATATCAACTAATTTTTTACGTCCTTGCAAACTTAAATTTTGTCACAAATTAAAGAAGTCATAAATATTTTCCAAGTCCTGTATCTGGTTGTTAGTTAATACATTAATTGATTTATTAATAGAACAATTATCTAAGTTAGTGAATTTCATTCAGTACAAGTTTTCAAATAAAAACTGGTTACATCCAGCATAAATTAATTGTCGATTTGAATGGGAGGAAATAATGAATAAAGTATACAAGTTAGTTTGGAATGCTAGACGTAAAGCTTTCATTGTTACATCAGAAAAAGCGCAATCAAAAGGTCGTTTATTTTTGATTAATTTATTATCTGTTGCAGGATTAACCATGGCAATGGTTCCTTTTAGTTATGCGCAATGTATCGAATCTTCTCTTAAAAATAATAGTTGCGAGACAAACATTACTAGTCAATATGCAAATCAAAATTTATTAAGTTTACAACGTAGTGATTATCTAAATCATCTGTTGAGCACTGCAAATCTTAACGGTTCAGTTGAAATATCTCTTCCACATCATCTCGAGTCTAATGACGATGGTTATACCTACACAAGTGACTCTAATGTTGATAACTTAGTTATAAACCAACCTGCTGGTGATATCATTGGTGGAACAAATGGTATTAATATTAATCATAATGGTACTGGGTCAACAAATATATCAATTGCTGGTGATGTCACTGGTAAACAAAATGATGGGATACACGCTTCAAACTCAACTAATACTCAAGATATAAACATTATAGAGATCGTAGGAGCCGACATTCATGGTAATTTGAATGGAATTAATGTTGCTAATAATGGACACGGAATAACAACAATAACAACTTCTGATTCCGTTGTTGGTGACGAAAGTGATGGGATTGTTGTGGTGAATGACGGCGATACAAAAGGTATTAAAGTAACTCAATCAGCAGGAAGTATTCATGGTAAAAAAAATGGTATTAATGCCGATAATAGAGGTAAAGAGACTACACATATCACAACCGCAGGAGAGGTAATAGGTGATGAAAATGAAGGTATTAATGCCGTCAATGAACAAAATGCTGGTAGTATGTTTATTGAACAAAATGGTGGTTCAATTAGTGGTAATTTAAACGGAATCAAAGCTAATAATTTGGGTAATGGATCGACTACAATCACAACTACAGCCAAGATTATTGGACAAAATAGTGATGGAGTATTTGTAAACAATAATAGTAACACTCATGATTTATCGGTTACCCAATCTTCTGGTTCAATTAGTGGAGAATTGAACGGAATAAATGCTATCAACGGCGGTAATGGAGCAACTATTGTAACCACCTCAGGGACGATTACCGCTAATCGGCGAGATGGTGTGACTATTATTAATCAAGCCAATACTAAAAAATTAACTTTCAACCAATTAAAAGGCGATATTACGGGTAAACAAAATGGTATCAATATTGTAAATAATGGTAATGGGTTAACTTCAATTAACAGTTATGGCAATGTGGAAGGACAACAAAAAGATGGTATATTTGGCATTGGAGGTGTAAACACTAACGACTTAAACGTTAGTCAATCTACTGGTAGTATAAAAGGTGAACTAAACGGCATTAATATAACCAACCAAGGAAACGGTTCGACTTTAATTACGACTAATGGCGATGTGACAGGACATCAATATGATGGCGTGCATGCTGTTAACGAAGTAAATACTCATGAACTGACAATTAATCAATCTGCTGGCAATATTCATGGCCAATCAAATGGAATAAACATTAATAACAAAGGTAATGGGTCGACGATTGTTAGCGCATCTGGCGATGTAATCGGTGACAATTATTTTGGAATTAGTGCTGTTAATGAAACCAATACTAAAGACCTTAATATTCGACAACCATTAGGTAATATTCATGGCAAAATTGATGGTATTAATGTGGAACATAAGGGGACAGGAACAACAACCATCGCAACCTCTGGACAAGTGATAGGTGATCAAGGAGATGGAATCTATGCCATAACTCGAACGAACACTAAAAATTTAACAGCCAAACAATCATCTGGTTCTATTTTAGGGAAAAAAGCTGGTATTAATTTTAATAATTTAGGAACTGGTTCAACTTTCATTAATACTGCAGGACAAGTAGAGGGTAGCGAATATGATGGAATATTGGTTAATAATGGTACTCACAGTCAAGATGTTAACGTAATGCAAACTGCGGGCAGTATAAAAGGTAATTTTAACGGTATTTACATTAACAATAAAGGAAACGGTTCTACATCAATAACAACTTCTGATGAAGTTATTGGCATACAATACGATGGTATGACTGCTACTAATGCACAAAACACACAAGACATAATTGTTTCTCAGCTAAGTGGTAATATTCAAGGTTTACAAAATGGTATTAATATGATTAACAATGGTAAAGGTGCCACATCTATTAATACATCCGGAATGGTTATCGGAAAACTTAGTGATGGTATTTATGCGTTTAATAACGACAGCACAACAGATCTAAAAGTTAGCCAACTAGACGGTGAAATAAACGGTAAACAAAATGGTATGACAATTGAAAATAATGGACAAGGTTTAACATCTATTACTACTTTAGGTAAAGTAATAAGTGATCAAGGAGATGGAATATTTGCAATGAATAATACTAATGCTAAAGATCTGAACGTAATTCAATCTGGTGGTGAAATCAATGGTAATAATAATGGCATTAAGATCGTCAATAATGGTCAAAGATCAACTGTAATTAGTATAGCCGGGAAAGTGATTGGTAACAATAGTGATGCTATTTTAGCCGTAAGCCAATCATCAACTAATAACTTATTATTTGGACAAACAAAAGATAGTGAAATAATAGGTCAGCTTAATAGTATTAATCTTGCTAATCAAGGACAAGGTTCAACAGGTCTTAAAGTTGCAGGTAAAATAATTAGCCAAAATTTAGATGCTATTATTGCAACTAATTATTCTAATGCGAATAATTTAACATTTAGACAAGAATCTGATAGTGAAATACAAGGTGCTAAAAATGGGATTAATTTTACTAATCAGGGAAATGGTTTTACCCGTATTTTAAGTGAAGGTAAGATCACTGCTAATAACGGTTCCGCAATATTAGCCTCTAATAACGATACTGCATCAGATTTATTAATAAACCAATCAAATGGCATTATTAATGGTTTTGATAATGGTATTAAGGCAATCAATAATGGCATAGGATTTACTGAAATTAACATTTTTGGCAAAGTAGAAGCACAAAATGATGTATCAGGAATAGGTATTTATACCACAGGTAAACAAGGGATAAATACTTATATAAGTTTGAATCAGAGGGCAGATGTCTCATCGGCTAGTGGTATTGCAATAAAAAATGAAATCACAGATTCAATTATTTCTCTAAATGATGGTTCCAAAATTAGTGGACAAATTAGACTAGGGGAGGGTAATGATACATTGTTTATTAATGAAGGAGCAGATATATCACAACTAACCGCAATAGATGGTGGTAATAAATTTACGCGCGTAGGTGGATCGTTTGACGATGATATCCTTAACCTTAATGTTCATCTTATCGGCTCATCAACTTCAAGCGGTTCGATTGGAAATGTATCAATCGTTGGATGGGAAAATATTAATCTCAGTCAGATCGGTAAATTGACATTAACAGGTGATTTAAATACAGACAAGTTAACTCTTGAATCAGGTGCAATTGTTGATCTTCAATCAACTATACATCAATCACAAATTAGCGGAAGCGTTTATAATGGAGGGACTATTACACTTGGTAATTCCTATGCAGGAGACAGTTTGATTATTGCTGGCGATTATGTTGGAAACAATGGGAAATTAGTGCTTGATACCGTCGTTGAAAATAGCGATAGTCCAACAGATCGATTATTAGTAAACGGTAATGTTTCAGGAAACACATTTATACAAATTAATAATATTAATGGGTTAGGTGCTGATACGAGTAATACTAATGGTATTGAATTAGTTCATGTCGATGGGATAAGTACTAATGATGCATTTAAAATTCCTGAAAACCATTTAGATGTTGGTGCATATGAGTATTATTTGCATAAAGGTGATCTTAATAACCAAAATAATAACTGGTATCTACGTTCCTATTTACCTAATGTCCCAACAGACCCGACAGATCCAACAGATCCAACAGACCCAACAGACCCGACAGGTCCAACAGATCCAACAGACCCGACAGGCCCAACAGACCCAACAGACCCGACAGGTCCAACAGACCCGACAGATCCAACAGGTCCGACAGGTCCGACAGGTCCAACAGACCCGACAGATCCGACAGGTCCAACAGACCCGACAGACCCGACAGACCCGACAGACCCGACAGGTCCAACAGGTCCAACAAATCCGAACGATCCAATTATTGATCCTGATACAGGAAAACCAGTTAAACCAACTGGTATAAAGACTTATCGTAAAGAAGTTCCTTTGTTTGGAGCAATCGCTGAACAACTTCGCTTAGCAGAAAATATTATGCAAAGTAATTTACATCAACGTATTGGTAATATGCCATTATTAGATTCGCCAATAAGTTGGGGTAGAATTATAACTAAACGTATTGATGTACAACAAAATGGCATTACTAATCCTCAAAGTAAAGGAAACTATACTGGTTTTCAATTGGGAAGTGATTTTTGGCAAGAAGACAATTGGCGACTGGGTGCATATTTTGGCTATTTGTATGGTAACTTAACCGTTAATGGATTTGCTAGTGGTCGAAATGGACAAGTAGGTAAAAATGGCATAAATTCATACTTTTTAGGAGCTTATAGTACTTATATGCAAGATAATGGTACTTATCTTGATATTGTTTTACAAGGCGCACGTCATAGGGTTGATGTAAAACCTAATAGTAATAAAAACAGTAAACAAAAAAGTTATGGTTTAAGCGCATCAATTGAAACAGGTAAACCATTTATCTTATCTAATAAAGGCTGGAAGTTTGAACCACAAGCTCAAATCATACATCAATGGCTTGACATGCACGATAGTCATATTAGTGGTAATACCAAAGTAAAACATAGTAATAATAATGCTTGGCTGTTCAGAATTGGGGCTCGTTTTGAAGGTAATTTCAAAACGGACTATACAATATTACGTCCTTATGCTCGTGTTAACCTGTTCTATTCACCAAGTGGTGCTGATCATGTAACTTTTGCTAGTAAAAATACTGCTACAGAATTTAGTAATGGTGCTAAATTCTTAAGTTCGGAAATGGCAATAGGTGGCAGTTTTGAAATTAATAATCAATTCAGTGCTTATACAGAAATCGGCCATACATGGACAAATGGTGGGGATGCAAGAGTCAAAGCACCTTTTAGCGCATCTGTTGGTATTCGGGCTAATTGGTAATAGTTAAATAAACTTTCACTAAGGCATAAAAAACAGGTATGACATAGCGAAATTGAAGTGACCCCCAATAGTTGGACAACCAATTACAGGGGGTCTTTTTATGTCAAAATATAGTCGAGATTTAAAAATTATCATAGCTAATGAATTCTTATCAGGAGAATCATCGGAAATTCTTTCAAAAAAATATATGATATCAACTTCACACAGCTGGATTAATAAGTGATATTACAGTTTTTATATTTTAATCTTAGAGATAAATTGCTATAGGATTTCTAGCGAAGATCTGAATCTCACTTTGTCATAAAATAAGGCTTGTTTAGAATGCAATCAAATTGTTGCACTAAATCTTTACTATCATCAGACATAGATAAAATTAACTCATACTTTTTAAAGGATTAAAAGCCCCCTTTGTTGGAGGCGATCATGATGTTTATTAGTATTAAATCTATATTACGATTTCAAAATTAAATATTAGGTCGGCGTTTAGTAAGCCATTCTACAATTGCTGGATCACGATGTGAGAAAAATGCACTGGTTGCAGTATCAATTGCGGTAATATCGATCATATCCTGGTTTGAAAGTTCAAAATCAAATATATTGAAATTTTCAATCATACGTTCTTTTCTCACTGATTTAGCTAAGCAGACAATTTGGCGTTGTATTAACCAACGTAAAATAACTTGGCCAACTGATTTATTATATTTATTACCAATAGTAGTTAAAACAGGATGGTTGAAAATATCATTTTTTCCTTCAGCAAACGGTGCCCATGCTTCAGGTTGAATCATTTTACTTTGCATCCAAGGTGCTGCTTGTAATTGTTGATTAAATGGATTAACTTCTATTTGATTTACAGCAGGTTTTATTTTATTAAAAGCCATTAAGTCAGCTAAACGATCTGGCTGAAAATTACTGACACCAATTGCTTTAATTTTTCCTTGCTCATAGAGCTCTTGCATTGCATGCCAAGCACCATAAATATCACCAAAAGGTTGGTGGATTAAATATAAATCAATATGATCCACTTGTAATAAATTTAACGATTGTTCAAATTGGATTTTAGCACCTTCATAACTAGCTCGGTTTAACCAAAGTTTGGTGGTAATAAATAGTTCTTTTCGATCAACTCCGCTAACTTTAATCGCATTTCCCACTTGGCGTTCATTTTGATAAGCTGTAGCTGTATCAATCAGGCGATAACCAACATCAATCGCATCCAATACGGCTTGCTCACAATGTTTTTCATCAATTTGATAAACACCAAATCCTAAAGTTGGCATCTCTATCCCGTTATTTAATTTAATCTTTTTCATAATGAGCACCTCTACAAAAAATTAGCTGAAAAACCAAGTGTTATTGTATTTTTTATGATTATTTATCAATTACATTATTTAGTAAAGCTAAAAATATTAATCAGTTAAGATAACGTTTTATATACCAATAAGTTAACGAACTATCATCTATCGTTTGTGTTTTAGTTTAATTATTAAACGTCATCATATAGTTTTGTTAGGATTAATTTAGTTAGAATAAATGTCAATGCATACATTGATAACTATAAATTCTTTTAATTTATTAAGATTTAATAGGTTGATTTACTTTTTTAACTGCTTTAGTTATAAGATAATTTACTGAACAATATTATTGCAATTTTAATTTATCGCGCATTAAAAGTTGCGTTATTTGTATATTATTATTTTTTAGTATTAATAATAAACATTGAGGATTTTCTTAGATGATACTTATATTATTGTATAAATATTGATGTTTTTAAACGATTCTGAAGATGTTTATAACACCATTATTAAATCTAAAAAATCAGTTATGATTAAAGACGCAAATCATTTCGATTTATATGATAATTATATCAGATTACTATTTATGAACTTTGATATTTTTTAAAAAAATCTAAATTAATTGAATTACTTATTAATAAAGGAGAATGAAATGACGATTCGTCCTGTACCTCTTGATAAATCATATCGCTTATTGAATCATGGACCAACGGTATTGGTTTCAGCAAAAAATGATAATACTGAAAATGTTATGTCAGCATCATGGGTCTGTGTATTAGATATGTTTCCTGCGAAACTGACAGCAGTACTAGACAAAAAGTCATTCACACGGCAACTTATCGAAAAGAGCCAGAAATTTGCAATACAAGTTCCTATTGCCAAACAAGCTGAACAAGTTATTGGCCTTGGTACACAAAGTTATTTAGATAATCCAAATAAATTAGCCGATAACCACATCGAGTTATTTTATCAAGATGGTTTTGATGTTCCTCTTGTAAAAGACTGTGCTGCTTGGTTGATCTGTCGTCTGATCCCTGAAGAATATAACCAGCAAAATTATGATCTATTAATTGGTGAAGTTATCGGTGCATGGGCTGATAATCGTATTTATGAAAATGGTCATTGGAAGTTTGATGAGATAAGTGATGAAATGAAAACGTTGCATTATATTGCTGGTAATCAGTTTTATATCACCGGTAAAGGACTTGCCGTTAAGGATTAGCCTTGATATTTTCTAAATTTATTGCACCATTTATAATTAGTAATATCTTTAAAATTATGAGGGATAACGATAAGTTGTCCATTAATCTAATATATTTAAAATACTGCTTAATATGGAAATCATCCAACACTTTTAAAGTTACTCTCTAATTATTGGCAAAAACGATGATTTGCTGGTATTTTTTACTTCCTAAATTTTTATAAAATCATGATATCTAGTCACTGTTTTTTTATATCTATATATAGAAAAAGAAATAAAAAATCTTAATAATTGAATAATATCATATAAAAAATAGTTATCATGATAATTTTTTTATAGTTTTACTGTGCAATTATGGTAATGTTTTGCCCTTATATTGTTATATAAGGAAATACTATGCCTCATTCAACTAATAGATTGATTCGTATTTATTTTAAAATAGGGCTGATACCGCAAATTATATTAGGGTTAATTCTAGGTATTGCATTAGCCGCTATTTCGAAAGATCTTGCGTTAGATATGTCCTTTATTGGATCACTTTTCATTAATGCCTTAAAATCCGTCGCTCCTATTTTGGTTCTTATTTTAGTTATTGCTTCAATATCCAATCACCAACATGGTAAACGCGCTAATATGGGCGAACTTCTTGCTCTTTATTTTTCTGGGATGATGTTGGCCGCATTATTAGCAACGGTTGCTAGTTTTATCTTTCCTTCTGTTATTTCATTAGGTGACGCCGCTGACCAAAGCAAATTAACCCCTCCGGGTAGTATTATCGAAGTATTAAAAACGTTGTTTAATAAAATGATCGACAATCCAGTAAATGCATTGGTTAATGCTAATTATATTGGGCTTATTATTTGGGGAGTCGGTATTGGGATTGCATTGAGGCACTCAAGTGAAACAACCAAAACTATGATGAATGATCTATCTTTAGCAATTTCATTCATTGTAAGAATTATTATTCGCTTTGCACCATTAGGCGTATTTGGTTTGGTTGCTTCAACACTCGCAGAAACAGGTTTTGGGGAATTACTTAAATATGCACATCTATTAGTCGTATTAGTGTCTTGTATGCTAATAGTGGCGTTAATTGTTAATCCATTATTAGCTTATATTATTATGCGTAAAAATCCGTATCCACTTGTTTTAACCTCATTAAAAGATAGTGCTATCCCCGCATTCTTTACTCGCAGTTCAGCGGCAAATATTCCAGTTAATATCGAAATTTGCAAAAGATTAAAAATGGATGAAGATACCTATTCTGTAGCAGTACCGTTAGGCGCTGCAATTAACATGTCAGGTGCGGCAATCACTATAACTATTTTAACATTAGCCACCGTTAATTCTTTGCATATAGAAGTGGATATTTTTTCTGCAGTATTACTTTGTATTGTGACGAGTGTATGCGCATGTGGCGCATCGGGTATCGCAGGCGGGTCTTTACTGCTTATTCCTGTCGCTTGTAGTATGTTCGGTATACCTAACGAAATTTCAGCTAAAGTCATTGGTATTGGGATTGCTATTGGTGTAATTCAAGATTCCATTGAAACTGCGCTTAATTCATCTAGTGATGTTGTATTTATCGGCGCAGTATCAGAAAAAGTTCAACGTAATAAGGCAAAATAGTTTTAAAATATGTAGATAATAGTTAGGTTATACTTATCTCAACAGCCTGATAATAAATTTATCAGGCTTTTTTATTAATCAACAAGTTTAGTCATCAGGCAAATTATTGCATTTATTGATATGACTATTTATCATAATTCAAAATTCAATCATTAATATTCACGCAAAATATTGGAATCTTATGCCATCTAATCAATCTATTTCTGCATCAATATTTCCAAAGAAAGGTAATACAAAAAAAGGTAATGAGACAAGATCTGCACTGATTCGTAGTGGAGTAGAATTGATGACTACATATGGGTACATTTCATCAAATATTGAAAATATTTTAAAGCAGGTAGGTGTGCCTAAAGGTTCCTTTTATTATTACTTTAAAAGTAAGGAAGACTTTGGAAAAGCAATCATAGCCAGTTATGACCGTTTTTTGGCTCATAAATTAGATAAGCATTTAAATAATTCATCTATTAAATCACCTATCGCTCGAATTAAAGCTTTTTACGAAGATGCAAAGCAAGGAATGGCAAAGTATGATTATAATCGTGGATGCTTAATCGGCGAATTAATTCAAGAAGAATCACTCTTGCCTCAAGGTTATGCGCAACTGTTAGAACAGATTTTGCAAAGTTGGCAAGTTAAAATAGAGAAATGCCTAGAATTAGCGAAAAAATCAGGTGAAATTAACTCAAAAATTGATTGTAAATTATTATCTGAATTTTTTTGGTTAGGTTGGGAAGGTGCAGTAACGCGAAGTAAGTTGCTAAAAAAATCAGAACCTTTAGATACATTTATAACTGTTTTCGTTAATATGACAATTAAATAGAATGTAATATCCCAATTTATTCTAACTTTATGTTTTTTAAACCTTATCCAAATATAATTTATTGCTTTTAACTAGACGATTGGTCTATAATTTTTAGACCAATCGTCTATTAATGTAATTAAATTATCTAACTGACGTGCTAATGAATTCTGTTAATCAATTATCTATTGATTTATTATCCATTACACAATAAGGAATATGTATGTCATTCAATGCCATTATTTTAGAGAAAAATGAAGTTACTGGTTTTTCCCATTCATTGAAAACCATAACGAAACAACAACTATTTCAACAACAAGGCGATACCTTAGTAAAAATACAGTATTCAAGTATTAATTATAAAGATGCATTAGCATTGACCAATAAAAGTCCTATTGTTAGACAATGGCCAATGGTTCCAGGTATTGATGGTGTAGGGATGGTAATTGAATGTCAAAGTGGTCGTTACCAACCAGATGACTTGGTTATTTTAAATGGTTGGGGATGCGGTGAAACACATTGGGGATGCTTTGCTCAATATGCCTATTTGAAATCAGATTGGCTAATTCCTTTACCAAGCAACCTTACTCCTTATCAATCAATGATTATTGGTACTGCAGGGTATACGGCTGCTTTATGTGTTTTGCGTATTGTTGATTTTGGAGTTAAACCCGAAGATGGCAAAATTTTAGTTACTGGCGCAACGGGTGGCGTTGGTTCAGTTGCTATCGCATTATTGAGTAAATTAGGTTATCAGGTCACCGCCTCAACCAGTAAAATGAAGGATGGAGATTATTTACATAAACTGGGTGCGGTCGGGATTATTGATAGCCAATCATTAAAAGAGCCTAATCGTCCATTACAAAAAGAACAATGGTCAGCAGCAATTGATGTGGTTGGTTCGTATACATTAGCTAATATTTGTGCACAAACTCAATATGGCGGTATTGTCACTTGTTGTGGCCTTGCTCAAGGTATAGATTTGCCAGCAACGGTTGCGCCTTTTATTTTACGTGGTGTGACATTAGCAGGTGTTGATAGTGTGATGGCGAGCTATGATAAAAGGGTTGCTGCATGGCAATTAATAGCACAACACTTTGATGAAAAGCTATTTTCTTATATAGGTAAAACAATTACGTTAAATGAATGCTCTGACATAGCTAATAAAATGATAGCTGGACAAATTAAAGGGCGCTTTATCGTTGATGTTGATCATTAACGTAAAAATTAACGACATAAATTTTTTATGATTTGGCGGTGTAAAATATTCACCGCTCATTCAAGTTAAGTAAATAACCGATTTAAATGTAAACAAACAGGATTAATTAAGTAATTATCCTTGTATTTCCTGTGAAATCAGAATAAATTCAATCTAAGTAAGCTGTTTTGAAAATGAAGTTCGCAATGACCGTTTAAAATTATCAATATTTAGTGAGTAATTTAAAGAGGGGAAATGTGATATGCCTTATCAAACACGAGATGACCTACCAGAATCGGTTCGACATGTTCTACCTACCCATGCTCAAGATATTTTTAAAGAAGCTTTTAATAGCGCAATAAAAGAGTATCAAGATCCTAAAAAACGACGAGATAATAGTTCTCCTGAACAAATTGCGTTTCGAGTTGCTTGGTCGGCAGTAGAAAAGCTTTATCATAAAGATGAAAATGGCAAATGGGTTGCTAAATAACTACCTAAATGATAAATATCCTTTGTTTTAACATTTATTAATGCTATTGATTAATAATCAATAAAAAGATAGTATAAAATCTAAGCCAACGTGTATGGTTGGCTTAATTTATATTTAAATCAAGGAATTAAAATGTTTATTTTTTCTCTTACCTATCTTAAACCCATTAATGAAGTAGAAAAATATTTACCACAACATATTGATTATCTAGAACGCTATTATCAATCAGGGCATTTTATTGCTTCTGGTCGCAAAGTGCCTCGCAACGGTGGCGTAATTCTTTGTTGTGCTGATAGTCGTGAACAATCCATGTCGATCATACAAGAAGATCCGTTCTATATTCACAACATTGCCGAATATGAACTGATAGAATTTATACCTACAAAATATGCAAAAGAATTTGAAGTATTTATTTAATTATTATCGGTGGTTTAAAAGTTATTTTTAATGACATGGAACATTAATATCGATCTTTAATTTAAAATTAAACAGTTATATTATCCATTTGATAAAATAAATATCATGTTAGTTATTTAAAATTTACACTTCCATAGTTGATTATCTATTCAATCCTTTCTTTAAACATAACCATTCAAAAAAATTAATTTAAACTTTGAACCTTTTTTGCTTTTTTGAGCCTCTATATATGTATGTTAGTTAATAAATAAAATTATATTAAATTCATTTAATTTTACTATTCGAGTATGACGGATTAAATAAAGATGAAAAAAGCATGAGTAAAAACAGGGAACAACTAATCAAATTAGCTTGTCAGGGAGATCAACAAGCACTTGAAAAGTTATTGTTGATTTGTCAACCAGATATTAAACGATTCGCTCGAAGAACATGTTCAACCTCAGAAGATGTTGAGGATGCTGTTCAAATTGTATTATGGCAGTTATATCGAAAAATAGGGATGTTAAAAACGGTAGCGACTTTTACAGGATGGTTATTTCGTATTGTTGAACGAGAATGCTACCGATTATTTAAAATTAGGCGTTCAAAAAATATTAATTCAGACTTTGAACTAGATAATTTGCCGACAACAAACCTTGATATGGATCTAAAAATTGACTTAATTAATGCAATTATTGTTTTGCCATTAATCTATCGAGAAGTCCTAATTTTAAAAGATGTTCAGGAATATTCCTCTCCCGAAGTTGCGGCCAAATTAGGTATTACTGTCCAAGCAGTAAAAAGCAGATTGCACCGAGCAAGAACAATAATAAAAGAACAAATTAATTCACAAAAATTTCTAATATTTAACTCAACAACAGGAGAGCATTATGTATTGTCGTAATTCAATAACTTTACATTTAATAAGAGGGTTAGGCGCAGTTATGTTGATTATAGGAGTCTTTATATTTCAACCTTCAATTGCTACTAAACTGTTTTTTATTCTTTGTGCAATTTTTTTGTTACGAGGCTGTCCTGCTTGTTGGTTTTTCGGTTTAATTAAAAAACTACAAATACAAAAAGGAGAATAACATGAGTAATTATCAATCAAGTGATGATTTTAAATATCTAGCTTCTTTATTAAAATATGCACCCAATGAAACCCAAGCATTTATTCATTTTGATCATCAGACAATTAAGCGAAGTGATGGAATTATTCCAACAAAAACACGGGAATTAATTGCATTAGCTATAGCGCTTACCACGCAATGTGCTTATTGTATCGATGTTCATGTTAAAGGTGCAAAACGGGCAGGGGCAAGCATTGATGAGTTGGCTGAATTGATTTCGATTTCCGCATCGGTAAGAGCTGGTGCAACCATGGCTCATGGCTTGTTAGCTATGCGACTGTTTGAACAAAATAATGGTTAAATTCTATTGGGTTTAATCGTATTTTAAAAAATGGCAGTTATCTAGAAAAAATTTAACTGCCAAACTTGACCATATAATTATTTAATTAGATGACATTTTTATCTTTTATTCTCCAATTTCATCTCTTTATCTTAATGTAAGATAAATTTTCCTTATTATGTTTTCATTTATTATTTTTCCTTATCAATAAGGAAAAAGTTGGTTAGTAATTAGTTATTTTTCCTTTTATACTGAATATGAATTATCAATAAATATAGGTACTTGATTATGAATAATAAAGGTTTACCAAAAGGTTTTTTATGGGGAGGAGCTGTTGCCGCTCATCAATTAGAAGGTGCTTGGCAGGCTGGAGGTAAGGGTCCTAGTGTTGCTGATGTGATGACTGTTGGATCGCCTAAAAGTTATCGAAAAATCACTGAAGGCATTATCCCAGGCGAGTATTATCCTAATCACGAAGCTATCGATTTTTATCATCATTACAAAGATGATATTAAACTTTTTGCTGAAATGGGTTTTAAATGTTTTCGGACCTCAATTGCTTGGACTCGTATTTTTCCGAAAGGTGACGAGCTTGAACCAAATGAAGAAGGTTTAAAGTTTTATGATGATCTGTTCGATGAATGTTTAAAATATAACATTGAGCCAGTTGTTACCCTTTCGCACTTTGAGTTACCTTATTATTTAGTCACCGAATATGGTGGTTTTCGTAATCGAAAATTAATCGATTTCTTTGTTCGATTTGCTGAGGTCTGTTTTGAACGCTATAAAAATAAAGTTAAATATTGGATGACTTTTAACGAAATCAATAACCAAGCTAATTTTAACGAAGATTTTGCTCCTTTCACTAACTCTGGAATTTATTATAAACCAGGTGATAATCGCGAAGAAATCATGTATCAAGCTGCACATTACGAATTAGTTGCTAGCGCTAAAGCGGTACAAATTGGTCATGCGATTAATCCTGATCTTGAAATCGGTTGTATGATTGCTTTAGTGCCAATTTATCCAGAAACATGCAAACCAAGCGATATCTTAATGGCTCAAAAAGTCATGGAACGTAAGTATTTCTTTACTGATGTCCATGTACATGGCGAATATCCAAATTACATTAAAAAATATTGGCAACGTAAAAATATTAAACTTGATATTACTGCACAAGATTTGGAAGTGTTAACGAAAGGAACGGTTGATTATATTGGATTTAGTTATTACATGTCGAATGTGGTTAGACATAATAAAGGTAATGATCACTATGATTATAATGAAAAAACCGATTTAGTCGGCAATCAATATGTCAAAAAATCCGATTGGGGTTGGCAGATAGATCCTGAAGGCTTACGTTACACATTAAATTGGTTAACTGATACCTATCGCTTACCACTATTCATTGTTGAAAATGGTTTTGGTGCTTACGATAAAGTTGAAGCGGATGGTAGTGTTCATGATACTTATCGAATTGAATATTTACGTGAGCATATAAAACAAATGAAGTTAGCCGTTGAAGAAGATGGCGTTGATTTGATGGGATATACCCCTTGGGGCTGTATTGATTTAGTTTCAGCTGGAACAGGTGAAATGGAAAAACGTTACGGTTTTATCTACGTTGATAAAGACAATAAAGGCAATGGTACTTTAAAACGTAGTAGAAAAGATTCATTTGCTTGGTATAAAAAAGTCATTGAGTCAAATGGTGAAACTTTATAACGATAAAATTCATTAGGAGATATTATGAAAAAAGCATTAATTATTTGTGCAGCAGGTATGTCATCATCACTTATGGCTAAAAAGGTAACAGAATTTTTTGCTAGCAAAAATAAACCTATTGAGCTTGATGCAGTATCAGCAACTGAAGGCAGTAATAAGATTAAAAATAGTGATTTTTCACTGTTTTTAATTAGCCCACAAACCATGATGATGTTTGATAAATTAAAAGCATTAGGTGATGAAGTTGGTAAGCCGGTAGTCAGTATTCCATTTCAAGCCTATATTCCTATTCAATCAGGTATAGAGCAGTTAGCTAAATTAGTTGAGGACAATATTAACTAAAACTTAAGAAAATCGAAGTGTTATCGTTCTTAATATGATGCGATTGTTTAATTAAATGATCGCATCCTAAAAATTGGTTTAGGTTTTTAATCATCTTTTAATAGCGTCACCCTTTTGGATAGATTTAGTTAATAGCTTAGGTATAGTAGATAATGATAAAACATAAACAACGAGAACTCATTAGTTTACTTGTTCGTTCTAAAAATGAATATAAAAGTAGTCAAGAACTTGCTACCGAATTATCCTTATCTGATCGTACTGTACGTACTTATCTTAAAGACTTAAAAACTTTAATTGAGCGCAATGGCGGCAATATAGTAAGCAAGCAAGGTTATGGTTTCCAATTAGAAATTTTAGATAGAACCGCGTTTAATTTATTTTTAATTGAACACCATTTACTAGATAAAAATATTGAGCAATCTCAATGTCGTGAGGCCAGCGAGCGAAAACATTTTATCCTTAATTTGTTATTACTAGAGAGTCAAAAAATTGATGTTGAAGAGTTATCCGAACAGCTATTTATTAGTTCATCACAGCTAAATAAAGATATTGCTGAAATAAAATCTCAATTACTGGCTTATGAATTAACCCTAAAAAAAAATCGATCTCTAATTTTTATTGATGGTGATGAAAAAGCTAAACGCCATTTTATAATGAGTTACTTTTTTCATGATGATTCGATTAATTTTTTACACCATTTATCTTATTTTAATCAATCATGTGAAACCATTAGTTTTGATACGTTAACCATCATTATTTTAGATGAGTGTCGTGAAGCAAATATTAAATTATCAGATGTGATGATTCAAAATATTGTATTACATCTGTCACTAAGCATTAAGCGTTTACAGTCAGGGCTATCTATTCAAAATCTAGATCTACCCGTTTCAACCAACACAACGCTTGAATACCAAGTTGCCAACAAAATCATTGCTCGCATTGAATCTGTAATTGGTTTTCACTTTCCGAAAGAAGAGCAAATGTATCTAACTTTACATTTGATGAGTAAATCTAATTTAATTCAAAATGTTGCTGATGATGAACTCACCTTATCATTAACCAATTTACTTCTAAAAATTCAACAAGAGACTGGCTACCCTTTTTGGCATGATGAACAATTGAAAAATGGGTTAATTCAACACTTAAAACCCATGTTAGTACGTTTAGAACAGAATATAAAATTAGAAAATCCATTAATAGATGAAATTAAAGATCAATATTTAGATGTTTTTGTGCTAGTTAAACATTATTTAAGCCAATTGCCAAATTTAAATAAATATAAAGTCAATGATGATGAATGGGGATATTTAGCGCT
Organism: Gilliamella apicola; assembly: GCF_000599985.1. Taxonomy (NCBI): domain Bacteria; kingdom Pseudomonadati; phylum Pseudomonadota; class Gammaproteobacteria; order Orbales; family Orbaceae; genus Gilliamella; species Gilliamella apicola. The sequence goes on from NZ_CP007445.1 coordinate 827,242, forward strand.
GCATTTTTTAGCTTCACTTGAAAAGTTAAAAAACGAACAAAAAGCTAAAGTTTTGATCATTTGTGCAACAGGAGTAGGCAGTGCACAATTATTAAAAAGTCGGGTCCAGAGCGAATTTGATGAGCGTGTAAAAATAGTTGCAACCCGTGGTTACTATGAGATTGAGCCCGAAATGATAAATGATATTGACTTTATTATTTCATCGGTTGATCTATCATCAAAAGTATTTAAAGTTCCTGTATTTCATGTATCGGTATTCTTTTGTGAAGAGGATGTTCAAACAATTCGTCGATATCTTTCTCATAGACAAATGCCCAATTTATTTCATAAAGATTTCTTACCAGTAATATCAGAACACAAGGACCAAAATCATTCGAATTATATTGCTCAGATATTTGATGATATTGCAGCAGATTATTTTTATTTGTGTCGTCAAAAGGCAACTAAACAAACAGTATTAGATCATTTAGTTGATCTATTATCAGTTAATGAAGTTAAAAAATTCAAACAAGATATAAAAAAGCAAATGGAAAAACGTATGGCTATAGGTGAAATACTCTTTAGTCCAACAATTGTAGTTCCTCATCCAGCTATACCCGTTGGCAAGATGGCGAAAATTGCCATAGCAGTAATTCCCGATGGTTTGTTTTGGGATGAAGATTACCAAAACGTTAAATTTGTTTTTATGATTTCGCCATCAATTTATCAAAACTCAAACTTAGCTATGATGACAAAAGCAATTGTCAACTTAATTGATGATTTGCCCACACAACAAGCAATGTTAGAAATTTCAGATTTTAATCAATTTAAATCACTTTTTATCCAACTAATTGAAAAAGGAGCGTAGCAATGAATGACCAAATGAGCTCAGAGGAGATTCAAATTACAGCTTTCAATATTATTTTGCACAGTGGTAATGCTAAAACAAAAATCCATTCGGCTTTCGAATTGATGCGAAAGGGTGAGTTTGATAAAGCTAATCAGCTTTTAGATGAAGCGAATGATGATATTTTAGAAGCCCATGAGTCGCAAACAGGGCTACTTCAGTCTTATGCTAATGGGACTAAAATTGAGATGGAAATCATTATGGTTCATGCTCAAGATCATTTGATGACAACTATGACGCTTCGTGAAATTGCAATTGAGATGTCTCATCTTTATCAACAAACCTATAAGTTATCCAGTTAATTAAGAGGTCAGCTATGGATTCTCAATTAGAAAGCCAACTTAAAACGCATAAAAAAGTGAGTTTGACTAATCTCTATTTTAATCGTTTTTTAGCGGTTCGTTATACCACAGCATTTTTTCTATTTTTAAATCTTTATTGGGCCGTTTTTTTGATGGGTAGTTTATCCATTGCCATTGTGCTACCACTATTACTCATATTGTTTGCTACATTAACTAGTTTTGAGCAGATTAAACTGTATCGAAATCATCAAAACCATTTACGATATGCTAGTCTTTTCTATCGAATAATGTTGATAAGCGTCATTATGTTAATTATTTCGATTTATACCCCCTTATTTCACTTTTTCTTTCCATTTTTAAAATATTCACAAGAGGCTTTAAACGTATTACTAGGAATTTTGGCAGTAAGTTTAGTTTTTACAATTTTTATACTGCTTAAACTAAAAAAGATTGAGCGTAATGAGGATAAACATTTTAAAAGAATCCAAGCTTATCAAGAAATCATTAATTGAATGAGGAAAACAAAATGAATAACGCATTTGTGTTGTTACAAAAATATCTAATGACTCCGATGGCAAAAATATCGCAGTTTAAGATTGTTCGAGCCGTAATGGCAGCGGGAATGGCATCAGTTCCTTTTTGTATCGTTGGATCGATGTTTTTGGTGTTTAATACCTTACCGATGACATTTACTGGATTGGAAACAGCTTTTGATAATTCTGTTTTCAAAATAAGAGATCTTTATATGATAGCTAATACTGCAACAATGGGAATATTAGCGCTTTATTTTAATATTGTTGTCGGTTACGAATTAACTAAAATTGAGGAAGAAGAGACAGGCTTAAAAGTTAATGCTCTTAATGGTGCAATGCTATCTGTTTTTGCTTTCATCATGACATTACCAGAATTAGTGATGCAAAATGGTGCGATGGTGTTATTTAATGATCAAAGTGAATCCGTCTATAACGGATTACGCCTAAATCCTTTTGTTGCTCGGTTAGGAACTTCAGGTATCTTTATTGCAATTGTTATGGCAATTTTAGCAACACAACTTTATTTTATGTGTGTACGTCGTAATTGGGTAGTTAAAATGCCTGAAACCGTTCCATTAGGAGTATCACGATCATTTACAGCACTCATTCCAACATTTGTCATCGCATTTACAATTATTATCTTAAATGGTGTTTTGATTTATTTTGGTACGGACATTTTCAATATCATCGGTATTCCGTTTATCTTTGTAACCAATTTAACTAAAAGCTGGCTTGGCATTATGGTGATTCTATTTTTAATCCATGCTCTTTGGGTTGTTGGTATTCATGGTGCAAGTATTATTGGTGCGTTTATTACACCGATAATGCTTACCAATATGAATGAGAATATTGGTGGAGCAGCTATTCCGTTTGCGGGTGAATTTAATAACTCTTTGGTAATTCTAGGTGGTTCGGGTTCAACACTTCTTATGACATTTTTTATCGCTTTTTGTGCTAAATCAAGTCAATTAAAGATTTTAGGTCGAGCCTCAGCTGTTCCTGCAATATTTAACATTAATGAACCAATCATTTTTGGTATGCCAATCGTGTATAACCCATATCTTGCTTTACCATTCTTATTAGCACCAATGGCATGTGGTACTTTGGGTTATTTTGCTATAAGTTCAGGTTTTATGAATCCAATTATCGCGTTAATACCTTGGCCATCACCAATGGGCTTAGGTGCATTTATTGGAACAGGCGGGGATTATCGAGCTATGTTTGTGGCCATACTTTCTGCAATCTTAGCATTGATAATTTATCTTCCATTTGTAAAAATTTATGACAACAAACTATATAAAGAAGAACAAGCTAAATCTGAAAATCAAGAGCAATTAGCTTAATTGCCAATGAATTGAAAAGAACGTAGATGATTGTATCTGATTATTTACGTTCTTTTGATTTTCTTCGTTTTATCCTAAAAACTCAAATAAAGCTCAAATTTAAACAATCCTGTTTATATTTATATTTATATTTATATTGATCATTATCTGCTCGCCTCTTTAATTTTATATGCTATATTGACTACTAGTACTCTCATTAAATTCACAATTTATTTTTTATTTATTTCTATTTATAGGAAGAAGTTAATTATTTACTTTTAGGAGGTCTAAAATGTTCTATCTTAAACGTAGGTTGCTCAAGTTTAGCTGTTTTATTGTGTTTTTAGTGATAAGTCAGCAAGCTATTTCCACTGAAAATATCCAACCAAAATTTGAAGCTGGGGCGGTTGCCTCTCCAGATTACTATGGTGCCATAGCTGCTAAAGAGATTTTATCCAAAGAGGGTAATGTTGTGGATGCTGCTGTAGCTACAGCATTTACATTAGCGGTTACTTATCCTGAGGCGGGTAATATAGGTGGTGGAGGCTTTATGACACTTTGGTACAAGGGTAAACCTTATTTTCTGGATTATCGAGAAGTTGCCCCTGGTAAAGCAGATAAAGATATGTTTCTTGATGGTAAAAAAAATGTAATCGACAATCTGAGTTTATATTCTCATAAAGCGTCAGGTGTTCCCGGTACTGTTGCGGGTATGTGGGCTGTACATCAACGCTTTGGCCGATTAAGTTGGAAAGAAGTCATGGCGCCAGCGATTCGATTTGCTAATGATGGGTTTAGAGTTAATAAACAATTAGTGACTCGTTATCAAGAAATAGAACCAATGGCACCAGCCAATGGTTACTTTAAGCACTATTTTGGTTCTATGAAAGAAGGACAGATGTTTAAACAACCTGAGCTTGGCAAAGTATTAGAACGTATTGCAATGCAAGGTAGTGATGGATTTTATAAAGGAGAAACTGCTAAATTAATTGCTCAGCAAATGGCAAAAAATGATGGGTTAATTACGGAAAGTGATTTAGCCAATTATCAAGCAAAATGGCGAGAGCCTTTAGTAGCGAATTGGCAAGGTATGCAAGTTGTTACTGCACCACCGCCAAGTTCAGGAGGAATAGGTTTAATTCAATTATTATCAATGAAACAAGAATTAATAAATGATTTTAAAGGTGTCGAAGTTAATTCATCAAAGTATGTTCATTTAATGGCAGAGATAGAAAAACGTGTTTTTGCCGACCGGGCGGAATATATGGGAGATCCTGATTTTGTAACTGTACCTGTCTCTAAATTAATCAATACTAATTATATGGCTCAAAGAGCTAAACAAGTTAATCCAAAAAGCATTTCCAATACAGAACACGTTAAACCAGGTTTAGATAATGGAGAAAAATTACAAACTACCCATTTTTCTATTGTGGATAAATGGGGCAATGCGGCTTCTAACACTTATACACTTAACGGTTGGTTCGGTTCTGCTGTCGTTGTGCGAGGTACAGGTATTATACTTAATAATGAGATGGATGATTTTAGCAGTAAACCGGGTGTTGCTAACCAGTATGGTGTTGTAGGTAAAAATGCAAATGCAATAGAACCGAACAAACGACCTTTATCTTCGATGTCACCCAGTATCTTCATAAAAAATAATAATGTGGTAATGGTTATTGGTACACCCGGTGGCTCAAGGATTTTTACCTCTATCTTTCAAGTTGTAGCCAATGTTTTTGATAACCACATGACTTTAAAACAAGCTGTACAGGCACCTCGTTATCACCATCAACTATTACCAAGCAATGTTATTTATATCGAGAGTTTTCAAAAAAGTGTTCCAGAACAGCTGAAAATAGATCTTGAGCAGATGGGATATAGCTTTTATCAACAAGATTTCAGTGGAGATATTCAGGTTATAAAAATTACCAATAATAAACCCGATGCGGTGTCAGATATTCGTGGCCGAGGTAAAGCAATAATTGTAAGATGAAACATTTAGAATGAATTGTTTGCAATAACAATTGATTTGTTACTATTCAATAAATTACAACTAACTAATAATAAAAAACCCGTCAATCTGTGAAGTGACCCCCAATAGTTGGACAACCAATTACAGGGGGTCTTTTTATGTCAAAATATAGTCGAGATTTAAAAATTATCATAGCTAATGAATTCTTATCAGGAGAATCATCGGAAATTCTTTCAAAAAAATATGCGATATCTTCTCGTCAGATTCGATATTGGTCCCAAGTGGTTGCGATTCATGGTGATAACGCCTTTCAACCAACACCTCATTTACGTCATGCGGAAGCAAGATTACAAGCACTAAAATTAATGTGGACAAATGATTGGTCTCTCGGGCACACTAGTGCTATGCTTAATTTAAGTTCCCCCGGGCTTCTATTTGTTTGGCTTGATAGATATTATAAAAAGGGTTTCCGAGGGCTTGAATATCATTCCAGAGGAAGACCCTGTATGAAGAAACCCCGTATTGAACCCACTCACAGTGATGATGAAAAAACAATTGAAGCATTAAAAGAGGAAATTGCTTATTTACGAGCAGAAAATGCTGTTCTAAAAAAGTTGGAAGAGCTGAAGCAAGCAAAACGTCAACAAACAAAGAAAAAACGTTAGTTGTTTTAGCTCTTAAATATCAGTATTCCTTAAGACATTTGCTATCAGCAACAAAACTGGCAAAAAGTGTTTTTTATTATCATGTTAATAGATTGAAAACCCCGTCTGCTTATGAAAATGAGTTAAAACGTATAGAATCGATTTACCATGAACATAAAGGGCGCTATGGTTATCGGCGAATTCATTTAGCGTTGATAAATGAAGGAATTAAGCTCAATCATAAAACGGTACAACGATTAATGGGTCAGCTTAATCTCAAATCGACAGTAAGACCTAAAAAATATCGTTCTTATCGTGGAGAGACAGGTAAAACAGCAGCTAATTATCTTAAAAGAGATTTTGAATCATCAAAACCGAATGAAAAATGGGTAACGGATGTCACAGAATTTAAGGTAAATGAACAGAAAATTTACCTATCTCCCATTATCGATTTATATAATCAAGAAGTAATCGCTTATAAAGTGGCTAAAAATGCACGTTTAACGTTGGTGACAGATATGCTTCAAAAAGGGATATCACGATTAAAACAGTATGAAAAACCGTTACTACATAGTGACCAAGGCTGGCAATATAGAAATTGCCATTATCAGAAGCTACTAGCTAATAATGGCATCAAACAAAGTATGTCCAGAAAAGGAAATTGTTTAGATAATGCGGTAGCTGAAAACTTTTTTGGTCTATTAAAATCAGAAATGTATCATGGACAATGCTTTCAAGATGCAGATGAATTGATTGAAAAAATAGAAGAATATATAGAATACTACAATACCAAACGGATTAAAGCCAAATTAAAAGGCCTGACTCCGGTTGAATATCGAAATCAGGCCTTACAAGCCACTTAATAAAAGTGTCCAACTTTATGGGGTCACTTCATCTGACGGGCTTTTTTATTGAATGATAATTATTCAGGAATAATTTCAATAATAAGTTTAGCAAAAGCTTCACTGTGTACTTGGAAGAACACTTCGTGTTCACCAGCTGTACGTAACACACCATTTGGTAAACGAACTTCGCTTTTTGATACTTGAACACCACGAGCTTTAACTGCATCAGCGATATCACGAGTACCAATAGAACCAAATAAACGACCTTCGTCACCAGCTTTAGAAGTAATAGTTACTTTTTCAAGTGCATTAATTTCGTTTACACGTTGTTCAGCGGCTTTTAATGTCTCAGCAAGTTTTGCTTCTAAATCAGCACGACGCGCTTCAAAGAACTCAATGTTCTTTTTAGTAGCTGGCACTGCTTTACCTTGTGGAATTAAAAAGTTACGTGCGTAACCCGCTTTAACATTAACTTGATCACCTAAGCTGCCTAAATTAGCAACTTTATCGAGTAGAATAATTTGCATTATATGTCCCCTCTGTTGCTAATTACTGATGGTTGTCAGTATATGGTAATAATGCCAAATAACGAGCGCGTTTGATAGCGCGAGCTAGTTGACGTTGATATTTTGCGCTAGTACCAGTAATACGGCTTGGTACGATTTTACCACTTTCTGTGATATAGCTTTTTAATAAAGAAACATCTTTATAATCAATTTCTTTAACGCCTTCTGCTGTAAAACGGCAGAATTTGCGACGACGGAAATAACGTGCCATTTGGCTATTCTCCTAATAGTTTAACTTGGTCAGCATGTAAAACAAGTTGGCTTGTTTGATTACGTTTTGTGTGGGTACTTATAAAACCGCTCACTAAAACTTTGCTGCCTTTTTTTATGTAACTTAACTCTTGCTGTCCACTGACAATTACGGGCATTATGCACCACGCTTGTCTGGTAAGTTCTGCTTCAATTTGTTCAGAAATATGTTCTAAATAAAACTGACAATGCAAGATCCCACTTGGACTCATTTTTCGTATCGGTGTTTTTTTTACAATACCCGATAGCAATAAACGATTATTCGTCAGAATCATCGTCCATGTTTATTTCGCTAAAATCTTCTTCAGAGTTACGACGCTCATCTTTAGCTTTTAACATAGGTGAAGGTTCAGTTACAGAATTTTTGGTACGCATAATTAAACTGCGAATTACTGCATCATTAAAACGGAAGTTATCTTCAAGCTCATTAACAGCTTCTTGAGTTGCTTCAACGTTCATTAACACATAATGTGCTTTGTGCAGCTTTTCGATAGGATAAGCTAATTGACGACGACCCCAATCTTCTAAACGATGGATTTTACCGCCATCAGTGGTTAACGTACCTGTATAACGTTCAATCATACCCGGTACTTGTTCACTTTGATCTGGGTGAACCATAAATACTATTTCGTAATGACGCATTATCGCTCCCTACGGATTAATCAGCTTTCTGTCGGGGCAACCGCAACCCATTGAAAGCAAGGAACATGAAAATAAGCGGTTGAAATCGACGTGGCATTATATATCAACTTATTTTAATTGACAAATGAATATATTGAGTTTTTTCTATGTCAATCCTGACTTTATGTTTAGAAGTCTAATTCATGCTAAAATAACAATGAAATGATATAGACTCCCGAATAATTTTTACAAAAATATCATTTTTATATTTAAAAATTGTTTTTGTTAATCATTCTTGACAATAATATTGTTATTTTCTGGCTAAAGGTAATTATTTTAAGAGAGTAGTGAATGGATTAGTGTTATTATTTTATTATATTCAAATAAATGACTGAACGCTAAAATGTAACGATATCTATACATTATTAATAACAAAATATGCTATGCTTGGACTAATATAAATTTTCATTTTTAGGCATAGAATAAAAGGAGAAATATGATGGCTCAGGAAACGATTTTTAGTAAAATTATTCGGAAAGAAATTCCCTCTGATATTGTTTTTCAAGATGATAAAGTGACTGCTTTTCGTGATATATCGCCTCAAGCTCCGACACATATCTTAATTATTCCAAATAAACTTATTCCAACTGTTAATGACGTTCAAGAAGAAGATGAAATTGTACTTGGGCATATGATGATTGTTGCTGCAAAAATTGCTAAGCAAGAAGGCATTGATAAAAGTGGTTATCGTTTAATTGTTAATTGTAATGAAGATGCTGGTCAAGAAGTCTTTCATATTCATATGCATTTATTAGGTGGAAAAAAACTAGGTCGATTAATAGGTTAATATATGAAACAGATAAAACGCATAGTTGTTACTTCGGCAATAGCCTTTATTTTAACGGGTTGTCATCTTTTCGATAGTAAGGACATAACCGTTGCGCCTCCTGTTATTATAAATCCCACTGATGGAGATGTGATTGAAACCCCACCGTTAATTACTAAGAAAACGGATTGGGATGCAATTTTGTCACCATTTACAAATAAATTGATAAATGATTCATCTTCTTTGAATGATGAAAACAAAATCTTGTTAATTAGTGATATTCAAAATCGCAGTGGTGATTATTTGGTAAACAACCAAATTGATGAAGTGTTACATCAATTAATGAACAAACAAAATAAATTCACTGTCGCTAGTAGACAATCTATCAATCAAGCTAAACAAGCATTAGGTATTTCACCTGATGATAAATTGGTTTCAAGAGGTAAAATGATTGGATTAGCCAAATCAATGAATGCTGGTTATGTACTTTTTACCACCATTAACAAAGTACCAACCGAAAAAAATGATGCTAATCTTTCTATGGAATTAATTTCAACCCAAACAGGTGAAATCTTAAATCGAGTAACATCTAAAGATTTTTCTAAACAAAGTACCAATGATAATCAACAAAGTGAGGCTAGTCAGTAATGGGTCCATTGTTGATTGATTTTGAAGGTATATCCCTAACCGATGATGATAAGAAACTACTGCAAAATCCATTGGTTGCAGGTGTAATTTTATTTAGCCGTAATTATCAAGAACCAAAACAATTGAACGAATTGATAAAACAGATCCGTGCAGCAACAAATGAGCGATTATTAATTTCAGTCGATCATGAAGGAGGGCGCGTTCAACGCTTTAAACAGGGGTTTACCCTCATTCCTCCAGCACAAGCTTTTGCTGAACTTAACGATCTTGAACATGCTAAATCATTGGCATTTGATGCGGGCTGGGTGTTAGCTATGGAGCTGATTGCTTTTGATATCGATCTTAGTTACACACCAGTTTTAGATTTAGGTCATAACTGTTTAGCTATTGGAACAAGATCATTTCATCATGATGCTGACATTGCCTACCAAATCGCCTCATCGATGATTGATGGTATGCATGCAGCAGGAATGAAAACCACAGGTAAACATTTTCCAGGACATGGTCATGTTATTGCTGATTCACATAAAGAAACGCCTATTGATGATCGTGAAAAATCAGTGATTGAGCAAGATATGCAAATTTTCGCGAAACTTATCGCAGATAATAAACTTGATGCAATTATGCCAGCACATGTGATTTATCCTGCATTTGATGATAAACCAGCTAGTGGATCGTCATACTGGCTCAAAACAGTGCTTCGGCAACAGTTACATTTTAAAGGTGTGACTTTTTCTGATGATTTATCAATGGAAGGTGCATCAGTAATGGGAAATCATGCACAGCGAGCACAGGTTGCATTAGCTGCAGGTTGTGATCTGCTCTTGGCTTGTAATAATCGGCAAGGTTCATTAGCGATTTTAGAACAGTTGATGGTTTTGGATAAAAATCAGTCTTTGAAAACAAATAAAGCAAAACTTTTATTATCCAAAACTAAAATAACCTTTGATGAATTAGCTAAAAGCCTTGAGTGGCGATATCGTCGTGATAAATTAACCAAACTAAATGAAAAATGGGCAGATTATGCAAGCAGCAATCATTGAAATCAACAATAATCAACAATTAGTTAGCTATAATCAACAAGCTGGTGAATTGATTTCGTCTAATTTGTTAATTTTGAATCAAACTTTTAATTATCATAAAGTGTTTTCTCTTGATAATTCTGTAAATTTAGATACACAAGATGATACGATTATTGTTTTAAATTCGCAGTATTTTTTATTGCAAAAAATTAATGAATCATTCAAAATCACTTTCGTTTTACAACCGGTTGAATATCTGAAAAAACGATTATCAAAAATTAATGTCGTTGGCAATCATGCGTTCGATATTTTTGCCGACCAAAGTCAAACAATGCAAAAATTGATTGCTCAGGCTAAAGCATTTTCGATGCAACGAGAGCCACTATTGATTACAGGCGAAACAGGAACTGGTAAAGATTTGCTGGCTAGCGCATGTCATCAATATAGCCCGAGAGGTAATCAAACTTTTTTAGGTTTAAATTGCGCAGCTATGCCTGATGACGTGGTTGAAAGTGAACTTTATGGTCATGCATTAGGCGCCTATCCTGGTGCATTAGAAAGTAAAAAAGGCTTTTTTGAGCAAGCGAATGGTGGTTCTGTATTACTTGATGGCATTGATGAAATGTCATTTCAAATGCAAACCAAATTATTACGTTTTATAAATGACGGATATTTTCGAAGAGTAGGTGATGATAACGAAGTTTATGTCGACGTTAGAATTATCTGTGCGACTAAAGTTGATTTAGCTGAATTGGTGGAACAAGGAAAGTTTAGGAAAGATCTTTATTATCGCTTGAATGTGTTGTCTTTAAATTTACCTTCACTTCAAGAACGTCAGGATGACATTGCACCACTTACGCATATTTTTATTGATGAATTTGCCCATAAGCAAGGCATTAAACCGCCAACAGTAAATCAGGATGTTATTCCTTATTTAACTCATTACACTTGGCCGGGTAATGTAAGACAGCTTAAAAATGTACTTTATTCCGCATTAGCTCAGTTGACTTCATCACAATTGACTGTAAAAGATATTGTTCTACCAGCGATAGCTTCGGCTCAAGTTTCTTGGATCAATAATATTGAGAACAAAACACTTGATGAAATGACCAAACAATTCGAAAAAGAAGTCTTAAAAAGCTTGTATATTGAATATCCAAGCTCTAGAAAACTTGCAAAAAGATTAGGGGTATCCCATACCTCAATTGCTAATAAGCTTAGGGATTATGGAATAGGTAGATAAGTATAACTAATTTATCTAAGTTGAGATTGAAAATAGAATTTTATCTATCAAAGTAATATATTTATAAGCTACATTTGAAGTTTTATCAAGTTTTTATTAATAGCTTTTACTAATGTGATTGCTGAAACAAAAATGCTTGCAGCTTTGTTAAATGGTGATAAAGAGGCGAAAAAACTTGCCGTAGAAGTTTCATTAAAAAAACATTATTCTATTATAGAGCTCATTTCTATAGTGATTATATATTTGATTGTAAAAAAATCCAAAATTACTAAATATGATATTCCAGAAGCTTATCCGATGGTTGAAAATACATAAATAATAAAAAGAGCCATTTTAAGTTCCCATGATAATGGTGTTTCTTTTATTGTACCTTATCATCTGAATACTTTACCTGATTACTTTAAAGAGGACATTAATCATGCTAAATTCAAATTGAAAAAATAATAAGGAGTATCATTTAAATTTATATTTCAAAGCCTTGATGAGGTAATGAGCAATAACTAATTCGGTATCTACTAATACATATTATTTTGAATTGTTATTGTTTTATTTTTCATATTCAGAATAAATTAGCTTTTAATTTAAAAAGCTAATTTATTAATAAAATAATAGGCTTAAACGTTTATGCTAAAAGTATTAATATGTACTAATCATATGGCAAGCATTGGTGGTTCAGAAATAGTTGCATTGGAAGTAGCAGAATGCTTCAAGAAGAATAATTATTTAGTTGATATTGTGGCGAATTATATTGATTCTCCAGTAATTGAGATCGCTAAAAATTCGGATATCAATTTATTCAATACTGATGAATTACCAAACCCATTCAATTATGATATTGTTTGGTCTCAACATCAGGTACTGCCTATTCTTATTAATCATTATATAGATTGTTTTAATAATAAAACTTTCTTTGTATTTGTACACCTATCTCCTTATGAGCATTTAGAGACTTTTGGATTATATACAGAAAGATTATTAGCTAATAAAATTTTTTTTAATAGTCAAGAAACTTATAATCAGTTAAGTAATTTTGGTGTTCCTATTCATATTAGTGAAGTTTTTTATAATGCTGCTCCATCAGAGTTTATTTGTGAAAAAGATTCTAAAAATGAACAATTAAAAAATATACTTTTAGTCAGTAATCATCCTCCACAAGAAGTGTTAGATGCGCTAGATATTTTAAAAAATGAACATGGATTAAACATAATTAATATAGGTGTTAAAGGGCATGTAGGTCGATTAACACCGAAAATGATTGAGGATGCCGATGCTGTAATAACAATAGGAAAAACAGTGCAATATGCCATTGTTAGTGATACTCCGGTTTACTGTTATGACCATTTTGGTGGGATAGGGTGGCTTTTGATTGACAATTATAAAAATTCAGAACAGTTTAATTATTCTGGAAGATGTTGTTTAAGACGAATATCTGCTAGTGAAATTGTTGACGAAATAATAACTTATTTTCCAAAAGCTAAACGTGATGTCTCAAAAATTAAGAGTGAAATTTTAACAAAATACAATTTAGATAACTATATTATAAATATAATCAATATTGCTAAAGAAAGTATTTCAGAAAAAACTTTAAATTTAGAGGATCGCCAGAAGATAGGATCGGAGTCCGAAATCGTAAAATCTATTAAGCAATATTATAACGCATATAATGGATTAGTATCAGAGCATAAACAACTAACTATTGATAACAATGAATTAATTATTAAAAATTCTAAGTTAAATTCTGAAAATAGTCAGATATTAGCAAGAATTGAGGAGCAAAAATTAAAACACCAAGAACTTTTAACAAAATTTCAAGAGATATCATACAATAATGAAGAATTAATAGAGCAAAAAGAATCTATCTCAAGCAAACTGGGACAATTAATAGAGCAAAAGGAATCTATCTCAAACAAACTGGAACAATTAATTGAAGAATATAATAATCAATTATTGGAAAATCAGCTTAATTTGGATAATTACAACCAATTACTCGATTCATACAATGAGTTAGAAACTCAATATCAGAAATATAAAAATACATTTTTTAACAGATTAACCAGAAGAATTAAAAGGCTATATAACAAAAATGTTGATTAATATTAGTATATAAAAACCAATCTTTTATATGTTATTGAGTGATAAAACATAATAGAAAGATTGGTTTATATTAATTATCATTAAAAAATTAAAAATGATATTAATTTGAAGCTTCATTCCATAGTTTATCTATATTTAAATTTAGGATTAAATCCGAGATGCCTCTTGGGTTATGCATTAACAATGGATCTAATTTTACAACCCAATTATGGTCTTTGCTTCTCTCTCCTTGCGCTCCAATATCAAACACTAACGTAGGTATTTTTAAGGCTAACGCGATTGATAATGTATAAGAGAAAGTTTCTTCCCATATACTCGGTAACAATATCAAATCAGGCGAAATTTTTCTAAGTTGGTTAATACATTCTTCATCATTTTGATATTTACCAGTAACTTTAACATTATTGGTTTGCATCACATGTTGATCAGTAGGATTACTATAACCAACTAAAAAATAGGATAATTTCAAATCTCGATTTTTGGCATCGACGGCTAATGCAGCTAATACTTGTGAGCCTTTTTCGATACTTAATGCACCTATTGATGCAATTTTTATTTTATCTTTATCCTTATTTCTCTTTGCTGGAGCGATATTTTTGAAAACATTTTCATGTGGAATGACATCAATATTTATTTCTGGAAAATCATATAATATAATGTCACGAGTTCGATAAGTTGGCGCTTCAATCTTAGAACATTTATTAAAAAATAGGTTGTAAGCTTTATGCTTTTCAATAGCGTCTGAAATATTTACTTCATAATCAGCAGGTAACGATTTCCAGTTGTTCCAAATATTCCTTTGAGCTAAAGTTGGTAGTCCTTTGTAAATATATTCAGGACTCAGCAGTTTGTAATCATACGACATACAAGCATAATCATGAATGATAAATTTATAATTCCAATCTGATGAAGCAAAATAATACAATAGTTTTTCATGATGATGCCAATCAAGACCCGCAAAACTATTAATGTGTATTAAATCTGGTTGGATTGTTTTAAAAAATAAGTCTAAAAATCCAAAATCGCAACTCAAAGATAAATTCTGCAAATTAGGTAATTCTATATGATAGTTTTCGGGAACTTCAATTGAATAATATTTTTTGTCATGAACTTTTAAGAGAATACAATCAATATTCTGATTTTTATATTTTTTTACTATTTGTCTAAGATAGGTATTAATACCGCCATCCCATGCATGAGAAACAATCACAACAGTTTTTCGATTTTCGAGTTTCAATTTTAATCTGGCGATATCTAAATTACGTCTAAGGATTAAAGCCGGATCAACATGTAAAAAGTGATGTACCATGTTTAAATAGTTTGGATGCTTCAGTTTTAGGGCATTTTCCCCTTTTTTCATATTTTCAGCTTTAATGGCAGAAAAGGATACTGAACCAACATGAAAGACAAAGACATCTCCAATGATGATATTCTTGAAACCGGCATGAAGTACCCTCATACAAAAATCATTTTCTTCACCATATCCAACTTTGAAAGCGTTATCATCTAACATACCTATTTTATCGATAACTTCTCTTCTCATATAAAAACAAAAACCTACCCCGGTTGGTGCTTCTATATATGACCCTTTATTTATTTTGGCTGCTAATTGATCCAATTCAGCAGGAGTGATCTCTAGAACCTTATTATTATCTTGACATGTGAATGGATAACTACAGATCGTTGCATTATTAGACATTGGTGTAATTGTGGCTATCGATTTATCATTATCAGCATAATCAATCATTCTTTCAAACCAGCCTTCAAACACAAAAGCATCAGAATTTAATAATATTACATCAAGATTATGCGATAAATTGCTTATGGCAAAATTAATCGTTTTAACGAAACCAAGATTTTTTTTGTTTAAATGATAATCAAATAGGCCTTTTTGAGAAAGCTCATCAAGTTTCAGATTTAATTCCTTATCAGGTCCTGCATCATTAATAACTAACAAACTATACTCATCAGTTGTTCTACTTTTTAATGCATGATATATAGAACATAAAGATTCATCCAAACCTTTATAAATAGGTAATATAACGACACAACGAGTTCTTGAAGAATATTTGGCCGGTTGCAACTCATTCCATAAATGCTCTTCAGGAGTTAAAGGTGTAAACCATAATTTTTTTTGTACATCGGATATTATTTCGGAATTATTGTACAAATTATTATCGGGATTTAATACATTACTTTTTACAGGCAGCTTTTTTGATAGAATATTTAAACCAAGAAAACTTATTTTTTTATAGCCATTATCGCGTTTTATCACGAAGACATTTTTAAAAAAAAATTGCTCATTTGAGTTAAGTTTTCTTTTATAAATAGTAACTCCCAAACATTTAAGCTTCACTGATGATTGTGTCGTAATTCTTTTTAGCATTATTTCCACACCATTTTATGATTTCGATTATAAAAAAATTATAACCTTATTTTTACTTGAATTAAACATATAAAATTAATTCATTTATAATATTAATTCGTTTATATTTATGTTAAAGCGTGATAAAATGCTTTTTTAGTATATATAATTATTTAAACTAATCATTTTATCCGGATCTAAATTATGAAAATAATAGTAACTGGAGGTGCTGGTTTTATTGGTTCTGCTGTTGTTCGCTATATTATTGAGCAAACCGATGATGAAGTATTAGTCATAGATAAATTAACTTATGCTGGGAATTTGGAGTCTTTAGATAAAGTATCTAAAAGTAATCGATTTCATTTTAAACAAATTGATATTTGTGATAGAAACTCTTTATCTAAAGCAATTAATGAATTTCAGCCAAATATCATTATGCATTTAGCTGCTGAAAGTCACGTTGACCGATCTATTGATAATCCATCAACATTTATAGAAACTAATGTAATTGGAACTTTTTCGCTTTTAGAAGAGTCATTAATATATTGGAAAAAATTAGATTCAGATAAACAAAAATGCTTTCGTTTTCATCATATTTCTACCGATGAAGTATATGGTGATTTACATGGTACAGACGATCTTTTTACTGAAAAGACGCCTTATTCACCAAGTAGTCCATATTCAGCCTCTAAAGCATCAAGTGATCATTTGGTTCGTGCTTGGCATAGAACATTTAATTTACCTACAGTTATTACCAATTGTTCAAATAATTATGGACCTTATCACTTCCCAGAAAAATTAATTCCATTAATGATTTTGAATGCATTAGAAGGAAAACCTTTACCTGTTTATGGTAATGGTCAACAAATTAGGGATTGGTTGTATGTTGAGGATCATGCTAGGGCACTTTATCTAGTTGCAACCAAAGTAAAAAATGGTGAAACCTATAACATAGGTGGACATAATGAGCAGAAAAATATTGATGTTGTTAATATTATCTGCGATTTACTTGAAGAATTGGTGCCAACTAAGCCTAATAATATTAAAAATTATAAAGATCTTATCATTAATGTTGCTGATAGACCTGGTCATGACCAAAGGTATGCGATTGATGCTTCAAAAATATATAATGATTTAGGTTGGAAACCACAAGAAACGTTTGAAAGCGGTATGCGTAAAACCGTTGAATGGTATTTACATAATCGTACCTGGTGTGACCATATAAAAGATGGTTCTTACGCCAGATCTAGGCATGGTATTTTAAACTAATAGGTTAGGTTAATTCATGAAAGGAATAGTACTTGCAGGTGGTTCGGGAACTCGGCTATATCCTATAACTAGAGGTATTTCAAAACAATTACTTCCTATATATGATAAGCCAATGATTTATTATCCAATATCTGTTCTTATGATAGCTGGCATTACTGATATATTAATCATTTCAACTCCAGATGATTTACCGATGTTCAAGCGACTATTAGGTGATGGTTCCCGATTTGGAATTAAGCTCAGCTATGCCGAGCAACCCAAACCAGAAGGCTTAGCCCAAGCTTTTTTAATTGGTGAAGAATTTATTAAAGGTCAAAGATGCAGTTTGATCTTAGGTGATAACTTATTTTTTGGTGAAAGTTTTGGAAAAAAATTACAAAAAGTAGTGGAACAAACAGAAGGTGCGACTATTTTTGGTTATCAAGTCGTTGATCCAGAACGTTTTGGTGTTGTTGATTTTGATGAAAATTTTAAAGTTTTATCAATCGAAGAAAAACCTATAAAACCAAAATCGAATTGGGCTGTTACAGGACTTTATTTTTATGATGAAAATGTTGTTGAAATGGCTAAACAAATTAAACCTTCCCATAGAGGGGAATTGGAAATAACAACACTTAATCAAATGTATTTAGAAGCAGGATTATTGAATGTTGAAATACTTGGCAGAGGATTTTCTTGGCTTGATACAGGAACCCATGATAGTTTAATTGAAGCTTCATCTTTTGTTCAGATCATTGAAAAACGTCAAGGATTAAAAATAGCGTGTCTTGAAGAAATTGCCTATCGTAATGGTTGGTTAACTTTAGAGCAAGTAAAACAAGAAGCAGCGAGTTTAGATAAAACATTATATGGACAATATTTATCTCAATTAATTGAGGAGTAGGTAAGTAAATGCAAGTAATCGAAACAGAAATTCCTGATGTAAAAATTATTAATCCTAAAGTTTTCGGCGATCAACGTGGTTTTTTTTTAGAAACCTATGAACAAAAACGTTATCAAGAAATGTTAAATATCAATTTAACTTTTGTTCAAGATAACCATTCTAGGTCACAAAAAAATGTTTTAAGAGGTTTACATTTTCAAAAAGAAAATCCACAAGGGAAACTCGTTAGAGTTGTCAGGGGGGAAGTATTTGATGTGGCTGTAGATATTCGAAAAGATTCATCCACTTATGGTAAATGGGTAGGTGTTGTTCTTTCTGAAGACAATAAAAATCAACTGTGGATCCCTCCTGGTCTTGCTCATGGATTCTTAGTTTTGTCTGATATAGCTGATTTTGAATATAAATGCACTAATTATTATGATCCTTGTTCTGAAGGATGTTTACTTTGGAATGACTCAACAGTAAATATTAATTGGCCTGTATCAACACCAATATTATCTGACAAAGACAGATTAGGTAAAACATTACAGGAGCTATAATAAATTATATGAAAGTATTATTAACTGGAGCTAATGGCCAACTAGGTAATTGTTTTGTGGATATTTTCCCATCAAAATGGGAACTGATTAAGACCGACACTGAACAACTTGATATTACTAATGAGTATGCGGTAGATAGTTTTATTGCAAAATATAAACCTGATGCCGTTATTAATGCTGCTGCATATACTGCGGTTGATAAAGCTGAGGACGAGCCTCAACAGGCTTACAATGTCAATGTTATAGGACCTAAAAATTTAGCCATTTCATCAAAAAAATATAATGCGAAATTTTTTCATGTTTCGACTGATTATGTCTTTGATGGATCTAACAATATTCCTTATACGGAAGAAGATACTACTAACCCGATTAATATCTACGGCAAAACAAAACGTGATGGTGAATTAGCAGTTTTAGATAATGATCCATCTTCTATTATCATCAGAACTTCTTGGGTATTTAGCCCATATGGTAATAATTTTGTTAAAACAATGTTGAGATTAGCTACTGAAAAACAACAATTATCCATAATTGATGATCAACTTGGTAATCCAACTTATGCAGGCGATCTGGCCCAAGTAATTCTTTATTTGCTTGATAAAAAAATAGATGGAGGTATTTATCATTTTTGTGGCGATAGTTCAACCTCTTGGTTTTTGTTTGCCAAAAGAATTTTTGAAATTGCCTTAACCCTAAAAGTGATAACTCAATCTCCAGAAATTATTCCAGTCAAAACTCAAGCATTTCCTACAAAAGCTAAAAGACCAAAATATTCAGTAATGAATGTTGAAAAATTAAGGAAGTATGGTTTATTAGCTTCAGATTGGAATAAAGGTTTGATTCACAGTATTTCTAAAATTAAATTTGATAATTAATTTAAATAATCTAACATATTATGACTATTTATTTTGCAGAATGGAATGCTGATTATGAAAAGTATATGATCAACGCCCTTAAGCATGAATATGATATTATACTTTTTAATAAACTGATGAAGCATTTTAGAGATATCAATTTTTCTTTAGAAAGAAAAAACTTTCCCCGACAATGGTTTATCAAACTAAATAAATTAATAAAGTTAAGAAAATTAAAGCCTGATGATATTTTATTATGCAGTGGTTTTGCTATATCAGGATTTATAGATTTAGTTAAAGATATGAATTGCCATCGAGTGCTAGTTTTAAGAGATACTATTGCTGTATTAAACAATAGTATGAAAAACAAAAAAAAATGGCTACGTCAGAATGAAGATTTTATTACCAAAATTACTCCTCACTTTAATAAAATATACAGTTTTGATTTTGAAGATTGTAAAAAATATCACTTTACTTATTTGAATCAGTTTTTACCTTTTAGTTTCTCTGAAATGAAAAAGATCCGAGAAAGACCATCTGATAATAACACTGTAAAAAAATGTTTTTTTATTGGTGAATATTGGGATAATCGAGTTGCAGTGATTAATAAACTCGCCCCTATTTTGCAAATTAATAACGTTATAACTGATTTTAATTTGATCAATTATGAAGTGCTAAAAAAAACTAGTATAACTTTCCAACAATCAGAATATTACAATTTAGGACAAAAAATTAGCTATTTTGATAATATAGAAAAAGTAAAACAAAGTGATATTATTTTAGAAATAGTACAAACAGGGCAAACAGGGGTAACCTTAAGATCCATTGAAGCGATATTATTTAATAAAAAATTAATCACTACAAATAAATCGATAAAAGAATATGATTTTTATAATCCTGATCAGATTTTTATTCTTGAAGATCAGAATTATGGAGACATCATAAAATTTTTACACACAAGGTTTATACCTGTTCCTTTAGATATTTTGTATCAATACAGCTCTGATGCAATGTTAACGACCATAAAAAATGATTTAATAAAATATTCTTGATTTTATTAGTTTTTAGTTAATTTTTTAAGGAAATAGATAATATTACAAATTATTCCAGAAAAATACTTTTTCTGATGCATTTTGTGTTTTGAACAATATCTCATTTGAGTAGCTGTCGTAGCAGGTAGCAGTGGTACAGATTTTAATGGTGATTGTTGTTTTGCGTTTATAAAGTGTTGCGTGCATTTATACTGTTTTGCCCATGTATGCCAAGGCTTGGTTGGTCCGATATAATGTATTAATATTGCTTGATCTAAATTAGGTAAATAGGCGTTATTTTTCTGTTTCAGTTCATAATTAATGCTTACTTGTTGATTGTACTTTCTATTAAGATATTTAACTTTATCAAGTAGTAGTAAATTCAAAACATCTTGATCGAGATGCGTAAATTTTTTTGATTTATTGATATCAGAAAGTAATTCTAATGCTTTGTCATTTATATTGAATTCCTGCCATTTATTTAAATTCATTAGTAAAAAACCAGCATTAAAATAACTTTTTGATAATTTATTTTCATCAAGGCGAATTGCACATTTATTCCACCAGATAGCATCTTTATCTGAAACCACATAAGCGATATTTTCCTCGAGTGGTAATGTAAATAACTCTTCTAATGATTTTGTGCATATTATATCTGCATCAATATAAAGAATTTTATCAATTTTTTGATAAAAATAATCGGCTATTATAAATCTAAAATAAGTTGCTATAGTCCAGTTTTTTGTGGTTGGAAGTTTTGACAAACTTACGTCATCAACTAAATACAGTGTTATATTGGTTTTATATTGTTCAGATAATAACTTTAGATTTTTTTCAAAATCGCACGATAAATGATTAGTAAAGATGTGAAAAGAAAATTCAAGATTACTATTAGATATTAAAATAGAAGAAATTGAAACAGCACAACCTAAGAAAAATTTTTCATCGATTCCGTAGGCTATATCCAGTTGATTAGCATTGCTACTATTATTGCTATAAAAAGTTATTTTTTTTTTAATAATATGATTAGCATCGAGATACATTGGTGACTTCCTATTTGGAATAATCCACAAATAAACGCATTTAATGAAAATAAGGATACTGTTGTTGTAAAAAATTAACTTGCTAATTAAATTAAAAATAAAATGAATTGAATTGAATTACATTACATATAAAGTCTAACTGATTAGATATTATACGCGTTGTATAAATAATACAAATAATATCTAATTTGTACAATAAATGGTTAGTAAAGATGTGAAAAGAAAATCCGAGATTAGTGCTAGATATTAAAATAGAAAAGATTGAAACAGCACAAACTAAGAAAAAATTTTTAACAATTCCGTAGGCCGTATCCAGCTGATTAACTTTGCTACTATTATATCTATAAAAATTCTTATTTTTTATAAAATGATTAGCATGGACATACATTAGTGATTTCCTATTTGGAATTATACATAAATGAATTGAGTTACGTATAATGTCTAATTCATTATTTATTATATATTAAATATAGACAATACAAATTAAATCTAGTTGAAAAAGAATTGAAATAAAATGATAAACAATATCGTTTATATAGTATAATTAGTGTTTTGATAAAACATTACCTTTTATGAAAAATAAACATAGTTCGTTAAACACAATTAAACAATTGTGGCCATTTATTTCTCCATATAAAAAAGCTTTAATAGTTGCTGTTATTGCACTTTTATTAAATGCTGCAACTGATGCAACGTTAATTTCACTAACTAAACCATTATTAGATAATGGTTTGATGGATAAAAATTATGAACTTTTAGTCCTTTTTTCAATTGGTATTATTGGTTTGATTGCTTTACGTGGGTTATCAAATTATTTTTCAACTTATTGTCTTTCTTGGTTATCGGGAAAGGTTGTAACTAAATTTCGTCAATTAATTTTTAATCATTTAGTCAAGAGTCCAACGAGTTTTCTCCATAAAAGTTCAATAGGGGATCTCGTTACACTAATTACTTATAATACGCAATTATTATCGAAAGCATCATCGGACGCCCTGATTATACTTGTTAGAGAAATTGCATATGCTATTGGTTTAGGTGTAGTAATGTTTTATGGCAATTGGAAATTAGCTTCAGTATTAATTGTTGTTGTGCCTGTAGTTATTTTTATTGCTCAATTTATAGCAAAAAAATTTCGTCATGCTCTAATTTCTATGCAAAAAGGTATTGGTACCATAACAACTGCTGCCGACGAGATGATTAAAGGGCATAAAGAAATTCTTGTTTATAATGCTCAAAAATATGAAAAAGAAAATTTTTATACCATTAACAAAATTTTTAGGCGAGGTCTATTGAAGATCGTTTTAGTTTCCGGATTATCCTCACCTATTATTCAATTGGTCGCTACAGCCGCTTTGGGGTTAATATTATTTCTTGTTGCAAATCAAACTTTAGATATTACACCCGGTTCATTTACTGTTGTTTTTTCCGCGATGGTTGCTATGATGAGACCATTAAGAGAATTAACTAGTGTTCACCTTGAATTACAAAAAGGTTCTGTTGCTTGTGAAGCACTATTTACTCTTTTAGACACTCCTTTAGAGGAAGATAATGGAAAAATTGAATTAAAAGATGTAAAAAATAATATTGTTTTTCGTCATGTAACTTATACCTATCCAAACAATAGTGTGCCATCTTTAAAAGATGTAAGTTTTAAAATTAAGAAAGGTGAAACAGTCGCTTTAGTTGGCCGCTCAGGCGCAGGCAAATCAACAATAGCCAGTTTATTACCAAGATTTTATGATATTGCTGAGGGGGAGATATTAATTGATTCGATCAATATCAAACAATATACTCTAAGATCATTGCGTAACCAAATTGGATATGTTTCTCAGCAAGTCCACTTATTTAATGGAACTATTGCAGATAATATTGCTTATGGTGCTAAAAATAAGTATACCAAACAAGATATTATTGAGGCTGCTAAACAAGCTAATGCAATGGAATTTATTGAAAAATTAGAAAATGGAATTGATACTGAGATTGGCGATAATGGAGTGTTGTTATCTGGAGGACAACGTCAACGAATTGCTATTGCGAGAGTTTTATTACGAAATAATCCAATTCTTATTTTTGATGAAGCGACTTCTGCCTTAGATAATGAGTCGGAAAGATTAGTACAACAAGCAATTGAACGTTTGCAAAAAAACAGAACTTCAATCGTCATTGCTCATAGATTATCAACAATTGAAAAAGCAGATCGTATTTTAGTTATTGATGGAGGACAGCTAGTAGAGGATGGGAATCACCAAACTTTGTTATCCCAAAAAGGAATTTATGCCTCAATGTATCAACTACAATTTAACTCTTAATTAAAATTATATTATGAAAAAAAATAATAAAACGATAAATAATGATATTGATCGAGACTTTTCGACGTTACATACGTTCTCTAAGTTATGGCCATATATAATTAAGCATAAACTTCTGCTCTTTTTTGCAATAATATTATTAATTTTAAGTGCTTTTGCAGATACATCACTTATTGGAATATTGCAACCTCTGCTAGATAAAGGGTTTGTTGAAAATGATCAGCACTTTTTATTTATGGCACCAATTTATATTTTTACTTTAGTTTTTCTTCGTGGTGCTGCAAATTATGGGTATTCTTATTTTTTATCACTGATTTCAAGTAAAATTGTGCTTAAAATTCGTCAAAGGCTTTTTAATCATTTTGTTGATGCCCCAGTGAGTTTTTATGATAAAAACTCTACTGGTCGGTTATTATCGCGTATAACGTATGATACCGATCAAGTAGCCTCTTCTTCTTCAGATGCTTTAATTACTATTGTACGTGAATCTGCATTTATTTGCGGCTTATTTTATACAATGTTTATAAATAGTTGGCAATTATCTCTATCTTTGATTTTTATTACACCTATTGTTATTGGTCTAATCACATTTGTATCAATAAAGTTCCGAAAAATGGCCAAAAACATGCAGAATTCAATGGGTAATGTCACGATGTCTGTTGAGCAAATGTTAAAAGGTCATAGAGAAATCATTCTTTTTGGTGCTCAAAATGAAGAGTCGGCTAATTTTGAAAAAGCAAGTAATAAATTCCGAAGGGATACGATGCGATTAGTTTCCATTTCTGCTTTGTCTACTCCAATAGTTCAATTAATTATATCGTTTGCCATCGCTTTTGTATTATTAATGGCGAGTAATCCAGATTTAAATATTACTCCAGGACAATTTACCGTTGTATTTTCTTCTTTAGTTGCATTAATGCAACCAATCAAAAGTTTAACAAGTGTTAATGCTGACTTTCAAAAAGGAATGGCTGCATGCCAAACTTTATTTTCAATATTTGATCAACCTATTGAGAAAGACAATGGCAATTTAACTATTGAACGAGTAAAAGGTAATATAGAATTTAAACATGTTTCTTTTACATATGAAACTAGACAAGAACCCGCATTAAAAGATATTAATTTTACAGTAGAGCACGGTAAAACTATTGCCTTTGTAGGTCGTTCAGGTTCTGGTAAAACGACTATAGCAAGTTTAATTACACGTTTCTATGATATAAGTGAAGGCGAAATTTTAATTGATAATCATAATATCCAGGATTTAACTCTATATAGTTTACGAAACCAAATTGGCTTAGTTTCTCAAAATGTTCATTTATTCAATGATACCATAGCTAATAATATTGCTTATGGACGAATAGGTGAATATTCACAAAGTCAGATTGAAGAAGCTGCTAAAAAAGCTTATGCGTATGATTTTATAAAAGAACTTGAGCATGGATTTGAAACTGTAGTTGGAGAAAATGGAATATTATTATCTGGAGGACAACGTCAACGCATTGCTATCGCTAGGGCTTTATTGCGTGATAACCCAATTTTAATTTTAGATGAAGCAACGTCCGCGCTTGATTCAGAATCGGAAAAAGCAATACAAAACGCATTGGAAGAATTACAAAAAGGGCGAACTTCAATTGTTATTGCACATCGGTTATCGACGATTGAAAAAGCGGATAAAATTCTTGTTATTGATAGTGGTGAAATTATTGAACAAGGAAATCATAATGAATTATTATCCCAAAATGGCTTATATTCAAAACTGTATGAAAGCAATTTAAGTTAGCCGATTAATTTGCTCAATTTTATTTATATATCTTAAATTAAAACAATTAAAATTAAATAGACTTTTTATGACGAGGTTTCATTAAAAGTCTATTCATTCTAAAAATTATTGATACTTTTTAATAAAACTCTGATATTCATAAGGTTGTCCATCTACAGATAGTATTAAATCATTTATTATTAATGATTGATCAATATCTACTGAATAACCTAGTAATTTACTAAATAAATAGACAATATTTGAAGTATTTATCATTTTGTCATTATTTCTGTAATTTTCTATCTCTTTACAAGGAAAATCATCGTATGTTGAATATATCATTAGTGGCACTTCAAATTGATTACTAAAGTTTTTTGATTTTCTTAATAAACCATGTCCTAAATCAACAATTTCACCATGGTCAGGAGTATAAATCAAAATGAAATTATCCAGATTCACTTTTAAAGTTTTATAAATTTTTTCTATTACTCTATCTGTATGATGAATAGTTAAATCGTATTTATCTCCATTAGGTAAATCTTGCGAATCTAACTGATCATAACCAAGGTTATAAGGTTTATGACTCCCAGCTAAATGAAGAACAATAAAGTTATTCTCATTTTTTTGAAAATTAGTTTCTATTAATTTTTCTGGGAGTTGAAGATCATCTTCCAAATTTTCAATAAATGTATTGCTAAGCTTAGCAATTATTGAATATTTACTACTATGAGCGCCCGATTCTCGTGTTTTTGAAATCCAAGATGTATGGTATTTCTGTATATTTGCCATTTCAATAATATTTTTTTCTTCTAATAAAGGTAATTCATTATTCGGTTTAGCAAATGACAATAACATTGGAATTGAATCTCTTGTTATTGAAGCCGGTGAATGCGCTTGCTCTATTACACAACTATTTTTTTGTGAGAAAATTTTACTCATATTGGGTGTTGTATTCTTTTCGTATCCATAAATGCTATGTCGACCTCTATATGCGGATTCACCTAAAATGAGGATAATATTTTTATATTTCCCATAAAGCATTGATTTATTATTTATTATTGATTGATTATACCTTTCATGTTCAATTACATTAGTGTATTTTTCTTTAAACCCAAAATAGGAAGTTAATAATATAGAAGTGTTTCCAATTACCATTGGATATTTCATTCGAATTGATTTATTCAGCGAAAAGAAAGGATCTATTTGAAAGTCTCTAACATGACGTTTATCTGATAAATAATAATAGAACGTATTTTTAAAAAAGAAAAAACAACAAATAAAAATTGCACCCCAATATAAAAATTTATTATTTAGATTGAGTTGAATTTTATTATAGATGGTAAAAGTAAATATTATTGAAAATAGAACTGCCGGAATTATGATAGGAAAGAGTTCTTGTAGAATCATTGTAACACTTTGCTCGGAGTCATTTTCCAAGGCCGATTTTAGAAGTGATTCTGAAATGTATCCATATTTAATACTGAAAAATAATTCAATACCTAAAATAAAGTTGAATACAAGGAATACAGAGTTTCTTATCCTGCCACATTTGTTTTTAATGAGTAGAAAAAGCAAGTATATAAGAAATGTATAACTAAAATTTTTCAAATTTTGAATGTTTATGATGTAAAAACTTATCAAAATAATTAAAAAATAAAAAACGACAAGAAATTTTTGTTTGTTTTGATGGTAAAAATCTATCTTTTTCAATTGATTGAACATAATTCCCTTATAAATTTTTAAAAAGCTATTTTATTCCAAACAATTTGATTAGATAAGTTATGTAATGTTTAATTGCTTGAATTATTTTTCCTTTTTTTAAGAATTGCTTTGCATATATCCTATAATCTACAGAGCGCATTTTATTTTTATAGGATTTTAATGATTGATTGCACCAAGGAGTAAAATGTTTGTAGAAACAATAAATATTTTGGGCAATACCGGTATGCTCTTGGTACCAAATTTTTCTTGCACCCGTAAAATGCACAAAATAAGGTAATGATTGTTTATTATGGAAAAAAGATTCTTTTTCTTGATCATTCATCCAAGTAAATAAATAATTCCATTTTACATCAATATAAGTAACTTGATCTTGTAAAACAATGTTCAGTGCATCCTGATCTGGATATAATAAATTAAAATTTTGAGGCGATAATAATATTTGATTAGCTTTATTTTCAGTATCAAACTTTTTCCAATTTTGGGTGTTTATGTATAAAAAGCCAGAGTTAAAATATTTTTCAGAAGCTAAATTTAAACGCTCTTTATTTTGTAACATATTATTTGCATCTAAAGAGTCGGGTGTTACAGCACAAACTACAGAATCTATATTGATATTCAAAATAGGAGATATATTACCAAAGCATAATATATCTGCATCTAAATAAATGAATTTATTAACATAATCAGGTAATAATCGTGGTACAGATAAGCGAATATACATCGAACGATTGATATGCTTTATTTTGTTGTTCTGGATGTCCGAGTATTTATTCAATTCATCAATAGGAATTGAATAAAGAGTAATTGAACTGCTGATTTGCTGTAATTTGTTTTTCTCTTCTTCTGATACATCATATAGAAAAACATGAAAATGAATATTATGGTGTTTATTATTAAGTATAATTGAAGTTATAGATACACCTACATGTTCAAAATAATTTGAATCTGTACAATATACAATATTAATAATACTATTATTCATTTCAAATACTCATAAATACAATTTTTTTAATATATCATAGCTATTTATTCATTACAAAATAGTTATACAAATATGAAATTGATAGTTAATTTTTTCATAATAATTGGTTATGCTACAATAAATCAAATTTCAAATTCTCGGTATTACTAGAACATGTTAGCAGAAAATCTTTTTATCAGTAAGACTATAACATTATTTAATAACGCTCTGACAGCTTTAGAAACCTTACACATTGCATTTTGTTTTGATGATAATTATGCAATGCCTGCCGGTATTGCAATGTCATCAGTGATAGTAAATAATCCTAATAAAAATCTGGTTTTTCATTTGTTTGCCAATAATGTATCAAATGAAAAAATCGAGCGATTCAATCAGTTAAATAAAGAAAATACTTCAATAATTTGTTATGAAATTAGTAATGAATTTTCGATTAATCCTGATACCTTAGTTTTACATGTTTCTGCTTCAACGTGTCTACGATTCGTTGTTCCGCAAATCTTGAATAAAGTGACTTCTCGTGTTTTATATCTTGATTGTGATGTATTATGTACCAATAATCTTGATGAACTTGTTTCTACTGATTTAACAAATAAGTTTTCAGCCGTTGTCCCTGATATCGGTAAAACACAAGAAAAGCAATGTGCGGCTTGCGATATCCCTTATGGAGAATATTTTAATGCTGGTATGATTTATATCAATACCGATATGTGGGTTGAACACCACCTAACTGAAAAAGCATTTAACATGATCAACAGCGGTAAAGTCTATAAATTTGCTGATCAAGATGTATTGAATATTTTAATGCAAGGTCAAACGGTATTTTTACCTAGACATTTTAACACCATTACTGCACTTACCGTTGGTGGTAATGAGGATAATCTTATTGAAGCCAATACAGCTATCATCCATTATGTAACAGGTAATAAACCTTGGTACCAACTCTATATTACACCACTTTATCAGCATTATATAGCTACTTCGCCATGGGCTAATCAAAAATTGTCATTGGCTAATGAAAATGCACCTTCAACCACAAGACGTTATGCAAAATTACTTGCTAGTCAACATAAATATTTAGCCGCGATTAAATATTATGTGCTTTACTTAATGCATAAAACAACCAAAAAACGTTAAGGAATAACTTTGTGATTGAAGTTGATAACTTTATTACTAAAAAAAATGAATTATTATCATGCGGTTTTGCATGTAAACAAAATGTATCACATATTTTATTATGTTTTGATGATAATTATGCTTTGTCTGCTGGTGTAGATATAATTTCGGTTATTGAAAATAATAAAAGGCATCAGCTTCATTTTCATTTGTTTACCCACAACCTATCAGAAGCTAATAGGAAAAACATCGCTAAAATCAAATCGGATAATACTTCAATAACAGAATATGTAATTAATGATCAGTTTAGCGTTGATCAAAAAAATACTGAACAGTTTCCTATTGCAGCTTGTATGCGATTAATTGCCCCAGAGATATTAAAAGATATTACTGCAAAATTACTTTATATAGATAGTGATACGTTATGTATTAACAGCTTTGATTTTATTAATGAAATTAATTTAGATGATGCAATTGTTGCCGCTGTCGCTGATGAGCAATATATGCAAGATTCTCAATGCAGTAAATATGATATCGTTATGGGAACATATTTTAATTCTGGAGTGATGTTGATAAATATACCTCTATGGTGTCAGGAAAATATCACAACTAAAACATTGACGTTATTGAATAGTGGTGAAAAATATCAATATCCAGATCAGGATGTTTTAAATATTGTTGTTGGTGAAAAAAGAATCATATTGGAAAAACAATATAACAATTTATTGGCTATTTCTATAAATGGTAATGAAGATTCTAATGTACCAGAAAATACGACTTTGATTCATTATATTACAAAAAATAAACCTTGGCATCAGCCTTACCGTTCAAAATTATTTGATTTTTATTTAGATAAATCACCTTGGAAAAACGACCCATTGCCTTTGTATAGTCGGAAAAAAACTTCCTCAATACGAGCCTATTCTCGATTGATGTTTAAACAAAAAAACTATTTGTCTGGGATAAAGCATTATTGTATTTATTTAAAAAACAAATTCATTAACTAATTGTTTGATAATGCTTTTTATGTTGAAATTTATTGATTATTAATAAATAATATTTAAAGTAATAAGAGTAAATTTAGCTATTTGATTAGGGTTTATTCATTACATTGATTATTAATTGTAAAATTTATTGTTTACTTATTTCAAATACATCATATTAGTTATAAGTAAACAATATTGTATATCTTTTTAACTTGGTAACTGTTATAGTATATCTGTTAATTAAGTTTTTAATCGTTCAATTCCATTACAATAAATTCATCCCATTTTGAAATGAAGTCATGATATTTTCATAGCGTTGTATTATCCCTTTAATCTATTTTTTATTTTTATTGGTATATTGAACTTATCTTTATATTAGGTGTGTTTTAAGTGATTGATGATTTTTCAGAAAATGGTTTGCTTGCGACGGCTATAGATGGTTTTGTTGCAAGAGAGCCACAAAGACGTATGGCAAATAAAGTCACTGAAGCAATCAACGCGCAACATTCTCTGGTGGTGGAAGCGGGAACCGGAACAGGCAAAACATTTGCTTATTTAGTGCCAGCCTTGCGTAGTGATAAAAAAGTAATTCTTTCGACGGGGTCAAAAAATTTACAAGAACAACTCTTTAGTAAAGATCTACCTATTATAAAAAAAGCCCTTAATTACACAGGTAAAATATCACTCCTTAAGGGGCGAGCTAATTATCTTTGTTTAGAGCGTTTGTATCATCAATATGCAGGCGCAGGCGATCTTGATAAAGATTTACGCGTCGATCTTGTTCGAGTTAAAAATTGGTCAATTAAAACTAAAGATGGTGATATTAGTAAATGTACTACTGTAACTGAAGACAATCCTGTTTGGTCAATTTTAACCAGTACTAACGATAATTGTTTAGGGAGTGACTGTGAACATTATAATGATTGCTATGTTGTCAAAGCGCGTAAACGAGCATTAAACGCAGATGTTGTCGTGGTGAATCACCATCTATTTTTAGCTGATGTAGTAGTAAAAGATACGGGGTTTGGGGAACTTATCCCGAAAGCAGATGTCATGATTTTTGATGAAGCACATCAGCTACCCGATCTAGCTTGTCACTACTTTGGGCAACAGTTAACCAGTCGGCAACTGTTCGATCTGGCTAAGGAAATAAATCTTGCATATCGCACTGAAGTGAAAGATATGGCACAGTTACAGCAGTGTGCGGATAAACTTCAAAAATGCGCACAAGATCTACGATTAGTCATCAACCAACATTCGCCAAAAGGGAACTTACGTTATTTATTCAATCAAGAAGCAGTAAAAAATGAGTTATCTTATCTGGTTGATGCCTTAAACTTTTGTCATGAAGTTTTATTACTAGCTGTGGGACGATCGTCAACTCTAGATAATTGTTTTGAAAGAATAAATCAATACCATACTCTTTTAAATCGTTTGCAGCAGACAAATATAACAGGTTTTAGTTATTGGTATGAGAGTTCTAATAACTATTTTATTTTTGCTTTAACTCCATTATCGGTGGCAGACAAATTCACTCAATTAATTGCTGAACGTGATGGAAGTTGGATTTTTACTTCTGCAACACTATCGGTTGATAATCGATTAGACTATTTTACTAAACGTTTAGGCTTAGATAATGCAGAGTCGCTCATTCTAGAAAGTCCATTTGATTATGCAAATCAAACTATTATGTGTGTTCCACGCTATATCCCATCACCAAATGAACAAGGAAATGCACAGAAATTGATCGATATTCTTTTACCCGTTATTGAAGCTAATCAAGGGCGTTGTTTCTTTTTATGCACTTCCTATGCAATGATGAATGCACTAGCCAAACAATTTCGAGAATTAACCACTTTGCCGGTATTGGTTCAAGGCGAAACCAGTAAAGTTAAATTGTTGGAGCAATTTATTCATAAAGGTAATGCATTACTGATTGCAACCAGTAGCTTTTGGGAAGGTATTGATGTTAGGGGAGACACCCTCTCATGTGTTATCATAGATAAATTACCTTTTACTTCGCCAGATGATCCTCTAATTAAAGCCCGTATGGAAGATTGTCAAATGCAAGGAGGCGATGCATTTAATGAAGTTCAATTACCTGAAGCTGTAATCACGTTAAAACAGGGGGTTGGGCGATTGATACGCCACCATAACGATCGAGGTGCAATTATCATTTGTGATAATCGATTAGTGATGCGAGCTTATGGTGCAACATTTATTAATAGCTTGCCACCTTCGCCAAGAACACGTGATATAAATAAGGTGATAAATTTTTTATTAGCTAAAAGTTAATTACAAAAATAAATTATTTTGGGAAAAAAATGAGTACTATTTTAGCCATTGATACCGCTACAGAAGCTTGCTCTGTTGCATTACTCTATTGTAATGAAATCACATACGATTTTAAAATTTCTGCCCGTGATCATACTAAGCAGATCTTACCTATGATTGACAATCTTTTAAAACAATCGGATTGCTCACTTTCTCAGGTAGATGCTGTAGCCTTTGGGGCTGGTCCAGGTAGTTTTACTGGTGTTAGAATTGGTATAGGTGTAGCGCAAGGATTAGCACTCGGTATTGATAAACCAATGATAGGGGTTTCAACCTTAATGACATTAGCTCAAGGGGTGTATCGTACCAGACAGATAACAAATGTTATTCCTGCGATAGATGCCAGAATGAATGAAGTCTATTTAGGTCAATATCAATACATCGATGACCATTGGCAAGCAATTATTCCAGAGTGTGTCATTGCGCCAGAAAAAGTAATAGATAAAGTTCAAGATATTCGTAATGATAGTTATAGCGCTGGTACTGGATGGCAAACTTATCCAGATATGCTGGAAAATATTCACACAAGCGATATTTTGTTACCACATGCTCAGGATTTAATTGTTATAGCCGATAAGAAGTGGCAAAAAGATGAATGGGTTAGTGTTGAAAATGCTGAGCCAACCTATTTGCGTAATGAAGTTACATGGCAAAAACTGCCTGGCCGTTAAAAATAAAAAGCCACCTAATGGTGGCTAAATGAATATCAAAAAACTATGTTCGCTTACTCACTAAATAGTCCTAAGTGCTCTTTAGCATAAGCTTCAAAATCAGTGCAACCACCAATTGGCTTTTCATCAATAAAAATTTGAGGAACTGTTTCTACTGGTTTGCCAACACTTTTAGAAAGATCTTCTTTAGTAATGCCTTCAGCATTAATATCGATATAACGATAAGAAAAATCATCACGTTCTTTAGACAGTTTTTCAGCTAACTCTTTAGCTCGAACACAATATGGACAACCTTGACGACCAAAAATTACAGTATACATTTTTCACCTCTGATAAATTATTTTTTGAATATATTGATACTATACTTTACTTTTTGAGAAAAAAAAGCAGTTAAATATAGTTGTTTTAATAGATTATATCTATTGATACTATGAGCTCATTATAAAGATCGTCTGTAAAAGAGATAACTTTAATATGTTTCTTTTATTCGTAGTATTTATTGGGTTAATTTATTATAACATTCAGAAAAATTGAAACTTTTTATATTCTGTTGTTAAACTTTTATACAACGATGCAAGTACAATCATTTTAGTGAAATGACAATTATCAAAACGGAACAGCTAAAATAAAACTAATGAGTGGAATGGAATCTTCAAAAAAATTTTTAATTGTTGTAAAAAAGTTTCAGGTTAACTATACGTTTCAGTATAAATTAGATATATATGCTTGGCAACTTCATTCGTCAACTGTACTAGATTCGTTTGGTAAGAAAGCGCAAAGCACACTCTATAATGATCTAAAAAATATCTTTAAAAATGACTAAATAAAAAATGCTTTGGATGAGTAATTTAAGAAACCTTCAAAATAAGAGATGAATAATATCTTTTATTAGCAAGTTTATTGCCACTTATACTTAAAAAAATAATCTAATAATTTAGAGATAAATTTTAATGACATAATAAACATTTTTTATTATGTTAATTGAAATTCAACCGCTATAATTTATTTTAATAAAAAAACTGGATATAGATATGTTAAAGAAATTATTATTGATGGTAATCATCTTTCCCTCCACATTATTTGCCGCTCAAAAAGAGTGTCCAGTTAAACCAAGCTATAACATCGCAATAAACAAAGAAAGTGTTCATATTTTCAATAAAAAAAATGATTTAATGATTAAATCTAACGGAGAAGTTATATTTAATAAGAAAACAGTTTTAGTAAAACCGCCACTCGAAAAACAAACCCAAAAATTCCAGACAAATTTGCGACAGCAATTACCAAAATTGGAACAAGAAGCATTAAGTCTTTTATCAGAAGTTAAAATAATATTTGAAAGCGCGATAAAAAATAAATTAGGTAACGATAATGAACTGCATCGAGAATTAAATAAATTATATAAAAGATTAGTCAAATTACTCCATAAATCTATAATAACAGAAAGTGGTAATACTCAATTTTATTACCAGAATTTTAATAATTTAAAAAAAGATGGTGAAGATATAGGTACGCATATTTTTTATAATGTAGTAGGTGGTAGCATTATAAATTTTGATTTTTTAAAAAATTATGGCGCAATAAAACAGATCTCGAAAAATGAATGGAAATCTCAGAAGTCTAAACTAAAAGCGTTTGATGCTCATATTTGTTCCGTTATAACGGATATTGATGGTCAATATCAACAAATATTAACTCAACTTAACCAATCAACCTATAAGTGAATAGACATTAATAAAAACTTTTGCGAAAATATCTAACTATTATCAATCCAGTTGAAGATGCAGAAGTTTATGACAGCCAATATTATTGATGGAAAATTTTTAGCGAAGCAAATCAGAGATGATATTGCTGATAAAGTAAAACAAAGAATTGAAAATGGTTTATCTGTTCCAGGACTTGCTGTAGTGCAGGTGGGGTCAGACCCAGCTTCAAAAATTTATGTTAGAAATAAGCAAAAGGCCTGTGATGATGTTGGATTTGCTTCTTTTTCTTATGATTTTCCTACTTCAACAACAGAAGAGTTATTAACTCTTATTGATAAACTTAATCAACGTGACGATGTCCATGGTATTTTAGTTCAACTTCCTTTACCGGATAATATTGATAAAACTAAAGTCCTTGAACGTATACATCCTAGTAAAGATGTTGATGGTTTTCATCCCTATAATATTGGTCATTTACTACAACGAGATCCGCTTTTACGTCCATGTACTCCTTATGGTGTGGTTAAAATGTTAGAATCAACTGGTATTAACTTATCAGGATTAAATGCCACCGTTGTGGGAGCTTCGAGTATTGTTGGTCGCCCTATGGCACTAGAGCTTCTACTATTAGGTTGCACAACAACGATTACCCATAGCCGTACCGTAGATTTAGCTAAACATGTCAGTAATGCTGATATTGTCGTTGCTGGTGTTGGTATTGCCAATTATGTCAAAGGTGAATGGATTAAACCAGGAGCAATTGTGATTGATGTCGGTATCAATCGATTACCCGATGGTAAACTCGCTGGGGATGTTGAATTTGAAACAGCAGTTGAACGTGCTGGTTGGATAACGCCTGTTCCGGGGGGCGTTGGTCCTATGACAGTTGCAATGCTAATGAGTAACACACTTGAAGCATGTGAAAAATTCGGTAAATAAATAGAGAACCATTCTTTTAATTTTTGATTTGTAAATGTAAGTTAAAAAATGAAGATAATAAGGAACATTTTATGATTATATTTCATACTTCTTTAGGTGATATAAAAATTGACACTTTTGAAGATAAAGCGCCAGAAACAGTTAAAAATTTTGTTGAATATTGCCAAGAAGGTTTCTACAACAATACGATCTTTCATCGCGTCATAAATAATTTTATGATTCAAGGTGGTGGTTTTGAACCAGGTATGAAACAGAAAAAAAACAAAGATCCGATCAAAAACGAAGCCGATAATGGTTTGAAAAATAATCGTGGCACACTAGCCATGGCTCGCACATCCGACCCTCATTCCGCTACTGCGCAATTTTTTATTAATGTCGTTGATAATGATTATCTGAATTATCGTTCATCTGATATTAATGGTTATGGCTATTGTGTTTTTGCGCAAGTGGTTGATGGTATGGACGTGGTTGATAAAATCAAAGGTGTAAAAACAGGACGCAGCGGTATGCATTCAGATGTGCCTGTTGAAGATGTAATCATTAAGAGTGTAACGGTTGAATAATCCAATCCGTTATTTT
This sequence comes from Gilliamella apicola, assembly GCF_000599985.1. Taxonomy (NCBI): domain Bacteria; kingdom Pseudomonadati; phylum Pseudomonadota; class Gammaproteobacteria; order Orbales; family Orbaceae; genus Gilliamella; species Gilliamella apicola. The sequence continues at coordinate 864,096 of NZ_CP007445.1, forward strand.
ATTGCAGATATTCATCTAACGGATAATGAGCCTGCTTCGGGTTATTTTGATATAACCGCAGGCTTTTTATCTTTCTTAGAGAGCTTACCTGATTGTTGCGAACTTTATATTCTTGGTGATTTATTTGATTACTGGATAGGTGATGATGTTAATACAAAGTTACACCAAGAGATTTCATTTGCATTGCGTTCACTAACAGAACGGCAAATTAAAACCTATTTTGTTCATGGTAACCGCGATTTCCTGTTAGGCGAAAGATATGCTAAATCATGTAATATGACGATTTTATCAGATATTAACTATTTACCTACTAGTGATAGTAATATTCTCTTTTTACATGGTGATCTGTTATGTACGGATGACCCGCAGTATCAAAAATTTCGTAACATTATGCATAAAAAATGGTTACAAAAACTTTTCTTGAAACTTCCACTCTTCATTCGTTTAAAGATTGCTGGCAAATTGAGACAAAAGAGTAGTTCTTACAATCAAATTAAGTCAGAAAATATCATGGATGTGAATCAACAAGCCGTCGAAAAGATGATGCTCAAATATGATGCTAGTATTATGGTTCATGGTCATACACATAAGCCAGCAACGCATCAATTTTTAGTTAACGGTAAACCTGCTAGTCGTTTGGTATTAGGAGCTTGGCATGATGGCGTATCTTATATTAAACAAGACAGTAATTGTGATACATTGCAGCTTTATAACCACTCTTTTAAATAATCGCTCTGTAAAATGTTATGAGTGTCCCCGTAAGTCAGTAATTTTCCTTGTTCTAAAATAACCACATAGTTTGCTATACGTTTAACTTCATTAATGTTATGAGTAACGTAAATTATAGGTACTTTGAACTCGTTAACTAATATATCAATATAGTTTAATAACTCTTTTTTTCTTGGCATATCTAATGCCGATAGTGGTTCATCCATTAATAATAATCTAGGATTGGTTAATAACGCCCGACCAATCGCCACTCGCTGTTTTTCGCCACCAGATAACATCGCAGGATAGCGTTTTAACAAGTGGTTAATGTTGAGCACATTAATGATTTCATCGAATTTTTGTCGATTAATATTTTTTGCGCCATAAGTGAGATTTTTTATTACTCTCAAGTGAGGAAAAAGTAAAGCATCTTGAAAAACAGTACCAATATTTCTTTGTTCTGGGGGAACAAAAATATTTTGTTTAGTGGCAACTAATGTCACATCATTGAGTGAAATTTTGCCCTGATCAGGTTTAATTAAACCATTTATTAAGTTAATTAGTGTTGATTTCCCCGCACCTGAAACACCTAAAATGGCGGTCACACCTTGACAAGGAACCATTTGCTTAAATTCAAAGGAAAAAGTGGTCAATTGTTTAACAACATCTATATTAATCATCATTTATTGTCCTGATAATTTCCTTTTATGCCAACGGTTTAACATTTCTGATAAAAATAGCGCAACCAAAGATAGAGCAATTGAAATAATGCATAGCCTTAAAGCAGCATCTTCTCCATTAGGCATTTGCAATAATGTATACATTGCAAGTGGTAAGGTTCTTGTTTCACCTTGAATATTTGATACAAAAGTAATAGTGGCACCAAATTCGCCAAGACAACGTGCAAAACCTAAAACTGTGCCCATTAAAATACCGGGAAAAGCTAAAGGTAGCGTGATTGTCATAAATACTCGTAAACGATTTGCACCTAGTGTGCGTGCGACATTTTCTAAACGTAAATCAATTGATTCTATCGCTAAACGAATTGATCGAACCAATAATGGAAATGCCACCACAGCAGAAGCTAAAGCAGCACCTTGCCAATTAAAACTAAAGCTAATATCTAAATAGTGATTTAACCAACTGCCGATTATACCGTTGCGTCCCATAGTTAATAGCAATAAATAACCAAGTACTACCGGCGGTAAAACTAAAGGCAAATGTATAATGCTATCAAATAGCGATTTACCATAAAACTGACATCTAGCTAAAATCCAAGCGGTCAAAATACCAATAGGCAAACTAAATAGAATTGCTACTCCAGCTATTTTTAGACTAAGTAGCAATGTTTGCCATTCAAATACGGTCAATATCATAATAATTCGTTACTATTTAGTTACAAACCCGTATTTTTCAAAAATCGTTTTCGCTTGTGGTGATTTTAAATATTGGTAAAAATCTTTTGCTTCAGGTTTTAATAAAGTAACGGGATATTCAATAGATGTAAAAGTTTCGGCCGGAAAGACGCCTACAATTTTTACTTTATTACTTACTTTTGCATCAGTACTATAAACAATACCTAATGCTGCTTCACTACGTTCAACCAACATCAATGCATCACGGACATTACTCGCAGAGGCAAATTGTGGTGCAAGTTTGTCAAATACGCCTAAATGAGTTAGCGATTCTTTAGCATAAAGTCCTGCTGGTACATGATCGGGATCACCTATTGCTAACCGTTCTCCTTTAGGAAGAATCTCACTCCAATTGGTATTGACATCAATTTCAACTTTGTCTAATTTTGATTGCACCGGTGCAATTAAAACTAACGCATTTTTAAGTAAATCTTCTTTATCTTTAACTAATTTATTTTCAATAAGGTAGGTCATCCATTTTTGGTCGGCTGACATAAAAATATCGGCAGGAGCACCTTGTTGAATTTGTTTTGCCAAGACTGATGACGAGGCAAACGAAAAAACGATATCAACATTTTCATGATCTGTTTTATATTCTGACGCAATATCTTGCATCGCATTGGTTAATGACGCAGCTGCAAATACTGTAACTTTTTCAAGTGCCTGTGTTGTAAAAGTTGATATTAAAGTCGTTATAGCAATAATAAATATAGAGATTTTTTTCATTCTATTCCTCACTGCTCAAGATAAATTGTCGTGATTGGTTAATAATGTACGTTATGCTCATTTTACTGATATCAATTGTTATTTTTTAGAAAACATACAAAATGAATCATAGTACAAAAACATAGTAACATTTCGTTATATAAAATAAAACATATCGATGTAATTGAGCGTATTGATAATAAACAAATGAATTTGAAAAAATCTAATTTTGTATTAAAAAGTAATAAAGGTAGCTAGGATGAAAGTTATCTAATTGAATTATTGATTTTCTTTATCAAAAAACAATTATTTCACACAAATTTTGTAGGAAGTAACAAAAGGGTCTACAATACCTAAATTGTTTTTCAATAAAGCTATTTTTTAAAGTTTATCAAGGTATACAAATGCTCTTCTCGCCCGATATTTTGTTAACACTCAATTTGAACCAAGAACTTTTTATTGATCCAAGGCGGATTGCTTTACTCAAAGCCATTGAGCAAACAGGTTCATTAAGTCAAGCAGCAAAACAAATTGGTCTAAGTTATAAAACGGCTTGGGATGCAATTAGTGAAATTAATAGACTAGCAACCAAGCCTTTTTTAATTACTGCAACTGGCGGTAAAAATGGTGGTGGTACTAAATTGAGTTCCTATGCAGTAAGATTTATTCAACTTTATGATCTTTTAACCCAATTACAACATAATGCCTTTAATATATTAAATGATGATAATGTACCACTGGATGATATTTTAAAAGCCACCGCAAGATTATCATTACAAACCAGTGCTCGAAATCAATTGTATGGTAGTGTTAAACACATTGAAGCGAATCATGTTGCTGGATATATTACTGTTAAATTAAGTGATAACCAAACAGAATTAAAAGGTTATATCACGCAACAAAGTATTGAAAGATTAAAGTTAAGTGTGGATAAAACAGTATTGTTATTAATCAAAGCCCCCTTAATTGAGTTAAATGATGCCAATGAAAATAACTTATCGGTTAAGGTTGAATCCATTAAAACTGACAATGAATGGACTGAAATTGAATTTTCATTGCCATCAGGTATGACGCTTTATGCAAGCAAATTAACTGAAGAAATCAAGCAGTATGATTTATACAAAGGTAAATCGCTAACAATATCAATCCATCCTCAGCATATTATTGTTGCCACATTAGTTTAGTAAAACGAGGTCATTATGTTAACCATTGAAAATGCTCACTACAAAATAAGTGATTATAAAGTTTTCACTATTGAATCACTCACTATTAGTCCCGGTCAAAGTATTGCTTTTGTTGGCCGCAATGGAAGTGGAAAGTCTATATTGGCTAAAGCACTTGCGGGTGAACAAAAATTATTGTCGGGTCAAGTGATTAATCAATTTGATTCAGTGGCTTATATCTCGTTTGAACAGTTACAAAAGTTAATTGAAGAGGAATGGCAACGTAATAACACTGATATGCTTAGTGACGATGAAAACGATACTGGATTAACCACTCAACAAATTATTCAAGAAAATAAAAAAGACGAAATACTTTGTCAGAAACTTGCAGAACAATTTGGGATAAGCCATTTGTTAAATCGGCGATTTAAATATCTTTCAACAGGTGAAACTCGTAAAACACTCATCTGTCGAATGTTAATGTTAAACCCACAATTATTAATTTTAGACGAACCATTTGATGGCTTGGATATCTTATCGCGCGAAAATTTAGCAGAAAAACTTGGTCAATTAGCCAAACAAGGTATTTCAATGGTATTAGTATTAAATAGATTTAATGAAATCCCGACCTTTATAGAAAATATTGGTCTTTTAGTTGATTGTCAGCTATTGAAATTTGGCCCTAAAGCAACCATATTAAATGATGAAATTGTTAAGCAGCTAGCAGATTTAGAAAACCTGCCTAATATGCCGTTACCCGAAGCAGACGAACCACCAATTCAATTAGCCGATCAATTAGTGCGTGTAAACTTAAATAATGTTTATATTCAATATGATGAAAAATTTATCATTAATGGATTAACGTGGCAGGTAAAAGCCCATGAAAATTGGCAAATTGTCGGACCAAATGGTGCAGGTAAATCAACATTATTGAGCTTAATCACAGGAGATCATCCGCAAGGTTATTGCAATGATCTCACTTTATTTGGTCGCAAACGTGGTTCTGGCGAAACCATTTGGGATATTAAACGGCATATTGGTTACGTGAGTAGTAGTTTGCATCTCGATTATCGTGTAAGTACAAGTGTTAAAGCTGTATTAATTTCTGGATATTTTGATTCGATTGGGGTGTATCAGGCTGCCAGTGATAGGCAAGCGAAATTAGCTGATGAATGGTTACATCTACTAGGTCTTAAAGATCATGCTGATAAGCCTTTTCAATCATTATCATGGGGACAGCAAAGATTAATATTGATAGCAAGAGCGTTGGTTAAACACCCAACATTACTCATTCTAGATGAACCTTTACAAGGGTTAGATCATCTTAATCGAGAATTAGTAAAATGTTGGATCGATCGATTAATAAATGAAGGTCACACACAATTGTTATTTGTTTCTCATCATGTGGAAGATGCCCCAAAATGCATCACTCATCGATTAACATTTGTTCCTAATTTTGATCATAGCTATCAATATAAATTTGAAGTACTGAATTAGTTATTAGTTTTGAACTATTAAAGTTGATTTAAAAAATAGAAATAAACTTAAAAAAAAAGGTGTTTTTATTATGGATTTTTTACTTGATCTTAGAAAAAAGTTTATAGCTATTATACTTAGAGAGTTATCCCCTTTACCTGTGGATAACTCTGTGAGTAGTTTATTGAAAAAAGCTCAGAACCCAAGAGCTATCAGGTTTTAAGTTGGTTTGGTTACATGTTAGTCATGATTTTGTTTATTGTTATTTATCAACGTTTTATATTAAATCAAGCTGTTATTTTTGAACAAATCTGATAAGCGTTTTTGTTAACTGAACAAAAAATATAAGATTTTAAAAGGTCAAGTCTTTTTGGGGATAATTTTTATTAATAGGTAAAATATTAGGTTACGATGTAATGAAAAAATTCAAATTGTGTTCCGAATTCAAACCTGCTGGTGATCAACCAGAAGCAATAAAAAGGATTAATCAAAACCTTGATGATGGAATTGCACATCAAACATTATTGGGTGTAACAGGATCGGGTAAAACGTTCACTATGGCGAACGTAATTGCTCATCACAATCGCCCTACAATTATTCTTGCGCCAAATAAAACATTGGCAGCTCAATTATACGGTGAAATGAAGGCTTTTTTCCCTGAAAATGCTGTTGAATATTTTGTTTCTTATTATGACTATTATCAGCCTGAATCTTATGTGCCTTCAACTGATACATTTATTGAAAAAGATGCATCAATTAATGAGCATATTGAACAAATGCGTTTATCAGCGACCAAATCATTGCTTGAACGTCGTGATGTCGTGATTGTTGCTTCTGTGTCTGCTATTTATGGATTAGGTGCGCCTGAAACCTATATGTCCATGATATTGCATCTAACTAAAGGTACGATTACCGATCAACGAGCAATCCTAACACGCCTTGCTGAACTACAATATACTCGCAATGAAATTGGGTTTAGTCGTGGTACGTTTCGGGTGCGTGGGGATGTGATCGATATTTTCCCTGCTGATTCAGATGAACTTGCTGTGCGCGTTGAACTATTTGATGATGAAGTTGATCGTATTGTGATGTTCGATCCATTAACAGGGAGTGCTGTGAATGAGGTATCACGCATTACTATCTATCCAAAAACTCACTATGTTACGCCAAGAAATATTATGGACAATGCGATAGCGCAAATTAAGCAGGAGTTAAAAGAGCGTCAAAAGATACTACTAGATAACAATCGCCTTTTAGAAGAACAACGATTAACGCAACGTACACTTTTTGATATTGAGATGATGACAGAACTTGGTTATTGCTCAGGGATTGAAAATTACTCGCGTTTTCTATCGCAACGTAATCCAGGCGATCCACCGGCAACATTATTTGATTATTTACCAGCAGATGGATTACTGTTTATTGACGAATCGCATGTGGCAATTCCACAGCTTGGTGCCATGTACAATGGTGACCGATCCCGTAAACTGAATCTGGTTGAGTATGGATTTCGTTTACCATCGGCGTTAGATAATAGACCTTTAAAGTTTTCTGAATTTGAAAATATTATGCCGCAAACGATATACGTATCGGCTACACCAGCGAAATATGAAATTGAAAAATCTGGGGGAGAAATCATTGAGCAAGTAGTGAGGCCAACAGGTTTATTGGATCCAATTATCGAAGTTAGACCTGTTGCAACACAAGTGGATGATCTCTTATCAGAAATTAAACTCCGAATTAATAATGATGAGCGAGTGTTAGTTACTACATTGACCAAACGAATGTCAGAAAACTTAACAGATTATTTATCAGAGCATAATGTGAATGTTAAATATTTACATTCAGATATCAATACTGTTGAACGAATGGAAATAATTCGTGATTTACGTCTTGGTAAAGTCGATGTATTAGTGGGCATTAACTTATTGCGTGAAGGATTAGATATTCCAGAAGTTTCACTGGTTGCCATTTTAGATGCTGATCGGGAAGGTTTTTTGCGTTCGGAAAGCTCATTGATTCAAACCGTTGGCCGGGCTGCGCGTAATGTGAATGGGAAAGCGATCTTATATGCTGATAAAATTACACCCGCAATGCAGAAAACAATCGACGAAACGGCTCGTCGACGTAAAAAACAGCAAGATTTTAATACTAATCATGGCATAACACCAAAATCAGTTAGCAAAGAAATTAAAGATATTTTGGATGCAGGATTGAGCACTAAAAAAGCGACAGCTAAAATACAGGCGTTTGAACCAGGTAAACCGTATAATTATGTGTCGGTTAAAGAAGTACAAGCGAGAGTTAAAGAGCTTGAAGCAATGATGTACGAAGCTGCACAAAATCTCGAGTTTGAAAAAGCGGGTGTATTACGTGACGAGATCAAAAAATTACGTGCAGATTTTATTAAAGTATCTTAGTTAATCATCGAACAAGGAAATTATGATGACAATTATTCGAATTGATCCACAAGATCGTTGGTCAGAAGCAGTGATTCACAATAATGTTATTTATTACACCAGTGTGCCAAGCAATTTAATCCATGACGCTTATGAGCAGACTAAAAGTGCCCTTGCGGAAATCGATAAAATATTAGCCAGTACAAACAGTGATAAAAGTCATATTTTAGATGTAACAATATTTTTAGTTAATAAAAGTGATTTTCAAGCGATGAATAAAGCTTGGGATGAGTGGGTAGCTAAAGGATCTGCGCCAGTGCGGTGTACCGTGCAGGCTGGCTTAATGAATCCTGATTATTTGGTTGAAATAAAAATCGTTGCTGCTATAAAAAATTAAATTACTACATTTCCGCCATCATTGATGGCGGATCTATTTTCAACAGTCAGCTTACCTACTAAATTTTCAGAAATAAAATCTCTTTCTATTAGTAAAATGGTCGAATTTTTTAACTTTGGAATTCTAAATCATGGTTATTCTTATCCCCATAAGATAAAATTTGGTGTATACTTCAACAACATAATAATTTATATACACATATAATTTTATATGCATATTCAACCTAAAATTGCCATTGTAATGGGCTCCAAAAGTGATTGGGCAACCATGCAGCATGCTGCGGATATTCTTGATGCTTTAACTATCACTTATCATGTCGAAATTGTTTCCGCTCATCGAACTCCTGATAAATTATTTCAATTTGCACAAGAAGCCAAACAACGAGGTTTTGATGTCATTATTGCCGGAGCAGGCGGTGCGGCGCATTTGCCAGGTATGTTAGCGGCGAAAACCTTAGTACCAGTATTAGGTGTACCTGTTCAAAGCGCAGCCTTAAATGGGGTTGATAGCCTCTATTCTATTGTACAGATGCCAAAAGGTATACCTGTTGGAACACTGGCTATTGGTAAAGCAGGAGCAGCCAACGCGGCACTATTAGCAGCGCAAATCCTTGCTTTACATGACCAAGAGCTCTATCAACGTTTAACCACTTGGCGATTAAGCCAAACTAATGAAGTATTAAACAACCCCGATCCAAGAGTAGATGCTTAAAATGACGATTAAATCAGTTTGTGTTTTAGGGAATGGTCAATTAGGCCGAATGTTAAAACAAGCAGGTGAACCATTAGGCGTTCATGTATTTCCTGTTGGCTTAGATGTTGATCCAACAACTATCCCATATCAACAATCGGTCATTACTGCCGAAATTGAACGTTGGCCAGATACCCCTTTTACTCAAATTTTAGCTAATCATTCTCATTTTATTAATCGAGATATATTTCCGATTATTGCTGATCGACTAACTCAAAAACAGCTATTTGATGAACTAGGTTTACCTACCGCTAAATGGTCATTATTAGAGGATCCGCAAAATTGGTCAAAATTATTTGCCGAGCTTGGTGAATTGTTAATTGTCAAACGTCGAACCGGAGGATACGACGGCCGAGGACAGTGGCGTATCACTAATCAATGTGATATTACCGTACCTGATGATATATACCATAATGCGATTGTAGAACAGGCTATTGCTTTTGAAAAAGAGATCTCCCTAGTTGGTGCGCGTAACGGAAAAGGTGAAACTGTCTTTTATCCTTTGACGAATAATTTACATCAAGAGGGTATTTTAAAAATGAGTGTTGCTATCCCTAACCAATATCCAATATTACAAGCTAAAGCAGAAAAAATGCTAAAAGCTATTATGGATAAACTTAATTACATTGGTGTAATGGCAATGGAATGTTTTGTCATTGGCGATAACTTATTAATTAATGAATTAGCACCAAGAGTACATAATAGTGGACATTGGACACAAAATGGCGCATCCATTAGTCAATTTGAGTTACATTTGCGAGCGATATTGGCATTACCACTCCCACAACCGAATGTATTTGCGCCATCGGTTATGATCAATTTAGTTGGAACTCAATTAAACCTAAATTGGTTGTCTATTGATTTAGTTCATCTACATTGGTATGAAAAAGAAATCAGAGCCGGTCGTAAAGTTGGACATCTAAATTTAACTCACAGTCAACCAGAGAAATTGAAACACTCTTTATCTCTTTTAACTCCGCTTTTACCTGAAGAGTATCAATCATCACTTAAATGGGCAAAACAACAATTGTAGCAGTTTAAATACAAAGGATTGAATATGGTAGACTTTTCAAAAAAAATCAATTATCAACGTGATGCAAGTAAAGCATACGAGGTTTTAAATGATCCCTATTCAATTGTTCGCCAGTTTGAGAGTGATCGAGGAAGAATAATCAATTCCGCTGCGATAAGACGGTTACAACAAAAAACACAAGTATTTCCGCTAGAAAGAAACTCTGTTGTCAGAACTCGTCTTACTCACTCAATGGAAGTTCAACAAGTCGGTCGATATATTGTTAAAGAAATTGTCCATCGACTAAATAAGTCAAAAAAACTTAAAACCTATGGGTTAGATACTGTTGTTACCTCAATAGAAAGTTTAGTTGAAATGGCTTGCTTAATGCATGATATTGGCAATCCTCCATTTGGCCATTTTGGTGAAAAAGCAATAAATCAATGGTTTATTAAACAATTAGGCATAGAGGCTCAACCAAAATATTCCGTACTGCAACCACAAGAATCGGATGATGACACGATTAAAGAATTAAAAATTAAAATCCGTCGTGATTTATCCAACTTTGAAGGTAACGCTCAAGCCATAAGATTAGTACATAGTATCCAAAGGCTAAATCTCACTTATTCACAAGTCGCCTCAATATTAAAATACACTAAACCTGCTTATTTGCCTAAAGAAGATATACCAACTGAGTTTTCTTATTTAATGAAAAAACCTGGTTATTATTTGTCTGAAGAGCCGTTTATAAAAAAATTATCTAACCAATTAGAAATTCAGCGATTTCATCGCTATCCTCTCACTTATATTATGGAAGCAGCTGACGACATCTCTTACTGTATTGCAGATCTTGAAGATGCAGTAGAAAAAAAACTCTTTACGGTTCAACAGCTCTATCACTATTTAGAAAAAGCTTGGGGAATTATTAAAGAGGGTGATTTATTTGATAAAGTAGTAAAACGTCCATATGTAAATCTGGAGCAAAAAAAATTTAACTCAATCGCTATTGGACAATTTTTTATGTACCTACGAGTGAATACCATTGGTAAACTTGTTTCCCATGCTGCTGAACGCTTTGTTGAAAATATCGAAGAGATCTATCATGGTTCGTTTAATCATGCATTATTGGAAGATCATGGAGCCGAATATCAATTATTAAAAATATTTAAAAGGGTAGGGGTTGAACATGTTTTTAATCATGAATCGGTTGAAAATATAGAATTACAAGGTTACCGCATTATAAGTGGATTATTAGATATTTACAGCCCATTGTTAAACATGCCAACTGAAGAATTTTTCAAACTTGCCATAGAAAACAATCATCAGCAATACCCAATCGAAACCAGACTTTATCATAAACTTTCTGCTAAACATTGTGATGCTTATCTACAGGCAACGAATTTGATTGGAAAAAATGATCCTAAATTTGCCTATTGGGAATTTTATTACCGCTGTCGATTAATACAAGATTATATTAGCGGTATGACCGATCACTTTGCTTATGATGAATATCGTAAATTAATGGTAACCTTCTAATCCTATTAATATTTTATTGGAACAAGCACCAAATAGAAGCATAAGCACTATTTTTGTGCATAATAAAAATACATCTATTTTTGTTAATTAGAATTTCGACAAAGAATAAATTAACGCTTTAACATTGTTTTGTTAATGATCACTTCACTTAAACCTACATCAATTTAATTAACTTTCAATATAATACTTTTGATTAATTACAAATTATTTTAATTACTTCATGTTTTGAATAAAGCGTAATTTAATTGAGTAATGCATTAAAAACACCGCACTCCAATCAAATAACATTTTAATTAAAAGATACTTTATTGCCTAAAACCTCAATTAAAAGAGCATTTACAGTCTGCTGTAAACTTCTTCAATGACAGCGAAAACAAATCAATTTTGCAGTTTTTAATAATTTTTATATGAATTTTAAAAGCAAGATAGAGTAGTCGCGTAAATATAGTTTTATGGCACAGAGTTTGCATATTTCATCATATACCATATTCATGAGGAGCAATTGATGAAATTAGTTACAGTAATTATTAAACCTTTCAAGTTAGAAGAAGTCAGAGAATCATTATCAAATATTGGAATTACCGGATTAACTGTTACTGAAGTTAAAGGATTTGGTCGACAAAAAGGGCATGCTGAACTCTATCGTGGAGCAGAATACAACGTTAATTTTTTACCGAAAGTAAAAATAGACTTAGCAATCAATGATGAACAACTTGATGAAGTGATTAGTACTATTTCTAAGGCTGCTTATACTGGCAAAATTGGTGATGGTAAGATCTTTGTAACTTCACTTGAGCATGTTGTTCGTATTCGTACCGGTGAAACGGATGAATCCGCTTTATAATCATAATTAAGGATATTATTATGTTGAAGAAATGTATTTTACCATTGTGTCTTATTTTTCCTACTTGCGCTTTTGCAGATGTTGTTATAGACCACGCGGATAATGCTGATAATGGTTTTATGATGATTTGTACTGCATTAGTACTGTTTATGTCTATTCCTGGTATTGCATTATTCTATGGTGGTTTATTACGATCTAAAAACGTGTTATCTATGTTATCACAAGTATTAGTTACTTTTTCACTGATTTCTGTGTTATGGATCGTTTATGGTTATACGCTTACTTTTGGTGAGGGAAATTGGTTTTTTGGTAATTTTGAACACTTGTTATTAGTAAATATTGATATAACGGATGTTACCGGTTCAATTTATGAATTAATTTGGGTTGCATTTCAGGGCTCTTTTGCCTGTATTACATGCTGTTTAATACTTGGTGCTTTTGCTGAAAGAATACGCTTTTCTGCTGTACTAATCTTTATGGTGTTATGGTTTACATTTTCATATATACCAATGGCTCATATGGTATGGGGCGGTGGTATTTTAGGTGATGAAGGTGCTTTAGATTTTGCGGGTGGCACAGTTGTTCATATTAATGCTGCGGTTGCTGGTTTAATCGGGGCTTATTTACTTAAAAATCGAATCGGTTTTAATCGTGAACCATTAAAACCATTTAATCTTCCTTATGTTTATCTTGGAGCGGCAATTCTTTACATTGGTTGGTTTGGATTTAATGCTGGCTCTTCAACTCATGCTGATGAAGTTGCAGGATTAGCGTTTATTAATACTGTCGCCGCAACAGCCGCAGCGGTTTTATCTTGGTCATTTGCCGAATGGTTTCTACGAGGCAAACCATCATGTTTAGGTGCAGCATCAGGAGTGATAGCTGGGTTAGTTGGAATCACACCAGCAGCAGGATTTGTGGGTGTAGGTGGCGCAATGCTAATTGGCCTTATTTGTGGTTTTGCTGGTGTTTGGGGCGTCTCTTCATTAAAAAGAATCTTAAAAATTGATGATACTTGTGATGTATTTGGTGTACATGGTGTATGTGGTATCGTTGGTTGCTTATTGACGGGTATCTTTGCTTCAAAATCATTAGGTGGAGTAGGTTATGCCGACGAAATAGGTATGGCTACTCAAGTTGGAATCCAATTAATGAGCGTAATTACCTGTGTCATTTGGACGGCTGTTATTGCCTTTATCTCTTATAAAATTGCGGATATTTGTGTTGGTTTACGCGTTAGTGAAGAACATGAACGAGAAGGTCTTGATATTAATAGCCACGGTGAAAGTGCATTCAACAGTTGAGTTAAAGCAGTTTAATAGCTTATAAAGATTAAATCTCTTTATTAAAAAGTTTACCGCAAAATACGGTAAACTTTTATTTATATCGGTTGAAACAATTGTCTTTACCACTGGCTTTTAATCATCATAAATGATACTTGTTTTGTTTGCTTATCTTTAGAATTAATGTGGATAGAAAAGTTGAACATATAAAATTATTGATTAGATTAACAAAGCGATATAAATAAAATCTACAGCATAAACGCTGTAGATTTTTTTATATTTATTAATATTAACTGATTAATCATCCCAAAGCATAATGGCATTATCATCCGTTAATATGAGTGGTGGGGCAAAAAGATGTTCTTTAATTTTTGTTGGTATCACGTTGATATTATTTAGATCAATCTCAACACAAGGGTAAATCTTTGCCATTTGTTTTAAACGGCTACTAAGTAATTGTTTGACTTTATTTGATTCTTTAGCTAACGCTAATTCATCTTTTAAAATACCAATTTGTTTTTTATGGTGTTCTGACTCAAAATTTTCACCAAATATAAAACTAAATCCTTTATTGCTGTCATTATGGTGTTTACAATTGAATTCCTTATCTTTATATTCACCATGATGCAATTTGTGTTCTTTGATGCGTAATGCAATAATTTCATTAATACTATCAGGATAATTTAATTTAGAGTCTAAAAAACTTAAAGTATTTGTTTCGGGTATTGATTCACTGCTCTGTACTAGGGTAAATAATGGTTTTTTATGTGTCTTCATTCTATAACTTCCTTTTTATTCAGGACAAAAATATAACAATGTGTAGGACAATTAAAAAAACGATTGTTACTATGTTGTAAAGATATTTCAGGTCAATGTTATGTTTTAGTATAAAAAAATAACTAAAACTGCCAAATTTTACTTCCTCTTCCTTATTAATTTTCATGGTGATCTAATTTTTAGAAAATAAACCACCATAAAATAGATTATTTATCACATTAAATATTAATGTATTTTATATTTTTGCAAGGCTAAGATATTTTCCCATTTCCTCCTCTGGAACCATGCCACCACCAGTTGCCCAGACTAAGTGCGTCGCATTTGTTAAAATTTCAGGTGAAACTTTAATTCTTTCTAAATATGTTGAATTTTTTTCAACATGTAATAAACCAAGCATTCCAGCTAAAGCTGAAGGTTCTAATTGAATATGTTGTTGTTGATTTAATAAACCGAGTAAATCGTACATCTCTTGATCATTAATGGTGTAATAGCCATCAATTAATCTTTCCATTGCTCGCCCTACAAATCCAGAAGGTCTGCCTACAGCTAAACCGTCAGCAGCGGTGATATTATCAATACCAATGTCTTGAACAGAAATATGGTCATGTAATCCAGTATAAACACCTAAAAACATACAAGGTGAATGAGTCGGTTCAGCAAAAATGCAGTGTACATCATCACCAAATGCAAGTTTTAATCCAAATGCAACGCCTCCTGGTCCACCACCCACTCCACAAGGAAGGTAAACAAATAATGGATGTTGTTTATCCACCTTTATATTCATTTCGGTAAACTGTTTTTTAAGGCGTTCGCCAGCCACTGCATATCCTAAAAATAAGGTTTTTGAGTTTTCATCATCAATAAAAAAGCAATTAGGATCAGACTCTGCAGCTTTGCGGCCTTTTTCAACTGCAACACTATAGTCTTGTTGGTATTCGATAACATTTACACCATGTGAACGTAATTTCTGTTTTTTCCATTCGCGAGCATCACTAGACATATGAACATTAACTTTAAAACCTAATTTGGCGCTAATAATACCAATAGATAGGCCTAAGTTACCTGTTGAACCTACTGCAATATTATATCGACTAAAAAATTGGGTGAATCTGTCAGAAAATAATTTGGTGTAGTCATCCTTTTCGGTTAATAAACCATTTTCAATTGCTAGCTTTTCTGCGTGGGTTAGTACTTCATACACACCACCACGAGCTTTTATTGAACCAGAAATTGGTAAATGGCTATCTTTCTTGAGGAACAGACTTCCTGTGATTTTGTGTTGATAACGGCTTTCAAGTACCGCTCTCATATTGGGAATCGCAACAACCTCGGACTCAATTATTCCTTTCGTTACTGCTGTTTCTGGAAATGCTTTGCATAAATAAGGTGCAAATCTTGCTAATCTATCACTTGCATCCTTAACATCTTGCTCGCTCAGTGTTACATAAGATAACCCATCTGTCAAGCTAGTTATATTTGGGTTAAACCAAGCTGTTTCTTTTAGTTGTACTAAATTAGCGACTAAAGGATATTTTTGTATTAACTTTTCAACATCTTTAGGGATCATAATTTATTCCTGTAATATATTTTAAATAATATAAGATAGTAAAAAAGTACCAGCTAATGCGACTAATGATGCAATAAAAGTGGCTGATGTATAGTATTTAAATATCTCATTTAATGTTGCACCACAATATTGCTTAACTAACCAAAATAAAGAATCTGTAACAATTGTGCACCCAATAGCCCCTGAACCGATTGCTAATGTGATGATTTCTGGACTTACGTTAGGATAAAGAGGTAACATTGGTGAAACGATAGCGGTTGCGCCCATCATTGCGACAGTTGCCGATCCTACCGCTGCATGTAAAATTATCGCCACTAACCATGCTAATAAAATCGGGTGCATATCTAAATTAGACAAAATGCCTGCTAAACCATCACTTAATCCACTATTTTTTAAAATGCCATTAAATGCTCCGCCAGCACCAATGATTAATAAAATATTTGCAATGGATGAAAAGCAGTCTTCAGTCTTAAATAGCAACACCGACATAGACATATTGCGTCGAATACCTAGCATATAGTAAGCAACAAAGGCACCAATAAACATTGCTGTAATAGGGTTACCGATAAATTCTAATAGTGAGTAACTAAAAGAATTTTTATCCACAATAAAATCTGCTATTGTTTTTATTAACATCAAAACAATCGGCAGTAATATCGTAAATAATGTTATGCCTAAAGAAGGTAGCTCTTCTTCTGTTTTTACTTTCATATCTGAAAACTCTTCAGGCACAGTTTTAAAAGGGATTTTATTTTTAATGCAATTTAAAAAGATAGGACCGCCAATTAGTGATGCTAATAATCCGATAACCAATCCGTAAACGATCACTGTTCCAACATCAGCACCCAATGCATTTGTGACAAACAGTGCTGCAGGATGAGGTGGAACAATACAATGAACGGCCATTAATGCAGTACAGAGTGGAATAGCTAGCATTAAAAGAGACGTCTCAGTTTTTTTAGCGATTGAAAAAGCTAATGGAATTAATAATACAACACCCACTTCGACAAACAGGGTAATACCGCAAATAAGACCTACTATTACCATAATAACTTGTGGTGATAACCAGCGACATTTTTGCAATGTCAGCCCTATGCGTTCAGCGGCACCTGAAATCTCCATCATTTTACCAAGAATGGTACCTAATCCAATTACCGCAGCTAAAAAACCTAACGTGCTACCAATGCCGTCTTCGATTGCTGCAATCATTTTTAATGGAGCCATTCTCATTAAAGCACCCACATAGAAGCTGGCAAGTAATAAAGCTAAAAAAGGATGAAGCTTAAATTTTACGATCGAGATTACTATAAGAATGATACTGGTGATTAATACACAAATAATCCAGAACTGCGAATCCATATTCCCCTCCCTATGTTATTTATTAATTGCTAGCTTTATTAGAAGTTTTTGGTGATAATTTGACAAATGATCAATAAAGGTTTTGACATGAATTGAATTCATCTATAAATGTGATTAAAATCAAAAAACGCTAATATTTCAACAAATTTCGTGTTAATAATTATTTAGAAGTGTAAAATTCAGCAGGGAAATACATGAATTAGTGTACTAAAGGACTAGTAAAGGAGAATTATTATGTATGATGAAAATAGATTTTTAACTAAAAATCATGTTATTAACCGTTATCAATTATCTAAACTACATACATTTGAGTCAGTTGCTCGTCATTTATCATTTGCATTGGCTGCTGAAGAACTTTGCATTAGTCCGAGTGCGGTAAGTCATCAAATTAATAAACTAGAAGATGAACTTTCATTTAAATTATTTCAGCGATTTCATCGACGAATTGCCCTAACTCATGAAGGTATGAACTTATTTAAAGTAGTCAAAAAGTCTCTAAATATTTTAAATCAAGAAATATTAGAAATTAAAAACCAAGAAGTTTTTGGTACTTTGACTATCTTTTCAAGACCTTCTTTTGCTCAAAATTGGTTAATTCCAAAATTATCACTATTTGCCAGACACTATCCCTATATATCGTTAAACATTGTATCTGGTAACGAAATTATCAATTTCAGTCGACATCGTGTTGATTTAGCAATTTATTATGATGATGAAGTTTATGATGATTTAATCAGTGAACATTTATTGAATGAAACCATTATCCCTGTTTGCAGTCCTTATTATGCACAGCAAAATGATTTATATAACAAAATTGAGAATTTATCGAAATGTTTTATACTGCATGACACTCAGGCGTGGGGATATGATTCAAGTTTTGATGAATGGGAAAGTTGGGCAAAACATTTTTCATTGCCATACGATTTTAGCGAAATGCAAAATATATGTTTTGATCGTTCAGATTTAGCTGCAATAGCCGCAATAAATCATGCTGGTATTGCGATGGGAAGAAAACAGATCGTTAAAAATTATCTCGAATCAGGCTTATTAGTTACTCCATTTGAAGGGATGGAAGTGGAGTGCCCTCAACATTATTATATCTGTACACCAAAAGAGAGATATAACCCTAAAGTTGATTTATTTATTAAATGGTTAAAGAGTTATATGTAAGACTGTTGTCTCAAAATATTAGATTAGTTGTTAATTTACATACTCAACTTTACTAAAGTGCGGTTGTTAACCGCACTCATAAATTATCTATTATTTTTTAAATGCTTTAAATTTGATAATGCAATGGCCAATAGAATAATTACAACGCCCATCCATTGGTTAAAAAATACTAATTCTTTTAAATAAAGATAAGAACAGGTAACAGCCACGGGTAATTCTGCTGCTGATAATATCGCACTTAATGAAATTCCTATTTTAGGCATACCCACTGCAAATAAAAATGGTGGTAAGACTGTACCGAACAAAGCTAATAAAAAACCTAATTGATAAAGTTTATCACTGATATCAAATTTAAAGAAAAACATAGGCGGAAAAATTAAGAATGTCACAATGCAAGCGCCCGTTATCATCAATGCACTTTTTTCTAATTTTGGTAAATCATTACCAATATTACTACTGGTCGTGATAAATAATGAGTACATTAATGCGGCTAAAAATCCAAACAGACAGCCAGTTAAATTCAATTTAATGTCTTCATTAAAAATACCCGCAGCTAAACAGCTACCAAAAATAATCGCAACTACGGTTAAAATTTGAATGTTAGTTGGCTTATTTTTAAAGATAACAAAATCAATGATGATACTTATCCAAAGATATTGCATTAATAAAATAATAGCTATTGATGCGGGAACTAATTGTACACATTGATAATAACAAATACCCACTAATCCCGGAAAAATACCAACGGCACAGGTTTTCCATTTTTTAGTTAATTGGCGTTTGGTAGTAAAATCAGTATTTGATTTATTTAGTGATTTAACTAAAAAATGAGTCAACCACAACATAATCATACCTAAAAAACATTGAACTCCAGTCACTTCGCCAAGTGTATAGCCATCTTTATAAGCGGTTTTTACAATTGAAGAAAGCACCCCAAAGCTACATGCTCCTAAAAAAACTAAAAAACCACCCACAAATTTCTCTTTCATATTTAAATCTCATTACTCTAACAAAATATTATCTTCAACAAACACAATTAGAGTCACAGGGGCTATCCCCTGCGCCTCTTTAATTACTTAATAATTAGTATAAAGAATACTAAAAGAATCAGAACAGAATGAACGCTATTATATTTAGCTCATTAGTTTGACCAGTAAATTATTGCACAACAGGCTCGGATTTACTGTGGCGGTAGTTAAATGTGAAATAAAAAACTACTCCTAATATAAGTGCATAAGATGCAAAAATCATCCAAATTGTTTGCCAATCTTTAACATTGTCATGGGTACACATATCAACAACAAAACCACTCAATATTGATCCTAAATATGCACCAATGCCATTAACCATGGTCATATATAACCCTTGTGCACTCGCTCTGATATTAGGGTTTACTTCTTTTTCGATAAAAATAGAACCCGAAATATTGAAAAAGTCAAATGCACAGCCATACACAATCATTGACAACATTAATAGTACAAAACCAAAAGGCGTTGGATCGCCAAAAGCAAACAGACCAAATCTGAGCGTCCAAGCAATCAAGCTGATCATAATGACCTTTTTGATACCAAATTTCTTAAGAAAGAAAGGAATGGTCAAAATAAATGCCACTTCAGCCATTTGTGAAACAGATAACAAAATTGCTGGATACTGAACAATCAAGCTATTTTTAAACTCGGGATTTTTACCAAAATCATGTAAAAATGCACCACCAAATGTATTAGTGATTTGTAAGATTGCACCAAGTAACATTGCAAATAGAAAAAACACGGCCATGGTCGGATTCTTAAACAGTACAAATGCATCTAGACCTAAACGAGAACTCCAAGACTGTTGCTGTGATTTATTTATGGTAATATTAGGTAATGTTGCACTATACATCACTAACAAAACTGACGCAGCACTTGCAACATAAAGCTGAGCATTGCTCAATTCGAATTTTAGTAAGCTAATCATCCACATTGCAGCAATAAAACCAATAGTACCAAAAACCCTAATTTTAGGAAAAACAGAGACTGTATCTAATTTTTCTTCGTCCAGACAGTGATAACTGATAGAGTTTGATAATGCAATGGTTGGCATAAAAGCAAATGCATTACATAACATCACCCAAAATAGCATTGTCGAATTATTGACTGATGCAGCATAAAACAGCGCAATAGCGCAAACGCAGTGGCAAAGCATATACAAATATTTAGGCTGCAAAAATTTGTCAGCAATAATGCCAATAATGCAAGGCATTATTAATGCAGCTAAACCTTTTGTACTAAAAATCATTCCTACTTCGGAACCTGAAAAGTGCAAAGTGTTGAACAGATAACCACCGAATGTAACTAACCAGCTTCCCCAAATAAAATATTGGAAAAACATCATTATTTTCAATCTATCTTTAATGTTCATTATTTATTCCTAAAATAATGTGAACCTTTTATAGTAAATAATAAAAAGTATTGATTAAAAACGCGCTATTGTTTTAGTGATTAGCTGTAAAAATGTTGATTTAACACGCTCAGCTGTTTCAATTACTTCTTCGTGACCTAAAGGTTGATCTAATATGCCGCATGCCATGTTAGTTAAGCAAGAGATCCCAATAGTTTTAATACCTGAATGATGGGCAATAATTGCTTCGGGTACAGTTGACATGCCCACTGCATCGGCACCTAATACTCGAATCATTCTAATTTCGGCTGGAGTTTCATAAGTAGGTCCTGTCCACCATGCATAAACACCTTGTTGCAATGTAATGTTAAGTTCATTTGCTACATCAGAAACAATTGCACGTAATTGTTTATTATAAACTTCGCTTACATCTAAAAAGCGAACACCAAGATCTGGATTATTTGGTCCAATTAATGGGTTATTGGCTGTCAGATTAATATGATCGGTGATCAGCATCAAATCGCCTGGTTTAAAACTAGTATTTACAGCGCCACAAGCATTAGTAATAATCAGTTTTTCAACGCCAAGCATTTTCATCACACGAACAGGAAAAGTAACTTGATCCAATGAAAAACCTTCATAATAGTGAAAACGACCTTTCATTGCGATTACAGTTTTATCGCCACTTTGACCAATTACTAATTCGTTTGCATGTCCAACAGCTGCAGATTTTGCAAAATGAGGAATCGTGTCATAAGGGATGTGAACCGCATCTTCAAGCGTATCGGCAAAAGGACCTAACCCAGAACCAAGAATAATCCCAATTGTTGGTTTTTTATCGGTATGTTGTTGAATAAAATTAACTGCTTGCTGTATATCAGATGTTTGATGCATGACTGTACCCTTTCAAATTATCGAAAAAAACTAAAAAAATTGGTGATTAAATATAATCACAAAAAAATTAGATGTCTCTTTGCTAACAATTATTGTCAGTTTTGAGAAATAGAGTTATAAATAATATGCTATTTAATAATAGAACATAGTCGAGATAAATAACTCTATTTTATAATTACAGAAAAAGATCACCTAAAAATATACAAGAAAAACAATGTAGTTGTTTTCATAGTTGTATATTATGCTGATCTTCATGCAATAAAGAAAGATGCTAATTCATTTATCTTTAATTTAATTATAATATAAAAATATTTTTATTATTTTTTGAAGTGTTATTTTGAAATGCATAACATTGATAATACGTTAAAAAACACTTTTTAGGTATTATACTTTTTTAAATTATAGTAGCTTAGAATTAAATTTAATCTCATTCAATAATACGACCGAAATCTGAATAAATAACTCCTTTTTCACCTCGAAAAAATCCGATCAGCGTTAAGTTATTTTGTTTAGCGTTATCAATGGCCATTGACGTTGCGGCAGAAACCGCCAAAAGGATTTCGATTCCACAGATAGCTGTTTTTTGAACCATTTCGTAGCTGGCACGGCTAGAAACCAGAATAACTCCTTTCTGTTCTTGATTACTCAATTGTTGCTGTTTTGCCCGGTAGCCGAGTAATTTATCTAATGCAACATGCCTTCCAATATCTTCAAAGCCCGCCAAGAATTGCCCATTCAAATCAAGCCAGACAGCAGCATGGGTACAGCCAGTTTGTTTACCAACTGATTGAACATTGGTTAAATATGCAAGAGAGTCACTAAAATTAGATAATTTTATTTTATCATTTAGTTGAAGAGGTGAAATACTTTGACAAACTTGCTCAATTTGCTCAGTACCACAAATTCCACATCCTGTTCTACCTGTTAGATTACGACGCTTTTCTTTTAATTGGGCAAAACGTCTTGATGATAATTCAATATTAACTTCAATTCCTTCTGCTCTTTCAACGATATCAATGCCATAAATATCATTAACCGACTCAATTATATTTTCAGTTAATGAAAAGCCAATCGCAAAATAGTCGAGATCTTTAGGCGTTGCCATCATAACAACATGTGAAATACCGTTATAAACTAAGGCAACTGGTTTTTCGATAGCTATTATATCTGTTTGTGGGTTTTGCAATGTACTATTACTGAATTTGGTTACTTCTAACGAAGTTGTTCCGATCGTCATAATTGATCTCTGGCTATTTTGATTATTAACAAATAGATTTGATTAAGATTAGCTTATTAACGTTAATAATGAGTAAATCAATATACTTATTATTATAAAAGCAGCAAATAATTAATGTGTTCAAATCCTATACATTTAATATTATGGTAAAATAAAAAATTATAATCAATTGCTAATTCATCAATTCAAACTATGTCTTTACAAGAAATCACACACATAATAATGCAATTTATTCAGACTCATCAAATATGGTCATTACCAATTATATTTTTATTGGCTTTTGGTGAGTCAATGGCTGTTATTTCATTACTTGTGCCTGCAACAGCCATATTATTGGGGGCTGGCGCCTTAATTGGTGGTGGTGCAATATCGTTTCTTCCTGTAATGATTGCAGCTTCAGTAGGAGCAGTTTTAGGGGATTGGGTATCTTATTGGTTAGGTAAACACTATCATCAACAAGTGATCGCCTCATGGCCGCTAAACAAACATCCAAAACTTATTTTTCGTGCAGAACAATTCTTTCAACGTTATGGTACGTTAGGAGTATTTATTGGTCGATTTTTTGGTCCATTACGAGCATTTGTGCCGCTTATTGCTGGCACTATGCATATGCCAGCAAGTAAATTTAATTTAGCTAATATTGCTTCAGCACCAATTTGGGCATTTGTGCTTTTAGCTCCCGGTGCATTTGGTGTGCCCTGGTTAGAAACTCTATTTGGTTAAATCGTACCAACATTATAACTACGACGCCCACTTTTGCGACCAAGTGCTTCCAAGTTTGTCTGTAAAGGTGGGAATGGTAATTGTAAATTGTGTGCACGATAAGCTTCTAATATCAACTTATGAATTGCACTGCGTAGCCGCATACGGTGTCCCATTTCAGCCGCAAATACGCGTATTTCAAATAACTGAATACCTTCTTGAATATCAACTAAAAATACTTGTGGTTCAGGATCTTTAAGTACATATTCACACTCTTCACAAGCCTGTTGTAGCAATTTGATCACAAGATCACTATCTGCATCAATGGTTGCGGGAATAGTTAGTACAATTCGGGTTATTGAATCGGATAATGACCAATTGACTAGCTGTTCGGTAATAAATGCTTTATTTGGCATAACAATTTCTTTGCGATCCCAATCAACAATGGTAATCGCACGCGTATTGATTTTGGTGATATTTCCCGTTAAATCTCGAATGGTAACCGTATCGCCGATACGTACTGGTTTTTCAAACAAGATAATTAAACCTGAAATAAAGTTTGCAAATATCTCTTGTAAACCAAATCCCAATCCGACACCTAGTGCCGCAATAAGCCATTGAATTTTTGCCCAATCAATACCGATAAATGAAAACGCAATCATACTACCTATCATCAACACTATATATTTTGATACGGTTGAGATGGCATAACCTGTACCTGGTGCTAAATCTAAATGTTGAAGGATACCTAATTCAAGTAGTGCCGGCAGATTTTTGACTAATTGAACGGTAATGGTCATAACTAAAATGGCAATACAGACAGCACCTAAAGTAATGTATTGTTCAACTTCGGTTCCATTTACTATTACGCTTGTACCCCAGAGTTTAATATTATTCATAAAGGCAAACGCTGAGTGCAATTCTGACCAAAGTAAAATCATACTAATTAACGCTATCAGCATTATAATCGATCTAACTAATTGTAATGATTGAGCACTAATTGCATCTAAGTCAATGACAGGTTCATCCACGCTGTCATTAATTGTTAACTCTTCATCATGACCTCTAGCGCGTTGCATGCGTTCTAGTCGGCGCTGTTTTGCTCGTTCAAATTCGATGCGACGTTTTTGGATCCACATCCAACGACGAATCATAAAATAGATAACTAATAAACCGAACCAAATAATAACTGAAGCCTCAAGTCGACCTAATAAAACTTGAGCTGTAGATAAATATCCTAAACAAGCGGCAATAATGGCCAACCAGGGCGCACTTAATAAGATAAACCATAAAATATGGCTTAAGAGATTATCACCTGAGCCTTTTTTATCTATATATAAAGGAACTCCTGCTCGATGAATTGAGTTGCTCATAAATACTAGTGCAAAGCACAAAATTATAAAGGCAGAACGTCCAATAGTGGCGGCAAATTGGCGATTATTAAACTGATCAAAACTCATTACAATCATTACAAGAGGGATCACCACCCATACTGAAAGTTTATAGTATTTCATTGCCTCACGAACGTTAGCTTTTGACCAGCTAAAATGAGTAATAAATAGTCCGGATTCTTCCGCAAAATGAGCTGTGATTATAAAGACCCATAAAATCGGTGCTGCAGCATTAACACCATAGCCTAGCGCTATAGCTACTGGATAATCCCAATTAATTTGTTGTAAAGAATAACCAAACACAGCCCATAGAATGGGTACAGGTAACGCCATAATTAACGAATAAACAACCACTTTTAACGTTAATGAATAACTGTCTTGCGTCACTTTACCCACACGCGTAGCGGATTTGTTTAAAAAAGCATAATATTTGGCTCGCATTTTGAAATGTGCGAAAACAAATATCATTGACAATGTTAATAAAAATAGTGATTTAGGTGAGGATAGTATTTCACAACTGGCGTTATATAATTGAGTTAACGTATCGATAGAAAACAGAACATAAACCACATCTTTTGCTAAATTAACTGGATACTCCAATGAAATTGGATTTACATCAGCAACCCAGAAAAAATAACGATGTGCCGCATCATTAACTTCGTCAATGGCATTGGTTAATTGCTTATTGGATATTTTTAATTTTGTTAACTCTAAAATTGTGGTATCAGTGCCTGAAATCAGCGTTTTAAGCAATTCGCTTTGTTCTCGAATTAATCGACGATACTGACTGGCAAGTTTTGAACTATTAAATGAGTTTGATAATGTTGGATAGCTATCTAATGCCTTTAAATTTGTACTGTAATTTAGTTGCTGAACTTTTGCTTCCGCTATTTCAGCATCAAGTGGTTGTGATTTTGGTTTTTCTGGTAGATTTAACAATTGTTGGCGAAGGGTTTCGCCAAGTGCAGTTGAAAAACTTAGCCATTCCCCTTGTTCAGCAAGGGTTGATAATGTATTTTGAACATGCGAAATTTGCGTGGTAATATTATTTTGTTCATTAACAATGCTGGTTAAATGTGTTTTTTGAAGTTCCAAATTTTGACGTAGTTCTTCATTTTTCTCACTTAATTGATTGACTGTTTGTGACAGCTCTTCTTCATTATCTATGGTAATGGCTGTTTGTTCTGCCAATGTTATTGATGTAAAGAGCAATAAAGCACAATATAAAATACCACGCAACCACATAAAGCTATATCCTTTCAGCCAATTTTTGACCAACACATGTAGTATTACCAACTTTCAAGTGTCTATCAAATTCAATTGTGTTGGATGCAAACAAGGTAATAACTGTTGAACCAAGTTTAAAACATCCCATGTCTTGTCCTTTAGCTAATTTTACTTCGCCTGAATAGACCCAACGTTTCATTATACCTTCGCGTGGTGGAGTGATACAGCCTTCCCATTCTACTTCAATACTACCTACAATGGTTGCACCAACTAAAATCTGTGCCATTGGCCCTAAATCGGTCTCAAATAAACAGATCACCCGTTCATTGCGAGCAAAAATATTTGGTATACATTCAGTAGTTGCTTGACTCACAGAAAAGAGTGAACCTGGTACATAAATCATTTCACGTAAAACGCCATCACAAGGCATGTGAAAACGGTGATAATTTTTCGGTGAAAGATATGTAGTTGCATAAGAACCATGTTTAAAAAATTTAATCATATCTGAATGGCAAGCAAGCAATGATTCTAAAGAATAATAATGCCCTTTTGCTTGTAATAATAAGTTATCTTGAATCGTACCAAATTGGCTAATAACCCCATCAGCAGGCATAACAATAGAATTAACCGCGTCATCAATCGGACGCGCATCTTCTTTCAGTTTACGTGCAAAAAAATCATTAAACGTTTTATAATCTTTAGCATTTTCTAATTTGGCTTCACTTAAATCTATTTTATACAGTTTCATAAAGCCCTGAATTATCCAAGTAGTAACACTACCTAACTGCTTTTTTGCTAGCCAACCAAATAACGAGGTTAATAGCTGTTTTGGAAGAAGATACTGGATAATTGCTTTTAACTGATTTGACATTAATTACTCTCAAATTTTGTAGAAAAAATCATTATACCAATAATTTATGGGAATGTATAAAACCAACAAAATCGTTAATTTGTGTAATAGATCACACTCAATTTAAAAATACTGCCAATATCTATTGAACAATGACCATCAATTAAAAGTCTCTAAATTTACTTTTATCTAAACTATCACCATTGAAACAAACAAGGACAATATTGATGGTAGATAAATATATTGTAGCAATAGATTTAGGGGCATCTAGTGGGCGGGTAATGCTGTCATGCTATCAACAGAAAAATCAAAAAATAACCCTTGAAGAGATTCATCGATTTAGCAATGGATTTAAAGAGATAGGTAATAATTTTTGTTGGGATTTAGTTTATCTAGAACAGCAGATACTAATCGGTTTAAATAAAATTATTCAGCAAAATATCAAAATTGATAGTATTGGTATTGATACTTGGGGCGTTGATTATGTATTGCTTGATAAAAATGGACAAGTAGTCGGATCCACTTATTCTTATCGTGATCATCGCACAGATAATGTCATGTCACTTGTACAATCTGATCTTGGTATAGAAACGATTTATCAAAAAACGGGTATTCAATTTCTAACTTTTAATACTCTTTATCAACTCAAAGCGATGATGATTGAACATCCTGCTTGGTTATCACAAGTAACCGATTTAGTGATGATTCCTGATTATCTTATCTATCGATTAACTGGCCAATTAAATCGCGAATACACTAATGCCACTACTACCCAATTAGTTAATGTTGCCACACAAGATTGGGATGATGAATTACTCAACTATTTAGGTGTTCCGCGTAAATGGTTTGGTGAAATTTCTCAACCTGGTAATCAAGTGGGAACGTGGCAAACACCAAAAGGCGATCAAATTCCTGTTATTGCCATTGCTAGCCATGATACAGCCAGTGCTGTTATTGCCTCACCAATTACCGATCAAAATAGTGCTTATTTATGTTCTGGTACTTGGTCATTAATGGGGGTCGAATCAAAACAGCCGTTTACAGGGCAACAAGCGTTGAATGCAAATATTACCAACGAAGGTGGTGTTGATGGCCATTATCGAGTTTTAAAAAACATAATGGGACTCTGGTTATTCCAACGAATCTGCGCCGAAAATGAAATTAAGGATATAAGCTCAATAATTCAATTAGCGGAACAAGAACCCCCATTTGCCTACATTATCAATCCAAATGATTCTCGATTTTTAAATCCTCAATCAATGACAGAAACCGTAAAACAAGTCTGTTTAGAAACTTACGGTCATGCACCTGAACGCCTATCGCAGTTAGTTCGCTGTGTTTTTGATAGTTTGGCTCATCTATATCGAGATGTAATTAGAGAATTGGCAATGATCACAAATGAAAAAATCAATACGTTACATATCGTAGGCGGTGGCTGTCAAAACACTTTTTTAAATCAGTTATGTGCTGATTTTTGTCAACTCAATGTTACTGCCGGGCCTATTGAATCTTCAGCGCTTGGTAATGTGGGTTATCAATTGATTTCGTTAGGTTACATAAAAAATGTCAAAACATTGCGTCAGATAATTGCTCAAAATTTTGATACTAAATATTACTATCCAAACAATATTTAATTATCTGAAAAATATATATAATTTATAAAAGGAGTATTCCATGAATGTAGTTGAAAATGCATACCAAATTGCTAAATCAAGATTTGCTGAAATAGGTGTAGATACAGATGCCGCGATT
This sequence comes from Gilliamella apicola, assembly GCF_000599985.1. Lineage (NCBI taxonomy): Bacteria > Pseudomonadati > Pseudomonadota > Gammaproteobacteria > Orbales > Orbaceae > Gilliamella > Gilliamella apicola. The sequence continues at coordinate 893,089 of NZ_CP007445.1, forward strand.
GCCGCTATGGCTTGCTTGCCAATTTCAGTACATTGCTGGCAAGGCGATGATGTGGCTGGTTTTGAAAAACAAGAAGGCGAATTAACTGGTGGCATTCAAGCAACAGGAAATTATCCTGGCAAAGCACGTAGCGCTGATGAACTGCGTTTAGATTTAGATAAAGCATTCAGTTTAATTCCTGGACCTAAACGTCTAAACTTACATGCCTGTTACCTAGAAGCTGATCACAAAGTCGATCGTAACGAAATCAAACCCGAACATTTTGCCAACTGGGTAAAATGGGCCAAAAAACATCAAATTGGTTTAGACTTCAATCCTACTTACTTTTCGCACCCACTGAGTAACGATGGAACTTTAACTCACACAAACGACCAAATTCGTCAATTTTGGATTGATCATGGCAAAGCTTGTCGTAAAGTATCAGAGTACTTTGGTAAAGAGTTAGGTACAGCGTCAATTATGAACATTTGGTTACCAGATGGCATGAAAGATATCACGGTTGACAAATTTGGACCAAGACAGCGTTTAGTCGAATCTATTGATGAAATTATTAGCGAAAAGATCGATCCTAAATACCACATTGACGCAGTAGAAAGTAAGTTATTTGGTATTGGTTTAGAATCCTATACTGCCGGCTCCAACGAATTCTACTTAGCTTATGCCACATCTCGCAAAACGGCATTGTGTTTAGATGCTGGTCATTTCCATCCAACAGAAGTTATTTCCGATAAGATCTCCGCAGTTATGCCTTTTGTCGAACATCTATTACTACACGTTAGCCGTCCTGTACGTTGGGATAGCGATCATGTTGTGTTATTTGATGATGAAACTCAAAACATTGCCAGTGAGATCATTCGTAATAAATTGTTCGATCGTGTACATATCGGTTTAGACTTTTTTGATGCATCAATCAACCGAATTGCCGCTTGGGTAATTGGTACTCGTAATATGAAAAAATGCTTATTAAAAGCTCTATTAGAACCAACGGATAAACTCAAACAGTACGAACATAACCGTGATTTTACTTCTCGCTTAGCATTATTAGAAGAACAAAAATCCCTGCCTTGGCAAGCAGTTTGGGATAAATATTGTCAACTTAATAATGTCCCAATAGGTCAATCATGGTTGGATGAAGTGCGTCAATACGAACAGCAAGTTTTAAGTCAACGCTAATAAATATGATAACTATGTTGAAAATTTAATCTTTATGGTTTGTACCATGCATGATTAAAACGACCAAATAGACGTGGTTAAAAGGTCGAGATAAACGTAATGGCGGTAGTGTAAATCTGCGATTATTGGAAAGCAATATCAGACCTTTTACAAACGATTTCCTTTAAAAAAAGCATTAAAACAATAAATAACTTTAGTAAAAAAAGACTAAGTAATATTGTTTAGATATGAGGATACAAATATGGGTAGTTCGATTTTTCTAGGCATTTTTTGGCACTTTGTGGGTGCCACTTCTGCTGCTTGTTTTTATGCACCATTAAAAAAAGTGAAAAACTGGTCATGGGAGACGATGTGGTCAATAGCTGGTCTGTTTTCTTGGATTATTTTACCGTGGTCTATTAGCTACTTTTTATTACCCGATTTTTGGGCTTATTATGGTTCATTTGGTTCACAAATATTGATGCCCGTTTTTTTATTTGGCGCAATGTGGGGAGTGGGTAATGTTGGCTATGGCCTTACCATGCGTTATTTAGGTATGTCGATGGGAATCGGTATTGCAATTGGTATTACGCTAATTGTTGGTACCTTAATGACTCCGATTTTACAAGGAAAATTTGGTGAACTTGTAGCTTCGACTGGCGGTAAAATGACACTACTAGGCGTTGCTGTCGCAGTTGTTGGGGTAGCTATAGTTACTTATGCCGGACTTTTAAAAGAGAAAACGCTTGGTGTACAAGTTGTCGATTTTAACCTTAAAAAAGGGTTATTACTGGCTATTATGTGTGGTATTTTTTCAGCAGGTATGTCATTTGCTATGAGTGCAGCTGTACCTATGCACACGAAAGCTGCTGAATTAGGTGTTGATAACCTTTATGTTGCACTACCAAGTTATGTTGTCATTATGGGTGGTGGTGCAATTGTTAATCTTGGTTTCTGTATTTCACGCCTCTTTATTAAAAAAGAACTGTCATTCAAACAAGATATTTCTGTTCCAAAATCCTTACTAATCAGCAATGTACTTTTTGCCATATTAGGCGGTGCAATGTGGTATTTCCAATTCTTCTTTTATGCATGGGGACATGCCAACATCCCGACTGAATATGGTTTTATGAGTTGGATGTTACATATGAGTTTTTATGTATTATGTGGTGGTATCGTTGGATTAGTTTTGAAAGAGTGGCTTGGTACAGGTACAAAACCAGTAAGGGTTCTTTGTATTGGTTGTTTGGTAATTATTGTTGCTGCCAATATTGTTGGTTTAGGTATGGCAAATTAATTTAAAGGAAAAAATTATGTCTTATCGTATGATTCTTAATGAAACGTCATATTTTGGCGCAGGTTCAATTGTTAACATTGTGGATGAAGTAAAAAAACGAGGTTTTAAAAAAGCTTTAGTCGTAACTGACAAAGATCTTATTAAATTCAATGTTGCGACCAAAGTTACAAAATTATTGGATGATAATGGATTGAGTTATCAAATTTTTGATGATGTCATACCTAATCCAACGATTGGTATAGTACAAAAGGGTGTTGAAATATTTAAACAATCAGGCGCTGATTATTTAATTGCGATTGGTGGCGGTTCACCACAAGATACTGCCAAAGCAATTGGTATCATTATTAATAACCCTGAATATGCTGATGTGCGGAGTTTAGAAGGTGTAGCACCAACTAAAAAACCAGCGGTTCCAACCATCGCTATACCAACTACAGCCGGAACCGCAGCTGAAGTAACGATCAATTACGTTATCACGGATGAAGAGAAAAAACGTAAATTTGTTTGTGTTGATCCGCATGACATTCCGGCTGTTGCTATTATTGATTCCGATATGATGGCTAGCATGCCTGCAAGTTTGAAAGCAGCAACGGGTGTTGATGCTTTAACTCATGCTATCGAAGGCTATATTACTAAAGGTGCGTGGGAACTGTCTGACATGTTTCACTTAAAAGCAATTGAAATTATTTCACGTTCGCTACGTGATTCAGTTAAAGGTGTCGCAAAAGGTGGGGAAGATATGGCACTTGGGCAATACATTGCAGGCATGGGCTTTTCAAACGTTGGTTTAGGTCTTGTCCATGGTATGGCTCATCCTCTTGGCGCATTTTATAGTACACCGCATGGTGTGGCAAATGCGGTTTTGCTCCCTCATATCATGGCTTACAATGCTGATTTTACCGCTGATAAATTCCGTAATATTGCTAAGGCAATGGGGGTTGTTGGCACTGAAAGTATGAGCATAGAACAAGCCAGACAAGCAGCCGTTGATGCCGTAAAACAGCTTAATCAAGATGTCGGTATCCCAGCTAATTTGAAAGCAATTGGTGTGAAACGTGAAGACATCCCTGCACTTGCAAAAGCTGCTTTTGATGATGTATGCACGGGCGGTAATCCTCGTGATACAAATGTTAGTGAAATTGAACAACTTTATCATGCTATATATGAATAAAACATTCTTCCGTTAATACATAGAGATAGGTTAAATGAGATTTATTTAATCTATCTTGTTATGCATAAATAAGATTAAAAGGAGTGATCATGTTAAGAAAAGCAACAATCATGCAAGTACATCCAGATAAACATGCAGAATATAAAAAAAGACACGATGAAATATTTCCAGAATTGGTAACAGAACTCAAAGCTCACGGTGCGCACAACTATTCTATCTTTTTAGACACTAAGCGTAGTTTACTTTTTGCTTATGTGGAAATTGAATCCCAAGAGCGTTGGGATGCGGTTGCTAAGACTCAAGCTTGTCAAAAATGGTGGGCATTTATGCAAGATATTATGCCAAGTAATGCCGATAACAGCCCGATAAGTGAAGAGTTATTACCCGTATTTTACCTCAAATAATATATTGCTCTCTTTTACTGGTCTAAAAGAGAGTCAATTTTAACAATCTGTTTCAATTCAATCACTTTTACTTTCTATTGCTTTTATCGTTGAATTTTGCTCGATATTGGGATGGTGTTTGTTGCGTCTCTTTTTTAAAAACTACAGAAAAATAGTTACTATCGTCATAGCCACATTCCGATGAAATCATACTGATCGAGTATTGAGTATTACGCAGTAATGACATCGCGTTACATAAACGACGCTTTTGCAGATACTGATTAATAGTCATACCTGTTTGGCTTTTAAATAAACGGCTAATTGATCGTTCAGCAATGTGATTTTGTTTGCAAAACATCTCTAAATTAAATGAACAGCTAAGACTATTATGTAGGGTTGTAAAGAGTAGATCCAACTGATGAGTTGCCGTAGGAGATTGTTCATTAGGAACTTGCTTAATTCTATCTAATAAAATTACTAACTGTAAAAATAGCGTTTCAGCTAAATGTACCGAAGCTAAATTATTTTTTTGGGATTCAATTGTTAATTGATCAACCAATGGTGATAGCTGTTTAATAAAAGAGGGATTAATACGCCAAACACGTTCCGTATGTTTAGCATTAAGTTTAGGAAGATATTTTTCAATGATAGCTGATAAAAAAAGCGCTTCTCGCAAATATAGAATATTAAACAGTTTAAGATTAGTTACTGATTCATAACCGTGAATATCTTTAGGATTAATATATAAAATATCGCCACTGGTAATGGGATAAATATAATCATTCCAATGATGCAATCCATTACCTGAACAGACAATGACAATTTCATGGAAATCATGATCATGTAAAGGAAATATCTGTTGATGATCTCTTTTTTCGACAGTAACAGTATTTATCTCTGAAATAAAATAATCCTGTTTATATAAACGTAAATATTTATTCATAAATAGTTCTTGAAGTCCTTTTTATAACGATTAATGATAATGTTTTTCGGGATCATTACGTAATATGAGTGGACTAACTTTAAACTCTTGTTTAAAACACGTTGAAAAGTAGGCGCTATCATTAAATCCACATTCTTGAGCAATAGCTGTAATTGACTTACTGGTATATAATAATTGAGTGTAGGCTTCTGCTAAGCGCAATTTTAATAAGTATTTTTGAGGAGTAATGCCTAATTGATTTTTTATGTGGCGATGAAAAGAGCGCAGTGACAATGAAAATTGCTGAGTGATCTTATCCCAATCAATTGGTTCTTTAAAATGAATTTGTAGCCAGTGTAACAATTGTTTAACTCGAGTATCAGTCGAACCAGAACCTTGATTAACATACTGATTTTGTTTAAATAACAAGAGTAGTTGCAAAAAAAGGCTTTCTTGAACAGGATTTGGCTGTTCATTAACTTGATTGAGTTGATTTAAAATGGCTTGCACATGCTGGTCACATTTTTTATCCACAAAATAGTGTGATTGGTTAGAATTTTGACTGGGGATTAATTCATTAATACCATTGATAAAATTGAATTTATCTGGTTCTCTAAATAAAATATTTGTTAAATGTAGATCATTAACGTTTTCATATAAATGGCAATCGCTTGCATGAATATAAAACATCATGCTTGGATAAAGGTCAAAAAGCTGACCATTTAAAACATGTTTACCAGACCCTTTAGTGACAATAACAATTTCATTAAAATTATGCGTATGCTCAGGGTACACGGGTTGTGGTGCTCGAGGTTCAAGAGTGATGTTTTGCTTACTAGAAACAAAAAAATCCTTATCAAGTAGCTTTTGAATCATAGATGACCTCATAGTTTTACTAATGATTATATCTATATTCTAAAAGGAAATTCTTATCTGACCTTGAATATCTGGACATCGAAAATCTTTTTTTGGCTGTAATTTATAGGAACTTTGGACTTTTTATCAAATTTGTGCGAAGACTCACACTTTTGACAACTCATTAAATTTACAAGTTGAGCTATTAATTATTAGCTTAATCTACTGAATTTTGCTTACCGATTTTCCTTTCTTCACTTGGTGTAATACCAAATGTTTTTTTATATAGCGTTGTAAAATGAGTACTATTGATAAAACCGCAAAGTAAAGATATTTCAGTAATGGTCATATCACTTTCACGAATTTTTGAGCGTGCGGATAATAATCTAAGTCGTTTGATGTAGTTTTCTGGTGTTAAACCTGTTGCTTGTTTAATATGCCTGAACATTGTTCTAAGCGTTAAATGAAAATGTTGAGTAATAGTATGCCAATCGTATTCATCAAAGCAGTTTTCTTGTAAATGATTAAGCAGAAGGTGAAGCTTATAACGTGTGTTATTTTTTTGTGCTTGGCGTTGTGATTGATCAATAATGGTAATTAATTTAAAAAATAAAAATTCACGATACTCTAATGTGTTTTGCAAATCGAACATTTGATCGATAACAGAATTACACTCTTTTCTTAGACTAGGTGCTAACCAAACATAAGAATTTAAATCACTTGCGGAAATTCGATTCAATAACATTTCTATCTTATTTAAAAACATAAATTTTCGACGAGGATTAATCAAGATATTTGTCAGTTTTAAAGTGCCTAGATCATCATAGAAATGATAATCATGGCAACGTACAAAAAACACATCACCTTGTTGAATAAATAAAGGTTTACCATTAATAACGTGCAGTCCATGGCCTTGCTCTACAATGACCAGCTCATCAAACTCATGGTTATGCTCAAAACTATTACCTTCTGGATCACTTTTATACAGTGCTAATTTATCTAATTCAGAATTAAAATAATTAATGATTTTTAAATGGTTCATAATACTTACCTAACTTCTTTTAATTAATTCTAATTATGCTGAGTGAAAATGCTGAGTTAAAAAAGATGTAGCCGTAATGATTATTAAAATTATTTTCACTTTCACTCCTCATACAATAATGTAATTAACTTTCCGTTTAAAAATAATAATTCTAAAAATGTGAACTGACACTTAATGATCTTTTTACTACTGCCATTTATACCGCTAATCTGGCAGTGTCAAAGTAGCTGCCTTAAGCACCACATAGCTATACTCCTAAAAATAGATATTTTAAAGGAGAAGACTATGTCACAAGCGATGCAAAAAAATGATGATCTTGTTATGATTCGAGACATAACGTTTATTTCTAAAGCCGAAAATTTATTACCCACAATTCATCAAACAATTATCAAAGCGCAAAATATCATCACATTAGTTAATGATCCTAAAGCGGTTCATGGATGGTCGGCTAAGGTCATTAGCCCTGCGACAGTTTATTTCAATCAAAGCTTTCAAACTGGCGAAAGTTTTATTATTGATTTTGGACAACATGGTGTTGGGTATTTATCTTTTTTGTGTGATGCGGTAGGCAGTCCTCCCGATGCTCCTGCACATATCAAGTTCACCTTTACGGAAACTTTGAGTGAACTTGCAGAGCCATTTGGTCAATATCAAGGATGGTTAAGTAAAAGTTGGTTACAAGAACACGATGAATACATTGATGTGCTACCTGCACAAATAACCTTATCCAGACGTTACTGTTTTCGCTATTTGAAAATTGAGATTGTTTCACTATCGCCTAAATACAATTTGACGTTTAAAGATATCGAGTTTAAAACGGTAAGTTCAGCACCTAAATACTGTATTGAGTGTCAAACACAAGATCCTCAGCTCGCTAAGATAGATCAAGTATCAGTGCACACATTGCGAAACTGTATGCAAGAGGTGTTTGAAGATGGCCCTAAACGAGATAGACGATTGTGGTTAGGAGACTTACGACTTCAAGCTTTAGTTAACAATGTTACATTTAAACAACATGACCTTGTTCGCCGTTGCTTATATTTGTTTGCAAGCCATAGGCGAGAAGATGGAATGGTTTCGGCCAATATTTTTGTCAAACCACAAATTATTGCTGATGATACGTTCTTATTTGATTATTCGCTGTTTTACATTGATGTCTTATATGACTATTTCATGGCAACAAGTGATGATAATACGGTCAAAGAATTATGGCCTATAGCCTTACAACAGATCGACATCGCACTAAAACGTTGTGATGAATATGGGCTAGTAGTTGATAGTGATGACTGGTGGTCATTTATTGATTGGCATGAAAAACTCAATAAACAAGGTGCTTCACAAGGTGTTTTAATCTATTGTTTAGACAAAGCGATAAAGCTATCCCAAACCTTTCAACCAGAAATATCCTCAAATTTACAACAAAAATTGGATTTTGTTAAACACGCTGCCGACCAACTATGGGATGAAAAATCAGGATTTTACATAAGTGGAGCGCAACGTCAAGTTAGCTATGCAACGCAAATTTGGATGATTCTTGCTGATGTAGGAGATCGTAACCATCAGCAAAAATTGATGAATAAGTTGCTATTAACTCCTCCTGATATTGGTATGAATACACCTTACTTACGTCATCACTATATTTTTGCTTTATTAAAAGTTGGTATGAAAAAACAGGCGATAGACGAAATTAAAGCCTATTGGGGAAAAATGGTTGAATATGGCGCTGACACTTTTTGGGAACTTTTTGATCCCAACGATCTCAATTATTCACCTTACGGAAACAAAATAATTAACAGTTACTGCCATGCATGGAGCTGTACACCTGCTTGGTTTATTCGTCAATACTCTCTTTAACCAATCAATATTATTAAAGGATCTTAAAATGATGCATTCAATATTTAAACTTTGGCAACAACGAATTGGTTATGGGATTGCTGATTTATCCTGTAACTTAGTATGGCAATTAATTTCATTGTATCTTATGTATTTTTATACCGATGTAATGGAACTTCCTGCTTACTATGTTGGTATTATGTTTTTAGTTACGCGATTGGTTGATGGTGTCGCTGATGTATTAATGGGGCTTATCATTGATAATACATCAACCCGTTGGGGACGGTGTCGTCCATGGTTATTAATCGGCGCAATTCCTTTTGGAATACTATGTGTATTGGTATTTTATGTGCCCGATTTTGGTACCACAGGAAAACTTATCTATGCATTTGTAACCTACTTGTGTCTGTCCTTTATCTACACCATTGTTAATATTCCTTTTAGTGCAATGTTACCGTTTTTAACGGCCGATTCTTTAGAACGTACAACATTATCCTCAGTAAGAATTTTATTAGGATCGTTAGGATCAACCATTGTTGCAGTGGCAACATTACCTTTAGTTGCAACGCTAGGTAATGGTAATCAAAATCATGGTTTTTTATATACTGCAATCATTTTTGGTGGCATTGCAACTTTCTTTTTAATCGTCAGTTTTAAAAATGTTGAAGAAAAAATCTCAATAACCCAAGATAAAATGACGTTAACACGAGCATGGCAAGGTTTAAAAAATAATACCCCTTGGAAAGTATTTGCTTTCAATATCTTTCTCATGTGGGGAGCATTCTTTTTACAAACTGGCACGTTAGTTTATTTTTTTAATTATTATGTCCAAAGCACTGAATTAACAGCTATTATTGCAGGTGTATCAACCTTTGTACCGTTGCTTGGAACGCTCACCGTTCCTTTCTTAGCTAATCGTCTTAAAAAACGCCATATTTACCTATTTGCTAGCACCATTAATTTAGTTGGAATGGGGATTATGATGCTATCTGGCATTAATCATCTTGGCTTAATAACTGGCTCGGTGATTTTATCGATTGGAGCGGGTCAACGTTTAGCGATCTATTTTTCAATGCAAGCCGATCCTGTTGATTATGGTGTCTGGAAAACAGGCATTAATACTGCAGGTATCTTAACCTCTATAAACGGTTTTTTAGGTAAGGTTGCGATGGCAGGTGCAGGTGCAATTACAGGCTTTTTGCTCTCTTCTGGTGGTTATATCGCTAATGCAGAACAAGTACCAAGTGCACTTTTTGCCATTAAGCTTTGCTATCTCTATCTACCTGCAATTTTAATCATAGCTTCTATGGTTTGGATTGGTAAATTTTACAAACTTGATGACATTTATGCGTCCATCTGCGCAGAACTTGATGCCAAACGATTAAATGAAAGTGAATAAGGAGATAAGTAAGCGTACTAAAGGGTATTTTGATAATTTAAAAGGAGAGCTCTATGTAGTTAAAATTTGTCGTTGTAGACTGATGTTTATATTTGCTCCCAACACGTGCATCATTTGAATGTCAGACAGAACAAGATGCACTTAAGTTAAAGGGTGATGGTGAATTCAATATTGATACTACAAGAAAAAACATCAACCATCCATTAAAACGACAGTAAAAACGATTTAGATGTCAAAGATGGCGATCGGTGGAGAGTGAATAGTCGAATCTCAATTAGTTTAGACGGTAAATGTGAGTTAGCCAATCACTCTTATGCTGCTTTTTCAATACAACCACTGGTCGATCTCAGTGGTAAAGAAAATTTAAATAATGCTAGCTTTTATTTTGGTTAAAAAAATGATTGGCAATTTTAATTTAGAACAGCACAAAAAAGATTAAATTATCTATTATAAATACTGGAATCAAAATACCAATTGACCATTTCATATAACCAAAAAAGCTAGGCATAATGATTTTGCTTTGGGTTGCAATACTTTTTACCATAAAGTTAGGGGCATTACCGATATAGCTAAGTGCTCCCATAAATACAGAACCCATTGAAATTGCAAGCAAAGTCTTTTCAAGCGTAGTCATTAAGAGTGTAGCATCGCCAGAGGCTAAATTAAAAAAGACTAAATAAGTGGGCGCATTATCTAAAAATCCTGACAACAAACCTGAAAGCCAAAAATACATACTATTAATTGGGGTGTTTTGCGAATCACTTACCAAAGCAACTACTGGTGCCAATGCACCATTATGACCCTCTCTTAAAATAGCTAGTACTGGTACTATAGTAATAAAAATTCCTAAAAATAACTTAGCAACCTCAATAATTGGATCCCAATTAAATTCATTTCCTGCTCTTACTTGCTTTGGGGTAATAAGCATTGATGTAATGGTAATTATCACAAAAATGATGTCGCGCACTAAATTTGGTAATGCAATATGAACCTCTAAGAACTCAAAACTAATCGGTGATTGCCAAATACCCGACATAAGTACACCAGCAATAATTGCTACTAATAAAAATATATTCTTAATCCCATAAATCTTAACTGATTTGTTGTGTGACAAGGTCATGCCTGTTGCGGGTAATTTACCATATTGCTGACTAAAATATTTGTGATCAATCACATAAAAAATAGCCAACAATAAGATTGATGATAGCAAAACTGGCAACAGCATATGTTTAACCGTCCAACCAAAATCGACTCCTTTTAAAAAACCAATAAACAAAGGTGGATCGCCTAATGGTGTAAGACCGCCTCCAATATTGGCAACTAAAAAGATGAAAAAGATAATAATGTGCACGGCATGTTGACGATCACGATTAGCTCTAATTAAAGGTCGAATCATTAGCATAGCTGCACCTGTTGTACCCATTACTGATGCAAGCACTGTTCCTATTGCCAGCAAACCGACATTTACTTTTGGGGTACTTATTGCATCGCTTTTAATTAAAATCCCACCAGAAACAGTAAATAGCGCCAGCAGCAATAAAATAAAAGGGATAAATTCAGCAATAATGGCATGTGTTGTTAGATTTAACGTTGTTTGCCAGCCAAACGTTACCAATGCAGACAATAAAAACATCAGCGTCCAGCCTAATGTGACTTTACCATAATGATGATGCCAAAGCCTTGGTAAAAACAGCGGCATTAACGCAATTGAAAGCAAAATCCCGACAAAGGGAACACCCCAATAAATCGATAAATTATGACCATTAAAATCCGCTGCATAAATATCAAACGGCATTAAAATTAATAAAATAGATGATAGTAATGATAAATTAAAATGGGTTTTCATATCTTATTACGGGCGCTAAAGCAAAGAATTATAGCCTAAATGTACAACGTTTACCAACCAAGCTAATAATACACTAGGTAACAAGTGATTAAATATTGAATTAAAATAGTGGGAGAGGTTTGTATATTAAATCGGACTATTAAGATAACAATGTCTTAATCAATGTGTTATCAACAAAATATTGATCAATAAAATCTCATTATTTGTAAAAATTATTCAGGAGTTTATACCGTTTAAGGATTTTGTATCTATTTAATATTCAAAAGAAGATATAATTTTATTCAAGGTTTTAGCTTTTCACTATTTACTAGCATTCGTACTCATTTTTTATGCACAGTACACTTTTAAAATTAAATGACATAGACATCTGAATAATATTTACAAAATTAATTTAAATTAAACTTTTAACTTTAATGTATTAATTTGCTTACTCTAAAACTCTATTCATTATTCTATGGATATTTAAAAAATATTTTTTATCGTTATGTCGTCAATTATTTTGTCAAAAAATTTGAGCTTATGAGTAGGTTTTAGTGAAGTGAAATTTTTTGATATAAAATTTTAAAAATTTCTCAACATAAAATCACAAGATCTGTTAATCCTTTTTTGATCATGTTTAGACCACAAATTTTAATTATATTTTGTTGGAAAAACTGAATATTGGGAATAAACCAAAATTACAAAGTTGAACGATTTATTGGCAGTAAAAGTTAGCAATTCTCTCGAAATATAACTTGATAACAGCTATCCATGAAAAAAGATATTATGGGATAAGCATGTCTTATAAATGACGGTTTATTGGTTGAAAGAATTGTTTTATAAAATTAGTCATCCTAAAAATTATGATAAAGCTTTTGCTCTTTTTTATTATGTGATTACAACGTATCATTTTGAATACACTTTGTATTAGGCAAAATGTTTTAATTTAACCTAATCATAATTGCGTTTGCCTAGTTTATCGATAACGATAATATATCTTTCAACGTTTTTCCGGACTAATTTATTCATTTTGTCTTTTTTCTCTTTTTTCTTTAATAGCACAATATGTGTCTATTTTATTTACTTTCATGGTTATAAAATATCCAATTACGATTTTGGGTGATCTTTTAATTTTTATATAGGAAAAAAGACTATGAACAGCAACGAAACAACGGTGTTTATTGAAAAACTACAATCCATTGTGGGTAAGAAACATACATTAACCGATCCTGCACGTACCTTATTTTACCGTCAAGGTGCTCGTTTTGGTAAAGGCGATGCGTTGGCGGTGGTTTTGCCCGGTACGCTTGTTGAGCAGTGGCATGTATTAAAAGCGTGTGTGGAAGCTGATGTCATAGTGATTACTCAATCTGCAAATACTGGATTAACAGGAGGATCAACACCAGACGGTAATGATTATGATCGCCCAATTGTAATTGTTAGTACTCGTCGTTTGGATGGAATTAATGTTATCGAAAATGGCGAGCAGGTTGTCTGTTTACCTGGTAGTACGTTGTTTCGTTTAGAAAAAGAGTTGAAAAAATATAAGCGAGGTCCTCATTCGGTCATTGGTTCGTCTTGTATTGGAGCGTCGGTGATGGGAGGAGTGTGTAATAACTCAGGAGGAGCACTGATTCAGCATGGCCCTGCTTATACACAAATGGCGGTATTTGCTCAGCTTGATGCTCAGGGTAAGTTGCAATTGGTAAATCATTTAGGAATTGAATTAGGTAATGATCCCGATACCATTTTGCAAAATCTTCAAAATCATAATTATTCAGATAAAGATATTCAGCTCGATGCCGGTTTAGGGCATGACCATGATTATTGCGATCATGTGCGCCAAATCGATGCTGATACACCTGCAAGGTATAATGCTGATCCAGCTCGTCACTATGAGGCTTCAGGAAGTGCAGGACGGTTGATGGTATTTGCTGTTCGGTTAGATACGTTTCCTTTAGAAGAAAATACGGCGGTGTTTTATATTGGGACGAATAATACCAATGAATTGGATGATATTCGCCGTCATATTTTAGGACAATTTAAAAATTTACCTGTATCGGGCGAGTATATTCATCGAGATGCCTTTGATATAGCTGCAGTATATGGTAAACATCTGTTTTTGGCGATCCAAAAGCTGGGCACTGATACCATACCAAAGATGTATGCATTAAAGAATTTTGTCGACCGAATAATGAGTAAAATTCCTTGCTTTTCTGGTAGCTTTTCCGATAAATTTGCAGTAACTGTATGTAAATTTTGGCCAAATCATTTGCCAAAATCTCTGCGTGATTATCGTGATCGTTATGCTCATCACTTGATTTTAAAAATGTCAGATGAAGGTATTGCTGAAGCAGAAGCATTTTTGAAATCTTACTTTGATAATAGTTCAACCGCTGAAAAACGTGATGGCAGTTATTTCCGTTGTAATAATAAAGAAGCAGAGGCTGCAATGTTGCACCGTTTTGCCGTTGCTGGCGCAGCTACAGTGTATCGTAATGTGCATACTAAAACGGTTGAGGATTTAGTGGCGTTGGATATTGCTTTAAGACGCAATGATAAAGATTGGTTCGAAACGTTACCAGAAAGTATTAGTCAGCATTTCATCTATAAATTGTATTATGGTCATTTTTTCTGTTCTGTATTTCATCAAGATTATATTGCTAAAAAAGGTACTGATTGTAGTAAAGTGGAAGAAGAGATGTTAGCAATACTCGATCAGCGAGGAGCTCAATATCCAGCAGAGCATAATGTTGGGCATTTGTATCATGCTAATGAGGATTTGAAAAAATTCTATCATGAGCTAGATCCAACTAATAGCTTTAATCCAGGAATAGGTAAAACATCTAAGAAGAAATATTGGCAGTAATAGTAGGGCTGATTTTATAAGCCTTAAAATTGTCATTATTAAAAAATGATATAGTAATAACGAGTCTAATAAAAATATTACCCAATGTTTAACATTGGGTATGTATCGTTTATTGGTTTAATATGGTTTTAAAGCATGTTCTTTAATTGATATAACACTTCAAGGGCTTGTTTTGGTGATAAAGCATCAGGATCAACCTGTTTGAGTGCTTCTTCAACTTCTGATGGTTCGCTTATGGTCTCAAAACTCAGTTGCGATTGGTCAACGTGACTATTCGCAGTTTGTTTTGAAATGATTTCAAGCTCTTTTAGCTTTTGTTTGGCGCGTTTTAATACTTGTTTTGGTACGCCTGCTAATCCTGCTACCGCAATACCAAAACTTTTACTAGCAGCACCTTCAGATACTTCGTGGATAAAGGCTACCGTGTTATCATGTTCTATAGCATCAAAATGAATGTTATAAACGCCTTGCATATGTTCAGGTAATTGCGTTAATTCAAAATAATGGGTAGCAAAGAGCGTCATCGCTTTTATTTGGTTTGCTAAGTTTTCAGCACATGCCCAAGCTAAGGATAGTCCGTCATAAGTTGAAGTACCGCGTCCAATTTCGTCCATTAGCACTAGACTTTGTTCAGTTGCATTATGCATAATATTAGCCGTTTCAGTCATTTCGACCATGAAAGTTGAACGGCCTGATGCTAAATCATCCGATGCACCAATTCGAGTAAATATGCGATCAACTGGTCCAATGATTGCTTGTGATGCAGGTACAAAACTACCAATATAGGTGAGTAAAACAATTAAGGCTGCTTGGCGCATATAAGTACTTTTCCCACCCATATTTGGCCCAGTAATAATTAATAACCGTCTGTCAGGCGATAATTGCAGAGAATTGGCGATGAACGGGGTTTGTAATACTTGTTCAATCACCACGTGTCGACCATCTTTTATATTAATTCCCGCTTTATTTGCAAGCGTTGGTTGTTGATAGTTTAATGTTAGCGACCGTTCAGCAAGGTTAGTGAGTACATCAAGTTCAGCGATAGCATCGGCACTCAGTTGCATATCGGCAAGCTGTGGCATAAGTAAATCAAATAATTCATCATATAACTGTTTTTCAAGTGCTAAAGCACGACCTTTTGAGGTGAGGACTTTATCTTCATACTCTTTAAGCTCTGGAATGATGTAGCGCTCAACATTTTTAAGCGTTTGGCGTCGTGTGTAGTGAATAGGCGCTAAATGGCTTTGTCCTCGACTAATTTGAATATAATAACCATGTACAGCATTAAACCCTACTTTGAGTGTGTCTATACCTAAGGTTTCACGTTCTCTTATTTCTAGTTGTTCTAGGTAATTCGTGGCACCTTCTGCAAGATTATGCAGTTCGTCCAGTTCGGCATTGTAACCACCTGCAATGACTCCACCATCACGAATTATTACCGGAGGCGCTTCAACAATTGCTCGCGTTAAAATATCTGCAATGTGATCAAATTGGTTGATTTTAGCTCGCAAACCAACTAAAGCTGGCGCACTCAGTTGGTTTAGTAATTGCTGCATTTGAGGCAGTAAGTTATATGCATCACGCAAACGGGCAAAATCACGTGGGCGAGCGGTACGTAATGCAAGCCTAGCTAAAATTCGTTCAAGATCGCCAATCAGTTTTAACAATGGTTGAATATCATCAATATGATTTTGTAACTCACTGATCGCTTGCTGTCGGTTTTGTAATAAGGTTACGTTACGAATAGGAGCATGTAACCAGCGTTTCAGCATACGGCTACCCATTGGGGTTTGGGTTTTATCTAAAATTTCAGCAACCGTATTTTGTGTACCTCCAGATAAATTTTCGGTGATTTCAAGGTTGCGTCGCGTAGCAGCATCAAGTACCACAAAATCTAAAGCTGATTGTTTGATGATTGAACGAATATGCGGTAGGGCGGTGCGCTGTGTATCTTTCACATATTGCAGTAAACAGCCTGCTGCGCTAAGTGCATAACTGCAATCTTCTACTCCAAATCCGACTAAATCATTAGTGCCAAATTGCAAATTAAGTTGCTGTTTGGCGGTTTCAAGGTCAAAATCCCAAATTGGGCGACGTCTTAATCCATTACGTTGTTCAATCAAAGCCATTGATTGAAAATCTTCAGGATAAAGTAGTTCGACCGGATTGGTGCGCTGCAATTCAGCCTGCATTGACTCGTAACTTTCCGTTTCAAAAATAAAAAATCGTCCAGAACTAATATCAAGTGTGGCATAACCATAATGCTTTTTTGATTGCCATATTGATGCTAATAAATTATCTTTACGATCTTCTAATAATAATTCATCACTGACTGTACCCGGTGTTACAATACGGACAATTTTTCGCTCTACAGGACCTTTAGTTGTCGCAGGATCGCCAATTTGTTCGCAAATTGCAACCGATTCACCAAGGGAAATTAATTTAGCTAAATAGCTTTCAACCGCATGATAAGGCACACCAGCCATAGGAATAGGTTCACCATTAGAAGCGCCACGTTTAGTTAACGAAATATCTAAAAGCTGTGAGGCACGCTTGGCATCATCATAAAACATCTCATAAAAATCCCCCATACGATAAAACAACAAAATATCGGGATTTTCAGCTTTTAACTTAAGATACTGTCGCATCATTGGAGTATGGTTGTCAAAATTGTCTTCGTTTATCATGGTGGTATTTCTTTTTATTGTTTATATCTCAATTGGTTGATTAATTTTGTTTGTTACACTAAGAATCATAAAATCTCATAAAAATGCAGAGATGCGCAATTATTAGTGTAACCAAAAGTATAACCAAACGCATTTTTTATGGCAAATGATGAAAAAAATGGATCATCTCATCAGGCTATACTAAAGATGAGACCTACTTAAAAGCCATTAACTGTTGTGAAAGAAGATTGAGGGTTATGAATAGAATGCACAAAAACTGGTAAAAAGCGTTTTATTTATCGATATTGACGAACAGACGGTAAACTAATCGAAATGATAATCGGTTGTTTTCCTCAACTACAATTAGCCGAAGCGAGGTTAAAGCTTCAAGAGTTAAAACAAATACGAGAATTAGGGGCGCTATCCTACAAGTGAGCAAGAAGAGCAAAAACAGCAGCACGCACAATTATAACAAGAACAACTGAAAGTAACCATTTTACACTTAAAACAATAATTGATTTCTACCTAACTCAGTTAATTGAAGATCATCTCACAAGTGATGGAAAACTGATTGTAGGTACACGTAAACTTAAAAGTCAAGATGAAGTCAGGCGAATGTTATATGCAGATGTTGTAAAAGATTGGGGAAATGTTGTTAAAACAGATATCACCAGACAAGATATTATTGATTTGATTATGTCAATTGTTGAATATGGTGCGAACGATCAAGCTGGTAATGTATTAAGGGAGTTAAATGCTGTTTATGAATTTATCATTAGCTTAGGTAAAATTAATAGTAGTTTTATCAATCCCGTTGTCTTGGCAAAAAATAGCCTTAACACGATAAAATTTAAATTAACATCTCAAAAAGGAAAAGCGAGAATTATCTGAATCAGAATTGAAACAATCCCTTATTTGGCTCCCTGACAACAAATTTTCTGATAAAGTCGAGTATATTTTTATGCTGACACTTTATACAGGATGTCGTACAGTTGAATGGTGTGATACGAATTGGAACTATATTGATTTTTATAAAAAATCTTTCATATCAAGTTAACTAAGACCGAAACTGAGTAGTATGTTCAATTATCAAACTATGTCATTAGTTTACTGAAAGAGATAAAATCAACCAGTACAAAAGAATATTTGTTTATTTCACCACTGATTTGTAAACCGTTATCACAAAAAAACTGACCGAATATACATTGTGTTTACGGCGTGATAATGAAATATTGAATATTGCTCACAGGACTCCACATGATCTACGTCGAAGTGTACTAACTGGATTATTAAATTTATAATGCCCTAGTGACATTGCAGAGGCTTTGTTAGGGCATTCACATAAAGGAATTGATGGAACTTATGATCTGCATAGTTATTATAATGAATGCAATGCCGAGAATAGTTAAAGAAATGGGAGAGATTATTTGAATTGCTTAAGTTCTTTTTCTTTTTAATTTAAATAAATTATTTTTTATAATTTTGATGAGGTATTGTGTGAAACAAAAATTTTATATTGATGAAAGTGGCAATACTGGTGACTTAGTTGTATCAGAAAAAAATAATAACTTCAGTAATCAAAAATATTTTACGTTAGCTTGTGTTAGTTTGCAGGATTCACACATAAAATACCTTGAGGAATACATAGAAAAATTAAAATTAAAATACAAAATACAAGCACCAGAATTAAAATTTTCAAAGATTAATGGCTTATTGGGGAAAAAAATTGGTTTTGTTTACGAACTGTTCAAACAAATCCATAAGGAGAGCACTTTTATTATAGAACTTGTTGATAAAAAATATCTTATATGTGCTAATATTGTAATCTGCCTTGTAAATCCACCATATTTTCAAAGGGATGCAGAACAAAGTGAAATTCTTCATAAGGTGCTATGTCAATGGGTTTATGACAACATAACACTTGAATTTTTAATTAAGTTTACTAATATTGCTCGAAATCCAAGTGAAGCCGGTTTAAAAGAACTATTTGAGGAGTTACTTATTTTAGCAAAAAATGTGAGTGATCCGCTCTCAGAATATATTGTTGAATCTGTAACTGAAACTATTGATATTTTTGGTGAATTTAAAGAAGATAAAAGTTTGGATAGAGAAGCATATACATATTTCCTCCCGCTTCCTGATATGAGTAAAAAAGGGCAATTAATTGGCATACTTCCGTACATAAGTAGTTTTTGTAATATTCATGCTCGAATAAATAATTTATTTCATCGGAATTTATCAGAGGTTGAATTTATTCATGATGATCAATCATATTTTGATAATATAGTAAAATATTACCATGATAATGCAGCAGATAATACTATTGGGGAGAGCCAAAAGTTTGGCTATTCCGATTTTGTTTTCACTAATATATCTAGTTTAAAGTTTCAAAATGATAAAGCCACAATTGGATTGCAGGTAGCAGATGTTGTAGCTGGATTTATAAATAAAGCTATTCCTCTTCTTCTTGGACGTAAAAATGATTTAGATGAGAATGAACATACCATTATGATTCGCATAATAGCCCATCTATATTCTCAAAAAAGTATTAACTTTGTTTTACCTCCGAAACATAATGATTCTTTGTTTAAAATCTTTGATCGTATTTTATTCATGAACGAAAAAAGTAGTTTCTTTGAATAAACATAAAGGGCTATATTAGCCCTTTATTAATTAAAAACTATAACGAACCCTAATCATTAAATCCGTTGTACTCAGTTTTAATTCTGATTTTGCACTATTATCGTCGGTTGATACATTAATCTTGCTACTGTAAGTATAACGAGCGAGGATATTAGCCGACCAATTTTCAGTTATCTTATAGTTACTGCAGATACTTGTAGCATAAACAAAATGTGTTTTATTTTTTTAATCGGCAACAACATCTTCATTATCACCAAGAGAAACAATTCCTATACGTTCATATTTTAAAAATGCCGCACCTACACCTAATGATACGTATGGAGTAAAGTTAAATTGCTAGATAATTATTGAATCAGTTTAAAACTTCAATTTTGGCAATTGTACTAAACAACTTCAATTTGAACTCTTTAAGTTACATAACCAATTGCACATAATGGTCAATCAGTTTATATAAAAATTTAGGCGTCGATGTAGATAGTTATGTTGTATAAACATCAATAAGAATCCCTCAATATGAAATCTGAAGATATGCAAGTATTTTGTAATTATTTACAGGCGGTCTTACCTTAATTTATTTTTAATCTATCTATACAATTGGACGTGAAAAGCTGAACTTTTTGAGCTTAAATTTAAGCATTAATAAATACATATATTAATAAAGTACGTAGTTTATGCATTGTAGATTGGCTATGGCGATGTAATTGAGTCAGCAGTCATTATTGTTTTAATTTTAGGTACTATTTTTTAGTTATCTATTTTGGTAGGTTGGTTGTTTTGAGTAAGTAAATGATTTTATTGCTAATCATCTTATTGCAATAATTTCTTGTTAAAACTATTTAATGAATTCGTGTCTAAATTGATCGAATGATCTTGAATAAACTGTTAAAATTTGATAGCTTACAGCAAAGATTTTTTACATTTAAAAACACAAAAAAGAAGGTAATTGTTATGACAATCAAAGTAGGTATTAATGGTTTCGGCCGTATTGGTCGTATTGTTTTCCGTGCAGCTCAAAAACGTTCAGACATCGAAATCGTTGCTATCAATGATTTATTAGATGTTGAATACATGGCTTATATGCTTAAATATGACTCAACTCACGGTCGTTTCGACGGTACTGTTGAAGTTAAAGATGGCAAATTAGTTGTTAACGGTAAAACTATCCGCGTTACTGCTGAAAGAGATCCTGCAAACTTAAAATGGAATGAAGTAGGTGTTGATGTTGTTGCTGAAGCAACTGGTCTTTTCTTAGATGATGCAACTGCTCGTAAACATATCCAAGCTGGCGCTAAGAAAGTTGTTTTAACTGGTCCTTCTAAAGATAGCACTCCTATGTTCGTAATGGGTGTTAATGATAAAGACTATGCTGGTCAAGATATCGTTTCTAACGCTTCATGTACTACTAACTGTTTAGCGCCTTTAGCTAAAGTTATCAATGATAATTTTGGTATCGTTGAAGGTTTAATGACTACCGTTCACGCAACAACAGCTACTCAAAAAACTGTTGATGGTCCATCTCACAAAGATTGGCGTGGTGGTCGTGGTGCTGCTCAAAACATTATCCCATCTTCAACTGGTGCTGCTAAAGCTGTAGGTAAAGTTATCCCTGAATTAAACGGTAAATTAACTGGTATGGCTTTCCGTGTTCCTACTCCAGACGTATCTGTAGTGGATTTAACTGCACGTTTAGCTAAACCAGCTAAATACGAAGATATCTGTAAAGCTATCAAAGCAGCTTCTGAAGGTCCAATGAAAGGCGTTCTTGGTTATACAGAAGATGCAGTTGTTTCAACTGACTTCTTAGGTGAAGTTTGTACTTCTGTATTTGATGCGAAAGCAGGTATCCAAATCAGTGATACTTTTGTGAAACTTGTTGCTTGGTATGACAACGAAGTAGGTTATTCTAACAAAGTATTAGATTTAATCGCTGTAGTTTCTAAATAATTAGAAGCAATTCTTACTTATTTCAATAAGCGGCCTTTGGGTCGCTTTTTTTATTATAAGATTGCTACTAATTTGTAAGCACAATAAAAAGCCCATTAGTTAAAATGGGCTTTTGGTTTCATACTAATAAAGAATTTAGTTAAATAACAACAACTTCAGCTGCTGCAGGTCCACGAGGGCTATCTTGGATAGCAAATTCGACTTGTTGACCTTCAGCTAATGTTTTAAATCCGTCACCGGAAATAGCTGAGAAGTGAACAAATACGTCTTTACTTCCATCGGCAGGGGTTATAAAACCGAAACCTTTACTCTCGTTAAACCATTTTACTTGGCCTGTTTTCTTATTCATTTACTAGACATCCTAACAATAATTAATAATTTGCCTTTACGGCACGAATAGACCTTCACTTAGTATTATTAATTCAACTCAAAACTAGAAATATGATTTACATTCCATAAAAAAAGTTAATCGTTTTCATAATAAAATACTACGTCATAAGTCTGTTACTATTACCGCATAAATTATAATCGAAAGCAAGATATTAATGACAATTTTTTCATCTTAGAGTGCCGTTTTATATAAATTTTTGTTTAAAATAGACTTAATTTGATATAACGCAATTAAAATATGACGAAAAAATAATATTTATTTCGAAAGTCAAAGTTAAGCCTAAAAAAAAGAGTCACTAAATATTTTTTAGCGACTCTTTTTTTAACGTTTACTTAATATAAGTTTTGTAAATTTTTTATTTAAGTCTATTTTTTGTTAGCTCTTTCGAAAGATTCGATAATTTCTTTACGAGCTGCATCTGCGTTTTCCCATCCATCAACTTTAACCCATTTACCTTTTTCGAGTGCTTTGTATTGTTCGAAAAAGTGTTTGATTTGGGATTTTAGTAATTCTGGTAAATCCTCAACATCTTTAATATGGTCATATTCTTTTGAAAGTTTAGTATGTGGTACTGCAACTAATTTAGCATCTTCACCCGCTTCGTCGGTCATTTTTAATACGCCAACTGGGCGACAACGAATAACTGAACCTGGTTGTAATGGGTATGGAGTTGGGACTAATACATCAACAGGATCACCATCAAGAGATAATGTGTTATTGATATAGCCATAGTTACAAGGATAAAACATAGCTGTTGCCATAAAGCGGTCAACAAATACTGCGCCAGTATCTTTATCTACTTCATATTTGATTGGATCTGCATTGGCAGGAATTTCAATCACAACATAAATATCATCGGGTAATTCTTTACCAGCTGGTACATTTAAAAGTCCCATTTTTGTATCCTCTATCTAGATTAATAATAGTTTAGTTCATCAGTAATGAGCGTACATTATAAAACTTATTCTGTATCGCTCAATTCTTTTAAATATTGAAAAATTTGTCTTGCTGTTTTAGGTGGCTTATTGGATTGCAACTCTTTTTTAGCTAAACGAGCTAATGTACGCAATTGTTGCCTGTCGGCATTTGGAAATAAGCCAATAATAGTTTCAGCGTCACCCGTTTCAATAAGTTCATCACGCAACTTTTCTAATTTATGAAATATTGCTACTTGTTGATTATGGCGATTTTTAAGTTTGTTTAGAGCAAGGGTTATTGGTTCGATATCGCGACTACGAAGCAACTTACCAATATATTGAATTTGTCTTCTATAACCTTCTTTTTTGATTTTTTGCGCTAATTCGATAGCATAAAGTAAATCTTCATCAAGAGGAATTTTAACAATTTCATTTTTGCTTAGATTAACTAGCTCGATTCCGAGTTTTTTAAGTTCTTCAGCATCTCTTTTGATTTCGCTCTTACTGACGTAAATGATCTCATCTTCGATTTCGTCGACAGCTAAGTTTGGTTCTTTGATTGTCTCTTGATTTTGATTCATATGATTTCTTTTGTTAACTAAAATGCAATTCTGGCTTATTATAACGTATCACTAGCAGAATTGTAGAAAATAATAAAATGAGTATAGAACAAATCAAGAAAGACGCTTTAACCCAAAAAGAAAATTTATCCGCTATTGTTGCTCATGCTATTGAGCAAGCTAAACCAAGAGTTGATTCGGTTGAAGTTTCAATTAATCAATCCACGGGTATAAGTATCAGCACTCGTATGGGTGAAACTGAAAACGTAGAATTTAATAGCGATGGTGCATTAGGTATTACTGTTTATCAAAACCAACGTAAAGGGAGTGCCTCAACGAATGATTTATCCCCGCAAGCGATAGCCCAAACCATTGATATGGCCATCAACATTATGCAATATACTTCACCCGATCCTTATTCTGGTTTAGGTGATGTGGATTTGATGGCATTTGATGCATCTGATTTAGATCTCTTTTATCCTAGTGATTTGAATGTAGATAAAGCCATAGAGCAAGCCAAACAAGCAGAAGAAGCTGCTTTAGCTTATCCCGAGATATTAAATAGTGATGGTGGTCATTTTGGAAGCCGTTATGGTATTTATATGTATGGAAATAGTTTAGGCATGTTGAATGGTTATTGTGCAAGTTCTCATTCACTATCTTGTTCAGTTATTGCAAAAAAAGATGAGCAAATGGAGCGCAATTATGCTTTCACTTCATCTCGAGACATTAACGATCTAAAATCACCATTATGGGTTGGTCAACAGGCAGCTGAAAAAACGATTGCCCATTTAGGAGCGAAACAAATTGAGACCATGCAAGTCCCCGTTCTGTTTTGTGCCGATGTAGCGGTTGGATTATTTAGGCACTTGGTTGGTGCAATTAGTGGTGGTGCAATTTATCGTAAATCTTCGTTTTTGTTAGATAGTGTGGGTAAAACAATATTCCCATCTTGGTTAACTATTTTGGAAGATCCTTTTATTTTAAAAGGAATTGGTTCTTCACCATTTGATAGTGAAGGAACAAAAACCGTTAAACGTAATATTATTGAGCAGGGCGTTTTACAAACGTATCTATTGAGTAATTACTCAGCTCGAAAATTGAGTCTGAAATCAACAGGACATGCTGGCGGTATACATAATTGGTTAGTGTCATCAAGTCAAACAGATGCAGACTTTAATGCAATGCTAACCAAATTGGATAAAGGTGTGGTTGTGACCTCTTTAATGGGGGATGGTGTTAATAATGTCACTGGAGATTATTCACGCGGAGCAACTGGTTTTTGGGTGGAAAATGGTCAAATACAGTATCCAATCAATGAATTTACTGTCGCAGGTAATCTCAAAGATATGTATCAAAATATCGTGGCGATAGGGAATGACCTTGAAACAAGAAGTAATATTCAATGCGGATCAATTTTAATTGAAAACATAAGCATAGCTGGAAGATAATAAAACATGCAAAAACAGGAAAACAAAGGGATATTACAAAAAATAGCATTATGGATGCCAGGATTAATCAGTTTATTGCATTATAGACGGGAATATTTTAATTCTGATATAAAAGCAGGTTTATCGGTTGCGGCTGTTTCGTTACCTGTGTCAATTGCATACGCTGAATTAACAGGTGTAGGTGCAATAGCTGGATTATATTCAACAATTTTACCACTTATTGTTTATGCACTTTTTGGCTCTTCCAGACAACTTATTGTTGGTCCAGATACTGCAACCTGTGCAGTAGTTGCAGCTGTTGTTTTTCCTTTGGCTGCCAATGATCCCATCTTACGTTGGCAATTAGTTATATTGTTAACCATTATGATTGGAATATGGTGTATTATTGCCGGTAAGTTACATTTAGGGGCGTTAGCTGATTTGCTCAGTCAACCGATTCTAATTGGTCTACTTAATGGGATTTCAATCACAATTATCATTGATCAGTTGGCTAAAACATTAGGTTTTTCCTATGATTTTTCATACTTAATTGAACGAGTCGTGTATTTACCTTTTAAAATATCTGAAATGCATATTTTAACCGCGTTGGTCTCGTTTTTTACTTTTCTCATATTAGTTGCTTTGAAAAAATTAAAACCTCGTTATCCAGCACCTCTTTTTGCCGTAGTTATAATGACCCTTTTTTCATGGTTATTTAATTTCGAATCACACGGTATACGTATAATTGGTCAAGTTAGTGGCGAATTTATACCTGTCAAATCATGGATTGATTTTGATAAAGCAAAAATGCGAGACTTGGTGGTTCCATCACTGAATATAGCGGTTATCTGTTTTGTTAGCATGATGATAACGGTACGTAGTTTTGCTTCTAAAAATAATTATGAAACAAACGCAGATGTAGAATTTAGAGCTTTAGGTATGGCAAATATTGTAGCAGGATTATCACAGGGGTTTGTGGTGAGTGGTACGTCATCGCGTACTGCGGTCAATGATGCTAATGGTGGTAAAACTCAGCTTGTTTCAATTATTGCTGCGATATTAATTGCTTTCGTGGTTCTATTTTTATTATCGCCTTTACAATACATTCCTACTTGTGTATTGGGTGTGATTTTAATTTACTCTTCAATTTCTCTTATTAATTTCCAAACTATATTTCGTTTTTTCAAGTTTGATCGTGATGCATTTTACTTAAGTTTAATCACGTTTATCTCGGTATTATTGATTGGCATTATCCCGGGTATGGCGCTTGCGGTTTTGCTAGGACTGTTTCTGTTTTTACGCCGTGTTTTCAGACCAAAAGATCAACTTTTAGGGATGGATGATAGTGGTCGCATTCACTCTTTAGGTAAAGAGGTTAAACCACTAAAAAGTACAATTATTTATCGATTTAATTCTCCACTGACTTATTTTAATATCGCATATTTTAAACGAAAAATTATAAGTTATATTGACGAATCAGAAGATCCAATAAACTATGTGATTGTTGATGCAATTCCCTGCTTCACTTATAAAGATGTCAGCGTTTTACTCGGTGTTGAAGAATTAGTTAAATCTTTGAAAATTAGAAATGTTATTTTGATCCTTTCTGGTAGGCGAAGAACACTTAAAAATTGGTTTAAACAGATGAATATTGAACTTGATTCAGAGTTTATTGAATTTGCTTATGATCTCTATTTTTCAGTCAGATTAGTGCAGAGTAAAGAGCATATGGACAATAGCGAAGATGATTTGAATAGCAAAGAATTTATAGACAATGATGATGAAGATGTAAATAGCAAAAATATTGATAATTAATCATTACGCGGTTTATGAGGTATTTATGAATAAAAAAATGATTAAGATCGAAATGCTCAGTACTGGTGATGAAATATTATATGGGCAAATAATTGATACTAATGCAGCTTGGTTGTCTCAATTGCTTTTTCAAGAAGGCATCTTAATGACAGCCAGACACACAGTTGGTGATGATTTAACTCAACTTATTTGCACACTTAAACAACATAGTTTGGATAATGATATCATTATTGTGAATGGTGGTTTAGGACCAACAAGTGATGATTTAAGTGCACAGGCAGCAGCATTAGCCAATCACGAATCCCTTATATTGCATCAAGAGTGGGTGTATAAAATTGAGCAATATTTTTCAAACCGCGGTAAAACGATGCCACCAAGTAATATAAAGCAGGCTATGTTACCTCAAAGTGCTACTTTAATTGATAATCCTATTGGAACGGCATGTGGCTTTAAAATGCAAATCAATCAGTGCCTTTTATATTTTACTCCTGGTGTACCGAGTGAATTCAAAGAAATGGTGAAAACTTCGATTTTGCCTGAAATTAAATTAAGCTTTCCAACATTAGAAAAGAAATTGTGTTATCGACTGATGACGATGGGACAAACAGAAAGCGATTTAGCAACGCAAATTGATAGCAAACTTAATATACCAACTGATATTGTGGTTGGATATCGAGCAGCAATGCCAATGATTGAACTGAAATTAACGGGACCTGAGCTACAAAAAAATAAGATGGATGAATTATGGCAGCAAATTAAATCAATTGTGGCTAACAACTTCTTGTATGAAGGCGTTTTAACTCAACATGGAGATCTAGGCTTAGCAATGCTTGTTTCCAGAATTTTACTTGAGAAAGATCAAACCATCGCTGTTATTGAACAACAATCAGCAGGCGTTATTGCTCACCAACTATTTGAGTGTGAAGCGCCTCTGGTTAAGTCGGAAATCGTTCCATTGTTTCTTGAGGAGTCTAAAGCCTATTTTTTAGATATATTAACTAAGTATAGGGCTGATATCGTGCTTGGACTAGTTAATTTTAGAGAAAGGAATACCGAATTTACTTTGATTATAGCCACTTCACAACAGTTTTTAAAATTTAATTTGAGATATACAGGTCGACAACAGAATCGTCACATAACTCAAAAAATTCTTTGTGCAATCGCTTTAGATGCTTTACGCCGCTATCTTGAAAACATACCAATTATTGGAACGAATGTTTGGTTAGATTTGATTGAATAACGTTTGATAGTTTTTTGTAAAAAAGTCAGCTAGCTTGGGTTTAAAAATAATATTAATATGGACAATTTGCTATAAAATTAAGTACAATAATAGATCTTTCAAATAAAGCAATTTAGTAAAACAAATTAGAGGTAAAAATGGCTCGTGTAACTGTTCAAGATGCAGTAGAAAAAATTGGTAATCGCTTTGATCTCGTTTTAGTTGCAGCAAGACGCGCTCGACAATTACAAATTGAAAATAAATCGCCATTAATTCCAGAAGAAAACGACAAGGAAACCGTTGTTGCGTTACGTGAAATTGAAGATGGTCTTGTCAACAAACAAATTCTTGATACGGCTGATTTCCAAGCTCGTCAAGATGAAGAAGCGGAAGTTCGTTCTGCACTTCATGAATCGATTCTTCTTGATAATACTCCCTCGTACGAATAAATTCTGCTGAGAATTGCCCATGCAATATTTTGATGGTTTAAAAGAGGTTGTCACATCTTATCTTCCAGCTAAACAAGTTGAAATTATTCAAGATGCTTATCTCTTTGCTCAAAAGGCGCATGACGGGCAATTCCGATGTAGCGGTGAACCTTACATTACGCATCCAGTTGCGGTTGCTACAATTTTAGCCGATATGCGACTGGACTATGAAACAATCATCGCTGCACTTTTACATGATACTATTGAAGACACACCTGTTACCTTTCAAGATATAACGGAAAAATTTGGCAAACACGTTGCTATTTTAGTCGAGGGTGTTTCTAAATTAGATAAATTAAAATTTCGCAATAGACAAGAAGCTCAAGCTGAAAATTTTCGCAAAATGGTTCTTGCCATGACCGAAGATGTGCGCGTTATTTTAATTAAACTTGCTGACCGTACCCATAATATGCGAACACTGGGTTCATTAAGACCCGATAAACGTCGTCGCATAGCAAAAGAGACATTAGAGATTTATGCTCCTTTAGCACATCGTTTAGGTATTCATCATATTAAAACTGAGCTTGAAATATTGGGCTTTACGGCGATGCATCCTAATCGCGCAAAAGTTTTAGAAAAAGTCGTTGATGTCGCTCGCGGCACCAGAAAGGAACTAATTGAGCAAATTTTGTCAGAAATTAGAGGGCGTTTAGCCGATGCTCACATTGATGCTGTCGTAGAAGGGTTAGAAAAAAATATCTATGTGATTTATCAGAAAATGCAAATGCGTGAACAGCATTTTCACTCAATCATGGATATCTATATTTTTCGTGTTGTCGTTAAAGATGTTGATGCCTGCTACCGAGCTCTCGGTTTAGTTCATAACCTGTATAAACCACGCCTTAATCGATTTAAAGATTATATCGCCATTCCTAAAGCCAATGGTTATCAATCCTTACACTCATCGTTAATCGGTCCACATGGCACGCCAGTAGAAGTACAAATACGCACTGAGGATATGGATCAAATGGCCGAAATGGGTGTAGCCGCCCATTGGGTATACAATGAAAATGATGAGATTACTCATACTACTGCTCAAATTAAGGCACAACGCTGGATGCAAAGCTTATTAGAACTGCAACAAAGTGTTGGTAACTCGTTTGAATTCATTGAAAATGTAAAATCTGATCTGTTTCCTAAAGAGATCTATGTTTTTACTCCTAAAGGTCGTATTGTTCAATTACCAGAAGGTGCAACAGCCGTTGATCTAGCGTATGCAGTACACTCTGATATAGGTCATCAGTGTATTGGTGCAATTGTTGATCGCAAACCTTATCCGCTATCACAACCATTAAGTAATGGTCAAACGGTTGAAATTATTACTTCACCAGAAGCTCGACCTAATGCTCGTTGGCTCAGTTTTGTGGTAAGCGCCAAAGCAAGATCGCGTATTCGTCAAGCATTAAAATCGTTAAAACGTGAAGACGCCATAGTACTTGGGCGTCGATTACTCAATTTAGCGCTTGTCAACACTGGTGGAATTGAGGATCTTACAAATGAACAGATCAATAAAATTTTACTAGTCACCAAATTACAATCCTTTGATGATGTGCTTGCCGAAATTGGCTTAGGTAATATTATGAGTCACTTTATTGCCAAAGGTTTAAAGCATGATGAATTATTACAAGATCAATCTGATCCGAGTAAAACTTTAGTAATAACTGGCAGTGAAGGTGTTTTAGTTACTTTTTCAAAATGTTGTCATCCAATTCCTAATGATCCAATTATTGGTCATGTGAGTGCAGAAAAAGGTTTAATCGTGCATCATGAATCTTGTCGTAATATAACTGGTTATCAAAATAATCCTGATAAGTATATTCCTCTTAAATGGGCGACAAATATTGACCAATTTTTTGTTGCTGAAATTTGGGTAGATATTTTGAATAATCAAGGATCGCTAGGGCATATACTTTCTATCATTAATGATGAAAAAGCTCATTTACAATGGTTAAATACGGAAGAAAAAGATCGACAAATTTATACTATCATCTTACAAATTGAAGTAAAAAATTCCCAACAACTTAGTGAATTAATGCGTAAATTGTCTTTACAACAAGATGTTGTGAGTGTGACTCGCAATATTAATTAATTATTATGGCCAACCGTTTTTTCAATCACATTCCATTAATTAACTTAAGTGGAATTGGTAGTAATTTAGAAAAAAAGTTCCATACACTTGGCATTGATTCAATTCAGGATTTACTATTCCATTTTCCTTTACGTTATGAAGATCGCACTTCATCGTGCTCCATTGGTGATGTAACTATTGGTGAATATACCACAATCGAGGGTTGCATTATAAAAACTGAAGTGATCTTAAAACGTAAACAAATGTTAGTTTGTCATATTCAAGATGAATCAGGCATAGCAATATTGAGATTTATGAATTTCAATGCTGGAATAAAAGCAAGTTTAGCTCAAGGTAAGTGGGTAAGTGCCTACGGTGAAATAAAAAGTGGAAAAAATTATCCAGAAATAATTCATCCACAATATAAAATTAAAGCTAATCGAGAGGATAATGCCTTAGTTGAAGCAGGTCAGGAAAGATATACTCCTATATATTCTACAACCTATGGGTTGACTCAAAATGTTATTCGTAAACTGATTCAATCTGCTTTATTATTGTTAAAACGTAATCCACCCGCTGAGATACTACCGAGTCAATTAGCTAGACTTTTTTTGCCTGCGTTAGATTCGTTAAATATCATTCATAACCCGCCAATTGATACAGATATTAATCAATTAGTTACTGGTGAGCATCGCGCGATTAAACGATTTATTTTTGAAGAGTTACTTGCTTACCACTTAAGCATGTTGCTATTAAAAATAGATAATCAAAAACAACAAGCTTATGCCATGCGTGTTAATCAGAAATTTATAAAACCTTTTTTAGCATCATTGCCTTTTACACCTACTAATGCTCAGCAACGTGTCGTTAGAGATATTTATAAAGATATGGCTAAACCTGTTCCGATGATGCGTTTAATTCAAGGAGATGTAGGATCAGGTAAAACCTTAGTTGCCGCATTGGCGGCATTAAATGCCATAGAAAATAATCAACAAGTTGTCTTAATGGCACCGACCGAGATTTTAGCTGAACAGCACTATAACAATTTTAAACAATGGTTTGAACCGCTTGGCATAAAAGTGGATTGGTTATCTGGACGCCTAACTACAAAAAATAAAAAGCTACGTTATGAAGGCGTACAAAGTGGCGATATCACTATGTTAATTGGTACACATGCTGTTTTTGTTGATAAAGTTGAATTTGCAACATTAGGTTTGGTGATTATTGATGAACAGCATCGATTTGGTGTGAATCAGAGATTAACATTGTGGGAAAAAGGTATAAAAGAGAGTATGCATCCTCATCAATTAATTATGACTGCAACCCCGATACCAAGAACGCTGGCAATGACAGTTTATGCTGATTTAGATGTATCTGTGATTGATGAATTACCTCCAGGCCGCACGCCAGTAACAACGGTTGTTATTCCTAATTCTCGCCGAGAAGAGATCATCGAAAAAGTTAATCAAGCTTGTTTGAGTGCTCGGCAAGTTTATTGGGTTTGTACTTTAGTTGAAGAGTCAGAAACACTTGATGCCCAAGCTGCCGAAATTTTGGTTGAAGAATTGCGTGAGCGATTACCTAATTTATCCATTGCATTAATACATGGCAAAATGAAATCAGATGAAAAACAGTTGGTGATGCAAAACTTTAAAGCTGGTAACACTCAACTTTTAGTTGCAACAACGGTAATTGAAGTCGGTGTTGATGTACCTAATGCGAGTTTAATGATAATTGAAAATGCTGAACGACTTGGGTTAGCTCAATTACACCAATTACGTGGGCGAGTCGGTCGGGGTAGTGCTGTTTCTCATTGCGTTTTAATGTACCAAGCCCCACTTAGTAAGGTAGCCCAAGCCAGAATGAGAGTCATGCGTGAGAGCAATGATGGTTTTGTTATTGCCCAAAAAGATCTTGAAATTCGTGGTAGTGGTGAAATTTTAGGGACGCGTCAAATGGGTGTGGTAAACTTTAAAATCGTTGATTTAATCCGTGATCAACATCTGATTAGTGAAGTACAAAAAACATCTGATTATCTTCAGCAAAATTACCCGCAAGTCGCCCAGCAATTAATAGCTTGCTGGCTTCCTGATCGTCAAAAGTACATCAATGCTTAGTATTAAACTTTTGTTTAGTTTCCAATCTAGTCAATCAGAACAAATATAACACTAATACGATTATCTTTTTTTATAAATAATTTCGTTAGGAATCCTTTTGTAAAAAAGTTTCAGATTATGCCTACGTTTCAGTTAAAAATGACTAGCATAATAATAGCGTTGTTATGCTCTAACGCTAAATACTCACATAAATCAGTAAAAGCAGACATAGTAATAGATCTTCTTTTTTGACTGAATAAAAGTAAGATTGTAAAAAAGTTTAAGATTATGCCTACGTTTCAGTTAAAAATGGCTTGAATAATAATAGCGCTGTTATGCTCTAACGCTAACTGCCCACATATTTCAATAAAAAAGACCTGTGTATGGATTATTAAATAACGTTTAAAAATTTATCAATACAAAATAATTGGATACACCTATTTTTTTATTGATAACGTTGTATAGGTTCTTTAAGACTCATTTAATCCAAAAGAATTAAAAATTAGATTGAATGCTGCAACATAAGTAAGCAAATGAATAATTTGATATCAAAGTAATATATAACGATTTGATTATTTATGCTTTGCACGGATATGGCTATCGTGTAATATAGTCGGCATCATACAAATGAAATAATTGTGAATGTTCTATGAAATCACCTATAAAACTACTTTCTATACTTTTAGTTACATTGACATTATTGGGGTGTGGACTGAGAGGGCCTCTTTATATGCCTGCTGAAAATCCAACAGCATCAATGGATTCGTATTCAATTAACCAAACATCATAACGGAATAGCTTATGGATTTTCTACATTATCAAAACGGTCAATTGTTTGCTAATCAAGTTGCTATATCTGATTTGGCTGAGCAATATGGTACACCACTTTATGTTTACTCATCAGATTATATCACTAAACAGTTTTTAGCTTATCATCAAGCCTTAAATGATACGAATCACTTAATCTGTTATGCAGTTAAGGCCAATAGTAATTTATCTGTATTAAATCAATTGGCAAATTTAGGTGCAGGATTTGATATTGTATCCCAGGGTGAGTTGGAACGCGTGCTAAAAGCGGGGGCGGATGCTAACAAAGTTGTCTTTTCTGGTGTGGCAAAATCAATTGTAGAAATTGAACGCGCACTGACTGTGGGTATCAAATGTTTTAATGTTGAGTCTGAACCTGAGCTTTACCGAATCAATGATATTGCTAAAAGATTGAATAAAGTTGCCACAATTTCATTAAGAATTAACCCTGATGTTGATGCCAAAACTCATCCCTATATTTCAACTGGATTACGTGAAAATAAATTTGGTATTAGTTATCAGTTAGCGTTAGATGTCTATCGTAAAGCCAAATCATTATCGAATATCAAAATAGCAGGCATTGACTGTCATATCGGCTCTCAGTTAACCGAATTATCGCCATTTCTAGATGCAGCTGATCGTATTGTGGCATTAGTTGACGAATTAAAGGCTAATGACATCAATATTGAGCATATTGATTTAGGTGGAGGTCTTGGTGTTTGTTATAATGATGAAAAAACTATATCACCTTTACAACTTGTTACTGAGTTGAAAAAGAAATTTGCAAAATACGCTAATGTTGAGCTTTTATTTGAACCTGGTCGGTGTATTGTTGCCAATGCGGGACTATTAATTACGAAAGTTGAATACACTAAGCATCAAGATGGTAATCATTTTGCAATTGTGGATGCGGGTATGAATGATTTAATTAGACCAGCCCTATATGACGCTTGGATGCGAGTTTTACCAGTAAAAGAGCCAAAATCATCTGATGAGACCTTGATATATAATGTAGTAGGTCCTATTTGCGAATCAAGTGATGTATTGGCTCATCAACGAGATCTTTCGGTTCAACAAGATGATTTATTAGTGGTTTGCAGTGCTGGTGCTTATGGATTTTCTATGGCATCGAATTATAATAGTCACCCAAGACCTGCTGAGGTGATGCTGATTGGCGAGCAACAACATAAAGTTATTCGTCAGCGAGAGTCATTTGACGATTTATGGCGAGGTGAATCCCTATAATAAATAAAATTTCTGATGATTTGCAAACTCAGTAATAGATTTTCATTCATCAGTTATGTGATGACCTTATCCGGTAATATAACTCAATAGATAATTATGTTTTTCTCAATAGAAGGTAGAAATAGATGAACTTTTCAAAAATGCATGGACTCGGAAATGATTTTATGGTCATTGATGCGGTAACCCAAAATGTTCATCTTTCCACTGAAATGATTAAACGTCTTGCTGATAGATATACAGGAGTTGGTTTTGATCAACTTTTGGTTGTCGAGCCACCTTATGCTCCAGATACCGATTTTCATTATCGAATTTTCAATGCTGATGGTAGTGAAGTTCAGCAGTGTGGAAATGGAGCCCGTTGTTTTGCACGTTTTGTTCGTTTAAAAGGTTTAACTAAAAAACGTACTTTAAAAGTTAGCACGATGAAAGGTAATATTGTGTTAGTTGTTAATGATGATGAGACGGTAAGAGTTAATATGGGGCAACCAATTTTTGAGCCGAACAAAGTACCATTTAAAGCAGTCAAAGAAGAAAAAACATACATCATTCGTGCCCAAGAGCGCACAATATTATGTGGCGTTGCTTCAATGGGTAATCCTCATTGTGTTCTCCAAGTAGATAATGTTATTACCGCAGAAGTAGAAAAATTAGGTCCATTATTAGAACAGCACGAACGTTTTCCTGAACGAGCCAATATTGGTTTTATGCATATTATCGATCGTAATAATATCAATTTACGCGTATTTGAACGTGGCGTTGGTGAAACCCAAGCTTGTGGAACTGGAGCATGTGCCGCTGTCGCAGTTGGTATTAATCAAGGATTACTCAACAGCAAAGTTAAAGTAAACTTGCCAGGAGGTAAGCTAGTCATAGAATGGCAAGGAGTAAATAAACCGCTTTACATGACGGGACCAGCTACGCATGTTTACGATGGATTTATTGCAATTTAAATTTGGTTTAATAGTAAAGTCGATTAATAAAATTTCATTCTTTGTTAATAAATTATTTAAAAAAACTAACTCTAATGAGTTTAAGTAATTTTTTAGCTTAGTGTGTCATATCGGTTATAACAGAGATTCAGCATGGTTGCTAAAACAACACGATCTTATAAAACAAAAAATACAAAACCAACAATCCGTAAAATAAAATTGAACGATGAGATTGTTAGTCAATATTTGAATGACAATCCAGATTTTTTTATTAGAAACGCAAGTCTTATTGAAAATATGCGCATTCCTCACCCAATAAGAGGTGGCATTTCACTTCCTGAATGGCAAATGGCAAGGCAGCGAAATAAAATTTCTCATCTTGAGGCAGAAATAACCTTGTTAATGGAATACGCACGTTCTAATGAATTGCTGTTTAATCAATTTATGGATCTACAAAGTCAAATATTTAATGCTGATGATCTTGATGTATTAGTGCAAATAATAAAAAATTGGGCAAAGTCGTTGGGTCTTAATGGTGCTTATTTATATCTTTTTGATGATAAATGGTTAATTAATGCTCCTTCAAAATATCAACATTTTGCTTTAAATAGTTCAGGTTTCAATTTTATTCGAGTTAGGCATCTACAATACAGCAATCAATATCTGGGACAATTGAATACCACTGAATTAGACTTTTTATTATCTGAACGTAATTATATCGGTTCAGTTGCTTTATCCTTATTGGGGCAATTTGGTGATTTGGGGCTTTTGATGTTTACTAGTTCTGATCCGCATCATTATCAAGAAAAACAAGGTACACTATTACTAGAAAAAATGAGTCAACTATTACCTATATTAATTGAAAAATGGGTTATGCGAAAAAAATAAGGTAAGTTATGGTTCAATCCTCCCAAAATAGTCATTGTTTATTAACTGAACCGGTAGAGCGTTTTCTAAACTATTTAAAATCGGAAAAACAGCTCAGCCTAAATACCCAAGTCAATTATCGACGTCAGCTTTTTGCGCTTATTGCCATTGCAAAAGAAGCTGGCATCACAAAATGGCAAGATGTAGATTCATCAGCAGTTAGATTATTAATTAGTCACAGCAAACGAACAGGTTTACAGGCAAGAAGTTTATCATTAAGGTTGTCGGCGTTGCGCAGTTTCTGTGATTGGTTGATTAAAAATAAATCTATTAGTGCCAACCCTGCTCGTGGTGTTTTGAATCCTAAACTAGGACAACATCTTCCTAAAAATATTGATATTGATGCAATTAATCAATTACTCGACATTAAATATAATGATCCACTTTCAG
Organism: Gilliamella apicola; assembly: GCF_000599985.1. NCBI lineage: Bacteria > Pseudomonadati > Pseudomonadota > Gammaproteobacteria > Orbales > Orbaceae > Gilliamella > Gilliamella apicola. Next base: position 930,372 of record NZ_CP007445.1, read on the forward strand.
TACGCGATCGAGCTATGCTTGAACTTATGTATGGTTCAGGTCTACGATTGTCTGAATTAGTCAATCTTAATTGTCGAGAATTGAATTTAAATGAGGGCGAAGTTCGTGTGACGGGTAAGGGAAACAAAGAACGAAAATTACCATTAGGATGTGAATCTATTAAATGGATTAATAATTGGTTATCAATGCGTAATTTATTGGATCCCAAGGATGATGCCTTATTTATCTCCAAATTAGGTAAACGCATTTCACCCCGTAATGTTGAAAAAAGATTTGCACAATGGGGCATTAAACGTGGATTGTCTGTACATGTTCATCCGCATAAATTACGGCACTCATTTGCCACACACATGTTAGAATCGAGTGGTGATTTGCGAGCTGTACAAGAATTGTTAGGTCATGCAGATTTATCGACCACGCAAGTTTATACTCATTTAGATTTTTCACATCTGTCAGAAGTTTATGATTCTACTCATCCAAGAGCGAAAAGAGGAAACAAGTAATGCATATTTATCGTTCCATTAATACAATTAAGGCAATCACTTTCGATCTTGATGATACCTTGTATGACAATAGTGATATTGTTGAAAAATCCGAAGAGGAAATTGTCAAATATTTACAGAGTTATGAGGGGTTACAGCATTTGACCGTATCTGAACTGCATTTAGAGAAAAAAGCGATGCTTGTCTCGAATCCAGAAATTTATCATGATGTTGTTGTTTGGCGAATTGAAACCATCAAATCCCTTTTAAATAAAGCAAAAATCCCATCAGAAAAGTGGTCAAACATTATTGACGAAACTTTGGATACGTTTAATTTTTGGCGTCATAAAATGCATGTTCCGCAGTCGACTCATGCCTTATTAACTAAATTAGCAACCAAAGTGCCTTTAGCGGTGATTACCAATGGTAATGTAGATGTTAATAAAATTGGATTAAGTGATTATTTTCAATTTTCATTACGAGGAGGGGCTGATGGGCGCTCCAAACCTTTTCCTGAAATCTTCAATTTAGCGATTAACAAATTGGCTGTACCGGCAGGTAATATATTACATGTAGGCGATAACTTATTAACTGATGTCAATGGTGCTATCAATAATGGCTTATTAGCTTGTTGGATAAATATCTTTAATCAAGATATTTTTCACCTTTCTGATGCTCGATGTTTACCCCATATTGAGATAAGTCAATTGTCTGAATTAGAGAATCTGTTATAATTTTGAAAATATCTGTATAAATAGACAGTTTGATTAAGTAGGGTTTACATTTAATTTAAAGCCTATTTTTACCTCTTATTTGCCTACAGGCAATAAACAAAATTTAGAAAAATAATGAATTTATTTGTAATACTTATGAAATTGAAACCAACTCGTATTTCTTATAACCAAAATGGGTTTAAATATAATGGAAATTAAAAAATCATTATTAGAAGACCTCAATAACGAACAACAAAATGCAGTAACTACTGATAACCAATATACAGTAGTACTTGCAGGTGCAGGGAGTGGTAAAACACGTGTTTTAGTTCATCGAATTGCATGGCTCTGCATGGAAAAGCATTACTCACCGCAATCCATTTTTGCCGTTACTTTTACGAATAAAGCGGCTGTTGAAATGCAAGAGCGTATCAAAGCATTAGTTGGAGAAGGGTATTTTAGTGGAATGTGGATTGGAACCTTCCATGGATTAACTCATCGCTTGTTACGGATGTTTTCACAGCAAGCTAGATTACCTTCTAATTTTCAGCTTATTGACTCAGAAGACCAGATTCGTCTTATTAAACGTATTTTTAAAGAGCATAAAGTTGATGAGAAACAGTGGTCAGCAAAAGAATGTGCAGCTTTTATCTCTAGTCAAAAAGAGATGGGATTACGAGCTAATGACATGTCACCCCAAGACCCTAAACAAGTGATGTGGCAGACTATTTATCAAGATTATCAAGCAATTTGCGACAGAGTCGGGTATGTTGATTTTTCAGAATTAATTTTACGAGCTTATGAACTGCTTAACCAAAATCATGACGTACTAAATTATTGTCATCAACGTTTTTCTAATATTTTAATTGATGAGTTTCAAGATACGAACTTAATTCAATATCGATTAGTAAAAAAATTGGCAGGTATTACAGCTAACGTTATGATTGTTGGTGATGATGATCAATCCATTTATAGCTGGCGTGGTGCTAATGCCGATAACTTACAATTATTTATTAATGATTATCCGGATACTGAAATAATTCGTCTAGAACAAAATTATCGTTCAACCAGTAATATTTTAGATGCAGCTAATATTTTAATCGCCAAAAATCAAAATCGCTTAGGTAAAAACCTATGGACGGATAGTGGCGAAGGCGAGAAGATTTCACTCTATGTGGGTTTTAATGATATTGATGAAGCAAGATTTGTGATTGGTCAAATCAAAAAACGTCATGAAGAAGGTGATAAATATTCAAGTTGTGCCATTTTATACCGTAATAACGTTCAATCACGAATTTTTGAAGACACCTTGTTACAAGCAGGATTACCATACCAAATTTATGGTTCAATACGGTTTTATGAACGGCAAGAAGTTAAACTAGCGCTAGCGTATTTGCGGTTATTACATGATCACAATAATGATATGGCTTTTGACACGACCGTTAATACTCCAGCTCGCGGTATTGGTAATGTCACGCTTGAAAAAGTAAGACTTACCGCCAAACAACATAATCTTTCATTATGGGATGCTTGTTTAATGTTAATCCAAACCAATGCATTAACAGAAAGACAGCGTTCAGGGCTGAGCCGTTTTCTTGAATTGATCGAATCAATTCATAAAGAAGTAGAACCGTTGCCATTTTATCAGCAGCTAGATGTGATGATTAAATTATCTGGTGTGCAGCAAATGTATGAGCAAGAATCAGGAATTAAAGGACAATCTCGATTAGAAAATCTTGAAGAACTGGTGTCGGCTGCGGAACAATTTTACCATAACAATGAAAATACTGTTATTCAGGATAATATCACGGGTAAAACACTTACAGTACTCGAGTCATTTTTAGCTTTTACCTCATTGGAAAGTCGTGATGTTGTCAAAGCTCAAGATTCAGTGCAATTAATGACATTGCATTCAGCTAAAGGATTAGAGTTTGATAATGTATTTATTGTCGGATTAGAAGAAGGTATCTTTCCAGCGCAACGTTCAGTTAAAGATAGTGAACGCATGGAGGAAGAGCGACGTTTAGCCTACGTTGGTATCACTCGAGCTCGAAAACATTTGACATTAACGTTATGTGAATTAAGGCGACTTTACGGTCGAGATGAGCGTAATCTACCTTCTCGTTTTTTAGCAGAATTACCTGTTGAAAGGCTGAACGAAGTTAGTTATCGAGGTATGCTCACCTCCTCTGAGTTTAAATCGAATGATCTAAGTAAAAAAGACCTCAGTAAAAATGAGCAATTTATTTTAGAGCGTAAAAAATCCTATCTTGAAAAACAACGTGAAAGTGATGGTTATATTTTAGGTCGAAAAGTTAAACACCATCGCTTTGGTGAAGGGACTATTATCAATCTTGATGGCGAAGGTGATCATAAACGAGTTCAAATTGCCTTTGTTGATGAAGGAGTTAAATGGCTGGTGATTAAATTAGCTAATCTTACCTTACTTTGATATTGAAAACTTGAGCAATAATAAAGGCAAAATTTAATTTGCCTTGCCTGTTTTTTAGAACTCTGTTGTTATATTGTTGCTTGATCAGTAACTGATTGTGAGAAGATTTTATCAAATGATTGCTTAGTACGAGTGCATACCCACTCATTTTCGACATAATCAAAGTGATATCCTTGTTTGTCTGTAGCTAGCCAAACTTGGTAGAGTGGTTCTTGTGTGTTGACGATAATTTTACTCTGATTGGGAAAGGTTATGGTAATTACATTACCATTTATTTCATAATCAATGTCAATATCTTGTTCTTCGGCAAAGTGATCTAAAAATAATTCGATCTTATTAAACAGTTGATCGGTAATAGTATGAAATTCAGTGATGTTCATAGAAAATTAATCAATATAGATATAGTAAAATGATATTAGCATAATCAAAAGCTATCTGCCACAAGAAGTGGCAGTTAGATATTAACGAAAAATCAGTAGTATTTAATGAGCAATAGATAAGGAGCAAGAGACGATTAACAATCGACGTTGTTCATTATTGTCAATTGCATTTGCCCATCGGTTAGGTGTGTCATTAGTACTCACCAAACGACCATCACCAAAGTAATTTTCAAATAATTTGATAATTCCTTTAGCTATTTCTTTCTTATCACAATTTGCGAAATGTTGAATCACAATTGAGCGGTACGTTATTTTTTCACCTTCGCTATTTTCTTGTACTAATGGGGGAATAAAATTTACGACTTCATTAAATACTCTAATTTTTTTATTATATGGATGCAGAATAATAGAACTCCTATCAATAAATGAATAACCTAAAGATTTATCTTCATTAAATTTACTCATTGGGATAAATTGTTCGCCAATGCGCGAATCTTTTAAGTTTTCACTTTTTTCATGGGAGCTACTTGTATCACTTTTATTATTACTGGTTTGTGTTGCAGTATCAAAATCATTACATAAAGCTGAAAAAGAAAAAAGAATAATTAACAAATATAATTTTTTCATTTAGAGTTTATCCCCATTTTTTGAATTAACTTTAATTGTTGTTGGATTAATTTCTTTTTCTTGTTGGGATTTCAGGTTTTCTTGATTTTGTTTTTTTGTTGTTCGTTTGTAATCTTCAATTCTTTTTTTGCGTTTTGCTTCATATTCTTTATCAATAGGTTCCATATCTGGACGTACTGAATAGAGGAGTTTTTTATCAATATCCCCTTGTATTGAGCAAATGACACGACTTTGATTATCTGCAATTGGTTCTAAATATAAGGATTTTTCAACAGTTCCTGATCTTGGTATCACCATATCAATTGAATAGGGATTATCTAGCCAAGTTTTATCTTTACTTTTGCGATCGTAAATTTTAGGGTTAGCAAAATATATCTTTTCGTTAAAAACTAACCAGTTAATATTATTAAGCGATTGTTTAATTTGTTGGGTTTTATTGTCAAAAATGAACCCCCAATAATAAAATTGGCCAGATAATGGTGTTGGAATAAAAATATTTTGATAACCTAAAATTACTAATCCTTTGTATTCAATTGGTTTTTTAAATATAACCTTATTTTTGTTATTATATTCAATCGAGTCGACCACAATATAAGCAAAATTATCAACTGTTGCTAAATCAGTATATTGACTGAAAGAGTTCTTATTTATCTCTAATTGCTGAAAAAATTGGTTGTCACATTGAAAAAAAGAATCAATTACTTTATTTGTTTCATTTACGTTAGTTTGGTCTTGTGCATAAACCATAAAAGAAATTAGTGAAGAACAAATAAGCACAAACAGTTTTTTTATGAACATGAAGAAGGCCCTTTTTAAATAATTCTTCTGCTAATGTGTATAGTTATGTATATTTGTGTATGGTATTGTAAAGTAATGTAAATGTTATTGTCAATCTTGTATAGATTTATTTTCTACGAAAACGAGTAAGTAACCGTTTTTAAAGGATATTTCAACAGAATTCTTGATGGCTTTATTTCTTAAGCTTATGAATCCTCTTAACGTTATTGTTGCATTACTTAATGGATATTTAACGCCTGTAATTGTGAGATTAGTGACTTTAGACATTGGGATAAAAGAAATGATGTGATTTTTTATATCATAAATAGTTTGCTGTTTTTTTGAAAAAAAGAACTGACAATAATTATCATAAAAAGTAAAATCGAATCGATGGTAATAATGCATTGCAACCGATAAATTACCTAAGAAATGGTCACTGGCATGACCAGAAGCACCAAAAATATCAAATTTTTTCACACCTTTATTTGCTAAAAATAAGATGGCTTTCTCAAAATCCGTTTTGTTCTGATCAGGCGTATGAATAATCTCTGTTCTGCTCGGTATAGTACGACTTTTATCAAAACTATCTAAATCACCAATAATATAATTAGGAATTATTGGTGAAGTATAAAGATAGTTATGATAAGCCCCATCTGTTGCAGCAATAAAAGCATAGTTTTCTAAATTGCTGGGATAGCGCTCAGGTGGTTCGCCATTCACAAAAAGTAGAGTTTTATTGCTTTGCATTGTCATATACTTCACTGTTTTATAGAGTTACGGTATAGGCCATTATAATGGCATCTTCCTGTTTTCCATCAACAGTTGGATAATAATTTTTTCTAACAGTTATTTGGTTAAAACCAAGTGAATGATATAAGTGAATTGCTGCATCGTTGGATTTCCTTACTTCTAACCACAAAGAAGCAATTGGTTTGTCAAAATTACTCGTCATCAATTTTTCAATTAAATGGTTTAAAAGCTCTTTAGCTAATCCCTGTTGTCTAAATTCAGGGTGAATAGCTATGTTAAATAAATTTGCTTCATCGGCAACCACTTGGCAGATGCAAAATCCAATTATCTTATCATCAATGGTCAGTTTTAAATTTAAATAATGCTCTCCTTGATTTGAAAAAAACGTTGGTTTAGACCATGGAATCATATGACAAAGTTGCTCTAAAGCAAAAGCTTCGTTTAAATCATTGTGGTTCAGGGTGGAAATAGTTTTCATATTGGCATAATTGTCGCCAAAGTTGGCGCTTTTGTTGTGGTGTATTAGCTAAAACATCTAAACTTGATGTTTGTATAGTTAAATGATTTTGCCAGTTTTCATCAGGCGTGATATCTATAAACCAAATTACGGTTTTTATATCGCTAGCTGGAATAATCAATTGTGATGGTGTAAGTATTAATACTTGTTCTTCTTTAAGTCGAATAGCATTAAGAATATCTGTGTAGATTTTTTGCGTTGGTTTTTGGTCGGCAACAACAATTAAACGAATTTCATCACTAATATGGGTTGCCATTTCGCCTTTGAATACTATTGAATTACGCAAAATGTATTGAGTAATATTGCATTGTTGCAAATACCAATCTTGTTCAGTCATTATTGAATTACTATTTTTTATTAGTGAATAATAAGGGTTAATTGTATAATCAACAACTAAAATTATAAAGTTTTTTTCATTGAGGTACTATGGCAACATCCGTTTTTACTCCAGCAAGTCAGGTAATTGAACGTCATCAAACATTTTTTAATGATAAAAATGTGATTATTGCAGGTGATATTCAAGATAGTTATCCTGCGGTAATGGTTGCAAATCAAGTTAAAATTCACTGTACTCAATTTCATACTTATTTACGTCTAAAAAATAGTATGCGTGGTGAGCAAACTAATTTTTCGTTACTACCAGATGCTGATTTTTATACTGGAATGAATACGCTAATTTATTATTGGCCAAAAACGAAAAGTGAAGCACAATTTCAGCTCTCTTATTTACTTAATAATATGCCTAAAGGGAGTGATATCTTTATCGTCGGCGAAAATCGTACTGGTGTAAAAAGTGTTGAAACGTTATTAAATGATTTTGGTACCATTCAAAAAATTGATAGCGCAAGACGCTGTGGATTGTATCATTTTCTGGCTGAAAGTCGTTTAGCGTTTGATCTAAATGAATGGTGGTTGAGTTATCATCTAACCATTGAAAATCAAAATATTGAAATTAAAAGTTTGCCGGGTGTGTTTAGCCAAAAAGGGTTAGATTCTGGTAGTGAATTATTACTCAATGCATTAGTTGACCATGCTGAAATCATCAAAGGTAATGTGTTAGATGTTGGGTGTGGTTCGGGTATATTATCTACGGTTGTAGGTAAATTATATCCAGATATTGAGCTCACTTTATCAGATGTGAGTAGTGCAGCAATTGAGTCAAGTAAAGCTACACTAAATTGCAACCATGTCAAAGGGAATGTTGTTGCAAGTGATGTATTTTCCAATTTGAATGATAAATATCATCTTATCATCTCTAACCCTCCTTTTCATGATGGTAAAGAGACAAATTATACAGCCGTCAATGCGTTAATTAAAGAAGCCAAAAAACATCTAAAATTAAATGGTTATTTGTGCATTGTGGCAAATTCATTTTTGCCTTATCAATCGATTTTAGACGAAACCTTCAAAAGTGTGGAAGTCATTGCGCAAACAACTAAATTCAAAGTTTATTTAGCTAGTCATTAAGAATCTAAAAGTATTTTTCAATTTATTTAAAAGTTACGGTGTTAGCCGTAACTTTTTGTGTTTAAATAAAATTAAATTACTCGCGAAAACTGTTGTTGTCTTGCCATTTTACGCATGTAGATATCAAAACACATGCAGATATTACGGATCAGTAAGTGACCTTTAAGAGGAACTTCAATCGTATCGCCATGAATGATGACCAATCCATCTTTCTGCAATGGCTGTAAAAGAGCTAAATCTTCGGCAAAATAATCTTCGAAATTAATATGGTATTGCTGTTCAATCATTTTCTTATCAAGGTAAAAATGACAAATTAATTGTTTTATCACATCGCGACGGATAAGGTCATCACGATCTAATGTGAAGCCTTTCCATAAACCATTACCGATCTGTTCAACTTGTTGCTGGTAGATGTTAAGATCTTTTTGATTTTGCGCATAACTATCGCCTAACATACTAATTGAAGAGACACCTAATCCTAGCAAATCTGCATCGCCTTGTGTGGTATAACCCTGAAAGTTTCGATGTAATTTATTGTTCTTTTGAGCAAGCGCGAGTTCATCGGTTGGTTTAGCAAAATGATCCATACCAATATATTGATAGCCTGCTTGGGTTAGCTTTTCAATACTGGTTTGTAAAATCAATAATTTTTGCGCAGCATTGGGCAAATCGTTATCTTTAATTTTGCGTTGAGCTGCAAAGCGACTTGGTAAATGTGCATAATTGAATACACTTAGGCGATCTGGTGAGATATCAATCACTTTATTGAGTGTTTCAGTAAAGCTTGCAACCGTTTGTTTGGGTAATCCATAAATTAAATCAAGGCTGATTGAATGAAAACGATTTTTGCGAGCTTGATCGATTAATGACCGAATTAAATTTTCATCTTGTTTACGATTAATAAGATTTTGGATCTCATGATTAAAATCCTGAATCCCCATGCTTAAGCGATTAAAGCCAACATTGGCTAAATGATCGATAGTTTGTGGCGTAATTTCACGAGGATCGATCTCAATTGACAGCTCGGCATTATCAGCAAAGTTAAAATGGGATTTTAAAGAGGTAATTAATCGGCTAATTTCTTGATCCGTTAAAAAGGTGGGTGTTCCTCCTCCCCAGTGCATTTGGGTGACAATTCTACTTTCAAAAAGTTTGGCGCGTTTTGCTATTTCAATATCTAAAATATCAAGGTATTTAGTGACTTTATGTGTTTGACGAGTAATAAGTTTGTTACAGCCACAAAAATAACAAAGTTTATGACAAAACGGAATGTGTACGTATAAGGATAATGGTTGAGTAGGGTAACGAGAAGTCGCGTTCAAAAAATCCTGTTCATTATAACTTTCATTAAATTCAAGTGCAGTGGGATACGAAGTATATCTTGGACCAGAATAGTTATATTTTTCAATTAAGGCCTGATCCCATAATTGTGTTTCAGTCATGCTTCTGTTTCCATTTAAGTCTGTGTTTAGCGTTATTATATCCATGACTTATTAAAGTTGGTTTTCGCTTAGTTATACGTTTTGCTCTGGTTTTTGTTTTCAGTTTAATCTGGTTAGTTTTATGCAAATACAATAATGTGCAAATTAATAATCCAAAATATAAACTTAACATTATCAATATTGGCATTACTATTTGCTCACTATTTGTTATAAATTATGATTTGAATAATACATCCACTATTATCAACGTGTGTCAGGGATTTTTTTATGACTCAATCCCTGACGTTACTGAAAAATTAAGATTGGGCAAGCTAAAACCATTGCCTACTATTAATTACGTTTTAATAAACTAACAATATCTTCTTTCTCATCATCAAGATCTTCAAAATCATCGTCGGTATAACCCAATTCTTGCATCAGTTCATCAATTCGATTTAATCTGCTGTCCAAATAAGTCTGTTGCTCCTTAGTCAATTTGCCATTTTGTTCAACTAAATCGAGTAACATATCCAGTTTAGGATCGTTTTCAAGTTGCTCTAATTCTTGTTGGGGTGATAGAACTGCTTTTTTAGGTTTAGGTTGTTTAACTACTTTAGTGGTATTTGTATCAACGACTAAAGCAATCGGCGTTTTACTGCCTATACGTGGATCTTTTACTGCTTTTTGAGTATTGTTATTTTTGTTATTATCTGTATTATTAAAGCGTGAACCACTAGGCAAACCTTTATGTTTGCGTTTACGTTTGAGTTCGCGAGACTCTTCATTAATTTCTTGACGGCTTTTTTTGGGTTTTTGTTTCGATTTAGTTTTTAACATACTATCTCTGTTTTACACTTTGGTTAATCATTTATTCAACGTATTTTATCAGTAAGTCTAAAATATAGCTATGAGGAAGGCACATTGTGAATTTGTGATTGTAAAATTACAGTTTTATGTATAATCTGAGCCGAATATTCTAGAATCAATCGTTATAGAGAAATAAACATGAATAATCATTTGAGTCCTTACATGCAATTCAGCCGTAAAGAATGGGCAAGTTTGCGTAATGCGGAACCAATGACATTAACACCTGGAGAACTCGTTTCTTTACAGGGAATCAATGAAGATTTATCAATGGATGAAGTGAGTGAAATTTACCTACCTTTATCAAGATTGCTCAATTTTTATATTAGTAATAGTTTTAGTCGGCAGGCTGTATTATCCAAATTTTTAGGTAAAAGCCAAAAAATTCCTTATATAATTGGTATTGCTGGCAGTGTTGCTGTTGGTAAAAGTACTACAGCTCGTGTATTACAGGCACTGTTAACTCGCTGGCCTGAACATAGAAAAGTAGCTTTAGTTACAACGGACGGTTTTTTATATCCGAATAAATGCCTTGAGGAGCGAGGCATTATGAATAAAAAAGGTTTTCCACAATCTTACAATCTTAAAAAGCTAATTAACTTTGTTGCCGATATTAAATCAGGACAAGCGGAAGTCAAAGCGCCAGTTTATTCGCATTTAGTTTATGATATTGTAGAAAATGAAGAGATTGTGATTGATAGCCCTGACATTTTAATTTTGGAAGGATTGAACGTATTACAAGGTGCGGTCAATTATACTCAAGCACATAATCGAGTATTTGTTTCAGATTATGTCGATTTTTCAATATACGTTGATGCTGATTTATCTTTATTACATCAGTGGTATGTGAACCGTTTTTTAAAATTTAGAGCAGGGGCTTTTAGTGATCCTAATTCATACTTTAAACACTATTCTAAATTGCCAGAACAAGAGGCAATCAATATTGCCAATCGCTTATGGCGCGATATAAACGAATTAAATTTAGTTGAAAACATTTTACCAACCCGCGAAAGAGCCAGTTTAATTTTGACAAAAGGTGAAGATCATAAAGTAGATTATGTTCAATTAAGAAAATAAACTTAAGGGGTTTAATATGAAATCAGCAATAGGGTTATTAAGTAAATTAAGCATTATCACTTTAGTTACGGCTTTTTCTGTAAATAGTTATGCATCAAGTAATGATGCACATGAAGAATTGACTTGCGATGCTAAAAAGCAAGCAATCGAAACAAAAATAGAACAAGCTAAAAAAGCCAATAATACTTTTGAAGTAACAGGACTTGAAAAAGCACTTCAACAAGTTGATACCAATTGTTCCGATGAAACATTGGAACAAAAATATAAAAGATTAGTGGATGAAAAAAGCAAAAATGTTTCTGACAAAATCAAAGAATTAGCCGAAAAAACGAAAGAGTATGAAAAAGATGGTGTTGATGCGAATCAAGATAAAATTGATGCATTAAAATCTAAATTACATGGTGCAGAAAAAGAACTTTCTGAAGCAAAAAATAACCTAGCGGATTATTATGAAAATGCTAAAACTAAATAATCAGAGTTTTTTAATTTTGTCGTAATTAAAAAGATAGGTTCAAACAACAAAATAATATTGAAATTTGTGTTAGTTAATATTGACCTCAAGTACATATTTCACCACTTGAGGTCATCTTTTATATGCTATATAACTAAAATTTTGACAAATATCTTTTCATTTCATTTAGATTTTTCCTAAAAAAAATTACTTTAATCCTCAACGCTTAAAAAAAGATACAGTTTGTATTGTTGCTTACCTCACCATTTTTTAACAAACGATTGGAAATTGAAGGGTTTTATGACAGATTATTAACGGATAATAATCACAAGAACTTAAAAGTTGAATATATTGAACCGACTAAACGTGTTAAATTTAAATATAACCCTTACAATTATTTCGAATTTCAATTACAAGTCAATCAAAAAACTTTGATAATCTAATTAAATTATTAACAGGTTAATTAATAGCTTTGGTCATTATATAAATAGATCAAACATTTTATAAGACTGATCCCTTTTATTTCCAAACTAATTAAAAATATATGACTATTGATTGGTAATCTTTAACAATTAGTTTGTGTTCTTCTATCAGTAATGAGCATTGTTTTGTTGATAAACAAGGTAAAGCGATGCAAATAAACATTGCTCAAAATAAAGTAATGTTTTTTACTTTATAAAATTTGATTAGACAGATACTTTTTAGAGAAATATTAGCTAGTTTTTGCAGTTAACTATTTCAAATGAGTACACAAGTCCAATGCTTAATCACAAAGATTAAAAACGATATTCTAGACATTTTTAGTAAAAAAGAGTAATGTGTGCGGTTTGTCTCGTGGTTCGTGAACCTCCCACGCTAAAAAACTAAGGAAAATTATGAGTAACGTTACATTATTAGGCGATCAGTCTGTTCGCTATCCAACAACCTATAGCCCAGAAATTCTGGAAACTTTTGATAATAAACATCCTGGTAATGATTATTTTGTTAAATTTAATTGCCCGGAATTTACTAGTCTTTGTCCTATTACTGGGCAGCCTGATTTTGCCACAATTTATATTTCTTATGTGCCTAACATCAAAATGGTTGAAAGCAAATCTCTTAAGCTGTACCTGTTTAGCTTTCGTAATCATGGTGATTACCATGAAGATTGCATCAATATCATTATGAAAGATCTGATCAAATTAATGGATCCTAAATACATCGAAGTGTGGGGTAAATTCACACCACGTGGAGGTATTTCAATTGATCCTTATGCTAATTATGGTAAAGCTGATACTCGGTGGGAGCAAATTGCGTTCAATCGTTTAGCTAATCATGATCTCTATCCTGAAAAAGTAGATAATCGCTAATTTGTTCAATCTGACAGGAATTTTTTAATGAAAAACCGTAAAGCACTCGTGATATTTTCTGGTGGGCAAGATTCGACTACGTGTTTACTACAAGCCATTGCCGATTATGGGCGTGAGAATGTCGAAACTATCAGTTTTCAATATGGTCAACGTCATAGTATTGAATTAGATAAAGCTAAATGGATTGCAAAAGATTTAGGTGTCAAGCAAACTGTAATTGATACATCAGTTATTAAACAGACGACCAATAACGCTTTGATTGATGACTCACAAGAAATTAAAGCTGCGCAAGATGGCGATTACCCTAATACGTTTGTCGATGGTCGTAATATGCTGTTTTTATTGTTAGCAGGTTGTTATGCCAAACAGCAAGGTATTAAAGATATTATTATCGGCGTATGTGAAACAGATTTTAGTGGTTATCCCGATTGTCGAGATATTTTTATTAAATCTATGAATGTTTCTATGAACTTAGCAATGGATTTTACGTTTAATATTAAAACACCGTTGATGTATCTTACTAAAGCTCAAACATGGGAAATGGCTGATAAATTGGGTTATCTTGATTATGTTCGCCAAAATACCCATACCTGTTATTACGGTGTAGAAGGTGGATGCGGTAAATGTCCAAGTTGTGTGCTTCGTGATAAAGGTCTACAAGAATATCTAGACAGAAACTAACAAATATTTATTTGGGTTCTCTCCCATTAAAAAGGAAACGAATATGTATTTGAATGTTCATTCACCACTGGTTGAAAAACAGTTTACTCGACAGCAAAAGCATAAAGCACTAGTCTGGTTGGCTATTTTTCATATTATCGTTATTGCTTCCAGTAACTATCTGGTGCAAATTCCATTTGATATTTTTGAATTTCATACTACTTGGGGTGCCTTTACTTTTCCGTTTATTTTTTTAACCACTGATTTAACTATCCGTATTTTTGGTGCCAGTTTGGCAAGAAAAATTATTTTTGTGGTTATGATTCCCGCTTTACTATTTTCGTATCTGATTTCGGTTCTATTCTTCGAAACCCATTGGGTAGGTTGGTCAGCATTGACACAATTTAATAGCTTTGTTTTTCGAATAGCATTAGCCAGTTTTGCGGCTTATTTAGTTGGGCAATTAATGGATATTACTGTTTTTAACTATTTAAGAAAAAATCGGTCTTGGTGGGTCGCGCCCTCAGCTTCAGCAATCTTTGGTAATGGTATTGATACTATTGTCTTTTTTGCTATTGCTTTTTACAAAACTAGTGATGAATTTATGGCTAATCATTGGGTCGAAATTTCGTTAGTGGATTATAGTTTTAAAATTTTAATTTGTGGTTTGTTCTTTTTACCATTATATGGAATTATTTTGAATTTTATCCTCAAAAAATTAACTGCGAAAAAGCAATAAAGCAACCAGTCTCTGCTTAGTAATTATCAAATTATCAACATTTAGAGCTTATTGATAAAACAATAAGTTCTAAATGTCAAACATAACACTTTCAAATAAATGAGCCTCAAAGGTTTTTTTAAAATTTGATTGCGCACTAAAAAAATCAATTTCTTTCTAAAGATGTTTTGCTAAACGTTTAATGAGAGTGCATAATATTAATGAAAAATAATCACAATATTTAGTGAAATATAAAGGGATTTGGTGTAATCATGAGATTAATTAAATATTTAGTAATTTTGAGCTTGTTTTTAAGCCTGTGTGTACAAGCCAAAAACAACGGGCAAGCGACAAATATAACAGATAACAGAAAAAATAGCACAACTCAAAACTCAAGTGTTAATTCGCAATCACCTAACGTATTTAATCCAACACCAGAATTAATCGAAAAATATAAAGATAAAAAACTAGAAGTTTTTGATTGTTCGGAGATGATTATTGATGGGTCAAGTACTTTAGTCGTGACTTTTTCAGTTCCACTTCTTCCAAAATTGAATTTTTCAAATTTACTTAGATTAGTTGACAAGGAAACAGGTGTCGTTGATGGCGACTGGGAATTATCTAATAATGGTTTGGAACTAAGACATCGTTATCTTGCACCAAATCGTAAATTAAAGTTAACCATTGATAAAATGTTAACGGCGATCAATGACAATAGCTTAAAATCAGTTTATGAAAAAGAATTAACTACTCGTGATCGTCAACCATTAGTAAATTTTGCAAGTACTGGATTATTATTACCGAGTAAATCCATGAGTGGATTACCTGTGACCACATTGAATATTAATAAAGTCGACATTAACTTTTTTAAAATTAAGCCAGAAAAATTAAGTGATTTTATTGATAACTTTGGTTTTATTAATTCGCTATACGATTGGCGGTCAGAAGAGTTGAATAGGTATGCTGATTTAGTTTACTCATCACGTTTTGATCTTAATCCTAAACCTAATGTTCAAGAAACTGTTTTAGTCAATCTTTCTAAAATTAGTGAACTTAAGCAAGAAGGCGTTTATGTTGCAGTGATGAATCAAGCAGGTACTTACAATGAATCAAATCCAGCAACCATATTTTCAATAAGTAATATTGGCGTTTCAGTTCATAATTACAAAAACAATAAATTTGCGGTTATGGCTCATGGTTTGGATAATGGTAAACCTCTTGCAAATGTTGAAATATCTTGTCATGGAAAAGAGAACATGGATTGTGATCGTTTTTTAGAAAAAACGGATAAAGATGGTTACGCTGAATTTACCTTGGAAACCCATGATGACAATTGGATATTACTTGCCAATGATGGAAAACAAACTTCATTTATATATGTAGATCGCAATGCCCTTAATTTGACTGAATTCGATTTATCAGGTACACCTTATTCTCATGCTCAATTATTTGTTTTTGGTCCACGAGATCTTTACCGTCCAGATGAAACCGTCTATTTTAATGCTTTATTGCGTGATGCAGATGGACAACCATTGCCTAATCAACCAATTATTGCCGATGCGATTTCAACTGATGGGCGTGTGGTCAAAAATTTTCAATTAAAAAGCAGTACTAATACCAATGGTTTATATCAGGCAAATTTTGTCATTCCATCTGATGCGGCAACAGGTAAATGGTCAATTCGTTTTAATTTAGGTGATGATATTTATCGTTATTGGTATTTCAATGTGGAAGAATTTTTGCCAGAACGTATGGCGATGGAAGTAAGCAGTTCATCAGAAGGTCCAATATTAGGCGATGAAGATGTTTACTTTAATATCAAAGGTTGGTATTTGTATGGTGCACCAGCATCAGATAATCGCCTAAATGCTAATGTTTATTTAAAGAAGGTTGATTCCATTGCCGGATTAGCCGATTTCAAAATTGGTTCAGCGACAGATGGTACTCTTTATAGTGAACTTGGTTCTTTTGAAGAAAAATTAGATAACGGTGGCTTAACCCAGCTTCATATTAACAAGAGTAATTGGTCAAATTTACGTTCTCCAGTGAAAGTAGTTTTACAAGCGAGTTTACTCGATTCAGGAGGTAGACCAGTTACGCGTTATGCAACTCAAACCATTTGGCCAGCAAGTAAATTACCAGCTATCCGAGCATTGTTTGGCGATTCACCTTATTATGATTGGAACAGTGATAATTATTATGAGCGCCCTACCGTTGATATGGGGACTAATGCGGAATTTGAAATTGCTTATGTCGATCTAGACGGTAACAAACTAGCCACAAATTCCTTAAAGACAAGATTGGTTCGTGAACATCGTGAATATTATTGGACTTGGTCAAGTGAAGATGGCTGGCAACTTAATCATAATTCCAGTGAGATTGTTATTTCGGAAGATCAGCTATCAATTGAAAAGGATAGTACGACTAAAATAAGCTATTTAACCAGTGATTATGGATCTTATCGTGTTGAAGTGATCGATGACAAGTCTAAAGTAGTGACAAGTTTTCGCTTTTGGTCAGGTTATGATTGGGAGGATAATACACGGGGTACGAAATCAGTACGTCCCGATCAAGTTAAGTTAAGTATTGATAAACCATTTTACCTTGTCGGTGATGTGGCTAAAGTCAATGTTCAAGCCCCAGTTGCAGGTTCTGGTTATATTTCTCTTGAAACGAATGATGGTATCATTTGGAAAAAAGCAATTACTGTTGGCGAAAAAGGTTTAGATGTCGATATACCAATTAAAGATTGGGGAAGACATGATATTTATATTAATGCCATGATAATCCGCCCATCAACTAATGCTGCCGTACAAACAGTAAAACGAGCGATTGGTTTGCTTTATTTACCTACTGATACAACAAATCGACATTTAAATATTTCAATAAATGCACCAAAACAAGTAAAACCAGAAAGTACTGTGCCAATTAAAATCAAAATGGATGAAAAATTTATCCAAAAAGATAAAAAAGTCACAGTGTTAGTTTCAGCTGTTGATTCTGGTGTATTAAATATTACTGATTATGTTACGCCAGATCCTTATGTTGGATTTTTAGGGCGTAAACGTTATGATGTCGATATTTTTGATGTTTATGGTAAGTTAATTGAAGCTTCAGGGCGTAATGTTAACATGAGTTTTGGTGGTGATGCGATGGGCGCTGGCGGGAAAAAACCGTCTAATGAAGTTCTTATTGTTGCTCAACAATTGAAAACCATTCAGTTAAATGACAAAGGTGAAGGTGTTATTGATTTACCATTACCTAATTTTAATGGTGAATTGCGCATCATGGCGCAAGCATGGGATGACAATCGTTTTGGTAAAGCAGAAAAAACGATGAAAGTTGCCGCTCCTGTTATTGCAGAATTAACAACTCCGCGCTTTTTGTCTGGAGGAGATCAAGCAGTATTAGCGTTAGATCTTCATAATTTGACTGATACGGCTCAAAATATGCAAGTTGAGGTATCAACCACAGGGTTGATTCATCAAAATGATGTAAAATCTATTCCTGTCAGACTTGATAGCAAACAAAAAAATATTATTCAAATACCTATTGTTGCAGATTATGGTTATGGTAAAGGTACTATAAATATAGATGTGAAAGGAATTGTTATTGATAATAATTCAGATTTTGATATTCATCGTTCATGGACTATCGGTGTAAGACCAGCTTATGCTGCAACTACAAGATATTTTGAAGTAGTGCTAGATGAAAAGAAAAGTTGGAAATTACCTGACGAAGCGTTAATGGGACTGATTGAAAATACCATTGAAGGGCAATTAGTTATCTCTAATCAACCACCACTGAATATCGCTCAATATATCAAAAGTTTATTTGCCTATCCTTATGGCTGTTTAGAACAGACAACCAGTGGATTGTTCCCATCTTTATATGCTAACAGTGAACAGCTTGCACAGTTAGGTATTAAAACGGATTCTGATGATAAACGCCGAGAAAAAATTCAAAAAGGTATTTCACGTATTTTATCAATGCAACGTAGTAATGGTAGTTTTGGTTTATGGAGTAATCATAGTGAGGAAGAACATTGGCTTACTGTTTATGCTACTGACTTTTTATTGCAAGCTAAAGAGCGTGGTTATCAGGTAAATGATAAAGCTCTTGATGCAGCAATGTCGCGTCTTGGTGAATATATTTATGATAATTCTGCATTTAATAATCTTTATTATTATAAGGATGAAAATGCACTTGAGTTTGAAAAATTCTCTATTAAAGCTTATGCGTTGATGATACTATCTAAACAAAATAAGATTACCTCAGCGATGCGTAATGAAATTAATTATTTATTAGATAAGATCAGCAAGGATAAATCATTTATCTATAGTCCGTTACCTTTGGCTCAATTAGCCGTAAGCGCGAAGTTAAATGGTTTGACATCTGTTTATGATCAATTATTACCATTAATCTTCACTACTCCATATAACTACAGCACATGGCGGGGTAATTATGGTAGCGAGGTTCGTGATCAAGCATTAATTTTATCGTTATTGATAGAAAACGACATGGACACAAAAAATCAACCGATTTATCTATCTATTTTATCAGAATTGTTAAAAAATAAACGTTATTACTCAACTCAGGAGTTAAATTCATTATTTATTGCTGGTTGGTCATTAGAGCAACATAAAAAAGATGATAAATTTAAATTGGCAATAAATGATAGTGTTGTTGAGGTTAATTCAGTCTCTTCTAATTCCTATAATTATGAAGACTTAAGTCAAGGGTTATCTATCAATAATTCAGAACATGATAAACCACTTTATGTTAAATTCTCTCTTTCTGGGTATGGAAAAACGCCACCGGCACCAACATCGAACGATGGTTTTTTCAATATTACTCGAACCTATTACGATCTACATGGCAACGAAATAAACCCATCACAATTAGAAGTGGGTTCCATGATGGTTGTGATTTTAGATGTAACATCGAAAGAACCCGTTCATGATGCATTGATTGTTGATTACTTACCAGCTGGGTTAGAACTTGAAAATCAGAATCTTTCAAATAGTAGCGTTAATTTATCATCAATTCCTGGTGTATCTGATTTATTGAAAGATGATGATGTAAGTCAACTTAAATATCAGGAATTTAGAGATGATAGATATGTTGCTGCTGTTAATATCCAAAATTATAAGGAACGCCAAAAATATCATAAACGTGTTGCTTATTTAGTGAGAGCGGTAACAACAGGTAATTACATGATTCCTTATCCTTATGTTGAATCTATGTACCGCCCTGATCGTTTTGCAATCGGACAATCACCAGATTTGATGACGATATCTGTTCCTAATAAAGAAAGTAATTAATCAAGAGATAGTAAAAATTCCAATACTATCACTAAGATTAACTTTATTGACTATTCCGCCAATAACGTTGGCGGAATTTTTATTTTTTAAAATTATGTTGGATAATTGAATACCAATAATGAAAAAGTTTTTTTATAAATCATTTCTTTTTTTATTGTTATTATCAGTTTTGTTAGTTGGCAGCTTTTTTGTTGCGGATTATTTTTTCCCATTATCTATTTCGCAAAATAAAACAACACAAACCGTTGTTGCTCAAGATGAAACGCCTTTATGGCGATTTGCTGATGAAAAGGGGATTTGGCGTTATTCGGTAAGCCTTGATGAAGTTCCTGATTATTATCTTGATGTGTTATTAAATTATGAGGATCGTTATTTTTATAATCATATTGGCGTTAATCCGATGTCACTATTTCGTGCTGCTTGGCAAAACTTATCCAATAATAAAATTATTTCAGGTGGTAGCACCATTTCAATGCAGGTAGCTAGGTTACTCTCTCCTCATGATCGAACAATTATCGGTAAATTAAAACAAATCTTTCGGACTTTTCAACTTGAACTACATTATAGTAAAGAAGAGATTTTAACTTTATATATTAATCATGCGCCTTATGGCGGCACAATTGAGGGTATTGGAGCCGCTAGCTGGTCTTATTTTGGTAAACAACCTAAAGCTTTAACTCATAGTGAAGCGGTATTATTGGCGGTATTGCCTCAAGCGCCGAGTCGATTAAGACCAGATCGATTTCCTAAAAGGGCTAAGCAAGCTCGTGACAAAGTATTAGATAGACTTGCTCAATATGATGTTTGGCCGAAAGAGTTGATTGAACAAGTTCGACGTGATGAAGTTTGGGTTTATCCACGAAAAACACCACAGTTAGCACCATTATTGGCTTATCGTTTAAAACAGCAATATCCTAATGATAATATTATTCATTCCACTATTGATATTTCTATTCAATATATTTTAGAAGATCTTGCTATTAATCGAAAAAAACAGCTCCCACCTAAAACATCATTGGCAATTTTAGTAGTAGATCATGACGATATGACGGTTAAAGGATATGTTGGTTCTGCTGACTTTAATGATAAAGAGCGTTTTGGTCAAGTCGATATGATTAGAGCGTTACGCTCTCCTGGTTCAACACTCAAGCCTTTCATTTATGCCTTTGCTATTGATGATGGTATGATTCATTCTGAATCGTTACTACAAGATGTTCCGCGTATAACTACCGATTATCGACCAACTAATTTTGATGAAGGTTTTCATGGACCAGTTAGTGCTTCTGATGCATTAAGTAAATCATTAAATTTACCGGCAGTTCAATTAATTGAGTTATATGGTCCAAAAAGATTTGCAGGAAAACTCGCAGGTATTGGTTTACCTTTATTCTCTATTGCAAATGATCCAAATATTTCATATATATTAGGTGGAGCCTCGCTTAGGATGGATAACCTTGTTAGTGCATACAGTGCATTTGCAAGGCACGGTGATGTGAGTCCCTTACGATTTACTCAATCTGATCCTTTAATTAATAAACCTTTTATCTCTGATGGTAGTGCATGGATAACACGGCAAATGTTGATTAATAGCAATTTATTAGCTTATAAAACAGGAACCAGTTATGGTTATCGCGATGCTTGGGCTATTGGTATAAATCCTCGATATTTGATAGGTATTTGGGTAGGGCGCCCTGACGGTACGCCAGTTGTTGGGCAGTATGGTTCAATGTCAGCAATGCCAATTTTACAACAAGTAAATTCGATTTTGTTAAATAGAGAAAGTCGTTTAAACCATCCTCTTCTTACTTATGAGAAACCTGATTCAGTATCAAGTGCCAAAATTTGTTGGCCATCAGGTCAGCCACTTCCTGAGTCTGATGCTAATTGCCATCGTCAAAAAACAGCATGGGTATTAAATAATATGTTGCCACCAACATTAAGCACCTATAGTGAATTAAAAAACAATATTTACCGTTCAGGTTGGATAAATATTTGGGTAAATGATCGCGGTGAGCGTGTAGCAGCTGATTGTATAGGAGCACAAAAAAAGCAGATAGCCTTGTGGCCAGTTTCATTAGAAAATTGGTTATTAACTAAAGAAAGACGACAATCTTTACTGCCTCCAATTGATAAAAATTGTCCTGTAATGGGTAAAGATATTTTTAACCCACTTAATATTGTTGGCTTACGGGACAAGCAACTGATTAGAGCATTACCAGGCAATAATCAAGTCACGATTGATTTAATTCCCGAAGGTGGATTCGGTGAAAAATGGTGGTTTTTAGATGGTACTTTAGTGGCTAATTCAAAGGATAATGAAAAAGTTGCTTTAACTGTGACTAAAAATGGAAAACATCGTTTACTGGTATTAGATGAAAGTGGACAAATTGTCCGAATAAATTTTATGTCAGATTAATAAAGGAACATTAACATGGCTATTGAACAAACCCTCAGCATTATTAAACCTGATGCGGTAAAAAAACAGATTATTGGCGAAATTCAAACAAGAATTCACCAAGCTAAACTCGATATTATTGCGATAAAAATGGTGAAGTTAACAAAGGAACAAGCTGAAGGTTTTTATGCTGAGCATCAAGACAAGCCCTTTTTTGCTAATTTGGTAAATTTTATGATGTCTGGACCAATTGTTGTTCAAGTTTTACAAGGTGAAAATGCCGTTGAGCGCTACCGACAACTTATGGGGCCTACAGATCTATCTAAAGCCTCTGCTGGGACTTTAAGAGCAGATTTTGCGAACAGTATGAGAGAAAACGCCGTACATGGTTCCGATTCTTTAGCATCAGCAGAACGTGAAATTGCTTATTTTTTTGTCGATAGCGAAATATTTCGATAGATGACTATCAATTAACAACGAGTTGTGAAACTTATGAAAATTACCTATAAACAGTTAACGAGTGCAGTGGAACGAAAATTATTGACCTATCAACAGGCAGAACAATTATGGCTGTTTTTCCAAGAACAGAATAAACATCAGCCTAGCTTTCAATTTACGCATATATTGTATTATCTAGGCAGTTTGATTGCTATAGGTGCGATGTCACTATTTATGACTTTAGGTTGGGAGCATTTAGGCGGTATTGGTTTATTGTGTATTAGTACTATTTATGCCGTTACTGCATTTTTTACAGCAGAATTTTTATTAAAACGTTATCATCTGATCATCCCAGCGAATATATTAATAACGTTAGTGATCGTATTAACGCCTCTAGGGGTTTATGGATTTGAAAATGCTATAGGCGTTTTGGATAACCATTATACCTACACTGATTATCATCAATATATAGATTTTAGTTGGTTATTTATGGAGTTAGCGACCGTATTTGTTGCTGTTTGTCTAATTATTCGATATCGATTTTCTTTTTTATTTATGCCATTAACATTTACACTCTGGTATATGAGTATGGATCTTACACCTTATCTAGTTCATTTATTGGATTATGCAAAAGACAATATCGATTATTCTGATTATTTAAATGTTCGTCAACAAGTATCGCTATGGTTTGGATTATTGGTTATTGTGGTGGCCTTTCTTATCGATATAAAGAATAAAAGTGATAAAGATCTGTCATTTTGGCTCTATTTATTTGGTGTTATTGCTTTTTGGGGAGCATTAAGTTCAATGGAATCAGACAGTGAATTTAATAAATTTCTTTATTTTTGTGTTAATTTACTCATGATACTAATAGGGGTAATAATCGTTAGAAGAGTTTTTGTTATTTTTGGCGGTTTAGGAATAACTGGATATTTAAGTTATTTGTCATATAACGTATTTGAAGACAGTCTACTATTTCCTTTTGCCTTAACAATAATAGGTTTATCTATTATCGTGGCGGGTATTTTTTGGCAACGTCATGAAAAAGCAATAAACAGTTACTTATTGCAATCTGTGCCGCCAGGATTAAAAAAATATCTTGAATTTAAACATTATTAATGTGTTTGTTCTCTGAGCCTAATTAGCTATATCTATCCACATATTTATAATATATTATGGATAACTATTAGCGAGAAATAATATAGTATAGTCTTTCGTAAAATAGTCCCTTTTGATTGTGCACTATCTTATCAATTTAAATCCCAATTTCCAGCCATACCCAAGCAATATTATTGTAATGGTCAGGTGTTTACTCTTACCAATGCATTCATTGATTTTAACAATATGTTTTTTTAATCGTTAGTTTTTAATGACCAGATTTTTTTAATGTAAGGTCTAATTATTATCATCTTTAATGTGTTATAAAAAAGAGCGTATTCTTTCAGCATTAACAATTTTATCAAGCAAATTTAATTCTCTTAATATAACTTTTAGTTATAACTATGTAATGATTTATTATTTATTTATAACATTTTTTTCTTGATAGACTTTAAAAGGTACCTAATATAACTTTTAATGAGGTTTTGAATGAAATTTCTTACTAAATCGCTGATAACGGTTGCTTTCATTGGCACATTATTAAGCACCAATTCAGCTTTTGCCGATCGCTTAGATGATATCGAAAAGCGTGGTGAAATTAAAATAGCCGTATTTGATAGCAATCCACCTTTTGGTTTTATTGATGAAACAACCAACAAAATTGTAGGTCTTGATGTAGATTATGCCAATGCAATTGCCAAAGAGTTAAATGTCAAAGTTGAATTGGTACCAACTAATCCAGCTAATCGCATTCCATTATTAACTTCACAAAAAGCGGATTTAATAGTGGCTAACTTTACGGTTACCGATGAAAGAGCAAAAACAGTTGATTTTAGCTTGCCTTATTTTGCTACCGGTCAAAAATTTATTGCTAAAAAGGGTGTACTTAAATCAACCGATGATCTGAATAATTTGCGAATTGGCGCTGATAAGGGCACCGTGATGGAAATTACTCTTCGTGAAAAATATCCAACTGCAAAAGTGATCTCTTATGATGATACACCATTTGCGTTTGCTGCATTACGTAATGGTGTGGTGCAAGCGATTACCCAAGATGACGCTAAATTAATAGGTTTACTTGCCAATGTACCAGAAGAACAGCGTGAAGCCTTCGAAATTTCACCATTTAGTATCACACAAGAATATCAAGCGGTCGGTATTCCAAAAGGAGAAACGCGATTAAAAGATAAAGTGAACCAAATATTATTAAAACTTGAAACTGGTGGTGAAGCATTAACGATTTATAATCGTTGGTTTGGTCCTAACACTAAATCGGCAATGCCCCGCGGTGAATTTAAAATAGGTCAGGTTCAATAAACTATGTTAGAGCAATTACTCGAACCTCGCTATTTATGGTGGTTATGGGATGGTTTTTTAGTAACTTTAGCTATCTCATTTTTTACTATCATTTTTTCGACGATTTTAGGTTTTTTGTTGGTTATTGCTCAGCAAAGTCGAATCAAATTGATTAAGGGTATTGTATTAGGGTATAACGCAATTTTTCGTTATTCTCCATTATTGCCACAATTGTTCTTTTGGTATTTTGGCATTGGTAACTTGTTGCCTACCGAATTTAAAATGTGGTTGTTTGACGAGCCACAAATTCAATTATGGTTTTTTACACTAAAAATGCCATCATTTGAATTTATTATTGGTTTTATTGGATTGACCTGTTATTCCAGTGCTTTTATTGCCGAAGAATTTAGAGCAGGTATTGCTGGAGTGAGCGTAGGGCAACAACAAGCATCGCTGGCATTAGGATTAACTTGGTGGCAAAGTACTGATGAATCCCCTAATGATTTTGGTAAAAATCATTAAGTTAAGGTGGATACACATCTTGTCATATGATCAAATGGTTTCGCGAAAAATCAATAATCAGACAACAAGATGTGCGAACTCGATATTTTACACGACTCTCTTTACCAATTCTGCCCCGAATTACACTTAAAACGACTCAACAGCTTAACGTTGGCTTGCCACGCATTACTTGACTGTAAAACTCTCACTCTTACCGAACTTGGCCGTAACCTGCCAACCAAAGCGAGAACAAAACATAACATCAAACGAATCGACCGATTGTTAGGTAATCGTCACCTCCACAAAGAGCGACTCGCTGTATACCGTTGGCATGCTAGCTTTATCTGTTCGGGCAATACGATGCCCATTGTACTTGTTGACTGGTCTGATATTCGTGAGCAAAAACGACTTATGGTATTGCGAGCTTCAGTCGCACTACACGGTCGTTCTGTTACTCTTTATGAGAAAGCGTTCCCGCTTTCAGAGCAATGTTCAAAGAAAGCTCATGACCAATTTCTAGCCGACCTTGCGAGCATTCTACCGAGTAACACCACACCGCTCATTGTCAGTGATGCTGGCTTTAAAGTGCCATGGTATAAATCCGTTGAGAAGCTGGGTTGGTACTGGTTAAGTCGAGTAAGAGGAAAAGTACAATATGCAGACCTAGGAGCGGAAAACTGGAAACCTATCAGCAACTTACATGATATGTCATCTAGTCACTCAAAGACTTTAGGCTATAAGAGGCTGACTAAAAGCAATCCAATCTCATGCCAAATTCTATTGTATAAATCTCGCTCTAAAGGCCGAAAAAATCAGCGCTCGACACGGACTCATTGTCACCACCCGTCACCTAAAATCTACTCAGCGTCGGCAAAGGAGCCATGGGTTCTAGCAACTAACTTACCTGTTGAAATTCGAACACCCAAACAACTTGTTAATATCTATTCGAAGCGAATGCAGATTGAAGAAACCTTCCGAGACTTGAAAAGTCCTGCCTACGGACTAGGCCTACGCCATAGCCGAACGAGCAGCTCAGAGCGTTTTGATATCATGCTGCTAATCGCCCTGATGCTTCAACTAACATGTTGGCTTGCGGGCGTTCATGCTCAGAAACAAGGTTGGGACAAGCACTTCCAGGCTAACACAGTCAGAAATCGAAACGTACTCTCAACAGTTCGCTTAGGCATGGAAGTTTTGCGGCATTCTGGCTACACAATAACAAGGGAAGACTTACTCGTGGCTGCAACCCTACTAGCTCAAAATTTATTCACACATGGTTACGCTTTGGGGAAATTATGAGGGGATCTCTCAGTGCATTGCCTCCAATTCCCATAATTTATTACGCCGATAATAACTTGGTGTAACCTTAAAAATGTACTTAAATCGACGTGTAAAAGATTGTTGGGAATCAAATTGATATTTTAATGCGATCTCAAGGATAGTTTTTTTCGTCAACCTCAACTCAACAGCCGCTTTCGTCAAACGACGAGCACGAATATAGCTAGCCAGTGTGACCCCTGTTACTTTTTTGAACAGCCGCTGAAAATACCACTTGGTATAACCCGCTTTATTCGCCACATCATCAAGCAGTAAAGACTGATCTAAATTATGTTCAATCCATAATAGAACATCTTTGATAACCGTTGTATGAAACTGCTTATCATCATATCTTAATTGGATGTTATTAGCTTTATTTTGATAGCGAGAATGCTGTTCAATATACATAAAATAACCTAAATGTTCTTAAGATTGTCACGACCACATCATCATGATACCATAAACATACTGACGGTATGTTATTTTAAATCTATCATGGAAAATAAAAATCATCAACAAGAAAATTTTAAGAGTACCTATCAATCACTGGTTAACTCAGCACGAATATTGTTTGTTGAAAAAGGCTATCAAGCTGTTTCAATAGATGAGATCTCGGGAAAAGCGTTGGTGACCAAAGGTGCCTTTTATCATCACTTTAAAAATAAAAAACAATTACTCAGTGCCTGTTATAAGCAGCAATTAATTATGATTGATGCCTACATCACAACAAAAACTGATTTAACAAATGGTTGGTCTGCCTTAGAAAGTATATTTGAACATTATCTTGATTATATTATTGATAATAATAAAAACCTTATCCCTATCCAAGAAGTGATGCCTATCATTGGTTGGAATGAACTTGAAAAAATTAGCCTTGAATACATTACTGGTAAGGTAAACGCCATTGTCAGCAAATTGATCCAAGAGAACCAACTTAAAGCTTATGATGATGATGTGCTTAAAAACTTACTCAATGGCTGGTTTATGCATATCGCAATACATGCGAAAAACCTAAAAGAGCTTGCCGATAAAAAAGGCCAATTTATTGCTATTTACCGCGGCTTTTTATTGAGCTTGAAAGATAAATAAAATAGATAGGTTTTATTTGAAGCTAAATCTTCTTTATCGTAAAAAATGCCCTCTTGGGTTATCAAGAGGGTCATTATATTTCGCGGAATAACATCATTTGGTGACGAAATAACTAAGCACTTGTCTCCTGTTTACTCCCCTGAGCTTGAGGGGTTAACATGAAGGTCATCGATAGCAGGATAATAATACAGTAAAACGCTAAACCAATAATCCAAATCCAGCCATCCCAAATTGGTAGTGAATGATTATAAATAACAGCAAACAGTAATGGGCCAATAACACCGGTTGCATTGGTAAGGCTCACCAATAATCCCTGTAAAGCACCTTGCTGATGACTCTTTGTTTGGATAGACATCACTCCCTGTAATGCAGGTAAAGCGATCCCACCACCAGCCAATAAAATTAAAACAGGGAAAACTAACCAACCTTCAGATATAAACGCTAAAAAGGCAAATGCACTACTATCTGCAATAAATCCGAGCAGTACTGCCGTTTTTTCGCCCCATTTAGTGGCTATTCTTCCTGCCACAAAGGCTTGGAATACTGAGTGTAAAAGACCAAGACCCGCTAATGAAAAGCCAACCATCATGCTATTCCATCCAAAACGATTTTCGGTAAATAGCACCCACACCGTTGCGGGAATTTGGCCTATCAATTGCGCTGAAAAATAAATAATCAACAAAATGGGCATCGTTTTAAATAAAGTGATGTATACCGAATTCGATTGCGTCTCAACCCCTACTTCGGTATCTGTATTATCACGTGTATTTTTGGTTTCACGGAACCAAAACATAACCACAAGGAAAGTGACAATATTTAGCAACGCAGCGATAAAAAAGGGACTATGCGGTGAAATCTCTCCTACAAAACCACCAATAATAGGCCCCGCTATTAAACCAAGCCCAAAACTTGCCCCTAACCAACCGAACCACTTCACGCGTTGAGAAGCTGAGGTGGTATCGGCAATGACCGATGCCGCGACAGCCCCAGTAGCTCCTGTGATCCCTGAAAGCAAACGGCCTAAATACAGCATCCAAAGCGCACTTGAAAAAGCCAGCAATAAGTAATCCAGCGATGCGCCTATTAATGACAACAACAGCACTGGGCGCCGACCAAATCGGTCAGACATTTTTCCAAGCCAAGGAGCAAAGATAACCTGCATTAACGCATAAAGTGCAAGCAATACGCCAAAGTGGTTAGCGATATCTTCCGAAGCAATAAATTCACGTAATAACGTTGGCAAGACTGGCATGATAAGGCCAATCCCCATGGCATCGAGTAACGTAATTACCAATGCGATCTTTGTCGAACTATTCATTTCACTTTTCTCTATCACTTATAGGGAGTGGTAAAATAACTCTATCAATGATAGAATGTCAACAAAAATTAGGAATTAATGATGTCTAGATTAGATAAAAGTAAAGTGATTAACAGCGCATTAGAGCTGCTTAATGAGGTCGGAATCGAAGGTTTAACAACCCGTAAACTCGCCCAGAAGCTAGGTGTAGAGCAGCCTACATTGTATTGGCATGTAAAAAATAAGCGGGCTTTGCTCGACGCCTTAGCCATTGAGATGTTAGATAGGCACCATACTCACTTTTGCCCTTTAGAAGGGGAAAGCTGGCAAGATTTTTTACGTAATAACGCTAAAAGTTTTAGATGTGCTTTACTAAGTCATCGCGATGGAGCAAAAGTACATTTAGGTACACGGCCTACAGAAAAACAGTATGAAACTCTCGAAAATCAATTAGCCTTTTTATGCCAACAAGGTTTTTCACTAGAGAATGCATTATATGCACTCAGCGCTGTGGGGCATTTTACTTTAGGTTGCGTATTGGAAGATCAAGAGCATCAAGTCGCTAAAGAAGAAAGGGAAACACCTACTACTGATAGTATGCCGCCATTATTACGACAAGCTATCGAATTATTTGATCACCAAGGTGCAGAGCCAGCCTTCTTATTCGGCCTTGAATTGATCATATGCGGATTAGAAAAACAACTTAAATGTGAAAGTGGGTCTTAAAAGCAGCATAACCTTTTTCCGTGATGGTAACTTCACGGTAACCAAGATGTCGAGTTAACCACCCTTTAGATTCATAAAGCGAAAATAATGCGGCTCCAACGTACCCACCTAAATGGAAACGGCGTTCACTCCAATCTAAACACGCACAACAGATTTTACGTGAATGTTTGGAAGGAACGTCAATTCCCATTTCATGAAAATATTGAATACCACTTAATGTGATCATTGAACCATTTTCAGTGATCCATTGCTGTTGACAAAGGGAATCATAGATCTTAACGGCAACTTCGCCAGCTAAATGATCATAGCAAGTACGTGCTTTTCGTAAATGCACTGGCGTGGAAACTTTGGCATGTACGCCATGGTTTAAGGAGATCCCCATCATACTTTCCATCAATTCAGCAATATCTTTTCCTGCTAGCCGAAAATAACGATGCTTGCCTTGAGCTACTACTGTGATTAGCTGGCAATCTAATAATTTAGATAAATGACTGCTCGCCGTTGAAGCTGATATATTCGCCACAGAACTTAGCTCAGTGGCCGTCCAAGCTCGCCCATCCATCAAAGCACTGAGTATTTTAACTCGTGAAATGTCAGACATAGCCGCCCCTATCGCGGCTATTGAGGACTCAAAGGTAACCTCTTTTCGTATTAAATTAGCCATCGCAAGTTCACTTTATTGCCCAAGGGAGCGTAACAGATGCAGCCATACTATCATTGTCCGTTATTAATATCAGTTGGTTAGCATGGTCACTGTATTGCACTAAAATATTAATGTTATTCTCCGCCAATACTCGTGCTATTTCGCCAAGTTCCCCCGGTTTTTCCTGTTTTAACTTACGAATTAATGGTGTCCGGATCGCAAGTACTAACAGTCCAGCTTGCTCTAGCGCTATTTTAGCTTCCTTTCCTTGTTCAACAAGAAAATGAGCATGGCATTCATCACCAACCGTAAATATCCCTCCCCCCTTCCAATCCAATACCTTTATTACCTAATGTTTTTCCTAGTAATGCTAATTGTCCTATTTGATTATCTAAAACAACGTGAACATCAAACATTATCCTTGTCCTTTTTAAATGAATATTCGCGAGTAATATGAGCAATACTAATTTTGTAAAAATCAAATATTGACTCTCGCCCTTCTTGTTGAGCTTTCGCATGTAAAACATGATTTTTCCATTGCAGAACTGCGTATTCGTTTTCCCACCAAGATAGCGATAACATTTTTCCTTCTGTAGCTAGACTTTGAAAACGTTCAATTGAAATAAAACCAGCTACATGACTTAATAGTGGTCTTAACTCCTCAGCTAAAGTCAAATAGCGAGTTTGTTGGTCGGGTTGTATTTGCACCTCAAATATTACAGCAATCATATTTTTCTCCGTTATTAATCAACAAACAGAGTAATCCACCCGAAAATTAACACTTCGATAAGCAACGAAATATAGAAAGGTCATGCTGCTGTTTTATGTTGTATATCACACTTCTTTAAATTGCTCGGCCTGCGCTTATCATGTTCTCCTTCTCTTATAATTTTGTTTATTATTTATACTTTTTTATTTTTTGCTATCACCGAAAATAGTGCGGATCCCGCATGGTATTTAGGTTTACCCATCATTAAATACCATTGTTGTTATTTTAATCTTTTTAATATTTCATGATTAAGATCACACTAAAATTATGACCCTATTAACTAAAAGTTATGGATACCCTAATAAAACTCATTGTTAAAGATTAGTTAACCAAAGTAACTTCATTTTTCACTATTGTTAAATTGTTATAGTGAAAATTCTG
This sequence comes from Gilliamella apicola, assembly GCF_000599985.1. Classification (NCBI taxonomy): domain Bacteria; kingdom Pseudomonadati; phylum Pseudomonadota; class Gammaproteobacteria; order Orbales; family Orbaceae; genus Gilliamella; species Gilliamella apicola. Next base: position 962,351 of record NZ_CP007445.1, read on the forward strand.
GTAAACTAATAGAGGTAAAAAAATGATCCTAGATGCCAGTTATACATTATTAGTCGCATGTATCGCGCTACTCATAGGAATGTTTGTCGTAAAATTTACCCCGTTCCTACAAAAAAACCACATACCAGAAGCCGTCGTTGGTGGCTTTATTGTTGCAATTGTTCTGTTAATTATTGATAAAACATCAGGTTATTCGTTTACTTTTGATGCTTCATTGCAAAGTTTATTAATGCTCACATTCTTTTCCTCTATCGGGCTAAGTTCTGACTTTTCTCGACTGATTAAAGGAGGAAAGCCGTTAGTTCTATTAACTATTGCAGTAACGATCCTAATCGCCATTCAAAATACTGTCGGCATGAGTATGGCTGTCATGATGAATGAAAGTCCATTTATTGGCTTAATTGCAGGTTCAATTACTCTAACAGGTGGTCATGGTAATGCCGGAGCATGGGGCCCTATTCTCGCTGATAAATATGGTGTAACAGGCGCCGTTGAATTAGCGATGGCTTGTGCAACACTTGGATTAGTGTTGGGTGGTTTAGTTGGCGGCCCTGTTGCCCGTCATCTTTTGAAAAAGGTCTCTATTCCTAAAACAACCGAGCAAGAGCGCGACACTATCGTTGAAGCTTTTGAGCAACCAAGCGTCAAAAGAAAAATCAATGCAAATAACGTTATTGAAACCATTTCAATGCTGATTATCTGTATTGTTGTTGGTGGCTATATCAGTGCATTGTTTAAAGATACTTTTCTGCAACTGCCTACTTTTGTCTGGTGTTTATTTGTCGGTATTATTATCCGTAATACACTGACTCATGTATTTAAACACGAAGTGTTTGAGCCGACCGTCGATGTATTAGGTAGCGTTGCTTTATCGCTTTTCTTGGCAATGGCGTTAATGTCATTAAAATTTGGTCAATTGGCAAGCATGGCAGGGCCAGTATTAATTATCATTGCTGTACAAACTGTTGTCATGGTGCTATTTGCCTGCTTTGTCACCTTCAAAATGATGGGCAAAGATTATGATGCTGTCGTGATCAGCGCGGGTCACTGTGGCTTTGGTATGGGAGCAACACCAACAGCAATTGCGAATATGCAAACAGTCACAAAAGCATTTGGACCATCACATAAAGCTTTCCTTGTCGTTCCTATGGTCGGTGCCTTTATTGTTGATATTTCAAACAGTATCTTAATTAAAATATTTATTGAAATTGGTACATACTTTACCTAATAGCTACACACTACTCGGCGTACTTCTCCTAACAATTTATTATAGGGCAGTATGCCGAGCCGCTTTCTTACCCCGTATATTCCCCTAGTCAATCTATTTAGCTTGCACGTTTACGAATTAATTCTCGTGACAACTAAACCAAAATTTGAATTATGACGAGTATATCTGATTATTTATACTTTATTCGTTAGAATAGTCCGTAGAAATAAATAATCAGTAGGCTACATGGAATGAAATTAAGACATCTCGATATCTTTTATGCTGTAATGACTTGTGGTTCCTTAACGCGTGCGGCTGAAGTTTTACATATTTCTCAACCCGCGGCGAGTAAAGCACTCAAACATGCTGAGCACTGAGAGATCCCCTCATAATTTCCCCAAAACGTAACCATGTGTGAATAGATTTTGAGTAAGCAGGGTTGCAGCCACGAGTGAGTCTTCCCTTGTTATTGTGTAGCCAGAATGCCGCAAAACTTCCATGCCTAAGCGAACTGTTGAGAGTACGTTTCGATTTCTGACTGTGTTAGCCTGGAAGTGCTTGTCCCAACCTTGTTTCTGAGCATGAACGCCCGCAAGCCAACATGTTAGTTGAAGCATCAGGGCGATTAGCAGCATGATATCAAAACGCTCTGAGCTGCTCGTTCGGCTATGGCGTAGGCCTAGTCCGTAGGCAGGACTTTTCAAGTCTCGGAAGGTTTCTTCAATCTGCATTCGCTTCGAATAGATATTAACAAGTTGTTTGGGTGTTCGAATTTCAACAGGTAAGTTAGTTGCTAGAATCCATGGCTCCTTTGCCGACGCTGAGTAGATTTTAGGTGACGGGTGGTGACAATGAGTCCGTGTCGAGCGCTGATTTTTTCGGCCTTTAGAGCGAGATTTATACAATAGAATTTGGCATGAGATTGGATTGCTTTTAGTCAGCCTCTTATAGCCTAAAGTCTTTGAGTGACTAGATGACATATCATGTAAGTTGCTGATAGGTTTCCAGTTTTCCGCTCCTAGGTCTGCATATTGTACTTTTCCTCTTACTCGACTTAACCAGTACCAACCCAGCTTCTCAACGGATTTATACCATGGCACTTTAAAGCCAGCATCACTGACAATGAGCGGTGTGGTGTTACTCGGTAGAATGCTCGCAAGGTCGGCTAGAAATTGGTCATGAGCTTTCTTTGAACATTGCTCTGAAAGCGGGAACGCTTTCTCATAAAGAGTAACAGAACGACCGTGTAGTGCGACTGAAGCTCGCAATACCATAAGCCGTTTTTGCTCACGGATATCAGACCAGTCAACAAGTACAATGGGCATCGTATTGCCCGAACAGATAAAGCTAGCATGCCAACGGTATACAGCGAGTCGCTCTTTGTGGAGGTGACGATTACCTAACAATCGGTCGATTCGTTTGATGTTATGTTTTGTTCTCGCTTTGGTTGGCAGGTTACGGCCAAGTTCGGTAAGAGTGAGAGTTTTACAGTCAAGTAAGGCGTGGCAAGCCAACGTTAAGCTGTTGAGTCGTTTTAAGTGTAATTCGGGGCAGAATTGGTAAAGAGAGTCGTGTAAAATATCGAGTTCGCACATTTTGTTGTCTGATTATTGATTTTTGGCGAAACCATTTGATCATATGACAAGATGTGTATCTACCTTAACTTAATGATTTTGATAAAAATCATTAGGGGATTCATCAGGGCAAAGTATGCGTTTTATTATTTTACCACAAAGCTTTTGCATTGCCTTTGCTCCTCTTATTGGTCAATATATGAATATTGTTAAAAATTCATCGCTAACAATGGCAATTGGTGTGTTAGAGTTATCTTATGTTTCAAGGCAAGTTGAAACCGAATCATTAAAAACTTTTCAAGATTTTGCTATTGCAACGTTTTTATATATTTTGGCTATTGTAATTATTGGCACGTTAGGCAATATTTATCAAACCAAACGATTCCAAACGAGTAAGGTGTAATCACTTATTATGGAACTTAAAGGTTTAGAAGTAATCTATAATAACTTAAGTTATATGATGTGGGGTAACTTTCTGGGTGGAATATTTCTAACACTGTTAATGAGTTTAGCCGCAATTGTATTTTCATCTTTTATGGGAGTTTTAGCCGGCGTTGGCTTAACGGTTAGTAAAGGTCTCGTTCGTTCTTTATTTATTGGTGTGCTGGGTTTTTTAAGAGCAATTCCAGTGATCATGCTCATATTTTGGACTTACTTTTTATTGCCTGTGTTATTTAATGTGGATGTGCCTGCAATTACAACGGTAGTTTTCGCATTATCTGTTATTGGAGCGGCTTATATTGGGCACTCAGTGCATGCAGGGATGATTGCTGTATTTAAAGATCAATGGCAAGCTGCATTTTCATTAGGATTATCTAAAATCCAAGTTATTATCTACATTATTTTACCGCAAGCTCTAAAAATGATGATGCCATCTTTTGTTAATCAATGGGTATCACTGATTAAAGATACTTCCTTGGCATATGTTGTTGGCGTCGCTGAATTTACCTTTATTGCCACACAAATTAATAACCGTAGTATGGTTTATCCGACCGAAATATTTTTATTTGTTATCGTTGTTTATTTTATTATTTGTTTATCTCTGGATATTGTTGTATCGTTTTTAGCAAAAAGATGTTGGTTTAGTACAAAATAATCGATCATCTATGATTTTGTTTGATAAATTTGTTTATTAATTAATTATATTATTAAGGTTCTTTTAAGGTTTAAGCGTTAAATTGTTAATAATTTTAATTAATCTGGTAATTGTTCAATGTTGCATGATTTAAATACTCAAATTTTTCTATTAATTAATGCTTCAGAGCAAGCATCGAAATCATTTATTAGCTTTGCTATTTTTTGTGCAAAATATTTGGTCTATGTCCCAATTATTGTTATGAGTATTTGTTGGTTTACTCATCCCATTTATCGGCAACTCATGTTAAAAATGGTGATAGGTTTATGTATCGCATTATTGATTACTTTTATTATTCGTCATCTATTTTATTCTCCACGGCCATTTACAATAGATGTTGGAACAAATTACCTGTTTCATGATAAAACAAGCTCGTTACCAAGCCAACATGCGGTTTTTGTATGGACTTTATTTTTTACTGCCTTTTTTAATAAAGCACAGAGAACTAAAACAATCTTATATTTATTAGTGATAGTTGCATTATTAGTCAGTTGGGGCCGTATCTATCTGGGAGTACATTGGCCATTAGATATTTTTATTGGATTTATTGTAAGCATTATATCCTCATTGATAGTTAAAAAATGTTGGATGAGTATAAGTAAATTGATTAATCGATAGTTATTTATGGATTTGATTTACCCGCATTGTTAAGCAAAGCCAAATAAATAATAAGTCATTAACTATCTACTTTATTATAAAATACCGATTAGAGTAAATAATAATGAAAATACTTATTGTTGAAGATGATAGTTTATTACAAAAAGGGCTGTATGATGGTATTACCTCTAAAGGTTATGTGTGTGAGTTAGCATCAACGGGTAAACAAGCTGAACAGTATATCCAATTTGGGCAATTTAGTTTGATCATTCTTGATTTAGGTTTACCTGATTGTGATGGGTTAGAATTACTGACACGCTGGCGAAAAGAACAAATCGATGCACCCGTTCTCATACTTACTGCACGCGATACAGTTGAAGATAGAGTAGAGGGGTTAGATTTAGGTGCCGATGACTATTTAATAAAACCTTTTGCTTTAACTGAATTATTGGCGAGAGTGCGGGCATTAATTCGTCGTAATCAAGGTACTGCGGATAATTTGATTAGTTATGGACCAATTACTATTGATATCAAACAACAAAAAGTGACTGTCAATAATCAGGAAATAATATTAACTCCTAAAGAGTTTATTGTTTTATCCCGATTGATGTTAAAAGCAGGTGACAAGGTGCATCGAGATTTACTGCAAAACGATCTTTATGATTGGCAAAGTGATCCGAGCTCAAACGTACTAGAAGTTTATATTCATGGATTACGCAATAAACTGGGAAAAAACTTTATTCGAACTGTTCGTGGCTATGGCTATCAACTTAGCGATGGATGTTAATTAATACTACTATATATAAGTTTATTATGATTGCAAAATCTCTTAGTAACATCCGCCACAGTATTCGCTGGAATCTTTTTTTTACTTTAGGCGCAATTATGCTCATTTGCCAAACTATTACCGTTTTTTGGTTATGGCATGAAAGTAAGGAACAAATAGATGTATTGGTTAATTTAACACTGAGTCAAAATAAAATTGATGAAGTAGTTGAGCATGAAGAACTTGAAGCTATTTTTGCACTGTTTTGTTCTGCTTTTACCATGATGCTAGTGACATTATTTTTAGCCTATAAAGCAATAAAATGGATAACTAAACCGCTAGAGATTCTGGAGAAAGATCTTAATCAACGTACTGACAAGAATTTAAAACCCATTGCACCAATTAGTAATATGCGTGAAATTAAATCCATAACTTCAGTGTTGAATAATTTGTTTATGCGACTTGATACAACTTTAGCCCAGGAGCGACTTTTTACTGCTGATGTCGCGCACGAAATGCGAACGCCACTTGCTGGTATTCGTTTACATTTAGAATTATTAGAAACTAAAAATAATATTGATTGTACTGAATTAATCGACAGAATTGATCGTTTAGTTAATACCGTTGAGCAATTATTGATGTTAGCGCGTGCAAGCCAAAAATTTACAGTTGGGCAATATCAACAGATTAATTTCTATGATGATATTATGCTCCCATTATTCGATGAGTTAACAGAATTAACCAAACAAAAATTTCAATCAATTGAATGGTATATTCCTGATGCAAAACTTTTGTTTAGTGGTGATGTTACTTTAATAAGATTACTACTACGTAATTTAGTCGAAAATAGTTATCGATACAGCCCAAAACATACCAAAATTGTAGTGAGTTGTTATAAAAATCAAAAAGATATTATTATAAGTGTGGAAGATGAGGGAACAGGCATTGACGAATCGAAAAGTGAAAAACTCACTCAAGCCTTTTTCCGTATGGATCGTAAACATAACGGTATTGGGCTTGGTTTGAGTATTGTTAGTCGTATCGCTAAATTACATCATGGGCAATTTACGTTAAAGAATCGACCTAGCAATGCCAAAGGTGCGATTGCGAAATTGCAACTTAATGATTCACCACGCTAATTAAACGAATAAGCAAAGGATTATTGCTATTTTCTTTAACAATAGAATTTAAAAAGCGTTGCCAAGTCCGTTCAATTTTAGATTTAGCAAAATAAGGAATGTAATTTGCAATCGGAATAAAAGTTGAATTACCAATATTGTCAATAATAATTAAGCGGCTTTTAGTCTCACTTAAATGTTGAAATAAGATATTTTTACTTTTGATGGTCATGGTAATAATACGATCTTTTAATAATGCTGATTTTAACTCTTTAAGCCCTGTGACTAATTGATCAAAATATTTTTCGGTCAATGAATTATTAGCAAAATATTTTTCCAGGGGAATTGCAGTTTCGCCATTATAATCTCGGATCAGTTCAAAAATATGACCGTTACCATAATTGGTTGAAACTGGCCCATAATATTTAGCTAATGCATCAAATGATACATTTCGTTTAATAAGGTGTTTATAATAAGCGATTTCACGGTTGGTTTCTTCTTCTGCTCCTTCATTATAGTTGACTTTAATACATTTATTCGAATCTTCGGGGTGATGATAACATTTGCGGTGTAATCCTTTGCTTATATAATCTTTTTCGGAAAGTGTGATGGTAGTATTCATGATATAAATATTCTATTATTTGGGCTTGGCTTTAAGTGTAACAGTAAGAGTTTATTCTCGCCATGAATTTTTATTTTTAAACTAGCGCTTTTATATTATTTCTGTATAATATCGGCACCCACGTTACAACAACGTTTTCCCGACGTTGTTTTCGGTTGTCAAAGTTAATGTAACAACTCGAAGGGGTTAGTTAGTTAATAGCAACAATCAAAAAGTGTAAATAAATCAAATGATTTATTAACGTGAGATTAATTTAAAATTGGATAATTACGAATGAGTACTTTTTCAGCTAAACCAGAAACAGTTAAACGCGACTGGTATGTTGTTGATGCAGCAGGTAAAACGTTAGGTCGTTTAGCTACTGAAATCGCAAGCCGTTTGCGTGGTAAACACAAAGCAGAATACACACCACATGTTGATACAGGTGACTATATCATTGTTATCAATGCAGAAAAAGTTGCTGTAACAGGCAAAAAACGCACTGATAAGATTTATTATCGCTATACTGGCTACATCGGTGGACTTAAAGAAGCGACTTTTAAAGAAATGATTGAACGTCATCCTGAACAAGTCATCGAAATTGCTGTAAAAGGCATGTTACCGAAAGGTCCTCTTGGTCGTGCAATGTACCGTAAACTAAAAGTTTATGCTGGTAGTGAGCACAATCATGCGGCACAACAACCGCAAGTATTAGATATTTAAGGGGATAGAAGATGGCTGATAATCAATATTACGGTACAGGTCGCCGCAAAAGTTCTGCTGCTCGCGTGTTTATTAAACCAGGTAGTGGAAATATCGTTATTAATAAACGTTCATTAGAGCAATACTTTGGTCGTGATACTGCTCGTATGGTTGTTATGCAACCTTTAGAGTTAGTTGAAATGGCTGACAAACTTGATCTATACATCACTGTTAAAGGTGGCGGTATTTCAGGTCAAGCTGGTGCAATTCGTCACGGTATTACTCGTGCATTAATGGAATATGATGAAACATTACGTTCTGCATTACGTCAAGCAGGCTTTGTAACTCGTGATGCTCGTCAAGTTGAACGTAAAAAAGTGGGTCTACGCAAAGCACGTCGTCGTCCACAATTCAGCAAACGTTAATTGCATACGTTACAAAATTGTTTCCAAAACCCAGTCAAAAGCTGGGTTTTTTATGTCAAATTATTGTTTATCTAAAACTACCATTGAGATGAGTGACCAAGTATAACTCAACCTATTTGTTATATAACATTCATATTTTTAATATAATTCTTCCTACATATAAAAATAAGTATTTATACTAAAACGTATAGCTAACCTCAAACTTCTTGTCAAATAAATTTTTCCTTACAAGAAAGATAGCAATAAAATGCATTTTTTTAACAAATTTGTTATCCAATTTGTTAGAATAGTTACTTAACTAACTTATTTTAACTTTGCTTATTGGGAGTGAACATGGTTGTTGCTGTTAATAAACGTTCTGTTATGACACTATTTTGTGATACAACAGATATTTACGGCCATCAGATTCGTTTTGTATTGGCAGAAAAAGGTGTGACTGCTGAAATCGAGTTTGTAACCGCAGATGATTTACCTCAAGAATTATTGGATCTTAATCCATATGCTACAATTCCGACATTAATTGATCGCGATCTTACTTTATACGAACCACATATTGCATTGGAATATCTAGATGAACGATTTCCCCACCCTCCTTTAATGCCCGTCTATCCTATTCTCCGTGCAAACGCTCGCTTAGCAATGTATCGTATCAAAAAAGAGTGGTATTCCGCTTACGAAACAATTATTGCAGATCCTAATGGCAGTGCAGCTAAAACCGCCCGAAAAAATTTACTAGATGATCTTGTTTCAATTTCAGTTATTTTTAAAGAAAAAGATTATTTTATGAGTGATGATTTCACTTTATGTGATTGTTATTTTGCTCCATTATTATGGCGCTTACAAATGCTTAATATTGAATTACCAAAAGTTGCTGAAAAAAATTATTTAAATTATATGGCACGCATTTTTGAACGTCCTGCTTTTATGCAGTCTCTTACAGATGATGAAAGAAAGATGAGAACATAATAAATAATTTTATCTGATTAGCACTATTTTATATACAAGGTATTTTTTATGGAACTTGAGCAAATGACTCCACGTCGGCCTTATTTATTTAGGGCTTTTTATGATTGGATTCTGGATAATGATTTAACCCCCTATATTGTGGTGAATACTTCTGTCTATGGAGTATTGGTCCCACAAGAGTTTGTACAGAATAATCAGATAGTTCTAAATATTGCACCACAATCTGTAGGTCAATATGTTTCAAATAATGAACAAATTGAGTTTAATGCTCGCTTTTCTGGTGTGCCACAACATATCGTTGTCCCTATGGCTGCGGTTGAAGCTATTTATGCTCGTGAAAATGGAGTAGGGATGGGATTTGAAGATGAACCTCAATACCAAAGGTTACAAGAAAAACAAAATAATCAACCTGAAACACCTCCTGCAAAAAAGGCCAATCCATTTAGAGTTGTGAAATAATTTTTATAACAAAATTATTTTTTAGATTTAATTTTCCAACCTATCAACGCCCGCTTAACTAACGGGCAATAAGTAAAATAATAAATCAATCATAATTTAAAATATTAATAGTTTTTATCTATCAAATGAAGAGATAAAACTTATTATCATTTTATTTTTTTATAATTGATAATGATTATTATTAACATCAAAAATGCGCGCGTGTTATGTTATGAATTCAACTGATATCAATCCAAGTTCTCGTTTATGGAAACTAGCATTTACTCATAAAACATTAATGATTTTTTCCTGCTTATTTTCTATTTTAAGTGTGATAACTTCATTTATACCATTCATTGCTATCTATTTTATTGTTTGTGAAATTATAATGAGCATCAGTCATCAAACTGAATTAAATAGTGAATTAATTATCAATAATGGCTGGTTGGCATTTATAGCGTCTGCTTTGGCAATTTTTTTTAATTTTTTAGCGTTATGCTTATCACATATTGTTGCATTTAAAACACTTTATAATCTCAAATACAACTTTATTCGCTATTTATCTTGCCTACCATTAGGTTTTCATACAAACCATTCAAGTGGCGAGCTAAGAAAAATTGTCGATGATGACATCGAAAAAATAGAACAATTTATCGCTCATCAATTGCCCGATATGATTGGATCATTTGCTTCTCCTGTTGTTATTTTAGTGATTTTAGCCGTTTTCGATTGGCGGTTAGGTTTAGCAACATTAGTCCCCATTATTCTTGCCTATATTGTACTAATTAGTGGATATCGACGTAAGGATATCAAAACCAATCAACAAGAATTGCAAAAAAAATTGATTGAAATGAGCCATGCTTCAGTTGAATATATTCGAGGTATTGCTGTTATAAAGGCTTTCAACCAGACATTTTTTTCATTTAAAAGATTTAATGAGTCAATTAAAGCTTATCAGCTTTATTGTTTAAAGTTTATATATTGTTTTAAATACCACATGGCATGTTTTATATTGCTATTAAATAGTATTTATCTTTTTATTGTTCCAATTGTTATATTATTAATCAGTGACACGGATGATTACGCGAACTTCATTTTATCAGCTATTTTTTATTTAATTTTTTCTTTGGGATTACCTGCACCATTTTTTAAATTGATATATGTAACGCAAGGTTTCCAAAAAGCGGTTAAGAGTGTCCAAAATATGGATGAAGTGTTGAATACCCCTTCTCTTTGCGAACCTCAAGAGGGTTTGCAAGTTAAAAGCTACGATATTCAATTTGATAATGTATGTTTTTCTTATCGTGATGATCCGACCTCAAATTCAACCGATAGTAATAAAGTGCTTAACCATATCTCATTTACAGCTAAACAAGGAGAAATAACAGCTTTAGTTGGTTTATCAGGCAGTGGCAAAAGTACAATATCATTACTCATTCCACGATTTTTTGATCCCGATGAAGGTCATATTACAATTGGTCATGTGGATTTAAAACAGATGAATAGTGATTATCTATTATCTTTAGTAAGTTTTGTTTTTCAGGATGTGTTTTTATTCAAACAAAGTGTAATAAATAACATTCGAATTGGTAAACCTGACGCAACAATTGATGAAGTTATAGCTGTTGCTAAAGCTGCTCAATGTCACGAGTTCATTGAGAAATTAGCAAATGGTTATGATTCAATAATTGGATCTGATGGTATACACCTTTCCGGAGGTGAAATGCAACGACTTGCTATCGCTCGTGCACTATTAAAAAATTCTCCAATTTTAATCCTTGATGAAGCAACCGCATTTGCAGATCCAGAAAATGAAAGTAAAATTCAATTAGCAATGAAAGCATTAATGAAAAATAAAACGGTCATTATGATTGCTCACCGCCTATCAACAATAAAAGATGCTGATAAGATAATAGTATTAGATAAAGGTAATATTGCTGAATCAGGAACACATGAACAACTATTTTCAAATAAGGGTACCTACTACAAGATGTGGCAATATTATCAACAAACATTAGATTGGCAAATGCATGATTCAAATATGAGTGAAACAAATTATGAAGCGCAAATAAGTTATCAGCAAGAGGCAGAAAATGTTTAAACGATTATTGATGTTGTCCGATGCAGGAAGTAAAAATTTAAGGCAAGCCATCATTGCATGTACGATCTCAAATCTTACATTAATGTTACCTTTTATTATTCTATTGCAAGTTATTGTATCGTTAATTACCCCTTTAACAAATCATTTAGCTGTAAATAAGAGTTATTTATGGTTAATGGTCGGTTTAGGCATTTTATCTAGTTTACTTTTTTTATTATGCTATCAAAGGGAATATAAAAAAACTTATGCAAGTGCTTTTGGGCAGGCAGCAAATACTCGCATTGAAGTAGCAGAAAAAATTAGAAAACTTCCACTTAGTTTTTTTAATCGTAAAGATTTATCCGAGCTAACAACCAATATCATGGGTGATTGTGCAACAATTGAGAACATGTTGAGTCATGTAGTTCCTCAACTAATTGGTTATTCATGTAGTAGTGTTATTACTTGTGTCCTATTAGCTTTTTATGATTGGAGAATGGCAAGTGCTATATTTTGTACTTTACCTATAGCATTTTTAATTGTGATTATCGGCAAAGGTTTTGAGAAAAAATTAGGTGAAAAACAGTTACAAAGCAAATTAGCTGTCTCAAATGAGGTTCAAGAGTATTTAGATGGAATTAAAATCATTAAAGGCTTTGGTATTAGTGGTGAAAAATTTAAAACATTGGATAGAGCCCTTAAAAATATGATGTGGGCGGCGATCAAATTTGAAGGTATAAGTGGGATTTTCGTTACATTATCTACTATGGTTTTAAAGGTAGGTTTGGGTGTAGTTGTATTAGTTGGCGTGAAGTTGATCGTCATTGGTAGTTTAGATCCGATAACATTTTTGGCATTTATCGTTATAGGTTCACGCATATATAGCCCTTTAATTTCTGTATTGACACTATTACCTGAGCTTTTTTATATGTTGACATCTATTGAACGTATGAAAAGTTTACAAACTGAGTCTACAATGGAAGGTCGAAATGATGTTTTATTTAAAGATTTTAGTATTAACATTGATCACATTAATTTTTCATATAAACAGAAATCTGTTATTAATGATCTGAGTTGTGTTATACCGTCAAATAAAATGACTGCATTAGTGGGGCCTTCAGGAAGTGGTAAAAGCACTTTATTACAATTAATCGCGCGTTTTTGGGATGTCGATAAAGGTATGATTACTATTGACGGTAATGATATTAAAACTATCGATCCTGAAACCTTGATGCTTAGTATGTCGTTTGTATTTCAAAATGTTATTTTATTTGATGATACCATTTTAAACAATATCCGTATCGGTAGACATGATGCAAGTGATGAAGAGGTTAAACTTGCAGCCAAAAAGGCTCGATGTGATGAATTGATTGCTCGTTTACCTCATGGCTGGGATACTTTGATTGGTGAAAATGGCAGTAAGCTATCTGGTGGCGAAAGACAACGAATATCAATAGCAAGAGCGTTATTAAAGAATGCTCCGATTGTACTGCTAGATGAAGCAACAGCATCACTTGATCCTGAAAACGAAGTTTATATACAACAAGCCATTTCAGAACTAGTTAAAGATCGAACTGTAATTGTTATTGCCCATCGCTTAAAAACAATTATCACGGCAGATCAAATTATTGTATTAGATAAAGGAAGTATTGTTGAACAGGGTAGCTATCAACAATTAATAGATAACAATGGTTTATTTACTAGACTTTATTCTTTGCAAAAACAACAGTTTTCTATCAGTAATTGATTGAGTGTATTTCTTGGGTAAATCGGTATATGATATAGAAAAATTAACTGATTTACCTAAACATAATGAAAGAAATTGAATTAAAATTTGAAATTGCAACTAAAGATATTCATGATTTAAAAATATTCTTAAATCAATGGGTAAATTGTGATCAAGCTGAATTTGAAAGCTCTTCAAAAATTCAAAACAATATTCACGAACTTAAACTTTTTAATACCTATTATGATACTCAAGATTACTATTTGCGGTCTAATGGATGTGGTTTACGTATCAGGGGAACACAAGATAAGCTCAATAAACAATTTGAAATTACCGTAAAGCATGGTAACAAAGCCATTGCAGGTTTACATGAACGATCTGAATATAATGCAAATTTACCAGACGATCATCTTGATTTAACATTACTACCAAGCAGTGCTTTCCCCAAAGATTGTAATATCGAAAATTTACAAAAAATGCTACACCCACTCTTTTCAACGCATTTTGATCGGCAAACATGGTTAATTTCATTTGCCAATAGCGAAATAGAAGTCGCCTTAGATCAAGGTGAAATCATTTCTAATGAAAAATCAAAATCGATACAAGAAGTTGAATTAGAAATAAAACAAGGTAATAAACATGATTTAATCAATTTTGCTATTGAATTGAGCAGATTTAACCTACATCTCTTTTCTCAAAGTAAGGCCTCTCGCGGTTATCGATTATTAAAAAACGCGCCTGTTAATCGCACACCTTTTACCCTGCAATTTAAACATGATTTATCAAGCTTATTAAATTTTTGGCAACAAAACGAAGAGTATGCACTCGAAAATAATGATCTAGCGTTTTATCAACAACTCTTAATTCAAATAAACGAAATACTAGCTAATCACGATATTGCACATGAATCTGAATTTAAACAGTGGCAACAAGCAATGACTAATATTAACTCCGTTTATGATTTTGCTTATAGCCCAATAAATACAGTATTAAAACTACTGCTAGTTGCACGGTTAAATAAAGAGTAATGTTATGATTTTATGATAAATAGGACGAGCCGATAACGTCATCAATGCGAGAGAAGGATATGTCACAATCTGAAATTTTGAATCAACAAAAACAGAAAATAACATCACAGCTATCACAATGTAATTCCGTTTTCGTACAGGATAATCTTAATATTTTGGTACAAAGTGATTTTATAGTAGATGCTTTTTATCGATATCCACAGTGGCTTACAAATATTATTAATCATCCGCCACAAGCTGATGAAAGACGTTATTATCAACAATGGCTTAATGAACACTTAACATCGGTATTGGATGAAACGGCATTAATGAAAGCATTGAGATTATTTAGGCGTTATATCTTAGTTAGGCTTGAATGGTCACAATTAACTTATACTAGTAGCGATGAACTAATATTAAGTCAATTAAGTGAATTGGCTGAAGTCATTATTGTAACGGCACGTGATTGGTTGTATGAATTAAGTTGTAAAGAGTGGGGGACACCGTGTAGTCATCAAGGTGAACCTCAACCTTTGCTCGTATTGGGTATGGGAAAATTAGGTGGAGGAGAACTGAATTTTTCCTCTGATATTGATTTAATTTTTACTTATCCTGAACATGGGCAAACGCAAGGTGGCAGGCGAGAACTGGATAATGCTGTATTTTTTACCCGTTTAGGACAACGTTTAATAAAAGCGCTCGATAATATTACTGAAGATGGTTTTGTATATCGTGTCGACATGCGATTACGTCCACTTGGTGAAGGTGGGCCATTAGTCTTAAGTTTTTCATCTATGGAAGATTATTATCAAGAACAAGGGCGAGATTGGGAACGTTATGCTATGGTAAAAGCTAAAGTGTTAGGTGATCAGCAAGATCCATACAGCAAAGAACTTTACCAAATGCTTAAACCTTTTGTCTATCGTCGTTACATTGATTTTAGTGTTTTGCAATCTTTGCGAAATATGAAAAGCATGATTGAACGTGAAGTGCGCCGTCGTGGTTTAAAAAACAATATTAAACTAGGTGCTGGAGGCATTCGCGAAATTGAGTTCATTGTACAGGTTTTTCAACTGATTCGCGGTGGTCGTGTCATTGGATTACAGACACGTTCACTGCTTACCGCCTTACAAGTGATTGAACAAGAATCATTACTTGATACTAATGAAGTTGCTCAATTGCGTAATAACTACTTATTTTTACGCCGCTGCGAAAATTTATTGCAAGCCATTAATGATGAACAAACCCAAACATTACCGGACGAAGAACTCGACCAAATTCGTTTAGCTACCAATATGGGATTTACGAATTGGTCTGAGTTTATTGAACAATTAGCCGTGCGTATGAAGCAAAATCGCCTCATATTCAATGCTCTTATTGGTAATGATGATTCAGAATCTGTTCCAAACACAAAACAATACAATGATCTGTTTGATGACTTATGGGTTCCTGACTTGCAATTAAGCGATATAAAATCTGTATTGCCAAACTATTCTGATAGCGATGCCGAGCAACTTTATCAAATGCTTATCCAATTTCGTAATGATATTGGCAAACGGACAATAGGTGTGCGTGGGCGTGAAATACTCGATCAACTTATGCCTCGTTTATTAGATGCTATTTGTAATGAACAACAGGCAATTATGGTGTTTTCACGCATATTACCTTTATTGGTTAATATTGTTAGTCGTACTACCTATTTAGAGCTATTGCTTGAATATCCGAGTGCATTAAAGCAATTGATCCGTTTGTGTAGTGCTTCTCCTATGATTAGTGATCAACTGGCTCACTATCCAATTTTATTAGATGAATTAATTGATATTAATTCACTTTATCAAACGGTTGCACCTAATGAGTATAAAAGCCAACTTTATCAATATTTATTACGTATTCAAGTCGACGATGAAGAACAACAATTAGAAGCCTTACGCCAATTTAAGCAGATGCAATTGCTGCACATTGCTGCAGCCGATGTGGAACATGTACTAACCACTATGAAAGTAAGTGATCACCTTACTTATGTGGCGGAAGCATTACTTGATTTTGTTGTCCAAATGGCTTGGAATCAGATGATCGAACGTTACGGTAAACCAGCACACTTAACTGATAATCATAAAGGATTAGTCGTAGTAGCTTATGGTAAATTAGGTGGCTGGGAGCTGGGTTACGGTTCGGATCTGGATTTAGTTTTTTTGCATGATTGCCCTGTAAATAGTGTTACCAATGGTGATAAACAGATTGATAGTCGCCAATTTTATTTGCGCTTGGTACAACGTATTATTCATTTATTTAATGTGCGTACTAGCTTCGGTATTCTTTATGAAGTCGATGTCAGATTACGTCCACAAGGTGATGCAGGTTTACTTGCGTGTAGTTTAGATTCCTTTGCGGATTACCAAATGAATGAAGCATGGACATGGGAACACCAAGCACTGGTACGAGCTCGAGTGGTATATGGTGAAAATTCGCTTATAAAACGTTTTAACCAAATCCGTCATGATGTGCTTTGTAAACCACGAGATGAAAACCAATTAAAAACAGAAGTTAGAGAAATGCGTGAAAAAATGCGAAATCATTTAGGAACGACGCAAGCTGAACTATTTAATCTGAAAATAGATGAAGGAGGCATTGGTGACATCGAATTTTTATCACAATATTTGGTGCTTAATTATGCTAATTCACATCCTAAAATGACAACTTGGAGTGATAATGTACGAATTTTAGAGCTAGCCACTCATTACCAAATTATGAACAGTCATGAAGCAGAACAATTGACTCAAGCTTATATTGATATGCGTAATCAAATTCATCAACTTGCATTGCAACTATTGCCAAGTACGGTCAGCAGTTCACAATTTTATTCTGAAAAACAGATTGTCAACCAAAGTTGGCAAAAGTGGTTAATGTAATTATTTAGGTAAACCATTATCGGTTAATAGTGTTTATTCGACCGATAATGGATGTCTGTTGTTCAATAACAAGTTATTTTGCTTCTTTCCACAAAATCATATCTTGCTCTTCAAGTTCTGATGCATCAAAACCCATTGCAGGAGCAATGTCTTCTCGGTCAAAAGCGATATCACCACCATTAATGGCATCATCTCCTTTTTTGATTCCTTTAAAATCAAAAAGGTTCGTATCACATAGGTGAGAGAGTGTGATATTTTGGGTAGCACGGAACATGGTTTCAATGCGCCCAGGAAATTTTTTATCCCACTCATTAAGCATCTCTTTAATGACTTGTCGTTGTAAGTTAGGTTGTGAACCACAAAGATTACAAGGAATAATTGGAAATTGCTTAATTTCAGCATATTTGGCAATATCCTTTTCTTTGCAATAAGCAAGTGGACGGATGATAATATGTTCACCAGAATCATTCATTAATTTAGGCGGCATGGCTTTGAGTTTGCCACCATAGAACATATTTAAAAACAGAGTTTCTAAAATATCATCACGATGATGGCCTAATGCTATTTTGGTCGCACCCAGTTCGGTTGCCGTACGATATAAAATTCCACGTCGTAAGCGTGAACAAAGCGAACAGGTAGTTTTACCTTCTGGGATCTTTTCTTTCACAATGCCATAAGTATTCTCCTGGACAATTTTATACTCAATACCTAATGATGCTAAATATTGAGGTAGGATATGTTCAGGAAACCCTGGTTGCTTTTGATCTAAATTTACTGCCACTAATTCAAAATTGATTGGCGCACTTATTTTTAAATTAATAAGGATATCAAGCAGGGTATAACTATCTTTACCACCTGATAAACAAACCATAATACGATCGCCATCTTCGATCATATTAAAATCAGCAATTGCTTCGCCAGTTAGGCGACGCAATCGTTTATGTAGTTTATTTTGATTATATATATTCATCACAATTCTATAGATTACTCAGCACGGCTCATGTAACGACGTTCAGCGATATGAATTTTGATTTTTTCATTATTATCAATATATTCTGGGACTTGAATAACTAGACCTGTTGATAAGGTTGCGGGTTTAGTGCGAGCACTTGCCGAAGCACCTTTGATACTTGGTGAGGTTTCGATAATCTCTAAATCTACCGTTTGCGGTAATTCCAAAGCAATCACGTCACCATCAGCCATCAATACTTGAATGCCACTCATACCACCTTCAGGAATGAATAGTAACTCTTCTTCAATCTGTTCTTTTTTGAAGATAAATGGTGTGTAGTCTTCATTGTCCATAAACACATATTCATCACCATCGATATAAGAAAAACTAACAGGACGACGAGAAAGTTCAATGGTTTCGATAATATCGTCACCTTTGAAACGTTCTTCCACTTTACCACCGCTTTTCACATCAGTAAAACGCATTTTATAAAGTGTACTGGCACCACGAGCACTCGGGCTTTGAACATCGATATCTTTTACAAGAAGAAGTTTTCCATTGTACGTGACCGCATCGCCACGTTTTATTTCATTTGCTTTAGCCATAATATTTATTCTTCACAATTAATGATAATAAAGGTTAGATAAGGTAAAAATTTAGCTCGCTATTTTACCGCTAACTTGCTATTGTCACCATCAAAATTTATCACAGATCCTTAAAATAAAGGAAATACTATGGCAGAATTATATGAATGTCGCAAAAATTGTGGCGCTTGCTGTATTGCTCCCTCAATTTCATCTGCTATTCCCGGCATGCCTAATGGCAAACCTGCGGGCGTTGCCTGCATTCATTTAGATAATAATTATCAATGTGATCTTTTTCAACACTCATCAAGGCCAATAGTTTGTGGTCGATTAAAACCTTGTTTTGAAATGTGTGGCAATAATCGGGAACAAGCTATGCATTATTTAACTCAATTAGAACAGTTGACTAGCAATTGAGTATTGCTTAAATTTAACAAACCAGATCGATTATTAGAATTATTTATCTCGCAAAGTTGTTTTTTTGATAAACTTCACCACACTTCAATATCTAGTAATAAATTTCAATAATTATAGAATCAATTTTGGCTATATTCAGATTAGGAAATATCTTAATTGATAGTAGTTTTTTCTATTAAATTTAATATCAATAAACAGAAGAACATTGTTATGAAAAATAAATTAAAACGAGATTTAAAAGCTCGTCATTTAACGATGATTGCTATCGGCGGTTCAATCGGAACAGGGCTTTTTGTTGCATCGGGTGCCACCGTTGCTCAAGCAGGTCCAGGTGGTGCGTTACTGTCATATGCCATTATTGGGGTGATGGTATACTTTTTAATGACCAGCCTTGGTGAACTCGCTGCCTATTTACCTGTTTCAGGAACATTCGCAACTTATGGTGCACGTTATGTTGATGAAGCTTTTGGTTTTGCAATCGGTTGGAACTACTGGTATAACTGGGCCATTACTGTTGCGGTTGATTTAGTTGCTGCACAGCTGGTTATCTCATATTGGATTGATGCAGGGGCTTACAGTTGGTTATGGAGCTTACTATTTTTAAGCATTATATTTTGTTTAAATTATATTTCTGTTAAAGGCTTTGGTGAAGCAGAGTTTTGGTTTTCATTAATTAAAGTTGTCACTGTTATTGTATTTATCGTAGTTGGTTTGCTAATGATAATTGGTATCTTACGTGGTGCAGAAAGTGCAGGTTGGCAAAACTGGCAAGTGGGTGATGCGCCTTTTGTCGGTGGATTTTCGTCAATGATTGGCGTCGCCATGGTAGTAGGATTTTCATTTCAAGGTACCGAATTAATCGGTATTGCAGCGGGTGAATCAAAGGATCCTGAAAAAAATATTCCAAGAGCTATGCGACAGGTATTTTGGCGTATATTACTATTTTATATCTTTGCGATTTTAGTCATTAGTTTAATTATTCCTTATACCGACCCTAATTTACTACGTAATGATGAAACGGATATAAGTGTCAGTCCGTTTACGTTGGTATTTCAACATGCAGGGTTACTGTCAGCAGCAGCGCTAATGAATGCCGTTATTTTAACTTCAGTTTTATCTGCAGGTAATTCGGGTCTTTATGCATCAACTCGTATGCTTTACGCACTTGCACGAGAAGGTAAAGCACCGAAAATCTTTGCTAAATTATCATCATCAGGTGTACCACGAGCTGCATTGTTAGCAACTACATTTGTTGCGATGCTCTGTTTTTTAACTTCAATGTATAAAGATCAGGCCGTTTATTTGTGGTTACTTAATATGTCAGGTATGACAGGATTTATTGCTTGGCTTGGCATTGCTATTAGCCATTATCGCTTTAGAAAAGGGTATACCAAGCAAGGTAATGATGTCAGTAAATTACCTTACCGTTCAAGTTGCTTCCCATTTGGTCCTATTTTTGCGTTTGTATTATGCTTAATCATTACGTTAGGGCAAAATTATGAAGCTTTCTTACAAGATACTATTGATTGGAATGGTGTGATCGCAACATACGTTGGTATTCCATTATTCTTTTTGATTTATTTTACTTACAAAATAATCAAAAAGACCAAATGGGTAAAATACGAAGATATGGATTTTTCCAAAGCAGATTAATATCCCAGATTTTCCAAAACTTTCTAATTTCCGTCGACATTTGTCGACGGACTTTTATTAAGAAAGAGATAAATAATCTGTTGTATTATTTAGTTTGATAACGATATTAGCGACTACGGAATATGATACGTGCTTTGGATAGATCGTAAGGCGTCATTTCAACAGTCACTTTATCTCCTGTTAAAATACGAATGTAATTTTTTCGCATCTTACCAGAAATATGTGCAGTAACAACATGACCATTTTCAAGTTCAACACGAAACATCGTGTTCGGTAGAGTATCAAGTATTGTACCTTGCATTTCAATGTTATCTTCTTTTGCCATTGGGGCCTCTTAAATAATAAATACAAATCAAATATACTTAAATTGCTAGTCGTATTTCACACATTTAACATGTGCATGAAAAAAGCTATAAGCTTTTTCATTACCATATTGGTTGTTTATGATAAGATTTAGCAAATTAAAGTATAAACATAAAAAAACTGAATTTAGAATATATAAACTTAGCGGCAAAATAATGCCGAAAAAACTGTCAGATGTAAAGTCCTTTCTACTTTTTCTTTGCGTTATAAAGTGCATGTTGATGAATATAATGCCAAACTTTGGTTGGCAACAGATTTTCATAGTTTTGTTCATTGTTGATATTTTGTCTTATTTCGGTTGCCGATATATTTTCAAGTGGCGTATGAGCAAAAAAAATGTACCCAAATGGATAATCATGTAAATCTTTAATATTCGTTGTCTGATGCGTGTCTATCCAATTTTGTAACTCGATATTATCGGTTTTTTCTGCATAACCAGGTCTACGACAAATTAACAAATGACAGTAATCAAGAAGTGTTTGCCATTTATGCCAAGTAGGTAGGCTTAGCAATGAATCTTGACCCATAATAAAGGCTAATCCTTTTTGATAACCATTTTCCTTGCGCCATTTTTCTAACGTTTCAATTGTAAAGGATGGTCTCATCAATTTTTCTGATGATATTTCCCGAGTATCAATCGAAAATAGTGGTAAATCTTCTATCGCCAAATTTAGCATTTCCAAACGTTGCTCTGTTGTTGCTTCTGGCTGTGGTTTATGTGGAGGAATTTGGTTAGGCAATAAGCTGATTTGCGTTAAGCCAATCTCTTTTGCTAAGGCTATAGCTGGATGTATATGTCCATAGTGTACCGGATCAAATGTACCGCCAAACAATGCTGTTAACATCTATTTAATCCCCATAAATTGCAGGGTTAATGCAGATAAAGCATCCCAAATTTGTAATTGACTATCATGTTTAAAACTAATTTCTATTTCAGTTAGTTGTTTTAGTGTATTAAATAGATCTTTAATATCAAAGCGATTCAAATAAGTGGTATACATGGATCTTTTATTTTGCCAAATTTTATATTCGTCAAAAATCTGTTTAAAAGATTTAGTTGATAATCCTTTTTTTAGATTGATAAGTAAAATAAGTTCTCGTTGTATAACACGCAATAAAATTAATGGTTCAAACTCATTCATCTTTAACTGTTGCATTATATGTGTCGCGCGCTTAGTTTTGTGTGACACCATTGCATCAATCCAATGATAAGGCGTAAATATTGCTGAATCATTTATATTATTTTCGATTTGATCATAGGTAATAGTCTGATTTGGGAACAGCAATTTTAATTGTTCAATAATTTGGGTTAATGCAAGTAAATTACCCTCATAATAGTAACAGAGTAACTCAATTGCCTGTGGTTCAATCTGCATCTGTTTTTGTTGCAGGTGATTGGTAACCCACTTAGGTAATTGCATTTCATCGGGAGTATTACAACTCACAACAACTAATTTATCAGATAATCTTTTATACCATTGAGCATTTTCATTCGCTTTAGTGATTTTATTTAAACTGATGATTAAGACTATCTCAGCCGTTAACATTTCACTTAATGTATTAAGCTTTGTGGTAATATTGGCATTTATTGAACCTTCACCAAAATCTAAGAAAATAAGTGTATTATCAGAGAACAAATTCATTTCTTGGCAACTATCAAAGATAGTTGACCAATCGGTTTGATTATCTATATTAAATGTTAGTTGTTCATTGAAACCTAATTGTTTAAAGGAGGTTTTTAATTGAGTTTGCGCATAATGTTGTAAATAAGGATCATTTCCTATTATCAAATAATAAGGTGATCCTAATTTAGTTGTGATTTGATCGGCACTGATTTTAATCATATCAATTTTTAATTTACGGCATTAACAGATTTTAATTTCCGTATAATTTGTTTTGCAGCTTCCATATACATTTCATCTTCAATTAAATCTTGTTCAGTCGTTTTGGCAAGTGCGGCTGACGGATTATCGAAAAATGTCCGGAATACACGGACATTGATAGGATAGATTTTTTCTTTTTCAATAATGATTTGTGTCTCAACAGTCAAAACTAACTGATATTCAGCTGCTTTACCATCTTTATAAATTGATATTGTGCTACGATCTAGTGAGTCTCTTACAACCTTTAATATAGGAAGATTTTGAGAACTTTCATTATTGGTTAACGTAACATGATTGTCGCGTAATAATTCTTTAATGTCTCGTGAAAGTCGTCCATAAGGATCATAGCTCATATAAGACATCTTTTTAAAACGCGTTGGTACTTCTGTGTCATGCTGTAAATGAAATCCGCATCCAGTCAAGGATATTGTTAATAACATGAGAGAAGCTAAATATTTTTTCATATCTACTACCGCCTATATTTAGTTATAAACAATATTAACCAACAACAAGATTTAATAATTTACCAGGTACATAAATAACTTTACGAATCGTAACATCGACTAAATATTTTTGAATATTTGGTTCTTGTTTAGCTTGAGCTATGACCGATTCTTGATCAGCATTTGCTGGCACGGTAAATTTGCCACGTACTTTGCCATTGATTTGTACCACAATAAGTTTTTCATCTTCAACCATAGCCGATTCATCTGCAACTGGCCATTGGCTATCATCAATCGATTCACTATGACCTAATGCTTGCCACATCACAAAACAAGCGTGAGGCATCATAGGATAAAGTAAACGAACAATGGCATTTAACGCTTCGTCCATTAATGCACGGTCTTGTTCAGATTCTTGCGGTGCTTTTTGTAAGCGATTCATTAATTCCATTACAGCCGCAATTGCCGTATTAAATGTTTGACGACGCCCAATATCATCAGTTACTTTTGCAATCGTTTTATGTAATTCACGACGTAATGATTTCTGATCGTTGTTTAACGCTGAAACATCAAGCTCTGCTGTTTGACCTTTTTGCGCATGCTCGTACACTAAACGCCATACACGTTTAATAAAGCGATTGGCTCCTTCAACTCCAGATTCTTGCCATTCAAGGGTCATATCAGCAGGTGAGGCAAACATCATAAATAAACGTACTGTATCGGCACCGTATTTTTCGACCATCTCTTGTGGATCAATGCCGTTATTTTTGGATTTTGACATCTTCGTCATACCAGCATGCACAAGTTCATTACCTTTACTATCAACCGCTTTAGCAATGCGACCTTTTTCATCGCGCTCAATGGTCACCTCAGTTGGTGATACCCAAATACGTTCGTTAGTAGGGCTGGTATAGTAAAATGCATCAGCTAAAACCATACCTTGGCAAAGTAAGCGTTTGGCAGGTTCATCAGATGTAACTAAACCAAAATCGCGCATTAATTTATGGAAGAATCTAAAATAGAGTAGATGCATAATTGCATGTTCAATACCGCCCACATACTGGTCAACTGGCAACCAATAGTTAGCCGCATTTTCGTCTAACATACCTTTGTCATAATGAGGGCAAGTATAACGTGCGTAATACCAAGATGATTCCATAAACGTGTCGAAAGTGTCGGTTTCGCGTAATGCAGGTTGACCATTAACCGTAGTTTTAGCCCAGTTAGGATCTGCTTTGATTGGGCTTGTGATACCATTCATTTCAACATCTTCTGGTAAAATAACTGGTAATTGATCTTCTGGTGTTGGAATTGTGGTGCCATCTTCAAGGGTAACCATTGGAATTGGTGCGCCCCAGTAACGTTGGCGTGAAACGCCCCAATCACGTAAGCGATAATTGACTTTGCGAGTACCAATACCAAGCGCAGTTAATTTATCAGCAATAGCATTGAATGCTTGTTCAAAATCAAGTCCATCAAATTCGCCAGAATTGAATAATTTGCCATGTTCGGTATAAGCTTGCTCGGAAAGATCCGGAGCATTACCTTCTTGGTTTAAAATAACGGGTTTTATTGTTAAGTTATATTTAGAAGCAAATTCATAATCACGTTCATCGTGACCAGGTACGGCCATAACTGCACCAGTCCCATATTCGATTAGCACAAAATTAGCGATCCAAACAGGCACTTTATCACCAGTTAATGGATGAATGGCATAATAGCCAGTTGGCATGCCTTTCTTTTCCATCGTCGCCATATCGGCTTCAGCTGTTTTAGTGTTTTTGCATTCGGCAATAAATTCAGCAATTTTAGGGTCATTTTGTGCTGCTAATTGTGCAAGAGGGTGTTCGGCTGCAACTGACACAAAGCTTACACCCATTAAAGTATCTGGGCGTGTTGTATAAACACGTAATTTATCAGTATAGTTTTCAACGGCAAAATCAAATTCAACGCCCTCTGAACGCCCAATCCAGTTACGTTGCATGATTTTAACTTGTTCAGGCCAACTTTCTAATGTGTCTAAATCATTGAGTAACTCTTCTGCGTATGCAGTAATTTTGATAAACCATTGTGGGATTTCTTTACGTTCAACAGGGGTATTACAACGCCAGCAGCAACCTTCGACTACTTGTTCGTTAGCAAGTACAGTTTGATCATTTGGACACCAGTTAACGGCGGACGTTTTTTTATAAACTAAACCTTTTTCATACAGTTTAGTAAAAAACCATTGTTCCCATTTGTAATATTCAGGACGGCAAGTAGTAACTTCACGATCCCAATCATAACCAAAACCTAACAATTGCAATTGCTTTTTCATATAAGCAATATTTTCATAGGTCCATTTTGCAGGAGCAGTATTGTTTTTAACTGCAGCGCCTTCAGCTGGTAAACCAAATGCATCCCAGCCGATGGGTTGCAATACATTTTTGCCATTTAAGCGTTGATAACGCGAGATGGTATCGCCGATTGTGTAGTTACGAACATGACCAAGATGTAAGCGCCCAGAAGGGTAAGGTAGCATCGATAAACAGTAGTATTTTTCTTTTGATGGATCTTCTGTAACGTGGAAAGTTTTATTTTCTAGCCAATGTTTTTGTACTGTGGCTTCTATTTCATCGGGGCGATATTGTTCTTGCATGACGAATTAATGTCCTATCTATTATTGCTAATAAAAATATTTTGCTAATTGTATTGGTTATTGTGGTGTTTTACAAACGTTATATGCGTGGTCAGTCTGAATTTTTAAGCAAAAAGGAAGGTAGCAAATGACTAAAAGTATAGACTTATAGAAGTAAACAATCCAAAATTAATTGTTTATTTCGGCTATGACGAGAATAATAAGCGGAGTTGAACTCCGCTCGTAAAATTTTAACCACCATTAAATATACTGGTAAATCGTGATAAAAATGATTTTTCTTCTTTTTTAGGTATATTTTCAAGGTTGGCTTGAATTAACTCATCGACTTTTTTAGTTTCGTTATCTAAACCTAATTCATTATAAGCATTACGCATCAACAAAAGTGCAGTTTTTGTTGAGTCTGTGTCAGGAAATAACGAAATCATTCGGCTTACCCGATTAATTACAGCAACATAGGCTCCACGTTTGGTATAATATTCTGCAATTTTTAATTGATATCGGGATAATCTGTTTTTCAGATAGATCAAACGTTTTTGTGCATCAGCCGCATAAGAGCTGTCTGGAAAGCTTGAAACCAGATAGGTAAAGTCTTTGAAAGCGGCCATAGCAAAATCTGGATCTCTATCGGAACGATCGACATTAAACCAACCTTGGATGGTATTATCATCTTGTACCATGTTAGTAATTCCGCGCATATAGATAATCCAATCTATATTAGGGTGCGTTGGATTCAATTTTAAAAAACGGTCAATTGACGCAATAGTCAATGGATAATCACCTGATTTGTAATAAGCATAAATTAAATCAAACTGTACTTGTTGTGAATAAGGACCAAATGGAAAGTTCTTATCGATTGTTTCTAATATGGAAATACTGGATTTTATGTTGCCACTTTCGAGTTCACTTCGAGCTTTGTTGTGAAGATCTAATTCTGATACATTTTCAACATCTGGTTTGGAAGATGTACAGCCAATTAGCATGCCAGCTAAAGTGATTGCTAGTAAAGTGTGTAAACGTAGTTTCATTCGTTTTTCAGTCCAAATTTAATTAAACATTAAAGGCAATGATTAGTATATAATACTCTAAAACCTAACAGCTTAAAATAGATAAATTACACATGCATGAGTTAAAATTATCGACCGAAATAGAACAAACCCAGCTTGGAATGCGCTTAGATCAAGCATTATCAGAGCTTTTTCCTGATTACTCAAGATCAAGAATTAAAGATTGGATCGTTAATAATAAAGTTACCGTCAATAATATAATTGTCAATAAACCCAAAGAACGTGTGCTTGGTGGTGAAAAAATAAGTATAACCGCTGAAATAGAAGAAGAAAACTATCATCAACCCGAAGATATTAAACTTAATATTGTTTATGAAGATGATGATATTTTAGTGATTAACAAACCTCGCGATTTAGTTGTGCATCCCGGTGCGGGTAATCCCAATGGCACAGTATTAAATGCCTTATTACATTATTATCCAGAAATATCGCGTGTACCACGGGCTGGTATTGTGCATCGATTAGACAAAGATACTACTGGTTTAATGGTTGTGGCTAAAACAATCGTTGCCCAAACTCATCTAGTTGAATCATTGCAACTGCGTGAAATTACCCGTGAATACGAAGCTGTCGCAATGGGAATTATTACCGCTGGAGGTACAGTTAATCAACCTATCACACGTCACCCTACCAAACGAACGCATATGGCGGTATTCCCAACAGGTAAACCTGCGGTTACCCATTATCGCGTAATGGAAAAATATCGGTTACATACTCGATTACGCTTACGTTTAGAAACAGGACGAACTCACCAAATCCGTGTACATATGTCGCATATAGCGCATCCATTGGTTGGTGATCCATTATATGGAGGACGTCCAAGACCGCCAAAAGGTGCTAGTGAATCATTTATTCAAACCTTACGAGATTTTGACAGGCAAGCATTGCATGCTACTATGTTACGCCTATTCCATCCTGTTACGGGTGAGCAGATGGAGTGGCATGCACCGATTCCTGATGATATGCAAAAATTAATTCAAGCATTACAGGAAGATACCGAACTTCATAAAGATGAACTGGATTGGTAACAAATATGATTAAATCGATTTACCCTTATTGGACTGCACCTAAAAATATTCATGCGTTTACTACAACCAGAACAGGTGGTGTTAGTTTAGCGCCATTTGCCAGTTTAAATTTGGGTAATCGAACTGATGATAATTTAGATCATGTTGCCGAAAACCGTAAGCGTATCATTAATGCTCAGCAGATACCCAGTGAACCTTATTGGCTTAATCAAACGCATAGTACTATCGCGCTAGATATTTCACAAATTGCTCTACAAGCGCCAACAGGAAAGATAAATACTCATCAATCATTTGAAGCCGATGCTTCTTATACAAATCAACCCAAGCAAGTTAGTGTTGTGCTAACAGCAGACTGTCTGCCTGTGTTATTTTGTTCAAGAAAAGGCGATGAAGTCGCTGCTGCCCATGCCGGTTGGCGAGGGTTATGTCATGGTATTTTAGAAGAAACAGTTAAAAAATTTGCCTGCCCAACCGATGAAATATTAGCTTGGATGGGGCCCGCTATTAGTGCAAAAAAATTTGAGGTAGGAGTTGAAGTTAAACATCAATTTGAAAAAGTCGATTCTAACGCTAAATTGGCTTTTACTTTAATTAACCCGACCGAGCAAAAATATCTGGCTGACTTGTATTTAATTGCCAAACAACGTTTGCAAGCTATGGGGATTGTTAATGTGTTTGGTGGGGACTACTGTACTTGTACCGAACAAGATAAATTCTTCTCATATCGCCGTGAAAATAAGACAGGTCGAATGGCATCAATGATTTGGTTTGATTAAACCGCAAAGTATTAAGTTGGAATAAAAATACCTGTATATTGTTTATTTGTTTACCATTTAATTTTGAATTAAATAAATAAAAATATTTACCTATTTAATACTGTGCATTCTATTTTTGTTATATCTTGAATGATTTATTAAGTGAATTTTGATTTATTTTCGAGTATAGATAGTTTATGGAAGCTCGATTATGTTTATTCATAAAATTTATCACAATTTGAACGAACTGATTTATAAATACGAAGCTAGTGTAATAACATAATTCTTGTTTCTAATATGAGCTGTGGCAAAAATAAAACGAAACGGTATAGACATCTGAATATTTTTTACAGGTTATCTGTTTTAGTTTATTAAGGCTTTTGTAACAAAAGCCTTAATTATGAGAAATATCTATATAATAAAAAACGAATTGAAACAAAATTACCAAAACTCAATCTAATTTCGGATGTTGATTAACTAAATCTTGACGTTGTTCTTGTAGGTTTTCTATCTGTTCGTCGATATCTTCTACTTTTTGCTCGATGGAATCAAAGTGATCCGATAAGATCTCTTTTGCTTCTGAACGATCTGATGCTGCTGGTGTTGCACCTCTTAATGGCTGATTGGCGGTTTCTCTCATTTTTACACCAGTAAGTAATCCTACTAATGCAACAATCATCAAGTAGTAAGCTGGCATGTATAAGTTATTAGTTTCTTCTACTAACCAAGCGGCAAAAGTTGGTGTTGCACCAGCAATTAACACTGAAATATTAAACGAGATAGCCAATGCACTGTAACGGATGTTGGTTGGAAAAATGGCCGGTAATATTGATGCCATTACTCCCGTAAAACAGTTTAGTAAAACTGCTAATATCAATAATCCTAAAAAAATAAGACCAATAACATCACTATTAATCATAACAAAAGCAGGATAGGAAAGGATTAGTAATCCTAGACTTCCTCCTATTATAAAGGGTCTACGTCCTATTTTGTCACTAATTAACCCTATCATAGGTTGCACAAATAACATACCAATCATGATAGCAATAATAATTAATACACCATGATCAGTATGATAATTTAAATTGTGAGATAAGTAACTTGGCATATAGGTAAGTAGCATATAATAGGTGACATTAGTAACAATGACTAATCCAACACAAACAAATAAGCTTTTCCAATACTTGGTGATGATTTCTTTGAAAGTCATTTTAGATGGATTTGCAATATTGGCTTGTTCATTTTTATCCATTGAATCAGTATGTTGCATAAATGCAGGAGTCTCTTCTAATGCATGACGTAAATAAAGACCGACTAGTCCTAATGGCAGTGCAAATAAAAATGGAATTCGCCATCCCCAATTTTGGAATCTAGCATCACCAAGGATAGTTGATAATAGCACAACTAAGCCAGCGCCCACTAGAAAACCAGCAATGGAGCCAAAGTCTAACCAACTTCCCATAAAACCACGTTTACGGTCTGGCGAGTATTCGGCTACAAAAATTGCTGCGCCAGAATATTCACCACCAATCGAAAAGCCTTGCGCTAATTTAGCCAACAATAATAGTACAGGGGCGGTAATGCCAATTGATGCATAGGAAGGAATTAGTCCAATACAAAATGTACTTAATGACATGATAATGATGGTGACAGAAAGTACTTTTTGCCGACCAAATTTATCGCCTAATATACCAAACACTAATCCACCTAATGGTCGAACTAAAAAAGGCACCGAGAAAGTTGCCAATGCAGCAACTACTTGTACATTTGGTGAAGCATTAGGGAAAAATACTTGTCCTAATACATAAGCTAAAAAACCATATACGCCAAAATCAAACCATTCCATTGCGTTACCAAGTGCTGCTGCGATAATGGCTTTTTTTAATTTGCTATCATCAATAATCGTTATGTCATTTATATTTAATGGGTGATTCTTCGGTTTTATTGTTTTCTTCATAAAATACCGCCTATTTTCATGTTATAAATGAAAAGAAATAGTGCAACAAGATGAATACAATTCAAACGACACATTTACAATGTGTTATTCAGTTAATTTTATTGATGAAAATTTAAGTAAAGATAAAAGAGGGCAATAAAAAAGCAAAAAACGATGTTTTGTAGATGCATTCTAATATAACTTAATATCGACAAAACTGTTCTTTTAATGAAAATTAGTGACTAATTATAGCAAAATATCTAATTATGTAAAATAAGGTAAATAAACCGTCTAATTTTTTCAAATCATCAGTCAGTTCCTGTTCATAAGTGTTATGACATAATTAGCAATCGTATAACGGGCAGTCATTTAAAGGTTGATATATGATCTAAAAACAGGTATTTTGTGACCGGTTTAACAAATATAGTTTATATTAGAAATAAACAGTTCAATAAAGCAAAGTTGTATTTGCTATATACATGAAATATATCGAGGATAACATGGATAAAGGATTAACCAATTTGGTGAATCAATTAGGCAATGGTTTAAGTCGTGGTTTAAAGAATGGTTTGGTTAATGGAGCGGGTCACAATCGTTATACATTAAATATCGAAGATTTACCTGCTGAGGTTTCAATCTTACAGGTTGAAGGTAATGAACAACTTAACCAGCCTTGGTATTACACTATTACTTTTACCAGCTCAAATAAACATCTTCTTGTCGAGTCATTTCTTAATCAAAATGCCTGTTTGAGTTTTAACTCGGCGAATTCTAACCATTTAAGTGATATTGCAACGAAAGGACTTGATGCGCTCAATTCTTTAACCTCCGCCAATCCTTTACAAGCATTAAAACAGTCCGAGCCATTAAAACAGTTAGGTAAGTTTACACAATCCAATTCACTCGATTCACTTAACTCTTTAACGCAACTCAATCCACTTAATTCCTTAAACTCATTATTATCTCAAGGCGGTTCACGCACTCTTCATGGTGTGATAACCCAGTTCAGTCAATTATCAGTCAGTAATGACGAAGCCCGTTATCAGGTGGTTTTGTCCTCGCAATTAGCCAAACTGGCATTAAGTCATAACTGTGCTATTTTTCAAAATCAGAGCGTTATCACTGTGGTTGAAGAGGTCTTGCGTGGTCATGGTTATACAGGGATTGATTATCGTTTAGCACTTAAAGAGCAATATCCTGAACGTGAATTTATCACCCAGTGGCAAGAGAGTGACCTTGAGTTTATTCAAAGACTGCTTGCTGATGTGGGCGTCTATTTCCGGTTTGAAACGCATGGTGAACACAATTGTGATGTGATGGTCATCAGTGATTATGAACAAGGTTATCATCAGGTGGCTGATATTTTCTACAAACAACCAAGTGGCACACTGGATAACGGCGTTGAAAGTGTCTGGGATATGACCTTGCACAGTCAAATGGTGGAAGCTTCAGTAAAAGTACAGGATTATAACTACCGAGATGCGCAGGCGAATTTACTGGGTGAAGTTAACAGCCAACAGAAAGATAACACCACTTATGGCACTGATTACCGTTATGATGAGCACTATAAAGGGTTAAATAGCAATGGTAATGGTAGTAATGCCAATAACAATGATATAAACAATCACAACAGTAATAATGATGACGATATTGATAGTGACACAAATAATCATGATGGCAATGGTGACGATATCGATACCGACGATAGTCAAGGCAGTAACGGCAATAGTAATGACATCGACAATAATAGCGATAACACTAATGGTAGTAATAGCAATAGCAATAACAATAACAATAACAACAGCAGTGATATTAACAGTAATCAAGCTAACATGGGTAATGGTGTTGAAAGTGGTGAATGGTATGCCCGCATTCGTCATGAACGAGCCATTAGTCGTCAAATTCTTATCCGCGGTAAAAGCAATCAAGCCAATTTAGCCCCAGGTCAACATATCCGCATCAAAGGCAGTGCGATTACCGGAATAGATGAAGGCATAATGATATTAACGGTGCAAGGTCAGGGAAATCGCAGTGATGCTTATGAACTGAGTTTTACCGCGATACCTTACCAGCCATTAAAACCTTACCGCCCGGAACCTATTCCTTTCCCAACCATTGATGGCACCTTACCGGCACGGGTAACTAGTCCGGATAATGACACCTATGGTTATATTGATACACAAGGGCGCTATCGGGTTAAATTTAACTTTGATTTAAAAGAGTGGCGAAACGGTGAAGAGAGTTTATGGTTAAGACTGGCTAAACCGTATGCAGGCAGTACCTATGGTTTTCACTTCCCACTGATTGACGGCACAGAAGTTGCGGTTGCATTTACTAACGGTAATCCGGACCGACCTTATATCGCACATGCGATGCATGATAGTCAACACCCTGACCATGTGACCACCATAAACAAACACCGTAATGTGATTCGCACACCAGCGAACAATAAGTTACGGATGGATGATAAGCGCGGACAAGAGCACATCAAGTTAGCGACCGAATATGGTAAAACCCAGCTTAACATTGGGCATTTAGTTGACCAAAATAAAACCCAGCGAGGTGAAGGGTTTGAACTGCGCACCGATGAGTGGGGTGCGATTGCTGCCAATAAAGGCTTATACCTAACCAGTCAGACCGAGCCTAAAGCACAGGGTAAACAACTTGATATGCAAGCTGCCATTACCCAGCTTGAAAATGCACTATCAATTGCCAAAGCCTTACAAAATGCGGCAACCGCCTCTGAAGCTAATTGTGCGGATACCGACAGTCAAGAACAACTTAAAACAACATTAACCCAGTTAGCCCAAAGTGGTATTCTTGCTTATGCACAAGAAGGCATTGCTTTAACCAGTCCTGAAAATATCCAACTGTCAACGTCAAATAGCGTTTCAGTAACCAGTGAAAACCAAACTGACATCAATGCGTTAAAAAACATTACCGTCTCATCCGGTGAATCCATCGGTCTATTTGCCCATAAATCGGGAATGAAAGTCTTTGCCAACCAAGGCGATGTTGAGGTACAAGCGCAAAATGCCAACCTGAATATGGCCGCTAAGCAAGATATTAAAATAGACAGTGTCGATGGAAAACTGACGGTTACCGCAAGTAAAGAACTGACGTTAATGTGTGGTGGTTCATACATCAAACTTAGCAGTACAGGGATTGAACTGGGCACGGCTGATAATGTTTATATAAAAAGTAATGCATTGCAGAAAATGGGTCCGAAAGCGATGCAAGTTACTCCATTAGCATTACCTTATCTTATAGGCAATTATGCAATTAAATTTATATGTAAAGATGAAACAGGAAAAATTTATGCTAATGGACCTTATATTGCAACATTGCCAGATGGCAGAAAGGTGCAAGGTCGAACCGATAAAAATGGATATACAAAAGCGTTTTATACACAAAATGAAAATGAAACAGTAACATTAGAGTTTATTTAAAGGTAAGATAAAATTATGCCGAATAAAACTAAAATAAACACAATCTATTCAGGACTAACAACTATAATTGAAAAAGGTCAGGTTGCCCTTCAAGAAGCCATAATAAAAATACCGCCCAAACCTTTATTTGTATTATTTGCATTTGGAGGAGGTGGGTGGCTCTCATTTGAATTAGCTGCTTATTATAAAAAAAGTCGATTACAAAAAAAATATCCAGAGGCCGAAATTCGAATTATAAAAGGGTTTAAATATCCCTCTGAGTTTAAAGTAGAATGGACTAAATTATATAATGAGTTAACCAATCCTGAAACGGCTAGTAAATATGCTTTATGGCAAATTCACTATTTTGGTCATGGGGGAAATAACTCGCTTTATCTAAAAAAACAAAATGATAATAGTGAAATTTTTTTTAATGATAAGGATAATATGGAGCGCTTACCTTGGCATCCGCATGAGGGTATTTTTGTTTTACACTCTTGTCGAGGTGGAGCATATGAAGATTCATGTAATAGCGATATGATTAAAGAAAAAATTTGTCTAGCAAAGACAATCTCTAAGCTACAAAAAACCCGTTGCTTAGGACAAACTATCTATGCTAATTTTGCTATTGATGTGATGCAAATTGATAATTATTCACCAGATGCAAATCTTTATTCTTTTGTATTTGGGTCAGAAACAACTGCAGAAGAAGATGCGGAAAGATTTAAATACCGACCCGATCGCTATATTAGTAGTTTTTATTCTAATACCCCAATAGATCGAGTTTTGTGGGGATATGCTTTATTGACTGGTCAAACAAAAATAAAAATGATGAAAAATAAAAAAAATTATGAAGAAGCTCTTAAAAAACCTTATCCTATTTACGAAGAAATAAAAAAATTAAGTCCAAAAAATCAGATCCTTCCCTGTCGAGTATTTAATAGAGGTGAATTAGAAGAACGCATTGTAGAAGTAGATGTTTTTAATCACAATGATATGGAGTATATCTAATGAATAACTCTACAAAAATAGCAAAGACAATACATAAAAAATCAAAAGCTTTTAGTATTTGTTTGATTATCTGCATTTTGCTCTGTTATTTTTATAATTTAATAAATTCAGATAATAACTCAATTCAACAGGACAATATAATTATGGACTATACTATTTATCCTTCAACCATTCCTGAAAACCAATTATTACGTATAGAAGAGGCTAAAGAGCTATATCGTCGTGCATTTGACAATCAGGTATATTATGCTGTCGGAGATCCTGATGAGTTAGTAAAACTTATTAAACATGCTTGGCAGTGGGATAAAAATGCAATGCCCTATTATTATGATCTTCTTCTTTGGCATGACGTATATGACAAAAAAGAAGGTAATATGTCATTTACTGAATTTATGAAAAAATATCGCGATCAGTTAGTTGATAGCACCGGCAAACCGCTAGTTGAACCGGTGGTATTTAAAGATCGTAAAATGCTTAGTTATTTATGGGATAAATTTGCTGACTTAAAATACCCAAAATTTGCTTTCCAAAAGGGGTGGGAATTTAGTCCTTGTGAATATGGTAATAATGAGGAATATATTCCATGCTCTGATGAACAATTAGAAGAGAGTATTAAATATTTCAATTATGCACTGGAAGGAGGTTATCACTGTTATGAGCATTTAACTGCAAGAATGCTGTTTCAACAAGGCGATCATTATAAAGATAAAGAATTCAAAAAAATTAATAAATTAATCGAATATCGTAAATCATTAACACCAGAAGATTTAAAACTGGCAATCGATTATGCCGAAATAATGGCTGAGCACAGCTCAATTATTGGTATATTAAGGGTGACTGAAGCCTATTTATATGGTTTAGGGCGTGAGCAAGATCCTGTAAAAGCCTATGCATGGTCACTATTAAGCGATTATACAAAACAAAAAATTATTGAAATCGATAATAATTTAGCATGGGATTATTATCAACTTTCTCCTGTTTGGGAATATAATAAGCAAATTCAAACTCGTTTAGAACAAATTCTTACCCCAGAACAAAAACAAGCTGCTCAAAATGAGTTAGCCGAATTAAAAACCAAAATTATTGATTGGAATTATAATCGTTGGAAAAGGCAAATTGATGATTTTCATCCTAAACCTTAATTTTTTGAAATATGCTAGGTAATAAACTTAAAGCTAGCTAATTATAGCCTATTAGGATATTGCAAATTTAAGTGAATGGAATTGAGGGTGAATAATAAAGTGAAACAATCAAAGTTCAAAAGATTATTGGTAATCAGCATTATTATGGCTATTGGTGGTTATTTTTTATATTTTCATCATTTATTTAAGCAAGACAGAGATTTTGGTTTTGTTGATACAGAAAATATAACCATGGACTATACTATTTACCTTTCTACCATTCCTGAAAACCAATTATTACGTATAGAAGAGGCTAAAGAGCTATATCGTCGTGCATTTGACAATCAGGTATATTATGCTGTCGGAGATCCTGATGAGTTAGTAAAACTTATTAAACATGCTTGGCAGTGGGATAAAAATGCAATGCCCTATTATTATGATCTTCTTCTTTGGCATGACGTATATGACAAAAAAGAAGGTAATATGTCATTTACTGAATTTATGAAAAAATATCGCGATCAGTTAGTTGATAATAGTGGCAAACCGTTAGTTGAACCTGTGGTATTTAAAGATCGTAAAATGCTTAGTTATTTGTCGAATAAATTTGCTGATTTAAAATACCCAAAATTTGCTTTCCAAAAGGGATGGAGATTTAGTCCGTGTAAAGGCGGTAATAATGAGGAATATATTTCATGCTCTGATGAACAATTAGAAGAGAGTATTAAATATTTCAATTATGCTTTAGAAGGAGGTTATCACTGTTATGAGCATTTGACTGCACGAATACTGTTTCAACAAGGTGCTCATTATAAAGATAAAGAATTTAAAAAAATTAATAAATTAATGGAATATCGTAAATCATTAATACCAGAAAGATTAAAACTGGCAATTGATTATGCCGAAATAATGGCTGAGCACAGCTCAATTATTGGTATATTAAGGGTGACCGAAGCCTATTTATATGGTTTAGGGCGTGAACAAGATCCAGTAAAGGCCTATGCATGGTCACTACTAAGCGATTATACAAAACAAAAAATTATTGAAATCGATAATAATTTAGCATGGGATTATTATCAGCTTTCTCCTGTTTGGGAATATAATAAGCAAATTCAAACTCGTTTAGAACAAATTCTTACCCCAGAACAAAAACAAGCTGCTCAAAATGAGTTAGCTGAGTTAAAAACCAAAATTATTGATTGGAATTATAATCGTTGGAAAAGGCAAATTGATGATTTTCATCCTAAACCTTAATTTTTTGAAATATGCTAGGTAATAAACTTAAAGCTAGCTAATTATA
This sequence comes from Gilliamella apicola, assembly GCF_000599985.1. Classification (NCBI taxonomy): domain Bacteria; kingdom Pseudomonadati; phylum Pseudomonadota; class Gammaproteobacteria; order Orbales; family Orbaceae; genus Gilliamella; species Gilliamella apicola. Next base: position 1,000,175 of record NZ_CP007445.1, read on the forward strand.
GCCTATTAGGATATTGCAAATTTAAGTGAATGGAATTGAGCGTGAATAATAAAGTGAAACAATCAAAGTTCAAAAGATTATTGGTAATCAGCATTATTATGGCTATTGGTGGTTATTTTTTATATTTTCATCATTTATTTAAGCAAGACAGAGATTTTGGTTTTGTTGATACAGAAAATATAACTATGGACTATACTATTTATCCTTCAACCATTCCTGAAAACCAATTATTACGTATAGAAGAAGCTGAGAGGCTATATCGTCGTGCATTTGACAATCAGGTATATTATGCTGTCGGAGATCCTGATGAGTTAGTAAAACTTATTAAACATGCTTGGCTGTGGGATAAAAATGCAATGCCCTATTATTATGATCTTCTTCTTTGGCATGACGTATATGACAAAAAAGAAGGTAATATGTCATTTACTGAATTTATGAAAAAATATCGCGATCAGTTAGTTGATAATGGTGGCAAACCGTTAGTTGAACCTGTGGTATTTAAAGATCGTAAAATGCTTAGTTATTTATGGGATAAATTTGCTGATTTAAAATACCCAAAATTTGCTTTCCAAAAGGGATGGAGATTTAGTCCGTGTAAAGGCGGTAATAATGAGGAATATATTCCATGCTCTGATGAACAATTAGAAGAGAGTATTAAATATTTCAATTATGCTCTGGACGGAGGTTATCACTGTTATGAGGATTTAGCAGCACGAATGCTGTTTCAACAAGGTGCTCATTATAAAGATAACGAATTCAAAAAAATTAATAAATTAACCGAATACCGTAAATCATTAATACCAGAAAGATTAAAACTGGCAATTGATTATGCCGAAATAATGGCTGAGCACAGCTCAATTATTGGTATATTAAGGGTGACTGAAGCCTATTTATATGGTTTAGGGCGTGAGCAAGATCCTGTAAAGGCCTATGCATGGTCACTATTAAGTGATTATGCAAAACAAAAAATTATTGAAATCGATAATAATTTAGCTTGGTATCGTCATCAGCTCCCTCCTGTTTGGGAATATAATAAGCAAATTCAAACTCGTTTAGAACAAATTCTTACCCCAGAACAAAAACAAGCCGCTCAAAATGAGTTAGCTGAGTTAAAAACCAAAATTATTGATTGGAATTATAATCGTTGGCAAGAGCAAATTGATGATTTTCATCCTAAACCTTAATTTTGGGAAATTTTTTATGGAACATTATAATTCGTACTAATGTAAGCCAGATCTGACTGTCATCTATTTTTTATCTGATGGTCAGATTGAAATAGTTTACTTTTCTTCCCAAATAATCTTGTCAAATAAATTTTTATTACAATTCTATTAAAGATCGTTACAATTTGCATACTAGGAAATATTTATAAATTTTTACAGTGATTTAGACATTCAATCTTATGTTTTTATTGTAATTATCGTTTATGGACATGGTCATTTTTTATTTCTTAAGATTTCAATGTAAAAAAATACAACAGAGTGACATTTGCTGATAAAAATTAATTATTATTAATGTTGTTATTTATACAGGTAATGCATAAAATCAATCTTAAGTAGTTTTAGAAAAGATATTTTTTGATGATAGGAATAGAGATATGATGAAATATAGTTTATTGTTTTTATCGGTTTTAAGTTGTTTGGGAGCTTCTGCTTATGCAAAACCACCTTCAATATGGGATTCAACCGAAAGTTGTAAAAGATTACGTGATTTGAAATTAGATAATGCAAAAGTAGTAAATACTGAGTTAATTGAAGGAAATTTCACGCCACCGTCCAAATTAGCAGATACATTACGAGGAGCGAAAGCTAAAGAAATCGTTGGGTTACCACAGATTTGCCGAGTTGAATTAACTATTGATCCTGCTATTAATGTTGAAGTATGGTTGCCAAGCCAATGGAATCATCGTTTACAATCAATTGGTGGTGGAGGATATGCAGGGTTTATACCATTTGATAAGTTAGCTGTAGCGGCTAAAAATGGTTATGTCACAGCGGCGACCGATACTGGACATGTAGGGAATCTGGTTGATGGTAAATTTGTCTTTAAAGATGGCAAATTACAAACTGATGCGGTAAGAGATTTTGCACATCGTAGTGTGCATGAAATGACGATAAAAACTAAACAAGTTATTGAATCATATTACGGTCAAGCTGCAGATTATTCATATTGGAATGGTTGTTCTACCGGTGGGCGGCAAGGACTAATGGAAGCGCAATGGTACCCAACTGATTATGATGGTTTATATATTGCAGCACCAGCAATCTATTGGGATAAATTTATACCTGCAGAAATATGGCCACAAGTTGTAATGCAACAAGAGTTAGGTAGACCTATCGGAAGTGATAAGCTAGATAAAGTTAGAAAAGCGATCATTGAATTTGCGGATGAAAAAGATGGCATTAAAGATGGAATAATTAATGATCCAACAGCATTAGAGATTAGTGATGATCTTCTTAATCAAGCAGGTCTAAATAAAGATGAAATTCGAACATTAAGAAAAATTTGGCAAGGTCCAACAGATCAAAATGGAAAGTCTTTATGGTTTAGTATTGAACCCACCGCGCCACTTGATGTATTAGCGGGTAATGAAGGACCTTTTCCTATACCAGTTGATTATTTGAAGTATTGGATTAAACAAGATCCTAATTTTGATTGGAAAGGTTTAGGATATAAAGGCTATGAAAAATATTTCAATCAATCAGTTAAAATGTTTGCTCCAATAATGGGAACTGATGATACAGATTTAAGTCAGTTTAAAAAATTAGGTGGAAAAATGATTATTTGGCATGGATTGGATGATCGTCTTATAGCTCCAAAAGGATCAATTCAATACTATAACGATGTATTGAAAACCATGGGCGGCAAAGAGAATGTAGATAATTTTGCGAAACTTTATTTAGCACCTGGTGTTGATCATTGTAATGGTGGTGATGGCCCAGATAAAATTAATGGTTTTGAAACATTAGTTAATTGGGTTGAGAAAAAACAAACACCAACGACTCTAATAGCTAAAAAAATAAAAAATGGTCAAGTCACCATGCAACGACCTTTATGTCAATATCCTCAACAAACAATATATACAGGTAACGGTGATACCAATAACCCTGAAAATTTTGTATGTAAATAATTCAGTAACTAGCTAACCTAAATATTGGGTTAGCTAGCTTTTTAATGCTTAAAGCGCACATTAGTTTCTTTTATGTTGAAATTAGCCTTTTATGTGTGCGCAAATAAGAGTTTTTGGCATCATCTATCTTTTATTTTAACCATTGAGTTTACAATGAAATGATATAGACTCCTGAATATTTTTTACATGATATAGCCGTTATAAATTTAAAAATGCATATAATCTAAAAATTTCTGAAGTACTTTAAGACAAAATCAATCTATAAAATTAGCTCTAAAAAATTTTCAATAAATCGCTGGTACAATCCCATTTGCTAGATACAAAATTTGATAGATATTTTTTTGTTGGCTAGCTGGTTTTTCCTTGAAAAAAGTAAACAAAGTATATTGCCATTTGTCGGGATTATAGATGACGACATTGCCTACCTGATCTTGGTGTTTAGTTATTTTGAAACTAAAATTTTTCAGTTTAGCTTGCACAGGTATAGCATGATGTTCTTCTAATACATACTTTTAAAGGTAAACTTACATTATTAATTTCGGAACTTTTATTTCAGTTTCTGGTTATTGAAACGAAAAAATATTGCCTTGAATCCACAGAAATTATTATTAAACGAACCTGTGATATATCTAATGCAATTCATCATCATTATTATGATGAAGTAATTACTTTTGAAAAATTTAAACATCCTGATTATCTTTTAACAAAAACTGAAAATTTACCGATTGCTTTTTTACAAAGTCAATCAATTGAGACGCCCGATCTTTTACCAATATTTATCAATAATGATGAACATTGCCCATTAAGAACCAAAACGCTTACTTTAAATTATCCATCCGAAAATCTTATTACGGTTGATTCTTTAAGCCAAATATTAAATCTTGTCGAAAAAGGACAAGGTATAGCATTGTTGCCAATTTTTTTAATGAAAGATAAATTCAAAACCATTAATAATCATTGCGACTTTGTTAAATATTATGGTTATCAACATAATGGCGTTTAATTTTTACTAAAATCGTATTATTTTTGAGATAACTTACTGTGATATTGTCGACGGTATTCGGTTGGTGAACGTTCGGTTTTTTTTCTAAAAATTCGACAAAAATAGTTACTATCTTTAAAACCTGAAGCATGGGCAATCTCTTTTATATTTAAATCATAGTTTTTAAGCAATGATTTGGCATATTCTAAACGGATTTGATTTAAATATTCATTCAGTCCAATCTTTCCTTCACGTTGGAATAAATGTGATAAGTAATTAGGAGAGATATAGAACATTTTCGCTAAAAAGTCGCGTGTCACATCTTCTCGAAAATGCGTATCAATATACTGGCGAATCGCTTCAAATAAACTGGTGGTTTTTGAGGCGGTTTCAATATCGGCGTTGAGCAAATCAAGCGTATTACTAAGTAAGCTTTGAATAAGAAAATAAGCGGTTTGATTCTGTTCTGACGGTTGGTTATGCCAAGTAAGTTCCGCAATCGCTTGAATAATAAAGGTACCAACACGTGGCCCGCGTCTTGCAATATTGAGTTGACCTTTAGGAATTATCTGCGCGCCATCCCAATGTAATAAACTCAGACCAATTTGTTGTTTACCAAATAAAATACTTAAAATGGTAACAGGCTTTTGCCACAGAGGTTTATTCCAACTATTAGAGGTCACATAGAGAATATCATTGGGATACAAAGTATTACTGATTTGTTCACCTCTATCATTTGCCCATAATATTTTTTGTTGACCTTTGATAATGATCTCTATACGAGGAAAATTAACTTGGTAAGAAAGAACAGGAGCTAATGAAGAATTATTGGCAAAATATATCTTATTGATATTGATAATTTTGTTTGCAAATTGTTTCAGTATTTGTTCAATAGATAAATCCATAAAAACACTCCAGCTAAATTAATTTATACTAGCCAAATTTTTTATATAACAATTGGTTAGACAGCATAATCTGAGGTGAACACATGATGTGCGACATAAAGTAGGTGCATAGTAGGAAAGGGCAACAATATTTTTGATTAATAATGGAAAAATTATCCTGATTCAATTGCTGTTTTACCATTAATTTTATAGATGAAATAAAACCATAATTTATCATGTTTTATTTCTATTTTGTAGTGACACTATTTTCACTTTTTAATCTTTAATATACACAACATTGCAATTTATGACATTTAAAAATATAAACATAGCATTGTTTCAATATTTATAGTAATTAATTCTATTATTTTTTGATTATGTGATCAGAGTCTCATTTTTATTTATAGCATACAAAAATCCAGTAAATGACAGATTCGTCTTCTAGGTTTTTGAATAAATATTCTTTACTATCATAATATTATTCATGTACTACTTTTTTTATGTAAAGATTAATTATCCAAGTTAGGAGTTCAATATGGAACTATATTTAGATACAGCCGATATTGAGGCAATTAAGCGTTTAGCACCCGTGTTACCAATTAATGGGGTAACAACAAACCCGAGTATTGTGGCAAAGTCAGGTAAAGCCATTTTTGCGTTGTTAGATGAGTTGCAAGATGTATTAGGTTACGATAAGTTGCTATTTGCACAAGTGCTAGCAAGTGATGCAAAAGGGATGATTAAAGAAGCCAAACAACTTAGAGAAGTCGTACCGTCCATTGTGATTAAAATTCCCGTTAATGCACAAGGTTTAATTGCTATTAAGGAGTTAACTCAACAGGGAATTACAACGTTAGGAACAGCAGTCTATGGTGCTGTGCAAGGATTTTTGGCGGCACTTGCCGGTGCGAAATACATAGCTCCCTATGTGAATCGCATTGATGCTCAAGGTGGCAACAGTAAAGATACGGTTTTAGAATTACAAAAGTTGCTTGATTTGCATTGCCCTGAATCAGTGGTGTTAGCAGCAAGTTTTAGAACACCAAGACAAGCATTAGACTGCATGTTAGCGGGTTGTAAAGCTATTACCTTACCTGTAAATGTGGCAGAATTATTTATCTCTGATCCTGCAGTTGAAGCGGCAGTGGCTAAGTTTGATCAAGATTGGTGTAGCGCATTTGGTGCATTAGAATATTAATTCTATCTTGTAAGCTATTTTTTAGGTTAGTAATATTCTTTATTTGTATAAATCTTATTTTATTAAATTTAAGTGGAACAAATGAGTTTTATTTTTAAACTGAAAGATAGCGTTTTTTTTGATATTTTGCTGTATGATAATTCAATATTCAAAAGCAACAATATCCATAAAAAATATAAGGATTTAACTAATGGCAGATACTCATCAAAAATCAAAAAAATTCATTGTTAATGCGTTATTAACGGTATTAAAAGTTGAAACCATTTCACCGAGCTTTATACGTGTACAGTTTAGTAGTAATAAACCGTTTACAGTTGATCCTGCGTGGGTTTGTCCTCATGTTAAATTGCTTTTTCCTGAACCAGTCTCAGGCGAAATTTTATTTCCTAAACTAGATGAAGATAATAAGATTGTGGTAAGTGATAAAGTTCGACAATTGGCGCGCAGTTATAGTGTACGTGAATTTGATGATGTGACTAATCAGTTATTTGTTGATTTTGCGATTCATGAAGGTGGTTTGGCTACTGTTTGGTCAAGACAAGCTAAAGTTGGAGATCAGATCGGTTTGGTCGGTTCTGCCGGTAAACTGTCGTTTAATGATGATTGTTTGGTTTTGATGGGAGATATTTCAGCCGCACCAGCAATCTGTTATACACTAGAACATTTACCTGAAAAGCAAAAAGTTTATGCATTTATTCAGGTTAATCATGCTAATGATATTGTGCCACTACCAGATAATGAAAATGTGCAAGTTAGATGGTTAATTTTAGATAATATTAACCCAGATCAACTAGTCGATGCAGTAATAAATACTGAATTTGACGAACAAGATGAAGTTATGTTTTGGGGCGGAATGGAAAGTTCATTAGCACAGCAATTACGGCGAGCACTAAAAGATAAATATACTCAGCTCGCACCAGAAAAAATTCATATCACGAGCTATTGGCGTAAGGGTTATGCTGAAGGTGAGTTTAAGCATCGTGACTAATTAATCATAATAGATATTATGAATATTTTAGCGCATTTGCATTTAGCTTCATTAGTTAGTAGTTCATTAATTGGCAATACAGTAGCAGATTTTGTTAAAGGTGATCCTTATATAACTTATGCTAACGATATTGCCGATGGGATTATGTTACATCGCAAAATCGATAACATGACCGATAGTTTGCTAGAAGTGAAGCAAGCAAAATTATTGTTTCGCCAAACACATCGGCGGGTGGCGTCAATTGCATTGGATATCGTGTGGGATCACTTTTTATCAAAACAGTGGTTGACCTTTGGCATTATGGGAACTGTTAGGGAATTTAATCAATATACTAAACAGCAAATCCAACCTTTTATTACTCAATATCCAATTGATTATCAGAATTTTATGCAAGCTATGTGGCAAGGTGAATGGCTAGAAAACTATGCCTCAATTGATTTTATTGAAAAGGTATTAAGTGGTATGGCAAAGAGAAGACCCAAACTCTTTTTATTGAAAGAAAACATCATTGATATTCAGCAAAATTATTCTGAGTTAAAAGCATTATTTGCTATTTTATATCCTAAGATAAGCACTGCAGTGGTCTCGTCCAAATTTATTTTATAAAGATTTTAACTATCGGTATAAAATTAGCTTAGTAACATAAACCGATAGTTAAAGAACATTTCTTGATAATCAATTAGGAATAATTAGTTCACCATTTTGTTTCTTGATGATATCGTTCCTGTTAGGTGATTGTAATATAGGTACTAAATTTTGGGCAGTAGCATCAGGTGTTAATGTAACTTTTCCTACGCGAGGCTTAGCATGAATCACTTGACTGTCTGGTAATGTTGCATTATTTGTTAAATTAGCCCACAACCACTCCATCGCATCCTCACCATAATAATCAATAGAGACAAGTGAATTATCAAATGGTGGTTTGCCTTCTAAATAACTACTATTTTTTACCTCAATGTAACGTAATTGTGAATTGTTACCTTCCACTTTACTGTTTAAAGCTACGTAAGCGCGAGATGTATAATTTGGTAGTTGTTTTACATTGTTGCGACCATGGATGATAAATGTCTTAATTCCATTTAAATTAGCAGAAGCAGAAACTTGTTTCATACCATTTTTAACTCGAGTATCTTTTAATTTATTATATAAACAAATTGCTCCTTTACTATTGTAGTCAATTTCATCTTTACTATCGGAACTTGAATAGAAATCTCTTCTTGGTGAATGCATGTCTTGATTATTGACAAGAGCCAACATGGTAGATTCATCTCCTAGCCATACCGGAAGTTGTCCATTTGCCAATCCCCATAATTGCTGGAATTCTATTTCGGATAAAGGTTCAACTTTACCTACATAAAGAATTGGATTTTTTTGGGTGCTCGCGACTGAATAATTACACATATCTTCTATAACGTCATAACGGCCATAGGCACTAATATATTGATAAGGTAAAGCTACTGTTTCTTTGAAATAAAAATATGGAAGTTGTCTATCCATTTCTGGTGTCCAACCATATTGACGTAATTTTTCAAGTGCTTCTTTTGGAGTCCCATGAATTAATAATTGTGCCTTTTTTAACGCATCACAACGATTTTGCGCATAGGTATAATTATCTGCAAAAGGCAAATTGATATCTTTATTACTACTAATAATCGCTGGAACGGCGCAAGGAATATATAATGATGCATAAGTACTATATTCAGCTATTGAAAGATATTCAATTTTTGTAGGTGGTTTTTCACCGACTTTTACAGTTACAGGTATTGTTTCAGAATAAGGAGTAATTTGTGGGTTAACTGCCACAATACCTTTTATCGTATTATTTTTATCTAGCTCTCCAGCTTTTAAAGCTGCCCCTGCGCCATCAGATGCACCATAAACTAATACTAACGTATTATCTTTATCAAATATGACTTTTTGAGTTTCTGAAAAGTGAGTGTTGATTTGGTGAAAAGCAAACTCAATTGATTTTAAGACATATTCTCCCCAACGTTCTTCAGAATTTTGTTTTGAATGCAGTTGTTTTATTGCATAGCGATCAGGATAGGTTTTTACATACTGCTCCCTATTTTTTATTTTTGGTTCAAACAGCAAATTATCTGATTTTATTTTTCCATCAATCGTAAAACCATATTGATTAGTTATATCATAAATACCATTCCCTAACCCCTTATCATTATAAACAACTGCACAGTTATGACGAAGTCCCCATAGCCCTCTAATTTGTATATCATATGCATTAAATAACCCATCAGAATTAGTTGATGGTACTGCAACAATACATGGTTTATTTTTATCAAAATCCAATGGGATTTGTACTAATAACCCTATACGTTCCTTGTTATTTTCGAAAGTTGCTAATACCTCAGTGCCCGCTATTCTGCCATCAAATAAAGGTGTAAGATTTTTTCTTTGAAAACCAAAAAGTGTTCCTTCTCCTGTTTTGGTATCAATAAAACGATTCAATTTTAGTTTTCTAAGTTCTTGTGTGGTTGGTCGCTCTGGATCTGCAATGGTTGGTTTAATTATGAGTGTTGATAAAGCCGTGAATCCTAAACCTGCTGTCACTAAGTCATCGGTCTCACCGTCATAGTTAGTCGAACTTTCAATTGTTATCCCGGTTGGATAATCGATGAGGTTCATCTCTTCACGAGATATATTTAACCGTGAATCACTTTTAGCTTGAGCTACAAAAGGAATAATAGTTGAGGTAAAACATATTAACGATACCAATATTTTTATTTTTATATTTTTAATTCTCATTGTACATATTTCCTTTCTTAACAACCAAATTATTTTAGATAGAACTATCAAGATATTATTTTGCTTATTTTAAACAAAATAATCTTAATTTTTAACTTGATGATTAAATATTTTATTTTTTTGATTATTGGGTAAATTAAGAACACAAAGTGTCCAAAATGCCGCAATGATTCTTTCGGACAATCGTCTTTTTTGCACGCAAATGCCCACATCAAATGGTTCCATTAAATTGGTTGACCATTCGGTTATTCGCTCTCTAATTCTTTCAGGACTGTTTTCCATTACCACTTTAGGCAACAATGCTACGCCACATCCCAATGCGACCATTGATACAATTGCTTCGTGTCCAGCAACAGTGGCATAAATTTTGGGGCTGATTATTTTTTGTTGTTTAAACCAAAGATCAATTCGGTGTCGACTTGGTCCATGTTCAGGTAAAATAAAAGGAATATTATGCCAATCAGGCTGTTTTTGATGAAGTTTATCACTAAATGAACTGTTCAGCTTTGGTATCAACAGTACCATTTCAATTTCACCAAATTTTAAGAATTCAACACCAGCAGGTAATTGTTTGGGTTTACCAGCGATCGCTAAGTCAGCAAGGTTTGATTGAACTTTCTCAACGGCATCGGCCGCATCGCCTGTCGATAACTTAATTTCAACCTGAGGATAATGAATACGGAATCTATCAAGTATTTCAGGTAAATGGCTATAAGCAGCTGTAACTGAACAAAAAAGGGTAAGTTCTCCGACTAATTGCTGATCTGATTGATCTAAATCTTGCCTTACTTGTTGATGTAGATTCACAACTTGTTGAGCAAAGCGTTTTACTTTTTCACCTTCAGATGTAATTTGTACTTGGCGATTATCTCGAATAAATAAGGTATGACCAAAATGCTCTTCCATACGTTGGATCTGTCTTGATAGCGTTGATGGACTTACGTGCATAGCATCGGCAGTCATACCAAAATGACAAGTTTCACATAAATGTAAGTACAATTTTAGATCACGGATATTCATAACAAGTTCCATTTTTATACTGAAACGTTAGTGTAATCTGAAACTTCTTGTCAAAAAGACAAATAACAGCTAACAACATTTAAGTTAAACATTATGCATAGATACACAAATAAGGCAAATGACATCATTTATAACATCAATGGCAAAACAGTTACAGACCTGTTAAAATACGCGATTATTTTGTGTTGATTAAAACAGTTAATTTTATGACAGAACAAGCTTATTTAGATGAGGTGAATGCACGTCGCACTTTTGCTATCATCTCGCATCCTGATGCAGGTAAAACAACCATTACGGAAAAAGTGCTATTATTTGGACAGGCGATTCAAACAGCGGGTACGGTTAAAGGTCGAGGTGCGAATGCTCAACATGCCAAGTCTGACTGGATGGAGATGGAAAAACAGCGTGGTATTTCAATTACCACATCGGTTATGCAGTTTCCTTATAACAATTGTTTAGTTAACTTATTAGATACTCCAGGGCATGAAGACTTCTCAGAAGATACTTACCGTACTTTAACAGCGGTTGATAGTTGCTTAATGGTTATTGATGCGGCAAAAGGGGTCGAAGATCGTACTCGCAAATTGATGGAAGTTACTCGTTTGCGTACCACGCCAATTTTAACCTTTATGAATAAGCTTGACCGTGATATTCGTGATCCGATGGAATTGCTTGATGAAGTTGAAAATGAACTCAATATCATGTGTGCACCAATCACATGGCCAATTGGGTGTGGTAAGCTATTTAAAGGTGTTTATCATTTAGCTAAGGATGAAACGTACCTGTATCAATCTGGTCAAGGTCATACCATTCAAGAAGTTCGAATTATTAAAGGTTTAACAAATCCTGATTTAGATGTTGCTGTAGGCGATGACTTAGCTAAGCAATTGCGAGAAGAGTTAGAATTAGTGCAAGGCGCATCAAATGAATTTGATCTAGAAGCTTTCTTATCAGGCGATTTAACGCCAGTCTTTTTTGGTACCGCATTAGGTAATTTTGGTGTCGATCATATGTTGGATGGTTTAACGGCTTGGGCACCGACACCGCAACCTCGTCAAACTGATAAACGTGAAGTTGAATCATCAGAAGAAAAATTTAGCGGTTTTGTATTTAAAATTCAAGCCAATATGGATCCAAAACATCGTGACCGTGTGGCATTTATGCGCATTGTATCGGGTAGATACGAAAAAGGGATGAAGTTGCGTCATGTTCGATTGGCTAAAGATGTTAATATTTCTGATGCATTAACCTTTATGGCTGGCGATCGTGAGCATGTTGAAGAAGCTTACGCTGGCGATATTATTGGTTTACACAATCATGGCACAATTCAAATTGGTGATACTTTCACCCAAGGTGAAGATTTCAAATTTACTGGTATTCCTAACTTTGCACCAGAACTGTTCCGTCGCATCCGCTTAAAAGATCCGCTTAAGCAAAAACAGCTATTAAAAGGATTGGTACAACTGTCAGAAGAGGGTGCTGTGCAAGTATTTCGTCCAATCACTAACAATGATTTAATTGTCGGTGCTGTTGGTGTACTTCAGTTTGATGTGGTGGTTGCACGCTTGAAATCTGAATATAATGTTGAGGCAATTTATGAACCAGTTAATGTCACAACAGCGCGTTGGGTTGAGTGTAGCGATGTGAAGAAACTTGAAGAGTTTAAACGCAAATGTGAGCAAAATTTAGCATTAGATGGCGGTGATAACTTATCTTATATTGCGCCAAGTATGGTTAATTTGAATTTAACCCAAGAGAGGTATCCTGATGTTGAATTTAGAAAGACACGTGAACATTAATCTTTTTTGGAGCACATGTGCTAATAATTAAAGAGCTGGTTTGCCAGCTCTTTTGCTATATTTAAAAGGCGTTTATAGTTATAAAGCAAGACCATGTAGGGCAATGCCGTCAAAAGATCGCCATTGAGCTAAGTCATTTTCCAGTAACCTTACCGTTTCAAATAACTTTTCCTCATCCCCCATAAAACTAATTTCATTATTTCCTATTCTTGCAGATAAGTGCGAAGAGTCAGTATAAACATCATTATCACCACTAGGATTATCTTTTTGGCGTAAAATAACATTGCTATCATTGGATGCAAATTTTTCAATCTCGTTATTAGTTATAATCGGAATGTAAAAACTCTGAACTTCTTCAAAAAGTAGACTATTTTCGAGCGCAATAATAATTTTTTTTTCGTTTTGAACACCCCAAGTTAACCAATCCTTACTAATATTATAAATATCTGGGTAATTAGTACGGTAAGCCATAATAATATATTTTGAGATATAGGAGGATTGAATGTTTTTTACAATTCGCTCGTCAATATCTTTATTGAGTAACCAAAAAGGGATGACAACCTCGATTTTATCACCCCATGACTGACTGAGCATTTCTATGGCATTATTCCAAAGTTGCCAAAAATGGTTGGCATCTTGATTATATTCTTTTAATACATAAGGTTCGATATCATACTGAATACCAGCAAGACAAGGCTTGTCTTCACGCATAGAACAAAACTGTTTAATTATTTTATTGCGCCTAATGGCATTTTTTAAGCCAGAGTCTATGACCATATACGGTGAACCTTCTACCGCAATGATTTTTATTTGATTTTCATAGGCAATATCAAGGAGTTGATTTAACTGTTCTTTAAATTTTATTGTTTCATTTTCAATTGCTAATTGTAGATATATCTGATTGATGCCTTTAGACTTAATTTTTATTATAAATTGTTCTGGAGAAGTATCCCAAGTACGAGTTTCCCAATTCCACATTCCAAGATTAATTGATTTTTTTGTAACTTGTTGATTATTAATGACAGGAGGTTGGGTAGTAATTGTTTGATTCTCGGAGATAGTATTATCATTTTGTATCGAAGCAACCATTTCAGTCGTGGTGGTGGATTTAACTTTATCGTTGTCAACGTAGCTAGATGAAATTAAATTGTTATTTTGTTCTTTTTCCGAGGAAATTGAGGTAAAGATCAGGTTTTGGGTTTTACTTGAAAATGCTTTTTTTTTATACTGATATGAATCTTCATTTGATTGCTCCTCTAACACATTATAAGTACCGTTTGGAGTTTTACATAAAAAAAGATCGACAGCAAAAGAAGGAGTTATAGTCAAAGCTAGTATAAGTAATAGGATAAATCGTATTGTAATCACATTATTTGTCAAATTTGACTCTCTCCATTTTTCCCCAAGATATTTTACCTTTTTTCAATCGAAGAAAACCTTTAAGTTTCCAGAACAAACAAATTTGCCGATAACCAAAATTTTCCAACAAAGATATTAAAAAAAGTGATAATAAATATTTTACTTTATCAAGTCCCTTTAGCAATAATCCATCTATGGCAATGGCTACTGAAGTAATTAATATATTGTAACAAATGACTAGCAAAAAATAGGATAAGACTAGATTACCATTCACAATCTCAAGATACCAAAAGAGCGGTAGTAATATGTAACCTAAAAATTCAGACAATGGCCCTATAATATCGGTTAATATTGAAAAGGGTAAAATTAAAAAACTAATTCTGCGGTATTTTATATCAAAAGTTAAATTTTGGAAATGAAAAAATGTTTGTAATGCGCCAATATGCCAGCGAATACGTTGATTTCGTAAAACACTCCATTTTTCAGGAACCTGTGTCCAGCAAATGGCTGTTGGGACATATTTAATTTTATAATCAACCTTTGAATCATAAATATATTTATGTAATTTAACTGTAAAGTCATAATCTTCACCTACCGAACCAACGGAAAATCCACCAATGCGAATGGCAAAATCACGACGAAACAAGCCAAAAGCCCCTGATATAATTGGTAACGCGCTAATATGATTCCAAGCAACTTTTGCCATTAAAAAAGAACGCATATATTCGACAATTTGTAATTGAACAATGTATTTTTTAGATAACTTGATTTTTTTCACTACCCCATTTTTGATCAAACAACTATTGGCAACGCGTACTGTTCCGCCAACTGCAATCGTTTTTGGATCGTCAATGAAGGGAACCATAGCATTTGTAAGAGCATCGGGTGCTAAAATTGAATCAGCATCTAAAAGACAAATAATCGGTGAACGACTTAAATTAATCGCAGCGTTATGTGCATCAGCTTTGCCACCATTGACTTTATCGATAACACGTAATCGGCTATCTTTACGCGAAACATAAACACCTTTTATTTGAGCATGTGAAAGATGATTTGGATTATTAGTATTGAGATTGTGTAAAGTTTTTTCTAAATTAAAAAATTGATTAATTAATTCAAAAGTATCATCAGTTGAGCCATCATTGACAACTATCACATCTGCATTAGGATAATCAGTAGCAAGAATAGACTTGATACTTTCAATTATGGTTACACTTTCATTATAAGCAGGCATAATAATTGTAATTGGATGTAACATACCGTCATTTTTTTGTATACTTTGTATTTTTCTTTCTTTATGTGGATTATCAAAAAACACATATAACGCTATGATAAGTTGTATAAAGTAAATGAAAATTTGTAACAGTCCAATAAACATAATAATAAAAACTGTCGCTTGCATTGAAACAACTAAAGAGTTGTATATATAACTATTCATAATGTTGCCCATACTTTATTTTTATAAAAACTGTTATTGATATCATCCCAATAAACAAATAATTTTGTATCAAAATTAAAGTTTTTTGTTATAAGCTCCTGAATATTACATATCCTATCTTGATAACAAAGTTCATTAATGAAATTTAAAATATAACAACTGTGAATGATTCCTGATGCTTTACATTGCAAACCAAGTAAAGTTTCAAATAATTGTTGCATGTAATCTCGTTGATCTTCTCTGGCAAACATAACATAAGGCGTTATGTAGTTATTGGAAATTTCTCTTAACATGGTAAGTAACGTACTATTGAAATTACTTGATTCTTCGTCAATTACTTGTGATTCAAATTGTAATAAGTTATACGATGGAATAAGACGTAAAAAGCAAAATAATCCTTTTTGTGGTATTGTATTGAACAACTTAGTAATGAGGTCGATTAAGGATACATTGGGATTACTGATTACTAAGCTTAATGCAGCAGCGATAGCAACTTCTTGCCTAGGGTCTAAACAAGCTTTTTCTAAAGCTATAAATGATTTTTGGCATGGGTAGTAAGACAACATATTAGCAGCATCAACTCGTTGTTGAACAGTTCCTTTATGTAAGAGTGCACGTAATTTTGTTTGGAATGTTTCTTCTGCAAAAAAAGGTAGAAATTCTTGCACTTCATAGCGTTGCTTTTTGGCAAAAAAAGCGACAATCAGTATTAGTGATCCCGATGATAATGTTTTATCAATGGCATTTTTAAAAATAATTTTATTGTTTTGTTTAATGCTTTGGTTGTAGGCCGTAATTAAGGTTACTTTTAACTTATTGAAGTGTCGCCGTTGGTTTCTTCTTTTAAAGTAAATTATCGAGGTTATGATTATTACAATGAAACCAAACAGCACAAAACTACCATTATAGATATTGATATAACGTATTAGAATTTCCATTTTATTCCGCACCCTATAGTATTTTTGTTATACAACTTATGGTTATGGGTTGTTTCTTTACGATCTTCGTTCGTATAGTTGATATTTATGGTAACGATTTCAGATATGTCATAAGAAAACCCAACAAAACGAGCAGACACTTTAATTAATGAACGGGTAAAATTACTTGACCGATCCGATGTTTCTTGAGAATTAGAATAACCAGCAAATAAGTGTAGTTTTTCGGTAGGCGAATCGGTTATTTTAAGTAAAAAACCGCTCATATGTTTATTATCTTGATCAAAGGTATTATTCCATTTTCCTGATAAAGACAGTCGTTCACCAAAAAAATATTGGATTATACCTGGATCGATACTTTTAATGTTCCCATCATCGTAATGATCTAACTTCATATCCAAAGTAACATGAAAAGAGTTAACATTTTGATTTACTGAATCAAATAAAATGTAATCGATTCCATTAATTAGCGTGTATTTGGCAAATAATTTATTTTGGGGGGAGATAAATCCTGTTAAATAACCGTACGCTCTGTCGTTAAAAGTGTGCCAAAGTGTTCCCCCATATTTTTGATCGTTCATATGAAAACGTTGTGATTGTGCAAAATATCCCGTTATCGTATCTGTTTTAGATAATTTATAAGATAGAGCCATTTCCATTTCGTTCCAATCGGCATAAGACTTTGATAAATGGCTATGGGTACCTCCTAAATTAAAATCCCAATTATGAATAGAATTTTTTATGGCTTCGATGGTTTTGCTAATTGTTAACAATTGAACATCATTAGGTGATTGTTCTATATATTGATTTAGCAATTTTTCCGCTTCATCTGGATCATCAGGATTTTGCGCTAAAATAACGCTCACCAAACCATATTGTGCATCAACATAGTTAGGTGAAATGGATAAAGCCTTTTGAAATGATTGTTTGGCTTGGTCTAATTTGCCTAATGCATAATAATTGAAACCCAACTGAACCAAGACATCAGAATTAGTTGGTGATAGTTGATTTGCAATTTGCAGTTTTGACAATGCGAGTTTAAAATTCTGAAACTTTTTAGCCTCTATACTCTCTTTAAGCAGTTGATCGGCTTTTATAGCGTTATCAAAGTCGTTGTTGTCGGCTATAGCTGTGGAGCTATAAGTTAAAATACTAATAATTAAGACGATTCTATAGAACATATAAATCCTTAATCCATTATATTTTTGTTTGGTATTTTTTATGTACTTAATTTACCAATCACAAAGCTACTATTCCGACCATAATGCTGGCGGAATCAATATAGGGAGTGCTAGAAATATAGTCGAACGAAGTACTCCCTTCCTTTTTGAATCAATGCATTTTCGATAAAAATCTAAACTACTTTAAATCAATTGGGGCTACTGCATAATTGTGTTAATTTGTACTGATATTGATTTTGATGCTGATAAGATAGCATCATTTTTGTGACATAAAATTGTAAACAATTTATAAAGTTACTGAACTGACCGTATAATTGTAAGACTGCTTCTTCAACGGTAGTGATTGAATTATAGTATAATTTTTGTGCAAAAGATATTTATAACTAGTTATTTTTTGTAAAGAAATTTTAGCATTCAAACAATGTTTGTTTTTCTCCCTAATTTATCAAAAAAAGACTATAATATTATCTTTTTACTAGGCGAAGAATATATGGATAAGATAAAAATTATTTTTTTTATAGTATCAGTGTTTTTTATTTTTAATTCATCTTTTGCAATTGAAAACAAAATTTCCTTCCCTGTGCTTTTAGAAAAGATACAACAAAGTGATCGCGATAATCGCCAATATGAGGTAATTGAATTGGCAAATCAAATGCGCGTACTATTGGTTTCTGATCCTAAAGCGGCAAAATCATTAGGATCATTAGCATTACCCGTAGGTTCACTTCAAGATCCCAAAGATCAGCAAGGATTAGCTCACTACACAGAACATATGGTACTGATGGGATCGAAAAAGTACCCTGAACCATCAAGTTTTTCTGAATTTTTAAACCGCCATGCAGGTAGCTATAATGCCAGTACTGCTGCTCATCGTACTGCTTTTTATTTTGAAGTTGAAAACAGTGCGTTAGATACTGCGATAGATTATTTAGCTGATGCAATAGCAGAACCTAAATTAGATTCTAATTTTGCAGATAAAGAACGCAATGCGGTTAATGCTGAAATGACGATGGCCAGATCAACTGATGGTTTTAGAATCCGGCAAGTTAATGCAGAAACTATCAATCCTGATCATCCAGCAGCACAATTTGCAGGTGGTAACTTAGAAACATTAAGTGATAAACCAAATAGTAAGCTACAAGATGCTTTAGTGGCTTTTCATAAAGATTATTATTCATCCAATATTATGGTAGGGGTGATTTATAGTAATCAATCCATCAATAAATTGGCAAAATTAGCAGAAGCAACCTTTGGCAAAATCCCGAACAAAAATATTACTGCTCCTAAAGTGGATAAACCCGCATTAACGCCAAATTTGCTAAGTAAACAAATTGCCATGGTGCCGGCTCAACCGAAAAAATTGCTGTTTTTACAATTTCCAATGGAAAGCAATTTGGCTAAATTTGCTGATAAAACCGATGAATATATCAATTATTTGATCAGCAATAGTAGTCAAAATACCTTATCAGACCAACTGAAAAAACAAGGTTTAATTGAAGGTATAAGCTCAACTTATGATTCTATTCGTTATGGTAATAGTGGTACGTTTAGTATAAATGTGAGTTTAACTGATGAAGGCCTTGCTCAGAAAGATAAAGTAATTGGCGCTATTTTCAATTATTTACAATTAATTCAAAAGCAAGGTGTTTCTGAAGCCTATTATGAAGAGCTTAGAAAAGTTTTAGCATTACAATTTAAGTATGAAGATGTAGAACGGGATATGTCGTATGTAGAATGGCTATCCGATCAGATGTTGCTCTATCCAGTGCAAAATGTATTAAATTCTGATTATGTTGCCACAAATTTTGATAAAGCAGCAATAATTGCTCGCTTAAAAAGTTTAACGCCTGATAATATTCGAGTTTGGGTGATTTCTCCTGATCAAACTACTGATAAAACTGCTTATTTTGTCGAAGCACCTTATAAAATTGAAAATATTACCAGCGAACAAAAAGCCAGTTGGTCAACATTGGGTAAAAGTTTTACTTTTACGTTGCCAGAATTAAATCCTTATATCCCTGATGATTTCTCGATAACAAAACAAAATTATGATCAAGCCCAACCAATCGAATTTAGTAAACGTGGGAATCATATCCATTTTGTTAGCCAATATTTTAAAAATGAACCTAAAGCAGCTATTGTGGTTTCATTACGTAACAATCAAGCTTTCGACTCAGCTAAAGCAGATGTCGAATTTGAGTTACTTGACTATATTGCAAACCGAAGTTTAAGTAATTTGCAATTTCAAGCTGCAGTAGCGGGGATTTCGTTATCCACTCAAGGCGATAATGGTTTAATGATCTCAGCAAGTGGTTTTAGTCAACATTTACCAAAAATGGTTACATCAATTCTTGATAGTTATCGCAATGTAACTATTGATGAACAAACTTTAGCTTTGGCAAAATCTTGGTATTTGCAAAAACTTGATAATGCCGATCATGCTAAAAGTTACTGGTTAGCTGTTCAACCGATTAATGCGTTATCAGTGTTACCACATTATTATGAACGAGATGAACGACGCCAAATTACTGCCAATATTACCATTGAAGATATTGTCAATTATCGTGATAACTTACTTTCTCGTTCTGTGCCATACATGATTAGTTTGGGCAATTTATCTAACGAGAGCTCTTTAGATCTTTATCACTCAATCCAAAAAACGTTAGTAAGGGATGTTGAATATACACCGAATGAAAATGTTATTATCAAAAATTCACTGGATGCCAAAATTACTCAACAAGCTAAGAGTACTGATAATGCTTTAATAATGGGTTATATTCCAACAGGCTATAATAGGATTAGTAGTGGTATGTTGAGTTATACCTTGACTAAAATCGTATCTCCATGGTTTTATGATCAAATACGTACTAATGAACAATTAGGTTATGCAGTATTTGCGGCTCCTATGACAATAGGTGATTCCATAGGGATGAGCTTTATCGTACAAAGTAACCAATATGATCCAGCGTATTTGTTTAAACGATATAAAGAATTTTATCCTGTAATATCAAGTAAATTGCATGCATTATCTAAAGATGACATTAATCAATATAAAAAAGCGGTACTTGATGAATTAACTATGCCACCGCAAACTTTAGATGAAGAATTAAACCGTTATTTACCTGATTTTCGCAATAACCGTTTAATGTTTGATTCATTAAGAAAAAAAATTGAGCAAGTGAAGAAAATCACCAAGCAAGATCTTACTGATTATTATCATCGCGCAGTTATGGAGCCAAAAGGTTTAGTGTTAGCGTCACAAGTTTTAGGTAAACGCGAAGCTGATGCAAAACAACCAGAAGCCATTTCAGAATTTACTGAATATAAAAATGTATCATCTTTACAAAAAATTCTATTAAATTAATTTATGTTTTAAAAATAAGCATAAAAACAGGTTAAACCTGAAAGATTTTTACAAAAATTGGCATTGTTATCACCATGTGATACACTGCCAAAATCCTAATGTTTTGAGTGTATTATGATTACTGGAACGATTGATTATTGTGCTATAGGTCAGCGTTTGCGCGCATATCGAATTGCGGCTTCGCTAAAAGCGGAAGATGTTGCAAAAAATCTTAAAATTTCACGAGCAGCCGTTTATCGGTTAGAGAAAGGTGAAATTATTAAAATAGAAACTTTAGAGCGGTTGGCTTCTTTACTCAATACTTCTTTTGCGAGTTTACTTGGTATTGATACTGAATATTATTCAAGTGGTGAAGGATTTTTTGAAAGAATGCGACAACTTGAAGACCAATCAACTCATATTTATTCTCATTTCGATCCATTCTCATTTTTATTAACTTCACCAAACTATCTTAACCATTTAGCTATGATGCTAGAAGAGTCTAGCGAGTCAATCGAACCGCAAAAATATGCAATGATTTTGTCAATTTTAAGACATCGTAAAATACAGTTTTACCAATCAATACCTAAGGTAATTAATCTAATTAGCTTACGTAATGTTGAACGTTTTTTGCATATAGGTTTAGTGGGTAACTTAACCATTTCACCAGGCAAAAAGTCAGCAAGAATGCTGCTTGCTCGTAAAGAAGTCTATCATTTGATCGAACTTATTGAGCAAAAATCTTCTGCGCCTACCATTGCTATTACTCAAGAAGCTATTCCATCAATTGCTTTCCAAATTTTTTATCAAAATGATGAGCCTATTTCACTGGCAATGAGTCCTTTTCGTTTGGGTGAATTACCAAATGTGACAACGGGTATTGCTTCAATTACTTCTTCGCATAATGCAATTAAACATCATCGTTCCTTATTTGATAAATTATGGCAAAATAGTGCCAAAGATGAACATGCAATTGATTTGCTAAAAACAACACTAGATAAATTTTAAAGAATACAAAATATTTAAGAGAGCCATTATGTTATCTTTAACATTACAACCAATAAAAAAATTTAACGGCACCATTAATTTACCCGGTTCTAAAAGTGTGTCTAATCGTGCATTACTATTATCCGCTCTAAGTAAGGGTAATACTCGTTTAACCAATTTACTTGATAGTGATGATGTTCGTTATATGCTCGATGCTTTGGCAGCGTTGGGGGTAAATTATCAGTTATCGCATGACCGAACTATTTGTGATGTCGAAGGTGTAGGCGGTATGTTACATTCAACGCATGCCTTAGAGCTTTTTTTGGGGAATGCAGGTACCGCAATGCGACCACTTACTGCTGCTTTATCTTTAGGCAATAATAATATTGTACTAACTGGTGAGCCGCGCATGAAAGAGCGTCCAATAGGTCATTTAGTTGATTCGTTACGTCAAGGCGGTGCTAAAATTGATTATCTTGAAAATGAAGGTTACCCGCCACTTCATATTCACGGTGGTTTTATTGGCGGTAATATTCAAGTTAATGGTTCAGTTTCTAGCCAATTTTTAACCGCATTATTAATGGCTTCACCTTTAGCGCCAAATGATACTGAAATCACGATAATTGGAGATTTAGTTTCTAAGCCCTATATTGATATTACGATTAAGATGATGGCGATTTTTGGTGTTACAGTGACCAATCATCATTATCAAAAATTTACAATTAGAGGCAATCAAAGTTATCAATCCCCAGGTAGTTATTTAGTTGAAGGTGATGCTTCGTCTGCTTCTTATTTTTTAGCCGCTGCTGCAATTAAAGGCGGTACAGTGCGTGTTACAGGTATTGGTAAAAAAAGTTTACAAGGCGATATTCAATTTGCCCATGTGCTTGAAAAAATGGGCGCTAAAATTACGTGGGCAGATGACTATATTGAGTGTACTTGCTGTGAGTTAAATGGCATTGATATGGATATGAATCATATCCCTGATGCAGCGATGACTATTGCAACAACGGCACTTTTTGCGAAAGGACCAACAACGATTCGCAATATTTATAATTGGCGAGTTAAAGAAACTGACCGTTTATATGCGATGGCAACAGAATTAAGAAAAGTTGGTGCTACGGTTGATGAGGGTGAAGACTATATTACTATCGTACCACCCGCTAAATTAACCCATGCTGAGATAAAAACTTATAATGATCACCGTATTGCGATGTGTTTTTCATTAGTTGCATTATCTGATACGCCAGTAACTATATTAGATCCTAAATGTACAATGAAGACTTTTCCTGATTATTTTGAACAATTTAAACGACTAAGTGAAGAATAAAATGAATCAATCTGTTCCTGTTATTGCAGTTGATGGGCCAAGTGGTGTTGGTAAGGGCACATTATGTCAAGCGTTGGCAAATCATTTTAAATGGCATCTTTTAGATTCTGGCGCAATTTATCGAGTGCTTGCGCTTTCGGCGCTTAAGCAAAATATTGCTCTTGATGACGAACAAAAACTTGCCAATTTAGCGCTTAATTTACCATTGACATTTGATACCAGTGGCAGTGAAGTAAAAGCTTTATTAAATAATATTGATGTGTCAAAAGATATCCGCACAGAACAAACAGGCGGGGCTGCATCCAAAGTTGCTGCAATTACTAGTGTTCGAACTGCTTTGTTACAACGCCAACGAGACTTTAGGCAAGCTCCAGGACTGATTGCGGACGGTCGAGATATGGGCAGTGTTGTGTTTAAAGATGCGCCAGTTAAGATATTTCTTGATGCGAGTGCAGAATCCCGAGCAGAAAGAAGAATGAAACAGTTGCAAGATAAGCAAAATCATGTTAAATTCGCCGAAATTTTGCAGGAGATAACTGCGCGTGATGAGCGCGATCGAAATCGAACCGTTGCGCCACTTAAACCTGCGGATGATGCTTTAATAATTGATACCACATCCCTATCTATTCAAGATGTTTTCAATCAATCTATTAAGTATATAAATAAAGAACTTGCGTTGTAAGTTTGTTTACAGCGTGGAACTCGCTCCAATATAAGGATGTATGGAGTATCACCAACAACCCCACAAGACAGGATGTAATGTGGACGTTAATTTTAACTTAAAGTATATAAATATGACTGAATCTTTTGCTCAACTCTTTGAAGAGTCTTTAAATCAACTAGACACTCGTTCTGGTAATATGATCCGCGGTACTGTCGTTGCAATCGACAAAGATGTTGTTTTAGTTGATGCTGGTTTAAAATCTGAATCAGCAATTCCAGTAGAGCAGTTTAAAAATGCCCAAGGCGAATTAGAAGTTCAAGTTGGCGACGTAGTTGATGTCGTTCTTGACTCAATTGAAGATGGCTTTGGCGAAACAATCTTATCTCGTGAAAAAGCTAAACGTCACGAAGCGTGGCTAACACTAGAAAAAGCAGTTGAAGATGCTGCAACAGTTTTAGGTGTTATCAATGGTAAAGTTAAAGGTGGCTTTACGGTTGATCTTAATGGCGTTCGCGCGTTCCTTCCTGGTTCGCTTGTTGATGTTCGTCCATTACGCGATACTTCTCACATTGAAAACAGAGAAATCGAATTAAAAGTTATCAAATTAGACCAAAAACGTAACAACGTAGTTGTTTCACGTCGTGCTGTTATTGAATCTGAAAACAGTGCAGAAAGAGAACAACTTCTTGAAAATCTACAAGAAGGTTCAGAAGTTAAAGGTATTATTAAAAACCTTACTGACTATGGTGCATTCGTTGATCTTGGCGGTGTTGATGGTTTACTTCATATCACTGATATGGCTTGGAAACGTGTTAAACATCCAAGTGAAGTGGTTGAAGTGGGTCAAGAATTACTTGTTAAAGTACTTAAATTTGACAAAGACCGTTCACGTGTATCTCTAGGCTTAAAACAATTAGGCGAAGATCCATGGGTATCAATTGCTAAACGTTATCCAGAAGGTACTAAAGTAACTGGTAAAGTAACTAACTTAACTGATTACGGTTGTTTTGTTGAAATTGAAACAGGTGTTGAAGGTTTAGTTCACGTTTCTGAAATGGATTGGACAAACAAAAATATTCACCCTTCTAAAGTTGTCAGCTTAGGTGACGTGGTTGAAGTTGTTGTTCTTGAAATTGATGAAGAACGTCGTCGTATCTCTCTAGGTCTTAAACAATGTAAACCAAATCCATGGTTACAATTTGCTGAATCACACAACAAAGGTGATAAAGTTAGCGGTAAGATCAAATCAATCACTGATTTTGGTATCTTCATTGGTTTAGATGGTGGTATTGATGGTTTAGTTCATCTTTCAGATATTTCTTGGAATATGCCTGGTGAAGAAGCAGTTAAATCTTACAAGAAAGGTGATGATATCGAAGCTGTTGTGTTACAAGTTGACGCAGAACGTGAACGTATCTCTTTAGGTATTAAACAACTTGAAGATGACCCATTCAGTAGCTTTGCAGCTAACTACAAAAAAGGTACAATCGTTAAAGGTACTGTTACTGCAGTTGATGCTAAAGGTGCAACTATCGAAATCGCAGAAGGTATTGAAGGCTACTTAAAAGCACAAGATATCGCTCGTGAACGTATTGAAGATGCAACTACTGCATTAAAAGCTGGTGATGAAGTTGAAGCTAAGATTGTTAATATCGATCGTAAAGCTCGTGCTATTTCTTTATCAATTCGTGCTAAAGATGAAGCTGATGAAAAAGAAGCACTTGCAGCTGTAAATAACACAACTACTCAAGAAGATGCATCATTTACTAACGCAATGGCGGAAGCATTTAAAGCAGCATCAAAAACTGAGTAAAAAATGTTTATGTAAAGAGTAAAGAGGGCTTGCCCTCTTTTTCTTTTGTAGTATAAAATGAACTAATTTTATGCCGCGCAAAATTAATTAGGAGTGACCATGAACAGATCAGATTTAGCAGAAAAAATAGCCAACTGGCGGGCTCATCTTCCCGTGCAGCTAGTTGATGATGCTGTGAGAGATATCATCGAGCAGATCGCGTTAGCTATGGAAAGTAATGATCGTGTTGAAATTAGAGGTTTTGGTAGTTTCAGTTTAAATTACCGAGCCCCACGTAAAGCAAGAAATCCTAGAACTGGTGGTAATGTTGAAGTTAAACACAAATATATTCCACACTTTAAACCAGGTAAAGAGTTACGTGAAAGAGTTAATAATGCTGCTAAAGCATAATATTTAGGCATTAGCGTTCTTAAAGCCTTTGATTTCGATCAAAGGCTTTTTATTTCACTGTTATTTAATTGTGGACAGTCAATAATTCATTTTACTATTATACGATCTTTGCACACATAGCGATTTAATTATCAAATCAACCTTTCTTATATATTAATAAATAACAATGTGTTGTAATAAACTTACTGTTTCCAAATTATTCTCTAATCACAAATAAATTGGGAGATAACTCCAAAATTTCAAGATGAATTGTTTTGTTCTAATACCTGTATGATAAGTTGAGTGTTCTATAAAATGAATCTTACTTAGGTTTATGCGACAGTTATTCTCACTTGATTTATTGGCAATCATATTTTCGTTTGGCTGTTTGCCATTGATGTTTTTACCTTCACTGTTGTGTGACTATCAATGGTATGTGATAGTGTTAATATTGATTGTAATTATTCTAATTGTTCCGTCTAAATTTCAAAATTATGTGATTATTATTACCGTATTTTCTATTAGTTTTTTATGGTCTGTGGCGTATTCTAAACAATATTTAACAAAAATTGAGCCATATATCGATAAAACGATCATGGTAAAAGCAGAAGTTGAAACTATAAATACTCAATTTTCAACTTCGTCAACCGATCCTTATCCTGTAAAATTTGCAATCAATGATGATTCTCAACCCTTGCTATATCCTAAGGTAACAATATCGGTATATTGGGACCAACAGATTAAACCAAAAGCAGGGCAAATCTGGCAATTAACCTTAAAAACAAAAGTAGTACATGGCTATTTAAATGAAGGTGGTTTTGATAGCCAACGTTTTGCCATGGCTAATCGAAACCTTCTATCAGCAAAATTAATTCAAGCTGAGTTACTTGAGGATAACTTAAGTATTCGGCAGTTAATAGCTGATTACACCTTACCTTACATTGATCTATTCACTTATCAAGGTATTTTGATCGCATTAGCTTTTGGTGATCGTAGTCATATGGTTGATGAACATCGAATTATTATGATGCAAACTGGTGTTGCCCATCTAATGGCTATATCAGGTATGCACATTTTATTGGTTTTTGGACTTTGTTGTATTCTATTAAAAGTTTTGATGTTTTTTATTCCTCAGCGTTTTATCTACTTTTTCATCCCAATCATAATAGCATGGCTAGCTGCACTATTTTATGCATGGTTAACAGGACTTAATCCTCCTGCATTACGAGCCATGTTAGCATTATCTATTTGGATATATTTACGTTTTAAAAACAGTCAAATCAGTGCTTGGCAAAAATTAAACCGTATCATTGCGTTATTATTACTTTTTGATCCGCTAATGATTTTATCAGAAAGTTTTTGGTTATCTTGTTATGCGGTAGTGAGTTTAATTTTTTTATTTGATTGGTTGCCTCTACCTAAATTTTTAAATTATAAAAAACGTTGGTATTGGGTCAGATTATTGCATTTACAATTTGGTTTAACCTTATTATTGTTACCTATTCAATTGGTCATTTTTCAAGGTATCAGTTTGGTCTCCTTGTTAACAAACTTAATTGCAATTCCTGTAATTACATTATTCACTTTTCCTTCAATTATTTTTGCGCTGTTATTTAGTGTTAGTCATTGTTTTCATCTTGCTTTATGGTGCTGGTTTATTGCCAATAAATCGCTTGAATTGCTATTTGTTAGCTTAGATAAATTAAATTTTTTATGGTTTGATATTCCCGCAGATTTTTATTTTTTAAGTATTTTGGGTTGGTTGGCTTTTGTTGTTGTACGTACTGAATTATGGCGACGTTTTTGGTTAACTTTGTTAATAATTTTAATGATACTTTGCACACCACTTTTTAAACAGCAAGAGGATTATTGGCGTTTAGATATGCTGGATGTTGGACATGGGTTAGCAATTGTTATTCATAATGGCACATCAGCAGTTTTGTTTGATACCGGGGCTAAATGGGAAAAAAGCTCCGCAGCAGAGCGGATTATTTTACCTTTTTTACGATGGCATAATTTAAATTTGGAAGGAATTATCATTAGCCATCAACATAATGACCATATAGGTGGTTTAGATTTACTGCAAAGTCGTTATCCTAATGCCTGGTTAATGAGCTCATCTTCAGCATTAGATAACCATTACCAATGTTTAGCAGGTAATACTATTGTATGGAATAATTTGTCTGTTAATGTTCTATGGCCGACACAATTAGTTGAGTATGCACAAAATGCAGATTCGTGTGTGGTTCAGGTGACCGATGGACATTTTTCTGTCCTTTTGACCGGAGATTTAGAGCGCAATCAAGAATATCAATTAGTCACTAAGTTTCGAAACGAATTGGCTTCAACCATATTGCAAATTCCTCATCATGGCAGTAGTACTTCATCTAGTTATGCTTTTTTAAATCATGTTAAACCAGTAAAAGCATTGATCTCAACTTCTCGATATAATCCTTGGAGGTTACCATCAGATAAAGTCATAGCAAGATATAAAAATTTAGACATAGATTACTATATTACCGCGAAAACCGGGCAAATCAGTCTAATTTTTGACAATCAAAAATGGATATTAAAAACCATGCGCAGTGAAATTAAACCAAGATGGTATCATGATTGGTTTGGTAGTTTACCAATTTATGAGTAAAATAGCTTATCTTTTGCTGTAAGCAATTAATCTTGTAAATGCAATATCTAACAGGTATAAAAACAAGACTAAACATAATTGAGTGATATTAACGTGATGATTGAAAAACTTTGGTATGGTAAAAATCGGTTATTTTGGTTACTAATACCGTTTTCTCTATTATATGGTTTAATTGCTTTTGTTCGTCGTTTTTTATATAAAATTGGTATTTTTAAATCTTGGCGGTCACCGGTACCTATCATTATTATTGGTAATTTATCAGTGGGCGGTAATGGTAAAACGCCATTGGCTATTGGTTTGATTGAAGCTTTACAGGCAAAAGGGTTGAAAGTTGGTCTTGTATCGCGTGGATATGGTGGTAAAGCTGAAAACTATCCGCTTATTTTAGATGACACAACAACAACCGACCAAGCAGGCGATGAACCCGTACTTATTTACCAACGAACCCATGCCCCTGTAGCAGTCTCGCCTAATCGATGCCAAGCTGTTAAAGCATTATTAGAACAAAATCAATTAGATGTAATTTTAACGGATGATGGTTTGCAACATTACGCATTAGCAAGAGATATTGAAGTTGTTGTCGTGGATGGTAAACGATTATTTGGTAATGGTTGGTGGATGCCAGCTGGTCCAATGAGAGAGAGACAAAATCGCTTGAAATCAGTTGATTTAATCATTGTAAATGGTGATAGTATAAATAATTTGACCCAGCAATATCCTGATAAAACTTACACTATGCAATTAGTACCGAAATATGTGATAAATTTGCTCACCAAAGAAAAAAAAGAGTTATCTTCGTTATCAAATATTTGTGCCGTTGCGGGTATTAGTAATCCGAAAAGATTTTTTGATATGCTGATTAATATGAAGGCTAATTTAAACAAAACCGTCGCTTTTGCTGATCATCAAAAATTTACCTTATCATTATTAAATAATGTAGTTAGTCGTGAGCAGACACTTTTAATGACTGAAAAAGATGCCGTAAAATGTCAGCAGTTTGCTCAACCCAATTGGTGGTATTTGCCTATAGATGCTGTGATACCCAAACCAGCCATTGATCAGATCTGTGTATTATTAGATAAAACCAAATCTCAAAGAGAATAAAAAATGAAACAAATTCTATTAAGTGCGCTTGCTTGCCCTAAATGTCATGGACAATTGCAGTATGATGCAGAACATCAACAATTAATCTGCCAAGCCGATAATCTGGTTTTTGCAATTAAAGATAAGATTCCAGTGTTGCTTGAATCAGAAGCTCAACCAATCAATCAAACACAATCTATTGAAGAATAAAAAGATATAAGGCTTTAGTTATGAAATTTTCAGTTATTATTCCTGCTAGGTATGCTTCAAGCCGTTTACCCGCTAAGCCGCTGGCAGATATCCATGGTAAACCAATGATTGTGCGTGTAATGGAACAAGCACAAAAATCCTCAGCCCATCGTGTAATTATTGCTACTGATCATCAGCAAGTATTTGATGTTGTCAAATCCTATAATGGTGAAGTTATTTTCACTAGTGATAAACATAATTCAGGCACAGAACGTTTAGCTGAGGTGATTAATCGTTATCAATTCGCTGACGATGAAATAATTGTTAATGTGCAGGGTGATGAACCCTTAATTCCTCCTGTTATTATTGATCAGGTGGCTGAAAACCTAGTGCAGTATAAAACAGGGATGGCAACACTCGCCGTACCAATTGATTCAGCCGAAGAAGCGTTTAATCCTGGAGCGGTAAAAGTTGTGACTGATAAAGATGGTTATGCGTTGTATTTTTCTCGTGCAACGATTCCTTGGGAGCGTGATCGATTTGCTAAATCAACTGATTTACTGAAACAATCAAGCATTGGTGATTTTTATCTTCGTCATATAGGTATTTATGCTTATCGTGCTGGCTTTATTCGCCAATATATCAACTGGGCGCCATCATCACTTGAGCAGATTGAAATGTTAGAACAATTGCGGGTACTTTGGTATGGTGAAAAAATTCATGTGGCAGTTGCAAAACAATCTCCTGCAATTGGGGTAGATACACAAGAAGATTTAGAAAAAGTAAGAGCATTATTTAAGGAGTAAGCTATGGCAAACTTTACAGGTTTTACGCAAGCAGGGCTTAATTTTCTACAAGATGCTTGGATCAATAATAGCAAACCTTGGTTTGAAGAGCACCGCACAATCTATGATAACGATTTAGTTAAACCTTTTCGCTTATTGGTCGAACAACTAACACCAGATATGCTTAAAATTGATGAATGGTTTGAAACGCGTCCAGCGATTGGTAAAACGATATCACGTATTCATCGTGATACGCGGTTTTCCAATGACAAATCGCTTTATCGTAGCCATTTATGGCTAACATTTAAACGACCCAATCGTGATTGGAAAGAAGCACCTGCTTACTTTTTTGAAATCAGTCCAAGTAGTTATCAATATGGACTTGGTTATTACTGTCCTTCCAAACAGACAATGGATATTTTTCGAGAAGAAATTCTTAATGATACAAGTAAATTTCTTGAAATGACACGCTGTGTTAAAAAGCCATTTGAATTGGTTGGTGAAAGCTATAAACGTCCATTAATTAAAGAACAAGATGAAAAGATAGCGACATGGTATAACCGAAGAAATTTAGCAGTGTTGGTAACAAGCAACCATATTGAAGATGTGCTAAATGGTGAACTACCTAAAAAATTGGCGAAAGGATTTAAACAGTTAGTTCCACTTTATGATTATTTAATGCGAGTAGAAATGATTAAAAATATCCCAAAACTATAAATTTTTTTTTCGATAAACTTATATATTTGGGAAATTTATAACTAATTCTTTAATGCCATTAATAATAAATTGTGTACCTACACAAACTAACAAAAATCCCATAATTCTTGAGGTGGCTTCAATGCCACTTTTTCCCATAAACCGCATGATACTCCCAGCACTACGCATACAACACCAAAGTATAATACATAATAATAAAGGAACCAGAATCGACGCGGTGTAAACAACCCAAGTTGAAATATCGTAGCCACCAGTTTTAACTGTTGAAGACATACTAATGATCATTGCTATGGTACCTGGACCTGCGGTACTTGGCATAGCCAGTGGCACAAAGGCAATATTATTGGAAACTTCTTTCTTTTTTGCATCAGCTTCAACGGTTTTATGTGATGGTTGTTGAGGAAATAGCATTCTAAAGCCTATAACGCCAACAATCATTCCTCCCGCGATACGTAATCCAGGAATAGATATTCCAAATGTATGCATCACCAGTTGCCCACAATAAAATGAAACAACCATAATTAAAAACACATAAATACAAGTTAACTTTGATTGATAATTACGTTCTTCATTGGTCATATCGCCAGATAGACCTAATAAAAGTACAACGGTGGTTAGTGGGTTAGTTAATGGGAGAAAGAGAATTAAACCAAAGCCAACAGTCTGTATGAGTTCCAACATAGTTATATCTTGAATCCATTAAAATTATAGCTAAGTATAATAGAAATAAACAAAAAAAGATATAAGGGCGCAGATTAACGCCCAAATATAACAGAGGTGATAGTTTTAGAAAGGAATGTCGTCATCAAAATCCATTGGAGGTTCGGGTGCTTTAGGTTGTGGTGCGGGTGCATTTTTATTTGGTTGACGAGATGATGCAGCTGGTGCCGATGAAATATTATTAGCACTTTGTCCCCAATTCTGAGAACCATCATCATAACTATCATTACTGTTTCCACGTGAACCTAGAATTTGTAAAGTTCCACCGATAGGATTAATCACTACTTCTGTCGTGTAACGATCTTGTCCTGATTGGTCTTGCCATTTTCGAGTTTGCAGTTGCCCTTCAAGATAAACTTGAGTCCCTTTTTTGATGTATTCACCTGCAATTTCGGCTAATTTACCAAAAACGACAACTCGATGCCATTCAGTGCGATCACGGGTTTCACCAGTTTGTTTATCTTTCCATGATTCTGAGGTTGCTACACTAAAATTAGCTACAGCATTTCCATTTGGCATGTAACGGACTTCAGGATCTTGCCCTAAATTACCAACTAAAATGACTTTATTTATTCCTCGGTTTGCCATTATAAACTCCTAAAAATTGCATAAGTATTTAAGTGGCATATTGTAGCATGAGACAGTAGTAATATCAGCGAATTTAATTTAATAATGGAATTTTTATCTCATTTTGTAAATATGTAGAAAGATTGGCTTAGACATAGGAATTTGTAGCCATTACGAGTATAATGCCTACCATTTGTTAACGTACTGTACTAAAACGTTCCCCCACTACAGGAGTCCTTATGATTAATGCGTTTGGATTAAAAAACAAACAATTAGTAAAAATTAATGAAAGCGATATAAATAATGCTACATGGATTGATTTAATTGAACCAGAAGAAGCCGATCGCGATTTTGTTTTAACACATTTAGGACAAAACTTAGCTACAAGTATTGAATTAGACGATATCGAAGCGTCAGCTCGTTTTTTTGAAGACAATGAAGGTTTACATGTTCACTCATTTTTCTTTTATGAAGATGCAGAAGATCGTGCTGGGAACTCAACTGTTGCATTTACTGTACATAATGGTCGACTTTTTACCTTACGTGAACGTGATTTACCCGCTTTTCGTTTATATCGAATGCGATCGCGTTATCAGGGGATGAACGATGGTAACCCGTACGAAGTTTTACTTGATTTATTTGAAGTTAAAGTTGAACAGTTAGCTGACCAAATCGAGAATATATATAGTGAGCTTGAAGAGTTAAGTTTGATTATTATGGATCGCTCATCTCAAGAACATTATGATGAAGCAATTACATCATTAGCCGAACTTGAAGATACAGCATGGAAAGTTAGACTTTGTTTAATGGATAGTCAACGTGCAGTCAATTACCTTGTACGCCGTGCTAAGATGCCAACAGATCAATTAGAACAAGCTCGTGAAGTTATTCGCGATATTGAGTCACTAGTTCCACATAATGAATCACTATTTCAGAAAGTAAATTTTTTAATGCAAGCTGCAACCAGCTTTATCAATATTGAGCAAAGCCGAATAATTAAAATATTTTCAGTTGTGTCTGTTGTATTTCTACCACCGACAGTAGTTGCATCGGCGTATGGTATGAATTTTGAAAATATGCCAGAATTGAAATGGGAATATGGTTATCCATTTTCGTTATTGTTGATGTTACTTGCAGGGGTTGCACCTTATATTTATTTTAAACTTAAGAAGTGGTTATAATCACTGTTTATTTGCAATTTTAAAATATTTATCTACTAATTAAGTTAGCAGAAGTGTTTATTGTGGTAATAATCAGTTAAGGGACTTAACTTAGTGTAACTAGTTAATCACAACGCCTGTTTTGCTTTCTTCAACAAATGAATGTAATGCTTGCTATTTAAAAAAAGAATTAATTTTTACAGAAGGATATAAAATGAATCAACATGCACTAGTTACGGATATCGGTGGAACCAATGCCAGATTTGCACTCTACAATTTAGCGACTAACGAACTATCAGCAATTACCAAAGTTCTTATTTCAAAACATGATATCTTATTAAATTTAATCAAAGATTATTTGCAAGCACAAGCAGTCAAAGTTAATATGGCTTGCATCGCAATTGCTTGTCCAATTGGTGATGAAGATATCATCAATATGACAAATAATGATTTGTCATTTTCACGTTCAGAACTGATTAAAGAATTAAATCTGACTAAACTTGAAGTAATTAATGATTTTACGGCTGTATCAACTTCAATTCCTAAATTACCTAAACAAGATCTAGTAAAAATTGGTGGTGATGAACCTGATTTAAATTATCCAATTGCAATTTATGGAGCAGGTACTGGACTTGGCGTTTCGCATATAATCAAGGTAAATGAACGTTGGATCAGTATGCCAGGAGAGGGCGGACATACTGAATTGCCGATGGTCAGTGAAGATGAAGATCAAATTTTAGTGCAACTTCGAAAAAAATTTGGTCGTGTTTCATCAGAACGCTTTTTATCAGGTAACGGCATTGTTAATATTTATCAGGCTTTATTAAAAATTAATAATCTGCCAGAAGAAGATATTACACCTGATGTTATTGTTAAAAAAGCATTAGATAATAGTTGTCCAATTTGTTTACAGACGCTTACCTATTTTTGTACTTTCATGGGGCGTTTTGGTGGTAATTTGGCTTTAACTCTTAACACTCAAGGTGGTGTTTATATTGCTGGTGGTATCGTACCTCGATTTATTGAATTTTTTAAAGCATCCCCATTTAGATCTGCTTTTGAACATAAAGGTCGTATGTCATATTTAGTCAAAAAAGTTCCTGTTTATGTGATAACACATAAAGATCCAGGTCTATTTGGCGCTGGTGTTTATTTACAAAATAGTCTTAAATAATTGAGTAAGGTTCTATTCTATGATGTGGTGTTATATTTACCGAAGTACTAAAAAAGAAAATTGTTATTTATATATGGAAAATCAAAATGATTTTTCTCCAATCCCTGAAAAAATAATGTCTATTTTTGGTGCTCCAGTGTTTGTAATGAAGGTACTACTTGATGGTAAACGTCAATTTGTTGTTGGTACAGCACAAGAAATAGAAGAAAGAATTAAAACGGATGGATTTTTCTTACAAATGTTAAAAGAAGACGATTTCAAAGTATGATTGAGCCATTTTGGGAACATAAAACCTTAGAACAAATGAGTGACGATGAGTGGGAACAACTTTGTGACGGCTGTGGTCAATGTTGCTTAAATAAATTGCAGGATGAAGATACAGGCAAAATTTTATACACTAATGTTGCATGCAATTTGCTTGATTCAAATACTTGCCAATGCAGGCATTATCATAATCGTTTTGCCTATGAGCCTGATTGCATTAAATTGACCCGAGAAAATCTTCTAACCATTGAATGGTTACCGTTAACCTGTACTTATCGTTATTTTTCAGAAACAGGGCTATTACCTGAATGGCATCCTCTTATAAGAGGAAATAAAAAGCTTATGCATAAGTTAAAAATTTCAGTTAAAAATCGCATTGTATATGAAAAAGATGTGATTTGTTGGGAAGATCATATTCTTTAAAAAAAGGGAGTAAATGCTCCCTTTTTTAATTTATAAAAACTTAAAGTAAAATCCATAGGTAGCCCACAAGATCGAAAGCGAGCATATTTAAGAACATCAAAATAAACACAAAAATCATGAACGAGATATCAATCATACCTATAGGTGGTACAATACGACGGATGGGAGCTATAAGAGGCTCAGTTAATTGAGCCAGTAGCTCATCGACTCCAGATTGTCCTCTACTTACCCAACTCATAATCGCACGAAATAGTAATAACCAAAATAAAAGATTCCCTGCAGCATGAACAATTGCAGCCACAGCATATAAAAGATATTCTGGTGAAAATATTGGAGCATTAGTTAGGTTGAAGTATAAAACAAAAATAATTTTGATAACGGCAAACAGATATAAAAGAATCCATGTAGCAGTATCAATACGACCAATTGACGGAATAATTTTACGTAATGGACCAATGATGGGTTGCGTTATTTTGACGATAAATTGGGTAAAAGGATTATAGAAATTTACGCGCACACGCTGCATCCATAATCTTAAAATCAAAACATACAAACAAATGGTCAAAACGGTTTTCCCTAAAAAGAAAATCGATGTCATTTAAAATTCCTCAAAATAAAGATATTTAACCAATATATCATAAATACTGTCGTGCACCAAAGATAGCTGTACCAATGCGAACCATAGTACTACCAGCAACAATTGCAGCCTGCATATCGCCACTCATCCCCATAGATAATGTATCCATAAATGGATAATCTTTTTGTAATGATTGCAAAAGTTGTTGCATCTTAGTAAATACATTAAATTGTTTATCATAGTCATTTTCAATTTCAGGTATTGCCATTAATCCACGTAAATTCAGATTAGGCAAGGTAACAATCTGCTTGACCAAATCAGCAACCTCTTCAGGTTTTACTCCAGATTTACTGGCTTCTTGACTAATATTAACTTGAATCAACACATTCAATTTAGCCATATGGTTTGGACGTTGATCATTTAATCTTTGTGCTATTTTTAGTCGATCAATGGTGTGCATCCAATCAAAGTGTTCAGCCACTAATTTACTTTTATTTGATTGTAATGGACCTATAAAATGCCATATTAAATCATTATTTGGCATGTTTTTTTCGAAGTATTGAATCTTTTCAACGCCTTCTTGCACATAATTTTCACCAAAAGCTAATTGGCCAGCATTAATTGCTTCTATTACTTGCTCGACAGGTTTGGTTTTACTAACTGCAATAAGTTGTATTGTGTTGGGATCTCTTTCGCACTTTTTAGCAATTTCTGCAATTTCATTTTTAATGTTAAGTAAATTGTCTTGTACTGTATTCATGTTAATTCCCAAAGAATAATTAATAGGTAGAATTTAATGTTAAACTCAATGTTAGCTCTCAGTGTAACGCAAAATGCGTCCGATTTGCACCTTTCAAGTGGTGAAGCCCCTTTTATTCGTATTAATGGACAATTACAGCTTTTAAATGCTGATAAGCTAATACCAAATACCCTTGAAATGGCGTTATTAAGCTTATTGAATGAATCTCAAAGAAAGATCCTTCAGCAACATAGGCAAATAGATTTTGCTTATCATTTGGATAAAGTAGGACGATTTAGAGTTAATATTTTTTATCAACACCGTGGTATTTCAGCAGTGTTTCGAGTAATCAATCATCGTATTCCTACATTTTCTGATATTGGTGCTCCTGCTATTTTTAGTGATCTTGTAAAAAATGACTCAGGTATCATCTTAGTAACTGGTGCAACAGGTAGTGGTAAATCCACTACTTTAGCTACATTAATTCAGTATATTAATACGACAATAGCCAAACATATAATTACGCTTGAAGACCCTATAGAATATATTTATCAAAATGATAAATCATTAATCCAACAACGTGAAATAGCCGATTTTGGTCAAGCTATTGATAGTTTATTAAGACAAGATCCAGATATAATTTTATTAGGAGAGTTACGCAATAAACTATCAATTCAAGCCGCATTGACTGCCGCAGAAACAGGTCATCTGGTTTTTGCCACTTTGCATACTAACTCTGCAGTCCAAAGTATTAATCGCATTATTGATGTTTTTGAAGGTAATTCTCGTGATTTTATTCGCAGCCAACTCTCTAATTGTTTAAAAGCTATCATAAGTCAAAGACTAATAAGTCATAATAATGAACGTAAAGCGATATTTGAAATACTGATTAATACACCAGCAATTAGTAATTTAATTAATGAAGGTAAGGTCAAACAAATTTTATCGCTTATGCAAACTGGGCAACAATATGGCATGCAAGTAATGCCAGAAAGCTTTTAATAAAGCTTAAAAGTTATGCTGTGAATACCCTATTCAAAAGTCTGAATTACAGGAAAGATAAATTTTGGGTTTTATTGAAAAAATAATCTATAATCAATTTAACTTACATTAATAGGAGTATAAAAATGGAACAGCGTATTGGTCTAATTGGTTTAGGTAATATGGGCAATGCTATATTACAAGGTATTTTAGGGAGTAATGTTGTACCAGGCACGCAGATATATGTTTATGATACTCACCCAGAAAAAGGTGAAGATTTAAATAAATCTGATGGAGTAAATAATTTAGCATCAGCAAGAGACGTAGCCCGTGAATCAGATATCGTTTTTGTTGCTGTAAAGCCTAATGTAATCGTTGATGTTCTCAATGATATTCAAAAAGAATTAAAAAAGAATACTATTGTTGTATCAATCGCAGCTGGCGTAACAATTAAAACGATAGCAAAAAGTATTGGTTATGAGCAAAAAATTATCCGAGTGATGCCAAATACACCAGCATTGGTTAATGCTGCCATGTGTTCTATCACCCCCAACACTGAAGTTACTGATGAAGAGTTAAAAATAGTACAAGAATTATTAAATTGTATCGGTGAAACTGAAGTCGTGCCTGAATATTTAATTGATGCAGTTATTGGTGCTAGTGGTTCTTCACCAGCGTTTGTTTTTATGTTCATTGAAGCTTTAGCTGACGGTGCGGTTAAAGGCGGATTATCTAGAAAACAGGCCTATAAATTTGCTGCTCAAGCTGTTATGGGATCTGCAAAATTGTTGCTTGAAACAGGTAAACATCCTGGCGAGCTTAAAGATATGGTTTGTTCTCCCGCAGGCACAACTATTGAAGGTGTTCATGCGTTGGAAGAGAAAGGTTTTAGAGCGGCGATTATTGATGCGGTTGAAGCAACAATAAAGAAATCTAAATCAATGGCAGAAAACTAATATATCTAAATAAATTATAACATTATAATGTTGGCTTTTTGTTGAAAATTATTTTTTTTATTATCATTAACACTTATTAACAATTATTACAAAAGATTGCTTGCATTAGTCATCTAATTATGAGTAAATAGAGTCCAGCATATGACATGCGGATTTATTTTGTAACATTTAGATATATGTAGTTGTAGTTTACTTTAAGTCAGGTATTGGTTTTCTTCAGTCTCTTCTTATCAGTGTTAATAAGTAGTCTAAGTTTTATGTTTTATGAGTATAGCCTTAAGTGGCTGAGATTAATTTATTTTATAGGAAGATTATTATGTCTAAGATTACTGGTCAAGTGAAATGGTTTAACGAAAGTAAAGGTTTTGGTTTTATTTCCCCTGCTGATGGCAGCAAAGATGTGTTTGTTCATTTCTCTGCAATTACTGGTGACGGATTTAAAACATTAGGTGAAGGTCAAAAAGTAGAATTTTCTATTCAAGATAGCCCACGTGGTCCTGCTGCTGCAGACGTTTCAGTGATCTAGTCTTCATCTGCTTATCTTATCAGTAAGTTCTTACTGGTAAGATAGATACTACCTATCAACGCTATATATCCTAAATCTTACCTTATTTTTCTATAAAAATCATAACTTATTATTTTGAATAAAAATATTAATAGCTATCTGATTACAAAGGTAAACAATGAAAAAGTTAATATTTGCTGTGATAATGTTGAGTTTTTGTTCTGTTGCAACAGCAGATCTGCCAGAATCTTGTAAAGTATATTTTGATAAAGTAGAAAATATTTATAAAAATGTGCCCAAAGATACTCTTAGCCAAGAAGTACTTGACGTAATCATGCAAAACCTTGAAAACGCAAAACAAGAAATTATTACTTTGCCAGAAGATAAGCAAAAGGCTGCTTGTGCTCAAGGTTTAGAGTTACTCAAAGAAATCGATAAATAGAATTTCAATTGAGATATTTAACGTTTATTATTACGTCGAAAATCCCACGGGGCTATAGGTTTCTTATCTTTCCATAGTCCTTTTTTGCTTTGTTTAGCCTTTGCTTCAATTTTGACCATTAATTTATTATTAGCCTTACCTTTATAACGATAAGCCCAAGCATAGCCACTTTCAACCATTTTGGCATTTATATTTACTTTATTTAAGAAAATAGTACCTAATGTTCTTTTATAAATATCTTTCTTGCTTGATTTAACAAAAACTTTTTTACCTGCAATAAGTGAGGCTAAATATTGTTTCGATTTATTGCCATAAGCCTGATTGCTTTCTGGGGCATCAATATCAAGCAAACGAACTCGAATTTTTTGCTCCTTAACAGTTAATATATCAACTGTATCACCATCGATAACTTTTACTACTTTGCCACTAAAATCAGCGTAAACGAAGCTATTTAAGAAAAAAGATAAAAGAATAAAAATCAAAAAACGTTTTAAGAAAATCATAAATTATACTAGATTAAAAATGTTA
Organism: Gilliamella apicola; assembly: GCF_000599985.1. Classification (NCBI taxonomy): domain Bacteria; kingdom Pseudomonadati; phylum Pseudomonadota; class Gammaproteobacteria; order Orbales; family Orbaceae; genus Gilliamella; species Gilliamella apicola. The sequence continues at coordinate 1,040,812 of NZ_CP007445.1, forward strand.
ATTATTAAAAATAGACAGGTAGAGTGATGAGTCAGCGATATGTCTTATTGAAAATTGCAAAGCATTTTGCATTATTATGAATATATCTTTAAATTTTGTTTTATAAAAAATTACTAACATAATAAAAAATACTATTAAAATACTATTAAATTACATGAATAAAGCATAACTGGTATTACAATAGCTTATAAAGCTAACTAACTATAATTGGTATTCTATTCTTATATTTTAAGTAAATATAAGAATAGAGAGTCAAATAAACTTAAAATTCACTTGTATCTTTAAAAAGACCCACTTTTAGATCAGTTGCTTGGTAAATTAATTTACCATCAACATAAACCTCACCATCGCCAATACCCATAATTAGTTTACGATTAATAAGGCGTTTAAAATGAATTTTGTAAGTAACTTTTTTATTAGTCGGAAGTATTTGACCTTTAAGTTTAACTTCGCCTACACCTAAAGCACGACCTTTACCTTTACCGCCAATCCATCCCAAATAAAATCCAACCAATTGCCACATAGCATCAAGACCAAGACAACCAGGCATTACTGGATCATTTTTGAAATGATATTTAAAAAACCACAAATCGGGATTAATATCAAGTTCTGCCTCGATATAACCTTTACCAAAATTACCACCATCTTCCTTCATTTCGATAATACGATCCAGCATTAGCATTAAATCAGACGGTAATGGCGGACCATCATGACCAAATAGTTCACAATTGCCTGATTTAATCAGATCTGCTTTATCATACGAAGATTTACGTTCAAATGTCATAGAAAAACCTTTTATCTAATATAATAAAATGCTTGGCAAACATAATTAAATTATTAAGAGCCATGCTTTAAAACCCTAAAAACGAGTAATGCACTTCATTTCAACCTGTTAATTAATGAAATGTTAAAATAAAGTTTATTGGGTATTACTACTTTTTGCAATATTTTTGCCATTTACTTAGCCAGCTATCGTGCTTTTTGTCTTGTATCAATACTGATTGCATACGAGCATGTATCAGTTTGTACAAGTTGATGCTACTATTATCTTTATAAGGTACACCTGTAAGCAGATAAAGTGCATCAGCAATATGATCGACTGTCCAAATTGAAAACTGCTCTTTTTCAATTGCTTCAATAACTTCATCATTTAAACTTAAATGACGTTGATTGCTTGCAGGGATAATTACTCCCTGTTGCCCAGTTAAACCTTGATGTTTACAAACAGCAAAAAAACCTTCAATTTTTTCATTTACACCGCCAATAGATTGTACATGGCCAAACTGATCAACTGACCCAGTTATTGCCAGTTGCTGATCGATGGCCTGCTCCGATAATGCGCTTATTATTGCACAAAGTCCAGCAAGAGATGCACTATCTCCATCAATTTCATTATAAGACTGCTCAAAAACTAATGATGTAGAAAAAGGGATCTGGTGATTAATGGCAAATTCAGACATTATAAATGCCTGCATAATCATCATGCCTTTAGAATGGATGCTGCCCGCTAAATCAGTTTTTCGCTCAATATCAATAAATTCTCCATCCCCAAAATGAATAAGGCAGCTTAAACGTGTTGGCTCGCCTACTGCTTTTGGATATCCAGGATATTCAATCACCGATAATCCATTAACTTGCCCCACAACTTGATCTTTAGTGTTAATCATAATTTGATTAGTAAAGATTTCATCATGTAATCTTTCTTGCAAATAGGCTTCATGCCATGATTTTTGTTTTATTGCTTGAGTAATAGCTAATCCATCTATAGCATTATTTTGCCCAAAATGGGTGGCGTTTACCAAAATAGAATTAATCCAGTCCACTGAAAGAGGTAAATAATATTGATCGCCTGTATAGCGTGTTGCTTCTTTATAAAGTTTACCAAGTGCTGAATTATCAATATTAGGCAACTGTTGTCTATCAGCAATAAATTTTAAATAATCAACCCATTGTTCGATATCTTCTGTTGATTTTATCGGTAATTCATTATCAAATTCAGTATAAATTGAGGTTGTATAAAACTCAGGTTCAAAATCTTGCAACTCAGCTAAACTTAATCTATCACCAACCAAAATAACACGTAAATCTAAGGGCATTTTAGGAATTGACAAGGGTAACGGATGAGATTCATCAGTCGTAAACCATTCAAATTGTTGTTTAATAACCATTTGTTTTAACTTTGTCCAAAGCTCTTGTTGGTTTAGCAATGAACGTAGCCCTAAAATTAAAATCCCACCATTAACTTGATGCACTAAACCTGCTTGTAGTTTAATTTGACCATTTTCAGGTTGTCTGACGCAACCAAAAAGCTTTTCAGAATTGACAGCGGAAACAGCTAAACAACTATCTTGAACGGCAAAATTATCTTGCTTGCTTTTTGCTTTATTCAGTGTGATTTTATTTTCATTGACAAAATAGTTGTAGCCTAATTCTGATGATGATAAATCGGATTTAATTGCTTGCTCAAGCAAAGAAAATAAAAGCTCGCTTTCAGGTGCTTTTAATAGCATAAATCGTGGACTATAATTTGCTCTTGTATGCGGGCATAGCAAAGATAAAGCCGAAGCAATACGAGGTTGCCATTTAAGTAAATGAAGTGATTTATCTGACACCAATCTATTTGTATCTACTTGGGTACTAAGTGCAGAAATCTTTGTTAAATCAGGTTGGATCTGTTGTGATTTGAGTTGTGTAATTGCCAAAATTATAGTCTTTATTGTTAGCTAAATAGATCCGAGAATTATAACAAGTATCGATTATAACGCCAACAAATTACCTGAATCTTTATGATAACGAATAAAAAAATTACAGAAAGATTTTTTAAAATCAGGTAAACTATGCCACAAATTAATATGTGCTTACCATCTCTTCATTACCAACGATTAAATATGCTCAAACTTAAAAGTAATCACTTCAAAGACGAACAGACCACACAAATTGTTAGTTGGGGTCATTGGTTCACATTATTTAATGTTTTTGTTGTAATTGCTTTGGGGAGTCAATATTTATTTATTGCAGATTGGCCTCGTACTTTTATGGGACGATTTTATGCAATAATTAGCGCAATTGGTCACTTTAGTTTTTTAACATTTATTGCTTATTTAATCTTACTCTTTCCTTTAAGCTTTTTTATTCGTTCGGCTTGTTGGCAACGAATGATTGCCATAATCATTGCAACATTAGGTATTGCACTACTTCTTATTGATATTGAAGTGTTTAAACAATTCCGAATGCATCTTAATTTATCGATTTGGCAACTATTAACAACGCAAAAAGGCTCATTTTTAAGTACTAATTTGATTATTATCCCATTCATTTTGCTTTTTGAAATATTATTTGCAGTATGGAGCTGGAAAAAATTACGCAGTTTAAGTAAGCGAAAACGCTTTGCTAGACCTATAGTCATTCTTTTTATGCTGAGTTTTGTCTCTTCCCATTTAATTCATATTTGGGCTGATGCTAACTTTTATAGGCCAATAACTATGCAACGGTCAAGCTTACCTCTTTCTTACCCACTAACCGCTCGGCATTTTCTTGAGCGTTATGGTTTTATTGAAGAAAATGACTACCGAAACCGTATTACTCAAGAAGGTAATCCGTTTGCTATTGCCATTGAATATCCATTAGATCGTATCACTTTTGATGATACACAAACATCGAAAAAAAATGTGCTTATGATAGTAATCGATGGTTGGAATTATAGTTTACTATCTGAAAATATGCCGTGGTTAAATGATTTTGCAAAAAATAATATTTACTTTAGTAATAATTATGCTTCAAGTAATCAAGCTTATTTAAACGACTTTTCACTGTTTTACGGTTTAGATCCAAATTATTACAACAGTATTTTAAGCAGTCATAAAACTTCTACTCTCATTGAGGTAGTTAATCAACAGCACTACAACCTAGGCTTATTTTCAACTGAAGGATTTTCTGACTCTCTATATCGTTATGCATTATTATCTAATTTTACTTTGCCAGATCCAATAAAAAAGAATAACAAACAAACAACGGATAATTGGATCACATGGCATAATACACAAAGTGAGTTATATAACCACGCTCCACTGTTTTCTGTTATCCAATACTCTATTGGTAATAAAAATAAAAAAATGCCAATATCTGAATTAGAATCCAATGCAGCAAAACTCGATCAATATTTAAAATCGATAATTGATCACTTAAAACTGTCAAATCTATATGACAATACCATTATTGTCATTGCAGGAACTAACGACATAAAAATTGATAAAGTTAAAAAAACAGCTCTTCGTAATGATGGCAATAACTTTAATCGAGAATATCTAAAAGTCCCATTAATTGTTTCTTGGCCTGGCAAAGAAAATCTTAATTTTAATCATGTTACCTCGCAAACAGATATACTACCAACATTGATGCAAGATGTATTTAATGTAAAAACATCTCCACAACAATACAGCCAGGGTAATAATTTATTTAATCAAACTTCGAAACAATGGATTATTGCGGGAAATGAAAATAAAATTGCTGCACTTTATAAAGATAAAACTATTGTAATTGACGAATATGGGCGTTCAAAAGTTTATGATTTATCGGGTAAACAATTAAAACATGAAAAAATCAGCCTACCAATCTTTTTACAAATTGTTACCGAAAATCGACGTTTTATGGTAGTAGACAATTAACATCTTTAATAAAAGAAAGTTAATTTATTTAAATTAAAGTATAGTTAATAGTTTTATTATTAAAAAATTGTGTTTCAAATTTCGGATTTGATTTTGTGAAAAGCAAGATCTGGAATAAAAAATTAATATCTATCAGCATAAATCATTCATAAATAACCGCTTAATAAAAGTGTCCAACTTTATGGGGTCACTTCATAGTTGCGGTTTTTCCTTAAATAAACAATAAATCAATCAAAAATCCTGAATAAAAGTTTTATTCAAAACTTGAGTGCAATTTACAATTGCAGATATAATTTATGCACAGTAGTTGATAAAAAATATCCATGTATTAAACGGCAATTTTGATTGATAAAAATTTATAAATCTTCAAAATCAAAAAACTTGTTATTTATAAGGATTTACCCTTTATTAATTTTTAATTTTATAAATTAAAACCTCAAATTCATTTACTTAATCCAGACTATAATTACATAAATAACAATGTGTAATATAAATTTTTAAATAATAAATATTTTCATTTATCTACTTCACTTCTTTCCCCATTGCTTGTAAATCAGCATGATAAGAAGATCGAACAAATGGCCCACAGGCAGCATGCGTGAATCCCATACCTAAAGCAATTTGTTTAAGTTCGTCAAATTCTTCTGGCGGTACATAACGCTCAACAGGTAAGTGATATTTACTTGGTTGTAGATATTGACCAAGTGTTAACATGGTTACACCGTGACTTCGTAAATCTTTCAGTACCTCAATTAATTCTGCATTGGTTTCACCAAGTCCAACCATTAAACCTGACTTTGTTGGAATATCGGGATGTTTTTCTTTAAATGCTGATAATAACTTGAGCGAACCTACATAATTGGCACCAGGGCGAATCTTTTTATATAACCGCGGAATGTTCTCTAAATTGTGATTAAATACATCAGGTGGATTATCACTTAATACCTCGACTGCCTCATCGATACAACCACGAAAATCAGGTGTAAGTGTTTCAACTTTAATATTTGGACTTAAAGCGCGAATTTCGCGAGTACAATCTGCAAAATGGCTGGCTCCGCCATCTTTTAAATCATCACGATCAACGGAAGTTATTACGACATAACGCAATTTCATCTCTTGAATGGTTTGAGCGAGTTTAAAGGGTTCTTCTCGATCTGGAGGTAATGGTCGTCCGTGTGCAACATCACAAAATGGACATCGACGTGTGCAGATATCTCCTAAAATCATAAAAGTGGCGGTACCATGATTAAAACATTCGGCTAAGTTAGGGCAAGATGCTTCTTCACATACGGAATGTAATCCATGTTTGCGCATCGTATTTTTAATATGTGCAATATTTGTAGAATGAACAGGTATTTTAATTTTCATCCAGTCGGGTTTTTTTAATGGTGCAGATTCTTCTAACGTAACGATTGGAATGAGCCGTGTTTTATCGGCATCTCGATATTTTGAACTTCTGACTATAGTTTCATTATTTTGCATAATAGATATCTTATTAGATTAGTTTGTTAACAGATTAATAAAATTGTTGGTTAACAATTGTTTTAATTCAGAACGATTAATTTGTGAGACAAATTCTTTTAATTGAGTCATCTGCAATCCAGCGTATCCACAAGGATTAATGTTATTAAATGGCGCCAGATCCATATCGATATTTAATGCAAGCCCGTGCAATGTGCATCCTCGTTTGATATGTAATCCTAAAGAACAAATCTTTTTGTGATCAATATACACACCAGGAGCTTCTGCTTTGGCATAAGACATAATATCATAATGTGCCAAAGTTTGAATGACACATTTTTCTAAACAGCTAACAATGTCACGAATACCTATTTTACGACGTTTTAGATCAAATAAGATGTACATAATTTGCTGACCAGGTGCATGATAGGTAATTTGTCCACCACGATCGGTTGCGACAATTGGAATATCTGTTTGATGTAATAAATGTTCTGGTTTGCCAACTCTGCCTTGCGTAAAAACAGGATAGTGCTCAACTAGCCATATTTCATCAGGCGTTTGTTCATTGCGATTGAGCGTAAAATCATGCATAGCTTGATAGGTTTGCATGTAAGGTTGAGTATGTAACTCTCTAATTATAATATTGTTTGCGATCATATTATTTTTTGCTCTATGCAAATTTAATTTTTAGTAAATTTCCTTCTATATATCAGATTTTACTATAGCTTGACAACACATAGGTAAACACGGTATAACCGAGGTTAGTAGTTCTGGCAATTCAATGTTTCTTAAATTTGATTTATATCAAATAATTATCTTTTTCTTTACATAGCAATTGGAATAGTTGATTAATTTAATAGGAATTAACATTCTATTCTAACCAGTTGTCTGCTTTACTTTTTTTTGGAAAATGGCAGACTTATATTCATAAAGCTCCATAATGCAGATTTGAAGTTTGTAAAGTTAGTTATAATTTTAATTGTAGCTAAGGATGGCAAATCCTGCATTTTTATAAACAAAAAAGAGGTTTTTATATGTCGGACATGCAAATGAATGATATCGATCCCGTTGAAACGCAAGATTGGCTCAAAAGTCTTGATTCAATCATTCGTGAAGAAGGAATTGAACGTGCGCAGTATATTATTGAACAATTAGTCAATAAGGCAAAAGAAGGAGGAGTTCCTTTACTTTTTGGTTCTTCAACCAGTAATTATATTAATACCATTCCGGTAGAAGAACAGCCAGCGTATCCAGGCGATTGGGAAATAGAAAGACGGATTCGTTCAATTGTGCGTTGGAATGCAATTATGATGGTATTAAGAGCATCTAAAAAAGATTTAGAGCTTGGTGGGCATATGGCATCATTCCAATCAGCAGCAACTTTTTACGAAGTCTGTTTTAACCACTTTTTTAGAGCTAGAAATGATAAAGACAGTGGTGACATGGTTTATTTCCAAGGTCATATTTCCCCGGGTATCTATTCAAGAGCATTTATTGAAGGCCGACTAACTGAAGAACAACTTGATAATTTCCGCCAAGAAGTACACGGCAAAGGACTTCCATCTTATCCGCACCCTAAATTACTCCCTGAATTTTGGCAATTCCCAACAGTTTCAATGGGATTGGGACCGGTAAGTGCTATTTACCAAGCTCGATTCTTAAAATATTTAAATCATCGTGGTCTAAAAGACACCACAGAACAAACTGTTTATGCTTTCTTAGGTGATGGTGAAATGGATGAGCCAGAATCTAAAGGTGCAATTACGGTTGCTACTCGTGAAAAACTGGATAACTTAGTATTCGTCATCAACTGTAACTTACAACGTTTAGATGGTCCAGTTACCGGTAATGGTAAAATCATCAATGAACTAGAAGGTGTTTTTGCTGGTGCAGGTTGGAATGTTATCAAAGTTATTTGGGGTGACCGTTGGGATAAACTCCTACAAAAAGATAAATCTGGCAAGTTAGTAAGATTAATGAACGAAACGCTTGATGGTGATTATCAAACCTTTAAATCAAAAGATGGTGCTTATGTACGTGAGCATTTCTTTGGTAAATATCCAGAAACAGCAGAATTAGTAAAAGATATGTCTGATGAAGAAATATTCAGACTTAATCGTGGTGGTCAAGATCCATCTAAAATGTTTGCTGCCTTTATGCGTGCTAAAGAGACTAAAGACCGACCAACAGTAATTTTAGCGCATACTATCAAAGGTTATGGTATGGGGGAAGCAGCAGAAGCGAAAAATATTGCTCACCAAGTGAAAAAAATGAATATGGATGGTGTTCGTCATGTGCGTGATTTCTTCAATATTCCTGTTACCGATGATGCTTTAGAAAAATTACCATATATTAAATTTGAAGAGCACACACCTGAATATAAATACATTCATGAACGGCGTAATGCTTTACATGGTTATGTACCATCAAGATTAACTCATTTTTCAGGAACGGTCTCAATTCCTCCTTTAACTGAGTTTGCTCCACTACTAGAAGCACAAACTAAAGAAATTTCAACCACTATTGCTTTTGTACGAGCGCTTAATATCATGTTGAAAGACAAAGATCTTGCGCCACGACTAGTGCCAATTCTAGCGGATGAAGCTCGTACTTTTGGTATGGAAGGTCTATTCCGTCAAATCGGTATTTATAATCCGCATGGTCAACAATATACGCCACAAGATAGAGAACAAGTGGCTTATTATCGTGAAGATGAAAAAGGGCAAATCCTACAAGAGGGGATCAATGAATGTGGCGCAACTGCATCATGGATAGCAGCAGCAACATCATACAGTACCAATGATTACCCAATGATTCCATTTTACATCTATTACTCAATGTTTGGTTTCCAACGTATTGGTGATTTGATGTGGGCAGCGGGTGATCAGCAAGCGCGTGGCTTTATGATTGGTGGTACTTCTGGCCGAACAACCTTAAATGGTGAAGGGTTACAACATCAAGATGGTCACAGTCATATTCAAGCTTTAACGATTCCAAACTGCGTATCTTACGATCCTGCTTATGCTTATGAAGTTGCCGTTATTATGCAAGATGGTTTACGTCGTATGTATGGCGATCAAGAAAACGTCTACTACTATATTACGACACTAAATGAAAACTATGCTCAACCTGCAATGCCACAAGGCGCTGAAGAGGGGATCCGTCGTGGTATCTATAAACTTGATACTGTTCAAGGTCAAAACGGTAAACCAATCGTTCAGCTATTAGGTTCAGGTTCGATTTTACGTCATGTGCGTGATGCGGCGGATATTTTAGCCAAAGAGTATGGTGTTGGTTCTGATATCTATAGTGTCACTTCATTTACTGAACTTGCTCGTGATGGTCAAGATTGTGAACGTTACAACATGTTACATCCAAGCGAAACACCGAAAGTGCCTTACGTGGCGCAAGTAATGAATAATAATCCAGCTGTTGTTTCAACTGACTATATGAAACTATTTGCCGAACAAATACGTGGCTTTGTACCAGCTGAAAATTATCGTGTATTGGGAACTGATGGTTTCGGACGCAGTGATAGCCGTGAAAATTTACGACATCACTTTGAAGTTGATGCTTCTTATGTTGTCATTGCAGCATTAGGTGAGCTTGCTAAACGCGGTGACATTGAAGCAAGTGTCGTTGAAGAAGCGATCAAAAAGTTCGAGATCAATGCTGATAAACTCAACCCACGTATTGCATAAGAGGTAAAAAGAATGAGTATTGAAATTAAATTGCCTGATATTGGTAATGATGAAGTTGAAGTTACCGAAATTTTAGTAAAAGTGGGTGATAAGGTCGCTGTTGATGATAACATCATGACGGTAGAAGGTGATAAAGCTTCAATGGAAATTCCTGCTCCACAAGCAGGGATTGTAAAATCAATCATTGTTAAAGTTGGTGATAAAGTTAAAACCGGTGTAGACATTATGGTATTTGATGAAGAGGGCGGCGCAGCTGCTCCAGCACCACAATCAGCATCACAACCAACTGCACCAAAAGTTGAAGTCACACCTACAACTTCATCTGTTAGCCAAACCGTCGATGTCAATGTTCCTGATATTGGTGGCGACGAAGTTGAAGTTACTGAAATTTCAGTTAAGGTAGGTGATACTGTTGCGATTGATGACAATATTATAACGGTTGAGGGTGATAAAGCCTCAATGGAAATCCCTGCACCAGTTGCGGGTGTAGTTAAAAATATTATCATTAAAGTTGGCGATAAAGTTAAAACGGGTTCCAAAATCATGGAATTTGAAACAACTACAGCGGCACCAGCGGCTAATAGTGCAACAACTGCTCCTGCTCCTGCTCCAGCTTCAACACCAACTGCATCAGCATCAACCACTGCTGTTGCAGCATCTGCTGCAACAGAAACGGTACCAGCCACTTCAGGTAATGATTTTGTTGAAAATGATGCTTATGCCCATGCCACACCATCAGTACGTCGCTTAGCGCGTGAGTTTGGTGTTAATTTGGCTAAAGTCACTCCTACTGGGCCAAAACATCGTATTTTACGTGAAGATATCCAAGCGTATGTTAAAAATGCGGTCAAACAAGTTGAAAGCGGTGCTGCGGGTGGTGCTCTACCTGGCTTATTACCTTGGCCAAAAGTTGATTTTAGTAAGTTTGGTGAAATAGAAAGCTTACCATTAACCAAAATTCAAAAAGTATCGGGTGCAAATTTACATCGCAACTGGGTAATGATCCCTCATGTTACCGAGTTTGATGAATCAGATATTACTGATCTTGAAGCATTCCGCAAACAACAAAATGCCGAAGCAGAGAAGAAAAAACTCGACCTTAAGATCACACCACTGGTCTTTATAATGAAAGCGGTAGCCAGCGCGTTAAAAGCTTATCCACGTTTTAACAGTTCACTATCTGAAGATGCGCAAACTCTAATTATCAAAAAATACATTAATATTGGTGTAGCGGTTGATACACCAAATGGACTTGTTGTACCTGTATTTAAAGATGTTGATAAAAAAGGTATTGTTGAGCTTTCTCGTGAACTTGCAGAAATTTCTAAAAAAGCACGCGATGGCAAATTAACGGGTAGCGATATGCAAGGCGGTTGCTTCACAATTTCTAGCTTAGGGGGAATTGGTACAACTTCATTCACACCAATTGTAAATGCTCCAGAAGTTGGCATTTTAGGTGTTTCTCGTTCAAGCATGAAACCAATTTGGAATGGTAAAGAGTTTACACCTCGCTTAATGTTGCCATTATCTTTATCTTTCGATCACCGCGTGATCGACGGAGCAGATGGTGCACGCTTCCTAAGTCATATTGTTAACGTCTTATCCGACTTACGTCGTTTAGTGATGTAGTGGGGGAATATAGATTATGAGTCAAGAAGTTAAAACACAGCTTGTCGTTCTAGGTGCAGGTCCAGCGGGTTACTCCGCTGCCTTTCGCGCTGCCGATCTTGGGTTAGATGTCACCTTAGTTGAACGCTATTCAACTTTAGGCGGCGTATGTCTAAATGTGGGTTGTATTCCATCTAAAGCATTATTGCATGTTGCTAAAGTTATGGATGAAGCCAAATCATTGACTGCGCACGGCATTCATTTTGGAACACCAAAACTAGAACTGGATAAAGTACGAGCTTGGAAAGAAAAGGTTGTTAATCAATTGACAAACGGCCTTGCTGGCATGGCTAAAATGCGTAAAGTAAATGTCATTCAAGGTGATGCTCAGTTTACCGGTAGCCATACTATGGATGTGACCTCTGCCAAAGGTATTACTAAAATTACTTTTGATAATGCCATTATTGCCGCAGGCTCACGCCCAATTCAACTACCTTTTATTCCTCATGATGATCCACGAATTTGGGATTCAACTGATGCACTAGCATTAACAACCATTCCTAAAAAATTATTATTAATGGGCGGTGGAATTATCGGTCTTGAGATGGGAACCGTATACCATGCTTTAGGTTCAGAAGTTGATGTGGTTGAAATGCTAGATCAAGTTATTCCTGCTGCGGATAAAGATGTGATCAAAGTCTTTACTAAGCAGATTCAAAATAAATTCACTTTAAGACTTGAAACTAAAGTGGCGACAGTTGAAGCAAAACACGATGCAATTTATGTCACTATGGAAAAGAAAGACGGCACCACTGAAACTCACACTTATGATGCGGTATTAGTGGCGATTGGTCGCTCTCCTAATGGTAAACTCATCGGCGCTGAAAAAGCTGGCGTAAATGTTACCGCTCGAGGATTTATCGAAGTTGATAAGCAAATGCGTACCAATGTTCCTCACATATATGCTATAGGTGATATTGTAGGTCAACCAATGTTGGCTCACAAAGGTGTACATGAAGGACATATTGCAGCCGAAGTCATTGCTGGTAAAAAACACTTCTTCGATCCTAAAACAATCCCTTCCATTGCCTATACTGAACCCGAAGTTGCTTGGGTTGGTTTAACCGAAAAAGAGGCAAAAGAAAAGGGCATTGATTACGAAGTTGCGATTTTCCCTTGGTCAGCGTCAGGACGAGCTATTGCATCTGATTGTTCAGAAGGTATGACTAAGTTGATTTTTAATAAAGCGGATAATCGTCTACTCGGTGGTGCCGTGGTGGGAGCAAATGGTGGTGAATTGCTTGGTGAAATTACCTTAGCTGTTGAAATGGGCTGTGATGCAGAAGATATTGCCTTAACCATCCACGCTCACCCAACACTGCATGAATCAATCGGTTTAGCTTCTGAAATTTATGAAGGCTCTATTACTGATTTACCTAATGCAAAAGCAGTAAAAAAATAAAATTTTCATTTTAATTTTCCTTCGATACTTTGCCGTCAGTTTACGCTGACGGCTTTTTTTATGTTGCACGTTATTTTAATTAAATTTCATATTTGTAGAAAAACTAAAGTTAATTATTAAGTTATTATGGAATTAACGATACGTTTACTTGATAGAATATATTTCATGAAAATGAAATGATATAGACTTCTGAATATTTTTTACAAAATAAATTATAACTTATTAATATAATTAATTTTTTAAACTTAAGTTAATTTAATCATTTAATCACACCAAAATTCTATTCACTATCTTATCGATAGTTTAAAAAATAATTTTTATCGTTGTACAGTCAGTCATTTTGTCAAAAAGTTTGAGGTTATAGCTATGTTTCAGTCAAAAGAATTTTTTAGATATAACTTTTAATAAAAGTTCTGAGCAAAACATTCAATATAAAACCTAATAAAGCAAAATTTTGTTAATCCTTTTTTGATAATTCTTAAGCAATATATTTTAATTATATTTTGATAATTAATTAATGATATCAGTAAGTTATCTATCTAATTTAAGTTAAAGAAAATTTCAAAAAAAGGTTGCAAAATACGCAAAATAGGGTATTTTTATACTCTTTTTTAGGTTGTTTTTTAACGTGAATTCATTAAATCGTTTTACCTATAATAATAAATTCTAAAATAATCAAATCATTAGTAAAAAATAACACTAAATAATTATTAATAACAATAAACATAGTTCAATAAAGCAAAGTTGTATTTGCTATATACATGAAATATATCGAGGATAACATGGATAAAGGATTAACCAATCTGGTGAATCAATTAGGCAATGGTTTAAGTCATGGTTTAAAGAATGGTTTGGTTAATGGCGCGGGTCACAATCGCTATACATTAAATATGGATGGGTTGCCTGCTGAGATTTCAATCTTACAGGTTGAAGGTAATGAGCAACTTAACCAGCCTTGGCACTATACGATTACTTTTACCAGCTCGAATAAACATCTTCTTGTCGAGTCATTTCTTAATCAAAATGCCTGTTTGAGTTTTAACTCGGCGAATTTTAACAATTTAAGTGATATTGCAACGAAAGGACTTGATGCGCTCAATTCTTTAACCTCTGCTAATCCTTTACAAGCATTAAAACAGTCCGAGCCATTAAAACAGTTAGATAAGTTTACACAATCCAATCCACTCGATTCACTTAACTCTTTAACGCAACTCAATCCTCTTAATTCCTTAAACTCATTATTATCTCAAGGTGGCTCCCGTACTCTTTATGGTGTGATAACCCAGTTCAGTCAATTATCAGTCAGTAATGACGAAGCCCGTTATCAGGTGGTTTTGTCCTCGCAATTAGCCAAACTGGCATTAAGTCATAACTGTGCTATTTTTCAAAATCAGAGCGTTATCAGTGTGGTTGAAGAGGTATTGCGCGGTCATGGTTATACAGGGATTGATTATCGTTTAGCACTTAAAGAGCAATACCCTGAGCGTGAATTTATCACCCAGTGGCAAGAGAGTGACCTTGAGTTTATTCAAAGACTGCTTGCTGATGTGGGCGTCTATTTCCGATTTGAAACCCATGGTGAACACAATTGTGATGTGATGGTCATCAGTGATTATGAACAAGGTTATCAGCAGGTGGCTGATATTGTCTACAAACAACCAAGTGGCACACTGGATAACGGCGTTGAAAGTGTCTGGGATATGACCTTGCACAGTCAAATGGTGGAAGCTTCGGTAACAGTACAGGATTATAACTACCGAGATGCGCAGGCGAACTTACTGGGTGAAGTTAACAGCCAACAGAAAGATAACACCACTTATGGCACCGATTACCGTTATGATGAGCACTATAAAGGATTAAATAGTAATGGTAGTAATGCCAATAACAATGATATAAATAATCACAACAGTAATAATGATGACGATATTGATAGTGACACAAATAATCATGATGACGATGATGATGAAAACAGTGGTGGTATCGATACCGACGATAGTCAAGACAGTAACGGCAATAGTAATGACATCGACAATGATAGCGATAACACTAACGGTAGCAATAGCAATAGCAATAACAACAGCAGTGATATTGACCGTAATCAAGCTAACACGAGTAATGGTGTTGAAAGTGGTGAATGGTATGCACGCATTCGCCATGAGCGAGCAATTAGCCGTCAAATCCTTATCCGAGGTAAAAGTAATCAGGCCAATTTAGCTCCGGGTCAACATATCCGCATCAAAGGTAGCATGATTGCCGGAATAGATGAAGGCATAATGATATTAACGGTGCAAGGTCAGGGAAACCGCAGTGATGCTTATGAACTGACTTTTACCGCTATTCCTTACCAGCCATTAAAACCTTACCGCCCGGAGCCTATCCCTTTCCCAACCATTGATGGCACCTTACCGGCACGGGTAACCAGTCCGGATAATGACACCTATGGTTATATTGATACACAAGGGCGCTATCGGGTTAAATTTAACTTTGACTTAAAAGAGTGGCGAAACGGTGAAGAGAGCTTATGGTTAAGACTGGCTAAACCGTATGCCGGCAGTACCTATGGTTTTCACTTTCCACTGATTGACGGCACAGAAGTTGCAGTTGCGTTTACTAACGGTAATCCGGACCGACCTTATATCGCACATGCGATGCATGACAGTCAACACCCTGACCATGTGACCACCATAAACAAACATCGTAATGTAATTCGCACACCGGCGAATAATAAGTTACGGATGGATGATAAACGCGGACAAGAGCACATCAAGTTAGCGACCGAATATGGTAAAACCCAGCTTAACATTGGGCATTTAGTTGACCAAAACAAAACCCAGCGAGGTGAAGGGTTTGAACTGCGCACCGATGAGTGGGGAGCGATTGCTGCCAATAAAGGCTTATATCTGACCAGTCAGACCGAACCTAAAGCGCAGGGTAAACAGCTTGATATGCAAGCTGCCATTACTCAGCTTGAAAATGCGTTATCAATTGCCAAAGCCTTACAAAATGCAGCAACTGCCTCTGAAGCTCATGGTGCGGATACCGACAGTCAAGAACAACTTAAAACAACATTAACCCAGTTAGCCCAAAGTGGTATTCTTGCTTATGCACAAGAGGGCATTGCTTTAACCAGTCCGGAAAATATCCAACTATCAACGTCAAATAGTGTATCGGTGACCAGTGAAAACCAAACTGACATCAATGCGTTAAAAAATATAACCGTCTCATCCGGTGAATCCATCGGTCTATTTGCCCATAAATCAGGAATGAAAGTCTTTGCCAACCAAGGTGATGTTGAGATGCAGGCACAAAATGCCAACCTGAATATGACCGCTAAACAAGATATTAAAATAGACAGTGTAGATGGTGAACTGACGGTTACCGCAAATGAAGAGCTGACGTTAATGTGCGGAGGTTCATACATCAAAATTAGCAGTGCAGGGATTGAACTGGGCACGGCTGATAATGTTTATATAAAAAGTAATGCCATGCAAAAAATGGGGCCGGCTTCAATACCGACTCCTTATCTTAGCTTACCTTATGTCAATGGATATAGCGAATTTTTTATTCTAACGGATCATGAAACTGGCAAGCCTTTACCTTTCCATTCTTATCAAATTGAAATTAATGGACAAATTGTTAGTGGTATCACAGATGCAAAAGGGCATACCCGACGAATATTTACTGAGAATCCAGAAACAATTGTCGGTGAGGCTCTTGAAAATAAATCACAAAATACGTTCGAAGCAAGACATATAGCAACAGGTAAGCGAGTAAAACTAAATTTTAATGATAGTTAGGATAAAGAATAATGAATGGAAAGAGTAATAAAAAATCAGCAAAACCAACATCCGCAGGGAGTGTTACTGCCACAACTCTTGATGATGCATCCGCATTAGGTACAGTTTTATTAGTAGATAATCCTGTCGATATTTTTTATTTATGTAATAAAATGCAAGCAGCAAAAAATTCCCCCTATATTTGTAAAACAAATAATACGCCACGATATCAACGACAAGTAACCATGTGGATTAGGCAAGATGCTGCAAGTTTTGGGTATCAATTCCCTTATTGCGGTGAGGTAGGATACAACATGACCACTGAACCACCTACACCATTAATGAGTAAAAGTGAACCGTCTCGACCAAGTTATTGGCCAGTATCAAAATATCAAATGATCTATCGTGAATACCGCGAAGCAAATATATATGGTGACCCAACAGGAGGTTATCGATTTGATTTTGGTGGCGTTAACGTGGTTGATTCTATGGTTAATAAAACAACACTTGAAAACGAGTTATCGCTAAAAAGAAGTAGTGATAATGACATTGAAGAAGGATATCGAACACTCAATCCTGAGAAAGCAAATGAGCGGTTTCCAAATGGGCGAGGTATGATTAGAATTCCTGACGTAATTAAAAAAAAGGATCATACTTTAACCGGTGAAAAAGGTTATCATCCTGATAATATTAATACTGTTATTGAAATAAAATTTCCAGGAGATAGCCTTAAGGAGAAGCAGTATATGGATTATTTAATAATAGCAGGAGGCAATCGTAATAAATTGCGTTTAATGACATTAAAGCAATGTCAATTTCGTAACCGCAAAGATAAAGAAGAAGAGATGCTTGCCAATGCTAAAGACGATCCACTTTATCAAACTATTGGCGAAACCGCTATGGCCAATCCCAGATCAGTACTTACCATTGAACAGCGCATGCAGCTTGAATATGATGCTATATACAAGCATATTATTAAATGGGTTAAACAACAAGAGATTGAGTACAGCCGCCCACAATTAGTAGCAATTGATGATTCCAACCAAAAAAGATATGCAGAAGCTTGGCAACGTTATGAACAACGGCATGAGATGATTGTTCACTATCCATTAGCTTCAGTTGGCATTGCAAGCATGTCCGCAATGGTTGGTGCTTTAGTCACTGGAACCTCCGTTACCGAAATAGCAACTACAACAACAGTGGTTCGTAGTGGCGCTAAAGTCATAGAATTTACCCCAATAACAAAAGCCACAGTAGCAACCGTTGGAGCAGCATCTTTGCCATTAGCAGCCGAGCAGGGAATGACTAATAATTATGTATTAGAGCGCAATGGGCAGCTTACCTATTATCCAGAATTTAATGAGCAAGAAAAGCTTAAATATGAAGATGATCGCCTTATTGAAATTGATTATCGTTATCAGCAGAATTTAAAGTTTGATAAAATAAACACAACAATAGGATATATCGATGATTCTGCCGAAGCTAAGCAAAATAAAGACAGATTTCGGTTGGATAAAAACAATTATAAAATTCATTACTATCCATATCGACAACAGTTTTATTACTATTTTACTCCCGGCGATGAACCAACAGATTTTGAAAGCAATTGATAACCACTAGGCACAATTAATTATAGGATATACCATGCAAGATAAATTACAAAAGTTATTAGATGAATATCAAGAAAACTATAACAGATTTACCTATGGTCATTATTTAGATCCCAATAATATTGAAGATGCCATAAAAACAGGTTTGGTAGGGTGTTATTACTTAGACCAGGGGTATCTACCTGAAAAGCGCCAAGCAATAGGTCAGGTTTTGGCACTATATGATAAATATTGGGGCAATAAACTAAAGTTTGGTTTTTTTGATGGAGATTCTAACCAACTGCATCCTTATCAACAATTCAGTATAGATAAAAAGCAAGATCTTATTAATAATTATGCATTAGATGTATTGAATTTTTATTGGAGTAATGTTGATAATTTAGAATTTGTTCCCGAATACCTAATTAAAACTTTTTCGGAACCAGAGTGGCATGAAAAATTACATCAGTATATAAGTTATGTTCAACTCTATTTACCTATATCCGAACTTAAAGAGTTTGGCGTAGAGCAATTAATAGCGTTAAATCAACAAATCAGCGAAATATTACAGCCAATGCATGGATTTTTTGGATTAGGTATCCAGCATAGTCATGAGTATTACGATTATCAATATTTAGAGTATGAACTGGCTCATCAGTTTTTGGGATTGGATATTTCTAATGTTGAAGCCGATAAGGACTTTAGGGAAGGTTTTAAATGTATCAACTGGTTAACCATACTAAGTGACCAACTTATAACCGATAAATTAGGCAGTCTTGAGGCGTTAAAAGAGCATAATAATGATAACGAGATCCGGTTTTATCCTTACTCAGGAGGCGTGGTTGTTCGGGCAGGTGAGGTTCCTGAACTCGGTGATGTAGCAAGCAACCCCTATCCTAAGCACTATGTTAATGTTAATGCTTTATTAAAACCCGCACGAGCACCAAAGCTTGGCTCATTAGGTTTTGGTTCAATAAACGGTGAAATTCGTTTTAATAATCGAACATCAAAAGAGTGGCAATGTCGGTTTGATGATGTAGAAGCAACGGATAATACAGTAAGTCATGAGCCACAATCAGCGAAAGTTATTAATATGGATTCAAAGGTTCGAATTAGCATACAAACCGGTCAATTATGCCCACATACGGGCGTTTATTCTGCCCAGATCAATGGCAAGATTGAGTATCGGGAGTTAACTCAAGGTCATAAAGTTGAGCCATTTATTGATAGTGAAACGCAACAAGTCTATAACGATGTAACTTGGCAACTGTTACGTCGGGAAGATGGTGGAAATGTCTATCGAAATTAACCCAATACAGAGCAGTGAATGAAAAATAAATTACAAAAGTTATTAGATGAATATCAGGAAAACTATAACAGATTTACCTATGGTCATTATTTAGATCCCAATAATATTGAAGATGCAATAAAAACAGGCTTGGTAGGGTGTTATTATTTAGACCAAGGTTATCTACCCGAAAAGCGCCAAGCAATCGGTCAGGTTTTGGCACTATATGATAAATATTGGGGTGATAAGCTAAAGTTTGGTTTTTTTGATGGAAATTCTAACCAACTGCATCCTTATCAAAAATTCAGTATAGATAAAAAACAAGATCTTATTAATAATTATGCATTAGATGTATTGAATTTTTATTGGAGTAATGTTGATAATTTAGAATTTGTTCCAGAATATCTAATTAAAACTTTTTCAGAACCAGAATGGTATGAAAAATTATATCCAGACGTAACTTATGTTCAACTCTATTTACCTATATCCGAACTTAAAGAGTTTGGTGTAGAGCAATTAATAGCGTTAAATCAACAGATAAGCGAAATATTACAACCAATGCATGGATTTTTTGGATTAGGTATCCAGCATAGTCATGAGTATTACGATTATCAATATCTAGAGTATGAACTGGCACATCAGTTTTTGGGTTTAGATATTTCTAATGTTGAAGGTGATGAGCACCTTAGAGAAGGTTTTAAATGTATTAACTGGTTAACCATACTAAGTGACCAACTTATAGCCGATAAATTAGGCAGTCTTGAGGCGTTAAAAGAGCGTAATAGTGATAACGAGATCCGTTTTTATCCTTACGCTGGCGGTGTGGTTGTTCGGGCAGGTGAAGTGCCTGAGCTGGGTGATGTAGCAAGCAACCCCTATCCTAAGCACTATGTTAATGTAAATGCATTATTAAAACCCGCACGAGCACCAGAAATTCTTTCACTAGGTTTGGGTTCAATAAACGGTGAAATTCGATTTAACAAACGAACTTCAAAAGAGTGGCAATGTCGGTTTGATGATGTCGAAGCAACGGATATTACAGTAAGTCATGAGCCACAATCAGCGCAGATTATTAATATGGATTCAAAGGTTCGAATTAGCATACAAACTGGTCAATTATGCCCACATACGGGAGTTTATTCTGCCCAGATCAATGGCAAGATTGAGTATCGGGAGTTAACTCAAGGTCATAAAGTTGAGCCATTTATTGATAGTGAAACGCATCAAGTCTATAACGATGTAACTTGGCAACTGTTACGCCGGGAAGATGGTGGAAATGTCTATCGTAATTAACCCAAAATAGAGCAGTGAATGAAAAATAAATTACAAAAGTTATTAGATGAATATCAAGAAAACTATAACAGATTTACCTATGGTCATTATTTAGATCCCAATAATATTGAAGATGCAATAAAAACAGGTTTGGTAGGGTGTTATTATTTAGACCAAGGTTATCTACCCGAAAAGCGCCAAGCAATCGGTCAGGTTTTGGCACTATATGATAAATATTGGGGTGATAAACTAAAGTTTGGTTTTTTTGATGGAAACCCCAATCAACTGCATCCTTATCAAAAATTCAGTATAGATAAAAAGCAAGATCTAATTAATAATTATGCATTAGATGTGTTGAATTTTTATTGGAGTAACGTTGATAATATGGAATTTGTTCCAGAATATTTTATCGAAACCTTTTCAGAACCAGAGTGGCATGAAAAATTACATCAGTATATAAGTTATGTTCAACTCTATTTACCTATATCCGAACTTAAAGAGTTTGGTGTAGAGCAATTAATAGCGTTAAATCAACAAATCTGCGAAATATTACAGCCAATGAATGGATTTTTTGGATTAGGCATTCAGCATAGTCATGAGTATTATGATTATCAATATTTAGAATATGAACTGGCGCATCAGTTTTTGGGTTTAGATATTTCTAATGTTGAAGCCGATAAGAACTTTAGAGAGGGTTTTAAATGTATCAACTGGTTAACCATACTAAGTGACCAACTTATAACCGATAAATTAGGCAGTCTTGAGGCGTTAAAAGAGCGTAATAGTGATAACCAGATCCGTTTTTATCCATACGCAGGCGGTGTGGTTGTTCGGGCAGGAGAAGTGCCTGAGCTCGGTGATGTAGCAAGCAACCCTTATCCTAAGCACTATGTCAATGTTAATGCATTATTAAAACCCGCACGAGCGCCAGAAATTGCCTCACTAGGTTTTGGTTCAATAAACGGTGAAATTCGTTTTAATAATCGAACCTCAAAAGAGTGGCAATGTCGGTTTGATGATGTAGAAGCAACGGATATAACCGTAAGCCATGAGCCGCAATCAGCGAAAGTTATTAATATGGATTCAAAGGTTCGGATTAGCATTCAAACCGGTCAATTATGCCCACATACGGGTGTTTATTCTGCCCAGATCAATGGCAAGATTGAATATCGTGAGTTAATCCAAGGCCATAAAGTTGAGCCATTTATTGATAGTGAAACGCAACAAGTCTATAACGATGTAACTTGGCAACTATTACGTCGGGAAGATGGTGGAAATGTCTATCGTAATTAACCCAAAACAGAGCAGTTAAGGAGATACTAAATTAAAAGAGATACAACCTATGAGTATAAAAGACTTTTATAAAATCTAGAAAGAAATTGAAGATAGATCTTGGTGTCATTAACTAACCCTTGTTGTTTAAAGCGTTAGTTTCTTTCCTTAGTATATCCCTAAGGTTGAGAAACAGTTATCCAATAGTTCATTCTTTCTTAAATATCCCTATAATGCTTTGAGCGATTCAATTATGAACGATCAAAATGATTACTAACGTTTTTTCACACATTTTTTATATAATCAGAAATAGTTAAGGGAATCAGTCGTAATTCCCTTAATTTATAAAAGATGTTGTAATTAAAGCGGTTATTAATCTCTCAATTTGAAATTAATTGAACTAAAATATACCAATCACGACACCCACTGAAGTAATGGCTGTTAGGATCAAAATGACTTTGGTCGCGCTCATTTGTTTGGCTGACACTAGCCACCAAGCCAGTAATACCATAGTTAATGGTAGAATTTTAGGGAATATACCATCCAGTACACTTTGTAATGAACGCATACTTTCACCCATCGGAATTTCAAGCTCTGAATTAAGCACAATATTCCCTGCGGCAAGTCCTCCTACCACCATAATACCAAGAACATTAAAGGCATCTGTAATTCGTTTTACATTATCACCAATAATATTATCAATGGCATTTACACCAAGTTTATAACCGTAATGGAAACTAATGTAAGAAATCAATGGTCCTAAAATACCATACGATAAAATATAGAAGATTGGACCTATAGCATTTCCTCCTGCTGCCATACCCATCGCGATGGATAACAAAATAGGAACAATGATGCCTTGAAT
This sequence comes from Gilliamella apicola, assembly GCF_000599985.1. NCBI lineage: Bacteria > Pseudomonadati > Pseudomonadota > Gammaproteobacteria > Orbales > Orbaceae > Gilliamella > Gilliamella apicola. The sequence goes on from NZ_CP007445.1 coordinate 1,063,770, forward strand.
TAATGAATCACCAATTCCCGCTAATGGCCCCATTAATGTTGCTTTGATATTAACCGGTAATTCTTCAGGAACGTTGTGTCCTAAAGCTATCTCTTCTTCCATTGAGGCGACAATACCATTGATGATTTGTCCCGTTTGCGGTTCGGTATTATAAAACATTGAATGTCTGGTTAATAAACGGCGTTTTGCTTCGGGATCATGTTTGTAATATTTTTCGGCAAACGGAATATAAGAAAACGCCCAAGCGTGAGCTTGTAATTTTTCATAGCTCATTGAAGATAGATGTGTAAAACCCCATCGATACCAAATTTGACGTAACTCTTTTTTAGTCAATTTTGATTGGTTATTAATTGCTTTATCCATTGTTAATTCTCCTATCAAAATAGATCATCATCTTCAAATACATCAGAATTTGAGGTCGAATTATTCGATTCTTTGATTGCTAATGTAGCGGGTTTATTGATTGCCATATAGTATAAATAGGCAACTAAAGCGGAAATAAACACTAACGCAACCATACTTAATCCAGCGAACGCTAACAGAACAAAACCTGCAAAGAAAAAGATAAGCTGAATTTTTGATTTAATGACAATATTCATTAGCATTGCAATACCTAATGCAGGTAATACACCGCCTAATACTGAGATGATTTTTGTTATTACTTCTGGTACATGATTTAATAACCAATCAACTAAACCTGAACCGTAAAAGATCGCCAAAAATATTGGCACTGCTCTTAATAAAAATGTAGTGATTTGTGGAAAGAATAGATGATTAAGAACGATACCCCGTGTATCATTGTGCTCAGCGGCTTGTTGTGCTCTATTATTCCAAAATGAATAGACCGCCATTCGCGTATTATAGAAGATTAAACCAAATGTTTGCCCTAAAAATACTGACAAGGTCACAGCTACCGCAGGCTCTTTAGTCGTTGCTAATGCTAGACCAATACCGCCATAAGCCGCATAAGTAATTTCACTATTGGTTGCGCCACCTGTTGATAAGTTGGCAATAAAAACAGCTTGAACGGCTAAACCACAAGCAACACCCGCTTGAATGTCGTTAAAGGCTAAACCAACTAAAAGACCTGCAACCAAAGGACGGCCGACAACATAAAATCCTCCTGACATACCAAATAACCAAGGTGATTCAATCGCGCCTAAGTAACAGAATATACCTGTAAGCAAGGCTGGGATAAATAGTGTTTCCATGATGTTTTCCTCAATTATTGAAAACTATAAGGTGTCATATTTTTTCTTCATAACTGACCAGCTTTTCGGTTCATCATCGGGTAGCAACTGAAATTCAATGGTGATACCTTGACTTTCGATATAATCAAAAGCTTGATAGTCTTTATCATCAATGGCAACCGTTCGCCCTAAAACTTTGGTATCTGGTCTGGTATTCATACAACCGATATTAAGTACTGGATTAAGTTTTGCTCCAGCTTTAAGAAGTTTTTCAAACGTTTGAGGTGAATCACTTATTAAAAAGAAATTTTTAGCTGATTCCATGCCTTGCTGGATTTTTTCTACTCCTTGAGCAACGGTATAAATGCCTATTTTTAAGTTGCCAGCAGCTGCTTTTAGTACTCGTTTTCGTAAGTCATCAGCGGCAATATTATCGCCAACAACTAAGATGCCATCGACAGGCCTTACTTTTGTCCAACGTGTCATTATTTGACCATGAATCACCCGATCATCCACTCTGGTTAATGTGATTGCCATAACTATTTACTCCTATCATTTAACTTTTAAAAATCCAAATCGTCATTATTGATTGTAGCTGTTGGTGCAAGTGAAATAGCGTCTTGACCTGCTTGCAAAATTGAATCAAGTAATGCGTGTATATCTGATTCATCTTCAGATGCGGTACCTGCTTGAATCAACATCGGTAAATTTAATCCTGAGATTAAAAATACTTTTTTATCAGGGTTAGCGAGCAGGTAACGAAATGTTTCGTTATAGGGCGTTCCCCCCATAATGTCACTTAACACAATGACAAACTCATTTGATGTTAGTAAACTATCTAGAACGTTATTTAGTCTTACTGAAAAGTCACTAATCCCTTTTTCATCAAGTTTTACTACCGTAAAATGTGATGTATCCCCAGCAATCATTGCATAGCTTATTAAAATGCCTTCACATAAGTCTCCATGTGAAGTGATCACTATTTTCATTATTCTTTACCCTCCCTTAAAACTACTTTTATTAAATATATATTTACATATTGAATTTTTTATAACAAATAAATTATGTGTTATTTTTTGTGATATGAGATGTTTATCACATTTTAAGGGTTATTGTTATTGACATTATTATCATTATTTTTAATATATGTATTTACATATATAAATAACAAGGTGGAATTATGAATAAATATTCTTTGATACAGTTAAGCCAACTTATTGATCACACAAACTTAAAACCTGATGCGACCACAGCCATGATGGAAAAATTATGTCAGGAAGCAAAAAACTATCATTTTAAAATGGTGGCAATCAACCAGGTTCAGTCACATCTTTGTGCACAGTTATTGAAAGGAACGGGTGTAGATATTGGAGCAGCCATCGCTTTTCCTTTAGGGCAAACCACCATTGCTTCGAAATGTTTTGAAACTCAAAATGCTATTGAAAATGGTGCAACCGAAATTGATTATGTAATTAATATTTCCGAGTTAAAAGCTGGTAATTTACAATATATTGAAGATGAAATGGCGCAAATAGTTAAAATTTGTCGACAACATAATGTGGTATCGAAAGTTATTTTTGAAAACTGTTATTTAACCGATGAAGAAAAGATCTCACTGTGCAAAATTGCGGTTAAGGTTAAACCTGATTTTATAAAAACTTCTACTGGATTTGGCACTTCAGGCGCTACTGTCGAGGATGTTAAATTAATGAAAAATCAGGTAGGTGATGCAGTTAAAGTTAAAGCTGCTGGCGGAATACGTAGCGCCGATACTTTCAAAAAAATGGTTGCAGCAGGTGCACAACGAATTGGTACTAGTTCAGGAATAGCTATTATTGATGAGCTAAAACAAGAGTTAGCCGCAAGTAATAAAGATACTATCGAACTTTAATCATCAATTTATTTAAATACTATCTTTTAGATGTCTATTATCCTCGCGAACAACTAAATTGCGAGGATAATTTTTTTCGCATTAATTTTTTAAATGTAATTTAACTTGCATGATTTAGTTCAAATACAAAAGAGTTAATATCACCACGGTATTTGGAAATTGAGTACTCAATGGGGAGCCGGTCGTTAGTAAAAGCAATGGAATGGAAATAAAAAATCGGATCGCCTGCTTCTATATCCAATAGATCACTTGTGGTTTCGTCGGCTTTTAATACTTCAAGTTTGCGACGAATCTGTAAAATAGGAAAGTCCATCTTTTGTAATACTGAATACAGTTTTTCCTGAGTAAAATCATTATTGATGAAATTAGGTAAAAGTTTGGCGGGCAAATAAGTTGTAACCAATACCACGGGCTTACTTTCTGCATAGCGCAGACGAACGAGCTTGTAGACATCTTCATACTCATTTATCTGTAAATTATTGGCAATATCAGCATTAGCTTTATCCAGCTTAAATGTAAGTACTTTAGTTTTAGGATGAAGTCCTTTCCGATTCATCTCGGAATCATAACTTTCAATAATGTGGGTGAATTCTTGACTGATCTTCTGTTGTTTAACAATCGTGCCTCGACGTTTTCGACGTTCAAGGTAACCATCATTAACTAATTGCTGAATTGCTTGACGTACTGTTGGTCTACTGACTTGATAGATTTCAGTAAGTTCACATTCTTTCGGTATTAACTGCCCTTGTGGATAAACACCTGACTGTATTTTTTTTAATAGATCTTGTTGAATAGTCAAATGACGTGGCATTTTATTAATATGATTCATGATGATAGTCAATTATTTGTTATGTTGCTACATATTAGTCGAAAGATTTTATTATGTAAAATTATTATCATAATTATCTTCCGTTTATTGTTGAAAAAGAGTAATAAAAGATTGTTTGATGATGCTAATGGAGCATTATTCTTGGCTAATACGAAAAGTCCGTGACACTAATTAACGATTATAAAGTCGATAATTCTGTCAAAAAGTTTCAGATTAACTATACGTTTAAGTATAAAAAGAGAATCGATTTATTGATTAGACACGTTAGTTAACACACTCAAGATTGGATGGCTAAAGCATTAAATGTCATAAGCAACAAAATCTGAAACTTTTTGAATAATGATAATTCGTGACACTATTTAACGATAATAAAATCGCTAAATCTGTCAAAAAGTTTCAGATTAACTATACGTTTAAGTATAAAAAGAGAATCGATTTATTGATTAGACACGTTAGTTAACACACTCAAGATTGGATAGCTAATGCGTTAAATATCATAAGCAACAAAATCTGAAACTTTTTGAATCATGATAATTTATGACACGATTTAATGATAATTAAGTCGCTAAATTTGTCAAAAAGTTTCAGATTAACTATACGTTTGAGTATAAAAAAGAAATATATCTTTTAATTTGAAACTTTTGCTAATACGCCTTGACCTTGATAACAATAACTTTTTGCATTATAGGCGACAAAAGCTGATTCACCTTTAATGAGTGTCAGTGTTGCAGATTTTGATGTTAAAGTGATATTGCCCTCAATGCAAAATAGTATCTGCGGACTGGTTACCTTTTCATCTCTTGCTTGATTATCACTTTCAATAATTTCAAATTTAAAATCATCAACTGGAACAGGAAAATCAATTTTATTTTGATGAATAATAGGCGAAGTTAATAACTCATTTAAATTAAGACTATTAAACTTGGTGTTTTTCAATAATTCATCGACATCTAAATGCTTATTAGTTAAACCTGCACGTAATACGTTATCCGAACTTGCCATTACTTCAAGTCCAGTACCACTTAAATAAGCATGCGGTGTTTGAGCTGATAAAAACATGGCTTGAGTTGGTTGCAGTTCAATAACATTTAAGATTAATGGCATAAATACCCCAATATCATTTGGGTAATCCTTAGCAAGTGTTTTAATCGTTAAATAGGGTTCGTTAGAAAACGGTTCAATATTAGTTAACAATTGGTTAATCGCTTGCTCTTTTCTTTCTGGAGCTAGAGTTAACAATGCCTGAAAAAACAGTTTTAATTGTTGTTCATTAGCATTAATTTGCAATTGATCAAGTTCATTGTTTAATGCCGTAACATTTATTTTTTTAAACAGCTCCAAAATTTCAATAATAGGGCGAAAAGAGCGCATGGCTTTGAATGGCGTTAGAGCATAAATCAATTCAGGTTTGTGGTTAGGATCTTTATAATTGCGCTTAGGATCATCTAAAGCAATACCTAATTGATTTTCTTTTGCAAACCCTTGTTCGGCATTAAACTTGGTTGGGTGTACTTGTATCGATAATGCTTTGTTCGCTGATAACACTTTAAATAAATAGGGAAGCGCAGAATATTGTCGATAAATTTTAGCACCTAACGTTTCTAAAGGATGTTTTTTAATAAGATCATCAAGTCTGATTTTTTTATGGTTGTTATCAATAGCTAATGAACAGCCCATTGGATGAGCACCCATCCAGATTTCTGCAATGGGTTTTTGGGTTGGATTTTTGATAGCAAACAATTTAGGAATATCATCAATGCTTCCCCAATCGTAGTTTTTGACCGTATTTTCAAGTTTCCATATGGTTTGGTGCATAAATTTAATCCTCTAATTTTTCAGTTCTGTGCATGCTATTTTATCCTTGATAAGTTATAGGCTACCATACTCCTGGCAATCACAAATGAATAACCTATAAACAAACCAATATATTACAATAAATTGGTCTGTTTTAGAAGTTATGTCACTGCTGCTTTTCATTACTGGCAATTAATAAAAATATTTAAATCTTATACGTGCACCATATCTATCATCACTATTATCACCATGAGATTTATTTCTATCTAATAATGACCAATAAGCACCTAAATAGATGTTAAAATTATCCATATCCAATACATTATCAATCAAATAAGAGGCATTAACTGTATGAATTTTATATTTACCTTTGCTATTAATATGCCCATCTTTGATTTTATTCTCTGGATTAAACTTTTTAATATTATTGTTTGCATAGTAGTAGCCTAGTCCGACTTTTTCCCAGATGATATCTGTACCGATGGTCATGTCATTTTCATCTTTAGCACTCATATAAGCAAAACTGGTATTAATTTTAAGTCCTTTGTTTTCAGCACTCCAATCACCTTCACTGTTCCAAGAAAAAGTTGCACCATAACCAGTTCGCTGTGATTGATCGCGGAATTTACCATTATTGTCGTAATAACCATAAGCGTTTTTTACCACATTGGTTTCAGCCGCGATAGCAGTTGAGAAACTATCATTTTTCCAAGATAATACTGGACGAACATAAACGACGTTTTTCTTTTTCTCTATGTCATAACCGTGATAGGTCGATTTATTAAACATTTTTTCGCCGTTATTGACTAACGCATTGATTTCAAAATTGAAATTATTTAAAAAAGGTTTATTTAATTGGATACTACCACCATTCTTACTGCGTCCACGACCTTCTTTCATCATATAAATATAGCCAAAACCATCTTCATAGATATCATTAGCCGTATTGCCTGAATATTCAATAAAAGTATCTTGACCAAGAGGAAACATATCATAGGCTTCGTAACGCCCAACTTTAATGCTCCATTCTTGTTTTTGTCCAAAATAAAATGCAGCATCATCTAAATTCATATCACCACCTAAATCAGCCAGTGGTTGTACCACAAAACCAGCAAAATTGTGATCATTTATTTCGCGATAACCATCTAAACCTATCAAAATTCGACCGTTAATATCCCAACGATCTTTATCAGCAGGTTTATTTTTTTTCTCTGCACTCTCTTTTAATGAACTCAGTTGTTGCTTACTGCTCGCGGCATCAACATTTATTTCAACATCACCATAGAGTTTAAGTTTTCCTTGTGGAGTATCCCACTCAATTGCAGCATTAGCCATTGAACTTAACCCTAATAAACTGAATATAACTATTTTTTTCATAAAACTAGCCCTCATCCATTTATATTATTTACTGTATTTTTTGATGTATTCGATAACATTTTATTTGAAAATAAAGCTAGATGTTTTTTGCATAAATATTTAAAAAATAATAAATGATATCGTTTACATTTATGATGTTATAGGTTGATTGATTTTTTTTAAACTTCAAAAATCTATTTATGTGACATGTGTAACATTTTTAATTTTAATTTATCGTGAATTCTTAATTTTGTGGTTAACAAAAATGTTCAAGCAATATGCAGATGAGCCGAAGCTATATTTTACTAGTGATTAAGTATATAATGTTGACCATATCCAATTAATTTAAGTTAAAGTTATATATTTATGAAATCTTCAATTATCAGTAAGTTAGAAACATTGCAAGAACGCTATGAAGAAGTTCAAGCATTGTTATCTGACCCTTCGGTAATCGCCGATCAAAATCGTTTTCGCACACTTTCTAAAGAATATGCACAATTAGGTGGAGTAGTGAAGTGTTTTGCTAGCTGGAAACAAACTCAAGAAAATATTGAAACGGCTAAAATGATGCTTTCCGATCCAGAAATGAGTGAAATGGCTCAAGAAGAGCTTAATGAAGCATTAGGACAAGTTGAAGAACAAGAAAGGCAGTTACAGGTATTATTATTACCAAAAGATCCAAATGACGACTATAACTGTTTTGTCGAAGTTCGTGCAGGAACTGGTGGTGATGAAGCAGCAATTTTTGCTGGTGACTTAGCTAGAATGTATACCCGTTATGCTGAATCACGCCGTTGGCGAGTTGAAATAATGAGCTCAAATGAGGGTGAGCATGGTGGTTATAAAGAAGTGATCATGCTAATTAGTGGCGATGGCGTTTATGGTAACTTAAAATTTGAATCGGGTGGTCATCGCGTTCAACGCGTACCCGAAACTGAGTCTCAAGGTCGTATTCATACTTCTGCGTGTACTGTTGCTGTTCTACCAGAAATCCCTGAAGCGGAAATGCCTGAAATCAATCCTGCAGATTTAAAAATCGATACCTATCGATCATCAGGTGCGGGTGGTCAGCACGTTAATACTACCGATTCTGCTATTCGTATTACTCACTTGCCAACAGGAATTGTTGTTGAGTGCCAAGATGAACGCTCACAACATAAAAATAAAGCTAAAGCAATGTCTGTATTGGCTGCTCGTATTCAGGATGCTGAAACACGTAAACGTCAACAAGAAGAAGCATCAACTCGGCGTAATCTTTTAGGCTCAGGTGATCGCTCCGATAGAATCAGAACCTATAATTACCCACAAGGGCGAGTGACCGATCATCGAATTAACCTAACAATCTATCGCTTAGACGAAGTAATGGAAGGTAAGCTAGACATGTTAATCGATCCAATTGTACAAGAATATCAAGCAGACCAACTTGCAGCTTTATCGGAACAAGATGAATGACATATTTAGAATGGCTTAAGGGCGCTTCACAAACACTTACTGATAGTGAAAGCCCTAAGCGTGATGCCGAAATTTTATTAAGTTTTGTCACACATAAAACACGCACATTTTTAATGGCATTTAGTGAAACCAAATTAACCGATGATGAGCTAATTGCCTTAGACAAACATTTGAAACGTCGTCAAGCGGGTGAACCTATCGCTTATATTACTGGTGAAAAAGAATTCTGGTCTTTGAAGTTTAATGTGTCAAATGCGACATTAATTCCAAGACCAGATACTGAAAAATTAGTTGAGCTTGGTTTAGACTATTTACCTAAAGTTCCGTGTGAAGTTTTAGATCTTGGTACTGGTACTGGCGCCATAGCCATTGCTATGGCAACCGAACGCCCAGATTGCTTATTTACTGGCGTTGAAAAAAATAATGACGCTTTGAATTTAGCTCAGAAAAATGCTAACCAGATTGGCGTTAACAATGTCTATTTTTTAAGTGGCGATTGGTATAAGCCAATAAAAAACCGTAAATTTTCAATGATAACCAGTAATCCTCCTTATATTGAACCCACTGATATTCATTTATCGCAAGGCGATGTTCGATTTGAACCAAAAAGCGCCTTGGTTTCTGAAGATGAAGGTTTAGCTGATATTAAATTGATTGTTCAAGGTGCAACGAAACATCTAATTCAATATGGCTGGCTACTCATTGAACATGGCTGGAAACAAGGGGAAGCGGTACAGACTATTTTTAAACAACACGGATTTCAATTAGTTGAAACTTTTACCGACTACAGTGGCAATGATAGGGTTACACTTGGTCGCTGGTTTAAACCTTAATAAGGATAATTTTTTATGATGAATCAAAAAAGAGTAAACGTTGGTGATATTACCGTAGCCAATGATCTGCCATTTGTGTTATTTGGTGGTATGAACGTTCTTGAATCGCGTGATTTGGCAATGAAAATTTGCGAACATTACATTACTGTAACTGATAAACTAAATATCCCTTATATTTTCAAAGCATCTTTTGACAAAGCCAATCGCTCATCCATCCACTCGTTTCGAGGACTTGGTTTAGAAGAAGGACTAAAAATTTTTCAAGAACTTAAACAGCAGTTTGGTATAAAAATCATTACTGATGTTCACACTGAAGAGCAATGTCAACCAGTCGCTGATGTTGTTGATGTAATTCAATTACCCGCCTTTTTAGCCAGACAAACGGATCTAGTTGTTGCTATGGCAAAAACAGGTGCAGTGATTAATGTTAAAAAACCACAATTTATCAGTCCTAGTCAAATGGGTAACATTGTGGAAAAATTCGAAGAAGCAGGTAACAATAAAATTATTCTTTGTGATCGCGGTAGTTGCTTTGGTTATGACAATTTGGTTGTTGATATGCTTGGTTTTAATATTATGAAAAAAGCCAGTAAAGGATCACCTGTAATTTTTGATGTTACGCACGCTCTTCAATGTCGTGACCCTATGGGCGCAGCATCGGGTGGTCGACGTGGTCAAGTAACCGAACTGGCTCGTTCAGGTATGGCGGTAGGCATAGCAGGATTATTTTTAGAATCTCACCCTGATCCAAGTCACGCAAAATGTGATGGTCCATCAGCATTGCCATTAGCTAAACTTGAACCTTTCTTAAAACAGATGAAAGCGATTGATGAATTAGTAAAAAGTTTCGAAGAAATTAATACTGAAAATTAATCTAATTCTATAATCAAATTCAACCTTAATGATAAGAGAAATGCTAGGCATTTCTTTTTTTTTGACTTTAATTCTAACAAACCCTTAACAAAAATTGTGTTGCTAATTTATCCCATCATAATAGTATAAATTTTTCACTTAACTTATTTTATTTCAAAATATTATTATTTTTCAAAATAAAAAAAGTAAGCTTTTTTTCAGCTAAAATCATTGAAAATTAGATCTTTTTAGTGACTAGGATCACGAATTTAGATTATTTAATTTGCTAACTAAAATATGTTTATGCATTATAAAAATAGACATTTAGCTTACTTTTTACTTTATCTAAGCTTTTTAAAAATGTTAATGGAAATTTTTAAAATGAAAATGGATTCAATTTTGAGCTAAATAACGAGGACTTCTAACGAAGAATTACTATTTAAACCAAACGGAATCGTTTTAAGGAAATAAATTATGAACTATTACAATACACTAAACATTCCTCGTTCTTTGAGTTGTTTGACAAAACTCATCCTTTCATTGACAGTGTTAACCAGTGTTACACCCGTTTATGCTGCTTATGAAAGTAATTTTGTAGATGATTCGTCACTCACTGGCAATGTGTTTTTCTGGAATCGTGATCGTGAAAGAAAAAATATCGATGAACATAAATATGAAAAGAACCTTAGGCACTCATCATTTAACACAAATTTAGATTTCAAATCTGGTTATATTGCAGATCGTTTTGCGATTGAATTAGGTGGTTATGGCGCTTGGGAAGTGAGTAACGGTGGCAATGGACATCCTAATGAAATCGGCTTTAGCGGTACCAATACCCGATGGGAAGAAGATTGGAAAAAAGATGTCAGTGGACTAAGTTTTTATAAAGCGCTAGTTAATTTTAAACTTGATGATAAATTTTGGCTCAGAGCAGGTTATATCCAACCTTCAGGTCAAACATTACTAGCTCCACATTGGAGTTTATTACCAGGTACTTATCGAGGCGTGGAGTTTGGCACTTTGCTTGATTTCGATGATGCAGGTGCGTTATCCATGTCTTATATGTGGACAGATAAATACAAAGCTCCATGGTATAAACGACTTTATGAATTTAAACAATGGGGAAAAGGGAAAAAGATTGATTACCTCCATTCTGCTGGTTTGAAATATGATTTTAAAAATAATTTGGTAATTGAAAGTGCTTTTGGCCAAGCACAAAATTATATGAACCAATTTTTTGGTAAAGCATCGTATAAAACGGATGTATTTAATAATCCACTTACTATGAGTTATCAATTTTATGGTGCTAAAGATCAGTCTCACAAAGGTAAAAATGTTTATGATGGCTTAGCATGGTTGCAGGCCGCTACCTTAGGTTATCAAATGGGACCTGTTGGTTTACGACTTGAAGGGGTCGTTGTTAAAGCAGAAGGAGAACAAGGTTTCTTTTTACAGCGTATGACGCCTGATTATGCTTCTTCAAATGGTCGATTAGATATCTGGTGGAATTCTCGTTCTGACTTTAATGCCAATGGTGAAAAAGCGCTATTTGCAGAAATTACTTATGATTTAGGAGATTTATCCAATTACTTAACAGGGTGGAGAACAGGTGCTTCTTATGCTTATGGTTGGGATGCAAAACCAAGCACAAACAAACAATTTAATCAGAAAAAACGTTTAGTTGAGTCAGCTTATAACTTTGATTTAGGCTATACCGTACAAAATGGTTGGATAAAAGATACCTCTTTACAACTTCATTTTACCAAATATAACAATCATACCAATATCCCAAGCTGGGGAGGTGGATACGGCAATATTTTCCAAGATGAACGTGATATCAAATTTATTGTTATTGTCCCTTTCACCGTTTTCAATGCTAAACAAAAATAGGTAATCGTCATGAAAAAGTTTAAATCAGCTATTATTGCTACATCAATAGCAACATTATTAAGTATGGGAACCGTACAATCTGTTAGCGCTTCACAAAAAGTTGTTGATACCATGAGTTCACAATTACACCTAAATTATCAAATTGTGGATAATGATGCTGCTAATCATGGGGTAGATTGTGCAGCATTAGGTGCAGATTGGGCGTCATGTAATAAAGTAACCTTAACTCTTAAAAATACTGGACCTGCGATTACTAGCAATGATTGGGCAATCTATTTCCATAATATTCGAATGATTTTAGCAGTCAATAATGATCAATTTAAAATTACCCATGTCACTGGTGATCTACACAAACTTGAACCTACTGAAAAATTTAAAAATATTCCTGCCAATGCCGTTGTTACCATTCCGATCATTGGTGAATATTGGCAAATCAGTGAAAGTGATGTTATGCCTAGATGGTATGTCACCTCGTCAAAAGCTGAACCAAAAGTGATTGCTAATACTGATACCGATTCTGATAATCTCTCTGCATTTGTTAAACCATTAGGCGAACAATGGAAAATATCTCCTAATGATCATAATATTTTAATGACGCCTGAAAATCGTTATCAACGTAATAAAGATATACAAGAGATTAATGGCGAGTTGTTAAAAGGACAGATTTTACCCACTCCATCCAAACTTACTGTTGGTAAAGAGACGATTACTCTAAATGAAAATGGTGTTAATTTAGTGCTTAATAACTTATCACTTGAGAGCAAATCTGTATTAGAAAAGCATTTTACAGAATTAAAGATTGCTGTGAGTAGTAAGGGCTTTAACATTAACGCTTCAATTGATAAAAATGCATTTGAAAAAGGTGTAAAAGGTAGTTATAAATTAGATATAACACCTCAAGGGGCAACCATTGTAGCCTTTGATGAAAGTGGGATTTTTTATGGTGTAGAATCAATTTTATCAGTCATAGATGCTAAAAAACCTCAAGTTATACCTACACTTTCAGCCGAGGATGCGCCTCGATTTGAATATCGTGGAATGATGTTAGATACTGGTCGAAACTTTAAAAGTAAAGAAGCGGTACTACAGTTACTTGATATGATGTCAAAATATAAAATGAATAAATTTCATTTCCATTTAAGTGACGATGAAGGTTGGCGAATTGAAATTCCAGATTTACCTGAACTGACCGATTTTGGTAGTAAACGCTGTCATGATTTGAGTGAGACAAAATGCTTATTACCACAACTTGGATCCGGTCCATATAGCAACAATAGTGGCAGTGGATACTTTACTCGCAATGACTATATTGAAATAGTGAAGTATGCAAATGCTCGATTTATTGAGGTCATTCCAGAAATAGATATGCCTGCACACGCCAGAGCGGCTATTATGTCAATGGAAGTTAGATATCAACGTCTAATGAATAGCGGTCAAGAACAACAAGCTAATGAATATCGACTAGTCGATCCAACCGATACATCAAATACTACAACTGTACAATTTTACAATCGACAAAGTTATCTTAACCCATGTTTAGATTCTTCGAAAAAATTTGTAAATAAAGTCATTAGTGAAATAGCCAAAATGCATGCTGAAGCTAAACAACCAATTTCAACTTGGCATTTTGGTGGTGATGAAGCGAAAAATATTCATTTTGGTAATGGCTACCAAGATATCAATGTGGCTCAGAAAGAGGCGGGTAAAGGTTTAATCGATCAAAGTATTGAAGATCATCCATGGGCAAAATCACAAGCGTGCCAAACCTTTGTTCAAAAAGGCGTTGTTAAAAACATTGAACATTTACCAAGTTATTTTGCTGTAGAAGTAAGTAAAATCATTAAAAACAATGGAATTAATCGCATGCAAGTCTGGCAAGATGGCGTAAAATTCGCAACCAATGCCAAATCCTTCGCCACCGATGAAGTGATTGTCAACTTCTGGGATAATTTGTATTGGGGTGGGTATGATTCAGTAAATGAATTTGCCAATAAAGGCTATAAAGTTATAGTGTCTAACCCTGATTATGTCTATTTAGATATGCCTTACGAAGTTAATCCAAAAGAAAGTGGTTACTATTGGGCTGCTCGTTTCAATGATGAACGCAAAATATTCAGTTTTGCACCTGATAACTTACCACAAAATGCAGAAACATCGTTTGATCGTAACGGTGATGTCTTTACTGCTAAAGGTACAATGGATTGGCCAGGTGCATACGGATTATCCGCTCAAATCTGGACTGAAAATATACGTACAGACAATAAAATGGCCTACATGGCTTACCCTCGATTACTCAGTGTTGCAGAGCGTGCATGGCATAAAGCTGATTGGGAGACAAATTATCAAAAAGATCGCCAATTCCAACAAGGTGAAACCCATTATGTTGATCAGCAAAAACTTTTCAACGATTGGAATCAATTTGCCAATTTGATCGGTCAACGTGAATTAGCTAAATTAGATGCTGCCTCAATTAACTATCGTCTACCAGTTCCAGGTGCGAAGATTGAAAATGGTAAATTGATAGCGAATATTGTTTTTCCTGGTTTAAGTATTGAATATTCAATTGATAAAGGTAATCAGTGGCAACGTTACCAAGGACCTACTGCCATTAAGAAAGGAGAAAATGTCTTTATTCGTAGTGTTTCGCCAAATAAACAAAGGACTAGTCGCATTGAAATTGTGAAATAAATTAATCTTAATCACTATTCTTATCCGTTATTTAACGGATAAGAATAAAACTAAAAAATAAGTAGTTTATAAAATAAAATAGCTTAAATAATGTAATTACATCTATTAATGAAGCGTTTCTATATTATCAACTTCATTAAAATCATCACTACCATCTTCAAAATAGGTTCCCCAACCATCATAGTTGACACCGAATTGGTTAGTTAATGTGATTATTTCCGCTATTTGGGCATTAATTAATTCTGCATTAAGTGGACTCTCAACCACAATATCAAAACCGATAACAACATTTCCATTATCATCTACATCTTCGTCAGGATCGGTAGCCTCATAACCTAATTTATAAGCTTCAACGGCTACTTTTTCTAGCTGATCAAAGTTTTGTGATGAGATATGATGTTCAATAATATAAAGCGCATGAGGATCACTACCATCTTCCAATAGTTCTTCAATAATAACGTTAGTATCTTGTTGAGCAAGCTTAATTTGATCTTTCATAATTTACCTTTTAGTGGTCATGCAATTTGTGTGGTATATTACACGTTTAAAAATAATTTTCGAGAAAAAAAGTGATCGTTGATTTACATTCGCATACAACTGCGTCAGATGGCATTCTGACACCTAGTGAACTGGTCAAAAGAGCAGCTGATAATCAAATCAGTATGTTAGCAATTACCGATCACGATACTATCAAAGGTCTACCAGAGGCCAAAAACACAATAGAACGTGATAATTTACCCGTTAAATTAATTTATGGCGTTGAAGTGTCAACAATTTGGAAGAATAATGAAATTCATATTGTTGGATTAAATATCGATATTGAAAATTCACTATTACTTGAATTATTATCAGCCCAAGAACAAGGTCGAATAGATAGAGCAATTAGCATTGATCAAAAATTGGCGAAAGTTAGTATTGATAATGCGTATCAACAAGCACAACAATTTTCAAAAGGTGATATTGTATCACGCTCCCATTTTGCACGTTTTTTAGTAGCCAATGGTTATGTTAAAGATGTTAAACAAGCATTTAAAAAATATTTAGGCAAAAGTGGTTATGCTTATGTGCCTGCAAAGTGTTGTAGTATTGGTAATGCGGTCAATGCCATTCACGCAGCAGGCGGGCAAGCAGTACTTGCTCATCCTAGCCGTTATGATTTAACTTTAACTAAATTAAAAACATTAATTGGTGAATTTAAAGAATATGGCGGTGATGCGATAGAAGTATCTCAAAGCCGACAAACGCAAGATGATTTACAGCGATTGGCGAAATTAGCTAATGAATTTGGATTATTGGCATCTCAAGGTTCCGATTTTCATGATTTGGTTAATTACCTTGATTTAGGTAAAACCACACCTTTACCAGCCAGTGTGACACCTATCTGGCATGATTGGAATGAGTAAATTTAAAAACAGAACTTAACGATAACACTAATATAGAAGAAAACTATGAGCCAAACTTTTTATATTCACCCAGATAATCCACAAACGAGATTATTAGATCAAGTTGTCAAAATTTTAAATGATGGTGGCGTTATCGCCTTTCCGACAGATTCAGGTTATTCACTAGGTTGCTTGCTTGATAACAAGTATGGGGTTGATCGTATTTGCCAAATTCGCCAGCTTGATAAATATCACAACTTTACCTTAATGTGTCGCGATCTTTCGGAACTTTCATCTTATGCTTTTGTTGACAACACAACTTTCCGACTATTAAAAAATAATACACCTGGTAAATATGTCTTTATTTTGCAAGCCAGCAAAGAAGTTCCACGTCGATTAATGAATGAAAAACGTAAAACCATTGGTTTACGTATTCCTGATAATAAAATTGATTTAACATTACTTGAATTGTTAGGGCAACCATTAATGACAACCACATTAATTTTACCTAATGAGGATGAAGCCCAATCTGATCCGGAAGAGATAGAAGATAAAATTGGTCATCAGCTTGATGCTATTGTGCATGGTGGATACATTGGTCCGCAACCTACAACAGTAATTGATTTAACTAATGACTATCCAGATATTGTTCGTCAAGGTAGTGGTGATATAAGCCCATTTGTTTAAAGTAAAGATCAGTACAGATAATGACATATAAACCTATTAGTTCGTTGACTTTGGTTGGTGGATCTTTTATTGGTTAACTGTTCTTGTAGTTTCCAAATAAGTTCATTTTACTTACCAAACGGATTCTACAATAGTTTATATTACGAAATATAAAATTGAATTTTCACATTGCTCTACATAACTTTAGATGTGTCGTATTTATTATCCTATTGTTACTTTTACCGATATAGAAGGTAAAAAGAGAGTTTTTACTTCAACATTTGGATATAGTCTTAAAGTTTATTATTTAGTTCAACAAGTGAGAATTCTTTATAATACAAGTATGCTAAAATATCTGAATTTATGGTGCTTTGAGCTTCTATAGTTTTTAACGTTTTTTGTAGATTTTATTTGGGCTAATTGGATTTTGTTTTTCTTACTAACATGAAAAATATACAAAAAACTAAAATTAAACGTTTAACAATAAACGGCACAAACATAAACATAAGATATTTCGAAAGAATAAATGTCTATAAATGATCTATTTAATAACATTACAAATTTATACCTATTTTTTGATAGAAAATTGAGTAATTCAATATTCAACAAATAATATTTACTAGCTATATCAGAATGATAAAATCGATTTTGATATAAGTTTTCACTTAAAGTTAAACAAATATGATACCTGTGAAGGTAGCGAGAACTGGTTATGAAAAACATAAAAGACAATACTGAAAAATTACAAAAAGTACTAGCTAATTTAGGCAATGGTTCACGGCGTGAGATTGAAGCTATGATTGCAGCAGGAAAGATCAGCGTTGATGGTAAAATTGCCAATTTAGGCGATCGTGTTGATGTCAGTGCTAACCCAAAAATTCGCATCAATGGACATTTAATTCAACTAAGAAGTAAAGAAAAAGAGGTCTGCCGAGTACTGGCTTATTATAAACCCGAAGGTGAAATTTGTTCACGTAATGATCCGCAAGGTCGGGCAACGGTATTTGAACGATTACCACGTTTAAAAAATGCACGTTGGATCAATATTGGTCGTTTAGACATCAATACGTCGGGACTTTTATTATTTACTACCGATGGTGAATTGGCTAACCGTTTAATGCACCCAAGACATGAAATTGAACGTGAATATGCTGTGCGAGTATTTGGTAATATTACTGATCAGCAAATTAATCAATTACGCAAAGGTGTACAACTCGAAGACGGTCCTGCTTCATTTAATTCAATTAAAGCTCAAGGTGGTGATGGTATTAACCAATGGTTTAATGTTGTTATAACCGAAGGCCGTAATCGCGAAGTGCGTAGAATGTGGGAAGCGATTGATGTACAAGTTAGCCGTTTATTACGTATTCGTTATGGTAATATTAACTTACCAAAAGGATTATCACGTGGTACATGGATGGAACTAGGAATTGATTCTGTCAACTATTTACGTGAACTTGTTGGCTTACCACCAGAAGTTAAAAGTTTTACTAAAACAACTTCATCATCGGACAAAAAAATTGTTAGACCAAAACGTATCAAGTTGAATAATCCGTCTAAATCACCTCGCCGTGCCACGGCTAAAAAGCCTACTCGAAAGTAGAGTTATTCATCACCTCAATACATAATTTGTATTGAGGTGTACACCCATCAAAAAATTGATTAATGTGGAAAATGTTATTTTTTATCCAATTTAATCACTATTGTAGTATAGAAATATAGCATTAAATGAAAAATGCTAAGCTTTTTTTTTTCATAAAATCGGCAAAAATAATTAAAGGCTATTTTAATTAGTAACTTATCAAACTTGTTATATTCTAACTAGTTTGATAAAGGATGGATAATTATTGAAAGGAAATATTATGCGAATATTAATAACAATTTTTGTCATCTTCTTTCTTACCGCTTGCCATACACGTACAAGTGAGGAGGCATATAAAGAGGGAAAATATCTAGAAAGTATCAGTTTATTAACTAACAATATTGAAGAAAAAGGCCTCAAAAAGTATGACAAAGATAAAGCCGAAAAGTTACGCACTTTAGTCACTAATGTTATGGAGCATTATGAAACAAATTTAGCCAATACTCCAGACACCGATTATAAAAAACGTATTGATATCTACCAAAACTTACTTAAAATGAAAATGATGCTTAGGGATCGTTTTTATAGTTCAACTGTCGATTTTTTTAATAATAAATATGATTTGGAACAATTGGAGCAAACCATTGCTAAACAATATTACGATTATGCAAATTCAATTACGGGCACCGACAGTATAAGCTATAAGAACAAAGCCAATTTATATCAACTTGGTTTAGAACGATATAATTATAAGGATATTGAAAAACGATATAAAAACGCTCAAACGAAATATATGCAGGTTGCAGCCAAAGAATACTATGATTTAGGTAAAAAATTTGCACAGGAAAGAAACTACAAAGAGGCTGCAACGGCTTTTAGCAATGCTTCACAAGTTTATCAACCACTTGGTAAATATAGAGATAGTGATAAACTAGCAATTGAAAACGACAAAAAATATTGTACACAAGAAGCCGAGGCTGCTTATCAACAAGCCCAACAACTTTCACAAAATGCCAGTAAGCGCCACGAGTTTCGAGAAGTGGCTGATTACTTTAACAAAGCAGTAAAAGTTTACCAACCATATGGACAATATCGAGATGCAAAAGCATTAGCTGACACCTACCAAAAAAAGGGAATTGTTAAAGTCTATTATAATTCATCCCCATCTCAATTTACGAATGAAATTAGAGAATATATAGGCTCATATTATATTGAGTTTACCAATTACTTAAGTGATGCAGATATTGATATACGAATTGACTACGATATTGATTTTAATGATCTTGGCAAATCAGTTAATCATGAAACAAAAACGGAAAAAGTATTTGATAAATATGTTGAAGTACCAAATAAAAAAGGAAAAATGACTAAACTCAAAAGCTATAAAGATCAGCGCTACAATATAGAAACAGAAACTCATAGCAATCAACTAACATTAACGACCAACATCATGGTTAACGGTATGTATAGCTATATTAAATCATTCAAAGTTAAAGAAACTTCCGCTAAATATAAATATATTTATAGTGGTGATGTACCATCAAAATACCGTAATTATAGTGAAGGTAGTTTAAAATCACGAGATGAACTCTATAAGCAAGCCCAAAAAGAACAACTAACCGAATTAAGGTCTAGACTTAAGGATATTGCTAAAGATCTCTCTTACCTTTAGTAGAAAGATTTAAAAATAGATAAAAAATATCTTGAGGTATGTAATAGACAATTTATATCTAGTTTTCTTAATAAATTGTACTACTACACAAAACCTCAAGATATCAACCCAACTAGTAACTATCATAAAATAAAGAACATCTCGCCGTGAAAGTAAAAAATTTAAATTGACTGATATATAATCGTATTACTATAAGGTTACAAAGATATGGAAGGAGAATGGATTTGCTATTTCTAAAACCAGTTAAGCATATAAAAAAATTAAACAAATAGTTAAAAATAAAATCCCTTCAATTTACTGTTTCAACTCTTCTGATTTAATGAAATTTATTAAAAATAATCTAATGACAGCTTAAAGGAAAAATTCCAAATTAAGCTCTGATCTGCAAATATTATTGTAGCCAATAATAAACAACATCCTTTACAAAAATATCTAGAGTCTTATGCCAATAAAAAAGCTAAATAATGGAAAAAATGTTTGGAAAAATATCAGTTAAATTTAACTTCAATATTGTTTCTTATTTAAAGTTAATACAATAAATTGTTAATCGCTGTTAAAAATATTTTTGTAAAGAAAGAAAATATTTGATTAAAAAACTATCAATTTAAGCTAAAATAGCTTCCCTTACATCACGTTAAGTAAAATAAAAATATGGATAGAGCAACTTATGGCAAATGATATAATTCTAAATCTAACAACCAATGAATATCTAGATTCTTTTACGAACGAAGAACTTTGGCAACAAGCAGCCCAAAAAAAACTGGTAGAAATGTTAAAAAAAACCAGTGATGAAGCTAAAGCTTATGAACGAAATCGTTTTGATAATAAATGTAAAAACACAATTTATGCTGCACATAACGCAATCTGCATCAGTGGTGAACGTGGGGCAGGTAAAACCGTATTTTTACGTAATGTAGAAAATTTTTGGAAAAAAAGTTTAGATAATAAGGAAATAGACGATATTTTCTTTTTAGAAATTATCGATCCCACCTTACTTTGCAATCATGATGAGTTTGCCAATGTTATTGTCGCTCAATTATATAATGCGGTCGAAAAAAGATTACAATCATCTTGTACTGATCAATGTCAACGTAATGATTTTTATTCTTCTCTACAAGAACTTGCCAATGCTCTAGGAAAAACAAAAGAATTTAATGATTACACCGGAATAGATAAAATACTCAAATATAGTTCTGGTGTACAAATTCAACATCGCTTTCATGATTTTGTGGAAAAATGTATTGAAATTTTACATTGTAAAGCGATTGCTATTCCAATTGATGATGTCGATATGGCTTTGGACAAAGCCTTTGAAGTGTTGGATGATGTACGTCGATTACTTAGCTGCCCTTATATTATCACCATTATCAGTGGTTCTCTTCACTTATATTCTCATATGATGCATGTCCATTTTCAAAAACTAGCTGCGCCCATAGGATTTATTGATGATGATACATTAAAACACGGACGTGAAACCGCTCAATCATTAGCTGAGGCTTATCTAACTAAAGTGTTCCCAAATCACCAACGGTTACCTTTATTACCTATTGATGATCTTTTACCTAAATTAAAAATTATTGAAAAAGAAAAGGATGATGGCATAACATTTTTTAAATACGAGAAAAATCTTCAAAACTATTTCTACTATTTATGTAATGGGGAAGCTAGTAGTACTAAATGGCCCAAGCCGAAAAATGCTCGAGAAGTCACTCAACTTATAAGATCATTACCACCATCCATATTTTATCAAGAGAAATTAGAAGAGTACTTATGGTCTACTTTTCAATCTTGGGCAGAACAAAAACAAGATGGTGTTGCTTATAGTAATGCTGTTAGTTATCAACACGTAATAAATCATAATGTAGAAGGCGTATTTAGAATTGAACAATTATTAGCTTTTAGCCCAAAGCAACAGATAGACATAAAGTTTTCAGGCAGTAAAAAGAACTTTTTTAAAGAACAGCTAGAGGCGATTAAAGAACTATCAGGCAAAGGAGAAGAAAATAAGAAAATTTTGAACAGTGTATTTAACGAAGATAGTTTAGTTATGCGGAGTATGCCACCTTTAGAGTTTTTGGTTGGAAATCTTTTTTTAAACAACAGAACTATAGAAACTGACCAAAATAATATTTTAAAACGAATTTATACACATTGTGATTATTATGGAAAATCGAGTCAGCAAATTCATAATATTTATTTTAGCCGTGCTTTTGAAATATTGATTTTATCTATATTAGATGTCACTTCTAAAGAGAAAAAAATCAATTGGGATGAGCAATTGCGATTTATTCTAAATCGACCTCCATTTTATTCAATTCATGCCATGAACCCAACTAAATTCGTAGATGATGAGGATATGTCTGATGGAGAAGACTTTAGAACCAATGACGAGGAAAGTAAAGATAGTAAAGATAGTAATGAAAGTAATGAAAGTAAAGATAGTAATGAAAGTAAAGACAGTAAAGACAGTAAAGACAGTAAAGACAGTAATGAAAGTAATGAACGTAATGACAGCATTAGTAAGTTTGCAAATGAGATAGTTGTTTGGTGTGAAAACAATAAAGAAAGGTTAACAGAATTACAAACAAAGAATCTGATTCCCTTATTGCATGCAGTATTTAATAAGGTTTTTACTCAGTTACATATCATACGCAAAAAAAGCTTCAAATTGAATGAAGATGAACATCTTTCCGATATTGCAAAACGTTTTGAATACTTAGTAATTAACGCTTTTGCTAGTTTTATAAAAGATGGAATAATCAGTCATGCAAACCCTGCATTAACCGCAGATGTAAGTACAATTAGAAATGAAGACAATTTTAAAAAACGTGACCGTGTATTAACGAAAAATATAAGCGGTTTAGTAGATTTTGATGAAATAAAAAAGAAGGATAATGATAAAGATAAGGTGAATAATGATGACCATAAAAAGGAGGAAGATAATAATAATGATGATATTAAAATTACATCAAAACTATTATCAGCCATATGGAAACATCCTTTATTTACAAAAAATGACGAGTTTGGAACAATATTCAAAATAGGTAAAGCAAATAACCAACAAATCAACAAAAACAAATCAGGTCAAAAGATTGATGAGTTTAAGCGCATCAAAGAGATGATTTTGAACGATTATGAAGATTTTAGTATTTACAGCATATCTTTATGGGTAGCTGAACGAGAAATTGATGAATTACAACAAATTATTGACAATTTAAAATTAGATGAAAAATTTAAATTATATAAAAATGAAAAAGATGTATTAGCGAATGATAGGAAAAAAGAGTTTCCACGACTATACCAAATAATTTATTACCATATTCAAGATGTAAATAAAAAGAAATAACTAATGTTCACATTTGATTTAAAATGGATTGTACCTGCTGTAATTTTAACGTCGGATCGGTTATTAAATTCAGAGATAGAGTTACAGCAAGGTAAAAAATTAAACGAAAAACTTCTTACAATTTTAAAACAGGCAATACATGATTATCAGCCTTATTATCGTCATCGCTTGCGTTCTGATGATATTGATTATGCTATTGAAGAGTGGCTTAACCATGATAAAGCTATAGATCCTATAAGTTGTTTGGATAAATTGGCAGACTATTTTTTAGAGTGGACTGGTGTGAGTTTTGAAGTAAAAAAACCGCTATTGAATTTGTGGTTAGCATTAGTGTCCTTAATTGATCCTAATTGGATAATTGCTTCAGCTTATAAAAAGCGTATAGAAAACAGAATTTTGCAACCTAACCATGCCATTGCCAATATTTTATCAGATCAATGTCCGATTGCATTGGTAAAACCACTTGGCAATAAAATTTATGCGGATAATCATGTCCATTTAAACGGGCATGGAACCTCATCACTTTCAATGCAAAGTATTGCGCTTTATTTAGAAAAAGAGCCTGAAAATATTAAGTGGCCTAATCGCACTGAGTTTACACTATATGAAAGTAATAAATTAGATAAACAGCATATACCAATGTTAGTGAGAGTATGTAGTATCCTATTGTTACAACAAATATTTTTTAATACTGGGACAAATAATTCCAAGAGTGAAAATGAATTCGTCAATTTTAACATAATAAATTTAAAAACTATTATATTTAAAAAAGCTTCAATTATTGAATTTTACAATAGTGCCAACATATCCAATACACAAGAAATTTTTAAGATAGCGAATGATCCTAAACAATGCCCGAAAAATGGTTGGTTATTATTATGTTTAGGCTTTTTAATTCATGCAAATAATAACCAAAACTGCGATTATAGAAAAATCTTATCGATCTTTATCAAAAGTAGTCATATTTTAAGAAACTATATGACAGTATCAGGGGTTGGACTTAGTCAGTTTGTTAGTTTTTTTGGATTTTCGCTAAGAAAACCTGAAAAAATCTATAAAAGTGGTTATAAATTTGATGATTTTGCGGTAAGGCATGACGCGGCAAGTAATATTAAAAGAGAGTATAGAATATCTCCTAATGCTTTAATAGAGGAAAATGATAAGCGCAGTTTATCGCTTGACTACTTAAAAAGATTTTCAAGTTATTTCTTCCAATGGAGCAAACCTGAAAACCATCATTTTGTGGTTCATTTTACGCGTGGTTTTCCTAACAAAAAAAATAGAAACGATAGGTTATTAAAAGATTTTCGTGATAAATTGAATTTACAGGTAAATAAACTACATGATCTAATGAATTCAGTTGAATATCAAAAATCAGAAATTAAGACTGGAACTGAACTTTCCCCAAAAAATGCTAAAGTTGATCTTAGAAAGTTAATACGTGGATATGATATTGCAGGTAATGAAAATCAATTACCAATTGAAATATTCGCGCCAACTCTTCGAGTACTTCGATCAGCATGTTATCAAGTAAATAGTAATTTATATCTACCTTTCAAAAAGCCATTTTTAACGGTTCATGCTGGCGAAGACTTTAGTCATGTTCTTTCAGGTTTAAGAGCTATTGATGAAGCGGTTAAATTTTGTCAGTTTGATGAAGGGGATCGTATTGGACATGCTTTAGCCTTAGGAATAGATATTGAGCAATGGGCAAAACAACAAAAACGGGCCTATCTGACGGTTGGTGACCATCTAGATAATTTAGTATGGTGTTATCATCAAGCACTAAAACTTTGTGGAATCTTACCTGAAATTCAACCAATTTTACCAATTTTGGAATACAAAATTAAGCATTGGTCTAATTATCTATATAATGATGAACACTATTCAATTAATGATTTATACCAAGCTTGGCTACTTCGACGCAATTGCCCGCGTCGATTAAATAACAATCAAGGTATAAGTGAAATTAAGCGAAAAGTACGTTTACCTGATTATGAATTTTTAATGAATCATCCTGAAAGTAAACCTAAAAAATTATGGTTGAACTACCTTTATTCAAACTATCCATCAGACAACAAAAGACGGTTTAAAACTATTTCAGTTGATTTACAAATAGACAGCAATAGCATTCCTCAATTTATTAATGAACCGCTAACAGATTCAATCTCGAAAGAAGAGCTAAAACTCTATACAGCAATTCAAGATTTATTGATTGAACGGTACAGTAAGCAAGGAATTATCCTTGAAGCTTGTCCGACATCCAATCTTTATATTGGTCGAATCAGTCACTATCATGAACATCCTTTATTTCGTTGGCACCCACCAAGTGGTAAATGGTTGAAAAAAGGTGAAAGATATAATCTTTTCGGTATCAGAACGGGACCTATCTCGGTATGTATCAATACCGATGATTGTGCATTAATGCCTACAACCATTGCTAATGAACACGATGTGATGATGAAAACGGCAATCAAACATTTCGATATTGGTCATTGCCAAGCAGAAGAGTGGATTGAACGGATTCGTCAAAAGGGTGTAGATATTTTTGATTCAAATCATATTGATTGGAATAATATATTTGAGCCATATTAAGTATCGTTAATATAGCGAATAACGTTAATTTTCAATAAAGTTGATATGGCAACAAAAGTTTCTAAATTAATTGACAGATCGGTTAAACGAAGTTGGAATTATTTCAAATTTCTTTTTCGTCATATAATCGCCTAAGTTGTTCGGTTCGTTGGATTAGTTGGTGACGGACGTGTTCGGGCTCTAAGCAGATACACTGATGTCCAAAACTCATTAATATACCGTAACTATAATCATCCTCAATAAAATCAAAATCGACTAGATATTTATTATCATCGAATGGATTTATATCTTTCTCATCACAATAATCTAAAATACGTTCTAAGATAGAGCTATCAATTAATAATTTTATTTTAAAGACCTTTTTTTTCATATTTCGTTTAAATAAAGAAACCATGTCAGGATTCGATCTTTTAATAAAATTAATGTCTGTTTTATGGACATTAGACATTTTAGATAATTTGAATATGCGAAAATCATTTCTATTTAAACAATAACCTTGTAAGTACCACTCTTTTTCTTTAAATAGTAGTTGGTAAGGTTCAATTAATCGAGAAATCGCATCATGTTTAATTTTTACATAATCAAATGATAAAAGTAATTGCTGACTCAACGCCACTTTAATAATCGCTATTTTATTATTATTGTTTTGTTTTAAAAACCATGGAGATAAATCCACAGCAAGTTGGTTCAGCTCATTGCCTAAATCATTAAGTTCTTGCTGAGTTAAAAAGCTTTTAATTTTTTCTTGAGTAAGATATTTTTCATTATCACTTAAAATTGGAGAGGATAATAAATTCAGACCTTTTAAAAGAACAGTCACATCGTCTTTAGTAAATAAACCTTTACTGATTTTATAATCTTTTAAAATACTGATACCGCCCTGACTTCCTGCATATGTGATGATCGGAATTCCAGCACGCTCAATAACTTGTATATCTCGATAAATGGTTCGCAATGATACATCTAATCTTTCCGATAATACTTTAGCGCTTATTCTATCTTTCTGAAGTAGTATCATAATGATAGTAATTATACGGTTAATTTTCATATTTTAAGTTTTGAAATAATTGATTTTAAATATGACATACGGTTGTCAGGGTTACCTCATCATAATATAGATAACATAATTTAAATATATTAATTTTTTTATATATACTACAAAAAGGTAACCAAAATGTTTAAACCAAATAGCGTTATTATCTATGTTAAAAACATCGATATTAGTACCGATTTTTACACAAAAATACTTAAACAAAATCCTATTGAAACCTATCCAGGATTTACAGTCTTTTTATTGAAAGACGATTTTATTTTAGGATTACAACAAGCCGATCAAATCACACCTAGAGCACCGAATTATTATGGCGGTTTTGAGCTCTCTTTTAGTGATGTAACAAAAGATAAGGTAGACGAAATTTATTCATTATGGAAAAAGTTGAACGTAAAAATAGAACTTGAACCTCAAATGCTTGATTTTGGATATACATGTGTTGGCAATGATCCAGATGGCCATCGCCTTAGAGTTTGTGCAACTGATACTTCAAAGTTTGAATAGAAGTGATTAAATAAAATTATAAAAGCAATGATTATCTTTTTTTATGAAGGATTTACATTTAACCTAATTTTCGATAAAGATAAATAGGAGCGCGAAACTCGCTCCTATATAACTATGATATCCTTAATTAAATGCTATTTGATATTTTATCTTGTTCTTCAAACCACATTTCAATGAAATCATCTTCTTTTGAAGACCTTTGATAAAGGGTACCGACAATAATTGCCCCGATAATAAAAAGTCCTGCAATAAAAGAAAAAACGCCTATTTGCATCAAAAATTCAGAATCTGTTTCTTCAAGTGAAAATATCATTGTTAAACAAATACAAAACAAGAGTAATAGACTGCTTAAACAAGTTATAATTGGATAGTAACCTTTTAAGTTATCTTCTTTTGTTGGTGCATAAGCAGTTTCATCGGATAATTGCATGATATTAATTGAATCATTATTTTGTGTAGCAATGATTTGTCCTTTTTGCTCTTTGACTATACCTTCTGCTGCGAGTGATAATGCAAGCCATGCATGACTATAATCTAACTTCCCTAAATTTATCTCCAATTGGTAAAATTTATTTGGTTCAAGTTTTATTCTGCTATTTGGGTCAAATAATGTAGCTTTAAAATTGTGCAAAGCAGGAGACGGTAAATATAGAGTCCATGCTTGGTTGATCTTTTCTCTTTGTACTTGTTCTGCATCCAAAAAATACTCTAGATCTTTATTTAAATTATGTAAATTTGTATTGATAGAGCGGAATAAATTTATTTTCAAAGGGGATTGATTTAATATTTCTTCATCATTTGAAAACAAAAGTGCACAACAATATTCAGTCACCTGTAATTGATTTTCAGTATCAAATAATAGATTAATTAATAGTATATTTTGAATTGAGTTATCATCAATCCAATCATTAATCTTATCGATTGAAGGTATTATGTTGGAAAAGGTAATATTAGATTGATGAATGTTTAATTCATTGAGATGACTATAACTCATTAATGCATTGTTTATAACTTCTTGTTCTTGATTAGTGTTTAAAAGAATTGTCATACTTGGAAGCATGTTTAATTTGGATTTCATTGGTAATAAAATCTTATCAAACAAATAAAACAAAGCTGAACTGTCAGTTTCTCTTATAGCTGAAATGGGTATTACTTTATCGGGATTTGTTGGAGAGTGTCCTTCAATTCTCATTATTTTTAAAGAAACATTATCAATACCAGTAATATAATGGTAATCAATCAAATTAATTGAATTTTGGCCCCAAATTTGCCAATTTATACGCATATTTTTTAAATAATAATTAAATATTAACGCATCAACTTTGTCATAAAAAAAGAAGCTGTATAAAAAGCCCATTACAGACAAACCAAATAATATTGGCGTAATAATAAAAAAAATGATGATTAGATTAAATTGTGAAAATACGGCATCGTTATCATTATGAACAATAAAAATAAAAAAGACATAAGATAAAAAGCTAATCACAAAAATCAATAAATAAATCCATTTCGAAAAATTCTTTGGTATGGTTTTTTCTTTAATATTTGGTAATTGCCATTTCATTAGTCACACCCTACTTGTGTTAATGTTGATATTAATACACAGCCACATGCGGCATGACATCCTTCAATTGCAACTTGGCGTTCATGCATTACCCAAGTCGGATGCCCTTCAATAATGGGATTTATACCATGTCCTTTTTTCGGGCAAGATACACTATCTCCCACTAAAGCAACAGGTTTACCATCAAAATCAGCGCCAGAAGCACTAATAACATTTCCGCCGTGCGAATGTGGATCACCTAACCGTATTACACCTTTCATAAATAAATTCCTTACTTATAGTTTATTTACTTTTTCTGCCCTAATTTCACAATGAATTTTGTCCCAACCTTGCTATGGTTCAAGTTTGGATTACGTGCGTCAATTATTCGCTCTATTCTTGTCATCACATCAACAATGGTTAACCTGACACTTTTATCGGCTTGAGTGTCAATATTAGAATTATTTTTCTGCCCCAACTTCACATCGAATTTTGTCCCAACCTTGCTATGGTTCAAGTTTGGATTACGTGCGTCAATTATTCGCTCTATTCTTGTCATCACATCGACAATAGTTAACTTGACACTTTCATCGGCTTGTGTGTCAATATTAGAATTATTTTTCTGCCCCAATTTCACAGCGAATTTTGTCCCAACCTTGATACGGCTCAAGTTTAATATTACGCGCGCCAGTTATGCGCTCTATATAAGCAGGTTTATAATAAATTTCCCAATATGAACCAAATTGTTGGACTTCTGTCCTGTTTTTACCTTTAAGATATAAATTAATATCTGCTTTGGTGTTGATACCATTTAATGAATGAAAAGTCTGTTGAGGGTATTTAAACATTCGCAAAAAGACAGTATCGCCAAACAGTACATCATTTTTTAGAATAAAATAGCCTGTATTACCAGAAACGGTAATAGTATTAATAAACCCTCTCATATATTCATCGACATCCCTAAATTGCAGGGTTAATGGGCTATCATCTACCCCAATAAAACGCTCGACTTGCTCACTTGGGTTAGCTGCAAAATCGGTTACATCGCCAACAAAAAAAGTCTTACCGCCATCAATTGAAAACGGTATTGCTGACATATCATCGGTTGGAATGCCAATATAGTCCTTGCCCGGGTTATAATAGTTAAATTTTGGTAATCTATCATGAGTAAAAAAGACTTTATTGATGCGCGTATGAATATTTTTGGCCTGATCGTGGTACCAAATTAATCCTTCACAGTTTTCACCTTGCAGCTCTAAATAACGATCTGCATCATAACGGTAAATAACCTGACGTTTTTCACTTAAATAGTAAAACGAGGCTGTATCGTGGCGGTCATTAGTCCGAATCACATCAGGGTAAATAATTTCGTAACCTTCTCTTGGCTCAGGCATTGGAATATCGAGTCCCGTTGTTTCTTCATATCTTTGCGGTAAATTTGAACCAAAGTTAATGATAAAAACCCATAAACCACCAGGAATGACAATGCAACAGATTAACAGTTTAATCAGTCTCTTTTTCATGCGTTACCTCCTCTGCGACGCCTAATAGATGGCGTAATTGAGTTTGTAATTTAATGAGCGGCGCATAACGGTTATAGACGGTAATTGGTATTTTTAAGCTAGGATCACACTGCCATCGCCGCCAACCAGTATAATTGGCTGGTATGGTAGGCATGGTTTGAGGTCGATCCGCCCAGCGAAGTCCCATATATTGTATGCTGTCTTCAAAAAATTTTTCACTAGTAGCTGAAATTATGGCTGGACGTGTACCGTAAGGTTTAGGTGAACGGTAAATGTCTCTATTTTTATCTTTTAAGAAAAATTGATTGTTCATAACCACAATGTTTTCTACCGTATTATAATTAGGATGATAACTTCCCATATTCTCAATCGTTTCAATATGAAAGGAACTGAAAGAACGCCCGCCGTCTTGGGAAAAATCTATGTCAGAATAGTCGGTACTTGGAATGAAAATATAATCTTCAGGCATATGGGCAAAAGGCTCGGTTAAAACCTTTGCCAAGTGCCGAGCTAATTCGTAATAGATCTGCTTTTGATCATCAACATAGTACATTCGCCCTTGGCAACCATAGCCAGTAAGTTGAATAAACCGGTGCTCATCAAACCGAAACACAACTTGAGTAGGGGCTCTATATTTAACTTTATCTTCACCCGGTAAAGGGATGATTGCCAAAAAACAGACCAAAAAAACGCTGTAACTTAACCAACAAAAAAGATGCCAACGTTTAAAAAAACAAAATAGAAATAATGCTAAACTCAGTAGTAAATAATTTATAATCAACAACTAATATTCCTTCTATAGCAAATGACGCAATATTGTCATTTTGTTGCATTCCAATATGGTTTATCTTGCTAATACATCAACAATAGTTAACCTGACACTTTTATCGGCTTGTGTGTCAATATTAGAATTATTTTTCTGCCCCAATTTCACAGCGAATTTTGTCCCAACCTTGATAGGGTTCAAGTTTAATATTACGCGCGCCAGTAATGCGCTCTATATAAGCAGGTTTATAATAAATTTCCCAATATCGCCCAAATCTTTGAATCTCTTCTCTGTTTTTACCTTTATGATATAAATTAATATCTGCTTTGGTGTTTATACCATTTAATGAATGAAAAGTCTGTTGAGGGTATTTAAACATTTGCCAAAAGACAGTATCGCCAAACAGTACATCATTTTTTAGAATAAAATAGCCTGTATTGCCAGAAACGGTAATGGTATTAATAAAGCCTTCCATTGTCGATTTTTTAACATCGGTAAATTGTAGGGTTAATGGGTTATCATCAACACCTATAAAACGCTCGACTTGCTCACTTGGGTTAGCTGCAAAATCGGTTACATCGCCAACATAAAAAGTCTTACCGCCATCAATTGAAAACGGCACTGCAGACATATCATCGGTTGGAATGCCAATATAATCCTTGCCAGGGTTGTAATAGTTAAATTTTGGTAACCTATCGTAGGTAAAAAAGACTTTATTGATGCGCGTATGAATATTTTTGGCCTGATCGTGGTACCAAATTAATCCTTCACAGTTTTCACCTTGCAGCTCTAAATAACGATCTGCATCATAACGATAGATAACCTGACGTTTTTCACTTAAATAGTAAAACGAGGCAGTATCGTGGCGGTCATTAGTCCGAATCACATCAGGGTAAATAATTTCGTAACCTTCTCTTGGCTCAGGCATTGGAATATCGAGCCCCGTTGTTTCTTCATATCTTTGCGGTAAATTTGAACCAAAGTTAATGATAAATGCCCATAAACCACCAGGAATGACAATGCAACAGATCAACAGTTTAATCAGTCTCTTTTTCATGCGTTACCTCGTCTGTGACGCCTAATAGATGGCGTAATTGAGTTTGTAATTTAATAAGCGGCGCATAACGGTTATAGACGGTAATTGGTATTTTTAAGCTAGGATCACACTGCCATCGCCGCCAACCAGTATAATTGGCTGGTATGGTAGGCATGGTTTGAGGTCGATCCGCCCAGCGAAGTCCCATATATTGTATGCTGTCTTCAAAAAATTTTTCACTAGTAGCTGAAATTATGGCAGGACGTGTACCGTAAGGTTTAGGTGAACGGTAAATGTCTCTATTTTTATCTTTTAAGAAAAATTGATTGTTCATAACCACAATGTTTTCTACTGTATTATAATTAGGATGATAACTTCCCATATTCTCAATCGTTTCAATATGAAAGGTACTGAAAGAACGCCCGCCATCCAGAGAAAAGTCTATAGCAGAATAATCACTTAAAGGTACAAAGATATAATCTTCAGGCATATGGGCAAAGGGTTCGGTTAAAACTTCTGCCGAGTGCCGAGCTAATTCGTAATAGATCTGCTTTTGATCATCAACATAGTACATTCGCCCTTGGCAACCATAGCCAGTAAGTTGAATAAATCGGTGATCATCAAACCGAAACACAACTTGAGTAGGGGCTCTATATTTAACTTTATCTTCACCCGGTAAAGGGATGATTGCCAAAAAACAGACCAAAAAAACGCTGTAACTTAACCAACAAAAAAGATGCCAACGTTTAAAAAAACAAAATAGAAATAATGCTAAACTCAGTAGTAAATAACTTATAATCAACAACTAATATTCCTTCTATAGCAAATGACTTAATATTGTCATTTTGTTGCATTCCAATACGGTTTATCTTGCTAATATATCAACAATAGTTAACCTGACACTTTTATCGGCTTGTGTGTCAATATTAGAATTATTTTTCTGCCCCAATTTCACAGCGAATTTTGTCCCAACCTTGATAGGGTTCAAGTTTAATATTACGCGCGCCAGTTATGCGCTCTATATAAGCGGGTTTATAATAAATTTCCCAATATGAACCAAATCGTTGGATTTCTGACATGTTTTTACCTTTAAGATATAAATTGATATTTGTTTGGGTGTCTATAACACCACTTAATGAATGAAAAGTTTGTTGAGGGTATTTAAACATTTGCAAAAAGACAGTATCGCCAAACAGTACATCATTTTTTAGAATAAAATAGCCTGTGTTACCAGAAATAGTAATTTTATTTTTAAAATAACCTAATCCTTTTTTAATGTCTGAATCTGAAAACTCAAGAGTAAGTGGGCTATCATCTACCCCAATAAAACGCTCTACTTGCTCACTGGGTTTAGCTGCAAAGCTGGTCACCTTGCCAACATAAAAAGTCTGACCGCCATCAATTGAAAACGGCACTGCAGACATATCATCGGTTGGAATGCCAATATAATCCTTGCCAGGGTTGTAATAGTTAAATTTTGGTAATCTATCATGAGTAAAAAAGACTTTATTGATGCGCGTATGAATATTTTTGGCCTGATCGTGGTACCAAATTAATCCTTCACAGTTTTCACCCTGTAGCTCTAAATAACGATCTGCATCATAACGGTAAATAACCTGACGTTTTTCACTTAAATAGTAAAACGAGGCAGTCTCGTGGCGGTCATTAGTTCGAATCATATCAGGGTAAATAATTTCGTAACCTTCTCTTGGCTCAGGCATTGGAATATCGAGTCCCGTTGTTTCTTCATATCTTTGCGGTAAATTTGAACCAAAGTTAATGATAAATGCCCATAAACCACCAGGAATGACAATGCAACAGATTAACAATTTAATTAGTTTCTTTTTCATGCGTTACCTCCTCTGCGACGCCTAATAGATGGCGTAATTGAGTTTGTAATTTAATGAGCGGCGCATAACGGTTATAGACGGTAATTGGTATTTTTAAGCTAGGATCACACTGCCATCGCTGCCAACCAGTATAATTGGCAGGCATAATTGGCATAGTTTGAGGTTGATCCGTCCAACGGTATCCAGTAAATTGAATAAGACCTTCTAAATATTCCTCGTGAGCGGGTGATAATACCGCAAATCCCGAACCGATAGGTTTGGGTGAACGGTAAATTCCTTTGTTTTTATCCTTAAAAAACAGTTGATTATTCACTACCACAATGTTTTCTACCGTATTATAATCTGGGCGATAATTACCCGTAAGATCCATTGTTGGAAGATGTATAGAGGTAAAAGACCGCCCGCCATCCTGGGAAAAATCTATGTCAGAATAGTCAGTACTTGGAATGAAAATATAATCTTCAGGCATATGGGCAAAAGGCTCGGTTAAAACCTTTGCCGAGTGCCGAGCTAATTCGTAATAGATCTGCTTTTGATCATCAACATAGTACATTCGCCCTTGGCAACCATAGCCAGTAAGTTGAATAAACCGGTGCTCATCAAACCGAAACACAACTTGAGTAGGGGCTCTATATTTAACTTTATCTTCACCCGGTAAAGGGATGATTGCCAAAAAACAGACCAAAAAAACGCTGTAACTTAACCAACAAAAAAGATGCCAACGTTTAAAAAAACAAAATAGAAATAATGCTAAACTCAGTAGTAAATAACTAATCAACATCTGTAACTCCTTTTAAGTCAGGATCGGGCAACACCCATTGTGGTGGTTCGGTTAATTTTTTGTATTTTTCTTGGGCCATCTCTACTTCTTTGGCCCATTGAGTTCCTTCATTGGTAAGTGCGTCATGATAATAATCATTCACTACCATACCATCATCTTTTGGCATATGTTTGCTAGGGTAGTTCATGGCTTTTTTTAATTTATCAGGTAGTATACCCTTATGAGCATATTGAAAGGTTTCAGGATCGGTATTTTCAGGGTGGCGCCAGTCAGCCAGTACCCGCCAGTTATTTAATAATTTTTGATCTGTGGCACTGATGTTTTCAACCACCCCAATTGCTAAATCATAAGCCATGATTTTAGCAGGCGCTTCCAAACTGTTGGTTATGCCCGAATGGTGAGAACTGGTATCCTTTTCATCGTCTACTTCTTTACCTATTTCGGACTCAATTTGTTTTTGTGGGTTACGGTAAATCACTAATATTTTATTTTCCTGCTTAACCATATAACTTGCGGACTCTATTCCTCTATCCCATTCAGGATGATCGTCGAGCAATTTTTTTAATTGGAGTTCATCAGTAATAAAATGCGATAAAATATCCTTTTTATCTATTTTTTTTACAGGTATATAATCAGGTCGGTCAATGATTTCATAATTTAATTTTTTTTCTAAATCTTCAACAAATTGGTTATCACTATTATAAATATCATTATAGTGGATAGCTCTGCTTAACTTTGTTTTGCCACTTGGTTTATCTACTGTATAGATCATGGTTTCCGGAACGGGTTCACCATTAATCAATCGGGTGGTTAATATATAAGGTGCAGTTTGTATAGCTAAACCACCTGTTGATACTGTATTACACCTGCTCTTTGACGCATCATAAAAAACAGTTGGTGATACATGTGGATTGCTCTTTGAATATTCATCCATTTCATAATTTTCACAATCTGACTCTAATTGACCAGAACTAATGTTTTGATAAAATAGTTCGGGATAATCACGTTTAATTTCTTCGTTTGAGGGTATATAGATAACAAAGATTGAATGGCCTTCATCAGCATAAAAGCCATGATTAAAAGATCCATCATGCCCTTTAAATAAGGGTTCCTGTATTAATTTTGTTAACTGTTCTGAAAGTAACACAACCGCTAATTGAATTTTTTCGCCATCATACTCTTTAGTTTTAATCCGTTGTTGATAATCCGTCACACTAATATAACTTGGGTAATCTTTTTCAAGTATTTTAATAAAAATCCTAGGAATTTTTACTTTTTTATTTTTAGGATCATTACCGACAATATGACCATGACTAAAAATTCGTTGTTTAAGGTTTTGATGTTTACACTGTTTAAAAATATTATCCGGAATACCTTGCCAACCCATCCCTTGAACATTCAATAATGATACTACATGATCATTAGGACTAAAGTATTGATACACTTTGCCAAAGTTATCTCGATAAAACAGTTCTTTATCATTGCCGAGTCTATCATACTGTTTTTTAGTTCCATCCGCTTGGGTATAAATTTCATTGGGATCGACCGTAGTATTAATTATCCCTTTTTCAATCAAATCTTCTGGTTTGAACTTTTTTGATCTTCGATCTTTTTGTAGTTTATGAAGTTGATCAACAAAATTAATAAATGTCTGCTCTCGCCCGTATTGTGATTGGACACCCATACATAGATCTTTGGTAAGTATTTCCGCATAGGTTGGTTCAAAAGCATAGGGTGAATTTGCCAAAATTACGCAATCAGCAGGAAGTGGCTCGTCATTATCATTGGCTAAAATCAGATTGGCTAACATGGTAATAATGGTGCCTTGACTGTGGGCAACAATATTAATTGGAATATCTTGCTTTTTTGTTTGCTGTCTAATGGTTTTGATTAAATTCGCTAGACGATAAGCGGCAAAAACATAATAGATACGATGTGGATTTTGGTAGCTTCTTGCACCTTTTGGTGTAGCTGCCTCGCCAGCATGTCCTAAAAAGCCAGCCATTCCCGGACCATACATATCGGGTATACAAGTGGTTGCATTGGCGAAAGGCCCACCATTACGTCGATAAAGGTAATCGATCCAGTTACCAAATTTGTCGCAATTAAGTTTATTGACCTCTATATTTTCGGTTTTGAAATGGCAGTTGCGTTCAACCCAATAGCTATCGTAGGGTAATTCAGGATCTTTAACATTGCTATCCTGTAATCTTTTGTAATAGGCGATCTGTTCTTGTTTATAGGTTTCTTCGTCAACTGGTCTGTATCCCCAGGTAAAGGGAATAATAGGTGAATAACTTTTATGTTTTACCGTTTTCGGTTTTAACGGCGGTTTTATTTGACCAACGTTTTCTTGCCATTCTGGCAACATTTGGATTCGTGGCGAAAAATCATCAGCGCTTGTTTGCGCCCATTGCCACTTGTTAGGTTTTAAATCTTTACGACCTAAGCGACGGTTTAAACCTTCGCAAATCATTTTATCTTGATTTTCAAACGCTTCTCCAACATCATTTACGCCATGAATTAATATTACAACACAGGGTAATGGGCGTGATGCTTCTATATTACTTGTTAACATGGCTCCCGATTCAGGAGGAAGTCCTGTAGTACTATCCGAGATATTGTTTCCTTTTAAGTTATCAAAATCAGGCATAACTTATTCCTTTTTTAATATTTCTATTTTTATTTGTTCTAATTCTGTCATTGGAATGATTTCTGTTTCTCCATTCTCATCGGTTATACCATCTTGTGTACTTCCGTCATTGAAGTGGATACGATATGGTTGATTTTTTAGCACCTGTGAGGGTGAATCATTAAAGTGCAATTTGAATTTACGTGCAAGACTGCCTTTTTCAAATGAAGGTACCGCTTCTTTTATACTTTCAGGACCACTGTAAGATAATACTGCTGTTTTTTGTAATATGCTGGTTGGTGCTATCATTTCGATAGTGCCATTTTTAATACGAATTCCGCCACCACCACTAAGCAGTAGCAGTTCATTTTGGGCATTAATGGTAATTTTACCTGCACAGCTAGTGATAAACATATTTTTTTGGGCCGTTAATTCCATTTCATCGGATTGGGCTTGAATTTGAACTCGTCCTGAAGCAGCAATAAGTTTTATTCCTAACTTATGGGCAAAAATAGATATCATTTCACCTGCTGCCATAGAGAGCTTTTTAAAAATATTGATGCTTGCATTGTTACCTGCGGTAGCAATAATATTTTCATTGGCAGCATGTTGAATGCTTCTGGGCGAAATTTGTGTGATCCCTTGTTCACCATGAATAACAACGGTTGATTCCTGTAATTGATTACTGGCATCGAATAATGCTTGCTGTTCGGTTATTTCGGCTAGTTCAGCGCCACTCACTTTGCCGCAACCGATCAACGCTTGAGATATATCAAGAGACTTTTCAATCTGTTTAATAGTACCTTTCATATCAAGCTGTTCACCAGTCGCTTTTTCTTGGCTTATGGTCGTAAGATAAACACCTTTACTGGCTCTTATTGCTCCAAACTCATCGGTCCTAAGTTCAAACCCTTCGCCACGCTGTTGCTTTTTATTATTTACTAAATGCCCAAGGTTAAGCTGAGTTTTACCGTATTCGGTGGCTAATTTGATGTGTTCTTGCTCACGCTTATCATCCATGCGTAGCTTATTATTGGCAGGTGTTCGAATCACATTACGGTGTTTGTTACTGGTCGAAACGTGATCAGGATTGCTACTGTCATGCATTGCATGAGCAATATACGGTCTATCTGGATTGCCCGAAGTAAAACCGATCGCCACTTCTGTGCCGTCTATAAGCGGGAAGTGGAACCCATAAGTATCACCCGCATAAGGTTTAGCGAGTCTAACCCATAAGCTTTCTTCACCTTTCTTCCATTCGGTTAAATCAAAATCGAATTTAACACGATAACGACCTTGAGTATCAATGTAACCGTAGATATCATTATCTGGGCTGGTGACTCTGGCTGGTAAGGTGCCACTCACCTTTGGCCAAGCAATTGGAGCAGGGCGATAAGGTTTTAATTCTTCGAATGGAATAGCTGTAAAATGGGTTTTGTAAGATGTGCTTCGGTCTGCATAACATTGCGTTGATAGGATTATAATTCCTTTTTGAATATGGTTAATTGGACTTTCATCAACGGTAATTATTTGTCCTGGCATTAATTGATAATCATTACACTCACCACGGATAATGATTTTATCACTGATGTAATATTCATGACGAATTTGCGCATACCAATGTCCACTTTCTACAGAGGTTAAACTACCTTTTTGCTTATAGTGTTCACCATAGCGGTAATCATTGCCATAAGTAGTGGTGTCCTTAATTTGGGTATTAACGTTAGATTTTAGATTACTTTCGGCGGTGCGATAATTATAATCATTAACCGATACTTGTTGTTGTTTGGTTTTACTTCTAAATTGTAAATTCCAAATGCTGTTTTGTTGAACATCATTCATACCACTAAGTGGTTTAAAGGGTAGGTGTCCTTTATTATCAAATCCTTGTTCATAATCACTGATAACCATGACATCACAAGGATGCTGTGAATGTGTTTCAAAACGAAACCATATTCCAATATCGGCTAGAATACGCTGAATAAAAGCAAGGTCACTTTCTTGCCATTGAGTAATAAATTCACGAGCAGGATAAGAATTTTTTAGATCCAAGCGGTATTCAATACCCGTAAATCCATGGCAACGTAAAACATCTTCAACAACATCAATCACGCTTTTATTTTGATAGATAGCACACCGATGTTCATTGGCTAGTAGTGCTAAGCGTGAATTTAATATAACTTGATAACGAGCTTCATCTTTACTTACTGATATCAAGCTAAATTCAGTAATAACACCATATATTGTCCTATTTTGTGCTGGAGCGGTTAGCGAACTGAGTT
This sequence comes from Gilliamella apicola, assembly GCF_000599985.1. Classification (NCBI taxonomy): domain Bacteria; kingdom Pseudomonadati; phylum Pseudomonadota; class Gammaproteobacteria; order Orbales; family Orbaceae; genus Gilliamella; species Gilliamella apicola. The sequence continues at coordinate 1,103,756 of NZ_CP007445.1, forward strand.
GAATAAGTTGTTTTAAAGGATCTGGTGCATGAAAGGTAAGGGAAGCAGGCTGATTTAATATCGAATTAATATCAATTTGTTTATTGGTGCTGGTAAATGTTATTTTGTAATACCAAGGTTCATTCAATGACTCATGCCCATCAATAGAATAGATTGAGAGCATTGTGAGATCATTAAGTTGATCAATTGACAGGCTATATTGATTAAGTTGGCTACTATTTGCTAATGAACCAATTCCATTTATTAAGGAATTTATCCTATCCATTCTTGCCTCTTATACTTATTTTTACTTTGTATATCAAATCGTGTGAACTTGTATAAATAAGATACGTAAAAATAGGCTGTTGTCAATGAGTTGACTGAATAAATTTGATTGTTTTTTGTAATTAAAGAGGCTAATAATTGATACGACTTAGTTTTTTTATTATCCATATTCTAATCCATATCATTAAAGAAATAGCTACAGATCACATTGTTAAAAAAAATCTGATTTATAAATGTTTATTTTTTTAATTTATTGAGATGTAGAATTAATTTAAATTTAGGGTAATTATTGTTGTAACGCCCAATATTTAACCAAAATAAAAAGTCGATAAAATGAGTATGGATTTTATAAAGTGCGGAGAGATTTATAGCTATTATATCTATTAAAAAACGGGCATATTAATCTATGTTTTATCGAACAATTAATAGTGAAAAATTCAATCGTTGGATAATGCGCATACTTATTGCTTGAAAGTAGAGAAAGATGCTTTTGCAAATGAGATAATATTCAGAAAAATCTCACCATAATTTTATTACTTTTTGGTGAGATTTTTATTTATAAAAGACGATTTATTTTTCCAGTCCTAATACCATTCGTCCATTTTTGGTTGCAACATTTACCACATTATCCAAATCGGTATAACGGCAGCCAGTAACAAGTAGTTTTAGTTCTTCCCACATATTGCCGGTTGAAAATGGCAGCATATAATCACTAATATTATCGGTACCAATGGCAACAGGGATCCCTGCTGAGGCAAGTTCGTCAACGGGTGTGAGTGAGTTACGAGTAGGGCCTTGTTCTTCACGGCGTGGGCTATCAATCCAAGCAAATGGGCAAGCAATGACCATCATTTTTGCTTCTTTCATTTTTTGATAAAGTTTTTGACGATATTCCAAGCTGTGCGCTGTGATTGAAATACTGTGAATAGCAACGACACGACCATGCATACCATGCTCTAAAGTTTTATCGGTAAGTTGTTCGGTTTCAATTTCGTCTGATGAGTTAAATTGGTCAACGTGAACATGCACCATTTTACCCAATGATTTACCCGTTTGCATTAACACATCAAGATGTTTTAATCCCATTCCTTTGCCATGATCACGTTCATCACGGCGAGGTAATCCACCGATAATATCAACTAAATCAGCACCTTTATCAAACCAATAGCGAGCTTCTTTATCGATGACACCTTTAAGTGTTTGATTGACTAATTTAATGATAATGTCATCTTTGTATGTTTCACGAGCTCGAAGTGCGCCTCTAATAGCGCGTTCTTCAGCAATTGGGTCGATATCCACAAATGAACCCATTGCCGTCACGCCTTGTTCAATCATACGCTCCACCGCCATACTAAAGTGGCGATAGTAATCATCTTCACTCATTGATGCCTTAACTTTATCTAAAGTATCCCATTTTTCAATTAAGGTCTGTTTTTGGTACACATCAAAACTATCTACCGTTATGGTAAAAGCACGATCGGCATGCATATGTGAGTTAACCCAACCGCCATTTTGCTTTATTTTATTCATCAAATATGCTTTTAAACTTTGATCTCGACTGGTGGATAACATTTTTTTATTATCGGTCATAATCTGCCTCTATAATTCAATTTCTTTTGGGATTTAATAAAAATGGTGGATAAAAAAATCCTCCATGAAGGAGGATTAAAAAAATCAACAATTGTGGACGAAAATATTGTTGATTCAAATTTAACATATCAAGCTAACCTAGATTGGTTTATAAAACTATTGAAATTCTAACTAAATTAGGGTTAATAGCAAGCTTAAAATTTTAAAAAATATCTAAATAAATGAAATAGTTAAAGTATTATTTTTTAGATTTTTTTAAACCTAAACACACGTTTTTTATAGGATTGTTTTATGACTAGGAAATTTTTAGTATATAACTCTATATTTTATATAAAGATTTATTCGTCCAAAAATCGAGATATTTTTATGTAGAGTTAATCTTTCAACCTTTAAATGAATATAGAAATTTTATTGATTCGTTACCATCATTCATGGTTATTTAAACAATTTATAAGGTTAATCAATGATGCATAGCAATAATTAAAAATAGACATAATATTGGTTACCTCTTTTTATTAATCTGTAATTTCAGCTATACTCTTTACCAGATTTTCTATATTAAGCATCAAGAGGTTTATATGAACCATTTAAATATTATTGCCACAATTACAGTTAAACCAGAGTACTATGCAGCATTTCAACCTATTTTAAAAAAACTTGTCGAAGAGAGTCGAAAAGAAGCAGGTTGCATCCATTATGAACTTAATCAGAGTATTAGTAACCCTAATGTTTATGTAGTGATTGAAACTTGGGCTTCTCAAGCAGCCATAGACAGTCATAACGCAACGCCACATTTTGTTGAATTTGCTACCTTTGCCAAAGATCACGTAGACGGTTTAGATATTTGTATAGCAAAACCTGTTAATTTCTAAAATTTTTTCAGGTTAACAATATATTTAAATATAAAAAAGCCACCGATACAATTTTATCGGTGGCTTTTAAATGGATTTTTTGCAAGATAATTTTATTTACTTAATTACTACTAGCTATCTTTTTAATTACATCTTATCGACGGTTTTAATACCTAACATATCAAGACCAACTTTAAGTGTTTTAGCCGTTAACGAAGCCAATTTTAAGCGGCTTTGTTTCAAGTTTTCATTTTCAGCCGTCAAGATAGGGCAGTTTTCATAGAAGCTTGAAAATAGCGTTGCAATTTCGTAAAGATAAGCACAAAGCACATGTGGCGTGCCTTCGTTTGCTACAGTAGTGATCGCTTCATCAAATTGGATTAAACGAGTCGCTAAAGCACGTTCTTTGTCGCTGCCCAAACTTATATCGCCTGTAAGGCTGTCTTCAGAAATATCAGACTTTCTAAAAACAGACAGCACACGAGTATAAGCATATTGTAAATAAGGTGCAGTATTTCCTTCGAACGACAACATATTATCCCAATCAAATACATAATCGGTGGTACGATTTTTGGAAAGATCCGCATATTTAACGGCACCGATGGCAACGGCATCAACGATTTGGCTAAGCTCGGCTTCTGACAGTTCGGGATTTTTGCTACGTATAAGTGAGCTTGCACGTTCACAAGCTTCATCAAGCAAGTCATTTAATTTTACGGTATCACCCGAACGTGTTTTAAATGGTTTGCCATCTTTACCCAGCATCATACCAAACATATGATGTTCTAATTTTAATGATTCTGGAACATATTTAGCTTTATGTACAATCGTCCAAACTTGTTCTAAATGTTGATGTTGACGAGAATCAGTGTAATAAAGAATGCGATCAGCGTGTAGCGTTTCATAACGGTATTTGGCACAAGCGATATCGGTTGTTGCATACAGATAGCCACCATCACGTTTTTGGATGATAACGCCCATTGGTTCGCCTTCTTTATTTTTATACTCATCTAAAAATACAACAATGGCGCCTTCACTCTCAACCGCTAATTTTTTCTGTTTAAGATCGGCAACAATACCCGGTAGCATGCTGTTATAAATGCTTTCACCCATGGTATCTTCAACTGTCAATGTCACATTTAATCGTTTATAAGTTGCGATGTTTTGTGTCATGGTAATATCAACAAGCTTACGCCACATATCACGACAGTACTCATCACCACCTTGTAATTTAACCACATAATTACGTGCTTTTTCGGCAAAGGCTTCATCTTCATCATAATGTTTTTTGGCCGCACGATAGAAAGATTCTAAATCTGACAGTTCCATATCATTGGCATGTTCGTTTTGCATCTTTTCAAGATAAGCAATCAACATACCAAATTGTGTGCCCCAGTCACCGACATGATTAGCGCGAATAACATTATGACCTAAGAAAGATAATACCCGCACACTGGCATCACCAATGATGGTTGAACGCAAATGCCCAACATGCATCTCTTTGGCGACGTTTGGCGCTGAATAGTCAACCACAATTGTTTGTGGCTTAGCAGGTAAAGTAATATTGAGTTTATCACTGTTTAATGCGATTTCGTTTTGCTCGGCAATCCAACTGTTTTTTAGAAAAATATTAATAAAACCTGGACCAGCAATTTCAACTTTATCGGCAATATCATCAATATCTAAATGTTGTAAAACTTTTTCTGCCAATGCTCTTGGTGGCATACCCAGTTTTTTGGCGGTTGCCATAATACCATTAGCTTGATAATCACCAAATTGAACTTTAGCCGACTGCTTAATCAAAGCATCACAGTTGTTATCGGCGCCAGCTAGAATCATTGCTTGCGAAACGCGTTGCGTTAATAATTGTTGAATATTCACACTAAACCTAATCGATTATAATAAAATGCCGAATATGATACCGACAAAGTGATAAATTGTCACTGTAGGATTAGTTTTTGAAGGCTTTTTTTAGAATAATAAAATTGCTTTTAATGATTTAATGGCTATTTCCATAACAAAACTTATGATTTAAAAAATTATTAAAGCTACCAACCTGTTAATTTCATGATCTATTATCTTAACAAGCAATTAAATCATCATTTCATTTTAAGAAAATGAAATGACATAGACTCCTGAATAATTTTTACAAAATTATAATTGTTGTTTTTAATAAGATTCGATTTTTAATATTTTTTTATGAGATGAATTATTTGTTTTGGTTTGAACCTACAGAATAGCAGTTTATTAAAATGATATAACCAAGTTATTTGAAAACAACTATATTAATGTTTTATAGAATTAATTTGATAGTTTAATAATTTTCAGATTGTTGCAATGGAGATAATTAAGAAAAATTGATTGATACTTAATGATTAATGCTGATGAGATGTTAAAGAATATCTATTCAATGATTTCATTACATAAATAACAATAATCTATAAGTCGTCTTTTAAATGATTATTTTAAGAAAAGAAAATGAAATGATATAGACTCCTGAATAATTTTTACAAAATTGTAATTGTTGTTATTAATAAGATTTGTTTTTTAATATTTTTTTATATGAGATGGATTATTTATTTTGGTTTGAACCTACAGAATAGCAGTTTATTAAAATGATATAACCAAGTTATTTGAAAACAACTATATTAATGTTTTATAGAATTAATTTGATAGTTTAATAATTTTCAGATTGTTGAAATGGAGATAATTAAGAAAAATTGATTGATACTTAATGATTAATGCTGATGAGATGTTAAAGAATATCTATTCAATGATTTCATTACATAAATAACAATAATCTATAAGTCGTCTTTTAAATGATTATTTTAAGAAAAGAAAATGAAATGACATAGACTCCTGAATAATTTTTACAAAGCTATCATTGTTGTTTTTATAAGATTTGTTTTTTAATATTTTTTTATATGAGATGGATTATTTATTTTGGTTTGAACCTACAGAATAGCAGTTTATTAAAATGATATAACCAAGTTATTTGAAAACAACTATATTAATGTTTTTATGGAATTAATTTAATAAATGTGATGAAAATTGCTCGATATATTTATGCTGAAACGTATCGACCTTTTCATGCATTTGGTATCGCTGCAGTTATTTATCTTTGTGTTAGTTTTGTATTAATTTTTGGTTTTAAAAAGTTAGAGAAGTATTGTTTAGCATATCAGCATTGTTAGTATCATTATTCTAAACATAAATATGAAAAACAGCGTTTTGAATTAGTAGATTAAGATTTTATCGTAATAAAAAAATCAGGCTATCATAGTTGTGATAGTCTGATTTTTAAGATTTAATTAATTACTTGGATAGATCATTTCCGCCATCATTATTACCATGGTCACTTGAGCCATTACCATGGTCATTAGAACCAAGTAACGCTTCTGTTCGATCGATCGGTATATAACTGCCACTTGGCGTTTCTACCTGACATTCGCCCAAATAGATAGAATATTTTGTTTGGGCATGCATACTCACTCCGCGAAAATAACAATGGGTGGCATTGTAGAGATCATGTCGACAAAGTATGGCTATTACCAATAAAACGCCAACAATTGACAATAATATCCACTTTAAATATTTCCATGTAAAAGACCAAAATCTTTGTTTACGAATACGACAGTAAGCAACGATAAGTGAAATAACTGCAACAAATCCTAAAAATTCATATAACCAAAATAGCCACATATTGTTATCTCCTAATTAACAATTATTAGCCATTTTATACCAACTTTGTTCTTACATCCATGATCCATTACGAATTATTCCAACAGCAATTCCCTCAATTGCAAAACTTTGTTTTTCAAGATCAACTTCGATAGGTGAGAACTCTTCGTTTTCGGCAATTAATTGTACATGTTTACCTTTGCGTGAAAGTCTTTTAACTGTTACTTCATCATCAATACGAGCAACCACAACTTGCCCATTTTTTACATCTTGCGTTTTATGTACAGCAAGTAGGTCACCATCAATAATTCCTATGTCTTTCATTGACATGCCATGAACTCTAAGTAAAAAATCGGCATGAGGTTTAAATAGAGATGGATCAACTTGGTAGTGACTTTCAATATGTTCTTGAGCCAAAATCGGCGAACCAGCTGCAACTTGTCCAATTAGCGGAATTCCTGGAAAATCATTCTGTTCTTCTTGGCTTTCCAGTAATAAGCGAATTCCTCGAGATGATCCAGCAATCATTTCAATTGCCCCTTTTTTGGCGAGCGCTTTTAGGTGCTCTTCTGCTGCATTTGCTGAGCGAAATCCTAATTTTTGGGCGATTTCTGCTCGAGTAGGTGGCATTCCGGTTGTTTGAATATTATCTTTGATTAAATCATAAATCTGTCTTTGGCGTTCCGTTAATGGTCTCATCATCAATTCCTGTTTTTTTATACAGATGCATGTAATTATATACAGCTATAAATATAAAACCAACAATTTTATTAAATTTATTTTTACTATAATGATAAGTAAAAGTAATAGCCGGTTTTTTCTGCAATATCATTACTATTATTTTAACTATGTGAAAACTATCGGTTTAATACGCATGCTTATTTGAATTAATTGAGCAATAAAAAAGAATACTTTTTTACTATTTTTCAAAAAATCAGTTGGTTGATAAATTAAGAGGTTATTTTGAAAAAAATGTTCCTTATAATATCTAAACAAAATTCCCTGTTTTTCTTTACTTTTTAGATAATTTGGCGTGTGTAATGAAAATGAGTGTATGATATAATATTTCAAGAATTTTATCTGATTGGATTTGGAATCTATTTCATGCCTTATATTGTTGCTCTGAGTGGTGGAATTGCTAGCGGTAAAAGTACCATTGCTAACCTTTTTGCTCAGTTAGGTGTGCCTATTATTGATGCTGATGTGATTGCTAGGCAAGTTGTTCAAATAGGAACCGAAGCATATAAGCTGATTGTTAAACATTTTAGCCAAGAAATTTTATTACCCAATAATGAATTAGATCGTAGTCAATTAAGAGAAATTATTTTTAATAATGATCATGAAAGACTTTGGCTAAATAATTTGCTACATCCAATCATTCAAGAACAAACACAAATCCAAATTGCTCAGCAAACAGTCGCTTATGTAATTTGGGTTGTTCCCCTATTAGTTGAGAATAATTTACATAATTTTGCTGATAGAGTCTTAATGGTTGATACACCAGAACAGTTACAATTAGAGCGACTTATCCAGAGAGATAATATCGATAAATCGCTAGCACAGAAAATGATATCATCACAAATTTCTTCTAAAAAACGATTAACTTATGCTGATGATATCATTGTAAATAATGGTGATTTGACTTCATTAACCGCGCAAGTGAATAAATTGCATCAACAATATTTAAATAACTTTAATATTAAAAATGGTTAAGTATGGATAAGATTATTTTTGAACATCCACTAAATGAAAAGATGCGCACATGGTTACGTATTGAATTTTTGTTAAAGCAATTAAATTTGCACAGTCATTTTGATCAAAATAATGCGCTTTTATTTTTTCATTCTCTATCCGAATTATTAGAAATCATTGAACGTAATGATGTAAAAAGTGAACTAATCAAGGAAATCGAGACTCAAAAAAATAAACTTTTATCTTGGGCAAATATCGACGGTGTCGATCAAGTACTATTAAATAATTTAATTAGTCAATTTGATGAGTACTTAGTTAAATTCAATTCGGTTATGCGCCTAGGACAAGCTCTAAAAGATGACCGTTTTATTACTGCGATCCGTCAACGTTTAATGATCCCAGGCGGATGCTGTAGTTTCGATCTTCCATCTTTTTATTTATGGTTAGAACAGTTACAAGAAAAGCGCGATAGGCAAGTGCAAAACTGGTTACAACATTTGACAGTTCTTGATGAAGCTTTGTCATGTTGTATGCAAATGATTCGGCAAATGGGTGAATTTAAACCATTTGTTTATAATAGTAATTTTTTTCAAGAAACCAGTGGCGAGTTTAATTTAATTCGAATTCGAGTCTCATTGGATAAAAATGTTTATCCTCAAGTTTCAGGACATATGTCTCGTTATAGTATTCGATTTATACCACTTGAAGCTAGTGAAAATACTATTACTGAAGCATTAGAATTTGAATTAGCCTGTTGTTAACATTAGTAAATATTTTTAAAGAGTTTAAATGAATAAAGAAACTATCCAGTTTGTCAAATGTCCAACTTGTCAAAAGGATGTTGAGTGGTCAGACAAAAATATATATCGACCATTTTGTAGCAAGCGTTGTCAACTTATCGATCTTGGTGAGTGGGCTAATGAAGAACATCGCATTGCAGATAATGAGATATCCGAACAAGATCTTTGGAGTGAAGATGACCTTTCCAATTATGTAGGTAAACATTGATGAAAGTACTTGGAATCGAAACTTCATGTGATGAGACTGGTATTGCTATCTATGATGACGAGCAAGGCTTGATCGCTAACCAACTTTATTCGCAAATTAAATTACATGCTGATTATGGTGGGGTTGTACCTGAATTGGCTTCCCGTGATCATATTCGCAAAACTGTCCCCTTAATTCAAGCTGCATTAAAAGAAGCTAACTTGACATCGGCGGATATCGATGGCGTCGCTTATACGGCAGGGCCTGGTTTAGTGGGGGCTTTAATGGTTGGTGCATCAATAGGTCGTTCTCTTGCTTATGCTTGGAATGTTCCCGCTGTTGCAGTGCATCATATGGAAGGGCATTTACTTGCGCCAATGTTGGAAGATAATCCTCCGCAGTATCCGTTTGTGGCGTTACTTGTCTCTGGAGGGCATACACAGCTTATTAGTGTGACCGGTATTGGTCAATATCATTTAATGGGTGAATCTATCGATGATGCGGCTGGTGAAGCATTTGATAAAACAGCTAAATTACTTGGTTTAGACTATCCGGGTGGAGCTAAACTTTCGAAATTAGCTGAGCAAGGCGATTCTTCTCGATTTCATTTTCCTAGACCGATGACGGATCGTCCTGGACTGGATTTTAGTTTTTCAGGATTAAAAACGGCCGCGGCTAATACTATCCATCAATATAACCAAGGTGTTGAACTTGATGAACAGACTAAAGCCGATATTGCACGCGCGTTTGAAGATGCGTTAGTTGATACATTATTAATAAAATCTCGCCGAGCACTTGAGCAAACGGGTTTTAACCGCTTGGTAATTGCTGGTGGGGTAAGTGCCAATAAACCGTTACGTAATAAATTAGCTGAGCTGATGGCACAACGTAAAGGTCAGGTTTATTACCCTCGCATAGAGTTTTGTACAGATAATGGTGCGATGATTGCCTATGCAGGTATGATTCATCTTAAACAACAACAGTATAGTGATTTAGCGATTAATGTCCGACCAAGATGGCCGTTAAGCGAACTAAATGTGTCGTAACGTATTATTTATTAATTATTGATCTGTTATTTGGTTTAAGTTTTATTTTAGGGAGTGGTTTTATAAAAGTGGGAATCTATCCCACTTTTATTGTGACAAGAAAACTAAAATTTGTCTTGGCTAATTATAGTTTGTTCATTTGAACTATCATTGGTATTATCATCTTTATTTAATGCTAATTTTTCGATGTTACGATTAATATTAAATAAAACACATATTAATTCAAAACCAATTCTGGCTGAAATAACTCCAACTACAAGAGTAATAATACTGCCGATAAGTGCAAACATTCCACCAAAAAAGCTGTAATTAAAACTTGCAAAACTAGCAAAAATCATACCTAGTCCGCCTATAGCGATCAAAACTAATGTTATCCAATAAATAACAGTCATGAATATTGGAGTGATCATTTTTTTTAAAAAGAAAAAGTCGCCTAGTGAAAATTTCTCAGAATTTACTATTTTATTCATTTTAATTCCTTAAATAAAAATTATTGATGATAAATACTTTTAATTTAGAACAATAGCGTATACATTTAAAAATAAATCCATCAATAAAGCAATATTTTTATTTTATAAAACGTTTGAGAAACTATATGAAAACTTTTATCCCCGGCAAAGACGCCGCCCTTGAAGATTCTATTAACTATTTTCACCAACAATTAGCTAGCTATGATTTAGAAGTGAAAGAAGCTTCTTGGCTTAATCCTGTGCCTAATGTTTGGTCTGTCCATATTCAAAACACCCAATGCCCACTTTGCTTTGCCAATGGTAAAGGTGCAAGTAAAAAAGCTGCGCTAGCGTCAGCATTAGGAGAATATTTTGAGCGATTATCGACCAATTATTTCTTTTCTGATTTTTATTTGGGTGAAGATGCTGCCAATGCAGACTTTGTACACTATCCAACAGAAAAATGGTTTCCAATTCCTGAAAGTGGTCTTTTGCCAGAAGGATTATTATCTGAAAAACTGCTTAAGTTTTATAATCCCAATGGTGAGTTAACCGCAATGGATTTAATTGATTTGCAATCAAGTCATCCAGAACGAGGAATATGTACTTTACCTTTTGTTCAACAGTCAGATCATAAAACGGTTTATGTGCCTGTAAATTTGATTGCTAATTTATACGCTTCTAATGGTATGTCTGCGGGTAATACACGTAATGAAGCTCGAGTGCAGGGTTTATCAGAAATTTTTGAACGTTTTGCCAAAAATAAAATTATCGCTGAAGCCATTAGTTTACCAATTATTCCAACTGATGTAATTAATCGCTACCCAGAGGTATTAGCGGCGATAGAGACACTTGAAAATGAAGGTTTTCCACTTTACTGCTTTGATGCGTCTCTTGGTGGCGAGTTTCCAGTAATTTGTGTCGTGTTATTTAATCCTCAAAATGGTACCAGTTATGCGTCGTTTGGAGCGCATCCTAATTTTGGCGTTGCCCTTGAAAGAACCGTTACTGAACTATTACAAGGTCGTAGCTTGAAAGATCTTGATGTATTTTCGCCACCAAGCTTTGATAACGATGATGTCGCAGATTTGAGTAATTTAGAAACACATTTTATCGATTCAAGTGGTTTAATTTCTTGGGATCTGTTTAATCAACAATCTGATTATGAATTTGTGGATTGGGATTTTTCTGGAACCACAGAACAGGAATTTGCAAACTTAATGGCGATTTTTAACCGCTATGAAACCGAAGTATTAATTATGGATTATGAGCATTTAGGCGTCTATGCTTGTCGAATTTTAGCTGTTGGTATGTCAGAAATCTATCCACCAGAAGATTTGTTGTATGCCAATAATAATATGGCGATTCATCTGCGAGATCTGATTTTATCGTTGCCTTATAAAAAAATGACGGCTAAACAGTATCTGACTATTATTGAACAATTAGATGAAGAGGGCTTGGATGATTTTGCCCGAGTTCGAGAATTGCTCGGCATTGCAACTGGAAAAGATAATGCTTGGTTAACGTTACGCATTGGTGAACTTAAAGCGATGCTAGCATTGGCAGCAAAAGATATAGATCAAGCGCAAGCTTGGATTGACTGGACGGTTGAAATGAATGAGTCAATTTTTACCACGGAACGCAATCATGCTTATCGTTGCTTACAAACATTAGTTAATTTTATTCTTGAGCGAGATAAAAAACAGTTTAGCAATTATCAAGATGCATTCAATAAAATGTATGGTAAAGAGTGTGTTGATGAGATGTGGCAATATGCCAATGGTGAAAAAATGTTTTTCGGCTTAGCTGATTTAACCATGACGGATAAATCATTCAATAATAATTTGCAACAATTCGCGATGCATCAAAAGTTATTGGCAGTGTATCAGAAGTTACATCAAGCTATGTTATAAATTTCCAATTGTTAAAGTGGTTCATCTACTTTTGATATTATTCCACCCATAAAGCGGGTGGAATAGACTATTGTTTAACCCTGCCTAGCAAAATCTCCAGCTTGCTTCACTAACTCTTTACTTGGCGTAACGCCTGTATATAACACAAATTGCTCAAGTGCTTGTAATACTGCTACATCAGCACCGGAAATAATGGTTTTATTAAGTGATTTGGCAAATTTTATCATAGGAGTTTCAACGGGCAGAGCAACTACATCAAATACAATATCGGCATTTTCAATCATTGATTGCGGAAACGCCAAATCGTTGGCTTCAGCACCGCCAAGCATTCCAATTGGCGTTACATTAATAATGAGTTTTGCCTGTTCAGGCGCGATGTCTTGCTCGTTTTTAACCCAAGCATAACCATAGCGCTTGGCTAAAGCTTCACCTTTTGTTTGGTTGCGTGCAGCAATTATGCCATTTTTAAAACCTGCGTCATAAAAGGCACCAATTACAGCATTAGCCATTCCGCCACTTCCTTTTAAGACAAAAGGAGTACTATTATCAATGTGGTTTTCTTCAATTAGTCTAGCAACAGCAATATAATCAGTATTGTAAGCTTTTAAATAGTGATCAGTATTAACAATCGTGTTGACCGATTGAATCGATTTTACTGAATCATCCAATTCATCAATAAACTCAATACAAGCTTCTTTATAAGGCATTGAAATGGCACAACCACGAATGGCTAACGCTTTGATACCATAAATCGCATCTTTTAAGTTATTAGTGGTAAAGGCTTTATAGAGGTAATTTAAATCAAGTTGTTCATATAAATAATTATGAAACCGGGTACCAAAATTGCTAGGTCTTGCTGAAAGGGACATGCAAACGATTGTATCTTTATTAATAATTCTTGCCATTATAACGAATCCTTGTGATCATAGTTAAATTCATATTTATTTTATCACTTTATTTATTTAACATGTAAGATTATGGTTGCCAATAATACCGGACCAAAAATTCAAGAAGAAAAGAAAACTGTTAGTGCAATGATTTATCTATATTGCAACAAACATCATCATTCTAAATCTAATCAGTTATGTGAAGAATGTAACGACCTATTGCAATATGCGATGCAACGCTTAACTATGTGCCGTTTTGGAGAGCAGAAAACGACTTGCGAGCGCTGCCCTAAACATTGTTATCGTAAGGATTATAAACAGAAAATCAAACAAGTTATGCGTTTTTCAGGACCAAGAATGATTATCCATCATCCGATTATGGCATTTAAACATTTATATAAAAATTTAACCCGAAAGTAGTGTAACTAATCTACTTTACTCGTTAGCGACGATGCAATATTGATCATAATCGCTAATGAGTGAGCAAGGTTAATCTTTAAATCTAGAATTTCATACTTGCGCTAATTATGGCATGGAATTTGGCAGCAGGAATCGATTCATAAGCAGTTCTATAATTCTTATTTAAAATATTATTGAGATCTATCCCAATATGGTATTGACGATCTGTACCAAACGAGGTGGTTGCCGATAAATTCAGTGTTGACCATCCGCTGTAATGATATACCGATGAATCACTACGCTGTGTGGCTTTGGTCGCAAATCGTATAAACAGATCGGAATCAATATCAAATTTATCGAAGTAAGCTGTATGTTTTATCCCTGCATTTCCTGTAAAGCGAGGGTTACCAGTATCATAAGTATTATAGGTTTCTGTTTCAATTTTACGACGTAAATAATTGCCTTTTAAATAAGGGTTAACGGGTAGTTCTAAATATTCAATACTCAATTCAAGACCATGAGTTTTGGCTTTATTGGCATTACCGTAATAAGTGTAATTTCGCCCAGATATGCCATCACAAATCGCAGAACCATTACAATTCATTTGCGTAATGTAATCTTTTGCATCTGAAAAATAAATCGCCCCATCAATTAACCATTGGTTATTATTATAACGTAAACCAAGTTCGTAGTTATTGGATTTTTCAGCTTTTAGATTAGAGTTACCATAGATTGTTTGCGAAGCCGCAGAGGTGACTGCATAAAGATGTGAAAGTGTTGGATAAACATATCCTTGTGCAAAAGAGGCTCTTAATTGTGTATTTTCAATACCAGAATAGGTTAAACCTGATGACACGACAAAGTTATTATCATGATCTTTCTTTTTGTTATCAATTTTATAATTGGCTGAAGCCGCACCTATAACTGGAACTTTGTTGATTGTTGTATGACCTTTTTTTAGTTTGGATTGTACCCAATATTGACGAGCACCAATATTCCAAGAAATATCATTGGTAATTGCCCAATCATTTTGTCCGAATAGTGAAATACTTGATTGCTGCCATTTATTGGTTAGATATTTGTGTTGTGTGTAACTTGCTCTTGGTGAAGGCATTTTTGATACGACTACGTTATGCGAATCTTGATCGACATTATCTTGTTGATATTGCATACCTGTAATGAGATTTATATTCTTACGTAACTCAAAATCTGATTGTAATGTCATCCCATATGTTTTTTGTTCATCATCAGTTGCGGTATTGGTTGTTACATTCATAATAGGTGCCGGGGATACCACAACATGGTTTCTAAATTGACGATTTAATTTTTGTGTGTAAGCATCATAATGAAGTCTTTTTAAAAAATCACCATTAGCTTCATAATCATAGAATAATCCAACTTTTTCACGTTGTAATTTAGGTAGTTTAACCCAGAATTCCTTAACTTCTGGTGAGGTATCATCTTTGTCAGTATAGGTTTTAGTATCAAGTTTATAACGATCTAATGATACACCAAATTTATGTTTATCTAGATTAAGTCCAAACCATGAACTTAAACTGTTATTACCAAAATCGGTATTATGTAGTTTGCCTTGATAGGCTTTACGATCATTATTTTCAGCATAAGTTCCACTAATACGGTAATCAAAAATGCCGTCAATTGAACCATTTACAGTGCCCATTTCGGTAAAACCATCTGTTGATTGATTATAAATAAATTTCATATCCCCATTGATGGGAGAACCATTTTTGCTACCTTTACGGGTTATAAAATTAACCACACCACCAATGGCTTGTGAACCGTATAATACTGAATGAGGTCCTTTAATCACCTCTATGCGTTCAACGGATTCCATATCAATTAACACCCCGGCACTCGAACCGTGTCCAGAACGATGGTAAGTTACTTCTTGCCCATCGATTAACATCAAAATACGTGAAGGGGCTTCACCGCGGATCATTATCTGTTTGCGCCCAGCAAGAGCATTATCGGTAATTTCTACTCCAGGAATATCACGTAATGATTCAACAACAGAATCACCATTTTGTTTTTCGATGTCATCACGATTGACTGCACTTACTGATACAGAGCTATCCCAAACAGTTTTTTCATTACGATCGGCTGTAACAACAATGGTATCTTGTGGATTATTTTTTCGCTCTTCTGCAAAAGCATCTGCATAAATGCATAAGTTTAATATTGCAATATAACAGCTTGGTTTAACGAAATTTTTGGTACTAAACGTTCTCATTATTTATTTTATCCTGTACAGCGTTAAATTATCTAAGTAAATATAATGCAAATGATAATCATTATTATTAAGTGTGTAAATAATTAAATTAATTAGGATTGTGAAAATTTTAATAGTAAAAGTAGGTTTTTTTATGAAAAGAAAAATTTGTCATTATCATTAACAGTATTTACAATGATGGCTTAATAAAAAGTTAGGTTGATAAAAATGTCTATCGCAGTAATAGAAGTTAATCGTCAAGCAATTGTTCATAATGTCGAGTATATTCGAAAAATCGCACCAAATAGTCAATTGGTGGCAACCATTAAAGCAAACGCTTATTCACATGGTATTGTCGGTGTAGCTGAACTGTTACAAAACAAGGTGGATTATTTTGGTGTAGCGCGGATTTGTGAAGCAATGCTATTACGTCAAAAAGGGATCAACACTCCTATCATATGTTTAGAAGGTTTTTTTCCACATGATGATATCGTTGATTTAGTTGATTTCAATATTCAATCAGCTATTCACAGTAAGTGGCAAATTGATGCATTACAATCATCTCCACTTGAAAACGAAATTACTGCATGGTTTAAACTTGATACAGGAATGCATCGCTTAGGTTTTAATCTTGATGAGGCAAAGACGGAATTTTATCGCTTAGCCAGTTGTTCGGTGGTGCGTAAACCTATAAATATTATAAGTCATTTTAGTTCTGCCGATGAATTAACTTCCGAACAAACTTCAAAACAGCTCGAATTGTTCGATCAATTCATTGCCTCAATTGAAGATAAGTCACTGATTGGTAAATGTTCTATCGCCGCATCAAGTGGTACGCTTGCTTGGTCGCAATCACAGCGTGAAATAGTGCGTCCTGGCATTAGTTTATACGGCATTTCACCCTTTAATGAACCGATTGCTGAATTAAGACCAGCCATGACATTTAAATCAGAACTTATCGCGGTACGTAGCCATAAAAAAGGTGAATCTGTCGGTTATAGTCAGATCTGGTGCAGTCAACAAGATACAAAACTAGGCGTTGTAGCAATGGGATATGGGGATGGTTATCCAAGAAATATTCCTGAAAATACGCCGGTTTTAGTGAATGGTCGCAGAGTGCCGATTGTTGGCCATGTATCAATGGACATGATTGTGGTCGATTTAGGTATTGATAGTCAGGAAAAACCTGGTGATGAAGTGATATTTTGGGGACAAAATTTACCTGTTGAAGAGATAGCTAAATATACGGGCATTAGTCCTTATGAATTGATTACACGCTTAACTGAACGAGCAAAAATCCATTATGTAGATAGATGAGTTATGATTAAAAAAATATTTTTATATACTTTACTGACCCTTATTGTAATTGTTGTAGGTTCTTTCGGTATTTGTTACTACTCTTTACAGCAATTTTCTAAGCAGCAAATTAATGTAACACCTAATAATCAGATGTTTGTATTGAAAAAAGGCACATCAATACATCAATTAATTACTCAACTCAAAGAGGCAAAATTGTTGGATAGAGCCTTTCTACTACCTTATTTATATAAGTTAGATCCCTCCTTAAGCTCTATCAAAGCTGGAACGTATCAATTACATCCTCATATGACAGTCGAAGAATTTTTGCGATTATTAGTATCAGGTAAAGAGAGTAATTTCTCTATTCAATTTGTTGAAGGTAAACGTGCTAAAGATTGGTTAAAAGTGATTCAAAACACGCCTTATATACAGCAAACATTAACTGAAAAAACTGACGAAGAAATCGCAAAATTACTAGGAATTGAAGGATCAATTGAAGGTTGGTTAACCCCTGACACTTATCTTTACACGGCAGATACCTTAGATATTAATATTTTGAAACGTGCGCATATGACCATGAAAAGCAATTTACAAAAAATCTGGGATAACCGAGATAGTGATTTACCTTATCAATCACCTTATGAAATGTTGATTATTGCTTCAATCATAGAGAAAGAAACAGGTCTTAGTTCTGAGCGTGCCAATGTCGCTTCTGTGTTTGTTAATCGCTTAAAAGCCAAAATGAAGTTGCAAACCGATCCTACTATAATTTATGGTTTAGGTGATAATTATACTGGAGTGATTCGGCGTATCGACTTAACCGATACCGAAAATCCTTATAATACCTATGTTATTGATGGATTACCGCCAACACCTATTGCTATGCCAAGCTTAGCTTCATTAGAAGCTGCGGCACACCCAGCTAAAACAAATTATTTATTCTTTGTTGCCAATGGGACAGGTGGGCATACGTTTTCTGATAATTATGGAAATCATCAACAGGCGGTCAATGAGTATCGTAGACAGATAAAATAGGTGATTAACTTTAAAGTTACCTAGAGTAAATTAACGGTATTTTCAACTGTTTTGATTGACTCAACACCAATATTAACAAAAAAATTACCACAAATTTTATGCGGTAATTTTTTTATTGTTTTTTTATGATGTTGATAATTTATCCAGCTGTTTAATTAAATTTAATAAATTATGAATGTTTGCTTCTTCATCTTTTAGTGCTTCTTCAAAGTACGGATGTAAAGCAAATTGTGGTAAGTTGGCATTAGCTTCAATAAGAGCACGCATGCGTGGAATAAAAATCCATTGTAACCATTCTTGAGCTTGCATAGTATCAAGCGCAAAGGGTTGTTCACTTAAAAAAGCATCAGGGTTAGGTGGCGATGTTTGCCATAATGCGGTTTTTTGTAACTCTTCAATAATTAACTCAAGTTGTTTTTCAAATAGCTTTACTTGTGATTTTTGAGCAAGCAATCCTCGATAAAATTGCCAATCAAAACATGGACCAGGATCCGTCTTACGGTCGGGCGCAATATCACTATGACCGATAATATTTTTTATAGCATAAGTTTGTTGTAGTAATAAGGTTACTGCTGCAAGTTGTTGATACTGTATATCCGTAAAATTATCAGTATCACATCCCTCCATTTCAATACCAATTGAAAAGTCATTACAGTTTTCTTGCCCTTCAAAAATTGACTTACCTGCATGCCAAGCTCGTTTATCGAACGGTACAAATTGAATAATTTCTCCATCTCGACGAATGAATAGATGACTTGATACTTTTAGTTTATGAATTGTTGCAAAGTAGGGATGCATATTTGGATCAAGTTTACCGGTAAATAACTGTTCCACATAAGGTCCACCATATTGATTCGGTGGTAAGCTGATGTTATGGATCACTAATAATGAAATAGATACGCCAGTTGGGCGTTCATCATAAAATGGTGAAATGATCTGTTTGACACCTTGTAACCAACCATTAACAATTTTTAGTGACATAGTAAACTCCAACTCATTTTTAAAGTCATTTCATTTATAGACTTGTCTTTGCGATATATTTCACAAACAAAGTTAATTAAATTCAGTCCGCTTCCAAAATAGTGTATTTAAATTTCCAAAATAGCGATCTTCTTATTATTTCATTTTTTTGTTTTGCTATAAAGGTACAACTTAAACCATTTACTTTTTTACTGAGGAATTTATGTCCAATCAATCAGGATTTACTTTATTTGAATTAATGATTGCAATTGTTGTAATCGCTATTTTAACTGCTATTGGTTTGCCTGCTTATCAAGGATATGTGAAAAAAGCGGCTTTAACTGATATGTTGCAAACGATGACAGCTTACAAAACCGCCGTTGAAATTTGTGCAATTGAGCAAGGAAATTTAACTCATTGCAAAAGTGGTAGCAATGGTGTGCCATTAACTAAAAGTACGAATTATGTAACATCCGTTACTGTGACAAATGGTGTTATCACATTAGTGGGTGCAAGTGCTTTGACTGGGTTAACGACGACTTTAACACCTACTGAAAATACGGCTCATGGAGGGTTAGATTGGACTCGAACTTGCTTAACTTCACCACTAGATGACAGTTTGACGACTGCTTGTGAAGATATTTTCAAATTTTAATTTAACAGCAATTAAGAATAAGGAAATTTTTTATGCAAGAAGAACAGTTGGTTGCCAGTCTTGATAAATTACTTCTATCAGCGTTAGATAATCGTGCTTCGGATATCCATTTTGAACCTTATCAAAATTATTATCGTATCCGAATGCGAATTGATGGTGTGTTACAAGATATGCTTACACCACCATTATCGTTAGCTAAACAAATATCGGCTAGATTAAAAATTATGGCCAATCTTAATATTGCTGAGCAGCGATTACCACAAGATGGACAATTGATGATTGATCGCTATGCTATGCGAATAGCGACTTTACCAGTCATAAATGGTGAAAAAATCGTATTACGTGTTATGGATAATCATGACTCAGAGTTAACTATCAATGATTTAGGTCTGAGTACTAATAATTTACACGATTTTCAACAGATACTTGATTATCCACAAGGTTTAATTTTAGTAACTGGACCGACTGGAAGTGGTAAAACCGTGACACTGTATAGTGGATTAAAAAAATTAAACAGCAGTGATCGAAATATTTGCAGTGTTGAAGATCCGATAGAAGTACCAATTGAAGGTATCAATCAAACTTCTGTTAATGTTAAAGCGGGTTTGACTTTTTCTATAATACTACGTGCGCTGTTAAGGCAAGATCCTGATGTTATAATGATCGGTGAAATTCGCGATCAAGAAACGGCTCAAATCGCTATCCAAGCAGCACAAACAGGTCATTTGGTTTTATCTACATTACATACTAATTCAAGCATCGAAGCGTTGACTCGTTTAAATCAAATGGGAATTGAAAATTATCTGCTCTCATCAAGTTTGAAATTGATTGTTGCACAGCGATTAGTACGTAAACTTTGCAATTGCTGTAAAGTAGTGGCCAATCAGTTAATTTTTTTAGGTGATGAAACTATCCCTCATTATGTCGCAAGTGGATGTTCGCATTGTGTAGGTGGTTATAAAGGACGAATTGGATTATATGAATTTCTGGTGATCACTCCAGAGATTCAACATCAAATTTTAACTCATCAGCTTCGTGCTCCATCAGATATGATCTCTTTAAAAAAAGCTGGTCAGAAAATGGTCAAAGATGGCATTACTTCTGTAGCTGAATTACATCGTGTTTTAGGTGATTTTATATGAAGAGGCTCTATATTTGGTATGACTTAGATTTTCGTCAATATCATATAATTGCAACTTCACAGAGCGATGCCAAAAAACAGTTATTGTTACAAGGTAAAATAGCCATAAAAGTAAAAGCGAGGAATTTTATAACGGCACGTAGCTTTAACCATTCGGAATTATTAAATATAACGATGCAATTGGCAACTATGTTAAAGGCTGGATTATCTATCATTGACAGTCTAAATTTACTAGTCGAAGAACAATCTAAACCTCACTGGCAATATTTAATGACTGAAATTGAGGCGCAAATTGTAAAAGGTGAGTCCCTATCAAGTGCATTATCTATATATAATTATGTGTTCTCTCCACTATATTGTGAAATTATTGCCACAGGTGAAATGACGGGTAAACTTGATGAGAGTTTTGAGCAATTAGCATCATTGCTCGAAAAATCCATTAAATTACAAAAAAACCTTAAAAAAGCAATGCGATATCCTCTATTTTTATTATCGGTAGCCATAATTGTAAGCTTAGTCATGTTATTATTTGTTTTACCCAAATTTGCTGATATCTATCGTGATTTTGATGCAGAGCTTCCTTTTTTTACCCAATGTATTATTGATATTGCTGACAGTCTGCAACATAGCTGGCATATAGTATGTATGATTCTCGTAGGAAGTTTTTTTGTTTTTCAACGTTATATTAGCAAGCGATATCGTAACAAAATTGAAATTGCCTTAATGAAATTACCTTTTGTTAATAAAATCATCCAAACAAGTTGTTTAACTCAAATTTTCCAAACAATTGCGATCACCCAAAAAGCAGGAATTCCGTTATTGGCGGGTTTAACTGCTGCGGCTAATGCTTCTTACCATTGTGTTTATCGCAATAGTGTTTTACAAATCATTTCAGGTATTGAGCAAGGACACTCATTCAGTCATGTTTTACATCTACAACCTTGTTTTCCAAACTTGTGTCGTCAGTTAATTCATGTTGGTGAGCAATCGGGTACTTTAGATCTAATGTTAAGCCGTTTAGCTCTTTATTATGAAGTACAAAATCAAACATTAATAGAAAATCTATCCCAAGCTTTTGAACCTTTATTGATGTTAGTCTTGTCCGTGATCATTGGTGGTTTAATTATTGCTATATATTTACCGATATTTCAACTCGGAGAAGTCATTCATTGATGATAATGTTTATAGTTATTTGTCTAGGTCTTTGTGTGGGAAGTTTTATTAATGTTGCATATTGCCGTTTTTCTCCGTCACAAACATTATCAGTTTATCTGAAAGAAATAAGCTTTCAACGTTCAATCTGCCCTTGTTGCCGAACGAAATTAGAATTTTGGCAATTAATTCCGATTGTCTCTTGGATCATCTTAAAAAGGCGTTGTTATTATTGTCAAAACTTCATTTTATTCAGATATGTTGCTTGGGAATTGTTGGTCGCTACTTTATTTTTAGTGATTTATCTGGATAAAGATCTTAGTTATCAGAGTTTTATTTTAATGTTTCTGAGTTGTTACTTTTTATTGTTGGCATCCATTGATTTTAAATACTTTTTACTGCCTGATTTTTTTACTCAACCCTTGATGTGGGCAGGATTAATTGCAGCCTATTTCAATATAACAAACATTAGGTTAGATGAAGCATTAATTGGTATTTTATGTGGTTATCTTTTACTTAAATTACCTGCTATTTTGTTTTATCTGATTTCTAATAAGCAGGGATTAGGTGGAGGTGATATAAAACTACTTGCAGCTCTAGGTACTTGGGTTCCATATCAATTACTTCCACTATTATTGATAATTGCTTCGCTATTGGGTATGTTCTATTATATTTTTCAGAAGAATATTTTGAAAAAGCAGTCTTTGACAATTATTCCATTTGGTCCATTTTTATTAATTTCTGGTTATTACCTATGTTATTTCTGTCAAGAAGTTTCAGATAAACTATACGTTTTAGTCAATAATTTATAGACAAATAACTGTTTCAGTTTCACTATATAACTAAAACCAATAATCTTAGTAAAAATAGTTATTTTCATAAAAGATGAAATAGTCGTATAGTTATGCATATACACTGGCTCAGTTAAAAAA
The DNA here is from genome assembly GCF_000599985.1 of Gilliamella apicola. Lineage (NCBI taxonomy): Bacteria > Pseudomonadati > Pseudomonadota > Gammaproteobacteria > Orbales > Orbaceae > Gilliamella > Gilliamella apicola. The sequence goes on from NZ_CP007445.1 coordinate 1,126,919, forward strand.
GAGAATCAATAAGGAATTCATAATGAGTATTATCAATCAGTTGAAATTAGATATGATCACTTGGCGTCATCATATCCATGCGCATCCAGAAACCGCTTTTGAAGAAACAAACACGACAAAATTTATAATCGAAAAACTAAAGTCTTTTGGTATTAATGAACTGTATACTGAGTTTGCACCAACTGGTGTAGTTGGTATTATTAAAGGTAATAAAGATGGACGATGGATTGCTTTACGAGCTGATATTGATGCATTAGATATTATTGAAGAAAATAAAATTTCTTATTGCTCAACAATACCGGGTAAAATGCATGCTTGTGGCCATGATGGTCATACTGCTACATTATTAGGAACAGCCAAATATTTAAGTGAACATCGAGATTTTGCTGGAACAGTAGTTGTCATTTTCCAACCTGCAGAAGAAAACGAAGGTGGTGCACGTGTTATGGTTGAAAACGGATTATTTGAACGTTTTCCAATTGAAGCTGTGTATGGTATCCATAATCAACCTAATATGCAACTTAACCATTTCTATGTAACCCATGGCCCAATGATGGCATCCTATGATGTTTTTGAAATTAAAATTACGGGTGTTGGCGCCCATGCCGCGGCTCCTCATTTAAGTAAAGATACTATTTTGACTGCGACTCAAATTGTTAATGGTTTACAGAGCATTGTAAGTCGTAATGCAGATCCACTTAGTTCATTAGTGGTCAGTGTAACTCAAATACATAGTGGCGATACTTGGAATGTAATACCTCAACAAGCAGTTATTCGAGGAACAGTTAGGACTTTCGATGCACAAGTTCAAGATATGACTGAAAATCGCATTAAACAAATTGCTACAGGAATAGCATCTACATTTGAAGCTAAAGCTGAAGTTGACTATCAAAGGCGTTACCCAGCCACTATCAATCATGCAAAGCAAGCTGAAATCGCCATTAAAGCAGCCAAAAATGTAGTAGGGGAAACCGATGTTATTATTGATCCAACTCCATCAATGGGTGCAGAGGATTTCGCTTTTATGCTAAAAAAAATTCCTGGTGCTTATGTTTGGTTAGGAGCTGGTCAAGGTGCTAATTTACATAATCCAGCTTATAACTTCAATGATGAAGTTTTAACAACGGGTGTTGAATATTTTATTGAAATAGTTAAACAAGAATTGGGAAAATAAAAATTAATATTAGTTAATCTATAATTTATATAAATACTAAAATGATTAACCAATTAACAATATTTTATGGTTAACTATTTGATAAATATCCATGAAAATAATGTTTAACTTGATGGAAACTACAAGAATTGGACAAATAAAAGTTAAGATTAGTTAATTTATAATTTATATAAATACTAAAATGATTAAACAGTTAACCAATTAATAATATTTTATGGTTAACTGTTTGATAGAACATCTATGAAAATGATGTTTAACTAGTGAAAACTAAGTACACTGTCAATTTCCCCTTTTACTCTAAATGGGGTATTAAAATCAATGCCATTAGCCAGTACAACTTGAACATAAATATCATTATCCTGATTAAGTTTCAAAGCCGCCAAAACTTGACCGCTTTCTCGCCAATTACCATCAATTTGGTATTCTATGGTGCCACCAATAACAGGTAAAACAGCACTTTTGCCGGCTAATAAATAAAGTCCGCGTTTATTGGCTCCCCGATATTGTGCTCGAGCGACCATTTCTTGCCCACAATAACATCCCTTATCAAAACTAATAGCATTAAGATATTGCAAATTACAGGCTTGAGGTAATAAGCTTTCAGTATTTTCGGCATCAATGATGGGATAACCAGCCTCTAAATCGAGTTGTAACCAACGGCTACAAGGCTCTAAATCATTATCGATTGCCTCTGGTGTTATCTTAATTACTCGAACATGAGGAGAGGTTAATTTTATATAGGTAATATTATTTTCAGTAAAACAATTATTATCCGTAAATTTTGCAAGTATTTCGCTCGGTATTGCTTGTGAATCTAATCCAACAATATTTAAGTCAGTAACAGGTTCAATACTTACTTTTGAAAAGACTGCATATTTTTTTAAAGCAGCCATTTGTTTTTCTACTACACTTTTTCGAACAATATAATAGATATCTTGACCTCGTTGGAATATTAATAAATTGCTCCACATTTTCCCCTGCGAATCACAGTGCGCAGCAAATAATGCTGTTTGTTCTGTAAGATTGTCAGTATCTATTGTTACTTGTCCTTGCAAATATTTATGATTATCAGTACCAGAAACTTTGACTAATTGCCAATCAGCAAGTGAGATGGGTTTAATTGAGAGAATGCTCATAATAACGCCTATATTATAGTAATGGAATCTAGAATCAGTATCGCCAGAGATTAACTTATTAAGAGTTTATATAAATACGATAAAAATAACAATAAAATCAATAAATAATATTGCGATGAAAATTATTAAATATTGTTTTAATTAATTTTATTTATAACAATTTAATATATTTTACTATTATAAAAATTTGTATTACTTATATTATTGAGTTTATTGATTTTATATATAAGTTAATGCAAAATGAATTATTAGATGACAAATTAGTTATATTGGAGGCTATAAGCATGGCAAAATTGTCAGGTGCGGAGATGATCATTCAATCTTTGATTGATCAAGGAGTAAAACAGATATTTGGTTATCCTGGTGGTAGTGTTCTAGATATCTATGATGCAATTCACACACTCGGTGGTATAGAGCATATTTTAGTACGTCATGAACAAGCCGCCGTGCATATGGCGGATGGTTATGCCAGAGCAACTGGGGATGTTGGTGTGGTTTTGGTAACCTCAGGTCCTGGTGCAACCAATACAATAACAGGCATTGCCACCGCCTATATGGATTCAGTACCGCTAGTTATTTTGTCTGGTCAAGTTGCCAGTAATCTAATCGGTAATGATGCTTTCCAAGAATGTGATATGGTTGGTATTTCTCGTCCAATTGTTAAACATAGCTTTCTAATTAAAGATAGTAAAGATATTCCTGAAACAATAAAAAAAGCATTTTATATAGCCTCAACAGGCAGACCAGGACCTGTCGTAATTGATTTACCAAAAGATATTGTAAATCCTGCTAATAAATATAATTATCATTATCCAGAAACAGTATTTATGCGATCTTATAATCCAACCATTCAAGGTCATAAAAAACAGATCAAAAAAGCATTAACTACTTTATTGTCTGCTAAAAAGCCAGTGTTATTTATTGGTGGTGGTGTAATTAGCGCAGATGCAAGTAGTGAAATTAAATCCCTTAGTGAAAAGTTAAATTTACCAGTTACTTCAACACTAATGGGTATTAGTGCTTTCCCTGGGACAGACAAACATTTCTTAGGGATGATTGGTATGCATGGTGTTTATGAAGCCAATATGGCGATGCATAATGCGGATGTGATTCTTGCTATTGGTGCACGTTTTGATGATCGAACGACTAATAACGTTGAAAAATATTGCCCAAAAGCCAAAATTATCCATATTGATATCGATCCTACCTCAATATCCAAAACAATTCAGGCGACAATTCCTGTTGTTGGTGATGCCAAAGTCGTTCTTGAAATCATGTTATCCATGTTGGATGAGTTAAATATCGAACGTGATTTTGATGCATTAGTTGATTGGTGGAAACAAATTGAACATTGGCGTGCACGACACTGCTTAGCCTATAGTCATGAAGGTCAAAGTATCAAACCTCAAGAAGCCATTGAAGTGTTATACAAATTAACTAAAGGTGATGCATATGTGGCAACTGATGTGGGGCAACATCAAATGTTCGCCGCGCTTTATTATCCATTTGATAAACCACGTCACTTTATTACATCGGGCGGGTTAGGTACCATGGGATTTGGTTTGCCTGCTTCACTTGGCGTTAAATTAGCGTTTCCTGATAAAACGGTTGTTTGCGTTACAGGTGATGGCAGTATTCAAATGAATATACAAGAACTTTCAACGGCATTGCAATATGGCCTACCTGTTATTGTCTTAAATCTTAATAACCGTTTTTTAGGAATGGTTAAACAGTGGCAAGACATGATTTATGCTGGTCGTCACTCTTCATCTTATATGGAGTCATTACCTGATTTTGCAAAAATTGCTGAAGCTTATGGTCATGTGGGTATGATGATTAACAAGCGGGAAGATCTTGAACCTATGCTTAAAAAAGCGCTTTCGATAAAAGATCGTTTGGTTTTTATTGATGTCATGACAGACGCCACAGAACATGTTTATCCAATGCAAGTTCGCGGTGGGGCAATGAATGAAATGTGGTTAAGTAAAACGGAGAGAACCTAATGCGTTATATTTTATCAATTTTAACAGAAAACGAGCCGGGCGCATTGTCACGTATCATTGGTTTGTTTTCACAACGTGGGTTTAATATTGAATCCATTACGACCGCACAAACTGAAGATCCGACAATGAGTCGAATGACGATTCAAACCTCAGGAGATGAACATGTGCTTGAACAGGTCCAAAAACAACTTCATAAACTAGTTAATGTGTATCGTGTTAATGATTTAACCGAAGGCCCACATGTAGAGCGTGAAATTATGTTAGTGAAAATAGCGGCTAAAACGTCAGATGCCCGTGATGAAGTTAAACGTTGTGCCGATATCTTTAGAGGTTCGATTGTCGATGTGACAGCAACTCACTATATTGTTCAAATGTCAGGCACCAGTGAAAAATTAGAGTCATTTCTATCTTCAATTCGAGAGACCTGCAATATAGTTGAAATGGTTCGATCTGGTATTATTGGCTTATCACGCAGTGAAAGAACAGTCAAATAGTTATCTTCAAAATAAAACGAAGGGCGCATCAAGCGCCTTTTTTATAATAGGAACGAGTACAAACTTAAGTTATGTCTTTCTTCAATTCGAGTGACCTGCAATATAGCTGAAATGGTTCGATCTGGTGTTATCGGCTTATCACGCAGTGAAAAAACAGTCAAATAGTTATCTTCAAAATAAAATGAAAGGCGCATCAAGCGCCTCTCTAAAAATCAATTATAATTTAATTATTAAATTACCTAAAAAATTCCAAAAATGTGGCATAGAACAACGATTTCGGACTTATGTCCTAGTTGAATGAAATATATCCTGATTATAATTTGGAAATAACTTACTAATTAATCAGGAAATATTATGACCGCACATATCAATGCTAATCCTAACGATTTTGCACAAACCGTTATCATGCCTGGCGATCCTTTACGAGCCAAATTTATTGCAGAAAATTATTTAACTGACGCAAAAGAAGTTTGTAATGTACGTAATATGCTTGGATATACAGGCCTTTATGATGGTGTTGCTGTTTCTGTGATGGGGCATGGAATGGGTATCCCATCAATGACACTTTATGCGCATGAACTAATTAATAACTATAACGTAAAACGCATTATTCGAGTTGGTAGTATAGGCGCAACCCAACTAGGCATTAAAATGCGAGATGTTATTTTGGCGATGGCTGCTGGAACTGATTCTATGACCAATCAAAAAAGAGCTAATGGTTATAACATCGCAACATCCGCGACCTTTTCATTATTGCATCGAGCATATGAAATAGCTAATGAAATGGGTTTACCTGTAAAAGTTGGTAATGTTTTTAGTGGTGATCTTTATTATGACCCAGATGAAACGTTAATTGGTACGCTCGAAAGATCGGGTGTTTTAGGTATAGACATGGAGGTCGCAGGTCTATATGGTATTGCACAGCAGTTTAATATTGAGTCATTAGCCATTTTAACGGTTTCTGATCACTGTTTAACTGGCGAAGAAACGACCGCAGAAGAGAGGCAACTAACATTTAATAATATGATAAAGCTGGCTTTAAATGTTGCTACTTAACCCTAATTAGTTATGCAATGCATATCTTTGGATAATAATATGAAAAATAAATTATCTCTTACATTTATCAGTTTTTTAGCGAATTTCATTATGGCTGGTTTTGCCAGTCAATTTGGTATGCTAATTGAACCAATCGCACAAAGCTTTAGTGCTGATGTTAATAATGTTGCATTCATTTTTTCTTTATTAAATGGAGGGGCATTACTGGGAACAATTTTAGCATTTTTTTTAATTGATATTATTGGTATTAAACGAATTACCTTACTAAGTTATAGTATTATCGTAATAAGTTCATTTATTTTATATCTCACTAACTCGTTAATAATACTTCAAGTTTCTATGATTTTGGTAGGTTTATGTGGTGGAATAGGTTTGTGCATTGCCGGTACAATTGTGGTATCTACTTGGCAAGATAAAATACAAAGTACAATATTAGTTGTACAAGATGCGACTTTCAATATTGCTGGTGTGATTTTTCCACTTATTACAACCTACGCTTTAACTCATGACCTGTCTTGGGCTACGAGCTATTTAGCTGTTGGCATTGTCGCTATAGTGATGTTAGTCATAATTTTATTTACCAATTTTAATTCAATCAGCGAGCCTCATGCTGATCAAAAACAACAAAGTCATCAAAAATCTGAATGGAACTTTGGTATTTTATCTGCTGGTTTTGGATTATTTTTGGCCATGCTTGCGTTATATACTTTTTTAACTTGGGCGCCATTATTTGTGAGTCATAAATTTTCTATTTCTTTTGAAGATGCAGGCAACATTATCACTCAATATTGGGGCGCAGCCTTGATTGGGGCTCTTGTTTCGACAGCAATTGTTACGCGGATTAAAATTGAGTATTTTTTTGTAACTATTATTATATTAGCCTTTGTTATGACTTTGTTGATTGTTAATGTTCAACATATTGATTATATTGGTTACTTTACCTATGGATATGGTTTTGTTTGCGCTGCGTTATATAATGCCTTTGTTGCTTATGGCGTGACATTTGTAAAAAATGCATCAAGTAAAAATGTTTCATATATTTTAATCAGTGGTAGTGCTGGAGCCATGTTTAGTCCGGCAATTAGTTCTGTATTGAATGAGTATTTTGGTCTGCAAATTATTATGAATGCAATCCCAGTTTTTTATGTAATTATTATTATAATGTTAGCTATTTCAATGTTCATGAAAAAGAGAACATGTAGCATCAATAAAATTTAACAAAAAATTTTCAATTACAGAAAGTTAAAATAAAATTGTATATCGCTATTATTATCACAGTTGATTATAATTAAGTCATATTAGAACAAGATAACGATATGAATAATTGAATATCTAACTATTAAAAATACAGAGTATTTTTGTTATTAAAAGTTGGCTAGTTGTGATAATTTTATGCAATTGAAATCATTAAATAAAGGTCGTTTTAACCAGTATTGGCAAGATAATAATCAATTATTTGAAACAATTATAGAGCAGTGTATTGTTGATAAAAAAATTGTTGATGAAAAAACGATTCTTTTCCGGCAGGGATGTAAAGTCGATAAGTTAATTGTTGTTTATAATGGTACGATTTCGATACGTTATCAGGCAAATAATGGGCGCTGTTTTCATCTTGGTACCGTAGATTGTGATGATCATATTTTTGGTGAAATGGAGTTTTTCACCGACTATTTATGTCAATTTGATATTATCGCCGAAGATGTGTTAACTATTGCTGTAGTTAGTATCGATAAATTATATCTATCATTACTTGAACACCCTAAATTAGCACTGTTTTTTGCCAGTGCTATCGCTTTTGATTATCAAGAAACATTAGATATCTTATTAAAAAGATCATTATATTCAATTTGTTTTAATATTGCTTTTGATATTTATCAGTATCATCTAAATGTGCATCCTGTAAATAATTTCCAAAAAAAATATTTAGAAGCTGAACGTTTTGGCACAACAGATCGTGTCTATCGCCGTGCTGTTAATGAATTAATAAATTTAGATATCGTACATAAAGTTGCTGGGAAATTGGAAATTAAAGATATCAATAAGCTCAAAGCTTTTATTGAATGTCAGGAGAAAATCGCCAAATAATTAAAAAACAGTTAACACATCACAGCAAACAGATTAATAATTTTTTATTATTTTATAAATGAGCAGTGTTTAAATAAAATATAAATAATTTTTAACATAAGGAATTTTAATATTAGATGAATAGTCAAAAAAATTTATCAACCATTATGCTATTTTAGCTTATAGGGTTTCAGTTTGACAATCAATATTGTCTTATTGGTGTGTGATAGTTGTTATTACTATAGCCATAGTATTTCTGGTTTCAAAATTAATTAATCTAATGCAGCTGAAATCATTAAATATTATTAAGTAAGGTAATATCGTTGTTTATTCATTTTTATAAGAAATAAATAGTATGTTATATATTTTAGCGATTATATTTTTTGTTGTTTACTTGCCATCTTTGGTAAAGGAGATTATCCCGAAACCAAAAATACTGAATGATCTGTATAAAGAAAAGCCACCCGAAGGTGATGTCGTTATCCGTGAAAATGCCATCCGACAGTTAACGGAAGAAGAAGTTATTTTGCTTAAGCCTTATCTTGATAATGAAGATCTTATTTCTCATCCTTATCAATGGGAAAGTTCATTAATCAGTTTGGATGTCATGAGAATCACGGGTTATATTGAAAAAGATTATCCCAGTGTAAGTCATTATGATTACTATTACAAGATGGGGAATCTACGGATATTCTTTCCTTACCGTATGGCAGGTCGTATTAAAGGGTTTAATAAAGGTTTCCATGATGAAGATCCTAGAATTAAGTCAGACTATATTAATACTGCAGAAGTTGTTTTGACTAAAAGCTATGCAATTGTTGTTAAAATAAATCATTATGGGTTATTGGAAGCTGGTCTAAATCTATATGATCGTAAAGAGAGGCAAATTGGAGATTTTTGGCAGACAGGAAAATTAAAACCTATTCCTTTAAGTAGCGCTGAAAGCGCAAATGAAACCTTTACCCAACTAATAACAGAAGAATCAGAAAAAGTACCCACTTTTGAAATTCTTAACAAAAGAGAAAATAATCAATTTGAAACCGCAATTGAAGACCGGAGCAACTCTGGTATATTAATGATTGCATCGTATGTCTTAGGTGTGATGGGGTTGCTTTTTTTCGAACATTTTCAATCGCTGGTATTGGTTGTTTGTTCAATCATATGTTTTATATTATCTATAATAGCGTCTGTTATAAAACGAGAAATACATACCGAACATGTCAATCATATAAAAGCCCAAATTAAATGTAACTGGCCTAGCTATCAGAAATTGCGTATTGATACTAAGTTTGATGTTTATTATCCCGAATACTGGAAACCGTTTCTTCCAAAAAAAAGTGACATACCGATTGATATGCAGATCGGGATTTACTCTCGACAATTGCTCAGCTGTGGTGACTATTTATCAATAAGCGAAGAAGTGAAAAATTATGGTGCACCAAAATTTATCTACCATAATGTCTTATTGGCTATTACGGGGTTAATACTTACCGTGTTAATGTTCTTTTTTACCAATGCCATTGAAAAATTTGATTTTACTTATCGTCAATTAACTGCACCTGTCACTACTTGGCAGATTGATGATGAAAAAAACTTAAAGAATTTGTCCATTCAATCTATGGATCGGATTAATCTCGATTTATCGAGTGTCTGGTGTGATATTAACAATATGCCAAGCAAAAAAGATGATTACCTTCAATGTAATAAAATATTTTTTAATATCAATCCAATAGACAGTTCTAAGCTTAATCTTTTTCCTTTATTACCTCAATCTATACAAGAAATTTATCATAGCAATATCTTCAAAATGAAAAAGGATTTAGAGGTTTTTGTGATGACTAGGTTAAAGAAAAAGATTTTAGATGCTCGTATAGATAATAAACCAATATTTAAAGATTATCCAAAATTAAACCAAGATTTTAAAAACGAAAAACTGTTTCAATTGATAAAAATATATGATATCGATAAGGCTATTCTAACCTTTGATGACAGTTGTAATCATCTAAACCTTGAACCCTGTGACAGAATTAAAAACTGGCTAGCCATTTTACTGCCAGAGGATAGCAGTATTGGTTCATATAATTGGCCTGCTGTGGTGGATTATGCAAAATCGCATCATGATATTCAAAAAATCGAAAAATTAACCTCGGCTGAAAATATTGAACGATTAGTTGCTCAATATCGAAAAAATGTTCTTGAGCAATTTATCTTTGATGCAAAAGAAAAAATAGTGATGCTACAAAATGATGAAAACAATCTAAGCATACAATTTACCAATTCAATCCAACTTTATGATAAAAATTATAAAAATATATATGATAATGAAATGCTCAAAGAACAACTCGATTACTATAATGGTATTTTATTAGGAAATAATGCTAATTTAAAAATTAGCGGTATAGTAACCAATGTAAGTTATCATAATGGTGCAGTTTCAAAATTAACAATTTCAACAGATCCTAATTATAATTTTGATAAAAACCAGTTATTCTCATTTTCGTCGCCTATTTTGATCAACAATTTTGTATTTCTATTAGTTATTTTAATTACTTTAATAAATAGTATTTTGATTATCTGGAAAAAAATAGCCAATCAACAGCGACTTCAAATAATTATGTATAACTATAAAAATAAAATAGTTAAATTTACTGATTAATTATTTGAATTGAATTTAGACGGATTAACTGAATAATCAATATTATTTAATTGAGCGAAGTGAGTAACTTATTTGCTATGCTTAATTATTCAATTGTGAGCTAAGGCAGATTCTGTTATACTAATTTCCCGTCTGATTCATCATATATTGCAGTGATTTTTATAGTTTAAAATCGATGCAATATTATTCAATTAAATAAATAATGGTCTGGTATTAATGGTCACGAATTATATTTTTGTTACAGGCGGTGTCGTTTCTTCTTTAGGTAAAGGCATTGCCGCAGCGTCTCTTGCTGCAATTTTAGAAGCCCGCAATTTAAAAGTCACCATGCTAAAACTTGATCCCTACATTAATGTTGATCCGGGTACTATGAGCCCTATTCAACATGGTGAAGTTTTTGTGACTGAGGACGGTGCTGAAACAGATCTGGACTTAGGTCATTATGAGCGTTTTATTCGTACCAAAATGACACGTAAAAATAACTTCACAACTGGACGTATCTACTCTGACGTATTACGTAAAGAGCGTCGTGGAGACTATTTAGGGGCAACTATTCAAGTTATTCCTCATATTACTAACGAAATTAAATCACGTGTAATTGAAGGTGCAAAAGGTTTCGATGTCGCGATTGTTGAAATTGGTGGCACGGTAGGGGATATTGAATCGTTACCATTTTTAGAAGCGATCCGTCAATTAGCCGTTGATGTTGGTCGTGAGCACACTCTATTTATGCATCTAACATTGGTGCCATATTTAGCATCATCTGGTGAAGTTAAAACCAAACCAACGCAACATTCAGTGAAAGAACTTCTTTCAATTGGTATTCAACCAGATGTTCTTATTTGTCGTTCTGATCGCATTATTCCTGCAAATGAAAGATCTAAAATTGCACTATTTTGTAATGTGCCTGAGCGTGCAGTTATTTCACTTAAAGATGTCGATTCTATTTATAAAATTCCGGCATTATTAAAATCACAAAATTTAGATACCTTTGTTTGCAATCGTTTCCATCTTGAATGCAAAGAAGCGGATCTTTCTGAGTGGGAACAAGTAATTTATGAAGAAGCCAATCCAGTTGGTGAAGTTACAATTGGTATGGTGGGTAAATATATTGCTCTACCTGATGCTTATAAATCAGTGAATGAAGCATTAAAACATGGTGGATTAAAAAATCGTTTAACTGTGCATATCCGTTATATTGATTCAGAAGATCTTGAATCACGCGGTACGGATCTGTTAAAAGGTTTAGATGCGATTCTCATTCCTGGTGGATTTGGTTATCGTGGCGTTGAAGGTAAAATCATGGCAGCTCGTTATGCCCGTGAAAATAAAATCCCTTATTTAGGTATTTGTCTTGGTTTACAAGTTGCAATGATTGAATATGCACGTAATGTAGCTGGGATTAAAGATGCCAATTCTACTGAGTTCGTTAAAGACTGTGCTAACCCTATTATCGCTTTAATTACTGAGTGGAGCGATGAATCAGGTAATGTAGTACAACGTAATGAAAACAGTGATTTAGGTGGTACTATGCGTTTAGGATCTCAGATTTGCCATTTAGAACCGAATTCATTAGTATATAGCATGTATAAAAATGAGTCGATCACGGAGCGTCATCGTCATCGTTACGAAGTAAATAATAATTTATTACCAAAAGTGGTTGAAGCTGGGTTAAAAGTAACAGGTCTTTCAACAGATAGAAAACTTGTTGAGATCATTGAAATCCCAGATCATCCTTGGTTTGTTGCTTGTCAATTCCACCCGGAATTTACCTCGACACCACGAGATGGACACCCACTATTTGGGAGTTTTGTGAAAGCTGCCAAAACTTATCAAGAGCAGCAACAAAAATAGTTTTTGGATTAACATTAGTAATATATCTGTCATATAGAGGAAAATAACATGGCAAAAATCGTTAAAGTACATGGTCGTGAAGTAATCGACTCTCGTGGTAACCCAACTGTTGAAGCAGAAGTTCATTTAGAAGGTGGCTTTGTTGGTCTAGCAATCGTTCCATCAGGAGCATCAACAGGTTCACGTGAGGCATTAGAACTTCGTGATGGTGATAAATCTCGCTTTTTAGGTAAAGGCGTATTAAAAGCTGTTGAAAATGTAAATGGCCCAATCGCTAAAGCTGTTGTTGGTAAGGATGCACTAGATCAAGCAGCTATCGACCAAATCATGCTTGACTTAGATGGAACTGACTTCAAATCTAACTTAGGTGCTAACTCAATCCTTGCTGTTTCTTTAGCAACTGCTAAAGCTGCTGCTGCTGCTAAAGGTGTTCCACTTTTTCAACATATCGCAGATCTTAACGGCACACCAGGTCAATACTCTATGCCATTACCAATGATGAACATCATCAATGGTGGTGAACACGCTGATAACAACATCGACTTACAAGAATTCATGATTCAACCAGTTGGTGCTAAAACAGTTCGTGAAGCAATCCGTATGGGTTCTGAAGTATTCCATAACTTAGCAAAAGTTTTACATGCTAAAGGTATGAATACTGCTGTTGGCGATGAAGGTGGTTTTGCGCCTAACTTAGGTTCAAATGCAGAAGCATTAGCATGCATTAAAGAAGCTGTAGAAAAAGCAGGTTATGTACTAGGTAAAGACATTACTTTAGCGATGGACTGTGCCGCTTCTGAATTCTATAACAAAGAAACAGGTAAATATGTACTAAAAGGTGAAGGTAACAAAGAATTCACTGCAGAAGAATTTACTCACTATTTAGAAGGTTTAACTAATGAGTATCCAATCGTATCTATCGAAGACGGTTTAGATGAAAGTGATTGGGAAGGTTGGGCATACCAAACTAAAGCTCTTGGTAACAAAATCCAATTAGTTGGTGATGATCTATTTGTTACTAATACTAAAATCTTCAAACAAGGTATTGAAAAAGGTATCGCAAACTCTATATTAGTTAAAGTGAACCAAATTGGTACATTAACTGAATCTATCGCTGCAGTTAAAATGGCGAAAGATGCTGGTTATACCGCTGTTATTTCTCATCGTTCTGGTGAAACTGAAGATTCAACTATTGCTGATTTAGCTGTTGGTTTAGCTGCTGGTCAAATCAAAACTGGTTCTATGAGCCGTTCTGACCGTGTTGCTAAATATAATCAATTAATTCGTATTGAAGAAGCATTAGGTTCTAAAGCACCTTTCAACGGTTTGAAAGAAGTAAAAGGACAATAATTATTGTTATTAAACTGATTATTTACTTTAATAGAAAAACGGTGACCAGTTCACCGTTTTTTATTTTCACATAATTCAGTCTTTTATTCGGAACAGTTGCGCCAACTCAGATTGTGTTGTAACCTTATTGATCGATTTTTATGGCTTTTTACTAATATTTCATTATTATTTATTAGTTTAGTCATCATATAACTATTTAATAAAATAACTTATTGATTTAATTTTTTTGCTTATGAATAATATTACGAATATGTCTCAGCCAAAAAGTAAATGGCAACTGTTTAACTGGCTTTGTACCGGTAAACTTCCGCTCAATGAACTGTGGCTAAAATCGACTTATCGTTTCAAATTTTTTTTTCGAACCTTATTTTTAAGTCCGATAACATTTAAATTATTGGATAAATTGAGATTATATCCATTACTGGGCTATTATTTATCATGCCAAACCAATTTACCATGTAAATTACAACGACCTTATTTAGCCTCTTGTTTAAGTCAACAAGAACGTTTTGAGGCATTAGCCTACCATTATGACTTTTTAGCTAAACATCCTGACAGTATGACTAAAGCTTTTTATAATCCGAATATTGCTTTTGTATTGGCTGATGTTAAGGTAAAAAATGATGCTAATATCAAAATCGCTATTCAAGCACGCAATAAGTTTGCTCGTGAAGGCGAAATCAGTCTATATTTTTATGATAACGATGGCATTGATCTGGCTACGGTAACTTTTACAATAATGCAATATCAACAAAAAACAACACTTTTTATTGCTGGACTACAAGGTACAGGTCATCGTGAGGCTCGCATTCGAGTGCAACAAGCAACAAAACAGTGTTATGGACTGTTTCCTAAACGTGTTGCGCTAGAGGCGGCCTTAGTTATTGCGCGCTATTTTAATTTAGAACAAATAGTGGCGGTGGGTAATAAAACGCATATTTACAATAATTGGCGTTACAATACCCGACAAGAACGTATTTTATCGGATTATGATGATTTCTGGTTAACCATTGATGGCAAACAAGACAGCAATGGTTTATTTATATTACCTAATCAAATCTATCGAAAATCACTGGATGAAATCGCTAGTAAAAAACGATCAGAATATCGTAATCGTTATGCTTTATTGGATCAACTCGAAAATAGTATTACTGAGAATTTGGCTTTATTAAAATAATAAACTAGCTTTATTGTTAATCACAATATCGCTATATTAAAATAGACAAAATTGTCGCTTGGATAGGTTGTCTACAAGCGACATATAAAATCGACTTATTCTGCATAACTATGCTTGTCTACTTAACTCAATTGTCGATTTATCGAGAGCTTCATATAAGTAAGATAATAATTAAAACTAAATAGTCAGGGAATAAAAAATGTATTTTGGTCTTCTTATTGCATTTGTGCCATTGTGTTTGGGATATTTAATTACTTTTAAAAACCAACAATGGATAACCAAAATTAACAAAACCCTTAGCTGGATGGTTTATTTTATTCTGTTTCTAATGGGATCCGAATTAGCGCACCTTGATAATCTCCAAGATAATTTACAGACTATCCTATTTTATGCGGGCGTCTTATTTATATGTACTTTTGGTGGTAATTTTATCTTTTTAATGTTATTTGATATTTTCCTACCTTGGCAAACCACTCATACTAAACATGATATTGGCTCACGCTTTAAAATGATTTTAGAATCATTACGGGTTTGTATCGCTTTGATTCTAGGTTTTATTGCTGGCCTAATTCCTCTCTTTATCTGGCATTACAATGAAGATATTACTAAAATTGTTTTGTTTTTTTTACTTTTATTGGTAGGAATTCAGTTACGGAGTAATAATATCTCATTAAAGCAAATCTTACTTAGTAAAGTCGGTATTGCTACCACAATAATTGTAATAATAAGTACTTTTTTAGGTGGTATTATTGCTGCATTGATATTCAATCAACCAATTCGTGTTGGATTAGCCATGTCATCTGGGTTTGGCTGGTATTCACTTTCTGGACTCTTAATGACAGACGCGCATGGTGCAATTATTGGTAGTGCCACCTTTTTAAACGACATTTTGCGCGAATTATGTGCCATCATTTTAATTCCGAGTTTAATAAAACGTTATAAACTTACTGCACTTGGTTTGTGTGGTGCCACCTCTATGGATTTTACCTTACCAATGCTACAAAAAGGCGCAGGGATAATGATAGTTCCCTCTGCAATTGTGCAAGGATTTTTATTAACCTTAATTATGCCAATATTTATGACGTTATTTAATTATGGCTATTTCTTTTAGTAGCGAGTAACAAATTATTATTAAAATTTGATTTAATTCTTTACTTTCGTTTTAAGCTTTAAATTATGATCATGCCATTTTATGACTGATTTTTCAGCTCTTAGTACCTGTTATTAAGAAATTTAAGTTATTTATCTTATCTTAAAATTAACAATTACGAATCATGTCTTTATCCAACCATAAATTCTTATAATTTTAATAGTTAGATCTTAGTCACAAATTTATTAAAAAATTCTCTCTATTTTTAACTTTATATAATTAAATAAAAGATTGGTGATTATTATGAAGAAAAGTCTTTAGGTGTGTTAGCCGAAACCATTATTAGGTAGATGAAAATTTGCTCATTTGATATAAATAACTGCATGCAACGCAAGTGATTATAACTTATGAACCTATATGGACTATAGGTAAAAATGGTATTGTAGCGATGCCAGAATAAGAACTATATATTTATCAATAACTGCAATTAGCTTGGTAAAACTCTATGGTCAACAGAGATCGCCAAACCAATGATACTGTTATATAGAGGCAGTGTAAATTTTCGTAATTCAATTTCGTTAATTGCTCAGCAGATATTGTTGGTTTATTTATTGGCGTAGTGAATAGCAAGCGACGGGTTTTTGTAATATATTATTCGTGATTAATCAGCAAAATTAATGTTATGACAAAAGGCTAAAATAATGGATATATTTGAAGATAAGCAAGAAACAGAGTTACTTACCGAAATTGCTGTTGCTTACTATGAGTATGAACAGACTCAAGAAGAGATTGCTAAGCGATTTGGTATTTCCCGTATTAAAGTCGGTCGGTTACTCAAAAAAGCGAGATTGGAAGGAATTGTAGAAATCAATGTTAAATATCATCCAATATTTAGTTCAAAAATAGAACAGCAATTTATTAATAGTTTTGGTATAAAACGTGCTTTAATCGCTTTAGATCATCAAGATGAGGGTGAACAACGTAGACAAGTAGCCGCACTTGTGACTAACTATTTATCAAGTGTTTTAAAAAAAGGTGTAACGGTGGCTGTTGGACAGGGCCGTAATGTTGCCGCTATTGCTAGTCATGTAGGCGTATTTCCTGAAAAACAGTGTAAATTTATTTGCGGAATTGGTGGTACTCAAAGGGTTGGTGAAATTATTGATGCTGACCATATTAGTCGAAGTTTAGCTCGAAAATTTAATGCGACCAGCGAAACACTATATGCACCAGCCTATGTAGAAAATCGTGAACTAAAAGAAGCTTTTATGCAAAATAGGGTCATCAAAGACACATTAGAACGAGCAGCCAAAGCAGATATTGCATTAGTCGGTATTGGTGATATGAACGAAAATAGTTACATGGTGCAACTGGGTTGGTTTACTCCACAAGAAATAACTCATGCAACTTTGAAACAAGGTGTGGTTGGTGATATTGCAGGTTATGGTTTTTTTAATATTAATGGAGATCACGTTGATACTGCCATGAATAATCGTGTAATTGGTCTTAGTATAGACGAATTGCGTAATATTCCATGTGTAATTGCTATTGCTTCAGAAAATACAAAAGCAACTGCGATTTTAGGCGCGCTTCGTTCAGGTGTTATTGACATCATTGCAACAAGTGCATCAAATGCTCGAACGGTGCTCAATTTACAACAAAATAAGCTTAAATAATAGGTTGTAAAAAAGTTTGAGGTTAACTATACGTTTTAGTATAAAAATAGCGTAGATATCCTGAACATTTAATGACAAATTGATGATTAAGACAATTAACATTATTTAAATTATTAACAAAGAAAAATAGTTAATAAATATTCATGTTGCAAATAACAATTTTGTAAATTTTCTGTCTAAGTTAAGTAGAATAGATTGGCGTATTTATTTTTTATGGGAGTTGAATAAAATACAGCTCTAATACATGGATAAATGTACTAGAGCATTTTATTTTAATGCTAATATAATGATTTAAAGTCTAACTAGTATAAATCAATTATATCTAACTTGTTTATTCAATACACACTTATAATAAACGCTTAATTACTCTATCCACACGAATTCGGCTCAACCTTTTTATTAATTTATGTATACGCTTCGGATAAAATTGGCTCGCTTGAATCTGCTGGAAATGTGTAATTAATGTAGTTTTTTTGCGTATTGTATCAAGCTCATGTGTGATTTGTACCTGTAATTCTTGTTTAGGGTCATGAACCAAAATCCCATTTTCAAGGTCCAAACGCCATGCTCTTGGATTAAGATTGTTTCCAGTAATCAACATCCATTCATTATCAATCCAAACCCCTTTTAAATGATAGGTCTGATTATTATCTTTCCATAATCTAATAATTAGCTGTTCTTTATCAACATAAGACTGCAAACGTTCAATAAAGTTCCTTAAATTGATTTCATATAAATAAGGTAATCCGCCGGAGATATTAAACGGCTTATCTTCAGGAATATAGAAGTCGTTTGCTTCTTTATCACCAATAATAATTTCAACTTGTTTGCCTTTTCTAAGTAAACGAATAATGTCACGAACTAAAATATTCGGCAGATTAAAATAGGGCGTACATAAAATCACTTTTTGTTGTGTTGAATTAATTAAATGGTGAATGATCTTATTCAATGAATTATTTCGACCCAAACCTGAAATCGGTGAAACCGATAACTCACTATTATCTGCATTATTGGCATAACGATAATTGGTTTCTGAAAGATGTTGACGTAAAACTTTAACATCGCCTTTAATTTGCTTGCGTGATTTGTGTTCTGCAACATCCAAACGTTGCAAAGCATCAAAAGGCAAAAAGTTATTATCAATGTAATCAATCATGCTTTGGGCAAGTAATTTATTGGTAATAAAATGATATCTATCATAACGATAATGATCGAGTTTATGTAGATAAACATTATTCAGACTGGCGCCACTATATATGACCGTATCATCAATAATAAATCCTTTAAGATGTAAAACCCCAAGCACTTCACGGCGATTAATTGGAACACCATATACCGGAACATCAATACCAGGATGTTTTAATTTCATTTGATGATAAAAACGTGCATTGGTATGCGTTTTATCTTCTCCAATCCGACCGCGCTGTGCACGATGCCAATCTACAAAGATTTTAATATCTATGTTAGGATTGATTGTTTTTGTTTGATAAAGAGCATTAAGTATTTCTTGTCCAGCTTCGTCTTGTTCTAAATAGAGTGCTGCAATATAAATTCGAAATTTAGCATTTTTGATTTTTTCAAGTAGAGCTTGTCTATATGCTTTAGGATCGTACAAAATATTATATTGATCTGCATTTTGCTGGATTTTTGCAAGTTCATTAAGATGCTTTTGATGATTATATTTAATAAAAGGTATTTTCATAATTCATATATTATTTAACTAGTTCAAATTGTAGAATAACACACTTAAGCCAGAAAATAACACTCCTTATTTCATAGGCATGAGCCAATGTTGTTTATGTAATTTTTCTTATTCAACATAGTTAATAAACATTATTTTTTAAGATTGTTCATCAATCCATGTTTGAACGATTTTATACGTTAATGCCAATACTACTGGGCCAATAAATAATCCCATCAAACCAAAACCGAGTAGACCGCCGATTACCCCAAATAAAATCAATAAAAATGGTAAATCAGCGCCTTTTTTTATTAAATATGCACGCATTACACTATCTAGAGTGGTTAAAATGATTGCTACAACAATTAAAATAATACCTGAGATAGTATGACCATTCCAAAATTGCCAAGTTATACAACCAAGCATGACTATCACAGGACCGATTTGTGCAACACAGCAAATAAATAATACCAGTGTTAAAACTCCAGCTAATGGCATTTTAGTTATAATAAAACTGAATCCTCCAATTAATGCTAAAGTTATTGCCGTTACTACCACGCCAAGAGCTACCGCACGAATTGATTGTCCCGTTAATGTCACTGTAATTGCGCCATATTGTTTAGATAAACGATTAGCAAATAAATAAACGTTTTTGGTAATAATTTCACCTTTAAGGTAAAGTAATAAACTGAAAATGATCATGACACCAGCATGAAAGATGAATATACTGATGTTGGTTACTTGTGATAATAACCAGCCTATAAGTGTTCCAACGTAAGGTTGAATACTGGAGACCAGCTCAGAACCATCGGTTTTAATTATGTTTAGCCAACTTTGATGAAGCTCAGGTCCAAAAGTCGGGATACTTTCCAACCAATCAAATGTAGGCAATTCATGATGTGATAAAGATTTTGCCCATTCAATTAAATGGTGGCCATTTTGGGCAACACTACTGATTATTAGAAGAAATGGAATAATACAGACAATCGCTAAAATTAATGCCATTATTGTTAATGACAACCATCGTTTGTTAAACATCTTTTTCTGGATTTTTATCATCAATGGCCATGTAGCAATCACCACCATAACAGCCCAAAAAAAACCAAACAAGAAAGCTTCAACAACACGATAGGTAATAATGATTAATAAACCAATTATTAATAAATTTAAAATCAACTTCAATAAATCATAAGTATTTTTTTCTGCTGGCATTTATTCACCATTTTTATTAATCTAAATAGTGTTATTATACGCACTATCATTAAAAAATCATATGTTAGTGTAAATGATAAATCTTTGATGGAGATACAAAAATGAAAAAACTACTGTTATTGGTGTTAATGAGTGTAGTATTACCAGCTTGTTCAACAACACCAAAACTAAACAATTCAGTTCAAAATGCCAATGATACCGCACCTTATCCGGATGCAATGGTTGGCTACACTCGCTATGCCATTCATCTTCCTTCTATATCTGATGAAAATAAAGCACGAGTTGAAGTTTTAATTGGCAAAGAGATGAATGCCGATTGTAATACGCGAAGTTTAGGTGGAATTGTTAAGCAAGAAGAATTGAAGGGATGGGGTTACAACTACTACGTTGTTGACAAAGCTGATAATAATATTTCAACGCTTATGGCTTGTCCTGAAGGTACTAGTAAAAATCAATTTGTTACTATGAATCATAATTTAGGATTATTAGATTATAATAGTCGTTTGCCAATTGTATTTTATGTGCCAAATGATTTAACTATTAAATATCGTGTATGGCAACCAAGCTCAAAAATACTCCAAGCGAGTGCTGAATAAATAAGAAAATTAACTGTTAATTTTTGGTGAAATAAGGATTGTTTGATTAAAATGTAATCACTCAATCCTTAAACTTAAGATATTTGATTTTTTAAGTAGACATCTCAAAAAAAAAATGTATTTTATCCCTCGTAATGTAAGGTTAGTTCCACATGTTCATTAGCTTTATTAATGATTTGTGATTGCCTGATTATCTCGGTTTCGCCATATCATTTAATAATGAATAATGGCAAAATTTGGGGGTCCGTTGTGTTTCATAATGGGCTTGTGTTTAACATGTAATATCCCTAACTAGAGGAGAAGTGGTGAGCATGTTTACTCAACGTAAAACAATTCTTTCAATCATAGCTGGTGTTTCACTAGCATTATCTCAATCTGCTATAGCTAAAGATCGCGTTGTGCATTTTTATAATTGGGCAGGTCAAATTGGTAATAGTACTATCAGTGATTTCGAAAAATCGACTGGAATTAAACTTGTTTATGATGTGTATGACTCTAACGAAGCACTTGAAGGTAAGCTAATGGCTGGCCATTCTGGTTTCGATGTTGTTTCACCATCAGACAGCTTTTTAGCAAGACAGATTAAAGCTGATATTTATCTACCATTAGATAAAAGTAAATTGCCAAATTGGAAAAACCTTGATCCAAATTTAATGAAACTAATGGCTAACCATGATCCAGATAACAAGTATGCGATCCCTTATGTATGGATGACTACAGGTATCGGTTATAACATTGATAAAGTTAAAGAACGTCTCGGAGATAATGCTCCTGTTGACAGTTGGGATTTAGTTTTCAAACCTGAAAATATGGAAAAACTTAAAGATTGTGGTGTGGCATTCTTAGATGCTCCAACTGAAATCTTTGCTAGTGCTCTTCAATATTTAGGTAAAGATCCAAACAGCACTGATGCTAAAGATTATACAGAAGCTGCTTATGGTGTGTTGGCAAACGTCAGACCATATATTCGTTATTTCCATTCATCTCAATATATTACTGACTTAGCAAATGGCGATATTTGTGTAATTTTAGGTTGGGCAGGCGATATTTTACAAGCTCGCGACAGAGCTAACGAAGCTAATAATGGTGTTCATATTAATTACAACATCCCGAAAGAAGGTGCATTGGTTTTCTTTGATACCCTTGCTATTCCAAAAGATGCAGCTAATCCTGATGAAGCACACGAGTTTTTAAACTTTATTTTGAAACCAGAAATTGCAGCTCAGGTGACTAATGATGTTAACTTTGCTAGTCCAAATAAAGTTGCTAATGATGAGTTTGTGAAACCTGAAGTGAGAAATGATCCAGCGGTTTATCCAAAACCAGAAGTGATGGAAAAATTATTTACTTTAACAGTGAAAGAACCAAAACTTGAACGTGTGATTACTCGCACATGGACAAAACTCAAAACGGGTAAATAACCGTTTGAAAATGTCAGATAATTGAACTATTTATTCTAGACGGGGAGATTTGATAATCTTTCCGTCTCGTTTTTTATGGCTTGTTGTTATGAGGAAAAAAGCGTGAACGATAAAACAACAAATCAGGTACAGCCTAAAAAAAAGATGATAACTCCACTATTGGAGATCAAAAATTTAACCAAAGTTTTCAATGATGATTATTATGCTGTTGATGATGTAAATTTAACAATTTATACCGGAGAAATTTTTGCTTTATTAGGTGCTTCGGGTAGTGGTAAATCAACATTATTACGGATGCTTGCTGGTTTTGAACAACCAACGTCAGGACAAATTATTCTCGATGGTAAGGATTTATCACAAGTTCCTCCTTATAATCGTCCTATTAATATGATGTTTCAATCGTATGCTCTTTTTCCTCACATGACGGTTGAGCAAAATATCGCTTTTGGTCTAAAACAAGACAAACTAGACAAGAGCGAAATTAAGCATCGTGTTGCAGAAATGTTAGCACTTGTGCATATGGAACAATTTGGTAAGCGCAAACCACACCAATTATCAGGTGGTCAAAGACAACGTGTTGCTTTGGCAAGAAGTTTAGCAAAAAGACCTAAATTACTACTGTTAGACGAACCAATGGGTGCATTAGATAAACAACTGCGTGATCGAATGCAGCTTGAAGTAGTTAGTATTTTAGAGCAGGTTGGCGCTACTTGTGTAATGGTTACTCATGATCAAGAAGAAGCCATGACAATGGCAGGGCGTATTGCAATTATGAATAAAGGACAATTTGTTCAAATTGGAGAGCCTGAAGAAATCTATGAACATCCTAATAGTCGTTATAGTGCTGAATTTATTGGTTCTGTCAATGTGTTTGACGGTATTTTGCAAGAGACCTTAGAAGACGGATTAATCATTAGTTGCCCTATGATTAAGCATCCTTTAAAAGTGGATTACGATTCGCCGGCAGTTGAAGGTGTTCCTATTCAGGTTGCTTTACGCCCAGAAAAAATTAAACTCTGTGATGAAATCACAAAAGAAGGATACAACATTGCAACGGGTGAAGTGGTTGAAATAGCCTATTTAGGTGATCTCTCTATTTATCACGTTAAATTGCAAAGTGGACAAATTATTATTGCTCAACTACAAAACGAACATCGTTATCGTAAAGGTATGCCTACTTGGGGGGATATCATCAATCTCAGTTGGGAAATTGATAGTTGCGTTGTACTCACTGAATAAACACAAGAGGATATATTAATGCGATCCATTTATTGTGGTTTGTTTTTAAATGCATTGGTGTTACTCAATGTTTATTTACGTTTTGTAACGACAAATGCATTTGATAATTTGTTTTTAGATGCTTTATTTACCTCTATGGTATTAAGTCTACTATTATCTTGTTTAGGTGCATATTTGGTGCATTATAAGCCCTCTAAATTTGCTTACCGTTTAATTATAGCTGGCAGTATTTTATATATACCTGCTGGGGTGGGTTTAGTTGCCATTTATTTTGCATTTAAAAAAATGCGTCAGCAACGAGATGATTCAGACTTGATGACATTGTATGGGCGTCTATTAGTTATAGCGATCCCTTATTTATGGATGCTATTACTATTTTTATTGCCGTTTTTGATTGTTTTCCGCATCAGTTTTTCGGAAGCGGCTATAGCGGTGCCTCCTTATACCGAACTGTTGAGTTATGAAGATGGTCTACTTAATATTGTTTTGAATTTTGGTAATTATTTCAATTTATTTGAAGACACCATCTACATAGATTCTTATTTACAATCATTAAAAGTTGCGGCTATCTCAACATTGTTATGCATTTTAATTGGTTATCCGTTAGCTTGGGCTATATCGCAATGTAAACCATCGAGTCGAAATATTTTATTATTATTGATTATTTTGCCTTCTTGGACTTCATTTTTAATTCGTGTTTATGCTTGGATAGGTATCTTAAATCCTAATGGTCTTTTAAATGGTTTCTTAATGTGGTTAGGTGTTATTGATCAACCATTGATAATTATGAAAACCTATTTAGCGGTTTATATTGGCATTGTATATTCTTATTTACCATTTGTTGTATTACCAATATATACATCGTTAAGCAAAGTTGACACAACACTTATTGAAGCTGCCTTAGATTTGGGCTGTAAGCCAATTAAAACCTTCTTTAAGATTATTGTACCATTAACCAAAAATGGGGTTATTGCTGGTGGAATGTTGGTCTTTATTCCTGCGGTAGGGGAATATGTAATACCAGAACTATTAGGTCCTTCTGATAGTTTAATGATTGGTACTCAACTATGGACTGAATTCTTTAATAACCATGATTGGCCAGCAGCTTCCGCTGTTGCAACAGTGATGTTATTGATATTAATCGTCCCTATTTACTACTTTAATAAATTTCAGAATCGACAAATGGGAGGTAAATAAATGAACAATTTACCATTAATTATGCGATCTGCATTGATTGTTTTTATCTCCTCATTATTAGGTTCATTGGTGCTATCGATTTTAATTTCAGCATCAGGATTTGCATTATTGGGTAGTATTAGCTTATATGTGGGATGTTTGGTATTTAGCCTTATATTGACCGGTCTTGTAACAATATCGCTATTAGGACGATGTTTAAAAGGATTAATTATCTTATTGTGTTTATCCTTTTTATATATCCCTATGATTATTCTAATTGTTTATTCGTTCAACAGTTCAAGACTTGTTACGGTTTGGGCTGAATTTTCGACCAAATGGTATTTTGAATTAGTTCATAATGAAGCTTTACTTAAAGCTGTAGGATTAAGCTTGAGTATTGCTGCTGGAGCTGCTTCGTTAGCAATTGTACTTGGTACTTTAGCTGCTTTTGCCATTATTCGATTTAAACAATTCCGTGGCTCTAATTTATTTTCTTTTATGACAACTGCACCACTTGTTATGCCTGATGTAATAACAGGTCTGGCTTTATTATTACTATTTGTTGGAATGGGGCAAGTACTTGGATGGCCTAAAGAGCGAGGAGCGATGACCATTTGGATGGCCCATGCAACTTTTTGTACTGCATATGTGACCGTTGTTATTAGTGCCAGATTACGAGAATTGGATAAATCAATTGAAGAAGCAGCATTAGATTTGGGTGCAAATCCATTAAAGGTATTTTTCATTATTACTTTACCTATGATTGCTCCAGCTCTTGTTTCAGGTTGGTTGTTGGCTTTTACCTTATCACTTGATGATGTGGTTATCGCCAATTTCGTGACTGGACCAGGTGCAATGACATTACCGAAACTTATATTTTCTAAAGTACGTTTAGGTGTCGATCCACAAGTTAATGCGTTAGCAACGATCATATTATTGATTGTGGGTATTATTGGTTTCATTTCATGGCTTTGGATGCGACAAGCTGAAAAAAGGCATTTACGTGAAATCCGTATGAAGTAATACAATTAACTATATCAATGATTGCCGCATAATGCGGCAATCTTTTTTGCTAAATAAAATATCCGTGTTTTTTCTTCTATTTTATATTATAGTGTCTGCGGTCAGTTCGCTGACAATATTCTCAGGGCGGGGCGCAATTCCCCACCGGTGGTTATAGCCCACGAGCGCTTAATAAAATTCAATTTTATTAAGGACAAGCAGATTTGGTGAGATTCCAAAGCCGACAGTTAAAGTCTGGATGAAAGAGAGTGGCTTATCTTTTCTATATTTGCTTTATAGCAAAATCATTATGGTCAAGCGCTTGCCCTGATTCTGGTATTTAATATATTTATAACTTAACTAACTTAACTTTGATTTGGCTAATTTTTAGATGTAAATATATTTCAATTGTTTACATGAAATATTAGTGCGGATTAAATTTATTTTAATTAAGAATAAATATAATTAACTTAATAAAACAGGATAGGTATCTACCATGAATCAGTTTAATTTAAATGAATTTGGAACACCAATCGATCGAGTAAAAAATGCTATTGCTTCAATCAAAGCTGGATCTGGAGTGTTAGTTTTAGATGATGAAGACCGCGAAAATGAAGGTGATATCATTTGGGCGGCAGAAACAATTACAACTCAACAAATGGCACTAACCATTCGATATGGAAGCGGCATCGTTTGTCTATGTATGCCACAATCTTATTGTGACAAATTAGATTTACCTATGATGGTCGCCAATAACACCAGTAAAAATCATACCGCTTTTACTATTACAATTGAAGCTGCAAAAGGCGTTACTACTGGTGTATCAGCCGCGGACAGAGTGACGACGGTAAAAGCAGCTGTTGCGGATAATGCTAAGCCCAGTGATTTAAACCATCCTGGTCATGTATTTCCATTAGTCTCTAAAGAGGGTGGAGTGTTAAACCGCCGCGGACATACTGAGGCATCGGTTGATTTAGTTTCATTAGCAGGTTTTAAACCAGCCGCTGTAATTTGTGAGTTAACTAATGATGATGGTTCGATGGCAAGGGCACCTCAAGTTGTCGAATTTGCAAAACAGCATCATTTACCCGTTGTCACAATTGAAGATATCGTTGCTTATCGTAACACTTTTTCAGTTTAAAAATATAGTTATAAAGCAATATGGACGAAAACTGTCGAATTAATAATTCGGCAGTGGTAGTTTATTATTGAAAAGATATTTTAGTTTAAAACTTGGTATTGCTAGAGCTTATAAAGCTCCTAACTTATATCAAACTAATCCTAATTATCTCCTTTATAGTCGTGGACAAGGTTGTCATGGTGCTGGTGGCAGTTGTTATTTAATTGGTAACAAAAATTTAAAGGCGGAAACAAGTGTAAATAAAGAAATTGGTCTTGAGTTTCATAATAATGAAGGATTAATTGCTGGCATGACTTATTTCCGTAATGATTATCATGATAAAATTGATTCTGGCACAAAAGTGGTTGGTCATGCGCAAGGTGGAAAAAATAAATTTGCTAATTCAAATATCTTTCAATGGTACAATGTGCCTAAATCTGTTGTAGAAGGCTTGGAAGGCAGTTTAATAATTCCTGTTACTTCAACAGTCAATTTTCGAAATAACCTAACTTGGATGTTGCAGTCAAAAAATAAAAAAACAGGCGATTATTTATCAATAATACCAAAATATACTTTGAATTCATCAATAGATTGGCAAACAACCGATAAATTGTCGTTGCTAACTGCGGTCACTTGGTTTGGTAAACAAAAACCGAAAAAATATGATTATCTTGGCGATAAGGCTACAGATAGTTCAACTCACCAACTTAGTCCTTATGCTATTTTAAATTTTAGTGGGCAATATCAATTTAATAAAAACTTTACTTTAACGGCTGGAATAGATAATGTATTTAATAAACGTTTGTTCCGCGAAGGAAATTCCACAACCTTAAAAAATCCAGTAAATGGTATCGTAAGCGTTAAAGGAGCTGGAGCAGCAACTTATAATGAACCCGGGCGGACATTTTTTGTAAGCACTAAACTTTCATTCTAGTTTTATCAGTTTACTAATCGTCAAACATACTATTAGGCCTATAATGTTTGGCGATTATTTCGCTGAATTATCTGAATTTTTGTTTTTATTTTATACTATAATGAGAGCTATAAAAATATGAAACATTGAATAATAACAACTTTATTCTTGCTTTTTTTTATGCCTCATTATAGAATATCTTATACATTTGATAAATAAGGATAAAATTTTTTAAGTTTTTTTCAGAAACGATAGATGTTTTAATATTATACTGATTTTGAAAATCTAATTAGCATTCAATCAAATTGTTTCTTTGCAAATAATATTTAAGTTCTTTTGGTGGCAAATGCTTTGTTTGCGAACCATCTTTTGTTTTGTCGATGTTCATTGGCAAAATAGCAGAATCAGCATATCTAACATATAGATTGCATTAAAAAAACTAAATTGTAACAAAATAGATAGTAACAAAAACGGGGTAACTATGTTTAGCGCGAATAAAGAGTGGGCATTTGTGATACTAACCTGCTTTTTTGAATTGTGTTGGGTATTTGGTTTTACTACTGCCAGTCAGTGGTGGCATTGGGTTATTGTTATACTCATAATTATTATTGATTTTACGTTTTTAACAAATGCATGCAAGACAATTCCTACAGGTACTGTGTATGCAATATTTTCTGGTGTCGGAGCGATTGGTTCATTAGTAATTGATATGGTTGTGTTTGGTAAAGAAATCAAACTTATTGAAATACTTTTCGTTGCATTAATAATTATTGGCGTAGTGCAACTTAAACGAGCAGATAGTTGATCAACTGAAATTTGGATTACAATATGGGATGGTTATTTATTTTAACGGCTGCAATTTTTGAAGTTATTGGCGCTATTGGACTTAAGCTTTATTCGCAACAAAAAAGCGTGTTTCGATTAACACTGTATTGGGGTGGTTTTTTTGTTTCGTTTACATTATTTTATTTTTCACTTCAATATCTGGATTTGAGCATAGTTTATCCTGTATGGGTTGGGCTTGGTACGTCAGGTGCAGTATTGGCTAATATGTTTATTTTTAATGAACCGAGAAACCTTCCTCGTTTATTTGGGCTTACTTTTATTATTATTGGTATTGTGGGATTACACGCTGCGATATAGTGAAAGATATAGTAAAAAAAGCGTCACTGTGTTAACTTATTTAATTGTTTAAATAAAAATACCGGAGATAAACTCCGGTTAAGCAAAGTATAAGCTAAAAAGGATGTATGAATAAAAAGGAAAAAGCAATGTACTAAATTTCGTTACCGTGTTGTTTTAAGTAGCTAGCAACACCATTTGGATTAGCTTGCATACCTTGTTTACCTTTAGTCCATTGAGCAGGACAAACTTCACCGTGTTCTTCATGGAATTGGAAAGCATCAACAATACGGATCATTTCGTCAATATTACGACCAATTGGTAAATCATTGATAGTTTCATGACGTACAACACCAGATTTATCAATGAAGAATGATGCACGAAGTGCAACACCAGCTTCAGGATGTTCAACACCATAGGCTTGCATAATAGAATGTTTTATATCTGCAACGATTGGGAATTTAACTTCACCAATACCGCCTTTATCTTGTGGAGTATTACGCCAAGCATTATGCACATATTGTGAATCCATAGAAACCCCAATAACCTCAACGCCACGTTTTTTAAATTCTTCTAAACGATGATCGAAAGCAATGATTTCTGATGGACATACAAAAGTAAAATCCATTGGCCAAAAGAATACAACAGCATATTTACCATTAATGTGTTTAGCTAAATTAAAATCTTCAACGATTTCACCTGAGCCTAACACTGCTGCTGATGTAAAATCTGGGGCTTTACGAGTGACTAACGTCATTATGGGTCTCCTAACTATTTAATGCTCTTTAATATGTGGGACATTATAACAATTTAAACTTACGATCCAAGATGTTATAAACAATTGATACCATAAGTTTAAACTATTAACTGATGAATTATCATTCGGTAGTATTTATTGATTTTTTCGGTTTACCTTTATTTTTGGTATCGCGATGGCGCAGTTTGACTTTTTTCTTTTTGTTATCTTCTTTTTTTGCGGCACTTTTCAATTTCGCTTTTTGTGAAGGCTTTTTCTTGGTTGCCGGTTTTGGTGCTTTTGTTTTTGGTCGTAACTCATCAATAGTTCGTAATTTTATTGGTTCTTTGATGTAGCGCTCAATTTTTTGTAACAATTCGTTATCGTGAGCCTCTACCAGCATAATAGCGGTACCTTTTTTTCCAGCACGCGCAGTACGACCGATACGATGTAAATAGACATCGGCTGTTTTTGGTGCATCAAAATTAATAACATGTGTAATATCATCAATATCAATGCCTCGAGCCGCGACGTCGGTAGCAACCAGCACATTAACGGTATTGTTGCTCATTCTTTTAATTGCTTCGTTACGTTTAACTTGTACCATTTCACCTTCTAAATAGCAGCTATGGATACCTGCTTGATGTAATAAGGTAACTAATTCATGTACTCGTTCACGTTTACGTACAAAGACTATCGTTTTTTTCAAATCTTCTTGCCTTAATAAATGAATAAGTAAGGCTACTTTGTGATCTAAATTGTCGGCGCGATAATAGAATTGTAAAATTTTTTTACGTTCTTTGCGTGAAGGATCAGCATTAATTTCAACCGGTTCATTTAAGATGCGATTAGCAAAACTATGTAATCCTTCACCTTCTAGAGTAGCAGAAAAGAGTAGAGTCTGTTTGCGCCAGCGTGTTTCTGCTGATATGGTTTCAACATCTTGTGAAAATCCCATATCTAACATACGATCTGCCTCATCTAAAATTAGCATTTCTACAGCTCGACAGTCAAAATTTTCTTCTTTAATGTATTGTAATAACCGTCCAGTTGTTGCAATCACGATATCTTGATTTTTACTGAATACTTCTGCGTGATTCATATAAGCAACGCCTCCAGTTATTGTTGCTATGCTTAAATGAGTGGATTGCGTTAATAGTTTAGCTTGCTCAGCTATTTGCATCGCTAGTTCTCGCGTAGGTGTTAAAATCAAAATACGAGGCGGTCCTGGTTTACGACGAGGAAAATCCAACAAATGTTGCACAGCAGGAATTAAGAAAGCAAGTGTCTTACCTGTACCAGTTGGCGCTGAACCTAAAATATCTTTGCCGTCTAATGCTACTGGAATCGTTTGAGCTTGGATTACTGTTGGCGTGTGGATGTCTTGTGTTTGTAGATTTTGAATTAAAATTTCATCTAATTCTAAATCTGAAAAAGTTTTTGCAGTCATATCGATCATTCTATCATAAATTTTGAGACACATTATAACGGCAATCGTTATAACTACAATCAATAAAACGCAATGATTAATTAACATTAATATTCACTTTCGTTTATTTTCCAACAAATCAATCAAAATAATAAAATACTTTGTAAAAAAGTTTGAGGTTAAACATACGTTTCAGTATAAAACTTGAAATTGATTGATGCATCAAATCTTATCAATGCTTGTAACATAATCCTTATTTATATTACACTTTGCCATTGTGGTAAAATATCAAATTGAATTTTACGATATTAAGATTAGGTAAAAATAAGGGATTAAAACTCATTATTTACTTAATAATTTAATATAATCGTGTTGTTACTTTATAAATAGACAATATATCTTTTAACAATTTACAAAATCACCCATTACTGAATATGACTGAAATTTTTTCGATCGACAAATATAATCTTCAACTTGAAAATAAAATAACTCGTTTAAAAACAATTTTTAGTGAGTTCTCACTTCCTGAATTACAAGTTTATAGTTCTCCTATCAGTCATTATCGTATGCGTGCTGAGTTTAGAATTTGGCATGATGGTGAAAATATCTATCATATTATGTATGATAAAGAAACGAAAAAGCGCACACGAATTGATGATTTTCCGATTGCAACAAAATTGATTAATCAAGCAATGAAAGCCATTTTACCACTGCTTGAGAACAACCAATTATTACGTCATTTACTATTTCAGATAGATTATTTTTCAACACTGAGTGGTCAATTACTCATTACGCTTTTATATCATAAAAAGTTAGGTGATGATTGGATTGCTGAGGCAAATAAACTTAAGCAACAACTTGCCGAGCAAGGAATCAATGCCGATATTGTTGGGCGGGCGAGTAATCAAAAAATTGCCATTGATGTCGATTATGTTGATGAGGCCTTACCAGTATTTGATAAAACTTTTATTTATCGTCAAGTTGAAAATAGTTTTACTCAACCCAATGCCGCAGTTAATATCAAAATGCTTGAGTGGGCTATTGAAGTTACTAAAGGTTTGTCTGGTGA
The DNA here is from genome assembly GCF_000599985.1 of Gilliamella apicola. Classification (NCBI taxonomy): domain Bacteria; kingdom Pseudomonadati; phylum Pseudomonadota; class Gammaproteobacteria; order Orbales; family Orbaceae; genus Gilliamella; species Gilliamella apicola. The sequence continues at coordinate 1,159,365 of NZ_CP007445.1, forward strand.
TCTACTTGAATTTTATTGTGGTAATGGTAATTTTTCTATCGCTTTGGCTCAGAACTTTCGTAAAGTATTAGCGACAGAAATAGCGAAGGCATCAGTATATTCAGCACAATATAATATTGCGGTAAATGAGATTAATAATTTAATTATTGCTCGCTTATCGGCAGCTGAGTTCACCAGCGCTATTAAAAAAGAACGTGAATTTAATCGATTGCAGGGTATCAATCTTGATGATTATCAGTGCCAAACTGTGTTGGTTGATCCACCTCGTGCTGGAATAGATAGTGATACAATTAATATCCTTAAAAGTTACAATACCATTATTTATATATCTTGCAATCCTCTTTCTTTACGGGATAATTTACAGCAATTGATTGAAACTCATAATATCAAACATTTTGCTATGTTTGACCAATTCCCTTATACCGATCATGTCGAAAGTGGTGTTGTGTTGCATAAAAAATAGATATAGTCATACCCAAGAATGATTAAGTTTGTTAGAATAATTAGGCTTAATACTAAATAATTAGTACTCTATTGTTTAATTATCGTCATCAATATTAATTTTGATAAAAAAAAACCCTAGATAAACTAGGGCTGCATTAAATTGCAAGGAATGGATGAAAGGAAATAAAACAATGAAACAATAATGTCTAGCCTCATGAATCATTGTGTGAGTACTATAACAAAGTTAAACAAACGAATTAATGACCAAAAAATTACAATATAGTCATTAAAATGTCATGATACCATTTGGTTTTTTCATATATCCTACTACAGCAGTATACATTTTCGATAATCACATAATATAACAAAGGAAATACTCAAAATGAAATTGTTAGTTGTTGAAGATGAACATAAAACAGGTGAGTATCTTCGTCAGGGTTTAATTGAATCAGGTTTTATTGTTGATTTAACTGATAACGGTTTAGATGGCTATCATAGAGCCATGACAGAAGATTATGATTTAATTATTCTGGATGTAATGTTGCCAGATATTGTTGGCTGGAAAATAGTCCAATCTTTGCGTGAAGCAGGAAAAGACACGCAAATTATGTTACTTACAGCGATGGGCAGTGTAGAAGATAAAGTTAAAGGGCTGAACTTAGGTGCGGATGATTATTTAGTTAAGCCATTTTCTTTTGCTGAATTATTGGCAAGAGTAAAATCTTTACTCAGGCGCAATGTCCCACAAGTCAACAATTATCAATTAAGTATTGCTGATTTGGTAATGGACTTACCTAAAAGAACTGTAACGCGAGCAGATAAAAGAATTGATTTAACCAATAAAGAATTTCTGTTATTAGAATATTTTTTACGTTATCCAGGTGAAGTTCTACCAAGATCACTAATTGCGTCCCAAGTTTGGGACATGAATTTTGATAGTGATACTAATGTTATTGATGTAGCAATTAGGCGATTACGCAATAAAATTGATGCCGGATTCGAACCTAAATTAATTCATACAGTGCGTGGAATGGGATATAAATTGGATGTATTGGATGAAGCGGACTAAAATTATTTCATTTCGTTTGCCACTAATTGTTTGCCTACTTACTTGTGGGCTACTTTATTGTTTTAGTTATCTTATCGAAAGTTCTTTTGAAAAATTTTCCATTCAGCAAAATGTATCAGAATTGAATTCAGTTATCTCATCAATTGAACGTGAACTTATTTATTTCTCACCTAATGATAATCGTGATGAGCTTTTTCAAAACATATTATTGATATTAACCGGACATCATCACTTGTTTGTTTATATCATTGATGAATCAGGTAAAATTCTTTACCGTACACGTGGACCTAACCTTGCTGTTGCTTTAAAACCTGCAAATTTGGAAAAAATTATTGCTCAGCACGGCACAACCATATCTAATTTGAATAAATCATCATATCGAATTGCAGCATCAAGAGTGATAGTCGAAAATAATAAACAATACACCACTATTGTGGCAGTTGGTCGCGATTTACAACTTGAGTTTATTAGTCGATTAAGAAGTGGTTTAGGATTGCTTATCGCTATTTCTTGTGTTTTGGCATTGATTGGATCATTTATCTCAATTTATTTTACTCAAAAACCAATTAATCGACTCATTAAGAAGATAGAAAGAATTAATCTTAAAAGTTTAAATTATCGAATACCGACTTCTTCAGTACCAACTAAATATATTAGCTTAGTGAGAGCGTTTAATAAAATGCTTACTCGTATGGAGGATGTTTTTCAGCGACAGCGTAACTTTACGGCGGATATTGCTCATGAAATGAGAACCCCAATTACTAATCTAACAACTCAAACACAAATTGTGTTGAATAGTGCTAGATCCACTGAAGAGTATCGAGAAATTTTATACTCTAATTTAGAAGAGTATGAAAAAATGTCACAAATGATCTCGGATATGCTTTTTTTAGCTCAAGCCGATAATCATCAATTAGTGCCAAACCTTATTGATATAGATTTGTTTAACATGCTTACCATGATGTGTGATTATTTCGAACCACTTACGGATGAGAAAAATATCACGTTAAATTTAGAAGGTAATTGTTCGCATATTCAAGGTGATAAACTGATGTTAGGCAGAGCGATAAGTAATATTTTATCCAATGCAATTCGTTATACCCCTCAAAATGAAGTGATCACAATTACCTTAAGTCAAACTTCAGAAAAAAGAGTAAAAATTGTTATTGCTAATCCAGGTAAAAAAATTGCTAGCCGGCATTTACCCCATCTTTTTGACCGTTTTTATCGAGTAGATGAATCTCGTCATCGTAATGGTAATGATACTTCGGGAGCAGGAATAGGGTTGGCAATTGTTAAATCAATTATCCAAACCCATAAAGGGACGATTTCTGTTGAATCTGATGATAAATCAACCCGTTTTATTATCAATCTACCGACGGCTATTTAACCTCATAATCACTTATTAATAAATTAGCTGCTGCATAGGCGGCTTTATCTTTTAGTTCTTGAGGAACCTGTTCGCAATCTACTACTTCATTTAGAACCAACATTACTGCTCCTAAGGCATCTTCAATATAACCTAGTTCATTACTTCCAATTTGTGCATATTTTTCACGAATGAGTTCACAATATTTATTCATTAAAAGGTTTCCTATTTTTTCGTAATCATTATTTCTATTATAAAAATTGAGCTAACTGTTGGTGTACTTGCTCAGCTTGAATAGTGTGCATGTTTTTTTCAGGTGAAATTATACTAAATTGATTTTTGCCATAACCACCGATTAATTTTGGATCGGTTTGACCAAATAGAGTGATATTTGGGCGATCTAATGCAGCGGTTAAGTGACTCAAACCTGTATCAACAGAAACTACTGCTTTCGCTCCAGCAATAACGGTTGCAACATCAGATAGTGATAGTTTAGGTAATACTTCGACATGCTTAAAACCTTGTGCAAGGCGAATCGCTCTTTGCTGTTCGTGCTCGGCTCCCCAAGGTAATTTTATTTTTAATCCCGTTGATTCGGTTAGCTTAATTAATTTTCTCCATGCTTCTTCCGTCCAGTGCTTTTCATCTCGAGTTGTAGCATGTAAAAAAACAAGATATTGCTGATTATCGCTAGGTAAAGATGATAAAAAATGGCGGGCAATAGCATAATCGCCCATTGAATCTGGTAATGTATATTGTAAGCTTTGGGCAAACAACATTCTAACTCGTTCAATGGCATGCATTTGTTTGGGAATAGCATGCTTCACATCATAAAACCAACTGGCAATGGGCTCTTTAATACTTTGACGATCCAAACCATGCTTTATGCCTCGTGCTTTACGAGTTATAAGAAATGCACTTTTAATGAGTCCTTGCGCGTCAATAATACAATCATATTCTTGTTGCCTAAGGGTTTGGATAAACGCTTGGCGTTCTTGGCGAGTATTTTTTGCAAACCAACTTTTGCGCCAACGTCTAATAGCAACAGGTATTACATTATTTACGGCATAATGCCAACTAGGTATTTGAGCAAAACTTTCCTCAACTACCCAATCAAAAGTAATATCAGATAAGTTATTCGCTGCATCAGTTAATGCTGGTAGGGTATGCAGTACATCACCCATTGAAGATGTTTTAACAACTAATACACGCATTATCTATTACTCTTTTTGCTACGCATAATAAGATTCATCAAAGTTTCAAATACTCTATCAGGTTTAATATCTATCAAACTTTGATGATAACCTTGTTCTGTATCGCCTTTACGAACACGATGATAACCTGTAATTAAACGAATAACTTCAGCTTTATCTGATAATGGCGGTGTAAACTCTGGACTACTTGGACCATATAATGCGACTAATGGTCTATCTAGTGCAGCTGCAACATGCATTAAACCTGAATCATTGGTCACTATGGCTTTACAAGCCGCGATTATACCAACAGCTTGTTCAAGCTTAGTTTGACCTGCTAAGTTGATACATTTATCACTATGCACCATTTGAGCAATAATCTGATCGCCAACTTCTCGATCTTTGGCTGAACCAAAAATTATAATTCTAGCATTTTGTTTAACCAACATATCGGCAAGTGTAGCATAATGATAATCTGGCCAACGTTTAGCTGGTCCAAATTCAGCACCAGGACAAAAACCAATTAATGGTTCATCTTGTGGTATCGTAAAAGAGGTTAATGCCTCATCGATTTCTTTTTGCTCAACATTCAATTTTGGCCACAATAGTGGTTGTGGTAGATTTTTTGCTGAATGAATTTGATCTCTTGGATAAGCAAGAGCAACATAGCGCTCAACCATCAAAGGAAACGCGGATTTATCAAGTTTGCGAATATCATTTAATAATCCATAACGCAGTTCACCTTTCCAGCCCGTTCGTTTAGGAATTTTGGCAAAAAAAGGAATAAGTGCAGACTTAAAAGAGTTTGGCAAAACAATAGCATGATCGTAATGATTAGCTATTAATGATCTACCTATTTGACGACGTTTAATGAAAGCAAACTCACCATGACCTATTGGCATCTCAAGCGCTTGGTTGACTTCTGGCATTTTATTTAATAAAGCCCGGCTCCATGCTGGAGCCATAACATCAATTTCATTATTAGGATCAAGCTGCTTTAAAGTACGATATAGGCTTTGTGACATCATCATATCACCAACCCATGAAGGACCAATAATGAGTGTTTTCATCTTATCAATTCCTTTCTATTGTTCGTTAAGCCATTTCATATATTCAGTTGTACCTTCAGTGACAGTTTTAAATTCAATTGGGCATCCAGTCTCTCTAAATTTAGTGAGATCAGCTTGAGTAAAGCTTTGGTATCGTCCTTTTAGGTTATCTGGGAACGGGATATAATCTATTTCCCCTTTTCTATGATAATTAACTACAGCATCAGCTACGGTTTGGAATGATTCAGCTCGACCTGTGCCACAATTGAAAATACCTGAAACTTTATTTTCCCAGAACCATAAATTTACATCAACAACGTCACTTACATAAATAAAATCGCGTTTAAAGTTATCACTACCTGCAAATAGTTTCGGTTTTTCACCTTTGGTAATTTGTTCATTTAAATGGAATGCCACGCTTGCCATGCTACCTTTATGTGATTCACGTGGTCCATAGACGTTAAAATAACGGAATCCACAAACTTGTGACTTAGCTTTAGGTAGAACTTGTCTTACATATTGGTCAAACAGAAATTTAGAATAACCATAAACATTCAATGGTTTTTCATAAGCGCGATCTTCAATGAAATTATCACTGCGTCCACCATAAGTAGCAGCCGAAGATGCATATAAAAATGGAATATCAAGATCTAAACAGCAATCTAACAAATCTTTTGAATATTGATAGTTGTTTTCCATCATAAATTTGCCATCCCATTCTGTGGTAGATGAGCAAGCTCCTTGATGAAAAATAACATCAATATCCATGTCTTCTCCCGATATCACTAATGAGATAAATTCGTCTTTATCCATATAGTCAGCGATATCTAAATCAACTAAATTACTAAATTTAGTGCCATCGGTTAAATCATCGACCACTAAAATATTTTTGTGTCCTTGTTCATTTAACCCTTTAACAATATTACTACCAATAAATCCAGCACCGCCAGTTACAACGATCATATTTAATTCCTTAACCAATAAAATGAATCTACTTATAATACCGATTTATGACAAATTTTTCGAGTGATGATTAATTTTCAAGGCTAGCAAGCGTTGAAAACTCTCAACATAATATAACAACTATTTGCGCAACCATTTGTATGATGGTTGATAAAATATGAATAAGTTCAGTTAGTTAAATATTATTTGCTACGACAATGATTTGGTCATGTCTTGAATGTTACCTAAATTAACATTTTTAAATCGACCGAATATTTTAAATAATCAGGATATGACCTATAAAATAAGTTATAACCATTTTGATATCGTTAATTTGTTTATCAATTAATTTTTTTCGCTGTGACTAAAATATATCTCGCTAAATTAAGATAAGGTTCAGATCGGCAATATTGTTTTTCAAGTTCAAGTAGTTGTTCAAAATGAGTTTCAGCCTTAGACTTATTCGCTAGATAATCGTGGAAAATACGAATTCCTATTTTTTGTAAAATAATAAAATCTAACTGGGTAAGCCAATAATAGACATCTTTAGGCTCTCTTGGAAAATCAGGAGAAAGAGTCTTTTTTTTGCGTTTTGCAAGACCGGCTTGTGTATAGCCAAAATTACCCAATGTGACTGTTTTAAATAGCAGTCCATGATAGTTATAAAACATTAATGATAAATAACCATCTGCTTTTAAGTGTTTTTTTAATGATTGGATTAATTCAATTGGTTCAGCAACCCATTCTAACACGGCATGACAAATAACAATATCGAACTGTTCTTCAAATAAAGTATGAAGTTGTTGTATTGAGCAGCAAAGGCAATTGATTTCAATATTTTCTTCGCTAGCCTTTTGTTTTGCTAGTTCAAGCATTTGTTGCGAAATATCACAAATTGTAACATTATGGCCAAGTTTAGCCAGTCTACAAGCAATTTGACCTTGTCCACCGCCAGCATCAAGGATATTTAGCGGTTTATGTGAAGGATAGTTTGCTAAGATATTTTCAAGTTCTTGCCAAACTACCGCTTCACGAATTCGCCCTTTGGTTGTGCCATAAATATTTTGTGCGAATTTATTGCTTATATCATCAAAATTGCGATCTTGTTTACTCATAAATTACTTTTGACTATTAAGTTGTTGTACTTCAGCATTGATTTCCGCTATTTTATTAGACATTTGCGCATAGCACTGTTCCATTAATGATTTGGCATCTTCTTTGTGAAGATTTTTAGTTTCAATTGGATCGAGCATTTCAACAATCATATGCCCATTATTAATACGATTTAACTTAATATTATTTGTCTCTGATACACAAATTGGCACTATAGGTACCCCAGCAGCTATTGCTGCTTTAAAAGCACCTGTTTTAAAAGGTAACAATCCTCGACCACGGCTACGCGTTCCTTCAGGAAACATCCAGATAGAAATACCACGATCTTGAATTTCTCTAACCACTTGTTCAATGGTATCGCGTGCTTTTGATTTATTGTTACGGTCAATGAGTATATTACCTGTAAGGTAATAGAGTTGTCCAAAAAATGGAATCAATGCTAAACTTTTTTTGCCAACAGTAACGGTTTTCGGTTGTACAATTTCAGCAGCAACAACCATATCATAATTATTTTGGTGATTAGCAATATAAACACAGCTTCCCATATTACTAATCTTTGAATAGGGGCGTGTAATAACTTTTACACCAAATATAGGTTGGAATAAAAAACTGAATAAATGGGCAAATCTAGCTACATTATTAGGATTTCTTGGATTGAATAAGCAAAAAATCACCCCTAAAACACAAATAATAATTCCTGTGATGACGACAAAAATTAAGCGAAAAAGAAAAACCATAATTTACCTCATAAGTTAACTTGGCGTATTATATACATAATCAATGTTAATATACAGTTTGTAAAAATAACGCCGTCTATGGGATGTTTATGCACAGATCAACGATTATTTGGGACGAAAATCAAACTCCAATTTCAACATATTTTGATGATGTATATTTTAATACGGAAGGAGCCATTGACGAAACCCGTTACGTGTTTATTGAAGGTAATGATTTGTATCAACGTTTTTTACACCATGAGCAAGATACATTTATAGTGGGTGAAACAGGTTTCGGTTCAGGTCTTAGTTTTTTGATTTTATGGCAATCATTTTTGAATTTTAGAAATCAATATCCAGATCATATTCTTAAAAAACTTAAATTTTTTAGTGTTGAAAAATTTCCATTGTTGCCAGAAGAATTACTGCAAATACATTTTAATGTATTAAAGACAGATAAATGTCTACAAAAGTTAGCATTACAACTGCAAACCAGTTTAAGTGAAGGTAAAAACATCTGCCAGTTCGATAGCATTACATTGTCTATTTTTTATGATGATGTTAGCTATTTTCCGGATTTCCTAAAAAAACAGAATATATTGATTAATGCTTGGTTTTTTGACGGATTTTCGCCAGCTAAAAACCCTGATATGTGGTCAGAATCTTTGTTTAAAAAATGTTATTTATTAACAGCACTTAATGGTACGTTTGCGACTTTTACTGCTGCAGGATTTGTACGTCGTAACTTAGTTAATGCTGGATTTAATGTTTCCAAACGTAAGGGATTTGGTATAAAGCGTGAAATGTTAATCGGTAATAAAATCATATAGTCTTGTTTCTTTCACAAAACATAAAATTAAGTGAAAAATCTAAATTTGAACGTTCAATTCTTAAATAATATCCTTATAGTCAAGCTAGAGATACTCATAGTGATATGAAATTGGATATATTTTTTATAAAAAATTTATGAATAAATAGAAAGTTAAATCCCATTTTAAGATGGGGTTTAACTAATTATAAATGCTAAAATTAGCTTTTCAGAGCAATTTTAATAAAGATAAAAACCAATTAATCTAATCTTTATATCATGTTGTTAACATTTAGATGCATTATTTTCAAATCCGCCAACATTCATAAATTTTATAGTTTGCCTTAACTTTGATTAATATATTTAAAATTCAAATTGATAAATTACGTCTAATGCTTGAGCCAACCCCGATGTTGCTTCTAAATAAAGACTTGGCATAAGTCTATAACGTAATGTAAAAGTTGCCAAAGAATCAAAAATACCCACTCCATATTTAAGTTGCAGATGCGGTAAAATATAGCCACTTACGACCACTTTAGAACTATCACCAGCGCCTTGAGTATCTAAAGTAAGATTTTTAATCCCAAATATATTACCAATATCACCAATGTATTTGCCCGTTTTGGATGTACCGATTCCGACTAATAATGCTGTCATCATGTCGTTTTCACTCTGATCTGAGTTATCAAGACCTTGTCCACGGATTAAGTAAGATAGTGCTTCTTGCTGAGACATTGTCGGGTCTGAGAAGATGTCAATTCTTGGATCCTCCGATGAACCAGTTACCCGAATTCCTGCTGTAATATTATTTTTATCCATTGAATCTGGGTTACGAATTGCTTCAATATCAAGTTGGGCGCGATCGCTAGGTCCTGAAAAAGTAATCACACCTTTACGAATAATTAAATCTTGACCATAAGCATGAAACCGTCCACTAGGAATTAATACTTCACCATGTAGGTCTAAACCTTTATTAGTTTGAGTAGCAACTAAATGTCCTTTTAGTTTAGCTTTTAAACCAAATGCATCAACAGAAACATCATCCCCGATGTTAATTTCAAGATGACTATTGATTTTCATACCGAATTTTTGTTGTTCTATTTGATTACCATTTCTATCTAGCATCACTTCATCTGGTGATACATCTATACTTGATGCAGGCAGTGAATCAACAGTTATTTTACCTTTTGGTATATTTACTTTACCTAATAAGGTTAACTCATCTTGAGTTGCGTTAATTTTGATATCAGGAACAATACTCATAACAATCATCGGTGGAACCGTTACCTGCATTGCTGCACCATTAACCGTTAAATTAGCCTGCCATTTATCTAAATTTTGCCAGCTTGCATTACCGTTAATATCCACATTACCTGATTGAGTCTTGAGAACACCTTGTAAGCTTGATGATTTACCATTCAATTTTATATCAACCGTTGCTGATTTAATGTCGATAGGTAATTGATTCGATTTTATTTCGCTTTGTTTAAGATTGATATTACCCGTTAGATAAGGATCCATTAACGAACCAGAAAATTTGACTGCTCCATTAATGGCACCTTTAGTATATTCATTTTTATCTAATAATGGGTTAAGTATTGCCAAGGCCAAATTATCAATAATCAATTGACCGCTTAATTTTTTCTGATTATTCGGATCAGTAATAACCAGATCTCCATTAATTTTTCCTAATTGTTTCAGACTAAAATGCCAATCCAATTTGGCCTGTTGTTCATTAAATTCAGCATTAATATTGAATAAATCAAATGGAATAGGTAAAGCTTGATTTGCTACCATCTGTTGAACAAAAATTGTATTACTGGTTATATAAGCTTTAATAGCAGGAGTTTTATTGCTATTTCCGAATTTAATCTCTGCTTTACCATTTACTGTACCAGCAAGTTTTGTTTCTCCATCATTAGGTATAGGTAGCCTAGCCAAATCAATATTTTTCAACGTTATTGTCGTTTGAGTATTAGGTGCAGGTGCTAATGGCTTATCTAAGCAAATGTTTGATGAGTTATTGTGCCAACAATGGGCACTAACAGTAGGTATTTGCTGATTTAAGTCATAAGTTAATATCAAAGGCTGAGTTAATGACCAATGGTTATTATTACCAAAATTTAATAGTGCATTAGATATATTGCCGCTCCATTTTGTATGGTCTTTGTCTATTTTTCCCGTTAATGATGTTTTAAATGATGCAGGATTACCATCAAGATCAATATTTAAAGTATGTTTACTTTCATTACCCACAAGATCAATATCTGCTTTTTTTATTACTTGGTTTGCAACTTCAATATTGTGTCCAATGAGTTTTAGCTGTAAGTTTAATTGGTCTTGATAATGTATTTTACCGGCTAAATTTGCTTTAGATATTGAGATATTTGGTATCTTTAATGCATCTATGGTCAAATTTGTATCAATGACAGGATTTGATTTTGTCCCAGCCATTTTAATGTTACCAAAAATTGAGCCTTGCATTTCATCAACCAATAATGCTAAAGATGTTAGATTAAGTTTTGCATTTAAATTAGCCTTTTCCGTTGATCCTTCTACATTTATTTGATTTTTATCCCAAATTACTACCAGATTATTTGCTGACAAATTATATTTAGAATCAACTTGTAAATTACCGTTAGCCGAAAAATCAGCTTGTTTAATTTTACCTTTTAGATCAAGGTCGGTAACATTGAATTGCCAAGTTTCACCTGCTAATTTCCCCGTTGTATTAAGTTTACCATTTAATTTTATTGGATATTCAGGTAACTCTTTTGTTAGATCAACTTGATTAAGTTTCACATTAGTATTCCATTGCAGTGAATTTTGCCAATTCACATTTCCTGATGCTGCAATCTGACCTTGTGGTAAATTGATGATTCCTCGGTTAAATGTTGCTCCTTGGTTAGTACCATTACCTGCAATATCAAATGTTGTTGAAGGTAAATTTTCACCAGCTACAGAGCCTTTAGCTGATAAATTATATTGTTCCACATTACCATCAATCGCTAGGTCAAAATTATTAAGTTGATATTGAGCAGTTCCCTCTACAGGCCATTGAATATGTTTACCACTTAATTTGGTCATAACTGGTAAATATTTCTCGATGAAATTAATATGACCATCGATATTAAGTTCATTCAATCCTGTAACAGATGTATGAGTTGTTAATTTACCTAATAAGTTACCAGTAAATTGTCCCTCTAAATGGTTTTCTTTTGTATCAGCTTTAATAAACGCAACTAGAGGCCAATCATCACCAAGTGTGATCTCACCATTAACCAATGCATGTCCATTTAGATAAGGCGTTTGTATATTGGTATCAACTTGTTTTACCATAATATGGTTGTTTACCATATCAGTTTTAATGGTAACTTGATTAAAGCGAAAATCTTCCCCTCCGATATGTAATAACCAATTATCTCCAGTTAAGCTACTAACATTAATGTCTAATGGAATACTTACTTGAGGTAAATAATGAATCAATGGTTCATTAAATAATTGATTAATCTGTTCATTAATTGGTAAATTATTTTCTGCTTTTTGTTCTTGAGGTGATGTGTTATCAGAAAAAACTGCACTCAAATCCATAGCAACCGAAGGATATACGTAAATTTTTTCATTAACCCATATCGCTTTACCTGTAAAACTTGACATACCGAATTGCATATCATCAACATTCACTTTGACATTGTTTAGCTGTGTAGTTTTTAATTCAATCGGTAACGGTGTTTTGATAATAAAACGTTGTTCATCAACAATTGTATCTGCAACATCATTTTCTGAATATTCAAATTGTTTAGTATCAATCTGAACATTAATCCCTTTTGCATCAAATTTTTTTAAACAGATCTTGGTCTGTATTAAGCATAAACCGGATAACTTCACAGAAGCATCCTCAACGCCAACATGGACTCCAGTTAAATCTAAAGAAAGTCCTTGTATATGTAAATTATGAAACGATCCCTCAACTTGTTGAATTTTGAGTTCAGGCAGATATTTATTTAATGCGAACATTGTTATTTTTACACCTAAACTGGTGTAAATTATCAGCGTGATAAATGTAATTAGAAAGATGAAAATAGACAGTATGATAATACTGCGTTTTCTCCATTTTCCTTTTCTTTTTGATTTTGAATTTTCAGTAACTGAGTCATGATTAGCATTTTCAGACATTTTATAATTCGCTTCCTAAACCAATATATAGGTGAATAGAGCCTTTATCTTTTCTGTTTAATGGGGTCGCCAGATCTAATTTTATAGGACCTACAGGTGATGACCATCTAATTCCAAATCCACTACCTGTATAAAATTTTGCTTTATCAACTTTATCTATGGCTTCACCACTATCAACAAATAGTGCTCCCCACCATGAACCAGATAAATTATATTGATATTCTGCCGAACCGGTAATGAGTTTAGAAGCACCTTTAAGCTTACCTTTTTTATCCTCTGGCGAAATTGATTGGTAACTGTAACCACGAATACTTCGATCACCACCAGCAAAGAATCGGAAAGAAGGTGGCACTCTATCAAAATTACTTGCTCTAATTATCCCAAAGTTCCCTCTGACAATAAATCGATGAGATTCTTTTAATGAACGGATCCAAGTTTGTTGAGCTTGAAAACGAACTAAATTTATATCAGACCCTAACGATTCTGCAGCGGCTTCAACTGAATAACGTTGGGAGTCACCCCACATAGCTAATAAGTTACCGTCACTTCGAATACGTGAAAGACTAAGTGAAGGATAGTATAGAAATGTTTTATAACTTGAATAACCTTGGGTAAAATCATCTCGTAACATATTTATTCCTAGGGCTGTTTGCCATCCTTCAAAGTGATCCCAATTGCGCAATGCACCAAAAGTATAAGAACGCGAGTATGTGTCATTATTGTCAATTTTTTTATAACCGCCTTGGATAGTATAATATTGCTCTAAAGGTGATTGTTTTAATGGTATTTTATAACTCATGGTTATCATTTGTTCGGGTGATGATAGGGATAAATCACTTTGAAAACTTTGCCCACGACTATTAATCCAAGGTTTACTCCAACCAATCTTACCATGTACGCCATTATCCGTTGAATATCCTAACCCTAAATCCATACTATTTCTTTTACGTGGTGAAGTTGTCACTTCGATGGGGAGCGTTTTATCGTCACTTAGATGAGGAAAGTCTGGTGTAACAAGAACAGAATTAAACCAGTTAGTTGAATTAAGACGTCTGTTTAATATAGATAGCTGTTCTGCCGTATATTTTTCACCTTCTTTAAATGGCACTAAATTTGCCAAATAATCTTTACGAATTTTCACATTTGGAAAACTAACTTTACCAAATTTGTAACGTTGACCAGTATTGAAATCAATATTCCAAAAAGCTTGGTGTTCGTAATTTGATACAGCTAACTGATGTTTTGACATATTAGCATCAAAATATCCTTTTTCTAACGATAAATTAAGCAATGCTTTTTTGAAAGATTCGTAACTACCATGATTTAAAATATCGCCTTTTTTAGGCAAGTCATGTTCTAACAGTTCATTAAAATCTTTGTCTTGTTCACCTTCCCCAGTAATATTTATGTTAAGTTCTTCAACTAATACTGGTACACCAGGCGAAATTTTAACAGTTAATACTTTAGGATCTTGTTCAAAATATTCAAAACTTGGGGAGTAATATCCCAACGCGCGAAGGGCCTTTTGTGCTTCGCTTTCAAAATAACGCTTAAAATTAGGTGAATTATTGATTTTATTTGGTTCAATTAATGAAATGCGGGCATCCACATTATCAGCAAGTTCCCCAGATAAACCTTTAATTGATAACTTCATATCAGCATAAGAATATGCTGTAGCTATCATTAAAACGAAACATAATAAATGGGAAAATCGTGGCACAAACACCTCAATGTTTTTTAGAAATTGTTTTGGGATCTGTTATGGGTTTGTTATTGTCTATAAATTTAACATACTTGCTGTTTCATCGTCTATGATACGCTTTGTAAAATAAAGTAAATTCTCTTCAAATATTATATTCGAGAAGGATATTTTTCGATCCATTGTTTTAGGTTTTCAAGTATCCTTACTAGGTTATATTTAGATAATTCAAAAACAATTGTCCAATCATTTTGTAAATCATAGGAAGCATCAAAGCAAAAATCTGGTTTAAGCTCACAACTAAGTGTAATTGAAATTGTTACCATTTGATTTTTATAAGAAATGAATGCAAGCGAAAAGCAAGGCTCTGTAAAATCTAACATAGCATCACTTGGTAATCGGCTTTTTGATAAATCATTAAACCAATTGTATAGTGTGTGTAAATCAGCGATTTCTAAAGCAGGATCGGTTTTTTCAAACCGATTACCGCTTTGTTGGACGATGACTTTTAGTAAACACCAATCATCTTTGCTGTCAGGGAACTCATAACCGACGATACCAAATTGTAAATTTACTGTATTTGTAATATCTGTTAACTTGATCATTTATTCGTCCTTACTGGCTTTTTTAAATTTTAAAACTAATCCTTAATTAAGAGTCAAGTAATGTTACATGACCAATATAAGGTAAGTGACGATAGTGCTGAGCATAGTCAATACCATAGCCAACTACAAACTCATCTGGAATAGAAAAGCCGATGTATTTCACTGGTACATTTACTTCTCGACGTGACGGTTTGTCAAGTAAAGTGCAAATTTCAATGCTACGTGGGTGACGTAATTTTAAGATTGCCATCACTTTACTTAGTGTATTACCCGTATCAATAATATCTTCAACAATTAATACATCTTTATCGCGGATATCTTCATCCAAATCCTTTAAAATTTTGACATCGCGATTACTAACAACCGCATTACCATAACTTGATGCAGTCATAAAATCGACTTCATGACCAACGGTGATTGCTCGACTTAAATCGGCCATAAATATAAATGAACCTCGCAAAAGTCCAACTAAAACAAGTTCGTTTTGGCTATCTTTATAATCTTGACTAATTTGTAAACCTAAATCAATTACGCGTTTTTTGATATCTTGTTCAGATATCATCATTTCTAATGTGTGTTTTTTCATTAATTGTGCTCAAAATAACTTTTTAAATAAATCGAACTAGATTTTAGCAATTTTCCTGGCTAAAAAGAATAAGAAGGTGATTTTTTATTAACCTAATAAAAATAATTGTTTTTTACTGAAACGTATAGTTAACCTCAAACTTCTTGGCAACATTTTTTAAGTGCTTTTTTTTGTAAACGTCGTTTTTTAAAAAATTCACTTAAAATATTACCACATTCATTTGCTAACACGCCCCCAGTTACTTCAGCATAGTGATTAATTCCCTGATGTGCAAGAACATCAATTAACGAACCCGCAGCACCTGTTTTATAATCACTTGCACCATAGACAACACGTTTAACACGACTGTGAATAATGGCACCTGCACACATGATACAGGGCTCCAATGTGACATACAGGGTGGTATTAATTAAACGATAGTTTTTTAAATACTCCCCTGCGCTGGCCAATGCTATCATTTCAGCATGAGCAGTAGGGTTGTGCGTCAGAATTGATTGATTAAATCCCTCACCAATAATATTGTTATTTTCGTCAACAATAACTGCACCAACAGGAATTTCTCCAATTTCTTCAGCTTTTTTAGCTAACATAAGTGCATGTCGCATCCAAACTTCATCTAACATTTTATAAATGTTATAAGCTATTTAAATTAAGGACATCGCGCATGTCATATAAACCAATAGGTTGTTTGGCAAGCCACAATGCTGCGCGCACTGCACCATTAGCAAAGGTCATACGGCTAGATGCTTTATGACTAATTTCAACCCGTTCACCAATATCAGCAAAGATAGCGGTGTGTTCGCCAACAATATCACCTGCACGAATGGTAGCAAAGCCAATGGCTCCTTCAGGACGTTCACCAGTATGTCCTTCACGACAATAAACAGCTCGATCTTTCAAATCACAATTCAGGGCATCAGCAATTGCTTCGCCCATAGCTAAAGCGGTGCCTGACGGTGCATCAACTTTATGACGATGATGTGCTTCGATGATTTCGATATCACTATAACTGCCCATAATTTTAGTCGCTTTTTCAAGTAACTTAAGTACTAAGTTTACACCAACGCTAAAATTAGCAGCAAAAACAATACTAATTTGCTTTGCAGCATCAATAATTGCTTGTTTGCCTGCATCATCAAAGCCAGTCGTTCCAATGATCATCATTTTTTTATTTTCGACACAAAAAGCTAAGTGTTTCAATGTACCTTCGGGGCGGGTAAAATCTATGAGTACGTCAAACTGATCTTTAGCTTGCTCCAGTTTGTCGGTTACTTTTATTCCACAAACGCCAATTCCAGCAAGTTCGCCTGCGTCAGAGCCAATGAGAGATGAGCCTTCACGTTCAAATGCTGCACCTAATGTCACGCCATTAATTTGCGCAACAGATTGAATAAGTTGTCGTCCCATTTTACCGCCAGCGCCAGCTATAGCGATACGAATAATATTTTTAGACATATAACTTTCCTTACACTTTTGCCTATTGTCTATAATTATTATTTATTATAACGGAAATAAAATGACTTATATACAGTGCTTAACTAAAATGAGATTAAAGTGGGTGGGGTAACTATAAAAAATAGTTAGGAATGATTATGCGTTTTTCATGGTATTTTGGTTGGAATATTGTTGTTGCTGCATCAATTTTAACATTGCTTTCCAGCGGACTTAGAATGAGCATGGGTGTTTTTTTTCTACCTATTGCTAACGATCTTGGTTTTAGTCGCAGTGTCCTTTCTGGAGTTATTGCTATTGGTATGCTTTTTTCGGGTATTGCTATGCCAATAGCTGGTTATTTGGTTGGTAAATATGGTACTCGCTTTGTTCTATTGCTTGGTACCCTGATAATCATTTTTTCAACTATTTGGTCGGCGGTGTCTCGTGATTATTGGAATTTTCTTTTTTCATTTGGCATTGCATTATCATTTGGCACATCGTTTGTTGGTTCAGTTAGTTTTACACCTATTGTGACAAAATGGTTTTACAAACATAGAGGATTAGCATTATTTATTCTATCATCAGGAAGTATGGCTGGAATAGCTGTGATGCTACCTGTGTTTGCTTTTTTCATTCCTGTATATGGTTGGCAAACCACTTTAGTTGGGTTTTCTGTTCTTTTTATGATTATAGCCGTACCAGTTGCGCTAATTATAATGAAAGATCAACATACAGATATAATTGATTTTAATCAAGCTAATGTACAAGAGCCACAATCCAGTATAAAACTTATCGAAGTATTAAAAACTATACCATTTTGGCAGCTTAGTTTTGGTCTTTTTACTTGTGGTTTTAGTATGAATTTATTAGGAACACATGGTGTTCCAATGCTTATTGACCATGGATTTAATGAAATGGTGAGTTCTAATGCAATTGGTATGATTGGTTTTGTCGCTATATTTAGTACATTAGCGCTAGGGTATCTTTCAGATATTGTCCAAAGAAAAAATATTTTAGTAATGGTTTATTTAGTTAGAGGCATCGGTTTTATTGCTTTGGTTTTAGCATCAAATGAATGGCAACTATTTACTATTGCAATGTTAGGAGGATTAGTTTGGGCTGGTGCTTTGTCCACTTCAGGAGCGATTACCGCAGATATTTATGGTGTAAAAATTGTAGGATTACTTTCTGGATTAACTTATTTAGGTCACCAAATCGGGGCTATGATTGGTTCATGGTTAGGCGGTTGGGCTTATGATAATTTACATACCCATCTTGTTGCTTTTGGTATAGCAAGTTTACTATTGTTTATCGCTGCATTTAGCTCTTATTTCTTACCAAAAACTCATCACAACTAAAAAGTAAATGGACGCAAAAGCGTCCATTATTTTTATAGAACTTTCAATAATTCAACATCAAAAATTAATGCACTATAAGGAGGGATTGAAGCACCTGCGCCTTGTGCGCCATATGCGAGTTCTTGCGGAATATACAAACGCCATTTAGAACCTTCGGGCATAAGTTGTAACGCTTCAACCCAACCAGGTATCACACCATTAACAGGAAATTCAGCAGGCTGACCACGTTCAATAGAACTGTCAAAAACAGTGCCATCAATTAATTGGCCAGAATAATGAACTTGTACACGATCAGTTGCTTTTGGTAACGCGCCTTCACCAACAGTAATGATCTCATACTGTAAACCAGATTCGGTCGATTTAATGCCATCTTTTTTTAGATTTTCTGCAAGAAAATCTTTGCCTTCTTGAGCAATTTTTTCGGCTTGTTTAGCCTTTTCTTTAGTTGCTTGTTCATGTACATGGCGTAGGGCATCATGTAATTCTTGCAGAGGGAGCGCAGGTTGATTACCTGATAATACATCTTCCATTGCAAATTTTAATGCATTGAGATCTAGATTACTTAGACCAGAATCTTTTAATTGTTGGCCAATTTGTAAACCTATAGCATAACTTGCCTTTTGATCAATCGTTTCTAATTTCATTTTTTACCTTTAATGGTTAATGGATCGAATTTATAAATAAGCTAATTAGTTTGTAGATAAGCAAATAAATGTCAAGCAGTAATTTACATTGTCAACGTGTGATTACTGTTTTATTACACAATTGGTAAAGAATTTATTAATTTGGCTAGCACTCAGCTAAAATATCAGCGATAATATGCGCCATTATATTCTCAAAATAGGTTAAGTGTAGATGCCGTTTCGTAAATTTACCTCGCTTGCAATTTTAACTAGTATTTTATTAACTGGTTGTTCAGCCGTTGATCATTGGGTGTATCGACCTGACATCAATCAAGGTAATTATGTAACACCAGAAGCAATTGATTTATTGAAAGTGGGTCAAACTAAAGATCAAGTTGTCTTTATTTTGGGTGCACCGATGTTAACTTCTATTTTTGGTGATAACGTTTGGTATTATGTTTTCCGTCAACAACCACAACATGAAAGTATTAGTCAAAGAACGTATGCTATTTACTTTAATGAAATGGGTATAGTGACGGATATTAAAGTTTCAGCCTTGGACGGTTCAAAATCCTTGGAAGAAATGAATAAACAAGAAATATCAGATCGTATTGGCATACAATCTGATGATGACTCTGATTCTGGTGATTAATAATGTTCTAATACTTCACGTTAATTGCCATTTTGATCATCTTTTAAGTACAAGCAAGAAAAAACTCGTGGAGATGTGTCGCGAGTTTTTTCTTTTTTTATTTAATTCAGTAAAACATATATGATAGATTGTTATAAAGACAATCTAAACTTAATAATAGTATTAAACAAAGCTACTACTATTACAGCCATAAGCTTTATGTATATAAATAAGATATAATTATACATATGAAAGTTATTAAATAAAATTTCCAATAATCATGTAAATTGGTAATGGCTTCAACAATGTCCTCTCCTCTTTATCGATTAGTGGCTAAACTAAATGAATTTTCTGATTTAAATAGTTTTATATCCGTGATAATTAATGAAATACCCATAATAGTAGTAATGATAAATAATCAACTAATGCAACCTCCAAAAATAGCTATGACGCCAGAAATTTGTCGTATAGTTGCAATGAAGTTCATCTGTTATGCTTAAAAATTCTGTAGTGTTAATTGAAATAAAGCTAGTTTCATTGATATCCATGTTAATTCCTTATATTATTATGTTCTATCTTGAAAAAAGATGGATAGAACACCGCTTATTTATTATGTCGAGGTAAGTTTGCAAAAAAAAATCAACTTAAATCAATTCTCTATCGCGCCAATGCTGGACCTAACCGATAAACACTGTCGTTATTTTCATCGAATTTTAACCAAAAAAACGCTTTTGTATACCGAAATGGTGACAACAGGTGCAATACTATTTGGCAAAGGTGATTATTTAGCTTTCAACCAAGAAGAACACCCAATTAGTTTACAATTAGGTGGCAGTGACCCTAAAGCACTTGCGCAATGTGCAAAGTTGGTACAACAACGTGGATATGACGAAATTAATCTTAATGTAGGTTGTCCATCAGATCGTGTACAAAATGGTATGTTTGGTGCTTGTTTAATGGGGAAAGCTGATTTAGTAGCAGATTGTATTGAGCAGATGCAAGATCAGGTTGATATACCTGTCACAGTCAAAACACGAATTGGAATTGATGATTTCGATAGTTATGATTTTTTGCGTGGATTTATTGATAAAGTAATGCCTTATACTAATACTTTCATTGTGCATGCTCGCAAAGCTTGGTTATCTGGTTTAAGTCCTAAAGAAAATCGTGAAGTACCTCCACTTAATTATGAGCGTGTTTATCAGCTTAAGCTCGATTACCCAAACTTAACTATCGCCATTAATGGTGGCATAAAAACAATAGACGAGATCAGACAACACCTATGTCACGTAGATGGTGTAATGGTTGGCCGAGAAGCGTATCAAAATCCATTATTACTAACCCATATTGATTCACAGATTTTTGGAGCAGATTTGCCAATCATTGAACCGAAAGCTGCTATTCGCGCACTCTATCCTTATCTTGAACAACAATTAACCCAAGGTGCACAGCTAAACCACATCATGCGCCATACACTGGGAATCTTTAACGGTTGTAAGGGTGCAAGGCAATGGCGTCGATATCTTAGCGAAAATGCTCATAAAAAAGGTGCTGGCATTGAGGTTGTAGAACAAGCATTAGCCTTTATTCAATAAAATTTACTTCTAATTTGTTACAATTGCACGTGGCTAGTATATCGTTATATACTAGCCGCCAATTTTCTTAATGGTTTATACTCTGTGCGTTTAAATTCAAGTCAACAACAAGCCGTCGAATATGTCTCAGGTCCATGCCTTGTTTTAGCAGGTGCTGGCTCTGGCAAAACTCGGGTTATTATTAATAAAATTGCCTATTTAATTCGGGTTAAAGAGTATTTGCCAAGACATATTGTTGCTGTTACTTTTACTAATAAAGCTGCACGTGAAATGAAAGAACGTATTGCTCATTCAATCACTAAACAAGAGGCTAGGGGACTTAAAATTTCAACGTTCCATACTTTAGGACTTGATATTGTTAGAAAAGAATATAAACATTTGGGTATTAAATCCAATTTTTCATTATTTGATGACCATGATCAAACAGCATTACTGAAAGAATTAACACAGCAATGGCTTGAAGGGGATAAAGATCTAATCAATCAACTTCGCGCTATGATATCAAACTGGAAAAATGATATTGTTGATTCAACCATAGCTATGGCTCGCGCACAAACCAATAAAGAAAAGCTTTTTGCACATTGCTACCAATTATACGAAAAACAGTTAAAAGCGTGCAGCATATTGGATTTTGATGATCTTATTTTATTGCCTACATTGTTATTAAAAAATAACGAAGAAGTGCGTGAAAAATGGCAAAATCGAATACGCTATATGCTGGTAGATGAATACCAAGACACCAACACAAGTCAATATGAATTTATTAAATTACTGGTTGGCGATAGAGCCAAATTTACGGTAGTAGGAGATGATGATCAATCTATCTACTCTTGGCGTGGTGCCCGTCCACAAAATTTAGTATTACTTAATAAAGACTTCCCAAATTTAGAAGTCATTAAACTTGAACAAAATTACCGATCATCTGGTCGAATATTAAAAGTTGCTAATATTTTAATCGAAAATAATCCACACATTTTTGAAAAAAAACTTTTTTCTGAACTGGGTTATGGAGAAACATTAAGGATCATATCTGCAGATAACGAAGATTCCGAAGCAGAAAAAGTGGTAAATGACTTAATAGGGCATCGTTTTGCTAACAATAGCCAATATGGTCAATATGCCATATTATATCGAGGTAATCATCAATCACGCTTAATTGAAAAAATGCTAACGCAATACCGCATCCCATATCGAATATCAGGCGGTACTTCATTTTTTGCCCGTATTGAAATTAAAGATCTTATGGCATATTTGCGTTTATTGACCAATCCTGATGACGATAATGCCTTTATCCGTATTATTAATACTCCAAAGCGGGAAATCGGTCCAGTAACCATACAAAAACTGGGTGAGTGGGCAAATCATCGTGGAGTGAGCTTATATCAAGCGAGCCATGATATGGGGTTGACGGAGTTACTTTCAAGTAAACGTATGGAAACGTTGCATACCTTTATTCATTGGTTTGATTCATTAATTGAAAAATCACTCACTGAGCCAATGGATGCCATTCATGAACTAGTACATGGCATTCATTACGAAAGTTGGATCTATGAAACATCAGCATCACCAACAGCAGGCCAAATGCGGATGCGTAATGTTGAACAGCTAATTAGTTGGTTAAATGAGATGTTACAAGGTGATGATATTGATGAAAGTATGACCTTAGAACAGGCTGTAGCAAGATTTACTCTGCGTGATATGCTTGAACGTAATGAAGGCGAAGAAGATTTAGATCAAGTTCAGCTTATGACATTACATGCTTCAAAAGGTCTAGAATTTCCTTATGTTTATTTGATTGGCATGTCAGAAGGGCTATTACCTCATCAGACCAGTATTGATGAAGATAATATTGAAGAAGAGCGTCGTCTTGCATATGTTGGTATCACAAGAGCCCAGCGTGAGCTTACATTCTCATTTAGCCGCCAACGTAAACAGTTTGGTGAAACGGTATATGTCGAGCCAAGTCGATTCTTATTAGAATTACCTCAAGATGATTTAGATTGGCAAGATGTACCAAACCAACTATCACCAGAAAAGAAAATGCAACAAGGCCAAAGTCGGCTAGCCATGCTAAAGGCTCAAATAGCTAATGCCAAATAACTTATGTTATTGCTAAATATTATATTGGTAGAATTATTGAACAAAAAATTAAAAAGTTACCAATATTGTCATGTGAAACTCTTAAATATCATCAACGATTTATACAAAGATCAATCGTTAATAGTAAATCATAAATTTCTTTACATAGTTTCAATGAATAATACGTGTTTTTACTTTGTAAAAAAAATTTCTTTTTAAAGTAGATTTTTGACTTTATTTAAGCAAACTAAGCTAGTTGTGAATTTCATATTGGGTAATTTTGAGTCAATCGAAATCAAACTTAGAAATATTAAGGTATAAGTGAGTCAGTTTAATCAATGTGTTGATAAAAGTGAAATGGTCTCTCCTATATGAGAAATTATCACTTATTAATGAATTTATTAATATGCAAAAAAACGGCAATCATATATTGCCGTTTTTGTCAGCACTTTAATATTAATTAATAAAACTCAGATTCTAAAGAGCTAATACTTCCGATATTTCCACTTACAGAATAACTCATTAAAAAAGATAATGTGCTTGCAATTTTCTTATTATATTGTCTTTGAAAATTAAATTGTCGGGCAATTTTATCATAATATTTTTTAGATAAGTCTCTTGCTTCTTTTTTTCGTCCTAGATTATGAAGTATTCTGATATTACCAACAGATAATGTTAATAGTGGATATCTATCACTTTTACTTCTATCTAATAATGATAAACCTTCTAAAATATTTTTTGCTTGTTCTAGATAATCTAATGCCATGTTTGAATTTTCATGGACAATTTGTTCAGCAAGAATTAATAATTGTTGTGCAAAAGCGTGCTCTATGTGAGGTGACTCTGGATATGCGTCTCGTGCTATACGTAGTTTTGATAAAGCATCAAATTGTTGATCAAAGGATCTTAAGGCTAATGCATATTGAAGTAAAAATAATCCATCAAGTTCAAATTTCTTTTCAAACATCAAATATATGTCAAGAATTAATTTTATATTATTTTTAAGATATTTTTTTAATACTTTAAAATTAACTAGTCCTTTGTATATAGCACTTTCTTTAGATGAAATATGTTTAATTACTGGTTTTTCATAATCAGAAAAAGCTTTTATATAAGCAATAATTATATTTTGTAATAAATCCAAGCCAACACAATTTGATAGTATTTTTTCAGCAAAAACCCTATGCCTTGCAGAAATAAAACCATTACTATTTTTTAATATGCCAGACATGTTTTTGCATATTTCGTTTACATGTTTTGAACAATTGAGTTCTTTCATAGCCCTAATTAGGGTCGCTTCAGACGCATCTACTCTTTGGATAGCAGCTAATGAAACTAAAAGTAATAAATATTTTTCTGATGTTTCTGTTATATTATTGTACTCTTTTTCTATGATTTTATCATAGCCTTCTCCAGAAGTAGCCTCAATTAATCCAATTAACAATTGTTTTTTTGCCCTTTTATATATCTCAAGACGTCGGTTTTTTAGGGACATTTTACTTAATCTCGTCCAATTACCATATTGTTTTAGTTTTTCAAGTAGAATATCAACATCTGAATTATCAATTTGTGTGTAATCTTGAGTGAAAATAGAACAATTTTGAAAATGCTCAATCCCCCTACTTTTCCATATACTTTCATTTTCTGCACATACAAAAATAACAAACTTTGATAAATTATTTTCAATAATTCGAGATATAAGGTTTGCGTTTTCGGCTATTCGCTCAATACAAAGATAGTATTTACTATTATTTCTTCTGTCTAAATAAGAAATTAATTTATCTAAATCATTCTTAAATTCATTTATATAATACACTTGATTAGTTGTTGATTCTGATAATTTTAAAGCTATTTGTTTTAAAGCTGTAGTCTTACCCGAGCCTGCGGGCCCTGTAATAATAAATAATCTATTGTTATTACTATCAACGATATTTGCATATAATTTTTTAGTTGCTTGTAATTCTGCAGGAACAAAATCGAGAATATCTCGCCATGTAGGCTTGAATCCCTTATAAAAATCTCGGATTTGTGATTTAACGGATTCTTTTGTAGCTAAATCAAGAGTTGTTCTATTTATAACCAATACATCCTCTAAAAGAGATTTATCTGAACTGTTAGTTTCATCAAACTCTACTATTGCAGGATGTAAATTTGTTAGTTTCAATATATCATTTGATTTTAATCCATTAGGGAATGTTTTCTTAAGCCAAGAAGTAAAATCCGATAAATTTCCTTCAATATGTTGAATATTTGAACTTTTTAAACTTGTTTTTTGTGAAACTGATAGTTTCGGAACGAGTAAATAACTTTTAGTGTTTTGTTGATTAGTCAAAGTTTTATATTTTTGTATCTGATGATAAAATAATGGTTCATTTAAAGTAGTTCCAATAAACAAAAAAACAAATCTAGTAAAATCTCGCGCTAATTCTTGATACCATAAAGGCTCTGTTGCCGAACCTTCACCATATTCAGTGGGTGAAAAAATAAATCCTTCATCAGGATTACAAATATCACCATTGAGTTTAATATAATCGATAGTTGAATAAAGTTGATCAAAGTCCTCAATATAACTGTTACGTCGTCTAACATTAAACTTAAAAACATTTTGTGTGTTAGCTGCTTTTTCTAATGCATCATCTATATTAAATGTATAAATTCTAGGAAATGGATAAGTTACTAATTCTAAGTATTCCTTAGATGGAATACAATGTTTGAATTCTTTTTCTAGTACCTTTATTACAGTAATTTTCCCTGCAATTTCATTAGCTGAAGTATATACATCTGAAAGTCTATCATTTTCATCAAGTGTCAATCCTACATTTTCAGCTAGTATTTTGGTTAATTCCGAACTTGTTGGTAATTGTTTTCCTGATAAATTCTTTGAAGAACATCAAGCCCCTGCACCTAATAGTATAACTAATCGTCCTCTACGAATAGATTCTTCAATATATGTATTCATAATGTGTATTTATTTTAGTAAATTGTAATATTAATTATAAAATGCTTTATGGAAAAAAGTAACTATATAATTGTTTTATAAATTATAGATATTAACCAAGAACCCAGCGAAATTGGTTCTTGGTTATTGATCAGTCCTAAGCTGATAAGCTATTACTAACTCTTTTTGGATAAACATAAATAGTCAGCCACCATTGAATCATTTGAGTACGAGCATCTAGATGTAAGGCTTTGTGGATATAGGTTGTCTCTTACATCATTGTGTACTTGGTGGCTTATTTGGTGTTTTATAGCGTCTTTATACCGTAATCTAGGCTATCCCAATGTATCACATGTTTACTTATTCTAAACCTATAACTATATATTTTGTTATTTGTAACATATATTTATTATTCGTAATGCTGTGTTTAAAGTGTTTTCACTTTTAGATTTATAAAGGTTTTAATCTTTTATAAATACTATCTAGTATTTATTTCTCATCGCATGAATATGTTTTAAGATTGCTATTGCTTGATTACTTAGTGGCACGATACGCACTGTTTTCATCTTAGCCGCACGATAAGAGAACCGAATCTTACCTTTATTGGTTTGAATAATTCATATCTTTCATTAAAGTAAATTTCTAACCATGATGGTGACACATTGGTATTAATATATGGATTTAATCCTTGAGTTAATAGTGAAGTTAAAAGTATTTTAAATTTTGATTAGATTAAAGCAGTTAGTTTTTTTATATTTAATTTAAGGAAAAATCCCAATAATTTCTGTAAAACATTGAAAAAAGAAAGATAAAAAGTAGATATAGGATTTTTCTGAACCAAAATGCGATGACTTTTTAACTTTATGATGGCGTTGATTGGATTGAATTAAGTTGACAGTTAAAAGCTTTAAATTCTTATAGTAAAAAGTTTAAGCCGGATAGATACTGTTAGGTAAGTGCTTTGAAGATAGTAAAATGGCGTCCCCTACAGGATTCGAACCTGTGACCTACGGCTTAGAAGGCCGTTGCTCTATCCAGCTGAGCTAAGGAGACTTTGATGCGTTTTTTTGAATAAACGCAATGTATTATATAAATCTATTTCTATCCGTCAATGATTTTTAACTGTTTTTCGATTGGATTGTCAAAATATCATCAATTTAACCAATTAACTTTTTAATTTCACCAAAATGCTAAGTTAAAATTGAACCATACCTAACTGTTATTAGGGATAAAATCAGACGAGTTTATGGCGTCAGGGTATTGAGTATATCCATCACAAATATTATCCCAGTTTGCTTTTGAATCGGTATAAACGTGTATACGATCTTCTGTCATAATTGGTTCATTAATAAGTCCGATACGTAAACGGTAAGTATTACTATCATTTTCTCGAACTGAAAAAATATGCGATCCACAATTTGAACAAAAATGGCGATTAACGCCATTACTGGCATAAATTTTTATATTTGATTCACCTTTAATAAAAGTTAAATCTGTTTTTTTTATTATTGCAGATGCATTAAATGCTGTTCCAGTTTGCTTACGACATCTTGAGCAATGACAAAACACAATAGTTTTAATATCACTATTTACCTGATAAACAACTTCTCCACATAAACAATTGCCTGTTATCATGATTGAATTCCTTTTATTAATGTAATAAATTTAAACTTATTTTTCATGTTAATATATAAAAATAAATAAACAAGTGAATAAATTAAGTTATGTTAATGACAATTATCATTGAAAAGCTACTATAAGCGGCTTTGAATGCAAGAAATGCAAGGATGTTAATTATTTTCGTTTAAAATTTTCATCATTTTTAGTGTATTCATATGTTTCATTAATTAGTCCCGCGATTCTTAAAATATTTTCAGGCTTATCAATAATAATTTGCTCGCCTGCGCCTATTTCGAGTACTCCTCTCTTAACCTTTTCTTTAATTTTTTTGTTAATTCAATTAGTAATAGAATGGATAACAGTAATCAATTGTCATAAGAACTATCTATCAGACTTGATAAAGTTTTATGATATAGGATATTAATATCAATATTTTAAGATTATACAAATAAACTAATAAGGATTTATATCAAAGCCTGCCAATTTTTCTATAATAAAATCATAATGTTTGATACTTTTTTACAAAATTTAATATAAGTTAATTTAAATATATTAAGACGTATTGTTAAAGGAACCATTAAGATACTTAAATATTAATTGTATTTTGCTGTTTTATAGAATGTTTTTTTATAAAGCGGGAAGAGAGTTGTCCCGCTTTTATTTTTATTGATAGATATATGATTTATGAGCAGACTAAACAACGTGATTAGCGATAGTTTAGTCTGCATATCTTATAATTTTAACGCTTGTACGCTTTGTACTAAATCAGCAAGTTGAGTGACAATTTGATTACCTGTATTGGATTCATCGCCACCCAGTGTTTTATTTCTAATAAAGTCATTTTTAATTTGTTGCCAACGCTCCGTTTGTTCTTTTGTAAGTACTCCTCGAATTTCAGCTAGTTTGAGTAGATTTTCTTCTGCGCCGTTAGTTAGCAATTGTGCTTCACCTAGGTAATGATCTTCAATAACTTGATTAAGTTCTTCATCATTCATTACTGATGAAATTTTTTCGGTGAGTTTATTCATATTTCGATAACTACCTTGTAACTTGAATGGAGGTTCAGTACGGTATTTATCTGATTGTGCCGCACTAATGATATATTGTTGATTAACTTTAAATACTACTTCACGAATTTTTAATAAGTGGCGTAGTACTGCAACAATTTCACTAATTTCAGCTTGGCTATAATCATAGCTCAATTCATTGGTATTAAGTGGTTTGCCTTGGGCATGATCAATAAGATGATAGAGATCATTAAGGTCACGTAACGCCAAAGGAGAGAGAATTGAATTAGAAGTTAGACAGTTTTCAATATAACTTGAAGCAAAAACTTCATCCATTCCACCAAGGACTTCACCTAGGTTATATATGTCAGCACGGTTAGCTAACATATCGGGTATTTTGAATACCTCACCTGACTCGGTATATGGGTTACCGGCCATTATCACACAGAATTTTTTACCTCTTAAATCATAAGTTTTTGTTTTACCTTTCCAAACCCCTTCGATGCGACGTGAGCCATCACATAGTGATATAAATTTTTGTAAAAATTCAGGATTAGTATGTTGGATATCATCCACATAAAGCATAACATTATTACCCATTTCCAATGCTAAATTTAACTTTTCAAGTTCTTGACGTGCTGTTGCATTTGGTGCTTGTTCAGGATCGAAAGATAAAACACTATGTCCTAATGCCGGTCCATTAATTTTCATAAAAATCAGGCCTAAACGATTAGCGATATATTCCATTAATGTTGTTTTACCATAACCAGGCGGAGAGATAAGTAATAATAATCCCATTAAATCGGTTCGTCGACTTTCCCCAACAGTACCCATTTGTTTGGCTAGGTTATCACCAATAATAGGAAGATAAACTTGATTGATAAGTTTATTGCGAACAAATGAACTTAACGGTTTTGCTTTGAATTCATCAATGTGCAAAAAGTATCGCTGTTCATCAAGAACTTCTTGACGCAATGTCTGGTAATGTCGAAATTCAGGAATGATGACTCGTGCATGTTTGCGCATACGACTGAAGAAATCATCAAGGTTGATATTTAATACCCCTTGTTTGATTGTCGGATGTTCGCCTAACAAGTCGCTAACCGTGATATCTAGTTCAAGTTCACTAATTTGTATACTTATACTATTTTCTTTGTCTAGCATGCATAGCAAGATTGCTTCAGGTATGTAGTCAGCTAATTTCTGATATTGAGGTAGAGTACAAAGCCCCTTATACCAACTTTCAATAAGATTCCAGCGATCAGCTAAGCGAGTTTTTAAATTAAGTTGCGATTGATTAAAGTCGCCCCACATATGAAGCTCTTCCAATTTGGCTTTTAGTCCTTCATACATGTAAATGCTGTATTTGCTTAAGTTAAACTCTTGCGGTATTTCAGCCAGCGCATAGCTTAAATATTCAGTCGCTTGTTTGATATGAAAATTATCATGTTTTATTGGATACGTTTGCAAGAATTGATTTAGCTCTGTAGCCATTTCTGCTTGTAGATTAATTAATCCTTCATCATGACCAAATAGAGCTTGAATATCTTTGCAGGTCTTGGCTCTTTCCGGCCATAATTTTGCAACATCACTTTTTTGATTATATTGCCAAAATAACATAGCCAAACTACGAGCTAATGGATTGTAACGCAATAAGCCTGCTGCCTCACCTAGTGGAATAAGTTTTGATAAGATTTTTACCGCGTCGTGATCATGAATACCTTTTTCATAACCTTCTCGATATCGCATGGCTGCATAATCACGAACAGTTTTAACCAAACTTTCAGGTTGACTTAATTGAGTAACTAATTCTTCATAACTGATATCAAGATCTTTTTTTAATATGGCGTTGATAATAGAATAGGCTAGATATTCACCACGATAGACTGTTGGTGACTCTGATTCAAGTGATATAGTCCAGAACGGTTTATAACTCTCTAATTTACTATTCTCTATTTTTTCTTGATAATCTGTACCCGTTAATTGCAAATATAAATGTGTTTCTTTTGGAACAATAGTTAGGTCAAGCTCTTGTGTGTTTACGCTGAATTTGTGTTTTGGACCTAATTTTATAACGTTGCCACCAGATTCGAATATTTCTGATTTATCTCGTAATGCGCGTATGGCCTGATCACGTGCACTTTTAAAACGTGATTCAATATCATCCGCTTTGACGTTATCAAACAGATCTCTTAATTTTTCTACAATTTCTCGGATTTTTAATGCTAGTGGATCTGCTACAAAGAAAGCATTAAGTTCATTTTGATCTGAAAATTTAGCTGTACGTCTAGGTATACTATCTAAAATGCGAACAGCTGCGGTAAGAAGGGCTTCAGTGCGTCTTGTCCGATCTTCAAGTAATGCTTGTTTGTGGGTTTCGAAAGATTCTAATATTTCTTCGCGTTTCGTCAGTATGTCATTAAGGAACTCTTCACTTTCACTAAATTGATTTTCAAGTTCTTCAAGTTGAACAAGTAGTCTTGATAGTTCATCGTCGCATTTTTCTGGTGTGGTTGCGATACTTAAAGCACTTGCGATGCTTTGACTAAATAGTTTGAATTGGGCGCCAAATTGGGCAATCATTTCGACACTAGATAGATTTTTTCGTTTTTGATTGATCCTTGCTTTGGTTTGGTTTAGTTTGGCATATACTTCGGCAATAGATTCAATAATTCTAGTTTGTAATGTAACGTCTTCAAATTTTAATGAAGCCATTAGTTGCGAGAGCATATCCAAGTCATTGGACATTTCATCAGTATTTTTTATCGGTTCAATAAGCTTTGCTACAGTGTCAGCTTGTTCCATATATTTTTCAATTTTATCTATTTTTAAAATAAATGGTTCAAGTGCTTTGTCACTACCTAAAAATTCGGCTGTTGCCAATGATACTAAAGATTGGCGTTCTTTTAGCTCATTTTCCATTTTATCAATTTGTTCTAAATTGATATAACGATAGGTTCTCAATGTTACAAGGCGGCCTAATTGCATTTTTATTGCATTAAGCGCATCGACAAATTCTTGGGTTTCCTGCCAGCTATCAGGATATAGTTTAGCTAATAAATCTTGTTGATTGGTAATGGCTTCACGCATCGCACTTTCGGATTGACGGCGTATGCTTTCTACTTTTTCATATTCATCAAGTACTAATTCACTGGTTTGGGTAATATTACGAAGTATTGGTGAAAATGATAGATTTTTTTCATCAGCAAGCCAAAAATAAGTATCGAATAATCTTTTAGTATCTTCACTTAGTTTGCCATAGAGCTGTGAAGAGGCGGATTGATTATCAATTTCGCGAGAAATAAAATAGAGATCAGAAATTCCACGTACTAATTCTGCGTTCCCGATTTTGCCTAAAAAGGTATTGTTTGTTGGCTGTGTTGCTGCAAATTCGTCACTATAAAACGGCGTTTGCCAGATTTGCATAGGATGGACGCGAGTTGGTTCATCGTTTTCTCCTTCAAATACCACCATTCGACCGTCTTCAAATACGGCATAACCATGACCTAGAATTGGGTTATCCAATTTTCGTTCTATCATGTTGTAATTGAATAAAGCTAAGCGGCCAGAATTTGGATCGTAAAAAATGTATAAAACATCTTCCCCATTTGGTGAACGACGAATTCGTCTAAAACGCATCCCTGTCATAGATTGATCGAATGTTTTATATTCCCCATTTTGTAGGTAGTAACCACCTGGGAATATCACCCCATGATCTTCTGGAAGTTGAATACAAGCTTGACCAATAAAGTCAATTCGTTGTACTTTTTGGGTAAGTGTATTATAGATTAGATATCGCCAATTATCTTCTCGGTAGGGTAGGACTTTTAAAAGAATTAATGCACCTACTTTTGCATATTCAATTTTTGCATCGTTTATCGATTGATTTTTATCTAATACCTCTTCACGATAAATACCTAGTCCATCGTTAGTATTGTTTTCACATTTTATGGTAAGGTCACCACCAATGGTTTCAACAAAAACGGTATCAAGAATATTTACATGGGAGAATCGACCGTTAACAATGTTTTCACGGGTAGTTTCAGTCCATTCAAAATCATAAGCAGGAGGTAACGCAATATCACGTTCACCCCGATTATCAATATAGTTAATCGTTTTTTTATCACTGGATATTGACCAGCGAAACACTCGAATGTCACTTACTCTTTCACCAATCTGGAAACTGGCAAGGAGCTTGCCGTCTCGTTCAACAAGTTGCAATAGTTGAGCATTTTTATAGTAAGTATAAAGTTCATTGAAGTCTTGAACAAAACGATCAATATTTAAAAAGGTATTTGATAGATCAACGGGATCCGCTTCGTAATTTTCATCACGTTCAACAAGTTGATAAAGTGAAAATACATCTTCAATTTTGGTTTCTTTTTTCAATCCTAAAAAGACGTTGTAACCAAATAATAACCAATCACCAAATCTAACGATATCTCGAGCGATACAATTGTTTTCGGTTCTTATGCGAATGCGACCAATGATCGACATATCACTTTTACCAAATTCAGAAAGTCGTTGTTGATTTAACGCTTCAGTTTTTTGATTGAGTTCTTGGCCCAATGATGTTAAACGTTTACGAAGAATTTCGTAGGCTCCGCCTTCTGCGACTGCTTTATCGAGTGTGTTTTGTTGCTCGTTTTCTTGTTCTATTTCTGCCATTTTTTACTCTTGATCTTTTTACAGAGAATCTATTACCTTCGGTAAAACTGAATATTCTACCGAAGGAAGATAATAGTGATAATGTAAACTTAATAATGATTTAACGATAATTGAATTGTTTAATACTATAAATCATCATTCCTTTCATTATTCGCTTTTTTCATCACTATTTGATGGTAAAAATTGTTTAGCCAGTGCTTTTAAATCAGTGTTTTTTAGTGTTTCGTTTAAATCGATATTTTTATTACCTGACAAACGTGATAGTACTGATTGTAAAGCAGATTGTAGTACTGGGCTTTGGTTTACAGTTCCTTCAATTGCTTTACCGACACTGATAGCTTTAGAGAAGCTGTTAAAGAAGTTATCATTACCTCCAACAATTTCAATGTTCGCTTTGCTAAATGCAGCAGCAAGAACATCTGCTTGTTCTCTGGCAATCTCTTTATTAGCAGCAATAGCAGCCATAGCTTGTTCGAAGCCTTTTTCAAGCGCCAAGCGGAACTCTTCATGATTTTTAGATTGTTCATTCATCGTACCCATTGCTTGGAATTTCTCAACAAGACCATTAGCTTCGGCTGTTAAGCGTTCACGAATAACCAGTGCCTCAGCTAAACCTTGTTCTTTAGTTGCTGAAGCTTTAGCAAATCCAATGCGTTCATCACCGCGAGCTTGAGCTGAAAGTTTTTCTTCAAGAACTTTAGCTTCGGTTAGACCTTGTTTTTCTGTTGCTAATGCTTTCGCTTCAATAACTTTTGCTTCTGATAAGCCTTTTTCTTGATTTCCTTTTGCTTCAGCAAGTAAAAGCTCAGCAGTAATATTAGCTTTTACTAAACCTTCTTTTTCTTCTGCTTCGGCACGAGCTTTGCGAACTTTGGCTTCAGCTAAACCGATAGCTGCTTCTTCTGCTTCAATACCTTGAGCTAGTTGTTTTTTCGCTTCAGCTTGTTTAGCGGCAACCTCAAGTTCAGCTTGTGCAATTGTACTAATTTCAATTGCACGATGTTTAGATGATTGTTCATCAGCTTCAGCTTGTTTAACTTGTTTAACTAACTCTTGTTCAGCTCTAGCTTCTGCTTCAATGATGGTTGTTTGTTTTTCACGATCAGCTTTGGAAACTTCTCGCACTTCTTTGATATTTTCTTCTTCAACAGCTACCGTTTTTTCAACTGCAACTCGTTCACGAATTACATTGGCAATATGTTTCTTTTCTTCTTCAAGAACTTTGTCTTTTTCAATGCGTTGTAATTCTACTTCTCGCTCACGAGCAACAATTTCCAATGAACGGGCTCGTTCGACGCGTTCTTCTTCGATAGCAATTGCTCTAAGACGATTTTGCTGAGCAACTTCAACCTCACGCATGCGGTTTTCTTCACGCACTTCAATTTCTTGTTGTGCTTGGATTCTTGCTTGTTCTGATTTTAGACGCTCTTCTTCTTGTACTTTTAATGTTTCGGCTTGTTCGCGAGCTCGAATGGTTTCTATTTCGCGTTTTTGACGAGCTTCGGCATCCGCTTGTTGACGTTCAAGTTCTAATTTAGCTTCAATTGTTTCGGTATCTTTTTTCTTTAACGCTAATTCAAGATCTCTTTCACGTTTATTAGTTTCATCCTTATGAACAGCAGTGATAGAGGTAATTTTGTTAATACCTTCGGCATCAAAAATATTATCAGGATCGAGTGATTTTATTGGAGTTTGTTCTAAGTAGTCGATAGCAACATCTTCGAGAGCATAACCATTAAGATCTTTACCTATTACATCAATAATACGTTCACGGAAATTCATACGATCTTCAAATAGTTTTGCTAGCTCAAATTGCTTTCCTACTGTTTTTAAAGCTTCTGAAAATTTCGCACTAAACAGTGAGCTTACCGCTTTTTGGTCAGATGCTCTATCTACACCTATTGATTTAGCAACTTTTAAAACATCTTCAGTTGTCTCATTAACACGAAGATAAAAAGCAACACATATATCAGCGCGTAAGTTATCTTTACAAATTAAACCATCTTTACCGCGACGTTCTACATCAAAAGTAATTAAAGATATTTTCATGAACTCTTTTTTGTAGATGACAGGGTAAACCAAAGCACCAGTAAAATGCACTTTAGGTTTTGACGTCATGTCATTAACGATAAGTGCTGTACCTTGCGGAACTTTGATATAAAACGCTTTAAACAATAAGAAAAAACCAACGATTACTAGAAAGGCTATTCCAACAATTACTAGAAAAAACATGATGGTATCAGTATTGATTGACATAATTTATTATTCTCCAAAAAAATATTAACTTTACTATCCATTAAATTCTTTAACGCTAATAATTTCATAGCTGTTATTTGTTGTTTCATAACGTATTAGGACAGCTTTATCCCCACGTTTGAATTGGTATGAGTCAGTACATCTAACTTGTAGAATCAATCCAGCACCACCATCTTCATAAATAGCTTCTCCTTTCGTTTCATTTACAAAGCTTGAACGAATTTCAACAGTTTGTCCCAATAATGATTTATGATTATTGGGGCTTTCTAATTTACTGAACAGTGGTCGAAGAGGTTTTATAATGAATGCAGTAAAATATACTGCAGCAATAAAGGCAATTACGAAAATAAAAAAACCAGTTATGTAATAAATTAGCAATAAATTACACAGAGGTAACATAAAGAAACGAAAGGCGAAATAGCAGATTGACCAACCTATTAATGAAATCAAAGTGATAACAAGTGTCATCGGAACTTTGTTAAAACCTAACTTCATCAATAAACCAGTAAATCCTGAGGCAGTATTCGAAATGTCCAATGGTATATCATTAATATCGACATTCAGTTCTAGATCTAAACAATCAATGCTTAAAATACCAAACGCTGCTACTAACCAATATAATACACAAAGTGTTAACAATCCACTAAATATGATTACTGGAAAAGAAAAAAATATTCCCCAGAAAAGCTCCATTATTTTTCCTTATATTAATTTTCATAATTAATTAGTCTAAATTAGTTAAATAATTAATTGCGTTAACTATTTTAACCTAAAAGTTTTTTTTATTGAATCATTTGCTTTTCTTTTAATTTTGCTAATATTGCAGCTGCATTTTGGTTGCCTGATTTGATTCCTGCAGCTTCAAGCTTACTATCAAGTGTACTTTTATTTTCAAGCTTAGCTAATTCATTTTTAGCTTCGATAACTGCACTGTTTTTCTCTTGACGTTTTTTTATTCGATCTAAAGAATCTAAAGCAGTTTGTAATTTTGCAGTTGAACCGCCATATCGTTGTGCAACTGCTGATTGTGCTTTTTGAACGCTTTCAGTTGCTTTCACAATATCAACTTGTTGTTTTAAATTTCGAATATTGATTTCCGTTTGTGAAATTGATTGACGTAAGCTTTTTACAGTTTCATCAAAGTAAGTGGCTTGTTGCTTATTGTTTTCAAGTTCATTTTCAAGAAAGCCAAGTTTTTCAGCTACTTCAAGTGCTAATTCTTCATTGCCACTTTCAAGAGCTTTGATTGCATAACTTTCATATTCATCAATTTTAGATTGAGTTTCTTTAACAATTTTTTCTGCTAATTTCTGTTGTGCAAGTATATTTGCTAATGATTCTTTAGCTTGTTTTAATTCACTGTCTGCATCGCGAATTTCTTGATCGAGTATTCTTAGCGCTTGAGTGTCAACGATTGTTTCTCCGGCTTCATTAATACCACCTCGAAGAGCTGTAACAAGTTTTTTGAAGATAGCCATGTTTAATCTCCTTATTATTGATTTAGATTTAATTAGTTAAGAGCGATGTGATGTTCAAAAGCTTCTGTAGCTTTAATAACATTGTCAGATAAAGTTTCTAATTCATAGACAATATTACTTAAGAGTGAAGATGAACTTAACGCACCATACATAATGTAGTTGACTGAGCCGTCTCCAGCTTTTTCAATTGCTATTGTTGATAATGGAAAAAGTTTTCGAGTGCATAAAATTTCTTCATTAAATTGAGTTTTATTTTTAACTATATCAACAGGCCAAAGTAAACATTCAACAACAATTTGTTGATTTGATACACTTAAAAATAAAGGTAAATCACCATATTCATGCATGATGATATGTAAACAGGCATCCACGCCATCAATGACTTCAATACTTGCATGACTTTGTTTAACTAATTCAGATTGCACTAATTTATTATAAAGAGCTTCTATTGACCAAATTTCGTTTCTTTCCATTTCATTAAATTCCTGTTTATGATTAATATTTTTGTTTTTAACTAAAGACTGGCGAAATTGTTTTTCAATTTCCAATAATTTAGTTGTATTTTCAGGTAAAATCCAAACTTCTTTTTTGACCAAACCTTGTTCACGCAATCGTTGACGGTATTGTTGCTGGTAAAAAGCTGAATTTTTGGTCTCTTTGGTTTTTTTCATAACGCCTGTTTGGTGATTTGTTAAATTTATGTAAATTATATTACCATAAAAATATTACATGTAAATATCACATGTAATATTTTTTTTGATAAAAAATAAACCTTAATTGTGCGTTAGAATATGATGAATATATCTTTATAAATCAATATATAAAATTAATTGAAATGTTTTAACTGATGCGGTAATTATATCTTTTGGGTAATTTGTTAAAGTTATGTAAGACATGTTACCACAAAAATATTACATGTAATTTTTTTATGGTAAAAAAATAACCCGCATTAGCGGGTTAGAAAATGATAAATGTATTTTAAGATATTTTTTAGAAATCAATATTTAAACCTAGCTGGAATGTTCTACCCGGTGCGGTAAACATCTCTAGGTATTTATGATCTGAAGTGCTGTATAATTTATTATTACTTAGGTAATCCCAGTACTTTTGATCAGTAAGGTTGTAGATACCTCCGCTCAATCTAATATTATTGGTGATATTTATATAACCTGTTAAATCAACAATACCATGGCCGGCGATTCTAAAATAATCCTCAGATGAATCTTTAATCGGCTGTCCTTCGTTAAGATATGTTTCGCGAGAGGTTGCATCAGCTTTCTTACCCTTTTGGAATGTTGCTGTTAGGGAAACACCATAGAATTTATTTGGGTCATCCCATGATAAACCAATAGTACTTTTTAATGGTGCAATAGTATCCATCTCAATATATTTATCACCTAAATAACTTGATTTTGATTTACCTTTGTTATAACCAATTGCGAAACGTGCACTTAAGCCATTGAGCGATTCTACCCAAGTACCAATATTAAATTCACTATTTAATTCTGCACCAAAGGTATAAGCTTTGTCACGGTTTTCAGATTGGTAAACTAAACGATTGCCTATACCAACAAAATTTTTTCTATAACGTGTGAAAGCAATAAAGTTTTTGTACTTGTTATAAAAAGCAGATGACGATAACGTAATTCCTGATATTGGTTGACCTTTTACACCAAGTTCAAAATTATCGCCTGTTTCAGTTTTTAAATTAGAATTACCAACAAGTACATACATAGTGCTATGTGCTAAATAAGAACCATATAATTGGTTTTGATTTGGCATTTGAGCACTACGTTTATATTGTAGATAAGCAGTAAAATTAGGATTAATATCATACATAAATGCCATTGATGGTAAAACTTTGAAATCACTGTTACTACTATATTGGCTACCTAATTGGTGTGAATTCACATTAGATACTGACATGTTTTCAAGATTGCGTGGCTTGGTATTTTGATAGATTGCTCTGACACCAGGCACTAAATAAAAGTTATTACTATTGTTAGTATTAAAGCTAATGCGATCTTCAAAAAATCCACCTAACTGATAACTTTTACTGTCGGCTTGTGGTTTGGAATAATCTCCGTCTGGGAAAATCACGCCGTGTTGTGATTTAGCTGATGTAAAGAATGGCGATTCATCTTCACTCCATTTACCATTTAAACCCGCACTGATTTTTTGGTTATCAATTTGTTTTATTAAAGTAGTAATAAAATTATATGCTTTAGTATTATAGTTGGTTTGAGTATAAAAATTACCTTTGGATTTATGTTGCAATTTTGTGTCATCAAAGACATTGGTGCGTTGATAATTTAACTGTGTTGTTAATGTATCGATCCAGCTAATATTAGTAGGTTGCCATATATCTTTAATTGCTAAGTTAAAGCGGTTATTTTTACTACGTTGATGGTCGAATGATTCAATGTATTTACCGTTTTTGTCCCAAGTATCATAATGTGAATTTTTGGTTTTACTATTGTAATCGACAGTCGTATTGAGTAAATGTTCTTCTGTCATTTGCCAACCAAAGCCAGCTAAAATTGAGTTAGAGTGCCAATTTTCTGGATAACTGTTTATTGAATCACCATGATTTCTTGTTTGTTGCCCATCTCGACGACTTAGTACAATAATACCATTGAGGTGATCATCACCACCAGCCATAGTAATTCCTTGATGATAGCTTCTATCTGAGCTGTCATAATTATTTTGGAATCCAAAATAACTGGTTTTACCCGGATATAGATAGTAACTAGCCGTTTTAGTTTGGAAAGATACCGAACCGCCTAAGGCATTATTAGCATTACTTACAGATGTAGCACCTGATTGAATATCAACTTTATTGTACATGTAGGTATCGATGTAATCGCGCCCAATACCATAAGAACCGAAACCTGCTCGACCGACCGAATTAACTCGACCTTGAGCTATAGGTAATGGCATACCGTCAACGTCAATTGATACGCGGTTAGCATCTAAACCACGAATATTATAGCCACTGAAACCTCCTCGGTCCCAACTACTTTTACCGGTACCTGAACCGGAAATATTACCTGGAGCTGAAATCAGTGGTTGATAACGCATGAGAGTACCAAAGTTAGTACCACCGTCACGGCGGATATCATGTTCGGATATTTCAGTATTTGTACCTGGTTTCTTGGTCGCTTCGTGAGCGGTCACTGTTATGACGTCATAATTTTCATCATCGAGTTTGGTGGTAGCCATTGCTGGCATGACAACTGATAATCCTAAAGCTAAAGTACCGGTTTTTTTTAATTTAGTAAAATTAATCATTTTAATCCTTTCAAATATAATAAACTAAATAAAATCATTAAGATAATTAACATTTAAGTTGATCATCTTTTTAATTTAATCAATCTGCTAAATAATTTTTTACTTCAATTTTTTTCTTAATTGTTATTGAAGATAAAAGCCATCATAAAGAATCTTTGCAACTTCATCGACGCGAGGCCCAATACCAAATAGGTATCCATCATCAATGGTAATAATTCGGTGATTTTTGAACGCTGCTGTTTCTGTGATACCTGGTATAGTGTCGATTTTATCTGACCCACCAAGTTGCTGAATTGAGTGGCTATTTAAAACAATAACATCAGGATTCATTGCAATGATAGATTCGGCTGTGTAGCTTTTATAACTGTTATGTTTTGCTAGATTTTCACCGCCAGCGATAGTAATTAAAGCATCCGCTGTGGTGTTTTTCCCTGCTACTGAATTGGTTCCACCCATGCTCATTAAAAATAGAACTTTTGCTTTATTGGGTTGCATATCGATTTTTTGTTGGATTTGTGAAAGATTGTCCTTGATATGATTTATAAGCTGTTGTCCTTGATCTGGTTTTTGTAATTTATTAGCTATTTTTTCAATATTTTCATAAAGTAATTCAAGAGTTCCAGGAACACGTTTTAATGATAAAACATCAACTTTAGCTTGAGTAACTTGACTAATAATATTGTCGGGCTCTGCATCGCTTAAAGTAATAAACAACGTTGGGTTTAAAGATAAAATTCCTTCTATATTTAATAATTTCCAATAACCAATTTGGGGTAGAGTGGTAACGGATTGTGGATAAGTGCTAGTTTTATCAACGCCAACTACTTTATCACCTTCACCCAACGCAAAAACAATTTCGGTTAATGAACCACCTGCAATAACAATTCTATCTTGAGCTGAAGTGATATTTATGAACGCGTTAAAAGTGAAAATTAACAAAAATATATTTAATTTTGTTATGAAATTTTTCATTATTTACTTCCTATGTATAAATTTTAGTATCCGCGATAATATAGTGAAAATGATAACTATTATCAATACAATTGTTTTTTATTCCTCAATTTTTTCAGGCAAAAAATTTTTTCTTAACTAGATTTTTAACAATTTCAATATAAATAATCAGTTAAAACAAGCTGGAAAGATTTGAGAAATAGCTCGAAAAATTGAAGAATTATAAAGAAAATGAATTAAAAAACACTTTTTTGTAAAAAAATAATAATATATATATCAACATATTATAAAAATGGTTAATAAAAGATATTGATAAATGAAAATAATTATTATTTAATTTTGCAGTTTATTTATTTAAGATCGGTTGTTATGAAATCATTAGATGTCAGCGCTTTTTTTGCTCAAAACGCGACTTTACCTTTTAAAGATCGTTGGGCTGTTATGCCTTTGCAGGCAAGTATTCCATTATCACCTCATGAAGTTACTTCTCAATGGGACATAATTCAATCAACCTCTCTAAATGGGAAAAAAAGATTGATTTATATTCATATTCCTTTTTGTGATATACATTGCCAATTTTGTGGTTTTTATCAAAATCCATTAAGAAAATTTAATACTGAAACTTATATCAATTATTTATTAAAAGAGATATCGCTAGAAATTAATAATACTGCAATGCAATCAGCACCTATCCATGCCGTTTATTTTGGAGGAGGGACGCCTTCGGCTTTGGCAGCAGGGCAAATAGCACGCGTTATTCGCTATCTTAAAGAACATGCTCCGTTAGCGCCAGATTGCGAAATTACTGTTGAGGGGCGTATTTCTGATTTTGATGATGACCGCGTTGATAGTTATATTGAAGCGGGAGCGAATCGGTTTTCAATCGGTGTCCAAACATTTAATACTGAAATTCGTCAACGATTAGGTCGTGAATCAAATGAGCAACAAATTATCAGTAGCTTTGAACGTATTGCCGCTCGTGATAGTGTAGCGTTAGTTTGTGATTTAATGTTCGGTTTACCAAATCAAACCACAAAAACTTGGCAACGGGATTTAGAAATTGTTAATGAATTGCCATTAGATGGCGTAGATTTGTATTCGCTTAATCTTTTACCAACCACACCTTTGGCTAAAGGGGTTGAAAATAAGCGTATTGAAATACCCTCTATTACAGATAAAAGCAACTTTTATCATCAAGGCGCAGAATTTTTAGCTAAACAAGGTTGGGTACATTTGACCAATGCGCACTGGGCAAAAAATAGTCGTGAACGAAATTTGTATAATTTTCTGATCAAGCAAGGTTCCCATTTTTTTGCATTTGGTTCTTGTGCTGGTGGACGATTAGGTGGTCAGTCATTTATGATTCATCGTGATTTAAATCAATATTATACTCAGCTTGATGAAGGTAAAAAACCAATTATGATGTTGACTGGTAAACCAGTGATAGGCGAATGGCTTTATCAATTACAAGCAGGGATAGAAAAAGGGCGTGTTGATTTAACTAAACTGACTGAGCAATATCATCTCTTTGCACCTTTAATTAAACAATGGCATCAAGTAGGGCTTTTGGAAAACGAAGATTATTGTATGAGATTAACTTTATCGGGGCGTTTTTGGTCAAGCAATATAGTTCAAGCACTCCAGCAGTTATTGTTACAACTTAATAATCCCGAATATATTGAAATACAGAAAAAAATGGCTCAAGCGAGACAATCTATGAATAGTCATCCTAGAGTGGCTAAATCAAATACAGAAAAATCTAAACATCCACATCAAATTTCATAATTAAAGGATACTATTATGACAGAAAAACCAACACTTTTAGATAATTTAAATGCTTATATGAAAACAGATCCAGAAGAGTTATTAGAAAAAATTGCTCAAGATCATCATGTTACATTAACACAAGTTATTCAAGCTTTACCTGATGCGAAAATTGTTGATGGTAGTAATTTCGATGCGATCTGGGAAGAAGTTACA
Source organism: Gilliamella apicola (assembly GCF_000599985.1). NCBI lineage: Bacteria > Pseudomonadati > Pseudomonadota > Gammaproteobacteria > Orbales > Orbaceae > Gilliamella > Gilliamella apicola. Next base: position 1,203,043 of record NZ_CP007445.1, read on the forward strand.
ACATGGGGAGATGTGCTATTTTTAGTTCATACAGGTGATGTAATCGCTGAAATTTCTGGCGAATTACCAACAGGATCTCACAGCCAAAGATACTTTAATCTTCGTCATCAAAAAGGGTTAAGTGGACATATTAAAGCTGAACATTGTCAATATATTGCATTTATTGAACGTAAATTTATGAAAATGGCAACGGCTTCAATAATTTTCCTAAATCACACAGGACAAGCAATGTTCAAAATCTTTGTTGGTCGTGACGAAAAGCATCAATTAAAAGCCGATCAATTAGAAAAATTTCGTGCATTAGCAAAAAAAATTAATTCATTATAAGTTATTAACAAAATGCAGACATTATTAATTTTTGGTGTAAGCCCTAAACAAGGCACAGGTTATCAAATTGCACATCTAACCAAGCAATATCACCCGCAATGGCGTTGTATTGTATTAGTTCGTGATGCTAATTTTGCCAAACAATTGGCTAATCAAGGTATTGAAGCTCATGTTGGTGATGCAACTGATTGTGAATTAGTTAAAAAACTATGCGAATTAGCGGGTTGTGAAGCAACTATTATATCAACCTTAGGCGGCGAAACAGGTAATTATTCTGCTCAACGTGTGATTATCGACTGTGCTGAACAAACCGGAATTAAACAAATGATTCTGGTCACTTCTTTAGGTTGTGGTGATTCATGGGCCACGTTATCAGAACGTGCTAAACAAGCGTTTGGTCATGCTGTTCGTGAAAAGTCATTAGCCGAGGTTTGGTTGCAAACAAGCAAATTAAATTTCTTGATTTTAAGACCAGGTGGATTACGTGATGGTGAAATGACACAAAAAGCTGAGTGTTATTATCAACAAGAAGTACATGGTTTTATTTATCGTACTGATTTGGCGAAAATAATTATTAATAAAATTGCCAATCAACAGATTGATGATCATGCTTACAGTGTTGTCGATCCTAGCTTGAAAATAATTTATTAATTGGCTCAAGTTGAATGAATAAATTAATACAGATAAGAGGATAATGGGTGCGCAAGTATAGTCATCGTTCTTTGTTATGGGGATTATTTGCCATTCTATTGGTGCTAATTCTATTTTCTGCAAATTCAGGCGCATTAAAACTAACTCTTGATAAACTAGTGGATATGTCGATGGATGATCCTTTGTGGAACATTTGGTTAAATATACGTATGCCACGAATAATGTTAGCCATTATAGTTGGAATGGCATTAGCCACCTCTGGCGCGGTGATGCAAGGGTTATTTCGTAATCCTTTAGCTGATCCGGGCTTACTTGGCATTAGTAGTGGTGCGGCTTTAATGGTTGGGTTATCTATTTTGTTTCCTGCCATTTTTCCACCTATTATGGTCATGTATGGCAAAATGGTCGCAGCATTTGCAGGAAGCTTTTTTATCTGTTTATTAATTTATCTTTATAGCATAAATTCGCAATGTAATTTGGCTAAAATGGTATTACTGGGTGTTGCTATTAATGCTGTTATTGGCGCAGTTATGGGTTGTTTAAGTTATATTAGTGATGAAGCGCAACTGCGACAACTTTCTTTATGGTCCATGGGACATTTAGGTAAGGGCTCTTGGGATTTAGTTCTGGTTGCGTTATCACTTATTGTTCCCGCTTTAATTTGTTTATTTAAGCTTTCTCATCAACTTAATATTCTTCAGTTAGGTGATGAAGACGCTCATTATTTAGGTATTAAAGTGAGACGAATTAAGCAGTATTTATTATTACTATCTGCTGTACTCATTGGTACATCAGTGGCGGTTAGTGGGATGATTGCTTTTGTCGGTCTTGTTGTACCCCATATGATTCGATTGCGAGTCGGCGCTAATCATAGCTGGTTATTGCCGGGTTCAGCACTAGGTGGTGCTTGTTTATTGCTACTAGCAGATACCTTTGCACGTACTTTAATTGCACCTACTGAAATTCCTGTTGGACTTTTCACAAGTTTGATTGGTGGTCCTTATTTTATTTGGCTGATTTTAAGACATAAATAATAGATGGTATTTAATGATGTTAACTGCTGAACATTTAACTTTTGGTTATGCTAATCGCACTTTAATTAACGATGTGTCTTTGAACATAAAAGCCAGTGAAATTGTAATTATCATTGGTCCCAATGGTGCAGGTAAATCGACACTTTTACGCTTATTAACAGGTTATCAAAAACCAGCTTCAGGCGAATGTTATTTACTCAATAAACCGTTATCACAATGGTCTGAAATGCAATTATCTAAAATTAGAACCGTTATGTTGCAACAAAGTCAATTAACGTTTCCATTCAAAGTGAAAGAAGTGGTGGCAATGGGGCGCGCTCCTTATGGTAAGACCAATTTTGATCAAGCAGTGCAAGAAAGTATGCAACAAACTGATTGTTTAGAACTGGCAGACCGCGATTACCGCAGTTTGTCTGGTGGTGAACAGCAACGAGTACAATTAGCGCGAGTATTAGCGCAATTATGGCAGCCTGAACCTACAGAAAAATTGTTATTTTTAGATGAGCCGACTTCCGCTCTTGATCTATACCATCAACAACATACGTTAAGATTATTGAAACAATTAGTTAGCAAAGAAAAATTAGCAGTTTGTTGTATTTTGCATGATCTTAATTTGGCTGCTTTATATGCTGATAAAATTATATTAATTCATCAAGGTAGAATTGTTGAGCAAGGCACACCAGCGGATGTGCTAACGGTTGAAAAAATTCATCGATGGTATGGTGTTGAATCAGGGATTTTTAATCATCCTAATTATTCATCAATACCGCAAATTTATTTAAACCCTTAACGGTTAAATCTCGACAACCAATCATCCACTGCATTTTTAATCAAAATCAGTATATAATTAAGCAAACTTAATAAATGGGGCTGATGATGATTAACGAAAATAGTAATGGTTCTATTCTGGTTTCAGATCTACTAGCAGCACAACCTGTTTTTAGTTGCCAATTGGATGGAAAGGGCAAAGCAAATTCTTTGAATGACAAAACAGAAGCTTCAAAGACCCAACCTTACTGGATACATCTTGATTTTGCTAAAAGCGAAACCATAAATTGGATCAATCAAACAAATTTGATTCCTGATCTTGTCAAAAATGAATTGATAAAACCTAATCAATTTCCAAAAGAAATTCGTTGTGATACAGGGATTTTAGTCGTACTGAAAGGTGTTAATTTTACCCCAAATGAACTGCCCGATCCTATCGTCACTTTTCGTTTTTATATTACCGATAATTTAATAATCTCAACTAGGCATCAAAAAATAGATGCTATTATAAAATTAAAAGAAAATTTAGAAAAAGGAATTGGTCCCGTTGATGTTGCCGACTGGTTGATTCAGCTTTCTGAATTAATTTGTGATCAAGTTAATTTATCATTCGACGGAGTTCATAATAAAATTATTAAATTAGAAGACTTACTGTTAAATCAACGAATTTTTTCGCATAAAGAAATAGGAAGAGTCCGCAAACAACTTTTTGTATTACGTCGTTTACTTTCACCACAACGGGACATTTTTGTAAAAATTTCAACAGAACGAATATCTTGGATTGATGATAATGATCGCCAGCGATTGCATGATATTTCAAATCAGCAAAATCACTATGTTTCTGAAATTGACAGTTGTTTAATTAGAATTGGTTCAGTTATGGAGCAAATTAATAGCATTTTGGCTGAATCGACGAATAAACGCATTTATTTAATGTCACTATTTACCATTATATTTACACCAATTACTTTTATAACCAGCTTACTGGGTGTTAATTTGACCGGTATTCCTTTTAATGAAAATAAATGGTCATTTGTGGGGTTAATTTTACTGCTTATTGCGATTAGTATTATTTCAGTAATATGGCTTAAGCTCAAAAAATGGTGGTAACTGAAGTTATTTTTTTGTTCGATCAAGTTCATAATGGATTTTTATAAATTTGTTAATAAAAATTGCATTAAGTCGTTGTTTGAAAGTGTGACTCAAACATTCATTCATGTTTATTAGAAAAAATATATTGGATCTGTTTATACAGATAATCTATTGTAATCAAGTTCAGTTATGATTAATATTATCTGTTTATTTTTCTAGTAGACCAACTTAATCAGAATTTCCTTTGCAATATTCCAAAAATATAGTAATGATTGTGCCATTCTGTTCTCATTTATAAAGAATGGCAAATTTTAATAAAAATCTATACCAAAAAAATTATGATAAAGTAACGCATTATAGTTTCAATTCAAATCCATTATTTGGACATAACAAACTGAAATTAATTGTTTCAAAATTACCCAAAGATTATCAATTACAAACTATTGATTAGAATACTTATTAGCAAATTGTCAAACTTGAGTGACTAAAGACTTATGTAAAAATTTTATTTCATATTTTGAATTTGCAAAATCGGATTTATGATTCATTGTTATAAAATATAATGTTGTTTTTTTCTAAAGCATTATCTTATTTAGTATATAATGATAGTATTGAAGTAATATTATAGTAAAAGAAAGAGAAAAGGAACTTACACTGATTTGTTCTGCAAATGTACTTTTAGCCTGTTTGGATCGTCAAATATCACCAAATTGGGATGGACATAATCAGGCAGCTTTAAAAATCGTCACTGATTTAGGCTATATCTTAAAATAAACTCTATAATGCTTATGTCGTTTGGATTTATGATTAATACTTATTATTATGCAAACTAATCAATCTTTTCGTTTATTTATTGCCGAAAAGCCCAGCTTAGCTAGGGCTATCGCTGATGTATTGCCTAAACCTCACCAAAAAGGGAATGGTTTTATCCGAGCTAATAATGGTGATGTGGTTAGCTGGTGTATTGGGCATTTATTAGAACAAGCGCCTCCTGAAGTCTATGATGAACGTTTTAAAAAATGGTCTTTAAATGATTTGCCTATTGTTCCCGAAAAGTGGATATTAGTCCCTAAAGGAAGTACCGAAAAACAATTTAATATCTTGGTCGATTTGATTAAATCAGCCGATCAGATTGTGCATGCGGGGGACCCCGATAGAGAAGGGCAATTATTGGTGGATGAAGTGTTAAATTATTGCCAGCTTGCACCCGAAAAGCGTAAAACCATCCAACGTTGCTTAATTAGCGATTTAAATGCTAATGCAGTTGAAAAATCTCTTGAACAGTTGCGAAGTAACCAAGATTATGTTCCTTTATCAACTTCTGCATTAGCTAGAGCTCGGGCTGACTGGCTTTATGGGATGAATATGAGTCGAGTTTGTACGTTGGTAGGGCAAAAAAATGGTTATCGAGGCGTGCTGTCAATTGGTCGAGTGCAAACGCCTATTTTGGGATTAGTGGTAAGACGCGATTTAGAGATAGCTCAATTTGTACCTAAACCGTTCTATGAAGTGTTTGCCATTTTGCAAACCAAAAATAATGAAACATTTAAAGCTAAATGGCAACCGAGTGAAGCTTGCGAACCTTATCAAGATGAAGAGGGTCGAGTACTTGTTAAAGCATTAGCAGAAAATGTTTGCCAACGGATTAAAGATAAACCCGGTATAATTGATAAAGTAAGCAATAAAAAGAAAGAGCTTGCTCCACCAATGCCATTTAACCTGTCTTCTTTACAAATTGAAATGGCGAAAAAAAATGGTTTGAGTGCGCAAGAAGTACTTGATATTTGCCAATCATTATACGAAAAGCATAAGTTAATTACTTATCCTCGTTCAGATTGTCGTTTTTTGCCTGAAGAGCATTTAAAACAAATTAATGGTATAAAATCAGCCATTGAAAACAATTGTCCAGCGCTGCAAACAGCAATTGATAATGCTGATTTTTCATTACGTTCCAAAGCTTGGAATGATAAAAAAGTTGAAGCACATCATGCCATTATTCCTACCTTACGTAAAGCCAAAATGGACAATTTGTCCAATAATGAGCAGGCTGTCTATCAAGTTGTAGCAACCCAATATTTAGCCCAATTTTATCCTGCCTATAAATATTCTGAATTACAAATTGATGTTGAGATTCAAGGAGGGAAATTTATATCAAAAACCAATCAAATGCTTGATGAAGGTTGGAAAATTTTATTCAGAAATAAAAACATTCAAATCGATAGCGATGCAGATGATAACAACAATGGATTATTAACTAAGCTCATTAAAAAAGGGGAATGTGTCCAATGCATCGATACTGAACTGCTTAGTAAAGAAACTCAGCCACCAAGACCATTTACTGACGCTACGTTATTAGCTGCATTGACTGGGATAGCTCGCTTCGTAAAAGATCCTGAAATTAAAAAGATCCTACGTGAAACAGATGGTTTAGGTACTGAAGCTACGCGAGCAGGTATTATTGAGTTGTTATTTAAAAGGCAATTTTTAATTCGACAAGGTAAATCAATTCGTTCTACACAAATCGGGAAAGATCTGATTTTATCACTACCAGATATTATGTCCATGCCAGATATGACAGCGCATTGGGAATTACAATTAGATGAAATTAGTAAGAAATCGTTTTCATACCAACAATTCATGTATCAACTTAATTCATCATTATCAAATTTAATTAATCAAATGAAAAATGCACGATTGAATATTCGTTCTTAACCCTCATATTAAATTAATAGGATGAATTGCATTAACAAAAATAGCGTTCATCCTGTTTATTTATATCGCTTGGTTATCAATCGATTTGTTGATCAATTGTTTATTCTATCAATCATTCTAACGTATTGCTGTTTGCTTGTCTTTCTTCAATAATTTTAGCCAGTTCATTATTCGCTCTTTGTAAAAAAGTCTGATTTTTTAGAATGACCAAATAGGTTTTCAATCGTTTAATTGGATCGAGTGCAAAACGACATGTAATGAATAAAATAATAAAAATAGTCAAAATCGAAATGATGGCATTTACAATCCAAGGTGAACTAAAGATTCTATAAATATTAAATAGTAATAAAAAAAGTACAAAAATTAATATGATGCCGCTAAGCACAACTTCTTTAATTGAATAAAACGCTAGTGGTATTAGGCGATTTTTTTGGATAGTAAAATATTGAGTAAATAAATTTAGTTGTGTCAAATCAATAATATTATTTACGTCGGCATTAACAAGTGACATAGCAATATTCTCTTTTTCTATATCACCTGATTTATAAAAACAGATTTTATCCCAAAGTAATTTCTTTTTTATATTACTTAAGTAGTCACGTTGATACTTTGGTTGCGATGTTTTTTCTAAAATATCGGCATATTTGATTAGATTGTCGAAGTATTTATTGGATTTTGGCCTTTTGTATATAAAAGCAACACAAGAAAGTGTGAATATAATAACCAAATTGAACCAATTGTCATGGAGTAATTCTGAGATTTCCATTTCAATAAACCGTAATAATTAATCATATTAAAATTATATCTAATATCGGATAAAACGTGTATTAGTTTTATGCTAAATTTAAGTTTCAAGCAGCTTTACGTGCTGTTTTTAAGCGAACTCGGCATATTTTTTTGAAAGCAGGTTGACTTCTTTTTGTGAATAGCGTATAACTTGCCCGCCTTGGAGCTTTTCTTTCTTTTTTAACTATTAAAGCGGTTTAAAAATGAGGGTGAAGAAAAGTTGAAATCCAAAGGGTAGAGTTCAATTTACAGGAGAAATATGGACACTCAATCGGGTCACCCCAAACAGTGGGGAGATAAATTCAAACACATCATTGTCGGTTAATGAACCTGTCTAAATAGTTATTTTTTCAGTTCACGAGCCGAAATTGATAAAAACGGTAACGGTGAACGATATGCAGTTTTCTACATGCTATCACTCAAATTCTAAACATCATTGCGCCCTTAAAGTGCTTCTAAGAGTATTATATCTTACAGACAAGCATTTAGAGCCACCAAGTTGTATCTAACACTTAACTAATTTTAATTTTTCTAAAATTTTATTGTATGCCAAGCATTAGCTTGAATGGCTAGTTATTGCTTTGCGTTTAGATTTTAGCCAATAAGAACTGATATATACCTAGTTATGATTAAACTTAGGAATAGGTTCCTTTTGTCTAAAAAGTATGGATAGGTACAGACTATGACTAAAAAAACATCTAAAGTAAAGACAGAAAATACTTCAAACATAAAAGCACTTAAAGAGGCTCAAAACAGTCTTGATAACATTTTATCTAATTTCCAATCAAGTCTTTCTGGATTAACTCAAGAAAGTGCAAAATCAAGATTAGAACAATATGGAAAAAATGAAGTCGCTCGTGAAAAAGTACCTTCTGCTTTCACTCAATTACTATTAGCTTTTAAAAATCCATTTATATTTGTATTGTTGACATTAGCGGTAGTTAGTTTTGTTACTGATTACTGGTTACCACTACAAGGGGGTGAAGAGACTGATCTGACTGGTGTTATTATTATCCTCACTATGGTGACACTGAGTGGGATATTACGTTTTTGGCAGGAATTTAGATCAAACGAGGCTGCTGAAGCTTTAAAATCCATGATTAGAACGACTGCAACGGTATTGCGCCGAACGCATAAAGATATGAGCCCAGAACGCATTGAAATACCATTGAGTGAAATTGTACCAGGTGATATTGTTTATTTGTCAGCAGGCGATATGATCCCCGCCGATATTCGTTTGATTGAATCACGCGATTTATTTGTTAGCCAAGCTGTATTGACAGGTGAATCAATTCCTGTTGAAAAATATGACACATTAGGTGCTGTAACACAAAAAAACAGTGACAATGTTGATACTACCGATATCGATAAAGATAATGTATTGGATGTTAATAATATCTGTTTTATGGGCACTAATGTAGTGAGTGGAACAGCAACTGCTATTGTGGTAGCGACTGGTGCTGATACCCATTTTGGTTCGTTAGCAAAATCAATAGTAGGGTCGAGAGCCGAAACTTCATTTGATCGTGGGGTGAATAGCGTAAGTTGGTTATTGATTCGCTTTATGTTAGTAATGGTTCCTATTGTTTTATTAATAAATGGGTTTACGAAAGGCGATTGGGGAGAAGCTGCATTATTTGCTTTAGCTGTTGCGGTTGGTTTAACTCCTGAAATGTTACCAATGATCGTTAGTGCAAACCTTGCCAAAGGTGCTGTTGGGATGGCGAAGCGCAAAGTTGTTGTGAAACGTTTAAATGCCATTCAGAACTTTGGTGCAATGGACATTTTATGTACTGATAAAACTGGTACATTGACTCAAGACAAAATTATTTTAGAACACCACTTAGATATTAATGGGCAAATTGATCCATCTGTTTTACAACTAGCATGGCTCAATAGTTACTATCAAAGTGGAATGAAAAACTTAATGGATAAAGCTATCATCCGTTTTGCAGAAGAAAAGACCAGTGTGAAAAAAGTAGGTAAGGGTTTTTATAAAAAAATTGATGAATTACCCTTTGATTTTGTTCGTCGTCGCTTATCTGTTGTTGTTCAAGGCAATGATGATAATCATCTAATGATCTGTAAAGGTGCCGTTGAAGAAATGCTATCAATTTCGGATTTTGTTTATGAAAACGGAGAATATTTGCCATTAGATGAAAATCGTAAAAAAGCATTGATTGAATTGGCGCATAACTATAATAAAGATGGTTTTAGGGTATTAGCTGTTGGTATAAAGGACATTCCAGCTACCCAGACTAAAACGCAATACAATGTTCAAGATGAAAAAGCTTTAGCGATTCGTGGATTTTTAACTTTCTTAGATCCGCCAAAAGAGAGTGCTTATGAAGCTATTTCAGCATTAAACGAACATGGGGTTGGCGTGAAAGTGTTAACAGGTGATAATGAAATAATCACCATTAAAGTCTGTCGTGAAGTAGGTTTAGAACCTGGTATTCCTTTACTTGGTACTGAAATTGAAACAATGGATGATGCAGAGCTAAAAGTACAAATTGAACAACGTACTATTTTCGCCAAATTAACACCGTTACAAAAATCACGCATAATTCGTTTATTGCAAGAAAATGGTCATACCGTTGGGTTTTTAGGTGATGGTATTAATGATGCGCCTGCATTACGTGATGCTGATGTGGGGATCTCAGTTGATACCGCGACAGATATTGCCAAAGAATCGGCAGATATTATCCTTTTGGAAAAAAGCTTGATGGTATTAGAAGAAGGTGTTATTTGTGGTCGTGAAACTTTCGGTAATATCATGAAATATCTTAACATGACGGCGAGTTCTAACTTTGGTAATATATTCTCAGTATTAGTAGCTAGTGCGTTTTTACCGTTCCTGCCAATGCTAGCAATACATTTACTTATTCAAAACTTGCTGTATGATATTTCACAACTCTCCTTACCATGGGATAAGATGGATGAAGAGTTTTTACAAAAACCACGTAAGTGGGATGCACGAAATATTGGACGTTTTATGATTTGGATAGGGCCTACATCGTCTATTTTTGATATCACAACGTATGCACTAATGTGGTTTATATTCGGTGCTAACAATATTGAAGCGCAATCACTGTTCCATTCTGGTTGGTTTATTGAAGGATTGTTATCACAAACTCTCGTTGTGCACATGCTTAGAACACAAAAAATTCCGTTTGTGCAAAGTACAGCTGCATTTCCAGTTATTGTGATGACAATGCTAATTATGGCAGTAGGTATATATATTCCATTTTCACCATTAGGTGGATTAATTGGATTACAACCATTACCTTGGTCATATTTCCCATGGCTATTAGCAACTTTATTTAGCTATTGCTGTGTTGCTCAATTAATGAAACGTATCTATATCAAGCGTTTTGGGCAATGGTTTTAGCTTTATTGATGACTATATAAGTGATGATAATTTCACTTATATAGTAAAATTATATCTTGAAATTTTATTTATTAAAAATATCTTGTGAATCATACAATTACAACAAAAAGGAAATAACACATGAAAACACCACATAAAAACTTAATTGTATTAATTAAAAGCCGTAAACAAAAAAAGGCTCAACAACAATCAGTTAAGTAATAAAAAGCTTAATCATCAACATTGTAATGAAATCGTTGGTGTAACTATTTGAGTTGATATAAAATAAAAGACCCCAGTAATTGGGGTTTTTTATTACACATTAATTTCACATTTATTTGCTAATTTATCATAACTATCTAATTAATTATAATTTTAAATGGTTATCATTAGTTTTCTTTAAAATATCATAAATTTCATCTTTCAGCTTTAATTTTTGTTTTTTCAATGCATCTATTGTTTCGCTAGTATCAACGGTAATTCCAGATTCAATATTTTTAATTTTTTGATCAAGTTCATTATGTAAATCGAACAGTTTTTGAAAACGTAAATCATTATTTTTTAATTTAGAGATTAATTCTCGATATTCTGGAAACATAACGGCTCCTTATATTGGCTAGATGGATAATAAAAATAGCGGTTACTGCTAATTCAGAATACAATATTCTTTTAAACTTTAACAGTAAAAAGCAAATAATTGATAAAATTGGCCAATTATTTTTATAACATCAAATATTAAATAACAATTTTACATGAGGTTAATCCATGAGTGAATCGATCATCATAGCCAAAAGTCATGGCAAAGATTTATCCATCGTAGCAGCATTAGCTAATCGTCATGGTTTAATTACTGGCGCAACCGGTACCGGTAAAACAGTCACATTACAAAAAATGGCTGAAGGGTTTTCACAAATTGGTGTGCCGGTTTTTCTTGCTGATGTTAAAGGCGATCTAACTGGTCTTGGCGAAAAGGCTGTTTTAACAGAAAAATTAAAAGCTCGTTTAGACAATATAGAAGTTTATAATTGGCAACCTGATGCATCGCCCATTGAACTATGGGATGTATTTGCTGAAAAAGGGATCCCTGTTCGTAGTACTGTATCAGATATAGGACCGATCTTACTTGCTCGATTACTCAATCTAAATGATATTCAGTCTGGCGTATTACAATTAGTTTTTAAAATTGCTGATGATAATGGTTTATTACTACTCGATTTCAAAGATCTGCGGTCATTAATTCAATTTGTAGGTGATAATGCCAAGCAGTTTACCACTCAATACGGTAATATTTCTTTATCGTCAATAGGAGCGATTCAACGCGGATTGTTAACACTCGAACAACAAGGCGCGGCGTTCTTTCTTGGCGAACCAATGCTTGATATTCAAGATTTAATGCAAGTAAATAGAGAAGGAAGAGGGATTATCAATATTTTATCCGCACAGAAATTATATAATTCACCTAAATTATATTCTGTCTTCCTTTTATGGTTGTTATCCGAACTTTTTGAACATTTACCAGAAATAGGCGATCCAGATAAACCGAAATTAGTATTCTTTTTTGATGAAGCCCATTTATTGTTTAATGATATTTCGCCAGCATTATTAGAAAAAATTGAACAAGTAGTACGCTTAATTCGTTCCAAAGGTGTGGGTATTTATTTTGCTTCACAAAATCCGACCGATATACCAGATACCGTTCTCGGGCAATTAGGTAATCGTGTTCAACATGCGCTACGGGCTTTTACTCCGAAAGATCAAAAAGCTGTTAAGACTGCTGCACAAACAATGCGTGCTAATCCAAGTTTTGATACTGAAAAAGCGATCATGGAATTGGGTGTTGGTGAAGCTTTAATTTCATTTTTAGATGAAAAAGGTCGTCCAAATATGGTCGAACGTGGTTTTGTGATTGCGCCAGGATCGAAAATGGGGACTATGTCACCAGAAAATCAATTGGCAATTATTCAACATTCCCAGTATTACAATAAATATCGATCAACTATAGATCGTCAATCTGCTTATGAGATATTAAAAAATGGATTTTCATTTGATAACTTATCTAACTCTCAAACCGATAAAAATAATCAAAACATCAATAATGACGCTGATAACCAACAAAATAAAAACGGTGGTGGATTGCTTGATTTTTTCAGTTCAATATTTTTTGGTTCGAAAGGACCAAAAGGGGGACAGCATGATGGTATCGCTCAACAATTAGCTAAAAGTGCCACCAGACAAGTAGTTAATCAAATTAGTAGAAAAATCACCCGTGGTATATTAGGTGGTTTTAAAAAATAATCAATCAAAGAGTGTATAATTTAAAGAAATAAGTATGATAGGAGAATTTTAATGTTAAAAATGTTTATGGAATGGTATAAAAAGCGTTTCAGTGATCCGCATGTAGTGTCATTAATGGCGGTAATTTTAGGCTTATTTATTATCATCTATTTTTTCAATAAAATTCTGTTACCTATCTTAATTGCCATTGTACTGTCATATTTACTTGATAGCCCAGTTAACTTTTTACATAAACGAGGTCTACCAAGAACATTCGCCGTCGTAATTGTTTTATTACTGTTTATTATGGTAGTTTTTGTTGGATTTATGATTTTACTACCATTAATTTGGCAACAAAGTATTAGCTTGATAACCAATATCCCTAATATGCTCAATTTTGCTAATAATTTCTTAACTACACTACCTGAACATTATCCTGAGTTAATTGATGTAGGGTTATTTGATTCCATAATTCAAGGTATTACCAATAGAGTTGTGCAAACTGGTAACTCATTATTGCAATTTTCGATTGTTTCTTTATTAGGATTTGTTTCTGTGGCAATTAACGCAGTCTTGGTGCCAATAATGATGTTTTTTTTATTAAAAGATAAAACCAAGATATGGGCTTATTGTTCTAAAATCTTACCTAAAAATCGTACAATTTTAGATAAAGTTGCCGCTGAGATGGACATGCAAATCTCAAATTATATCGTTGGTAATGTATTACACATCGTCATTTTAGCTATATGCGTATATATTCCGTTTTGTTATTTTGGATTAGATTATGGTTTATTACTTGCTGTTTTTGTAGGTTTATCGGTATTGATTCCGTATATTGGTATTATTATTTCAAGCATTCCAGTGGTTTTAATAGCTATCTTTCAATGGGGAATAAGTCCTGAATTTAGCTATTTAATTCTCTGTTATGTTTTAATACAAGCTTTGGATGGTAATTTATTAGTTCCTTGTTTATTTTCAGAGAAATTAAATCTTCATCCTTTAGTTATTATTGTTGCAGTGATCGTGTTTGGTGGATTATGGGGATTTTGGGGAATATTTTTTGCTATACCTTTGGCAACATTAGTTAAAGCTATTATCAACGCTTGGCCAACACCTGAAGATATTAATAATAATACTTTAGAAGAAATTAAAGCAGATTAAGTAATTTAATCTGCTTTAGAAATTATTTACATTGATTTTTTAGATAATCTAAAACGACTTCATGATGATCACTCGTTTTGAAATTATCAAAGACTTTTTCAATATTACCATCTTGGCTAATTAAAAAACTAATTCGATGAATACCTTCATAGGTTTTACCCATGAATTCCTTTTCACCCCAAGTTCCAAATGCTTGGGCGACTTCATGATTTTCATCAGAAAGTAAAGTAAAATTCAACAGTTCTTTTTCAACAAATCGAGATAATTTTTCAGGCTTATCGGTACTAATACCGAGGATCACCACATCGTAATTTTTAAAATCGTCAGAGCTATCCCGTAAATTACAAGCTTGCACGGTACAACCTGGTGTCATGGCTTTGGGATAAAAATAAATTAAAACACGTTGACCTTTAAAATCTTTTAAGCTGATGTACTCTCCGTCTTGATCAGGTAATGAAAACTCAGGTGCTTTTTCACCTTCTTTTAGTGGATTAACCATATAATATTTACCTATTTTAATAGTTTAATTTTTTATCTTTGTAGTGTATTAAAAAATAGTGTCATGTTTTCAGTTAAAAAATAAAGAATTTAAAAACTAAAAATTTAAATTACTAAAAAAACGATTTGCTGCATCAATTGTGTGATTGATCTCCCTGTCGGTGTGTTTAATCGACATGAAGCCCGCTTCAAATGCAGATGGTGCAAAATAAACACCTTCAGCGAGCATATGATGATAGAATTTTTTGAATAATTCAATATTACACTGCATAACATCCTGATAACTGGTTACTTCGTCAGCAGTTGTAAAAAATAGTCCAAACATGGCACCGGCATAATTGACTACCAATGGTACATTATGTGTTTTAGCCGCTATTTTTAGACCATTAGCTAGAGTTGCGGTTTTATCTGTTAATTCTTGATAGACACCCACATCCATTAGTTTATTTAAAGTTGTGTACCCTGCAGACATAGCAACAGGGTTGCCAGATAAGGTACCCGCTTGATAGATAGGTCCAGTCGGGGCCAGTTGTTGCATAATATCAGCGCGCCCACCAAAAGCACCTACAGGCATGCCACCACCAATAATTTTTCCTAAGCATGTTAAATCAGGTACTACATCATAATAATCTTGAGCTCCGCCTAGTGCGACTCTAAATCCAGTCATGACTTCATCTATGATTAGTAGAGCTCCATATTTATCACATAATGCCCGTAATCCATGTAAAAATTCTTTTTTTGCAGGTACACAATTCATATTTCCTGCTACAGGTTCAATAATAATAGCCGCAATATCGTTAGGGTATTGCTCAAATTGTTGTTTTACAGATGCTAAGTTATTATAATCACACACCAACGTATGCTTCACAAAATCATTAGGTACACCTGGTGATGTAGGATGGCCAAAGGTAAGGGCGCCAGACCCTGCTTTAACTAATAAATAATCTGCATGCCCATGATAACAACCTTCAAACTTAATAATTTTGTCGCGCCCCGTGAATCCACGAGCAACTCGGATCGCACTCATGGTTGCTTCAGTACCCGAATTTACCATGCGTAGCATTTCAATTGAAGGCATTAACTGTGTAACAAGATTAGCAACTTTGGTTTCTATTTCTGTTGGAGCCCCATAACTTAAGCCATTATGAACGGCGTGAATAACAGCATTGGCTACATCTGGATCGTTATGCCCTAAAATCATGGGTCCCCAAGAACCTACATAATCTATATAAGCTTTTCCATCAACATCATAAATATAGGCACCATCGGCGCGCTCAATAAATAATGGCGTACCACCGACACCATTAAAAGCTCGCACAGGAGAGTTTACACCTCCAGGCATTACAGATAATGCTTGATGATACAACTTTTCTGACTTAAATTTATTTAGCATCATTGGGCCACCTCTATAAAAAATTTTGTTGTATTTATTCATAAAATCAAAATAAATTCAAGTTAGCTATTGAAAATTTATTTAATAGAAGTTTTCGTTTTGTATTTTCAATCCGCAAAGGTATATAATAACTTAATTAAATATTGGGAGAAAAAAATGAGTAATGCTTTTCCGATTAACTTTACGGATGCTGCCGCTAATAAAGTTAAATTATTAGTAACAGAAGAAGAAAATCCAAACCTCAAATTACGAGTTTACATCACTGGTGGTGGTTGTAGTGGTTTTCAGTATGGTTTCACTTTTGATGAAAAAGTAAATGAAGATGATCTTGCTATCGAAAAAAATGGCGTTTCACTTGTTGTCGATCCAATGAGTTTGCAATATTTAGTCGGTGGTACTATTGATTATGTTGAAGGCTTACAAGGTTCTCGTTTTGTGGTAGATAACCCTAACGCGACAACTACATGTGGTTGTGGCTCATCTTTTAGTGTTTAATTAAACTATCGTTCTTAATTTATATCATCTATTCATCATAGCAAAATTGCTTATTGTTAAATGATATTTTGCTAATGTAGCCCTTCAGAACATAATTTTATATATAGCAATCCGAAATATTTTTATGTTCTGACCTTCAAGTTAAATTGAATTTGACGTAAAAAGCTTCATTACAATTTAGTTTTAGAAAACAGATACCCATTTAATTTTGATTTCACTTTGGTTATAAAAACGTCATTAAAACCTGAAAAGCCTAATAATTTCGAAAAATATGACAAACATTGAGCAATCGAACAATTTTTTTTAATTTTTAGTTGACGATATTTTTCAGATGAGTAAAATGCACAGCATTCAAAGCGAATTACTTTTTGATAATTAGTTTTGAGCCCGGGTGGTGAAATCGGTAGACACAAGGGATTTAAAATCCCTCGGCCTTTTTGGCCGTGCGAGTTCAAGTCTCGCCCCGGGCACCATTTAAAACACTTCTCATGCGGGAATAGCTCAGTTGGTAGAGCGCAACCTTGCCAAGGTTGAGGTCGCGAGTTCGAACCTCGTTTCCCGCTCCAATATAACATCCAGTATAGTCCGTTAAAGTCCGCAAAACCTAGAGTTTGCAAGTAGTTTAACGGTTTTACTTTCCAGTATAGAACAGAATAATCCAGAGTCATCCAAGAGAATTTAGTCCAAAAAACAGTCCAAAAACGGAATGAGTTTTTTTGACTAGTCCAAAAATTATGTTATTGTGATAATGTATTTTTTGAACAGTTCGTCTAAATATTGACTAGCTATCCTTACGTTCATCAATAACATAAGGAATTTATCATGGCTGTACTCACTGACTATAAAATTAATGCATCAAAATCTAAAGCAAAGGAATACACTCTCAAAGACGGCAATGGGTTATTTCTAAATATTCATCCCAATGGTTCTAAATATTGGCTATTTCGTTTTTCTTGGAATGGTAAACAGACCCGAATGTCGTTTGGCACCTATCCTACTGTGGATATTAAGCAAGCCCGCTATTTGTGTGAGCAAGCCAACTTTAAATTGTTAAGCGGCATCGATCCTCGCTTAAAAGAAAATCCTACTATTGATCCCGTAGATGAAGTGCTTGATGAAGAGCCAAAATGCACTTTTGCTCAATTTGCACAGCATTGGCTTGAGTTTAAAATGAAGAAATTAAACGCAAAACCATCTAAAGATAAAAAGAATAACGGACGTGGCAGCACCGAAATTCAAATTCGTCGTGCGTTTACCAATGACATTTTTCCAGTCTTAAAAGATAAATCCATACATAAAGTCACAAGAAACGATTTATTGTGCATTATTCGTAAGGTAGAAAAACGAGGTGCATTATCTGTCGCCGAAAAAATAAGAAGTTGGCTTGATGAAATTTTTCGTTATGCCGTTGTCACTGAAGGATTAGAAATTAATCCAGCCGCCGATTTGGATATTGCATCCTTACCTTATCGCCGTAACAATCGCTACCCGTTTATCGACGTTAGTGAACTCCCTGAATTACTTGTTAAATTGTCAACCTACCAAGGCAGTCGTTTAACCATCTTGGGATTACGACTATTATTACTAACGGGAGTCAGAACAGGTGAGCTTCGTTTTTCTGAAGCCTGGCAATTTGATTTAAAAAATGCGCTGTGGCGTATTCCGGCATCGGATGTCAAACAGTTACAACAAGTTATTGAAAAGGTGGATAATCGGGTTCCTGATTATATTGTGCCTTTATCACGTCAAGCGTTGGATATTGTGAAGGAACTCCTGTCTTATCACATGAGAGGACAACGATATTTAATCGCTAATCGAACAAATCCTCTTGAGGCCATGAGTGAGAATACACTCAATCAAGCATTAAAAAATATGGGATTTAAACGTCGATTATGTACTCACGGAATCAGGCACACTATTTCAACTGCATTAAATGATCTTAAATATGATAAAGATTTTATCGAAGCTCAGTTATCCCATTCTGACACTAACAAGGTCAGAGCCACTTATAATCATGCTCAATATATTGAGCCTCGCCGTGAAATGATGCAAGAATGGGCTGATTTACTTGATAAATGGGAACAAGAAGTACTAGATAAAATAAATAATAAATAATTCATTCACAGTGGAGCTTTTAGAGCTCCTTTTTTTTATTTCGATCGATAAAACAGATCAATCGTATTTTTATTGATCTGTTTAAACGATTTCTCTATCACATCATAGTGAGGCTCGAAAATAGGCATTAAATTCTTAAGCCGAAAACGGCCATCGGGTGCATGAAGTAGTAGGGTATTTAATTGACCTTTGTCGTCATTGGAAAAAATAAGATGAAGATTATCTACTGTCGTGTGAGAAACTAAATGTTCTAGCCTGGTTTCATTGGTTGAGATCAGCTCATAAATACCAGATTTTGCTGTATGGCGTAATTTGTAATAACTCGACAGCGTAGGTTGTATATCTAAATCGATTAATAAAACACTAAGCCCTGCATCAGCCATAAAGCCACCAAGATTTGCTGCCACAGTCGTTTTTCCTACTCCACCTTTAGTCGAAATCACTGAGAGTACTTGCATACCATGTTCCTTATTGTATTTGAGGATTAAGGGTTAATTGACGTTCGCAAGTCGCTCAGCAATCCAATTATCAATTTCCGCTGAATTCCAACCAACAGAACGAACACCGATACGAATCGATGGCGGGAATTGATTATTTTTGATCAGTTCGTAGATGTGTGATTTTTTATAACCTGTGCGTCTTTCAACTTCGGGCATACGCAAGATAGTGGGATAAGTTTGTTCGTCATCATTAATCATGGTCAATACTCCCTGGTCAGTAATGGTACTTAGTCTCAGCGCAAAATAGTCCACATAAGTAGATACTTAAAGCCTAAATACAAAATAGTGGATGCTTTTTTATGATAAAGGTCGAAAACAAATCGTGCATTGCCGTTTTTGCATAGCTATGTATTAAATGCATGACTTTGCAAAAAATGCATAGCTATGCAAAAACGGCATCAATCGACTGTTTTTATAAGCGTTAATTTTCAATAGGTTATAAATTAATGTACAAGGATGACGATTATTTTGAGGAATAAGTTCTTTGCGTTTTTTACATACCAATGCAAAAAACACAAAGAACAGCAAGATCATGTAATTGAGAATATTACTTGTAACTCGATTAAACTGTATTTTTATAACATTCGTCTAACTACGGATAAAAAACGTATTAACTAGACTTTCCAAATTCTTGATTTGCTGATGACTGTATCGATTAGGCTGGTAGATAAGATAAGTATCAACCAATAAATCAGGTTCAATAGCTCGAGTGGCCACATGTTGGTTTTGCATATTGTCTAACATGCTTTGTGTCACTATACTTATCCCTAAGCCGGCCATCACCAGTGCTTGTAACACGCTATAGGATTTCACGAATAATGTTTCAAGTGGGCTAAAAGTAGCTGTATAGATCAACTCATGAAGCAAGGTATTTGGCTGGAATGAAATAAAGGGATAATTTTGTATATCATTAAATGTTATGTGTTGTAATGACATTAAAGGATGTTGTTTTGAAAGTAAGATGATTAGTCGCTCCTGCCATAATTTTTTAAAAATAAGTGAATCATAGCGATGACTTGCCATGTGTAGCGATAATGCAAAGTGATACCTCCCTTGAGTTAAACCAGATAAAATATCCTGATAAGCCGCCTCATGAACATGGAGATGTATATGTGGATATTTTTCATGGTATTGCCGTAATAGCTTAGCCACGCGGTATCCATCTATGTTGGGTGAAATAGCTAGCTCAATGGTGTAAGACTGCCCTTGTTGTGAAGCTTTAATTCGATGATTAATGCTGTCAATAAGACAAAAAATCTGATTAGTCTCTTGTAAAAGCAGACTTCCGTGCTCAGTTAATTTAAGCTGACGCAAATGTCGTTCAAATAAAATCACCCCCAATCGTGATTCTAATCCTTGTATCGCTCGACTTAGCGATGACTGAACCACATAAAGTTTAGCGGCTGCCTGCCCAAAATTAAGCTCTTGCGCAACTGTTCTAAAATACATCAGTTTTTTTAGATTCATATTTCTCACCTATAATTTTTACATATTTTTTCCTTTAACAAAAACATGATCTTGTCTTAAATAAACTAACATGTTATTCGGCCTATCAGCATGCAAGTTTCATCATTTTTATTGAGAAATATCGATTTAAAGTTCATAAACCGAACAGATGGTTATCAGATAATAAATAATTTTGGTTAAATTAACTTGAAGGATATATCATTTTTGATGAATGAAGCTTTACTTTTAAGTATTGAGATTTAATTTCGATAGATCTTAATAAATAAATCATTGTCAAAATTCGATTTTTACACTCTTTTATTAAATAAATTCTCAATACTAGTATATAACTTATCTTATACAGAGGAATTTATATGAGCATTAAACTCCCCATATACAACGGCACCGGCATTTTAGTGATGAAAAAACACACACCGGTTATTGATGCATTATTTGGGTTATACCTCTTAAAAAAAACACAAAATACAAAAATCACTTTAATATCGCCAAATATTCACAGTATACCTATCCTTCTTGGCATACAATCATCCGACGTTTACATAAGGTCATCAAAAAGAGCCGCCGCTTTGAACCACTTGATCCTGATACTGTAAATGAACGAGACTATTTAGATGATCTTATCTTGCGCATGGATTATGATGAAGCCTTTACTTTAGAACAAGTTTATCATCTGGCCAATGCTGTTGGTGAACTCAATGAAGAGGGAGAAGTCGAACTTTACCAACTCTTTCAAATTGCTTTGGCTTTTGATGATGGTCATCAACTACAAATACTAAATTTTAAAAGTTTGTGGTACTACAAAAATGCTATACCTGCGTATGAATCTGCTGATAATGTTTATGCCACTAAAGATGGGATATTTACTGTAGATATCAATGAGGCAAAAAAATATTCCAAGGCATTGTGTAAAGCATTAGCCAGTAATGACATTGAAACAGCTTCGAAGCATTTATGTGAATACATTTCAAAGAAACTCTATAAAATTTTTGAAGTAGATCTTAGAGAAAAGCTCATCAAGCAAGTGGCAAAAGACTTACCTCAACAATCATCAATGATTTTTGAGGCGTTAGATAATAACGAGATAGAACTATATTAGACTTAGTAATTAAAAATAAAATCAATACAAAATGGTAGATAGGAGTTGCAATCTATCATTTTTTATATTTGCTTTTAATGAAGCGAATGCTTGTGGATCACACTTCAGTAGTTATTCTTGCTACATTGTCACTATTTATGAAAAAATGATGAAGTCTTTATCCTCAAATTTATCCTTGGTTACCATAAATTCCTCGTACAAAATGTACGAAATAAAACAAATTGGATCAATTTGAACAACACCATGAATAATTAGCGTCTGTTAGATTAAATTCGAGCTACTACACTTAAAATATTCTTTTTAACGTACTTAATGTTTTTTGAACATTTGGGTAACTCAGCATTGAGAAATGATCTCCACCTCCAGAAAATATTTTAACATTACCATTTACCTGATTACACCATCTTTCTATATTTTTATCGGTAAGATCTGATGCTTTTTCTGATTTGATTAAATATACATCAGTAGCTAAATAACCATAATTGATTAGTTCATTATAAAAATATTTATAAGTTGAATGTCTTTTCATAATTTTATTATTTAGTACATCTGGATCTAACTTAGAATATTTTTTCAATTTTCTTATAAACCCAACATCAACCAGATAATTATAAAAACCATCATTAAACTCCTTTAATTCAATATGATCCATTATTATTTTTTTATCTCGAAGTGGAGCATCTAGAACTATCAGTTTATCAATTTTTATACTGACACTTTCTAATTTCTTAATAACTTCAAAAGCAATATTAGCTCCTGCTGAATATCCCATAATTGAAATTGATTTATTTTTTGAAAGTTTAAATATGGTATGACAATAAATATCAATTAGTTTTTCAGGAAAAATATCTTCATAAAAATCAAAACAATAAAAAGAATAATTTTCAACTCTTCCTATAATGTTTTCATAAACAATCCCCCAGCCAGATAATGGGGGGAATAGAAAAATTATATTTTTATTATCATCAAAATCTTTAGACTTTATTTCTAAATTTGAACTACTTAAGATAAAATCGAATTTATTAATTATGCACATATTCAATATGTTACCTTTATGATGAATTTTTTGTTTAAATTACTTTCATTTCTTTATTATATCTACCTCTTATCATTCCCCCTAAATAGTATCTAAAACATATCTGTTCATTACCTTCCCAAATTTCCTCATGCCCAGTAAATGACATTAAATCACCTAAAGTACAATTTTTGTAGGTATATGTGCCGTTTTGATAAAGAGTTGGACCTCTAATAGGTAGCTGATTATCTACCTCGTTCAATGCTAATCTTAAAAAGTTGAAAACCTTTTGTTTATTGTCATCATATAAGGAAAATATCCCGCCTCTATAGCTCATTCCCCACACAGGGATGCCTTTATACCTAACAATTTCCTGTCCCATATCAACAAACTCGCCGAAGTAACGATCTTCATAACTAAATTCATCTTCTTCATATAAATATTTTTTGGAAAAATCACTGGAGCGAATTTTTAATCTATCCCCTCCAGCATAACCATGCAACTTTGCTTTAAGGAGAAAAGATTTAAATTGATGTAAATATAGCTCGTTAATATCCATTGTTATTCACCTTCATTTTATTTACGATGTTCAATCACATTTCCTAATCGCAAGTGAAGTCCATATTTATCTAACAAACCTCGAATAAAATCGTCATTTATTTGGATCTTGTTTTTTTTCAAAGATAGATAGGTGCTTGCCAACGTTTTATCATATGAAACTATTTTTTGTTTTATATAAGGGCTTAAATTTATATGTTCTACATAAACAGATTTAGTACCTGTTTGTGCAACAAGTGAAATAAGAGATTCTAATTCAGAAGGATTTTGAAGAAGATGGGGTAATATTGGTCCAAGAAATGCATAAGTTCTAATATTATGACTATTCAGTTTATGTAATGCATCTAATCTGCTCGTTATAGATGGCGCTTTTATCTCTAGTGCTCGGCTTATACGATCCTGAGATGAAGTAATAGTAAAACCTACTTCAACATTTTTTAAACCTTGCAAAACATCTATATCCCTAAGCACTAAAGCTGACTTTGTGAGTATGCTTATCAAACCAGGGTAATTGGTATTTTTTAATATTTCAAGCATATTCCTCGTTAGTTGATATTTTTTTTCAAGAGGTAAATATGGATCTGTTACTGAGCTAAAAAATATTGTTGAGCTCGAATTTTTATCTAAAAATTTTTTTAATTGTTTATCAAATATCTCTACTGAGTTTTTTTTTATATAAACATAATTCCCCCAGTTTTCGACAGGCTCGCCAATGAATCTCCCCATAAAGCTTGCATAGCAATATAAACAGGAAAAACTACAACCAATATAGGGATTTACAACATAATCAGTGTCTGGTAATTTAGATTTTATAATAATATTTTTGCAGTCTATTTCATAATATTTCATAAAGCTATCCTTCTTTATACTTATTTGGTAGGGTTATATTATGAAAATATAACAATGTAATTTTTGATGCTATAATCGCCGCAATAATCAGCGCAAACCAAAATCCTTTCACCCCAAACTCACCATCGAAAGTCAAGAAATAACCACCACATAATCCTATTCCCCATAGGCAACTACCTAGAATAAGAGTTGGTATAAATGTTTTATTAAAACTTCGCAATACGCCACTAACTATTGTATAAATCGCATCAAAAAAATGATAACAAGCAACAAAGCCAATTAATAAGGATGCGACATCACATACAATTTGATCAGTTGTATAAAATGAAGCAATCTGTTTTCTTAGCAAAAAAAGCAATAAACTATATATAAAAGCAATTAAAACCCCTGATTTGATACATGAAAACCCTACTTTTTTTGCTAATTGATTTTCTTTTACCAAATAACTCCCCACAATTACTGAAGAGGCACTACCTATTGACAAAGGGATTAGATAAGAAATGTAAGACACATTCGCAGCGATTTGATGGCTAGCCATTGTAGTCAATCCCAAATTAGCAACCAATAGACCTATAATAGTAAAGGAGCTATAATCTACTAAGAAAGTGAGGCCAATTGGGCCTCCAGTTTTTAATAAAAAAAGTTGTGTCTTAGTTGAAATTTTGAACGAAATTGACAATGGGATTTTCTTTTTAAAAAAGATACAAATAGCTATTATAAGAACTAACCACGACGCACAAACGGTTCCTAATGCGCATCCATTAACTCCCATAGCTGGTATGGAATAGAATCCTAAAACAAAAAGATAAGTAAGTACACCTTTGATCGCAAGTCCGATAAAATTTGTAAACATAATTATTTTAGGCTTATAAATTCCTGAGGCATAGGCAAAAATAATTTTATAAATTAATAACGCAGGAACACCTATAATTAAAATTGTTAAATATTCATTGACTTTAAAAAATGACTGTTCATCTAGATGACTAATGTTAATCAGTGGCTCTGCGTTTAATAATATAAAACAAACAATAATCGAAAGTATTATTGCTAACCAGAATCCTTGCGCAGTTAAATTTTTTACATTTTCAAACCCTCCGTCACTATATTTTTGAGCGTACAGGGGGGGTAATATTAACAAAATTGCAGAAAATCCAATAAAAATAGTAAAAAAAACATTATCCCCAACGCCCACAATAGCAATGTCAAGAGAAGAGAAATGCCCAACAATTATCAAGTCAATAATGGAATAGCTTGTAACAGCCAATTGGCCTATAAATATAGGCCAAGCCTGATTTAATAGTAGCTTTGGTATATTCATCTTATTTTTGTTCATGGAATTAGTGTATGTCATATACTAGAGCCTTTGCTGGACATAAATCATGGCACATTGAGCAACCATCACAATTTTTATCAAAATTATACGGAATACTTTTAAACGAGTTACAAGTAACCATATTTTCACATATATTACATTTAACGCATTTATCCTCTAATAGTGTTGTTTTAACTTGTAAAGTTTCTCTACTTTTTATTTTACCAAAGTGTTCTGGATAATGTTCTAAACTGACTCCGATTAAATCAAGTAATGTATTATATTCATTTTTATCCAAAAATTTATTTAAACTTTCCTTTAACCCATTAATATGTTGAAATCCTTTTTTCATAATTACAGACGTCAAATGAATTGAATTAGCACCAAGCATCAGACATCTAATTATATCTTGCCATTTATCTAATCCACCACCAGCAGATAAAGATAAATTAGTCTTGGAACGTAAGATTTGTGTATAATTAAAGGTAAAAGGCAGTAAGGGCTCTCCTGCAACTACACTATTTGATGCTCCAGTTAACGAATCGTATAGATCTCCATCAAAAATGGGTCTTCCTTTGTTAGAAATATCAATGTATGGTTGGACATTTATAGAGTCAAGATAAATAAGTCCCCCTACATTACAATTAGTTATAATACCATCAATCAAATCATCATCCATTCTAATGTTTAATTTGGGAAATACAGGTATCTTAACTGATCGAGCTAATCGATTTATTATTTCTATCACTCTATAAATGTCCGCATTACACATTTTTTTTAAGTCTAAGTAAAAAAAATCTATTTGTATCCCATCCGCACCAGCTTTTTCAGCCTCTTTAAAAAGCGATAACCAGATATCAATACTATTTTCTTCAAAAAAATACGGATAAAAAAGAGATGCAATAATAGGTATATCACACTGACTTTTGGCGTTTTCTATCAACCTCATTCCATAATCCATTGGTAAAATTTCTTTTAAATAAGTAGATTTTAAATAATTTCCATATCCTCTAATCCATTTATACCTACGTATATCTGTTGGCTTTATTGATTCATTAGAGTTATGCGCACCAATTGATTTTGAAATGACCCCTCCAGCATTCTCCTCTTCAGCTCGTTTTATATCGTCGAGATACATAGATGCAGGGCCTGCACCTATTAAAAAAGGATTTTTTAGCTTAATGGGTCCTAATGAGGTTGATAATCTTTTATCCCACATATTATTCCTCCAATTTCATTTTATAAGTTATTATAAAGCGGATCAGCTGAATCAAATATTCGTTCAATAGGTAAATTTTTTTGCGAATTAAAGAAAGAAAATATTCTACAATGGCCTACATTTTCGTTAACTTTAGATAGCATGATTTTATATTTTTGAGAGTCAAAGATTTCGGATAATGTCTGATTACTTAAATTTCCCAGCACCCACTCTTCACCTAATGGTTTACCTGATGCGTTATAAGCCCAAGGCGATGCTAGTAATGTACCATTGGGGGTAATCCCGAATGAATTAGAAACTAAATCACAAGGATTTTCACCTGGATGTTTATTAAATTGAGGAAAAAGATGTTTCAATGCACATTGTAGTTTTATCTGTGGTGATCCATATTTAGATTCTTGTTCAAGTAAAACTTCAATTGCTAATTTGTACTGTTCAATAGATGGTATTTTTTCTTTTAACAACATTCCCCGACCGACGGGAAATAAACGCATAATTAAAAGTTTATCAATTCCTCTCTCATGTAATTTTTTATATAATCTTACTAGATGAGCTCGATTAATAATATCTGTTGTTAATGGTAACTCGGCCCTAGTGCTACAATTGAGTTTGTGAAACTGCTCTCCTATTTTTAAGTTTCCAATTGCATAAGCATTAGGTCTATTTGCAACATCATCTATATCTTCAGCATCAAAAGTAAAATTATATTCACCCACGAGTGATGCTAACATTTTTATATCATATTTCGCAATTCCAAGTCCCGTTGCAGTTAAAGTTACGTTCTCTTTCCCTAATTTATTTGATGCATATTTAAGAAGTTCAATATTTTGTGGGTTAATTAGTGCATCACCACCTGATATATCAATTTTTACATTAAAGCCTTCAAGATTATCAATAACTTGTTTTTTTTTGTTCTAAACTCAGTTCCTCTTTATTATTTATTAAAATATTAGTTGCTTTTTCATAAATATTTTCTTCCTCACTAAGTCGCGGGTAAATTTCTTCTTTAGAAAGAGATTCACTACGAATAATGAGACTATTATTCTTTTTCTTAACATGTAAAGCATCAACGCAACATATAGCACAATCCCATGGACAAACTCTAGTAATGTTATAAATAATGTCAATTTTTCTGTTTGATTGATTTTTCATATAAACTAAGCTCCATTATATTACTGTTAAGATAAATATTAATAAGTCGACACTAAAAATACCCATTGTTTTTGTAAGGATATTTTTATTGTATAAAGAAAATATGCAAATTTCAATACATGGTACTGTTAAATTATTTTTATATTAAATTTGGCCTATAAATCATTAATTTTGAATTTTAGGTGCAAACGGATTGCTGAGTTTATAAAGGAGATTATTTAAATCTTGAGGCCATATTATTCATAAATATAGACAAAATAGTTAACATCATTCCAGCTATTTAGATACTGTTAGATGTTAAAAGACTAAAAGAGCTTGAAGATGAAAATTTTAAACTTAAAAAGTTGTTTGCGGAGTCAGCCTCGAAAACCATGCCATGAAGGAGAATTTCGTAAAAAAGGGTTAGTGATGGCCGAAAAAAAATTGTGTGCATATTCGCTTATTCAAGCGGGTTTATCGGTCATAAAAGCGTGCAAATTAGCCTCGCTATCGTGGGCAACCTGACGGTTATCTATCGTGACTGTAGAAGAGCCTTCAATCACCGAGCTTGTGTGATATCCATCGTGTTCACTGCCTACAAATCACGAACTAAAATGACCCTTGGCATATAATTATCCTTAAATCTGTTTTAAAGAAAAGTCGACATCATCATCGGCTTTAAGCTATCTGGCTTACCGGCTAATAACAAACTCTTTGCCGTCAAAACGGAATTTGGGGGCCAGTGTATTGCACTTATCAATATCGAAATTTCTCCCCTTGTGCTCTGGCGGACAAAAGAGCAAAGGTGAGGACTCTATTTGCACCAATTTATCATCTAAAGATAGCTTGATTTGTCTATTGGTAAAATTTGAAAGTTTTTCTTGAAATGATATTACTTTCCGAAATCAAGATAAAATTATTTGTAATGAGAAAAATAGTGATATCATCAAAATGATGATTTTGTTGACATAATTAAGTTTAAAATTTATTAAATCGATTTTTATCTTAATTTGAGTTTATCTGCGGATAGTGGATTTCGACCTGATTATATTTTATTCAAGATGTTAATAAATAGCTTGTATTATAATAAATTAATATTCTAAAATGTATAAGTAAGGATTAGTAAAAAAGTGGTTTTTGTACTTTGAGTCCGTAGAAGTCCATAAACATCCATTAAGAACCGCTAAGAACTAGTCCAAAAAATAGTCCAAAAGGTTAGCAAAAGCAATATTGGTGTCTGGATAATTCTTTTATATACAACAGGTTATAAAGCTGGATTCGAACCTCGTTTCCCGCTCCAATTACTAATCTATAGAATCTTATAATTGTATAGATTAATAATAATTATGGTATAGCAACCTCACCTTTTCAGAAAAATATAATAATCCTAGCTAAAAAAGTAGACTGATGTTGTCTTTATAATATGATTAAACAATCATAGTATAACAAACATATTGGTCAAAAATTTATTACTGAATTTAAACAACAATTGGTTGAATAAATCTAATCAAATGCGCATATTTTATTAGAGATCTAGCCAAGCACCTCGGCGTTGACAAATTCAACCTTGATAAATAGGTAAGTCAACTTTCGCCGAATAAAACAAGCCCTCGTGAACTAACCAGATTGTAACAACTGATTATGGCTTTAGAAAAAGAAGTAAAATAGCTAAAAATGGCGTATTATATTTAAAAAAAATCATGTGTACTTATACAAAACATATTATTATGATGATAATTACAAAACAGGGCTATTAACCGATAAAAATTACTTAAATATATTGAAACTTATTATAATGGTATGTATCGTTATTTAGTCAATATCTAAATTTCAACTTAGCAAAATGAAAAACAGTATTATCTAAACAACATGATAGAAATGAGTTTTGCTTAAAGTTTTTGCAAGGATATCTTTGTTGTCATCTGGATTCTAGATATATGCAGCTAATGCTTTCAAATACTTATGATGCAGTAAGGCAACTAAGTGGAATTTTAACAAGTAAAGGATCAAAATAATTTATGACTACAATTATTAACTCTAAAAATCCCGCAACTATAGAAGACATTTCCAATTTTGAGAAAATTATTAGTGGTAATTTGCCAAGTGATTATAAAGATTTTTTAATGAAATATAATGGGGGACAACCTCAGCCAAATACATTTGGATTTTTTTCTGATAGAAATGATGAATCTATGGTAGATCAATTTCTTAGTTTAGGCAGAGAAAAACATAGCAATTTATTAAGTTATTACGAGAATTATAAGGACAGAATTCCTTCTGATTTCATACCCATAGCTCACGATGCTGGCGGTAATCTTATTATAATGGAATTGAAATCTAATAGTAATAGAATTTATTTTTGGGATCATGAGTTAGAAGCAGATGAAGATGAAGGTGAAATACCTAATATGGATAATGTCTATTATATTAATCAATCTTTTACCAAGTTTATAAATGATCTTTATCTCTTTGAGGAAAAATAAATTTATTGTTAACAGTATAGAACCATGAATTTAATCCATTTTTACTTAATTGAACATAGATAGATTTTTGGAGTAAATATTATTAAATAATGATGCAGCTGTTTATAAAATCTAAATCTATAGGCAATGAATCTTTAGCTTAACAATTTGTCAAATACGTTTTAGTACTTTGAAGTCGCATTTAACACTGCATCAAATCGGGGGAACAATAGACTGTTTGTTTTCATAATTCTGTTCTCTGATCGGAACTATAATACTGTCACCAATCTGCTTTTCGACTTGAGCACATTGGAACATCCACAATTAACAAATACCTACCAGTAGCAAACTTGGCAGTATCGAATATTACCATTACGATGCCGATATTACCTGATTGAATTATACATTGAACAGCTTTTAACTGTAATGAACTCTTAGTTTACAATCTATTGAAGCAACAATTTAAAAATCACTGATTGGGGTAGACATATCAAAACATATTGTTGTTTATCATCTCAAAAAGATAAAATAATTATATCTTATCAACCGACATAAAGAGTTAATATAATGTTATATTTATCATATATATCTGATACTGATGGAGGTAAGCCATCGTTACTTTTAAGCGACAAAAGTGTTAAATTGTTAGATGATGCACTTTTCTATTTGGAAGAAAAAACTGGAATTTATATTAATCCTTATGGTACAACAAAAGTTTATCCTGACCATCAAAAAATCCTAATTAATTATTTATCAAATAATAAAGACGATGAAATAAAAAAATTATTAGCTTATTTTAGAGAAGCTGTTTCTCAAGATGAAATAATACTAGCTGATGGGGATTAAAAAATGATTATTTACTTGAGAAATATTATATTTATTAAAATTTAAGTAGATACGGTAATAGTGAACTAACTAAAAATCAAGCAAAAGCTAAAGTCACTATCTTTGATATGAATAACCCATCAAAATACTGCCAGTAGTATTAAAGTAAAGACAATTAGTTTAATGAGAATTAAAGATAAACTTGAACTACTTGAAATATAACTGTTACGAAACAATTAGGTGATTGTGGTATAGGGGCTGATTAACTTTCCATGCTTGAAGTTATTAAGGAGCAAAAAATGTCGGTTACTGCGGAATTAAGAAAGTTGTTTGAAACTGAGTTACATAATTACTTGAAGGCAAACCTTGTATGTGCCTCAAATATCAAATGTTTAAAAAAGGAAATATCCATAAAAAAAACAAAAGATAATGAAGCAAGTGGTTATATATGTTTCGATTTCTTGAATAATGCACGTGGTTACTGCCTCTGCACAAGTGTTGATTCTCCTGAATTAATTGATTTTTTTAATAAAGTAAACCCACCATACAGATCAAACAAACCCGAAGGCGTCGTTTATGCAATGAATACTTCAATGGAGGGTAGTTTTAAATCATTCGCTCCCAACTTTGGTGGTACTGTGGATTTACCAAGAAATGAAGAAGAGAGAGAAAAAGCTTGCGAATGGATTTATACTAAGGTGAGAGATATTTATTTGCCAAGAGCTATCAATCTTATTGAGTTAAAACCTGAAACTGTAAACGATATCATATTATTTCCAAATTATTATGCTTATCCTTTTTTGATAATTTTATACCTAATCAAAAAACATAATATGTCTTTATCAGATAAAGACATGGAATCAGTGTTTAGCAAGAGAAAAAGAATTATAGGCAACAAATCGTTTGATAAACAACTTTTAGAGAAATATCTGTCAGAATAAGTATGATCAATTTATAAGCATAGATAATGATACAGACTATGGAATGAATATGAAATAATGGAGAAGATTGGTGCAAATGTATGATTTATTTTTTGAAAAACTACTTACTGCTATAGAGAAAGGTAAGGTGAGAGGTTTTGATGAAATAAAGGAAATAAATGGCGAAAATTATCTTTTTGAATATGCCATTAAAAAGGAGAATGGAAATTACCATACCTATCTTTTCCACATACCAGAAAATAAAATGGCAATGTACGAAGATTATGCAACCGAAGAATTTAGTGAGTTTTCCAATATAGAAGATGCTTTTAATTACTTTAAATTACAAAGTGTTGATATTAGAAAATTTGCTCCTATTAAAAGGACATTACCTTTTTAGATGATAAAGAGATCAAATAAATGACTAAATTCTTTTAGAATAAATAAGCATATATGTTTATTATTCAGTTTTAATGTTGTATAAATAAATCTGTTACATAATATAACATTATTCGCAAAAAATAAGACTTAATTCATTTTTACTAGAGTTGATTAAAAATGTATAAATATGATGATTATTATGAAGATCATTTAAGAAAAAAATACAGGAATTAAAATACGCAATAGATACTAAAAATTCTGATATGTATGAACTAATTGGTTCTATCAGAGATGTGTTTTCATCACCTTATATATCAACGTCGATTGTTAGCCCTAATTTAGTTAAGGAATTATGGATTTTATTAACTAAAGTATTTATCTATAGCGATATTTACGATAATAAATTTGATGCAATATTCGCAATGGATGATATTTACTTATACTCTAGAGGTCAAAACATTAAATTATGCTTAAAAGATTTAGAAAAATGGAGAGAAAAACATAATAAAAATAATACAACGGAAGAAATTTTAGAATGCGTTGATGATATATTAATATGATGTTTAATTCTTTAAATATTCACATTTTTAATATTATTAATCCAGATATTTGATTAACAAAGTGTAAAGCTCTGCTATCTGCACTATATAACTGTCCAAAATCTTAACCGCAATTCCTATTTAGTCCAGAATACTGCTTAAATTAATAATTAAAAGTTTTCGAATTTTATGTGTAATTGGTACTAAACATAATAAGATTAATGATTAAAATTTCCTTTTTATTAGTCGAGTAGAGTTCAGAAATATGTCTTAGTTGTCGTAGTATATACGGTAAAAGTAGCTAAAGTTATGGAAGGGTATAATTCCAAAAAATACGGATGAACTAAAAGATATTTTAAATTAATAACGAGATATTTTATATTGAAATAATCTGCGAAAGATATTAAAAACATCTAAGAAAAATCACAAAGATCTTTTAAAAAAATTTTTCAACTATGTAACTATAGGCACAGATAAAAAATCTAGTTGGTAAATTTAAAGCTGTTGATAATGTAAATTTTTACTTAATATTCCAATAAATATGTTCAATAATGAGATATCAGAAACAATGCTTAGAAAAACGAAAATTAGGTTACAAATCATTTGATAAAGAATTATTATATATACCCTTCGAAAATGAGGACAAGAAATGATTTATATAACCCAGAAAATTAACCTCTGGAACAGGGAAATTTGTAACGTTTATTTAATTTGTGAAAGATATTGCTATTGAGATTATTTTTATCGATAAACAGGGTGGATTATGAAACAATTATTTAACTGCATAATGCAAGGCACTATAATTGACGTTATGATTTCTGGTTATATCGATACTGAAACCCTACCAGTATTCCACCCAATGTATGAAAGGATATATTTTATCATTAATGAAAATATCTTTGAATTATATATTGATGATGATGGGATTATTCAACATAACAATCTGAAAAATATAAATCTATGGTTTGATATTGATGAAGATGACCAATTTTCTTTGATGTCTATATATTCCCAATTATTTAAGACTGAACATGAAATAAAAGTGACGCAAATTGACTATAAAGCAATCCCATTTTCCAACATTAAGATTAATTACAAAGATGGGCAAGAAGAAAGGCAATTGTTTTTAGATCCAAATAATTTTTTTGGTTTTACCTACTACAACTAATAAAAAACAGATAACAAAGTAAATTCTTCCTTACCTTTTTATTTAACTCTAGTTCAATCTATCAAAGAATAAAATAATTAATCCACTTAACTATTTTTTAGCCTTATAAAGCTCTTTTAGCAGATCTTATTGAATAACAAAACTATAGCAAAAGATACAATTTTAAACTAAATTCTTGACCAGTAAATTGAAAAACACTGGTTGAAGATATGGTCAGCTAAATTGAAACTGGATAAAATAAAAAGCTTTCCAATTAATTCTAAGCATAAATAAGTTGTACTTACTATTGATAAGTAAATATATATCCTATATATGACTAAAGTTCGAATTAGTGGTGATGGTACTTTTTCATGATTTTCCTATAAATTCAAAAATAGTAGAACCGATTTTTTGAGGATACTACCTATGTTTAGAATAAAAATAAATAATGAAGTTTCATTGGGTAAAATTGATTATGATGATGAAACTGTTTGTGAAGCAATACATTCCACATATCCTGAATATCATTATGATATTTCATTATTTTGGAATGATTTTGTTATTCCGTTAGACAGACGAGGTGATATTAGTGAGATGTATAATGATATTATTCGTATGCTTAATGCCTTGAAAAGAAATGAAAAAGACTTTTCTATATCATTCCTTTCCAGTACTTTTACCGCTCAGTGGAGCATCCATGTTGAATCAGAAAATTTGAGGATATTACCTAAATGGATCACTGTTTCATTTTCTGATCTGCAACCTTATGATAATCAACAAAACAGTATCCTTATAGTTCCCACAGTAGAATTTATAAATGAATGGAATAATTTATTAAAGATAATAAAAGATGATTTGATTAAGGTTGGATATAATGAAAACCTTGAAGATTTTTATTATTTAAAAACATTATAAATTTATAATGTTAGCAATTAAATCAATATAGACAGAAACTAGATTGCATTATAGTATTTACAATTAGTATAAACTGGTTATAGGTGGTTTTATACAGAGTGGTTAGATTGAGTTGCCATAACCTGTAACTATCTGCAATTTTACGTGCAGAGTTGAGTTTTAAGGTTAGGCAAGTAAACTAGCTACAACTAAATCGAAAAATTATAACTACACACTCAAATTAGATTGAAAAACAACCGAAGATATTTGGATTTATTAGAAATTTAATAGCAGATGCATAGCTATCGGTATTAACCATTAATCTTTTTAGTGCTTTAAGAAATAGGGAAAATAGTTTTATGGAAATAAAAACAAGACTAAAACTTGATCGAGAAGAATAGCTAACGTTTTTATTTAAAAAAAGTGGAACAGTAAGTGTTATTCATATTGTTCCACATGATAATTGTGGTGCTGGATCAAGCATATTAAAAGTTCTCTCAGATTTGTCTGAAGGAACCAAAATTATAGTAGAGGTTGTTGATGGAAAATTCTAAAAATCAAATGGTTGACTTGTTGATTTCACATAATCAGATTTTAGTTCGATCTAGAGCTTACTCTGAAAAATTATCTCAATGGGGCAAAGAGAATATTGAACAAGGTGCTGTTATTCATAAAGATTATGTTATATTTGACCCTTTACCTGAAGAGGCTTTCGGAGCTAATGTTTTTTTAAAATTAACAGATAATTTTGTCATGGACGAAAATACACAACGATGTATTGTGACACCTTTTTATATTAATAATAGTAATAACGTTGAAGTTGCATCAGCTGCAGAACAGTTCAAAATAAACATAAAATTTGATACTTCTTTATATGATCTTTACTATGAAATTTGTGAAGATGATGAAGTTTTTTACAAATTTACCTTTGTTCCTGCAGAAATACCTACAGTAGCCAAATATCTAATGGACGATCCTTGGGGTGGAGAAAAAGATAAAGCACTTAAACTTGGTTTTTTATAACTAACTAATATATAAAATTAATTTCATTTTTAATAAATATGAATTTCACTTTATATTTAAAACATTACACTATTGGTTAATGAAATTAGATAGTAAATAGAATACATATAATTGATCTAGGTAAACCAAATACCCGGAAGTTGTTCTATATGTACAAGTAAACTCAAAAGGTAAGTTTAAAACAAGCGCTCCACCAAGGGGCATATGGTATCATGGGAATGAACAACGTGTATTGAGTTTTGTTGATTATAAGCATCATAAAACTAATTATCCCTATGGTTCTGGTGGGCGTAAAAATGGGGTGGCATAACAAAGTTTATAAAAAAGTCAGGCCAATATGATTAATGTAAGAAGCTTTACTAATTTATTGAAAATTTATAAAAATATTTTTTATTCTGATGTATGGAGTTTTTTTGTTGATTTAGATTATTGATAATACGAAAAAACGCATTGAATCAGCAAAGTATTTAAAGCCATCATACTAACAAAAGAACGCTTTGAAAATGATATCAAATTTAGAAATGATATTATAAATAAATCCGATGAAGGCGTACGTTCTGTTTTAACTCATGCCAAAACAAAAATAGAAACGGGAAATTTACGTAAGTTAGCTAATGATAGATCAAGATAGCTCGGTGATATTGGCCGTAATGTACAAAGATATAATGCTAAGATAGGTTACTAATAATGAATGAAGAATGGAATCCTATATTTCAAATAGAATTAATGGATATTATTAATAGTCTATACATTAAAAAATTGCATGTCGGATCATCTGATTCTCTTATTTATGAAACGATGGGAGAACCAGAATTACCTGTAGCAAGACTGAACAGAAAATCAAAAATATTTAGTCATCTATATGGCAATGTCAATATTTTATCTGTAAATAACACTGTAATAAGGATAGATATTGACATGCATGGTTTTAGAAAAAAGATGGTAATTCTTGGTAGAATAAATAGCTGGAAACTTAATGATTGGCTAAAGCTGGCTAAAATAAAAAATTGGAATGTAAATAAAATTTGTGATGTAGTTCGACTTGAAGGAAAAGGAATAGTTATTTGTTTATCACCGGATGGAAAAGTAGAGATGATTTCTCTTTCTTGAATAACTTTTAGCTCATGATGCTGGGGTTAATCTTATTATAATGGAATTGAAATTTAATAGTAATAGAATTTATTTTTGGGATCATGAGCTTGAAGTAGATGAAGGTGAAACACCTAATATAGACAATGTTTATTATATTAATCAGTCTTTTACCAAGTTTATAAATGATCTCTATCTCTATCTTTATAAGGAAGATGAAATTTAATTAAGCGCATAAATGATGAATATTTATTTGTCTGAATTAAAGTGAATATAGATTAACGTTCTTGTTAAAACGTTATTTAATCATATTTTATATTAATGATTATTAGTATGTTGTTTATAAAATCTGGTGTATATAATTTGCTTCGTTGGATTACTAATTTGTCTGATTTGGTTTAGCACTTTTGGTTTATATTTAACACTTTAATAAATAAGTAGTTTATGAACAGCCTGTTTTATCAACCCTAATTAGAAATATTACTAAACACCATCTGACCGAAATATGTTTTGAATAGTAGAACCATAGCATATATTATGGCAACGTCTATGATGTACTCGAACGACAGATTGAAAAACACCGACTGGATCGGGACGGCAAGCCAAGCCATACCATACCATTCCATACAATCGTACCACCCGTTTCTCATCCTAATCCTTCTATTGGTATAGTTTTGGTTCAATAATTTCAGCAATGATGTAATAATAAAAAAATAAAAAAAACATCGAGTTAGTATCTAAAATGTGATTGAAAATAAGATCTGTAAAATGTTAGGATTATTAAATGTCAAAAATAAACGAATTATGGAATAAAAAAAATTACCAATTAGAAATGGTATTTATTTTGCAAACGGAGAATCTTTTTCATTTCTGGCAAAATTTTATCCCGATATTGTTATAAAAAAAGGAAAATCATTTAGTCTTGTTGATTTTTTAAATAAAAATCCTGATTGTATAACTGATATAGATATTTTTGAGAAAATTAAAATATCAACGGGTGGGGCATGCTTATTAGGAGAAGGTAGCCATGGATCTGAAGGTTTTATTGCATATATCACATCTGATGAAAAGCTAAATTGGGTAATATATTTTGAAGAATCCAATCCTTTTATAAATGCAGTAGAATTACCAGATACATTTCTTAAAGTAGAATCTAGTGCTAACTATACAATAATCTTAGATTTAAAAGATCCTATTAATATTGTTTCAATAAATAAAATTGAAGTATAATTTTATTTTAGAATATAAATTATTTCAAAGAATTATTTAAAACATTTAAATATATATGATAGTGCATATATCTATTACGATAAGGAATGGCATTTATGTAATGTCAAGTTAATTGCTATTAGATATACACCCGGTCGTATAGTCGATTACAGGAGGAACCTGCTACGATATATATTAAAGTCTTGTGGATTCATAAAAATAAAGATGAACCAATTGAATTATATAGCGAGTTAGATGAAGATCGTTATGAGACGAAGAAAGTGGAGATTTTTATAGATGATACAGCAGGTTATGCGGAAGAAAAGCAGTCAAATGGAGAAACATTATTAGGTAAATGTCCAATACCATCTTTAGAAGATATTAATTCAAACCCAGAATTTAAAGCGAAGAGTATAACAAAAGAAGAGTTTTTTGCCATATGGAATAAATATGTTCCATTTCAAAAATAAAGCAAAGCGATTACTCCATACACTTTTTGATTATTTGAACGTATTAAGAAAAAATATTGATCGCCTTATCGAGCGACAAAGCTATTTGAGATTCATTTAGTATTCTTATTGTCTGCAAGCAGGATCAGATATCCGTCAGAAATCTTCATCATAACAATTATCCAAGTATCAAATTCCACCTCAGCGAGCAGCCGCCTTTAAGATGGCGGCTGGAGTGTTGTAAATAATATGTGGTCATGCCTCTTTTACTGTTTTTGTGACCAATGCTGACATAACTAACCTGATCGGCATGCCGAGGAGCTGACGGATGAAGCTGGTGAAATCATCTGAGTATACTCATACCAGCTATGGAGCAAACCGATACAGGAAATTGCCTATAGAAAGATACAATAGACCCTGAGGATCAAAGACAGTATTTAGACAGAGAAACCGGGCTGCACTACAATACTTTCAGGTACTATGATCCGGATACAGGCCGCTTTACCCAGCCTGATCCGATTGGATTAGCCTGCGGATACAATCTTTATCAGTATGCACCCAATGCGCTAATTTGGGTATATCCATATGGTTTAATTTGTATTATAAATTCAAATTAATGTGTTACGGGCAATAAATCAAAGTCGAGAGCACCTTGAATTGACGGGTACAATTTAAATCCTGGACAAAAATCAGATTTATATTTAGACAAAAATGGATTAACTATACCAAATCAATGCGGTGCTTTAACATTTAAAACTCCAGAGCAATCACCATTAACTGGAAATTACCACAAACTCCCAGAAGGAACTACTTCACCTAATGGGTTAGCTGACAAATTTGATGCTCAAGATGTAGGTTGAACAATGTCAACTGGTCATGCAACAATATATCCCACTAAACCAATGAAGCCTCAAACTTTGGTTAAATTTTATAATTCCTTACCTTGGGAACATATTGGAAAAAATAAAATGTTTAAATCAAATCAAATGCAAATTCTTTTTGATGAATGTATAAAATTACAAGATAACTTATTAGATAATATATTTTTATTATCGAAATGTCCTAATCTAGTAACATTAATAGAAAAAAATTTAATAGGTGATATAAATGCATCTTTATTATATATTATCAAACAATTACCAGAAGAAATAAAAATTAGTTTACTACCAAATATTATAGAAATAATGAAAAACTTAGATGGAAAAACTAAGTTATGTCAAGATATCATTTTATCTATGAATAGAGAGTGGTTAAAAAAAAATATTTGGTCATATTCTAAATATGTCTTCGATGATCAAGATTATCAAAGCTTTGGAATATTTATGTATGTATTTATTTAATTCTATAAGCGATGAGTTATCCCAAAAGCTTGCTATTCTAGCTTTAGAAAGTGATGATGAAGATGTTCGTGAGATAGGACAGATTTATTTCGATTTATCATCTAAAATATAATATTAATTAAGAATCGGATATCTCCCTTTTCTAATTGACAAAATTAATTAAATTGTAAATAGAGTAAGCTTCTAACTGTATGAAACAGGTACAGGAAAACAGACATATCCCGACCCAATAAAAATCTGGGTTATCAGGGACAATATTTAGACAGAGAAACTGGTTTACATTACAATACGTTCAGGTATTATGATCCGGATATAGGTAGATTTACCCAGCCAGACCCGATTGGGCTGCTGGGTGGCTTGAATCTGTATCAGTATGCGCCTAATGGGTTGACTTGGGTCGATCCGTGGGGATGGAGTTGTGGTGTTGTAAAACCCCGAAAAGCGTCTCAATTGCCTGTAACAAAACTAGGAACAAAAGCATGGCAAAAAGCAGTAGAAAAATTAAGGATGGCTAGAGGACATGCAACTGATAATGATGGCAATAACATTCACAATATACGTGTTCCAAATCAGCGCGATGCTCGACAGCTAATTGAAGAGGCTTTTGGTAAAGGCTTTCCACATAATAAACCTCAAACCAAAACTGGAAACCGTGGCTATGAATATCATAGACCTCCAGAATCTACAGTCCCATTTGATAATGATCTTCAACACATAAAATGGTATGACTGGCAGACTAAACAAGGGGCAGACGGACATGTATTTTATGATATATGGAATTAATTTATGGACCTATTATTTTCGACATATACTCATTTTTTTGGTACAAACATTGAGCACGATAAAGCAATAGAAATTAGAAAAGTTATTATTCATACTTTCAGAAAACCTTTTATTAAAAAAGATATGAAGACTCATGGTCCTTTATGGAATCAATATATAGCGCCCAAAGGAGCGATTGATATTACTAATCTTGATACAGATAAAAATATACAGGGTTATGTATTAGTCGATGGAAAAGGAAAAAATATGTACTTATTTTTATCTTCTTTGAAAAATTTTTTATCATATCTAGAAAATAGAAATGATGGTTTATTTCCTGCTATCTATTTTGTTAATAAAGATTTTACCTTTTGTCTTGGAGAAAATGGCGAAAGAGGGACAATGCAACCTATTTATGTTTATAAAGGGGTAAAAATCTAATAAAAGCGGTGATTTTATTATTAAATACGATGAAAATGGAATATAAGTTTTATTAATAGATGAGTTAATTGCGGATATGGCTAGAAGAGATCGATGTCTATAACTAGTTATATATCAATTATATGTTTTTTGAATAAAATAAAGAAATTCTTATAGGTAAACAAGATATTTTAGAAATATGCTTTTATTTTTTACTTTAACATCTCAGGGATATTATGATTTTATGAATTATACTATATATTATATTAATAATATATCATATAGTTATAGCTTTATAATGATTCGACTCTTAGAGCATATAGAAAAAAATTTGAAGAGAGAAAACTTGAATTAAATAATATACCATATAAATTAGCAAGTAGCATTGCTGAGTAGATATAGAGCTATACCAACTTTACCTGCTATAAATATACTTACATCAGCAAAATACTCTGGGAATGTAGCTTTCAATTATAGGAAAGCGGATTCATGAAATCGAACACGAACCCATAGAGCAAAACCTCAGATATCAGGGACAATATTTAGACAGAGAAACCGGCTTACATTACAATACTTTCAGGTACTATGATCCGGATATAGGTAGATTTACTCAGCCAGACCCGATTGGGTTGCTGGGTGGCTTGAATCTGTATCAGTATGCGCCTAATGGGTTTACTTGGATTGATCCACTTGGTTTGAGCTGTAGTTTTGATAGTAAGTCGAATCGTTGGCGTAATAATGAAACAGGACGTTTTAACAAACGTCCGACTGATCCGTCAGAATTAGTTCATAATGGTCAGATTAAATATAATGACGTTACTAAATGGGCTAACCAAGGTGGTATTTCTAATCAGTGGATGTCTTCATCACAATTCCCATCAGGAGGTTTTAAATATCAAACAAACTCCAATGGAATTACATATTCAGTACATGGACATGGTACAAACCCTAATGCTGTAGCTAGATATCCGAGTTCAAATGCTGCAAAAGGCCCCACAGCTTCAATTACGACACGTCCTACTGGTGGGGCTCATTCGGCACAAACCAATACATTATCTAATGGAACAAAAGTGAATAGTAGAGGAAGAGATGATGTGCAAATGAACCAGTCACATATTCCATTAATAAATTCTCCATTTTAATTTTTAGGTAAATAGCAATGATTCGAAAAATATTAAATGACATAAAAAATGGCCCAACCATTTTAACACTATCTCAAATAATAGATATAATAAAGTCTCTTCAATTACTTAAAGTTGAGGAAATATTAAAAAATGACAAAGATTTTTTGGAAATATTAGATTTATTAGTTGAGTCTTATTCTGATTCTGCAATATTTGAAGTTAATAATAATAATAAATTTTTTTTAGAAAAATTTAGTGATTGGCTACTTAAATTAGGAAAAAAATATCCAATTGGTAGAAATAAAGATGATTTAAGCTCATATTCAGATATTTTTTTAAAAGAAATGTAAAATAAAAGCAGAAGTGATACTAAAAATCTTCTTGATATTTTTAAATTTATTTTTTTACATATTTTCTAGACCGAAGAGGGACAGAAGAATACAACTACAACCTGATTCGCTGTAACCAGCTCCTGCATTTCAGAGGGCACCACTACAGCTACGACGAGCACGGCAGAACTCAGACCAAACAGACCATCGGCGCAACCCAGCACTATCATTACGATGCCGAACACCGTCTGAGCGAAGTACGCATCGAACAACTCAACAAAACCGAACGATACCGCTACCTCTATGACGCCCTTGGCCGGCGTATTGAAAAACATCAAATAGACCGCGAAGGCAAACCTTACAACCGTACCCGCTTCCTGTGGGACGGGTTAAGAATGATTCAGGAAACCGGCTCGAATCAGCCCACCAGCCTGTATATCTATACAGATCAGAACAGCTACGAACCACTGGCGCGGATAGACACAGACGACAACCAAGAACAACATATCCGCTACTTCCACACCGACCTGAATGGCTGTCCGGAAGAACTTACCGATGCAAACGGTAAAATACTGTGGGAATGTAGCTTTCAGTTATGGGGAAAGCGGATTCATGAAATCGAACACGAACCCATAGAGCAAAACCTCAGATATCAGAGACAATATTTAGACAAAGAAACCGGCTTACATTACAATACGTTCAGGTATTATGATCCGGATATAGGTAGATTTACTCAGCCAGACACGATTGGGTTGCTGGGCGGTTTGAATCTGTATCAGTATGCGCCTAATGGGTTAACTTGGATTGATCCGCTAGGACTTGCAGCACTTTATGATATAGGTACATATGGCAGCTTAAATGGAACAAAACATGTAGGTGATAACCTACAAGCCCATGAACTTATTCGCCATGAATATCTGAAACAATTAGGTCTGGCTGATAAAGCACGATTGTCTTCGAATCCTTCGATTGCGCTAGATCTTGATCATCATACTAGAAGTCCTTCTAAAGATTTACGAGGAATTGGAGGAGTACATTACCATGAAGCACAAATTAGGGCAGAGAAAGGATTAGGTCGTAATCAATTCGCGTCAACAATCAAAGAAGAATTGGATATAACAACTGAAGCTCTGAGAAGAGCTGGTGTTCCTGAAGAGAAAATTGGTATACTGAGAAAAAAATCAGAGAGATTTTATAAAAAAATTAGCAAATGTTAATGGAGATATCATGCAACAAGTATATGAACTTATACCTTCATCAAATGAAAATAGTGGTATCAAATTTGGTGGAGGAGCATTTATTGATGGCCAGTGGCCCCAAAATCCATTAGGTGAAAATTTAACATTATTATTCACAATTGATAATGATAAATTATCTGACTTTATTAGTGGAATTAATCTTCCTAAAGCTAAATATATTTCCGTATTTTCAACATATAATGAAAATAGATATTTCTTGGACGATATTGTTTATTCCGGTGATGATGCAGAACTTGATCACTTAAAATCAGGATTTACAAGAGTAACGCTAACAGACATATCAAAGCTATGCGAAAATAGTAATAACCTTG
The DNA here is from genome assembly GCF_000599985.1 of Gilliamella apicola. Taxonomy (NCBI): domain Bacteria; kingdom Pseudomonadati; phylum Pseudomonadota; class Gammaproteobacteria; order Orbales; family Orbaceae; genus Gilliamella; species Gilliamella apicola. The sequence goes on from NZ_CP007445.1 coordinate 1,247,349, forward strand.
TTCCTCAATATCTTGAATTAAAAAAAACACAATTAGAGAATAGTGATTATCCAACATTTTCTTTTTTGTCAAATAAAATACCCAATGGAATTGTTGCTTGTGAAAAATTAATGCATGAATATGATTTTATTGGTCAATTATATTCATCAGATATTCCAGTTCATGATGGTGGAGCATTATTTTTATCTGATGCTATTGGGTATTTATTTTTAAAAAAGAAAATTGATGATTTTAATAATGCGGGTCTTTTTTTTGCTCAAACGGCATAATTATTTTAACATAACTATCTAACTGCACCGCGAAGTATCACGCACTCAGGGACGCCTGAACACCCAGTTCAAATACGACCGCAACAGCCGGCTGCAACTCAAACAGATACAGCGCAATCAGAATCCCATCCTGCCTAATATCCTGCTCGAACGCAGCTACCAGTACGACAACCTCGACCGATTGGTAAGCAAAAAACACAGCAAACACGGCCAGACCGATTACCGCTATGATCACACCGGCAGAATCGAAGGCTGCCGTAATCAGAGATACTGGGAAACCCTGCAATATGATGCCGCTGCCAACCTGCTGGACAGCAAATACAGAGAAGACTACAGCAACTACAACCTGATTCGCTGTAACCAGCTCCTGCATTTCAGAGGGCACCACTACCGCTACGACGAGCACGGCAGAACTCAGACCAAACAGACCATCGGCACAACCCAGCACTACCACTACGATGCTGAACACCGCCTGAGCGAAGTACGCATCGAACAAACAGGCCGCAGCCAGCGTTACGGCTACGTCTACGATGCCCTCGGCCGGCGGATTGAAAAACACCGGCTGGACCGTGACGGCAAGCCATGCAACCGCACCAACTCCTGTGGGACGGGCTGCAGATGGTTCAGGAAAGCAGTGCAGACAAACGGCAGAGCCTGTATCTGTATACTGACGAAGGCAGCTATGAACCGCTGGCACGGATAGACAGAAACGGTAATCAGGAACAACACATCTACTACTTCCATACCGACCTGAACGGCATGCCGGAGGAACTGACAGATGCAAACGGTAAAATACAGTGGGAATGTAGCTTTCAGTTATGGGGAAAGCGGATTCATGAAATCGAACACGAACCCATAGAGCAAAACCTCAGATATCAGGGACAATATTTAGACAGAGAAACCGGCTTACATTACAATACTTTCAGGTACTATGATCCGGATATAGGTAGATTTACTCAGCCAGACCCGATTGGGTTGCTGGGTGGGTTTAATCTGTATCAGTATGCACCTAATGGGTTGACTTGGGTCGATCCGTGGGGTTGGAGTTGTACTCCCAATAAAATTAATTTAACGAAAGCTGGTGTCAAACATGTAAAACATAGACATGTTGGAAATAAAATTGGTTGGGAGCATAAAAGTAAATGGACTTTGAATAATGCTGAAATGAAAAGTACTGTAAGAAATGTTTTTAGGAAACCAGATAGAATAATCAAAGATGGTGACCGATTTATATATGAAAAAACAATGCCTAATAAAATAGTAGGCGTCACTCCCGAAGGTACCAACTTAAATAAAGCTAGAGTTGTAGTGGAGTCTAATGGTGATTTAGTTACTGCCTTTCCACAAGAAGTATTTAAAGATATGAAAGTAACAGATATTTTAATTTTTTCAAAGCAGAGGTAATTATGGGATTGGATATATTAGTAATTTTTGAGAATGGAGATAATAATAATTTTGTTATGAGTGAAGAACTACATTCTGAAATATTTAGCTCATCAACCCGCTGGAGTAGTTTTAAAGAGTTAAAAAAAATAAAAGATTACTATAAAGTAGATATTAATTTTAATTCTAAGTGTTCCAATAGCTTTTTGTCTGAATTGGTTGAAATTAGAGAAAGGATTAAAACTAAGAGGAATGAACTTGATAAATTAATAATTAATCTAGATAAAAGGAAAATAAAGAAATTAAGGATAACTGGAGATTAAAATTCATTAAATGTGTTCAACATTATAAATAATTTTGCAGCATTATGCGATTTATACAGGTGCTGAAAAAGTGTACTTGACCAGAGTATGGAAAACATCAGATAGACCGCGACGGCCAACCCTACAACCGTACCCGCTTCCTGTGGGACGGCTTAAGAATGATTCAGGAAACCGGCTCGAATCACCCCACCAGCCTGTATATCTATACCGACCAGAACAGCTACGAACCACTGGCGCGGATAGACACAGACGGCAACCAAGAACAACATATCCGCTACTTCCACACCGACCTGAATGGCTGTCCGGAAGAACTTACCGATGCAAACGGTAAAATACTGTGGGAATGTAGCTTTCAGTTATGGGGAAAGCGGATTCATGAAATTGAGCACGAACCCATAGAGCAAAACCTCAGATATCAGGGACAATATTTAGACAGAGAAACAGGCTTACATTACAATACGTTCAGGTATTATGATCCGGATATAGGTAGATTTACTCAGCCTGATCCGATTCGGCTGCTGGGTGGCTTGAATCTGTATCAGTATGCGCCTAATGGGTTGACTTGGATTGACCCGTTTGGTTTGATGTGTAGTAATACAAGTTTCAAAGCAGCCTTTAGAGAAGCAAAACGGAGATTAAGAATTCCTCGTAATACAAATACTCCAAAACCAGTAAAGGTTTATGATAATAAGTATGAAAACAGAATGGTTTGGGAGTATAAAGTTGATGGAAATAAGAAATACATTATTTTACACGAGGAAGATAAATTTGGTCGCGGCCCTCATTTTCATACTGCTGATGATTTGCACGGTGATCCTCTCCAACCAAAAGTAAGATATAATCAACATGGTGGACATATTCCTGAAAATATGACAGGAATTACAAACGCTAAAGGCAGAAAATAATGTCATTATCTTTAAAAGAAAAATTGAAATTATCAGTTATTAAAAAAGAAAAAAAAGCAATTCTTCAAAATATCTCAAATAAATTACGGATTGATAATAACAGCAACTCGATAACGTTTGAGTCGCATGATTATAATGTCTTTTTGTCAAAATTTATTGATAATATTGAATATCAGCCAGTAGATTTATCAGTAAATGAAAATTTATTATTTAACCGATTTTGTGATTTTTTGAGTAGTATTGATAATAATGATTTAGTAGTTTTCCAAATTATCACTTGTAATACATATTATTATTTAAAATTGCATATTAATAACATTAAGCAAAATCCAATATTATTTTGGAATATTAAAGTAAAGAATAGTAACAAGACGCTAGAGTGTTTGCTAGTTGCCATAAATAACTCTTTTGGGTTTTCAATTTTACCAACAGAGAATTTTTATGAATTAAGAATATGGAATAGTAATAATTACGCTATAGAAAATCGTAAATATCTAAAGTAATAATGGAAATTATAAAGCTTAAATAGTAGGTACTATATGGCTTAATTAATTTCTTTATCCTCACCGCCACAGATAGCAATCAACCACGGTTTCGCATAGAAGCAAGCGGCAACCAAGAACAACATATCCGCTACTTCCACACCGACCTGAATGGCTGTCCGGAAGAGCTTACCGACGAAAACGGTAAAATACTGTGGGAATGTAGCTTTCAGTTATGGGGGAAACGGATTCATGAAATCGAACACGAACCCATAGAGCAAAACCTCAGATATCAGGGACAATATTTAGACAGAGAAACCAGCTTACATTATAATACTTTCAGGTACTATGATCCGGATATAGGTAGATTTACTCAGCCTGACCCGATTGGGCTGCTGGGTGGGTTTAATCTGTATCAGTATGCGCCTAATGGGTTGACTTGGATTGATCCTTTAGGATTCTCAAAGGAAGGGGTACCACATGGCTTTAAGAGCTTTGGGCAATTTAAGCAATTTGGTCAAACATTACAGGCTGGTCTGAGTAAATTAGGATATCCTAGCTCAGTTTCATACATGCAAGGAAGTTCTGTATCTGGTGTAAGCTTCTCTACAGGACAACCTTTTGATGTTGGTCGTGTTAGTGATTTTGATGTAGCTATATCACATCCAGAGCTATATCAGAAAGCAGAATACTTAGGGATAGGAAAAGGTGGACGAATTGGACCAATTAATATGGGTAGTGATACGGCTAAAAAATTAGGTATAGATAATATTCTACAAAGATTATCTAGAATATCTGGAGATAGACCTGTAAATGCTATGATTTTTAAGTCTTCAGTTGAAGTCAAAGCTAAAGGAAAAGGAATCAGAATTCCAGGGAAATGTGGCGGGCGATAAATGAAAAAATCATATTTTCTAAAATACGGCAGTAATAAATCTAAAAATGAGATAAGTGAATTGTTGAATAATAAATGGGATATAACTTGCTCTGAACATGATAGCTTTTATTTTGGGGTGTACTTCTCTTACTATGGTCTTTATGCGGACAAATTAACTATTACAGATAATTATATCCCGCTATCCGACGAGTGGTTAGATGAAGAAAATAAAGAATTCTGTACATTAATAGAAGTATCTTTTATTAATGGAAAAAATTCTGATAAATTAAGTAGATATAAGTTTTTAAAAAATGTACTTAATCAGATCGATATACTATCGATGATAAGTGACAAATATTATGAAGAAAATTAATCAATACTTGATAGGTTGTAGTAAAAACTCTCCTTGGATTATTTTGGCTTTTTACTTTCTTGACGTATTAGTAATATCCAGTTTAATTTGTACTAGCTTAAACTTAATCTGACAGACACTATCTACTCATCGGCATTCGTTCTAACACAATGACTGTCTGATGAGTAAAATAAATTTTCTAGCTGCTTTTCCTTAGCCAGTCCTTTTGTCTCTACCTAAGTTTGCCAAGGTGTCTTACCATAACAGTATTTCCCTGAATGTGCTCTTTCCCGATTGTAAAACTCTAGCCAAAGCTCAATATCTTGTTGTATCTCTTTCAATTCTGTATATATTTTACGTCTAAACATAATATCATAACATTCGGTCTTTATCGTCTTATGGAATCGCTCACATATACCATTCGTTTGCGGACTGTAGGCTTTTGTTTTCGTATGCTCTATATCCTCCAATATTAAGTCAAAAGTAAATGAGGGGTGGACAAACTTAGACTTAATGAAGAATGGATATGCTCCAATAGGCCCAGATGGAAAACAAATGAACCTTCATCATATATTAGGAAAAGAACCCGGCCCAATGGTCGAGTTAGTTTCCTCAACTCACAAACAATATCATAAGCAAATTCATGGATTAATTGAAAATGGAGGGAGCTTTAGAAATACATCTGCTCTAGATAGGCAGTATAATAAATTCAGAAAAGAATATTGGAAATTAAGAGCATTGGATTTTATGTGAGGTAACTATATGGGTGATATTAAAAATCTTGTTACGCGTTTAAATCATGGCGCTCAAGACGAAGTATATTGGCTTGGAGCTTGTGATGAATCACAAATTAACATACTTGAAAATAAGCTAAATTTGTCGTTACCAAATGAATTAAAAGAATTTATTTTATTGGTTGGTGGCGGAGGTGTTGTTGGTGAAGAAATATCAGGCATAGTTGATAATGATGCCTTGGCTGAGTCTGGAGGAGCTATTTATTATGATACTTGTCAGTGTCGAAAGGAATACTCGTTACCATCAGATATGGCAGTTATTTATTTTAAAGATGACGATGTATGTTGGTGTGTTGATTGTAGGAAAAATACTTATGGACAAATAGTTAATTATGATCTTTTCTCAAGAAAAATATCAAACGTTCTTGCACCGTCATTCAGATTTTTTTTTGAAGAATATGTAAACTTACGGACGTAAATTAAGACTGTCGCAACCAGAGATACTGGGAAACCCTGCAATATGATGCCGCTGTCAACCTGCTGGACAGCAAATACAGAGAAGACTACAGCAATCACAACCTGATTCGCTGTAACCAGCTCCTGCATTTCAGAGGACACCACTACCGCTACGACGAGCACGGCAGAACTGCCAGCAAACAGACCATCGGCACAACCCAGCACTACCACTACGATGCTGAACACCGCCTGAGCGAAGTACGCATTGAGCAAATAGGCCGCAGTCAGCGTTACGGCTACGTCTACGACGCCCTTGGCCGGCGTATCGAAAAACATCAGATAGACCGCGAAGGCCAACCCTACAACCGTACCCGCTTCCTGTGGGACGGCTTAATAATGATTCAGGAAACCGGCTCGAATCACCCCACCAGCCTGTATATCTATACCGACCAGAACAGCTATGAACCACTGGCGCGGATAGACACAGACGGCAACCAAGAACAACATATCCGCTACTTCCACACCGACCTGAATGGCTGTCCGGAAGAACTTACCGATGCAAACGGTAAAATACTGTGGGAATGTAGCTTTCAGTTATGGGGAAAGCGGATTCATGAAATTGAGCACGAACCCATAGAGCAAAACCTCAGATATCAGGGACAATATTTAGACAGAGAAACTGGCTTACATTACAATACTTTCAGGTACTATGATCCGGATATAGGTAGATTTACCCAGCCAGACCCGATTGGGCTGCTGGGTGGGTTTAATCTGTATCAGTATGCACCTAATGGGTTGATGTGGATTGACCCACTTGGATTATGTTTTAGTAGTGTCAAATGGAAAAAAGGACAAAGTATTTGGAAAAAAGGCAAGTTAAGCGAACACTATAATAAGCATGTTGTAAAACAGAGCGAATTTGGTAATATTAGTATGAAACAATATCACGAGCAAATGGAAAAATTCTTAATTGAATCATCTCACAATTTTAAAGAAGCAAAAATTGGTAACCAACTCATTAAATTTGATCCAAATACAAATAGAGTACTTATTGGTCATGCGAAAGATAGAGAAATTCTTTCATTTTATAAAGCTCAATCAAGTCTTGTTAAAAATGACCCTTTCACCGATGCTATCAATGAAGCATTACGGAAAACAGGACTTTCAACAACGGATGTTATTTATAAATGAAAATAATAAGTAGAAAATTAGCATTAACTCATTTGGCTATAAATGAAATTACACAATGTTCAGAAAAAGATATTGATAATATTCTTTTTGCTGATTATTTTAATGAAGAAGGCGAGCATATAGAATATACAAATATTTATAATGATTCTATTCAGGAGTTTCTATTAAATTATTTTATTGATGTAAGATTAAAGGGATATTCTAATAAATATTTACAACAATTTCTTACCGCCTTATACAAAGAAAATTTTTCTATTGTCGGGGATGAAGATATTTTGGAAATATGCCCTTGTTGTCGTTATTTAACTTTAACCAGTCGAGGAAATTATGACATTTGTCCATTATGCTATTGGGAAGATGATGGAAAATCATTTAATGAATTAGATAATTACAGTTATGTAAATCATTCGACTCTTAGAGCATATAGAAAAAAATTTGAAGAGAGAAAACTTGAATTAAATAATATACCATATAAATTAGCAAGTAGCATTGCTGAGTAGATATAGAGCTATACCAACTTTACCTGCTATAAATATACTTACATCAGCAAAATACTCTGGGAATGTAGCTTTCAATTATGGGAAAGCGGATTCATGAAATCGAACACGAACCCATAGAGCAAAACCTCAGATATCAGGGACAATATTTAGACAGAGAAACCGGCTTACATTACAATACTTTCAGGTATTATGATCCGGATATAGGTAGATTTACTCAGCCAGACCCGATTGGTTTAGCTGGTGGTTTGAATCTGTATCAGTATGCGCCTAATGGGTTGACTTGGGTGGATCCACTTGGCCTAAGAAAATGTACAACAGGTTTTAAAAACGCCAATGATGCGGGGCGAGCAGCACTTAGTAAATATAATCCAATGTCGATATTCAAAAATCGTGAGTATGGTGGGATCATATTTAAAGCAAAAGATGGCACTTATGGCTATACAAGGGGCGACTTGGTTCGGGTAGAACTGCACCAACATTTAAAGAATCAGCAGGAGGTTTACCTAAGGGCTCAACACCAGTTGGTCAATATCACACACATGGTGATTACTCTGATATTAATTTTAATCGAACGAATAAAGCTGGTGATGTTCATAATAGTGATAAATTTTCTAATAGTGATATTAGCATTCATAATCGTGCTAATAAAACCTTTCCTAATTATACCAATGTATTAGGAACACCAAGCGGGAGCTTTTGGAAGATATTTGGTAAAGTTAGTGGGCCAGATGATGCTATACCGTTATAAGGAAGTGCATATTATGTGTGAAAACTACATTTTTAAGCTTGATAAAAGATATACCCCTTTTCTATTTAAAGCTATAGAAGCAGCCAAAAATAGTGAGTTTGTTTCCAAATGTAAATATGATATTAATAATTTTTATATTTCTTTTAGTAATCATATAACGATAAAAAAAGAGATTAGATATTATACAATACGTTTCTATTCAAAAGAGATTACGCAAGATAATTGGATGGATGTTGGAGTTGGTGGAATAGAAATAGATGATATAAATGTTGATATAAATGTTGATACAGGTGAAGTAATTTATGTTTATGGGAGTCGCTGACCAGTTGATCGGTAAATACAATAATAGAAAGGTTCAAAGCGATTATCTATAAGATTTAACCATTAGAATTTAAATAAAAAATGACAGTAGCACCCAGAATTCTAGCTACAACGCCCTAGGCCGGCATATCGAAAAACATCAGATAGACCGCGAAGGCCAACCCTACAACCGTACCCGCTTCCTGTGGGACGGCTTAAGAATGATTCAGGAAACCGGCCCGAATCATCCTACCAGCCTGTATATCTATACAGACCAGAACAGCTACGAACCACTGGCGCGGATAGACACAGACGGCAACCAAGAACAACATATCCGCTATTTCCACACCGACCTGAACGGTTGTCCGGAAGAGCTTACTGATGCCAACGGCGAAATACTGTGGGAATGCAGCTTTCAGTTATGGGGAAAACAGATTCATGAAATTAAGCACGAACCCATAGAGCAAAACCTCAGATATCAGGGACAATATTTAGACAAAGAAACCGGCTTACATTACAATACTTTCAGGTACTATGATCCGGATATAGGTAGATTTACTCAGCCGGATCCGATTGGGTTGCTGGGTGGATTTAATCTGTATCAGTATGCGCCTAATGGATTTACTTGGATTGATCCACTTGGATTACATGTATCACACGGAATTGATGTTCTCGCTGATGACTGGGCAACTAAAGGTGCCCATGCTCATATTGACAAAATGGAGATTGCAATAAAACCTGGAAAAAATGGTAAAATAATTTACAAACCTGTATTTAGCAATACGAATGCAGAATCAATTGCTTGGAAAAAAGCTACTAATAAATTAGATGATTATTTATCAAATCCTAGAAATAAAGCAAAAGTTGTCGACTATTTGGAAAATGTCAAGGTCAGGTGGCCACGTAAGGGAGCTGAATGGAACCATTTACAAAAAGCATTGAAAAAACATGACATAGTAAAAGGAAAACTTGGCAAAATGAAAAAGATAGGGTGTTAAATATGGAAATGTTAAATATAGATATTATTGATATTATTAACAATGGCAGTTTTTTAAAGTGTCTACCGTCTTTAAAGAGAGACATTTTTTTTCATTGTTGTCAAATAGAAACGATGAAATCAGCAACTTTGTATACTGCTAAAATAGGATTCTTTGATATAGAAATAGGTATTTATAAAAAGGAATATAATGACTACGAAATAATTAATTTATCTGACGATAAAAAGGATTCTAATTATATAGCTATTCATGATATGCATGGAATAATGACAATGAATTTCAATAATATATTACAGTCCAACATCATCCAATTACTACCAGAGTATAAAGTAAATCATATAAATAATATAGAACAAATGGAAATATGTTTCTGTAGTGGAAGTACTATAATTTATCAGGATACCGATTTACCACCAGCAATTATATCAAATACGTTAAAGTCTCCAATTTTATAAATTGTAATTAGATCTAAACATTCAGTTTATTCTAGAAATAAAATTATACTCATATAATAAAAATTAATAAATTAAATATTTTTAACATTAAATAATATTTAATTACCTAAATAAGGTAAATATTTTGATGTAGGTCCTGACTATTTATGCCATTAATATATTAAAAGAATATTTAGTAGGGAAAAATAGGATTGTCCTTTACTTATTATAAATAGACAGGATTATATTGATTGTGTTTTTAAAACAATTAAAGAAAATAGATAGTTAAAAATAATAAACCAATTGTGACAATAAAACCAGTTGTTTAGTCTCTAGTAGGCTTGACTTTAGCTATAATGCCTATAGCCGTGTTATCGGCAAATATACCCCCGACACCACCACCTATCAGTACGACCCACTGGGCAATCGCATCGCTACCACCCTGCCGGATGGGCGCACCATCAATAACCTGTATTACGGCTCCGGCCACCTGCACCAGATTAACATCGACGGCCACATCATCAGCGACATCGAACGTGACAACCTGCACCGCGAAATATTACGCACCCAGGGACGCCTGAACACCCAGTTCAAATACGACCGCAACAGCCGGCTGCAACGCAAACAGATACAGCGCAATCAGAATCCCATCCTGCCTGATATCCTCATCGAACGCAGCTACCAGTACGACAACCTCGACCGATTGGTAAGCAAAAAGCACAGCAAACACGGGCAGACCGATTACCGCTATGATCACACCGGCAGAATCGAAGGCTGTCGCAACCAGAGATACTGGGAAACCCTGCAATATGATGCCGCTGCTAACTTGCTGGACAGCAAATACAGAGAGGACTACAGCAACTACAACCTGATTCGCTGTAACCAGTTCCTGCATTTCAGAGGACACCACTACAGTTACGACGAGCACGGCAGAACTGCCAGTAAACAGACCACCGGTGCCACCCAGCATTACCACTACGACGCCGAACACCGCCTGAGCGAAGTACGCATTGAACAGCTCAACAAAACCGAACGATACCGCTACCTCTATGACGCCCTTGGCAGACGCATCGAAAAACAAAAGTTAGACCGCGAGGGCAAACCTTACAACCGTACCCGCTTCCTGTGGGACGGGTTAAGAATGATTCAGGAAACCGGCCCGAATCATCCTACCAGCTTGTATATCTATACCGACCAGAACAGCTACGAACTACTGGCACGTATAGACACAGACGGCAATCAAGAACAACATATCCGCTACTTCCACACCGACCTGAACGGCTGTCCGGAAGAACTTACCGATGCAAACGGTAAAATACTGTGGGAATGTAGCTTTCAGTTATGGGGAAAGCGGATTCATGAAATCGAACACGAACCCATAGAGCAAAACCTCAGATATCAGGGACAATATTTAGACAGAGAAACCGGCTTACATTACAATACTTTCAGGTACTATGATCCGGATATAGGTAGATTTACTCAGCCAGACCCGATTGGGCTGCTGGGTGGCTTGAATCTGTATCAGTATGCGCCTAATGGGTTGACTTGGATTGATCCACTTGGATGGCATAAAAATAGTAATGACACTAATGGAGATTGGGTTTTATATGATGTAATTGATAAGGAATCTGGACGCCGTGCTAAAACAGGAATTGGTAAAGCAGAAGATGTAATGGCTAATGGACAAAATAGACATGCTTATACGAGTGCAAGAAAAGTACGAAAAGACCCTAACTTTGAAAATGCAGAATCGAAAGTAGTCCGTACTTATAGAGGAATAACCAAAGGTAAAATGAAAAGAATTGAGGCAGGAAGAGTTAGACTTTTAAGAAGATTAGGACATGAATTGCCACACAATCGAGAAAGAGATAAACGTTATAGACCCAGTACTAAAAAGAACAAGTGGTGCTAACTATTTTACAAGGTATATTATGGAAAAAAAAATAATGGTGTCATTGCCTACTGAAGTACCAAAAATTAATGACAATGTGAATATGCATTTCATGTGGGTAGAATTGAACAAATATATTGATAACTTGTTGCCGCGGATAAATATTTTAGATTTAAATGAGTGGCGTATTTTAATAATGATTAGTTCACGGGCTACAAATGGTATTGGAGTTTTCAAAAGGTCAATGCGTTATCCATCAGATAAGGAGTATGTTATTTCTATCTCTATTTGCATTCCTGATAAGAGCCAGGCTCCATATGGGTTAAGAGAAGTAAAAGAAAGTTTTTTTAAACCGTTAAATGAAAAATTTTTTATTTTAGATCCTGAATTTGAACAGTACGAGAGTTTGTATAGTTATATTTTCGAAAGTGCAAAACGTGCAATAGATTTAGCCTTTACGAAAGGTATTGTCTGTGGCGGCAAGAGAATAAAATTGCAGAATTAAAATAACAATAATGAACTTATTAAGAAAACGGGCTTTCAAAGTATTATTATCCTGATACATGTAGATTCACTGATCAGGTAGAATTGTTGGGTGGCTTGAATCTGTATCAGTATGCATTTAATTCTCTAATATGGATTGATCCATTAGGATTAGCACCATGTGCTAAAGTAAGTGAGTTTGATCGTATAAAAAGTGGTAAAGTCTATAGAGTTATTAGACAAGATGAAAACATATCTTCTGGATTGTTTTCACTAAACCCAAATAATATAAAAACGGTTGCAGGACATGTAACATCAGGAAGTCGTTCTCCATCTCAGTTTATATCTGCAACCAAAGATTTAAGTATCGCTGAAAAATGGGCTAGTAAAACTGGAAATAGAATAGTTGAAATAGACTTGAGTAAAATTTCGGGTGGGGCAATTGATATATCTTCTACTAAAGGTCTTGACCTCTTAGGTAATCAATTTGCAAGACGATTAGCTAAAGGTTCTTCGGAGGTGCTATTTGACGCACCTATTCCAGCAAATGCAATAAAACTAATTAATTAGGTATTTTATGAAAATTATAAATTCTGATGTTAATGAAAAGATTATCGGTGTAGTTGAAAAAATTAGATTACTAGATAAGTTAGATGAACAAACAATGAATGATCTCTATACTTCACTGGATGAGATGGTAACTAATTATAAAGAAAAAAATTTTATTTCAAAGGAATTAGCATATAATCTTTTAGTCCTGCATGACAATTTAGAAGGTGCTTTAAACTTTGGCTCTTATGAAGACATGGAGTATATAAGTAATATTAATTCAAAAGTAAGCGAATATATTGAAAAAATATTTCTAAGTTAAAAAGAAAAACTGAAATTAAATCAGGATGACTAATGGTACTAACACTATGACGCCCTTGGCAGATGCATTGAAAAACGGAAGTTAGACCGCGAAGGTTAACCGTACAACCGTACCCGCTTCCTGTGGGACGGCTTAAGAATGATTCAGGAAACCGGCTCGAATCACCCCACCAGCCTGTATATCTATACCGACCAGAACAGCTACGAACCACTGGCGCGGATAGACACAGACGGCAACCAAGAACAACATATCCGCTACTTCCACACCGACCTGAATGGCTGTCCGGAAGAACTTACCGACGAAAACGGTAAAATACTGTGGGAATGTAGCTTTCAGTTATGGGGAAAGCGGATTCATGAAATCGAACACGAACCCATAGAGCAAAACCTCAGATATCAGGGACAATATTTAGACAGAGAAACCGGCTTACATTACAATACTTTCAGGTACTATGATCCGGAGATAGGTAGATTTACTCAGCCAGACCCGATTGGTCTGCTGGGTGGGTTTAATCTGTATCAGTATGCGCCTAATGGGTTGACTTGGGTCGATCCGTGGGGATTGACTGACACCCTTCTAGAAAAGGGCTTACCACTTTCTGATACTACTAAAATTTATAGGATTAGTACTAATGGTCATTATGGATTTGATTTCAATCCTCGAGAAATAGAAGCTATTAATAAAGGAAAATTAGCTCCACCAGGTGTTTCTGTTATTAGGGCTAATGGTGTCGATGAAGCCACTAAAATATGGAATGGAGCTTTTCCTAATAGGCCTACGACAAGTGTGGGTGAAGCAAAAGTCGTAGATCTTAGAAAAATTGGATTTGATGTTATTCATGATCCATCTAAAGGTAAGTTGGGAGTAAACCATGCAAGATTAATTCACTCAGAAGGTATTAATGGTTTTAATACTAATAAAAGTAAACTATTTGGCATTTTCAAAGGATGTAAAGGGTAATGATGAAAGACTATATTGTTTCATTTAGAGATAAACAGAGATATGCTCTTATAGAATATAAAAAAATTGAAAAGTTTGATCATTATTATGAAGGAGTGATTATTGAATCTAATTTTCCGAAAGAAGTAATTTTTTTTATTAATGAATGTAATTCGATTATTAATGATATGGCGATATCTCTTTTGGATGAGATTGAAGAAAAATTATATTCTTATGATATTGGTTTGGAAAAAAATTGTTCTAGAATTTTTGATATTGAATTTATTGATAAAAATAAAATTTCTTTTTTTACAAAATACCCATCAAGTCAAGGTTATTTAGATAAATATCCGAATAGTTAATTAATATAAAAATCGTAATATTTATGAGTCACTGGCGCGGATAGATAAACGAGGTAATGAGCCCGAAAGGGTAATGTACTTCCACACCGACCTGAACGGCTGTCCGGAAGAGCTGACCGACGAAAACGGTAAAATACTCTGGGAATGCAGCTTTCAGTTATGGGGTAAGCGGATTCATGAAATCGAACACGAATCGGTAGAACAAAACCTCAGATATCAGGGACAATATTTAGACAAAGAAACCGGCTTACATTACAATACTTTCAGGTACTATGATCCGGATATAGGTAGATTTACTCAGCCAGACCCGATTGGGTTGCTGGGTTGCTGGGTGGCTTGAATCTGTATCAGTATGCGCCTAATGGGTTGACTTGGGTCGATCCGTGGGGGTTAATGAAATGTGGCCTTACAGGGAAGGAAGTTGGCAATGCAACTAACTTACCTATCATTAAGCGTGGTAGCCCTGAATGGAAGAAAGCAACTGAAATAATTCAGAGAGGTGGTAAATCCAATTTTAGAGTGAAGGATAGAGCTACTGCTGAACAACTGTTAAAAGATGCTAGAGGAAAGATAGAGATTCAGCCTACTTACTCTGAAATTCCATACAAAAAAGGTTATGAACATCACCCTAATGAATCGCATACAATAAATGCACCAGAGAATAATATACCCCACATAAAATGGAAGGATTGGAGTTTGGGTAAAAAATCTGGTGGAGCTGGGCATATATTTTATGAATAAAAAATTATTAACCATTGATGAAAAAAAATATCCTATTGCATGGAGATTTAATTCTAAAGATTGCTTGCTATCTTTTGATGAAAAAAGACAGATTATTTTTCTTGATACGGAGGAATCTAGTAATTTTTGGGATGTGACATTCCCATTTAACCATTTAATGAAAATGCATTCGTCATTTTGTTCTGTTATAGAAAAAATTAATTTGGATTTTGATCATCCTAACGAATCTTCTTTATTTTTCAAAAATAAATTAACAGACATTTCATTTGCTTTTTTCTTTTTGGGGAAAAAAGCGAGTGCTATTGTACCAGTGGATATTTTTGTAAAATCATGGGATGATTTTTTTTACCCAAGTGATGAAACAAGTATTCTTTTAATTCCCAATGGAAATAAAATGATTTTCTCTTATGAAAAAACATTTTTTTACGCAAATATATCCTTTTGATAAAGATTCAGAAAATACCAGTTGCTGATGTTACCAACTTTATTTTAGCAGATTATAGTTAAGTAAAACTGCAACCTGAGTGTAATAATCAATCTACTTACGTCCACCATTATACCCACAAAAAATTAATTGTTTAGACCAGCGAACAGAATAAATGCCCGTAGCACGTCACCCAAATCAAACAAGCACAGCGTGACGGCAACACCGACCAAACTGAACGCGACAACCTGTACCGCGAAATATTACGCACTCAGGGACGCCTGAACACCCAGTTCAAATACGACCGCAACAGCCGGCTGCAACGCAAACAGATACAGCGCAATCAGAATCCCATCCTGCCTGATATCCTCATCGAACGCAGCTACCAGTACGATAACCTCGACCGATTGGTAAGCAAAAAGCACAGCAAACACGGGCAGACCGATTACCGCTATGATCACACCGGCAGAATCGAAGGCTGTCGCAATCAAAGATACTGGGAAACCCTGCAATATGATGCCGCTGCCAACCTGCTGGACAGCAAATACAGAGAGGACTACAGCAACTACAACCTGATTCGCTGTAACCAGCTCCTGCATTTCAGAGGGCACCACTACCGCTACGACGAGCACGGCAGAACTCAGACCAAACAGACCATCGGCACAACCCAGCACTACCACTACGATGCTGAACACCGCCTGAGCGAAGTACGCATCGAACAAACAGGCCGCAGCCAGCGTTACGGCTACGTCTACGACGCCCTTGGCCGGCGTATCGAAAAACATCAGATAGACCGCGAAGGCCAACCCTACAACCGTACCCGCTTCCTGTGGGACGGCTTAAGAATGATTCAGGAAACCGGCTCGAATCATCCTACCAGCTTGTATATCTATACCGACCAGAACAGCTACGAACCACTGGCGCGGATAGACACAGACGGCAACCAAGAACAACATATCCGCTACTTCCACACCGACCTGAATGGCTGCCCGGAAGAGTTAACCGATGCAAACGGCGAATTACTGTGGGAATGTAGCTATCAACTTTGGGGAAAGCGGATTCATGAAATCGAACACGAATCAATAGAACAAAACCTCAGATATCAGGGACAATATTTAGACAGGGAAACTGGTTTACATTACAATACTTTCAGGTATTATGATCCGGAGATAGGTAGATTTACCCAGCCAGACCCGATCGGGCTGCTGGGTGGGTTTAATCTGTATCAGTATGCGCCTAATGCGTTGACTTGGGTCGATCCGTGGGGATTAAATGGTTCATACATATTTCGTGGAATGACAGAAGAAAAAGGTGAACCCAAAGTTGGAGACTCAGCTAGAACATTGGGTGTTAGACCTAATAGGGATATTCCCGTAGACACCAATGGTAATGTTCATCCTAATACAGGCGGAGTTTCCGTATCTCCATCGCCTCAAGATTTACCGCCACATAGAAAACCAATAGAATTTGGAGGAACGGGTAAAGATCCTGTTTGGAAATTAGATGTGGCAGATCTTGGTAATGATTTGCAGCACGTACCAGACAAACCAGGACATGGAACAATTCAGCCCAAACAGTCTATGCCTCTTTCAAAATACCAAACAGCATTGGCTAATTTAAAAAGTAAATGGATAAAATGCTAGAACAACAGAAATTCCTTGATTGTGTGAAAAAAGAAATATTTTCAAATAAAGATTTATTGGAAATTAGAAAGGTATTAGTCTATTTTAAAAATAAAGGCATGCCACAGAATTGCATGTATGATTGTTTACAAAACCTGAGGTATCTTGACGAGGAAGATATTATTTTAGAATTAGTGGATTTTGTTGTAGGTTTTTGTAAGCCTGAGCTGGCTATATATAGTTAATTTAGAAATATATTGTGGGATTTATTGAATAATAATCTTCATTACCCTTTCTTAATTTTGTTGTTTGAAGATATATTGACATTCCAATATCTACGACGTCCTGGCCGACGCATCGGAAAACATCAGATTGACCGCGAAAGCAAGCCTTACAACCGTACCCGCTTCCTGTGGGACGGCTTAAGAATGATTCAGGAAACCGGCCCGAATCACCCCACTAGCCTGTATATCTATACCGACCAGAACAGCTACGAACCACTGGTGCGGATAGACCGGACAGGCAATCAGCAAGAGCATATCTACTACTTCCACACTGATCTGAACGGCATGCCGGAGGAGCTAACGGATGAAGCCGGTGAAATCGTCTGGGAATGCTCATACCAGCTGTGGGGCAAACCGGTACAGGAGATTGCTCATACACAGATACAACAGAACCTGAGGTATCAGGGACAATATTTAGACAAGGAAACTGGCTTACATTACAATACTTTCAGGTATTATGATCCGGATATAGGTAGATTTACTCAGCCAGACCCGATTGGGTTGCTGGGTGGCTTGAATCTGTATCAGTATCAGTATCAGTATGCGCCTAATGGGTTGACTTGGATTGACCCGTGGGGGTGGGCATGTATACCAAACAAAAAAGCAGGTATGAAGCGTGAACAGAGGGCGAAAGATATATTGGAAAAACGTTATGGCAAGTAAAATGTTTTAAGTGAACGTTATTTAAGAGATAATAAGGGTAAATCAGTTAAAGACCCTTTAACAGGTGAACGACGTAGAATCGATTTTGTAGTTAAAGGGCAAGATGGGAAATGGAGGCCTGTTGAGGTCACGAGTCGAACCGGTGCTTTAAATAAAGGACCACAGATAGCGAAAGAAGAAAGAATCCGTGAAGCTGGGGGAGTTTTTGTGAAAAATAAAAATACCGGTCAATTAATACAATTAGATGATGTATCAACTGTTATTGGAGTAAAGTAATGAGCAAAATTGATTTTACCTTACATAATATTCCATTATTGCTTACAAGAAATAAAAGTAAGCAATGGCAAGAGGATATTATTCAAAGTTCAACAGCCTTATTAAACTTTTTAAAAAATAATGAATTATTAATTGGTATTGAGCCTTTTGATGATGCAGGAAAATTAAAAACTGATACTGTTATTAGGATGTCAAATGTTACTCAAGAAGGTTTAGAATTATTCAAAACTACTGTAGATGAATGGTATAAATATCTCGCTAAAAGTACAGTTCCCGATAAGTATAAAAATATAAGTCGCCTAGAAAAAGGTTTAGCTAAAATTCGAAAAACTAAAAGTTAATTAAAAAATAAAAGTCTATGGTCATGGACATATAAAAGCTGATGTTCCAATAGGATAATTGTATGTATTAGCTCAAACTCTAATGATTAGCATAATTCTTAATGTAACAACCTCGACCGGCTGGTAAGCAAAAAACACAGCAAACACGGGCAGACCGATTACCGCTATGATCACACCGGCAGAATCGAAGGCTGTCGCAATCAAAGATACTGGGAAACCCTGCAATATGATGCCGCTGCCAACCTGCTGGACAGCAAATACAGAGAGGACTACAGCAACTACAACCTGATTCGCTGTAACCAGCTCCTGCATTTCAGAGGGCACCACTACCGCTACGACGAGCACGGCAGAACTCAGACCAAACAGACCATCGGCGCAACCCAGCACTATCATTACGATGCCGAACACCGTCTGAGCGAAGTACGCATCGAACAACTCAACAAAACCGAACGATACCGCTACCTCTATGACGCCCTTGGCCGGCGTATTGAAAAACATCAAATAGACCGCGAAGGCAAACCTTACAACCGTACCCGCTTCCTGTGGGACGGGTTAAGAATGATTCAGGAAACCGGCCCGAATCATCCTACCAGCTTGTATATCTATACCGACCTGAACGGCTGTCCGGAAGAGCTGACCGACGAAAACGGTAAAATACTCTGGGAATGCAGCTTTCAGTTATGGGGAAAGCGGATTCATGAAATCGAACACGAATCGGTAGAACAAAACCTCAGATATCAGGGACAATATTTAGACAGAGAAACCGGCTTACATTACAATACTTTCAGGTACTATGATCCGGATATAGGTAGATTTACCCAGCCAGACCCGATTGGGCTGCTGGGTGGCTTGAATCTGTATCAGTATGCGCCTAATGGGTTGACTTGGATTGATCCACTTGGTTTAATGCTTTTATATAGAGGTATGAATCTTGCAGAATACGATGAATTAATGAAAACTGGAAAGTGGACATCACCTCCAAGCACCTTAGAAGGAAAATGGTTTGCTGAGTCCTATAAAGATGCTGTTACATGGGGTGAAAAAATGGGACATGGTGGTGATTTCCGTGTCGTTCAGGTTAGCGTTCCTGATAATATAGCAGATGCAGCCTATAAAAATCCTCGATTAGATGGTATAAAAGCTAGATTTATTGATAATGTAGTCCTTAATAAGGCTAAAATAAAGCCTAAATGGAGTAAATATATACATCAACCAAAATGTTAACGAGGAGAAACAAAATGGAAAATTGCAGAGTTGATGTCAAAATTTATTGGACCCCTATACAACAAGGTGGAAAAAAAACTTTTCCCCTAAATATAAAATACTATGTTATTACCAAACCAATGGAAGGTAAAAATGGCGATATTTCATCTTGGTCATTAGTATTAAATGTTAAAAGTTACGAGCTAGTAGAATCCACTCAAAGAATAGGTTTAGGAGAAGCCTATTTTTTAATGGAAGATGCACCAAGCTTTTTACTTAAGAAAGGATTTATGATGAATATTTATGAAGGACCTAAACTAGTTGGTACAGTTGAAGTTCTATGACTATTTATACTTATGTGTACTAGCTCAAACTTAATCTGACAAATACTACCTACTCATCGGCATTCGTTCTAACACAATGACTGTCTGATGAGTAAAATAAATTCTCTAGCTGCTTTTCTTTAGCCAGTCCTTTTGTCTCTACCCAAGTTTGCCAAGGTGTCTTACCATAACAGTATTTCCCTGGACTCAATCTGTATCAGTATGCGCCCAATGCGCTAATTTGGGTGTATCCATATGGTTTAATTTGTATTATAAATTCAAATTTATATGTTACGGGCAATAAATCAAAGTCGAGAGCACCTTGAATTGATGAGTACAATTTAAATCCTGGACAAAAATCAGATTTATATTTAGACAAAAATGGATTAACTATACCAAATCAATGCGATGCTTTAACATTTAAAACTCCAGAACAATCACCATTAACTGGAAATTACCACAAACTCCCAGAAAGAACTACTTCACCTAATGGGTTAGCTGACAAATTTGATGCTCAAGATGTAGGTTGAACAATGTCAACTGGTCATGCAACAATATATCCCACTAAACCAATGAAGCCTCAAACTTTGGTTGAATTTTATAATTCCTTACCTTGGGAACATATTGGAAAAAATAAAATGTGTAAATCAAATGCAAATTCTTTTTGATGAATGTATAAAATTACAAGATAACTTATTAGATAATATATTTTTATTATCGAAATGTCCTAATCTAGTAACATTAATAGAAAAAAATTTAATAGGTGATATAAATGCATCTTTATTATATATTATCAAACAATTACCAGAAGAAATAAAAATTAGTTTACTACCAAATATTATAGAAATAATGAAAAACTTAGATGGAAAAACTAAGTTATGTCAAGATATCATTTTATCTATGAATAGAGAGTGGTTAAAAAAAAATATTTGGTCATATTCTAAATATGTCTTCGATGATCAAGATTATCAAAGCTTTGGAATATTTATGTATGTATTTATTTAATTCTATAAGCGATGAGTTATCCCAAAAGCTTGCTATTCTAGCTTTAGAAAGTGATGATGAAGATGTTCGTGAGATAGGACAGATTTATTTCGATTTATCATCTAAAATATAATATTAATTAAGAATCGGATATCTCCTTTTTCTAATTGACAAAATTAATTAAATTGTAAATAGAGTAAGCTTCTAACTGTATGAAACAGGTACAGGAAAACAGACATATCCCGACCCAATAAAAATCTGGGTTATCAGGTACAGTATTTAGACAGAGAAACCGGACTGCACTACAATATTTTCAGATACTACTATCCGGATATAGGCCGCTTTACCCAGCCGGATCCGATTGGGTTGGCCGGTGGCTTTAATTTATATCAGTATGCGCCGAATGCGCTTATATAGATTGATCCATGGGGCTGGTGTAAATCTTCTAAAAAAGCTTCCAAAAAATATGTGTATAGCGAGTTAAATCCAAGTGATAGAATAAGAGTAGATTCGGGTTTAAGTATTCTACCTAAAGGAAAGAAAGGTACAATAGTAAACCATGTTAAAGGGAAAGATACAGGATATATATCAGTTACTGAAAATATATCTGAAACTAAGCAATATAGTTCAAATAACGGCTTAGCAAAAATAGATGTAACTAAAGCTACGCAAAATGGTGCAAAATATATACCTCATAAAAATGTTCAACAAATTGTAAATACAAAGGGATCTTAGACCGATAGAAAAAATGTTAAAAGTGCTAATGAGGGTTTATTTCAAGGATAAATACCCTACGAAGCAATTGAAATTATTAAATAGGAGTAATTTATGCCAGCGTTATCAGAATATGCAAATGTCTCAAATACAGTTTTTAATATTTTGGAAAAAAAAGGATATCAAATTTGGTATGATGATGAAGTAGATATGTATTGTGCCCAAAAAAATGGTTGGGATTTTATGGCGTATTCACCATGTGGTTTATTAGGTTTAGTCAATATCTATGAATTTAAAAAACCTGAAATTTATAAGGAATATTGGTGGAGAGATAATGAAAAAGATTTATTAGATAATCTGAGCAGAAAAAAGCCTAAATATATTTCTGTTATATATCAGAAAGAAAAGAAATCAAACAGTTAAATTTATCTCATAAGGCTAAAAGAGCTGAGAAACAGAAATATACCATTTTTTTAAAAATTTATTATAAAAAGTTTTGTTGTAGTGACCTGGATTTTTATCCTAAAACATGTTTGTTATTAATAAGTTACGTGATGATGTAATAAAAAAACAGGGTGAGACTTGATTAAAACTAAAGAGGTTTATAGTGCTTTTTTATTATTAAAGTAAAAAATTAAGGTCGAAAAGATTATATGATTCCTTCGACTACTTTTAAGCCATTAATTTAGTAAAAATTCAATAGAAGAACTAAACAACACACGTCGTTATGGCTACGTCTACGATGCCCTCGGCCGGCGGATTGAAAAACACCGGCTGGACTGAGACGGCAAACCGTGCTGCAACCGAACCACCTTCCTGTGGGACGGGCTGCAGATGATTCAGGAAAGCAGCGCAGACAAACGGCAGAGCCTGTATCTGTATACTGACGAAGGCAGCTATGAACCGCTGGCGCGGATAGACAGAAACGGTAATCAGGAAGAGCACATCTACTACTTCCATACCGACCTGAACGGCATGCTGGAGGAACTGACGGATGAAGGCAGTGAAATCGTCTGGGAATGCTCATACTAGCTGTGGGGCAAACCGATACAGGAGACTGCCCATACAGAGATACAACAGAACCTGAGGTATCAGGGACAGTATTCAGACAGAGAAACCGGACTGCACTACAATACTTTCAGATACTACGATCCGGATACAGGTCGTTTTACTATGCCGGATCCGATAGGGCTAAGGGTGGGTTAAATTTATATGCGTATGTACCGAATCCGCTGAAATATATAGACCCGCTTAGGTTATGTAAAACAGACATAAAGAACGATGGCCCATCATTACCTGCTTCAGCATGGTATAAAAATGCTCCTAATTAGGTCACACCCGGCACAAAAGAATTGGAGCATTTCAAATTCAATCCTAAAACAGATGAGTTAGAATATTTTACCGTCAGGTATGATCAATATGGTAGACAGATAGAACGAGTTGATTACACTAGTCATGGATATGGTAATCCATCAGCGCCAGACTATCATTCCAATCCTCATACACATAATTATGAATACGGTCCGGGATATAGTCCAAAAGGAAAAGAAACCAGAGTTAATATAGGTGGTAACTAGTATGAAACTTGATGAAATTAATAGAATAATTATAGAAAACAACGTATTGCATACAATGCATATGGATATTGAGCCTATTTCATTTAAATATAATCTACTGCTTTCATTAAGTGATGACGAAAATTCCAGAGATAAAGTATCTTTTTATTTTTATGATGTCAGCAGTGTCAAAATGAAAGATATAGGTGGTGGGTTAACGCAGTTTATGCATCTGAAAATATCAATTATTGATATTTTTAATGACCGTAACAAATATATAATAGAAGATATTGAAGATGAAAAACTATCATTCGAATTTAATGCTGTTGATTTTCTTGGATAAATAACGAATATAGCCGAGAAGATATTTTATTTCTTCCCGGCTTTTTATTATTTAAATCCCGCCTTCGCTCCTGCTACGCTTAATCACCGGAATATCCCCGGTATCGTTCAGTGCCCCCGGAAAGGTCTTCAGCCACGCTTTCAACTTCTTTTGATTAATATACGCCACGCTCATCCCTTCAATACAGCCAAAGAGTTCGCGGGTGTGCTGCGGTGTGATCACGATGCAGTCCCTCATTACCCGCACCTTGACGGGCATCCCGTTAATAAAAACCGCCTGCGTTATCCAGTCGCCATGTAAACGAAGCGAACCGCAGTCGATGTAAAAATAAAACTCGCAATGAGCCATCTGCGGGGACAGGAAAGCAGCGCAGACAAACGGCCGAGCCTGTATCTGTATACAGACCAGTACAGCTATGAACCGCTGGCGCGAATAGACAGAAACGGTAATCAGCAAGAGCACATCTACTACTTCCATACCGACCTGAACGGCATACCGGAATAACTGACGGATGAAGCCGGTGAAATCGTCTGGGAATGCTCATACCAGCTGTGGGGCAAACCGATACAGGAGATTGCTCATACAGAGATACAACAGAACCTGAGGTATCAGGGACAGTATTCAGGCAGAGAAACCAGACTGCACTACAATACTTTCCGACGGATTCAATTTTTTGCTTATCAACATGTATAACGACATTATAAAAATTGAACAAAAATTAACGGTGAGACAGCCCATTATATGGCGAGAATACATAAAAATGGTAAAATGACGTATGTTATAGCTTAATAAAATAAATGACTGATAATGAAATATATTTATAGTGATGATAAAGTTAAAGATGCTCATTGGGATTTTTGTGAAAAAAATCATGTTCCATTTATACAATTAAGTAATATTAATAAAGAATATATCAATATTTTTTTCGATATAACAAATTATAATATTTCTTTAGAAGAGATCTCTGATGACATAAAAAAATTATATTCAGCGTATATTGAATTTTGTATGTTGTCGGATACATTAATACATGATTTGTATGATCAATATTATTTTTTTAATTTAATCGTAAAAAGGGAGCATGCAAACTTTTTAGCAGAGAATTTGTATAATTATCTTTCGTTTAAATTGGGAAATTTATGAGCCAAAAATTCGATTTTTTATTTTTTTATGATTTAATTAATTCGTTTTTCAAGGTTTGATATTAATTAAATTGTAATTATTTTTTACAAACTAAATAAAACCTATGAACTAGTAATTACTCTGTATGTTATTAAAAAATAAACGTGTTATCTTCAATATAAGAAATACTAAAAATAACTAAAATACCCACATATCTAAATATCCAGCAAGTGATATGACTTTTGGTGAATACCAAAAATTACTTAATCAAATTGAATGGAATTGCCTTATAAATATTATGAAAGTTATTATTAATGAAAATGAAGTGTAACTATCCCCTAAAATAGTACATAAAAAAGTAGAAAATTCTCTATAATATTTTTAAGGAGAATTTCAATATGAAAAAATTATCGGAACACCAAATTGTCTCCATTTTAAAAGAAGCTGAAGTTGGTATCCCTATTAAAGAGCTTTGCCGTAAATATGGTATGGCCGTTTCTACTTTTTATAAATGGCGAGATAAATATGGCGGTATGCAATCATCGGACATTAAGCGGTTAAAACAGCTGGAAGCTGAAAATCGTAAACTTAAACAGATGTATGCTGAATTAAGTTTAACTTCTCAGCTCCAGCAAGAAATAATAAAAAAGCTATAGTGCCGACGGCAGTTCGTAAGAGTTGGGCACAAACACTACAGTCACAATACTGTATAACAATTAAAATGAGTTGCACTATTGTGAATTTAAGTCGCTGTGCTTACTACTATCAACCTAAATCGGCAGATGACACTATGATTATTTCATTACTTAAGTCAATAACAGACAAGCATTTACGTTGGGGATTTCCTAAGTGTTTTCATCGAATCAGGAAACTGGGATATACGTGGAATCATAAACGGATTTATCGAGTTTATTGTCAGTTAAAACTCAATATTCGTTCTAAACGCAATAAACGATTGCCCCAACGTTATCCAGAGCCATTATCAGTACCAAGTCGTTTGGGAGAATGTTGGTCAATGGATTTTATGAGTGATAGTTCTCAAAATCACCGCCGATTTAGAACCTTTAATGTTATTGATGACTTTAATCGAGAGGCATTAGGCATTGATATTGCGGTCAGTTTATCGGCAGGTAGAATTACCCGTTATTTAGACAGACTGGCTCAATATCACGGTTATCCATTAAAAATACGCGTTGATAATGGCACAGAATTTACCTCAAACAGATTTACAAGTTGGGCAAAATCACATGGAATAACCCTAGATTATATTAAACCAGGTAGTCCTTATCAAAACGGCTATATAGAACGATTTAACCGCACATATCGAACGGAGGTATTAGATCTGTATTTATTTAAAAATCTGGAACAAGTAAGAAAAATAACCGAAGAGTGGTTAGAAATGTATAACACAGAAAGACCGCATGAAGCATTAAATAATATGACACCAATTGAATATAGAAACATGAAGCAAATAGCATGATTTTCTACTTGATTTGTGTGCTAACAATGGGGTATTTACAGAAGCATTTGAGAAATTAAAAAAATTTTGATTTCTTGGAATGATGCTGATAGTGAAAAGTCCAAGAATTCGATGGATTATTTTATAGAACAATTAATATATTCTAAATGGGATAGAAATAGAATTTACAATTTTATATTTATATATGTAAGAAATAATTTATCTAATTTGGACTATGATATGATACCCGAAAAAGCTATTGATTATTTGAGTGATATAGAAACATCAATCATTGGATATTGCTGTCATTCTTGTTTCTTAAAGATTCCTGGTGAACCGTTAGATGAAAACGATCTAATAGCGTATGTTAGAGAAAACAAATGGAAAAATTGATAATAAATTATATTAAACTATATATTTTAAGCGTATTGCTTGATAAGTTGACAGGCTGCAAATGATTCAGGAAAGTGGCGCAGACAAACAGCAGAGCCTGTATCTGTATACAGACCTGCACAGTTATGAACCACTAGCGCAGTTCGTTATTCATCAAGAAAAAAACTAAAGAAGTAGCCACACACGCACATTATGGAAGGAAAAAATCAATACTACCTAAGCATCCACCTCATAATGCCTCTGATAGTGAATATAAGAAATGAAAAGCAAAGAAAGAACGTATCAGCAACAACAAAATTATAAAAAGCCAGAATTACATCCCTATTCTAAACATCCTGAACTGCATTTTTATGAAGGACAGAAACCAGATATAGATACCATCGGGAATAATAATATTCCAAATACGCATCATACTTTTTAATGAGAGTAATTATGAATCCTTTAAATTTTTTTATTGATAATTTTATTTCTAAAAACAGAAAAGAACGTTGGCAATATCTAGCAAATGGGAAATGGGAAAAATTCGCTGATAAAATCAAAGATCTTGATAAACATCTGAACAGTAATTGTGATAGAATTGAGAATAATGCCTTAGAGAAATTTAAAGAGATTATTAAGAAATATAATATCAAATCTGGATATTATTATGATTTTTATTCAAATAAATTAGAATTAAAAGTAGATGATTTTCATGATATCCATGATGATAGTCTTTTAATTTGCCCAGACAAAAAAATTGCTTTCTTTTTTCATCATGATGGATGGATATGGTTTTGCAAAATAACTGATAATTTAATTAATTTTTAAAATTTAGAAAGCTTGCTAAACCGCACTACATAGCCTTTACTCTTCTAAAATCTGATTCGCTGTAACAAGTTACTGTGCTTTAGAGGATATAAATACCAGTACGATGCTCATGGCAGCATCAGCAGCAAACAAACTGCCGGTAGCACTTAGTTACTACCACAACGATGCCGAACACTATCTCATCAAATTATGTATCGAAGAACTGGATTATACCCATCGTTATGGGGCTATGTTTTTGATTCATTAGGACGACGTTTTGAAAAACACCCGCTGGACAAAGACAGCCAACCTTATAACCGTACTCGCTTTATGTTTGATGGTTTAAGAATGATTGAGGGAATCAAACTGACCCAGCGCAAATCCTGTACCTGTATAGTGACACCAACAGCTATGAATCGCTGGCGCAAATAGACAGAAATGCTAATCAAGAACAGCACATCTACTACCTCCATACCTATGTAGACGGCATGCCGGAGGTGCTGAAGGATGAAGCTGGTGGAATCGTCAGGGAGTGCTCATACCAGCTGTGAGGCAAACCGATACAGGAAATTACTCATCCACTGATACAACAAAACCAGAGGTATCAGGGACAATATTTAGACAGAGAAACCGGAATGCATTACAATACTTTTAAGTACTACAATCCGGATATAGGCCGATTTACCCAGCCAGACCTGATAGAGCTACTTGGTGGTTTATATCCATATGTGCCAAATCCGTTAAGTTGGATTGATCCGCTAGGATTAGTTCTTACCTGTGTTGATTTTACGAGAAGTACTGATTTATTCCCAGGTAAAGGTAATCAGTAAAATATTGTTGAAATAACGATGCGAGGTTCTGGTTGGAGAGTTTGACTGAAGCGTTTAAACAAGCTGATATAACGAAAGCAGAATTTACAGATTATACATGGCATCATTTGGATGATTTTGATCCTATAACAGGTAAAACAGCTATAGAGTTAGTTGAAATTTCAGCTTATGAAGGTACTTTCCCTTATGCTGGATTGGTTTCTTTGTTTGAAAAACATTCAACCTGCTTTCTGGATCTTATGGAAGTTCATATGCTATTGCTATATCTCATACTAAAGTATGATTAGCTGGCCGTATTACAAAAGCGTTAAAAAGAGGTGTTCATAATGGATAATCCGTGCAAAGATTGCGAAAAAAATATTGTTCTTTCAGATATTAAATCTGTAGAGAAAGTTTTATCATATTGTTTTCCTGAGGAATTTATATTACATTATCTGTCCTTTAATGGTGGGATACCGTCCAGAGCTTGGTGGGAAAGCAATGATGATTTTGAACCATTAGAAATTGCTTTTTTGAAACCATTTAAATATAACAAATCAACTAATGATGACCCGAAATCTTTAATTGATGGTTGTTATCATGAGATGATCACAAAGAACGTGATTCCGATAAATATCATACCTTTTGGAAATGATTGGGGTGGTAATTATTTTTGTTTAGATAAGAATGATGGTAGTGTGATCTTTTATGCAACAGATTCATTTGATCCAAATCTTTCTATGGATAAAAATCATGTGTTAGTACAGAAAAAACTAGCTTCTTCCTTCAAAGAGTTTATGGACAAATTAGTTACCGAAGAGGATTTGGATTAGCTATTTAATTAATTTTAAGAGCCGGGCGAGAAATTGAATCTTCCTGGCTTTTTTATTATTTAATTCTCGTTCAGTAAACAAAACAAACCATGCCTTCCTTGATCTACTTAACCACTTAGCGATGATTTACTAACTCACATAATTGCTTTAGGTGAACAGTGGTAAAGAGTTGCTAACCTTATCTTCCGTGTTAAATGTCAGGTGGTTACACGCCTGAATAATCAAGTTGCTTATCTAGCTGAAATCATTTTCTGCTTTTTGTTAGATAAACAGTCTATTTTTGCAATAAGTTGCTACCACTTAGGCATCAGAAAGTGAGAAGAGATGCGGCAGGTAATAGTGTGTTTAAAAATATGATGGCATTTTAATCGTTCCAAAGCCTCGATTAAACTAAGAGTAGGATGCAATTTTAATCTGTATGTGACTAATAAACTCTCTTGAATTGACAGGTGGGGATTACTTTCTTTTCGTTGAGGTTTAAAGAAAGGGAGTAACAGCTAACTTTTATACCTAAACCTAACGAATAGTTAATTGATAAAGTTACTGGTAATGTAAAAACAACACATGATGTAGTGTTATTAGTAAATGCTTTGAGCCTCATAAAATAGATATGAGTACCGTTAGTGATATACTAAAAACACAGAGGCAATGATTTGAAAAATTTCTAAATTGTTTCTCTCAGCTAATGCCATTAGGTTGATTATATTAATGAACTAACAAAAATAAAGGTATATTAATGATGAATATTGTTTTTCCTGAATTTTATGATGAATTATTAGAAATGGAGTGTAAATCAAAGGGATGTGCGTTGAACTTTAATATCAACTTAAACGGAGTTAAGATGAAATTTAATTTTTATGACATTGTAAGATTTACTCAGGATGCTAAATCTGATCTTGAAGAATATGGTTTTTTTAGGGATGAAGATGCTGTCATTCTTCCTGAGGTTACTCGTGAGCAAATTTATAAATATTTAAGTACTCTAAGTTAAAAAAATAATCGGAAAGATCTTCCTTTGATTCTTCCGTCTATTTTTTCTACATTTACACCTAAATTTATTTAATAAACCATTTACGAAAGAAGTGAATAAAGTATTTAAAAAAGTATTATTAGATAAAAATTTTGATTATTTTGACAATTAAGATGGCAATTTAATAATTTAGGATAGTGAGTTAA
This sequence comes from Gilliamella apicola, assembly GCF_000599985.1. NCBI lineage: Bacteria > Pseudomonadati > Pseudomonadota > Gammaproteobacteria > Orbales > Orbaceae > Gilliamella > Gilliamella apicola. The sequence goes on from NZ_CP007445.1 coordinate 1,277,899, forward strand.
TTTGGTTGGGAGAATATGCTTTCTATGGGCAATTGAAACACCATCGCAACTGAGATTGGTGGTATAATTCAGATAAGAAAGAGCAAAAATTGCGCTTTGCGTGGCAATATTATAACCCAGAAACGGTTATACATAGTAACACGCTGCGTTATTATGATCCAAGTAGTGGTCGATTTATCCAACAAAACCCAATTGGTCTGGTGGAAATAAATCTTTACCAGTATGTGCTAATTTACTTACTTGGATTGATCCTTATGGACTGGGATTATGTAATGCGGAATTCAAATGATTTAATCAATAGATGATATTTATAAATCTAAATCTGGCTTTTATGGTGATCATAGAAATGTACGAATGACCAACTCAAAGAATAATCCAATATTTGACAAGAATGGAAATCAGATTTGGACAAGAGAAAATCAATTTACAAAAGCAGATGGAATTTAAATTGTTATTCAAGATTATTCTCCAGGGCACCAATAACACCGATGACTCAGATAATCAATGTCCGCATTTTAATATAAGACCTATTGAAAATATTCGAACAGGAACCGTGCCTGTAGATTTTATAATCATAAATTTTAAGGGCATTAATATGTATTGGAATGAACTTGATGGCAGCATTTTATTTAATAAGGTTTTTTCTAATCCTGTAAAGATAAATGAAATTGATATTTTTGATATAAGAATAGACCGCGAAGGAGCTACCGTAATAATAACTTTTGATCTAATTGACGAATTGCCAGACAATCCATTACCAAAGTGGATTAAGGGCTATAACAGATGTCGATGCGGTATTAATTGCGGATGTGTTAGTGCAATTAAAATAGAAGGCATATCAATCAATATGCCTGCTAAAATAAAAATAGATAAGAATGATCATTACAATGAAGTTTCAATTAACGGCTCTACGATTTATTTATATCTAAAATGTGCTCATATTCAATTTATGGGACCATCAGTATATATTAGTAACTAAAAAATAGCCGGAAAGATCTTCCTCTGCTCCTTCCGGCTATTTGCGCCTAAATTCATTTAATAAGCCATTTATGAAAGATGTGAATAAAATGCTTAAAAAAGTATTATTAGATAAAAATTTTGATTATTCTAGCAAAATACCTTCTACAACACTTGGGACACTTTCAGATTATAATCGTTCAAGGGGTAAACCTACATCTGAAATATTAATTGATACAGTTGATTAAGGAAATTATTAATGATCAAAATTAAATTTGAATCTGGTGAATCTAAGGAGTTTAATTTAACTACATTTGATGGTTCTGATCTAAGTAATTTAAAACTTCATACAGCTATATTTGAAGGATATTCTATGTGCAATGTAAATTTTAATTATACAGATTTACGTAATGTAAACTTTGCATATTGTAACTTAAATTACTCAAATTTTACGGATGCATCTTTAATAAATTGCAATTTAATGAATTGTTCACTAGTTAATGTAAATATGACTAGAAGCAAATTAATCGGGGCATTTTTATTAAATGCTGATTTGAAAAATGCTAATTTATTTGGTGCAGATTTGTTTGGCACAAATTTTAATTGTACTAATTTAAAAGGTGTGAATTTACAAACAGCAAGAATAGAAGAAGCTAGTTTTATAAATGCAGTTTATGATAAATATACTATATGGCCTGAATTTTTCATACCAGAAATCAATGGAGCTATTTTAGTATAAAAATAACTTAATATTCATTTCAAAATTAGTAAATTATATGATTCCAAAAGATAAAATATATAAATATATTCCTTTAATTAAGTTTAATGAATTATAGTAAATCTATAAAGTTTGACTCAAGACAGATGAACTAATAAATCTAGTAATTAAAGTTGTGATGAATTTTAAATAATCACTAAATTCCAATACTGGTTGCTTTTCACAGCCGGATCCGATTGGTCTGATGGGGGATTTAATTTTCATCAATATGCGCCTAATGCGCTTACTTGGACCTCTCCGAGAGGTTGGACATATCTTACTCTTAAAGTTAAAAGTTGAAGAAAGGACTTGAGTTATGTTAAAGACCATGCAAAAGTACCGAAATTATCGAAAGGAGACAAAAATATTTTTATCAATGATTTGAATCCTACTAATAGAAGTAAAAATTGGTTACAAATGAGATCTACTGGCGTAGAAAATTTAGGTAGAAAAAATCCTAAAAGTAAAAATTATTGGCTTGAACATCCGACCTCATCTTGGTGCAGGCTCTTCGGGCATACCTAAGCTTTATGAGTCAGGTCATATAGTAAAATCGAAAGGTGAGAAGAAAGTATTTACATGATAAGTAATGAGAAATTGATTGTATTCCCTGTTCCTAATTGGAATAGAATAATTAGTTCTGAACTTGATTCAATGGCATATTGTATATGCTATCAATACGGTATTGATTCAAATGGTTTTGGACCTTATGGATTTAATACCGAGCAAGCTGAAAAAATAATAAGTACTACATTTCCCAATTTGATGTTTTTAGAAAAAGACAATGAGGGTTTTATATCTTTAAAAGATACTAAAATTGTTCAACAGTTTGGCATCTATTTATATGGCAATTCTGTAAAATTAGAATCATTGAAAATTGAATTAAAAAATTATTATATTGAAAAAAAGAAAAATGAAATTAAATTTAAAAAATCTATGGTCCCAATATCTTTACCCACCGAGCCTTTGATTATGTCATTGTTGAATAAGCATCAAACTCAAAATGATACTATTAAAAAATTAGTAAATTCGAATATAGGTCTAATTTTTTGTCATCATTATATGCCTGAAGCAGGTTTAACATTAATAATGTTTGAAAGAAAAATCTTATTAGAATTAAAAAAAAATGCTACTTATTATAAAGTGAATTTCGTCGAACTGAGTTCGATTGATGAAATTAAAGCTTGGTAATATTGGACTTTATAATACTATTTTTATTATTAAACTATACTATCTATCGGATGGTATAAAAATAATAGAGTAAACTAGATCGCTCCAACCAAAAAAAATAATCTGTATCTTTAAACTAACACAAATTTGCCTTAATCCCTTCAGTTTGATTTGATCGTAGTAAACTACAGCTATCTATACGACAAGACTGACCAGCGCATAGAAAAACACTGGCAAGAACGTGACAGGAAACCATACAACTGTACCACTTTTCTGTGTGGTGTAAATGATTCAAGAAAGCAGCACAGACAAACGCCAGAGTCTGTATATGTATACCGATAAAGTTAGCTATGAACCGATGGTGTGACGAGACCGAACCGGCAATATCAACAAAAGCATATCTACTACTTCCATACTCACATGAATAGCATGCTGGGGGAGATGACAGATGAAGACAAATCGTCTGGGAATATTCATACCAGCTGTGGGTAAGCCGATACAGGAGATAGCCCATACAGATATACATCTGAACCAACAGTATCAATGGCAGTATATAGGCAGATAAACCAAGCTTTACTATAATACCTTGAGGTACTATGGTCTGGATACTGGTAACTTTACACCGCTTGATCCAATAGGAGCGGATCAATATATAGAAGACTTGCAGAATTATTGTTTTTCTTAAATTATAGAGATTTAAGAAAGAGGTTAGTGAAAGAACGTAAGGATAGTAAAGGTATAGTAAAAATCTATACTTATTTTATTGATGAATATAGTTTTTAATAGAATTGAGAAAAAATGACAACAAAACCTATTTGTTCTATAAAATGGAACTCTTTAAAAAAGGCTGACCATAAATTTATGATCAGCAAACATAACTTTAGAAAAACAGATGATTTTTTTAAGCAAATTTTATCGGCTCTTAATTATGAAAAAGGTATAGATCAACAGAGAATTGCATTAAAAATGATAAGAGATGAGCATTTTAGTGACTCAGAACTTGAAATATTAATACCTATAATCATTAATATAGCTGTAGATGGTAATATAGATAACTTGCCTTCTGCCAGAGAAGTCTTATTTAATAACGCTTTAAACAGTAATGATATTGTCAGGAAAAAATTGACATCCATGTTTGATGACTTTCTTAGTTCTGAAGACGACTGGATATATATGAGACTTTCAGAATTATTAATTTTCCTAAATTACAATGATTTAAGAAAGAGATTAATAGATAAATGTAAAAATAGTACTGATGAGAACATACTAGACGTCTATACTACTTTTCTTCAAGACTATGGCTGGCTTTAGCAAAACAAAGCTACAAAGGAGGAATTAAATTTTTATTCATTCTCTGTTATAGTCCAATAAACAGATATATTATTAATTTCATTAGCTCACTGTTTAACCTATGGTTACTTATATAGTTCTGCATTTTATTACAGTCTGACTATTTTCAAGGATTCAGATAATCAGTGATTCAAATAATAAAGTATTTTATGCAATACAAGATATACTAACAACTAAATTACAAGAGTTATTTGATTCTTTAAATAAGAAATACAATAGGAAAAAATAAACATGATAAAGGAATGTACTAATTCTAGAGAATGGATCTCTTTAGAAAAAGCTTGTGTAGAACTTATGGGTATTCAGTATCGCTTTAAAGAGACAAATGATTTAAAAGATTTGTTTGATCAACTTTTATTGGCTATTCATAATAATGATTTAGCTGAACAGGCAACAGTATTGAGACTTATTAGGGATGAGGCTTTTACAGCTTTAGAACTTGAAATATTAGCGCCGGTAATCATTAATATAGCTGTAAATAAAAATACTGATAACTCGATTCTTGCCAGAAAATGCTTAGTCAAAAAAGCTTTTAATCATGATCACATTATCAGAGAGAAATTGACATCTATGTTTGATGATTTTCTTCAGTCTGAGGATCAATATATATATAAAAGACTTGCAGAATTGCTGTTTTTTTTAGATTACAAAGATTTAAGAAAAAGATTAATGGAAAAATGTAAGGATAGTAAAGATAAAGATATAGAAATAGTAAATATCTATACTGAATTTACTGAAAAGTATGATTTTTAATAGAATTAAGAAAAAATGACAACAAAACCTATTTATTCTAGAGAATGGAACTCTGTTAGAGAAGCGGATCGTGAACTGATGCTTAGTAGACATAACTTTAGAAAAACAAGTGATTTTTTAGAGCAAATTTTATTGGCTTTAAATGATTTATCACAACAGCAACGTGCATTGGAATGGATAAGGGATGAGCATTTTAGTGACCCAGAACTTGAAATATTAATACCTATAATCATTGATATAGCTGTAGATGGTAATCAAGACCGTTTACCTTATGCCAGAGAAATCTTATTTAATAACGCTTTTAACAGTAATGATATTGTTAGGAAAAAACTGACATTCATGTTTGATGGCTTTCTTAGGTCTGAGGACGACTGGATATATATGAGACTTATGGAATTATTGTGTTTTTTAAATTACAATGATTTAAGAATGAGATTAATAGATAAATGTAAAAATAGTACTGATGAGAATATAGTAGATGTCTATACTAGTTTTATTCAAAACCGTGGCTGGCTTTAGTAAAACAAAGCTATCAAGGAGAAATTAAATTTTCACGGATTTTATCATTAAATCCCAATTTAGTCCTATAAACAGATATATTATTAATCTCATTAGCTCACTGTTTACCATAAGGTTGCTGATATAGTTCTGCATTTTATTACAGTCTGCCTATGCTCAATCATCCCAGTAATCAATGGCTCAGATCTCGCGGTATTATATGCAATATAAAATGCTAACAAATTAGTTCTAAAAATTATTTGATTTTTTACTCTTGAAATATGGTAGAAATAAAAAGAAATGGAAATAAGAAAAAATGACAATGAAACCTATTTATTCTAAAGAATGGATAACTGTAAATGAGGATGACACAAAAGTTAGGGTTAGTCAGTTTTACTTTAGAAAAACTAATGATTTATTTGAGCAAATTTTATTGGCCCTTAATGATGATGCAGCTGAACAGGCAACTGCATTGAGATTTCTAAGAAATGAGTGTCCTAGTGCCTCAGAACTTGAAGTATTAGCACCAGTAATCATTAATATGGCTGTAAATGAAAATACTGATAACTCGATTCTTGCCAGACAATGTTTAGTCAATAGCGCTTTTAATCAAAATCGCACTATCAGGAAGAAACTGACATCTATGTTTGATGATTTTCTTAAGTCTGATAATCAATATACATATAGAAGACTTGCAGAATTATTGTTTTTCTTAAATTATAGAGATTTAAGAAAAAGGTTAATGGAAAAATGTAAGAATAGTAAAGATAAAAATATAGTAAATATCTATACTGAATTTACTGAACAATATGATTTTTAATAGAATTAAGAAAAAATGACAACAAAACCTATTAATTCTAAAGAATGGAACTCTGTAATAGAAGCTGACCGTAGACTTGTGGCGAGCAAACATAACTTTAGAAAAACAAATAATTTTTTTGAGCAAATTTTATTAGCATTGAATGATCAAGAGCAACAGCAACTTGCATTAGAATGGATAAGGGATGAGCATTTTAGTGACTTAGAACTTGAAAGATTGATACCTATAATCATTGATATAGCTGTAGATGGTAATCAAGACCACTTGCCTTATGCCAGAGAAGTCTTATTTAATAACGCTTTTAACAGTAAAGATATTGTCAGAAAAAAACTAACATCCATGTTTGATGACTTTCTTAACTCTGAGGATGACTGGATATATATGAGGCTTTCAGAATTATTAATTTTTTTGAATTACAATGATTTAAGAAAGAGGTTGATAGATAAATGTAAAAATAGTGCTGATGAAAATATAGTAGATATCTATACTACTTTTCTTCAAGACTATGATTGGGTTTAGCAAAATTAGTTCATATTGAAATATATTGCTTATATTATTATGTTAATGATGTGGTTGGGAAACTTTTTGATATTGATGGTAAAGTTCTTAAAAGGAATTAACTGATGCATACCTGTTATCAGACACTAAATAAAGAAGAGTTTTAAATATGCATGATTGGACATTAGTAACTATGATTCTTGATTGGGAAGAAAGTAGTTTTTTGATTAAATTTCTTAATAATAAATCATGTTCTGTGGATATTATTTGCCAAGGTATTAAATTTATTAACATACCCAAATGGGATAAGTGGGGGGAAAGTATAAGCGTAAATACATTTAATCTTAAAGATGATACCACATTTAAAAAACTAGAAATAGAAATGCAATCAGGTGATGTTATAACTATAATTGCAAATGATATAGTGATGCCTAAATAATAAATTATAGTCGGTTAAATAGTTTAAAATTTATTTATTTCAATTGGTTAGCGTGTGAGGTTTTATTTGGAATTGATCATTGAAGATTGAAAAGTAATTTGGTTGATCTACTAAATGATGAGATACCTTAAAGTTTGTAAAATTAATGAAGGTACTAGCAAGAAAATATATTTCAGTTTCTGAAAATATGTTTGAAACTGCTGAATTTAGTTCAAACAAAAGACTGGTAAAAATAGATGTGACTAAAGTATGCAAAAATAGTTTAAAATATCAGAATGTTAAACAAGCTATAAATTGAAAGGATCTTTAATCGACAGGGAAACGTTAAAATAGCTAGTGAAGATCAATTTCAGTAAAAAATATTACATGATGCAATTAAAAATTATTAAATAGGAGTTATTTATGCCAACGCTATCAGAGTATTCAAATGTTTCAAATACTGCTTTTAATATTTTAGATAAAAAAGGATATCAAATTTGGTATGATGATGAAGTTGATTTGTATTGTGCCGAAAAAAATGGTTGGGATTTTATGGCTGACTCTCCATGTGCTTTATTAGGTTTAATTAGTATTTATGAATTTAAAAACCCTACAACTTGGGAAGAGTATTGGTGGAGAGATAATGAAAAAGATTTATCAGATAATTTAAGCAAAAAAAAACCTGAATATATTTCTGTTATGCGTCGCAATAAATAAAACAAACGAGTTAAGCTTATTTCCTCAGACTAAAGAATTGATATATTAAAATATACCATATGCATTTAAAAGTTTACTTATATTTTATGCAAAGATAAATTTGCCTCTACGATATAGTTGGTTTAATTCAGTCAGACGAGGTAAAAGATTTTTTTGATAACTCGGTTATTGTTCACTAAGGAGATTATGAATATTCATATAAAGATATAGTAGAAAATAACGATGAGGTGAGTTATATATTTTCTGAAAATTATTTTATTCCTAATCCATACGATTTTAAACCATATAAATGATGCTGTAAGCTGGTAAAAGATAAACCATATTTCGAATATTTAGATGAATATAATTAACGATTTGGTTTACAAAATAATATTTGATACTGATAGTTATAAACTCATTTTATTCTTAGTTTATTTAATTTAAAAAGTCGAAAAAAAATTAAATTTTATCGGCTTTTTATAATTGGTCACAGTTCAATCTATAAAACAAACACATCTTTAATACTATTAACCAATTGCTTAGTCGAATAAAATTATATTTTTGTTGCAGTAATCTCAATCTCAATTAGAATGCTCTAAGTGCGTTGATGAAGTGAATCTTTATGGATTACATAATACTTCACTTAAAAGTGCAAAAAATAAAGTTAATAAATAATAAAGTGTTAAATTGATAAAAGGGTAAGTTAACCTGATTAAAATGTATCAATTTTTCACATGAAAGAATGTTGATAATATCAATTCAGATGTAGCTGATATTGATAGAAATCTAAATCCTCTTAAAATACTCAAATGGTTTAAAGAACAAGATTGGTATCCAGTAATATTAAATATGAATAAGTTAGAAAAAGAAATGCAATTTCTTATAGAAAAAGAAGGTCTAGACGATCTTTCAGTGTTTTTTTCTGATTATGAAACATTTGAGGAAATTCCTTTATTTTCAAGATTTAAGCATATTTCATTTTTATCATCTCTTTCATTTAATGAAAAAAACAAAATTTTAATAAAGAAATGTATTGAACTAATCAATAAATGTAAATTGAATGCTAAAAATTATATTGATGATAAAAATATAAGTGACTATTTTATCTGTGTTAGTTTAACTGATTGGGAAAATTATGAGGATGTAAATTGTTTAACTCCAAATATATATATATCTCGTAAGAAAAATTGGCTTTTGTCACACTTAAAATTGAAGCATTCACAAACTATAGAAGAAAACCTTATTAGAGAATATCTGTGTTCCATTAAAGAACTTGATTATATAGTATTAATTTCAAGTGGTTTTGAAAACTATAAGAGAGTATATATTGTTCATAAATCAATTATTAATGAAGATATAGAATTAAATAAGAAATCAAATAAATAGAATAATAATTTTAATCAAACGGTTATAATAAATTTTCATTTGGACAGTAAGTACAAAAAAGATCTGATTGAATTCAAAATTGACAAAATCAATGAAATCTTAAAGGAATACTTATATCAACTGTGTGGAAAACTGATAAAGGAAATTATAGATACAAAGATACAATAGTATCTGAGATTTCAGTGACAGTTTTATACACAGAGAAACTGTACTTCAATAATTTAAGATACTATAATCCTGATGAAATTGGTTTTATCTTGCCAAACTCAATTGAATTGGTCAGCGGATTCTATCTCTATTAGTATGCATTTAATATGTTGATGTGAATTGATTCATTGAGATTAAAGCGTCTAGGAAAAATGCAATTATATAACTTTGATGATGTAGGTGTAAAAGGATCTCATATTAATATATTCAATGATAATAGGAAAATAGCGGATGCTTTATCAGATTTAGATAATTTCGGCAATTTAGTATGGTAACGATATGATGATCTGGGTGGAGTAAGTAAAAATCAATTAACCCAATAATTAACTTTTATAGAAAATTTAAAGGGTTACAAGAAATTATTGGACAAGCTAAAACTCAATTATATAATTTTGTTAAAGATATTTAAAAATATATTAAATGATTCTAAAAGTGAAAAAAAACTGACTGAACTAGCTACACGAGATATGGATAAATTTTCAAAAATGTTGGATAAAATTAATGGATTTAACTAATTTTCTTAAAACAGGAACGTATTTGAAATTAAAAGTTGGATTATCAGAAGAAAACATATATTCTTGTTTTAAAAAGAAAGATTTAAGTAAAAAATATTATTATAATAAACTTGATAAAAATGAAGGATTCTCTTATTTCTATGGTGATGGTGCACTTGAAATAATGGTGATTGATTCTAAAATATATTCGTTACAATTTGATCCAGCTCGTTATCCATATATCTTAACCTTATTTAATAATATAATAATATCCCACAAAACGAGTTTTGAACTCATTATAAAATATCTTGATATCGCTGATATAAAATGGTCTTTTTATCAAAGATATTGTCATAGTCGTGAACTCACAATTAAAACAGAAGAAAATATTTTCATTGGTTGTGTATACGATAAAGGTGATTATAAATTATCAAAGTTTCAAGTGTTTGAAGATCTCTACAATGGCTTTTTTTAATACATGTAGATGAACAGTATGTGACTATAAATAAAATGATTAACCAAATTGGTAATTTAACTATACAATAATATTGTGGAGAATTAATGGACTTAACTGATTTTCTTAAGACGGGAATGTATTTGGGGTTAAAAGTTGGATTAGCAGAAGAAGAGATTTATTCTTGTTTTAAAAAAAAAGATTTAGGAAAGAAACATTATTTTGACAAATTGAATAAAAATAGAGGTTTTTCTTATTTTTTAGATGCATTACAAATAAAAATCATTAATTCCAAGATATATTCATTAGGATTTGATTTAACTTGTTACCCTGTTTCGCTACTAAATAATATCATTATATATCCAGAAACAAGTTTTGAATGCATTCTAAATTACCTTGATATTGCTAATATAGAGTGGTCTGTTAATCAACAATATTGCTGTGATCGCGTAGCAACTATTCAAACAGAAGGAAATGTTTTAATTAGCTGTATTTATGATAAAGGAAACTATTGTTTATCAAAAGTTCAAACATTATGAATAAAATATATAATAAAATGTAAAAGAAATTTATATTTTCCCAATTTGTTATGATTTAAGTTCTATTTAATCTACTAAATAACTCACTTACTCCTTCCCTTAACCTCAGTTTGATTAAGTCTAGTAATGCTATGGTTATCTATACGATGCGCTCGTTTATTGAATCGAAAAAAATAACTTATACGAGAAGACTGGGCAATAACACCACCTTTGTGCCAAATGAGCAGCAAATTCCCGATGATGGTCTTTTTTAATTGAAAGTAATAGATTTTAAGTGCATGGATATGATGATATATATATCCTAAAGTACAATTAAACTAACTCGTCAATAATGCAGTTTGGCTTAACTGCTAGAAGCATTGGCTAGGAAGTTAAAAATATTTATAGAACTGATGGAATTAGTGAAAACTTAACAAATATCTTAATTTTTTCGATACTTTAGTAATTCAATAAGGATATTAACGTATGAATGAGAATGAAAATATACTTAATAATTTTTTGGAAAACAAACCAATTTATCTTGCTTATGAGGATGAACTTAAACTAATAGATATTATGATGAAGTTACCAATGGATTGGCTGATTAAAAATGAGGACGAATTTATTGAAGCATTAAATACCTTAGATATTTCTCATACATGCGGTTATGGATTTTTAAGTGTAGAAGAAAGTGATGATGTTATATTTGAGAATTTTTGTAACTGGCTAAGAGAAGTAGAGGAGAAAACGCATATATCGGTCATAGGATATATTGAGGATCTTTCACCGGAAGAATTGGAGTTAGATATTTACAGAAGAAGAAAAAAAATAAATAGCAATAAACCTGATGAGAATGAATATCAGTTTGACAACAGCACTGATCTAGAACTCAATTCATTAACCTCAGATAGAATAGAAAATCAAGCCTGTATTTTTGAATCATGTAACATTAAAGAAGATAAAATGATTCAATCAAAATATCCTGTGCCAAAAAACATTAATAAACTGATTTCACAACTAAAATTAAAAAGAAGACCTTACCAGTCTTATGTTAATTTTTTAAAACAATATAACGTAATTGATTTTTATGGATTAGATTATAGTTATTATATTGACCTTGAAGGGAAAAAATTGCCCCTGGAAGTGATTCTGGGATTCTCAGAAAAAGCAGGTGAAGATTTAATTGCTCTTAATGAGATGTGCTTAAACAGAATACCAAAGAACTATTTTGCAATAGTAAGATTAAATCATGGAAATTTACTTTGTTTGGGTTACAGTGGCAAAATTTATTATTGGGATCGTAAAATCAATGATTTACATTTTGATATGATGTTTAGATACGGGTATTTGGCTCAAAGTACATATTTAATGCCAGTAGCAGACTCATTTGACCAATTTTTATCCATGATTACTAGAACAAAAAATAAAGCTAATTATAATCAGAATGAAAATGAATTTAATCTACCGGATATTACTTTTCCGATAGAAGCATTAGAGCTTTGGGAAGAAAATCCTAAAAGGATTTTTAGAGTGTCAGAAGGAGATATACCGATTTATATAGAAAAATTGGAAGCATCTGAAAGAGGGCGTGCAATAATAGGAAAATTTAAAACATTGACACTTACTGAAGAACAGCAGGAAGTAGTAGCAAGATTAAAAGAAGAAGGACTGTTGGCAGACGGCATTTTTGAATGAAAAGTTAAATTTTAATTACCATAAGAACAATAAGAAGTGATGGTAACATCAAAACGTAATGTACACGATGCATTCATCCGGTGGATTGAAAAACACCAGCTCGGTCGGCTGTGCAACCGCATATTGATGTTTGGAATAAAAATAAAGGTATATTGGATAATTTGTACTTGGATTATTAGCTATGGATAAAATTATATATGAGTGCAGTTCAGAAGTATGGAAAAATCGAAATAATGAAAATCATACTTGGTATGTTTCTGAAGATGAATTTAAATATAAGAAAGATGTTGCAGGCTTTAATCCTTGGAATAAAAATGAAGCAATTACACGAAAAAAGATGTATTTGATGGATGACTGTGTGGTGATATTTAGACCGGCAAGAATGGAAGATCGCATTAGTCGAAGTCGTCATAATCCTGTTATGTTTTATTTTATAGAAATAATGAATCAAGATGAATCTATAAAATTTACCTCTAGAAGTATTTATACTTGGGATAAAGTTATTGAGTTTGCATCTTGGTTTAAAGGATTATCGTTTATTGCAGCAACAAGAGTTTGGAAAGTGAAAAAATTGTAAAAAATAGTTGAAGTTTTATTTTTGAGATTCCGACCTTTTTCAAATTATATTTTATTTATTAAATGAGTATTTTAATGAATAAAATATAATTTACAAAATTAATACTGTTTCGATTTTTGTAGAGCAAAAAACTAGTTTTATAAATTTAAAAAAGTATAAAAGTACTAAACTAACTCGTCAATAATGCAGTTCGGCTTAACTTCTAGAAGCACTGATAAGGAAGGTATAAAAATTTATCGAACTGATGGAATTAGTGAAAACTTAACAAATATCTTAATTTTTTCGATACCTTTTTAATTCAATAAGGATATTAATGTATGAATGAGAATGAAAATATACTTGATAATTTTTTAAAAAATAGACCAACTTATCTTGATTATGAGGATGAACTTAAACTAATAGATATTATGATGAAGTTACCAATGGATTGGCTGATTAAAAATGAGGACGAATTTATTAACGCACTAAATGCTTTAGTTTATTGTCATACATTAGGTTTCGGATTTTTATATGAAGAAGAAAGTGATGATGTTATATTTGAGAATTTTTGTAACTGGCTAAGAGAAGTAGAGGAGAAAACGCATATATCGGTCATAGGATATATTGATGATCTTTCACCGGAAGAATTGGAGTTAGATAATTACAGAAGAGGAAAAAAAATAAATAGCAATAAATCTGATGAGAATGAATATCAGTTTGACAACAGCACTGATCTAGAACTCAATTCATTAACCTCAGATAGAATAGAAAATCAAGCCTGTATTTTTGAATCATGTAACATTAAAGAAGATAAAATGATTCAATCAAAATATCCTGTGCCGAAAAATATTAATAAACTGATTTCACAACTAAAATTAAAAAGAAAAGCATGCGAATCTTACGCTAATTTTTTAAAACAATACAACGTAATTGATTTTTATGGTTTAGATTATAGTTATTATATTGACCTTGAAGGGAAGAAATTGCCCCTGGAAGTGATTCTGGGATTCTCAGAAAAAGCAGGTGAAGATTTAATTGCTCTTAATGAGATGTGTTTAAAAAGAGTACCTAGGGGCTACTTCGCTATAGCAAGAATAAATCATGGAGATTTACTTTGTTTGGGTTACAGTGGTCCAATTTATTATTGGGATCGTAAAGTCAATGACTTACATTTTGATATGATGGTTAGATACGGGTATTTGGATCAATGTACATATTTAATGCCAGTAGCAGACTCATTTGACCAATTTTTATCCATGATTACTAGAACAAAAAATAAAGCTAATTATACTCAGAATGAAAATGAATTTAATCTACCGGATATTACTTTTCCGATAGAAGCATTAGAACTTTGGGAAGAAAATCCTAAAAGGATTTTTAGAGTCTCAGAACTATTTATACCGATATATATAGAAAAATTAGAAGCTTCTGAAAGAGGACGTAAAATATTAGCAAAATTCAAAACATTGACACTTACTGAAGAACAGCAGGAAGTAGTAGCAAGATTAAAAGAAGAAGGACTTTTGGCAGACGGCATTTTTGAATGAAAAGTTAAATTGTAATTACCATAAAAACAATAAGAAATGTAGATAACGTCAAAAAACAGTCAACTGTAACGTGTTTGTAGGTCAAGCAACCATACTATCTTATTTCCATTTAATTCATCGTTTCCATATTGAGTTTATATGAAAAAAATAAAAGAATATGTGAATAATTGAGACTAAATAACCTTTGAACTAAAAAAATGAATAAATATATTTTGGACTAAAATAAACAACTAATGACTTATCTTTTCCCTAACGGTAAAACTCAAATAGATTTTAGTAATAATCATTATATGCAAATATTTTATGTTATCTTGGAATAATTACATATTATATTTCGATTATTTTACAGGCAGGCACGATGAAAAATAAATATGAAGTTAGAGACAGTTCAGAGAATTTGATTTTTTCTTGTGATGATTTTATTGAATGTTATGATTTTTTAGGAGCAAGTGTTTGCTATTTGTTCGCATTTATAGGAGTGTCTGAACAAAACATCAATTTAATAATGGATGAGGAAATTTACTCCATTAAAAGTGATCAATTTGCTGATAAGTTTGTTGATTACTTTAGGTTTAGAGTACAAAAAATAATAAAATCACATAATGTATTATATGCTAAATTATATATTTTAGGCGGAATGTATAGAAGTGGAGCATTATCTTTACTTAAAACAGTAAATGAATTTGAAGAAAGAGTATGGCTTGATATGAAAGGCAGTTTGAAATATATATATATTTCAGCTAGTTATTTAAAGAATGGTTATCCTCGTACTTTAGATAAAGAAACAATTGTCATTGAGGGAAAATATATTCAAGATTACTATGCTTTTTTTTGTGAGCTAGGTTATGCTTTCCGTGGTAATTTTGGGTATATGGGATGGAATCTGGCAGGAGTTTCAGATCTTTTGTTAGATCTTGCTCGAAATAGAACAATTAATATTATCTGGAAAGATAGTGATTTATCATTTAAAGCGATTGAAAATACCGTTCCAGAAGACCATTATCAGTCAGTATCTAGTGATATTGTGATGACACTAAAAGAGTATTGTAATGTGATATTAGAATAATTATCTATTTTTTTACTAAATATTAAGATTTGGTTAACTGGTTTATGTATTGAATTAGCTACATTCAATATCGGTTATTAACTATAAATGTAAAGAGTTCTTGATGATAAAATCTAAGTAGGCTTAAATATTGACCAGTATAAAAGAATATTTGATATTATAATTGAATAATTACAGGTTATATTTTGATTATTTTACCGGTTGATGCAATGGAAAATAAATATGAAATTAGAAACAGTTCAGATCAATTGATTTTCTCTTGTAATGATTTCATTGAATGTTATGATTTTTTGGGAACACGTGGTTACTATTGGTACGCATTTGTAGGGGTGTCTCAACAACACGTTAACTTAATAATCGATGAGGAAACTTATTCCATTAATAATTCCCAATTCGCTGGTAGGCTTGATAGTGAGTTTACAGTACAAAAAATAATAAAATCACATAATATATTATATGCTGGTTTATATCTTTCTGGAGGAATGTATAAAAGAGGAGCATTATCTTTACTTAAAACAGCAAATGAATTTGAGGAAAGAGTATGGCTTGATATGAAAGGAAGTTTGAAATTAATATATATTTCAGCCAGTTATTTAAAGAATGGTTTTCCTCGTACTTTAGATAAAGAAACAATTGTCATTGAGGGAAAATATATTCAAGATTACTATGCTTTTTTTTGTGAGCTAGGTTATGCTTTCCGTGGTAATTTTGGGTATATGGGATGGAATCTGGCAGGAGTTTCAGATCTTTTGTTAGATCTTGCTCGAAATAGAACAATTAATATTATCTGGAAAGATAGTGATTTATCATTTAAAGCGATTGAAAATACCGTTCCAGAAAGCCGTTATCAGTCAGTATCTAGTGATATTGTGATGACACTAAAAGAGTATTGTAATGTGATATTAGAATAATTATCTATTTTTTACTAAATATTAAGATTTGGTTAACTGGTTTATGTATTCAATTAGCTACATTCAATATCAGTTATTAACTATAAATGTAAAGAGTTCTTGATGATAAAACCTCAGTAGGCTTTAATATTGACCAGTATAAAAAAATATTTGATATTATAATTGAATAATTACAGGTTATATTTTGATTATTTTACAGGCTGATGCAATGGAAAATAAATATGAAATTAGAAACAGTTCAGATCAATTGATTTTCTCTTGTAATGATTTGATTGAATTTTATAGTTTTATGGAGACAAACAATAATTATTGGTTTGCATTTACAGGGGTGTCTGAGCAGAATGTTAATTTAATAATGAACGACGAAATTTACTCCATTAAAACTGATCAATTTGCTGGTAGATTTTATTGTCAATTTACAGTGAAAAAAATTATAAAGTCACCAGATGTATTATATGCCTGTTTATCTCTTACTTCGAGAATATGCACTGAAATGTACTCAGAAATGTACAAAGTAGGGGCATTATCTTTCCTTAAAGAAGCAGATGATCTTGAGGAAAGAGTATGGCTTGATATGAAAGGAAGTTTGAAATTAATATATATTTCAGCAAGTTATTTAAAAAATGGTATTCCACGGACTTTAGATAAAGAAACAATTGTAATTGAGGGAAAATACATTCAAGATTACTATGCTTTTTTTTGTGAGCTGGGTCATGCTTTCATCGGTAAATTTGGATATATGGGAAGTTGTATAGATGATGTATCACAACTTATAGAAGACCTGTGCTCAAAAGATAGAAAGATTAATGTTATCTGGAAAGATAGTGATCTATCATTTAAGGCGATCGATAATACCCTACCAGTAAACTGTGAGATGTCTGCATCTGATTTTCTATTAGGGACATTAGAAGAGTATTGTAATGTAATTTTAGAATAATTATCTATTACCCATTTGTTGACCAAATATTAAAAATCAAATTACTGGTTAACTTTTGAATTAGTAGCACTAATATTATTTATAGAATTGAAATATCCATATGGTAATAAGTTTACACAGTTGGTGTTTATGGATTACCTTATAAATATCGCACAAAAGAATAATCAAATAAAGTATTTAAACATAATCTATTTTATGATACATATTTAAATATTGAGCGCTTTACTTAGCCGGAACAGATTTGGTTAAATGGCGGATATACAAATTATTATGCAGGAATGGGTATCATATTTTTTTACGATATACCTAATTAGAATATGAAAAATTATTTTTCTTTCGAAAATTTAAATAATAAAGAAAATATATCTTCTGATGAAAAGAATGTTATTTTTCATAATATGTTAAATACAATTAGAACAGGCGATTTATTATTATGTACAGATTCATTTTCTGAATTAATTTCTATTTTCAAGCATGAAAAATACTATATTGTTCATAAATTACTTATTTATAAAGGGAAAGAAGCTATATTGAAAGGAGACATGTTTAAAGTTTCTAAAGGTGAACTTGTTGATTTTATTAAAAAATCAATTGATACAGATGATATGAGAGAGTTTCTAATTACGCCAATTACTACAAGTAAAAATAAAGAAGTCTTATATTTAACAGAAGATTTATATTATTTATATGGATGTTAAGTGTTTTGTTATGACTAATAATGACTGTAAGCATGATTAGTTGTATTTCAAATTGACGCAGTGAAGCCTACCATAAAACATGCAATATGAAGTTGTCTTCAACCTACTGAATTAAAAGCGGATAAAGTCTCTCTAAATTACCACAGCTTAACCTCTGTGAACTGGAATAAAACTACGATGAACATGAATTTATCTGCATAGCAGTACCCAGTATTACCATTATGATGGTGAAAAATTTGCATCAAACAACTCAACGATAGCAACTATTAAAACTACATATATACGATGTGTTCGGCTGGTGCTAATAAAAAAATATAAGTTAGACTAAGGAAGTCAGTCTTGCAACTGCACCACTTTCTTGTAGGACGGACAACAAATAATTTAGGAAAGTGGCACAGATAAATGGCAAAGCCTGTATTTTTGAACGGGTGAAATTAGCTGTGAACCTCTGGTACTGATAGACAAAACCAATAGTTAGGAAGAACAAATTTACTATTTCTATGTCAACTGAAAGGCATGTTGGAGGCTATATTATGAATGAAGTCGGTGAAATCATGTGAGAATGCTTATACCAGCCATTGCAGAAAATAAAGGAAATTATACATACAAACGTTTAACAGAATCTGAGGTATCAGTGGCAGTATTTATAGACAGGAAAACTGGTTTACACTACAATATTTTAGTAATTAAGATCATGATAAAGATCGCTTTATCCGACTGGATTTGATTGGATTAACCAGCGAATATAATCTTTATTATGCACCGGATACGTTTATGTGAGTAGATCTATTTGGTTTGAGTTACACAACTAAAAATAATAGAAAATATACTGAACCAAGATTACCTGATAATGTCGATTTTAGCCAAAGTAATGTTGAAATTATTCATCGTTATCGGTATGATATTAATGAACCGACACACTTACATGTTAAATAAGGATGCCCTGAAACTAAAATAGGGCAAGTAGGTAAAGTGATAGAAGGATCCTCAAGTCTATCTTAATTCAATAAAAAGTAATAAATAAAAATAATCCAAAAAATAGAAAAATCGTTGATAATATTCAATGGTGATTTAGATTACAAATTTATGATGATTGAGTTATAAAATTATGTCAGATATATGGGTATTTAATGGAAACAAAGCTCATTTTCCTTCAGGCGTATTTTCTTCTTTAGAAAATGCTAAAGAATGGATTGAGAAAAATAAGTTATCAGGTATTTTAACGAAATATCCAATTGATATTGGAGTATATGATTGGGCTGTGCAAAATAATTTTTTTAGTCCAAATCATGAGAAACAAAAACTTCCAGCATTTATTGGTTCTTTTACAAGTGCTTCAATGGAACACTATCATTTTTTGGATGGTGAAGAAGACTAATATACTATTTATATTTCTTTAACATGAACTATCTAATAATTTAAATAATTTTTTGTAGTTTAATTATCTGTATAACTGTACTCATTAAATGAGCGCGCTTTATATTGTGAAGAAATTGATATAGTAAGCAGGTTTCAAGTTATTGTGGAAAATAATATGGAAACAGCACATATTTTGATAAATCTGATCTTGACATATAAGTAACAAAATTTGGACATAGAACATGGGCTGACTTAAATACTTTTAGTTACAAAACTCCTGATATAGGTCAGTTAACCAGACTGAGTCGATTAGAATAGCTAGTTGATTAAAGCTATATCAGTACCTACCTAATTTGCTCTCATGGATCAATCCTTTTAGTCTTAAATGTAGTAGAATAAAAAAATTGTCGCCAGGTGCTTAATAAAGCGAAATATTTTGTTGACATAGTCGTTCACAGCAACCTAATTGGCAATGGAAAGTTGGAAATGCCCAAAAAGTACAGTACAAGCAAATTACAAATATTCAAAGGATTTAGGTTTTTATTGATTAAATTATAAATTTACAGATGCCTATGGACATAGAAAATTATTGCAAAGCACACTACAGATCCTAAAGCATCAAGATTTTACGTACATGCAGGACAGCCTAAAGCAAATTCTGATGCTAAAGCACTCGATTTCAAAAATTATAGATATCTGGAAATCGATGATCCTGTAACCAACGATCATCATATATATTATGAAAATTAGTTTAAAAGAAAAATTAAATTTAACTAAAGGAAAGAATTATGTAACCAAACTGAATGGTATTAGTTCTTTTAATATATCATTTTTTAATGAGAATGAATTCATATGGCATCGGAAAATGCTAATGGAAATAAATAAAATTGATAATAATATCAAAAAAAAGGTTTTTAATTTACCTATAAATAGAAATGTACTGATGAGAGAAGTAGAAACTATATTGAATGTAAAAAAAGATACTATTTGTAATATGTTCTATTATGGGGATGTTTGCATATCCTTTTATATTGAAAATTTTTCTGATTTTCTATTAAGCTTGTTTTCGATAAACAGGACGTATGACTTTTCATTAGCACTTACGTCTCCTGATAGAGTAATTGTCTTAAGTGATAATGAGTATGATATTTATTTATATTATATTAAAAAATAAGGAATTTATATAATAAAGTTAATTAAAATAATAAAATGAAATTCAATGATTTATTATTTAACATTATAAACAATCCGTCACTGCACATCTTTTATTTTCATAACGATTGCCATCTTCTAACTAGGTCGATATCCATAGGTATATCGTCAGCGATATAAGTATTACAATTTGTTATGCTAACCATCGCATGACCAAAGTTTGCATCGAACAGTTGAACCATAGCGAATGCTACAGCTATGTCTACGATGCTCTCTACCAGCGGATTAAAAAACACCGACTAGACCGGGGCGGCAATCAGGAAGAACAGATCTACCACTTCCGTATAAACCTAAATTGTATACCAGAGGATCTGACGAACGAAGCCAGTGAAATCGTGTGAGAATGCTCATACCAGCTATGGGACAAACCGATACAGAAAATTGCCCATACACAGATACAACATAAACTGAGGTATCAAGGATAGTATTTGGACAGAAAAATCGAACTGCACTACAATATTTTCAGGTACTTCGATCGGGATATAGATCGCTTTATTCAGCCAGATTTGATCGGATTTCTGGTCGGTATTAAATTTTATCAATTTGCGCTAAATGTATCGACTTGGATTGATCCATGGAGAAGTTATAGTCTTATCAATTTTGTAAATTGGAAAGATTTAAATTCAAGAAAAAATCATCAACAAGAAAAAAAGGATTATAAACACATTTTGAGAAATACGGACACGAGTTTGGTAATATTACTTAAAATGAATATTTAATAAAACCAAAAGAATTTGCTACCAAACCTTTAACTTCGACAATGCAGGAAAAAAAGTTGGTAATCATGTAATCAAATATGATAAAAAATAGTGGTGAAATTTTTATAAGTCATTTAAAACAATGTGAGATTTTAACTTATTATCGACGATAAGCGAAGTATAGTTCCGTTCTAAGATGCAATTAACTCAGCGCGAGAAAAATTATGTGTATAGAATTTCTTCATAGTGAAGTAGTAAATTTTTTAAATTATAACTCTCTATTTACTTTAAATTTAGAAGATAGAACAATTACATTATATGAGGATGGATTCATCGATGAAGAATCTACAGAATTGTCTAAGAAGCAAATATTTAATAAAGAAATTTTGTATTCCTATCAAATTTCTCCTTTAATTAAAAATATATACTTAGAAAGTAAAATTAAAGAAATTACAGGTAATGATATAAAAATAATTGATCATCCAGACAGCGAAATTACTGGTATTTCTTGTATCTCATGTAGATACATTGTATACGAAAATTTTGATGATTCTATTTTTGAAATATGCCCAGTTTGTTATTGGCAAACAGATACACTGGATGAACATGGATATAGTAGATTAAATAAAGCCTATTTAAGTAATTACAAAAATACTTCTTCGTGTAAAGAAAAAATAAAGCAATTTAAAGATATATATGTAAGAAAATAGTATATCTATATAGTTAGTAAGATTAGCAGTATTAAAGAATATTGGTTATTTAAAAATATTCAGCTTAAATATAATTGTTTTAACTATATGACTATATCATTATGATAGCTTGAGTATATTTCAATTATTAAAATAGAAAGAAAATCAATAGTAAATGCTTCTAAGGTGTCACCTGTCGTATTAAAAGCTATAGAAATCATGTTTCCTGAAATACTCAACAATACGATGTTACATTATGTACTATATCTACAATACAAAAGAACTCCTATAGCAATAAAGTTTGCAATAATATGCCATATAAACCTGAATTTTATTATTTAGGCTTTTTTTGTTAGATAAATTTCAAAACCTACTATAATAATTTAACTACTACTAACCATATAAACCACTTTTTAAGTGTTATCAGATACTACATTCCTGATAGTGGTTAGTTTACTCAATCTAATATGAGTAAAGCAGGATATAATGCAATAAAGGGAATAGGAGTTATTCTAGCTGATCATCCTAGAAAACGGGTGATGATGCTATTCAAGGTAAAGTCGAAGCAATTTATGATTTTACTGTACCTCCATACCAGTTGAAAACCATAAAATATAGAGGGAAGATTGGATTGACGAAAGAAATAGGTGAAATCGTCCAAGAAACAAACTTCTAAGGAAGCTCATAATAAATTATTAGAATGGTTTAATAATAAACAAAAAGTAAAGAAATCAGGGTGGTGAATGTGGTTAAAACTATAGATGTTGATGTTGATTTTAATGGCATAATTATTTTTGATTATCCAGGTATACTGAGTCTTTTTGATGGAAAAATAAATGATGGAGAGAATATACTTCAACAATTTACAACTACAGATAAAGGAGACTTGGTTTTAGATAAGGGTATTGCGCTACCTATCATGGGTATTGATGATGGTGGGTATACAGTTAGGTTGTTTTTAAATGAAATTCCTAGTAATGACAATCGAAATGTTGTATTCAGTGATAAATATTTTTTTCTTAATGTTACAGGTAGTTTATATATTGCCGATATGGCAGCTTTTTGGGAATGGGAAGAATATACTGGTTGGCATAATTCTAACATTCCTAAAGGGATATATAGGGTTTGTTTAGAAGGAGTGCATCTAAAACAAAACGATGAAATTTCCTATTGTTATGATCTAATTTTAGAAAAGGTGGACAAACTTGGCAAACGCGATATTGAACCACGCTCGTATTCAAGACTTTACTAAATGATAAGTTGATTCAAATTTATATTTTATAAAAAGGTGATTTTAATCAGTTAAATTTAGAATGATTACTGACGTTATTTGACCACATTTAAATTATACCTATTATGTGTGTTGCAATACATTGAAGTGGATTAAATCGTTTGTATTAAAATCAAAGCTATCAGATGATTCTAATTACAGAACAGTAATTTTTAATGTCAAATCCTGCAAAATTTATAATGATATTGCTGTTGATACAATAAGTAAATTATGGTCTGAGTATATAAAAATAGTCTCAAGGGAGTATGTTTACGGAGAAACAGGGCTACACAACAATACTTTAAATAATACGATTCTGATATAAGTCGCTTTACTCATCCAGACTTAATGGTATCGCTGAGTAGTTTTAATCTTTTTCTGTTTGCGCCAAATGAATTAAATAGGATTGAACAGCGGAGATTAATATCTGGTCATATAGGGAACAAATAAGATTGTTTGAATTAGTAAAGTATCCAAAACAACCTAATCATATAAAAAGTTTGCCAAATAATGAAATGTGACATATAAAATATGGCAATAGAAAATTATACGAATGCCTGAGAATTCAAGAATTTCTAAACTCCCAAAAAGTATTAGCTCATATGAAAGGAAAAATAGCAAAAAATGAGTATTCCTATGAACATCCTGTTCTGCAAACCCATAATATCTACCTTTTAGAGCACAAGTATAAAGGTTATAAATAAACTATGAATAATATGAAAATATTAAATGTACAATCACTCAATCAAGTTAAAAGACTTGATTACTTCATCAGAAAGGTAACGGATTGTGAAGTAATTTGGGGTAGTTATGGAGAGAGTGGTTGGTTACTATTATCTGATAAAAATGGTAGAAAAATAGTACCTTTTTGGCCAGAAAAAGAATTTGTTAATGAATACAATGTAACTCATCAATATGAATATTTTCCCAAAAAAATGGATTTATATTCTTTTTTAGATAAATGGATAAATGGATTAACAAAAGATAAAATTAATATAGCAATTTTCCCTGTAATGGGAAAAGAGAGCATCATCATTACTCCTTTAGAGTTAAAAGATCTACTAGAGAATGAGTTAGAACAGTATGAATAATTTATATATAAAATTTAATAGATTGATTTTATAAATTTAGAACTCACTCAATTAAAAGTAAAAATCAATAAAAAATGACTTACTATTTTTAAATAGTATATTTATTATATCAGCTTGAATACTAAAATTAGTAAATCTAATAACAGAGGTAATTTGAGCGAATAATCCAAGGCTTCCTAATTTTATCAAAGGTTTGTTAAAAATTAAACACTGACAAAAAATATATTAAAATAGAAAAACAAATAGAAATCTATAGGTTATGATGTAGCACATATTCGTGCTTATAAATCACCAAAAAGCTAAGGATATCAATGTGCTGAATTATAGAATTCTGATTTACAAAGACAACTATATAAATATAATAATTCTAGTCGAAAGAATATACAGCACTTAAGCAAAAAATTTGAGGAATAATTATTTATGGAATTACAAGCTAAAGAAATAGAAGCAATGTCTAAAAAAGGAAGTAAAGATAGATATATCTATTGTATAAAAAGAATTGTCGATTCAGAACAGGCTTGGGTATTAGATGATGACGGTTTCGCATTATGTGGTCAAAATGGTAGTGACAAAGAAGTAATCATGTTATGGTCAGCGCGCGAATATGCTGCAAATTGTGCTTTTGATGATTGGAAAGATTACAAACCAAAAGCATTATCTCTTGATTATTTAATGAATGAATTCTTGCCTGATTTATCAAAGGAACAAATTTTGGTAGGCATTTTTCCTGTTCCTACCTTATGTGATACTCCAGTTGTAGATGCAAAAGATTTATTACGTGATTTAGAACACATCTGTAGTGAATATTTTTAAATTACAGTCGAGGAACAATATTAAGCTCTTTGGTATATTTTTTTTTGGATATAATAAAGAAATTTCACATAGAGAAAGCCAACATTGCTTTTATGAATGTAAATACCCCATTGTTAGCACACAAATCAAGTAGAAAATCATGCTATTTGCTTCATGTTTCTATATTCAATTGGTGTCATATTATTTAATGCTTCATGCGGTCTTTCTGTGTTATACATTTCTAACCACTCTTCGGTTATTTTTCTTACTTGTTCCAGATTTTTAAATAAATACAGATCTAATACCTCCGTTCGATATGTGCGGTTAAATCGTTCTATATAGCCGTTTTGATAAGGACTACCTGGTTTAATATAATCTAGGGTTATTCCATGTGATTTTGCCCAACTTGTAAATCTGTTTGAGGTAAATTCTGTGCCATTATCAACGCGTATTTTTAATGGATAACCGTGATATTGAGCCAGTCTGTCTAAATAACGGGTAATTCTACCTGCCGATAAACTGACCGCAATATCAATGCCTAATGCCTCTCGATTAAAGTCATCAATAACATTAAAGGTTCTAAATCGGCGGTGATTTTGAGAACTATCACTCATAAAATCCATTGACCAACATTCTCCCAAACGACTTGGTACTGATAATGGCTCTGGATAACGTTGGGGCAATCGTTTATTGCGTTTAGAACGAATATTGAGTTTTAACTGACAATAAACTCGATAAATCCGTTTATGATTCCACGTATATCCCAGTTTCCTGATTCGATGAAAACACTTAGGAAATCCCCAACGTAAATGCTTGTCTGTTATTGACTTAAGTAATGAAATAATCATAGTGTCATCTGCCGATTTAGGTTGATAGTAGTAAGCACAGCGACTTAAATTCACAATAGTGCAACTCATTTTAATTGTTATACAGTATTGTGACTGTAGTGTTTGTGCCCAACTCTTACGAACTGCCGTCGGCACTATAGCTTTTTTATTATTTCTTGCTGGAGCTGAGAAGTTAAACTTAATTCAGCATACATCTGTTTAAGTTTACGATTTTCAGCTTCCAGCTGTTTTAACCGCTTAATGTCCGATGATTGCATACCGCCATATTTATCTCGCCATTTATAAAAAGTAGAAACGGCCATACCATATTTACGGCAAAGCTCTTTAATAGGGATACCAACTTCAGCTTCTTTTAAAATGGAGACAATTTGGTGTTCCGATAATTTTTTCATATTGAAATTCTCCTTAAAAATATTATAGAGAATTTTCTACTTTTTTATGTACTATTTTAGGGGATAGTTACATGAACATTATATTTTAATACTCTAATGTTAGCGATTTATTTGGTTAAAAGTCAAATTATATGAATAAGCAACAATTGTAATGTGATTATATTCTCTCGTATTAATCGCCAGCAATTTACAAATCACAGATGCTGTTATTAGTAAGATATATATTAGTATGGAAAACTTTTGGGAATTACTAGATAAAAAAAAGATAAATTATTATTTTGAAAATAATAAAATTATAATTAATTCAAATTTAAATTTGAAAAAAAAGATTAAAGTATTACCTGATAATCTGTTTATTAATGGTGATTTAAATTTAAGTGAAACAAAAATACAAAAAATTCCAGAAAATTTGGTTGTTACTGGCAGTTTAAATTTGTCATTCTCTGACATTCAAGTATTACCCGATAATTTCTTAATAGGTGGTGATTTAGATTTGGCTGGTAGTAAAATTAAAATGCTGCCTAAAAATTTATCAGTAAAAGGTAATTTAAATTTAACAGGTACACTTATCAATGAATTGCCAGAAAATTTATATGTTGGTGGAGATCTATCTTTAACTAGTGCATATTATATTCAAACATTACCAAAAGATTTATCAATCAATGGCAATCTAGATCTAGCATATTCAGCTGTTAAGGTATTACCTGATAATTTTTCAGTGGGTAATAATTTGGATTTAACCTATTCGGAGCTTGAAGTATTGCCTGACAACTTATCGGTTGGAGGGGATTTAAATTTAGCAAATACAAAAATTAACACCTTACCACGAAATTTATTAATTGGTGGAAACTTAAATTTAATCAATAGTGAAATTAACAAATTGTCTGAAAATTTGTCAATTGGTGGCGATTTAGATTTAAGTAATTCTAATATTCAAGCATTACCAGAAAATTTATCAATTGGCGGAGATCTAGATTTAAGATATACCAATATTCGAGAACTACCTAAAAAAATCTGCATTAATGGTTCTTTAAATTTACGTGGTACAGATATAAGATCTTTACCAGATAATTTATCTATAGGGAAAAATCTAAGTTTAGCCAAAACACAAATTCAACTTTTACCTGAGAATTTATTTGTCGGAAAGTATTTAAATATTGAATCAACTCAAGTTACGCTATTACCACAAAATTTATCTGTCGGTAGTGGAATATATTTAGATATAGATAAAATACAAAATATAGTTTATAGAGAAAATAGTAAGGATAATTCAAAAATCATTTTTGCATGCTGGGTTAATCGGATGTTTTCCATTCAAACAGTTGGTTTTTTCGGTTCTCTTGAAAGTTTTGAAAAAATGGTTGATGAAAAATATTCTGATGAAATCGCTGTAATATACAAAAAATTAGCAAAGGAATGCGTTGATGAATTGGCTAAAAAATTAAATTAATTATTGTTGATTGGATATGATTTAATTAACCAATCAGTTAAATTAATATTAAACTTTCAACCAATTGAAACGATAAAATTATGAACATTAAATACCGATGAGTACAGCTATAAACTGCTAACGCCGATAGACTGAATTGGTAATCAGTAAGAACACATCTACTATTTCCATACATCGTTGAACAGTTCATACCGAAGGAACTGAAGGAAGAAGCTGGTGAAATCATCTCAGAAGCATACTTACCGCTATTAGGAAACAACTCTTGTACTTAATGCACTAATGTAAGTTTAACCCTATGAGTTAAGTTGCTCTTCTAAAGTCGTTAATATAAAAGTCATTAATGATACTAAAAGATTTTCAGGTAAAAATTTTCACTATGGTAACCAAGTTTTCAAATTAAATCGTGCTGAAAAAAATCATATTTCAGTGTGCCACTTCATATAGTATTTAAATGAAACAGCTAAAACTCAAAAAAGTTTTTTATCTAAAATATCTTAATAAATTATATTATTAATTAAATTGATGATGTATAGAATTGAAATATAAATCTATTAATAAACAAAAGAATATTGATAAATCATATTGAAAGTGTATCAAATAATATAAGATATGTTATAGATCTTAAAAATAACAAAACAGGGCAATTTTATGTATGCATATCCTCAAATTATTGTAAATACCTATATCAAAATTGGTGACGATTTCATTAATATTTTTGATTTTAATGGTCATATAGATAAGCGTGATTATATTGAAGGCTCTATAGAATTATTAATTTACGGAAAAAAACTTATTGATAGGTCAGTGTGGGATTATATTGTAGATCTCTGGTGTTATTTATCAGACGGATTATCAGTAGTTTATGATGGAGAAGAATTTAAAACCACTTATCCCGATCAGCCTATAGAAGTCAAATTTAAACCTATTCAAAGTAACCATAATATATTAGTTAGTGTAAAAATTGGTTCAGAAGAAAAAAAATTATTGTTGATAAAAAAGCTTTCTTATCAGCAATGTTGGATCATGCAAAACAATTTTTTGAACGTTTAGACATTATTGCACCAAAGGTAATACATGATTGCACATATCATATTAACCTTTTAAAAAAAATAGATTTAAATAGAAGAGATTAGGGCAGCTATTTTTAATCAAATTATTATGTGCTTGTATTCGAAAAGGTATTGTTGATTTTTCATGTTTAAAAATAGCTGATTATAATTCTGGATATTTAAAAAATGGTTGATTAACTGCTTCTTATAATCCAATAAAAAAACTCTAACCTGATAAAATATATAAATATTTTCTGAATAGTTAAATGATTATTTGAATATTTATTAAGAATTGATAAGGAATTAAACAAAAATTTTTTTCTAATTGTTTGTAGATAAATTTATATATTTTTTTCTTTGCATAATCGACCATATAAAAATGTAAAATTATACTCTAATAATCTATTATAGCTTTCTGATTTACTTAAGAAATAGGCATCCAACTCACCTTAGTTAATGGAAGTTGAATAAGAGCGGATTTTGTAGCAGTTGATAAACATAAAATTATCACATCTTTCAAGCTAAACAGGTATTAGCGAACTAACTAAAAGCCAAGCTGAATCCATTATTTTAGATATTAATAGCCCATCGAATACCGCCGGAGGATGAACAATTATTCTATCAAGAACTAAAGATAAATTTGAGCTATTGTAAATCCAACTGTACCGGGTGAATTGAATGATCGTAGTAGAATTGCATGATACAAGTTTGCATATATTAAGTTATTAAGGAGTAAAAAATGTCGGTGACAGCGGAATTAAGAAAATTGTTTGAAAATGAGTTGTATAATTATTTGAAGGCAAATCTTGTATGTGCTTCGAATATCAAATGTTTAAAAAAGGAAATATCCATAAAAAAAACCAAAGATAATGAAGCAAGTGGTCGCATAGGTTTCAGATTCTTAAATAATGCCTTTGGCTACACTCTCAATACAGGAGCTTATTCTCCTGAGTTGATTAATTTTTTTTATGAAGTAAACCCACCCTACAGCTCAAAGTTACCTAAAGGCATCGTTTATGCAATGAATACTTCAATGGAGGGTAGTTTTAAATCATTCGCTCCCAACTTTGGTGGTACCGTGGATTTACCAAGAAATGAAGAAGAGAGAAAAAAAGCTTGCGAATGGATTTATACTAAGGTGAGAGATATTTATTTGCCAAGAGTTATCAATCTTATTGAGTTAAAACCTGAAACTATAAAAGATATCATATTATTTCCAGACTATTACGCTTATCCTTTTTTGACAATTTTATACCTAATCAAAAAACACAATATGTCTTTATCAGATAAAGATATGGAATTGGTGTTCAGCAAGAGAAAAAGAATTTTAGGCAACAAATCATTTGATAAACAACTCTTAGAGAGATATCTGTCTAAATAAAGCCAAGAAAGAAGTCAACCTTTGCCAAAATTATATTATTCAATATGCGTTGAAAATCAATGTTGAAGATGAAAATGTATGTCTATTGATAATAGTCTGCGTAAACTTGTAGAGACATTTCAAATTAGTAATTCAAACTTAGGTGGAATGGAGTATTCTGATACGAAATTGAGAGCTGATAAAATTGACCTTCCATTAACTGGAGAAATTCTATACTTTTATTATTATATAGTACTTGAGGATAAGTCGATTTGGGTGGCGATTTATCTCTTCGGATTATCGAAAGAAATAAATTGAAAATATGCTTATTTAGACAGAGAAATTTGACTGTACATGAATACTTTTAGACATATGATATAAGTTATTTTAGCCAGCTAGATCCGATTGAATTTCAGGCGTATTACCTTTTTAATGATAAAAAAGTACGGAAAGAAATCAAAGTGAGGGTTAAGAGGGTCACTCTTTTTTATTTGAAATAGGTAGTTTGAAAGTTGAAATAGTGAATAATTTATTGATAAATTTTTTTTATAAAAAAGATGTTAAATTTAGCGATAAAAAGTAATGAATAATGTACAGATATAAAATATGTCCAAACTGGTTATAAAAAGAAATAATTATGGAGGTGTATATGGAATGGACCGGCTATTGGTATGGATTTTATACTAATAAACCCATAGATTTCGTATTTTCAGAATGGCGAAAAAAAATGTCAATTATTAATTATCAATATGATTATCGTCTTGAAAATTATAATGACGAGAAAAATTATGATAATAAGGAAAATATTTGGAATACTCTCTTTTGCTATAAAAATAAAGAAATGTTTGAGCATCATTTAGAAGAAGGCTATAACATTGATATGGATGGTGAAGGTTGTTTTATGATACAAGCCAAAAAGGCGCAATTTAGAGGAAGAGCTAATTTATTTGATGTTGTTGAAGATGATTCTAATATTAAATGTGCTCCTCATGATATAGATTTGCGTTTTAATAGCTTATTTTACTACTGTCTTGTATTACCTGAGGAGCCTGAATGTTCAAGTTTCAGTCAAAAGATACGTGGCTTTCTTATCAGTATTCTAGATGATGAAAATGATAAAGTTGAATAAAAAGCACTGATGGTGAGCCTAGTCGCATTAATCAACATATCATAGGCTAACAAACAGTATAAACAATAAATAATAAACAATGTACAGATGTAAAATATGGTCAGACAGGTTGTAAAAAGAAATAATTATGGAGGTGTATATGGAATGGACAGGCTATTGGTATAACTTTTATTCTAATAAACCCATAGATTTCGTATTTTCAGAATGGCGAAAAAAATGTCAATTATTAATTATCAATATGATTATCGTCTTGAAAATTATAATGACGAGAAAAATTATCATAATAAGGAAAATATTTGGAATACTCTCTTTTGCTATAAAAATAAAGAAATGTTTGAGCATCATTTAGAAGAAGGCTATAACATTGATATGGATGGTGAAGGTTGTTTTATGATACAAGCCAAAAAAGCAAACTTGAAAGGAAGAGCTACTTTATTTGAATTTGACGATAAACCTATTGATGATGATTTTACTTACGATATAGATTTGCGTTTTAATAGCTTATATTACTACTGTTTTGTATTACCTGAAGAACCTGAATGTTCAAGTTTCAGTCAAAAGATACGCGGTTTTCTTATCAGTATTCTTGATGATGAAAATGATAAAGTTGAATAAAAAACACTGATGGTGAGCTTAGTTGTACTAATGAACATATCATAGGCTAATAAACATATCATAGGCTAATAAACAGTACACACAATACCTAAAAAGTAACTAATATCTATATGTTGGTAGGAAAATTTTTTCATTTGAAATAGGTAGTTTGAAAGTTGAAATAGTGAATAATTTATTGATAAATTTTTTTTATAAAAAAGATGTTAAATTTAGCGATAAAAAGTAATGAACAATGTACAGATGTAAAATATGTCCAAACTGGTTATAAAAAGAAATAATTATGGAGGTGTATATGGAATGGACCGGCTATTGGTATGGATTTTATACTAATAAACCCATAGATTTCGTATTTTCGGAATGGCGAAAAAAAATGTCAATTATTAATTATCAATATGATTATAGCCTTGATAACAAGGAAAATATTTGGGAAACTCTCTTTTGTTATAAAAATAAAGAAATGTTTGAGCATCATTTAGAAGAAGGCTATAACATTGATATGGATGGTGAAGGTTGTTTTATGATACAAGCCAAAAAGGCGCAATTTAGAGGAAGAGCTACTTTATTTGAATTTGACGATGAACCTATTGATGATGATTTTACTTACGCTATAGATATGCGTTTTAATAGCTTATTTTACTACTGTCTTGTATTACCTGAAGAACCTGAATGTTCAAATTTCAGTCAAAAGATACGCGGTTTTCTTATTAGTATTCTTGATGATGAAAATGATAAAGTTGAATAAAAAGCACTGATGGTGAGCTTATTCGCATTAATAAACATGCCTTAGGAAAACAAATCACAGAGAAAACACCCAAAAGTAACTAATGCCTGTATATCGATAGTAAAATTAATAAAAGAAAAGCGGTTAATATTAAATGTGTGAATATATGTTTATTGATAATGCTTCACGCCTAATTACAGAAATATTTTAAAATAGTGATATTAGTTAGTGACATGGAATATTCTAATCGTGTTTAGATATAGAAAAGGACTGCACCGCGATACTTTCGTGTACTATGATTCAGATATAAATCGCTTTACCACGCAGGATCTGATAAAACTGGTGGATTAACTAAATATTTATTAATATGTGCCGAATTCGTTAAGCTAGATCGAGCCGATAGGATATAAAATATTTTAATGTTTTTGTGCAAAATAAAAAGTTCTAGAAAACGATTCAATAGAATTTACATGAAACAAAGTTTATTAACGAAATGATACATTTGATGCTAACTTGATAACAATCTGACGTGATAAGGGGAAAGTATTAGGTGATATTAACATTGAGCGAATAGCTACGGGGTGTGTACCTGTTGAATATGATGAAAATACGGTTAGTTTGCACTATATATGGCAATTTCAAAATGGCCAATTGCAGGAGTAGGTCAGACATTGCATAATACTAATAGTGAATTGATGCATATGAATTCGAACACAATCCCTTTAGAAATGATAGTATTGCATTTGATGAATGTTGTAGGCAATATTGGATAAACAAAATGAGTGGTTACTTATATGGATAGAGAAAAATTGATAGAACTCTTTGAAGAATATTCCGATTTAATAAACATGGGAACAGCTGATGATGCTCCTGGTAACGACTGGATTAATGCAGCTGAAAAAGCATTGTTAGTAAGTTTTCCTGCTGATTATAAATGGTTTCTAAATAATTATGGTGGTGGGGATATTTGTGGGGAAGAAATATATAGTATTTATTGCCTTCCATTTAATGAAGCCGTCGGTGGAGATATAGTTTATCAAAATACAATAGCTAATAATAATTTGCAATCAAACAAGATTGCTTTGTCCAATACAGATTTTGACGAAGAGTTCTTTTTTGATACTAATGATATGGAAAAAGTCTACATATCTATTGGGAATAATCGCCAATTATATGCCAGTAACTTTTTAGAATATCTTCAAAAACGATTACTTTCATACGTTTAATATTTTGGATCATATACAGATATAATTAACCTTCACTGTTTTGATGTAAGTGATATTAGTTATCCAGCAATAGTTGATTTGTTGGGATTGAATTAGCTAGTTAATGTATTGGGAACAGCATGACTGTGCGTATCAATATCTGTATTATACTTGAATTTATGCACTGTTTTATATCGTAGCCCTTGAAGTACTCGGCTTACTCTTCTTTCTGATTCCTTATATTATCTATCTCTGGCATTATGTATTAAACTCGGTAAACCTAAAAGATCTTTATGCAATCAGTACTGCTTTTTAATATACTTTTTAAGTTAGATTGGTTGAGTAGGTTTCTTTAGCCAGGCATAATAACCTGACTGACTCACATTAGATAATGATGGACAAATATTATTGGATAATGCATAAATGTGTTTCTATATAGCGGTACTTCATTGACTAGGATTGTAGATCAAGTATACATGCGTCTTTTTCAGAATATCATTCGCCATTTTTAGCTCTCTTATTTCCTTTTCTAAAGTCACGCTCTTCGGTATAAATTGCCTGCTCCATTTATTAACGTTGGTAGTTTCCTCGCTAAGACGATTAGTTAACTGATGATTTCTTTTTACATTAGATCCTCCGGTTGCTTGTTTAGTTAGATATAGAAAAGGTGATACTTTATCCTTCTAATATTGCTTAGGTAACTGATATCACTTACATCAAAACCAATATCTCTGTATGTCATTGATTTGTATGGACTACATGTAATTGGTTAGTAAATGAGTGTCGTTATAAAGACTTACATTTAGTCTGTTGTGTATTAAAATGTGCGTTATTTAGGTGTCATTCTTATAAAGATGTGTTAGTTCACAGTGACCCTGGAAGTCAGTACAACCGTAATAATATTAAACGTTTATTATTGCAATATTAATTAAGAAAAGGGTTTGTCGAAAAATAAAAGGTTGTGATAGCATGGTAGCCAAAAGATTTTTTTCTAGTTTAAAACCCATATATTCATGATGGAAGTTACAAAACGAGGGCATTAGCTGATAAAGCACTATTTGACTAGATTGAAACCTATTATAATGCATTAGTGTATTCATCCAATCGCTAAGTATTGCTGTATCAATATTAAAGACAGTATTACCTAAAGCATTATAAATGGAAAATACTGCCTGATATTTTTGCAATTATTAAAGTTATTTACTGTTTTTTAAATTTCGAAGATGGATTAAGACATTATAGACAGTACTCTGTTAAATAATATATCAATAAAAATACCTGATAACCTTGATGAAACCTGTATGCTAGTTAATTAAAAAGTAGGGTTATTACTCGGGACTGCTGGTCGAACAATGTTTACTTAGATATGGAGTAAAGAATGAAAATTAAAAAAAAAAATTTGAAGTAAAAGATTACTGGTCACCTGATATTTATAATCCTTGGGCATGGAATCCAGAAAATAATTCTGTTTTTTATTTATTGGAAATGACAATTGGAATTACAGGAGAAAATAAGGGAGATATTTATTCAGTTATTGTTGCAACACCTGAAGGTATACTTGATTTAAATAAAGCAATTATTAAAA
The DNA here is from genome assembly GCF_000599985.1 of Gilliamella apicola. Taxonomy (NCBI): domain Bacteria; kingdom Pseudomonadati; phylum Pseudomonadota; class Gammaproteobacteria; order Orbales; family Orbaceae; genus Gilliamella; species Gilliamella apicola. The sequence continues at coordinate 1,313,750 of NZ_CP007445.1, forward strand.
AAGCAGAGTTATACAAAATATTATTAATCTATAAATATGACTGGAATCAAATTAGAAATATAATAGATGAAAAACTCGCTAGTATTCATCCTAATGAAGGGCTGCAAGCATACGATAAATTAGCTAATATGTTTTATTGGGAATATGAAGGCATGAAGTAATATTAATTATTATTTTTTTATTTATATAATGTATATTAAGTATATAAAAAACAATTTACTTCTATTCTAACGTCAATGGAAAACTAAAAGAATAGAATAATGAAGATAGTAAAATTGAATGTATGCAAGATTCCAATTATGGTGTAAATCAATATAAGAAACTACAGATATAATCATTTAAAATATTATAATATATACTCAGACACGGGCTATTTTACTCAACCCACTACGATTGGCTTAATAGGTCGTTTTAATCTGCGTCAATATCAACCTAATACATTAATATGGATTGAAGCGTGTAGTACGTTAGATCTTCTGATAAAAATTTTAAAATATAAACTTTTGTCTTTATCAAGAAAAATGTTAAAGAAATGGTCACCCATGTACAAAATGTAAAAACAGATCAATATCTCTTAAGAACACACCTTTAAATGACTTTGATAATGAATTCCAAAATGGAAACATAAGAAAGATAATACAATCAATAATAAGATAACAAAAAACCAGAGTTGAATTAATATTCTAAATATAAATCCCCATTTCATTAACGACAGAAAATAAAGAAAATGGTATATTGAAAATAGATATCATAAATTTTAATAGATTTAATTATGGATCCCTTAAAATTTTTACTGATAATTTATTTCTAAAAACAGAAAAGAGCGTTGGTAAATTTTAGCTAATGGAAAATGGGAAAGTTTGCTGATGAAATCAAAAAATCATCCAAACAAGGAAGCGATTAAGAAACTCATGTTTAAAGATCGGTTATCACGGAAAATCTAGTATAAGAATTTGATGAATTTTAGGACTAGGGTGTGATTCAAATAAATATCTGAAAACAGGAAAGCCAGACACAGATAGAATGGATTAGGATGATAGAAAAAATATTTGTTATCTTAAGAAAATATTGAATTATGATCCTGTTTAAGATCTGATCAGTTCTGATAATACGATAATTAGGGAGTACCATTACAAAAATGGAAATTATTCTAACAGCAAAATTGAATGATCATATAGTAGAGTTCGAATCTAATTTAGGTTATGGAACTGCCTATTGGAAAAGTAATGAACCGCCAATATTAAATACTCACTATAATATTGAATTAGATATTGATGATTTTTTTGAATGGGAAAAAAATATTACTATTGAAGAAAGAAATGAACCAAGAATTAATCATATTGATAATAAAATTTTTTTTAGCGCAAAAGTCATATCCTGCGAAGATGATGGTGTTTTAATTTTATCTCTTGCAAATGATATTGTCCTTATAGAATCGTCCGCCACATGTGAAATAAATGAATTCGTATCCTTTTTTACCACCCCTGATAATGTTAGACTTTATCCAATAAAACTATAAATTAAGTATTAATTAGCTATATCATGCCAAAAATTATATAGGCTTTAATATAGGTACCAGTCGGTTAAGTTTAAGAAAAATTATACAGGTGCCAAAAAATATAAAATATTGGTTGATATTGAATTAAATAATAAAAGAACTGATTTTTATAAAAGATGTAAATGTTATGAATGAGTGCAACTCTAAAAATACGGAAGAACTAAAAGATATTTTAATATTTTTAGAAGAGATTGTTGTAGTAATAGATAAGATAGGTTCTGGATTTGATAAAAGTAGTAAAACGGCAACAGCTTTGTTGCTTTTCTTTAATCAATGTAATGTATTAGATAAGTTAGCCAAAATAAGAAAATACTTATATCAAGAATTAGAATCTAGAATGGATCCTGATGAATATAATGAATGGATAGAAAAAGATATATCTTTTTGGAAACCTCCATATGAAAAAACAGTAGCGGAAATGTTGGAAATGTTAAATTCTGTGAAACTAAAATAAACATTATCGAGTGATATTACTAAATTGTGGATCAAAGATACAAGGTATCTGTAATATTTTGCGGAATTTATGGGTAAAATGGATGTTTTATTTCCAGAACTGAAGCTGCTTAACAGATAAAATTCACTCAATAAAAACTATGTATATTTAGGGTATATCTCATTAAAATAATTATATAAAATAATGTGATTCAATCCAAACCAAATCTAGTTAAGTTCAGCATTTGATAGTAAAGATAATACCGATAAATTAGTATGTGATACAATTACTCACAAAAAAAGTGTACCGAATAAACTGAGTAAATTTGATGTGGAAATTGGTGCTCTGATTAAAATTTGTTCTAATTACGGAGTGCTGACAAAAATCAGAGTGTATGTCGATTCTTGAGGTAAAACACATTACTCCTCCAACAAGAAAGGAATATCGGTAAGAATGTATGTACAATTCAATAAAATTTTTCATGATCTTCTTAATGCATATGGAGATTTAGAAAAACCAGATTTTCATTTTGCAATGAAGTCATATCGCTCATTAAAATATCAAAGTGTATTAAATGATATTTCTTCTTTATTTAATATTACAGATCATACTGATCTAAATTATGATGTTTGCATATCCATTCAAATTGAACATTGCAAAAAAACTTCTTTTTTATATTTATCTTTGGTGTCAACATATGCTTTTTTATGTCATGGAGACAAAGTAATTACCTGTAATGATGTTTTATATCAAGAATTTTCTGATTTGATAAATATATTATATTCTTATGATTTTATTTTACTTAATAAAGATGAACTTTTGTATGAATTTGATATAGATACTTCACAATTTGATTCTGAAAATAAAAAAGCATCAGTTTTAGCATTATTATTTTCATTTGGACTATCAATCTAAATAACAGAATTAAAGACGTACATTTTAATAATGATGTATAACTAGTTCATTTAAAAAAGTAGATTAATTATTGTATTGTGCTTAACAGATGTGCATAAAGTAAGTTGTGTGGGAAATAAATCAGCAATTAAAATATTTGAAAACAGGTAACTACATCATATGATTATGAAGACTTTACTTTGATAAAGATAATATTTTACATAGGTATTTGAGCTTACTAAATGATTATCCACGCCAAACCGCTCCTCATTTTTACATGATAACACCAAACGAAGTGAAAGTTATAAACTATATAGGAAGATAAAAATGTTAAATGTAATTAAATATATCGATAACGAGATTAAATTGTTAAAAAACAATAACCCTGAATTGCGAAATCAATTAAAGTTTTTGAAGAAAATTGCTTTATTTTTATCTGAAAATACGATAGAAGGTACAGTAGATAAAATTATACCACTTACTGAAATGAATACTGGATATTCTGAATATAGAATAATAAACGATTGTGAATCTGATAACAAAGAATTGTGGATAGAATATATACACGAAAATAATAAAATTAGTTTATATTCAGGAGATATATTAATAAAAATGAAATAATACAATAGACATATAATCGTTATTGAAAATTCAACTTGTTACTTACTTATCAATAGATCCTTTATTACATACCCACATCAAACCAACTAGTTGGATATAAAGAAATGTATGAAATATGTTGTATTCTAAATAAAATTCCAATAAGTAATAGAGAAAGGGATAATCACAATACTCTAAGATAAACTAACAATAACCTAACTGTAATGTACAAAAACTTTAGCATAATATGATTAAAGCCATAAATTCCTAATTTTAGGTAAAGATGGTGAATCGAGAATATATGGATAGCAACTATCAAATCGTGATATTGTTTTTTACAAAATTAAAGGAATAAAAAATGATTAATTTACCTGACTATATAAAAGAAAGTAATATTGAGTATATACAACATCGATTAAAAGATATTGCAAGTATTAGCTTAAAAAAAATTCTTAATAAACACTATACGGAGTTAGGTATTAAATATAAAAAAGATATTAAAAATCTTTCTTTTAAAGAACAGCTTAGCATAATTTTAACAGGATTTAATACAGAGCCTGTTTTTCAATTATGTTTTTATATATATGACGAAAATGATTTTTATTTAGGTTACTACCAACACTTGACTGACCTTGATTTTAACTATGTAGATGAATTTTTCGTTGCAAAATAGTAATAATTTTACGGATATTATGTAGTTAGGTATTAAATTAGCACTAGTTTAACAAATTGAGCTACTGAATTGGTACCTATAACTGCACTATATAATTTTTAAAGCAAATATCAGTGTTTAACAAGTTTATAGCAACTATTATTAAAATTGTAAAAGTAGAATTATTGACTGGAATACCACTAATGATCGTATTGTAATTATTGGTGAAATAGTAATTGTGTGCGGTTGAATAACCTTAAATGCTAAGTTAAATTCACCTAATGGAACAATGAAAGATAACCATGTTATTATTGATGCATTAACAGTACAATGGGGCGAAAATTTATTCCATCCTCCAATAAAGAATTATGTACTTAAATAACAAGGAAGAGAGAGTTGATTTATGAAAACAACAATTTATAAGTCTATAGATGAAAGAATATATTGTGATTATTCTAATGAGTGTTTGTATCATGGTATTGTTATGGTATCTAAGACGGATGAAGTAAAAAACCTTAGGGGTGATAAATTCGTCTTAAAAGAAGGAGATTATGTATATTTATATGAAGATATCGGTGAAGGGGATTATATAGTTTTTGAAGGATATATTATTCCTAATACATTTAACTCCGGACCATGTAAATGGTTTTGTAAACTGGTAGGAGAACACCGACATATTGAATATTGGGATGAATATAATAAACGATTTGGAATGTGAAATAATAAATGAGACAGCTACTTATGAATTTCATATATTATTAATTTTGATAATTTAAAAGACAAAAAAATTAAATTTTTTATAGTTCTTATCTCTAATAGTGGTAATAATAGCATTATGAATAAACGTATAAAGCTTGAAAGATATATTTTGAAGGAATATCAAGCGAAAGATAGTCAGACATTTCTGTATCAACTTAATTACGAGTTTTATTTTGATAAAGAAAAATTTTCTATATTGCTAAATAATTGTAATAGTTTGGCGAAAGAGTATCACGAATTTGGTAAAAGTGATAACTATGATGAGGTGGTTAAGAGTCTACTTGCTATTTTTGAACATACACTGTATTTATTTTTTGTTCATTTTGTTGAAAATGATATGTTTACAATTAGTAATTACGGTAAAGATCTCACAGCCACTGATGTTTCAGACTATTATTTACAAATTAGAGATATAACTGAAAAAATTATCTTATAGTTAAACTATACTAAGTAATTATTCTTAGTAATTTTATGATTATATAATTATTATAATCTATATTCTAATTAGATTAAGATATTAAGGAATCAGCCAGAATGGCTTTAAATATCTTAGATGAATCATATTAAGCTATATATTTGCAACAAATAGTTTCCAAATCATTTGTCTTACAAATCTTGTTATCTCATTTCAATTAAAATAATCTTTTATTGTAATAACTTAACCGAATTTTATGGCTACCATCGACTAGCATTTATTATCTTAATTAACAATCAATAATAGCCATTGTCCACTTTTTTCACTAATACAAAGAATATATTTTGTGATGTAAAAATAAGCGCTATCAGCTAATCTTTTTAGTTAAATAATTGATGAATACTTTTAGTTTCATTGAATTTTTATATGCCGAAGGATAAAGAAAGCAAAACTCCCAAGCATTTTCTTTATTATACTCAGATAAAATTTCAACTAACTCTTTTCTCTTTAGCTCTTCTTGTACAGAGAAACTAAAAAGCTGAACTATACCTCCATCATTTAAAGCTAAAAATTTAGTTGCTTGAATACTATCAAAGATTTGTATTTGGCTATTTTCAATATTATCTTTACATAGATTTTTATTCAAAAATGACCAGTGAAATCGTTTATTATTTTGACTAGAGCTAAAATTAATACACTTATGATTTATTAATTCATTAGGGCAAGCAATCATGCCATTTTTTGCTAGATAATTGGGGCTGGCATATAATCCAGTAGTGGCAACAAACAATTTTTTTTTGATAAGAAAAGCCTCCAGTTTAGTATTTTTTTGTACTAGCCTAACTGATAGATCAAAATCTTCAGCAATGAAATCAACATTTCTATTAGTTACATGAAAATCAAGTTTTAGATTAGGGTATTCTTGAGAAAAGTTAGCTAGATAAGGTGATATTTTGTAATTAAAAAAGGTTTCTGGGACGCTTATTTTTAATTTACCTTCTATTACATTTTTTTCAGTTTTAATAGAATATCCAGCATTAATTAGCATATCTAATATCTCGGAGCATTTTTTATAGTAGATACGCCCTTCGGGAGTCAATTTAACTTGACGTGTACTACGTGAGAATAATTCAAATCCGATTCTTTCTTCAAGTCTTTTAATTGAACGACTGACAGCTGCTGGAGTAATATTTAAATATTCAGCAGTAACTGAGAAGTTCTCATTTTCAGCCGCTACTAAAAATAATTCAAGGCTAGCGATATGCATAGTTTTAAACTGTTTTTTCATCGGATTACTTTTATTTATTAAAAATAACAATACCTGAATATTTTATATTTTAGATTAATTGGTCACAAGAAAAACTTATTTTTAATCAATATAATGTGTCAAAAGGAATATATTAAAGTTGTTTATTCAAAAAATATTAAGGTGTTTTTGTATACTCTCTTTGAGAATGTATAATTTTAATCTAATCTTCTTTTATTGATATTATGTTTGCACTCCACCCATTATTGATAATAGCTTTGAGAGTAGTTTTTAACTCATCTAATTAAAAATTCAATATTATGATCATATTTCAGAAATATGATGAATGCACATAACAACAAATCATATATTTCTCATTAAATGTTCCTTGTTTTTAAAATTAATGAATTTATTATTTTTTAATTTATATTTTTTATTTACTACTTTTATTTGTTCTCATATAAATATTATTAAGAACTAATGCAATAATAGTGATTATTGCCCCTACCGTTTCGGTATATGAAATAGAATGACCTTGATGGATGCCAATAATAAAAGAAATGACAGGTACTAAATTAACAAAAAGAATTCCATTGATAGCGCCAAGACCATTAATGCCTGCATTCCAAGTAATGATCACTAATGCTGTGATAACAAGTATAAAAATATCAAATCCACTAGTGATTAATGCATTCATACTTGGAGGACTTGCTAAGTGAAAAAAAGACGCGATAAAAGTAATAGCAATAATACTTAATACACCAAGAGAAGAACTTAATGCTGTTACTCTTAATGCACTCCACTTGTGTTTTGTAATCATCATATTTGCAAAATAGGTATAAATAACCCAGCAAGTTGTAGCAGCCAACAATAATAAGTCGCCTAGAAAGCTTGATGAGGCTATCAAATTATTAAAATCTCCATTAGTTATAACCAAAATAATTCCCACAAAAGCTAATACTATGCACAAAATCGTTTTAATATCAGGTATATTATGATCAAGGATAGATGATAAAATCATTGATAACGTCGGCATTAACGCCAATATGATTGTTGCATGTTCAGCAGAAGAAAAGCCAATACCGATAAAAGTAAGAAAGTTTAATCCAGCAAAACCTATAGTTCCAAAAAGCCACAATTGAAAAGCTTTTCCTTCCGTTTGATAACTTTTTTTACCCTCTATGATAAGCAAAACAAAGCTTACAAGAAAAGCACCAAGAACGTAGCGAATAAAAGTAAGATAATAGCCATCTATGCCAGATGATACAGCATGTTTTGAGGCGGGATACATAATACCCCAGCCAAACACAGTAACTAATAAATATAATGTATATCTATAGTTTTTTATTCGAATATCTTTCATAAAAGCCAGCCTTATTTTACTTATTATCTATTTCATTGACTTTTATAATATGTTTTGAGCGAAAGATCATTATTACCTCTGTAATATCATTTATTACACCAAGTAATAAATAATATTAATTTCAAAAATTAATCTTACTAAAATTATATTCTCTATTTTTAATTCTGTAGTGATATTGGCTAGAAAAAACTTGTAACTATCCCCTAAAATAGTACATAAAAAAGTAGAAAATTCTCTATAATATTTTTAATTAGAATTTTAAGGAGAATTTCAATATGAAAAAATTATCGGAACACCAAATTGTCTCCATTTTAAAAGAAGCTGAAGTTGGTATCCCTATTAAAGAGCTTTGCCGTAAATATGGTATGGCCGTTTCTACTTTTTATAAATGGCGAGATAAATATGGCGGTATGCAATCATCGGACATTACGCGGTTAAAACAGCTGGAAGCTGAAAATCGTAAACTTAAACAGATGTATGCTGAATTAAGTTTAACTTCTCAGCTCCAGCAAGAAATAATAAAAAAGCTATAGTGCCGACGGCAGTTCGTAAGAGTTGGGCACAAACACTACAGTCACAATACAGTATAACAATTAAAATGAGTTGCACTATTGTGAATTTAAGTCGCTGTGCTTACTACTATCAACCTAAATCGGCAGATGACACTATGATTATTTCATTACTTAAGTCAATAACAGACAAGCATTTACGTTGGGGATTTCCTAAGTGTTTTCATCGAATCAGGAAACTGGGATATAAGTGGAATCATAAACGGATTTATCGAGTTTATTGTCAGTTAAAACTCAATATTCGTTCTAAACGCAATAAACGATTGCCCCAACGTTATCCAGAGCCATTATCAGTACCAAGTCGTTTGGGAGAATGTTGGTCAATGGATTTTATGAGTGATAGTTCTCAAAATCACCGCCGATTTAGAACCTTTAATGTTATTGATGACTTTAATCGAGAGGCATTAGGCATTGATATTGCGGTCAGTTTATCGGCAGGTAGAATTACCCGTTATTTAGACAGACTGGCTCAATATCACGGTTATCCATTAAAAATACGCGTTGATAATGGCACAGAATTTACCTCAAACAGATTTACAAGTTGGGCAAAATCACATGGAATAACCCTAGATTATATTAAACCAGGTAGTCCTTATCAAAACGGCTATATAGAACGATTTAACCGCACATATCGAACGGAGGTATTAGATCTGTATTTATTTAAAAATCTGGAACAAGTAAGAAAAATAACCGAAGAGTGGTTAGAAATGTATAACACAGAAAGACCGCATGAAGCATTAAATAATATGACACCAATTGAATATAGAAACATGAAGCAAATAGTATAATTTTCTACTTGGTTTGTGTGCTAACAATGGGGTATTTACAAGATATTTATAAAATGAAGTGTATTATCTATTGAAGCACAGCCTTATAAAGATAGTAAAACCGTTAAATAAAGTATCCTTAAATGGATAAATTTTGTGGGAAAAAATATAAAAACTCTTTTTCATTAAAAAATGGCATGATAAATATTAATGTGTCATATAAATAATATTCGTTTATATGTTATTAAACCATGATTAGAAAAATTATTAGATCCCATCATTAATAGATTTTAACCATCTATTTAATTCTTTATTCGTTAGAACAAGTGTAATTATTAGAACATTAAAATCTGATAATTAAGTATAATACTCAACATCTAACGAGAAGGATTTCCTTATGTATGTAAAGAAAATAAGATCATTTATTGTATTAGCTACAAGTGATAGTTTTCGCGATGCTGCTGACAAACTGAATATAACCCAACCAACACTTACAAAACAAATTCAACTTCTTGAAGATGTATTCGGCTTTAAACTATTTGTTAGGGATAATCATGGCTGTTACCTAACCGATGAAGGTAAAATAATCTATAAATACGCACTTAGTTTAACCAACGAATTAGATAGATTATTATGTGTTGTTAAAAAAATAAAAAATGGTACAACAGGTGTTTTGAACATTGGCTATACGTTTTCCTTTATAAATATATTACCGGAAATAATAAATAATTATACCGAACACCACCCAATGATAAAAATTCAGCTACATGAATTATCTTCATTAGAACAGGAAAAAAGGTTATTATCTGGTGAGTTAGATATCGCTTTTATGGAAAAGCCTGTCAATAAACAGATAAAATATGAAGAAATAGGCTCAGATTATTTATTATTTATATCAAATTCAAAAGAAAATTTTCCTATTAATGATTTTAGAGACATTAATCATATGTTAGATAAAAATACGCTTTGTTTGCCTGACTGTGAAACCAATGTCGATCTATCTCAAAAAATTTCAAAATATCTTTCAAGAAACTCATTAAATTATCCAAACGTATATTATACAAATAATATTTACAACATTATATCTATGGCCAATTTACATTCGAATGTAACGATATTACCTAATAGTTTAGTTCATAATATTAAATCAACACTCAAATGTGAAAAACTTATGGGAAAAGGTTCAAAATGGAAAATAGGGGTGTCTTGGAATGAAGCAAGAGCAGGTACTGATGTTCTTACATTTGTTAATGAAATGAAAAGTAAATAAATTTTTCATTATATTTTAATAATTATAACATGATGATATTAATAATTTTGTCGGATATTGAATTCATATATTAGAAATACCCTCAATGAGAAGAATCATCCGGTTCTTTATTATGAGCAGTAAACCAGATGACTTTCATTTTTGTATTATAGTAATTATTATAAGTTTGTATACTGGACTCTATTTTTAACAGTTTACCAAAGTGTAACCATGCAGATCAGTTAGATACTTTATCGTCCCCGCTTGTATTTTCAACCCCAAGTTTTCCAGCACATAAAACAATACAAAGAGCTACTGTTAACAAAACACACATTATCATAGGTAATACTTCTGCATCGAAAACATTTAGCAATACTCCGCCACAAAAACCACCGCCAGCTATTGCCAAATTCCAAAGTGATACAAGTAAAGACTGTGCAATATCAGCAGATTCTCCTGTTATTTTTGCTGATGCTGTTTGAAATAAAGTAGCTCCACCACCAAAAGACAATCCCCATATTACAATTGAGATTAAAATTAACCAATAAAAGTTATCAAAAGCATAAAATAATAATCCAGATATGGCGAAAAAACTGAGAGATAAAATAATTAATTTACGTAAATAGTTATCTATAAATATTCCAACAATAGTAATACTAATAATTGATGAAACACCAAAAATAAACAGAACAATATCGATATTTTCTTCATTGCCTGAAAGTTGCAAATATGGTGATATATAGGTATAAAAAATATTATGTCCAAAAGCAAAAATAAAATTTATTGCTAATATAGATTTTACGTAAGGTATCGATAATACGGAAAAAATAGGATTCTTTTTCGTTGCTTCTAAAGCTGCTAAATTAGGGAGTTTTAAACATATAAAAATAACCAACAATAAAGAGACTATAGTAATTATATGAAAAGTTAATCTCCAACCGACTAATTGTCCTATTGATGTACCCAATGGAATACCTATAGACAAAGCTATCGGAACTCCTAGCATAACTATAGTTATTGCTCTACCTTTTTTATCATCACTAACCATTCTTGTTGCATAACCAGCTACCATTGCCCACAAAAGACCAGCGAAAACACCCGCTAAAAATCTAGCTATTAATATCAGAGTAAAAGATAAAAAATAGGCTGTCATAAAATTAGTAATGCCAAAGCCAAGGATAACTATAATTAATAATTTTTTTCTATTCCAACTTTGTGTAGCAATTGTTAATGGAATAGCAGATAGCAGGGAACCTAATGCATAAAGGGTCACTAATTGTCCTGCTTGAGCTTCTGTAACACTTAGATCTTCACTTATTAACAGTAAAAAACCAGCAGGTAACGCTTCAGTCAGAATAGAAATAAACAGTGCTGTTGCTAAAGCTAAAAGACTCAATGTGGGAAATATATTATTTGTTCTTTCCATGTAATTCACTCATATTATAAATTTTGGGGTAGATTAAATTGAATTCATGCTAACAAATAGTTTTATAACTGTATAATTCCAATCATTTATTGCATTATAAAAAATTTTCATCACAATTAATTGTCAATTAAAATAAACTGAGTTACACAAAAGCTATATATTTTTATTAAATATTTCCTGTGGTTTGTATTCACTTATATCGGTTCTTCGATAACTGTATTTTCTTTATTGAATGTATAAATTCCTGATAAGAAATCATCTATTTATTCTTTGGCTATAACTTAAAACATGCTATAACCAACAATAGACCTTAGCTAAAGTATTAATGGATTTGAGCAATCAAGAGGCAATTAGAGGTATATCATGAAATTTTATAATCTATAATTTGAAGAAAACAGTAAAAAAATGAAAAAACAATCTAAAACAGACCAATCTAATAACTGCCTAAAAATATAATTATGACTATGAAATATCTTTTTCTCATCAGTCCAACAACACGAATAATTGAAAAGGTAAAATAACTATTCACAGTATTTTGCTCTATTATAATTTATGAAAGAATTAATGTCGGAACTATAGTATCACTTGTAATAATATTATCATTCACATGATGAAAATGTCTGATACCTTCTTCTCAAACTGATTTACAAACTATAATCCTATTGAGTGATTTCTCTCCCTGAATCAAATAGTGAATACTAGGCAAATATTTTAAAATATAGTCTAGCAAATAATATAAAATTGTTTTATCTGTCATATAGTTAATATCAATAATTAAACTGGAATTTTTTGGTGTTACCAAAGTACTTCGGTAAACGGCAGGACTTGTTTGTAAACATTTATTTGAAGGATCACGTCATCTCATTTTTATTTTACTTATGATTCTTTTCAGAAAGAATAACACCCAAAGGACAAATTCCTTATAGGTCAAATTAGTTTTAAATAGATCATTTTGTTTTAAAGGATAAATTATATATCATTAAAGGATTACACGACTCATTTGCTGTTTTCTATTTTAATCATTTCAAAATTATATCGGTTCAGAAGAAATCATTAGTTTGAACTTAATTGATTATTCTCACTTAATGTATATAACTTGTTGTATAAAAGTTTAATGGAATTAAATGAATTTTTTTATCCATTTTTTCTATGTTTAAAATAGCGAATTTTTATCATAATGTAGTAATAAAATTCCGAAAATAGTTCAAAAATGCTGCATTGTTAATTTTGAAATTTTTTGCATACATAAAGATACACAAAATAAGTGGGAAATATAAAAATCATCTCCCACTTAAAAGTAGAATATTTGACATTTTCTTAATAATAAATCAAGGATATTTCCACTTTTTACAAAGTTTTCCATTTAGTAGAAATCAGCTCTAGTAAGCCAGGAAATTCTTTTTCAATTTCTCTTCTTCTTAAAGTTGCCAGAGAGCAATTACCCTTATCTACCTGAGATATGAGTCCAGCTTCCCTTAAAATTTTAAAATGATGTGAACGTGTAGCTTTCGTTAGTTGCAACCCAAACGATGTACAATGACGCTCTGCTCCAGGTTCATCTTGTATTAAACTTTGTATTATCCATAAGCGGTTTGGATCGCTTAGTGCTTTAAATACTTGAATTAAATTCATTTTATTCTTTCATTAAATTTAAATTTATTTATGGTAAATGATAACAGTTTTTATCAAAAAAATTGACATCCATAAAAAAATATATTAATAATAGAATGTTCGATGATTATCGAACGTAATGTGTTAATAGAACGATATTATTAATCGTTCTATAACGTTATAAAAAACTTAATTTTTTAATATATTATTAGAAACGTAAAGGAATAAATATGGATATTACCAACGTTGTCAAAACCCAAAATACCTTTTCAGAAAATAGTCAGATACTTAAAAAGCAACTTGTTCACTGCTTAATTATACATGAACTGTTTTTAACTAATATTAATCAACTATCTTACAGTTACTATGTTATTGCTGATCAACTGCCAAATACTCATATAAACTTCTATGATGAAGTAAACAAATACTATGATGTTGCTATATTATTGGCGCTTTTCAGTCAAGTATCAATTGGTGTTACAAATCGTTCTTATAATATAAATTACCCACTAATTTTATCTTTAATAGGGTGAGATTTAGAATATTAAATAATCTTTTTAGAACAATATGAATATTTCACTAGTCGTTGCTATTTAAAATTTACAAGTAATATCTGCAATTTTTATACGGCATACATAACTCAATTTGAAAGGAATCAATTTGACTTGAGATTTATATTGTTATTAAAACACTACTTTCATTGTTAGCCTAACGGATATTAGACCCGAAATATCATTACTAATATATCTTGGAGCAAAGAAATTGTTTTGAGATATTTAAATACATTACTTGTACTTATTTACTTTTTTTACGCACAGTAAAATATTTATTAAGAGAAATTACAAATGAACACAAAAATTGAAAATCCTAAATCAGTTATTGTATTAATCTCAATACTACTTGCTGTATTTGTGGTTCCAACATCTATCTCAGGAACAGCAATTGCGTTACCATTTATAGGAGCAAATCTTTCTGCTAATGCAACTTCACTACAATGGATAGTTAATAGTTTTAATTTAACTTTTGCTTGTTTTACTTTGTTATGGGGATCTTTTGCAGATACGTTTGGGCATAAAAGAGCATTTATAATTGGTGCAACAATTTATACGATAGCTTCGTTATTATCCGCTATTGCCATTAGCCCTTTAATGCTTGATATTGCCAGAAGTTTTGCAGGAGTTGGCGGTGCAGCTATATTTTCATGTGGAAGTGCGATATTAATCAAAACATTTGATGGGGATAAAAGAACCAAAGTGTTTGCATTTTTTGGAACAACGGCGGGTATTGGTATTACATTTGGACCTACAATATCGGGTTTTTTGTTAGACTTATTCAATTGGAGAGCTATTTTCATATTGCATACAATCGTTTTAGCTATCGTAATATTTATGATTTCAACTATTAGAAATGATAATCCCATTAAACGCCAATATCATTTTGATAAAATTGGTTCAATAGTTTTTACCATAGCTTTATTCCTATTAATGTTTTCAATTACTGAAAGTACACAATTGGGTTGGTCAAATTTAAAAACGTTAATACTTTTAGGTATCAGTTGTCTTTTTGGTGTTATATTTGTGATTTATGAAAAATATAATACTAATCCCGTCTTGAATTTAGAACTATTAAAAAATAAAAGATATGTAGGTTTAACACTTGTTCCTGTTGTTGCAAGTTTTAGTTTTGTTACATTACTAACCTATTATCCAAGCTATTTAACAGGAGTGATGCAGTACAGTCCTTCTTATGCAGGTATTATCATGATCTCATTGACTTTTCCTGTGCTATTTTGCCCATTATTAGCAGGAAAAATTGTTTCACTTGGTGTATCAGCAATAGTTATTATTTTGATTAGTCTAGTATTAATGATTTTAGGTGGAATTCTATTATTTTTAGTTGGAGGTATTGATGGGCAGCTATATCTGATCAATATTGCATTATTTATGATCGGCACGGGAATGGGTCTGACCGCTGGGCTTGTTGATGGATTAGCATTAAGTTGTGTTGAGCCTGATCAGACAGGAATGGCCGCTGGCTTATTGAATACATTGCGTTTGGGTAGTGAAGCAATAGCTGTTGCTTTATATGGTTCATTATTAGTTACTAATCTTAATAGAAATTTACCAAACTTATTGACAAAATATAGTTTGTCAAGTGAGTTAATGGAAGAGTGGATAAATTCTGTGGCTAGTGGAAATCTAACTGCACCACTGACTAATGTTGCTACAAATATGCATTCAATAATGCTTGATGATATAATTTTAAGTTATCATAATGCTTTCAATGTTACCTTAGTTATGTTGACCGTTATTAGTGGAATGATCTCTTTGGTCAGCTTATTTTTATTGAAAAGAAAAAGTTCCCATTAAATAAAATAGATTACAAAAATAAATATTTATGAGCACAATGACAGGTTTCTGTTCTTGTTTCATTCCAAATAGTTGAAAGCATGATGAGTTAAACTAAATCAAATCTTAACTAATAACCAACCGTTTTTTGTAGTTGCCTATTAGGTTGAATATTGGTCATAAATTTTCTTATAATTTTGTTATTCTATATATAAATGTGCCATTGTATTTTAAGCAAGAGCACATTTTATATAAATGAATTCATTGATTGCTATAATATTAAAATCTATTATCTTGAACTATTAGTAAATATAGAGGCTTTATTTTGTTATCATCAAGATCATTAATCGCTAAATAGATTGATTGACTTACGCTTTACTACTGCTTGACAAGATTATATTTTTTGAAATATCACCACTTTTTCATACAACAAAATTAAGTGGTAGTCATATATGTTGTACCAATACACATAGGCAGGAAAACGTTGGTGTAATTTATTTGTATTGCTAATTTTTTTATAAATTCAGTTATAAATGTTGCTTCATCAACCTCAACATCATAAGGGAATAGTTTATTTCTTAACAAGTGAGTTACAATAAATACATCAAAACAACGATTGAGTAATTGACTATCAAACTTTCCCCTTTGTCTGGATGAACATGAACTCCAGTTGATAATATTCTATTAGTTCTTAGAACCTTTATACTTTTTCTACCCATCAAATACTGATGGGTATTAATTTTATAAAGATATATAAATCTTCCTACCTAAAGACTTCTTTTAGTAATAAAGTATCAACATCATATAATTTTAAATTTTCTTAATTAGTTATAGTTTTAGGATTTATCATATTTAACCAATGGAAGTCGAAGTTCTTTTCTTTTTTGATAGCGAAATGAAACACAATAAAGATGCAAATGTTAAAATAGCTACAACCGCCCAAACTGCTCCCCATCCATAGCTATGTGCAATATTGGATACTAGAATAGGTGTTAAAAAATAAGCAAAAAATACTGTGCTACCAACCATACCCAATGCAGTTCCTGCTCTTTCAACACCAGCTTTTACAGCTGCTTCTGTATAAGCAAGACCGTGCCATGCATGTCCAAATAAACCCGTTAATACAAGAAAAGTGACACCCAAGTAAGTGTTATTCACCATTAAACAAAGTATAAAAGAAGCAATTCCACTTAGTACGGCATAATGCTTTAATAAAGAAATACGATTCTTTTTCCGGTCAGTATAAAAACCTGACCAAATTCTGAGAATTCCACCACCTATTTGAACACCAATGAGAGTGATAGAGATCAAAGTTAAATTGATATCGAGAACATCTCTCATATAAACGCCTCCAAAGGTAAGTACTGCCATTTGCGGTACAGTTAGAAAGCCTGCGGCGATAACAACTTTCCAGACGTCAGCACTTTTCAGTGGTGACACGGTTATAGTAGATGTTCTTTCATTTTGGAATTCATTTTGTTTAGAGTTAATAAAAAACAAAACAGCAAAACCGACAGTTAAACCTATTACAGCTAAGGCTAAAAAAGTCACTTCAAAACCATATGAATAAGCTAGCCAAGGAAGTAAACCAGTACCAATTGCCCCACCTACTGGAATTGCAGTTTGGCGAACACTCATAGCAAAGCCCCGCTCACTATCATCGAACCATTGCATTATTGTTCGACCTGATGACGAGTTAATACTACCGCCACATGCTCCAGCCATTGCCAAAGCAGCTCCTAAGTGTAAATATTTAATCCCACTATTTGAATTTCCTGGTGTAAGCCATAATGCTATAACGACAAATACTAGTGTTGATGACCATAGTCCTAAAATTAGAACTGTCTTATCGCCTAAATTATCCGTGATAATTCCCCAAACTATCTCAGAAGCTGCAACACCAAGTCCCATTGAACCTAATACAAAACCAAGTTCATGCAATGAAAAATTGTAAGATTCTCGCATTAAAATTCCAGTTATAGGAATGCCAGCAAACCCCATTGCGAATGTTGCTTGTGCCAACACTCCGATTCCAAGCACAAACCAACGATAATTATTTGTTTTATTCATATATTTATATTTCCTTAATTAATAGTTTAAATTTAGTGTTTTAGATTCTGTTTATAGATGACGCAATTTTATTGCTCGACTCGTTATGCCTTTTAGCTCAAGTAGAAAAATCACACTTTTGATTAATAAAGTGAACTGTTTAATCATTTCTTCAATAGATTGTCAGCAAGTGATGTTATATTTATTTGCTAGGCAAATATCATTATCTGTAGCCACGATCTCAATAGTGCCATTTTTACTTCTACTAATAGCATCAAATACAAGCTCAAGATCTTTATTCAATGCTCTAGAAAATCTTGTAATTTCAGACCAAGTAACGCTCCGACAAATCAATTTTATTGCTTCAAAATCAAATATAGATGAAGCTGAAAATCCTTATTCGATATGATTAACTCCAAGTGACTTTAACTTTAGAGTTATTAGTGGTTTATGTATTAGATTCATCACATTTTGTGATGTTTGTTCCTTATCATTTGACGTTGTATCTAAAATTGATGTTTTTTTCATTTTACAATTTCCAATTTTTCATTATAATAAAAATACATACTATTATGTATAGTTAATGGATTTACTAAGGCTTGTACACTATTAAATTAAACTAATTTTAATGCATTGATTAATAGTAATAATTTAAGTTTAATGTAATTAAATAATTTAATTAATAACATACTATTAAGTATGTTTTAATTTAAAAGGAGATAATGATGACAAATGTAGCTATTAATGGTTTTGGTCGTATTGGACGAAGTTTTATACGTGCATTGCAAGAGAGTTCGAATGATATCAAAGTCGTTGCAATCAATGATTTAGGCTCAATTGAGCAACTAGCTCATCTTTTAAAATATGACACAGCTTTTGGACGTTTTACTAAAAGTATTGAAGTAAAAAAAGATTATTTAGTTATTGATGGTCACGAAATTGTTGTTTACCAAGAACGTTATCCTGAAAATCTTCCATGGGCTAAACATAAAATTGATGTTGTTCTTGAATCGACAGGTAAATTTAATGATGGAAAAAAAGCACAAGCACACATAAAAGCTGGGGCTAAAAAGGTTCTGATTTCCGCACCAGCCTCAAATGTTGATTTGACTATTGTACAAGGCGTGAATAACCATATGTACAATAGGAATGAACATCACATCATTTCAAATGCTTCATGTACTACAAATTGTTTAGCACCTTTAGTAAAAGTAATACATGAAAATTTTGTTATTAAATCAGGGTTTATGACTACTATTCATGCTTATACTCAAGATCAGAATCTTCAGGATGGTCCACATCGAGATATGAGGCGAGCACGTAGTGCAGCTCAAAATATCGTCCCGACGTCAACGGGTGCAGCACAATCAATTGGTATAGTTATACCTGAATTAAATGGAAAACTAGATGGTGGTTCGATACGAGTTCCAGTTATCACAGGCTCAATGATAGATTTGACAGTAGAACTAGAGAAAGAAGTGACAGCACAATTAGTAAATAATACTATTAAGGACGCTGTTAGATCCGAAGAAATGGAGGGTATTCTTGTTTACACCGAAGATGAAATTGTTTCATCTGATATTATTCAAAATCCAGCTTCTTCCATTTTTGACTCTAAACTGACTAAAGTTATAGATGGTAAATTACTCAAAGTTGTTAGTTGGTATGATAATGAATGGGGGTTTTCAAATCGTTTAGTGGATACAATATTGCAAATGAAATAATTATTTAATATGATCATACCATCTTAGGGTGGTATGTCATTCTGTCGCAAAAATGAATACAAAACGAAATTCAAAAGAAAAACTAATCAAAGCTATGGCTGTTCTCTTGTTAGAGAAAGGTCTAGCCAATACAAGCCCAAATGATATTTTGACTCGAGCAGAAGTTGGTCAAGGTAGCCTGTATCATTATTTTCAGGGTAAAGAAGATTTATCACTAGCAGCAATAAAATATAATGTAGAGCAATTAGTTAATTTCAATACGTTAGTTTTAAGTTCTGATAAAAATGCATATGATAAACTTTCAGATCTTTTATTAAAATCCCGTAATATTGATAGAGGGTGTTTAGTTGGTCAACTTGCTCGGGATAGAGCGATTATGGAAAATAAAGGTTTAGCTGCGGAAGTTAATCGTGGATTTGAGTCAATGAAACAAACTTTAGAAAGCATCATAAAAGTTGGGATTTCTGAAGGTACTATCTCTAATATTCTCGCTCCGTTAGAGGCCGTTACACTTATTATGTCTACTTCGCAAGGTGCTTATATTATAGCAAAAGGATTGCAAGATGATTCCTATTTCTACTTAGCTATTAATACACTATTGAAAATATTTACTCCATAACAGCATGTTATAATTCAGATCTCTTTTGGCCAATGCCCAGTAGTTTCACATAACCACTTTAAAACACGTTTAGTATAGGAGCGATCATTAAGATATGAAAATAGTGTATAGAATAGTAGAAAGAGTAATGGAATAATCTGTGCTAACGGTAATATCCATAAAAAACCATTTATTATTGAATCAAGTTTTTGAGATGGTAGTATTACTAATAATATAAATGCAATTGGTGCAGAGATGCTATAAAAATACCAATAACGTAATAAAGTTTTTGCTTTTTGTTTACTTATCCAAACACAATGAGTAATTAAATAGCTTGAACCGTCGGTATGATTGAAAATTCCTTGAATTTTGTTATTTTCAAATATTAAGCTGAGTTTATCTCCTGATGCAATAAAAGTCGGATGGCAAAAATAATAAATAACAGGTATAAAATAATTAGTTAAATCATATTCATTGAATGATAATCTAACACCGTTGAAATCAAATGATAACCTTGTTCCTCGAGAAATTAATGATGAGTCTATATTAGTAGCAATTCCTTCATATACAGGTAAGTCTGTTAATGAACAACTTAAGGTTTTGCGATTTTTTGAAAGCGGACTTTTCATAAAACTTAGATCACTTTGTTTTAGTCTATGATAACGCTTCCGTAAAAAAATTTGTTTAGGTAAAAACAAATTTATTAAACGAAATAAAGTTCTACAAATACACCACATCAAAATAAAAATTAGCCCAAAGGATAAAAGTATTGTTATTAACTGAAGATCAAACCAAAATCCTACCAAGATAAAAAATGGTATAAGTAATGTATAGCGGTGTGGAATACAATAATGTAATTTATCTCGAATAGCCAAGTCCCCTTTCCATGAAACTAGCCAGTGAAGCCAAAAAGTGCCATCATTAAGTGCATGAGAGCCAATATGGATAACATCACCTTCTTCCAAATTATCTAAGATGTTAACATCAATAAATTGGTATTCATAAAAAAAATATACTCCGTTATCAGTAATAATACGATAACAATTAGTAGTTTCATGAGGAATGCAGTCATATTGATAAAATTTAGCAGTATTAAATTGGCAATTATTTTTCATTTTATATTCTTATTTCAGATCTTGAATCTACTTCTTTTCCTATTTGTCGTTTTACCTGAATAGTTGAAATAGTGGTATTACTTCATTTTATAGCAAATTAATTTAATTATTTTACCTAGTTATTCTGAAATTTAATAGATTATTAATGGTATAAATGTGAACAGCATTTAAAAAATATTAACTTATACAATCCTTTTATCGAAAAAAGAAGATAATTATAAATGACAATAACATGATGATAATTTTTGTTTTGATTGTCTCAAATTCCATATCTCAATAAAATGTTGACGCAATGTTGTTAATGGCTTTTGTACATAAGTATTATGTTAAAAAGTTATTCAACTCTATTTATATAAATAACCATCATAATAAAACACCTATAGCCATTTCATTAATTGTATTCAATAAAATTTTTCAATAAAACCAATGCAAAAAAACTTATGAAGTAATTTTTTTATAAGAGATTTCAGACTTTTGTCCAATTTTATAGCTTTGTAATAAATAAAGTACCAACAGACTATAGAATAATGGTTCAGTGATGATGACGACTTAAAAAAGCCTGACCATTCAAATATAATTCTAACTATAATAAGGCAACTCATGATTAGGAGATATATTAAAGCCCGATTACAGGGTAATTAAATAAACGTCATAAAATGAAAGAGATATATTCCATAAACATTGATAGCTTTCGAGAAAAATTTTTGATATTAGTCCACTTGCCCTTAAATAACAGTTTAATTGATATTATAAGTTAAGTCTTTTAGCTAAACATAAACATAGAATACCGTTATACAGTGGGTCTTAGCTTATTTTTAATTTAATAAATAATCAGTTATTTATTCTAATTTTTCATATAGGTTAATTATTTAAATTTGATTTAAACATAAAAATTTTTCATCTGGTTTATTTGATTATTTTTTAAACTCAATATAAAACGAATAAGAAATATTTTTAATACTTACTTAATATTTTTGTAAAAATTATTCAGGAGTCTATGTCATTTCAATGTTAATTCTAAATGTAATTTATTTTCAAAATTAATTTATAAAAGGGATAAATTTATTAACATTTTGATGAATTGGAATTGTATTAGTTTTTTCTTTTAAAGAAGTTAATATAGATATTACTAGTTGAATATTCTAATTATGGGTTTTTATCTAACTTAACTAACTTTTTAATCTGAATAAAAATCGTACGGCAATTGGTTGTTATACTGTTAAGTTTAATTCAGTCATATTTTTTTTAAAAATAAACAAAAGTCATCAAAAATTTTGTTTTTATTGAGAAATCATATTTTTTCAGTGTCTCTTTCTTTTACGAGACAATGTTTTACTATTTATAATTAATATTGTAGATAAAAATATTAATAATCATAGAGTAAGCAATTTAATTTTAGAAATCCTATTGTTTTCCATTTTAGTAATAAATACTTTATAATATCAACAAATTATTGATTAGAGAGTAATGCATTCATGAATATCAAACAACTTAAATACTTTCAGATACTCGCTAAAAATCAACACTACACTTATACTTCAGAATATTTTTCCATTAGTCAACCAAGTCTTAGTCATGCGATTGCAGAATTAGAGAAAGAGATTGGTATCAAATTATTTCAAAAAAAGGGACGTAATGTAGAACTAACTAAAGAAGGCGAACAGTATCTCATCTACGTTAATCAAGCATTACAATCACTAAATGAAGGTGAACAATTTATTAAAGAATTAACTAGCATATCGCATGGACATATTCGATTAGCTTTTGTTTATTCATTAAGTATGGGATATATACCAAAGATTATTAAAGCTTTTACTAGCTTACCTGAATATAAAAATATTTCATTTTCCTTTTATGAAGATTTGAGTGCAAATATTGTTCAAGAACTTAAAAGTAAACGTTATGATATCGGATTATGCTCTTATTTGCATGATGACCCAGAAATTGAATTCACTCGTTTAGCTAAGCAAGAAATTGTATTTATTATTTCTAATGAGAATCCATTATCTAAGCGAAAAAAACTGGACTTAAAAGATATAGCTAATGAACCGGTAATTTTATATACCGAACGTAGTGGAATGAAAGGTTATTTGGACAACATCATCAATGAATCAGGTGTTAAATTAACTAATGTTGTTAGTCGGGTTGAAAGTGAAAATGCAATGATTGGTTTAGTATCTATCAATTATGGTATTGGTATGATGATTAATGTATCCGTTCCAGAACAAGCCAATGTTTCATTAATACCGATGAATAAAAATCGCCAAAAACGAGAAATCTATGTGGCAACGGTTAAAAATAGACCGCTAATGCCTGTCGCTCAAAAATTTTATCGATTTTTAACCCAATATTGTGGAGATAGTTTTTTTAATAATTAATTTTATGTTACTATTCATACGATTATTTAATAAATATTGTTATTTGTATAGATAATTTAAATATATTTGTTAAATGATAAACTACTTAAAACAACATATATTGTTTTAAAAATTGATTAATATCTGTCGCTAAAATAATTTGATGAGAAAAAAATGGCATCTTTAATTAAAAAAATTAGCTTAAGCAATTGTGTATCAATCGAACAGTTAGGTTTCGGCACTTTTAAAATTGTTGATCAGCAAGAAGCTAATAACGCTGTCATGACAGCCTTAAGTAATGGTTATCGTTCATTTGATACTGCTCAGCTTTATAATAACGAAAAAGTACTTGGTGAAGCTTTTGTCAATTCAGGTGTTGCAAGGCAAGAACTATTTCTAACGACTAAAGTAAGTAACCTTAATCAAGGTTATGAGCAAACGTTAAAATCCTTTGAACAATCCTTAAAAGATTTACAAACGGATTATTTAGATCTTTTCCTAGTCCATTGGCCATTGAAAAATCACTTCTTTGATACATGGAAAGCCATTGAACAACTATATGAAAATAAAATGGTTCGCGCAATTGGCGTTTGTAACTTTCATCAATCCCATTTTGAATTGTTGAAAACTCGTGCAAATATCAAACCAATGATTAATCAAATTGAGATTCACCCTTATTTAGTACAAAAAGAATTAATAGAATATTTAAACAAAGAACAAATTGCGATCGAAGCTTGGAGTCCTCTGGCTCGTGGGCGTGTTGTTGAAGAACCATTATTGATAGATATTGGTCAAAAATATCAAAAATCATCTTCACAAGTAACCTTACGTTGGCATGTTCAAAAAGATCTTATTGTCATTCCTAAATCGGTTAATCCTCTACGTATCGCTGAAAATATGCAAATTTTTGATTTTGAATTAACCGACACCGAAATGCAGCAAATTGATAGTTTAAATGAAGATTTTAGAACTGGGCCAAACCCTGATAATGTTTATCAGAAAAATGGTTTTTAAAATTTTAGATGTGTAATCTATAAGGCATTATTTTTTAGAATAATATTAATAGTGATATTCTATTTATTAATAATAGATTACATACTCTTTTCGCTCTTATTGCTAGAAAATCCTATCCTATAAATCATTTCTCATAACTACATTACTAGTTAATCTAGTCAATTTCTATTTTTTTAGATATTGAAAGCTAAGATTACTTTTATTTCAAATGTATTGCAAACAATTATTAATAAGATAGTTTTTAATGTAAAAAAATATTTACATGCGTTTGATATTTAACTATTTGATATATTTATAATTTATAAAAATTTTTAATTATGTGTAAATATTTGTTGCATTTGTGTATATTAAGAATAACATATAAGTGTATTATGTTATTGATGTGAGATTATAAAAATGAATAAAACAATCTTTCTTGTTGGAGCCCGAGCGTCAGGAAAAACAACAATGGGGCGTTTACTTGCTGAAAAATTAAATTACTCATTTATTGATACTGATGTTTACTTATATGAAACCACCAAAAGGACAGTTGCTGAAATAGTTGAAAAAGAAGGATGGGAAGGTTTTAGAAGACAAGAAAGCCAAGTTTTAATCGATGTCACACAGCCGTGTCGAGTTATTGCAACAGGTGGTGGAATGATTCTAGCTGACCAAAATCGCCTACATATGCAAAAAATGGGTATTGTATTCTTCTTATCCGCTCCTGCAAAGATTCTTGCTGAACGATTAATGAAAGATCCCAATATGGCACAACGCCCTTCATTAACAGGATTATCAATTGTTGATGAGATGGATAAAATACTTGAAGAGCGTCATCATCTTTATATGGATTCTGCAAGTCATGTAATAAATGTAGATTGTCAGGAGATGCAAATATTAGGACAGTTTTTAGAAGTACTCAATATTGATTAATGAATTTGTAATTTTTTACATTATAAATTTTTTGTCATCTCCAAAATGATGATTTTCATCTATTCTAATCTAATATAGTAGACAAATAACTTATTGTTTATTAATAGTAAGTTATTAGTGATGCTATTTGTAAGGTTATTTTTCTTTTATTCCGAGACTTTTACCGCTAATATTAAATCAGTTAGTTTTGTAAGGTTTTAAATTTATAATGGAGTATTAACTAATGAACAATAATAATAATAACTCTTATTCGATAGCAGGATCTATCTATGCGAATTATATTATTGAAAGTATCGCTTTAATCGTGATTATGCAATTTTCTGAGGAAATATCAGCTCAACTTAACACTGACCTAGTTGGCGTTGGTTTTGTGGCTTCAGGAATAGGATTTGGCAAAATATTGCTGATGTTTGCCGGTGGCATATTATCCGATAAGTTTGGCCGTAAACCATTTATTTTAATGGGAATGTTTTGTTATATTATCTTTTTTTCTGGGATTCTTTTTTGTCACAATATAACTTTCGCCTTTTACTTAGCAATGTTTATTGGTGCAGGAAACTCTTTTTTAGACACTGGCTCAATGCCAGCATTGACCGAATGCTTTCCTAGATCAGCAGGTACAGCAAGCGTTTTAATTAAAGCATTTATCTCAATGGGAACCTTGGTTTTACCATTTATTGTTACTGTATTTCATACTTATCATTTGTGGTATGGTTATGCTTTCCTATTCTTTATTGCTTGTATCATTCTTAATTTGTTACTACTCGCGCCAAGAAAATTTCCTTCTAAAAATACAGTTATCTGTGGTAATGAAGGGAATAATGACTATTTTATTGGTAAACCTAATATTTTCTTTGAAGGTATTTTATTAATCATTATGGGCTTTACCACTACAGCAACTTTCGTGATCATTTTACAATGGTTACCGGCAATTGCAGAAAAGGGTATAGGGATGGATCAAATGGAGGCCAAACAGTTAATCAGTTATTACAGCACGGCTTCAATAATTTCTGTTTTTACAACAGCCTATATTGTTAAAAAATTCATAAAACCTATTTTTTGTATTATTATATTGCCTTTACTTTCAGTGTTAACTTTGTTGGTTTTTCTCTTTAATCTTAATCCTACCATGAGTTTAATTGCGGCAATTGGAATGGGATTAACTGCCGCAGGTGGTGTATTACAACTTACCTTGGTTGTTATGCAACAGCTATTCCCTGACCGTAAAGGCTTTGCAGTCGGAACGATGTATACTTTAAGTGGCTTATCATTTATTGTAATCCCACTAATAGTACCAAAATTAGCCATGACAAATGTTAGCTATGCAATTTTAGTCGATCTTGTCGTTGCATTATCAAGTGTAATATTAGGCTTAATTGTTTATTCACGTTTCAAGAAAGTCATTGATATGAAGAAAATTTAATAACTATCCGCATAAAAAAGCATCTTATTGCAATAAGATGCTTTAGTATTCATAATTAATTCACTGTGAAATAATTATTAGAGTCGTTACTAATCTTCTGATTATTAAAACCTTATATTTTATTAGATAGCTATCTAGTTTCGGCAGTAATGCTAAGGATACTCTCTAATAGTATTCCGATTTCAAACCTATTGATAGCTCGCATGCCAAAATTGGTTCCTATTTTTTTATGCCGATCTTATAAGATAATTTATGGAATATTCATATTTGTCTTGTATTAACACTAGATTTTAAAAAAAACTTATGGCTATTTTTCTAATTTCTTAGGGCAACGATTACCTCAAACTAAAAACCTAAAAGATACTTTTACCTCAATTCTACACTAATACATCGGATTATTATGTTTGAACATTTGGAATTGTTATGTTATCAATACGAATCATCTATCGATTTGTATATTTATAGTATTTTATTTAATAGATTATGTTTGGAAAGTTTAGAGAGATTTGCCACAAAAGAAATTTATCACTTTTGTGGCTTTTTATTGATTAATTATCTTTAGTAATATTACTTAACTTAATTTACGATTCGGTAGTTCAAAAATTTTATGATATCTAGCAATAATTACCAATGCTAAAACTGACCCTAATACAGCAATAAATGCATCTAATAAAATGATATTAGCGATACTGGTTTTTGAAATAATTCCAGTTATAACCGGTATAGAGAAAGTTGCTATACTAGACGAAGTGAAGAAAATACCAAGAACTTTACCTTTACCTTCCGGATAAAATTCTGACATTGTTGTTAAAGCTAATTGAAGAACACCACCAGCTGCTGTAAATCCTAAGATAAAACCACCCGCCATACACAACATTGGTGAAGGGAATAAGAATAAAACGAACAGCATAATTGCTGATAAACAAGGATAAACGAACACAACATAAACAGGACGAATCCAGCTTTTAACTAATATTGAAGTTAGAATAACACTTGTTAATGTACCAATTGCATAATAACTTATAGTTTGAGCTGATGCAGAAGGGCTCATCATTGCAACTGATTCGGAAAATTTAGGTAACCAAATTGACACTAAATAAAATGTTGCTGTTGATGTATAACCAATAATAATAAAGCAAATTCCTTCGATCCAAAAGTTTGCTTTTTGTTTTAATTTTGGTAATGGCTTTGTATCTTTCTCAATAGATTCATCTGCAATTTCTTCTGCTGCTGGTTGTTTATGATTTGGGAATGGCATTTTTAACACAGCTAATGCATTAAGAGCTAAAATAGCAACACAGAATAAGAATGACCAACCATAATAAGCTTTAGAGGCGATAATCATAGTCATCACAATCGGTAATATAAATTGCCCACCAGCAATGGCTGCTTTAGTTAAAATTGAAGCTGTACCTGTTGCCTTAGGAAATGACTCCATTAATGCAGGATAAGTACCAGCATCCAGTGTTGAGTTAGCAATACCACCTAAAACAGCAAATATAAATGCAATTTGTAGATTTGGGCTAATCAAAATGCCAAGCAAAAATCCTATATAAAATAGACCACCTAAAAATACGAAAGGTTTACGACCAAATTTATCTGATAGTGCGCCCATAACAAACAAAACAATTAATCGTCCAATCCCCAAACCAGAGATCACATAAGCAATCCCCGCACTGTCGGTATTTAATTGATTAGCCAAATAGTCCATATTTTGGGCTAGAATGATTGCTCCCATACCATGAACAAAGTAGTTCATATATAAGCATATCGAGGTAGGAATATATTTATTTTTCATAGTGCATCCTTTGTTAAACAATTTAATTTTGTATTTCATTCCAATTATTAAAATCGGCTAAATTTTTTTGATCATATTTTTTATTTACAGGTCATTTAATTTATATCAAATCTATTAGTATCAAATTCGCATTAGTTATTTTTATCTATAAATCAAAATAATACGTTCATTTTTGCTATTTAAATTAAGAATTATTCGTAAATAATTTTTATGACTATTTGGCTTATTATGAATAAATTTATTAAAAAAATAAATTAAAATAACAAAATCTATAGATAAAATTATTTTATTGTTTTACATTATTAGCAACTTATTTTTTTTATTTCAGATAAATTTTTAAAATTTCAGGAGGATTGTATGGCAATTGAACGTCCTATTGGGCTTGCTGCCTTGACAGTATT
The DNA here is from genome assembly GCF_000599985.1 of Gilliamella apicola. Classification (NCBI taxonomy): domain Bacteria; kingdom Pseudomonadati; phylum Pseudomonadota; class Gammaproteobacteria; order Orbales; family Orbaceae; genus Gilliamella; species Gilliamella apicola. The sequence goes on from NZ_CP007445.1 coordinate 1,343,031, forward strand.
AGATGTATCTCCAGCAAACCAAATCATTGTGGCAGCTGAAGCTGGTTATACCCATGTTGGTTTAAGACTTATTCCAGCCACACCTACTGAACCTGTTTATGCGACAGTAGGTGACACTCCACTAATCAGGGAAGTAGAGAGGCGATTAAAAGAGACTGGTATCAAAGTTTTAGATATTGAAATTTTCCGACTTAAACCAGATACACGTGTCATCAATTTTTTACCTGTATTAGAAACGGGAGCCCGTTTAGGTGCTAGTCAAGTATTGTTAGCAGGTAATGATCCTGATAGAAATCGTTTGGCTGACAATTTTGCACAATTATGTGAAATTGCAGCACCATTAGGTATCGCAATCAATATTGAACCGATGCCTTGGACTGATATTCCTACCGTCAATTCAGGTGTAGAACTACTTAAAGCCGCGAATCAAAATAACCAAGGTATGATTATTGATCCATTACATTTTGATCGAGGCGCTAATACACTGGAAGACTTGAAAAATGTACCTAAGGATTGTTGGCGTTATATGCAATTATGCGATGGAACTAAAGAAAAACCTAAAGATACCGAAGGATTACTTTACCAAGCAAGAAATTATCGCTTATCACCGGGACGTGGTGGAATTGATTTAGTTTCATTATTGAAAGCTTTACCAGAAATGCCAATTTCAATTGAATGTTGTAATGATGAGTTTGCATTGAGTCATTCTCCAATTGAACGAGCAAAAATGTATTTAGAAGATACAAAACAATTACTTAAACAAGTAGCTGAACTTAATGATTAAAAATTGGAGAGAAGTATGAGAGCAAATATTGATGGTCATTTTTTATTAATTGGACTAATGGCATATCCAATTCGACACAGTTTATCACCGAAGATGCAAAATATTATCTATTCTAAACTAGACGTTCCTTATGTCTATTTAGCTTTTGAAGTGACACAAGAAAAATTACCTGATGCTATAAAAGGTTTACGAGCACTAGGTTTACGTGGTAGTGCAGTATCAATGCCAAATAAACAACTTGTATGCCAATATTTAGATAAATTAACTCCAGCAGTTGAGCTTATTGGAGCATGTAATACCATTTCTAATGATGATGGTGTACTGACTGGATATAACACTGATGGTATGGGATACATGCGCTCATTAAAAGAGGCTGGTGTTGATATTATTGGAAAAAAAATGACATTACTTGGTGGTGGTGGCGCTGCAAGTGCTATTGCCGTACAAGCCGCTCTAGATGGTGTTAAAGAGATTTCTATTTTCAATCAACAAGACGAATGCTTTGATAAAATTGTAGAAATAGCTAAACGAATCAATGATAAAACAAATTGTAAAGCAACAGTTTATGATTTAGCAGATAAAGCCAAATTGCGTCAAGAAATCGCTGAAAGTACAGTATTATGTAATGCAACAGGTGTTGGTATGAAGCCTTTAGAAGGACAAAGTTTAATTACCGATCCTAGTATGTTAAGAAAAGATCTTGTTGTAACCGATTGTATTTATAGTCCGCGTAAAACTAAATTACTAGAAATAGCTGAAGCACAAGGTTGTAAAATATTAAACGGTATCGGAATGATGTTATGGCAAGGTCATGCACAAATTAAAATTTGGACAGGACAAGATGCTCCTATTGATTATGTTAAAGAAAAAATGGGTTTTAATGACTAAATATTTATTTAACATATTGTAATTAATATAAATATTAATATTTATAACAGTATCAATTATCCTCTTTCTCAATTTTGATCGAGAGGATAAAAAAATAAATTTATTGGTGACTAGATGACAAAAATTACAGTGAAAAATTTAGATATTGGTGTTGGAGCGCCTAAAATTATCGTTCCAATTGTGGGTAAAACAGAACAAGAATTAGTAAATGAAGCTGAATTTTTGACTCAAATCGACTTTGATATGGTCGAATGGCGAGTAGATCATTTTCAACATGTTGATGATATTGAAAAAGTAAAACAAACAGCAAACAAATTAAACTCAATCATTGGTCACAAACCAATTTTATTCACATTTCGTACCGCTAATGAAGGGGGCGTTTATCCTGCTTCGGTAGAATTTTATATTAATCTGAATAAACAGATGATTAAAAGTGGATTGATTGATCTTGTTGATATTGAAGTTTTCACAGGCGACAAATATGTAGAAGAAATTGTCGAGTTAGCTCATCAAAATAAGGTTTTAGTTATTGCCTCAAACCATGATTTTGATAAAACACCGCCAAAAGATGAAATTATAGCAAGATTACGCAAAATGCAGGATCTTGGCGTAGATATTCCAAAAATCGCTGTAATGCCACGTTCACGTGAAGACGTGATTAACTTACTTGCTGCAACCGCTGTAATGAAAGATAAATATGCGCATACACCTTTAATTACTATGTCAATGGCAGGAAAAGGCGCGATTAGTCGGGTTGCGGGCGAAACTTTTGGATCTGACCTCACATTTGGCGCAGCAAAACATGCATCTGCACCTGGTCAACTTGATGTAAAAGATCTGCGGTACATTTTAAATATATTACATAAAAGTTTAGCTTGAAAATTATAATTTTCTTATAAAAATTCAAATTGAATACAAATTAAATCAGTGAAAGTCAAATATATAAACTATTAATTTGAAAATATTAATCGTAAATAATCAGCGATTAGTATAAAAAATAATATTAGGAGTCTGTATGAATAACAATTGGTTAGGTTTAGAAGGCGATGTCTGTGTTATCACGGGTGCGGTAGGTGGCATGGGCGCCGAAATTTGCCGAGAATTTGCTAAACAAAAAGCAAATTTAGTACTCATCGATCTTGATGAAACCAAATGCCAAGATTATGCTGCTGAATTAGCCAAAGAATATGGTATTAAAGCGATAGGGTTGGCTTGTAATACAACTGATGAAAAAAGTGTTGACGATGCTGTTGCTTTAGTCAAAAAACAATTTGGTCGCTGTGATGTTTTAGTCAATACTGCGGCAATTTTAAAATTCTGTCCGTTAGAAGATTTACCGCTTGATGAATGGCAACTAACTATTAATGTCAACATGACAGGTTATTTCCTAATGTCTCAACGTTTTGGTCGTATGATGATCGAACAGAAATCAGGTCGCATGGTCCATATCTCAACTGTTGCTTCGCATACACCAGAAACCTATAGTGGTGCATATAGTCCGACAAAAGCTGCTATTTCAATGCTATCAAAACAAATTGCCGCTGAATGGGGACAATTTGGTATACGTAGTAATGCTGTTTGCCCTTGTTTTGTTAAAACACCATTATCGAAAAAATTCTATGAAGATAAAGAAGTAGAAGAAGGTCGTACGCGAATGATTGCAAGCCATCGTATTGGTGAAACAATTGATATCGCTAATGCTGTTTTATATTTAGCCAGTAAACGTTCAGATTATTCTAATGGTACTGAATTAGTTGTTGACGGTGGTTATGAGGTTATGTTGGGTGACTTAGTACCAAGACCAGGTGGACGTCGTCAGTTTGCAATTAATTCACGTAAAGCAAATAAAAGCTAAAATCGATCAATAAGTCTGTTTCTAGATTAAAATCAGATCGCATTTCAACCAAAATACCACTTAGACGTGGTATTTTTTTATTTAAAAAATGAATTAAAAATATAATAAACATCTAAAATTTAAATAATATATAAATAATAATTCCTTTTAAAATCAATTTAATAATTAATTTATTAATAATTATTATTTTTCAAATTTAAAATTTAATTATTTATAATAAAGTAATAAATAAAACTAATTTAATACTGTATTATCATTGTTAAATATATTTAATATGTTTATTTATAACATTTATATATTAATGGTAAATGATAAGAATTTATAGAAAAAATAAATGAATAAATGAGAAAATAAAGAATATATTTATTGATAAATTGTGTATAATAGAGTTAATCGAATATCAATTTAAAATTTAAAAGTAGCACAACTTCAGAGTTGTGTGATGGTATGAGGGAGTAACATGAGCGATTTCTCTTCAATTTTTCAACCTATCACAATTAAACGCACCACGATTAAAAATCGAATTGTAATGCCACCGATTGGAACTAACTTTGCAACCTTAAGTGGTGAATTTGTTGATGACCACATACAGTATTATGAACAACGAGCTAAGGGTGGAACTGGATTAATTATTCTTGAAAACGTCTGTATTGATTACCCATATGGAACTAATGGGACAACACAACTACGGATTGATAATGACCAGTATATACCTGGATTATTTAAATTCACAGAACGTATGCATAAACATGGTGCCACTGTCGCTGTACAAATTAATCATGCAGGTGCATCTGCTTATTTTGGACGACTGAATGGCTTGCAGCCTATTTCTGCATCAAATATTCCATCAAAAACGGGTGGCAATGCTCCAAGACCTATGTCAGTTGATGAAATATATTATGTTGTGAAACAATATGGATTAGCCGCATCAAGAGTACAACGAGCAGGATTTGATGCTGTCGAAATTCATGCAGGACACTCCTACTTACTTAGTCAATTCTTATCTCCAATATTTAACAAACGTACTGACGAATTTGGTGGGAGCGTTGAAAACCGTGCGCGAATAGTTCGCATGGTCATTGACGAAATTCGCAAACATGTTGGACCAAATTTTCTAATAATGTTGCGTTTTAGTGCTGATGACTTTATTGAAGGTGGCAATAGCTTAGAAGATACGCTAGAAATTCTAGAATATTTAAACGAAGGCGTTGATATTTTTGATGTATCAGCGGCTCAAAATGACACTTTATTCATGCAAATCGATCAGATGAACTTACCCGATGGTTGGCGATCATATATGGCGAAAGCAGTGAAAGACAAATTCAACAAACCAACCATTGCCTCAGGAAATTTCCGTGATCCAAAAATTATTGCTGATACGATAGCAAACGGTGTTTCCGATTTTGTTGTAATGGGGCGAGGATTAATTGCAGAACCTTATTGGGTTGAAAAAGTTAAAAATAACGAAATTGATACATTAAGACGTTGTATATCATGTAATATCGGGTGTGCAGATCATCGAATTGCCAAATCTAAACCAATACGCTGCACAGTAAATCCTGATATTATCAGTTATGAAGATTATAAACGCTATCAAATAACTGAACCACTTAATGTAGTGGTAATAGGTGGAGGGACTGCTGGGCTTGAAGCTGCAGCCACCGCAGCCGAAGTTGGTTGTAACGTAACCCTATATGAAGAAAAACCATTTCTTGGTGGATTATCATCCATTATTTCACGTTTTCCTTATAAACGACGTATAGCGGATCTACCAAAATTTTTGATCAACCGTATCAACAAATTAGACAATGTCACAATCCATTTAAATACAAAAGCAACACCAGAGATGGTAGCAAGTCATCACCCTGATCTGGTTGTCGCAGCCACAGGTGCTAAGGCTCTATTACCTCCTATTAAAGGATTACATGAACAGTTAGCAAAAGAGAATCGCAACGTCTTCTCAATTTTTGATCTGATGGATAATTTCGAATACTTTACTGATATTCCTAATAAAAAAATTGTTGTAATCGGTGGCGGAGCTGTCGGTTTAGATGTGGTTGAATATTTCTCTGAAAATAAAGCTAAAAGCACCACTATTGTTGAAATGCAGTCGGCATTAGCAAAAGATTTAGATATGATTGGCCGTTTATCAATGATGAGAATGATTGATGATAATCACGTCAACGTAATGTTAGAAACTACATTACAAGAAGTTAAAGAAGACCGCTTTATTGTTTCTCGAAATGGTCAAATTGAAGAGCTCGATTTCGACTATGGTTTTGTCTGCTTAGGTTTAACCCCTGTGTCAGAATTTACTGAACAATTCCGACAACATGCAGATAAAAACCACTATCAATTCCAACAAATTGGTGATTGCAAACAAGCAAGAAAATTAATTGATGGAATGCGAGAAGGCCGTGATGTCATCGCTGCAATTCAATCTATAGAAAGAAGCCGAGCACATAATATTCGTGGTGTAGATGTTAATTATGCTATTTAGTTTTTCAACTTGTTTATTTCACAATAAATGATTAAAAGAGAACTCAAAACGAGTTCTCTTTTATATTTAATCTAAATGTAATCATATCACTCAAATTTTATCTTGTTAGTTGCATAAATTTTTAAATGATAGTTTTAAACATCATCTTTAATGAAATAACTAGAAGAAAATTCAAAATCTATAAAAAAATATGCTAAAAATAATTTTTTATAGATTTATATGATTGATGTTAATAACTGTAAATTACTATCTTTATAAAACCTAATTAAAATTATTAAAAAATTCCATTTTTATTAATAGATTGAATTTTTTCTACACCTCTTTCAATTACGTCCCAATGTTCGACTATTTTATGATTTTCAACGCGGAAAATATCACATGCTTTATGCACACTGCCATCAGCGAGGGTGCATTTATGAAATAGATAAACCATATCGCCTTCACTACACATATTAATAATTTCAAATTTAGGTTTTAATTGAAGAAAATTTTTAAAAAAGTTAATAACAGCTTCACGACTTGTTTCAACTTTAGGGTTGTGTTGGATATAATCTTCGATAACATATTCAGGGATTTTATCAATTTCACCGTTTAATAAATACGTGCTGATAAAATTGTTTAATTAGCTCTTTATTCGTCATAAAAACATACTATTTTATTAATAAAAATGAGTATTATATCTCTATATTAGGTTAATGATGCAGTGGTTAACGAGAAGTTAAATTATAACTTTCAGTCAGAAAATCAAATATTTCTTTATCGGTTAGTGGTCCAGAAAGAACAATACTAATCCAATGTTCTTTATTCATATGATAAGCTGGCAAAATACCTTGTTTTTTTCTTAACGATCCAATATATTCTGGTCTGAGTTTGACATTTAATATATCCACTTCTTTATCATCTTTGAGACCTAATTTTGTACCAGGCACATTCATCACAATAGCAAACCACTTATCTCCATCATCGTGATGCCGTAATACAGCATACCTAGGAAAATTGTTCCAAAGATAATTAGGTTCTGCATGAAATTGCTTTTTGGCATAGTTTAATAACGTTTCCCTTTTCATAATGACTCCTTGGAGTATTAAATAGATGATTAGAATAATTACTTTATATGATGGAACTAAGCAGTTTAACTAATGGCTTATATTTTAGCATTAAATATGCATTAACAAACTAAATGTAATAGTGATTATTTATCAATAAAATTCAGTCCTGCTGTGATAATATTTTTAAAACTAAATCAAGATTATTATTAATCAGTTCATTATAAAGTGATTTATTTTCTTTATAAACAACGCTGATATTGATTAATCCCTCTAATATCACCATTAATTGGTTGGTTAAAATTGTCTGTTGTGGACTATGAGGCAGCTGCTTATAAATCAGTTTTCGGATAAACTCTTTATGTTCAATCACCAGTTGTTGTACAGCCTGATCGTTATGAATTTCTTCTTTTGCTCTTACAAATAAGCAGCCATTAAAATCGACTTGATTAAACCAGTCAAGATGCCATTTGAATATTTGCATAATTGACTCATAATGATCAAGATTAGCAATTGTTTCAGTAAGTTTTTGTCTAAAGCGTAAATCCCTTATTTTCAAAATTTCAAAAATCAGATTATCTTTATTACCAAAATATTTATATAACGTTGTTTTAGAACAACCCGATTGATCTCTGATTTCATCAACCCCGACATTGCCAAATCCTTTTTGATAAAAGAGTTGCTCGGCTGTATCAGCTATTAATTTAGAGGTTTTTTTCATTTTTGATCCAAAGTGTTTGATATATGAACAAATTCGTACTAATACAAAAATGAACATAGTTGTCCATTCTTAGGTTTACACTCATACTTTCACTCATTTAGTATAATAAAGAATAATGAAATCAATTCTTTTCAGCAAGGAAAAGTTGCTAACAAAATCAAAAAATAGTGAATTATTGCAAAGTTTAGTTGGCAGTTTTTGTTCTATATTTTTTTAATGGTTTTAGCCATTTTATAAATTACACCATTTATGATGCCACCTTTTGGAGCAAATTGTGTAATTTTATTTGCAGTATCCCTGTCACAATTAGCTCACCCAGAAATGTTATTTTTTTCATTTAATTGTCGCTTTAGTTGAATTAATTTTTTAAACTATTTGGTTGTACTACCATTATTGTCACATTAGCAGTTGCTGGCACAATCAAATATACATTGCTCGCAACAGGTACTGCTATTGTCTTTGAAAATATTGATAGTAATAATATTGATAAACCTAATTAAAACACACCCTGAACTACTTGCAAAAAAGTACTTATCGATTAAGTTAATAAGGACATATTTCACTTTATAGTTTACGTTAGTTTTCATCCAAGACTAAATAGATCAATACCTAAAACAAGGTTACAGTGGGTAAGAAGTTCTAACTCAAGTATCAATAACTTTAATGGCTATGTTTGAGAAAAAATATTAATCAAGTTTATGGGATAAGTTAAATAATAGGTAGTTTTGTATTTTTATTTATAACTTGAGTCCTAAGGATATAATTAAATCTAAAGGCAGAATGGTGAGCCTAGCCAAAATATTAGATAGTGCTCACCTTTATAATATTGTTATTTAAATGATATTATTTTTATTCTTCAGCATCCGATAAATTTTTTAATTTGGCTGGTTTTGAAAGAAGAATTATGATTAATTGAATTAAAAAACCGATTAATGAAGTGACCCCATAAAGTTGGACACTTTTATTAAGCGGCTTGTAAGGCCTGATTTCGATATTCAACCGGAGTCAGGCCTTTTAATTTGGCTTTAATCCGTTTGGTGTTGTAGTATTCTATATATTCTTCTATTTTTTCAATCAATTCATCTGCATCTTGAAAGCATTGTCCATGATACATTTCTGATTTTAATAGACCAAAAAAGTTTTCAGCTACCGCATTATCTAAACAATTTCCTTTTCTGGACATACTTTGTTTGATGCCATTATTAGCTAGTAGCTTCTGATAATGGCAATTTCTATATTGCCAGCCTTGGTCACTATGTAGTAACGGTTTTTCATACTGTTTTAATCGTGATATCCCTTTTTGAAGCATATCTGTCACCAACGTTAAACGTGCATTTTTAGCCACTTTATAAGCGATTACTTCTTGATTATACAAATCGATAATGGGGGATAGGTAAATTTTCTGTTCATTTACCTTAAATTCTGTGACATCCGTTACCCATTTTTCATTCGGTCTCGATGATTTAAAATCTCTTTTAAGATAATTAGCTGCTGTTTTACCTGTCTCTCCACGATAAGAACGATATTTTTTAGGTCTTACTGTCGATTTGAGATTAAGCTGACCCATTAATCGTTGTACCGTTTTATGATTGAGCTTAATTCCTTCATTTATCAACGCTAAATGAATTCGCCGATAACCATAGCGCCCTTTATGTTCATGGTAAATCGATTCTATACGTTTTAACTCATTTTCATAAGCAGACGGAGTTTTCAACCTATTAACATGATAATAAAAAACACTTTTTGCCAGTTTTGTTGCTGATAGCAAATGTTTTAAGGAATACTGATATTTAAGAGCTAAAACAACTAACGTTTTTTCTTTGTTTGTTGACGTTTTGCTTGCTTCAGCTCTTCCAACTTTTTTAGAACAGCATTTTCTGCTCGTAGATAAGCAATTTCCTCTTTTAATGCTTCAATTGTTTTTTCATCATCACAGTGAGTGGGTTCAATACGGGGTTTCTTCATACATGGTCTTCCTCTGGAATGATATTCAAGCCCTCGGAAACCTTTTTTATGATATCTATCAAGCCAAACAAATAGAAGCCCGGGGGAACTTAAATTAAGCATAGCACTAGTGTGCCCGAGAGACCAATCATTTGTCCACATTAATTTTAGTGCTTGTAATCTTGCTTCGGCATGACGTAAATGAGGTGTTGGTTGAAAGGCGCTATCACCATGAATTGCAACCACTTGGGACCAATATCGAATCTGACGAGAAGATATCGCATATTTTTTTGAAAGAATTTCCGATGATTCTCCTGATAAGAATTCATTAGCTATGATAATTTTTAAATCTCGACTATATTTTGACATAAAAAGACCCCCTGTAATTGGTTGTCCAACTATTGGGGGTCACTTCATAACACTGCAAGAATACAACTTTTCACACCAAAATTTGCACTTATGTACACTCCTATGGCTGCTCCCAAAGGTCGAGCCCCAAATGTAACAGTCATTATCACCGACGATACTTTAGCTATCATATTACTAGGCGTGATTAGCTGTCTTAATGATACTGTTGATATAGTCCATATAATAGGTCCAAATCCAAAAAAGAAAAAGGCTACAAAAACTAATATTTTGGCAGAATATATAAGAGTTAAGAACATCAAAATTGAAGCCATAAAAGCAGATATAGGCCCTAAAGACAGTTGCAAACCAAAATTAATTTTTTTAGATATAATTTTGTATAAAAATGATCCTATTAACATTCCTAAACCAATTAAACTTAATGAAGCTCCAACTTCAAAAGAAGTAAAGTATAGATTATTGATAACATAATAAGCAAAAATAGATAATAACAAGTATTGCGATAGATTAAACACAAAGGCAGTTATGGTTATTGGCATAAGATATTTATTTTTTATTAAAAAAATCAAACCATCACAGAGTTCTTGAATAACATTTCTTCCAGATTTTTCTATAAGTGGCTCTTTAGGTAAACATATTAGAAAAACAGCGCTTACTATTGAGAGCGAAAAAGCCAAGATGAACGCTAACCCGCCAGATAAACAACTAGCAAGAATACCACCTAAAGCTGGCCCAGCTGTAAAAGCCACACTTTTGGCAATTTCTATTGATCTATTGGCATTAATAAGTTGCTCTTTTATGACAAAAGATGCCACTAAAGCCGGACTTGCTACACTGTAAATAACTGTACCCATGGCTATAAAAAAACCGAATAATGCAATTTTATTGATTGATAGACTCCCTGAGAACGTCAAATAAAATAATATAAATATAGCCGTTGCTCGAACTATTTCTATTATGATCATTAGTTTTTTTCTAGATACTCTATCTGCAATTACTCCCATCGGAATCGATAGTAATAGAAAAGGCAAAGTATTTATCATTTGTATAAAAGCGGTTTCAGCTGCTGAAGCACTCATAGATAGCACTGCTATAATCGGCAGCACGGCTATTATTATTTGTTCAGAGAATTGCGCGCATAAATTTGAATAAGAAATCTTATGAATTAGCAATTTGTTCATCTTCTCTTCCCATTATTTATTAGTAAATTACCATAAGAAATTTTAGTAAAAATGTATTATTTGCGATCGCCAATATTACTGTTAATCGCGTGTTCATCTATATGCAAGTAAGCTTTTAATTAGATCTATGTATGGAAGGATAGGTACCTTAATGATCGCTTCCATACATTTTTATTTTCTATTAAAGATTCATGTCTATCTTTTACAATAGAAAAATTGACTGCATAAATATTATAATTTCTGCGTTTTTGAATTTTATTTTTAACACTTTCCATTTATCCTTTCTTTGTGTTTACTCGATTGTTTATTTTTAAGTTATAGTAAAATTCATTCAGCATTGTTAACAATCCGAATCTTGCTAAAGTTTCAAATGACTGTTGTCAATAATGTAAAAAATTGGGTAGGTAGCACTAATTAATATTGGTTTTATTAGATCATTGTTATGAAAAAAATAAATAAGGTGAGAACAATGGTAATTAATTAACCTTGTAAAAAAACAGTCTTACAAACGAGTTTTAAAGTAGGTAGTAATACTGAATTAAAATGGAAAGAAGTGAGTTGAGATTGTTGATAATTATGACCTAACTAAATTAGCGCCAAAAAATGTATAATTTAGTACCAAACGACTGGTTTATATACTGATCAAAATAATCGTAACGCTAAAAGGGTGTGCTTGCAAAACCCTCAGTTATTTCTTCTTTATAAAGCTCACTTTAATTATTACTAGTTTATTGTAGTCAATCATCTGTTTTAGCGCCTTCCCAACCAATCATCGCGGCTTTCCGATCGCAACCCCAATGATATTGCCCCAGTAATCCTGTTGATTTTATAACTCTATGGCAAGGAATTAAAAATGCTACTGGGTTATCACTAATAGCAGATCCAACCGCACGGCTAGCTTTTGGATTATTTATTTTGTTTGCTATGTTGCTATAGGTTGAGAGTTTGCCCATAGGGATTGTCAATAAAGCCTGCCATACCTTAAGTTGAAAATCAGTACCTTTGATATGTAGCTTTATTTTATCTAGTCTTGACCAATCTTGTGTAAATACAATTATTGCATTTTGTTGAATCTGATCTCTGTGTTTTTGGTACTGAGCATTAGGATATTGGTTTTTCAATAATTTAAGTGATGATTCTTCATTATCAACAAAAGCGATATAACAAATTCCTTTTATTGTTGATGCAACAATGGCCCTTCCAAAAGGACTTTCAACAAAACTGTAGTTAATTGATAAGTTTTCACCGCCATTTTTATATTCTCCAGGAGTCATACCTTCAATATCAATAAATAAATCGTGTAATCGGCTCGTACTTGACAATCCCAACTCATAGGTGGTATCCAATAATGAAGCTTTATCCTCTTTTAGAAGTTTTTTAGCATGAGTTATATTGATGTATCTTAGGAATTGTTTAGGACTAACACCCGCCCAGTTAGAAAACATACGTTGAAAATGATAAGAACTTAAATTTACATGCTCTGCTGCTTGTTCAAGTGTCGGTTGAGATTTATAGTTTTCACTCAAATATCCGATAGCTTTTCTTATTCGAGCAAAGTCTATCTGTTTTTGTCTTTGTATCATGAATACTCCGTTTCAACTAGCCAGTGAAGCAATGTAGGAATGTTCTTGTTTATTTGAATATTGACTAATCTGTTTTAATCCTCGGAATAATAAATTATATTCACAAAAAACAAGCGTATCAGTACTTAAATTCGTATCAGAATCAATCTCTTTTCTTAAATTTTTCAATGTAAGTTACTTGAATTTGTTTATTAGTATTTGGCTTTTTAGCACCACTATCAACTAGTTTTAAATAATCACTTTTGGATAACTTTTCATGCTTTTTTTATTATAATTAATGATAGAACCTATAATATTTAAAATCTCAACAATTAAAAACCCGAATATTGCTATTAAAATAGTTCATTTTGCAAAGTAAATAATGAGTGCATTGTCTTATCTTTGATTATGTCGGTTTCAAGAAGATCACCTATTAATTTAGGCGAACATTTATTGTGTAGGTGTCTATTAGCTAGGACTTTTCTCTTTGATGATGTTGCATAACAGTATACACATCCAAAAGAGCAGGTATCATATGTTCCAATATCAATACTTTCTATACATTGACAGGTTGGTCGCTGATTTTTATCTTTCTTAGCCAACAATAAGCGACCAGTCAACTTTTCAATGCGTGTTTTATCGATACAAGCTCCATGAGAAATATTGCAATTCAATAACTCTATTTCCTCAGCACATGTTTGTAAAGTTAGTTGATTAAATCTAGCAATTTCAGATAGTGAACTGCATAGATTTAATATGTCAGCTAACTCTAATTGTATGATTCGTTCTTTAATTAAAGACTGTCGTATGTGTGGATAATCATCAATAAAACTAATGATACAGGTATCTGTGTAACCGCGAAGAGAGGAAGCAATTTGATTAAAAAAATCGATGTGATAGTCAACTGTATAGTGTGTATTTATTAATATAGGATCATATCGCCAAATAACACGATCTTGTCCAACTTGCTCAGCTAATTGCTTGAATATTGCGATTCGTTTTTGCAAAGAGGGAAGATGTTTTTCAATGTCGGCTTGATAAGCTGTTAATGTAAACTGAAAATAAAAAGGATAACAAGAAAGCTTTGGCAGTTTATTTAACATGGGAAGTGGGTTTTTAGTCCAAAATACAATACAATCAATTATATCGGGTGATAGAAAAATGCGACTTAATTGCTTTGAATTCCTTGGATTAGGAACCAGAACAAACCCATCTTTTAGTCGGTTAAAAAACCATGAAGAGTAAAAAGCTGGAATATCTGTTCTACGGCTGGCACTGATAATCATAATTTATTTATTTTACGTTTCATAGATCGAATGATGATTTTTGTACTAGAATCCACTTTCAATGATTCGGTTATTTTTTGTAATGCTTTATTATAAATCCAATCATCTAGCTGATTTTTCTGCAAGTATGACATTGTTAACGTAGGCAAGTCACGAAAGTAAATAGAAATTGCCCATGCAACAGCCATCTTAACATAGTAATCATCGTTTTTTATTTGATCAAACAAAGTGAATGCTTTCTGCGCATACTCATCATCTACAAAATAAAAAAGCAACATGACCACAGCAAAGCGAATATCATATGGTTTATCCGATGCAAAATAGGGCTGTAGAAATTGCCATACAAGCTCTTTTTCTGAAACCTCAAACTTTAAACCACAACAAAAACTATCACAGACTGACCAGTTATCAATTTTAGAGATAAATTGTTTCACATAACGTGAACGCTCAGTCCATGGCAATTTAATTTCACCTATAATCATACCTTGTAACATCACTTCCTCGAAGTATAAATGATTATCCATTGCAAGGTAGTATTCATAATCAAGCTGTACTATTTTTTTGCTATTTTACGCAGCTTAGGTAATCTCACACCTAATAAATTATCAATGTTGGGAATAAGCTTTGCAGCAAAGATTCGATAATTTTCTTCAGCTATTATTTGAAGTTCTTTGCGAATTTTTTCTCTCATGATCTGATTTTACAAACTTTATTATCTATTACAATCTGAATCTTGCTATTTGATAATTACATTCTATATGTAGAAAAATAAAATGTACGTACTGCGCTCAAATCTGGCTGTCAGATTTAGTTTTTCTTATCGAGAATTACTTAAAAAAACTTAAACTAGTACATTTTACTGTTTATATCCAACAACTTTATTTTTACATTTATGTTAAATCAATATCACTTGCTAGCTCTAATTAATTTTCTACTACTTCGGAATAATGGCTGAAATAATTATTTGATTATCATTCCTAATAGTTAAAGACTAGTATTTTTTATCTAATTTACCAATAATGTTGATATACAAGATAGTTTTGTATAACTAAATAACTTAATTGATATTATTTTTTAGAACAGAGGACTTCGCCAATAATGATTAAAAAAGCACTAACAATATGAAACCAATTAATTTCTACATTTAAAAATACTATACTAAATAATCCTCCGGATAGAGGGATTAGGTGAGTATAAATTTCACCACGTGTAGCTCCAATTTCCATGATACCTTTATTCCAAAATAAATAAGCTAGCCATGATGGAAACAAAACTAAATATAACAATCCTAAAATAAAATCTGATTGTAGATAAGGAGTAAAATCGGTGACAGGAAATAGAAAAAATAAATAATAGAAATGGGTAATAATATCAATGCTCCTAATACAGAACTTACTGTTACAAACACATTCCCCGAAATAACCTTATCTTTTATCCTAAAAAAGTACAATAAAAAGCCCAATTAATCGCTGAACCCATTGCCCACAGATCTCCCTGATTGAGATTCTTTAGTGTTTCTATATTGGTAAAATCGCCCTTAAAGATTAAATAAATAACCCCTAAGGTGCTTAGTAACATACAAAAAATATTATTCTTTGAAATATGATTATTAAATATCAGTTTATTAATCGCCAGTACCATACCCGGCGTCGCAGACAAATAAATAGCAGCATTTAATGAGGTCGTATATTGTAAACCTATATAAAGTGTGACAGGGAATAAAACCTAACCAATCATCCAAGATCATCCTTTAAAAGGATATACCTTTAATTTCTTAATAAATGACATCGACATAATGCTACAAAGCTGTATCGACGCTCGTTGTTTAATAATTAATTAGATTTTCATCTCGAATGTATTGCTCTATGTATTCTTTAAATATTTTCACTCTATTAGGAATGTAGCTTCTATCTCTAACCATCATATAAACTGGACTTGAGTTACCAATCCACTCTGGTAAAATTGGGATTAACTTCCCATCTTGAATGTCAGAATAAACGAATTGCTCAGGGACAAAGCAAATGCCTAAATCCTGCTTAGATGCATTTATCATTAACTGAGTGTCATCAACAACAAAGTGAAACGTCATATCTGTAACATACAACTCTTGTGTCTTAGTGTTTTTCAGTGTCCATCCATTACTAATGGTAGAACATATTAGTTTGTGATTCTTCAAATCTACTGGATGTAAAGGGATCGAATTCGATTCTAAATATTTAGGAGATGCACATAAAATATTTTTTGATAGAAACAATTTTTTTGCTACCCAATTGCTATCATCTAAATTTCCTACTCGAATTGCAATATCAATGTTCAATGCAGTTAGGTCAACAATACGGTTAGTTACCATTAAATCAATCTTGATATCTGGATATTGCTTCATAAAAGAAAAAATACAATTCGCTAACCATTTGTGAGTTAAATTACTCGGTGCTGTTACTTTTATCGTTCCTGATAACTGATAGTGGCTGTCATTTAAGTGTTTTACGGCCATTACACATTCTGTTAGAGGATTAATACATTGGTCAAAATACTTTTGCCCTAATGTAGTTAATGATACAGATCTGGTAGTGCGGTTTAACAGATGTTCACCTATTGATTCTTCTAATTGAGTTAAGCGCCGACTAATAGTGGCCATAGGAATTGAAAGATTTTCTGAGGCTTTAGTAAGGCTACCTGCCTGAACAACATTTATAAAAAGATTGAGGTCATTTAAAGAAATTGATTTTTTCATTTTTGGAATTCTGTATTGAAAATATGTTCATTGTACTATAAATGAGATAATAATATTATTTTAAACCAATCATACTATCAACATAAGGATATTAATTATGAATGTATTTACAGTAGGCACTGAAATTGAGATTGGTAATAAAAAGGCTTTTAGATTATTACAAGAAAGAGATCATCTATTTTTGACAATTCTTAATGCATTTTTATGGAGATAGAGTTCATGTCTAACAATAGATATTTAGTGTTACTAGCAGTCACTCTTTCCACATTTTTTTGGGGATCTAATTTTAATGCTGGCGCATCAGTCGTTGCGGATGCATCTCCTTATGTTGTTGCAACCGAAAGGTTTGTTTTTGCGACGATAATTATAATGATTTTCATGTTATTAAAAGATCGTACTAGTATTATAGCGTTACAAAAGAACTGGATTGCATTTATAGCTCTAGGTTTATTAGGTATAACCGGCTTTAATTTAGCGTTTTTTATTGGTTTAAAAACTACGTCGGCTATCAATGGATCATTGATAATGGCTACATCTCCGATAACAACAGCATTGTTGGCGGCAATGATCGATAAACATAAAATTTCTCTAATCCAAACTGTCGGTATGCTAATTAGCTTATTTGGTGTGGTTATTGTCGTAAGTAATGGTTCAATAATGAATTTAATTTCGCTTAATTTCAGTTCAGGCGATCTAATTATTATGTTGGGTAATCTCGCATGGGCAACTTACACTGTTGGTTCAAGAAAATATATTTCTAACTCGACACCTTTACAAACTACAACTTATACAATGTTATTTGGTACCATAGGGATCTTATTATTTACTGTTTATAACAACAATTTACTTATATCGCTCAATAATATAACAATAAAAAATCATTTAATATTAGTATATATGGCCGTTTGTGGTACGGTACTGGCGTATTTATTTTGGAATTTTGGTATAAAAGAAATAGGGGCAGCCAATACAGCCGTATTTTTCAACCTAGTACCTGTATTTACTATGATTTTAGCATTATTTACTGGATCAGTGCCTAATCTGCTACAAATTAGTGGAGCATTAATTGTCATCTGTGGTGTAATCCTTGCTACAGGTTCATATAAAACAATGTTATCTAAAAAGTGAAATAAAATAATTTTTGGATAAAGAATTTATGTGATGCGAAATAAATTCATAATATTTTGGCTTATAAATTTAGACTTTATAATTTCGATATTTTGATAAAAATATCAATGTTCAGTTATTAAACTAATTTAATAGTATGCATACTAAATAATTATTGAGAGGTCATAATTATATGAATTTTTTATGTTCAATCAACAGTTGTAGCACAGCCTAATTGTTATGAATTTCTTCTTTTGCTTATACCGATAAGTAGCTATCAAAATCCACTTGATGAAATAATCAAGATGCTATTTGTATAATTGACGCATAGTGATCAAGATCAGCAATTACTTCAGTAAATTTCCGTTTAGAAAGTGAATCTTTTATTATCAAACTATTTATATAACGTTGTTTTAGTACATCCCAATTGATCTCTAATTTTATCATCCCTAACATTACAAAATCCTTTTTGATAAAAGAGTTGCTTAGCGGTATCTGTTATTAATATAGAGGTTTTTTACATTTTTTATCTAAAGTGTTTGATATGTGGACAGATCTGTACTAACATAAAAAGTGAACAGAATTGTTCACTTTTGGTTTTTTACTCATACTTTCACTCATCGAATAGGATAAAGAATAATGAAATCATTTTTTTTCAGTAAGGAAAAGTTGCCACCAAAACCCAGAAATATTGAATTATTGCAAAGCCTAGTCGGTGGTTTTGTTTCTATATTGTTTCTTATTTGTTTTAGTCAGTTTACTCATTACACTTTTATAATGGCGCCTTTTGGGGCAAGTTGCGTAATTTTGTTTGCGGTATCTCAATCGCCATTAGCTCAACCTAGGAATGTCATTTTTGGGCATTTAATTGCTGCTTTTGTTGGATTAGTTTTTCTTAAACTATTTGGTACTAATATTATTGTTGTTGCATTAGCTGTCGGTGTTGCAATTGTTTCTATGCAATATTTTCGAGCACTGCATCCACCTGCGGGTGCTAATCCTTTAGTCATTTTATTAACCGCAGATAAAATAGATTACGGTTTTAGTTTTCTATTATTTCCAGTATTATCTGGCTCAGTAATATTGGTTATGATTGCTTATTTAGTTAATAATCTTTTTAATAAAACTCATTGGCCTATTTATTGGTTGGCTTTATTTGATAGCAAAAAAGAACCTTAATCTGTCTGTGCTGGTATAATGATTAAATTGTAATTAATATTTGCTATATAAATTCAAATAATTTTTGATTGATACACAAATAATAAAATATTTATGGTATGCAATGGTTGCTTACCATAAAATTACTTTAATTTACCACTTTAATTCAAAATATTTTTGATAATGTTACAATTAAATAGTATTAATTTTTACAGTCAATTGTATTGATATCTTGTACACTTAGGTTAAAAGTTCTTGAACGTACAATAATGTCTTTTGGAGCGTTTTACGAAGATTATTAGAATTAATTATTTTTTTTAACAATTTTATCAGTAATCAATAAAATAACTTTAATATTAGATTCGATAGAAAAAACAATTATTGATAATAATTTTATTGATTGATATAGTTTCGTTTTCGATTAATATTTATGATTAATTGATATTATTAAATTGTTTATTAATAATAAAGTGATTAAATAAAGTCTCCAAATGTTTATTTATCATTTAAATAGTCTATATCATTTACTATTCACATTTTTTAAAATCAGTTTTAGAGTAAATTAATACTGCTTTCATCAAAGTTCAAGTCACTATCCAAAAATTAATGATCATTGATTTCATATAGATAAAAATTTAGTTCGTTTGTGATACTTATTTTTTAACTGTCATTTATCTGCTTATACCTTGTTGCAAAACTTTTTATAGATTTTAAACGGATATATTCTTGGAGGTTAGAAATGTATTTACTTGAAATGGCACCAAAATTTTTAGTTGCTCTTATTATTTTACTTATTTACGTCAAATTATCGGGCAAAAGCCAAATAGCACCTATGTCACAATTGGATCAAGTTGGTAGTATGGTTATTGGTGCATTAGTTGGGGGAGCGCTTCTTAATTCTAATGTTTCAGCATGGCAATCTGCGGGTTTAGTTATTATTTGGGCAGGGCTACTTTTATTAGTTCGATTCATTAAATCTAAAAACTCACGATTAAGAGATGCCATTGATGGAGAACCGATTCAACTTGTTAAAAATGGCCACTTAATTAGTGACAACTTTATTAAAGCTAATTTACCCGTCAGGGATTTTGAGACGCTCATTAATATTCAAGGTATTTGCGCCTTTAGCGAATTAAAGCAAGTTTGGTATGAATTGAACGGTTCATTAACAATTATCAAAAAAGGGGATAAAGATATTGCTGTGCTGGTGATTGAAAATGGGGCGATTAGTGAAGATAATCTTGAACAGTTACATAAAAGCGAGACATGGCTTAAGCATGAAATCAAAAAACAAGGATATGATGATATCAAGGATATTTTTTGTGCTGAATGGTTTGATAATAAATTACTGGTTTATCCTTATGACGATGTTCGCAAAAAAAGTAAAGCTCACCAATCATAAAAAATTATTTCATAAAAGAAAAGAAGAGGGAACAGACATTTCCCTCTGATTAAAATCATCGAAGTTGACTATCTTTGCTACCACGACGGTTATATAGATTCGCTGATTTGGCTAATTGTTTATCAATTTCTTGTTGGCATGACAAACAATATTGTACGCCAGGTAGCGCCTCTCGTCTTGCTTGCGCAATGGAGTCGCCACACTCAACACAAAAATGAGCACTTATAGTGCCATGATTTAATTGCCGTCTAGCCATTTCAATGGCATCTGCAATAGTGCCTTCAATTTGTTGATTAACAGCATCGTCAGATGCCCATCCACTTGCCATAAAATAGACCTCCTAAAACTGTAACACTATATCGAAAATATGGTGTTTTTTTAATCTATTTCAAGTAATATGACTAACGTATAATTAAAAACATGACTTAATCGTGTTGATACAGGTTAAAAGTGAATGAATTTGTCAAAAATCATTTAATCAGGAGATTATTATGCAACAATATGAACAAGCAACATTTGCCGGTGGCTGTTTTTGGTGTATGGTAAAACCTTTTGATCAGTATGAAGGCGTGATAAATGTGGTATCTGGCTATACAGGCGGACATGTTGAAAATCCAACTTATCGACAAGTTTGTTCGGGCACAACAGGGCATACCGAAGCTGTACAAATAACGTTTGACCCTAAAGTCATCAGCTACAAAAAATTGCTCGATATCTTTTGGCAACAAATCGATCCTACTGATGGTAAAGGGCAGTTCGCTGATCGGGGGGATTCTTATCGACCTGCTATATTTTATCATAACGAATTTCAACATAAGCAAGCTATGGCGTCAAAGCAAGCACTACAAGAAAGCGGACGATTTAACAAATCAATAGAAGTTTCAATTGAACCTGTGTTGACTTTTTATCCAGCAGAGGATTATCATCAAAATTATTACACAAAAAAGCCTTTGCATTATAATGAGTATTACCAACGATCAGGGCGAAGCCAGTTTATTGCTCAGCATTGGCCCAAAAATAAATAGGATATATTGTTTATGGAAAACTACCCAGAGTATTGTAGCAAACAAAAATGGTTACACTGGTTAACTATTATACTAGTGTTTTTAGAAATTATCTTGTTGACATTTGAAGTGAGGTTGTCACATTATTTGGGTGGGATGTTTATGATTTATCTTTTTCATAAATCATTTGGAATAGTGATCTTAATGTTAACGATCTTGCGCTTTATTGTAATCAAGGAATATGGTGTACCTGATGTTTTACCGAAAGATCGAAAATTTCAGCGCATTTTGTCAAAATCTGTGCAAGGATTTATATATATCCTATTGATAATTATACCTTTATCAGGCTACTTAATGAGTAGCCGTTCACTCAATGTATTTGGCATTATTTCGATACCAGCAATTGATATGACAAATACAATGCATCAATTATTTCATCTTGTGCACGAAATGAGTTCATATTTATTAGCTACTTTATTTATTTTACATATAGTAGGTGTTTCATATCATTTTTTTTGGATGAAAGATAAAGTTTTACAATCAATGTTAAAAGGAAATTAGTTTTATTGATGACTCTTAAATAAATTAAAAAGGTTAGGTGATTTATGAATAATACGTTGAAAGAAAAAGCGATATCACGATTAACACCCATGCAATACTATGTAACGCAACAAAATGGTACCGAACCACCACATGAAAATGAATTCAATGATAATCATCAAGAAGGGTTGTATGTGGATGTTGTATCTGGTGAACCATTATTTGCTTCATTTGATAAATTTGATTCAGGATGTGGTTGGCCAAGTTTTTCTAAATCAATAAATAATGGCAACATAATCGAAAAAGCTGACCATAGTCATGGTATGAGCCGTGTTGAAGTACGTTCAACAAAAGCTGATTCTCATCTTGGTCATGTATTTAATGATGGTCCAAAAGCGTTGGGTGGTTTACGTTATTGTATTAACTCAGCAGCCTTACGTTTTATACCTAGAGAAGAACTTGAATCTGCCGGTTATGGTCAATATTTAAAACTTTTTAAAAATACTTAATTCATCTGCTCAATACCAAAAATTGTTTAGGATGCATTAATTATTATTTATTTAAATATTTGCCGTTCAAATAAACCGATCATAGCTATTTTAATTAGGCTAATACTACTGCTATTATCAATTAAGCATTCTTAATTATTTAATTAAGAACGCCTGTATATGATTTCAAATTTTTAACTGTCTATTTATTTAAAGAACATCAGCATGCAATGATATACTTAATTTTTTCTTTTAAACAAAATATAGCTAATTAAAAGAAATACCAGACTAGTTACCATAGAGCCCAATATAGGATATACCCCGACTACAATGCTGGCTTGAGCAAAAAGGTTATCAGCAATATAGAAGATAAATCCAAAACTGATACCAATAATCACTCTCACTCCCATTGATACGCTGCGTAGTGGTCCAAAAATAAAAGACAACGCGAGAAGCATCATGACAGCCACGGAAAGTGGCTTGATTAATTTCTTCCAAAAAAGTAAATCATAATTTTTAGTGTCTTGACCTGAGCTTTTTAAATATTGTGAATATTTGTATAATCCAGAAGCAGATAGAGAATCTGGATCAAATGCTACAATGCTTAACTTGTCAGGGGTAATATTTGTTTTCCACTCCATTGTAAGAGTATTACTACTTTGAATTTTATCAATTTGAGTTAAATCACTTTTTTCAATTTGTGATAACGTCCAAACATTATCTTTGAATATACCATTATCGGCATGCGTTATTGACAATAATTTATTGTTGTCTACCGAATAGATATCAATGTTAGATATTGAACTATCACCATTAACATGGCCGATATAGACATAATCATTGCCATCTTTTGCCCATAAGCTACCTTGTTGTGCCATTAAAGAACTGCCGTAGAGTTTTTCTGAGCGCATATTTCGAGCAGTTTGCTCACTAATAGGCGCAATCCATTCGCCAATAGCCATAGTAAGAAACACAAGCGGTAATGCTGTTTTCATTACGGCTAAAGCAATTTTAAAACGGCTGAATCCAGCCGTTTCCATTACTATCAGTTCACTACGGGATGCTAACATACCTAATCCAATTAAAGCACCAAGTAAAGCTGCCATTGGAAAAAAAACTTCTAAATCTTTCGGCACCATTAATAAAGAATAGATACCGACAGCAAAAGCATCGTAGTCAACTTTTATTTTTCTAAGTTGATCAATGAAACGGATAATGCCTGATAAGCTGATTAATAAAAACAGGCTAATTCCAATAGTACTTATAATAGTTTTACCAATATAGCGATCTAAAATCGAAAACATCCTTTTCTCCTTTATGATGCAATATATTTCAAACGAATTTTACGCATAAATAAGTTATCCCAACAATTTAAAATTATGGCAAGAATAAAATATCCTAGATTGATTACATAAAACCATAAAGCTGGATCTAAACGCCCCTTGCCTGCATTGGCTTTAATCGAACTGGCTAATAAAAAATAGACCAAATAGAGCAACAATGCAGGGAGAATTTGCGCCAATCGTCCTTGTCTAGGATTCGACACGCTAAGAGGAATAACCAAAAATGCCATGAGAGGAACAGAGATAATAAGGGTTAACCGCCAATAAAACTCAGCTTCTGATTTGATTGTTTTTGTTTCATACAAATCCGTTAAACCGAGTTGTTGAACATCATTTATTTCATCATTATTTGAGTCGAGTTCTTTAGGTTTAATAATACCCATATAATTATGAAAGTTAGTTATGCGAAAATCTTTTAGTTGTGCAGTCCCTTCATAGCGATTAGCATCATCAAGTGTGATAATTTGATTGCCTTGTGCATCATTTCCAGTCTTTCCCTTGTTGGCAATAATGATTGAAGGTCGTTGATTGTCCTTAGGATTAATTTTAGCAATAAAGACATTTTCTAAATTATTTTTATCAACATTACTAATATAAATCACTGAATTTCCATCTGGTGTTTGCTGAAATTGACCCGCTAATAGACCTGCTAAACTTGGATTGATTTTGGCATTTTCAACTAACTGGTCTTGTTTTAAGCTTGACCAAGGTCCAAACCAAATACAATTGATTGTCGTTAATGCGCAAGTGAGAATACAAAGAAAAAAAACTACTTGGTAATTCAAATTCTTTTTTACACCACAGGCATGCATGGCTACCATTTCACTATCAGAATATAAACGACCAAAAGTTACTAAAACGCCCAAAAATAAGCTTAATGGCAAAATCAAATCCGCCATATTTGATACGCCTAATACTAGCAAAGGCATGATTAAATCACGTGGAATATTTCCCTCTATCGCACTAGATAAAATTCTAATTAACTTTTGAGAAAAGAAAATTAGCAATAATATAAATAATATTGCACCTTGTGTTTTTAATGTTTCTTTCACTAAATATCGACGGATTATCACATTTTACCTATCTTCAATTTTTATAAATGGGACTATTATAATAGGATTTGCTTTGTTTAGTTATCTTTTTGTTGCTATCGCTAAATGAACAGATAGAATGTTACTCATCATCATAAATTTCATAAAAAGAGAATATCTATGGAAATTTTAATCAAAAACAGTAATTCAATTACAAAACCAAAATCAGAATGTTTAGTTATTACCGTAAATTCAGATAAAAATCAGTCAGATATAGTAAAGGAAATTGATGAAGCGACTAATGGGTTGGTCAGTCAACTGATCAAATCTGGTGACATTAGTACTGAACTTGGTAAAACCACTTTTTTATATTCCTGTTCATCTAAATTAAACCAAGAACTATTATTTGTTGGTTGTGGAAAGTTGAAAGAATTTGACAGCAACCAATCCAAACAAATTATCCAAGCGGTAGTCAAAGAATTATTGGCAAAAAAAGTCAAAAGTGTGAATTGGGATTTATTAACGGTTAAATCAACGGCAAATATTGAAATTGTTAAGCAACTTCCACAAATTATCAATAAGATGACCTATTGTTTTGATCAATTCAAAACCCAAAAATCGCCAACTCCAAATTTGGATAAAATTACCTTAATTTGCAATGACAAAAAGCAAAGCGAATCTTTAACAAACGGATTATTACAAGGTCAAATTATTGCCGATGCAATTAGTACCACAAAAACAATTGCCAATATGCCTTCAAATGTTTGCAATGCACAATATCTAGCGGATCAGGCTAAACAATTAGGTAAAAAGCACTCATCTTTAAAAATTTCATGCTTAGGTGAGAAAGAATTAGCTAAACTAAATATGAATGCCTATTTAGCGGTAGGGCGTGGTTCTGCAAATGAATCGATAATGACGATCATTGAATATCATGGTGCAAAAGATAAAAAAGCCCAGCCTTATGTGCTTGTAGGTAAAGGTTTAACATTCGATTCAGGTGGTATTTCAATTAAACCTTCAGCGGGTATGGATGAAATGAAATATGATATGTGCGGAGCCGCAACCGTTTATGGTGTTATGCAGGCAGTCGCAGAGCTTAAACTACCTATTAATGTCGTTGGGGTTATGGCAGGTTGTGAAAACATGCCTGATGGCAATAGCTATCGACCAGGTGATATCTTAACAACCATGTCTGGAACTACAGTCGAAGTAATTAATACCGATGCGGAAGGGCGCTTGGTATTATGCGATGCTTTAACTTATGTTGAACGTTATAAACCAAAAACTGTTATTGATATAGCAACCTTAACTGGTGCCTGCATTGTTGCATTAGGTCACCACTATACAGGGGTGATGGGTAACAACAAAAATTTAGTTAATGAATTAATGTTAGCATCCAATAAAGCTGGCGATAAAGCATGGGAATTACCGATTGATAATGATTTCCAAGAGCAGATTAAGTCAACTTGTGCAGATATTGTCAATGCTGGCGGTCGTGATGGTGGAACAATTACTGCAGCGTGTTTTTTATCACGGTTTACCGAAAAATATCACTGGGCGCATTTAGACATTGCTGGTACAGCTTGGCAATCAGGCGCTAAAAAAGGCGCGACAGGTCGCCCAGTTGCGATGTTGATTGAATACTTATTAACACAATAGGTTGATCATTCATTTATATGAAAAAAGTGATTTTTTATCTTTTAGAAAACCAAAAACCGGCGAATGAATCAGGTGTTTTATACCATGAGAAACTCGCTTGTGAAAAAATTGTTGAAATCTGGCAAGCAAATAAAAGAATCTTAGTTGCTTGCCAAGATCAACAACAAGCTGAACGTATAGATGAATACCTTTGGCAGCTTGATACCGACCATTTTGTACCACATAATTTAGCTGGTGAAGGTATGAAAGGTGGTTCGCCCGTCGAAATTTGTTGGCCACAAAAACGCAGTAATGGCAATCGGCATGTATTGATTAATCTACAAGAGCAGTTTCCTGAATTTGCCGCAGTGTATTCTGATATTGTTGATTTTGTACCAGTAGACGAAAGATTAAAAGAGTTGGCAAGAACAAGGTATAAATTATATAAAGAAGCTGGATTCAATTTAAAAACCATACCCGTGACTTGCGAGTAAATTTATACCATTGCGAAATAATATAAAGGCAATGGTATAAACTTTTTAGATTTGGTGATGGATCGATATTACGCAGGGTTAATGCGGTGATGACAAGCTAAAAAAATATTGTATTGGTTATAAGCAAAGCAAGTTTATTCGCTATTGGAGTCTACAGAAAAGATCTAACATTATTTAATAATGGTAAATTTTATTTTTACTCAACAGAGTAATAATCGCCGATAAATTATAAATATTGTTAATTTTATCAGAATTAATCTAATTGAATATCAATCGGATTAGGCTATAATGCGATCTTTTTTAAAAAGATATAATAGTTATGATTATCGGTTTTATAGGTGCGGGTAAAGTTGGTTGTACGTTAGCGAAGTACTTTTCATTGAGTGGTTTTCGTATTGCTGGTTTTTTTAGTCGAACTTATGAACATGCACAAGAAGCAAGTGATTTTACGCAAAGCAAAGCTTATTCATCACTTGGTGATTTAGTTAACGATTGTGATTGCATATTTGTTACTGTATCTGATAGTCAAATATTAGTTGTTTGGCAAGAACTGTGCCAGCTACCTATTGCGAATAAATGGATAGGTCACTGTAGTGGTTTATTAACATCTCATATCTTTAG
Source organism: Gilliamella apicola (assembly GCF_000599985.1). Classification (NCBI taxonomy): domain Bacteria; kingdom Pseudomonadati; phylum Pseudomonadota; class Gammaproteobacteria; order Orbales; family Orbaceae; genus Gilliamella; species Gilliamella apicola. The sequence continues at coordinate 1,370,727 of NZ_CP007445.1, forward strand.
CCAAAATAAGGTTGTTCATCCTTTAGCTTTTTCTTTACATCCTCTATATGCCATTTATGATCGGTTTGGTTGCTATTCTGCCATGCCTGGTGTCTCTTTCACGCTTGAAGCCAATCCTAAAGTTATTTGCCAATTGCAAGCTGTGTTTACATCTTTAAAAAACCCTTTGGCAGTCCTTTCAGCTAGTAAAAAGCCTCTTTATCATGCAGCCTGTGTCATGCTTAGTAACCAAGTGATTGCTTTAGTACAAATAGGAATAGAATTATTGAATCAATGTGATTTAAACAGTGAGTTTAGTGAACAAGCATGGCATCCGTTATTTTTAGGTAATGCCAACAATACTTGTAAACTAGGGGTGATTAATGCTTTAACAGGGCCGATTGAACGCGGTGATATTGATACTATCAAACAACATATAATGGTTATGCCAGATGAATTAAGACCGATTTATAAACAATTATCAACTATTTTACTTAATATTAGTCGAAAAAAACATCCGAACAAAAATTATCGACAACTGGAATTGGAGCTGTCTTCGTGAAAAAAACTATTTTAACCTTACAACAACGTAAAGAAAATCAACAAAAAATCACTATGCTAACGGCGTATGATTATACAACTGCCAAGCTTATGGATGAAAGTGGGGTCGATTGTTTACTTGTTGGTGACTCTTTAGGAATGGTCATGCTAGGCTATGAAAGTACAGTGTTTGTTACTATGGAGGATATGATTCATCACTCGAAAGCAGTGGCAAAAGCAGCTAAAACAGCTTTTGTTATCACTGATTTACCATTCATGTCTTATCATACCTCCGTCTATAATGCTGTTTATAATGCCGGACGATTAATTAAAGAAGGGCAAGCGCAAGCTGTAAAACTTGAAGGAGGGCAAGCATTTTGTGAACATATTAAAATGATTGCTCAAGCTTCAATTCCCGTTGTTGCTCATATCGGTTTAATGCCGCAATCTGTTTTAGCTTTAGGCGGTTATAAAGTTCAAGGTAAAGATTATCAAAATGCTAAAAATATTGTGCTTGATGCCTTAGCTGTCGAACAAGCTGGTGCAGCTGCAATTTTATTAGAATGCGTCCCTGCCAAACTGGCTAAATTTATTACTGAGCTTGTCAATATTCCAACTATAGGTATTGGGGCTGGCGCTGGTTGTGATGGACAAGTATTGGTTTATCAAGACATGCTGTCAATGTATGATGGCGTATCTTCAAAATTTGTTAAATCTTTTGCACCAGTCGGGGAACAAATGAAAAAAGCGTTTGGTGATTATTGCCAAGAAGTCAAACAACAACAGTACCCTGCATCGATTCATGAATTTGCGATGGATGATGAAATTATGCAAAATCTGAAAAGTGAATTTTTGAATAACAAAAAAGGATGAAATAATGAAAGTAGTAACAACGATTAGAGAGGTGCGTGAGCAAGTTAACGCTTGGCGACAAGCTGATAATAGCATCGGTTTAGTACCGACAATGGGATTTTTGCATGAAGGTCATCAAAGTTTGATGCAAGCCGCTAAACAAGATAATCAAAAAGTTATTGTAACGATTTTTGTCAATCCTATTCAATTTGGTCCTTCGGAAGATCTTGCCAGTTATCCACGAGATTTAGAACGTGATAAAATCGCCTGCGAACAAGTGGGTGTCGATCTGATTTTCTGCCCAGACGCCAGTGAAATGTATTCACCTAATTTTAATAGTTATGTTGATGTAAATGAGTTAACAGAAGCTTTATGTGGCAAAAGACGCCCAGGTCATTTTAAAGGCGTTTGTACGGTTGTTACAAAACTATTCAATATTGCTCAACCAGATCGTGCCTACTTTGGGCAAAAAGATGCCCAACAATTAGCGGTAATTAAACGTATGGTAACGGATCTGAATTTTAATATTGAAATCATCGGATGTCCTATTGTACGTGAATCAGATGGACTGGCTAAAAGTTCTCGTAATAGTTATTTGTCTGAAAGTGAACGGGTGGCTGCGGTTTGTCTTTACCAAGCAATTGAATGTGCAAAAGCTATGATTCATAAAGGTGAAAAGTCAGTTAATGTGATCACCCAAGCCATGCAAGAGTTGATCAGTAAACAACCTTTGGCAAAAGTTGATTATATTGAGTTTGTAGATTTAGCTACATTAAAATCAGTTGATTTACTTGCACAAGACAGTTTATGTGCTTTAGCTATTTATATTGGTAAAACACGATTAATCGATAATTTTATTTATCAACATGATTGATTTAACTATAAATTCAAACTTTATAAATTAATACCGCTTTTTAACAAGCGGTTTTTATATCAATTATCAATCTAATAAAGTTTTAATCATATATTAAATCAATGAGTTTATTAATCTGCTAATTTATTGTTTGGCTATTTTCCTGTAGAATATAGGGTATTTTTATGCCTTGAATTAGGATTTATTCATCAATTATGAAAAACACGACTTACAATCCACAAGAAATTGAACAACCTATTTATAAACATTGGGAAGAATGCGGTTATTTCAAACCCAATGGTGACAAATCTCAACCAAGTTACTGTATTGCCATTCCACCTCCGAATGTAACCGGTAGTTTACATATGGGGCATGCATTTCAACAAACCATCATGGATGCATTAATTCGTTATCATCGTATGCAGGGTAACAATACCCTATGGCAATCGGGTACAGATCATGCTGGTATTGCTACTCAAATGGTTGTTGAACGTAAAATTGCCGCTGAGGAAAACAAAACTCGTCATGATTACGGTCGTGAAGCATTTATTGATAAAATTTGGCAATGGAAAGCAGAGTCAGGTGGTAGTATCACTAAACAAATGCGTCGACTAGGTGATTCTGTTGATTGGGATCGCGAGCGATTCACCATGGACGAAGGTCTATCCAATGCCGTGAAGGAAGTGTTTGTAAGATTATATCAAGAAGATTTGATTTATCGAGGAAAACGTCTAGTAAACTGGGATCCTAAACTTCGTACTGCCATATCAGATCTTGAGGTCGAAAACCGAGAAGTTAAAGGCTCAATGTGGTATTTACGCTATCCACTTGCTGATGGCGCTAAAACAGCAGAAGGTAAAGATTATTTAGTTGTTGCCACAACTCGACCAGAAACACTTTTAGGCGATACGGGGGTTGCAGTAAATCCGGAAGATCCGCGTTATAAAGATTTAATTGGTAAACATATAATATTACCATTTGTAAATCGTTGTATTCCGATTATTGGTGATGAACATGCCGATATGACTAAAGGAACAGGTTGTGTAAAAATCACACCAGCTCATGATTTTAATGACTATGAAGTAGGGCGTCGTCATCAATTACCGATGATCAATATTTTCACTTTTGACGGTGATATTCGTACACAAGCGGAAGTATTTGATACCAATGGCGAGGCATGCACTATTTATACGACAGAGATTCCAGAACAATTCCAAAATTTAGAACGCTTTGCAGCGCGTAAAGCCATTGTTGCTCAATGTGAAGCATTAGATATACTCGAAAAAATTGAACCACATGATCTTACTATTCCTTATGGCGATCGTGGCGGAGTGGTTATTGAACCTATGTTGACTGACCAATGGTATGTTCGTGCCAAAGTACTTGCTGAACCTGCTATTGATGCAGTAAAAAATGGTGACATCCAATTTGTACCAAAACAGTACGAAAATATGTATTTTTCTTGGATGAATGATATTCAAGATTGGTGTATTTCTCGTCAATTATGGTGGGGGCATCGAATTCCTGCTTGGTATGACAATCAAGGTAATGTTTATGTAGGTCGTAATGAAGCAGAAGTGCGACGTGAAAATAACCTATCTGACGACATTGAATTATCACAAGATGAAGATGTACTTGATACTTGGTTCTCATCAGCGCTATGGACATTTTCAACCTTAGGATGGCCAGAAAATACCGATGATTTAGCGACCTTTCATCCAACTAATGTATTAGTAACAGGGTTTGATATTATTTTCTTCTGGGTGGCCAGAATGATTATGATGACGATGCACTTCATCAAAGATGAGCATGGTAAACCTCAAGTACCATTTAAAACTGTGTATGTTACAGGGTTGATTCGTGATGAAGAAGGGCAAAAAATGTCTAAATCTAAAGGTAACGTAATTGATCCTTTAGATATGATTGATGGTATTTCATTAGCTGATTTGTTAGAAAAACGTACTGGCAATATGATGCAACCACAGTTGGCTGAAAAAATTGCCAAACGGACTGAAAAGCAATTTCCAAATGGAATTGAAGCCCACGGTACGGATGCACTACGCTTTACTTTAGCGGCACTGGCTTCAACTGGACGTGATATTAACTGGGATTTAAAACGCTTAGAGGGTTATCGTAACTTCTGTAACAAATTATGGAATGCAAGCCGTTACGTATTAATGAATACCGAAGAACATGATTGTGGCTTTAAAGGCGGAGATTTAGATTATTCACTATCAGACAAATGGATCTTAGCGGAATTTAACCAAACCGTTAAAGCCTATCGTGAAGCATTTGATACTTATCGTTTCGATTTAGCTGCTAATATTTTATATGAGTTTACTTGGAATCAATTTTGTGACTGGTATTTAGAACTTACTAAATCTGTATTAGCTAATGGTGAACAATCTGCACAACGTGCAGCTCGTCATACACTGGTGACAGTTTTGGAAGCATTATTGCGCCTTGCTCATCCAATTATTCCGTTTATCACTGAAGCAATTTGGCAAAATGTGAAAGGACTAATGAATATTAAAGCTGACACAATTATGCTACAACCAATGCCAGAATTTGATGAAAAATATATTAATGAAGAAGCGGTTGCTGATATTAATTGGATTAAAGATGCTGTTATTGCTGTGCGTAATATCCGTGCTGAAATGAACATTGCACCGAGTAAACCATTACAATTATTAATTCGTCAAGCTTCACCTACGGTTCATCGTATTGTAAGTGATAATATTACTTTTATTAAAACTTTGGCTAAACTTTCTGAAATTGTCTTACTTGATGAAGGTGAAAATAGTCCATTGTCTGTAACTAAATTGGTTGATGGTGCAGAGTTACTCATACCAATGGCGGGATTAATCAATAAAGAAGATGAATTAGCTCGTCTTGAAAAAGAGATTGCTCGGATTGATAGCGAAATAACTCGTATTACAAATAAATTATCAAACGCTAGTTTTGTTGACAAAGCACCAGCCGCAGTGGTTGCTAAAGAAAAAGAAAAACAGCAAGGTTACATTGATGATAAAGCAAAACTGCAAGAGCAGTATGTAGCAATCAAGAATCTATAAGATTGATATATAAAATCTCTCGTTAATTTTATTAGCGAGAGATTTTTTTATTCAGCAAAAGTCTAGAATTTATAACCTACACCAATCATTGCAACCCATGGGTCTAACTTATAATTAGCCGTTACTTTAGTGTTTCCTAAATGCGTTGTTGCTTTAGTTTCAATATTTATATAACGTAACTGTGCATTTAAGAGCCAATTTTCATTAATGGAATAGTCAGCACCAATTTGTGCAGCTAAGCCCCAAGAACTGTCTAAATCTAAACCATGGAATCCTGCTTTTTTAGCCTCACCGCTAAGTTTTTCATCAAAGAAGAATGTATAGTTCACCCCAACACCAACATACGGTTGAAATTCAAATTTCGAATCAAGTGGATACCAAACAGCACTTAATGTAGGTGGTAAATGTTTAATTTTACCAAGATGAGCGCCAGCCAAACCAGTTGAATTACCACCGCCGAGTTTAACTTGATGACTAAATGGTGTTGCACCTAACAGCTCTATACCAATATTATCCGTTATCATATATTGAAAATTGAGACCAAGTTGAGTTTCATTATCGGCTTTGGCTCTTAAATCACTTTTTGCTCCACCAACTTTTACATGATCACTTTTATCTTTTGGATGAACATATACAGGCCCACCACGAACTATTATTTCATTCGCTTGATGTGCATAAGCCATTGAACTAGCTAACCCCATTGAAATAAGCATTGCAACTGATGATATCTTCATTTTTTGCCTCCTGATTTTACCTTATAACCTATAATTGAATGATTATTGAATATGACGTTAATTAATTTTTATTAACTAATTGTCCATTCATACTTTTGTTGATGTTATATTAAGCTAATTAAAGAATTTGTAGGATGATTATAACTCATTTAATTTTTTAATAATATCACAAAAAATTTGATAAATCTGAGATATAGGTCAAAATTAATATAAAATATAAAGCTTGCATTAACCTTATAGCTTAGATACAATATAGGAAATATTTTAGTGGGTTGTTAGCTCAGTCGGTAGAGCAGTTGACTCTTAATCAATTTGTCGCGGGTTCGATCCCCTCACAACCCACCATTCATTAATCCATCCAAATTCAAAAACGTTCAAAAAACCTTTATATAACAAGCTTTCTAACTAATTTACTGTTTATCTAAGTTCAAGAAGATTTAGCGAAATTCAAACTTTTATGTTATATATTATGTTATACGCTCAAATATAACTTAAATTCGTATAACATGGCAAAGATTATAAAACCTCTAAATGATACTCAAATCAAGTCAGCCAAGCCAAAGGGAAAGGATTTTACTTTATCAGATGGCAACGGTTTATATTTATTAATTAAATCTAATGGTTCTAAAATTTGGCGATTTAATTATATTAGTCCTGATTCAAAAAAACGCACATTAGTTAGCTTTGGAAGCTATCCAGAAATCACATTATTTAACGCAAGACAAAAAAGAGATGAATATCGTTCTTTAGTATCTCAAGGAGTAGATCCACAACAGCATAAACAATCTATACAAAACCAATCAAAAAAAGAGAAAGATAATACATTTTATAAAGTGGCTGAAAGATGGCTTGAGCAACAGAACTCAAGAGATATCACTAGTGGAACAATTAGGCGAATAAAAAATTCATTTGTTAATTATATTTATCCTAGCCTTGGCGATATACCCATCTCACAGCTAAAAGCAAAAGATTTTATTGAAGCTTTAAAACCTCTTGAATGTGCCGGTAAACTAGATACAGTTAAGAGGATATCACAACGAATTAATAGAGTAATGACTTATGCTGTTAACAATGATCTGATTGAATATAATCCAGCTGGTAAAATAGGAGCTGTGTTTAAAGTTGCCCATAAGCAAAATATGCCCTCTTTACCACCTTCAGAGTTACCAAGAATAATGAAAGCCATTTCTTTGGCTAGTATTGAATTACAAACAAGATGCTTGATTGAGTGGCAACTACTTACCATAACAAGACCAATTGAGGCAGTATCTGCATTATGGAGCGAAATAGACCTAAAAAATGAATTATGGACGATACCAGCAGACAAAATGAAAATGAGAAGAGATCATACTATCCCACTAAATAAACAGGCGATAAGGATAATTGAGATTATGAAGCCTATTAGCGGTCATGGTGAACATGTTTTTCCAACATTAAAAGCACCTTTCAATAAACATATGAATAAAGAAACAGTCAATACAGCATTAAAACGAATGGGCTTTAAAGGTGAGTTAGTTGCTCATGGCTTTAGATCATTAGCATCTACAGCATTAAATGAACATGGCTTTGATTATGATTTAATTGAAGTCTCGCTTGCCCACGTCGATAGGAATGCAGTAAGAGCAATTTACAATAGAGCAACCTATTTAGATAAACGCCGTGACATGATGCAATGGTGGGGTGATTTTGTAGAGCAAGCTAGCCAAGGAAATTTATCACTGTCAGCAGCTCAAAAATGAGCCTCTTGATTTTATTCATAGAACCAGATTTAAGCCAGTCAATTAGACTGGTTTTTTATTACCTATTATTTAATAAATACTTTATATATATATTTTAATAACACTAACAACACTAATAACATAATATAATTGATTTATATATATTTTTTTAAGTGTTATTAAAAGAAAGTAATAACATATATAACATTAAAACATGTCATTAGGTCGGATTTCAAATCCGTGCTGATTTCTAAATAAGAGCCTTTCCTTTGGCTAGCTAAATACCACCATTTAGTGGGATTTAGGTTAATGTTTTTTTATACAGTATATGATATAATAATGCTCAATAATGTTTAACTGACTAAATTAGTTACGTCTAGGGTAGCTCCTGAACATTCGTAACCCTAACGAATTGGCGTAACTTCTTCATTAGGGTTATTGTTTGAGGGAGACGAATGGCATTACCAGCATTAGAGTATTGTAATTTAACTAGAGCTAGTCGGTTATTAGGATGTGAAATTGATGATTTAATTCACTGGTGGTTAATCGGAACTATAGAATTACATATATGCTTGGATGGCAAAAAATCTATTTTGGTTGGACAAAACAAAAGTGATAAACCTTTACCTATTGCTGAGGCTTTTGAAAAAATGTTTAAGGAAACGGGAGATATCACATCATCTAAATTATCAAAATTATACAAGATGAAATCATTTGATTATAGTAGATATCCTTCAAATCGCTGTTATCATTGTATTGCATATGGTTTGTGGAAAGTTTTGCCTAGCTCAGTTACCAGAGAATTGAAAGAAAGAAAAATAAGATTAATTTCTGAATATCATTTTAAAAATAGTGAAAGAAAAGAGGGTGTAGCTCTCTTATCCCATGATGTTGATAATTTTTATTTAATATTCGACGAAATTGATACAGAGGAAGGACTCGAAATAAATGTCGAAGATTTAATCATTACAAAAAGACATATTGATCGCTTGAATCCCGAAATAAATAAAAATTCACAAAATTTACCTAATTGGATAAAACAAGATGAATTTGACGATAAACCTAATAATACCGATGAAAAAACGATACCATTAACTATAATGGCTGAAAAACAAGAAAGAATACAGAATCCTGAAAGAATATTATGGCAAATTTATTTAAAAGAGCACTTTACTCTTATGTGGAATAATTCAAATTCGACAACATTAACAAACGAATTAAATTTTCTTGCTTCCAAGCATGGTTTTGGTGAAAAAATTTTTAATGAAAAAACAGTTTCAGGATGGATAAGTAGGTATAGTCTTAATAAGAGATAAATAGTCTTATTAAGAGTTTATCTATTTGAAATAAAAAGATTTAAATTCTAAACTCCTCATTAAGTTAAACACAAACGAACTTAATGAGGTAAACAATGCAATTAAACACTCCAAAATACTATTCTCTTGATGAACTGGCGTTAATCTTAGGCTGTGCTAAGAACACATTACGCTATGACCCAAACTTCCCAAAAGGTTTAAAAGTAGGTAAACGTCGTGTCGTTTATGATATGGCTGAGGTTAAAACCTACTTAGAAAGCAACCGAGTACAGTAGGAGGCTTTCAATGTCATATTCAATCACACCTGAACAACACAAAGCCATTAGGGATAAATACGGTATCCAATATGATCGCCTTGTTCGTGAAAATGAGAGATACAAAATTACTAGTATCGCCCGTTCAACAGCATGGCAACTTGAGAAAGACGGTAAATATCCATTAAGAAAATCATTAGGTGCTAACTCATGCGGTTGGTCATTAGTGGAATTACTTCACTGGATCGACAATCCGCCAACAGTTGAAAAGATAAATCAACCGACTAAACGCCGAGGGTTTGCTAATGGGAGCTACTAAGATGATTGTTAAACAAGATGAATTGAGTGTAATTAAATTTGATGGCATCGATGTAAGAATCATTACTCATTTGGGTGAACCTTGGTTTATTGCTAACGATGTGTGTTTGGCGTTAGAGCATAGCAATCCAACCAAAGCAATTAAATCATTAAATAGCCTTGAATTAATGACCCTAACTTTAAGTTATAGTCATTCAGGCAAAAGAGGCGGGGCAAGAAAATTGTTAGCTGTATCTGAATCAGGATTTTACAAGTTGATCGCTAGAAGCAGAAAAGCAATTCAACAAGGAACATTTGCTTATCGATTTAGTAACTGGGTATTTGGTGAAGTTATTCCAGCAATTCGCAAAACTGGTGCTTATGGTGTGCCTTGGGCTTTCTTGAATGATCATGCTAAACGTGAAAAAGAATATCTTATTGAATCAAGCAAAAGAGGACGTAATTTAGAAGCTTGTAAAAAATGGAAAGCTAATTTGATAGCAGAAGAGCAAGCACTATGGAAAAAATATCAACCAGAATTGATTTAATAAAAAAGGCAACTTATCACAGTTGCCCATATTCAATCACTAAAATCAATTAATTAAGGTATATTAATGTCAATAGAACTAATCAAAAGCATTGAACTTGTGCCAAAGCGTAACACGTTTAAAGCACGTTCTTATAATAACGCAGTGTTAAAAAAATGGGTAGATTTCGGAAGCGTTCGAGAGCATTTTAGTTATGCTTTTGGAGTGATTCCTCTTGATTGCAATTCTTTTCTTAAAACTCTTTTTATCCAAGTTGCTAAATTTGTATCGCCATCTTTTGCAGCTTCTTCTTCTAGTTGTTGCCTAAATTCTTCAGTTAACCGCATTTGGTATTGTGGTGATCTTTTTCCCTTTGGTGTTGACATGGTACTTACCCTATATTATTATAATTACATGGTAACGACCATTATAATGGTAACGACCAAAAAAGCAATCCCTCGAAGTGGTGGAACACTATCGAGGGATCTAACCACAATAACATTAAATGAGGTAATGATTATGGCTAACCGCTATGATAGCGCACACCTACGTGCAAGACAATCCAAACTATATAAATTCTATGACCTTTCAACCGCTCAAGTTATCCAAACTACAGCAACAACCGAACGCCAAGCACGGAAAAATTTAGGCAAGCAATCTCTTATTTTTATTGCCAGAATTCAAATAACGCCAATCATTGAACGAGTCAGAACTTGGGGAGGTTACAGTCATGAATAATGCTCATAACCACCGATTAATAAATAATATTGAAACTAAACTAGCACAAGCACAAAGCATGATTAAGGTAATTTTGGATAATCACAATTATAAAGATGAGGGATTAGATGAGCCTTTTATTGATCATTGCGATACAGGTAATTTACTTTGGGCAGCTGGTGACTTAATCGAAGATGCTTACAAGGAACTATTAAATATCGATTTCAAGGGAGATGAGAATAATGCCTAATATTTCTTTAGATGCAGTTGATACTATCAACTCTAAACTCGATCAAGCTAACGCTATTGCAACCCTATTAATATGTGAATGTAATGAAGATACCAAATTAAGTAATGAGTTACGCTCATATGTGCTTTGGTCTATATCAGACTTAATAACTGATTCTAAGAAACTATTTAGTAGTGAAACTGAATCTAAAGGTCGAAAAAATGAAAATCAATGAAATTACAACCCAAGCAGTAGATAAATGGCAATCAATTTTTAATTCATTAGGTATTGTGGTGGGCAATGGTAAGCATTGTCCTTGCCCTGTCTGCGGTGGTAAAGATAGATTTAGGTTTGATAATAAAAATGGGCGCGGTACTTATATCTGCAATCAATGCGGTAGCGGTGACGGCTTAAATCTTATCAAAAACTATTATCATTGTGATGCTAAAGAAGCTAGTAGTAAAGTAGCGGAATGCTTAAATTTAAGAAACACTTCCACAAACTCGGATTTGAAATCCGACCTACAAGACAACATACCAGAGAATCCTGTATGTAAAAAGGTTAAGTATTTGCTATCTAAAGCAATATTAGGTCAATCGGATTACCTCACTGAAAAAGGGTTAACCTTTGATTTACCCTTGTTAGATAACGGGCGCATTTTTGCGCCTATGCTGAATCTTCATAATGAATACGCAGGTGGTCAATTTATCGAACCTGACGGCAGTAAGCACTTAATGAAAGGTTCAAATAAGAAAAGTGCTTTTATATTAGTGCGCTCAGTTTTGAGCAGACCTGCCGAGGTGTGCGCAAATTTGCTCGCACATAATGAAATTATTATCTGTGAGGGGTTGGCTACAGGGATATCAATAGCAGAATTCCGCCTGCAGTCTATTGTTATATCCGCCATTGATGCAGGCAACCTTATTCATGTAGCTAAAGGCATTCGTGAGTTAAATCCTACTGCTAAAATCATTATCGCAGGTGATAACGATATTGGTCAAAGCCCTAATACGGGCTTAGCTAAAGCAATAGAAGCGTCTCAAGCGGTAAATGGTTATTACTCCGTTCCTGATACAGATTATAAATGTGATTGGGATGATTATAGGCAACAATTTGGACTTGAAAAAGTTAAGCAATATTTTGATAGCAATATCAAAAATTCACTTAAGGGAAGTTTTTCCGAAATTAAACTAAAATCTATACCCGACTTATCACAGATGCAAGCCAGTCAGAAAGCTGATGTACTCATAGAGCATTATGAGAATAATCTATCCTTAGATATGGTGACAAATGAGGTATATATCTATAAAGATAATGTTTGGCAAATGATTTCTGAAATGGATCTTAAACGTGAACTAGTCCAGTTGTTTCGACAATCAAATGCTCATTATTCAGAAAAAGGCATTAAATCGACCATTGATACAATGAAGCTTCAAATACCATTAAAAAACGAACCAGCGAGAAATTTAATAGGTTTTAAAAACGGTGTATTTGATCTTGATACTCGGACTTTTAAATCTCATTCAAAAAATCACTGGTTACAATCAATTAACAATGTTAATTTTATTGATAGTGTATCGAATGAAAATTTAGAGCATCATGCGCCTAATTTTTATCAATGGTTGTCACGTTCCGCTAAAAAAGACACTATCAAGATGGATGCTATAAAAGCAGCATTATATATGATATTGGCTAATCGTTATGACTGGCAATTATTTTTAGAAGTAACAGGCGCAGGTGGTAGCGGTAAAAGTGTCTTTGCTGATATTGCCACAATGTTAGCTGGTAAAAACAATACAGTATCCGCCAATATGGAAGCCTTAGAAAAACCAAGAGAACGGTCGCTTATTGTTGGGCAGTCGTTAATTATTTTACCGGATCAAGCAAAATATATTGGTGAGGGTAACGGTATTAAGGCAATTACGGGTGGTGACGATGTGGCGATAGATGAAAAATACAAGAAACCTTATTCAACTAAGATACAGGGGGTTATATTAGCGATTAACAATAACCCGATGACATTTAGCAATGATGACGGGGGAATATCTAGGCGGAGGGTAATCTTTCACTTTGGCGAGCCAGTTCCTGCTAATGAACGCGACCCAATCCTAAAAGATAAAATACGTGGTGAATTGTCTGTGATAATCCGTCATTTATTCAATTATTTTGAAGATGATAACAAAGCTAAATTACTGTTAATTGAGCAACAAAAATCATCTGAGGCAATTGAAGTTAAGCGATTAACCAATCCACTTATTGATTTTTGTAGTTATCTCTTTGCAACCGATAAACCTGACGGCATGATGATAGGAAAATACTCAACGCCAGTACAATTTAAGAGATTTCTATATCATGCCTATATTACATTTATCGAAAACAATAATCTAAAAAATCCGTTATCACTTAGGAACTTTGTTAATGCTCTACCTGCTGCAATGAAAGAGTACGGCTTGGAAGTCATTATAAGGGCAAGGCATGGTGAGGGACGTAGGACTAACTTACATCTTGATTATGACAAGTGTAATGACTGGTTCCCTGATGCTGCGTTAGAAGAAAGTAATATTAACTATAATAAAAGGTAACAAAATGAAAAGACTAATTGATACTAAAATTATGGCGATTGCATTAGATGAAATGTTGCATGATCCTATTAAAATAAATCAAATAACAAACGAATTTAGCAATCTAAAAAAGTATGTGCAAAACCAGCGTAAAATTTTGGATAGGAAACGAACTAATAATGAGTTAACTGAATTAGAGGAATATTTTATCTTCCCCGCTTTAGATGATGCTTATTTTTATTTATTAGATAGCCTAAAAAGTAACGCCAGACCTAGTGGCGAAATGAAGAGAATTGTTAGTGATATACCAAGTAGAATTGATTATTGGCTAATACAAATAAAATAATTCTGTTCTGATGCTTTCTGATTAATTTTACCTAATTCATTGAATTAACAATATTATTTTGTTTTGTTAGACTGCAGTTTGGGTTAATAGTATAACCACGAATTAGCGCAGATATGGCAGTCTAAAACCTAAGCGCAGCATCTTTCATAGCCTAATCGCTATTCCCACTTAAAGCCTTTCATATCTCGCTGTAAATAAAGAATAAATAAAGGTAAATAATAACGATATGAAAAAACTTATTGAATTACGTCAATTAAAAGCGACCAAAGTAGCAGAAATGCGCTCAATGCTTGACAAAGCAGAGCAAGAAAACCGCAGTATGACACCAGAAGAAAAGACACAATTTGATACTATAAAAGCAAAAGTTGAAGAGTTGAACACTGAAATTTCTAACTATGAAACTTTAGCCAATGAAGAGCGAAGTTTAGCAGATAAGAGCAAACCAGTAGATAAAAAGCTTACTAACGAAGAATTACGCAACTATATCCGTACTGGTGAGGCTCGTTCATTGTCTACTGCTGTACCTGCTGATGGTGGTTATACAGTAATACCTGAATTAGACAAAGAAATTATGCGTCAGTTATCTGATGAATCAGAAATGCGTGCAATTTGTACCGTTAAAAAAATCGGCTCAAATGAATATAAAAAGTTGGTATCAGTTGGTGGTGCGATAGTTAATCACGGCGAAGAGGCAACGGCACGAACAGAAACGGCTACACCTAATCTTGAAGAAGTATCAATTAAGTTATATCCAATTTACGCTTATCCTAAGACTACCCAAGAAATTCTAGATTTTAGTGATTTAGATGTTTTGAGTTGGTTAACGGATGAAATCAAAGATACTTTTGTCGAAACAGAAGAAATTGATCTTATTAGTGGTAATGGAACCAAGAAAGCTAAGGGATTTTTATCATATCCACAAGCGGTACAATCTGATAAAGAGCGTCCATTTGGCACTTTAGAAAAAATGACAGTAACAGCTATCACCGCAGACAGTTTAATTGATTTACTTTTTAAACTTAAAAAGAAATATCGTAAAAATGCTGTATGGACAATGAACTCAAATACTGCAGCAACATTACAAAAACTTAAAAATGGTAATGGCGATTATATTTGGCGTGATGGCTTGAAAGCTGGCGATCCCGATATGCTTTTAGGTAAACCTGTTCATTATTTAGAAAATATGAATGATAAAGGTGCTGTTGTTGCAGTTGGTGATTTTAAACGCGGTTACTATATTGTTGATCATGAAACAGGTGTAAGAACTCGCCCAGATAACATCACCGAACCAGGATTCTATAAAGTCCATACTGATAAATATCTCGGTGGTGGTTTAGTCGATTCTAACGCTATCAAAATCTTAGAAGTATCTGCTGGTAAATAATAACAGGGCTATATGCCCTTTTGAGGTTGATATGGATAAGAAAAAATATGAAATCAGAAGTACCGAAGTCGTTAGGGACGATACTAAGCTGGTCGGTTATGTGGTGAAGTGGAATAGCCGTTCACAATTGATATGGGGTGAATTTTATGAGCAGTTCGCACCAAAAGCATTTAGCCAATCATTGAGTAATAATCCTGATATTCGCGCTTTATTTGAACATGACCACAAAGCCCTATTAGGTCGGACTATCTCTAATACCTTAATTCTGGCTGAGGATGATATTGGTTTGCGATTTGAATTAACACCGCCAGACACTCAATTAGGGCGTGATTTGCTCGTTAGCGTGGATCGTGGTGATATTCGTGGTATGTCATTTGGTTTTATAGCCACAGCTGAATCATGGGATTTTAATCAAGAGCCATGTTTAAGAACGGTAAATACTGCTGAACTATTTGAAATAACTGTCACGAGTATGCCGGCATACCAAGAAAGTGATATACAAATAGCCAAACGTCCTATGCTTGAAGCTAAAGCCAAATTTCAGCCTGATTTAAGTAAAGCATGGCTTGACCTTATGGAGTTATAAACATGGGATTATTTAGCCGTAAGAAGAAAGAGCAACGAAGCATGACGGTGGACGAGTTAATCTCTTACCTTGGCTTGTCTAATACAAATTCGGGCGAATATGTATCGCCTAGCTCAGCCGAGGCATTACCTGCCGTGATGAATGCGGTCACGGTAATCAGTGAAGCTGTTGCCTCAATGCCGTGTTATCTCTACAAGCTCAACAAAAAAGGCGAACGTGAACGCATATCAAGCCATCCTGTTGAATATTTGCTAAATGAGATGCCAAACACCAAACAGACACCTTACCAGTTTAAACGCACGATGATGCGCCACTGTTTATTAGGTGGTAATGCTTATGCGGTCATTCACTGGGGTAATGACGGGCGACCTAGTGGGCTTGAAAGCTTCCCACCTTATGCTGTTACTCCAAAACGATTGGGTAATGGGCGTTATGCTTACTCCATTATTGATGAGGATGGTAATATCACAAATTACTTACAAGATGAGGTATTACATTTACGTTATGCGAGTGATGACGGTTTTCTCGGACGTTCTCCTGTTACTATTTGTCGGGAAGCGATAGGATTAGGACTTGCCCAGCAACGCCATGGCTCATCTATCATGAAAAACGGACTAATGGCAAGTGGTTATGTCTCTATGGCTGAATGGATGGATGATGCAAAAGGGAAAAAAGCCTTAAATGCATTAGAACGTTACAAAGGTGCAAAAAATGCAGGTAAAACACCAATACTTGAAGGAGGAATGAAATACGAGCAGTTAGGCATGAGCAATCAAGATGCCGAGTGGCTGCAAAGTAGACGGTTTACTATTGAGGACATAGCTCGAATATTTAACATTAGCCCGATGTTTCTACAAGAATATTCCCATAGTTCATATAGTAACTTTTCAGAAGCTACACGTTCATTTTTAACTTTAACGCTTAGACCATGGCTTACCAATTTTGAACAGCAATTAAAAGACGCATTAATGATTGATATTAACAATGATAAAAGCCGTTATCTAATTGAGTTTGATACATCGGACTTGATGCGTACCAGCCCAATAGATCGCTTTAACAGCTATAACATAGCGATTAAATCAGGAGTAATGAATCCTAATGAAGCAAGATTAAGAGAGGGTTTACTACCTTATGAGGGCGGAGAAGAATTTAGCCAAGCGTGGAAGCAAACAGTAGAAGTTAAAAAGGATAATGCTGAATGATTATAGGGCGATTAAGACAGCGCATTATCTTACAGAAATTTGAGAGCTACCGAGATCCATTTGGTCAAATTATTAAAGGATGGAAAGATATTGCAAACGTATGGGCTGAGGTTAAAGCAGTAACTGGTAAAGAGCTTATGTTATCACAGCAAGAGATGAGCGGTACCACTATAAGGGTTTATATTCGCTACCGTAAGGATATTGATACCACTTGGCGGATTAAGTACCTGATAGCTGGCTCACAATATTTAAATATTAAAGCTGTATTACCTGACGCCAAAAGAACTTATTTAGAATTGTTATGTGAGGCTGGTTTAAACGATGGCTAATATTACCTTACAAGAAGTTAAGTTACATTGCCGTATTGATGACAGTGACACCTTAGAAGATAGCTTACTTCAAATCTATATAGATGCTGCTCTTGAAGTTTGTCAAAAGCATATAGGAAAATCATTTGATATACAGGAATTCACGCCAGCAATCAAAGCAGGTTGTCTTATGTATATAGCTCATCTATATGAGAACCGAGAAATGGTTAGTACTAACACCGTAAGCGAAGTGCCGTTAGCTATTTCTTCATTGTGGAGTATCTACCGTGACCCAGCTATCTATTAGGTGAATGATGCCAATACAACCATTAAAGAGATGTTCATATCCTAATTGTCGTAACCGTGTTAAATCAGGGCGATGTAATGAGCATAGAAGAGATAAACAGCAAGATAAAGCACGAGGAACAGCAGCACAACGAGGCTATAATCATCGATGGCAAATATATCGAGCTGAGTACCTTAGGCATAACCCACTATGCAAGATGTGTAATGATAAAGGATTACTCACTCCTGCTACTGTGATAGACCATATCAAACCGATTGAGGATGGACAAAGTGATCCTCTCTTTTGGCAAGCAAGTAATCATCAACCATTATGCCGTGATTGTCATAGCTATAAGACAAGAGTAATCGATAAACGAGGATTTGGGTCATCTTCATAATAAAGACAACTGATAGCAGTCCTCAGATATGATGAGTGGGTAGGGGGGAATGTTCAAAGAAATTCAAAAAGCTAAAAGACCACCACCCTCCTCAAATTTTTATGCACAGTGATTTTTTAGAAAGTAGAGAGAAAACAATAATATGAAAGCACCTAAATATTTGGATAAATTGGCAAAGGAGCAATGGAAACTTAGAGCAGACCAGTTAGCTAGTCGTGATGATATTCAGCCTGCCGATTGGACTAATTTAGAATTGTTTTGTGTTAATTATTCTATGTACCGTAAAGCAATGGAAGATATTGCAAAGCGTGGATTTTCAATTGTTAACTCACAAGGTACTGAAAGTCGCAATCCTGCACTTAGTGCAAAGTCAGAAGCTGAAAAAATCATGATTAAAATGGCTTCATTGCTTGGCTTTGATCCTGTAAGTCGTCGTAAGAATCCAGTTGAAGCGAATGAGGAAGATGAGCTTGACCGATTGGCATAATTACGCATTATCGGTTAAAAATGGTGATATTCCTGCTTGTAAACGCTTAAAACAGGCAGTAAACCGCTATTTTATTGATTTGGATAATCCTAATTATTATTTTGATAGTGAAATTGTCACTAAATTTGTTTCATTCTCAAAAGTCTGTCCACACGTTAAAGGTCATTTAAGAGCTAAACCTATTGTGCTTGAGCCGTGGCAGCAATTCTTATTTGCTAATCTGCTGGGATTTAAGCACATTAAAACAGGATTACGCAAATACCGTAGTGCTTATGTGCAAGTACCGAGAAAGAACGCAAAATCGACTACAGCAGCAATTCTTGCTAACTGGTTTTTAGTCATGGAAAAAGGTCAACAAGATATCTATACTGCAGCTGTTAGCCGTGATCAAGCTCGAATTGTGTTTGATGATGCTAGACAAATGGCGATACTTAGCAAGCCAATAAAGAAAAGAGTCACCATTCAACAACATAAAATCATTAATCCTAAAAGTAATAGTATATTAAGACCACTTGCCTCAAAAGCTTCAACGATAGAGGGAACTAATCCTAGTTTATCAATTGTAGATGAATACCACTTACACCCTGATAATGGCGTTTATTCAGCTCTTGAATTAGGAATGGGAGCAAGACCAGAGGGCATTTTATTTGCTATCACCACCGCTGGCAGTAATACCATATCAGCCTGTAAACAGCATTACGATTATTGTTGCCAGATTTTAGCAGGTGACGAAGTTAACGAATCGCAATTTGTGCTTATTTACGAATTGGACGATGAAAATGAAATTGATAACCCTGATTTATGGATAAAAGCGAATCCTAACCTTGATATATCGGTTGATAGGGTCGCCTTAGAGGACACGATTAAGAAAGCCAGAGGTATACCCTCCCAGTGGGTCGAAATGCTCACTAAACGCTTCAATATTTGGTGTAATGGAGCTACGCCTTGGGTAAATACTGGTAGCTGGGTTGCGTGTAAGGCTGATTATGCAGAAGATGATTTAAAAGGGTTAGATTGCTATGCTGGATTAGATTTATCATCTACTAGTGATATTACTAGCGTCTGTTATTCGTTTCCTTTTGAAACCGAGGTAAGATTATTAACACGGCATTACATTCCTGAATATCAGCTTACTAACGTGGCTAACAAAAATAGGGAAATGTACCGTAAGTGGGTTAATCAGGGCTGGATACGAGTAACTAAAGGCGACTGTATCGATTATGACCAAATTCGTGATGATATTTTAAAAGACAGTGAGCAATTTAATATCAAATTAATTGGCTTTGATGTGTGGAACGCCACACAATTGAGAACGCAGTTACAAAATATCGGCTTAGACGTTGAGCCGTTCCCACAAACATACGCACGTTATAGCCCAACATCGAAAACTGCTGAGGTATTTATTAGTCGTAAACGGATTAAACATAATGGCGATCCTGTTTTGGCTTGGGCTATAGGTAATGTAGTAATGGAAACAGATGCAAATGCCAACATCAAGCCCAATAAAAAGAAAGCAGCCAACAAGATAGACCCTGCAGTTGCTTTCCTCATGTCATTCGGTACCTACTTACTTGAATATGGCGAGATAGATATCAACCTATCAGATGAACAAAAACAAGTATTAGACAATTTTAAAGGGATTGTTTTGTAGATTCATAAGTAAATATAAAAATAATAGATACATATACTATAATTAACAATCCTATAGAAATAGCTTCTTTTTTCACATGATTTCTTGATGTAATTTTATTATAAGCATGAAATCCCCATATCCCCCAAACAGTAAGAATTTCAATGATAAAAATAGGAATGCTGCTAAATCCTACTTGTTTAAATGTAAAGTAGTAAAACATAATTGTAAGAGCTATACTTCCAGTTGAACTATTTACTATTTCAACAATGTCTGAACATATTTTAGGTAACCCTTTTATTTGTTCTTTAAATGGTTTTATCATTTTTCATTCCTTATATCAAAAATAATCATTTTATTTTACTATGTCATTAACAACATACAACACTATAATAACACGAGATTAATTTATTGATTATTAATAACAAATTTTATTAGTGTTGTTAGTGTCATAAAATCACAAAAAAGAAGTTTTCTTTTAACTTTTTACTTTATTGTTAATAGATGATATATTACATATCGGTGATAAGTTGAGTGGGTCATCAATATTTAATGTTATACATTATGTTATATGTTTAGCATATTGTTTTTATAATATCATTACATATCAATATGTTATCATTATAATTCGATTCCCTCACAACCCACCATTAAATTCATCCTTTTCAGTAATATTCAAGAGTTAGCAGCTATCTACTTTACTAATCATATTAAAAATAATATAGATATAAAACTCTAGCAGGTTTTAATGTTATACCTTATAAGCTTACCAAATTAAACAATTCAAGCTTTTAAACCTGATTTATTGAAAGTTAGGAATAAGACTATCGTTTTAAACAATTGTGGGTATTAGCATGAATTCATATTTACTTCTTTTTCTAGCTATTATTTGTGAGGTGATTGCAACTTCTTCATTGAAGCTATCTAATGGCTTTACTCATTTGTTTTTTTCAATCATTACTATCATTGGATACAGCGCTTCTTTTTATGTACTTTCATTAGCATTAAAAACTATTCCTGTTGGAATAGCCTATGCGATCTGGTCTGGCATCGGAATTGTGCTTATTAGTTTAATTGCTTGGATTTTTATGAAACAGACTTTAGATCTTGCTGCTTTAATAGGGATGGGATTTATTATGTTTGGCGTTGTCATCATTAATCTTTTTTCGAAAGTAGCAGGGCATTAAAATATAAAAAATATTCGTTAAAAGACACATTACTTAGTTTGGATCTCTTTATTTCGTAAAATTATTCGGCCAATTATTTCATATTGGTAATATAAGTATTTCGACTTGCGTAGGATAAAAAATTAGGATATTTACTTTAATTGTTTTCGTGGAAAACTGCCTTTTTTATTCTGAAAAAGGCAACACAGGATTCATAATAAACTTTTCTTTAAATCGAATTGTATTAAATATTAAAAAACTGAAAGTATAGGTTCGTTGTTTATTATAATGACGAAATTTAAAATAGAGTTTTTTAATTTTTATTTAAATTGATTTATTTTTTTAACTGTCCGAACGCAAAATTGCCATTTATCTTATTTATTGTTCAGAGTTAAAGCATTTCTAAAAGCCTTTTATCTTTAAGTCCATTTATTTTTTATTGATAACTGTTTTTAATCGTCTTATTTCATTAAGCAACTTAGGAATATCTTGGCATGCATGTACAATAAAATCATACTCGGCATCTGTTGCATCAATCAGTTTGATATCTTTGTTTCGTTGTTGTTCTGACCTAAGGCTAATAAAATTGTTACTAATATGCTCATGAGCCGCCAAATCCACTTGCAATGGAGCAAAGGTTACATTGTCACTCCTTTTTTGAATTTGCTTTAGTTCATCTTCTGACAAAGTGCTAATTTGTGGTATTAATTGCTCAGCAAACACAGGATAGTTTTGAGCAACTTCTGGATCATCAATGTTTTTACATTGATTTATAAACTGTTCGATCAAAAAAGAATTATTTAAATCATGCAACAATTCAGTCATTCTACGATAGATAATCTCATCGTAATAATTGAGATCATCAATATAATTAATTTGTAATAAATTAGCGATTTTTTGATTAATAGATTGATTATTTTTGTTTTTCACTAAAATTTTATGTGCAATAACACTCTGTTCGTCATTGCCTTCTAAAGCAATATTGATAAGAGTGGATAGTAACTGGCTTAATTGATCATCATTCAATCCATCATCATGGATTAATGTTAATGCGTATGTTTGTTGTGATGAAGAATTGAGAGCGATTTGTAGTTGTATAAAAAAATCAGGACATTGTCGAAAATTCTGTTTCGCAATCAATAAATTTTGTTGAGCCTGATTTAAAGCAAGCCATTCATGGGCATTTGCAAGATATTTTTGCCTCAGTTTTCTTATTTCTGACGTTATCTCAAAGCAATCCTCTAGTGGTTCATCGGGTAATGCCCAATAATCAATAAGTTGCCAATGCTGAGCATAATTGTTATAAAGGATATTTAATACTTGGCGAATAATAGATTGATTTTGATTAGGATCAGCGGTGAATAAATCATTACAAATATCGATACATAAATTCATTAATATGTGTTTTTGAAATGTTGAGTAATTATTATGAAGATATGCAGACAAATATTTAGCTAACCATTGCGGTGTTCGATATTCGTTCGCTAATTCATATTCCCAATCCTGTCCATTACCAAGTGGTACTTTTAAATCTTGGCACAGTTTTTCTAATTCATTCATAATTATGACTCAACATTATTGTTTATCTAAATTTTTCACATAAAGTGATGCAAGATTTAGGCAAAAAGCGCTTTATTTTAGTATCTGAATTTCATGAGGTAAACACATTTCTTTTTTATAAAAAAGAAATTTTATCCATGTTCACTTAAATCACAGAGAGTTATTTTAATTAACTCTTATGCCATGTTCATTATCACCTGACCATTAAACATAAAACCATACTCATCTGGTTTATCGGTTGCTAAGCAAATTTTGATTAATGATATGTTTTATAGTGCTTTAATATCTCATAAATTATAAACGTTTGTGATATAAGTTATGATTTAATGATTAATTATATTTTGTAGTATAATTTACTGAGGCTAATGAAATTTATCGCATTTTACATTTCTTGATTGTAGTCTAATGATTCTAAATAGATGATAGTCCTCTCATGTTGGCTAGATTATCCAAAAGAAAATCTTGGCCATACTTTCATCTTGAATAATATAATTTAGAATATTTTAATTATGGATAAATGTTTTCGTTAATCGAAACTGATACATCATTTTATACATCAATCGAGAGATTGACTGAACTATCTAAAAAAATTTTTTTGATATATTCAGTTAACAATGTAATGTTTTGATCAGTAAATTCAGCTGTCAACCTTTGCTCACCCACTAAATGTTGTTTATCCGCTTTAATTTCTACTGTTAGAGAATTTTTTCGTAAAAACAGATTACTAATTGCATTAGCAACTTCCATCGTTGAATTATTAGTTTGTATACCTATTGCATCATCAATTACACCATCATCAAAGCGCGAAATAATTAAATAACGATCGGGTGATATGGGATGGTTGCCAATACCAACAATCAAGACGTCATTCTCGGTATAACAGTTTATAGTAGTAGCAAAAAAGCGTGATTCTTTTTTCATATTTAATTTTTACAACCTCATCACATTAAACGAATTCATTTTATAAATAATTTGTTATTGTAATTATATTTCTTATTGTTGTATCTGAATTTGTAATAAAAGCAATAAACTATCTTCAAATAATTAAACATCAATTGAAAAAGTTATTAATAAAAAATATTAAAACTTGCTGGAGTCTATCAAAAAACGTTTTTTAGCTAATTTTGATGTCTTATTTGAGAAATAAAATGTTTCAATTTATATGCAATTTGTATCATATATTCTCAATCTTATAGTAGACTAACCACATCTTATCTGAAATGGCATGTGCGTTTTATCGTCTGTTGATGAACTATTCATTTATTAAAATAGAACTGTAGATATAACCCTAAAAGGTTATAAACGCTTTTTTATTCTTTAAGATCTACAAAAAGTACCTACTTAAGTATATACTATTTATCAATTTAATTGGTTTACCGTAGCATTTTTTTGTTGTGAGTAATTCAATTACCCGTATTTGTTTTCATCAATTTGTAAAGGATCATTGAGTATGATTTTAGGTAATATTAATCATTTGGATTTAGTCCCATATTTACCCGCCAAAATTAAGCAATCAATAGAATATATTAAAGATAACGTTAATAGCAATACACCAGTAGGACGCCATGATATTGACGGTGATAATATGTTTTTTATGGTATCTGATAGTACTTTGCGTCATATTCACGAAGCTAATCCTGAATTTCATAAAAAATACCTTGATGTACAAGTTGTATTGGAAGGGCAAGAGGGGATGGCAGTAAGCACATTACCACCCCATACTAAGGTGTTAGATGATAAATTAGCAGATAATGATATCGCTTTTATCGAAACACCCTCAGAAGAAACTATGCTAATATTGCAGTCGAACGATTTTATCGTATTTTTACCCAACGAGGTCCATAAACCGCTATGTTCTATAAATAATAAGATTACAACGGTTCACAAAGTTGTGGTTAAAATTGCATTGGATTATTTATAATTAAGTCAAGGATATAGGTACAATATGACTATAAATATCGCTATTATTGGCGAATGTATGATTGAATTGTCGATGAAGCAAGATTCGACAACACGCAGTTTTGGTGGTGATACACTTAATACTTCTGTCTATTTATCACGTTTATTACAAGGTAAAGATTTCGCAATTCACTATGTAACTGGATTAGGCACCGATCCTTTCAGCCAAGAGATGTTGGAGAGTTGGCAAAAAGAGCATATTAAAACTGATTTAGTACAAAGAATGTCGGATAAGATGCCAGGACTGTATACAATTGTTACAGATGATCAGGGGGAACGTTCTTTCTATTATTGGCGTAATGATGCTGCGGCTAAGTTTTGGTTAAAAACAGCCGAAACAGACAAGGTAGCCGAACGGATTGCTCAATGTGATTATGTCTATTTAAGTGGTATCAGTATTGCAATTTTAGATGCGGAAAGTATTGATAAATTGTTAGATCTTTTAAAACGAGTTAAAGCTAACGGTGGTAAAGTTATTTTCGATAATAATTTCCGACCACGTTTATGGAGTAGTCTTGATTTAGCACGAAGTGTTTACAGTGATATTCTTAGTTTTACCGATATTGCATTTTTAACACTAGATGATGAAGATTTACTATGGGGTAAATTGCCTTATGAGCAAGTGATTGAGCGCACTAAAAACTTTGGTGTGACTGAAATCATCATCAAACGTGGTAGCGATAGCTGTATTGTTGATTGTGCTGATGGTCGCTTTGAAGTACCCGCTAATAAAATCGCCAAAGATAAAGTCATCGATACAACAGCAGCTGGCGATTCATTTAGTGCCGGATATCTTGGTGCACGCTTAAGTGGGCGCAATCCATCACAATCAGCATTACAAGGCCATTTAGTTGCTGGTACGGTGATTCAATACCGTGGTGCGATTATTCCTTTAGATGCAACTCCGAAATTAATTGATTAATATCAACGATTAAAACGGTCATTAAAGACCGTTTTTATTTTAAAATAATCTTGTTAAAAAGTTTCAGGTTAACTATACGTTTGAGTATATAATAGTAAATAGCTTGTTCAATTATATATGTGGTATATTTAATCGATTATTACTGGTATAATATACAGTTTATTTCCAATTTATTTCGTTTAAAACACACAAGAAGAGATCTATGTCAATCAAAGATATCGATATTCGTGGTGCGCGAACGCACAATCTAAAAAATATTAATGTCATTATTCCAAGAGATAAACTAGTTGTAATAACTGGACTTTCTGGATCAGGTAAATCTTCGTTAGCATTTGATACTCTCTATGCTGAAGGGCAACGACGTTATGTTGAGTCATTATCGGCGTATGCACGTCAATTTTTATCATTGATGGAAAAACCCGATGTTGATCATATTGAAGGTTTATCGCCAGCGATTTCGATCGAGCAAAAATCAACTTCACACAATCCACGTTCAACAGTTGGAACGATTACTGAAATTTATGATTATTTACGTCTGCTTTTCGCTCGAATTGGCGAGCCACGCTGTCCGAAACATGATTTACCTTTAGCGGCTCAAACAGTATCACAAATGGTTGATAGCATCATGGAATTACCTGTCGAAAACCGTTATATGCTACTTGCACCTGTCGTGACGGAACGTAAAGGTGAATTTGTTAAGTTGTTTGAGCAATTATCAGCGAGTGGTTATATTCGAGTTAGGGTCGATGGTGATGTCTATGACCTGTCTGATCCGCCGACATTAGAACTGCAAAAAAAGCATACTATTGAAGTTGTTGTTGACCGTTTTCGTATTCGTGATGATTTAAAACTGCGCCTTGCTGAATCAATTGAAACCGTACTTTCTATTACCAACGGGATTGTTAAAGTTGCTAATTTGGATGATCCACAAGCTGAAGAGCATCTTTTTTCGGCTAATTTTGCTTGTCCAATTTGTGGTTACAGTATTTCAGAACTAGAGCCACGATTATTTTCATTTAATAATCCAGCTGGAGCTTGTCCAGAATGTGATGGTCTTGGTGTGCAACAATATTTTGATGCCAAACGCATCGTTCAAATGCCTGAAGTTTCGTTAGCCGCAGGTGCGATTAAAGGCTGGGATCGCCGTAATTTTTACTATTTTCAGATGTTAACATCGCTGGCTGATCACTATAAATTCGATATCGATCAACCATACGAAAAATTACCTGAAAAAGTGAAAGATATTCTATTGAATGGATCAGGTAAAACTGAAATCCAATTTACTTATTCAAATGACCGTGGCGATGTTGTCAAACGCGTTCACCCATTTGAAGGAATTATTAATAATCTAGCACGACGTTACAAAGAAACTGAATCACAGACCATTCGTGAAGAGTTAGCTAAATATATCAGTAATCGTCCTTGTCCTTGTTGTCATGGATCGAGATTATGTACAACGGCAAGACATGTATTTATTAATGACACCAATTTGCCAACTATTAGTGATTTAAGCACTCAACAGGCAAAAGACTTTTTTGATAAGTTATCATTAACAGGACAGCGTGCACAAATAGCTGAAAAAATCTTAAAAGAGATTAACGACCGTTTACAGTTTTTAATTAATGTTGGACTCAATTATTTAACACTTTCACGTTCAGCTGAAACATTATCAGGTGGTGAAGCGCAACGTATACGATTAGCTAGTCAAATTGGAGCGGGTTTAGTTGGGGTGATGTATGTGCTTGATGAACCTTCTATCGGTTTACATCAACGAGATAATACCCGACTTATTGATACATTAACGCATTTACGTGATTTAGGTAATACAGTTATTGTAGTTGAACACGATGAAGAGGCCATTTTAGCGGCAGATTATGTTATCGATATTGGGCCTGGGGCTGGTGTACATGGTGGTGAAGTAGTTGCACAAGGTACCCCTAAACAGATTATGGCGTGTAAATCATCGTTGACGGGGCAGTATTTGTCAGGAAAACAAAAAATTGAAATTCCTGCTAATCGTACAAAAGTCGATAAGACAAAAATATTATCTCTTATTGGTGCAACGGGTAATAATCTTAAAGATGTGACATTAAATATTCCCGTTGGATTATTCACCTGTATTACTGGAGTATCAGGGTCGGGTAAATCAACATTAATTAATGATACTTTATATCCATTAGCACAGAATGAACTCAATGGCGCAGAAAAAAGTGACATAGCACCTTATAAAGCTATTGAAGGGTTGAATTATTTTGATAAAGTTATTGCGATTGATCAAAGTCCTATTGGGCGTACACCTCGCTCAAATCCAGCCACTTATACGGGATTCTTTACTTCTATTCGTGAGCTTTATGCTGGTGTACCCGAAGCCCGAGCTCGAGGTTACAACCCAGGACGCTTTAGCTTTAATGTTAAAGGAGGGCGCTGTGAAGCTTGCCAAGGTGATGGTTTAATAAAAGTTGAAATGCATTTTTTACCAGATATTTATGTTCCTTGTGATCAGTGTCATGGTGCACGCTATAATCGTGAAACGCTTGAAATTAAATATAAAGGCAAATCAATTAATGAAATTTTAAATATGACAGTTGAAGAAGGTCGAGAATTCTTCGATGCTGTACCAATGATTGCCCGCAAATTGCAGACGTTGATTGATGTAGGATTGGCTTATATTACAATTGGTCAATCTGCCACAACATTATCGGGTGGTGAAGCTCAGCGAGTAAAACTTGCCAAAGAGCTATCTAAGCGCGATACTGGTAGCACTTTGTATATTTTAGATGAACCGACCACAGGCTTACATTTTGCTGATGTAAAACAATTGCTTGCACAACTTCACTCGCTACGAGATAAAGGCAATACTATCGTTGTGATTGAACATAATTTGGATGTGGTTAAAACAGCAGATTGGATTGTCGATTTAGGTCCTGAAGGTGGAAATGGTGGTGGTGAGATCATTGCAGAAGGTACACCTGAAGAGGTTGCAAAATCAAAACAATCTTATACTGGACAATATTTAAAACCGTTACTTGAGAAACTATAATATAAATCAACTTTAATATTATTATAAAATAAGTGAACTATAGGAGGACATTTTGACATTACTAGTTTTATTGATGATCATCATTGCCTATTTCACTGGTTCACTTTCAGGCGCTCTAATTATCAGTCGAATAATGCATTTGCCCAATCCATCGAAGTATGGTTCACATAATCCTGGGGCAACTAATATGTTACGAATTAATGGTAAGCTTCCAGCTATTATGGTGCTAGTGTTTGATATGTTAAAAGGCGCAATACCTGTTTATATCGCTTATCAAATGGGTATTTCACCTTTTTTCCTTGGCATTGTTGGAATTGCAGCATGCCTTGGGCATATTTTCCCTTGTTTTTTTGATTTTCATGGTGGTAAGGGGGTCGCAACAGCATTGGGCATGATGATACCAATAGGTTTGGATTTCACAGGCTGCTTTATTTTAACATGGTTATTGACAGTGTTAGTAACGGGGTATTCATCGGTTGCATCAATTGTTGCTTTTCTTTTTACGCCATTGTTTGTTTGGCTGTTTAAACCAGAATTGACTTTGCCTGTTACAATGCTCTCTTGTGTTATTTTAATTCGTCATAGTAGCAATGTTATACGACTTTTTAGAGGGCAGGAACCGAAAAGTTTGCATTTCAAAAGAAAAAATAAATAGTTAAATCATTTCTAATAAGCATTAGTAACGTTTTTTTATTTTTGTTATTTTGCGATTAACGGTCAACTTAATTTTTATAATTTTATCTCAATGGTTTTTTATAAAAAATCATAATTAAATTGAAATAATAACGTATTTCTTGTTTTATAGATTATTGAAACAAGGTATCATTAATATTAAATAAAATAGATGGTAACAAAATAGATTCATGCAAATTAGCCCATTATTAGACTCCCTTATGGAAGCACTACGCTGTTTACCTGGGGTTGGACCCAAATCCGCACAAAGAATGGCCTTTCATTTATTACAACGCAATCGTCAAGGTGGTATTAAATTAGCTCATGAACTTCATGAAGCGATGATTAATATTGGTCATTGTAATGAATGTCGAACCTTTACTGAACAAGAAACCTGTACGATTTGTACCAATGTTCGACGTCAAAGCAGTGGACAACTTTGTGTGGTTGAAACACCTGCAGATATTGTTGCTATTGAGCAAACAGGTCAGTATAGTGGACGTTACTTTGTTTTGTTAGGGCACCTATCACCATTAGATGGCATTGGTCCTAGTGATATAGGGCTAGATTTATTGAAAAAAAAATTAGCGTCAGAAGCGATTAACGAAGTGATTTTGGCTACTAACCCGACTGTTGAAGGTGATGCTACAGCTAATTATATCGCGCAAATGTGTGGTGAATTTAACGTTGTGGCAACAAGAATTGCTCATGGCGTACCTGTTGGCGGTGAGCTTGAAATGGTTGATGGTACAACTTTATCACACTCATTTGTTGGTCGCCAAAAAATTGAATTTTAACCCGATAATTAATAAGATAACTTTTTGCATTGTTTAAATAATTATCAATAATGTGTTTAGCTGGTTCGATATAAAAGATAGAAGAGGGATTATATGAAGTATAAAGCTGTTGCGTTCGATATGGATGGTACATTATTAACAACTGATCGGCTTTTATTACCTGAAACCGTCGAAATGATAAAAAAAATCAGTTCGAAAGGAGTTAAAGTTATATTAGTATCTGGTCGCCACCATAGTGCTATTTATCCTTATTATTATCAACTTCAATTATCAACACCCGCGATCTGTTGTAATGGAACTTATCTATATGATTTCGAAAAGCAACAATCATTAGCGGCCAAACCAATGACCAAAGATCAAGCTAGAACTCTACTTAATTTAGTTCATCAATTTGGTATTAATACCTTAATTTATACCGATAGAATGATGACATATGAAGTGCTTGACGATCATCTTGAAGGATTTTTTAAATGGGTTCATTCATTACCAGATTTTTTACAGCCAAAAATTGGTAAAGTAGAGAGCTTTGAAAACATTATTGAAGAAGCTAAAGCCGTATACAAATTTGCAACCAGTAGTGACAACATTCCTTTGTTAAAAGAATTTTCTAAGTCGGTTGATGCACTAGGTTGTTTTTCATGTGAATGGTCTTGGTTTAACCGTGCTGATGTTGCAATAAAAGGTAATACTAAAGGTAATGGTCTAAGTCATTGGGCTGATCTTGAAAACATCAAATTGAGTGAAATCGTTGCTTTTGGCGATAGCTATAACGATATTAGTATGTTATCAATTGCTGGATTAGGGATTGCGATGGGTAATGCCGATGAAGAAGTCAAAGCTCAAGCCAATTATGCAATAGGTGACAATAATAGTCCGAGTATTGCAGCAGAACTTGAAAAACTGTTTTTATAATTAATACGCTGTGTTTGAAATCCTATATCAAGATAATGACTTAATTGCTATAAACAAGCCAAGTGGTTGGCTTGTGCATCGCAGTTGGTTAGATAAACATGAAACTGTGGTGGTGATGCAAACGTTGCGTGATCAAATTGGTCAACATGTGTTTCCAGTACATAGGCTTGATAGACCTACTTCTGGTGTATTACTCTTTGCACTATCGAGTGAAATTGCTCGTTTAATGTCTGAACAGTTTGCTACAAAGCAGATTGAAAAAACATATCATGCCATTGTGCGTGGTTATGTTGAAGGTGAAGCCACCATTGATTATCCATTAGTTGAAGAGCTTGATAAAATCGCGGATAAATTTTCTGACAATAATAAACCTGCTCAAGACGCAGTAACTACTTATCGAGGGATTAGTAAAATTGAAATCCCAATAAAAGTGGGCAAATTTGATACCGCCCGATATAGCTTTGTTGAATTAAAACCTAAAACTGGCCGTAAACATCAGTTACGTCGACATATGAAACACATTTTCCATCCTATCTTAGGCGACAGTAAACATGGCGATTTACATCAAAATCGTGCATTTGCCGAGTTCTTCTCTATAAAGCGACTGATGTTGCATGCGAGCAAGTTACAAATCACTCATCCAATTAATCATGATCCAATTATCATAGAAGCTAATTTAGATCAGCAATGGCAAGATATCCTCTTGAAATTTATTTAATAAAATCGAATTTGTATAAAAGTTAGCTTGCAAATATTTTTATACATAGTATTATTCTAACGCTTTCTTTTTGATATCTCTATTGAAGGGAGAGTAAGCTATTACATGAATTTATAACAACACGATTGGAAATAAAAATGAAATTATTAATGAAATTTTTTAGTGTTTTTTTATTAGCACTTATGATAACAGCATGCTCTTCGCAAGAAGAAAGTCCAGAAGCCGCCGCCAAAGAATTTATTTCTGCTATGTATAAAGGTGATATTGATAAAGTTACTGGTTTGCTTTATTTTCCTGAAGAGAAGGGTGCTTCTGATATGATATCAGTGGAAGGTATGGTAAAAAGCAAAATGAAAATGGCTATAGATCAAGCCGTAGATTATGGCAAAGGGCATGGTGGGGTTGATAAAATTGAATGTACTCTTGTTAACTATACCAATGAAGAAAAAACAGAAGCAAAAGTTCAAGCTACTACTTATTTCAAAGATGGTACTAAAGATGAAGGACGAGGTGCAACAACTCTTGTTAAAGTTAATGGTAAATGGCTAATAGCATTTAAAATTTAAATAGATAGTATATTTGAATAATATTGATTGATATAATTGATAATAAAAGGGCAAAATAGTTTTGCCCTTTTATATTTTGGAAATTACTTTAATGAAAGCTTATCGTTTTATTCCTATTATTTTTGTTCTGTTAGTCAATTTAGTTTGGGCTGATGAAAGGGAGCAATTTACGCATCAACACGATAATTTATCTTATAGCATCAAAGTCGGAGATTGGATTTTTAGAAAAGGAGTACAAGTAGATAGCCTAATTGCTCATCAATTTAGTGGAGGTGAATTTTCCCATATTGGGATGGTGTTATCAATCAACCCAGATATCAAAATTATTCATGCCACTACTAGCGATGATGACAATTACCCTAATCAAGTCATTATTTCAAGTTTTGATGAATTCATCACACCAGAACTCGCTGAAAAATATGCGATAGCAAGACCCAATTTTTTATCTGAAATTCAAAACCAGCAAATCGTTAATGAGCTTTTAACTAAACAAGGACAAGCTTTTGTTTTAGCTTCTCGTGAGGAACCTCATTTATATTGTACTACATTGCTTTATGACGCGATTATAAAGTACCAGCCAGACTTTACAGTTCAATGGCAGCGTACCCATTTCCCTTTCTTTACTGGTGACTATCTATTCCCGAGTGCTTTTGCCAATCATCCTGATATTACTTGGATCTATCATTATCCAACATTAAATTGATGCATTGTTTATTAAACAAAATAAGATCACAACTCATTGAATATTAATCGAATAAACTTTGACCGTGCTTAACACTTGGATTACACTAAGAAAAAGATTTATTACTTACTAGATTCATTATGATACCTCGACTATCAAATTCGCCTCAACTTGATGAGGTTACAAAAACATATTTAAATACACTAAAAGATTCTGGCTTTACGGGTGATATAGCAAGTGATTATGCTTCGTGTTTGACGATGGCAACTGATAACAGTATTTATCAGTTAATGCCTCAAGCAATATTGTTTCCTCGTTCAACTGAGGATATCCAATTGATAACGCATTTAGCCAATCAAGACACGTTTCAAACTTTAAAGTTTACGCCACGTGGTGGTGGCACAGGAACAAATGGACAATCTTTAAATCGTGGTATCGTAGTTGATCTTTCTCGTTATATGAATCGAATTTTAGCTGTCAATATTGAAGAGGGCTGGGTCAAAGTTGAAGCCGGAGTGATTAAAGATCAACTTAATGAATATTTAAAACAGTACGATTACTTTTTTGCACCCGAATTATCTACCAGTAATCGAGCCACGATTGGTGGTATGATAAATACCGATGCCTCTGGACAAGGCTCAATGGTTTATGGAAAAACATCCGATCATGTTTTAAGTGTTAAAGCTGTATTAATTAATGGTGAGATCCTTGAAACGAGCAAAAAAAGCATTGCAGAAGTTGAAAATATAGCAAACAATTCAATAAGTTACCGAACTACATATGAATATTGTAAAAATCACCGCCAACTCATTCTAAATAAATTCCCAAAATTAAATCGCTTTTTAACTGGTTATGATTTAAAAAATGTATTTAATGATAATTTAACCGAATTTGACTTAACGCGTATTCTTACTGGTAGTGAAGGTTCATTAGCCTTCATTACCGAAGCTAAATTAAATATTATTCCCAAGCCAAAGTATCGTTTTTTAATGAATATTAAATACGATTCTTTTCAATCCGCATTGTCTAACGCCCCTTTTTTAGTAAAAGCTGAAGCATTGTCTGTTGAAACTGTCGATTCAAAGGTTTTAGGATTGGCTAAAGAAGATATTATTTGGCAATCAATTAAAGAGTTAATTACCAATGTTAGTGGGCATGATATGCAAGGTATCAATATTGTTGAGTTTGCAGGTAACGATTATGAATTGACTAAAGGTAAACTCGATAACTTAAGTAAGCAAATCGATAAACTCATGATGAATCATTGCTTAGGTATCATAGGCTATCAAACGTGTGAAAATTTAGATGAAATTGAAAAGATCTATGCTATGCGAAAAAAAGCGGTTGGATTACTTGGTAATGCTAAAGGAACGCGTAAACCGATTCCTTTTGTTGAAGATACTTGTGTGCCTCCTGAGCATTTAGCGGATTATATAACTGAATTTCGTGCTTTGCTTGATAGTTATCATTTAACTTATGGTATGTTTGGTCATGTTGATTCAGGAGTATTGCATGTTCGCCCAGCTTTGGATATGTGCGATCCTGAACAAGAAAAACTGATGAAAACTATTTCTGATCAAGTTGTCGGTTTAACCGCTAAATATGGCGGACTGCTATGGGGTGAACATGGTAAAGGTTTTCGTAGTGAATATAGTCCTGCTTTTTTTGGTGAAGAGTTATATCAGGGGTTAAGGACAATCAAAACTGCTTTTGACCCTCATAATCGTTTAAATCCAGGAAAAATTTGTCCACCTTTAGGTGTTGATGATGGTATGTTATCAGTTAATTCTACTACACGGGGCTTTTATGATCGCCAAATTCCATTGAGTATTAAAGAAGTTTTTCACGGAGCAACTGAATGTAATGGTAATGGCCTCTGTTTCAATTTTGATGTGAATAGTCCCATGTGCCCATCGATGAAGTTATCAGGTAATCGAGTTTATTCGCCAAAAGGTCGAGCAACCTTAGTGCGCGAATGGCTACGTTTAATGATTGAATCAGGTGTGACGGAGCAAGAACTTAATTCGCTATTACCAACAAAACACAGTACTTTAGTTGCCTTTGCTAAAAAAATAGCTAACACCGTCAAAGCAAAATTTGGAGAATATGACTTTTCACATGATGTAAAAGATTCGATGAATCATTGCTTGTCATGTAAAGCGTGTTCAACACAATGTCCAATTAAGATCGATGTGCCAGATTTCAAAGCCCGTTTTTTGCAGCTATATCACACCCGTTATTTAAGGCCAGTGCGTGATTACTTGGTGGGAAATATAGAGTCATACCTACCTTTAATGGCAAAAGCGCCACGCTTTTTTAATTTTTTTATGAAGATGCCCGTCACAGAATATATTACTAATAAAACCGTGGGTATGGCTAGTTTACCTATGTTGTCCGTGCCAACATTAAAAAAACAGTTAGTCGGTCATAATAGTGCGAATATCAAACTTGAACAATTACAAAAATTTTCAGAACAAGAACGTTCGCAATATGTTTTAGTCGTTCAAGATCCTTTTACGAGTTATTATGATGCCAAAGTAGTCTATGATTTTGTCTGCCTAATTGAAACGTTAGGATATAAACCTGTGGTCTTACCATTTGTACCAAACGGTAAAGCTCAACATATAAAAGGTTTTTTAAAGCAATTTGCCAAAACAGCACATACAGCTTCACAAGTATTATCACAAATTGCTCAATTGGGTATACCCATGGTAGGAGTTGATCCCGCATTGGTACTTTGCTATCGAGATGAATATAAACTTATACTTCAAGATAAAGTCAGTGATTTTAAAGTATTACTTTCACATGAATGGTTAACTAATATAGCTGACCATCTACCAAACAGCACGCAATTAAAAACAATAGATAGAGAAAAATGGTACTTGCTTGGGCATTGTAGCGAAACGACGCAATTACCTGCTAGTAATCAGCAGTGGCAACAGATTTTTAAACAGTTTGGCACTGACTTACAACCAATTCGAGTAGGGTGTTGTGGTATGGCGGGTACTTATGGACATGAGGTTAATAATCTTGCTACATCAAAACAGTTGTATGAGTTATCTTGGCAAAAAGCATTGACCAACTATCCAAAAGAACGTTGTTTGACAACTGGGTATTCTTGTCGTAGTCAGGTTAAACGATTTGATAAATTTATTATGAAACATCCGATCCAAGCATTACTAGGAATGATTCAAGTGAATTGTTAATAATCAACTGAAACAAAATTAGATTAATTTAAAAAAAAGCGCAAATTTATTTGCGCTTTTGAAAGAATGATCACTGTAAATTGTTATTCTAAATAAAGATTTTGCATGGTTTTAAAGTCTTGATCGGTAAAACCTAACTCTTGCTTAATATAATTCGCTGGTGAGCCAGCAACTTTTTTCATAGTATCTAGAATTTCAATCATAAAACTGACTCGGGTATCGATCAAACTCAATAAATAACCGAGTACATCTTCATCATCGGTAATCTTACGATAGGCTGCCATTTTGATTTTATTTCGCTCTAAACGATTTTCATGAGTCAGCATATAATCATAAATAATATCGGATTCAGATACACCTAACATAATTTGGATCAATAATACACCATATCCCGTTCTATCTTTACCACCACGACAATGTTGAAGACTTGGGCTATTATTGCCATCTAAAACGACTTTTAACATTTGCCGATAAGCATTCTTAGATTTTTCACTCAAAACAAAGTTACGATATTGTTCAAGGACTTGTATTCCTTCGCCATTAACTAATTCCCGAGGAATATCTCTTAATACACTTTCAATTAATGCTTGATCTTCATTACTTGGATCTGCTGCAAATTGAGCTGCAAGTTCAGCGGTTTGAGCTGATGCATCTAAATGAAAAGTCTGATTTTCCCCAATTGATGAATTAGGATTGGTTTTAATTTCGTTAGCACTACGATAATCAATAATTGTTTTAATATTCAATGAAGTAATGTATTGTTGTGCGTCTGGTTTTAAACCATGTAGGTGATTGGAACGGTATAATTGTCCCCATTTGACACGTTTACCGTTAGCACCAACATAACCACCAAAATCACGGAAATTATTCAAACCTGGTATTGGAAGTGTTCTTTCACCAAATATTAATGGTGGTTTTCCTTCCTTGTGTAAAATGAAATAAATACGTTTTTTCGCTTGTAACGGATCATCAAAAATCACCGGACTTTGTACATCTTTGCCGATCAATGTTTTATTTTGGGTATGGGCATTAGCCTCTTGAGTCCAATAAAGATCAACAGATTGTTGATCGAATGGATCAAATGTTATGACAATTTGTCCTTGATTATTACGTACCGCTGTTACAACTTCTTTATTTTGTTTTTCCATTGTTTTTTACCTAATTAATGTAATATACCCAACATCGAAAAAATGACTCCAATTACCATTACCGCTATAATTAATGAAACGGTATATTTCCCTTGGAATTTTTTGACTAAATAAAACACCCCCAAAGCAAAAAGGATAGTTAATAAATTTGGCATGACTTTATCGAACATATCTTGCACTTTGATTGATTGTTCACCAACTTCTATTAATAGGGGCGTTGAAACTTTTACAGTCGTGGCAATTAAGGAACCGAGCACCATAACACCCACAACATTGGCTAAATTACTAATTCTTTGAATAATATTTGAATTTTTAGATTGTTCAATTAGATCAACTCCTTTATTATAGCCATAATGAACAAAGAAATATTTGGTGAAAATATTGACTAAGTTATAAATAAAGAACATCAATATCGGTCCAATCACATTACCTTGTAAAGCAAAAGCAGCACCGATACTCCCGCAAATTGGCATCCAAGTGAATTTTAATAAGCTATCGCCTAATCCAGCAAAAGGTCCCATTAATCCAGCTTTTAAAGAAATTACTGCATCTTTTTCTTCTTCTGTGGTTTTTTCCTCCATTGCAGCAGTTACACCTAATACTAATGCACCAGCGTTAACTTGGGTGTTAAAAAACTCAAAGTGACGTTTCATCGCACGGATGCGTGTTTCTTTATCCGCATCTTTATAAAGTCGATCTAAAATAGGGATCATGCAATGCGCAAAACCGATGGTTTGTAATTTTTCATAATTAAAAGAAAAAGGTATGGTTTGTATACGCCAAAAGACACTATTTAGATCTTTTTTGGTAATTTTCTTTTCGTTATTCATAGATCATACTCCTCTTCAACTGCACTATTATTATTCACTGTAGATTTGTCCTCTGTATTACCATTTGAATTTTCATTCTTTTTACCAGCCATAAACGCCATGTCATATAAAACCGCAAATGCCAGTGCAATGAAGGTAATTGGGATAATCGGTAATTTAAGATAACTGGTTAATACAAAACCGAGTAAAAAGAAAAACCACATGGTACCTTTTAAAAGCATGAGTAATAAAATACAGATACCCACAGCAGGTATTAATTTTGATGCAACTCCCATTCCTGTAATAATATCTTTTGGAATAGCATCTAAGATAGTTTTGATAAGATCACTACCAAAATAGATTGCTAAGAAACAAGGTACAGCACGAATCAGAAACCAAACAGGTGTAGAAAAGTAATGAACTTTGACTAATCCTTTATAACTCCCATTTTGAATACTTTTTTCAGCCAATGGATTTAAGAAACAGGCAAAAGATCGCCAAATTATTAATAGTTGTTGGCAAAGTATTGAAACAGGAAGGGCTAATGCGACACCAGCAGCAATTCCTCCTTCAGTGGCAATGCCTAACGATACGCCAATTATTGAACCCGCAACAATATCCGGTGCGGAATAAGCTCCCACATTACCAATGCCCATCCACATAAGCTCAAGTGTGGCACTTATTGCAAGTCCTTGAACTAGATCGCCCATAATAATGCCAGCTATAGTTCCTGTTAATAATGGTCTACGTAACATTTGTGGACCAACATCATCTAATGAACAGATTCCCGCCCAAATGGCGACAAGAATAGCCTGTGTTAACATAGGTTAACCTCCAAATATAATTAATAAATAGTTAATTAAGACTAATTAATTAGTGTTTTGAGTAAAACAACAGGATCTTTGGGAACCATTTGAACCTCAACAACCACATTTTTTTCAATCAGATTTTTGAATGCTTGTTCTTCTTCAGGCGTGACAGAAACAGCCCGTGATAATTGATGACGTCCTTCCTGCATACGCATTCCTCCAACGTTGAGTTTTTCTAGCTCTAATCCTCCTGTTACAAGAGCATCGACATCAATACTGTTGGTAAATAACAACATAGTGCGTTTTTTGATAGGTGTTTTTTTGAGAATTTCAATAAATTGTTGAACGCCAAATACTAAAACTTTTAATTCAGGTGGGGCAGACATGGTTAATACCGATTGTTGAACTTTATCGTTGGCAACTTTATCGTTAATTACTAGGACTTGTTCAATATTATAATTTTTTACCCAAGTGGTGATAACTTGTCCATGAATAAGACGATCGTCAATTCTAGCTACATTAATTGGCATATTGTTCTCCTTACAAATCAGTAGATTGTTCACGTTGAGAATTTAGTACTTGTGCAACGTCAACACAGCTTTGCGGAAAAACTTCTTCAATGGCAGCTTTAACGTCGTTAAGTGATCCTTCTCGATTATTTAAAACTTCAAGCAATACAGGAATATTAAACCCACTAAATAGCAATACATCACTATGTTGTATTAATAATTCACCGGCAAGATTACACGGTGTACCACCCATAATATCAACGAGAATAATGACACCGTCACCTTTATTCAGACTCTGATAACTTTCAGACATCTGCTGGCGTAGATTATCGATATTGCTATCCACTAAAACCGATATTACTTTGATATCTTGTTGTTGTCCCATAAGCATCTGCGCACACTCAAGCGCACCTTGAGCAAAAGGCCCATGACTGGCTAAAATAATGGGTAATTGTTGTTCCATATTCAATTTCCTTTATCAAACTAGATTATCACTAAATGTAATAATGTTACTTTAAATTAAAAATTATTTAGTAATAAAATTACATCTAAGTGAAAATTAAGTCATCTTTTTTTTTTAGATTTTTAGGAATTTGTGAACTGGATCATGTTTAATTTAAAAAGTCATTAAATAACATGATATTGTATTAATAATGTGAGAGGTTTAAACAATTTAGTGACAAGAAAAATGCGACAACATTAAAGACTAATGAGTAAAAATCAATAATGTATCTTTAAGAAAAATTATGAAAATATTCTTTGAGTCATTATTTATGATGAGGGTATTTACGTTTTTCACGATTTTGAGTTTGCTCAAGCAAATGTTTATCATATTTTCTGATAAATAAATTTGTCAGTAACATATTCATAACCGATATTTGTGAAATTTTAGAACGAATTGGAATCAGTCGTGAAGCATGCTCCATCGAGGTAGTATGTAACACAATGTTTGCTAATAGAGATATCTGACTTTGCCCCATTTTTGTGATTGCAATAGAGGGAACTTTTAAACTTTCGGCAAGTTTTAATAACTCTACACATTCTGGCGTTTCACCTGAATGTGAAATAATAATGATTAAATCATTTTTACCGAGTGTGCTAACAATACTTCGACTGATGTGAGCATCAAAATGGCAGTTAACATCTTTTTTAATTTTAATGAGTTGATACTCCAACTCTTTTCCAACTAAACCGCTACTGCCCACCCCAAAAATAACGATCTTATTACTCGTTATAATCAAATCAATAGCGTTATCCAATGCTTTAAGGTTGACGATAGAATGAGTCTCATCGATA
Organism: Gilliamella apicola; assembly: GCF_000599985.1. Taxonomy (NCBI): domain Bacteria; kingdom Pseudomonadati; phylum Pseudomonadota; class Gammaproteobacteria; order Orbales; family Orbaceae; genus Gilliamella; species Gilliamella apicola. Next base: position 1,411,775 of record NZ_CP007445.1, read on the forward strand.
GAGGATTTTTCCATAGCCTGAACTTTTCTATTTACATCTTCCAAGGTATCATTAAGGTTAATATCATCTTGTAAGATATCGGTACTAAATTTTTGTGGTGATGATGAAATAAGATCAACTTTAAAATCGCTAAATCCACTATAACCGAGTTTATTGCATAATCTTAAAATTGTACTAGTACTAACATAATTAAGCTTAGCTAATGTTTGAATACTCATATTTTTTACCGCTTGAGAATGGCTTATAATGTACTGCGCAACCTCTAATTCTTTTATCGATAGATCATTTTTCACTTCTCTGAGTTTCAAGTTAATCATAACTTACCTCTAAATTTAAATACTTAAACATCAGTATAGTAAATAAGTTCAAAAATTGAAAAATATTTTAAATTGCATCTAAAGAAGGCACAAATCAACATTGAACCTATTATTTAAAACAGTGATAGTTTAAATAATAAAATAGATTAATGCTTATCTAAAATTTAATTGGTTAATTATTTTGAATAGAGAAAATAAACGATAACTTAAAAGGGAGTGGATATTAACGATGGGTTATTTTGAGAAGTTTATGGAGGCGCGTCCCGGAGTCGAACCGAGGTAGACGGATTTGCAATCCGCAGCATGGCCACTCTGCCAACGCGCCGTAGTGCTCTGTCTCAACAGGTGGCAAATAGTAGCATTGGCTTTATTAATCGTCAAGGCTTAATAGACTATAATTACAGCAGTCATAATAAATTGATTTAAAATGATGCATTTTTCTTGTAAAAAAGTTTTAAGTCATGCATGTGTTTCAGTAGAAAATCGATTTTAGGCCACAATTACTTGATATAAATTGAGTACAAAATAATTAATAAAAATCGTAAAATCTAAAATTTGATTTAAATGATGTAAACGAACAACCAATCCTTAGTACCATTGAGAGGGAAGTGGTCACTTATTAAACATGCTAATTATCAAAAAATTGGCTCTAGTCAGCTCTAATTTTTAACCCATCTTGTTCTTATAAACTTTTACTTGATATGGCGAGGAAAATTGGGTGATAGTCTATTAACTATAACGATAAGAGATGCATCACATTCATCAATAATTTTTTACAGGTTTAAGGTTAATTATTTAATTAATCAAATTTATCATTCAACATCCATTTATCTTTTTAACAGTAATTAAACCTTATTTACTGTCTATCGGAATGCTATAAAAATAAAATGATATAGACATCTGAATAATTTTTACATGTTTAATATTAATTAGTTAATATTAAAAGATTTATTATTTAACTTCCGTTTATCTATTTATGATTAATTAAGCCTTATTTACTGTTTACTGGATTTAATAAAATGAACTTTTCGGAATCGATAAAAGGGTATTTGTCAAAAAGTGTCAGTTTATGTTTGGAGTTCAGAAAAAAATAGAGTTAAGTAAAACAGTATATTCTTTGTTCAACTTGAATAAATTAGTATTTCAACGCTTCTAAAATCAATTTAAATACATTTGAATGACCTTTTCGGCTTGGGTAATAGATATAAAATGGTTCATAGGTCATGGCAAAATCCTCTAATAATTCAACTAATGTTCCTTCTGCTAATTCTTCTTCTACTTCTAACCGACCCACCCAAGTAATACCTAAACCGTCTAATGCTGCCTGTTTACGGAGGTGATTATTAAAAATTAATTGTGATGAAGGATGATAAACTAGGGTGTTACCATTATCGCTAAATTCCCATGATAATTCTGCACCATGATGAGAAGAGATCCTTAATCCTATTAATTTATGATGATCTAAATCATTAATATGCTTAGGTTTTGTGGTATTTTTTAAATAATCTGGGCTGGCAACCAATGCCATTTTTAACGGCTCTGATATTTTTACTGCAACCATATCTTTAGCGAGATCGTCACCGATACGGCAGCCCATATCAAAACCTTGTTCAACAATATCGACCCAGCTATTGTCAGCTTGAATTTCAACTTTTATTTGAGGATATTGAGTTAAAAAATCGCGCAATTTAGGATAGAGAATCATTTCTACCGCAAGACTGGTCGAATTAATTCTGATTGTTCCCGACGGTGTTTCAAGAAAGTTTGCTAAGGCATTAACTTCGTCATTAATCGATTTGAATAAGGGGGCAACTTGTTTAAATAACTGTTCGCCAGCTTCGGTTAATGACATACTGCGGGTGGTACGATTAAATAATCGTAAATCAAGACGGCTCTCTAAATTACGCATACTATGGCTCAGTGCCGAGGGTGAAATTTGTAAAGATTTGGCCGCTTTTACAAAACTGCCCGCTTGGGCTATCGTTATAAAGTAATTTAGTTCATTAAAGTTATACATATCGAGTTGGATTAATGAATTTTATTCATCATACTATAAATCAATACCCTGTTTATCTCAATAAAATTACTGTTTAAAATCAGTATATAAAAACACTGTGATCGGTTTTTTTGAAGCAATCGTTTACCTAAGTCAATTTAGCAGCAAGAAAGGAGGAAGTTATGGATTACATTAAACTTGGCACGTCGAACATTGAAGTGTCGCGATTTTGTTTAGGGTGTATGAGTTTTGGCGATCCAGCCAGTCAAATGCATGCATGGACACTTGATCCTGATCAAAGTGAAGCGATTATCAAACACGCTCTTGATTTAGGCATTAATTTTATTGATACCGCGAATACTTATTCGGCGGGTACCAGTGAAGAATATGTAGGACGAGCAATAAAAAGAAACATTGCCCGCGATAAAGTTGTTATTGCAACTAAAGTTTACTTTAATGAAGGCCATCTATCCAAAAAAGCGATCGAAACAGAAATAAACGGATCACTTAAACGCCTTGGCACTGATTATGTGGATTTATATATTATCCACCGTTTTGACTCTAGCACGCCGATAGACGAAACAATGGAAGCATTACATAATTTGGTTAAAGCAGGAAAAGTCCGTGCATTAGGTGCGTCAGCAATGTATGGTTATCAATTTCATAATATGCAATTAGCTGCCCAGCAAAATCACTGGACACAATTTGTATCGATGCAAAATCATTATAATTTATTGTATCGGGAAGATGAACGTGAGCTCATTCCAGTTTGCAAGCAATTTAATGTTTCATTAACGCCATATAGCCCTTTAGCGGCAGGTAGATTGTCTCGTTTAGAGTGGAAAGCTGATACATTACGCAGTAAAACCGATAAGGTCGCTATCTCTAAATACGACAGAACCCAAAATACCGATATTAATATTGTAAAAAGAGTTCATGAAATTGCCGAAAAATATAATGTAACTATGACACAAGTGGCTTTAGCATGGCAGTTTGCTAAAGGGGTTGCTTCACCTATAATTGGTGCAACTAAAACTCAATATCTCGACGATGCAGTAGGGGCATTGAAGGTTAAATTAACGCAAGAAGATGTTACTTATCTTGAGCAACTTTACATGCCACATCGTATTGTGGGCGCTTTATAACTCAAATTGAGTGATTAAAATTATTACCCTTAAAATGGCCTAATAACCTTTTAAGGGTAATTATCAAAAAACTTGAAATAGATAGGAAAATATTGGTTCAATGGTTGAACGTTATAATAGCGAAAACTAGCAAAGATATTAATTTAAAATGCATCATAAAAGAGGCAATTGTACAATCACATCTTCTTCTTTAAAACTAGTGGTAATAATAGAATTATTGATAATGTTAATTTTAGATTAATATTATTTTTATATCATTTTTTAGTTCATTGTTTTTTATGTAATAGTATTTTAGGCAAGTGTTATCGTTACATAACGATCGAACAAGAGGGTGGCAAGAATTTAACTAATTAATAGATAAAATAACTAAATTGGCAGATAAAGCTTTAATATTGATCGATCAAAGTTAAACTGCGAAATAGTTAATTGTCTAATATCATTAATAACCATTTAAATATAATTTCATTGCCACAATCCTTAATTAAACACTACCATAATTAAAATCGATGTTTATCCCTTCTGTTTTAAGTATTTTGATAACAAAATCTTTATTAGGCAGTGTTTCGCCAAAATAAACCTGATTGGTTAATCTCATGTTAAGTATTGAATGGATTTGTATAAATGTGCCAATAGCAGTAAGATGAGACTGACCTTTAGGCGAAGTAATTGATAAGGTAGATTTGATTGGATTGTTAAGTGAATCTAACCCATTAATCTCAATTAAAATATTGTGTTCATCACCTTTCCCTGGACTATAAAGGAGTTTTTGGCGAAATGAGTTGAAACTTTTACCAGATATTAGATGCCAGATACCACTCCTGATTAAAAAATGGAAAAACCTATTTATCATATTATTATTGAAACCAATTCGTGTGGATACTGACTTAGCTTTAATAAACAGTGGTAATATTAACTGATCAGGAGTATCAAATCGATACACCCAAAAATGTTTGTCTTTTTTAAAAGTTACTTGTTTACCATCCGAAAAAGGCATAAAACTTTGTGTATGTCCGTCAATTATCACTTCAAAAGGAATCAACATTCTGTCCATATACTCAACCGAGTTAATTCCTGCTTTATCCTGCATTGAATAAAGAATATTGATATCTATATTTTCCACATGACTAAATTTAGTTGCATATTGGATAATTATATTGTCAATGATTCCGGCCATCCATGAAGATGAAAAAACTATAGGGGCATGCAGTTGACTGGACGAATGCGTATGGGTAATCGCGGTTTTTAATTTATCTGTCCAGCGAGTGATATCAAGATAAGCAATTTGATTTTCTATTGCAAAATGTAATACTTTATTATCAGGATCGTTGGCCAATGTTACTATTATTTGTGGTTGAACATTTGACGGTAGCTGTGGTGAGTGAATATCAAAGTTAATTGCAGTTGCATTTGATAACGAGTTAGCAAATTGTGTCGCGGCGGTTAAATTTCGTCCTCCAATGATAAGATTTATTTCAGGGTAATATTGATTTAGCAGTACTGCAACTTGTTTACCGACAATGCCATAACCACCAATTAATAATACCATTAGTTGGTTGTTCATGAAGAGTTCCTCTTTTAAATTTATAAAACGATATATAATATATGAAATTTAATAATTTTGGTCAAGTGACCTATTTGAGAAAAAATTATGACAGCTAAAATTAGTCAAAAGAAAAACAAAATACTTACTACAGCCGCGAATTTACTTGTGAAACAAGGAGGGATAAACTTTAGCATGCGCACATTGGCTGATGAACTAGGTATTCGATTAAGTAATTTACAATACTATTTTCCTACGCTAGACACATTGTATAGTGCAATAGTAACAAACATTTTGCTGTTGGTTGAAGATAAATTAGATCAGGCTATGACTTATAGTGATGAAACATTAAAAATACTGATTGATATTGTTTGCTCTGAGCTTGATAACGTCTATAACTGTCAATTAATGTGGGAAATTTGGGCATTATCTGAAAGAACGCCAGAAGCTCGTAATGCTATTGATCTGTTTTATCAACACTACATCGAAAAAATCTCCCATATAATTAAGCTACAAAATCCAACATTAAATAGTAATACTATACAACGAAGAGCATTGATTATTGTAAGTTTGCTTGAAGGCATATGGGTAGTTATGGGGAAAAATCAAAAGGATGTTGAATTGGATACAATTAAAATTGATTTAATGACAACCATTAATCTTATTATTAATAATCCTTAATGACAAGATATTAATAAATTATCCTTAATACATAGTTCGTAATATACAGCCTTTAAGGTTAATTCTAATTTAATTTTAATAAAATTAATAAGAGATAAAATCTAATTTAATATTAAGTTTAAGGAAGGCAAATTATAAAATTCAATTTGAAACCTAGTACTAACAAATCGAAAACATATTGAATAATTTATGTATTTTAGCTTCTGTTATGAACAGTGAAAATTTTTGTTCTACTTTTTTGTAATTAGTAATCAATTGATTATGTACTATTTCGATTTTATTGATACTAAAATACTTTTTAATTAATCTTATTTGCATATATCCAATTTGCATAATGATATAATTTTTTTGTATTAAACGATTGCTACCTTAGTCACTATAATGTTATTGGTAAAAATAATAAATATTGTATAGATATATTTAATATACTCAAATTTAAGGATTAATGATGCGAAGGATTTTTAATTTAACTATTTTAATATTGAGCGGCCTATTTTTATTTGGTTGTGAGCAAAAAACAGATAGTGAAGCAGCCAATAAAACTGACAAAAAAGAGATCGTTGTTGGTTTACCGCCGAGTATGCACAATATTTTGATGGAGCGAGTGGTAAAACCTGAATTAGAACAAAAAGGTTACACAGTAAAATTGGTTAATTTTAGTTCTTTAAGAGATTCGAATACTGCATTAGTTGAAGGTAGTATTGACATGAATGCGGCTCAGCATCAAGCCTATTTAGATGTTTATAATAAAGAAACGAATAACGATTTAGTCTCATTAGTGCATATTCCATCCATTTCGGCTGCTCTGTTTTCACAGTCGCATCGGTCCGTTAATGAGATCGCACCAAATCAAACAATTGCTATTCCTAATGATCCCTCTAATACCGCTAGAGCGCTGTTATTGTTGCAAAAATTAAATTGGATCACCCTTAAACCAGATACAAAATCTGGTACGGCAAATATCAATGATATTGCTGAAAATAAGTATGACTTAAAATTCAGATTATTATTATCAGAAATCATACCCAGAACTTTAGGCGAAGTGGATTATGCCATTATGCCGGGAGGTGTAGCATGGTTAAGCAAGATACCCGCTGATAATGTTTTATTTCAAGAACAGTTATCCACTAATTTGGAATTAATGGTCGTTGTAAAAAAAGAGAATTTAAATACCGCATGGGCTAAAGATGTCAAAGTGCTTTATCAGTCGGATGCTTTAAAAAGATTTATTAACGAAGATCCAGATGCTAAAGGTCGATTTATTTGGCCTCAACAGTAGATTGCTGTATTGAAATTTTTTGAAGTGATAACATTATTATTAATAGAAAAATATCTATTTATTAATCAATGAGTTTTATATTTATTATATAATGCTTGTATCGAGTTATTTATATCTGTAGTAATTAAAAAGTAGTCATTTAAAATAGATATATATTAATGATAAAATTTAAATAACTCATTGATAATTTGAAAATTTAATGCTATGAAAAAAATAAAATATACTTTACTTTTTACTTGTAGTTTAAGTTTAGTGGGCTGCTTTGAAAGTAGTTCACTTGATCGTTGGATAGATAACCCGACAACTAATTAAATTAACTATTTTACCCACTAAACATTAAAAATTTGTTATCTAAAAAACGATAAAAAAATTCAAGACAATCAATCAACAATCAGATAATAGTATGATGAATATTTGCTCTTTATTCTAAAACCATTAAGTAACATTATAACTTTGTAAGTGATCATGTTATTATTTACACCTTATTTTAACAAGATTAACAAATGAATGTGATGAAAAAACTTAAACCTACTTTAACTCTAATTTGTAGTTTAACTTTAGTTGGCTGTTTCGACTCTACTTTTAGCAATAGCTCTGTTGATCGCTGGATTGACAATCCTACTGCAAACGAAATAAAAGTAACTATCGATGATAAAGAACTCACCATTCCTGCAAAATCTGGCATTAAATATGCCTTTGAGTATGGCAAACACACTTTAAAATATAATGGTGATTCGCTTACTTTTATGGCTAAACCTTCAATATCAAACAATACTGGATTTATTAATCCAACACAAAGTAATTATATTTTGTTAACCACCTTCTATACCAACAGTGATAAAGTTTATGAAGAAATGATTAAACCTTATCTCAAAATTATTCAAGTTTCCGTAAACGGCGAACCCGCTGAGATGGAATTACCAGTAAAAATTATTAATGATGTATTTATCGAAAAAAATGGCAATTCTTGGGATTATTCAGTCGATGAAGAACTACCTGATTCTGTAACGGTTCGAGGTGAAAACCAATATCAAGCACACAAGCGTAAAATGTATCGCGAAAGTGATTTTCTTGATACCATAAATTCAGAAGATATCGATGAAAAAGTGAGTCTTCCTTATACTCCTAAAAAATTTTCTGAAATCACGAAATATGTATTACCAACCATTGATTTAGATAAAATTGAATGCCAAGAGGGACGCGAGTTTCTGGCATCACAACTTCAAGACTGGAATAAATTTTTTACCACTAAGGGCAGTGAATCAGGTGATACTTATAACCAGTTGACTTCACACGAAACTTTCAAGAAAAAACATTCACTATGTTCTGGCCAAGACCCAAATCATACTTACCAATGGGCGACCAGAGAAATTGAAGACGTAATGGATGGTTTAAGACAAATAAATTTCTATGTTACCGAATAGGTGAATCTTTACCTAATAGACCAAAGGGATTATTGAAGCCTAATAACGCTTCATAAAAACTTACTAAGTGGGCATAAAATCAGTTTAATTTTATGCCCGTATTTCTAGTCCTATTTAATCTTATATAACGATAAAATCGTTTATTCATTTTTTACTTTACAAGTTATTTTGCAATTTAATACCTTAAGTGAAGGTTCAGTAAAACAACCAATCATACGTAATTCGAATAAAATTATTGAGCTATATCACACAAATTATAAAAAAAGGTTTATTTATAAATCATTCAAGATAATATTTATCAAAAGAATAAATGAAAGGAATATCGTATGGGTAAAACTAAATTAAAATTAGCCGCTATTATTGGTGCTGTAATTCTTAGCTCTTCGACAGCTTTTGCTTCACTTGAGGATGCAAAAGATTTAAAAATTATTAGTTATAATGTTTACAATGGCATGAAATTGGATGAGTCAGAAGGAAAGCAAAAATTTATTGATTGGGCGAAAATGCAAGATGCTGATATTATTGCTTGGCAAGAAATGAATTTTTTTACTCGTGAAAAACTTGAAAAATTTGCAGCAAGTTATGGTCACAATTATGCAGTATTATTAAAAGAGGCACCAGATGATCCCGCTTCTTTCCCTGTTGCGATCACTTCAAAGTATCCGATCGTTAATGTAAATAAAGTTGTTGATAATCTGTGGCATGGCGCATTATATGCGGATGTGGGTAAATATCATTTTGTCATAACCCATATGAATCCATTTTGGACGTCAAAAAGAATAGACGAAATCAACTTGATTATTGATTCAATTAAATATAGTTCAGATCCACAAGGAAAATGGATTATTGCCGGTGATTTAAATTCGTTCTCTCCAGCAGACAAAAGTGAATATGACAATAGCAAATTATTGGAAGATATCAAAGATAAACAAAAGAAACGTCCAATCTTAGATAATCTTGTAAATGGTCAATTAAGTTATACTGTTCAACAAAATTTGCTGGATGCGGGTTATATTGATGCTTTAAAACTGAAAAACAAACAATTTATTTCAACAGCACCGACTAAAGTATTTTATGATCAGGCATCAACACCATTGCGCTACGACTATATTTATGTTTCTCCAAAACTTAAAGATAATGTCGTTGATGTTAAAGTTTTGAAAGATGAATTTACTGATACCTATTCTGATCATTATCCAGTGCAAATGATCATTCATAATAAATAATATCAATACAACTTAATAACTTAATAACTTAATAACTTAATAACTTAATAACTTAATAACTTAACTACTTAACTACTTAACTACTTAACAACTTAACTACTTAATAAGTAAGCCATGTTGCAATAGCATGGCTTTTTTTATATTCATCAGTTTTAATGCTAAAAGTGACAGGCTGTGATAGGACTCTCAAAAACAAAATAGGATTTAAAATAATATTATTAATTAGTAATCTTAATTCGCTAAATCTTTTTAAAGGATAAATAACGATGAAAAAATTTTTTTGTAGTTAGTTTGATAGGTCTGTTTTCACTCTGTTTTAATGTCTATGCAGATGAAGATCTGGTAAAAACACAATATCAAAGTTCGGCTAATTAAGTCTATGCCGAAGGTAAACAACCGCAAATAACGGTGGCTAACTACAATATTGCTGGTGGACTTAGAAAGCACAAGATGGATCTAGATTTAGTCGCTAATGCTATTAAAGCCAAATTAAAAGGCCTGACTCCGGTTGAATATCGAAATCAGGCCTTACAAACCGCTTAATAAAAGTGTCCAACTTTATGTGGTCACTTCAATTGGCGGTTTTTTGTTTTTATGTACAGTACGAATGAAGAGTTAAAATATAGACCGTACATGGCGATTATTTAGCAATATAAATTTTAATTTTAATATCATTTTGTTCATTATAAATTAAATAACAAAATTGGCTGTTATTTTCGTATTTATGCTTTGACCCAAATCGGGGCTACTGTTGGTCCTTGCCCAAGGAAAAAGGCAAAATGAATATTCATTGCACCAATAGGTTCAATAAAACGACTATTACACAAAGGACCAGCGTCAATCGGTTCAAATCCAATTGAATTAGCAATGTTTGATACAACGGTTTTCGCGTTATCATCATCAGAAGCAATAAAAACTTGCAAAGTTTGTTTTGTTCGTGCTGATGTAGGTAATAATTGAGCAAAGATAGTATTAAATGCTTTTACGATTTTCGCCTTTGGTGCCAATGCTTGAATTTCTTCTGCGCCTGATGTGACATGACCAATCAGTAACTCTTTAAAGTCTTCCGTAACTGGGTTAGTTATATCAATTAATATTTTATCGGTTAAATCACCACAAGAGAGTAATACCTCTTTTACGGCTTGATAAGGTAGTGCTAAAATCACCATTTCGGCTGATTTTACCGCGGTTTCAATACAACCACTTTCAGCGCCTATATTTTTTGCGAGAGTCTGAGCTTTTGCTGAGTTTCTGCTTGCAATTACAATATCATGTTTTGTTGTGGCAAGTACATTTGCAAGTCCTGTCCCCATATTTCCTGTTCCAATAATAGCAATTTTCATTTTTATCTCCTGTTTATGAATGAATTGATAAAACTATACAATAGAAATAAAAAGTGATAAATTTCAGTTATATTTCATATTTAAAAACAAATTGTTTCTAATGGATAGATTAACTTCTATGTCTGTTTTTGTGAAAGCCGTTGAATTAGGCTCATTTTCGGCTACAGCAAACGTATTTAATATGTCACCACAATTAGTTGGTAAACATGTCCGCATGCTTGAAGAACACCTAAATGTTCGTTTATTAAATAGAACAACTCGTCACCAGAGCTTAACCGAAGTAGGACGTGCATTTTATGAACGAGCCAAAAATATTCTTGCCGAAGTTGAAGAGTCAGAAGCGATTGCAGCACAGATTAATGCCACACCTCGAGGGCGAATTAAGATTAGTGCACCAACAACATTTGGCACTCATGCATTAGCACCTCTGTTACCCGAGTTTTTAAGCACTTATCCAGAAATTTCCATTGATTTATCACTTACTAATCGTATTGTTGATTTAATTGATGAAGGATTTGATTTAGTTTTCAGAGTTGGCGAATTACCTGATAGTGGACTAATTGCAAGAAAATTAAAACCTTATCAATTGATTTTGTGTGCAGCTCCTTTATATCTAAAATCCTCGCCACCGATTAATTCGCCAAAAGATCTTAAATATCACGAATGTTTAGGTTTTTCTCACACAACATTACAAACTCATTGGCAATTTGAGGGAGCTGAGGGGCATTTTTCTGTGCCTGTATCAGGGCGATTCATGACCGACAGTGGTGATGCACTATTACCAGCAGCCATTGCTGGATTAGGTATTATGTTACAATCAGCCGAAATGGTGACACCAGCAATAGAAAAAGGACTGTTAGTTCATCTTTTACCTGACTATCATGTACCAACCCGACCCATGCATATTCTTTATGCATCTAATCGCCATGTTTTACCTAAACTAAGATGTTTTATTGATTTTTGTATTAAAAAATTTGGTGAATGTGAACAAAGTTAGAAATCATAATAGGCTGTATAAATTGGTTACCTAAAGCAGATAAGCCTGCTTAATTTTTTTTATGAGTATTCTAACCGCCTTGATTGGCGGTTTTTTGTATTATACAAAATAGATACTTAAGGAAATAAACAAATATATTAAAGCTAAGGCTAAAATTACTTTGGAGTTAAGTGATAACTTTCGGTAAGTAAATCGAATATTTCTTTATCTGATAAATGTTCAGAAAGAATAATGCTGATCCAATGAAATTACCCCAAATCTAGCATTAAATCGGATACCAAACAGGATACAGAAAAAGACATTAACTAAATTTTTTATTTTTTATTCAACATATTAGTTAAGTTATTCGAGTCCTATAACAGGGCTAGAAAAATAGATTTTATAACTTTGCCTTAATAACGATTATAATTTTATTTCTTAAAAATTGAACAATCCTCTAAATCTTCGTATTAAAATTTAAACCCTCAACGTATTCACCACAACCCGTAATGCGGATGATATATTGCGATGTGGATAGTAGAGGTATAAAGGTGGAAAAGTATAGCTATACTCATTAAAAATGCGGATGAGTTGACCATTAGCCAGTTCCTTTGCAATCAGTTCTTCGGGTAAATAAGCAATCCCTAATCCCATTTTTGCGGCAACGAGCGTTGGATAATCATCATTTAAAATCCATTGTCCTTGTGGGGTGATTTTAATAATTTGACCTGAGTACTTAAATTCCCACTGAAAAAGATGTCCGTTGGATAAACGATAACCAATACACTGATGTTGTGTTAACTCTTGTATCGTGCTAGGAAATCCCTTTTTTTGAAAATAATCAGCCGTTGCTACCACCGCCATTTTCATAGGTTGACTAATGCAAACAGCGACCATATCCTCGGCAACATCACTACCAAAACGAATACCCGCATCAAATCCTTTTGCAACAATATCAACAAAACGATTATCACTAATAAACTCAAACTGAATATCAGGATATTTGTCCTTAAAATGGGCTAATTTAGGGAGTAGTAGCGTTTCAATCACTTGTAGTCCACAGTTAATACGCACTAAGCCAGATGGTGAATTTCGATAGTGTTCAATCAGTTGAAGTTCGTTATCTATTTTAGCAAAACTTGTTTCAACAGTGCGAAATAGCTGCTCGCCAACTTGGGTAAGCGAAACGCTTCTTGTCGTACGATTAAATAACTGTACCCCTAAACGCTGTTCCAATTGATGAATTTTTTTACTTAGTGCAGGGGAAGAGATCCCCAGTTTTTGTGATGCTTTATTAAAATTTTTTTCTTGTGCAACCTTTAAGAAGGCAAGTAGATCATTATAGTTTTCACGTTTAAGCATAAAAATCGTAATTAATGACGTCATTTGATATTAGTCAGTAGTAAAATTTACTAATAACTCCAAGTTAATAGTATATGAACTTTTTTGCATATTATCATTATATTATTAACCGATATAATTTATGTCTAGCAACAAAATGGGTAACACATTCTTTTCTAAAGGAAACATAAATGAAACTAAAAGTCATTACTTCAGCGTTATTATTTAGTACAACTTTATTTGGAGCAACCGCTATGGCAGATATTCATTCACAAACTGTTATTGAAATTCCGACACAAACGATTCAATTGGAACAAAATTGGGATAAAATTTTCCCTAAAAGCGATAAAGTTGAACACCATAAAGTTACCTTCAAAAACCGCTATGGTATTACACTTGCCGCTGACTTATATATTCCTAAGGACGTTATTGGCAAATTACCGGCGGTTGCAGTGAGTGGTCCATTTGGCGCAGTAAAAGAGCAATCATCAGGTTTATACGCACAAACGCTAGCTGAACGTGGATTTATTACTGTAGCATTTGACCCGTCATTTACGGGGGAAAGTAGTGGCTTGCCACGTAATCAAGCCTCTGGTGATATCAATACTGAAGATTTTAGTGCTGCAATTGATTATCTTGGCTCCCTCGATAATGTTGATCAAAACAGAATCGGTATTTTAGGGGGATGTGGTTGGGGTGGAATGGCGTTAAATGCAGCAGCAATTGATACTCGAATTAAAGCCGTAGCCACCAGTGTTATGTATGATATGAGTCGTGTTATATCAAAAGGTTATAATGATAGCATGACTAAAGAACAACGATTAGCTATGAAACAAGCCTTAAATGATAGCCGTTGGGATGATGCAAAAAATGGTTATGCCACTAAAAATCCGAGAAATAACATTCCGGCAGATCAAATAACCGATGAAACACCTAAATTTATGGCTGATTATTCCCGTTTTTATACCACTGAACGTGGATTCCATATTCGAGCGGCTAATTCTAATCCCGATGGTTCTTGGGTATTAACAATGCCGCTTTCATTTGCCAATATGCCACTATTAAGCTATGCCAATGAAATCAGTGCAGCAACATTAATTGTAGCGGGTGAAAAAGCCCATTCTCGTTACTTCTCGGAAGATGCTTTTAAAGCGGTTGGTAGCCAAAATAAAGAATTAGTCATTGTTCCTGATGCTAGCCATACTGACTTATATGACAATAGAACTAACAAAATTCCATTTGATAAATTTGAACAGTTCTTTAAAGACAATTTGAAATAATCATACTTAATCAATTTAGCTTATTCACATTGTAAAAAGCCACCAAAATTTGGAGGCTTTTGTGTTTTTACGATAAGTTATTTAAAAGTTTTTAAACATTTTATTTATGACTAAATATCAACATAATTAAAGAATTACTCCTGTTTCCACCAGTGAGTAAAATGCTTTTCTCGTCCGTCTAGCCAAATGGGTTGGACAATGATCGGGGGTAAATAAGTCAAACTAAGGATCTTGACTGTTATCGGTAATGCGTTTAAATGGCTCATATCAAGGATGATTTGAGATTGAGAAACGCCCTACATGCGCAGGCATTAACGCATTGGCCTGTAAATCTTTAGCCGCAAGTATGGCTTGTTTAGGAGTCATGTGAATATCCGCTCAACGCGCATCGTATTGACCACTATCTAAAATACCAAATCAAAGCCATTAATTAGATTCGCTATCTGTTTAAAGTGCGGTCCATAGTGGCGGGCAGGTAAAACATAATGCGTAAAATCATTGTCTAATGTTAATTCGCTATACCTGTCATACGATTTTTCGAATATCTCCAATAATGTAAATGGGCTCCAACACCCAATGGAACAATTGCTTGTTTGACTTTATTATATAAACCAGTCACGGTTGGATAATCGAGATGATCCCAGTGATCATGTAATATCAGTAAATAATCAATCTCTGGCAAATCTATTACACGATATGATGTTGTGCCACTAAAGGCTTTATTTAAAAAAAGAGAATGAGGTGCATAATCACTTAATACCAGATCGATTAAGATACGTTTACCATGTAATTGTACATAATAATAGGAGTGACCAAGCCATATAAGCAAATCTTCGTTACTTGCTAAAGCATTAAGATCTGTTTTTATTGCAGGCAAATTCTGACTGCGGACGGTTTCTTTATTACCATAAAAAAAATCATTCCACAAAATGGAAAAGATGTAGGAATCATTTGCTAATTTTTGTGTTGGAATAAGATTATGAAATTGACCATTCGTATAATTAGGGGGGAACTTGTGATTTGTGCCAACAGTTCGTCTTGTGGCGATTGACCAAATTTGGGAGCGCGTAAAATAATCCATGCCGTGATTGCCAGTGCAACGGATAAAAGTAATAATATTACCACCATTTTATAAATCCACTTTTCATATTTTAATGCCTTATTTAATTTACTCCACACGACTTATTGTTGCCACAAAATCCTGTTTTAAATTTGCTAATACCGATCGGCCAGACTCAATATGACCCAATGTATACAATTGTGAATTTGTTCCTACACCTTGATAAAACAGAGCCAAATTGCCCCAAGGCGCATAATAAGTAAAATCTCCAGAAATATGAGCGGCACTTGCCATACCTTGAGTAATTAAGCGTTGTGGCAGATAAGCGATCTTCTCGGCACCAACATAATCACTAAAAGTCAGTGTTAAAGGTAGTAGTGCCAGTAGCTGATGACTGGCAGGAGTACCGAGCAAATTGACTATCACTTGCTGATCGTCAATAGTCAGTTTTATTTTTGCTAATGTTGTACTTTCAGTTTTTTGACTAAACGCCGAGAAACTCATCAAAAGTGTAATAAATGCGGTTATAAACAAGTTTAATTGTCGTAATAGATGTCTATTTATCATGATGATATCGCCTAGAGTGAGAATTATAATGTAATAAGATACGATTTTGATTATATGGTGCAATCGTTTTAGGTGTGACCATAAAGGCAGTAACATTACCAAGCTGCGTAGCTGTAACACTGACTTGCATTCGTTCTTTTAACGTAGGAAGTGTTTTTAATGTTTGGGAAGCAATCGTATCGACCCATTGATGCCATTCGGCATTAATTTTAGGATGATCATTCCAAAAAGGGGGGGCGCCAGAGACTAAAGGTTGTAATGACTGATTCACTGTTGATAGATTTGGATAATGTTGCACAGCCACTTCTGCCGTGTTCGCAAGTGTTGTTTGTACAAAAGTTAGCATAAACACTAAAGTCGTAAACTTGAATTTCATTTGTGATCCTTTTTATCTATATAAGATTGATTAAGCAAGGTTGCCTGTTACTTTTTTATATAAACTAAAACACAAGGCGGTAATGACGGCACCCATAATACAAATAATCGTGGCCGTGATAAAAATGCCACTAACCCCTAATTGGTCAAAGGTCATTCCACCAACACCAGCCGCTAAACCAATGGAAAATTGAATCGCGGCAACCGATAATCCACCAACCAGTTCAGCTTTATCAGCAAGCGTTCGAGTGATCCACGTTGACCAACCAACAGGGATAAATCCAAACATAAATCCCCAAGCAATCACTAATGTAGTATCCATAGTCACATTATCAGAACTTAAAAACCTATATTTAATAAATAAGAGCATGGCTATAGCAGCTAAGACTAAATGAATGGCGATCATCACAGGTCTAAAAAATCGGCCAAGTAGTAAACCCGCAACAAAGGTTCCGATGCAATTAGCGATACCAAACACCAATAAAATAAGGGTTAATGGACCGGCTTGTAGTGCTAAATTGTGCTCTAAAAACGGTCGCAGATAAGTAAAAAAGAGGTGATAACCTCCATAACTAAAAATTGTACCGATAATGCCAAAAAAACACCAATTTTGCTTAAATAGGGCAAACATATTTTTAAAATTACTGCTTTCACACGGTGGTAAAGATGGTAGGGTAAGCCGTTGCCAAACTAGCGCGATAAAACTTAACGCCGCAGCAATAAAAAACACATTACGCCAACCGACTAAATGACCTAAATAACTGGCAAGAGGCAGTGAAATAATCGTTGCAACCGACACTCCGGCATAGACAATACTTAATGCTCGAGGAATATCTTTACTCGGCGCTAATTGTAATACTACAGCAGATGCCATTGACCAAAATCCGCCAACACAAATCCCTAATAGCGCTCGACCAATCAGCATAATGAAATAATTAGGCGCAACAGCAATGAACAAATTGGATAATACTAATAAAATAGAAAAAGTAAATAATACTACTCGACGATTAATATTTTGGGTCATGGGTGCGAGAACCAAACTGGTGACTACCGCAAAAATCCCCACCATTGTGACGCTTTGGCCTGCTTGACCTTCAGTAATATTTAAATCTTGTGCGATAGGTGTTAATAAGCTAATGGGAATAAATTCCGCGGCAATCAAACTTGTTACCCCAATAAATAGCGAGAATATTGCTCCCCAATACGCCGTACTTGGGGAATTTAATAAGTTATCTGACATGGTTAATCCCATTATTATATTAAAGACCAATGAATTGAATGGTTATGGAATGGGTCATAGTTTAAATAGCAGCTAAAGATATGTAAATTACTTATATCTTATGGTTATTTATGCCTTAAAAGCATAGGTTAAGCTGTATTTAATATCATTAATATCAATAAAAAGAAGTCATAAGAATAAGCTCAGCAAAATAGGAGGATCATTTTGCTCACTTCTATATTCAGAGGGATTTATTGAGAAAAAGCCTGTTTCATTCGCTGTAAACAGATTTCAGCTGCTTTTGAAAAAATTTGATAACGTTTCCAAACTAAGTGAATATCTACCATTAATTGTGGCTCTAAAGGTTTAAAGCAAAGATGACTATTACCAGTTGTGTTAATCAGCTTATCAATACTTAATGCATAACCCATGTTTTTTTCAACCATCAGTGAGGCATTGTAAAGTAGGTTATATGAGCCAATCACATTGAGTTTATCTAAATCACGTTTTAACCAGCGCGTAATTCGGTTATCAACTTCTTTCTGTTTAGAGATAATAAGTGGCAAGTTCCATAAATCGCTAGGTCTAATCACATCTTGATGCGCAAGTGGACTATCTTTACGCATTAACACTCCCCAAGTATCTTTTTCGGGCAATAGTAACGACTCATATTTGCTGATATTTTCCGCACCAATTAATAATCCAAAATCGAGTAAGCCTTTATCGATACGTTCTGTTACTTCATCAGCATCACCACTATAAATATGCACATGAATTTGCGGATAGTCGTGTTGTAATGCCTTAACAACCTCAGCAATTAATCCCATGGCATGGGTTTCGCCACAGCCAATATAGATATCGCCACTGACTTCCTCAGCTGAGGTTTGAAACTCTAATTCAGTTTTTTGCACTAATTCTAAAATTTCTTCAGCACGTTTGCGTAAATGCATACCTTCATCGGTTAAGGTAATTTTACGACTGCCTCGAATAAATAAGGTTTTACCAAATTCTTGCTCTAATTCAGCCAGTTGACGAGATAATGTTGGCTGAGTCAGATGTAAATACTCAGCAGCCGCAGTGATACTTTCCTCTCTAGCAAGAGCTAAAAAATAACGTAATACTTTAATATCCAAAATCACCTCACATACAACTATTTTTTATGCTTAAAAAGTATAACAATAATTAAGTTATAGGAAAGAGGTATGTTGTTTTTATGTATAGTTCGAATGTAGAGTTATGTATAGTTAAAATGTAGACCATACATAGCGCAAACCATTATACAATAATGGCTTATAATAAATCATGTATAGTATGTACAGTTTTTTATAAAATTTTATTTTAATGGGGGAATTTCTTTACCACTCAAATTTGGGTACTGCCTAATTGACCAGATTTTTACACCTGCGAAAAATAACTTTAAATCAAAAATAAGCGAGTACTAAAAACACCCAATTTTAGCGGTCACTTTTCTTTTTAGGTATATGTTTGGTATACGAAAATAGTTTTTAAAATCAAAAAACCTGTATTGATAAGCATTTTCATGGTGCTGTTAACATTCTCAATAGACAAGCTCGATTTATTAATAGTATCGTTTTTGATGATCTTGATTTAGCTGATGAGTTTCCTAATTTAGCAACGGGAATTATGATTTTGTTAGGTAACTTTAATTCTGTTGAAAGTGACAGAGTGATTAAAGAACTTGATAAATATTGGAATCGGGTTAAAAAGGATGGTGTTGATACTCGTACTTGGCCAGCAGGCAATCCAGGATTAGATCTTGATCACATATTTACCAGTCCTAATCAAGTGTAGAGCAATTAACTATACCTAATGATGGTAATGAATGGAACGGCATCAAATGGCATTAGTCAGTGACCATATACCTGTTATTGCTAAGTTAAAATTATTAGAACAATAAAAAATGGGCGGTATGCCCATTTTTTATCATTTAAGGAATAATGAATTTAATCACCAAGTTTAGCTATGTAGTGTTTTTAAAATAATTTATTAATAGATTTAAATAGCATCTTTTTCAAAATTAGTACTCTATTGAAAAGGTTTAGTTTGAAAAGAGTATTAGATAAAAGATTCACTATCCGACCGTTTAGTTAGCAGATGATGTAAGTTAACTTTTTCTTCTGGCAAGGTTGATAGCTTTATGATTATCATTAGCCCAAGTAATAAGAGCATTCATGGGTTTTAAAAATGATTGTCCTAAATCTGATAAAGCATATTCAACACGTGGTGGGGCTTCGGCATAGATGGTTCTAACAATATAACCATCTTTTTCTAGTTTTTTTAATGTGCGCGAAAGCATTTGCCGAGAAATGTCACCAATTTCTTTATGTAATGCAGTAAAACGTATCGTTCGGTTTTCAAGTGTTTTTAAAATTAATAAACTCCATTGATCACCAATTCTATCAAGCACATCACGGATTGGGCAGTGATGATCAAATTGGCTTGAAGTATCATCAAATTGTTTAGTCATTTTAACTCTATTTTTCTGATAATATTTAAAAAAGTAACATTGATGTGACCTAGTTACGCTATGGTTACTTATTGTTTTGGTTGAATTTTATTGTTACCATTTAATAAGTCTACATTATAGATTAATATAAATTGATTGCACGGATTTTCGAGTTTTATTGACTATTTAGGAGTGAATATGAGTATTTTAAAAAACAGTTTTGTAGCAATATCATTATTATTCATAGCAACTGGTGCAATTGCTAATGACAAAGCAACTCGTGATATAGCCCAAGAAGAAAAGAACAAAACATTGGTTGTTAATTTTTATAATGATTTCTTTAATAAACATCAAATAAGCGAAGCAATAAATAGTCTTACTGAGGATTATAAACAGCATAATCCTTATGTTCCAGATGGTCGAGAGGCAGTTGTTACCTACTTTACCGCATTTTTCAAAGAACATCCTCAATCCAGTGCGCGCATTGTTCGTAGCTCTGTAGATGGAGATCTTGTTTGGCTTCACGTTCATTCTAAAGAAAATGAAGAAGATCTTGGTAAAGCGGTACTTGATATATTTCGTGTCAAGGACGGTAAAATTGTTGAACACTGGGATGTAATTCAAAATGTGCCTGCAAATGCTGTAAATTCTAATACCATGTTTTAACGAGTATTCGCCTTTAACCAATATTATTTTAAAAGATACGATGTGTTAATTAATACGGCGTCTTAATAAATGTCCAATTTAAATAAAAGCACTTAATTAGTGCTTTTATTTATTATTCTTTCAATATTTAATTGTTTCAACTACCTCAATTTTCACTATTTAACATTTTTAGCGTAAATAGAAAATACAAATTATTTGCTAGATTTATAAAAAACATTCTCCCTACTCATGTAACAGACTGAAACAACAATAGTGAGAGCCGCTATATTTTTCTTTTCATTTTTTACTAAACCCAATATACTTGCCAGCCTATTAATTGATAATAATTATCATTACTAATTGCGTGGTTAATATTAAATAATTATCTATCATTTAAATATCAATTAATGTTATGTAAGGAATTAAATATGAAATGTAAAAAGACAGGTCTATTATTGCTCTTTATGAGTTGCTCTCTCCACGCGGAATCATTGATAGGTAAGAACCCTACGCCTGATAAGGATGATAAACAACAAGTAACCAATAAATCTCGTTCGCCTAATTCAGCTAACAATAATATTCAAAATGATGATATTGAGGATGTTATAACCGTTATTGCTCGGTCGGATTCTCAAGATGAACTGAAAAAGATTAATAGTGTTATTGCTGGTCGTTCTACATTATCTTCAAGACTAATTGAACAAAAACAAGCCGACAATGTGGCAGAATTACTCAATACATTACCTGGTGTAAGTTCTGCTGGTTCAGTAAGACCAGGCGGACAAACTTTAAATATTTGGGGATTTGGCAAAGTTGAAGATGTCAAAATTATTGTTGATGGTGCGCAAAAAGGCTTTCAAAAGTATCAGCAAGGTTCTGTGTTTGTTGAGCCTGAATTACTTAAACAAGTTGAAGTTAATAAAGGCCCACACGATGTAAAGTTTGGTAATGGAGGCTTTGGCGGTGTGGTTAAAATGGAAACTAAAGATGCGATAGATTTGCTCGATCCTGATCAATATGTTGGTGCTTTGGTGAAGTACAGCTTCCATTCTAATAATCATCAAAATATGGTGACAAGTGCCGTTTACGGGCGAACACAAGATGATATGTTCGATGGATTGGTTTATTATACCAATCGCAATAGTGGTAATTTTAAGCGACCTGACGGTTCCAGATTCGTCTTTTCAGAGGACGATATGGATACATATATGGCTAAGTTAAATTTCAGGCCTAATGAAGAACACACGTTTACTGTTTCGGGTATTCGTTCTAAGCGTGATTCATGGCAACCCTGGGCAGCTAAATATGTTGAAAAAATGACACCACCAACAGCTGATCAAATCAAAAAGTATGGCTATAAAGCTGCGTGGTTAAGAAAATTAGTCAAACGCGATCAAACTGATGAATCAGCACAATTTAAATGGAATTACCAACCAACCTATAATCCATTTATTAATTTTACTTTACATACTACTTATTCTAAAACCAAACAACATGATACGCGTCCGAGTAAATATAATCCCGTTTCATCTTTGGGTACTATGGGTAATGAAAGTTGGGTAAGTTATACAGACAAAACCGTTGAACTTGAAAATATCAGTATCTTTTCTACAGGACCAATTGATAATGCTTTAAAAATAGGTGCACAAGTACATTTACACGACCGTGATACCCTGATGTATTATAAGGGTTATGAAAAGAAACCTAACTATAATAATGGTTATTTTCAACCCGCTTATATGCCATCTGGTAAACAACAAAATTATAGTTTTTATATCCAAGATGAGCTTTCTATTGATACATTTGTTCTAACGCCGTCGCTTCGTTATGATTATGTTCGTAATCATGGTAAGCAAAATTATGCTTCAGCTTACAACGATCCAGATCCTCGCTTTGGTCATGACTATTCACCCGTGAATTATTCTGGTTGGACACCAAGATTTGGAGCTTATTGGCAAACAACACAAAATATCGGATTTTTTAGTGATATTAGTTATGCTTGGCAAGCTCCGACAATTGATGAAACATATGAAGTGCAATTTACCCCTAAAAATGGTGGTTCAGGTAAAATCAGTGCCACGAGTCGTAATTTAGAAAAAGAGCGTAACTTATCAATTCGGGCAGGTAATATCCTCGATTTTAGTAATATATTATTAGAAAATGATAAATTACAAATTAGAAATACTTTATTTAGGCAGCAAGTTAAGAACGAAATTTTTGTTACACGGGGCTTTAATGGTTCAATTTGTGGACCTGGTAATTCATGCCCGCTTGGTCAATCCAATTATCATAATGTTCCGGGGAAATTAGTAATACATGGCTTTGAATTAGAGGCTTTCTATGATAGCCGATATTGGTTTGCCAGTGCCACTTACTCTATCCAAAAAGGAGAACGAGATTCAACACCGCAAGCAACATGGATGCATAACAAAACTTATGTGGCAACGATTGCTCCGCGCACAGCAACCTTAACTACTGGTTTTAAAATACCTGAATGGAATGTTCGGGCAGGTTGGAATGCTCAATTTGTGAGAAAACAAGATCGCACAGGTCTTGAAGATAGAAATCATGATGGTATTAAAGATCTGGGCGCTTATGGTTTAGGGCGTTCATCAGGCTATTCAATTCACAATTTATTTGCAACATGGCAACCAACATTTTTACCGAAAGCGGAAGTTAAGTTAGCTGTTGATAATCTATTTAATAAAGATTATAGACTCTATTTAGGTGAAAATACCTATGGATTAGCGCGTAACTTTAAAGCTAGTTTTTCATATCGATTCTAGTTGTTAGTTCATATTCCACTGAATAATAAAGTGGAATATGATAAATTTATTTGGATTAATTTTTTTATAGTTAATGATATTACTAAACCTAAACAAAAGAATTTCTATTTTTTGTTAGTAATCCCAAATGGAATATGTACTGATGGTAATATTTTGGAGCATTTTTCTAAATGTAACTCTTGATCATCAAAGAAAATATGTGGTTTCATAATTTCCAAAACTTTATTTTTGTCAATTCCCCCTAAAAAGAAAGCTTCATTAATTTCAATACCTAATTCCCTTAGAGTTCTTATAGCTCTTTCATGAGAAGGGGCATTTCTGGCTGTTACAAGAGCAATTTTTAAAATTGCTTTATATGTAGAATCCATTTTTATTCTTTCATGTTCAATTTTTTGTATTTGAACTAAACGATGAATAAAATTAATTAATGGTCCAGGGTTGTGAAGTATTTCTTTTTTAGTTTTTTCATTTTCATGAAAATCATTTAGATTTTTGGATGCTTGATATATACTCTCTGGCTCATCATCGATTATCACACCGTCAAAATCAAATGCGATACGAAGTTCATTATCATTTGGATCATCCTCAATATTCCCTTTAAGTACTTTTCCTGCTGGATAATTATCATTTATGGCTTTAGTAACATCATCCATATTTGCAGATAAAAATAATTCAATATCAAAAGCGGGAATGTATTTTAAAGGTGATGAACCTTGTAAAAATACAGATCTAGTAATATTTAATTGATAATTTTCTATTGACTTCATTACTCTTAATCCTGTATCAGGATCATTTCTTGATAATAAAATAACTTCCACCAGCGGATCATTGGGAGATAATTTATTTAATGTTAAAAGTCTTTTAATGAATGGGAAAGCAACACCTTTTTCCAATGGGATGTCTTCATGTTCTCTTTGAAATTCCCGGTATTTTTGTTCTCCTTGTTCTCTAAAAATTTTATCAGATTCTTCTAGATCAAAAAGAGCGCTAGATGCCAAACCTATAACCAGTCTTGATGTTAGATCGTATGCCATACTTCCATTTTTCCTATTTCAATCAATATGTTATATTATATCAATTGGTAATTTATATGCAATTTTATGAATCTTGAAAATGTTCTTTTTAGTATTATTAATTTTCAAATCTTATTTTTAATACAATTTATCTCTATAAAATTACAGTAAAACATAGCGTTTGGATTGTTTAATCCATATAACTAAAAACAGGGTTCGGCCTAAACTAAATAAAATATAAGAAAACCATAATCCATTATTTCCAAAGACTGGTACGGCAAAGTATTGTGCTATAAACCAAACTAACAACGCTAATAGCATTGAGTCGCGTATAGATGAGGTGTAGCTAATACCTGAAAATACGCCATAATAGATTAATCCTCCAGCTGCAACAATAGGGAATATCATTAACCAAGATTGATACTGAAGCGATAGGGTTATAATCTCAGTTTGATTCGTTAATAGTTTTATAATTGCAGTATCAAAGGCTAACCAAATTGCAATCAAAATTATTGGGCAAATAATGCAAGCTTGTAGTGACCATCGTAAAGTTTGATTATAAAGTTGAATATTTTTAGTTCCTTTAGCTCGACCACTAAAGACGCTTGAAGCATTAGCAAAACCGTCAAATAGGTAAGCCATCATATAATGAATCTGAAATAAAACGGCATTAGCGGCTAATACTTCGGTATTGAATGTTGAACCAATCGAAATAAAGTGATTAGTTACCGTTAATAAACAGATGGTGCGGATCATTAAATTAGTATTAACTAAAATGACCCCTTTTAATGATTGCCATGACAAAATAGATTTTATATCTATTTTTTGCTTAGTTTTGGGTAAGTATCGGTAGATAAACCAAATACCGACCAAAGTACAACATATTTGGGCAATCAGTGTCGCAAAAGCCACTCCTTGAATGTCCCAATGCATCCACCAAACAAAAAGCATTGCCATTATAATATTCAATAGATTGATAAAGACTTGTAAAAATAGCACGGCTTTAACTTTTGATATCCCCATTAACCAACCCACTAGGACATAATTAATCAGAACAAAAGGGGCTCCAAAAATTAAAATCGAAAAATAGAGATCCGCATAATGCTGTACATCTTGACTAGGTTGGATAATGTGCATTGAGGCGCAAAAAATCAATTTTTGAAAAATAATAAATATCAAACCTAAAAAGATAGCAATAAATAAAGGTCTGATAAGAGAAGATCTTAATAATAAACAATCATCCAAAGCTTGCGCGGCAAAACCAGTAGTACTGACTCTTAAAAATCCAAATAACCAATAAATGGTATTAAATATTACTGTCCCTATGGCAATACCAGCAATAAAGGTAGGATTAGGCAAATGACCAACTAAAGCCGTATCGACCACTCCAAGTAAAGGGGTGGTAATAGTTGAGAGAATAAACGGAATAACTAACTTAAGATAATCTTTAAACTGATATTGATGATTCGTAGTTGATGAATGGGTCATTTTTAAAAACCTAAAATTGATTCAAGTAACTGTTTAGAATAAGGATTTTTAACTTGACTTAATTGTTCTATTTTATCAATGAATTCAACGATTTCACCTTTATAAAAAAAAGCAATTTTATCACAAAGGTAAGTGATTGTGGTTAGATCATGCGTAATAAAAATACTGGTTAATTTTAGCTGTTTTTGCAAATCGGCAAGTAGTTCTAAAATTTGGGTTTGGACCGAAATATCTAATGAACTTACTGCTTCATCAAATAAAATAAATTGAGGAGTGCAGGCTATCGCTCTTGCAATGCAGACGCGTTGCAATTGACCACCACTCATTTCGTGTGGAAGCCGCTCATAAAAAGAGCTATCTAATCCTACTTGTTCTAATAAAACATTGATACGCTTCTTTCGATCATTTTTAGTTAACTTTTCATAAATATCAAGCGGTTCAGCAATAATCTGTGCGGCAGTAAAATAGGGGTTAACAGAAGCATTATAATCTTGAAATACCGCGCTGATATTTTTACGCATGGCTGATTTTTTCCATGTGCGAGTACTCATATCTTGTCCATTAAAATAAATTTTGCCACTGTCAGGTTTTTCTAAGCCTAAAATTAGCTTTCCTAATGTACTTTTCCCACTACCACTTTCACCAATAATACCGAGACACTCTCCTTGTTTTAAATCAAACGATACCCCTTTAATAACTGTCGTTTTTTTATTACTAAACAAACGTTGGTTAGGTTGTAGAAAAGATTTTTTCACATTAGCAACTTGTAATAACGGTGGCATTAAATTGTCTCCAATATTAAGTTTGGATGATTGGCATAAGTAACCGCATTAAATTTATTCAATAATTGTTTGCGAGTATTGATTAGGTAACGAGTATATTCATGTTTGGGATGATAAAAAATCTGATCACGACTCCCCGATTCAACAATCTTACCTTTGTTCATCACTATAATTTCATCGGCAATATGATGAATGACGCCTAGATCATGAGAAATAAAGATCATGGTCGTTTTGGATTTGATCTTTCCAAGCATTTTTAGAATATGAAACTGGCTAATCGAATCTAATGCCGTTGTCGGTTCATCGGCGATAATAAGTTCAGGCTCAAGCATTAACGCCATACCAATCATTATTCGTTGTAGCATGCCACCACTTAACTGATGCGGGTACTTTTTATAAATCTCTTTGGGTTTTTCGAGCCCTATATTTTCAATCATCGCTATCGTTTTAGCAATAGCATCGTTTTTGTTAATAATGAGATGCGCTTGCAGGGTTTCGACCACTTGCTTACCAATGCAATAAAGTGGATCAAATGCACTCATTGGGTGTTGTAAAATTATCGAAATGACACTACCACGCATTTGATTCAACGTCTTTTTATTCTGTTTTAATAGATCGAACGCTAAATTAGCATTTTGCGGTTTAAACAGTATTTGCCCAGTCACACTAAAATAAGATTCTAATAAGCCGATGATAGCTTTACATGTTAAACTTTTGCCACTGCCACTTTCCCCAACAATACCTAAACATTGATGATGATTGACTGTAAACGAAATATCATCGAGTAGCTTGTTACCATTATCAAGGGTAATGGTCAGTTGTTTTACGGCTAACAATGGGCTACTCATGCAGTTTTTTCCTTTGGATCTAAAATATCTCGTAAACAATCACCCAACATATTAAATGCTGCTACAACGATTAAAATGGCTATACCCGGGAAGACCATTTGCATCGGGTGCTGCGTCATTACATTTTTTGCTTCACTTAACATTAATCCCCATTCAGCGGTAGGAGCTTGGACGCCTAATCCAATAAAAGATAAAGCCGAGATATTTAAGATTACCCAACCCGTATCTAACGTTGCTAATACAACCAGTTCTGCCATTATATTAGGCAATAAATGACGACAAATGATAAAAGAATGTGGTGCGCCAATGGCTCGTGAAAAAAGAATATAATTTTTGCGGCTATACTTTATCACTGAACTTCGAATCATCCGACTGTACCAAGCCCATTTAACTACAATATTAGCAATAATGACGTTTTCGATACCTACGCCTAACACACCAACAATAGCTAAAATCATCACTTGGCTAGGGAATGAGAGCATGATGTCGCAAAGACGCATTATACATTCGTCAAGTTTACCTCGCCGATAACCAGAAATAAGGCCGATGACACTACCAACGATTATTGTAATGATCATAGTTAACAGTGATAAGAATAGGGTTGAGCGAATACCGTACAGGAGTCGTGAAAAAATATCACGACCAAGATGATCGCAACCAAGCCAATGTTCGCTCGATATCGCAGCATATTTACGAACGATGCGAACTTTATTGGGATCAAACGGTGCAATATAAGGTGCTAATATCCCTAAAATAATCATTGTGATGATAATGATCAGGCAAATTAACGCCGTTTTATTGTTAATAAGTTTCTTAGTTAGATTCATATAGCACCACCATTATCACGTAATCGGGGATCTAACCATTGATGAATAACATCTACAATAAAGTTACATACCACAAATAAAATAGCCATAATCAATATATAAGCTTGAATGACGGGATAATCGCGATTCATAATCGCTGCGATACACAAACGACCCAACCCCGGCCAAGAAAATATATATTCGACAACAAAAGAGCCAGCAATTAATTGCGGAATGGTCATGCCTAAGGCGGTGATAGTTGTATGCAGTGAATTAACAAGCACATGTTTAACTATAATAGTTTTTTCTTTCAAACCTCGACAACGAGCATAAAAGACCGAATAATTATGCATATTTTCAAGCATATTATTGCGAATAAAACGGATATAAGTTGAGATATAAACAAACGATAAAGTTAAAGTTGGTAAAATCAGATTTTGCAATGAGCCATAACCATTGGTAGGCAGTAAATCTAAATAATTGGCAAACAGCCAAATAAATAGTAAACCTAACCAATAACTCGGCATTGCCGTGCCAAGAAAAATAATAATACGAACGATATGATCGAAAGCTGAATTAGCAAAAATTGCACATAATACGCCTAAAATTAAACTGATGATGAGGGTAAATGCAAATGACGACATTGCTAAAACTAATGTAGGAATTAAGCTGCGAATCATCTCATCCCAAACGAGTCTGTCTCGATGAATAAAAGAACGACCAAAATCAAGATGTAAAACATCATAGAGCCAAATAAAATATCGTTCAAAAAAAGGCTTATTTAACCCTAGCTCTTGGCGCATACTTTCAATAGCATCAGGGGTTGGCATGATTTCGTTTAAACGTAATGCAACTTCAGCAGGATCAGAAGGCGCTAGATTGATAAGCAAAAAAGCGATAAACGAGATACCGAATAATATCGGTATCATCATCGTTAAACGTTTAATAATATAATTTAACATTATTGGTTAATAATATTAGTCTTTTAAAAATGCATTTTCTCAAATGGAATATCAAACTGAGACGGAGCAAACTCAATTCCTTTTAAAGATTTAACCGCAATCGCACGATTACGCTCATAAGTTAGCGGAATATAAACTGCTTCATTATGCAAGGTTTCTAGCACGTAACGAAATAGATCTTGTCGCTCTTTTTCATCAGTTGATATTAATGCTTTACTGATATTTGCATCAATTTGTGGTTTTTCTTTTAAGCCTTGTTGCGCCATGTAATCACCATATACAGGTAATTTCATCCCTGATAAAAATGATTGTGGATCATATGGCGTACCCCATGAGATATCAAACACCATATCAAAATCACCGGCTTTTTGGCGATCACGATAACCTTGTTCTTCTTCACCGTGTATATTAAGTTTTAATCCAACTTGTTCAAATTCATCTTGCATATATTGGGCAATTGTTTTTTGAGAGGCGGTATTACTGTCGTAATATAAAGTAATTTCAAAAGGTTTACCGTCTTTTTGACGATAATCTTGACCTTTAACTTTCACCCAGCCCGCTTTATCAAGTAGGGTTTCTGCTAATTTAGTGTCATATACATAAGGTTTTAAACTAAGATTAGCATAAGGAATATTGGTTGCCATTAATGTATCAGCAGGAGCTTCACTGTTATTGAAAATACCCTCTGAGATATCTTTTTTACTGATGATATGTTCAATTGCTTGGCGCACATTAACATCACTAAGTTGGCTTCGAGTTGTATTCATTAGAACAATTCGGCTTGAAACTGGCTTAGACATTAAGGTTTGAAACTTATCCATGGCAGAAAAACGTTCAAACGAATCAGCATCAACCATATTTTTACCATAAATCAGATCGATTTCGCCTTTTTCCAATGCCATTAGTCGGCTTTGATTATCCGCGATAACTTTCATAGTCACTTTTTTTAGTATTGGTTTAGCTCCCCAATAAGTTGGATTTGCGTTAAATACCGCATATTGATCTTTCTTATGATCACCTAAAACATACGGACCGGTACCAATGTAAGACTTAACACCATTTTTAGTTTCACCGTCGATCATTGAGTTAGGTGAAATAAACCGCATTGGACGAGTTACGGCAATCTCAATCATGAAAGGGTAGTAAGGTTCAGAAAGGTTAACTTGTAGCGTGTAATCATCTACCGCTTTCACTTCCGTAATTAAGCGTACCATTTCTAACCAAGTGTGACGGACTTTATTTGATAACACGGCATCCCAGTTTAGTTTTGCACTGTGCGCATCAAATTTTACGCCGTCACTAAATGTAACATCTTTTCTGAGTTTAAACGTGTAAGTTTTACCGTCGTTACTAATAGTCCAGCTTTCCGCGAGCCAAGGCGAAAAAGTACCGTCTTCGTTATAGTGAACTAATGATTCATACAACATATTTTGCGCCCACATTTCACCAGAGTATAAATGCGGATTCAAATCACGAATATCACGAAAATTTGCGAAAGTAATATCATCTTTAGCAAAACTGTTAAAACTACAGCAGCTAAAAATCAGAACGATAAGTATTTTTTTTAAATGAGAGAAATTGAAAAACATACCTATTCCATTAAACAATTATTCTTAGGAGGGCGAATAATATAACAAATGATAATGATAATCAATATCATTTAAAACAAGGTGATTTAAAAACAAACAGAGTAGTAAATTTATCTTAAGTAAATAATAACACATTTTGTGTGGTTAATCTTACTAAAAATTAACATTTATAAAAACTAGCGTTTAAAAAAATAATAAAACAATTATTATCAAATTACTTTATAATGCTTAGGATTATTCATTTTTCGTTTATTTTAGGAATCAATACATGTCATTTGACTCTCTTGGCTTAGATGCCGAGATTTTAAAAGCAATCCACGAACAAAACTACACCGAACCCACACCCATTCAACAACAAGCTATCCCAGTTATTTTATCAGGTAAAGATCTAATGGCCAGTGCTCAAACAGGGACGGGCAAAACAGCTGGCTTTGGCTTACCAATTTTACAGAAGTTAGTTGAACAACAAGCAAAAGCAAATAATCATTCTCAACCTAAAAAAGGCAAACGTCCATTATATGCTTTGATCTTAGCTCCAACACGTGAATTAGCAGCTCAAATTGGAGAAAATATTCGTGACTACAGCCGATATTTACCGATTCGTTCTTTAATCGTGTTTGGTGGCGTAAGCATTAATCCTCAAATGATGAAACTACGCGGTGGCGTCGACATTTTAATTGCAACTCCTGGTCGTTTACTCGATTTAGTGCATCAAAACGCAGTAGATTTGTCATCGGTTAAAGTGTTAGTATTGGATGAAGCCGATCGTATGTTAGATATGGGTTTTATTCACGATATTCGGCGCGTGATTGCAAAATTACCTAAAAAACGTCAAAATTTAATGTTTTCGGCGACTTTTTCAGATGAGATAAAAGCTTTAGCGCAAACCATTTTAAAATCACCTGAATCTGTTGCTGTGGCAAAAACGAATAGTGCATCAGAACAAATTACCCAGTATGTGCATCGGGTAGATAAGCGTCGTAAACGTGAATTGCTCTCTTATTTGATTGGTAAAAACCAATGGCAACAGGTATTAATTTTTACCAGAACCAAATATGGAGCTAACCATCTCGCTGAACAGCTAACCAAAGATGGTATTAAAGCTTCAGCGATTCATGGTAATAAAAGTCAAGGCGCTAGAACTAAAGCTTTGGCGGACTTTAAAAATGGTCAAATTAGGGCATTGGTGGCAACTGATATTGCTGCCAGAGGTTTAGATATTGAACTATTGCCTTACGTTGTCAATTATGAGCTACCACAGGTGGCAGAAGATTATGTGCATCGTATTGGTAGAACAGGGCGAGCTCAAAATCAGGGGCAAGCGATATCATTAGTTTGTATTGATGAGCTTGCTCAATTAAAATCAATTGAAAAATTGATTAAAAAACCGATTCCAGAAATTTTTACTCAAGGATTTGAAGTCGATCCTCGAATTAAAGCGGAGCCGGTAAAAAAAGCGATAGCAAAGGGTGCTCCAGCAAAAAGAAGACGTGTTGATAAAACGCGGACTTCCAAAAATAATCAGAATAGTATGAAGCAATCTAGCCATCATACATATTCTAAAACTAACTAAATTATCTAAAGTAGAAGGATATTATTATGGCTAAGGTAAATCGCAGTCGTCGTTTAAGAAAAAAATTACATATTGATGAGTTTAAAGAGTTAGGTTTCACTGTGAGTTGGTCATTTGACGAGGGTACTAGTGAAGAAGTCATTGATAATGTTGTCGATCAATTTATTATTGAAGCGATACAAGCAAATGGCTTGGCTTATGAAGGAAGTGGATATTTAAGCTGGAAAGGGATCGTCTGTACTCAAAAACTAGGTAATTGCACAGAAGAAAACCGTGACGTTGTCACTAAATGGCTTGAAAGCCACGGCTTAAAAAATGTCAAAACTAGCGAATTAATTGATATTTGGTGGGATGAATTAGATTTCTAATTTTTAAACGTTAAATTAAAAATAGCCACAAATGTGGCTATTTTTATTGAAAGATACCTTTGCTTTACTCAATTCCTTGACTACGCAAGTAATCCTCATAATTACCCGTATAATCAATCACTTTTTCTGGCGTGATTTCGACAATTCTCGAAGCAAGCGAACTAACAAATTCACGGTCGTGTGATACAAAAAATAGTGTTCCTTGATAAAGCTCTAATGCCATATTTAATGATTCAATTGACTCCATATCTAAATGGTTAGTTGGTTCATCCATCACAATAATATTTGGACGTTGCATCATTAATTTACCAAAGAGCATACGTCCTTTTTCACCACCAGATAGGACTTTAACTTGTTTTTTAATGTCATCTTGTGAAAATAATAAGCGACCTAAAATACTGCGTACAGCTTGCTCATCATCGGTTGGTTGTTTCCATTGACTCATCCAATCAAACACAGTTAGATCTTGTTCAAATTCATATTCGTGATCTTGGGCATAATAACCAATATTGGCATTTTCAGACCATTTAATATCACCTTGTTCTGGCGTTAGTTCACCCATTAGTGTTTTTAGTAAAGTTGTTTTCCCAATACCATTCGTCCCTAAAATAGCCACTTTTTCACCGACTTCGACCATTAAATTTAGATTTTTAAATAGTGGTCCGTTATCAAAGCCTTTAGTTAAGTTTTCAACAACTAGAGCATTACGGAATAATTTTTTGTCCTGCTCAAAACGAATAAATGGATTTTGTCGGCTTGACGCTTTAACTTCTTCAAGTTTAATTTTTTCAATTTGTCTTGCCCGAGAAGTCGCTTGTTTAGATTTTGATGCATTCGCACTAAAACGACTGACAAAAGATTGCAGTTCACTAATTTGAGCCTTTTTCTTGGCATTATCGGCTAATAAACGTTCTCTAGCTTGCGTGGATGCAGTCATATAGTCATCGTAGTTACCTGGATAGATTCGAAGCTCGCCATAATCCATATCCGCCATATGAGTACAGACCATATTTAAAAAGTGTCTGTCATGTGAAATGATGATCATTGTGCTTTCACGTTCATTTAAGGTATCTTCTAACCAACGAATGGTATCAATATCCAAGTTATTGGTTGGTTCATCTAATAATAAGATATCCGGATTAGAAAACAGAGCTTGGGCTAAAAGTACTCGCAATTTCCAACCTGGCGCGATTTCGCTCATTAATCCATAATGTTGCTCAATTGAAATACCGACTCCCAGCAGTAATTCACCCGCACGGGCTTCAGCACTGTAACCATCCATTTCGGCGTATTGAGTTTCTAAATCGGCGACTTTAAAACCATCCTCTTCGCTCATTTCTGGAAGTCCATAGATGCGATCACGTTCTTGTTTGATTTGCCATAATTCAGTATGCCCCATTATCACAGTATCAAGAACAGTATATTCCTCAAAAGCAAATTGGTCTTGGCGTAATTTACCTAATCTTTCATGTGGATCTAATGCAACATTTCCTGATGTTGGTACTAAATCACCACCAAGAATCTTCATAAAAGTCGATTTGCCACTTCCATTGGCGCCAATTAATCCATAACGATTACCATTGCCAAATTTAACAGATATGTTTTCAAATAAAGGTTTACTGCCAAATTGCATTGTGATGTTATTTGTACTTAACACTAAACTTTTCTCTCGCTTTAAATATATTTTGCTTTAAAGAAATTTATCTCTTTAAGCAAAATCGTTGAAATGTGATTTGGCGCACATTATGCCATAAAATAGCTTTTTTGAGGAACTTTGATTTTTTTAACTGCATAAGTTATCAGTTAGGCGATTATGTCTTAAGGTTTATTTATATTACAAATTATTAATATCTATATTTAAAAAATAATGAATCAATATATGGATAGAATGATTAATCCTTTTAGTCATTGTAATCAATTTATATTTCAAAAGGTTTACAACTGATAGATGAATTGTTACGATGCGTGCCTATTTATTACTATTTAACTCATTTTATTATGTTTTATCTTATCTTTGTGACTTTGGTTTGGTCATTCTCGTTTAGTTTTATAGCGGTTTATTTAAGTGGTCAAGTTGATACTTGGTTTGCGGTCGTAATGCGTGTTTTACTTGCGTTTATTACTTTTCTGCCTTTTTTACGCTTCAGAAACATTCAACTAAAAACGATGTTACTTTTAATGGGCGTTGGTGCTTGTCAATTAGGAATTATGTACTTTTTTTATTATAATTCCTTCCAATATATTTCTGTACCTGAAGTGTTACTGTTTACTATTTTCACACCGATTTATGTCACAGTTATCTATGATTTATTGCAACATCATCCGTTACGGTTGAGTTATCTTTTTACTGCCATTATAGCCGTAATCGGAGCGGCTATTATTCGTTATGACCATATTAGTACAAATTTTATCATTGGATTTTTATTAATTCAGGGAGCCAATATCGTTTTTGCTTTAGGGCAGGTTGGTTATAAAAGAATTATAGAAGTTTACCCATTACCACAACATCAAGCTTTTGCGTGGGTCTATTTAGGTGCGGTTATTGTTGCAACAATTGGCTGGCTATTATTTGGTGATGCATCTAAATTGCCAACTACTAATGTACAATGGGGCATTATTATTTGGCTTGGCGTAATTGCTTCGGGATTGTGTTATTTTTTATGGAATTATGGTGCGACTAAAGTCGATTCCGGAACATTAGCAATTATGAATAATGTTGTCATTCCAACTGGCATTTTAGTTAATGTAGTGATTTGGCATCAGTCACTTGATTGGGGGCGTTTTATATTAGGTAGTGTAGTTATTATTTTAGCATTAATCCTACACTACAAAATTAAAAATCGTTCTTCAAACTAAGGTAAATGGGTCATAATGGATAATATCAACGGAGTTGTCACAGATGATAATGCCGTTGATATTAATAAACTTGATGCAATAGGACCTTGCAATACCTCAAACTGCCTTGCCATCATATAACAATTAATGGCAATGGATACCGAACTTAATAATACGACAACTTGTAACTCTAAAGTCGGTAATCCTAAAAGTTTACCAACAATATAGGTTACAATTGGTAAAATCGCTAATTTTAAAATACAGATCGAACCAGTGATCAAAAACTGGTCACGTATTTTATATTCCGCAAGTCCCATACCTAATACAATAAGTGATAAAGGTGCAGTCATATCACTAACCATTTTCGTTGATTGATTGATAAAATTAGGTATTGGTAAACCGATATAATTAACTACAATTCCTGTGAAAATACCAATAATAATCGGGTTTTTTGATACATTTTTTAGTGCCTTTATAAAACTGCGCCCAGAGAGTTTACCCATTTGTACAAACTCAATTGATACCGTCGCTAACGTCCATAATATTAATGCATTGAATATAACAATGATGGCGACAATGGGGATAGCTTGATCGCCGAGTAACATTTTTATAATTGGGATACCAACAAAGACAGTATTTGTGTATATGCCTCCCATTGCAAATAATGTGCTTTGAGAACCATTTAGTTTAAATACTTTCGATGCAATTAAGCAACCAATAGCAAATACGATAAACGAACCACCAAAAAATACCAATAACAGTTTAATATCAATTTCTGACTGTTCAGAAAAGTGACTCATTATCTGAAATAACATTATCGGAAATGCAATATAAAAGGTAAATTTAGTTAAACTGTCAGTTACCGTTTTTTGCCATCGGCCTAACTTTACAGCTAAAAATCCAAGCAATATTAAAATAAATAAGGGCAGAGTAGATAAAAACTGTGCCCATAATGTTATCAAAAAATTCATAGAGATTATTTTATTGGTGATTACGAATAAAGTACCAATCTAATTCAGTTGACCGTTTCGAGTCAAATTGATAACCAGAAAGATTAAAATCTTTAATATCATTACTCTTATCAATGCCATTTTTTATAATATAACGGCTCATAAGCCCACGTGCTTTTTTGGCGTAAAAGCTAATCACCTTATATTCGCCTTTGCTTTGATCTAAAAAAATGGGTTGAATAATTGTAGCTTTCAACTGTTTGGGTTTAATAACTTTAAAATATTCATTTGACGCTAAATTGATTAAGGTTGGATGAGTGGATTTGCTGAGTTCCTTATTAAGATGATCGGTTAGATGATCGCCCCAAAATTGATAAAGGTTGCTGTTATTGCCATTTTTTAAACGTATGCCCATTTCTAAACGGTAAGGTTGTATTAGGTCAAGCGGTCTTAATACACCATAGAGTCCAGACAGTATTCGTAAATGTGATTGAGCAAATTGAAGATCATTATCATTAAAATCTTCTACATCAAGCCCTTCATAAACATCTCCTTTAAAAGCTAATATCGCTTGCCTTGCATTATTTAAATTAAAATCAGAATGCCAATTTTGGAAACGTTCATGATTTATTTCAGCTAATTTAGGACTAATAGACATCAATTTCGCTAAATCATCAACTGTTAATTTTTTACAGTCAGTGATGAGTTTTTCTGAATACGAAATAAATTGTGGCAAAGTATGTTTTTGAGTTATTAATGGTCTTTGATAATCAAGCGTTTTAGAAGGAGAAATAATCGTTAGCATAAGCGATTGCCTATTGTAATTTGCATAGTTTGGGGTTATTTTACACCTAATCAACCAAAAGAGGAGTGATAAAATGAATCCAACCAAAAAAGATATACATGATATTCGTTCTTGGGCTAGTGTTCGTGAAACTTCTATTGAGATTGCCGAAGCTATTTTTGAATTAGCTAATGATGATGAAAAACTAGCAGAACAGATTTGGGAAGAAGGTAGCGATGAAGTATTAAAACTCGCTTTTGCTAAAACCAAAGCAGATAAGCTCTTTTGGGGTGAGCAAACTATCGAACGTAAAAACGTTTGATTTATCACATAAATCACGAATTTAAATAAATTTTCTGTTAT
Source organism: Gilliamella apicola (assembly GCF_000599985.1). Lineage (NCBI taxonomy): Bacteria > Pseudomonadati > Pseudomonadota > Gammaproteobacteria > Orbales > Orbaceae > Gilliamella > Gilliamella apicola. The sequence continues at coordinate 1,449,803 of NZ_CP007445.1, forward strand.
CTATAGGATATTAAGGTTTTATGAAAATAATAAAATTAATGACTATATTTATTATTTCTATGCCGCTACTAGCTTTTGCTAATTCAAAATAAGCTGATTTAAACCAATTTGAATTACACCTTTACTGTGGTAACAATACTCCTTTTAGAAAGCGAGCTGACTGAATGTTTAGAAGAGTTTTTTCATACTAGTCAAGCGAGTTTGATAAATCACAGCAGGAATTTTTTTTAATGCACTTTCAAATTGGGATGAAGACAAAGAGCACATCGTAATTGCTAAAAATAGACCCAAAAAATCTAATAAAGAATTTATTAAATATCGTGATTTACAGTGTGACTTTGCTTATTCGTCAGGTGGTGGAGCAATTGATAGTGCTTTATTTAAATATGTTTAAATTCTCTTGTCTGGCCGAACTAAATTTTCAACGAGTAAAACTACTTGATCTTTATTGTTCACAATTAAGCATTGTTATAAATGAATAATTAAAGCTTATGTATTTTTATTCTCGCTATTTACTGAGACATGTAACGAAAGATTGATTTAGTTATAAAATTAATTTTTTAAGGATTAAATAAATTTTGTGTTATCTATAGGATGTTAAGGTTTTATGAAAATAATGAAATTAATCACTTTATTTATTATTATTACACCATTATCTGTTTTTGCTAATTTGAAATATGCTAATTTAAATCAATCTGAATTACGTAGATACTGTGGTGAAAAAGTTTTTTCACAAGTAGATGTAGCTTATTGTTTAGAAAAGATTTTTTATATAAGTGAAGCTGAGTTAGATAAATCGCAATGGAAACTTTTTAATGAACTTTCTAAATGGGATGAAGGTCGAGATTACATTGTACGTGCTAAAAATAAACTTAAAAAGTCTCACAAAGAATTTATTAAATATCGTGATAGAGAGTGTGATTTTGCTCATTCGTTAGGGGGAGGAGCAATTGGTTTAAATAAAATCACGTATTCTTGCCTAACTGAACTAAATTTTCAACGAGCAAAACTACTTGATCTATATCGGTCTGAGTTAATCATTGTTATAACTGAATGACCAAAAGTTATGTAGCTTATTCTCGCTATAGTGAAGCATGCAACAAAAGATTGAAATAATTATGAAATTAACTTTTTTAGGAACAAGCGCAGGTAAACCAACAGATGAGCGTAATGTAAGTAGTATTATGCTTGATGTCAGACAAGAAAGAGGGCGATTGTGGCTTTTTGATTGCGGTGAGGCGACTCAAATGCAAAAGGCAAACTTTAGTTTATCCAAATTAGAGATGATTTTTATAACACATTTGCATGGCGATCATCTATTTGGTTTACCAGGTGTTTTAACTACACGTTCATTAATCCAAAATCAATCGGAACTAACTTTGGTTGGCCCTAAAGGCATCAAACAATTTATTCAAACTGTGATTGATATTAGTTATTCTTGTCTAACTTATCCTTTAAATATCATTGAACTTGAGCAAGATGGTTTAGTATTTGAAGATACTAAATTTCAAGTCGAAACTAAATTATTAGCGCATCGAGTACCATCTTTTGGTTATCGTGTTATTGAAAAGGATTTGCCACCTACCTTAAATATCAAAAAATTACACAAAGATAATATTAATACTGGTTCACATTATGCCTATTTAAAAGAAGGTAAAACAGTAACACTCGCCGATGGTCGTGTCATTGATGGTCGTAATTATCTTGGTGATTTTAAACAAGGGAAAAAATTGGCTATTTTAGGCGATACAATACCTTGTGATGCTTCTATTGAACTAGCTAAAGAGGTTGATGTACTTGTGCATGAAGCAACACAAGAAGATGCATTAGAACAAAAAGCAATTGAACGCGGTCATTCTACCACCGTTCATGCGGCTATGATTGCTAAACAAGCCAATGCTAAAAGATTGATTATGACGCATATAAGCCCTCGATATTCCCTCAATGACAATGCCAAATTAGTTAATGAAGCTAAGGGTATTTTTAGCCATACTGAAATCGCGACTGATTTTGCCTCGTTCCAAGTATAGAAAAGTATGCCGACATTATCGGCTAGTTTGCTGGTGTTTCAATTAGTAATGAAATTTCGCAAGAAAAGGTAATTGAGCCTAAGAATTATAGAAATTTGTAAAAATTATTCAGGAGTCTATACTGTTTAATTTTTTATTAAGAATAAAATCATTAAATACCAATTACATTAGAAAAACTTAATAAATATGCAGTATATTTATTAAGTTTTTAGTCCACAGTCCACAGTAGATTTATTTAGTAATAAGCATGAATGAACTTTAATGACCTATTTTAAATTAGCATTCCCAATTTTTTCATCCAATTCACATAATCATCTGCACTTTTATCTATATCTGTTTGTGTAATTTTATCTGGATAGTCTGGCTCATTATTTGCACCATAAATTGCAAAAATGGGCTGATAATCAGCCTGAACGTAATTTATTGTTAATTCGAAAGGTTTTAGAATTTGCTCAAGGGTATATTTATAATGTCCTGTTTGCGAATAGTCTGCTTTCTTTATACCTGCGGAAACAGCTAAACCTACCTTTTTACTTCTTAATTTATCACCTAAGGCACCAAATGCCCATCCATAAGTGAAAACTTCATCCAACCATTGTTTTAATAATGGCGGACAATTAAACCAATATATCGGAAATTGAATTACCAAATTTTGATGATTTTCAATTAAGTTTTGTTCGAAACTAGGGTCTATTTTATAAGAAGGGTAATAAGAATATAGATCATGTATGGTTACTTGTTCGTGATACTGATTTAATCTTTTAACCCAGCATCGGTTAACACTTGAAGAGGCTAAATGTGGATGGGCAACAATCACTAAAGTGCGTTTCATTGTGAAATATTCCTTCTATATTATTATCAATAATTCAGTCATACTAATATTAATACGATTAATTTTGAAGTACGGTAATTACTGTTATGTACTATCTTTATGGAAAGTGTCAACATGGAAAATCATCATTGTGCCGAAGAGCATTTTGAGAATAGTGGATTTAATTACACACTCTCAATGATTCGAGGTAAGTATAAAATTGTGATTCTTTATTGGTTAAACGAGAATCAGCCAACAATGCGATTCAATGAACTTAAACGAAGCATTAATAATATTTCTTTTAAAACACTGAGTAATACCCTAAAAGAGATGGAAAAAGATAAATTAATTTTTAGAAAAGAATATCCGCAAATTCCACCTAAAGTGGAATATGGGTTATTAGAACGAGGTAAATCTTTAGTTCCTATTTTAGATATGCTTTGCCAATGGGGAAATAATCATAAAGATGACCCATTATCATAATCTGAAAAAACTTTATCCGCCGACATGGTCGGCGTATTTATATGACTAAAGACAGAAATCTTTAATTAAATTTTCAATAGTTAATTTTGTTGGTTTTATAAAATCCATCGAAATAAATTCGTCAGGTTGATGAGCTTGTTCAATCGATCCTGGTCCTAAAACAATGGTTGGAGCAATTTGATTTAAATAGGGGGCTTCAGTACTGTAATTGACAGTTTGTGCTTGATGACCGACTAATTTTTCAATGTGTTGTAATGCTGGATGATCTTTTTTACACTCATAGCCTGGAATTGGTGATACTTCATACTCTATAGCAATACGATTAGGGTACTTATCCATAACCGGCTGTAATGCTTCGCATAATGCATTATGAATCGAACCAACATCATTATCTGGTAATACGCGTATATCAATAATCAATTCACAACATCCGCATATACGATTGGCTGCATCACCACCATGAATTACACCTAAATTTAGAGTTGGGTAGGGCACACTAAATCCTTCATTATGATATTGTTCTTTAAATTTTTGTTTAAGCAGTAATAAACGTTCAATGACTAAATTCATAATTTCGATAGCGTTAATGCCTTTGTCTGGATCGCTTGAGTGCCCAGACTTACCAATAACTTTAATCGAATTAGATAAAAATCCTTTATGGGCACGAATGGGAATTAATGAAGTTGGTTCTCCAATGATGGTGCAATCGGGTTGTAATTGTGTTTGTTGGGCAAAAAACGATGCGCCCGCCATCGAAGTTTCTTCATCGGCAGTGGCAAGTACATAAATTGGTTTAGTCAGTTTTTTTAGGTCTATATCTCGTAATGCATCTAAAATAAAAGCAAAAAATCCTTTCATATCAGCCGTACCAAGCCCGTATAAATTGTTATTTTCTTCGGTTAATTTGAAAGGATCTTTTGTCCATTGTCCCTCGTCAAAAGGGACAGTGTCACTATGGCCACTGAGTAATAATCCACCTTGTGTGCTATTTTCATCATTTGTGTATGTCGCCAGCATATTATATTTATCACGAGTATTTGGAACAGGTTGTATATCAATAGTAAAGCCCAAATCCGAAAACCACGATGCTAATTTATCGATGAGTAGCTTATTGGAGTAATCTAATTTTTCATTAGTAACATTGCTAATTGTCGGGGTTGAGATAAGTTCATTATAAAGTGTTAAAAAAGATGGAAGAGCCATAAAAATCACCTTTAAAAAATAGTCAATATGTCCTTTAATGATTTTATAAGAATAGCACTTAGATGATTAATTGCATATCAAGGTATTTAAAATAATAATTTAAATTCAAATTTTTAACATTTCTTGCTGTTAGCAATTGCGTTTATTTTATTTATAAAAAACTTTTGTTATTATTTAAACCATATGGATATAGTTTGCAAAAATTTATTATTCATTTAGTCTTTATAAAATTAATTATATTCAAACAAGGCATTCTTCATGAAAAAAATTAGCAAGAAATGGATCATTATCGCCCTTATCGTTGTCGTACTTGGGTTTGTTTTGTGGCAACAATTCAAAACCGATGGTTATGGAGCCGATTTCATAAGTGGTAATGGGCGTATAGAAGCAACCGAAATCAACATATCTACCAAACTAGCAGGTAGAATTGAAAAAATAAATGTTGATGAAGGTGAATTTGTCACAGCAGGTCAGCCTCTAGTTATCATGCAAACTGATACTTTGCAAGCTAAGTTAAATGAAGCTCAAGCTCAACATCGTCAAGCAATGAGTAATGAATCCACTTCAAAAGCTCAAGTTGCCTTAAAAATGAGTGACAAAGTAGCTGCGTTAGCAGGTGTTACTCAAAAAGAAAGTGATTTAGATATTGCGAATAAACATTTACAACGAACAGCTACTCTTTACCAAAAAGGCGCTATTTCGGTTCAACAATTTGATGATGATACCGCCAAAGTCAATAGCGCGAAAGCCGCTTTAGATTCTGCTAAATCCCAAGTAGCGGCTGCCGATGCAGCAATAGAAGCTGCGCAAGCGGGTGTTGAAAGTGCTCAATCAGAAATAAACGTTGCTTTAGCAAATATTAAACAAATTCAAGCGGATATAGATGACAGTACTTTGACCGCACCTGTTGATGGACGTATTCAATATCGTATAGCCCAACTTGGCGAAGTTTTGCCTTCAGGTGGTAAAGTTTTGAACTTGGTAAATTTATCAGATGTTTATTTAACATTCTTTTTACCTGAAACTATTGTAGGTAAAGTCGGTATTGGTGATGAAGTTCGATTAGTTCTTGATGCTTTACCAGATAAAGCTATTTCTGCCAAAATTTCATTTGTATCAAGTGTTGCACAATTTACTCCTAAAACGGTAGAAACAAAAGATGAACGTCAAAAATTGATGTTTAGAGTAAAAGCACAATTAAGCCCTGAACTTTTAAGATGTTATATTACCTACGTTAAAACAGGTCTTCCTGGTGTTGCTTGGGTAAGACTTGATCCTAATACGGAGTGGCCTTCAAAGTTATCTGATGTTGCGAAATGCCAAACACAATAATTGGAGATAGCAAATGTCAGAATCTGATAAAAAGGATTTAGCCTTACTAGCTGAAGGTAAAACCCTTGATGATGCTGTAGTAAATGTTAGTAATGTAACATTAAAGTATAAAAATACCTGTGCACTAAATGATATCAGTATTGCAATCCCACCAAGATGTATGGTGGGATTGATTGGGCCGGATGGGGTTGGTAAATCCAGTCTATTATCATTAATTTCTGGGGCACATGTTATCCAAGAAGGATTAGTGTACGTTCTCGATGGTGATATGAAAGATAAATCACATCGAAAAAACGTTTGTACACGTATTGCTTATATGCCACAAGGATTAGGTAAAAATCTATATCCTACACTTTCGGTTGAAGAAAATTTACAATTTTTTGCTCGTTTATTTGGTAATGATGCAGCAGAAAGACGACGCCGTATTGATGATTTAACTAAAAGTACAGGCTTATATCCTTTTTTATCCAGACCAGCAGGTCGTCTTTCTGGTGGTATGAAACAAAAGGTTAGCTTATGTTCTGCTCTGATTCACGACCCTGATTTGCTTATTCTTGATGAACCGACAACGGGTGTCGATCCACTTTCTCGCGCGCAATTTTGGCAATTGATTAATAAGATTCGTGAACAACGACCACAAATGAGCGTGATTGTCGCAACAGCCTATATGGATGAAGCGCAAAACTTTGATTGGTTGGTGGCAATGTATGGCGGTAAAATCCTTGAAACGGGCACGCCACAAGCATTATTAGCCAAAACGGGTAAAGATAATTTAGATGATGCCTTTATTCAGTTAATGCCCGAAGATGCGAGAGAAGGTTATGAAGCTGTCGAAATCCCTCCATTGAATTTAAATCAAGATTTGCAAGTAGCGATTGAAGCTAAAGACCTAACCAAACAATTTGGCGATTTTATTGCAGTTGATCATGTTAATTTTTCAATAAAACAAGGTGAGATATTTGGCTTTTTAGGATCAAATGGTTGCGGTAAATCAACAACCATGAAGATGTTAACTGGATTATTACCAATATCATCAGGTGAAGCGTGGTTGTTTGGTAAACCGGTCGATGCCAGTGATATTAATGTTAGACGTCATTTAGGTTATATGTCTCAAGCGTTTTCGCTTTATAGTGAATTAACCGTTGAACAAAATCTAATTTTACATGCTCGCCTATTTGGTATTGAAGAAAGTAAAATACCAGCGAGAGTGAATGAATTACTCAAGCGTTTTGGTTTAGAAAATGACGTAAAAAGTTTACCAGAAAGCCTACCTTTAGGTGTTAAGCAAAGACTTTCTTTATCAGTTGCAGTGGTTCATAATCCTGAAATTCTTATTCTGGATGAACCTACATCAGGAGTCGATCCTATTGCTCGTGATGACTTTTGGCGTTTGATTATTGAGCTTTCTCGAAAAGATAAAGTAACCGTATTTATTACCACCCACTTTATGAATGAGGCCGCTCGTTGCGATAGAATTTCATTAATGCACGCTGGTAAAGTATTAGCCAGCGATACGCCTGACAATATTATTCATTCCAAAAATGCCAACACTCTTGAAGAAGCGTTTATCCGTTATTTAGTTGATGCCGGTGCAGATGATACAAATATGGATGAAAAAGAAAGTGAAACATCCAAAACTGTCCCTAATGAACAAGTTAAGGTAACCCAACAAGATACCCATCATTTACAAGGATTTAGCTTAACTCGTATGGTTGGCTGTTTGTGGCGCGAAACATTAGAATTATCACGAGATCCTTTGCGTGCTTTATTAGCCTTTTTAGGTTCGGCCATTTTAATGTTGGTTATGGGTTATGGTATCACCATGGATGTACAGGATTTAAGATTTGCTGTGTTAGATCGTGACCAAAGTATTACCAGTCAAAATTATACCCTTAATCTTTCAGGCTCTAAGCGCTATTTTATCGAAAAACCGCCGATCCTTGATTATGATGATATGGATCGAAGGATGAAAAGTAATGAGATCTCTTTAGCTATCGAGATACCACCTAATTTTGGACGTGATATACAACGTGGAGATCCCGTTAATATCGGAATTTGGATTGATGGTGCTATGCCGTCTAGAGCAGATACGGTTAAAGGATATGTGCAAGGTATGCATCTTGCTTGGTTAAGTGAAAAGATAAAAACAACAACTGGAACGGAATCGAGCTCATTGGCAAACATTGAAACTCGATATCGTTATAATCCAGATGTTAAAAGTTTACAAGCAATGGTTCCGGCTGTAATTCCAATTTTATTATTAATGATTCCATCCATGTTAGCGGCATTATCCGTTGTTCGCGAAAAAGAGATGGGCTCAATCATCAATTTATATGTTACTCCTGTAACAAGAACTGAGTTTTTATTAGGTAAACAAGTTCCTTATATTGTTATCTCTATGCTTAGCTTCTTATTACTCTTGATTATGGCTGTCACTATATTTGATGTACCGATAAAAGGAAGCTTCCTGACATTATGTTTAGCTGGATTAGCTTATTGCATTATTGCAACAGGGTTTGGATTGCTTGCCTCGACAGTAACACGTAGTCAAGTTGCGGTTATATTTTTGACCACGGTTGGTACCATGTTACCTGCAATACAGTTTTCAGGATTACTTAATCCAGTAGCATCCTTAGAGGGTATTGGGCGATATATAGGAGAAGTTTATCCAACAAGTCATATGCTTGTTATTGCGCGAGGCGTTTTTAATAAAGCATTAGGACTTTTTGATTTACATAATTCGATATTTATATTACTCATTACTATTCCGATTATACTTGGTGCAAGTATATTCCTCCTTAAGAAACAAGAAGGATAGATATTATGCAAGGTTTTATTAATATTTATCGCTTAGGTATTAAAGAATTATGGGGATTAATTCGTGATCCAATCATGCTGTTTTTAATCGCCTACTGTTTTTCGGTTGATATTTATTCTGCTGCAACAGCGACTTCTGATTCGCTTCATCATGCTTCGATTGCTGTGGTTGATGAAGATGATTCACCTTTATCAAGACAAATTATTGCAGCGTTTTATCCTCCAATGTTTAACAAACCCATCAAATTAAATTCAATGGATGTTGTTGACCGTGGTATGGATACCGACACTTATACCTTCGCGTTAAATATACCGCCTAATTTTCAACGCGATGTATTAAATAATCAAAGTCCTGAAATTCAACTTAATGTTGATGCAACACGAATGGCACAGGCATTTGTTGGAAATGGCTACATTACTCAAATTGTGAATAACGAAATAACAAAATATTTTAATCAAATAGATAAACCGACCAGTTTGCCAGTTAATATTGAAGTTCACGCTGCGTTTAATCCAAATTTAACTCGATCTTGGTTTGGTTCGGTTGTTGAAATTATTAATATTGTCACTACTTTGTCGATTATTTTGACTGGTGCAGCATTAATGAAAGAACGCGAGCATGGAACTATCGATCACTTGCTTTCAATGCCTGTTACACCGTTTCAAATTATGATATCTAAAGTTTGGTCTATGGGGCTTGTCGTTCTTGTTTCAACGTGGGGCGCACTTTTAGTTGTTGTTCAGGGTTTGTTGAATGTACCAATTGAGGGTTCTATAACACTATTTTTGATTGGTGCTGCTCTGCATTTGTTTGTAACAACGTCACTTGGTATCTTTATGGCTACTGTCGCCAAATCAACAGCACAGTTTGCAATGTTATTCATTTTGATTCTTTTGCCATTACAGATGCTTTCTGGTGGTAGTACGCCACGTGAAAGTATGCCTGAAATGGTTCAAAATATTATGTTGTTTGCGCCTACTACTCACTTTGTTGAATTAGGGCAAGCTATTTTATACCGCGGTGCGGGCTTAAGTGTAGTTTGGACTTCTTATGCTTGGTTATTAGCCATTGGTTGTGTGTTCTTTCTTATTGCCCTTAAACGTTTCCGTAGTTCAATTGTTAATATGGGATCATAAGATCCCATATTTTCATAATATGACAAAATGATTCATTTTGTATCTTTTTGACTTGTTATTCTTTTTCATCTTTATTTTTGTAATAGACACATCTTTTTTATTTAAATTAAAAGTATCTACACTGAATAAGATTTCGGCAATGTTAAAGTAACCCATTCGATTTATAAAATTATAAAATCAGCTATTCATTTCATAATATAATAAAAAATCACATTAAGTTATATGGTTATATAAATATAACGCAGGAATTTTTCATAACAACACGTACAATATCTTTAATAAAAAACCAAAATATAATCTTTTAGAGCTAGACAATAATATTCAATATAAATAGATCATTTATGTTTATTTTGAAAAAATGAATCATTATGTGAATAGAAATGTTACTTATTTTTATAAATTAGAAATGAAAAGGACAATCTCTGGTATCACTCAAATAAATGGATTTACACATTATTTTTTATTTATCAATTAATTATAATTAAGGATATGGTACAAATCCTAACATAATTTCAAGCTCTAATACTATCTTGTTAAATTTAATTATTAAAGTTATGTAAGTAAATTGAAATGATTTGTTAATAAAATGAATTTAATTGTGATTTTTTTTGTAAAATTAATTGTTATAATTTGCCACATACCACAAACGAGGTGAGTATTAAATAATACCAACATAGTAGTTTGAGATTAGGTATTTACAGTAATACTATCATTTTATGGATATTTTGATAGTTAAAAAAAATCAGTATTGATCTTTTTAGTTCTAAAAGGAATTAGTTCTAAAAAGAATTAGTTCTAAAGGGAAATAGTTCTAATAAAAAATATCTGATTTAGGTGGAATCAAAGTAAAGGTCATTTTTGGCTTATTACTCATGGAAGATTTGGTATCACTAAAAACCTTTGCAATTTTGCCATGGAAGGCATTATTGCAAACTCCAACTTAGCTGTTTTAACGTTATTAATTTTTCTTGTCCAGGTCTTGATTCCACTGATGCTTTTTGTATAGAACTCTAATATTAATTATTCTTAAAATAAATCCTCAAAATCTTACTTTAATAGACTAATTTATTGATAACTGTGTTACATTTATCAATGTGTATTTGAAAATTTATCTCAAAAATATTAATTTTTTAAAATGATACAAATTTTTAATTGGTCTAACTTTATCCAACAAAACAGTATACCATTTTAAAAAAATTACCAATTTAATAAGTATTTTTATATTAATAAACGATTAATGCCGCTTAGTATTTTTTAACTCTTTTGGTGATAATCCAAAATAAGCTCTAAATCGTTGAGAAAATCGAGCAGTAGATGAATAGCCAACCATTGTGGCAACATGTTCTGTTGAAAGACTTGATGTTTGTAATAAGTGAAGCGCACGTCCCATTAGCACTTTTTCTTTTATTTTTTGGATGTTTTCCCCTTCAAATTTTAATTTGCGATATAACGTCGCTTTACTCATGCAGATTTCTTTACTCACGTCATCTATTGTAATTTTTTTATTGTCATTTTTTTTAAATATCTCGATAACTTTTTGGGTTGTTTCCTTTTGATTAGGCAGGTGAGCTAAGTTTTGATAACCCGAACTAACTAATAAGTTGATGATCTCTTTTCTTCGGTTTTCTATTATATCTTCTGTCGCCCAATCTAAGCATTCAATAAGTTGAGATATGCATTTGTATAAAGAACTATTAGCGTTACCGAATGTGTATGTTTCAGATTTGTTAGTATTATTATTTATTGAATTATTATCAAAATCAGAAAATTCAAATTCAACGAGTACCGCAAGATAATTGGTATTGGCAGGAATATTTCGCATATTCATTGTTTGTACATCAGTAAAAAAAACAAAATTACCAACATTGCACGCGACTTTAGTTTCGTTACCAACGATTTTACAACCATTTAATACTACAACAAGCAGTGGTTTTAATATTGGTATATTAGACAGATCCTGTTGTAGCCTTGATTTATAAGTTGAAACACATTTTTTATCATCCAATGTAGTACTTAAAGTTTTGAGTCTTTCTATTTCTAATTCTGTATTTTTCATCCTAATCAATCCGTTCTTATGTTATGGTCAATTATTGAGGATATTCAATATCCAATGCTAGAATATATGTTACTCTTGCTCGTATTATATATAATAACTGTTATTATTTTTAGTTATTTATTTCACTAATGGTAATTCATTCCAATCAGTAGTATAACGCTTACTCAATAATTGACGTTTTATTTGCCAAGGAGCTGACTTTTGTATTCCTCCTAATTGGATCGTATTTTTACCCATTTTTTGATTGATGGTATCAAGTGTTTTCATAAGTTTGTCATTTTTATGCAGTGATGGATTTGCTAATGGAGTAGCAAAACAGTCTAATTGAGAATAGCGGTTTTTTATTTTAAGATCCAGCAACATTACCCCTGATTTCATAAATAGAAAATCTTGCTTATATATTGCCAACAAACCTTTTTGTGCTGCTCTAATAATTAATCGTGAGTCATCGGTTGGAAAAGAAAGTGGTACTACAATTGATGGATGATATTGGTTTGAATTGTCACTAAAGCGATTAGTTTTTAAAAAAACCAGAATAGCACTAGCGACAGATTGTTGTTGTCTAAGCTTTTCAGTTGCACGGCTCGCATGCAGACGAATCGCTTCTTGTAAATCAAATAATTTACTAGTTAAACGACCAAAACTGCGTGATATCATGATATTTTTCTTTGCAGTGGATAGGTCATCTAACTTAATACAATTAATACCTTGTAATTCTAATACTGTTCGTTCTAATGTTACCGAAAAGTTATTCCTAATATATTTTAGATTAGCTTGACGCAGGTCCCATGCAGTATGAATATTGATTCTGTTTAATTTGTTTGCAATATGTCGACCCACGCCCCAAATATTATTAATTGAAAATGTTTCTAATATATTTTTTAGTGATTTTTCATCCGTGGGTAAGCAATAAATATTTTGATAAATGGCTTGTTTTTTGGCTATATGATTAGCTAACTTTGCTAAGGTTCGCGTTGGTGCAATACCGATACTAACAGGAATACCCGTATCTCGTTTTACAACATTTTTTATTTTTAAGCAATGTGCTGTTATATCTGCAAATCCATCTAATCTAATAAAAGCTTCATCAATAGAATAGAGTTCAATATTAGGGGTATGGTTTTGTACTGTATCAAATACTCGCTGACTCATATCACCATAAAGTTCATAATTTGAACTTAGCAAAATAATTTGTTTACGAATTTTAGATGGGATCTGATAAGCAGGCATTCCCATAGGTATTAATGGTTTCAGTTCGTTTGAACGGGCAATAATACAGCCATCATTATTGGACAAGATCCCAATGGGTTTTCCTTCTAATTTGGGATTAAAAACGCGTTCACACGAAGCATAGAAATTATTACAATCAATTAGGCCAATCATACATGTGCTCTTTTTCGTAGTGAATGAATGGTATGTATAACAATTCCCCAAATATGAACATCTTTACCCACTAAGGGAATTGGTGGATAAAGAGAATTACCTGACAATAAATGATGTTGGTTGTCAAATATTCCAAGACATTTACATGTTAACTCACCATCAACTGCGGCTACTACAATATCACCAATTTTAGGCTCCAAAGAACGATCAACAACTAATAAATCACCACTAAAAATACCATAATCGATCATAGAATCGCCTACGGCTTTAATATAATATGTTGCGCTAGGATGCTTTACTAAGTGTTCAGTCAAATCAAGTTTAGTTTCCAAATAGTCATCCGCAGGGGAAGGAAATCCAGCTCTTACTGGTGTATCAATTAAAGTTAAGTAATTTTTATCGGCAGTATTAACCATGCCAAGTACCATACAATTATTACGCAAGTACGTTCTCCTTAAAATTAACATATAAATCTACTTCGTTGTGTTATGGACATAGGGTTATAGAGATATTAAAAAACCAATATATGTATAAATATACAGTATAAAATAGCTGATTCAAAAATTTTTGATTGTAAAAAAATAGAAATTGAGCAAAAAAACGCAATTGATATTAAGCCACCGCTAACATTTTTGGAATTTCCAATTTTTATGGGATTAAAAATAGTAGGGCAAAGATAAGCAGTTTTTAACTTAACAATAGTCAAAATGACATTATTGATTTTGTCATGTCACATAGATTGCTTACATTGAATTAATTATTCATTTATAGTTTAAAAACATAATTCACTATCTATTATGTTAATTATTTATCTTGATAATATAAAGAGCAGTAATCATGTGTTGTTGTCATGCTTTTATATAAACAAATTAAATCAGTTTTTTAACTATAAAATTAGTAGCTTTTTATTGTTAATAAAGTGTTATAAAAAGCAGCAAAACAAAAGGATTAATGGGTAAATTAACTTTTACCATAATTTAACACGCATTTTCTTCATGACTTTATTTATTGATTTTTATAAAATAAAAATTCTTTATTTAGACCCATCAAATCAAAATTGAATGATTTTTTATTCTTTTTAAGATAGGTTGCAGACCTTGCTTAACACAAGTTAAAAAAGAATAAGTATAATACCGCGCAATTTACAGAATTTTCCATTTGAAATAACAAAGGTTGACATATTAACAATGTATTCAGTTAAGCTTACATCATGTAAAACAACATTTAGCAATATAGAATTTCAACAAACAAACATGCCTTTTTACATGTAATAAATATATTCAACTTTGTTATCCGCTTTAGCTCGGTCTAAAAAATATCTAATCAAAAATTACCGAACAATTACCGAATTTGTATTTCAAGTAATATTATTTTAGGAGTTTTAAAAAAATGAATCTAATCTGGTCTGCAGTTGGACAAGTAGTAAGTTCTTGTCTTCCGGTTTTTTTACTTATTTTTCTTGGTTGGCTGTGTGTACAGCAAGGAATATTTACGAAAGATTCTAAAAAATTATTATCTGGACTTGTATCTAACTTTGTATTCCCAGCATTACTATTTGTGCATACATCACATGCTAAACCATCGCAAATATTCAATGGTATTTGGATGATTGCCTTTTTCTGCACGATGTCATTTTTATGGATCGTTTGCTTTTTAGTGAATAAATACGTTCTACATAAAGATCTAAAATCAACAGCCATGAGTTCAATGCTATGCTGTTTCCCAAATATGGGCGGAATGGGTGTTCCATTCTTAACTTTAATGTTAGGTGCCTCATCCACAATTTCTGTTGCAGTTGCTAACTTTGTTGTGGCATTGTCGTTAATTCCTATGACTATTTTTCTATTAGAATTATGTGACACCAAAATATCAGGAGGTAAAGTAACGGGTGCAATGGTCTTTAGTGCAGTAAAAAGTTCACTTATGAAACCAATGTTCTTAGGCGTTATCCTTGGTTTAGTGGTGAGTGTGACTGATGGTACTACTTGGATGCCACACTTCATATTTAACACTTTTGATATAATGTCTAATGCTTGTAACTTCATCTCGTTAATTGCAGTAGGTGTGGGCATTTACGGTGTTAAATTAAAAATGTCAAAACCACTTATGATTAACGTAGTTTTAAAAAGCTTCTTTACGCCAGTTGTTGCGTTAATTGCTGTACATTTATTTGGTATCACAGGAATGGAAGCAGAAGAGTTAGTCTTCTTACTTGCAATGCCAACGGCATCAACAGCGGTTATTTTGGCTTATAACTGGAATGTTGAACAAGAACATGCATCAAGCATTTTCTTTGCTTCAACAGTATTATCAATTTTTATATTACCAACATTATTACTTATCATGGAATATACCATTCCAGGTGTGCAATAAGCATTTATAATCGATCCGAACCGCCTCATTTAGCTCGTCTAAATGGGGCTTTTTTATTGATTTTATCATTACTAAAAATTGCTATTTCTTAATTTTATTTATATTTTTATTCATATCGTTAAGTTATTTATTAAAAATAAAATACATTATAAATGTGGTCAGAATTTTTTAGTTTATTTGTGACTAAAACTAAAAGGACAACACTAAATGACGAAAATTAAATATAATCATTTTGTTATTTAAAATTGCGAAATAATTGTCTAACTATAAAAGGATGAAGAACAGAAACTGGCATCATATATAATTTTCCCCAAAAGTTATGATTATTAACTGAAGCAATAAGATACAACATATTTGAATCCTCACTATTATTAATAATCCGTAAACATAGACAAACATCAAGATGCGAATCTTTTACCTGTAATGTGAGTTTATCTGGAGTCTGTTCAATAATTGTAAAAAAATGGAGGGTATTTGAAGTTTCAAGATTGTGATGGTGTAGCTCAGGCTTATTAAATCCATGAACAGGTTTAATTCCAACTAATCTAACTAAAAAATCTCTTATTTTAAATAGAAACTCTAACCATTTAGGCTGATAAGATGTCATTATTTTATAAGCATCAAGTGCCGTAATATTTTTTGCTATGGCAATTGTTTGATAATCTAAATAATCTATTTTTTCATCAACTAAGGTAATATTGTTAGGTAAGACAGCTAATATTTGCTGAATATGCTTCTGTTTCATTTTTCTATATTTGATACAATAAGTTAAATTTCTAGCAAAATAACTAATTTAATTTTAAGCCAACTACTCAATATTGATTATGTGACATTGCTATTATGACACTATACCATTACTTTTACTAGTAATGATAAATTTCTGTCATTGAGTCGTTTTTTAATCAAAAACTAGTTTTGTCTTAACTTTGTTAAATAAGAATGTTTAACCGCAAATGAATCAAAAAAGACGACTTTCAGTAATATTCTTAAACCCAGCAACCATTCATTAACACGATTTATAGTATATATTTAATGAAATGATATAGACTCCTGAATATTTTTTACAAAATAAATTATAACTCATTAATATAATTAATTTTTTAAACTTAAGTTAATTATATTATTTATATCACACTAAAATTCTATTCACTATTTTATCGATAGTTTAAAAAATAATTTTTATCGTTGTACAGTCAGTCATTTTGTCAAAAAGTTTGAGGTTGTGGCTATGTTTCAATCAAAAGAATTTTTTAGATATGACTATTAATAAAAATTCTTTGCAAAATACTCAATAAAAAAATCTGAAAAATCTAAATTATATAAATCCTTTTTTGATAATTCTTAAGCAATATATTTTAATTATATTTTGTTAATTAACCAATGATATCAGTAAGTTACCTATCTAATTCAAGTTTAAGAAAATTTCAAAAAAAGGTTGCAAAATGCGCAAAATAGGGTATTTTTATACTCTTTTTTAGGTTGTTTTTTAACGTGAATTCATTAAAGCGTTTTACTTATGATAATAAATTATAAAATAATAAAATCATTAGTAAAAAATAACACTAAATAATTATTAATAACAATAAACACAGTTCAATAAAGCAAAGTTGTATTTGCTATATATATGAAATATATCGAGGATAACATGGATAAAGGACTAACTAATCTGATTAGTCAGTTGGGCAATGATTTAAGTCGTGGTTTAAAGAATGGTTTGGTTAATGGCGCGGGTCACAATCGCTATACATTAAATATGGACGGTTTGCCTGCTGAGATTTCAATTTTACAGGTTGAGGGTAATGAGCAACTTAACCAGCCTTGGCACTATACGATTACTTTTACCAGCTCGAATAAACATCTTCTTGTTGAGTCATTTCTTAATCAAAATGCCCGTTTGAGTTTTAACCCGGCTAATTCTAACCATTTAAGTAATATTGCAACGAAAGGACTTGATGCGCTCAATTCTTTAACCTCCGCCAATCCTTTACAAGCATTAAAACAGTCCGAGCCATTAAAACAGTTAGATAAGTTTACACAATCTAATCCACTTGATTCACTTAACTCTTTAACCCAGTTTAATCCGCTTAATCCGTTAAACTCATTATTATCTCAAGGTGGCTCACGCACTCTTTATGGTGTGATAACCCAGTTCAGTCAGTTATCGGTGAGTAATGACGAAGCTCGTTATCAGGTGGTTTTGTCATCGCAATTAGCCAAACTGGCATTAAGTCATAACTGTGCTATTTTTCAAAATCAGAGCGTTATCAGTGTGGTTGAAGAGGTATTGCGCGGTCATGGTTATACAGGGATTGATTATCGTTTAGCACTTAAAGAGCAATACCCTGAACGTGAATTTATCACCCAGTGGCAAGAAAGTGACCTTGAGTTTATTCAAAGACTGCTTGCTGATGTAGGTGTCTATTTCCGATTTGAAACCCATGGCGAACACAATTGTGATGTGATGGTCATCAGTGATTATGAACAAGGTTATCATCAGGTGGCTGATATTGTCTACAAACAACCGAGTGGCACACTGGATAACGGCGTTGAAAGTGTCTGGGATATGACCTTGCACAGTCAAATGGTGGAAGCTTCAGTAACAGTACAAGATTATAACTACCGAGATGCGCAGGCGAATTTACTGGGTGAAGTTAATAGCCAACAGAAAGATAACACTACTTATGGCACTGATTACCGTTATGATGAGCACTATAAAGGGTTAAATAGTAATGGTAGTAATGTCAATAACAATGATATAAATAATTACAACAGTAATAATGATGACGATATTGATAGTGACACAAATAATCATGATAGCAATCGTGACGATATCGATACCGACGACAGTAACGGCAATAATAACGATAATAGTCGCGATAACAACAATGATATTAGTACTAACTCTGGTAATGCGGGTAATGGTGTTGAAAGTGGTGAATGGTATGCCCGTATTCGTCATGAGCGAGCGATTAGCCGTCAAATCCTTATCCGAGGTAAAAGCAATCAGGCCAATTTAGCCCCGGGTCAACATATCCGCATAAAAGGTAGCATAATTGCTGGAATAGATGAAGGCATAATGATATTAACGGTGCAAGGTCAGGGAAACCGCAGTGATGCTTATGAACTGAGTTTTACCGCGATACCTTACCAGCCATTAAAACCTTACCGCCCGGAGCCGATTCCTTTCCCAACCATTGATGGCACGTTACCGGCACGGGTAACCAGTCCGGATAATGACACCTATGGTTATATTGATACACAAGGGCGCTATCGGGTTAAATTTAACTTTGATTTAAAAGAGTGGCGAAACGGTGAAGAGAGCTTATGGCTAAGGCTGGCTAAACCGTATGCCGGCAGTACCTATGGTTTTCACTTTCCACTGATTGACGGCACAGAAGTTGCAGTTGCCTTTACTAATGGTAATCCAGACCGACCTTATATTGCGCATGCGATGCATGACAGTCAACACCCTGACCATGTGACCACCATAAACAAACACCGTAATGTAATTCGCACACCGGCGAATAATAAGTTACGGATGGATGATAAACGCGGACAAGAGCACATCAAGTTAGCGACCGAATATGGTAAAACCCAGCTTAACATTGGGCATTTAGTTGACCAAAATAAAACCCAGCGAGGTGAAGGGTTTGAACTGCGCACTGATGAGTGGGGCGCAATTGCTGCCAATAAAGGCTTATACCTAACCAGTCAGACCGAGCCTAAAGCACAGGGCAAACAGCTTGATATGCAAGCTGCCATTACCCAGCTTGAAAATGCGTTATCAATTGCCAAAGCACTGCAAAATGCGGCAACTGCCTCTGAAGCTCATGGTGCAGATACCGACAGTCAAGAACAACTTAAAACAACATTAACTGAGTTAGCTCAAAGTGGTATTCTTGCTTATGCACAAGAAGGCATTGCTTTAACCAGTCCTGAAAACATCCAACTGTCAACGTCAAATAGCGTTTCAGTAACCAGTGAAAACCAAACTGACATCAATGCGTTAAAAAACATTACCGTCTCATCAGGTGAATCCATCGGTCTATTTGCCCATAAATCAGGAATGAAAGTCTTTGCCAACCAAGGTGATGTTGAGGTGCAGGCGCAAAATGCCAACCTGAATATGGCCGCCAAGCAAGATATTAAAATAGACAGTGTAGATGGCAGTATTGATTGGTCAGCGGCAAAAGAGATCATCTTAATGTGTGGTGGTTCATACATCAAAATCAGTAGTGAAGGGATAGAGTTGGGCACGGCTGATAATGTTTATATAAAAAGTAATGCTATGCAGAAAATGGGACCGGCAAGTGAACAAATAAATCCTAAGTTACCTACTGGGTGTGAAATATCTATTCAAGAAGCAAGTAATTTACAAAAAGGTAACGTAACATTGGGATAAATAATGAATAGTAATAATCAAGTAATAACAACAGATGACTCTGAAAGAATTAAGGAAATTTTTCAGAAGATTATAGATTTATCATCACAAACTGATGGATATTTTTATCTTATCTATCAATCTAATAATAAAAAAACAGACTTTGAAGATAAAATCGCAAAAAAAGGGTTAGTATTATTTCAATATATAAATTACAACATTAAACCTACACCTGGATTAATTAAACTTAATTTAGCTAAAGAACAAGATCGAATTATATTACGACAAAGCATTGAGCAATTTTATTTAGAAGTAGCTCCTCAAAATACGTTATTTGCCAAACCTCGCTGTGTATATGGTTGGATTTTTTCACCATTGAAGATTGAGATGTTAGTCAGAGATATGGGTAGTGTGGCTATTCAGCAGAATAATGAAAGTACTGAGCTGTTACGTTATTACGATCCAGCAGTACTACCTGTATTATTGAATATTTTTTCTGATAATCAAAAAAACATGCTAGTTAAATTCCTCTATTTTTGGTTATATATAAATAGTGATAGACAATTAATTATCGAAAAAAATCCTAGAAATATTAGTCGACATACAATTTTTAATTGTATTATTAGTGAACAGCAATGGAAGCAAATTGGTTGGATTGAAAGTCGTAATCAAACACTTGCTCGTTACCATTTTTTTCATCCTCAATATACGATATTAGAAAATGAAGCAGATCCAATTATATTGGAAGCTTTTGAAAATGCTGAAAGAAGAGGATATAAAAATAAAAATGATCTATCAGAATACGCTTATTACAGTTTAATCATCCATCCTCAATTTATAGACCATGATAGTATTTCTCAAGTTATTAAACAAAATGATAATCGATCATTGGTTGCACAACTAAAAAATGTTACCTCGTCACAATGGAATAAAGTTAAAGATGATTTAAATATGAATAAAAAGGGAAGAAAAAATGAGTCTGTGTGAAAAATGTCGTTCCTGTGGGTTACCTATTTATCCTGTTCGTTATGCTGTATCTCCTGAACAGATGGGTGCTAATTTACCACAATGGGCAGAAAAAGAAGAACTTCTATCCTTAAATAAAGATAGTAAATATGTACTAAGAACAACTAGAAAAGGTTATCTATATCTTTTTTGTCAATATGAAGATAATGGATTAGATTTAGACGTTTCAGTATATAAAGTAGATGAAAAAGGTGGATTTTGGCAGCAAGATATTAGCAAAGAGCTAGATTTATTAAGATTTGGAGATAATGTAAAAAATGCAAACAATGAGCAACAGACCATTCCATTAAATGAAATTGAAACCAGTTGCAGTAACGGCGCACATCAATCAAGCAATATTGCATTTATTGTGCTTGCCAAACCTGATAAATGCGATAAAGCATGGTTAGCTTATAGCGAACATAAATGGAGTCTAAATACTTTAAGAAAGTATCTTTATGAAGAAGATAAACGTGATATTCGTATGCAAGTTATAAAACCTAAAGAGTGGATACAAAAACAAGAAAGTGCAAATGGTATCACATGCGCAACTAAAGAAGCGATAGCCAGTACAATGGAAGGTCAATATAATGATTATTTATTAGAACAAAATATAACTGGCATATTTCATGGTAAATATCCTGTAACATTTCCTTATCTATATAGTCAACCTGTTAAAGATTCGCCGATTTCAACAAGTCCAATTGGTACAGTCGATGAGAATAGAGTATTTGAATATAATAAATCTTTGTTCAAAATAAGAACAACATTAACTCCTTGGCTGAATTTATCAAACTATCCTAAAGAATCATATCAATTTAAAGAAAATTACTCGTCTTATATATATCGTAAAATGGAATCAAGCCAACGTAATAGTACCAAATGTCCAGCAATGATGGTAGCCTTGATGGATAGTATTGGAATTGCTGCTGAATTAAGTAGTTGGGGTAATAGCGCTCTTGCAGCATTTAAAAAAGTTATTACAGAAAGACAATGGGAAAACTCCACATGTAGTAGTATTGAATTATTTGAACAATTTATTAAAAATAATGATTTGGTTAATAATCAGCAAAATTTTAAAAAACATATTCAACAAAAAAATAGAGATTATCTTTCGGATGTTGAATATTATAGACAGCCAATAAATTCTCCAAGCGTACTTGGTTTACCGTCTTCTACAAGACGAATACCTGGATGGTCTAGTGCAGATAAAATAAAAGGGGAAAGAGTAGTTAGAATTGTCAATCAGGCAAAAAATTTTACTGCCTATGATCCCAACAGTCCTTATCAAAACCCCTATTTATCTGATTTAGAGAAACATGTAAATTTCTGTAAATGGGATGCAAAAGCATTGGTAAATTTTACAGAGGAAAACTACTTATTAAAAGAGTTGGGCGAGGATAGGTATGCAAGTATTATTGAAGATATATTTAAATTAAATAATACATCACATAGAAATGAAATTGAAAAATTAAGTAATCAATGCAGCTTAATTCGAAATGAGTTTGAAGTAAAGGCTAAAGGTTATGAAGCAAGTTGGCATGCAAAAAACAAAACTGAGGAATCGGGTGAAAAACGTTGGCGTAAGTATAAAAAAAGGTTATTACAATATAACTCTGGCTCAGTAGCTTATGACAATTACAAAAAAAAATATAATCAATTTTTACAAGAAAGTGGAAATTATGTTCAAAGACTGATTGAAGATTTAATTAAATGGATCGATTGCTTTAAACAAAAGGAAAAACACCCAATATCATTAGCTGCCGATGATTTTGCACAAGATAGTGATGATTATCTTGCATTTGCAAACGATATTTTAATGACTTTAGGATCACATATTAATAATGATAGAGTTGTTGATCTATTTACACAATTCGTTACTGATGAAACCTTAGATGCACATAATATAGTCTGGTCAGCAGTATTTGCCAAACGAAAATTAACTAAAGAGCAACAACAAAAATACATTAATCTGATGCATAGCTTAGATAAAACAACACCAATGCATCGAGAAGATTATGGGCAATTATTAGATAAATTGGCAACAGTTTTGAGCTTTTCTCAAGAAGAATCTGAAGAAGGCAAAATATTTGAAGCTTGGGCTAATGCGATGACTAACTTCGATGTTAGCATTTTAGACGAAGAAAATGAATCTTATTCACTTGATTTAAGTAAAGAATTAGCAAGCTTATTTGATAGTCAACGTGATTTTTTATTAGATGACAATTCAACCGATGCCCAAATTACGGCTGCTTATATAAAACCTATTAAAGAAAATATATTTTCTACATCTGTGGTTTTACTAAAATATTTGCAACTCAAAGGCGGTAAAATTTCGTCTGCTTTTGCTGAAGCTTTTTTTATTGCTAGTAATCCATCTCCTCAGATATCTAAATCGGCTTTAAAAAGAAAAATGGAAGCATATTATGATTGGTCAAATCGCATTAAAAAATCAGTAGCTAATGATTTTAATAATGCAGGCACAAAGTTAAGTATTGCTTATCAAAATATCAATCAAAAAATAACCAGTATATTAAGTACCACAACAGCCGGCAAGGGATTAATTGGTTTTATGGCGTTCTATCAACTAAAAACTTTATATGAAATAATTTCAGATGATCGTTATAAAACTCAAGCACAACAATCTGAAGCGAATTATAAACTCGTAATGGCGGCAACCGGAATAATCTCGTTAGGTTTTAAATTTGCTATTGTTCATGGTGAAAATAATCGGCTAAATGAAAAAACACTTAAGAATTTTGGCTTTTTTGGTAACATTTTTGGCTTGATTTCAAGTATCACCCAACTTGCGATAAGTTGGAATGAGGATACGTCAAATAAAACAAAAATAGAAAAAGATTTTTATATAATAGGGTTTACTACATCTATTATTAGTGTCGTTGATATATTCTTGCAATTAGGTAAGAAAAGTTTACTTCAAATTACTGATACCAGCCTTAAATTAATAACTTTAGCTGTTGTTGAAAACCTTATTTTAAATAGACTAGTATTCATTGTTGGTAGAAGTGTAATGCTATTATTTATATTAGCACTAAATCCATGGGTAAGTTTAGGACTATTTATCTGCCAAGCAATATATGAATTTAATAAACCTGATGAAATAGAAGAATGGTTAGAACGCAGCCGTTTTGGCGAATTTCAAGGCGGTTTACATGAAAAAAGATACTATCGCTATAAATCTCAGCAAGAAGAAGTTGAAGCATTAAAGGCGATTTTTATGAAATACGAAAAAGAGTGGGAAGAAGCTCAACAAGAGCGACAACAAAGAGAGATGGAAAAAAATAAACCAGTATTTACTTCTGGTGAGTGGGGAACCATTTTCACTCATACTTTTTGAATTAATCAAATTAGATAAGAGGTCTATTATGCCCTACGCAAAATACGATGGAAAAGATGTTGTTTATAATAATAAAGAAGAGTTATTAAAAAAAACGGGGGTCAGTATTACTGATCCCATTTTACCAGCTAAAAATTTAGTAAAAATAACGGGTACACTTTCGGAGTTTAAAGGAATATTTTGTTATGCACCTGTGGGTGATGATGCTTATATGAGTAAAGAAGAGCGGAAAAAACGGAGTGCTAAAATACGAAGTGGAGCGGCGCTTGCAACATTAACTGGAAATAACAGTGCTGGTTTAGCAGCATTAGGGCATGATGATAGTATACATGTAAGTAATTATTTTCCAGCACAATATTTTACAGCTAAACTAAATAATACAATTAAATTAAAAGGTTGGCTGGGTTATTATAAATTCAATGAAGGTGATTTGGTTGAAGTTGTAGCCGAAAAGCATTCTGACCATTATGAAGTGTATGCTATGCTTAAACCGAGTGAGCAAATTATTTCTATTATTCCTCCTTGTTATGCCGGACGTAAACACGCTTTAAAACGCGATTTTATCCCAATATTGTTAATTTATTTATTATTTGTAGCAGGCTTAGTGTATCTATTTAGTGATTTTACTTTGGATAATCTAATTCCAGCTTATACTGGAAGTGCTGTACTTGTTATACCTACAATTTTAATTTTATATCATAAAATGATAACTACCAATATTAAATTGGTAGAACAAATTTTTTCGGTATTGGGTTGGCAAGATGTTACTAACATTGATTTAATTGATATAAGTAAGAAGCAGGTGAAAAAATTAATTGCGCAAGGTAAATATTCATTAGAGTGGAATAATAATGTTGATCGTTTTATAAGACCTCATAAAGGAGGATATGGTTTTGGGTTTTTCTATTATGATCCAGAAATGTTTTGTAAAAAAAATAATGATGATTTATTAGCTGAACCAGATAATATTACCAAGATTGATACCGAACTGGATGATAATCTTGAAGATGAGCGCAAAGAATAGCTATCCTTTTTTCCGTACAAAAAGACATTTTAGAAAGCTGATTAGAGTGGTGCGTTTTGGATGAAAAAACCGGAAAATAGGTTGATTACGGAAACTGATCCTAAATGAATACTGATTATTGAATATGAAAGCGAGAAAAGAAGTAATAATAAAAATTAAGAAGGTCAATTATGCCCTACGCAAAATACGATGGAACAGATATTATTTATAATGATAAAGAAGAGTTATTAAAAAAAACAGGTATCAATATTACAGATCCCATTTTACCAGCTAAAAATTTAATAAAATTAACTGGTACACTTTCAGAATTTAAAGGGATTTTTTGTAATGCGCCATTATTTGATGGCGCTTATATGAGTAAAGAAGAGAGAAAAAAGCAGAAAGCTAAAGTAAGAAGTGGAGCGGCGCTTGCCACTTTATCTGGTAATAGTACAGCAGGGTTAGCGGCATTAGGACATGGTGATAGTATTCATCGTAGTAATTATTTTCAGGCGCAATATATAACTGCCAAATTAAATAATGACGTTATATTAAAAGGTTGGTTGGGATTTTATAAATTTAACGATGGCGATCATGTTGAAGTAATAGCCGAAAAACATGCTGATCACTATGAAGTGTATGCTATGCTTAAACCCAGTGAACAAATTATCTCTATTATTCCTCCTTGTTATGCCGGACGTAAACACGCTTTAAAACGCTACCATATACCACTATTACTAACATACATACTATTTACTATGGGGTTGGTCTATTTTTTTGGTGATTTTACTTTAGATAATTTAATTTCTGCTTATTTTGGTGTAGGGGTACTATATTTACCTGCAATTTTAATTTTATACAAAAACTCAATAAACACTCACGTAAAATTAGCCGAGCAAATTTTTAGCACATTGAATTGGCAAAATATTCGGAATATTGATTTAATTTCAATCAGTAAAATGCAAGTAAAAAAATTGATTGATGAGGATAAATATTCGCTTGACTGTAAAGATAACACCAATTTATATATTAGACCGCAGAAATCGGGAGCGGGTTGGTATTTCTTCTATTATGATCCAGAAATGTTTTGTAAAAAAAATAATGATGATTTATTAGCTGAACCAGATAATCTTACCAAGATTGATACTGAACTGGATGATAATCTTGAAGATGAGCGCAAAGAATAGCTATCCTTTTTTCCGTACAAAAAGACATTTTAGAAAGCCGATTAGAGTGGTGCGTTTTGGATGAAAAAACCGGAAAATATGTTGATTACGGAAACTGCTCCTAAATGAATACTGATTATTGAATAAGAAAGAAAATATGGATATACAAAAAGTTTTTACGGATAAATTATTTGATTTTATTTATTAATGATAGCATATTCTTATATCATTTTAATTCTTATGAAATGATATAGACTTCTGAATATTTTTTACAAAAATACTTAAAATTTTAGTTAATCTGTAGTTATGATAAATGTTATTAAAACCTTAGCAAAAGTATAAACAAAATTCTTTAGTGTTTTAATTCAACGAACTTACATTTTGATAAAGTGATGATATGGTATAAGAGTTATGAAAATTGCCTCTTGACTATTTTATTGGGAACTAGTGTTGTAATCATTTTACGCACCAAAAATGCAAATTTTGCTGATAACTATTTGAATAAGTATGTGGCTATGGTAATAGGTGAATTTTGGTGAGTTCACATATTTAATAATGCTTAAAATAGTTAGATTACTTTATGCTTTTCTAATGTAAAATGAAAATGAAAAGTTCAATTCTCAATTGAAAATCATATTGATTAATAATTAATTTTGTTACTAGCATTTCAATCGTTCTTTATGTAAATACTATTGCACATATTTTAAAGTAAGATATTACTATTTTGATTAATTATAAACATGGACTAATCAATGTGAATGCTCAATTAAAGTGAATTTATTCATAATCGATGATGTTATTTTAGAATGAACCATAGTGTAGTTATCTAAAAGGACGTAAGAAAAGAGATGAATAATTTACTTTTAGTGAAAGCTGGTTAGAGATTGATCTGTCAAATAAAATAAATTTTTTTAATGATTTACCTTTTTTATCCACAAATTTATTCAGGGATTTTGTGGATAATGATTGCTGAGTTTTTATAAGAAAGAAGGAAAAAGCACAAGTACTAAGCAACTTATAACTTGATTTCATTTAATTCTTAAATTTTTTATTAAGGCCTATTATGAGTTATTTTAATTATCATGCGAAAGCAAAAAGATTAATTAAGGATGGTCATTTGGTTGGGTATGAGTTTGTAGATAATTGGAATGGCATAAAGCCAGCATTAGTCCTTTATTTTGATGAAGCAAATCCTATGCCGATTCGAGAATATCGCTGGCAAGAATATTTGCCATTACTAAATAGCGCTAAAGAAGAGTGAAAATTTTTAGATTATTAAATGTTAATTAAACAAACAATACCGCTAAAAAAAATTCTATTTATCTCGTTTTTACCAATACAACTAAATTGGTTTCTAAATGATTTTTTGAGTGATTAGATTATATAAATTGGTAATTATAAAAATTTTTAATCACGCATTACTTCAAACTTATAATAAATTAATCACATTATGCAACATTAATGTTCAATTGATGCAATAAAGCTTTGTATGACTTACATTGTTGATACAATAAATTTGCCAATCGCTAGGCTTAAGCGTAAAATGCCAGCCTATTTTTGCTTAACCTATTACAATACTGTAATACTGACTTGAAATCAGAGGCATTTTTTAATGACACTTTTATATGCAAAACCAGAGTTACTTTCTCCTGCTGGTTCCCTTAAAAATATGCGCTATGCGTTTGCTTATGGTGCGGATGCAGTTTATGCTGGACAACCTCGATATAGCTTACGTGTTCGTAATAACGAATTTAATCATGAAAATCTAGCTATTGGTATTAACGAAGCCCATGCGCAAGGTAAAAAGTTTTATGTTGTTGTTAATATTGCTCCACATAATTCAAAATTAAAGACCTTTATTCGAGATTTAGAGCCTATTGTCAACATGAAACCAGACGCCTTTATCATGTCCGATCCTGGTTTAATTATGTTAGTCCGTGAACATTTTCCAAAAATGGAAATTCACTTATCCGTACAGTCGAATGCCGTTAACTGGGCTACTGTAAAATTTTGGCACAAAATCGGATTAACTCGAGTGGTCTTGTCGCGTGAATTGTCATTGGATGAAATTGCTGAAATTCGAGAAAAAGTACCAGAAATGGAGCTAGAAGTCTTTATTCACGGTGCGCTTTGCATGGCATATTCTGGACGTTGTTTACTTTCAGGTTATATCAATAAACGTGATTCAAACCAAGGTACGTGTACTAATGCTTGCCGTTGGGAATATAAAATTGCGGAAGGCAAAGAAGACGAAGTAGGGCAAATTGTACACAAGTGTGAACCGATTCCCGTTCAGCAAGTGGAGCCAACTTTAGGTATAGGTTCCACTACGGATAAAGTGTTCATGTTAGAAGAATCAGGACGTCCTGGCGAATATATGCAGGCTTTTGAAGATGAACACGGTACTTATATAATGAACTCTAAAGATTTAAGAGCGGTTGAATTAGTTGGTGATTTAACCAAAATTGGGGTACATTCATTAAAAATAGAAGGCCGTACTAAATCTTTTTATTATTGTGCTCGAACGGCTCAAGTTTATCGTCAAGCAATCGATGCAGCAAGTGAGGGGAAACCTTTTGATCCTCGTTTGTTAACTGAGCTTGAATCTTTAGCCCACCGTGGTTATACCGAAGGATTTTTACGTCGTCACAAACATGAAGATATGCAAAATTATGTGCATAGCCATTCAGTATCAGACAGACAGCAGTTTGTTGGTGAGTTTAGTGGAAAACGTTTAAATGGTTTGGCTGAAATTATTGTTAAAAACAAGTTTTCAGTAGGTGACAGTGTAGAGATGATGACACCTAAAGGTAATACGACTTTTATTATTGAACGTATGGAAAATAAGAAAGGACAACCTGTGCCAGCAGGACTCGGGGATGGGCATATTGTTTATATTCCAATTCCTGAAGAGATTGATTTGAATTATGCCTTATTGATGAGGAACTTCGATTAGTCTAGAAATTAATTAAAACTGTTCGGCTTCACCGAACAGTTACTTTAATTGTTATTATTGACGAATCAAATCATCACCATAACCGATCCATTTATACGTTGTTAATGCTTCAAGTCCCATCGGTCCACGTGCGTGTAGTTTTTGTGTGCTAACAGCGACTTCAGCACCTAAACCAAATTGTCCACCATCGGTAAAGCGAGTAGATGCATTGACATAAACAGCCGCTGCATCGACTAAATTGACAAACTTTTCAGCGTTTGTTAAATCACGTGTTAATATTGCTTCAGAATGACCGCTGCCGTATTCACGAATGTGTTCAACCGCTAGCTCAAGTGAGTCAACAATAACTATATTTAAATCTTTAGATAGCCACTCTTGACGTAATTCTTGATCTTCAACAGGGAACACATTTGCTACTCCTGTTTCTAAAATTTTAAACGCTTCTGTATCGGCATGTAATATAACCTGGTTATCAGCCATAATTTGACTAAGTTTGGGTAAAAATGTTTTAGCAATTTTAGTATGTACAAGCAATGTTTCCAGAGTATTACACGTACTTGGTCTTTGAGTTTTAGCATTTAAAATAATTGGATATGCTTTATCAAAATCGGCACTTTCATCGACAAAAATATGACAAACACCAATTCCGCCGGTAATAACAGGTATGGTTGAATGTTCACGGCAAAGTTTGTGTAAAGCTGCACCTCCACGAGGAATAATCATATCAACATATTTATCAAGTTTTAGTAGTTCATTGATGTATTTTCGATCAGGATTATCAATAAATTGTATTGCTGTTTTAGGCAAACCAGCTTGCTCAAGTGCTTGCTGGATAATGGTTACGGTTGCACGATTGGTATGGATGGTTTCTTTACCACCTCTTAATATAGCTGCATTACCCGTTTTAAGGCAAAGTGTGGCAATATCAATCGTCACATTAGGACGAGCTTCATATATTACACCTATTACACCTAATGGCACTCTGTGACGTTGTAACTTTAAAGCATTTTCTAAAGTAGCTCCATCAATAATTTGGCCAACAGGATCGGTTAATGAAATCACTTTTCGCACATCATTGGCAATTGATAACAATCGTTCAGGTGTTAATAATAAACGATCTAAAATCGCTTCATTTAATCCCTGTTCTTTGGCTGCTTGGATATCTTTTTCATTAGCGGTAAGAATTGTTGCGCTGTGTTTTTCTAATAAATCAGCAATAACAGCTAAAACTTTATTTTTAGTTGTAGTAGGGCATTGTGCTAATTGATAAGAAGCAAGTTTTGCTTCTTTTCCAATCTGGTTTATCATTTTAGACCTTTATTAATTTGATTCACAAATCGCTCTGAATAAATTGGACTTTCTTAATAAAGATTTATTAATTGAATCCAGTATAATATATTAGTGTAAAATTATTACTATAATATAACCCTAATTCTATTTTTTGTTAATGGTGATAACTCGATATAAAAAACACTATATAATCCAAAGTATTGTTATTGTCTCTAAATTGTATTTTTATAAGTCTATTCTTCATTACGTTAAAAATTATTAATCTATAATAAAGTTTTATCTTTCAAAACTGTTTTCAAAATATCTAGCAATTCTGTTTTAGAATTTCCATCTAACTTTTCTAAAGATATTGTTAAGGTTGATTCTTTTCCATCTAACTCATCAATGTAGTTTATAAAAACTTTTTTGGGTTCATATTTTATCGATTTTATTAAATCAAATGGTACATTTATATTGCTATCTATCATTATTGGTCTGAATGTAATAGAATTTTCATATATTGTGACATATACCATGAAATATCTGATAATTAATACGGATATTACAAATATAAAAACAACAAAATTAATCCATAAATCTGGATCAATCTCATAAAGAAATATTGCCGCAACAATTAAAATAATGAGTCGTAAAATCACAAAACGACGGGCATAAATTTTTTTTGGTTTTTCCAATTTCATTTTTATCTTTATTATCCTTAAGTGATCATTTAATAATCATATCATTACGATGTACGGCGACAGAGCCGTATTCATAGCCGATGATTTGATTAATTTCTTGTGAGTGATGTCCTGCAATTTGTTTTAATGCGTCGCTATTATAACGGCTTACTCCACGAGCTATACTCTTACCTGTTTTATCACAAATATCAATGACCTCACCACGTGAGAAATTTTGTTCAACTTGTAAAATACCTTTGGGTAAAAGTGAACTGCCATTATTTAAAATGGCATTTACTGCGCCATCATCCAACAAAACTTTGCCTGCTTTAGGTGCGCCGAATAACCAATGTTTACGGTGCTCTAAGGGTGTTTTTGGTGGAATAAAACGTGTGCCAACTGATTGATTATTTACAGAATCAATAATGACATTAGGCTTATTACCTGCCGCAATAATAACTTCAATCCCTGCACTTCCTGCTACTTCAGCCGCTTGTACTTTGGTGCCCATGCCACCAGTACCAAGTCCAGAAACACTGTCTCCAGCAATACTACGTAACTTATCGTCAATATGGTCGATTTCATGAATTAATTTAGCATTTTTATCTGATCTTGGATCGGCTGTATATAAACCTGCAATATCTGTTAATAAAATTAATTTATCGGCTTGAGCTAAAATAGCCGCTAAGGCGGATAAATTATCATTATCACCCACTTTAATTTCAGCAGTTGCTACTGCATCATTTTCGTTGATAACGGGAATAATGTGATTGTCTAACATGGCTTTTAAAACGTCTTGCGCATTTAAAAATCTTTCGCGATCTTCAAGATCAGCACGTGTTAACAACATTTGACCAATGTAAATTTTGTAGATTGAAAAGAGTTGTTCCCAAAGTTGTATTAGTTTACTTTGACCAACTGATGCAAGTAGCTGTTTTGATGCAACGGTATTGGGAAGAGTAGGGTAGTTAAGATATTCATGACCTGCGGCAATCGCGCCAGATGTAACAATAATAATTTTATGTCCATCTTGATGTAAAATAGCACATTGTCTAATCAGTTCTACGATTTGTGCTCGATCTAACTGTTTGGTGCCACTGGTCAATACACTGGTACCTAATTTAACAACGACAGTTTGTTGTTTTTTTATGGTCATAACATACTCTTATTTTAAATCAGATCTTACAAAACCGACTCCATCCAATTTACAGACTGAGTTAACGCATCATGCAAGCTTTTTTGTAATGGTGTTTTAGGTATGGTTACTAATTTATTTTGTTTAATTGAACGAATCAATTTTACTTCATTTAAATTACTTAAGATATCTTCTTCAAAAATAATATTCATTACAGGCACTGGGCAACCATGAGTTAATAATCCTTGATTTTTAAGTGAAAAGTAATTTAATTCTGCTGCTAATTGTAAATTAGATATGGAAGGTAAACCAAGACGACTAGCCAACATATCTTTGTAGCTAGTTGGTAGATTTTTTTGCAAATCTTTATCTACAAATATTTGATGAACAAAAGGTGTAAAATTGAATAAACCTTTAATCTTATTTGGCATCAAATAAGCTAACCGTGTTGCAAGATGAGAGCCAAATCGAAATCCAGCTAAAATAACGCGACTATTATCAACCCATGGAACTGATGAAAGTTGTTCCAATATTGCTTGATGAATCTGGCTGCTATTTTGAGTTAAAGCAAAATTACGGCTATATCCCACAGTTGGTAGATCAACGGTTAACATAGCAAATCCACGAGGAGCCAAATATTCTTTAAAATAACGATAATAATCAATTTGTAAACTGCCCAACGCATTACATATTAATACAACAGGACAAGTGTTGTCCGTCTTTGGTAAGTGCAAAAACGTTTTAACATTACGATTATCAACTTTAAATTCCAGCTCTTTGACTGTAAAAGGAGAATATTTGAGCGCTTTCATATAAGCTTGATAAGCACAAGTTTGTGCATACATAGCTAGTTCATCATTTTTAAAATGTGGATAACTAGCAATGCTTGAATATTCGCTAGCGATAAGAAAATAATTGTGTAAATTTGTTTTATCTTCATCACTTAGGTTTTCTTGACCAATTGAATCAGCTTTAGATTGCCACAATGCAGCTTGATTTAAAAATTCATAAACCCAATTACCTGATTGATAACCGATAACGGTATCTAACCATTTTTCATTGGTATGATGTTTTGTTGAGGCGGCAATTTTAGATAGAAGTTCTTCAACCTCTAATTTAGGTAATCCTCGCCAAATCCATAAAAAAGGATTAATGATCCGATACCATCTTGAATCAATTTCACCATCCAAAGGACTTATACTACTACCGTCGCTACTATCAACACGATTAATAAGCGCTGATGTTTCAGGATAATCGTATTGTGGTTTAAAAATCTGAGCAGATAAATTTTCGGTAGTAGTCATAATTGTGTTTAATATCCTTATTGATGATCGCTAATAGGTTTAACAAACATTACACCTGTATCCCAAGGCTGCTCAATCCAAGTGTCTTGCTCAATGTCAACAATATAGTCATCAACAAGCGGTTTACCTGCTGGTTTAGCAAAAATGGTAACAAATCGAGCTTTTGGATACATTTCACGAATAGTATGTGCGGTGTTGCCAGTGTCGACTAAATCATCAACAACAATAAAGCCTTCGCCATCGCCATTTGCTTGTTTTAAGATTAACTTTTCACGTTGATGATCATGATCATAACTTGAAATGCAAACCGTATCGACGTAACGAATACTTAATTCACGAGCTAGAATAGCAGCTGGAACTAATCCACCACGGCTAACAGCAATAATACCTTTCCATTGGTTTGCAGGTAATAAACGTTTGGATAGTTGACGCCCGTAAGATTGTAACATTTCCCAAGTGACATTGAATTTTTCTTTTTCAGCGATAAGTTCTGCTTTATGCTGTTTTTGGGCTTTGATTTCTTCTTCTGTTAAAGTTTGTTCTATTGACATGAGTAACCTGCAATTTTAATCGAATATACGAATATAATAAATTAATATTAATGGACTAAAAATAGATGTAAAATTGCACCTTATTATAAAGCGATTACACGAAAAAAACTACTCATTAATTTATTACTGACACAATATTGAGGTTAAATTATGCTTTCTACTTTAAAGCCAAAATCTATTTGGCAGATTTTTAATGATATTTGTAAAATTCCACACCCATCTCATCATGAACAAATGATTACTAAATATATCGTTGATTTTGCAAATACTCATCACATTCATTGTGAGCTTGATAAAGTTGGTAATATTTTATTAACCAAACCTGCTACTAAAGGAATGGAAAACTGCCCATCTATTGCTCTACAAGCTCATATGGATATGGTGCCACAAAAAAATGAAGAGACCGTTCACAATTTTACTACCGACCCAATTCAACCTTATGTTGATGGTGAATGGGTAAAAGCTAAAGGTACAACTTTAGGTGCGGACAATGGTATAGGATTGGCTTCAGCATTAGCAGTTTTAATAGATCCCACTATTGAACATGGTCCTATTGAAGTTTTAGTTACTACATCAGAAGAAACAGGGATGCATGGAGCATTCGGTCTTCAATCTAATTGGTTAAAAAGTCATTATCTTATTAATACCGATTCAGAAGATGAGGGGGAAATATTTACGGGTTGTGCGGGTGGCGTTGATTTTACTTCAACTTTTGCAGTTGCTTATGCTGTCATTCCTGAAAAGCATGATTGTTATATTAGTGTTTCGCTTAAAGGCCTTAAAGGCGGGCATTCTGGTTGCGATATTCATTTAGGTCGTGGTAATGCAATTAAATTAATGGCTCGTTTTTTAGCTGAATATGCACAAGATATTTCATTTAGATTAGCTGATATAAAAGGTGGTTCGTTACGTAATGCCATCCCTAGAGAAGCTTTTGCTGAAATGACTTTAAATAAACAAGATTTACCTCAATTGAAATCTATAGTTAAGCAATATCAAACAACTTTAAATAATGAATTAGGTCACGTTGAACCTTCGATACAGATAACTTTATCAGAAGTAACTTCAGATAAAGTTAAACGTGTTTTGACGATTGAACATCAAAATAAAATAATTAACTATTTGCATTCTGCACCTAATGGTGTTGTTCGTATGAGCGATCAGTTACATGGTGTTGTGGAAACTTCACTTAACTTAGGCATTGTTAATATTTTAGAAAATCAATTAAATACTCATTATTTAATTCGTTCACAAGTTGATAGTGCAAAAGATGCAGTTGTTTCAACTTTAATATCGCTTAGTCAGTTAACCAATGCCAATTATGAAATCAGTGGTGGGTATTCTGGCTGGGAACCAAACTTGAATTCGAGTCTTTTACAATTAGCTAAAGATAAATATTACGAAATATTTTCACAAAAGGCTAAGATTATGGTGATTCATGCAGGACTTGAATGTGGATTGTTTAAGCAAACTTATCCTAATATGGATATGATATCAATCGGCCCAACAATTGTATCGCCTCATTCTCCAGATGAAAAAGTAAATATTCAAAGTGTTATTCGATATTGGGAGTTACTTATAGCGATATTAAAATCTGCGGCTCAATTGAAATAAACTATTCATTTTATATGCCTGCTAATATTTAATAGCAGGCAAATTTAACTTATTTTTCTGTTTTAATTTTTTACTTTGTATTAGCTTTAATACAAACAATATTTATTGAAAATAAATTCATAAAAAGTGAATAAAAATTCATTTTTTTTGCTTGAGTTAATTTGATAAATAACCTACTATATATAACATTGTTGCACTGAAATAAATTAGGACAGACATGTTAAAGGCAATTATTATTGGAGCGAGTGGTTATGCAGGTGCAAAGTTAGCTTATTATTTAAATAAGCATCCACATATTGAATTAATCGCTTTAACTGTATCGGAAAATAGTAAAGACGGCGGTAAACTTATTTCTGATAATAATTTACACCCTCAATTAAAAGGGGTGATTGACCTACCACTTATTGCCACGTCTGATTACTCTTCTTATATCAATGATGTTGATATTGTTTTTTTAGCAACGGAACATTCCGTTAGTCATGACATTGCTCCTTATTTTTTAGAACAAGGTTGTACTGTTTTTGATTTGTCTGGTGCTTATCGTGTTAATTCACCAGAGTTTTATACCGATTATTATGGTTTTACCCATCAACATCAAAAATGGCTAAATAAAGCTGTTTATGGTCTAGCTGAATGGAATTATGAAAAGATTAAACAAGCTCAATTAATTGCAGTTCCCGGTTGTTACCCTACAGCTGCACAATTACCGCTTAAACCTTTAATTGAAGAAAATTTATTAGATAATACTCAGTGGCCAGTCATCAATGCGGTTAGTGGTGTGAGTGGTGCGGGGCGAAAATCAACACATAACAATAGTTTTTGTGAGGTAAGTTTACATGCTTATGGGCTATTTACTCATCGCCATCAACCCGAAATTGTAAAACATTTAGGGCAGCAGGTTATCTTTACACCACATTTAGGCTGTTTTAAACAGGGTATTCATGCAACCATTACATGTCGAGTTAAAGAGGATGTAACTGCTCAAGATATCCTTAATGCGTTGAATAAATATTATAAAGATAAACCATTAATTCGAGTGTATGAAAAAGATTGGCCTTCTTTAAAAGCAGTGGTAAATCTGCCTTATTGTGATATTGGTTTTGCTTTAAAAGATCGTCATTTGATTCTAATTTCAGTTGAAGATAATTTACTAAAAGGTGCTGCAGCTCAGGCTGTGCAATGTATGAATATTCGCTTTGGTTACGAACAAACTTTATCGTTATTATAAAAGATATATAATATTTAATTACTATTTTGAAGTTTAGGTAAATAAATATAATTATTGGATAATTAATTTAAAACTAATAGGAAGCAAAAATGAAACCATTAATTATAAAACTAGGCGGTGTATTACTTGATAACAAAGATGCTTTAAGTAATCTATTTGTTATTATTAATGAATATAAAAAAAATTTCCGTCGTCCATTAATCATAGTTCATGGCGGCGGTAGTCTCGTTGACTCATTAATGGATCGCCTATCCATGCCGGTTGTTCGTCGTAATGGTTTACGTGTTACGCCTGCAGACCAGATTGATGTTATTGTTGGTAGTCTCGCTGGTAGTGCTAATACCCGATTATTATCAGAAGCAAAAAAACTACAAATAGCTGTTGTTGGACTTTGCTTAGCCGATGGAAATAGCGTTGAAGTTAAACAAATTTCTGAAGACTTGGGTTATGTAGGTGAAGCTAAAGCAGGTGATCCGACTTTAATCAATTTATTGATAAATGCAGGTTACTTACCAATTGTCAGTTCAATTGGTATTACTGTGGATGGACAAATGATGAATGTCAATGCCGACCATGCTGCGGTAGCTTTAGCCAAAACTTTAAATGCAGATTTGATTTTGCTTTCTGATGTGGCTGGTGTTCTTGATGAAAACAAACAATTAATTGAATCTTTAACAAGAGCACAAGCCGATCAGCTTATTGCAAATGGCGTTATTACCGATGGTATGGTTGTCAAAGTTAATTCAGCTTTCGAAGCAGCAACAGCATTAGGACGACCTATTGATATTGCAAGTTGGAAACAATCAGATAAATTAATTGAATTATTTAATGGAAAATCAGTTGTAACTGGCACAAGAATTATTGCTTAAATAAAATACAAACAATATATTAGGCTAGTTACCATTATTTAAAATATTGAAAACATATAAACTTTAGCTCATTTACTTATCGTAAGTTAATTTAGAAAGGGTATAGCATGAAAAAGAGTAAAACAAAAAAGGTTGTATTGGCTTATTCAGGTGGTTTGGATACATCAGCGATTATTCCTTGGTTGAAAGAGAATTATGGCGGATGTGAAGTTTATGCGTTTGTGGCTAATGTTGGTCAAGATCCGAAAGAATTAAAAGATGTCGAAAAAAAGGCTAAAGCATCGGGTGCGGTAGCTTGTAAAGTCGTCGATTTACGAGAAGAATTTGTTAAAGATTATGTTTATCCAGTATTAAAAACAGGGGCTTTATATGAAGGTACTTATTATTTAGGTACCTCAATGGCTCGACCAATTATTGCTAAAGCTCAAGTGGAATATGCTTTAGAAGTTGGTGCAGACACGCTTTGTCATGGCGCAACAGGTAAGGGTAATGACCAAGTTCGTTTTGAAACAACCTATACAGCTCTTGCCCCACAACTTAAAGTAATCGCCCCTTGGCGTGAATGGGATTTACGTTCGCGTGAAGCTTTAATTGATTATTTAAAAGTTCGTAAAATTCCTACCACAGCAACCGTTGAAAAGATCTACAGTCGTGATGAAAATGCATGGCATATTTCTACAGAAGGTGGTGTTCTTGAAAGTACTTGGAATCAATCTAATGCTGATTGCTGGGCTTGGACTGTCTCACCAGAAGATGCGCCAAATCAACCAGAACTTGTTACTATCGGAATTGAAAAAGGTGAAGTTGTTTCTGTCAATGGAAAAAAATTATCTCCTTATAACTGCGTTGCAACATTAAATAAAATTGGTGCAAAACATGGTGTAGGTCGTGTTGATATCATTGAAAACCGTTTAGTAGGTATCAAATCTCGAGGTTGTTATGAAACTCCAGGTGGAACTATCATGATGACCGCATTACGTGGTTTAGAGCAATTAATTTTAGATCGTGACAGCTTTAAATGGCGTGAACAATTAGGTTTAGAAATGGCTTATGTTGTTTATGATGGTCGCTGGTTTGCCCCATATCGTCGCTCAATCCAAGCTGCTGCTGAAGTTTTAGCTGAAGATATGACTGGTGAAGTTGTGGTAAAACTTTATAAAGGCAGTGCAACTGCTGTACAAAAGAAATCTCCAAATAGCTTATACAATGAAGAATTTGCTACATTTGGTGAAGATGAAGTTTATGATCACAGCCATGCTGGTGGATTTATTCGTCTATTCTCATTATCGTCACGAATTCGTGCTTTAAATGAAGAAAAGCAAAAACAACCAGCCAAAAAGGCTAAAAAAACTGTAACTAAAGCAGAAGATAAGGAAAAAGCGACAACTAAAGTCAAAACTAAATCCAAAGCGAAAAAGTAATTTCTGATTCGTAGTTAAATTAAATAAAGTAACCAATATATACAGGCAATGTCCTGTATATATTGCTTTTACTGTTGATTAAATTTAGATTTATTATAAAACTATAACTAGTTAACAACGATAAATAAAAATCGTAGTACAAATAATTAAAGATAGTATTGAGGTAATTATGGCATTATGG
Organism: Gilliamella apicola; assembly: GCF_000599985.1. Taxonomy (NCBI): domain Bacteria; kingdom Pseudomonadati; phylum Pseudomonadota; class Gammaproteobacteria; order Orbales; family Orbaceae; genus Gilliamella; species Gilliamella apicola. The sequence continues at coordinate 1,489,549 of NZ_CP007445.1, forward strand.
GGTGGGCGTTTTAGCCAAGCAGCAGATCAGCGATTTAAAAAATTTAATGATTCATTGCGTTTTGATTATCGTCTTGCAGAGCAAGATATCATTGGATCAATTGCTTGGTCTAAAGCATTGGTTACTGTTAACGTCTTATCTTATGATGAACAGAAAAAATTAGAAAAAGCTTTAAATGAATTGCTTCATTCAGTTCAACAAGACCCGCAGCAAATTTTACAGAGTGATGCGGAAGATATTCATAGCTGGGTAGAACAAAAATTAATTGAAAGAGTTGGTGATTTAGGTAAAAAATTACATACAGGTCGAAGTCGTAATGATCAATCAACCACGGATCTTAAGTTATGGTGCAAAGCTGAAATATCACAATTAATTAATGCAATTAATCATCTACGCCAAGCACTATTGACAACCGCTGAACAACATCAAGATGCCGTTATGCCTGGCTATACACATTTACAACGTGCTCAACCGATAACTTTTGCACATTGGTGCTTAGCCTATTTTGAAATGTTAACCCGTGATATAAGTCGATTACAAGATACATTAAAACGTTTAGATGTCAGCCCTTTAGGTTCTGGGGCATTAGCTGGTACTGCATATCCAATGGATCGCGAAGAATTGGCACATTGGCTCGGTTTTGCACAAGCAACCAATAATAGTTTAGATTCTGTATCCGATCGTGACCATATTCTAGAATTACTTAATAATGCTTCAATTGGTATGGTACATTTATCGCGCTTTGCAGAAGACCTTATTATTTTCAATAGTGGTGAAGCAAATTTTGTTGAATTATCCGATCGAGTAACTTCTGGTTCGTCGCTTATGCCACAAAAGAAAAATCCTGACGCATTAGAACTGATTCGCGGTAAAGTAGGGCGTGTGGCTGGAGCATTAGCTGGGGCTATGATGACGTTTAAAGGTCTACCTTTGGCTTACAATAAAGATCTACAAGAAGATAAAGAACATTTATTTGATGCTATCGATACTTGGCAAGAATGTTTAGATATGGCAGCTTTAGTTTTAGAAGGCATCAAAATCAATTATAAGAATTGCCAAGAAGCAGCAAAACAAGGTTACTCAAATGCAACTGAACTTGCTGATTATTTAGTCGCAAAAGGCATACCTTTCCGCGAAGCTCATCATATTGTAGGTGAAGCAGTTGTTGGTGCAATCGCTAAACAAAAAGCATTAGAAGAACTTTCATTAGAAGAATTAAAATTATTTAGCCCAGTTATAGATAATGATGTTTACGAAGTGCTATCTTTAGAATCTTGTTTAGCCAAACGTTCAGCTAAAGGTGGTGTATCGCCACTACAAGTTAAAATTGCTATTGAAAACGCAAAAAAGCAGTTAGTCTAATCATCCGAATTATTTTTTTAATTATCTCATATCCTGCCGACAACCAGTCGGCATATTTATGCAAATCTAGCTATTAAACAAATATTTTTACAAATAATATGATTGTATATCTTTTAAGAGAGTGTAAAAATAGAATTCTTTTTTTAATGGATTGAAGTGAATTATAATGAGTAAAAGTTATAACTTTAGTGCTGGCCCAGCTAAATTACCAAGTGATGTATTAAAGCAAGTACAAAATGAACTTTTAAATTGGCATAATACCGATGCTTCTGTGATGGAATTAAGCCATAGAGGCAAAGATTTTGATGCATGTGCTATTGAAGCAACTAATGATCTACGTGAGATACTAAACGTACCACAAAATTATAAAATTTTGTTTTGCCAAGGAGGTGCTCGTGCACAATTTGCCGCTGTACCATTAAATATCCTAGGTAATAACACTACCGCCGATTATATAAATAGCGGTTACTGGAGCCAATGTGCCGCCAAAGAAGCAAGCAAATACTGTCAAATAAAGGAACAAAATATTGTTATAAAGGAAAACGGTTTAACCTCTGTTAAACCTATGTCTGAATGGGAATTAAGCGATGATTCTGCTTATGTTCACTATTGCCCAAATGAAACTATCGACGGAATTGAAATATTTGAAGAACCAAATTTTGGTGATAAAACAGTCGTTGCTGATTTTTCATCTTGCATATTGTCGCAACCAATTGAAGTAAGTAAATATGGCATAATCTATGCTGGAGCACAAAAAAATATTGGTCCATCGGGTATTACAATTGTTATTGTTCGTGAGGATCTTATTGGTTATGCACAAAATATCTTACCATCGGTTTTAAATTACAAAATTTTGCAAGATCATGATTCTATGTTTAACACTCCTCCAACGTTTGCTTGGTATATGTCAGGATTAGTTTTTAAATGGATTAAAAGTCTTGGTGGTTTGAACGCAATGCAAGAGCGTAATGAAGCTAAAGCGCAATTGCTCTATCAATTTATCGATCAATCTGATTTTTATCGAAATACTATTGCTACAGCTAACAGATCGATAATGAATGTTACTTTTTTATCGCCAAATGAAGAACTCGATAAAAAATTTGTTAGCGAAGCAACCAAAGCAAACATCATTGGTATTAAAGGTCACAGAATTGCAGGCGGTATGCGGGCATCGATCTACAATGCTATGGATATTGAAGGAATAAATTACTTAATTAATTTTATGAAACATTTTGAAAAACAAAATGGTTAAATAAAGTTTAAATCTATTTCAAACAAGGGAGAGAATAGGATCTCCCTTTTTTATTAAAAAACTTATTTACAACTATAAACTTCGCCAACCATTACCGCATCCGTAGGTGCAATATCAGAAATATATTGTTGTGAAGTATCTTGTGCATTATAAATTACGTTGCCACCCATTGCAGCAGCATTATTCCTAAGTTCTGATGCCGCATCGCGAATAAGCTCACTGTGTGTCTTCAAACCAGAAAAGAAAGTACCACGACGACCTTCTGCTTTTCCTAAAAATTGACAGTTATCGGCAGGCTTAGTGTCAATAAACTGAACTTGACTACCACCAGCCGTAGGTTGATAGTTAGAACCACTACAGGCATTTAAAAATAATGCTGTTGAAATGGTTGTACTAATAATTAATAATTTTTTTAAAGACATAATATTCCCTCAACCAATGAAGCATAAAAATAGCTCTTATTATTGTATCAGGATAATTAAACAAATAATATAAGATCTTATAATTGAATAAAATCCAATAAAATACAGTTTAATAAACAAGCAAACCAACTTATTTTAATAATTTAACTATAGCAAATTTCCTCTAACTCTATTATAATCGCAATCCTACTAAGTCAGTAGCACATCTAAATGGCCCCTTAGCTCAGTTGGTCAGAGCAGTCGACTCATAATCGATTGGTCACTGGTTCAAGTCCAGTAGGGGCCACCATCAAAATTCTTTAAATTCAATTGACTATTCTTTTTTATAACGTTTAATTTATCATGTGATTTTGACTGTGGCGATAAAATGGCGATTGATATTTTTTTAATTTAATCTTTTTATCTTGCAAAATAGAGATAGTAGATTGTAAAAATAAACTGTTAATAGTTGTACTAGGTATAGGGGACCAGGTTGGTTTGTGATTCAACCTGGTAATGTTTTAGGCTTTTTTGGCGTGACGGCTGTATGGTGATATTGGTATGTTAACTTTTGGATCTGGGATTGCGCTTGGTACAATAGTTTCAGATATTGATTGCATTGCAGTGAAAGTATGTCCGCAAAATATGTTGGAACATTGGTAATACTGTTTGCGGGTTAAGTTACTAATTTCTTCACTCGATCTTATAAATGTTTTATTCCGGCAATGTGGACATTTCATGTAGTGAACCTCTTTTATTAAGTGTAGATTAATTTTATATTAATTTAAACTTAAATTCAGCATTTTTCTATTTTAATTTTATTTAATTTTGTATTGTTTTTTATTAAATGACTGTAATTTTTGGTTAAGCTGTAGTTTGATTTACTATCAATTATTTGAGTAACAAAGGCTCTATTTGATTTTTTCGTTTGGTGAATGTGGGATATGCGTATAAAACCGAATTCTTTAGAGCAATGATAGAAATTATTTCTTTTAGTAATAGTCGATACTAAACTATCAATAGTAATATTGTTATACATTTGTTCTTGTTGAGTATCTATTAATTCTTAGAATATATCGACAACAGTTCCTCTAATAGCTATGATATCTGATGCACCAGAATGAGCAACTTTAGTGATGTTAAATTATTTTTTATGTTTGCTTTCACTATAACCTTATGTTTATTATTTGTAATGATATTTAGGTTGTTAGTTGACTAATCAATCGTAATTTCTAGTTTAGCCACTCTTATGGGTAAATTTATTTTTTAGTTAGAATTCTCATTATCTAGCTAAAAATAGTTAAATAATTCAACTAAGTTAGTTAATGGATTTGTAAAAAATTACTAAGGTTTTTGCTTTTTAGTTACTTTACTTTGGTTGGTTTGGCCATTCAATATTTGGCGCTAGTTCGATATCAATGCGATTTATTAGCACTCGATATTTTTTCCATTCAACGAGTAATTGTGCTTCTTGCTCACTAGCAATTTGTGAATCAATCGCATCTTGTAGATAACTGAGTTGTGAAGCTGCTTCAGCAAGAATTTGATTTTTCTTAGTTAAAGCTTGATTGACTTCATATTGATGTTGTTTATTTTTATCAAATTGCCATTTTTTCCCATCCCAACTATCAAATTCACTGGCTGGTTTTAATTCAGTAAAACCATCAGGAATTTCACCCACCTCTTGAAGGATAGTTTCTGCACCTGTTTCAATTGAGTAAATCTTAGTGCCACGTAAATCTTTAGGATAAGTCCATTGTTGACCATCATGAATGATTGCCTGATTATCTTTAACGCTTTGTGGTGCTTCTAAATAAGCATTAGCCGGTAAACCAACACCAATTGGTAAATATTGATAGGTTGCTTGTAAAAATTCACCTTTAGCGTCAACGAGATAAATAACAGCCCAACCAGCTGAAATTGTTAAACCGCTATTATGAAGTGACCCCCAATAGTTGGACAACCAATTACAGGGGGTCTTTTTATGTCAAAATATAGTCGAGATTTAAAAATTATCATAGCTAATGAATTCTTATCAGGAGAATCATCGGAAATTCTTTCAAAAAAATATGCGATATCTTCTCGTCAGATTCGATATTGGTCCCAAGTGGTTGCAATTCATGGTGATAGCGCCTTTCAACCAACACCTCATTTACGTCATGCCGAAGCAAGATTACAAGCACTAAAATTAATGTGGACAAATGATTGGTCTCTCGGGCACACTAGTGCTATGCTTAATTTAAGTTCCCCCGGGCTTCTATTTGTTTGGCTTGATAGATATCATAAAAAAGGTTTCCGAGGGCTTGAATATCATTCCAGAGGAAGACCATGTATGAAGAAACCCCGTATTGAACCCACTCACTGTGATGATGAAAAAACAATTGAAGCATTAAAAGAGGAAATTGCTTATCTACGAGCAGAAAATGCTGTTCTAAAAAAGTTGGAAGAGCTGAAGCAAGCAAAACGTCAACAAACAAAGAAAAAACGTTAGTTGTTTTAGCTCTTAAATATCAGTATTCCTTAAAACATTTGCTATCAGCAACAAAACTGGCAAAAAGTGTTTTTTATTATCATGTTAATAGGTTGAAAACTCCGTCTGCTTATGAAAATGAGTTAAAACGTATAGAATCGATTTACCATGAACATAAAGGGCGCTATGGTTATCGGCGAATTCATTTAGCGTTGATAAATGAAGGAATTAAGCTCAATCATAAAACGGTACAACGATTAATGGGTCAGCTTAATCTCAAATCGACAGTAAGACCTAAAAAATATCGTTCTTATCGTGGAGAGACAGGTAAAACAGCAGCTAATTATCTTAAAAGAGATTTTAAATCATCGAGACCGAATGAAAAATGGGTAACGGATGTCACAGAATTTAAGGTAAATGAACAGAAAATTTACCTATCCCCCATTATCGATTTGTATAATCAAGAAGTAATCGCTTATAAAGTGGCTAAAAATGCACGTTTAACGTTGGTGACAGATATGCTTCAAAAAGGGATATCACGATTAAAACAGTATGAAAAACCGTTACTACATAGTGACCAAGGCTGGCAATATAGAAATTGCCATTATCAGAAGCTACTAGCTAATAATGGCATCAAACAAAGTATGTCCAGAAAAGGAAATTGTTTAGATAATGCGGTAGCTGAAAACTTTTTTGGTCTATTAAAATCAGAAATGTATCATGGACAATGCTTTCAAGATGCAGATGAATTGATTGAAAAAATAGAAGAATATATAGAATACTACAACACCAAACGGATTAAAGCCAAATTAAAAGGCCTGACTCCGGTTGAATATCGAAATCAGGCCTTACAAGCCGCTTAATAAAAGTGTCCAACTTTATGGGGTCACTTCAATTATCTAATACTGCTGATTTTGGTTGTATTTGATATTTCATTATTTTTATCCTAATTATTCTGCTTTTACTATATAGATAAATGAAATATCTTCACTATCAGGACGATCTTTATTTCTAGAGTTATCCCAGTTTCGTAAATCTGGTAATTTTCCATCATAATACGCATAACTTAGTTTCGGATATTTTTTTGTATCAAAACTAGCTCCGTTGCACTTTAAATAGCCTTCTGGGGCAAAGGATCTAGGCCACAGTATTGGTGCGCCAACTGGCATTACAAAACGATCTATATTAGCTTCTGTGACAGTCTCATACCAATCCGTTGGAGGACGAGTCCAGTATTTACAACGACTGAATAGTTTTGGTTTATAATACCCAACAACGTATAATTGCTCAATGTAAGGACTGAAATGATAGCTACTACGATACGCTGCCAGCGTTCCAGGACCACCACTTGGTGTTATTTTAGACGTACTTTCGTAATCAGGTGTGTATATACCATAGAAACCGGTTAACAATGGTTTTTCTGGATCACTCAATGGAGCACCGAAATTTTCACCAATCCCATAATCACCTGCTTTTAGAACTGATTTATCGTTAATAGTTACATCTTTTACATTTTTAAATTGCCAAATGTTTTCGGTTGAATCGTAGTCTAATTTTCTTTCCGATCTGTTAGTTTTAGCATTATAAAACACATGTGAATATCTATCGCTTGAAGTCATCAATGTCATTGAATCATTGTTATCATTGTTTATTTTCAATCCTTTACTTGATAATGTTAATTGACCCGTCATTGTGTCACCAGCACGTTTTACTGCCTTATCATACACTTTTTTGACCGCTCGTGGTGTTGCGGCTTGAGTTTCGAGCTTAGAATTAATTGCTGAATTCAGTTGCACAAAACCTTTGGCACTAGTGGTGGCATCTGGGTGATTGGTTGATTTTTCATGAGCAGTGATTTTTGCTGTAATTGTATCATTAACATATTTTTGAGTTGCAGTCGTTTGAGTAGCGTCGGCTCTTGGTTCAATGTATTTCCGCGCAGCAAACACTTCGATTGTTTCGTTTTTCAGCTCAATAGCTTCTGTGTTATCGACAATGAACTCCATTCTAATCACTTGTGTTCGGCTACTGTCTTCAATGAAGTTGGGCTTATAAGTAGCAGGGTAGTTACCTACGGCGATCAGATTATTTTCATCATCAAATAAGCCAATTTCTTGAATAAACCAGCCACCATCCGTTTCAGGTATAACTTGTTCTGCAATAATTTGACAAGGGTTTTCACTGTCGATAAATAATTTGTCGATAGCTGCACGTCTAACTTCATGAACTAATTCGGTTTGAGTTGCATCAGGTGTAGTAATATTACCGTTGCCATCACCCACAGCCATTTGAGTTATTTTAAGTTGAAAGCCCTGTGACGTAGCACTATCTAACAATGCTACTCCTTTTTGTGTTAAAATTGTATTGTATGCTTGATTCATAGTATTATTCTCATAGTATCGATTAAATGGATAGTTGTGCCAAAATGGTTTTCGTATTTAATTTGAGTGGAATACCTAAAGCGGTAGCATTGGCTAGTAATACTGCCCTTGTTGGGTAATTAACGTATAAAATTTTTGACTCATATTTTTACTCTATAAACTAAATTCAAATCGCCTATAGGGCGAGCGAATGAGCTGATTGTGTTTATTTTAAATGTCTAGATTACGAATACCTTATAAAATGCATTAGATTTGCATTTTATAAAATGGCTTGCTAAAGATAATGACACAGTATAAAAAAGTTAGTTAATGGATGGATTTGTAAGAAAAATTATTACAAACAGCTGAGATAAAAAAACGTTATAAATATAAGATGTAAATAAAAAACCTTAGTTAAATTGAAGTGCCCCATAAAGTTGGACACTTCAATTACTAAGGTTTTTGCTTTTTAGTTACTTTATTTTGGTTGGTTTGGCCATTCAATATTTGGCGCTAGTTCGATATCAATGCGATTTATTAGCACTCGATATTTTTTCCATTCAACGAGTAATTGTGCTTCTTGCTCACTAGCAATTTGTGAATCAACAGCATCTTGTAGATAACTGAGTTGTGAAGCTACCTCAGCAAAAAATTGATTTTTCTTAGTTAAAGCTTGATTGACTTCATATTGATGTTGTTTATTTTTATCAAATTGCCATTTTTTCCCATCCCAGCTATCAAATTCACTGGCTGGTTTTAATTCAGTAAAACCATCAGGAATTTCACCGACCTCTTGAAGGATAGTTTCTCCACCCGTTTCAATTGAGTAAATCTTAGTGCCACGTAAATCTTTAGGATAAGTCCATTGTTGACCATTATGAATGATTGCCTGATTATCTTTAACGCTTTGTGGTGCTTCTAAATAAGCATTAGCAGGTAAGCCAACACCAATTGGTAAATATTGATAGATTGCTTGTAAAAATTCACCTTTAGAGTCAACATTATAAACAACGACCTAGCCGGATGAAATTGTTAAGCCGCTATTATCTAATACAGCTGATTCAGGCTCTAATTGGTATTTCATCAATATTCTCCTGATTATTCAGCTTTAACTATATAGATAAATTGAATATCTTTACTAGCATCCCACTTTTGTAAATTTGGTAATTTTCCTACCGGATATGCAGAAGCTAGTTTAGGGTATTTTTTTTTATCAAACTTAGATCCATTACAATTCAAATACCCAGTTGGTGCATAGGATTCTGGCCACGGTAGTGGCACCCCGACTGGCGTTGTTAAAAAACGATCTATATTAGCTTCTGTGACAGTCTCATACCAAGCCGTTGTAGGACTAACCCAGTATTTACAGCGGCTGAAAAGTCTTGGTGAATTAAATCCAGCAACGTATAATTGCTCAATGTAACCATCGTATTTATTTCGACTACCATACACTGCCAGCGTTCCAGGACTATTAAGTGGTGTTAGATTAGGCAAACTTTCGTGATCAGTTGTGTGTATGCCATAGAAACCGCTTAACAAGCGTTTTTCTGGATCATCCAATCGAGCACCAATTTCTGAACCAATCCCATAATCACCTGCTTTTAGAACTGACTTATCGTTAATAGTTACATCATTTACATTATTAAATTGCCAAATGTTTTTGGTTGAATCGTAGTCTAATTTGCTTTCCGATCTTTTAGTTTTAGCATTATAAAACGCATGTGAATAACTATCGCCAGAAGTCATCAATGTCATTGAATCATTGTTATCATTGTTTATTTTCAATCCTTTATTTGATAATGTTAATTGACCCGTCATTGTGTCACCAGCACGTTTTACTGTCTTATCATACACTTTTTTGACCGCTCGTGGTGTTGCGGCTTGAGTTTCGAGCTTAGAATTAATTGCTGAATTCAGTTGCACAAAACCTTTGGCACTAGTGGTGGCATCTGGGTGATTGGTTGATTTTTCATGAACAGTGATTTTTGCTGTAATTGTATCATTAACATATTTTTGAGTTGCAGCCGTTTGAGTAGCGTCGGCTCTTGGCTCAATGTATTTCTGTGCAGCAAATACTTCGATTGTTTCGTTTTTCAGCTCAATAGCTTCTGTGTTATCGACAATGATCTCCATTCTAATCATTTGTGTTCGACTACTGTCTTCAAGGCAGTTGGGCTTATAAGTAGCAGGGTAGTTACCTACGGCGATCAGATTATCTTTATCATCAAATAAGCCAATTTCATGAATAAACCAGCCACCATCAGTTTCAGGTATAACTTGTTCTGCAATAATTTGACAAGGGTTTTCATTGTCGATAAATAATTTGTCGATAGCTGCACGTCTAACTTCATGAACTAATTCGGTTTGGGTTGCATCAGGTGTAGTAATATTACCGTTGCCATCACCCACAGCCATTTGAGTTATTTTAAGTTGAAAGCCCTGTGACGTAGCACTATCTAACAATGCTACTCCTTTTTGTGTTAAAATTGTATTGTATGCTTGATTCATAGTATTATTCTCATAGTATCGATTAAATGGATAGTTGTGCCAAAATGGTTTTCGTATTTAATTTGAGTGGAATACCTAAAGCGGTAGCATTGGCTAGTAATACTGCCCTTGTTGGGTAATTAACGTATAAAATTTTTGACTCATATTTTTACTCTATAAACTAAATTCAAATCGCCTATAGGGCGAGCGAATGAGCTGATTGTGTTTATTTTAAATGTCTAGATTACGAATACCTTATAAAATGCATTAGATTTGCATTTTATAAAATGGCTTGCTAAAGATAATGACACAGTATAAAAAAGTTAGTTAATGGATGGATTTGTAAGAAAAATTATTACAAACAGCTGAGATAAAAAAACGTTATAAATATAAGATGTAAATAAAAAACCTTAGTTAAATTGAAGTGCCCCATAAAGTTGGACACTTCAATTACTAAGGTTTTTGCTTTTTAGTTACTTTATTTTGGTTGGTTTGGCCATTCAATATTTGGCGCTAGTTCGATATCAATGCGATTTATTAGCACTCGATATTTTTTCCATTCAACGAGTAATTGTGCTTCTTGCTCACTAGCAATTTGTGAATCAACAGCATCTTGTAGATAACTGAGTTGTGAAGCTGCTTCAGCAAGAAATTGATTTTTCTTAGTTAAAGCTTGATTGACTTCATATTGATGTTGTTTATTTTTATCAAATTGCCATTTTTTCCCATCCCAGCTATCAAATTCACTGGCTGGTTTTAATTCAGTAAAACCATCAGGAATTTCACCCACCTCTTGAAGGATAGTTTCTCCACCCGTTTCAATTGAGTAAATCTTAGTGCCACGTAAATCTTTAGGATAAGTCCATTGTTGACCATTATGAATGATTGCCTGATTATCTTTAACGCTTTGTGGTGCTTCTAAATAAGCATTAGCCGGTAAGCCAACACCAATTGGTAAATATTGATAGGTTGCTTGTAAAAATTCACCTTTAGCGTCAACGTGATAAATAACGGTCCAACCAGCTGAAATTGTTAAACCGCTATTATCTAATACAGCTGATTCAGGTTGTAATTGGTATTTCATCAATATCCTCCTGATTATTCAGCTTTAACTATATACATAAATGTAACATCTTTACCATCAGGGCGATCTTTATTTCTAGAATTATCCCAATTTCGTAAATCTGGTAATTTGTTATCCCAATATGCATAAGCTAGTTTCGGGTATTTTTCCGTATCAATGTTAGCTCCATTACACTCCAAATATCCTACAGGTGGTTTAGATTTAGGCCACGGTAGTGGGACGCCGACTGGCGTTATAAAACGATCTATATTTGCTTCTGTGACGGTCTCAACCCAAGCCTTTTTTTCAGTGTAAAATCCACAACGGCTAAAAAGTTTTGGTGAATCATAGTCAGGAACGTATAATTGCTCAATGTGAGGACCGTAATCGCTCTCCGCAGCATAAACTGCCAACGCTGCACTACAATTATTATATATGAACTTTGGGAGATTTGAGGAAAATTTATCGATACTTGTGCCATAGAAACCGGTTAACAATCGTTTTTCTGGATTACTCAATGGAGCACCGGCTTTTGCACCAATTCCATAATCACCTGCTTTTAGAACTGACTTATCGTTAATAGTTACATCTTTTACATTTTGAAAACGCCAAATGTTTTCGGTTGAATCGTAGTCTAATTTGCTTTCCGATCTTTTAGTTTTAGCATTATAAAACGCATGTGAATAACTATCGCCAGAAGTCATCAATGTCATTGAATCATTGTTAGAATTTTTTATTTTCAATCCGTTACTTGATAATGTCAATTGACCTGTCATTGTGTCACCAGCACGTTTTACTGCTCCGTTTGCCACATCATACACTTTTTTGACCGCTAATGGCGTTGCGGCTTGAGTTTCGAGATTAGAATTAATTGCTGAATTCAGTTGCACAAAACCTTTGGCTCTAGTTGTGGCATTTGGGTGATTGGTTGATTTTTCATGAGCAGTGATTTTTGCTGTAATTGTATCATTAACATATTTTTGAGTTGCAGTCGTTTGAGTAGCGTCGGCTCTTGGTTCAATGTATTTCCGCGCAGCAAACACTTCGATTGTTTCGTTTTTCAGCTCAATAGCTTCTGTGTTATCGACAATGAACTCCATTCTAATCACTTGTGTTCGACTACTGTCTTCAAGACAATTGGGCTTATAAGTTGCAGGGTAGTTACCTACGGCGATCAGATTATTTTCATCATCAAATAAGCCAATTTCTTGAATAAACCAGCCACCATCCGTTTCAGGTATAACTTGTTCTGCAATAATTTGACAAGGGTTTTCATTGTCGACGAATAATTTGTCGATAGCTGCACGTCTAACTTCATTAACTAATTCGGTTTGGGTTGCATCAGGTGTAGTAATATTACCGTTGCCATCACCCACAGCCATTTGAGTTATTTTAAGTTGAAAGCCCTGTGACGTAGCACTATCTAACAATGCTGCTCCTTTTTGAGTTAAAATTGTATAGTATGTTTGATTCATAGTTTTATCCTCATAATATCGATTAATGAATAGTTGTGCCAAAATGGCGTTTAGATTGTGTTGTTACTTTTTCAGCAATACCAGGATAGATAAGTAAAGTATTGCTTTTATTGCTACTGGTTCCAATGGTTAATGCTCCTATAGTTATATGCTCACTACATTTAACCAATGGGGTATCTAGTTGAATTTTTTTACCTGTTTTAGCGGTAACTTGTTCTCTAACTTCAATCACTTTGTTTTTGTTACTCTTGAATGTCGACTAAGTCGGCGAGATAATAATTTTTCATAATGACTATGATGAAATTTTATGAGATAGAAATAAAGCAAGCTTGGTTGTAGAGATTTGTTTTACAAATTTTCAATCAGCCACGTTGGATTTAGGTTTATTGGCATAATTTAATTATTAACTTTCTATCCAACCATTTTTTAACTTAAAATCACTTGGTTAATTGAATATTAAAAATATGCTTTAAAAAGAAAACTACGTTTTGCCTTTTGTTAACAGTGTTTATAGTAAATATTTTTTATATTCACTGTCGTTTATGAAGGTTAGAGATGCTGATGAAATTTCAAACTCTTTTGAAAGTCCTTTTATTGTAAGTAAAAAATGATAATAGTGCAGACGAAATAAATGCCAATGAAAGTATCAATGCTTTATTAGAGCAAGAAGTTAAAAAAGCAATAAACTCTTCTTTTAATTTATTGCAATCATTTCATTGCATTATTGTGAATTGGTGTTGTTAGCCGATTTTTCTGAACGGCAAAGTGTGCTTATATTGCCTTTACTTTTTAATAAACAGATCAACAATGATGTATTCATCAATACTTGAGCTAAATTAGCTCGATGAGGTAGATTAAAAAATGAAAATAAGCTAACAGCAGCACTTGATACTATCATTAACCAAGCTAACCAACTGTATTTAACTTTGTGGCGGCAATTATTGCGATCGAAAGTAAATAATCGCACTGCAATCATTAAACAAAAAATAGCATTGAGTATCGTTATCATTATTTTTTACCCCTAAAGTTATTGAAAAGGTCAGTTGGATCATCGAATTTTTTGATTAGCCATAGTAATAATTTAACGCTAATAGCTGATGCAACTAATGCACCTAATCCTGGTGGTATCTTAGTTTGAATATTGGCCGGAAAAATTGGGATGAGTAAATACTGTGTCATTTCAGCTAAGAGCAAACCTATAGCAAATGAGATAAAAAATAGGACGATGCGACGAAAAGGAGAAATATATTGCTCACTAATCACTAATAAAATCGAACCACAAAGAGCGCCTAAAATAACACCATTTTCAGTGTTAGGATAAATCATAGATAATGAAAAAGCTCTGATAATTGAGGTAAAAGTTAGACTAGTGGGCTCTGTCATTAGGTTAGTCCCATAAATTAATAAAATTAAAATTTTTTTCATATACCGATTCCAGTAAATTTACTTCTTTACCTATAGGTAATATCACTGGCAATTTATATAGATCTTGGCTGTTTTGATAAACTATTTCTACAATACCCACTGTTTTACCCAAAACTTGATAGACTAATGCATCAATAGTTTCATTTGGTATGGTATAGACAATCATTCTTCAATTACTCCATAGCTAATTTAGACTTATTTTTTAACCGCGACATTGCTGGTGTTACAACAAATAAAGCTTGGCGGAAAACAAAGGTGTCGATCTATTAAAACCATTACGTCGCCGAGGTGCGAGGGTTAATTGTTATAAATAGTTATTTAATATTATGGTCGTTGTTAAATCATTTTTAAGCAATTAAGTGAAATTGTGGCAACTTGAAATACAATACGTTGAAGGATTACGATAAAGTATTGTCGATCAATTAACAAAAATCAGTTGCTATCAAAGTTATTAATCTCTCGAATAGCTTGTTTATCAGCATTACATTTTTCAATGACATGCAATAGATGTTCGTTGTATTTAAGACTATCGCCAAAGGTCATTGGTTGAGGAGGCAAGTTCGGCTGACAACTAGTGAGTAAATTCTCGGGTATTGGTTGACTGACGAAGATTTTTCGCTCGGTTGTACAAGCTACCAGAAATAGGCAGAGGCACCAGCTGGTTAGCGCAATAATTCTCTTTGAGTTGACCATTAATCTGTTCCTGATTTTGTAGCGATTGCTGTTCTAAATACTGTTTATTTTTTTCATTGTCAGCGATAGTTTGATTATTTTTGATAATCGTTTGTTGTAATTGACCTAATTTTTGCGTCAATTGACTGGTTTCATTTTGTGCTAATTGTTTAGCTTGCAGTAAATCGTTAATAATAAAAAACAATAACATAAATGCTAAAGCAATAGTGACGTTGGTTTTGTTCATATTAATCCTGGTAAATAAATAGTTTTGCCGTTTTGTTTTACTGCTGTAAGAACACGTTTGCGTTGGTTTGTGTGACTAAATTCAATATGAACCCATTGATTATACTCTTGGATAATTTTGTCAAATTCAACGCCAGCCATAATTAATCGTTGGCAAATTTGTTTTGGATTACCGTAGGCACAGTGGAAATCAACGGCTAAACCTTTGGTATGAGCGCTGTTTTGCGACCCTCCCACCTTATTATTTAAAGCAGGGCAGCGGTATCCCGATGAAATAATGATTGGATTAGTTAAAGCTTCTCTAACTGATTCTAATTTATTAGCTGTCAGATGAATATTTACCATTAAGTCATCTGGCACATGATTATCTATTTTTAGTCGAGTTGCTGTTGTTGAACGAGTAAATTCTTCTAATGTGAAGTGTTCGGTTAATTTCATGAATCTTCATCTCCTTTGATATTTATAACTCATCTTTTTTCCACAATTTTAATTAAGGTGGTTCCTGACAAACTCATTAGATCAGCTATATCGCTGGTAAGTTCAAATCACCTAATTGATAATAGCCAATTTAATAAAAATGAATCTTTGGAGTTATTATTAATCAATAAATTAATTATTATAATAGACAATGGTTTGTAGTAACTGATTAGACAATTAACCCTTTTATTTTGACTAAAATATATTAGATTAGATTTGGACGTTTTAGTGGTTATTTAAAAATCTATGTAATAGGTTTAATTTATATAAATAATCATTGCTAATATGAATTATTTTTAATAATTATTGGTAAATATTGAATAAATTTGTGTTATCAGGATATTAAAAAACTTTTCCAGAAATTTTAGTTTTTTATTATTAAAATGAAAATGGATAGTTGATGATTGTAGTTAAGTGGGTATGAACTATTTTCAACTATCCTAAAATGATTATGAATTATTGGGGTTATCTGGATGTTTAGTGACCATTTGTTCTTTTAACGGCTCAAGTAAATCCCGAAACCAGAACATTATTATGTCTTTATCTGGTTCCCGCAAATGAATATGTTCTGTAATGATTCGTGAAAGCAATTCCGCTCGTTCGATTGTTTTTATTTTTTCCAACTCATTCATTTCAAGTTCTCCTTAGATGCTGTTTATCCATACAGTATATAATAATTACCTTTTCGATCAAGTCATTTTAAAATGACTTAAAACAAAGTAGTCAATAATTTTTAATATATTTAGTATGTTTATCTTTTTTTCTTGTTAAAATATTTAGTATTTTTATGTTTTTCACCTAATATCTTACACTATTCACTAAGTAAAAAACACCAATAATGTTTTTTTGCTTTAGTAAAATTTGGCACTAATATAGTTTTTAGATGATCTTTTTTTTGGTTCAATATAATGATTATTCACTATTAGATGAAACCCATTTAGAGAATCAGATAAAATAAGATGCTGATGAGCATTTAGTCTGATACTTCGTCTTAAATAGAGTTGATTTACATTTAAATCATTATCTGGTAGACCGATAATTTTCAGTTGTTGCTTAATATCTTGACGTTGCTGTTTTGAATAATCTGTATGAGTACAGTTATTGACAGAACTCCAAGGCGTGCGTTCCGCCCGCAATAAAAATCTATCATTAGTTTTCACGCCATTACTGCTATTTTTAGGAACTAGCTTCCATTTAATTAATCTTGTGCAAATAAAAGATGCAAAACCATGAATTGGTGCATAGACACCTTTAATTTTTTTGATGATTTCTTCATACTGATTAACTTTATCCTCATAAGCAAGGCGAACTTTAATATCTTTGCGTTTGACTAATGGTCCACCTTGATGAGTAGTATATGCCGCCCAATCACCAATATCGGCTGATGCTAATACTGGATCGATAATATCATTGGTTACTTTTTTATTTTTTAAACGACGTAGTTCTCGCCATACGCTGACAGGAGCCCCGCCTAGCTGTTGAAATTGGCGGATTTTCCAGCGGCTGGCCCAAGCAGTAATTGCTTTAGATGACAGCTTTAAGTTTTCGCCTGTTTGTGTATCAATTTCGTTTTCAAGCGCATATCCATCAATATTTTTGGCGATATATTTTGCAATGTAGCCAGTTGCAGATCCTTTTTGTTTATCAATATCTTTAAATTCAAAGCGATTGATGGCTGCACCTTTTTCATCCCCATCTTCATCCATGGCATATATCCACATACTATAAAAAGCTTTTTGAATATCTTCTGGTCGCATAAAGATCAAAATATGCCAGTGAGGTGTGCCGTCATGATGCGGTTCGGCAACTCGAAAACCAAAAAATTGAATATTTTCCCGATTTAATTTAGCTCGAATTCGTGACCAAACTTTGCATAAGTAGGCTTGTGTCTCTCGTGGAGTGTTACCTTGCCAGTTTTCAACAAAGCCGCCTTTAGCGTGAGTACTGTGATATTTAGCTGGAGCTGTCAAGGTTATAAAAGCACCTTGATAACCAAGTTGATCTGCTAAATCTTCAAAGCCGCGCATGCGTGTCATAAGCTCTACACGTCTTATTGCTGGATTAGCTACCGATTTATAAACTTGTAACTCTAATGGTAATTGTTCACCGGTTTCTTGATTTTCTATAGCCATCTTTTCAAGATATTTTTGATTGCGACGTTTTTGTTCTTGCCATTGCATTTGGCAGCTACGGCTAGCATAAGGCGATGCCTTTTTTTGCACTTGACCTACGGCAATTGCAAAATGTTCATGTTCAAAATCTCGACGAGTTTTTAATTTACGTTGCCACCATTCATGATTGGTTATTTTAGCTAATGCTTTAATACAATTATCATTGGTTAATTTGTTATTTTTAAAATCATTAAAATAGGGAGGTATAATGTTGATACCAATTAATTCTTTTAAAACTGTACGATAAAGTTTTTTCTCCAAACTATTGTTTTCAATATGATTAGCTGTCAAGCAAAAAGACTGATCTGCAAGACATGTTTGTATGTGTTTATTTAAATAATTGACTATGTCAATACTTAATTTTTCTAACTTTTTTGTACTCAATGTTACCAATCGGGCAAATTCATCAGCAAAATTAATCGATAAGGCACTGGGCGTTCCTACTTGATAACGTGCTTTGACTTGCGATATTCTTACCTGAATATTGCCACCTAAAGTTTGGCGTAAAAAGCTATTGGCTTCTTTTCTTCCTTCAACTTGAAAAATATTAATATATTTATCAGCAAAATAACCAGCTAAAAAATCAGGTAAATCACTAAAAAATTGAGCACGAAATGAGTGGTCTTCTTGATCAACTTGCCACAATTTAATTTCGTTATAGCTGATAGATTGTGGTATTTTTTTCCCATAATTAAACTGGGCTATTGGCGTTCTTTCTAATTTTTTATTAGGTAAATATTGCCCTATATTTTCATAGTAATCACACAGAGTTAATAATAGTGAATGTTTATTTTTAGCTGGAATAAAAGGTAAAGAGAAAGATTGGCTGGTCATAAATTCTCGTTAGCAGTTATCGTTTTGTACGCAGTTCTTTTAGACTTTGACAATCGATACAAAGGTGACAACCTTTTATTAATCGTCGACGTTTTTCAGGGATTGGTTCGCCACATTCGATACAATCTATTACTGATTCGCCGATAAAGGTTTGGCGATTAGCAAGTAGATTATCGAGTTCAAGCTGTGCCAAATCATTTGCTTGGTCTATAATATCTTTCATTAGGCATTATTCTCATAGCTTTGATGACGAATTTTTTCTGCCTCTTGATAAAGGAGTTCATTTACTTCGTTAGCGGTTAAATTCTGATCTAAAATATGATCGCTTATTTGCATTAAGCGATTTATATAAAGATCACAAAGTCGTTGTTCGGTTTCTTGTTTAATCTTTCCCGATATATTCTGTAGTTTAGATTGGGTAATATTGTTTGAGTTCATATGTTTTTCCTCATATTATTAATTATGTTTGGTAAAATCTTGTGCTTCACAATGTGCAAAAACATCCACGATGGCTTTTAAACGGCGAAGTCCTATCTCTAAATTATCTATTTCATTATCGTTAAGGAGATCAAAACTCATATTACTTTCAGAATATGGCAATCTTGTATTTAATTGTGTTATGCCCGCAGCTGCTAATAAAAGTCTTTTTTGTCCTGGTTTTAATCGATTAAAATTGCTACGTACTAAGCTGCGATGTCCATGAATTAATTGATATAGACGTCTTATATGTTCAAGTTGACGAGATTGTTCAATATTATTCATCGCTCTTCCTTATATAGTAGTTTGAATCAAAAAAGAGCCATGTCTTTCGAAAAAGGCAAAGGCTTTATCAAATGGTTTGAGTTAGTTTTGGCGATGTTTAACTTGCTTTAATTTAATGGTTTTACCATTACTTTTTTCAATCCAACCATTTGGATTATGTTTATTGGTTTGAATAAAAATAACTAAAGGTTGGGTAGTCGATTTTTGACTTAGATAGATAGCCCGACTCATATTATTGCTCCATTAAATTTAATTCTGGATTAAATGCTTTCGCCCCTTCAAGTGTAAGGGCGGTCATATTAATTAACGTTGTTGAGCGGTCATGCTTGCCTGTAATTCTTTTTTTTCGCGTTGGGAGCAATCCTTCATGTACATATTTTTTAACAGTACGAGGATTCATGCCCGAAACTCGAGCAAATTCATCAACAGTGACGTAAGGCGCAGAAATAGTGATTGAAATTGTTGTCATCATAGTGCATTATTCCTAACATAAATATGTTTATATGTAATTATGTGTATTTATATGTAAAATTAAACTAAATATAATTTATCATTAAGCTAAGCTTAATGTCAATCGTATTTTTATTCTAAAATTAACCTAGGATTAATTAAAGATGAGCATTAATTTTAATTCTGGTGGTGCCAAAGTATTGGACCGAATCATTGAGGCTTATGGATTTAAATCCAAAGTTGAATACAGCAATTATTTAGGGACATCGGCAGCAAGTTTATCAATTCGTTATCGACGAGATCTCTTTCCCTCAGATCTTGTTGTCAAATGTATGGATGAAACTGGTGCATCATTACAATGGTTAGCGACAGGTGAAGGACAATTTAAACCAGTTGAACAATCTAAAGAAACGGTTATTTCCGATGAAACTTTAGTTAAACTTGAACGGTTGGCGAACCTAAGAGATAAAGGAGCCATTACCGAACAAGAGTTCAGTGAATTAAAAGGACAATTAATTTAGATTAGTAAAGGATAAATTGAACTTATGTCAGTAAGGAAACAACCTAATGGAAAATGGTTATTTGAAAAATATCTCCCTGGTGGTCGTCGGATCCGTAAGAACTTTGCTACCAAAGGGGAGGCATTAGCATATGAAAATTATCTTGAAGAACAAGCAAATCAAAAACCATGGATTAATGAAAAAATTGATAAGCGCCGTTTATCTGAATTAATTCAAAGCTGGTATTCGTTGCATGGTCAAACCTTAAAAGATGGTCAAACTCGATTAAAAGCAATGCTTTTTGCCAGTGATTGTATGGACAATCCATTAGCAACAAATTTCACTGCGAAACAATTTACTACTTATCGTCAAAAGCGGATTGATGGTGAAATATATCGAACTGATCGCATTAAAACTGTTGCTCCTAGAACAATGAACCTTGAATTAACCTACTTTAAAGCGATGTTTAACGAGTTAATTCGATTAGGGGAGTGGCAACATAAAAATCCTTTAGAACTTGTTCGTTCGTTTAAAACCGATGAACAAGAGATGGCTTATTTATCCAAAGAGCAAATTCAATCTTTACTCCATTCTTGTCAACAAAGTAGCGCAACCGATTTGACCATTATTGTTAAAATTTGTTTAGCAACTGGCGCCAGATGGAGTGAAGCTGAAAGCTTAAAAGGCGCTCAGGTTAAAGACGGAAAAATCACCTACATTAATACTAAAGGTAAACGTAATCGCACAATTCCAATTAGTGATGAGTTATTTCAACAAATTCCCAATAAAAATGGCCAGCTTTTTACTTCTTGTTATTCGGCATTTCGCTCAGCATTAGATAGAACCGGTATTGAGCTGCCCGATCGACAATTAACACATGTATTACGCCACACTTTTGCAAGCCACTTTATGATGAATGGTGGTAATATATTAGTCCTGCAAAAAATCTTAGGCCATACCGATATTAAAATGACCATGCGCTACGCCCATTTTGCCCCCGATCATTTTGAGGATGCGGTGAGATTAAATCCGTTAGAACATGATTAAATAAAGAGAAATTTACAAATTATTATTTCAATAAGAATAAACTAAATTAAATAAAAAATGGCGGTAAATTGGCGATCGAAAATGATTTTATAGTGCTTAATATGTTTTTATATGCATAATTAACCAATTGATTTATAAATAACTTATTGATTTTAAATACAGCTTTAAAGAACTCATAATCGATTGGTCACTGGTTCAAGTTAAGTTGTGGCACCATAACGAAAATCAAGAAACCTCGCCTAGCCTAATAAATCTTTATTTGCAAAGATTGATATAGTTTTCTACTTCATACAACATCAACGAAATTCACTAAGATTTAAAATATTCAGTTATACGGCGGTAATATAACTAAAATCCGTATAACTAACATGATATAACTATGGTCAGAAAAACTGTTCTTTTATGTAATATTTAAATTAAAGCGGCTAAACCAAAAGATAAAAAATACACTGTACAAGATGAGATTGGGCTATATTTATTAATAAAACTGACAGGATCAAAAGTATGACGATTTAATTATTATCGTCATTTTGTAAAAAAGACCGAGTTGTTATCTGTCTCGGTCTTATAATCAAATTTACTTATCATGAGTTTAACTGACAAGCACTACATCCTAAAATGTGCATCTATAATTTCAATTATTTTTCAATTTTATTTTTAAAATTGACGGAATAACCCATTCCTCTTTTAATGTAAGCTTCTTTCGCTTGATAACAAGGATAGGTTTCTTTTATTTTACGTTCTAAAGAATTTTGTTCGTCCCATTTTAAATTTTGTTTTTCAATGGCTTCCATTTTATCGACACATGAGTTAAATGTTGTAATAAATTCATCATCATTGTCAGTAAAGAGTTTTACATGTTTATCACTTTCTCTATCAAAAGCTTTTTCCCAACTTTTTCTACAGGCGTTTAAAGTGTAGGTATCTTCAGCACAATAAAGTGGTTTTTTGGATTCAATTGTTTGGATATCATCGTTAGCCAGATCTTCAGTGGCTTTTTCCTCTAAAGCCGATTGAGCAACGGCACAATTTGAACCTTGACGTTGATCTAATTTACATATAGAAATCATTTGCTCTTTAATATCTTCGTATGGTAGTTGTTTTAATTCTTTTTTACCTTCGTCCACTTTTTCATCATAAACAATTTTCCAAGCTTTACATTTAGGTGAAGATGTTGTGTAAAATTTATTACACTCTTCAACTTTCATATATTCATTGATTGACTTTTGCCATGATTTGCCTGCTATTTGGTCTCTAATGGCTGCCATTTCTGTTTCTAAAGCTTGTTTTTCCTCTGCTTCTTTACGTTCTTTTTCTAATTTAGCTTGTAGTATTCGATCTTCTTTAATAGCATTTTCTGCAGCTTGGCATTCGGTATCATTTTTTATTTTTTCGAATAATTTTTCATCTTTTTGGCTAAAAGCTTTATCTAAATCATTACGGCATTCTTTTAATTTTTCTTTAGCAGAATCAATATTTTTTAAATAATACTCTTGATTTTTTTTTTCACATCCAGCCAAACCTAATCCGGCTATTAATACAAGTCCTATCACTTTTAAGTTTTTCATCATCTTTCCTAGTTTAATTTAATCAATAAAATTAAGTAATAATTATTATTTATATAATTTGGTCAATTATTGTTATTAGTAAATAAAAATAATGCGGTATTGTTTTTATCATCTTCAATGTAAAAAATATTTATTCTGGCATTAATTTTTTTTACGCAAGATACACAATTTCGATAGGTTTGAAAAGTGATTTTTTTGTGCACATTCTATATTAATAGAAGTAAATTGGATTTGTATTATAAAAAAATTTAAGGAAAGGAAGTTTTTAAGCCACTAAAATCAACATATATTGCTAATATATTTAAAGAATTAATGTTAATGTCAGCATTTTATTGACTATGCAAAGTTATAGTTTTTAATAGCCATACTTTTCTAATGGTTCCTGTAATATTATTCGGTCAGTTAATAAGTTAAATTCGTTTTTTTCTTGTTTTTGTGTTGGTTTGATTCGTTCCGATAATCTTTATTCAATGGTTAAATCACATTGGTTGTCAGTGATAAAGTTAACATTAAACCTAATTGCTTATTGGTTGTTCTGGGAGCGAATCAATGCAGCTGGTTGATTGTTCTGCATTCAATTGATTATGTGGGCGATTAAATCGTTAAAAGTGTAGAAATAACTTGGTGGATTTATCGTTAATGTGAAATGGTATTGGAATCCTGAATTGTCAACTGAGGAAGGCTCAATAATGCCATCTTTGATGATAAATTGATTTTCCGCCGCTAAATTGGGATTTAGCAGATTTTTCTCAAATCTCGGTAATTCCGGTAGCGTAAGGATTAGAGTTAAGTTTAGGCGTCAAATTGTTTAAATGGCATATAATTCATCTTAAATTTACTAAAAAGAAGAAGTTTTTTATTTCTATTAAAAAAATTCTATTTATCTAGAAATGTTATATTTACTTAAAGCTATTTTTATTGTTAATTAAGTTATAAGACTTGGAAAAGTTTTATTTTTATTAATTTATCGTTAATATGATTATTATTTTAAATTATAGTGTTGGTAAAGTTTCGCCAAGGGTGGTTATTTCTCATCGCTTTTTGATAGTATCCTGGTGTTACCCCGAAATTTTGACGGAAAATAGCAATAAACCTACTTATATTATCATAACCTAAATTTAAGGAAACTTCTGTAATAGGCTTGCCCGCAACAAGCAATTCTAAAGCTTTTAACATACGCAGTTTCTGTCGCCATTCAGTGAAATTAAATCCAGTTTCATTGGTAAATCGACGAGTTAATGAGCGTCGAGAAATTCCAGCCCAAACGCTCCATTCATTAATGTTTCTATCATCACTAGGATTATCAGACAAAGCTAAAGCAATTTTTAACAAACGAATATCTTTTGGCATTGGAAGTGCTATCTTAACTTGAGGGATTATACTAATCTCATCGAGAATTACTGCCATTAATCGCTTATGCTCGGGTTGCAGTTCTGTATTATGCCATGTCATGCTTCGGGTAATTGCTTCGCGCAATAAACTCGATAATTCTAGAATGCAGGGTTTAATCGGTAGATTATTACATACGCTTTTTTGTATATAGATACTCCATCCA
This sequence comes from Gilliamella apicola, assembly GCF_000599985.1. NCBI lineage: Bacteria > Pseudomonadati > Pseudomonadota > Gammaproteobacteria > Orbales > Orbaceae > Gilliamella > Gilliamella apicola. Next base: position 1,514,126 of record NZ_CP007445.1, read on the forward strand.
TGAAATGGTCCATGCGATCTGAGAAGAGAATGCTTTGTATCTGGAGGTATCCATATACCATGAGTTGCGGGTACTATCCATTGATAGCTTTCCACTTCAATTGACATCAAACCTTGTAATGTACCAGCTAGTTGCCCTCTAGAATGATGATGGAGTTCTGTTACTTTCGCAGATGAAGATTTGAGTGCTGCCGATATAATCATCGGTTCGTTATCAGAAGAAGCAACCTCTGGAGAGATGAGTGAGATATTCATTTATATGCCTCTAAGTAATATTTTGTGGCTTAAATTGGCTAGTAAAACGCTATTCTACTGGCTATCCTAAAGGCCTCTTAGTTAAATTGAAGATAACAAGTTAGCAATAAATAAATAAGTTGTAAATGAGTAAAATAATAGTTTTTTATACAAATTAATTGGTAATTTTAAAATTTATTAATTACTTAATAAATTGTTTTTGAGAAGGAAAAAATGCATGAAAGGAAAACATAGAAATTATAAAAATGTGACGTACCCAACATTGGATAGTATATATAGACAAAGTGTAACTAAATACCGTCTAGAGAGAGTTTGACATGACACAATCCGTTGATCTGACAACCTCAGAAAGAAAGTTAGTGTTTGCAATGACGCTATCAAGTATATTGCCATTATTAGATAGCAGTATTGTTAATGTTATTTTACCCTTAATTTCTAATGATATTAATGCCTCTTATGCTTATATACAATGGGCTATTACCATATATATGCTTTCTTGCGCAGCTGGCATATTAATATCACCTTATGCACATGAAAATTTTGGACTCAAAAAATCATGGATATGTTCAATTTTTACTTTCCTTGTTGGTTCTATATTAGTTGGATTATCATACAATTTGGTTTCTTTAATCTTGTTTAGATGTCTACAAGGTTTTGGTGCAGGTATATTAATTCCTATTACTCAATCTACAGTAGCGACTTATTTTGGTAAGGAAAGACTAAAGACGATTATGGCATTGATTGCTATTCCGTCAGTTTTTGCACCTGCACTAGGACCAATTTTTGGAGCAGTCATATCTGAACAGTTAAATTGGAGAATAGCTTTTTTTATCAATTTACCTTTAGTGCTTATGGCTTTTTTATTTGGTAGGACGACAATACCTGATAATAAAAGCTCTAAATACAATATGAATATTTATGTATTTATGACATTTTTAATTGCTTTAATACTATTTTTCATCTCTATTAAAAATATCACTTCTGGGCATTTTTTTGATAGTTTTAACATTATTATGCTAGTTTTAGGTATCGGTTTTATGATGGTTTCGCTTATTACTAATAACAAGTCAGACAGTAAACTGATCGATTTAAGTGCATTTAGTTGTATTCAATACTCGTTTGCAATAATTATGGGATTTTTGACTTCACTTATCTTTTTTGGTTTCATGATTTTTTTCCCTTTAATACAAGCAATGAATAATAATATATCTATTACATATATTGGTATGCTACTTGCCCTACAAGGTGTTGGTGCCTGGTTGGCTAGAAAATTTATTTATAAATCTTTAAGTGAGATAAATTCATTTTTGATTATTGGTGTAGGATTAATAATATCAGCAATAAGTATATTAATAATTCAAGTTGGTGGGAACACCTCTGAAATCATCGGTTTTACTGTTCGAGGTTCCGGATTAGGCGTTGCTACAATTGCTGTTCTCTCTTCTCCATATGAGTTTTGTAATAAAAATCAAATTAAAGATACGAGTGCTATCACGCGTGTTATACAGCAAATTGGTGGTGCATTTGGAGGCGTATTATCAGGGATATTAATCAACCTTACTCAAGATCAAATAATGTCAGTAAACTTTGCTTATCAGATAATGTTTTTTATGTCTCTTGTTTTTGGTTTTCTAGCGGTTATTGTCTATATTTTCTTTGGTCGAGTAGATACAAATATTTAGTATGTAAAAAACGAAAAATCCAATATTTTTAACAATTGAATGAATAAAGAGAAAGAGTCCACTTTCATCTTTTAGTGAATATTGCTTATTTTTAGTTTTTGCAGTTTTAACTGCAAAAAGTGATTAAAATCAAAAAATTTAGTTTTTCCATTAATAATTCAACTAAGCACAAAAAACGACCTTACCCTTTGATAATAAAGGGAATGCATATCTTTTAAAAAATTCTTGATATAAATATTATTTAAATAAATTCATTTAAAATCAATATTTTAAATGAATTTGATGTGATCACAAAGTAAGCAATCGATCGGTTTGACAATAAGTTTGCAATATGATAAAAAACAATATTGATAATGATTATCAATATCATTAATGATCAATTTTATCTATATAAGGACAAATATAATTCTGTTTAAAAAGTAAAATAATAATTGTTTAACAGAATGTTATTGCATAAAAAACGACAAATCAAAACGTTGAGGATGATGTTTTTGGGGCGTTGGTAACAATTCAGAATTGTCTAACATATTTCAGCGGGAGTTTCACACTTATTTTCGACTGATTGGAATCTACGGTTGTTCTGTTTTTACTCAATGAAACGAACACACTAACAAACTAGAAATCGGAATTTTAGGTTTGGTACTAGCTGGTCATTAATATGCAGCAATATGTGAATAACATAATAACAATAGGATTTGTACATGAAAAGTTTGAAGTCTAAATTAAGTTTATTTAGTTTGTGCATGATTAGTGGCTACAGCGCAGTTAGTATGGCAAATGAGATCAGTAATAAAACAGAAACGCAACAAGTTGACGATATGATCATTGTTGTTGGCGAAAGAGTTGGTCGCAGCGAGGTTGAAACCGGTTCAAGTGTGAACATTATTACCAATAAAGATCTGGAGCGTCGTCCAGATCTCCATTCTTTAACTCAGGTATTGAAGGAAACACCCAATATCATAGATATAGGGTTGGGAAATGAATTACCTACAATCCGTGGTATTGAGGGATCGAGTTCACTCGGTACTATGGCGTTCTTTACTGGTGCGCGTCCCCGCTTTAACATTTCAATCGATGGACGTACCTCAAACTATAACGAACTTGCGTATGGTATTAAATCACTATGGGATATCAAACAGATTGAAGTGTATCGTGGTCCGCAAAGCTATGCGCAGGGCCGTAATGCTATTGCCGGATCTGTGGTTATGCAAAGTAACGACCCAGTAAATGAATACGAAAGTGCAGTAAAGTTTGATTACGGTAATCAAAACCGTCGCCAGTACGCAGCGATGCTTTCGGGGCCTATATTCAAAGATGAATTGTTATTACGCCTAAGTATGGATCGACAAGAGCGACAGTCATATGAACATCTTACTAATTATTATCCTGCTGGTAACTCGCGTAAATTTGAAGCGACTACAGTGAGAGGAAAACTTTATTGGTTACCATCAACACTTCCTGATTTCTATAGTCGCTATACGTTTTCTCATATTGACTCGAGGGCGCCACAGGGTGAGTTTAAGCCACGCAACAAGTCTGAAACTTACCGTGCAGTATTCCAAGTACGTTCAGCGAGCAATAGGTTATCAAATAAATGATGTTTTAGAATTTGAAAATAAAGTTATATATTCTAATTATATTCAGGATCGCTATGCGTTTCCCTCAGGTGGTCCCGCTCGGGTAGAAGGCCATGAAGTTCAAGTTGAACCGATATTGAGATTCAATACTGGAGACTATCGCGGTTTATTTGGCTTGTTTTACTACACCTCACCGCAAGATGAAACAGTGTTGTTAATAAATAAAAACGATTATCACGATAAAACTGAAACTAAAGCGATATATGGCGAAGTAACATTTAACCCGCTAGAATATATTGAAGTAAATATGTCTGCTCGATATGAGCAGGAGGATCATAAACGCAACGGAGGTAATCTCTTTGTTGTGCACTACAAAAGCAAAGAAAAAGAATTCCTGCCTAAACTTGACATAGCTTATCTTTTTAACGACGCTCATCGAATTGGTGTTAAGGTAGCGCGTGGTTATAACCCAGGAGGTGCCGGAATCTCATTTATTCTGCCCTTTACAACATATGATAATGAGTATGTGTGGAGTTATGAATTGTATCATCGTTGGATTTCACCAAACAACCGCCTGAAACTAAGTACCAATCTCTTTTATAATGACTATAAAAATTTACAGCTTCCTTATTATAATATTTTTGGTAGTCCGGTAATTGATAATGCGGATAAAGCTGTTACTTATGGTGTAGAGTTTAATCTTAATTGGCAAGCAACAGATGATTTAAATCTTTTTGCCGGTGTTGGGTTACTAAAAACTAAAATTAAAGAATATACGAACAATCCGAGTTATAAAAATAATAAACTCAGCCGTTCTCCCGGTTATACATTCAATATAGGAAGTTATTATACATTGCCAGTGGGCTTTGAAATCGGTGCTAACGTAAATTATACCGACTCTTATTACTCATCCGTATCCAATAGTAAAGACTCGAAAACAAACGGATACTCGCAGGCAAACGCGTATATAACCTATAACTTCAAACATGGCAGTATAACGCTTTATACAGAAAATGCGTTCAACTCTAATGAAAAAACTAAAATTATCGACGGTGGATATACAACTTATCAACAGCCTCGTATGGTAGGGCTTTCTACAGAGTTGAGATTCTAATAATGATAGTTACTGTATTATTATCAATGTGATTTAATAAGGTAAAGTATATGAACAATTCAAATAATACTGGATTCCCTATGTCTGATATGCAAAAGGCATATTGGATTAATATAACTGATGGTATTTTAGAAAATAGTTCAAGAATACAATATTACTGTGAATATGAGTTGTCTGAGTTTGATTTAGATAAATTTAAGATCGCTTGGAACAAAGTTGTAAATCGACATGATATGCTGAGAACAGTTGCGTTAGATGGTGGTAAACAGCAGATACTCGATCATCTGGAACATGACTTACTTGTTTACACCGACCTCAGAGAATTAGAACAAACTAAAAAACAAGAAATTTATGATGCGATCCAAGATAAGTTATCACATCGCAAATTTAACTGTAGCGAATTACCCCAGCTCGATTTCCATTCGCTACATGATACCGCTGCTACAAAATTCATATTGAATTTAAATATGTGGGCGATAGATGCGCCAAGCGTTAATACTATACCTTTGGTATTTAGTTGATTATTAATGTTATTTTTAGGTGGATATTTTTACTTAAATGATAAAAATATTCGTCAGGCTTTACTGGAAAAGATAGTTGATACATGTAGGTTATTTATAAATGGTCAACTGTAATAGTGATTGGACTTTTTTATTGCATGATAGATATAGGCTAAGGAGACACTTAATTATGAATCACAAGGATATATTTCTGCCAGTAAAGAATAAAGTATCTCATTCTATATTTTGGGCATCAATTGCTCAGGTGCTTAAACTGAGTATCTGGCTAATGTTGATCTGGGTTTTACACCAATTGATGTTGGATACCAGTGTCTTCCCGGGATTGCCGATTGTCTCTCTACTTGTTTTGAGCATTCTTTTTTATATGCTGAGAACTTATGCTCACGATAAGTCTCACTATGCGGCATTTGAACTAGAAAAAATATTACGAACTATACTTATCAAAAAAATCAATCAATTGCCTATTGAAACGGTTAGAAACATGGGCAACGGGAATCTTGTTAAAACATTAATTGATGATATTAAAGAATTACATGCTTTTGTAGCTGATGCTCCGCCCTTAAAAGCCGAGGCATTCGTTACACCAATTTTTACCTTACTCGTTTTATTTATCTTTAATTGGGTCTTTGCAAGCATTGTATTTGCCATCACTTTAGTTACTTTCCTGCTGCTGAGTTTTATCATGAAAAAAGCTAAGCTTTTAAAGGAAAGCTATAATAATGCAACTATTCAAATCAACAGTAAAATAATTGAATATATTCAGGGAATGAGTGCGGTAAGAACATTTGATGCCGGGGAGGGAGCATTCGGTCAATATCGAAAAGCATTGGAAAACTATAGCCAGGTGGTCTTTCATTGGTTGCAATCTATGCGATTGTCTACAAAAATTGCTCGCAGCCTTTTTTCCGCTATGCCGATGAGTATCATATTAGTTATTGGATTGAGTTTAGCCCAACTAAATGATCAAATCTCATTTATTACGACGTTCTGTTTTTTATTGCTGGCGATCGGTATAGCAGAAAGTGTTCATCCGGTGATGAGTCTGTTTCAGATATTACAAAAGTCAAAGGCAGCAATAGAAAGGATATTTGAAGTTGAGAACCTGCCAATTTTAAAAACTTCTTCCAATCGGCTATTACCTGACAATAATGAGATAATTTTCAAAAACGTTGGGTTTTCTTATCAGAATTCTAGCACTGTTTTATCCGATATCAATATCAAAATTCCTGAAAATTCATTTACTGCTCTTATTGGTACATCTGGTTCTGGTAAGACAACTCTGACAAATCTTATTCCACGATTTCTTGATGCAACCTCTGGAACGATAACTTTAGGTGGAGTTAATATAAAAGATATTGAATACGCTGAACTTATGTCGAGAATTTCATTTGTTTTTCAGGATAACTTTTTATTCTCATGTTCGATCGCAGATAACATACGCTATGGGTTAAATGCTGTCTCTGATGATGAAGTCATTGAAGCTGCCAAAAAAGCTGAAATACACGACTTCATTATGACACTTCCTGAACAGTATAACACTCTGGCAGGAGAAAGAGGGCAGCTATTATCCGGTGGTCAAAAACAGAGGATCACCATTGCCCGAGTTTTTTTACAAAATCGACCGATCGTTATTTTAGATGAACCGACGGCTTTTTCTGATGCTCGAAATGAGGCCTTGTTATTAAAAGCCTTTAACCGTTTAATTGATAGAAATAAAACTGTCATTATGGTAACCCATCGCTTATCGACGATTGTCAATGCTGACCAAATAATATTATTGGATAAAGGGATGATTAAAACTCATGGGACTCATAATGATTTAATCGAAAATTCAAGTGATTATAAATTGTTATGGCAAGAGTATAACAAAGCAAAAGATTGGTCGATTCCAGTCAATAATTTGGCTGATGGAGAAAAGTGATGAAAGAGTATATTAATACACAAACATGCACAACAAAATCATTGCTGAAAACATATATTGGCTTAATTAATGCGGCTGGTGAGCAAAAGAAAATATTGATCCGCAGTCTGATTTATACTGTGATATCCTCTTGTTTATTTGGCGTTTCGTTGGTTTTACTATATCCCTTATTTGCATCGCTAGAAGCCAAAAGTGTTACAGCAACAGTTACTCATTTAATTATTGTCATTGTTCTAATGGTGGGTAGCTTTATTTTTAAGGTGCTTTGTGAACGCTATGATGCGGATGGTTATTCAACTTTAGCAGTTACCGAACTAAGGGAAAAATTAGGCAACAAGTTACGTAATATTTCCTTAGATTATTTAAGTCAGTTTAGATCTGGGGAAATAAATTACCTTATGATGCAAAGCGTAAATGAAGCGGCAGTATTTACATTTATGCTACTCAATATCATCATTACCGGCGTTGTTATACCACTATCAGCTGCAATCGCCTTGTTATTTTACAGTTGGCAACTTTCTTTGATGATGCTTTTGGTCTTTCCAATGGCAATTCCACTCTACCTGTGGCGTAGGAAAGCCTATCGCAGAGGTTTTAGTATTCTGACTGAGGCCAATGCAAAATTAAAAGGTGAAGCTGTCGAGTTTGTACAAGGACTTGATGTACTGAAATCCACCGGCCAAACCGAAGAGAAGATGACAGAGTTTATTAAGGTAACAACAGATGTGGCGAATATACTGCGTATTGGCACGAAAAAAGGGGAAAAACCTAACTTAATTATAACTATCGTGATCCAGATTGGTTTGATCCTTATCATCTCGTTAGGTGCGTATTTGGTGAATGCTGGAACCATTTCCTACCTCTTATTAGCTAGCGTGTTATTAATCGTTGCTCGTTCCACGGATGTATTAAACTATTTTGTACAAATGTCATCGATGCTTGAATCATTGGTTATAGGGTATGAAAAATTGCAGGAACTGTTGAATGCACCATCATTACCTGAAAAAAAGGCAGAGATTATGCCTGATCACTATAATATTGAATTTGAACGAGTTAACTTTTCGTACCAAGGGCAAGACAAATATGTACTTAAGGATATATCCCTTCAGATCCCAGAAAATGCATTAACCGCTTTGGTCGGTGCCAGTGGTTGCGGTAAGACTACAATAACCAAGCTTATTCTTCGGTTTGCTGATGTAAAATCAGGCAGTATTAAAATTGGTGGTATTGATATTCGAGATATGTCTCAGAGTCAGTTAATGAGTCTAGTTTCTGTAGTATTTCAGGATGTCTATTTGTTTCAGGACACCATTATTAATAATATCAGAATGGCAAAATTATCCGCTAGTGATGAGGAAGTCATCGAAGTTTGTAAACAGGCAAATTGCCACGAATTTATCCAGAATTTCCGCGACGGTTATCAAACACGACTAAATGATATTGGCAAAAGTCTCTCTGGTGGTGAAAGGCAACGTATCTCTATTGCCAGAGCTATTTTGAAAAACGCGCCTATTCTTATCCTCGATGAGCCAACTGCTGCACTCGATACTGAGAATGAACTGGCAGTGCAAAAGGTGATTAATAAACTCGTGCAAGGAAAAACGGTATTAGTTATCGCCCATCGACTTTCAACTATCATCGGAGCTAAGCAAATTGTGGTTATTGATAAAGGCGAAATAGTGGAAAGTGGTACTCACCAGCAGTTATTGCAACATAATGGGATTTATAAGGAGTTTTGGCATCTTCAGCATAATTAACCTCATCTGCTACCTTCTGCAAATTATGAAGTTTAGACAACTTAATGTTTTGCAATATTCTTAGTCGTTCGCTCAGTGACTTTGAAAGTGGCTAGTAAATTTTTAGAAAATTCCTTATGGTAAGTTTGATATGCAAAAGAGGACATTGTCTTTATCGTTTATTTGTTTGTTGATAATGGTTTTTCAGATCAGATTGGTTTATTTTTTATCTATCCGAGTATTCCTTCTTTTATTAACGTCGAGGTAAGAGCTCACGACGATCAAAAAACTATCTACGGCTAAAATTCCATGCGCATATTGAATTGATGGTGAGTTTACCTTATCCATTCGCAGAGTAACTGAAGGCACTATGGTAGTGAAGATTTTAATATGACATGCTTTAAAGAAATATCAACGGAATATCGATACTCTTTTAGTGTCTATATTAGAGAGTTTTAATAGCATATTTTTCTTTTTCGATTAGTGAGTAAAGTACATGCTTAATTTGTTCACCAGGATTGCTGGCATTTTGTAAGATCAGTCCTTCGGTGAGGGCTATAAATATTTGAGCTAAAGATTCATTAGGTAAAGAGGGTTGTACTCCTTCTGATTTGAAAACAGCGCATATGATTTCACCTAGCGATTTATTGTTTTCTCGTTGCAGTTGGTTGTAGTACTGTTTGAAGTTTTGATCTCTGCTGGCAATAAGCTGCATTTCTATGTTTAAAATAACACAAATGGTATTATTTTTTATTTGATCAACATAGCTGTTTAATCCATTTATCGAGATGGTATTATTTTCACTATCAATAGCAAGCGCTGATTTTAAGTTTAATCTTTCTTCTGATTTAAGTTTTTCTGTGAGTTGTAGTAATAAATCGTATTTATTTTTAAAATTTGAGAAGAAAGCACCTTTTGAAAAACCTGCGCCTTCACTTATCGAGTTGATGCTTGTTTTGTCAAAACCAAATTTAATAATTTGTTCTATTGCAGCTGCAAATAACATTTCTTTAGTTTCTTGCTGTTGCTGTGCTCTCGTTTTTCTTTGCATACTTTATGTACTTCGCTACTTCATGTATTCCCAATATTTATACACTTTAAAACTGTTTTAAAAACGATAAATTATTTGATTAATAAATATTGCCATTTCTAAAAGACTAGAATAACATATATTTTTTGTGATACCAATTGGTATTTGAATTCTGTGCGGTATTTTACTTGTGCCGAACTAGGGCTATTTAATAAGGATTTTAGAAATGAACGTAGTGTTTGTAACAGGTGCAACAGGATTATTAGGCAGTAGTATTGTAAGAATTTTGATTGATCGCAATATTAAAGTAAAAGTATTGGCAGGTCGGTAGAAAAAGCTAAAAAGCAATTTTATAGTCCTTTAGTTGAGATAATTGAGGGCGATATATTAAACATAAAAGGCTTTACTGCGCATTTAAAAGGATGTGATGCGTTATTTCATTGTGCGGCTTTTTTTAGAGATAATTATAAAGGTGGCAAGCATTGGGATGAACTTTTTAATACGAACGTAAAGGGTACAGAACAAATATTAGAAGCTGCCTATGCAGCAGGAATCCGTAAGGCAGTTTATACCTCATCTATTGCAACTTTGTGTGGTAAAGAAAGGGAGTTAATTGATGAAACCATGCAACGCCCTGTATAGGGTAGTGATAATTATTATAAAAGTAAAATTTTAGCAGAAGAAAAAGTTAAAGAGTTTTTAAGTAATCATCCTGATATGTTTATAACCATTGTATTACCTGGTTGGATGTACGGTCCTTTTGATATGGGGCCAACTTCATCTGGGCAATTAGTATTGGATTATATTGCTGGAAAAATGCCTGGTATATTACCTGCAAGTTTTTCAGTCGTTGATGCTAGGGATGTTGCAGAACATCATATTGCTTCTTTAGAAAAAGGTAGGGTGGTGAAAAGTATCTTGCAGCAGGGCGTTATATGGAAATGAAGGATATTTTTAAATTACTTGAAAAAATGCCAACTAAGCGTATCCCTTTATGGTTATTAAAGGGTATTGCAATGGGGCAGGAAATTTATCACGTATTTACACGTAAACCTATTTTATTAAGTTATTCGTCCGTGAAGTTGATCGGAAATGAATATAAGCGTACACATTTTAGTCATGAAAAGAGTGCAAGGGAATTAGGCTGTAAATTTAGACCTTTAGATGAAACGTTTAGAGATGTTGTCACTTGGTACAAAGAAAATAATTACATTTCCTAATAATCATTAGGTACTGTTATGACGGATATTATTTCAGGTGGCTTAATTCATCAAACAATTTAGATACCGATGATATATTAACCTGCAGCGAGCTGATGAAGCTTGCTGAAAGAAAATGCTATATTTTGAAGTCATTACGCATTTAAAAAGGTGGTTATGTAGCTCTTTGTTTGCCAAACGGTAAAGAAATTGTGAGTTTTTATATTGCTTCGTTAGGCGATGAGTTTATTCCTGTATTACTTAATCATAAGTTGATGGAACGTGAGTTGGTTAAGTATTTCTATTATTGGTCACTGATAGTGCTACATTTGATGCACGTCAGAAGGTTATAAGGAATAGAAAACCTCCGCTACTAGCCAAAAATATGATGATGGATTATGGTATAAAGGTGGTGGAAACCAGATTTTCTTTTCTCCAGAAGCAAATAAAGTATTTGCCTGAAAAGTATCAGTATAGTTGTATGTAGGTATAGATGTACACTTACTAAATGAAAGGGTATTAGTTGATCTTAGTGGCAAAAAAATATAAGTTAACACTATCTATAAGAATAAACCATGAGTAAAAAAATAGAGTTATTATTAAATCCTTGGTATGTCCACACTTTTTAGTACCAAAAAGATAAAGTCATCGATTTCTTTTGTATTCAATCGGTGACTGATAATTTAATGTTGAATGAAGTCGGTTGCAGTTAAACCAATCGACATAATGATTAAATTCCAACCTAAGCTGCTCCAGTGAATCAAAAATAGTATTCGATACAAATTCTGTTTTCACCGCTTTAAATGTTGCTTCCGCAACTGCATTATCATACGGGCAGCCTTTACGGCTTAATGAACGTTTAATGCTAAACTCGGTTAAACACTCATCAATTAGATGATTATCGAACTCTTTTCCTCTATCTGAGTGAAAAAACTCAATAGACTGTAAATTCATTGGAATTTGACTGATTGCTTGCATAACTAACCCTGCTGTTTTATGCCTGCCAGCACTTCGTCCAACTATCTCTCGATTACTGACATCAACAATCACACAAAGGTAGTGCCACCGCTCTTTAACCCTCACATAGGTTAAATCAGTCACCAATATTTTTCGTGGTTGACCTATCTCAAACTCTCGATTAAGTTCATTCCCCACACTCGATTCATTACTTTTTCCAACGTGAATACGATATTTTTTACAGGTGTATTTTGAGACCCAGCCATTTTTTGCCATAATTCGACCAATTCGTCGTCGAGATAAAATCATGCCTTGCTTTCTCAGTTCTGCCTGCAGGCGCCTTGTACCATAAGCGCGGTAATTATCATTAAAAACTCTACCGACTCTTTCACTGAGCACAACATCTTGCGGTTGTTGGGACAATTGCCGTTGATAATAAAAACGATTTCTTGTTACTTTTAAGCAACGACATAATCCTCGCAAAGTGTATCGGTGCTTATTGTGTAAAATTAGCTCGATTTTCGCCCCATTATCAACGCAGCTTGCTTTAGGATATCGTTCTCCTCCGCACTGCGATTATCTTTAGCGGTAAATGACCCCGTGGTTTGATACTGAGTTATCCAATTATCTAATGCTGATTTGGTGAGGTCATACTGAGCGACGATATCAGCACGTTTTTTACCATTTTGATACAGCATTACCATCTGTTTTTTGAACTCGTTAGTAAAGCTGCGTTTTTCTCTTCGGGTTAAATTGATTGTCATTATTGTTACCTTTTTTTATTGTTGGTTTATCATAACAATGACCTTATAAAATTGGTACTAATTAGTGTAGCCTATCCAAAATGATGGAGTTAGTTTTTTTATGAGTGCAATTAAAAAATATTATAGGCTAGTCTTATATTGTTTTTTCATGAAGTAACGAAGCTATTTTTCAATTGATGAATTAAGGTTAAGTTAGCTATAACAGTTTACAAAAATACTAATATTTTTTATAAATTGTTGCTATATACCTTCGTTGTCCATCCACTTGCCCTAAGTCCATAGTAAGCGTCTGGTAAAGCACACCTAGTTTTTGGGATTAAGTATAATCGTCTTATAAAATAATAAGGATAATCCTAGTGTAACTATCCCCTAAAATAGTACATAAAAAAGTAGAAAATTCTCTATAATATTTTTAAGGAGAATTTCAATATGAAAAAATTATCGGAACACCAAATTGTCTCCATTTTAAAAGAAGCTGAAGTTGGTATCCCTATTAAAGAGCTTTGCCGTAAATATGGTATGGCCGTTTCTACTTTTTATAAATGGCGAGATAAATATGGCGGTATGCAATCATCGGACATTACGCGGTTAAAACAGCTGGAAGCTGAAAATCGTAAACTTAAACAGATGTATGCTGAATTAAGTTTAACTTCTCAGCTCCAGCAAGAAATAATAAAAAAGCTATAGTGCCGACGGCAGTTCGTAAGAGTTGGGCACAAACACTACAGTCACAATACTGTATAACAATTAAAATGAGTTGCACTATTGTGAATTTAAGTCGCTGTGCTTACTACTATCAACCTAAATCGGCAGATGACACTATGATTATTTCATTACTTAAGTCAATAACAGACAAGCATTTACGTTGGGGATTTCCTAAGTGTTTTCATCGAATCAGGAAACTGGGATATACGTGGAATCATAAACGGATTTATCGAGTTTATTGTCAGTTAAAACTCAATATTCGTTCTAAACGCAATAAACGATTGCCCCAACGTTATCCAGAGCCATTATCAGTACCAAGTCGTTTGGGAGAATGTTGGTCAATGGATTTTATGAGTGATAGTTCTCAAAATCACCGCCGATTTAGAACCTTTAATGTTATTGATGACTTTAATCGAGAGGCATTAGGCATTGATATTGCGGTCAGTTTATCGGCAGGTAGAATTACCCGTTATTTAGACAGACTGGCTCAATATCACGGTTATCCATTAAAAATACGCGTTGATAATGGCACAGAATTTACCTCAAACAGATTTACAAGTTGGGCAAAATCACATGGAATAACCCTAGATTATATTAAACCAGGTAGTCCTTATCAAAACGGCTATATAGAACGATTTAACCGCACATATCGAACGGAGGTATTAGATCTGTATTTATTTAAAAATCTGGAACAAGTAAGAAAAATAACCGAAGAGTGGTTAGAAATGTATAACACAGAAAGACCGCATGAAGCATTAAATAATATGACACCAATTGAATATAGAAACATGAAGCAAATAGCATGATTTTCTACTTGATTTGTGTGCTAACAATGGGGTATTTACACTAGAATATCCTTCAGAGTATAGGGTTTTGCTTAAGGTTTGCGGTTTCGTTCCGCTGCATCAGTGAGTGCCATAAGCGTTCTCCTAAGAAGAAAGTAAGGAGATTTCTATTATGGGAATGCAAAATCAAATGTAATTCAAAAATATGAATGTACCACTTATGGATTTCAATGAACCATAGAATGTACTGTTTTCGTGTGGCAGAGGGTAAATATTAGTATATTTCTACATATAACCAATACACAAAAACGTGTTGATTTAGACATAGTTTTGATTGCTTGGTGAACGTCTATGAGGCTCATTAGATGAATGTTTGGAGCGGGAAACGAGGTTCGAACTCGCGACCTCAACCTTGGCAAGGTTGCGCTCTACCAACTGAGCTATTCCCGCATGAGAAGTGTTTTAAATGGTGCCCGGGGCGAGACTTGAACTCGCACGGCCAAAAAGGCCGAGGGATTTTAAATCCCTTGTGTCTACCGATTTCACCACCCGGGCTCAAAACTAATTATCAAAAAGTAATTCGCTTTGAATGCTGTGCATTTTACCTATATCATTTTTTCAGTCAATAAAAATTTTAGATAAATCGATTGATTGCTTAATGTTTAACTCGTTAATGATTTAAAGATATTCTTATTGTTAATCTAAAATAGATTTGTGTAATTTTATTAAATTAAAGTTATACAATAAAATTACACTTATAAATTTGGAAGTAAGGTATTATTCTTCATCTAATAGATCATTATGCGCTACCCATAAATATTGCAACATGGACAATAAAGTTAAAATTGTAGCAAGTAATAGGGTAACTAAGCCTGCATTAATAACAATGTCGCAAGGACGCCAAAGTAACCAAGTTAATGCAGTCATTTGGGCAATAGTTTTGATTTTGCCAATGGATGACACGGCAACATTACTACGTTTGCCAATTTCAGCCATCCATTCACGTAAAGCGGAGATTATAATTTCACGTGAGACAATTATAATTGCTGGAACGGATATCCACCATGCTTGGTAATATTGGGTAATTAACACCAGTGCAATTGTTACCATAATTTTATCAGCAACCGGATCCAAAAAAGCACCAAACTTAGTCGTTTGTCCTAAACGACGAGCAAGATAGCCATCAAAAATATCCGTTATTGCTGCAATTACAAAAATTAATGCTGAAAAAAAACCAGACCATTCGTGGGGTAGAAGATAAAATGCTAATACCAAAAAAGGGATTAGAATGACTCGAAATAAAGTTAAAAGTGTTGGTAGGTTGATTTTCATGTGAAATAAGCTCTTTTTTTGTCTTATTAATCAAAGCATTAGTGATAATAAAAAATAGTGTTCTTTTAATGCTTATGTTGCCTGAAATGTGTTATTTTTTCAATGCGTTATTGTTGTAAATTTAGATAAATTTTTTCAGCTAATGGTTTAGAAATACCTTGTACTTGGGCTATTTCATCAATACTGGCATTTTTTAACTCTCTTAATCCACCAAAATGATTTAAAAGTGCTTTTCTTCTTTTTGCCCCCACACCATTAATATGCTCTAATGCACTATCCGTAAGCTGTTTTGTCCCTTTTTTACGTTGTCCCACAATAGCATGATCATGAGATGCATTACGTATTTGTTGAATAAGTAATAGAGCTGGGGAGCGATCATCAAGATAATGACCTGTACCATGTGCTTCAAAAAATAGTGTTTCAAGACCTTCTTTTCTTTCTGCGCCTTTAGCCACACCGATTAAAATTGGATGATTTTTATTCCAATTTACATCTAACTGCTCAAATACTTGTAATGCTTGATTAAGTTGACCTTTACCACCATCAATGAAGATAATATCAGGAACTTTTTCATCTGCTAGATCTTTTTTATTGTAACGACGCCTCAATACTTGCTCCATCGCAGCATAATCATCACCCGGAGTAATGTCTGTTATATTATAGCGACGAAATTCAGATTTGACTGGACCATTTTCATCAAATACTACACAAGACGCTATTGTATTTTTACCCATAAAATGACTGATATCAAAGCATTCCATGCGATTGATTTTATCAATCCCTAAAAATGCCTTAAGCGCATCATATCGTTGTTTTATGGTTGAATTTTCTAATAGCTTATTTTTGACTGCTGTTTGTGCATTAACAGTAGCAATATTAAGTAATTTTAGATTATCGCCTTTAGGTTCATCAACTAATTTAACTTGATGCTCTGCAATGATAGATAAAGTTTCTTCCATTGCTTGTTTATCTGATAATGAAAAATTTAATAAAATCTTTTGAGGAATATTTCTATTTTGATTACCTTGCAGATAAAATTGACCTAAAAAGGTTTCAATAACTTCTTCGAGCTCAGTATTTGAAGGCACTTTAGGGAAATAAGAGCGGTGACCAAAAGTTTGCCCATTGCGGATAAACAAAACATAAATACAAGCTAAACCCGACTCATAATGGAATCCAATGACATCAAGATTATCATTATTATTATATATAGCTTGTTTTTCATTAATATGTTTTATGGCTTGTAACTGATCACGTAATGCTGCGGCTTTTTCAAAGTTAAGCTCGCTACTTGCTTTATGCATATCTTCAGTTATTTTTTGGATAATCTGCTCTGATCGTCCAGACAAAAATAATCTAACATAATTAACTTGTTCATTATAATCTTCATCGCTAACTAATCCTGGTACACATGGACCTAAACAACGTTTAATTTGGTATTGCAAACATGGACGAGTACGATTGCGATAAGTACTATCCAAACATTGTCTAATCGGAAAGGTTTTTTGTAGTAGGGCTAAAATCTGTTTAACTGCATATCCACTCGGATAAGGACCAAAAAACTCATCTTTTTTTCGATTAATTGCGCCACGATAAAGTGATAATTGTGGATGGCGTTCTTTACTAAGCTTTATAAATGGATAGCTCTTATCATCTTTTAATAATACATTATAACGAGGCTGATATTTTTTGATGTAAGTCTGTTCTAGTAGTAAAGCTTCAGTTTCGGTGTTGGTAATTGTAAATTCAACATGATGAATATGGCTGACTAGCCTGTCTGTTTTAAGTGTTTTTTTACTACTGTTAAAATAGCTTTTTAATCGGTTATTGAGATCTTTGGCTTTTCCCACATAAATAATGGTCTGTTTATCATTGAACATTTGATAAATGCCCGGTTTATGTGGGACTGTTTTTAAAAATGATGCTGAATTGAATTGGCTCATATTAGTTTTCAAAAGTGAGGGCTTTTTTCTCTATTATCCTCATAATGGTGCTTAAAAGCCCATTTATCAAGAGGTAGACTAGCCCAGCAACCACAAAAATTGAAAAATCGTAATAATCTCCATTTAATTGATTACTATATCCCATAATATCCATAACAGGAATCATTGAAGCTAAAGCGGTACCTTTTACTACAAAAACCACTTCATTAGAATAAGTCGAAAGTGCTCGTTTTATTGCATATGGCATGACAATTTTTAATGTTTGTCTTTTATTCATACCTAAAGCCTCACACGCTTGCCATTGACCTTGTGGTACGGATTTTAAAGCGCCATAAAATATTTGCGTAGTATAGGCTGCACTATTAAGTGTTAATGCAAGATAAGCACAGAACCAAGGTGAAGAGATAATCTCATAAAATGTCGGTACTTTATTTAAAACATCGCCAAATTGTGATGGCCCATAGTAGATTAAAAATAGCTGAACTAATAGCGGTGAACCGGTAAATATAATAATATAAGTGCGTATAATTTTAGTTATCACACAAGAATTTAGCGATAATAAGCAAGATAAAACAACAGCCAATAGACCTGCTGAAATAATGCCTAAAATGCCTAAACTTAAGGTATCAGGAAGTCCTTGTAAAATGACTTTAAGATAGTAAATAAAATTATCAAACATAACGTGACCTTACAAACTATTGGCTGATTTTGGTTGTTCAAAATAGGTTGAACGCTTTTCGATTCGTGTAATAACCTTTTGACTTAAAATAGAGATAATTAAATAAATAAGCATCGCAATGAAATACCATAGAAAAGGTTGATTAGTTCGAGCAATTATGGTTTTTGTTTGCATCATCAAATCATCAATAGCGATTGCCGAAACTAACGCGGTATCTTTTAATAGTATTAGCCATTGATTACTCAATCCAGGTAAGGCATGACGCCACATTTGTGGCATGATAATTCGAAAGAACGTTCGTGATTTGCTCAATCCAAGTACTTGTGCCGCTTGCTTTTGACCGTTTGAAATTGCTTTAAAAGCACCTCGTAATGTTTGAGATGCATAAACCGCATAAAGTAATGAAAGGGCAGTTACACCACATAAAAATGGATCGGGTTTTGTGTTTGCTATGTCGATTTGCAATGTAAAGGAGGTAAATCCAAGCGAAATTGCTATTCCATCATCTAATGACATCAATAACAAAGGTAGTCCAGTATAAATTGCTACCACAATTAATAATTCGGGTAGGGCGCGGATAGTCAAATTAAATAAGGACATTAACCATGCAACGGGTTTGAAAGGTGCAGATTCTAGCAGTGTAAAAATAAAAGCAAATATCATGCCTACAATTAATGATACAAAAGCTAATGATAATGTGATTGACGTTGCTTGCGCTAATGGCAAGATATATCCGTCCATCGAAGATAGAATCCAGTTTGTTCCGTTGGATAGAAAGTCTGACATAAAAAAACCGTATTTAAATTAAAAAAATAAACTCGCCGCAATGTATGCGGCGAGATCATAAATCAAGTTAAGAATTAAATTTTAACGACTAGTTATTAAACCATTTTTTATAAATAGCGTCTAATTCTCCATTTGCTTTTAGCTTATCGATTGCTTGGTTAAATTTTTCACGAAGCTCATCATTACCTTTACGTAAAGCAATACCTAAACCTTCACCAAAAAATTCATGATCAGTGATTTTATCACCTAATGGTACGATTTCGGCATCTTTACCTAACCAGTCACCGGCTACGAATGAACTTGAAACAATAGCATCAATACGTTTAGCTTTTAAATCAAGAAATGCAAATTGATAACTATCGTAACTAACCGGTTTCACATCCGGAAATTTTTCATTCAAATATTTTAAATAAGTCGTACCTTTTTGAATACCGACACGTTTGCCTTTAAGTTGATCTAAACTAGTTAGAGAGTCTTTTAATGTGATGAATTGAATTGAACTATCATCATAATAAATTTTTGTAAAATCAACTTGTTTTTGTCTTTCAGCTGTTACATCTATACCTGCAATTGCAGCATCGATTCTACGAGTTTTTAAACTGGGAATTAAACCATCAAATGATTGATTAACAATTTTGCAAGAAACTTTCATTTCTTCACAAATTTTGTTGATCATATCAATATCAAAACCGACAATTTCATTTTTATCATTAGTAAATTCAAAAGGCGCGTAAGTTGCTTCAGTACCGATGATAAGGTTTTCTGCTGCTTGTGCAACAAATGCTGTTCCCGCTAATAAAACAGCTAATAATGTTTTCTTCATATTTTCACCCAATTATATTATTTAATGTGATAAATAAGCTTTAAATTCTTTGGTTTTAGGATGAGCAAAGCATTCTAATTGCCCTTGCTCAATAATTTTACCGTGTTCCATATAAATCACTTGCGAAGCAACTTTACGGGCAAAATCAACTTCATGTGTGACAATAATTTGTGTAATCCCTGTTTGTGATAATTCATTAATGATCTCTGCTATTTGCGATGTTATAGCTGGATCTAAAGCCGCTGTTGGCTCATCAAATAATAAAATTTGAGGTTCCATCATTAATGCTCTTGCTATAGCCACACGTTGTTGTTGTCCTCCTGAAAGGTGAAGAGGGTAACGGTGTGCCATATCATCTATCCGTAAACGTTTTAAAATCGACATTGCTTTGTCAATGGCTTCTTTTTTAGACATTTTTAATACTTGACAAGGTGCTTCAATTAGATTTTCAAGTACAGTTAAATGTGGCCATAAATTATAATTTTGAAAAACCATACCAACATTTTTTCGAAGCAGTCGAATTGTTGATTCACTGATTTTTTTTGAAAAATCAAAATGTGAGTCAGCAATCGTCATTTCTCCAGACGTTGGAATTTCAAGTAAATTAAATACTTTTAATAAAGAGCTCTTTCCTGCACCACTTTGACCAAGTAAAACAATCGTTTCACCAAGTGGATAGCATAATGAAACATCATTTAATGCCTGATGAGAACCATAAAAGCAATTAATATGGTTTAGTTCAATATTCATTCTTCGTTTTCTTAAATTTAAATTGACTAAATATTACTTTTTTTTGCATAAAAATGCAATCTAATTTATTAGACAATAGCTTTCTGCCTATTTTTTTACTGAAACGTACCCATAACCTCAAACTTTTTTACAAAAAATTATTCATTGTTGGATATGATTGGTATTACAGGGCCAAGATACTTTGGTTCTTTACTTAGAATATAAAGATCAATAAAGGCACTGACACGAGCGAACATTTCACGGATACGAACTAATTTCATACTTTTAGGCGATGGTACAGCAAAACATTGTGCCTGTATTCCTTGAGCAATAGCAATAAAAATTGCACGTTCGCAATGAAACTCTTGAGTGATAATTGTGAAATCATTTGCATCAAAGACTTTATTGGCACGAACAATTGAATCAAACGTTCTGAAACCTGCGTAATCAAGAACTATCGCTTTTCTTGGAATGCCTGCTTTGATTAAATCTTTTTGCATAGTGATTGGTTCATTATAGCTTAATAAGGCATTATCTCCGCTAAGTAAAAGATAATCTACTTTACCTTGCCAATAAAGGTCGATCGCTCCATCAATGCGGTTTCGATAAAAACCATTTAGTCCGCCACCTCGTACATATTTAGATGTGCCAAGTACTACACCAACAGCACGATAAGGAAGTTTGTTCTCATCGTGATAGATATAAGGTGCTGTTTTATAGCTGATCCAATAGTCAAGGATAAGAATCGTAGATATTGCAATCAAGCACAAACCAATAAAACAAGCTATTAGCTTTTTTAAATTCATGCTAAAACCAATCAAAAATAAATACCATTATTGGAAATAAAAAAGGTGCTGTCAATGATGTCATAATACCACATAAAACAAGCGACAAGGAACTATAGGCTCCTTCGTTATAATCAACCTCAATGCAACGTGCTGTTCCAACTGCATGTGAAACAGCTCCAATAGAAAGTCCTCTAGCAGAAGCTGATTTTATTTTAACAAGATTTAATATTTGATGCCCAAAAATTCCGCCTAATGTACCAACTAATATTACACATAATGCCGCTATTGATGGGACGCCACCTTGATCAGCAGCAATAGTTACTGCAATAGCAGTAGTCACTGATTTCGGTAAAACAGACGCTGCAATAGCATTATTACCTCCCAACCAAAATGCAATGCATACGCCAGTTATCATTGAGGCAATTGAAGCAGTAAAGGTAATAAATATGATTGATTTCCAACGAGCTTTGATTTGAGGAATAAGTTCGTATAATGGATAGGCAAGGGCTACAACTGAATAAGGCAATAAATCATTAATAATTTGTACATTTGCTACATATTGCTCATAACTGGTTTTAGTTATTAATAAAATTGGAATTAAAACAATAACCGATATGACTAAAGGATTAAATAGGGGACTTTTTAATTTGAATGAAATTCTACGAATAATGAGAAAAACACAAACTGTAAGTGGTAGCATCCATATCATGGTTGCTTCTCCTGATCTTTAGATAGAATTGTTCTTTTTGGCGACATAATTTTTTTTTGGAAGTTTTCGGTTAGAAAAGCGGTAAAAATTAACACAATAAGCGACCCGCCTACAGTGCTAAAAATTATAGGGATCCAATTTTCTAATAAAAGTGAATAATTATCCATTATACCCATTGCTGCTGGGATAAAAAGAACCGTCATATAACGCATAAATATATTACAACTATTTTTGATCCAACAAGTTGGAACAAGCTGGAAAGCAAGTAAGAAAAATAGAAGTAACAAACCAATAATACTGCCAGGAATCATTATCGGTATTATTTTTGAGATTATATTTCCCGCCCATAAACAGAGAGTTAAAATAATCAATCCTCGACCATAGCTGAACAGCGTATAGTATAAAGAATAGAGTCGATGTTTTATCGTTGCATGTTTGGCTAAAAAATGTTTCATAATATTATATTGCTAAATATTTTAAACTTTATGATGATTATTTATATCTGCGGCTTCAATGATATAAATAGAATTGGTTCTATCATACGCCCGTCAAATTCAATTATCCAACTAAATTATGACAATAGTTATAAAGTTGTTTAATTATTGTTAATTTTTCAGGTTGTTGAATATAGGTTTCAGCCAACAGTTCAAGATTCAATAAATAATCTTGTATTTTGGGTGTATTAAGTTTGTCTCGACAATAGTTGTACCAAATGGTTTGTTCTCGTTCAGTTAATGCTTGAGGATAGTTTCGGGCTTTATATCTAAAAAAAAGAGTAGCTAAACGAGGATCATCAAATGTTAAAGATAGGCTATCTAACAGTTGAGTGGGTGTTGTTCGAATCGTTTCACAGCGTAATTTATCTTGATTATTCAAAAAACCTTGGTAAATTTGAGCATCAACATCTGAATTAATTGGATAATTATTATCAATATTAAACAATTCTTGCATCTTATTTTGCAGCAAATTTTGATTTTCTTGTAGTTTTTGTAGTTTAATTAAACATTGTTCAACATCAAGCCCAAATCGTTTTGCATTTTCAGGTAACAAGGTTTTTAATGGAGCAACTATAGGGCATTTATTGGTATGAATTAATTTTAAAGGAATTCGCGATTCTCCTAACTCTAGATCTTCTGTTTTTGTATACAGTTTCTCATTGATTTGTTCAACGGACAAATCAATGAGGAGGTCAATATCACCCGCTAAATCACATATAACAGCTGCATTATTTTGTATTGGATGCCAAATTATTGGAGCAACCACTGATAGATTACCTCGATGACTACCTAGCATGCCCGATACATGAATGATAGGTGTCATATTGACAACATCTATAAGATCAGCAACTTTGTTTTTATTACGTAATAAGAAAAAATAATTAAATAATTTGGGTTGTTTTTCTTTTATTAGTTTAGCCATAGCAATAGTTGCATAAACATCGGACATAGCATCGTGAGCATGTTCATGCTTAATATTATTTGCTTGAGTTAGATGCTCCAAACGAAAGCTAGGAAGGCCGTTATCATTGATAGGCCAATTGATACCATCTGGTCTTAATGCATAACAAGCTCTAACAACATCAAGAAGATCCCACCTAGAATTACCGTTCTGCCAACTATAGGAATAGGGATCATAAAAGTTACGATATAAAATATTACGAGTGACTTCATCATCAAATCGGATATTATTATATCCTAAAATACATGTGTTGGGTTCACTAAAAGCTTGATAGATTTGTTTAGTAAATTCAGCTTCACAAATGCCGTTTTGATTGGCTTTCTGAGGAGTAATTCCAGTAATAAGCACAGCCTCAGGATTTGGCAAATAATCTTGAGCAATTTGACAATAAATAACTAAAGGATCTTCAATGATGTTAAAATCACCGTCAGTTCGAACTCCTGCAAACTGTGCTGGGCGATCTAAAGCAGGGTTTATACCAAAAGTTTCATAATCATGAAAGTAAAAAGTTGGCTGATTTAAGTCGTTTTTCATTATTCTTTTTGCCTTTAATTGTCTTTTATTTCTATATTTTCAATAGTTTATTTAATTTGTTATTCAATTTTGTTTTTTCACGGTTATAACTTTTTTGATTGTTAACTTGCAATTGTGTACATAATTATATTTTTAGTTGTGTACAGAATGTATAAAATAAAAATGGCTATAAACTATCAAAATAACAACATTAGTAAATAAAGCTTATCTGGTTATATTAAATTACTAACAGTGATGAATTAGGTGTAAGAATATCACAAAACGGAATTATTACCTTTCAATTTCGTTATAGATGGAATGGAAAGGCACAACGATTGTCATTTGGGAGACAATCGTTCATGGAGTTGTTCATAAATCATTGTTTTGCGCCTTTAACCATTCTGGACGCTCACCTTTACCACAATAAAAATCAATAATATCTAATAGGCGAGGGTAAAATTTAAGCGAGTCCTCACCGTCCATATCAAGAATGTCTTGTTTGCTAAATTGACGCCATTCACTAGCTAAATGATTCTGATAATGTGTATTAGCACAACTACTAGCTCTGACATAATCACCATATATTGAAATAAAATATTTTTCACCTAATATAATGAATGTTGATTCAGGTAATATAGTACGATGAAGCTTTGGACAGCTCAGATCTACATCTCTCAGATTGACACCTCTCAAGTCTGCATTACTTAGGTCTGCGCCTCTCAAGTCTGCATTACTTAGGTCTGCGCCTCTCAAGTCTGCAGTATTTAGGTCTGCACCTCTCAGGTCTGCACCTCTCAGGTTTGCGGATTGCAAGACTGCACGGTACAGATTTGCGTGACTCAGGTTGGCATATCTTAGATCAGCATTTTTCAGATTGCAAAAACACAGTTCAGCACCTTTTAGGTTGGTATAACTCAGTTTAGCATGTGTTAGGTTGCTATCATTTAAGCTAGCACATCTTAGGTCGGCAGCTACTATTTTGCTATAACTCAGGTCAGCATCAAGTTCTATTTGACCTCCATTCTTGCCATTAGAGGTAAGCCAAATTTTATGCCTTTTAAATATTTTATTTATTTTACAAATATCCATCAAATCCACCACGTTTTAGTTATTCATTAGTTAGTTCAATGATTATATTATAAATGTAATTTTTTTAATGTTCAGATTTTTTTGTCAACTTAGGACTATACAACTGCATGTAACATCAGCTATAAAGTGGTGTATTAGCCTACAGATTATAGAATGATGTGAATTAATGAAATTGAGTCCTAAAAACATTGGGATAAAAATGGAAATATCATATAGAGAACGAGCAAAAATTTGGCTAGCAATTGAAAATTACAGAACATCTTCCATATTAAAAATATGTTACATCCAATGTTAATGCTATAGTTGGCTAGAAATTTAGAATTACGGCTATCTTTAGTTAATGAATTCCATTTTGATAGCGCCCTTAAATTTAATTCATATTGAAATTCTGTATTTTCAGGAATAAAAATACTTTCAGAATCTAATTTCGAGCTTATGAACCGTTGAAAAAATATAAATCTTTTATTTTTAACTATATAGTTAGAAATTTTTTATTTAAAAGTTTTTAAAATTTTTCCATAACTAAATGCTAGCAAAAAAATCCACTAGGAGGTGGCGTATTTCTTCATTTAGCTGTTTAACTGAACTGTTTTGACTATCTACCACAACATACCTATCGCCAACCCGTATTTTAGTAACATATATTTTTTTTAACCTGTAAATATTGAGCGGGTCTACTAAATTCCACTAATCTGGATTACAATCGTTCTTGAAATTGTTCATAAATCATTGTTTTGCGCCTTTAACCATTCTGGGCGCTCACCTTTACCACAATAAAAATCAATAATATCTAATAGGCGAGGGTAAAATTTAAGCGAGTCCTCACCGTCCATATCAAGAATGTCTTGTTTGCTAAATTGACGCCATTCACTAGCTAAATGATTCTGATAATGTGTATTAGCACAACTACTAGCTCTGACATAATCACCATATATTGAAATAATATATTTTTCACCTAATATAATGAATGTTGATTCAGGTAATATAGTACGATTAAGGTTTGGACAGCTCAGATCTACATCTCTCAGATTGACACCTCTCAAGTCTGCATAACTTAGGTCTGTACCTCTCAAGTCTGCATTACTTAGGTCTGCGCCTCTCAAATCTGTATCGCTTAAGTCCGCACCTCTCAGGTCTGCGGATTGCAAGAATGCATCTCTTAGGTTCGCACCTCTCAGGTTTGCGGATTGCAAGATTGAACGATACAGATGTGCGTCAATGAGATTGGCACATCTTAGATCAGCATTTTCCAGCTTGCAAAAACCTAGGTTTATACGTTCTAGATTGGTACAACACAGTTCAGCCCATTCTAGATTGCAAAAACTCAGGTCAGCACCTTTTAGGTTGGTATAACTCAATTTAGCATGTGTTAGGTTGCTACTATTTAAGTTAGCACATCTTAGGTCGGCAGCTACTATTTTGCTATAACTCAGGTCATCATCAAGTTCTATTTGACATCCATTCTTGCCATTAGAGGTAAGCCAAATTTTATGTTTTTTCAATATTTCATTCATTTCATTACTGTTCATCAACCCACCACGTTTTAGTTATTCATTAGTTAGTTCAATGATTATATTATAAATGTAATTTTTTAAATGTTCAGTTTTTTTGTCAACTTAGGACTATACAACTGCATGTAACATCAGCTATAAAGTGGTGTATCAGCCTACAGATTATAGAATGATGTAAATTAATGAAATTGAGTCCCAAAAACATTGGGATGAAAATGGAAATATCATATAGAGAACGAGCAAAAATTTGGCTAACAATTGAAAATAACAGAACATCTTCCATATTAATAATATGTTACATCCAATGTTAATGCTATAGTTGTCTAGAAATTTAGAATTACGGCTATCTTTAGTTAATGAATTTCATTTTGATAGCGCCCTTAAATTTAATTCATATTGAAATTCTGTATTTTCAGGAATAAAAATACTTTTAGAATTTAATTTCAAGCTTATGAACCGTTGAAAAAATATAAATCTTTTATTTTTAAATATATAGTTAGAAATTTTTTATCTAAAAGTTTTAAAAATTTTTCCATAACTAAATGCTAGTAAAGAAATTCACTAGGAGGTGGCGTATTTCTTCATTTAGCTGTTTAACTGAACTGTTTTTACTATCTACCACAACATACCTATCGCCAACCCGTATCTTAGTAACATATATTTTTTTAACCTGTAAATATTGAGCGGGTCTACTAAATTCCTCTAATCTGGATTATAGTCGTTCTTGGAATTGTTCATAAATCATCGTTTTGCGCCTTTAACCATTCTGGGCGCTCACCTTTACCACAATAAAAATCAATAATATCTAATAGGCGAGGGTGAAATTTAAGCCAGTCATCGCCCATATCAATAATGTCTTGTTTGCTAAATTGACGCCATTCACTAGCTGAATGAACCTCACAACCTACTCTGACATTATCACCACATATTGAAATAAAATATTTTTCACCAAATATAATGAAAGTTGATTCAGGTAAATCAGTACTAGTCAGGTTAATATCTTGTAGATCTGCATTATTCAGATCAACACCTCTCAAGTCTGCATTACTTAGGTCTGCACTACTCAGGTCTGTATAATCCAGATCTGCTCCTTTCAGGTCTGAACCTTTCAGATCGGCTCCTTTCAGAGATGCACTTTTCAAATCTGTACCTCTCAAGTTAGCTTCTCTTAGGTTTGCTCCTCTAAGGTTGGCTCCTCTCAGATCTGCACCTCTAAGATTGGAGCCTCTAAGGTTAGCTCCTCTTAGGTCGGCATCATTTAGGTCAGCACCTCTAAGGTCAACACCACCTAAGTCAGCACCTCGAAGGTTGGCACTTCTAAGGTTGACACCACTTAACTCTGCATCTCCCAATTTGGCATTTTTCAGGTCTGCTTTTTCTCCGTTTTTGCCGCGAGAAAAGATCCAAATTTCATGTTGTTCCAATATTTCATTCATTTCATTACTGTTCATCAACCCACCATGTTTTATAAAGTCATCAGTTAGTTTAGTGATAAAATTATAAATGTAATATTCTAAATATCCATGTTGTTTTATAGACTCAATTGAAAATTCTAATATACACGTTTCTATTCTAGTTAATTCACTGTGTTAGTCCAATAAAAAGCTAATGAAAGGAAAAGGATTTAAGTAACATTCTTTTTTTGTATTACTCTAACTTTTGTTTTGCTAAGCAATATCTCTTCAATAGATTGCTATGGTGTAATAATTATAGATGGTTTGGAACTTTCTAGTTGTTTGTCATAGAGCACATTTTTCCAATGAGGATCGTCTCAAATGGCATTAATAACTTTATTTTCATAATCCATTTCTCTATTGAAGTTAACCATAGTTTAACCTATATTCGATATTTACTACTCTAATTTAGCTTTAGTAGGTTATAATCGAAAATAAAGATTTTGTTTATTGTGATTTATGTTTTATAACTTAATTAGGATTAACATTAAAAATTGATTATTTAAAAGATCACTTGAATAATGAAACAGATAAAAATATGCAAGATATAATAAATAATAATTTATTTAAAACGAATATTTAATTTAAGTAAAAATAAAAGGGAATGGATTAATATCATTCCCTTTTTATTTAATTATGAATAATAGACAATTTTTACTCTTTTGGCGCACTCTCAATTAAATCTGCTAACTTTTCAAGAGTTATTCTGAGAGGTTTAGGCATAGATTCTAATTCAATTGAATCCATTAAGTTTTTAACATATAGACCGAGCTCAGTATCTCCTTCAACAATTAAGCGACGTTGAAAAAAGAGTGTATCGGGGTCTTGCCGTCTAGTTGCAATCATTATCAGATCATTAGCATTGCCAATGAAGCTTACATCAGCAATTTCTTCACGACTGACAACTAATTTATTTTCTATTAGGCTAACAAACCATATTAATTGTAGATCTGTAACTTCAATTTTAAGCCAGCGATTTTCCAAAAAATCAAGATCACCATCTTCAAGTGAATGTTTAAATTGTAATTGTAACAATTGTTCAATAACTTGTTTTTTTAAATTAAAAGGAATACATCGTAAAGTAACTCCCAATACTTGAGGTGCTTTATCAACAAACGTTGAATGTATTTTTCCTAATAAATTGTGCTGGCTTTCTATCATTTACACATCTCCAGAGATCATTTTCTCATAAATATCTAAATCAGTGTTTAGATGCTCAAAAGTCTCTTCACTTACTTCATTACGAATTTTCATTTGTAATAGTGCGGTACGTTCTGCACCAATTGCAACCAAACGCATACGTCTTTCTAGATTTTCAGCTTCAAGGGCTTTTTGTTCTAAATCTTTAAGACCTGTTCTGCGTCTTAATGAACCGATAACACGCGAGCCAACTTCGTGAATTATTTCTTGATCCAAACCTGCTTCAGAAGTTTCTTGTAGTAAGTTGTTTTGCATTTTTTCTAGACTAATAATAGCTTCTTCCGCCATTTGTCCTTTCACTGTTAAAATTTCATTATCTTGTTTTGAATTATCTAAAATTACACTACCTCGTAATAAAATAGGTAATATAACTACTGCAACAATCAATGAAATTAAGATAATTCCTGTAGCGATAAAGACAAGTTGATATCGTCCAGCAATAGTCATTGGAATAGATAATACACCAGCTAATGTTATTGCTCCACGGACACCAGCAAAAGTTGAAATTAATAGATCACGATTTGTATATGCTCTAAATGCTAGAGGTCGTTTTGTTCCAAAAGGCATGGTTGGCATGTGTTTCATAGCCCATAACCAAGCAAATCTTGTTCCCATTAATACGATAAAAACAAATAAAACAATCAAGCATAACTGCCATAATTCAATTGATGCATCAGTTTGGTTTTCAGCAAAAGTATTATTTAAAATACTAGGTAATTGTATGCCTAACAGAACAAAAACAAATCCGTTGAATACAAAAGTTAACATTGACCATGCACTATCTGATTGTAAACGTGTTGTCAACGGCGCATTACGCATCATTCCTGAATGATTAACGGTCATACCTGCACTTACAGCTGCTAAAATACCTGAGCAATGGCATTCTTCAGCAATGATATAAGCCGCAAATGGAAGTAAGAATAATAATACAATTTGAATTGCTGGGTCATTATTAGTAAGTTGATTTATTTTGCGTAAAATTCTAGCATATAACCAAGTAAATAAAACTCCAACAGCTAAACCGCCAACAGCTACGACAAAGAAAGATATACTGATTTGCAATAAATCAAATTCTAGTAACCCAGTTGCGATTGCGATTGCAAACTTCAAAGAAACTAGACCTGAAGCATCATTCATTAAGGCTTCACCTTCAATGATTTCCATCTTTTCTTTTTCTATACGGCCTTTACCAACAATTCCACTTAAGGCAACAGCATCGGTAGGTGATAAGACGGCTGCAAGAGCTAAAGCTGCTGCTAGTTGAACGTTTGGTAACATCCAGTGAAGAATGTAACCTAAAGCGATGATTGAGATAACCACCAATACAAGTGCTAATCCAACAATCTCTCTGAAATTATATACAAAGTCTTTAACAGATGTTTTTCGACCATCAGCAAACAGTAATGGTGGAATAAATAATACAAGAAATAGTTCTGGATCGAATTTTACATAAACACCAAATGCAGCCAAAATGCAACCTAACAATATTTGCATTAGAGGTAATGGTATTTGGATTGGTAACATTTTAACAACGACACCAGAAAGTGATACAATTAATACAAGAAGTAAAATTATTGAAAAAAGTTCCATAGCTTGTCTTTTATTTATCCTATAATCCTATTGTTATTATTTGATTATATCGGATTTTTATCTTAATTTCAGGTTAAATTTCATAAAATTACTTAATTTTTGTTCATAAAATAATATTAATCAAAAAAACAATAATCTAATTAAAGGTTTTGCATGGAAAATTGGCATAGAGCATTTGTTTTGCATACGCGTACTCAGACTGAAAGTAGCTTATTAGTTGATCTATTTATTGAGCATGGTGGCAAAATAACCGTTTTAGCTAAAGGCGCTCGACGAAAAAAATCCTCTTTAAAAGGCCTTTTACAACCTTTTACTCCTTTAATAGTACAATATTCAGGTAAAGGTAATATAAAAATATTGCGTCAAGTTGAAGCTATATCTCTCACTTTACCATTAGTTTCGGTTTCATTATATAGCGCTTTTTATTTAAATGAATTATTACATCGAGTACTAATTGCAGATACTGAGATGCCAACACTTTTTGATGATTATTTAAAAAGTTTACAACAACTAGCACAGCAAGCTCCTGCTGAGAATGTACTGCGTACTTTTGAGCTATCATTATTAGAAAATATGGGGTATTTCGTTGATTTTTTTCATTGTAGTGCGACAGGAGATGATATTGTTGAATCAATGTATTATCAATATCAATCCGAAAAGGGATTTATCAGTAGTTTATTAAGAAATAGTACCAGTTTCACAGGTGAACAAGTATTGGCTTTGGGAAAGCGTGATTTTAGCACTCCTGATACACTAAAAGCAGCTAAACGCTTTACTCGAATGGCTTTAAAGAATTATATCGGTTCAAAACCTTTTAAGAGTAGGGAGTTATTTTTAAAAATTTAGACATTTTAATCTAATTTATTGTAAAAAATAGGCAATTATATCACTCAACATAGTGACAATGTCACTTCAAATAAATGTACTTATCATTATATTTTTTACTTGTATCTCCATTAAATATTGTCAAAAATTAAATCAAGTTTCACTTGACGCTCGAACGACTCACTCTCCATTAACATAGATAGTAGGAATTGATAATGTTGGGTTATGAATTCGTTGAATTAAAGTTTCAACCACAATTAGGGCGATACTAACCAAAGGTTGCTTATAGGTCGAAAGAAGTGTTGAAAGGAGGTATGCACAATCGGTATCATCAAGGTTGATTGTAAATAATTTTTGTTTTGGATTGACTCTCTGATTTAACAAAATTAATTGCATTGCCGTAAAGTCGTTACCACAAACAACGTATTTGATATTTAATTTAAACAAATGATTTATGACTTTTCATTTACTTATGGAATCTAAATTATCCAATCATTGGTAATTCCCGCATCAAATAGCGCTTGTTTATAACCGATAATTCTCAATTTCCGATCGCTACAAATAAAATGGCTGAAATTAATCCAGAATCAGGGTATTCTATGGTTTGGTATACGAGTTATATTGTTGGATGTTATCAAATTGTTCAACGTAAAGATTCAGGTTGGATGAATTGTGGAACCAATGGTGAAAATGAATACCCTGAATTTCCAACAGGATCGACTATATACAGCATATGGTCAATTTGATGATTGGCAAAAGTAAGCCGACAGTATGGAAAAAACATTGATGTCAAACAAGGAATAATTGAGAATGAATGACATAAAAGTAGTCGCAATAGGTGAGTTTTTATGGGATTGTTTACCTAATGGGAAAAAAATTGGTGGGGCTGCCGCCAATTTTTGTTATCATGCTAAATCTGCGGGGGCAAACGCTATATTAGTTTCTGCCATTGGTGATGATGAAAATGGTAAAGATTTAAGTAATCTGATTGAAAAACTGCAAATTCCACAACATCTTCAAATATCAAAGAATTATCCAACAGGTACTGTATTAGTCAAATTAGATTCAGACGGAAAACCGAATTATGATATAGTTAATCCTGTTGCTTGGGATGATATTCAGTTAACAGAGCAGCTATTAGACCTTATCAAGCAAGATAATTTAGATGCAATTTATTTTGGTAGTTTAATTCAACGCAATCAACAGAATCATGACTTACTAAAAAAAATTATTACTCATTGTTCACCACGAACCAAAATTATTGTTGATATTAATTTGCGTCAAAATCATTATAACCATTCAACTCTACTTTTTTGTATTGAACATGCCAATATCTTAAAGTTAAATGATGAAGAACTACCAATTATTGCAGACTTATTAAAAATCAAATCTGATCCAAAAGAACTTTTCGATTATCTTAACCAACATCATCAACTAGAGTTATTAATTTATACTTGTGGTAGTGATGGCAGTCATCTATTTACCAAAAGTGAGCAAGATTATTGTCCAGCAGAAAAAATCACAGCGATTGATACTGTTGGTGCTGGTGATTCATTTATGGCAATTAGTAGTGTGTTATATTTGAAAGGTAAAGCATTACAGGAAATTAATATTAAAGCAAATCGTATCGCTTCTTACGTCTGTACCCAAAATGGTTCAATGCCAGTTATACCTGAAATATATTTAGCAGAATTATAATTTTTTATAAGCCTAGCTGATTAGTTAAAAAACTAAAGCTAGGTAATTTAACTTATAATATTATAGTGTTACATAATTCTTATCTAATATTCATAAATACCATTAATAAATTGATTTTGAGCTTTTTAAGTTCATGAAATCATCATAGATGATTAATTCGATAAAAATCTAATTTTAAATCAAGTTTAATCCTATTTAAAAACCTTATAATAAGTGATAGTATACTCTGCTTATTTATGTACGCATGTGCGCTTTCGTGTGGCGCACCACTGTTATAAGGATTTATTATGCCAATTATTACTCTTCCTGACGGAAGTCAACGTCAATTTGATAAACCAGTTACTGTTCTAGAAGTTGCTCAAAGTATTGGAGCAGGGCTTGCTAAGGCTTGTATTGCTGGGCGTGTAAATGGTCAACGTAAAGATGCTTGTGATGTAATTGAAGAGGATGCAACATTAGCTATCATTACTGCCAAAGATGAAGATGGTTTAGAAATTATTCGCCATTCTTGTGCTCATTTATTAGGTCATGCTATTAAACAATTATGGCCTGATACGCAAATGGCAATTGGTCCAACTATTGACAATGGTTTCTACTATGATATTGATTTAGATCATTCTTTAACTCAGGAAGATCTTGATGCTTTAGAAAAACGCATGCACGAATTAGCAAAAAAAGATTATGAAGTAAAAAAAGAAGTTGTTAGCTGGGAACGTGCAAGAGAAGTATTTTGGGAACGTCGTGAACCGTATAAAATTGCTATTTTAGACGAAAATATTCCTAAAGATTCAACACCGGCACTCTATCATCATGAAGAATATATTGATATGTGCCGAGGACCGCATGTCCCTAATATGCGTTTTTGTCATCATTTCAAATTACAAAAAATTGCTGGTGCTTATTGGCGTGGTAATAGTGATAATAAAATGTTACAACGTATTTATGGCACAGCTTGGGCGGATAAAAAACAACTTGATAGTTATTTACAATTTTTAGAAGAAGCCGCTAAACGTGATCACCGTAAAATTGGTAAACAACTTGATCTTTATCATATGCAAGAAGAAGCACCCGGTATGGTATTTTGGCATAATGATGGTTGGATTATATTTCGTGAACTAGAAGTTTTTGTTCGTACTAAATTAAAAGAATACAATTATCAAGAAGTAAAAGGTCCATTTATGATGGATCGCGTATTATGGGAAAAAACAGGTCATTGGGGTAACTATAAAGAGTTAATGTTTGTTACTTCGTCTGAAAATCGTGAATATTGTATTAAACCAATGAACTGCCCAGGTCATGTACAAATTTTTAATCAAGGTCTAAAATCTTATCGTGATTTGCCTTTACGTATGGCTGAATTTGGTAGTTGTCATCGTAACGAACCGTCAGGTTCATTACATGGTTTAATGCGTGTTCGAGGCTTTACTCAAGATGATGCGCATATATTCTGCACTGAAGAACAAATTCGAGGTGAAGTAAACAGCTGTATTAAAATGGTTTATGATACTTACAGCACATTTGGTTTTACAGATATTACCGTTAAATTATCAACTCGCCCAGAAAAACGTATTGGTAAAGATGAAACATGGGATTTAGCTGAAAAAGATTTAGCTGAATGTTTAACTGAAAATGGTATTGAATTCGAATATTTACCAGGCGAAGGCGCATTTTATGGACCAAAAATTGAATTTACTTTACATGATTGTTTAGGACGAGCATGGCAATGTGGTACAGTACAACTCGATTTCATGTTGCCTGAACGTTTAGATGCGACTTATGTAGGTGAAGATAACGAACGCCATACACCGGTTATGATCCATAGAGCAATTTTAGGTTCAATGGAACGCTTTATGGGAATTTTAACCGAAGATTGTGCTGGATTCTTCCCTACATGGCTTGCTCCTTTGCAAGTTGCAGTAATAAATATTACCGATAATCAAGCTGAATATGCCAAACAATTAACCGAGCAATTGCAAAAAGTTGGAATTAGAGCAAAAGCAGACTTGAGAAATGAGAAAATTGGGTTTAAAATTCGAGAGCATACTCTAAAACGTGTTCCGTATATGTTTGTTTGTGGAGACAAAGAAATGCAATCAGGAACAATTTCAGTTCGAACTCGTCAAGGTAAAGATCTTGGTAGCTTTGAAGTGAAACATGTTATAGAATTGTTGCTTAACGAAATTCATAGTCGTTCATTAGAACAAATGAATTAATGATAAATTAATTTGGAGGAATGAGATATTAAAGTCAGTAAACGTATTCAGTCAACACGCGCGCATAAGATCAATGATGAGATTA
Source organism: Gilliamella apicola (assembly GCF_000599985.1). Lineage (NCBI taxonomy): Bacteria > Pseudomonadati > Pseudomonadota > Gammaproteobacteria > Orbales > Orbaceae > Gilliamella > Gilliamella apicola. The sequence goes on from NZ_CP007445.1 coordinate 1,549,796, forward strand.
CTGCTCGCGAGGTGAGGTTAACCGGCGTCGATGGTGAACAGCTCGGTATAGTAAGCTTAGAAGAAGCTTTAAAACAAGCGGAAGAAGCAACTTTAGATTTAGTCGAAATAAGCCCTAATGCAGAGCCACCTGTTTGTCGAATTATGGATTATGGCAAGTTCCTCTATGAAAAGAGTAAAGCAACAAAAGAACAGAAGAAGAAGCAAAAGGTTGTTCAGGTTAAGGAAATTAAATTCCGACCTGGTACAGATGAAGGCGACTATCAGGTAAAACTCCGCAGCCTGATTCGCTTTCTAGAAGATGGCGATAAAGCTAAAGTCACGTTGCGTTTTCGTGGACGTGAAATGGCTCACCAACAGTTAGGTACTGAGATGCTTGATCGCATTAAAGAAGACTTAGCTGATTTGGCGGTTATTGAATCTTATCCAACTAAGATTGAAGGTCGTCAAATGATAATGGTGTTAGCGCCGAAGAAGAAGTAATGGTTTTGCAAGTTAATCTTTAGTTTTCTGAAAATTACACCATTATTTTATGTTTATTAACAATGCGAAGTGGAAATTTATAAAATGCCTAAAATTAAAACTGTAAGAGGCGCAGCAAAGCGCTTTAAAAAAACAGCTTCTGGTGGCTTTAAGCATAAACAAGCTAACAAGAGTCATATCCTAACCAAAAAATCAACTAAGCGTAAACGTCATTTACGTGGTTTGACTACTGTGTCAAAAGGCGATTTAGGTTTAGTTACTGCGTGTGTTCCATACGCTTAATTTATTGGTTAATTAATTAGAGGATATAGTTTATGGCTCGTGTTAAACGTGGTGTTATTGCTCGTGCACGTCACAAGAAAATTTTAAAACAAGCAAAAGGTTATTATGGAGCTCGTTCACGTGTTTATCGTGTTGCTTTCCAAGCAGTAATCAAAGCTGGACAATATGCTTACCGTGACCGTCGTCAGCGTAAACGTCAATTCCGTCAATTATGGATTGTCCGTATTAATGCTGCTGCTCGTCAATGTGGTCTTTCTTATAGTCGTTTTATCAATGGATTAAAGAAAGCTTCAATTGAAATCGATCGTAAGATCCTTGCTGATATTGCTGTATTTGACAAAAATGCATTTGCTGCATTAGTTGAAAAGGCAAAAGCTGCATTATAATAGCTTTATAAGAGCCGAGTTATCTCGGCTTTTATCATTTTATTGACAATATTATTTAAGAGTAAAGTAATTATGAAATTAGTTGTTTTTCGTTTCTTTTTTAGCTTCATTAAAAATTTTCATTCGTGAGGCAATGAAAAAACGAAAAATAATTATAAAAGCCTCAGGAGAGGCTTTTTTTATGTAATGAACAATAAGCAGGAGAATTTTATGTCTCAATTAGTTGAACTGGTAAGTAATGCCAAATCCGCTATTGAAAATGCTAACGACATTAATACGATCGAACAGATCAGAGTGGAATATTTTGGTAAGAAAGGCTACTTTACATTGCAGATGGCTTCTTTACGTGATGTTCCTGCCGAAGAACGCCCAGCAGTCGGTCAAAAAATCAATGATGCAAAACAAGAAGTTGTTGAAATATTAAATCAAAAACGCAATCTTTTAGAGCGTCAAGTCCTAGATGCAAAACTAGCAAATGAGACGATTGATATTACCTTACCAGGTAAATCTCTTGAGTTAGGTGGGTTACATCCAGTGACAAAAACAATCAATCGTTTAGTTGATTTTTTTGGAGAACTAGGCTTTTCGGTTGAAACTGGACCAGAAATAGAAGATGATTATCATAACTTTGATGCACTGAATATTCCTGCTCACCATCCTGCTCGTGCGGATCATGATACATTCTGGTTTGATGCGAAACGTTTATTACGTACCCAAACTTCAACTGTTCAAATTCGAACTATGGAAAATCAAAAACCGCCAATCAGAATCATCGCTCCTGGAAGAACTTACCGTAATGACTATGATCAGACTCATACTCCGATGTTCCATCAAATGGAAGGATTATTAGTTGATAAAGACATTAGCTTCAGCCATTTGAAAGGTTTATTACATGATTTTCTTCATTGCTTTTTTGAAGATAATATGGAAATAAGATTTAGGCCTGGCTACTTTCCATTTACAGAGCCTTCAGCAGAAGTTGACATTAAAGCTAAAAATGGTAAATGGCTAGAAGTATTGGGATGTGGAATGGTTCACCCTAATGTATTACGTAATGTTGGTATTGATCCTGAAATTTATAGCGGTTTTGCCTTTGGTATGGGAATAGAAAGATTGACAATGTTACGTTACGGTGTCACTGATTTGCGTTCTTTCTTTGAAAACGACTTACGTTTTTTAAAGCAATTTAATTAATTCTGGAGATCAAAACATGAAATTTAGTGAAAGTTGGCTACGTGAATGGATCAATCCAGAAATTAGTAGCGAAATGCTAGCCGACCAATTAACAATGGCTGGTTTAGAAGTTGATAATGTGGAAAAGGTTGCAGGAGATTTTACTGGTGTTGTGATAGGAAAAGTTGTTGAGTGTAAACAACATCCTAATGCAGACAAACTTCGTGTAACTAAAGTGGACATAGGTAAAGATGAATTACTTGATATTGTGTGTGGTGCACCAAATTGCCGACAAGGTTTAATGGTTGCTTGCGCTACTGTTGGGGCAGTTTTACCTGGTGATTTTAAAATTAAATCAGCAAAACTTCGCGGTGAGCCTTCAGAAGGGATGCTATGCTCTTATTCAGAATTAGGTATTACTGATGATCATAATGGTATTATTGAATTACCTGATAATGCACCTTTGGGAAAAGACATTCGAGAATATTTAAATCTTAACGATGTTATGATTGATATAAGTGTTACACCTAATCGTGCTGATTGTTTTGGTATTGTTGGTGTTGCTAGAGATATCTCAGCCGTTAATAATATTCCAATGAAAGAAATTAAAATAGCAAATGTACCAGCAACAATTTCTGACACCTTATCAATCCAAATAGATGCTCCAAAAGCAGCTCCTCGCTACTTAGGAAGAGTGATTAAAAATATCAATATCAATGCGACGACACCATTATGGATGAAAGAAAAGTTGCGTCGTGGAGGCATTCGTTCAGTTGATGCAGTTGTCGATATAACTAATTACGTATTACTTGAACTTGGCCATCCAATGCATGCGTTCGATTTAGATCAAATTGAAAAAGGTATTATTGTTCGTTATGCTCACCAAGACGAAGAGATGACATTGCTTAATGGTAATGAAGTAAAATTGAATGATAATACATTGGTTATTGCTGATCATAAAAAAGTCTTGGCAATTGCAGGTATTATGGGTGGTGAAAAATCAAGTGTAACACAATCAACTAAAGATATTTTTCTTGAGGCAGCTTTTTTTGCTCCATTAGCAATAACAGGTAAAGCTCGAGAATATGGTCTACATACTGAGGCTTCTCATCGCTATGAACGTGGTGTCGACCCTGCATTACAGTTTGTAGCAATGGAAAGGGCAACGCAATTATTAGTCGATATTTGTGGTGGGGAGGTTGGACCAGTTATTGAAGTTACAAATCAAAATGAATTACCCTCACAAGCAACTATAAAGTTACGCCGTAACAAAATTGATCGAATTATAGGTTATACAATTGAGACACAAAAAATTACAGACATTTTAGTTCGACTTGGTTGTGAAGTAGAATATCAAGACGACAATTGGATAATCAAATCACCTAGCTGGCGTTTTGATTTACAAATTGAAGAAGATTTGGTTGAAGAAGTTGCCCGCATTTACGGATATAACAATATTCCGAATGCAAATATGAAAATTGAATCGGTAATGCAACCAAAACCAGAAAGTATTATATCATTACGCCGAATAAAAGATTTATTGGTTGATCGAGGTTATCAAGAAGCAGTGACATATAGTTTTGTTGATCCTAAAGTTCAGCATATTCTTCATCCAAATGAACCGGCAATCACTCTACCAAATCCAATTTCCAGTGAAATGTCTGTAATGCGCTTATCATTATGGTCAGGATTATTAGATGCGGTACTCTATAATCAGAATCGACAACAATCTCGTTTACGATTATTTGAAACGGGTTTACGTTTTATACCAGATGAAAAATGTGAGTTTGGTGTACGTCAAGAATTCATGCTTTCTGGGATTATAACGGGTAACTTATACGAAGACCATTGGCAATTACCGAAAAAGAGTGTTGATTTTTATGATCTAAAAGGAGACCTTGAAGCAATTTTTTCATTGCTAGGTTGTGATGAACAAGTCCAGTTTAATAGATCTGAATTATCAGCTTTACACCCTGGACAAAGTGCAGTAATCAATTTAAATGATGAGGTTATCGGTTATTTTGGTGTTTTACATCCAGAAATCGAAAAAAAATTATCTTTAAATAGTAAAACGCTTGTTTTTGAAATAAATTTAGCTAAAATTAACTTTAAAAAGGTACCTGTTGCCCAAGACCTTTCAAAATATCCGTCAAATAAACGAGATATAGCGATTATTGTTTCAAATACAATTCCAGCAGCAGAAATTATTTCAGTGTGTAAACAAGCTGGAGGAGAGCAACTTATTAAAGTTAATCTATTTGATGTCTATCAAGGAGATAACATTAATGAAGATCAAAAAAGCCTTGCCATCAGTTTGATTTTACAAGACAAATCACGTACACTTGAAGAAGAAGATATAACAAACATTGTAAGCAAGTGTGTTACTGCTTTACAAAATCGTTTTAAAGCCCTATTAAGAGAATAATAACTATGACATTAACTAAAGCTGATATTGCAGATCGTCTTGCCGAAAAATTTAATATTGATCGTCAAGAAGCTAAAGTCCTTGTTGAACTTTTTTTTGAAGAGATTCGAGTGGCTTTAGAAAAAGGGGAACCAGTGAAATTATCTGGATTTGGTAATTTTGCTATACGTGATAAAAATTCACGCCCAGGTCGTAATCCTAAAACTGGTGAAAGTGTGGATATCTCTGCTCGTCGAGTTGTTACATTTAGGCCAGGTATTAAATTTAGAGAACGAATAGAAAATAATTTAGCTCTATAATTTATGATGTAGAATTAAATTTTCTATACTCTTATTAAAATCGACCTTTCTTTATCTTTGAGGTTAAAGAAAGGTCGATTAGATGTTGTATAATAAAATAATATTTGAAATAATTTTATAATTAAAGCATAATACACCCTTTCCTATGGAGGCTCTATGGGTCCTCTTGCAACATTTTTTTGCTCATCAGGTCAGGTCCGGAAGGAAGCAGCCAAAGTAAAAAATATGTGTGTGAGATGTGGCTGATAGGGTCTCCACCACAAAATATTTTTAGATTAAAGTTTTTGTTTTATAAGAAAAATAAGAAATGCTGTATAAGGAAATTTATTTTGAAATTACCATCCCTTCTTCCAATAACACTAGCCATGATTTTAAGTGGTTGTTCGGTTTTACCACATTCTGGACCAAGCTTTTCTTCAATAATAAATATAAATAAAAATAATTCCAAACAGGATGAAATTTATAGCAAAGTTAATTTAGTTGATTTAAATAATTCAATCGATTTCACTAAAGAAGCTAACTCTTCCAAAAATCCTTTAAGATTTATTAATGAAACAACTAATAATCAGATTCAAAAAGTTGATAGAATTGGGAAAGGAGATAGTCTAAAAATTTCAATTATTGAAACTCCACCTGCAATATTATTTACAGCTACAAGTGATACTGGAGCACCAAAAACTGGATTGACTGATTTACCAGTCGTGACGGTTGATTCAAAAGGACTTATTTCATTACCGTTTGTTGGAAATCTAATTGTTGATGATAAAACCGCTGAACAAGTACAAAATGAGATAGTCGAAAAACTTTCAGGTATAGCGAATAGACCACAAATAATTGTTACAGTTTTAGAAAAGAGATCTTCAACAGTAACAATTATTGGGGATAAATTTAGTGGAAAAATGCCACTAACAGCTAAAGGCGAACAATTATTAGATGCTGTTGCCGTGTTAGGCAATAATATGTATGATATTAAAGATACATTAGTTCAACTTACACGTAATAAAAAGAATAGCCAAATCCCATTAAGTTTAGTTCTATCAAATCCTAAATTTAATATTCATCTTCAGCAGAATGATATAATTACCTTAATTAACAAGCCAAGTTCTTTTATTTCAATGGGGGCAACCGGATCAACCAGAGAAGTACGTTTTGAAGCTATAGGGATCAATTTATCTCAAGCATTAAGTCGTATTGGTGGGTTAACTGATAATAAAGCAAATGCGAAGGGTGTGTTTGTATTTAGATATCAAGATAAACTATTAACCAATAATAAAAAAGAAACTATTCCAACAATTTATCAAATAGACTTAACTAATCCAAATTCTTTTTTCATTATGAAAAATTTCCAAGTCCAAAATAATGATATTGTTTATGTTGCTTCTGCACCAATTGTTGAACTACAGAAATTCTTATATGCTGTGTTTTCACCAAGTGTAGGAATGATTAATCAAGTTAGTCAAATTACAGAATGATTTTTTAATTAATAAGATAGGCTTGGTATCATTATGTTTTTATTCATTAAGTTGAAAAAAAGATGGTTACTGCATTTACTCGTTACACTACCAACTTTATTATCAATAATTTATTTTGGATTTATAGCAGAGAATATATATACATCTGAAGCTACATATATCATACGTTCCTCTGATACCCAGTCATCTTTGGGAGGATTAGGAACTTTTTTTTCAAAAGTTGGTCTTTCTCGTTCTAATGATGATTCATATGTTGTTCTTTCTTACATAAAGTCTAGAGATGCATTATCTTCTATTGAAAAACTGCTACCAGTTAAACAATGGTATACTCAAAAAGGAGATATAATTGCTCGTTTCAATGGATTTAATTTTGATTTTATGAATAAAAATGAATATTTTTATCGCTATATGAGAGATATGATAACTGTTAACTTTGATAGTTCTACGGGGATTGCAACAATAAGTGTTAATGCATTTGATATGCAAGATGCATTTAATATTAACGAAAATTTATTAAAACAAGCTGAAGGCTTTGTTAATCAAATAAATTTACGTGCTAAACAAGATCTTATTACTGCATCTCTAGCTGAACTGAAAAATGCTGAATTACAGATGAAAAAAGAAGCTAATGCACTATCAGAATTTCAAAAGAGTAAAAATAAAGATGCTAATCTAGCTGAGTATCAACAAATTCTTATAAATAATACAGTTGCTAAACAGCAATTCGAGGCTGCTACATTGTCTTTACGTAATGCTCAAGTAGAGATAACTAAAAAACAACTCTATTTAGAACGAATAGAGCAACCAAGTGTTTCAGATGTTTCATTCAAACCTGCACGAACTTATTATACGATCTCAACTTTTATAATAAGTCTAATTATATATGGCATAGTTAATTTGATAATAGCAGGCATAAGGGAGCACAAAGATTAATGAGTGAAGTTATTTCTAAAACTCCATTTTGGCACTCACTCATTATACAAATTAATGTGTTAAAAGCTTTAATATTGCGAGAGATTATAACTCGTTATGGTCGTAATAATATTGGTTTTTTATGGCTATTTGTTGAACCTATGTCATTGACTTTATTGATAAGCTTAATGTGGTATTTTTTTAAAGTTAATGCTTTTTCTAATCTCAATATTGTTGCTTTTGTAATAACAGGCTATCCTATGGCAATGATGTGGCGTAATAGTTCATCTCGAGCAAAAGGAGCTGTTAAGGCTAATCAAGCATTATTATATCACCATAATATACGTATTTTAGATCTTGTATATGCGCGCATTTTTCTTGAAATAATAGGAGCTAGTGCCGCACAAATATTTGTAATGATAATTTTTATATTTATTGGATTAATTTCCATACCTAATGACCCATTTTATATGCTTTGTGCCTGGGGTTTGATGTGTTGGTTTTCTCTTGGATTAGGACTTATTATTTTTGTTTTATCAGCTAGGTTTGAAGCTTTTAATAAAATATGGGGAACGTTGAGTTTTATCTTGATACCCATTTCAGGTACTTTTTTTTGGGTAGATACTTTTCCCAATGAAATTAGAAGGTTGTTACTTCTAATTCCTCCCATTCATGGAACTGAGATGTTCCGTTCTGGATATTTTGGTTCATCTGTCACTACTCATCAAAGTATAAGTTATCTAATTTTATCCGATATAGTTATGTTGTTTATTGGATTGGCGATGGTTAAAATTAATGAAAACCATATACTTGAGGAAGGGTAATGATCATAGTGGATAATGTATCTAAAAGATATATAACTCGCAAAGGTTATAAGACTGTTTTAAATAATGTTAGCTTTACACTACAACGAGGAGAAAAGCTTGGAATTCTTGGGCGTAATGGGGCAGGTAAGTCAACATTAATAAGGCTTATCAGTGAAATTGAAAAACCAACATCAGGAACCATCAAACGTAGTATGACTATTTCATGGCCCTTAGCTTTTTCAGGGGCTTTTCAAGGTAGTTTAACTGGAATGGATAATTTACGATTTATTTGTAGAATCTATCAAAATGATATAAAAAAAGCCAAAGAATATGTTGAGGATTTTGCTGAACTAGGCGAGTATCTATATGAACCTTTAAAAAAATATTCTTCAGGTATGAGAGCACGTTTGGCTTTTGCATTATCTTTGTCAATAGAATTTGATTGTTATCTAATCGATGAGGTTATTGCTGTAGGCGATTCAAGATTTACACAAAAATGTAAAAAAGAACTATTTGAAAATAAAAAAGATCGTTCCCTAATATTAGTTTCACACAATATGAAGGCAATTAAAAGCTATTGTGATAAGGCAATGGTTTTAGATGAGGGAAATTTATACCAATTTCAAACTATAGATGAAGCTTATAATTATCATAACAATCAACAAAAATTAACATAGTAACCTCTAAATTATTTATGCAAAAAGTTGCCGTTTTCTCAAAAAAAATTTCTAATATTAAAAATATTAATAATTTTTTCCCTGATTTATGTTTTATGTATAAAAATACAAATAAACAAGCTAATGCGATTGCAGGTTGGGGATATCGACTTACAACAATAAAAGCAAGAAAATATGCAATAGAAAATCAACTACCATTCATTTCACTTGAAGATGGTTTTTTACGTTCCGTTGGGCTAGGATTAGATGGTTTTTCTCCACTATCACTTATAGCAGATAAATTAGGGATTTATTATGATGCTCGATCTCCTTCAGAATTAGAAAAATTGATAAAAGATAAAAGCCGTTTACTTCTTCACTTAAATGATGCAACTGAAGCGATAAAATTAATTATTGATAATGAATTAACAAAATACAATCATGCACCAGCCTTTACAGGCTTTAGTAATGAACACCACCTTCAAAATAAGAAAGTTTTAGTAATTGATCAAACTCTTGGAGATATGTCGGTCAAATATGGTGGTGCAGATCAACAAACTTTTCTTGAAATGCTTGATAAAGCTATAAAGGAAAATCCTAACGCAACTGTTTACATTAAAACACACACTGATGTAATTAATGGATATAAAAAAGGTTTTTTAACTAGTAACTTAAATAATACCTCCGTAATTCTGTTTAGTGATGATATCAATCCTATTTCACTTTTAAAGCATGTTGATAAAGTCTATGTAGTTACATCACACATGGGATTTGAAGCTCTTTTATTAGGAAAAGAAGTTATAACATTTGGTTTACCATGGTATGCCGGATGGGGATTAACAGATGATAGACATAAAAATATAAAAAGTTTAAAGCATAATAATAGACGGAGCGAGGCAACTATTATTGAATTATTTACAGCAAGTTATATTCTATATTGCCAATATATAAATCCAAATACAGGTAAAAAAGGGACTATTTTCGACGTTATTAATTACCTAATCAAAATTAAAAAATTAAATGATAAATTACGTGGTTCTGTTAAATTAGTTGGATTTTCATTTTGGAAGAAGCACGTATTGTTGCCATATCTAAATCTTCCCTCCATCCAAACTCATTTTTATTCTATAAATAAGTTTATAAATAATGAAAATCACAATAAATTAAATCATAAAGTCAAATCCCAAAAAATATTAATTTGGGGACAAGGTAAAAAAAATATTAACTCTATTCTTCAAAATGGACAATTTCGTACTATGCGTATTGAAGATGGCTTTATTCGATCAATTGGATTAGGTTCCAATTTAGTAATGCCATATTCATTAGTAATTGATGAGATAGGTATTTATTTCAATTCTCAACAAGTTAGTGAGTTAGAGTTATTATTAGCTACCAAAGTAGTGACAAAGGAAGAACAACAACAAGCCAATTCATTACAACAATTACTAATAGAAACAAAGTTAGGCAAATATAATGTTGGTTATGAAAAGAATATTAAACCACTTGATACAAACTCCAAAATAATATTAATACCAGGTCAAGTTGAAGATGATGCATCAATAATTTATGGATCACCAATAATTAAAACTAATTTAGAACTCGTACAAATTGTGAGGCAAAAAAATCCGGATGCTTATATTATTTATAAACCTCATCCAGATGTTTTAAGTGGTAATCGAATAGGAAAGATAGGCGAAGCAGAATTAAAAAAATATGTTAATGATATTGTTGAATTTGTTGATATTATTCATTGCATTGAACAGGTGGATGAAATTCACACAATTACATCATTGGCGGGTTTTGAAGCTTTAATCCGTCATAAAAAAGTTGTTTGTTATGGCCAACCATTTTATTCTGGCTGGGGGTTAACTAAAGATATATATCCAAACTCTAGAAGAAAACGAATTTTATCATTAGATGAATTAATTTACATTGTAATGTACGAATATCCGATATACATTCACCCACAAAGTCTGGATTTTACAGATCCGGAAACATTGATTAAATATTTAAATAATAAAAAATTGGAAAAGATGCGACCAATCAAACAATTTTGGTTAAAAAAGCAACTCCAAAAAATAAAGCAGATTCTCCTTCTTATTATTAAAATGAAGTTTAGTAAATGTAATTGATTATATAAAACTGAATACATTATAACATAATTTATTGTATAAAATTTTATCAGATTTTTTCAAAAATCTAATATAAGTTTTATTTTTTACAAAAAACTATTACTTATACATGTAATTTGGTCAAAAATAATCCTAATAAATTTTACAAAATTTTAATATTAGCTTATTATAATGGTAAATTAGTAATAAATGTTATTATGCTTTATAACATTTATTGTCATTGAAACTAAACTTTGGAATAAACTATATTTATAATTATCAATTGATAACTTATAGACAAGTTTTTTGGTTCATAAATGGAATTATAAAGGAACCACATTAATAAATTATATATTTGTATTTATAACAAATAATATGTTTTTTATGAGAAATAATTTATTATGTGAATTATGGAATGAGTCATTATTTATATGAATTAGCCCAGTTAAAAGAAAATATTCTTTTTTTACAGGGACCTGTCGGCCCATTTTTTAAAAATGTTACAAAATGGTTACAAAATCAAGGATGTAAGGTCTATAAAATCAATTTAAATGGAGGCGATGAGTTTTTCTTTCCGCAGAATAGTATGTCTTTTTATGAACCAATTACCGAATTTCGTCAATTTTTAATAGATTATATTGAAAAATACAGTATTAGTGCAATTGTAGTTTTTGGTGATTGTCGTGCTTATCATAAAATAGCTAAGTCAATAGTTGATTCTAACTCCAATTTATCATTTTGGGTATTTGAAGAGGGCTACCTAAGACCTCACTATATTACATTTGAAAAAAATGGTGTGAACGGCTTTTCTCTTATTCCTAAAAATTATGATTTTTATAAAAATATTGAAATTACTTCTTTTGATGAAAACAAAGGAAAATCACACTTTTACTCAATGGTATATTATACCTGTGTTTATTATGTTTTAATGTTCTTAAAAAGACGCAAGTATTCAAATTATATACATCATAGAAATTCATCATTAGCTTTTTATGCATCTCATTGGGGATTAGCATTAATACGAAAGTTAAAAGCAAAATTAATTCAACCCAGATTAATAAAAAACCTGTTTAATAACAAATATAAACCATTTTATATTTTCCCATTGCAGTGTGATCAAGATTTTCAAATACAAGTTCACAGTAATTATCATTCAATGAGATCATATATTTTTAGAGTTATTCGATCATTCTCCAAGTTTGCCGATGATAAAAGCTATCTGTTAATTAAACATCACCCTATGGATGAAGGGTTTAATAATTATAATCATTTAATAAAAAAATTGTCTAAACGGTATGGTGTCAGTGAAAGAGTAATATATTTGCATGGCGTTCCTATGCCAGTTTTATTAAGAAACGCAAAAGGACTAGTTACAGTTAATAGTACTTGTGGGCTTTCTGCACTTATCCATGGATTACCAGTTAAAGTGTTAGGTAATGCTCATTATGATATTGAAAGGCTAACTTTCCAAAAAGAACTGGATCTTTTTTGGAATGAAGGGCAAAAACCTGACGCCGAGTTGTTTGAACGTTATCGAAGTTATTTATGCAGTAAATCCCAAATTAAGGGTTCTGTTTATTATCATGACTTTAATTTGAAAATAAACGATTAAAATGAGTAAATTAAGTAAACTTTTAAATAATCCTGGATTATTTTTTAGAGATTATTTCATAAATAGATATCCTTTATCATTGGATGAACAAGGTCATGATGTTTTTAATGAAGGTATTTTAGTAGCTAGTGATTTTAAAATATATAATATTGACGTAAATCAGAATACTGATGATGTTGATGCTGTCATCACTTGGGTTAATAACGAAGATCAAAACTGGCAAAAAAAATTAAGTTATTATAAAAATGATAAAATCAAGGACATCAATCCATTATCAATTGACAATGCCCGGTTTGAAAATCATGGCGAATTATATTATGTAATAAAAAGCATTGAACTTTACATGCCTTGGATAAAAACTATTTTTTTAGTTACAGATAACCAAATACCGCATTTTTCTCTGTCCAATAAAGTAGTAATTATTGATCATAGACAAATAATAGATGAAAAATATCTTCCCACTTTTAATTCACATGTTATTGAAGCCCACTTGCATAATATTCCAGAACTGTCGGAAAATTTCATTTATTTTAATGATGATGTTTTTGTTGCAAGAGCTCTACCCAAAACACATTTTCTAAGTGGAAATAATTTATCTTCTTTATTTTTAAACAGAAAAAATTTAGATGAAATGCTTAAAAAGGGTGTAAAAACGCCAACATTATTAGCTAGCTTGAATTGTCGGGAATTGCTATTGAAAAAGTATAATAAAAAAATTAGTAATCCATTGGTGCATACCTATGTTCCATTAAAGAAATCTTATTTCAAATTAGCGTGGTCGTTGTTTAGAAATGAAATTAATAACTTTTTACCTAATAGGTTTAGATATGATAATGATCTTAATTTGGCCACTTTTCTAGTTCCTTGGATGATGTATCTTGATGGTAAATCTAAATTATCACGTGATATTTGCTATCATTTTAATATTAGATCTGCATCATCCTTCAGTCATTATCATATGTTAAATACAAGAAAAAATGAAAATATATTACCCCATTCTTTCTGTGCTAATGATTTTATTTCCAACATTCAAAATCCATTTGATTATAAAGCTAATTTAATGGCTTTTCTAAAAAAATTTTACAGTTAATTATTGGTTATACTTAGATATGAAATATAAAGAGGTCTCATGAGAATTTTAGCTAAAACAAAAAAATTATTTCGTAATCCTTCACTTTTTATTGATGATTACAAAGCAAAAAGGAAAAAAATTGAGTTATCAAATAAAATTGATTTATCAAATATTTCTTTATTATTAGAAAAAAAGATAGAAACAACAGCGAAGGAAATGGAAAAGAAAGAGGAAAAGAAAGAGGAAAAGAAAAAGAAAGAGAAAGAGGAAAAGAAAGAGGAAAAGAAAAAGAAAGAGAAAGAGGAAAAGAAAGAGGAAAAGAAAGAGGAAAAGAAAAAGAAAGAGAAAGAGAAAGAGGAAAAGAAAGAGGAAAAGAAAAAGAAAGAGGAAAAGAAAGAGGCTAAAAAAGTGGAGAAAAAAGAAAAAAAGAAAGAAAAGAAAAAAAAGAACCCTGTGTATTTTCAAAGAGTGGCTACTTCTAAAAATGGACAATTATTTTATGAAAAACTTACTGAAATTTGTAAACTAATTAATATTCCGTTTATGACAGGTGCTACAGATGACGTTTGGATGAAAGGAATTCATATTGATTATGAAAATCTTTATGAGTTTATCAAAGTACTTCAATATTGGTTTTCAGAAAATAATTATTACCTCAAAGTCGATAACGAATATTTTTTAATTAAAAATATTACTTCCAAAGTTGACATTCCGAAACTTAAATATTTTGATCTTGTTCATGTTGAAAAAGAATATTCATCTGAATCTTATACAAACAAATATTATTCTCTTATAAGAGTTTCTTTTTGGAGTTTGCAAGCGAATTATTCAAACTTTCCACTTTACACTATCAAGGGAAATAACAAATATATAAGTAAACTAACACAGGATACATTTAGAGAATTTGTTGATAATAATAAAGACTTAGATGAATTTTTAAAAGTGCGATCATCAAATTATTCATTCCCAATTGATGCTGTTATTACTTGGGTTAATGGTGATGATCCTGAATGGAAGTTAGAAAAAGAATTTTACTCAAGTTTTCATTTAGTTGATAATAGTAATAATAATACTGAAAGTAGGGCTAATGAGGATGAACGATTCAGAAATAGAAATGAATTGAAATATTTATTGCGTTCAATCGAAATGTTTGCACCATTTATAAGAAAAATTTTTATTGTTACCTGTGGACAAACGCCTGAGTGGTTAAATACTGATAATGATAGAATAGTATTAGTTAATCATAATGAAATTTATAAAGATAAAGAAGCTTTACCAGTTTTTAACTCAAGTAGCATAGAGACTCAACTTCATCACATTGAAGGTTTATCAGAGCATTTTATCTATTTTAACGATGATTTTATGCTTACAGATTTTTGTGTACCCAATGACTTTTTCTTTGCTAATGGAATAATGAAATATTTTCCTTCAGATACAAGAGTATTTGAGAATGATATTGATGATTCTAGAGAAGAATATTTAATAGCGGATCGAAATGCAATTACTCTAATAAAGGAAGATTTTGGTAAATCAGGAAATGATGTTATGCTACATTGTCCATATCCTTCGAGAAAAAGTATTCTTTCTTTTTTAGAAGATAGATATGAATCTGAATTTGCTAAATGTGCAAAGGAACGATTTAGATCGAAAAATGATTTAAGACCGATTGCATTTATGCAATATCATTATGGTTTTCTTAAAGGATTAGCTATTCCAAGCTCTTTAACACATAGATATTTAGCTTTATACAAAGATACTATTGATAGACAATTCAATGGTGTTTTTGTAACTCGTAAATATAAAACCATATGTATTAATGATGTAGCAGTTCCTACTGAAAGACTTTCTGCAGTTAATGAACTAACTATCCAATTTTTAGAATCTTATTTTCCTTTCGAATCTTCATTCGAAAAGTAATTTTATAACAATATTAGGAGCTATAACATGAATCATGAGCAAAAAGTAATTCTTCGAAAACATAAAATATATACATATATGGGAACAAAGTTTGAAAAAAATGCTGAAGTTTCGTGTGAAGTTCCAATAAAAATTGGTGGAGAAATATCATTTAAAGGTTCAATAGGGGCTTATACTTACATAAGAAAAGGGTGTCGACTGTCTCCCGCATTAAAATCGATCGGACGTTATTGTTCTATAGCACCAGATGTAAAAATAGGAGATGGTAATCATCCTACAAATTGGCTTTCTACAAGCCCATTTCAATGGGGGGCTTTTCCAGTACCAATGGAAGAACCATTAGAGAATTCCCTTGTTTTTACGAAACCTAATAGAACAATTACGATTGGTAATGATGTTTGGATTGGCACAAATGTAACTATAACACCCAATGTAAAGATCGGTGATGGAGCTATCATTGCAGCAGGTGCTGTTGTAGTTAAAGATGTTGAGCCATATTCGATAGTAGGGGGTGTTCCGGCTAAATTGATTCGCTTTAGATTCAGCAATGAAATAATTGAAAGATTATTAAATCAGCAATGGTGGAGATTTGCTCCTAATATGCTCTCAAAAATTAGTTTTGATCGCCCTGAGTTAGCGGTTGAAGAAATTGATACTCTCATAAAGGATAAAAATATATTAGAAGATAAACCAAATATTATAAAAATTGGTGCTAATGGAATCATT
Source organism: Gilliamella apicola (assembly GCF_000599985.1). Lineage (NCBI taxonomy): Bacteria > Pseudomonadati > Pseudomonadota > Gammaproteobacteria > Orbales > Orbaceae > Gilliamella > Gilliamella apicola. Next base: position 1,566,127 of record NZ_CP007445.1, read on the forward strand.
CTATAAAGCATCAGTCTAAAAAAATATATATAATTGATATTAATCTAATAAATATCCTGAAAAGTGGAGCGTTACCAATTTTATACTGAGTTTTAATATTTAATTTTAAAACCGAAGAGTTAACGTTCAGATTTCATGCCTAAAAAAGTAATAAGCCTAATTAGGCCTAATTAGGCCTAAATAGAATTAAAATGCAGAATGCATTATGATAAGTTATATTTAACATAATATACATTATGCGAACCTATATAAATTTAGAAGTAGAGCGCTAAATCATGATGCTACAGGAAAATTTGTGGCATTATTGGCTTGAATCTCTTCAGTTAACTAGCGAGATTTGATCCTCGCCAAAAAAGTGGACAAAAGTCGCCTCTATGATATAAACAAAAATCATAGGAGACAAATATCATGGTCAAAAAATTTAGTATCGAATTCAAACAACAATCAGTGGATTATGCGTTATCTAATGCACACCTTTCTATCAGCGAACTTGCCAACCATCTAGGTGTGGGTAAATCAACCCTAGATAAATGGATTAGGCAACTTTCCCCGAATAAAACCAGCCGTCGAGAGTTAACGGCTGAGCAACAGCGGATTATGGTGTTAGAAAAAGAGATTAAAGAACTGAAAATGGCCAATGATATACTAAAAAAGGCGCATGTGTACTTCATCAACAATCCAAGTCGGTGAAGTACGCTTATATGAAAAACCATTTAATCTGCTATCCCGTTACTCAGTTCATCAAGTTATTATGCTTGGTTAAAAAGAGCAAACAAATCAACCAAACTCAGCGAGTATATCCAAAAGCAGTATTGGTAACATAAAGGTGCGCCAAGTCTGCTTCATGATGCAAGAGAAGCGGGCTATTAACCGAAATAATAAACAATTCACCAAAAAAATCCCGCAAAAAAAAATTCAAATCAATGTCAATAAATCTCGCTAGTTAACTGAAGAGATTCAAGCCAATAATGCCACAAATTTTCCTGTAGCATCATGATTTAGCGCTCTACTTCTAAATTTATATAGGTTCGCATAATGTATATTATGTTAAATATAACTTATCATAATGCATTCTGCATTTTAATTCTATTTAGGCCTAATTAGGCCTAATTAGGCTTATTACTTTTTTAGGCATGAAATCTGAACGTTAACTCTTCGGTTTTAAAATTAAATATTAAAACCCAGTTACTTCTATTCAATTATTATGGTGTTGTTGAGTGTTACTCTCAGAATTTTTAAATTATTATTTGCATGGTTTGAGTATCACTAAAACAATTGCTGATCTTTAAAATGCATTTTATAAAATAGAAATTTAACTTTTGACCATTAAAATAATATCACTACCTGGTAATGGCATTTTTAATATTTATTATTTTATTTTGCCCCAAACCTGCATTTCGCATTTGAACAAATTTCCCTTGATCGATTTATGATTATTTCATATAAGATTAAAAAATTTTGTTTTTTTCATAAAATCTGACTTTTTTGTAAATAAAAAAATAATATCTAACTATTCTATGTTTTTTATTATAGAATATACTGTTTTTATCAACTAATGGATTAATACTTTTAGAAAGATGCAAACTAAATATAAGTCATTACGATCAAAAAGTTATTCTGTTCCGTGTGAATTGTGCAGTGTTGGATCACTATGTATCCCGATGTTACTTAATAATACCCTACATACAGTTTTAGATCGAAAAAAGTCTTATATAAAAGATGAGATCTTAATTCACGAAAACACATTCTTCACCAAATTATTTATCATCCATTCAGGCGCATTAAAAACCTATGTCACTACATCTGATGGTAATGAACAGATTAATGGTTTCTATCTACCAGGAGATATTGTTGGGTTAGATTCTATCTCAACTAAAGTTTATAACTATACAGTTAAAGCATTAAATAATGTTGCTATATGTGAACTCGATTATGATGAATTGATGTCTTTGGTTGATACAAATAAAAGTGTAAGGGATATGATTTTTAAATTATTAAGCAGTGATATATATAACTATCAAAAATTAGTTTTATGTTATTCACAAAAAAAGGCCGATGAACGTCTAGCTTATTTTATTTACTCCCTTTATAAACGTTATGAAAAACGTGGTCATACATCATTAAACATTAAATTATCTATGAGCAGAACTGACATTGCTAATTATCTAGGATTAACAATTGAAACTGTTAGCCGAATTTTAACTAAATTTCAAGAAATTGATGTTTTATCTGTAAAAGGAAAATATATCTTTATCAAAAATTTAAATGCTTTAATTGTTTTGGGAAAGTAATTTATTTCATGATAAAATATTAAATAAGTTAATTCTAAGGTTAATCAAATATGATAAGTTTAAAGAAAACTCTTATTGTTGCAACTATCGCTGCAAGCCCTATTAGCTCTTTTGCAGCTCAACAATTAAATGAAGAACAAGCAAAGGACCTGCAATCTTTTAAACAAATTACTGTTCGAGGTGCTTTTTATACCGATAATGATTATGTTATGGCTATGTCGAGAGCAGCTGATAAAGAAGGGGCTTCTGCATTTTATATAACTACTACTAACATCAGTCCATCTAATGATACATTGCGTATTGTTTATGCTAAATTATATAAATCAGATGCACCAAAGGCTGTTGAAGTAGCAGAGAATTTTCGTAAATTCGAAGGTGTATTTGAATATCCAAAATCTAAGGCAATTCGGTTAGAACCTTTCAATATTGTACGTATACGTGGATATTTCCCTAGTGAAATTGATTTAAATCAAGCTGTTGCAAAAGAAGCTTTAGCAAAAGGTGCCTACGCTTTTTACATTGATTCACGTTCCGAATTAGGAAGCAACATCCAAGTTGCAGCTTATTTATTTAAAAAAGATGCCCCAGAGCGTAAACTTCAACCAGAAAACGCCATACCTTATGATTCTGAAGCTGGCCAACTTGCACTTGCACAAGGTGGTGAAGCGGCGATGCAAGTTGAAAAACCTGGTTATTATTCACCATCTGCATTTAATGAAAAATTTTATGCTGACAAATTTAATAATAAAGTAAAAGTAATAGATCAATCAACCACGAAGACGGCACAAACAAAAGTAACTGAAACTGCTTCAGCTGATGCAACTCCTGCAGTTGTGACCGAACCACAACGTTTAACACGTTACACTGTAACGCTTCCTGACGGGAGAAAAATTCAAGAATTGAATGATGCTACAGCTGCAAAAATGATTGCTTTTGATACTATTAAATTCCGAGGGTATTATGTAACTGATCATGAAATTTCTTATCAAGCAGGTAAAAGAGCCATTGAAAATGGAGCTAAATATTATCATATTGCTCGAGTTGCTCATGATACTAAAGGACCTAATATCACTGTATTTGTAGATCTTTATAAGTAGTTTTTTCGAAGATGGGCGTATTTCACGCCCTACTTTCTTTTTTAATTTTCTTCTTATTATTTCATATTCTAATTTTCAAATCTGAAATGATCATCCTAATATTTATAATTCAGATTTTACAAGTTCGATCTGCTGTTTGACTCGTTTGGGTGAAATTGGATAAGGGGTTCCTAATTGTTGAGCAAATAGATTCACTCTTAACTCTTCAATCATCCAACGTATATTAATGACAATATCTTTAGATCTAACAATTTGTGGTAAGCTGTTAACCCATTTTTCATATTGACTTTCAACTTCCTCTATAATATTCATCGATTGTCTATCTTTCATTACATTACCCATAAGTTTTTCAATTCTTTTTTCAATTGCTAGTAAATAACGATAGATATCAGCAAGTCGTTTATAACCCGAATCAGCAACAAAACCTTTATAAACTAAATTACTAAGTTGCCTTTTTATGTCTGACAGCGCAAAAGCTAATGATAGATCAACTCGACCTTTTAATTTTTTGTTAATGTTATAGTGTAAAGTCAAAATAGTTTCTACCTGTTTGGCAATATCTATAACCGTTTCATTAATATTCATTTTGGTATAATCAAGCAATTTCTGATACTGAACTTGATTTTGAATATTTTGATTATATTTATCTATTAATTCATCAACTGCACAAGCAATACAATCATCAATCAACATTAATACAGTACCAAAAGAGTTGAAATAAAGTCCTAATTTGGATTTATTTGGTAATTTTTCATGTAAATATTTGATTGGTGAAGGAATATTCAGCATTAACAAACGTCTAAGCCCCAATTTATTTAATTTTTGTTGTTCCTCTTGATTCTCAACTAATTCGATACTGACTGAATTTTGATGATCGATGAGTGCAGGATAAGCTTTAACCGTATAATTTTTCTGTTTTTCTTCATAAGTTGTAGGTAATGTACCAAAATTCCAATCAGTTATATTACTTTGCTCAATGGATACTATTTTTTTTGTTGTTAACTCAGATAAAGCTTTTTGAACTTCATTTTTTAACTGTTCTTTCAATAAGATTAAATCTTTGCCTGATGCAATTTCTTCATTATTGCTATTAATAATGCTAAATGTCATTTTTAAATAATCGGGAACCTGATCTAGTTGCCAATCTTCAGATGTGATTTTTACTCCAGTCATTTTACGAAATTCGTTTTCTAAACTTTCAAGAATTGGTTGGTCTGTTGTTTTTATTCTCTCTAAAAATGCTTCTGCATAATTCGGTGCAGGAACAAGATTACGACGTAATGACTTTGGTAATGATTTAATTAAGGCAATAATTAAATCTTTCCTAAAACCAGGAACTTGCCAATCAAATCCTATATTTTTTATTTGATTAAGTAAATCAAGAGGGATTTTAATTGTGACACCGTCACGGTTATGACCTATATCAAATTGATACTTTAATGCTAATTTAAAATTATCTTGATACCAGAAATCAGGGAAATCATTTAGATTAATCAGTTGTGCTGATTGTTTGATCAACATCTCCTTATCAATATTAAGATAATCAGGTTGAGTTTTTTGCTTTTGTTTCCACCAATTATCAAAATGTTTTGCAGAAATAACTGAATCATCAATACGTTTATTATAGAATTCGTAAAGCTCATCGTCGTCAATTAAAATATCTTGGCGACGAGATTTATGTTCAAGATCTTCAACTTCCTTGATTAATTTTTTATTTTGTTTATAAAATTTGTGATTAGTTAACCAATCTCCTTCAACTAATGCGTGCCTGATAAATAAAGAACGACTTAAAACTGGATCAATTTTGCTATAATTAACTATTCGGCTTGCAACAATTGGTAAACCAAACAATGTTACTTTTTCGTTGGCTATTGTGGTACCCTGCTTTTTAGACCATCTTGGTTCGCTATAGCTATATTTAATTAAATGTTTTGCTATTGGCTCGATCCATTCAGCTTCAATTTTTCCGGCTGTTCTCCCCCATAATCGACTCGTTTCGACCAGTTCACTAACAATACACCATTTAGGTTGACTTTTAAAAAGTGCAGAATTTGGAAAAATTGCAAACTTAATATTACGCGCACCAATATATTCACGTTTTTCAATTTCTTTCATACCAATATGAGATAATAAACCACTCAATAAAGAAGTATGTAAGGAAATATAATCTGCAGCTTTACTGTTTATCGGAAAAGCTAATTGTTTGATGGTTTGTCTGATTTGAGTATAAATATCTTGCCATTCCCTAATACGAAGATAATTTAAAAATTCTTTTTGACATAATCTTCTAAATTGATTTCCAGATAAAAGTTCTTGTTGCTCTTTGATGTAATTCCATAAATTAATTAAAGATAAAAAGTCTGATTCTTTATCTGCAAAACGGCGATGTTTTTCATCAGAAGCTTGTTGCTTATCAAATGGTCTTTCTCTAGGATCTTGAATAGACAAAGCCGCTGTAATGATCATTATTTCTTTCGTACAACCCAATCGCCTTGCTTCTACTAACATTCTGGCCAATCTTGGATCAATAGGTAATTGAGCTAAAATTTTACCTGTTTCAGTTAAATGATACTGATGATGCTTAATGTATATTGCACCAAGCTCTTCTAATAATCGAATACCATCACGAATATATCTCGAGTCAGGTGCTTCGACAAAAGGAAAAGCAGCAATATTACCCAAACCTAATGAAGTCATTTGTAAAATTACCGAAGCTAAATTAGTTCGTAATATTTCGGGATCAGTAAATTCTGGTCGTGATAAAAAATCCTTTTCATCATATAAACGAATACATATACCATCCGACGTACGACCACAACGACCTTTTCGTTGATTAGCCGAAGCTTGAGATATCGGTTCAATTGGTAATCGCTGGACTTTTGTTCGATAGCTATAACGACTAATTCTAGCTAAACCAGGATCGATTACATATTTAATTCCTGGCACGGTTAATGATGTTTCTGCGACATTAGTTGCAAGAATAATTCGACGTTTAGAATGAGATTGAAATATGCGATTTTGTTCTGTTGCAGATAATCTAGCATATAAAGGTAAAATATCGGTATGTCGTAATTCTAATTTATTAAGTATATCGGCAACATCACGAATTTCCCGTTCACCAGTTAAAAATATCAATATGTCACCAAAGCTTTCTGCTGAGAGTTCCTCAATAGCGTCAATAATAGGTTGGAAATCACTATTTATATCATCTTCCTCATTGAGGATTGGCGGACGATATCTCACTTCTACAGGATAAGTTCGTCCAGAAACTTCAATTATTGGCGCTTGATTAAAGTGATTAGAAAATCGTTCTACATCAATGGTTGCTGATGTGATTATTACTTTTAAATCGGGGCGTTTAGGTAATAACTGTTTTAGATAACCTAAAATAAAGTCAATATTTAAACTACGTTCATGAGCTTCATCAATAATAATTGTGTCATATTGTAACAACAACTTATCTTTTTGGATTTCAGCAAGTAATATGCCATCGGTCATTAATTTTATTAGTGTTGTTTCACTCACATGGTCTGAAAATCTAACTTTATAACCAACTAACTGCCCTATTTCTGTTTTTAATTCTTCTGCAATACGATTTGCAACAGAACGAGCAGCTAATCTTCTTGGTTGGGTATGACCAATATATCCTTTAACCCCTAAACCTAGCTCTAAACAAATCTTCGGAATTTGTGTCGTTTTACCTGACCCCGTTTCACCTGCAATAATGACAACTTGATGGTTTTTTATAGCATCATAAATCGCCTGTTTCTTTTCAGCTACAGGTAAATTGTCAGGATAATGGATTTTATTTGGTAATGACAATACTCGAGCTTGGTAATGCTGGTTAGCTGCTTGTATAGCCAAATTAATATCATTCTCAAGATGATCTTTTTTAGCCAGTTTTATTATTTTATGTTTATCTAAGAAAGTCGTTGATTGTAAATCTTTTAGTTGCTGTTGAGATAACATAGAGAGTAAAATGCTCTGTCAATAATCCAAATTGTGATCAATTATAGCAAATTAAACCTCTCATTAGGAGTTCAAATGAAAAAAACAATTTTTATCTTGCCTTTAATTACTGCAACGTTTGCTATTTCTGGTTGTAATAAATCAAACAATGTTAAAGATACCGATCTTATGCATCACCACTTTGTGCTAGTAAAGGCTAATGGACAAGAACTCGCATCTGATAAGTATGTAGAATTAGAATTCGGTGAAAATATGACAATAACAGGAAAAATGTGCAATTTATTTTCTGGCAAAGTGACATTAAATAATAATATTATTAAAGGTGATGGTTTAGCCATGACTAAAATGGTCTGCCCTGAGGGTGAACTGGGTAAATTAGATGCTATTATTGAGGATTTAATTGTTAAAGGTGCAAAGATTGAATTAACAAAGGATCAATTAATTCTAAAGAATGAAGATAACGAACTTACTTATAAACTTAGGGAGTTAATGTGATTAAAACGTGGGTATTTCCTCAAACTTTTTGACAGAGATTTATATTAATTAGATGTTTTTTAGTTACTAATTGAGACAATTTTATTACAAAAAGCTTTATTTTAAATGTAGTTAAGAATATAATGGCTTCAGTTTTGTAGATGTCCAAGCTTTAATGAAAATGACTAATTCTTCAAATATTTTATTTAAGTTATGTAACTATTTTGTAGTTACTCATCTCTCTATATACCAATCTAATCAATCATCAGACATTGGTTTTTTTTGCGAAAAAGATTATTTAAATTTTAAACATTAACTTTAACAACTAGTAGAAAATATTATGAAAAAGACAAAAATAGTTTGTACCATAGGTCCTAAATCTGAATCAAAAGAGATGCTAGCCAAATTATTAAACGCAGGAATGAACGTTATGCGTTTAAATTTTTCTCATGGTGATTATGAAGAGCATGGTAATAGAATAAAAAATTTACGAGAAGTAATGCAAGAAACTGGCTTAAAAGCTGCAATCATGCTAGATACCAAAGGTCCTGAAATTCGTACTATCAAATTAGAAGGCGGAAACGACGTTTCATTAGTAGCTGGTCAAACTTTCACTTTTACCACTGATAAAAATGTTGTCGGTAATTCTGAACGTGTTGCGGTAACCTATGATGGCTTTGCACATGATCTAAAACCAGGTAATCGCGTGCTAGTTGATGACGGCTTAATTGCTATGGATGTTAAAGAAATTAAAGGTAATGAGGTTATCTGTACAGTTTTAAATAACGGTGACTTGGGTGAAAATAAAGGTATTAACTTACCAGGTGTTTCAATTAAATTACCAGCTCTAGCTGAAAAAGATAAAAATGATCTTATCTTTGGTTGCGAACAAGGTGTTGACTTTATTGCGGCTTCATTTATTCGTAAACGTTCAGATGTTGAAGATATCCGTGCTCACTTAAAAGCTCATGGTGGTGAAGATATTAAAATTATTTCTAAAATTGAAAACCAAGAAGGTTTAGATAATTTTGACGAAATATTAGAAGCATCAGATGGTATTATGGTTGCTCGTGGTGATTTAGGTGTTGAAATTGCAGTTGAAGAAGTCATCTTTGCTCAAAAAATGATGATTAAAAAATGTAATCGAGCATCAAAACCAGTTATTACCGCTACACAAATGCTTGACTCAATGATAAAAAATCCTCGCCCTACTCGTGCTGAGGCGGGTGATGTAGCTAACGCAATCATTGATGGAACTGATGCTGTGATGTTATCAGGCGAAAGTGCTAAAGGTAAATACCCACTTGAAACGGTGAATGTCATGGCAACTATTTGTAAACGTACAGATAGTACTATTCCTGCTTCACTTGAACTTACCGCTAAAGAAGAAAAATTACGAATTACAGCAGCAGTTTGTTGTGGTGCAGTTGAAATTGCAGAACGACTCAATGTTCCATTGATTGTTGTTGCAACTCGCAGTGGCAAATCTGCACGTGAAGTACGTCATTATTTCCCTAAAGCGCGTATTTTAGCATTATCATCAAGTCAAAAAACTGTTAATCAATTAGCATTGTCTAAAGGTGTAGAGCCTATTTTAATTGATGCAATTAACTCTACTGATGATTTTTACCGTTTAGGTAAAGAAATGGCAGTTAAACATTGCGGTTTAAACCAAGGTGATACAATTGTGATGGTATCAGGAGCATTAGTTCCAAGCGGAACAACCAACACAACTTCAGTTCATAGAATTTAATTAATTCTAATATCGTTAATTAAATATAAAAAGCTAGCTATGTGCTAGCTTTTTTTTTTACTTAAGTTATCCTGTAAATATACAGTAATAATAAATTGTAAGAGATAAAAATGCTATCAGAAAAAGTATATTTTCCAAAAGAATTAAGTTGGTTGTCTTTTAATCAGCGTGTTCTACAAGAAGCTGCTGATAAAACTAATCCGCTTATTGAGCGTATTCGATTTTTAGGAATATACTCCAGTAATCTTGATGAATTTTATAAAGTACAATTTGCTAATCTAAAAAAGTATGTATTGATTGAGCAAGAACAATCTCAAGGTTCCTCAAATTCAAAACAACTTTTACGCCAAGTAAATCAAAAAGTCATTCAATTAGAACTTCAGTTTGATCAGCTTTATAATGAATTATTACTTGAAATGGCCAGAAATCAGATTTTTTTGATTAATGAAAGACAATTATCTTCTTATCAAGAAAATTGGATAAAAAATTATTACAAAAACAATTTAAGACAGTATATCACGCCTATTCTTCTTGATAGTCATACTGAATTAATTCAATTTTTAAAAGACGATCATGCCTATTTGGCTGTTGAAATAATTTGTGATACTAGCATCAGCTATGCACTACTCGAACTACCAACTGACAATGTTTCGCGATTCGTTTTACTTCCTTCTGAGGTGTCGACAAAAAATAAATCAATTATATTTTTAGATAATATTTTACGTTATTGTCTTACTGAAATATTTAAAGTTTTTTTTGATGCATCAGAACTAAATGCTTATTCAATCAATATAAATCGCGATGCTGAGTATGAATTAAATACCGAATTAGATAGTTTACTAGAACTGATGTCTCAAGGACTGAAACAACGATTAACAGCGCAACCAGTTCGATTTACCTATCAAAAGGACATGCCAAAAGCATTATTTGAATTGCTTATTAACAAATTAAGATTAACTGAGCAAGATGCCATGCCAGGTGGAAGATATCCGAATTTTAAAGATTTGGCGAAATTTCCAGATCTGGGTATTAAAAATTTGTTGAATAAACATGTGCCTAATCTTGTTTATAATAGATTCAAACAATACAGAAATGCTTTTGCAGCAATCAAAGATCGTGATGTACTACTATACTATCCCTATTATTCATTTGGTCATGTATTAGAAATCATGCGACAGGCCTCTTTCGATCCTGCTGTGACGCACATAAGAATGAATATTTATCGAGTCGCAAAAGATTCTCGTTTTATTCATGCAGCTATAAATGCTGCCAATAATGGAAAAAAGGTAACGGTTGTTGTTGAATTACAAGCTCGTTTTGATGAAGAAGCAAATATAAAATGGGCCAAAAGATTGATTAGTAGTGGTATAAAAGTTATCTATTCACAACCAAAATTAAAAATCCATGCCAAATTATTTTTAATTGACCGTAAGGAAAATGATGAAATAGTGCGTTATGCACATATTGGTTCTGGTAATTTTAATGAAAGAACAGCCCGAATTTATACCGATTTTTCATTATTAACAGCGGATCCCGCTATAACTGATGAAGTAAAAAAAGTTTTTAACTTTATTGAAAATCCATTTAAACCAGTATCTTTCAATTATCTGTTGGTTTCTCCACAAAATACACGTTTACGATTTCATGAGTTTATAGAACGAGAAATAGCAAATGTTAAAGCAGGAAAATCAGCGGGTATATATTTAAAACTCAATGCAATAACCGATAAAGAAATGATTGATGCTCTTTATCGGGCATCATGTGCGGGAGTAAAAATTAGAATGATTGTTCGAGGGACTTGCGTATTAGTTCCTCAAATACCTAATTTAAGTGAAAACATCTTTGTGACCAGCATTGTTGATCAATATTTAGAACATGCTCGTGTTTATATTTTTGAAAATGATGGAAAAAAAGATACCTATATTTCTTCAGCTGATTGGATGCCTAGGAATCTAGATAATCGTATTGAAGTTGGCGTTAAAATTTTTGACCCTATTATAAAATCTACGATTCATGATATATTTAATATCCAATGTAATGACAATGTTAAAGCTAGAATTATTGATAAAGATAACACTAACAATTATGTATTAAGAGGCAATAAAAAGAAAATTAGAGCACAACATGCTATTTATGATTATTTAAAACAATTAGAAACACTCGTATAAGGAATTAGGAAAGTGACTAAATTAAATGAATATGCTGTTATTGATCTTGGATCAAATAGTTTTCATATGATCATTGCTCGTTGTATAAATGGTACTTCACAAATCATTTATAAAAATAAAAAAAATATTCATTTAGCTACTGGATTAAATGAAAACAATGAGTTAAGTGAATCAAGTATCAAACGAGGCGTAGAATGCCTTGCTTTGTTTTCTGAACGATTAAAAGATTTTCCCATTGAAAATGTAAGGATTGTCGCAACACATACATTACGCATTGCCAAAAACAAACAGGTATTTTTGAAGGCAGCGGCTAAAGTAATACCTTATCCTATTGAAATTATTTCTGGTCAAGAGGAAGCTCGCTTAATTTATCTTGGTACAATGACTACCGAATCAACCAACATAACCAATACGAACTTTGTTATAGATATAGGTGGTGGATCGACTGAAATAGCAATAGGTAAAGGCAACAATCTTAAACCGTACATCGTTGCGAGTAGGCCAATGGGATGTGTCACTTATACAAAGCAATTTTTTTCCCAAAAAAAGATTGATAAAATATCCTTTCAACGAGCTAAACTTGCCGCGGCACAACAAATAGAAAGCATTATTAATACCATAAAAAAACAGAATATTAGTATTGCTTTTGGTACATCTGGTACGATCAAATCCATTTATAACATCCTGTTGGATTTGGGTGTCAGTGATGGGATCATAACTCAAAAACGGTTAAATGACCTAATCAGTTATATTTTAGAATTTGATTCTTTCTATGATATTCAATACCCTTCTCTTTCCGATGAAAGAAAAAATGTTTTTGTTAGCGGCCTTGCTATATTTAGCGGTGTGTTTGATGCATTAGAGTTACAAGATTTAAGATATTGTCCCGGTGCTCTACGAGAAGGCGTATTATATGAACTCATTGACGGTCCCAATTATCGAGATATTAGAGAAACGACAGCTGAGTCCCTTTCTCAACATTATAATATAGATGAACGGCATGCAAAACAGGTAGTTAAAACAACCAAATATTTATATTCACAGTGGAAAGCACAATCTCCTATAACTATTCCGATGCATTTGGAGTCAATATTATACTGGGCAGCACAATTACACGAAGTAGGATTAAAAATCAATTTTTCTTCTATACATAAACATTCAAGTTATATTTTACAAAACAGTAATCTTCCAGGATTTAATGAAGAACAACAACTTCTTTTATCTTCTCTTGTTCGTTATCATAGAAAATCAATAAATATTGATAATTTGCCATATTTTAGTCTTTTTGAATATAAGCATATCATATCATTATTACAGATATTAAGATTATCAATATTAATCAATAATCAGCGTAATAATGATCTGAATTTAAATGCTTTTCGTTTGAAATTAATTGATGACAAATTAACAAATATTACTTTAGAGATAGATGCAACATTCATCGAAAATAATAAACTTATTCTACTTGATTTAGAGCAAGAGCAAAAATATTGGAAAACAGTAGATGATTGGAAGTTATCAATTGTAATATATTGAATAAATTTTATTAATATGTTTTTACCGCTAGTTAAACTAGCCGTAAAAACATTTCTTGAGTAAAAAAATTACTTTATCGACCTAACCCTATCATTTTCCACCATAATAACCCAATGGTGAAAACAATAATTAAATTCACAACACTACATACAAAACCAACTTTCCACCATGTTTTTACTGGCACAAATCCTTCTGCAAATAATAAGGGATTTCTTGCATTAGCAAATTGTGTAATTGAACCAAAATAATTTGTACAAACAACTAATGCAAAAATTGCTATCATTTCTGGTACACCGAGTGCAATTGCTACAGATAAAAATACAGGGAACAAAGCTGCAATATGAGCATTACCGCTGGCAAAAAAGTAGTGTAAATAAACGTAAACAATGCACAATATAATAATAACAAGCATCCAACTACTCTCACCTAAATGCCTTTCTATTGCATTACCTATAGTATTACCTAACCACTTAGTTACACCAAGTTTGTTTACTTGTCCTGCCATCATAAGTAAGGCTGCAAACCATATTAAAGTATCCCAAGCAGCTTTTTCTCCTTTAATATCATCCCAACTCAATACGCCTGTTAAAATTAATAAAGTTAAGCCAATAAAAGCTGTAGTAGTTGAGTCAATATCCAACTTATTACCAAAAATCCAAAATACCAAAAGCAGTATCACTGTACTTCCCATTATAATTTCTTTACCAGTAACGGGACCCATTTTTTTAAGCTCTTCCGTCGCTAATTTTGGTGCTTCAGGTGTTTTTTTAAGTTCTGGATTGGTCAAAAAATAGATAACCAACGGAATGATAATGAAAGAAGCTAAACAAGGAGCAATAGCAGCAATAAACCATTGACCCCAACCTAATGTTATGCCAAACGAGGATGTCACTAATTTAGCTGCTAGTAGATTTCCAGTGAATGCCGTTAAAAACATTGCTGAGGTAATATCATTGATATGACTGATCGTTAGCATCAAAAAAGTTCCAATGCGGTTTCGTGAATCATCTTTAGGATTTGAATTAAAATTAATGGCTAAAGCTTCAGCAATTGGGTAAATTACGCCTCCCGCTCGAGCGGTGGTACTTGGAATTGCAGGTGCTAAAGCAATATCAGTTACTGATAATCCATAGGCTAAACCTAATGTATTTCGTCCGAGAATTTTCACTAGGTAATAAGCGATACGTTTACTTAACCCTGTTTTAATAAAACCACGAGCGATCATAAAAGCGATAACAATAAGCCATATTAATGTACTATTTAATTCGCTTAACGCGATTTTGATTGATTCCGTTGCGGAAGTCGCTCCAGATGGTCTTAACACTGCAAAAATGGTAATTGCCAATAAACCAATTGCGCCAATAGGCATAATTTCTGCAACAATACAAGCAATAGTAGCCACAAAAATAATACTTGTCCGCCATCCTTCTATACTGATTCCATCAGGAGGTAATACAAATAGCCATAAAATGGCTGAAATAGCAGCGATAATAATAAATGGTAGCCATTTAACCGATGGCTTTTTTATTGTATCCATTGCATTTTCCTTCTTATTTTAAAAAGATTTAATTTAGTTTAAAAAAATTACTTTTTAGATAATTATTTAATTTTGTTAATCGTTAATTATTTGGCAAGTGAAACTATAGGTGTTTATTAATTTTATTATTTTATTTTTCAATGAATTTATCGAAAAACATTTACTTTATATATTTGCTACTTTAGAGGTTATGAAATCTATTCATTCATTATTCCATAGATGCACTTTTAAAAGTGTTTAGGAATTGTTTGACAGTAACTTTAGAATAATTCTAACTAGATATTTATCATTACCTAAATTCACGGAAATTACCTCTAGTATGTGTAGTTTAATAACAAATTGGTTATCAGATTCTCGAATATTATATCTAAACAACGGTTTTACTTGGCTAATCTAGCTTCAATAGAACCGTTGTTTCTAACAAAATGGGGACGTATTAATATTGATGAATATAATCTGTAGCTTTTTTGCCCGCCTGTAAACCAAAGATTATGATATCTGCAACAGCATTTCCACCAATACGATTAGCACCATGTACGCCCCCAACCACCTCACCAGCAGCAAAGACGCCTTCAATAACATGATGTTGAATATCTAATACTTGTGTTTGTGCATTAATCGTTACTCCGCCCATAGTATGATGTATGCCGGGTGCAATTTTTATCGCATAAAATGAACCTTTGTTAATAGGATGACGCATCCCTGTAGTGCGTCCAAAATCTTCATCATATTTATTTAAAATAAAATTATTATAACGTTCTATTGTCTTGGTCAAAGTATTTATATCAATGGATAATTGTTCTGCTAATTCAACAAGAGTATTAGTTTGAATAACTAAATTACGTGAAATATACTCCTCTACCGATTTATTTTCATCACGAACTTGTTGATCAAATAAAATATAAGCATAATGTTCTGGTAGCTTATTAATACTATTAGAAACTTTATCGCGCGTATCTAATTCATTAACAAAGCGTTTTCCACTTTGTGATATTAATATCGCACCTCCACCACGAATTGATTCAGAAATGAGATAAGAGGTAGTTTGTTCTACAGTTGGATGAATTTGAATTTCTTTCATATCCACCGTACCTGCACCCAGTTTTTCTAAAATCGTAATTCCCGATCCTGTAGCCCCTTTATGATTAGTTGTCACAAAACCTTTGAGATCAGGGCGGTATTTTTCAATCATGTCTTTATTGGCGCCAAATCCACCGGTAGCAATAATTACTGCTTTTGTTTTAATTGTATGAATTGAACCATCTTCTTGAGTAACTTCCACCCCCGTTACTTTATGATTTTCAGTTACAATCTTAATGACATTCGTATCAAGCATAACTTCAATAGCACGGTTATTGATATTTTTAACCAATCCACTTATTAAAAATCCACCTACCGCAGTGCCACTTTCTGGTCGATGAGTTCGATCGATACTCATGCCTCCAGTAGTAGTAATACCACTTAACGTAATGCCATTTTTATCTAACCAATCGATAGCATCTGGTGCATTGTCAACAAAATAACGTAACAAGTCAGGATTATTTTTGTTTTTTCCTCCAATCATTGTTTCTTTATAGAAAAGATCTTTACTATCGATGATTCCTTTCAGTTTTTGAAATTTAGTCTCTGCAGCATTCATACCGGCTGATGCTTTATTGGTATTTCCTCCAATCACTGACATTTTTTCAATAATGACTACATTGGCACCTAAATCATGTGCACGAATAGCCGCAGCTAATCCCGCGCCTCCACTTCCAACAACAACAATATCATAAGATTTATCATCCGGATCACCACCTTCGGCCAAAATGGCATCTTTATTGGATTTAACCATGGCTTTAGTTACTGCTTTTTTAAATGCTTCACACTGAGTTGTAGCACCAGAAATAGTATCAACATGAGGGCTATTTGAACTAATAATTCTATCTTTAATTTCATTAAAATTACTTAATACATTATCATCAAAATTATTTGCATTAACTAATTGCATATCTTTAATATAGTCTTTTGCTAATTCAACATTGATTGTAAATTCATAGGATTCATCATTAACTTTCTCTTGATAACTACCTGGATTAAATTTTTTGTTATTTAAATTTACATCTCGAATTAAACTTTCAATTAATGAAAAATGCCATAATGGTACTGGAATTTTGAGTTCTTCTCGCTTATCGCTATTGATAAATAATTCAAGCTTTTCACCATTTTTGATTCGACTTGTCCAATCAGGATAGGCAATGCAGGCTCGACCAACAGCAACTAAATCATAACCATTTTCTAATGCTGTTGTCAGATCAGTTTGGTTAATTACGTTACCTACACCGACAACAGGAATTTTAGCTAATGCCTCAGAACGCATTGCAAGGTATTTTTTAATTAGTGGTGTTGGATCTTCAATATTGACAATTGATGATCTTAAGATGGTTCCCATGGAAAAATGAACATAATCTAAACCTTTTTCGGCTAATTTATCAAGCAAATATAGAGTATCATCAAATCGGATACCTGGTATCTCTAACTCTTCCGGAGAAAAGCGATAGCCAATAATAAAATCAGAGTTAGCAAACTGCTTAACGATATTGTGAGTTATGTCCAAAATGGCTAAGGGGAATCTTGTTCGGTTATCCCGACTTCCTCCCCATTTATCATTACGTTGATTAGAATTTGGTGAATAAAATTGCTGAATTAAATAGGTATTAGCACCGTGGATTTCTACACCATCAAAGCCCGCTTGGATTGCTCGTCTAACGGCTTGTCCAAATTTTTCGATCATTTGATCTACTTCATTTTCCGTTAACTCTGTTGGTGCAGCGGCTTCAGGTCTAGGTGCTGCAATCGCACTAGGCCCTACCGGAGAAAGTCCACCAATAAGCTTGGGATCCACCATTCTACCACCATGGTAAACCTGAATGATTGCTTTTGAACCTTTTTCTTTAATTGCTTGAGCTATTTTTGCTAATCCCTCGATTTTATCATCACTATCTAATCCAATAGCTCCAGGAAAAGCTAACCCTTTTTTGTCAACAAAACCACATTCGACAATAATAGTTCCAATTTCTCCCGATCTAGCATGGTAATATTCAATTAAATCGGATGTTACAGATCCTTCATAAAATCCAGAACAAGTAGTCATTGGTGCCATAATTATGCGATTTTTTAGTTCAACACCATTGGGTAAAGTAAATGGTTCGAAAGCATTTTTCTTTGTCATTTTAGGTACCTGATAATTACTTAAATTGATTTCTAATGGTTAATAATAGCATTACTAATATTCATCCTCTACCAACAATAACTTCATTAGCAAGGCTAGTATCATTTTTTCGACAGAAATTTTTTTAAATTTATTAAAAAATTATAGAATTATTTACTTTTTAAATAATTAAATATTGTTTATTTTGTATCATTTTTTCCATTTTTGATTAATAAAAATGGATTTTTAGTCTAAAAAAAAACACTATAACTATTTCATTTACTTGCAAATTTTTTAATACTTTATTCTTGAACTTTAATTCTAATCAGTTAGAATGCTTAGCAATTTATATAAAAGGGAATGGTAGATGATTGTGGCACATACACACAAACTGAAAGAAACATTAAAACATCATTCTTTTTCTATTTTAATTAATGATCCTCCTTTATGGAGGATTTTTTATTTTAAGCCTATCTTTTTTTATTTTCTCCTTAAATTATCAATTAAATTCAATTTAAGTACAAAAAACAGGAGCAAGCATGAAACCTTTGATCCCTTTTTATAATCCAAGTATAAGTTATGAAGATAATTATGCTCAAGGACCTTTTGGACTATTTAGTCAATTAGATAAGGCAGAACAAGTACCGACTCAACCCACTAAATTTTTAAATGTTGATGTAAACTTACCCTTTGGTATGCCGGCAGGTCCATTATTAAATGCAAATTATATCAAAGCAGCTTTTGTATATGGATTTGATTTATGTGTGTACAAAACAGTTAGAACAAAAATGCATAAATGTCATCCTTTACCAAATGTTTTGTCAGTACATCCTAAAGGTAAACTAACCAGTAACCTTGATACAGTTTTAGCCGACACCAATTATAATCAGCCATTATCAATTACTAACTCCTTTGGCGTTCCTTCTTTTGCACCTGACGTTTGGCAACCAGATATGGCTGAGGCAGTTAAAGCAGCTGGCCATGGTCAATGTGTAATTGGTAGCTTCCAAGGAACTCAGGGCAATGGTGCAATTGAAAAAGACTATGCTTTAGCAGCAAAATTAGTTAGAGAAACTGATGCCCCCATTCTAGAAGCTAATCTGAGTTGTCCTAACGAAGGTGCAAGCAAACTACTTTGTTTTGATACAGATAGAGTGGAGCGTATTGTTAATGAAATAAAAATGGCGGTACCAGATCGCCCTCTTATTTTAAAATTAGCTTATTTTCCTGATGATGAAAAAATTGTGTCGTTATTAAAACGAGTTGGCTCAATTATAGATGGATTAAGTACTATTAATACTCTTTCCGCTAAACCTGTTGATGCGGATGGTCATCCAGCATTAGGAGAAAATAGAAAAGAAGGTGGAGTCTGTGGTGATGCTATTCGTTGGGCAGGTTTGGATATGGTGACCCGTCTAGCTAAATATCGTCAACAAATGGAATTAAAATTTGCAATTATTGGCGTTGGTGGCGTAAGCTCAAGTGAACATTATCAGGAGTTTATAAAAGCTGGTGCTAATGCTGTGATGAGTGCTACAGGCGCTATGTGGAATCCTTTACTTGCAATAGAAATCAAAAAGAGTTTAAAACAATAATAAATAGACATTCTAAAAAGTTACAGGGTAACTTGTATATACCCTATAACTTTTTAACTTCAATTAATCTTATTTGTAACAATATTACTTTTATTTATTTTTATTAAAATAAACATAACCAAATATAAGATGCGCAAAAAAAACAATAATAAGAATAATTCTAACATGTAATGAATTAAAAATAATAAAAGGTATGAGTAAAACAATAAATACCATCAATAGCATTTTAATTAAGCTTGATTTTGAAGCTTTTTTCTCAATAAACATTTTCTGAATGTAAATTTGATAATATTTACTTTTAGTAAAATAAAAATAAAGGCGATCAGAGCTATTCAACCAAAGATAAGCAGTTAATAAATAGAAAGGTACAGTAGGTAGAACTGGTAAAAAAATACCAACGGTTCCTAAAATAAAAGAAAGACTTCCTACTAATATAAATAAAATCTTTTTTAACATTATAAAATTTAGCTCTAAGTGAATTTACAGTCTAATTAGCTATGAATTAATATAATATAGCTTATTCTGATGCAATTTTCTTTTGTAAAATGCTTTTGTTAACTGCATTTAAACATCAATAATATAATTTCTGGTAGACAATAAAAATGCCATTAAAATTTTTGATATTATTATTAATATCAAAACGATATCTGGATAGTTCTTATGATTTTAACTGTTATAGAGCAATTTTATTCTCGTCCTTTTCTATTTTAGAGTTTAGCGTTAGGATATTATCACAATAAATAAGTAATATGCTTATTAATGATTTTAAGACATAGACCGAATTTATTTACGTTAATAAACATAAGCTATAATGTTTATAACAAATTTTTCTACGTATTTATATTAATAATCACCAAAAGTATTATCAATAAAATAAATATAATAGTGGAATATAAATCTTTGCACTTAAATCGAGTCCGAATAAATAAGATAATTAAAAAACAATATTGAGATTTGTTGGAAAGGATGTAGCTTGAACCCACAACATTCTACGTGACAGGTAGCTAATTAAAATATAATTTTT
Organism: Gilliamella apicola; assembly: GCF_000599985.1. NCBI lineage: Bacteria > Pseudomonadati > Pseudomonadota > Gammaproteobacteria > Orbales > Orbaceae > Gilliamella > Gilliamella apicola. The sequence goes on from NZ_CP007445.1 coordinate 1,586,761, forward strand.
TCTAAAAAGAATATATAAAAATCTTTTAAGTTTTTTAATAATCGTTTAATAAAAATTTATCAAGCATAATATAATGTGAACTATCACTTTGAAAATAATCTATTTTTATCCGTATAAGCTCAAAATATTTAGCGACTACCATCTGATGAATAATTGTAATCATAATATGGATTTTAAAAATTTGAGTCCAAAAACAATTAGCTGTTAACTTGTTTATTAATATTAGTTTATTGAATATAAAAATCATTATCATTGACATTTGTCACTAAATAGACATTTCGAGCTCATTACTTAAACGATTTTTGAAACTATTCTAAATTACCGTTGTTCTATAGATAATTTTATAAGAAGATAACATATATATTTATTGCGATAATATTTAATGAATCGCTCTGATAAATTTTTTAGCACTCACTGCTCAAAACAACATCCTTGCTTACAAAGAACACAGATACTATAAAATTACCAATTACAAGCTTCTCTCACAGGTTTTATCGCTTCATCAAGACCAGTTAGGTCAAAAGTTGTATTTACTGATCCTTTGCTAAATGGTGTTACCTGAATAAAAAATTTCTTCTTATCTATTAAAGTCTTTATAAATTCTTGTATCTTTTTTTGAGATCCGGGATAAAATAATCCCTTGTAATTAGTTGATATAGTCCACTCTACATCAGTGACAGCCTTATCCGAATCAATTCTTGTTATTGTTTTAATATCATTAGTACTAAGAAAAATGTTAAAATTTATATAAAAATCAGTTTCTCTTTCTTGACATTGTATATTTAATGTTGGTATTACTTGTGAAAAATCAGATTTGATAGGAGAATCAGATTTTAATGATAACCTCACTGTTTTACTATCATCAATTGGGGATACATCTTCGATAATAACCCATTTACTTTTGCTGTTTGTCTCTACAACACTTGTATTAACTTCAAAAGCTGCATCATAACAAGCTAAACGTTGGTCATTATCATTAATAGATTTACATGAACCTATTGTAGATATTGATAGACTTTCGGCAAAAGCAAAATCTGTAAATATAATGGGAAGCAACAAGACCAACAGTTTCTTTTTCATATAAATATTCCTTTATTATAAATGATTGTTAAAACTACTTACTTTTTATTGTATCTTTATTTTAGGTAATATTATGTTATTTATAATTTTTTTGCAATAAAAACCGATAATTAGACTATTTATACTGTAATTGCATATAAAAAAATCAAACATATGTGAATAAAATTATTTGCCAAATATAAACATTGAAGTAATTAAGAAAAATTCAAAAAACGTTTTGGTTCGTAATCATATATATTAGTTATAGAACATGCCGAATTGAATTAATGTTAAATCATTAATTAATCATAAATATCAGTACAGCTTAACAGTTGGCATTTATTGAGTAATTTTTAATTTTGATGGCATTATTTATATCAAATAGAGAAAAAAACGATATGGATGAACTTATCGATATACAGTTTACTAATAATGAACAAGTGTAAACATAGTTATGGTTATTCCAAATACTAAATATTTAGAATTATAGAATACTAAAGAAATTTACACTGATGCAAGTGTACTTGTGAGGTTGTTAATCTGGTTTTTAATAATAACTATTATAAAATAAATATTGAAACTATCTCAATCTGAAAAGGCTAACCTTGATAATGTAAAAATTTGGGACAAAAATTATTAGAATAGATAATAGACTTTTATGTGGCGCTTTAATTAAACGAAATTATTTAAGAATTGGCGGAACGGACGGGGCTCGAACCCGCGACCCCCTGCGTGACAGGCAGGTATTCTAACCAACTGAACTACCGCTCCGCTTTTGGATACCTTTAATGAACAACATCAAAGTAGGCGTGATATTAAAGGCTATTTTCTTATTCGTCAATCATATTTTTAAAATCATTGCTCAATTGAATATAAAAGCATCATTAATGTAACTTCCACATGGCTTCACCACTTTTCTTTTCAATTTTCTTTATTATTGATTCATGTTCAGAAAGTTCGTGTTCCGTTGCTTTTATGATCTTTAACGGATTGCCTGTGCGTTCTATTCTTTTAATAACACTTCCCTCTGTTGAAGTTGAAAGATGTTCATCGGAACTAAAGGCTAGAGTTGTTTGCCCACCAGTCATAGCTAAATAGACTTCAGCTAAAATCTCGGCATCAAGTAAAGCGCCATGAAGTGTTCGATGAGAATTATCTATCTGATAACGTTCACAAAGAACATCTAAATTATTACGTTTACCAGGAAACATTCGTCTTGCCATAGCTAAAGTATCGGTTACAATACAATGCTCAGACGTTTTGAAATCAAGACCACAAAGGCGGAATTCGTAATCCATAAATCCGACGTCAAACGAAGCGTTATGAATCACTAACTCAGCACCATCAATAAATTTAATAAAATCATGAGCAATATTTTTGAAAATCGGTTTATCTTTAACGAATTCATCACTTATACCATGAACTCTGAAAGCTTCTTCATCAATTAAACGTTCAGGATTAATGTAGACATGAAAATGGTTGCCTGTTAATCGACGGTTAACCACTTCAACAGCACCGATTTCAATAATCTTATGACCTTCATAATGGTTATTGCCTTCTTGATTCATACCAGTAGTTTCTGTATCTAATACAATTTGGCGGGTACAATTAGTTATCACATTATTCTCTTTTTATGTATTAATAAATTTTGGAAAAAACAAAATAGTGGTATAGTCTAGCACTAAAATTCTATGATGTAGATATCTGCAAAAATTGAAGTAAATAATTTAATCAAATTAGTACAAATATTTTACTATTTTATATCAAACTCACATTCAAAATGTTATTTGATTTTTAAAAAGATCATTAAAATGTTAAAACAAATTGAAATATACACAGATGGTTCTTGCCTTGGTAATCCTGGTCCGGGAGGATATGCCGCTATATTAAAATATAAACAAAATGAAAAAATCTTATCTCAAGGTTATTTTAAAACAACAAACAATCGTATGGAATTATTAGCCGCTATTGTTGCCTTAGAACAACTAAAACAAACTTGCCAGATTAAACTCTATTCCGATAGTCAATATGTACGCAACGGAATTACTAATTGGATACATGGATGGAAAAAAAATGGGTGGAAAACATCCAATAAAAAACCTGTTAAAAATGTGGATTTATGGATGCGTTTAGACAAATTGGTTCAAATACATAAAATTGAATGGATTTGGGTAAAAGGTCATGCTGGACATATTGAAAATGAACGTTGTGATGTTATTGCAAAATCTATGGCAGAAGCACCGAGTTTATCCGATGTTGTATTTGAAGAATCATTATCTGACAAAACAAATAACGACGACATTGAATTGAATCTATTTTGATAAAGTATCGATAATAAGTGTAAATTTTTAATAAATTGCAATAAGTAACATTAACGGAGTCAATAATAAATGTTTCACTTACATGTCATTCCCGCATTAAAAGATAACTATATATGGTTATTAGAAAATTCACATAATCAGGTCATCATAGTCGATCCTAGTGAAGCAAAACCCGTCATTAATTATCTTAATCACCATGAACTATTACCACTTGCAATTTTACTTACTCATCACCATATAGACCACGTTGGAGGTGTTAGCGAGCTAAAAACCAAATATCCCGATATAATCATTTATGGTCCAAGGGAGATTAATTTACCAATTACCTATCTAACTAATCAAAATGAAGTGAGTATTGGTGATTTCAATTTTGAGGTGTTTCATTTACCTGGGCATACTTTGGGACATTTAGCTTATTATTGTCATCCTTATCTGTTTTCTGGTGATACATTGTTTTCTGCTGGATGTGGAAGAATTTTTGAAGGAACTTATCAACAAATGTTAAGTTCGCTTAAAAAATTAAAACAGTTGCCTGATGATACTCTTGTTTGTGCTGGACATGAATACACTTTAGCAAATTTAAATTTTGCTAAAAATGTAGTTCCAGATGACAAAGAAATAATGGTATATTTTAATAGTATATTTAATAAATCAGTGACTTTACCTTCTACTTTAAATAAAGAAAAACAAATTAATTTATTTTTGCGATGTGAAGAAAAATCTTTACAAGATAAATTCAATTTTAACGATGAATTAGATTTGTTTGTTTTTTTTAGGAGCCTAAAAGATAATTTTTAGGTATAATAGTAAACTTAAACAATATAGAACTTAGTCAGTCTAATGAAAAAATTATTAATATTTACAATGTTATGCTCTTTTTTAGGCGCATGCCAGCAGTATAGTGGACCACGCCACAATGCAGTTGTTAGAATAAAGTATTCCAAAAATACCGTAGTTAGCGATAGACAAACTGTCAGTATCGGTAATAGTAATTATGTTTCTATCACTCAGAATCCATGGCAGTATATGAATAATCAAATTAATGCTAATGTTCCCAATAATAGCCGTATTAAAGCTGAAAGAGAGCAGCTATTACGTGATCCTAAAGGATTTGAAACTATAGCATTACGTTCAGAGCCTTATGTTTATTATATAATTAATCAACTACGTAAAAATAATTTACCAGTAGAGTTAGCGTTAGTTCCAGTAATTGAAAGTGCTTATGACCCTTTAGCAACATCATCCGCTCAAGCTGCTGGTTTATGGCAATTTGTACCTGTAACAGCAAAAGAATATGGCTTAAAACAGAGTAATTATTTTGATGCTCGCCGTGATTTAATTGCATCAACAAATTCAGCCATTTCATTATTACAAAACTTAAACGAACACTTTAATGGCGATTGGTTATTAACCCTTGCAGCTTATAATGCTGGTGAAGGTCGTGTAAGAAGAGCCATGGAGAAAAACCAAGCAAAAGGTTTGCCAACTGACTATTGGTCTTTAGATTTACCTAGTGAAACAATGCACTATGTCCCTAAAATTTTAGCAATTATAGATATTGTAAAAAATAACACTCGATATGGTGTTAAATTACCTGATTGTAATTATGAAAATTCATTAGTAAGAATTGATATAACTAAAAACATTTCCTTGGCTAAAATTGCTCAATATACAGGGCTGTCACTCAATGAGTTAACGACTTACAATGCGGGGTATGTACAGCAAACCGTAAATGGTCCTTTCCATTTGCTTATTCCACATGCTCATGCCAAAAGTTTATTCCAAAAATTGCAAGCGGAAAATCTTGTAGCAAATGAAATAACTGAACTTTTGCAAGATATACCGCATGCACCGATGCCGTTTGAAGTTAAGTCATCAGCAGTTCAACATAATGATTTAAATAATAAAAATATTCGTTCAATTGTAGAGAATAATACCAACAATAACCAAATCACCTATCAGGTGAAAGCGGGAGATAATCTCTATAGCATTGCACAAAATTATCGAGTAAAAATCACCGATCTGCTTTTATGGAATAAATTAAAAAATTCACGAGTTAAAGAAGGTGATGTTTTAACAATTAACCTTGCTGATGCAAATCCAATTTAAAACTAACATATAGAGGATTATGATCTGATGCAGCTGTACTAATTATTTGCGCTGCATCAAGCTGTAATCCTCGATAAAAAACAAAGTCTAAAGGCCTTCCCATAAATGTTTTTCGAATATCAACGCTGAAATTTACTGGTTTAAGTCCAATTGAACTCACTAAATAAAATAATAAATCTAAGCGCTGTTTACTCCATGCATTAAAATCCCCTGCCAATATTACTGGACCATGATGTTCTTTAATACAATTTAATAAAATATGGATTTGTTGGCGATAAACCTTAACTCCAATACTAAAATTAACAGCATGAATGTTTGCCACTAATAATTGTTGTGATGAGTTTTTAATGGGATAGATGGTTATTAACGCTGATTTTGGAACTCGAATCAGTGGTTCTATTTCCCTAAAAGATAAAAGCTTGGTAGGTAAACTGTCGGTTATAGTCATAACACCAGCATAAATATCGTTTAAGCAATAAGCTGGAACATGATCCGCTATTTTATTGCGTCTTGAAATAAAATTTAATAATTGAGTTGTAGTTTGGGCTTCTTGTAATAAAATTAATTTAGCTTTATCCGCATAAAGTTCTAAAATATTAATACATTCCGCCCTCTTTTGCTTAAAAATATTCCAAACTAAAATTGAAAAATACTCTTGATCAATAAGTGGTTCATTTACCACTATATGATGGTTAGGTAATATCAATTCTACATCGCTATTTTTTTTATATCTTAATGTATAATTGCGTTTTTTGAACATATTAAATATTGTTTTTTTGTTTTACATATTCATCAAATGATAAGGTATCACTTTGCTCTTTTTTCTTTTGTTTTTCAATAGACAAAATTCGCTGTTGAACAAAATCGCTATCAGTTAATATTGCTAAAGGTTCTGCTGAAAGTTGTTTTTTATATTGAGATGCAAGTACTAAACCAAAATTTGAAGTTCCTAAATCACTAATAGCTTCAAGAGTTCTGGCTGATAATGTTAATTCAGGTTGGTCAAACATAACATTTAACTTTTCGCAAACCTTTCGATATTGTCGATGCTCATCATTATGATCCAAAACATCCGCAACTCTAAGCAGATCTTTAAATAAATTATGACCTACTTTTGATAATGGTTCCCGATAACTATCACAGCCCATACCTATTTCCAAGCCAGGCTTACGTCCTTCTATGATTACTCGATTCCAATTTATTTTAGAACACTCAAGTTCCTCACTGCTCATTTCTGGCGCTGGGGCTAACGCACACCAAATTAAAAAAAGATCAATAAACCGAATTTGTTCCTCAGTAATACCAATAGGTGAAAAAGGATTGATATCCAACGCTCGTACTTCTATATACTCAATACCACCACGCATAAGTGCATCCGATGGTGATTCTTCAGATCTTGGTACCCGTTTAGGACGAATCGGTGCATAAAACTCGTTTTCAATCTGTAATACGTTATCATTCAATTGACGATAATGACCATTTACTTTGATACCTAATTTACTAAATTGTGGTGATTTGGTATGTGTTGCTCGTTTAAGTCCTGCAACATATGTATCTAAATGATTAAATGTTATGCCTAACTGCTTTTGTGCATTATTCGTGTAGCCAATATCACTTAATCTTAATGATGTTGCATAAGGCAAATAACAATTTCCATTTGTTTGTTCAATAAAAGCTTTTGCTTTTTCTGGGTCTTGAATAAATGAAGAACACATTGATGGAGAAGCACCGAATAAATAAGGAATAACCCATCCAAATCGATAATAGTTACGGATTAAAGTAAAATAACCTTCGGAAATAACTGCTTTACCTTCTTCAGTATTTTTGACACCATCTCTAGCTTGCCAAAATGCCATTGGTAATGAAAAATTATAATGAACCCCTGAAATAGTTTGCATCATTGCGCCATAACGATTTTTTAAACCTTCACGATAAACCGTTTTAAAACGCCCTTCATTTGATGATCCATATTGTGCCAGAATAATATTGTCTTCATTTGCAACAAAACATGGCATACTTAAAGGCCACATCAACTCATCACCAATATTAACGCTAGCATAACGATGCAAGTCACGTAAAAATGTTAGCATATAATCAATATTAGTATTAACAGGCGTAATGAATTCAAGTAGTGATTCAGCAAAATCAGTTGTGATCCAAGGGTGAGTAAGCGCCGAACCAATATTGGCTGGGAACGGGGTTTTTGATAATGAACCATCAGGTAAAATACGCAAAGTTTCTCGTTCAAGACCGCGTTGAATGCCTTGTAAAATAGTATAATGCTTTTCTAACCAGCTAAGCGCTTTAGAAACATCAGGTATCATAATTTTGCGTTTCCTAAGATAAGATTGATTTTGATAATATTAACATAAATTGCAGCCTTCCATAGGCTATTTTGATAATACTCAATCAATAAATTAAAATTTATTCATTCTAAAAGATAAAGTTCACTATTATATTCATAATAGAGTTTTAACTAATTACAGATCAGATAAATATTTATTTTATCTTCAAATAGAAAAGTAATAATATGCAGTGTTCAATTTTTCTGAAGAATACTAAGAATCAATAGAGTTGATAATTCTCCTACTCTATTGATTTAAAAAACTTGCTATAAATTAAAGATTAATTATCATTTCCTCTTTTTGTTTAGCTACATAATCTTCATCGACAGGCGTGACCATTTTATTTTGATAATCGATAAGATAGGTTTTACCAAAACCAATAACAATGCGTCCAGATGTTGGTGTAATTTTAAACAAGTTAAAATCATTCATTTCAGAAAGCATATAAACCATTTTACTTACCCGTTTAGCAAGCTGGTCGATTATGTCCTCAAAAAGTGGAGATTTTTTATCTACAATTTCAGCTAAAGCTTGAGAAGTTAAACGTCTACGTGCATAAATATTTTTCGTTTTAGATTCATCATCTATAATAATGAAGGAAATATCAGGATTGGTTTTCATATTTTGACTATGTGGTGCTAAATCAGAAATAAGAACATAATAATCATTCCCATCGAAAAAATAAGGTGAATAACTGGTTTCCACTCTTCCATCTTTATTTATAGTCGATAGTATGACTGTTAACACTGATTCATGTAAATTATCTAATGTTTCTTGAACGTTATTAGTTTTGGATTCTGCCATAAAAACTCCTTATTTAATATAACTATTTTTTACTTAATCTATTACTTCTTTTTTATAATATTATTTGATTACATTGTTTAAAATAAGACGATATATCTGAATGAGAAATTATAATAAAACTACTCGTTGGTAAGTTAGTTTGTAACAATTTTAGTAACTGATGTTCTGAATGCTTATCTAAAGCATTTGTCGTTTCATCCATAAATATCCAATCAGGTTTATGTAATAAAATCCTCGCTATAATTAAGCGCTGTTTTTCACCTCCAGATAGTCTATTTAAATCATAATCAAGTAGTTTTTGTTCAATATCTTGAGCTAAGAAACCTACCTCTGTTAAAATTTGTTTAATACTGTCTAGATCCTTTTCTAATAAAGGGTTAGGATAAGCCACTGCATGAGCTAATCCTCCCATAGGAAAATAAGGATTTTGTGATAAAAAGAGTTTATTAGCTTTTGGTAGCTCAAAATAACCATCATAGTAGGGGTAAATTCCTGACAACAATTTAAACAAGGTCGATTTACCTATTCCTGACATCCCAGACAAAATGATTGACTCTCCTTTATTTATTCGCAGTTCTGGCAATTTAAGTAAAACCTTACCGTCTGGATTTTTTATGACTAAATTATTTATTAGTAAAGTCTGAGAATCTTTTTGAAATTGATTTTGTTGGTTATGTATATCAGCTATCAATCTTGCTCGATTAATAAACTGACATAAACGGTGACTACAAGCAGTCAACTCAGCTAAATTATGATAATTAAATATAAACCATGATAAATTAACCACTACATTACTAAAAGTCTTACTAATTTGCATCAATGAGCCGAGACTAACTTTGCCAATTAGGTAAATAGGTAAAGCAAAAAAAGTTGGTATCTGTAAAACAGTAAGATTATAAGGTCGAGTAAAACATCCTAAAAATAACTGCCGTTTTATTAACTGATACCAATTTGTCATGATGTCACTAAAATGTTGATCAAGTATCTGTCTTTCAACTTTCTCTCCATTTAATAATGCTATCGGTTCTTTTGACTCTCTGAATCGGGTTAAAGCAAATCGATAATCCGCTTCTTTGTGCTGTTGTTGAATTAATAAAGCTTTTAAAGGACTTCCAAGCCAATGGGTCAGGTAAGAACAGATAATGACATATATTGGCGCTAACCAAACCATATAGTGTGAAAGACTAATATCAAAACCCAATAGATTAAAAGATAGGACGAAGTTATCCGTAATTTGCCACAACAGCATAAAATATGTAACTAGACCAATAAGTTGAGTAATAAAAGAAAATCCTTCATTGGTTAACTTATCAACAAAAAGTTGGCAATCTTCTGCTATTCGCTGTTCAGGATTATCTATTTCATCTGGTTTATTATTCAAAAACCAATAAGCCTTATTATTTATCCAATGATCTAATATTGTATCGTTAAGTACTTTACGCCATATAATAACGGTAATTTTTCTTAAATAATCTGATATTAAAAAAGTAATGGCACCTAGGATTGTTAATAAAATAAAAACGCCAATTTGATTTACCACTTCCTGTAAATTGTATTTTTCCAGAGCATTATAGAAATTCTTATTCCAACCAATCATCTCCAAACTAATTTTAATTAAAACAATTTTCAAACTTATCACAATGAAGGCATAACAAAACCCCCACTTACCTTGCTTAGTTTTGCTGCAAAGCTTTATAAGCAAAAAAATATTTTTTAATGTTTGCAAAACTTTTACTCTCAATAAAAAAACCAACTATTTTTTGAAGCTACCTACCCTGCATTTAAATCAGAAAAGATAGCCTCTTTTATATTCAAAAAATCTTTTAAAAACTTACTACCATATCAACAGCAAAGGTTCTACCCGGTGCTGTTTGTAGCTCAATCGGATTGGTTACTTTTACATTATCTTGTGGATTTTTATAATATGTACTAAACATTGGCCACTTAAAGTAACGTCGATCGAAAATATTTAAGACTGATGCCCTAAAAGTAATATTTTTACTAGGATGCCAATTAAGATACGCATCATAAATAGCATATCCTTTAGGTTTGAATACTTCATCATTTGAGGTACTATCTTTTGACACACGTGTCACAGCTTTAGAGAACGTTCCAACTATTTCAGTATCAAAATTGTATTCTGGATGATGCCATTTAAGACCAACAGTACCTTGTAAAGGCATTGCTTCATTAAAATATGACTTCTTTTCACCAGGTGTTTCTTGTTTTTTACCATGTTGATAAGATGCGGAAGTATTTAAAGTCCAGTTATTTGCAAACCGCCATTCAGCAGATGATTCTAATCCCCAAAGATTTACTCTCGATAAATTCTTATATGTATAATCTTTAGGCCCAACGCGAATGAAGTTTTTAATATAATTACTATAGTCGGCTTTAAACGCACCAAAGCTAAACCAACCATTGGAATAATCGCCCCTTATACCTGCTTCATAAGATTTAACTTTTTCTGGTTTTAAATTCGGATTAGGGATCAAATTCATCGATACTGATGGTAAAGAAGTATATAACTGTTGAGCTGTTGGCATTTTGAAGCCTTCTGCATAACGAGCATAAATAGAATATTGATCTGTAATATTGAATAATGTCCCCAATTGAGGAATTAAACGGTGAGACGTTAATTTACGTGGCTCTTTGCCTTTAATCACAGCATAATAGTTGTCTATATCAGGTTTAATTTCATAAGTAGCATAACGTAAACCAGGTTTAACTTTTAAACGTTCCGTAAATATATGAAACTCATCTTGCAAATAGATATCTGCTCGCCGAGTTTTAGAATTAGCAAAATTGAATCCACCTCCGATGGTTGTTATACCATTTTTTGAATTTACATTACGATAATCACTGTGGGTAATATCACCTTGAAATCCATACACTATGTCATGACCAACATTCAAAAAATCGAAATTCGAACTGAATTGTAAATCAAATTGCCAAAATTTCTCTTTATAATCATTAGTAGTATAGGTATAGATTGGATTACTATTTCTATCAATCTGTTGACGATGAGATTTTAGGTAACGCTCTTGAGGAGAATAAGAGATCATTGTTTTGATCTGATCGATAAAAGGTAAAACTGGTGACCATGAGTCTTCTATAGCATAACGCTTTCTTGTTTGTATTTGAGTTCTTCTATAATCACCATTAAAAGTACCAGAAGATTGTAAACCATAATCGTATAACTGTTTAACAAAAGAGTTAGAGCGGAAATTTTCAAAAGTTAATTTCGTCTCACGATTATCATTATGATAGACCAGTTTTGACAACATATTTTCAGCTTTAGCATCTAACGGATTAAGTTTATTACATCTAATTGCATTTTCACCGCGTGGGCATCCCCATATTCCACCATTCGCTTTAGCTTTTTTTAGTTTCGTTTCTTGATAATCACGTCGACTAAAACTGATAAGTGCTTCTAAATTAGGCATCAATTCTAATGCCAGCATACTTGTTTTTGTATTCTGCTTATTCAAGCTATCATAAGCACCCTTGATTTGTACTGCATAAGGTTTATCTTTCAGTAAATCACTAGGATCTAATGTCTTAAATGCAACGACTCCACCTAATGCATCCGCTCCCCATAAAACAGAACCTGGTCCACGAACGATTTCAACAGCTTTAATTGTTGATAAATCGATAAAATTACGATTGCCGTCTTGCAAACCTTCGATTACTCTTGCACCATCGACTTGTAATTGCACTCGATTTCCGGTCATTCCTCTAATTCTAATTCCACCCAAATTACCATAAGGATCTGTTCCTGATGTTTGTCTATTTACCGAAATACTGGGAAGATAACGGACTAAATCTTCCATTGTTGTCATTTGATGATCATCAATAGTCTTTTTACTTATGACATCAACGGTCTCAGGAATGGTCAATTTTGCTTTTTTTTGCCGACTTGCCGTCACAGTTATTGTTTCTAATTCATCACTATCCGCTAATACTGGCAACGATATTGAAGCAATTACAAAAGTTAAAAGGATATTATTTACTCTCATTATTACACCATAAAACATATAAAACTTATAAAGTATTGCTCCAATATTTGATATTTATCATATTTGTTGCGCTAATCTATCAAATTTAATTAAAACGATCAATGATAATAATTATTATTAACATTTAATAATAATTATCATTACTGTTTATAATGAATGTCATAAAATAAAATTAGATAAGTAAGTTAAGATTTGTTATGAAGGTACGGAAAAGTAAGATTAAGTTAGTAAAATGAAATTGCTATTACTATAAAATTTATAAAATCAATAAGATATATGGATATTGATTAGCCTTTATAGACTAATCAAAAGAGGATTAATTTTTTTTCGCTAATAAAACTAAAATTTCCATATGTGATGTATGAGGGAACATATCAAATAGTTGAACTTTTAATATTTGGTAATTGGGTAAAAGCATTAAATCCTCGGTTAACGAAGTCAAATTACAACTAGAATATAAAACATAGTTCGGTTTAACATCTTCTAAATATTGCATCAAATCTTTACCTGCCCCACGACGTGGAGGATTAAGTAAAACTAAATCTGGGATATCTTGCGTTGCAATGGCGTACTGCGTTGCATCGAGTGATTTGAATGTCAACTGTTTAAAATTTAATGTTTCTGCTGTTTTTGTTGCACACTCAATTGCATCAGAATTAATTTCAATACCAGTTAATTTAATGACATTTGATGTGGCATTATTGACACAACTTAGACCAAATCCTCCAACACCACAAAAGAGATCCCAAATAGAATTAATTGGCAAAGTTGTAACCCATTCACTTGCTGTTTTATAAAGATTTTCGGCAATATAAGTATTAGTTTGAAAAAAGCTTCTGGACTTAATATAAAGTGGAATATGATTTAAAATCATAGGTAAAAAAGCATTATGAGTTAGAACAATTTCTTGATCGCCTTCTAAAATTGCAGCATGTTTAGGTTGAATATTAATTGAAACAACAAGTAAATTTTGAATCTTCTCTTGCAACTGTTTATAGGTATCTCTGATTTTATGAACAAATTTATCTGATTTTACAACAAACCTTAACATATATTTATGTTCGTCAGCACTGACACTCTCATTGATAATTACAAATTTCAATTCGCCTTTTCGTTTATTAATATTATAAGGAACTAAACCTTGTTTCCGAATGTAACTTCGTACTATTTTAAGGATGCTTTGCATACTATGGGAATAAAGAGGACAATCACACAAATCGACGATTTCATCACCATTTTGAATACCTAATACTGGTTTTTCAACGGTCCCAAGGACAGCCATTTTAGCTTTATTACGGAAAGCTGTCTCGCGACTCGCAAAAGGAGATTTAACTTCCAGCGGTTTAAAAGGAATTAATTGATTTAAAATTTCATTTTGTTTGATTTCAAGTTGAGTTGGATAAGAATATTCAATCCACTGGCAAGATGAACATTTATTTTGTTGATAATAACTACATTGCATCACTATATAACCTTTTTTTATAATCAATAATTATATACTTAAAGTCGGATAATAAATATTAGTTTTCAATTTTATACTAAAACGTACCCTTAACCTCAAACTTCTTTACAAGAAAATTATTATTTAATTTATTCAATTAATTTATTTATCGCGTTGATTTGACGAAACAATGGTATATGATAGGATATTGCCATGAAAATTACAGGAACACTCTAATGTCTATTAAGTTAAAAACCCCCGCTGAGATTGAAAAAATGCGTATAGCAGGTAAGCTTGCTGCTGATGTATTAGAAATGATTGAACCCTATGTAAAACCAGGCATTAGTACTGGTGAGCTTGATCAAATCTGTTATGAATATATTGTAAATGTTCAAAAAGCTATACCTGCCAATATTGGTTATAGTGGTTATCAACATACTACTTGTATTTCAATCAATGATGTCGTCTGTCATGGTATTCCAAGTTTTGATAAAAAATTAAAAGATGGTGATATTTTAAACATTGATGTAACTGTTATTAAAGATGGTTATCATGGTGATACGTCCCGAATGTACATAGCGGGTAAACCAACTGTTGCTGGTGAAAAACTTTGCCAAGTTACCCAACAAAGCTTATATGAAGCAATAAAAATTATCAAACCTGGTATTCGTTTACAAGAAATTGGTAAAACAATCCAAAAATATGTTGATAAATTTGGTTTTTCATCAGTCCGTGAATATTGTGGTCATGGTATCGGCGAAGTGTATCACGACGAACCACAAGTACTGCATTACGATGCTGATGATGGCGGTGTGATTTTGAAGTCAGGAATGACGTTTACCATTGAACCAATGGTGAATACTGGTGATTGGCGAACACGCACAATGAAAGACGGCTGGACAGTGAAAACAAAAGATCATGGTCTTTCTGCTCAATATGAACACACCCTTTTAGTGACGGATAATGGTGTTGAAATTTTAACATTGCGTAGCAATGAAGACTTTCCAAGAATTATTGAACATTAAATAGAGAAAGATTCAACAATTTTATTATTGTTGAATCTCCTCATTTCTCAAAATTTATCCAATACTCTTAGATTCGAGTTTTTTTCCTCTAATTTCTTGTTTAATTCATCAACTTTACTTTTATATATTTTTTCTTTCAAAATTTTAATATAAGGTTGCCATAGTTGATGAGAATAACAATCAAGGCTCAATATAGAAAGTAACCACATTAACATGCGTAGCCAAAATCGTTTGTACTTTGGTTTCATAAAAATTAATATAAAAGTGTGTAAAGTTTACGGCGATAAGCACTTGCTAAAGGATTACTTGTTCCAAGAGCAGCAAGCAGATCTAGTAATGTTTTTTTCACCTGTCCATCTCCAGCATTTAGATCATGAGTTAATGGTTTAAATAATAGTTCTAACGCTTCTTCATGTCGCCCTACTTGCATTAATTGTGATGATAATTGAATCATAAGTTCTACATTATCAGGTTGTTTGGCAAGTTCAGCTTGTAATTGTTGAAGTTCAGGCGAATTGGCTGCTTGCTCAAGCAATTCAATTTCAGCTTGCAATCCATGAAAATCAGAGTCTTGATCTTGCAGAGGAATAGTTGCTAATACCTCTTTAGCTTCGCTTAGCTGTTTTTGTTCTATTTGAGCTTTAACTAACATTAAGGCGATATCTGTTCTTGGTTTACCTAAATGATCGGTTAATGTTTTCCAAACATGTCTTAATAATGGTAAAGCCTGCTCGTAATTGGCTTCATTAAATAAGTTTTGCGCTTCAATCAATTTAAGTTCATCTTCGTTTGGTAAAACCTTATCTAAAAATGCTCTGATCGTTTCTTCTGGTTGCGGACCTTGGAAACCATCAACAGGTTGTCCATTTTGAAATAAATATACAGTTGGGATAGCACGTAAGCCAAATTGTGCAGCTAACATCTGCTGATCATCACAATTTACACTAGCTAAAACAAATTGCCCATGATATTCATTTGCTAAATTAGTTAATGTTTGTGTCATCGCTTCATAATTTGGACTTCTAGGAGACCAAAAATAAAACAATACTGGATATTTAGAAGAGGTTTCTATAACCTCTTGAATATTTTGTTCATTAACATCAAAAATGAATTGGTTTTGCATAATATATCCTAGAAATATGATGAGTTATTATTTGTTCTTTAAAATTTTATCCATTAATCTATCTGGAAGCAAACGTTTAGCAATGGCTGCAATTTTAGTTATTTTTGTTACCCTGTAACGAATTTTTGGTTTCGGGTGTTCTAACGCATGAAACAGATAGGGCAAAATTGCTTCAGGAGGCAAAGTAAAACGTTTTGCAATCGGCGGATTTTTCACAATATTTTCTTTTTCTGTTTGATTAACATTATTAGAAAAATAAGTTTTTAATGGACCCGGCTCAATTAAACAAACTTTAATATCTGTATTAGTTAGCTCTAATCGTAACACATCAGACCAAGCTTCTAAAGCATATTTACTTGCACTATATGCGCCACGACCTGGAGTTGCTATAATACCAACTATTGAACTTGTTTGAATAATTCGACCAGAATTTTGTGACAACATGGCTGGCAATAGTAGCTGAGTTAACTGATGCACACCAAAAAAATTGGTAGAAAATTGTGATTCTAATTGCTCACGATTTATCGTATTTAATCGTCCATAAACACCAAAACCAGCATTATTGAATAATGCGTATAACTTACCTTCTGTTAATGCCAATACCTCTTGTGCCGCATGAGTAACTGACTCAGGATTATCTAAATCAAGCAAAACACATTCAAATCCTTGCTCAATAAGTTTTTTTTGATCGGCTTCCTTACGGCATGAGGTAATAACACGATATCCACGTTTTTTAAGGGCAATCGCCGAAATTAAACCAATCCCACTAGAACAACCCGTAATAAAAATCGTTTGCAATTTGTTTGCTCCGTTATATTCATATATTGTCAAGTTTGCTTATAGCAATTATGATAGCACAACTAAATTCAAGTTACTTATTGTAAACCAAGAGGATCAAATGAAAATTGCCATTATTGCAGCAATGGAAGAAGAAGTCGCTATACTTAAAAGCAAAATAACTCATTACCATGTCGAGCGCCATTTAGGATGTGACTTCCATCTTGGTCAAATCGCAAATTGTGAAATTGTTTTACTCCAATCTGGTATTGGTAAAGTAGCTGCGGCATCTGGGACTACTTTATTATTAAATAATTATAAAGTTGATGCTGTAATCAATACGGGGTCGGCAGGAGGACTCTCTTCAGAACTCAATATTGGCGATATTATTGTGTCAAAAGATGTATTTTATCATGATGTTGATTTAACCGCTTTTGGTTATAAACCTGGACAAATGTCCGGTTGTCCGGTTGCTTTTGAAGCCGATTCAAAGTATCAGTTATTAGCCAAAACTTGCATTAAAAAACATGGTGTGAATGCTGTCGAAGGATCAATTGGTAGTGGTGATGCTTTTATAAATGGTAAATCCAATTTAGAAAGAATAAAGCAAACTTTCCCTGACGCGATTGCAGTTGAAATGGAGGCTGCCGCTATTGGTCATGTTTGTTGGTTATATAAGACACCATTTGTGGTAGTTCGTGCAATTTCAGATAATGGGGATAGTGAATCTGCTGTTGATTTCCAATCTTTTTTAAAATTAGCTGCAGCTCAATCATCATTAATTGTTGAATCAATGTTAAGTGAGCTTGCTTAAAACGCTAATTATCAATATTTATTAAAGCGATAAACCATATTGTCTAAATAAAGGCTCTCTCCAACCAGATAACAGTTCTGGTTGGCTTCCGTTTTTATCCACTTGCCATTTTACATATTGATTGATTAAGCGTCGTGAAAGTAATAAATCTTGATTCAATCCAGTATGAGAACAAATATCTTGGGCGATTAGTTTTAATTCATCACTAGTTTTTTTGTAATTAGGGTAACTCGTTACCCTACAAATCGGCGGTAATGCCGGAACCGGTTCGGACAAAATATTTAATATTTTTTGTCCATATAAACGGATTTCTTTCCCTTTTAAGCCCAAATTGCCCAGTTGTGCTAATGATGATGGTGAGTATCGAGCAATATTCCATAACGTCTTTTCATGTACAACAAAATTCAGTGCTAAATCTTGTTCTTTCGCTAATTTATAACGCCAACTGGCTAATTTATATAATTGACCTAAACTTCGCCCTTTTAATTGCCAACTGTTTTTGATATTCAAATAAGCATCATTTGGATCTATTGTTTCACATTTACGGGTGACAACCATTTGGCTCTCTTGATAGGCTGCTTCTAAATATCCTTTTGAGGTTAATTGTGCTTTTAAAATATTGACTAAAGGATACAAATACAACACATCATTAATCGCATATTCACATTGTTTATCCGTCAATGGTCTCTTTAGCCAGTCAGTTCTCGTTTCACTTTTATCGAGTTCCACCTGTAAATATTTATTAACTAAGTTTGCATAACCACTACTTAGTGGATTATCCAAAAATGAAGCCAAGATTTGGCTATCAATAATAGGTGTTGGAATAGAGCCGAACTTATGAAAAAAAACTTCAAGATCTTCGCTACAGGAATGAAAATACTTTTCAATGTTAGGATTACTTAAAATGCTTAAAAAAGCATGCCAATCAGTAATATTAATCGGATCAATGAGCGCTGCGTGCTCACCATTAAAAACTTGTAAAAGTCCTAAATGAGGATAGAACGTTCGTGTACGAACAAATTCAGTATCCAAGGCCAAAGCAGTGCTGTTTCCGATTTTTGAACAATAATCAATTAACTGCTTATTATTAACTATATATTGATAAGACAAAGTTTAAATTCCTACGAAGAAAAATTAATGAGCTCAGGGAGTTTTTTATCGAATGTTACATCAATGACTACTATTTCTGAACGTGTCATTAAGCGAATTGGAGGTCCCCAAAAACCGAATCCACTACTTACAATACTGGTAAAATGCTGTTTTGTATTTTTATATATTCCATAATTATTTTTATAGATTAGTTTTTCAATAAGATTAATAGGAAACACTTGCCCAGCATGGGTATGTCCAGAAATCATTAAATCGACACCTAAATTTGCAGGTTCATCAAGATTATGTGGCTGATGATCTAACAATATAATCGGTTTGTTGGTATTAGAAAACATCATAAGATCTGGCAATGATGCTCGTTTAATATCATAACGCGATGAAGAAAAATCATCCCGACCGATAAAAGTAATACCTACGTTATCAAGATGAACTACATCATCTTTTAAAACTTTCATATTAGCGTGTTTAAAAGCATTGATAATATCTTGTTCATGATTATTTTCTTCTTTAATATTCAAATATTCATGATTACCAAAAATAATATAGGTTCCATATTTTGACTTAAATTGCTGAAATTGTTTATCAAAACCTTTTTCAGTAAAAGGTTGTAACCTTCTATCCAACGTGTCGCCAGTAATTACAATAAAATCTGCATCAAGTTGATTTACTTCATCAACCATGTGTTGAATTCTATCAGAAGAAGTCATGTCATTAATATGAATATCACTCAATTGCACAATACGCAGTTTATTAACTTTTGCACTTTTATCAATTTTAACTTGATAGTTCACTATGCTAGGTTCCATCGCCATTTCATGACCGTAATAAAATAATGAACAAATGCCAAGAATATATACAACTTTAGTTGTTAATTGAGGTTTTAACCTTTTTTTACTGATCCAACGGCCAATATCAAATATTAATGTAACAAAAACGCTGCAAATCATTATTGCACAAACAGTATTTAAGATTAGTGGTAGCCAATAAGTTGAAATACTTTCCGATAACCTTGATAATACAATTGATACCCCAGTCATAATAACAACTGTCCAATAAACAATTTGGTAATAACCAGTTAAAGAAAAGTTAAACCAAAACTGCCATCGTTTTCCCAAATAGACAGCCATTGAGCAACTAATGATAATAGCTATAGAAATGGCTATAAGATCTGCAATAGTCATAATAATCCAAACAATAGAAGTCAAAAAATGTTATAATAACAGAATTTATTTCAATAGCACCAATATGTTTTATGAGTATTAAAAAAGATCAATTATTTTCTACACCAATTGATAAATTGGGCGATTGGACATTCGATGAAAAAGTTGCTGAAGTATTTCCTGATATGGTCCAACGTTCCGTACCAGGTTATTCAAATATTATTTCCATGATTGGTATGCTCGCAGAAAGATTTGTTCAACCCAATTCAACAATTTATGATTTAGGTTGTTCATTAGGAGCAGCTACTCTATCCATTCGTCGGAATGTCAATAATAAAAACTGCCGTATTATTGCTGTTGATAATTCACAGCCAATGGTCGAACGTTGTAAAAGGCATATTGAATCCTATAAAGCCAACACCCCTGTCGAAGTGATTTGTGATGATATTAGCAATATTGATATGCAAAACGCCTCAATGGTGGTGCTGAATTTTACTTTACAATTTTTAACACCAGAAAACCGCCAACAAGTTTTAAATAAAATTTATCAGGCATTAAACCCCAATGGGATCTTAATACTGTCCGAAAAATTTAGTTTTAATGATTCAACCGTTGATGAACTGCTATTTAATATGCATCACGACTTTAAACGTGCAAATGGTTATAGCGAACTTGAAATTAGTCAAAAGCGAAACATGCTCGAGAACGTCATGCTTACTGATACCATCGAAACCCATAAAAAACGGCTATCGGATGCGGGTTTTAAACATATTGATACTTGGTTTCAATGTTTTAATTTTGGCTCAATCATTGCCATTAAATAACACATTTATTTACTTCATTAAATAGGAAAAAAGAATGATTGATTTTGGCAATTTTTACCAAATTATCGCTAAAAATAAACTAAGCAAATGGCTTGAGGTATTACCTGCACAACTTGCCAATTGGCAAAAAAGTAACATTGATAACCGTTTTAATCAATGGCTCAACAGTATCAAACATTTACCTACGATTAAACCTTATCAAATTGATCTATTAAATAGTGTAACTGTCGAAAGCGAACAACCTATATCAATCGGTGAACAACAACGTATTACCCAATTGCTTAAAAATATGATGCCTTGGCGTAAAGGTCCTTTTCATCTTTATGGTATTAATATCGATACTGAGTGGCGTTCAGATTGGAAATGGGAGCGATTGATTCCGCACATTAATAATCTTGAAGGACAAACAGTTTTAGATGTGGGATGTAATAGTGGTTATCATTTATGGCGAATGGTTGGAGCCGGCGCTAAGCTAGCGGTTGGTATTGATCCTATGGCACTTTACCTTTGTCAATTTGAAGCGATTCGCAAATTGTTGGGTAACGATCAACGAGCACATTTATTACCGCTTGGGATAGAAGAATTGCCTAAACTCAATGCGTTTGATACCGTATTTTCTATGGGTGTTTTATATCACAGACGCTCCCCTTTGGATCATCTATTTCAATTAAAAGATCAATTGGTTGATGGTGGGCAACTAGTACTTGAGACGTTAGTTATTGATGGTGATCTACATCAAGCTTTAATGCCAGGCGAACGCTATGCTCAAATGCGAAATGTCTATTTTATTCCATCGGTTCCAACGATGATTAATTGGTTATACAAATGCGGATTTTCTGACGTTAAAATGGTTGATAAATCAGTAACGAGTTTGGATGAACAACGTAAAACCGAATGGATGACATCAGATTCATTAGCTGATTTCTTAGATCCAAATGATTCAAGCAAAACTATTGAAGGTTACCCAGCACCAATGCGAGCAGTTTTTATTGCCATAAAATAAAGTTCAATAATTAACCTCTCATTTTATTAGTAAGCTCTTTTTATAATAATGAGAGGTTAACTGATTAAGTTTAATAGCGTTAATTTTTTAATCCCTATAAAAAATTAACATTAATCATAAATGTGCTTTCTAAATATTCTTTTAATCATACACAGTGGATGATTTGTAATGCAAAAATTGGGTTTATCAATCAATAATATTCACCATTTTTATTTAGAATATTTCAAAAAACATCTGAAACTGTAAAAAAGTTTGAGGTCAACTATACGTTTCAGTATAAAAATCTGTTTACTAAACTTTAATCAAGACTCTTCATTACTATTTTAATTTAATTTTCAAACACGAATTACAGTTAGTTATTTGAAAACTAGTTCATTTCAGGGCAAATTTCATTCATCGAAAGCATTGCTGGAACAGTTCGATTATCAGTATATTCAAAGCGGAATATAAAACTAATATCATAATGATTTAATACATTAATCAAATTTTCGTTATGACAAAATTCTTTATTAAATCTTATTCTCAGATCTTCCGTAAGGTATTGTGCAAGTATGCTTTGACTATCTGATGGTATTTTAAATTCAAATAAAATATTATTGCTATTGTAGCTAATATTGGTAATTTCAGTACCATCTTTGGTACTAAAGGGAAATTTGCCCTTTTCACCTAATAGGGATCTTTTAGCACTCTCTACAATTGCTGAACTTACGTCATTAACCGAAGGCAAATTTTCATCGCTATAAACGGGTGAAAACATCATAATTCCAGAAAGTAATGCAATTAATCTTATCAAATTTCTCATTATTTTATCCTTTAATTCTGCTTGCTCACTCTTTTTATTAAAGTGAAGTTAAAGCCTCTATCACCTTTTAATACCTATATCATTAGATAACAAGTGTCATTTTTAATCTTTATTGGGGATTTTTGATAATTTTACTTAAATAAACAGTGATTGATAATCATCATACACAAAACTTTACAAAAAAAGAGTATCTAATAAACTTATAATTTTTATTTTAAGGCATGCTACTAATTAACCATTTTTGTATTTAACCTCATAGATAGCATGTCATCAGATAAATAAAAAATATTCATTTGCATCATTAAGTGACATTGTCACATTTAAAATGATTGACTATCTTTGTTTTGATGTTCTTAATTATATTTGTTCAACATGCTATATATTAAAGACAACATAGATACAATAGCGCAGAGCAGCATGAAATAAAGAATAACTTTTTAAAAAATATTACTAACTTTAACTATGCAATTTATTAATTAAATAAAATTAAAAAAGGTAACACAATGGTTACCTTAAGATAGAACAAAAAGATTATTTTTTATTAGGATGAGGATCTTTAACTGAATCACCTTGACCGGACATAATATACCAGCCATTTTTACTATGCGGTTTTTTATTATGATCTGGGCAAGGGGGTAACGATTTTTTACTTTGGTTTGAATATACATAGCCACAATCAGCACATTTAAAAGTGCCTGCAGATGCATCACTACCGTATGCAGCAAATTTTTGTACCATTATAAGCTCCTCCAGTAAATTAATATGAATGATAAGTACAATACTTATCACTCTTATATATAAACGCTGATCTAGCAATAAATCAAGCTAAGAAATGGTTTTATTTTGACCATTTTCACTATTTAAGCATTATTAAAATGGTTAATTTACAAAAAAATTAATTTAAGCAGTTTATCATGGATTTATATAAGTTAATTGATGCTGGTCATCAAAGCTAATCATAATTTGACCATTAGGATGAGTTACAATTTTTACAGCCGAAAAATCAGTAATTGTGAATTGTGCACCAACACTTAATAAGTTCTCTCCCCCAATGCCAACACAATATGTACCTGCTGCTACAGCAGATTTTACGCCACTTGAGGAATCTTCAAATACAATTGTATGATTGGCTGGAATATTTAATCGCTTGATTGCCAAAAGAAAAGGATCAGGATAAGGTTTACCTTTAGTGACATCGTCACGTTCAACAATTACTGAAATACAGCCATCGACTTTCAATAATTTTATCACAGAATCAATTTTTTCACGCCAACCACTTGTAACAGTTCCGATACGGATACCTACTTTATGCAATGATAAAATAAGTTCTGCCACACCCTTAATTGGTTTATAAATAGCTGTATTTTAAACATATATTATATGGTCTTGAACTTTTTTCTGATCGACTTGTGACAAATTGCCAAATAGTGCTGAAATAGTATGAGGTCCAGGCTGACCATCAATATGCTTAATCATATCATCATTTGAAATTTCTTTGTCATACATCTGTGCAGCTTCTCGCCAAGCCCTTTCTATTACCGAATTAGAATCAATTAAGTTACTTGAAGGGTCCTTACAAATCGGCTTTGTACGCTTGCCAGTGGATAGCAATCTAACTACACAATCAATTTGTCAGGAAATGCTTGCGCTCGCCATACCAGAAAATTGCCACAAAGATTTGAGTAACAATTTGCATAAGATTTTAAATTATTACCCTTTATACCAACTTGATAGCAATACCTATCCTTGCTTAGCTGAACAAACAGAACTATTTTTACAGCATAATCAACTAAATGCTCACAAAATTTTTGTACAATGTGATATGACAACTCTGCTAGCATTAGTTGCTGGGGGTAACGCTGTCGCTTTTATTCCTCAAAGTATGAGGCAATCCCGCCAGTAAAGGTTAAGCTCCTCGCGCCTGAGCAAAACAATGTTCAATGGGAAATCGTTAATGGCTTGGAATTCCAAAATTAACAATAATTATCGTGATAATTTTATAAAAATCGTCAATGCTCACAACTAATCAGTAAGAAAGTGATGATTTATGTGAAAAATCGCTATAGTTTAAAAACTTATAATGATTTATTTTTTGGAAAATATATACCAAGCAATAAAACTTGCTATAACAAGAATAGCCGTTTTAACTATACGATTTTTTAAATTATTACTTACCTTTTTTATCTCAACCGCATCGATTAATTCATCAAATAATTGAATAAAATCACCAAATGAATTTGAAACATGAGCAATCCCTTGCTCTTCATTTGACCATAGATAAATAGTTCCATAATCTTCTTCTTTTAATGAGATTAAGTAACTATTGAGGTTATGATCATAAGCAAAAGGTAACATGAATTGCAATTCAGGATTTTCAATTAATAATTCATTATACATTCGTGTTATAGTCGAATGACCATATTTGATGCTATAAAAACCACTCAAATACTCACAATTATGATCATTGACTTTAGGAAAATCCCCGCCATTAAATTCATGGAAAAAATCAAGAAAAGAGGAAGGGATTTTTTCATTAAATAATCGGTTGAATTCAATAATATCTTCGTAGGCCAATTTTTGTTGACTATTCTCAAGTACCAATGTCATTTTGTGTTTCCTTTTTAATATTCAATATTTGATTTTCCTATGGTAATCACCCCATGACATATTCAATTCTAATATCAATAATTCAATAAGGTATTGTTTTAAACCCTATAAACATATTATAAATCATATAAATAACCAAATCCATTTTAGCATTAAAGATGATTAAAATAATGGTGTTGTTAACATCTATTACAACTTGTTTAATAACAATTTTTTATTGAAAAAGTTTTTAAAGTTCAATGTGATTGACTGAACTGATTGTAACAGAAAATCTGAACGTATTTTTGCCAATTTTGTCCGTTTTTAACTTTTTGAGAAGATTAATACAAAGAACTTCCATAAATTTGAGAATTTACTTCAAAATTCGAATTTTGTTCACAATATTGTCTTATATATTGGATAAAATATTTAAAAATTTTGAAATTAAGAGATCGCTATATCAATTTGAGACTAAAGAATATCCATTGTTATAACAGATATTTATCTTTTCATGACTATATTTTATTTCTACTCTGGATTAAATTATGGCTGGCAAAATTTTATAATTTTATTAATTTACTACTCTGCCGAGTACTTGATCATCAAATCACGCGATAGATTTAACATAGCGTTAAATTAAATAGAGGCTTTATTTAAAATAGATAAACTTAGTCTGATATGTCCTGATTATTAATATTATTAAACGTAATGACAATAGAATTATTAACTTTCAATGATCTATTGTCATTTGTAAACGATTAAAGTGGGATTAAGAATAATTTATTAAAAAGTTTAATAACTTTAATCACTGTATTGTAAAAAAGCGTCATTTTCAAAATAGAAAACAAAAGAGTCAAACAATTCATCTATTGTTGGGTTATCTGAATTATTATTAGCTACAATGACAATATCTTCAATATCAGCCTGTTCTAATGTAGCTATCCACCCTTCTTCAATAACTTGCTTAGGTAAATTAATTTCGTAATTATCGTCAATATCCTCAACTCCACAAAATCCTATTGTATCAAGCGTCCATGATTTTGAATCTCGTGGTAGATAAAACCAAAATCTCGGCATGTCTTTAATGTTAATTAATAGATCATGTATAGATATAAATTCCATTTTCACTCCATAATATTTATGAAAATATCTTATTTTTCTTGTTGTCTATTTTTATTTTATTGGTATTTTGGGATAAACTTGAAAATAACGCTTTAACGAGACTGGACATGTCACCAAAAGTGGATATTTTAAAGCCGATGGCAAACTTTTAACCGGCTTACTAAACAGTTTAACTACCCAACCATCACTACCGTTTGGCGACATAAATTTGAAACTTATGGTATCGTCACTCAGAATTTCAATTTCTCCAACTTTGAAAATACTCGGCGTTAAGCCATCATCTTTCCCACCAATAATAACATAATCAACAATTTTTTTAGTCTGAGAATCAAGCAAATATACGTATAACTCTTCGTCATAAAGTCCCATATCAACATCAATAACAAACAATAATAGATAACGATTATTGTAAAGATAGGCAGCTTTTAAATCACAAACATCCAGTTTGTCATGATAACAAACACCATCGACTTCAACCTGAGCACCAATAATTCCCTTTTTGTTGCTAGGTAATGCCTTTAAAATAATATTGGACAATGGTTTTATCATAATTATTTCCTTATAAAATATACAACTCCAATACAATAATATTAACAAAAAAGTTTATCAATATAAAAATTGAGTTATTCATTTTTAAAATAATTAGAATGATGAGTTGAATCCTCTTATAAACAGCATAGATTACAATAATTAATTTACCTAGTACTAAACAAGCCTTTTTATCCTAATGCTAATAAATCTTCCTTTTCTTAAATGCTGGAAATAGAAAAAACAAATTATCAACATTAAAGTTCTTAACAAAAAATTCTTATCTGTGATGTTATTGCTAATACAGTCGATGGTATTTTTTAAAATAGGTTAAAAAAATATTCAATGATAATAATACTCCTTATCAACAATACAACCTCATTTAAACTAGTTTATTTTTTAAAGAAGTAATTGCCAAATCACTTCATAATTTAGACTAAATAAATTTATCAATATTTTAATTGGCAATGCTGTAGCTGGTATATGAGAACTAAATGGTAGAATTTTTAAATATATGTTTTTTAAAGTAGTACTAATATGCCGACGTCTTTTGAACGGTTAGCCACTAAATTTACTAATTTTTTTAAAAAGAAAATGGTCAAAAATAAAATAAAGGAAATGCTTTCTTTTATAAAGTAATACTATCTGATGTTAATGAACCAATAATAGAAACAATTAATTCAAAAGCTCCAATTATTAACAACCCAAATAAAGCTAGCAAACCAATATCATTTGAACGTATCTCTTTAGGGGCGTCAAATACATGTAGTTTACTAACCTTACCTTTTAATAAACTGTATTTAGCCATTATTTTCTCTTAACTTGATAATTCTTTTTTTTCTTTTAAATTGGTCGTATAGCCTCGCTCATCAATTACTTCTACCCAATCAGGTAAGTTAGGGGTACGGCAATAATAGTAAGCATCAGGATCTAGCTTTTTTATTCTTTCAAATTCAGGAGTTTGCGGATCATCATACAGTTCAGGATCGCCTGAGCGATTAAGTTTTTTAAAACGATCATGTTCTTCTACACTACTATGCAACCAAGGTTTCGGATAGCCTAAAGTAGCAAAAATTCTATTGCTAATAAAAGAATAGCGTCCCCCTGCTAAGAAAAAAAGTATAATGGAGATCAGCAAAAACATAATAATAGTTGCAATAGTTCTAAAAATGAAATCATCAGGATCTTTTTCTAAATCAAAAAATGCAAGAATTGTTAAAAATAGATAAGCGAATAAACACATCACACCTGAAACTATGGAACAAAATTTTAATTTTAATAGCGTTGGTACACCGATTGAGCGAGGAAAATATAAAGCATGGTATTGAGGCATTCGCACTGCGTAGGATTGATATTGGTTAGTGTCAATTTGCTTAACTACCATTTCAACATAATCCCCCTCTTTAAAACCAACATGCTCTAGATTCCCTAATACCTCTTTTTTACCTATATAACAATAAAAAGTCTTTCCTTTTAAAGTAATATTACCTATGGCTAATGAATCAATAATATCAATAAGTAATTCAAAAGCTCCAATTATCATTAATCCAAATAAAGCTAGCCAACCAACGTCACCTGAACGTATCTCTTTGGAGTCGTCAAATACATGTAGTTTACTAACCTTACCTTTTAATAAACTGTATTTAGCCATTATTCTTCTCTTAACTTGATAATTCTTTTTGTTCTTTTAAATTGGGCGTATAGCCTCGCTCATCAATTGCTTCTACCCAATCAGGTAAGTTAGGGGAACGGCAATAACAGCAGGCATTAGAATCTAGTTTTTTATTCTTTCAAATTCAGAAGATTGCAGATAGTAACGTAGTTCAGGATCGCCTGAACGACTGAGTTTTTTGAAACGATTATGTTCTTTTGCTCTGTCACGTTAGTAAACGTTTTGGATAGCCTAAAGTCGCAAAAATTTATTACTAATAAAAACACATCGCTCCTGCTGCTACTGCAAATTCTGATTTAAATACACTATTTAAATATTTTATAATAGGATATTTTCCTTACTTATTGATTTATCATAGCATTGAAAATATTACAAAGGAAATGTAAAGTTAAATAACTTCAATAATTACTTATTATGTTTGAAGTATTGATAACGTTAAAATTAATCTTTCCAAATTTCTTTAGCTAAACGAAACGCAGCCCAAGCTTTAGGCCAACCAACATAAAATGCTATATGAGTCAAAATTTCTGCTATTTCTTCTTTTGTAATGCCATTAGTTTTAGCTGTCTGTAAATGAAACTGTAAAGAACTGTCTAAAATACCACTGGCAAGCAGTGCAGTAACTGTTACTAAGCTTCGATCTCTTGCTGATAGCTCTTTTTCTCTAGACCAAACTTCTCCAAACAATACATCATCGTTAAGTTCTGCAAACTTAGGTGCAAATTCTCCTAGAACATCCCTTCCTGCTGTTACTTTATTCATAAGTTTCTCCAATAAGTTCTAAATTAGTTTCTACAACCCAATATATGTCAATGCAACCGACGGTAAGCCTAATCTAATACGGTATAATTATTATAATTAAATATCGATACATTTCACTTTAAATATGCTTGTTATAATAATATAACTATGTCTTTTAAAAAGGTTTATACGGTTTCTATTAATATTTAACTCCTTTTCATCTATTTTCCACAAAATAATATGATAATTTCATTTATATTTTATAAGTAATCATTTATGTCACCTCATAAAAAGCATTTTAAACATAATTTTGGCATCGTTGTGATGACATTACTTCATAGAACTTCTTGGCATTAAATAATTGATATCAGATATATTTTTCATATAGATAAATCAATCACTTAAATAATCAATAATAAAATTTAAAAAATTTAGACCTGATTCGGTTATTTTTGACCGATTAGGGGAGCCCTTTTTTAGTAAAACACTTAACTTATAAATGATAATTATTCTTATTTAAATATATCTAATGATGCTAATTAAATGGAATGTTAGATGGTGGTTCATAACTGTGTAAAGCATGCACTAATGCTTTTATAAGTAATATTAGGAAATATTATATGAGATACAAATTAGCTTTTACGGATAGAATAACTAATTCAACCTTAGTTTATTCTGATAAAAACAATATTGGTTCACCTTGGTTATTGGCAGGTATTTTCTGCTTATCTTTTAATGCGATGGCTGACACCGTTGAGGAAAAAGATAACGCTAATCAAATAGAACAATTAACAGTTACAGCAAGGCATGTAAAAGAGTCTGCTAAAGATATTCCGTTTACCATCAATATTATTGATGATAAAAAACTTGTTGATCACCGCGAAAATACTTTAGAAAAGACTTTAAATGATACCGTTGGTTTGCAAGTTATTAGTAATATGGGTGCAGCTAAGTCTATAAGGATGCGCGGAGTTGGATCGATACTACCAATGAGTGGTGATGATAGTTCTGTTAGTATTAACGTGGATGGTATGCCACAGTCAAAAAGTAATACAACTTTAAATTTACTTGATGTTCAACGTGTAGAAATATTAAAAGGTCCACAAGGGACGTTATTTGGTCGGAATAGTGAAGCTGGAGCTATTAATGTTATTTCTAAAAAACCAACTCAGTATTTTGAGTCAACTTTTAGAACAGAATTTGGTCAGCAAAATCAGATATTAACTGAAGGCGTAATCAGCGGCCCGTTAAATGATAACTTAAGTGGACGTTTTGCTGTTCGTTATGATGAAGCAGATAGTATTTTAGATAATATTAATGATGATAAGCCGGTTAGCATTCTTAGAAATAAAATAGCAAGAGGTTCACTATTATGGGAGGTTTCAGATCTCACTTCTGTATTATTTATTTCTGAAATAGAAGAAGCCATGGGTATGGATGATATGTATATGATGCGACCTTATGGTCATCATCCTAAAATTGATATTCCTAATAGTAGTGATAAAAACGATAAAAAAATTTACCGTTTCAATTTAAAGGTTGAACATGAGCTAAACAATAGCTTATTAACATCTATTACTAGCTATTCTTATAGCAAAAGTGATAGAAGATCGCCTATTTATGAAGGTAAGTTATATAATCATTTAATAGGTATGTCTCCACCTTCTAACTGGTCATTTTTAACTAAAGAGAACCTTTTTAATCAAGAATTTAGAATATCGTCAAAACCGGAAGCTTCTATATTTTGGGTGGCAGGTATTAACTACTATACCAATAATCGCCATAGAAACACCTATGATGTTATGGATGTGTTTTATCCTACTAATTCATTGAATGCTGATATTAGAAGGCAATTTGAAACCGATAATTTAGGTATTTTTGGTGAAATTACCTACCCTATTACAGATAAATTCAAATTAACCGCCGGCATTCGTCAATCATATGAAAAGAAAAATTATCATGCAAAATGGTTGGCTAATTCAATTTATACCAATAACGCAATAGGTATGCCAACCTTAGCTTTTGATAAACAAAAAATAACTGATAACTTTACCACTGGACGACTTGGTTTAAATTATGTCATTAACGATTATGCTACTGTATATGGATTGTATTCTAGGGGTTATAAAACAGGTGGTTTTAATGATGAAGGTACTGACTTTGCCACTTTGGGCCGTTCTGATCAAGCCTATAAATCAGCATATGTAAACTCTTATGAATTAGGGGTTAAAGTTGAAAATAATACAGTAGGATTCAATAGTGCATTATTTTATAATAATACTAAGCGTGAACATTTAATGGCTTATAATCCTGCAACTTTTATATCTGTTGTTGAAAATTATGATATTCGAAGTTATGGTGTCGAATTAGATGGTTTTTGGAAAGCACCTGGAAATCTAGATTTTACTGGTGGCATAGGCTACACCAATGCTAAAATCACTGGAATCCCCAATGTAAGCTTAGCTCAAGTAAAAAAACGTAACGAGGTACCTGACACTGCTCAATGGAATGCTAACTTAACAGTACTTCATTCTATACCACTTGATTTAGCTTCTGGATTATCATTGGAAACCAGAATTACTAATCGTTATATTGGTTCACGTAAAGCAGATATTCAAAATAATTTTGGGCTAAAACCTTATAACAAGCTTGATGCTCGAATTTCTATTAAAAGCGAAAATGCCGAATTTTATGTATGGGGAGATAACCTATTAAATAAATCTTATGATTTGTGGGGATATTATATTCCTGCTATGTATCATGGTGGTCCAGATGCAACAATTGGTTCTCCAGGTAGAGGACGAACTTTAGGAGTTGGTTTCATTTATAATTATTAACAATAACTATAAAGGTATGTATTTTGATAAGGTCAATTACAGTTTAATGATAATTTTGCTGCCACTATTCATTTAAAAAATTCGAATTTTGGCGGCGTATCTCTTTGGGTAACACTCCAAACTGTTTTCTAAAGGCCGAACTAAAATGACTAATATTGCTATACCCCATCATAACTGCCGTTTCTGTAACACTATTTTCCATTAAAAGTTGTTTGGCTTTATTCATCCTTTCAGTCAAAAAATAAGCATATATACTTTTACCAAAAACCTGCTTAAATCCTTTTTTTAACTTACTCTGATTAATACCTACCTGTTTAGCTAACCATTCGATAGTAGGAGGATTAGTTAGATCACTTACTAAATAGTTGCGTACATAATTAAATTGTTCATATTCCCATTGAGTAAATTCTTCCTTTGTCAGAAGACTATCAAAAGACTTAAAATACCAATTTAAATATTTTAGTACATGAGCATATAATAAGAGACGATTTGTTACTTTACAGTCAGTGTTTTGCATTAAATAAAATAGCTGTCGAGCACAGGATAATACATTAATGCTTTGATGTATTTGAAGGTGTTGTAGAAAAAAGTCAACTTTTGCTGATAGACACGAAAAATGAAAATCCATATCTTTGATTAAAATATCTAATAATTTTGGCATTATCATCACTTCAATGTTACAAAAATCTTTGGAATGTTGTAAATGAAAAGTCTCGCCATTAGCAAATCCAAAAGTTAAATCCCCTTTATGAGTAATAAACTGTCTATCTTTAACTTTAACATTTAATTCACCCTGTAGCTGGCAATTAAAGCATAAATAATTATTACTGCTAGGAAATTGTTTATAAACATCTATAGCATCTAAATGTTCAGCAGTTACCATACTCACAGATAAACCAGGCTGAAGCTCTATAGAGATTGAACCATAAATATTATTATCCGACTTATAATTGTTTAACATTTCATATAAATGCATATCAGCTCCTTCATAACACTTAAACGATAACAAATATCATTTGCATTTACAATAAAATAAAGCTACTATTCTTTGTAATTTTTAGCAAAAAAATAAATTCTCCCATAGATTTATAAAAATAAATGATTTATGAAAATGCTTTATGGATAACAAAAATACTAGCAGTAATCGCCGACCTTATTTTCTATTTTTAATTGCCCAACTCTATATTATTCAGGGTATTCCTGTTGGTTTAGCGTTTGATGCTTATCCTATTTTATTGCGTGATGCAGGCGTATCACTGGCTATAATTGCAATAATTCCCCTAGCGGGAATACCTTGGGTAGTTAAATTTCTATGGGCGCCATTAGTAGAAAATTATTGGCTGGATAAAATAGGTTATCGTAAAAGTTGGCTACTCCCTATGCAGTTTTTATTAGCTATATTAATTGCAGTAATTGCTTTTACACCTTTTACCGAAGATACTACCAGCCAATTAATTGGTATTATTATTTTATCTTGTATAATTTCTGCCACTCAAGATATTGCTACTGATGGATTAGCCGCTGACTTAGCACAAACAAATACCATTACACAAATTAATAGCATTCAAGTTATGGGGAATATTGCTGGAATGTTAATTGGTGGCGCTGGAGTGAGTATCTGCTATGACTATATTGGAAAAACTTATAGTATTTTATTGCTCGTTGTAATTATTATTTTTTCAATTGCACAACTTCTGTTGTGGAAAGAGCCTAAACTATTTTATACTTCAGAACCTAAACCTCGAGCTAAACTTAGCCTTTTCTTTAAAAGACCAAAGGCTTATTCAATGTTATTACTTGCATTACTCATACCTTTTGCTGGTTCAGTGATTTTAACAATGTCTAAATTGATTCTTTTAGATCGTGGTTTATCGGTTAGTGATGTAGGACTATATACAGGTATTGGCGGTTATTTAACAATGATATTAGGTTGTATACTTGCTGCTTATTTACTAAAAAAACATCCACCTAGCTATACTTTAAAATTAGGTTTTAGTCTACTTGCATCCTTAGCTTTTAGCTGGAGTATACTGAATTATTACCCTAGTTATATTAATCCAGTTACCGTCATGATATCAATGACATTATTGGGAATTGGTATAGGATTTATTAATGTTAGTATCTATACCTTTACCATGATTTATGCAAAACAAAGCAAACAAACGGCTACTGATTATGCCGTATTTCAAAGTACGTTGTTACTCTCAGAAATTATTGGTTCTTCCCTCTCAATGACACTAGTGGAATATTTTAACTATTTTGTCGCATTCTTAAGTGCTTTAATCGCTATTATTGCTATTTTTGTTTTAAATAAAAAATATTTGAAACTATTTACATAATATCATTGATAATTATTAATCTATGTATAAGGATTATTAAGTTATTTTTTAAATCCGTATAAAACATATTTAGTTTTTATAAATTGAAATACTATTTACTAAGAATAGTTAATCTTTAAAAATCATCACTTATAAAGTCAAATTATCCCAAAGATTAATTAAATAATCATTGCTCTGTTGCTCTTCGTTTAATTGAGGCTTCAATTTTTTTTGCTAGTTCATATATCTCATCTTTCGTCAGCGGAGTTTTGCCTTTGGATTCGCTCTGTTTGCCAATTACTGACATAATTAACCATGGGTAATTTTTTGAACTTTGTTTAGCTACTGGATACTGTTCGACAATACTATAGTAACCGTAATCAGACGGAGCGTTATCTTTGTAACGTATTTCCACAAAGCTTGCTAATCCTTTTCGTCCATCCATCTTAATATCTCGATACTTAAACGGAAAGCCTAATAATTTGATATTTTTAATGTTATCATTATTAATATCATAATTCGTATTCCAAAACAGATTGATTTCATCTTTGCTGCTAAAGCTCAATGAATTAGTAAATGACCAAGTACTCTCTGAAAATGAAATGACAATATCGGGATGTTCATTTAAGCGAAAAGAGACCGTCATATTAATTGGCATCGTTTTATCATTACCAGCAACAAAACCATAGGGTATACATTTTCCTGCTTCTTTAGGCACTTCAAACAGTTCTCGAACTCTAAAATTATTGATAATGAATTCAGCATTTTGTTTGTAAAATGCAAAATCTTTTTCCTCACCTTGGTAACGTTCATTTGAATAGAATGTATAAATTCGTTCATTGGCTATTAAAGCTAGATTACTAGCATAATCACTATAATAACCAATTAATTTATTGTTATTATTTATATTTTTAATTTTATACTGGCGTTTAGATTTCAATCGTTCATCATAATCGCTATTTAATTGATTAACAATGTTTTTTAGAATTTTTTTGTTAAATTTACCATCAGCAATGTCTATATTATTATTATTATAATTAAACGTAGAAAGAATAGCCCATTTACCGTCTAAAAAATAGTTTGGATAATTTGATCTAGGTTGTAAATAACGCTCAATCGGAAAAAGAGCGATTTCAATATTATCAGGAAGATCAATAGAATAAGATCCAATGCATTCGGTTTTAAATGTTAAATCAGCTGCCTGCGTAATACTGCTGATAGTCATACAGGTTGTGAATAGTATAAATCTTGTTATATCACTTCTAATCAATTTCAAAGAAGCCAAATTTCTAATCCTTTTAAATGATCAATCATTGCTCTGTTGCTCTTCGTTTAATTGAGGCTTCAATTTTTTTTGCTAGTTCATATATCTCATCTTTCGTCAGCGGAGTTTTGCCTTTAGATTCGCTCTGTTTGCCAATTACTGACATAATTAACCATGGGTAATTTTTTGAACTTTTTTTAACTACTGGAATATGTTCGACAATACTATAGTAGCCGTAATCAGACGGAGCGTTATCTTTATAACGTATTTCCACGAAGCTTGCTAATCCTTTTCGTCCATCCATCTTAATATCTCGATACTTAAACGGAAAGCCTAATAATTTGATATTTTTAATGTTATCATTATCGATATCATAATTCGTATTCCAAAACAGATTGATTTCATCTTTGTTGCTAAAGCTCAATGAATTAGTAAATGACCAAGTACTCTCTGAAAATGAAATGACAATATCGGGATGTTCATTTAAGCGAAAAGAGACCGTCATATTAATTGGCATCGTTTTATCATTACCAGCAACAAAACCATAGGGTATACATTTTCCTGCTTCTTTAGGCACTTCAAACAGTTCTCGAGTTCTAAAATTATTGATAATGGATTCGGCATTTTGTTTGTAAAATGCAAAATCTTTTTCCTTACCTTGGTAACGTTTATTAGTATAAAATGAATAAATTCTATTATTTTCAACAAATAACACTCTAGATGCTTTATCTGCATAATATCCAAAACCATTATTTTGCTCAAATAATTCTACTAAAATATTAGGATTATTAATTTTAACATTCTTGTTTGAGTTATATAGTTTTTGTTTAATATTGATCCATTCTTCATTTTTCCATTTTGCTGTAATAGATAAGTCATTATCATTATAATTAAAAGTTGATAAAATTGCCCATTTACCATCAGAAAAATAGACTGGAAATCTTGTTTTAGGTTCAAAAAATTTATTGGTAGGATACAGTGCAACCTCAATATTATCAGGTAGATCAATAGAATAAGATCCAATGCATTCGGTTTTAAATATTAAATCAGCTGCCTGTGTAATACTGCTGATAGCCATACAGGTTGTGAATAGTATAAATCTTGTTATATTACTTCTAATTAATTTCAAAGAGGCCAAATTTCCTAATCCTTTTAAATGATCAAT
This sequence comes from Gilliamella apicola, assembly GCF_000599985.1. Lineage (NCBI taxonomy): Bacteria > Pseudomonadati > Pseudomonadota > Gammaproteobacteria > Orbales > Orbaceae > Gilliamella > Gilliamella apicola. The sequence continues at coordinate 1,623,730 of NZ_CP007445.1, forward strand.
CATTGCTCTGTTGCTCTTCGTTTAATTGAGGCTTCAATTTTTTTTGCTAGTTCATAAATCTCATCTTTCGTCAACGGAGTTTTGCCTTTGGATTCGCTCTGTTTGCCAATTACTGACATAATTAACCATGGGTAATTTTTTGAACTTTGTTTAACTACTGGAACATGTTCGACAATACTATAGTAGCCGTAATCAGACGGAGCGTTATCTTTATAACGTATTTCCACGAAGCTTGCTAATCCTTTTCGTCCATCCATCTTAATATCTCGATACTTAAACGGAAAACCTAATAATTTGATATTTTTAATGTTATCATTATTAATATCATAATTTGTATTCCAAAACAGATTGATTTCATCTTTGTTGCTAAAGCTCAATGAATTAGTAAAATTGCGTGTATTTTCTGAAAATGAGATTACAATATCGGGATGTTCATTTAAGCGAAAAGAAACTGTCATATTAATTGGCATCGTTTTATCATTACCAGCAACAAAACCATAGAGTATACATTTTCCTGCTTCTTTAGGCACTTCAAACAGTTCTCGAGTTCTAAAATTATTTATAATGGATTCGGTATTTTGTTTGTAAAATGCAAAATCTTTTTCCTTACCTTGGTAATGTTCATCCGAATAGAATGTATAAATTCGAGCATTGGCTATTAAAGCTAAATCACTAGCATAATCATTATAATAACCAATTAATTTATTGTTATTATTTATATTTTTAATTTTATACTGACGTTTAGATTTCAATCGTTCATCATAATCACTATTTAATTGGTTAACAATGTTTTGTAGAATTTTTTTGTTAAATTTACCATCAGCAATGTCTATATTATTACGATTATAATTAAACGTAGAAAGAATAGCCCATTTACCGTCTAAAAAATAGTTTGGATAATTTGATCTAGGTTGTAAATAACGCTCAATCGGAAAAAGAGCGATTTCAATATTATCTGGAAGATCAATAGAATAAGATCCAATACATTCGGTTTTAAATGTTAAATCAGCAGCCTGCGCAATACTGCTGATAGCCATACAGGTTGTGAATAGTATAAATCTTGTTATATCACTTCTAATCAATTTCAAAGAAGCCAAATTTCTAATCCTTTTAAATGATCAATCATTGCTCTGTTGCTCTTCGTTTAATTGAGGCTTCAATTTTTTTTGCTAGTTCATATATCTCATCTTTCGTCAGCGGAGTTTTGCCTTTGGATTCGCTCTGTTTGCCGATTACTAATAATATTAACCATGGGTGATTTTTTTACTACTTGTAAGAACAGTAGTCAAAAAAAATCCAATGATTAACATTAAATGATGTTGTAGTTTTTTCATAAAATCTAGACCAATCCTAATACTATTCTTCAACTTTAATAGTATAAGTTTTCTTAAAGTCTCTTCCCGGACACGACATTGTACCGTAAGTACCTCCATAAAGTTTTATTGTGATTGTCCCTGTAACTTTAGGTGTTCCTTTTACTTCAAGATGATTATAGGTAACATATTTTGTTCCTAAACCTCTAGGAGATAATTCAAGTCCTGATTTTTCTGGTTGGATATCATAGTAAAAGTTATCCTGATCAGTGTAGCCACCGAAAACTTCAATTTTAGCATAATAGGGAGTACCTAATATGGCATTGGGTAACGACTTCGGTCGAACTTCCATTTTTTCCATACAAAAACAACCGTTAAGAACAGTAGTCAAAGAAAATCCAATGATTAACATTAAGTGATATCGTATTTTTTTCATATAATTTATTTAGTTTAATTGAATTGGTTGTTAATAAGTGTTTTTTTTAACACTTCCCTATTTGTTTCAATGCCATTTAATTTTCCGTTTTATGGTATTTTACTTATCACAAAAGCTGCATAAGAGTATCTCATAACATCAGCTAAAGTTGTATTATCTAGTAAATGATTCTTGACCTTACCCCATGAAAAACATGTAAGCTCTACTAGCTCAGTGAGTAGAGTTTGTTCAGTTACCTCATAACCATTTATTAACTTTAATTTATCTGCCAAAACAATCCAATGGTTTTTAGTTGGAATATTTATCAAGTCATTAAACATTCGTGATGTTATCAACATGACTACGTGCGTATCTTCACCAACATAAGAATTTAAGCGGCATAAATCTTTTAACGTTAATTTAGGACCTGTTATATGATTTATTATCTTTGTATTGATTTCGTAAATAATTTCGGCGCCAGCTTTTTTAAACCACGTTTTAAGATCCCCTGCTGTCGTAATACCCGGAATGTTATCATTAGGAGAATCATAATCAAAAAAACTATTTTCTGTATCTCTTAAACTTGCTAGAGTTATCCAATCAATAGCTGGAACTTTTGGTAAATATCCTGGCGGTTCATTTTTAAAAAAGTTTGTCGGATGACGACAATCATAACTAGGTTCTAGTTTTAATGTGCCAATCTTCGTTCTACCCGATTCCCAAAGTTCTTTCACCATCTGTTTATACAGATCTGGTCTATCGATCAATAAACAATAAAAAAACGCGGCCGGACCACATAGCATAGATCGATCTTGATTTGGATAATCCAATTTTGCTAATCGAAATGCCAAACCCTCTTCAATTTTTTCTTTCCTAAAAGGATCATGTTGATCACCGACAGGGTGTTCTTTAGCTTCAAAAGCTCTTGATTTAAAGGTCACCTTTACACTATATATGAATACATGACCGTTTTGGGTTTTTTCAGTTGTTTCATTGTATTCAAATTCCCTTGATAACCCCCATTTTTTATCAGCTGTTAAAAATCCTTTTAGAGGTATAATTGCTGTCATAGGTTCTGGTAACACTTCATATTCATCGTTACCTATTTTATGAAAAAGATTGAGTTCTAAGATATAAGATGTATTTTCAGTGGCAGAAATATCTAATGAGGAGTGAACCAATGTCCTCTTATCAGCTTGCAAATTTTGTTTTCCTGTTGATTTTAAAGCATAAATTTTATTACCTTTATCATCGATTTTATATAATTCCATTTCATAAACAATATATTTAGGATCAGTTTTAGTCTTAATATATGTTGATATGTTGTATATTGTCATTTAATTTTCATCCTTAAGATTAAGCTTATATCATTATTCTAAAAGTTAGTGAGTTAATATTTTTTAGCTTAATTCTTTACTAATTGATAAACTCGCCATTGCTTGTTTTGCTTATCAATAAGCGAATCGCAATTTTTTCTTCTTTTTTTGTATAAAATCTTTCCGTATATCCTTTATCATCTGTTTGCCCTTGTTTAACTGAACCATCTTCCATAAAGGCTAAATACTTTGTGTTTTTATATGGTTGATCTTCATCATTTACCATAAGGTATTTTAAGCTATATGTTTTACTTGATGAAAATTCGTTTGGCATAGCTTTAGGTAATAAAATTTCAAGTATATTTTTCGTTGCTGGTCCCATTTTCTGCATGGCATTACTTTTTATATAAACATTATCAGCCGTACCCAGTTCAATTCCTGCGCTACTGATTTTGATGTATGAACCACCACACATTAACGTTAGTTCTTCACTTGCGATAACCGTCAGTTCACCATCGACACTGTCTATTTTAATATCTTGCTTGGCGGCCATATTTAGGTTGGCATTTTGTGCTTGCACCTCAACATCACCTTGGTTGGCAAAGACTTTCATTCCTGATTTATGGGCAAATAGACCGATGGATTCACCGGATGAGACGGTTATGTTTTTTAATGCATTGATGTCAGTTTGGTTTTCACTGGTTACTGAAACGCTATTTGACGTTGACAGTTGGATGTTTTCAGGACTGGTTAAAGCGATACCTTCTTGTGCATAAGCAAGAATGCCACTTTGGGCTAACTGGGTTAATGTTGTTTTAAGTTGCTCCTGACTTTCAGTGTCCGCACCATGAGCTTCAGAAGCGGTTGCCGCATTTTGCAGTGCTTTGGCAATTGATAACGCATTTTCAAGCTGAGTAATGGCAGCTTGCATATCAAGTTGTTTACCCTGAGCTTTAGGCTCGGTCTGACTGGTCAGGTATAAGCCTTTATTGGCAGCAATTGCACCCCACTCATCGGTGCGCAGTTCAAACCCTTCACCTCGCTGGGTTTTGTTTTGGTCAACTAAATGCCCAATGTTAAGCTGGGTTTTACCATATTCGGTCGCTAACTTGATGTGCTCTTGTCCGCGTTTATCATCCATCCGTAACTTATTATTCGCCGGTGTGCGAATCACATTACGGTGTTTGTTTATGGTGGTCACATGGTCAGGGTGTTGACTGTCATGCATCGCATGCGCGATATAAGGTCGGTCTGGATTACCGTTAGTAAACGCAACTGCAACTTCTGTGCCGTCAATCAGTGGAAAGTGAAAACCATAGGTACTGCCGGCATACGGTTTAGCCAGCCTTAGCCATAAACTCTCTTCACCGTTTCGCCACTTTTTTAAGTCAAAGTTAAATTTAACCCGATAGCGCCCTTGTGTATCAATATAACCATAGGTGTCATTATTCGGACTGGTTATCCGTGCTGGTAAGGTGCCATCAATGGTTGGGAAAGGGATAGGCTCCGGGTGGTAAGGTTTTAATGGTTGGTAAGGTATCGCGGTAAAACTCAGTTCATAAGCCTCACTGCGGTTTCCCTGTCCTTGCACCGTTAATATCATTATCCCTTCATCTATTCCAGATATCGCACTGCCTTTGATGCGGATATGTTGACCTGGTGCTAAATTGGCTTGATTACTTTTACCTCGGATAAGAATTTGACGACTAATCGCTCGCTCATGACGAATGCGGGCATACCATTCACCACTTTCAACACCATTATTCGTATTACCAGAGTTAGTGCTAATATCACTGCTGTTGTTATTGCTATTACTACCGTTAGTATTATCGCTATTATTGTCGGTGTCATTACTATTGCCGTTACTGTCTTGACTGTCATCGGTATCGGTATCGATATCACCACTGTTTTCATCATCATTATTGTTGGTGTCACTATCAATTCCATTATTGCTTTTATCATTGGTATTTAACCCTTTATAGTGCTCATCATAACGGTAATCAGTGCCATAAGTGGTGTTATCTTTCTGTTGGCTGTTAACTTCACCCAGTAAATTCGCCTGTGCATTTCGGTAGTTATAATCCTGTACTTTTACTGAAGCTTCCACCATTTGACTGTGCAAGGTCATATCCCAGACACTTTCAACGCCGTTATCCAGTGTGCCACTTGGTTGTTTGTAGACAATATCAGCCACCTGCTGATAACCTTGTTCATAATCACTGATGACCATCACATCACAATTGTGTTCACCATGGGTTTCAAATCGGAAATAGACGCCCACATCAGCAAGCAGTCTTTGAATAAACTCAAGGTCACTCTCTTGCCACTGGGTGATAAATTCACGCTCTGGGTATTGCTCTTTAAGTGCTAAACGATAATCAATCCCTGTATAACCATGACCGCGCAATACCTCTTCAACCACACTGATAACGCTCTGATTTTGAAAAATAGCACAGTTATGACTTAATGCCAGTTTGGCTAATTGCGAGGACAAAACCACCTGATAACGGGCTTCGTCATTACTCACCGATAACTGACTGAACTGGGTTATCACACCATAAAAAGTGCGTGAGCCGCCTTGAGATAATAATGAGTTTAAGGAATTAAGTGGATTGAGTTGCGTTAAAGAGTTAAGTGAATCAAGTGGATTGGATTGTGTAAACTTATCTAACTGTTTTAATGGCTCGGACTGTTTTAATGCTTGTAAAGGATTGGCGGAGGTTAAAGAATTGAGCGCATCAAGTTGTAAATACCCCATTGTTAGCACACAAATCAAGTAGAAAATCATGCTATTTGCTTCATGTTTCTATATTCAATTGGTGTCATATTATTTAATGCTTCATGCGGTCTTTCTGTGTTATACATTTCTAACCACTCTTCGGTTATTTTTCTTACTTGTTCCAGATTTTTAAATAAATACAGATCTAATACCTCCGTTCGATATGTGCGGTTAAATCGTTCTATATAGCCGTTTTGATAAGGACTACCTGGTTTAATATAATCTAGGGTTATTCCATGTGATTTTGCCCAACTTGTAAATCTGTTTGAGGTAAATTCTGTGCCATTATCAACGCGTATTTTTAATGGATAACCGTGATATTGAGCCAGTCTGTCTAAATAACGGGTAATTCTACCTGCCGATAAACTGACCGCAATATCAATGCCTAATGCCTCTCGATTAAAGTCATCAATAACATTAAAGGTTCTAAATCGGCGGTGATTTTGAGAACTATCACTCATAAAATCCATTGACCAACATTCTCCCAAACGACTTGGTACTGATAATGGCTCTGGATAACGTTGGGGCAATCGTTTATTGCGTTTAGAACGAATATTGAGTTTTAACTGACAATAAACTCGATAAATCCGTTTATGATTCCACGTATATCCCAGTTTCCTGATTCGATGAAAACACTTAGGAAATCCCCAACGTAAATGCTTGTCTGTTATTGACTTAAGTAATGAAATAATCATAGTGTCATCTGCCGATTTAGGTTGATAGTAGTAAGCACAGCGACTTAAATTCACAATAGTGCAACTCATTTTAATTGTTATACAGTATTGTGACTGTAGTGTTTGTGCCCAACTCTTACGAACTGCCGTCGGCACTATAGCTTTTTTATTATTTCTTGCTGGAGCTGAGAAGTTAAACTTAATTCAGCATACATCTGTTTAAGTTTACGATTTTCAGCTTCCAGCTGTTTTAACCGCTTAATGTCCGATGATTGCATACCGCCATATTTATCTCGCCATTTATAAAAAGTAGAAACGGCCATACCATATTTACGGCAAAGCTCTTTAATAGGGATACCAACTTCAGCTTCTTTTAAAATGGAGACAATTTGGTGTTCCGATAATTTTTTCATATTGAAATTCTCCTTAAAAATATTATAGAGAATTTTCTACTTTTTTATGTACTATTTTAGGGGATAGTTACAAAGTCCTTTCGTTGCAATATCACTTAAATGGTTAGAATTCGCCGAGTTAAAACTCAAACGGGCATTTTGATTAAGAAATGACTCGACAAGAAGATGTTTATTTGAGCTGGTAAAAGTAATAGTGTAATACCAAGGCTGGTTAAGTTGTTCATTACCTTCAACCTGTAAGATTGAAACCTCAGCAGGTAAATCTTCGATATTTAATGTATAACGATTGTGACCCGCGCCATTAACCAAACCATTCTTTAAACCACGACTTAAACCATTCCCCAACTGACTAATCAGATTGGTTAATCCTTTATCCATGTTATCCTCGATATATTTCATATACATAGCAAATACGACTATGCTTTATTGAACTGTGTTTATTGTTATTAATAATTATTTAGTGTTATTTTTTACTAATGGTTTGATTATTTTAAAATTTATTATTATAAGAAAAACGCTTTAATGAATTCACGTTAAAAAACAACCTAAAAAAGAGTATAAAAATACCCTGTTTTGGGTATTTTGCAACCTTTTTTTGAAATTTTCTTTAACTTAAATTAGATAGATAACTTACTGATATCATTAATTAATTATCAAAATATAATTAAAATATATTACTTAAGAATTATCAAAAAAGGATTAACAAAATTTTGCTTTATTAGGTTTTATATTGAATGTTTTGCTCAGAATTTTTATTAAAAGTTATATATAAAAAATTCTTTTGACTGAAACATACCCATAACCTCAAACTTTTTGACAAAATGACTGACAATACAACAATAAAAATTATTTTTTTAAAATCTATAGGATCAAAGATAGTGAATAAGCTTTTAGTGTGATTAAATGATTGAATTAACTTTTATATAAAAAGTTAATTATATTAGTTATTTATAATTTATTTTGTAAAAAATATTCAGGAGTGTATATCATTTCATTTTTTTAATTCAGTTAAGATTTCTGAAATAAATAAAAAATCATGAATTATTGAAAAAATTGTGATTTTTAATAATTTAAGGTTTTATTTTGTTCAACAATCTATATCTAAAATTTAAGTCTAAAACGATTTTTTAATAAGCACTATTGTTGACCTAAAACTTTTCATAAAATAAAGTTTCAGCTTGAAACAAGTATTTTTACATAAAATAGATTTAAACCAGAATGTATACCCGATCTAAAACTATTTAACAATAGTCTAAAAAACTAATGTTGATAGTAAAAGATCAGGTATTTTATAAGTTAGTTAAAAAGTCTAACTAGAGGAATAAAAATACTTTAATAAATACATTTCAAGTTTCATTTAGCCCAACATTTTGCTAATCTTCAGAATCTTTTGATGGAAGATCAGTTGGAATTACATCATCGAAACGAGATTGCCATCCTTTAGAAGTTTGGCTATCTTGAATTTTACCGTTATTTGAAGTAAACCCAAATGAAGCTATCATTGGAGCTCGTGCATTTTTTAATAATGCATTAGCATTAACATAATGTTCAGGATAAGGATTACGACTAATATCACAAAATTCTGGCACTTCACCAGCCTGAACCATTACTCCGCCAGTGTAGGGATGAAAAATAACGCCCTCATCACTATTTTGTTGTTTAACTTCATCAAGGCTACCTAGTTTTTCAGTGAATAGTTCTTCACTAAGTATTGTTAGCCAGTTAATGCTTTTAAATCCGTCTCTGAAATGTTTATCTTCTTCATCAGTAGAAATATCTAGTCCTAAATATTTGCGTGCTAATTCACCTTCTAAATATTGAAAATCATAATATTTATAACGCTGCCTTATGCCTAAACCAAAAAAACCATGTAAAGGTTTTAAAATTTGACTTACTTGTCGGATGAATTCTACTAATTTATCAACACCAAAATATTTCAATTCATAAATTGGCAAATAAATTTGTAAATAACTAACTGTGTTGAATTTTTTTTCAAGAGATTCAGATCTTGATAAGACTTTAATTAAATAATCAGGGATTAAATATAATTTCTCTACATTGCTCCAATAAAAACTTAATGTATCTAAACAAAAGCCATTATTAAGTATTATTTTTTGAGCTAAACTAATATTTTGATACTGATATAACGTATTCGGATCCCCATCACCAAAACCATAATTAAGATATTTTCCCCAATATTTATCGTATAATGATAAAACTTGATTAATTGCTTGACGTTTTTCGGGTTTATAAGATTTGTCTAAATAAAAGCATCCAATTAACCCTATTTTTAAAGCATTTTCAGTATGATCCAAGTCTAAATAACGACCAAAACTAAACTTATCATAGTTTGATTTATATTCTTCTAAGAGTTGCTGCAATTTATCGTTCATTAGCTTATCCTATTTTTTATATGACATTACATTAGTGAATACTTAACTGTATTACATATGAAACGTTTGATTTGTTTTAAGGCATTGAGAATTAATTGATAAAATATTAGCTAAACTGATATAAATGATAGTATGATACCAGTATTGATCTAATTGATTTTTATGTACAACATTTAATAATGATATGATTAAATTCTTTTCATGGAATTCTAAAGCATAATGATTATGACCAAAATTTATGCATAATCGACCCATGAATTCTAGTGATTCATTTTTCATACTTTTCTCCTGTTTTAACCCCTACATACTGTAATGATTAATATTGATATATTTTTTATTAGTAATTTTTTAAATTTTTTTATTTAACATCTTGATTATCATTATGATGAATGTAAATTTATTGATATTAAATTAACTATAAATTTACAAAAGTTAACAAAAAATAATCAAATGTAATATATAAACTACCTGTTTTATAATAATTTGCAACCATTTTGTGTCTTTATTCTAATTTTTTAGATTACTTTCAATATTTTGAACGAAATTTATACAAAGATAGGTTTGTTAAGAATCAGTAAATTTTATTATTTATTTGTGTGTTGCCTATAAGTTTTTATTTACTTTTTTAATTAATAGATAATTGAGCCGATATTCAAATAAAAAATATAGAATTATATAAGGGATCTATATAAAAATGGCATATCAATAACTTTCCTAAAAAACATCAATAAAAAATATATTTAATGCTATATTGATTAATAATTTATTTGGTAATATTTTATTAACCTATTAATTAAAAATAATTTTTATTATATTCTTCAATTTCTATACTGAATGATAAAAAGTCATTTCACTTAATTTTTTTGTTAACTAAATTAAGCTGATTTTGAACTTCTTCGGTTGCTTTTTGAAGATCTTCTTGAAACTTGGGAATAGTGAGTAAACGAGAATATTCAACAGCGCCTACAAGTCGTCCTGCATCCACATCACTTTGCCAATGAGCACCACAGATCATTCGACTCTGACCAAATTCATATCCACGTTTTATAATTGCTTCAGCGTGTAATGGAGCTATTTGAGCAAGTACTAATGCTAAAGTCCACCCATAAGAAGTATGTCCAGAGGGAAACGATCCGTTTTGACGTAAACGATCTTCTTCATCTTCAGGTTGACATGTGTGATTACCAAAGTAGACAAATGGGCGCTCTCTTTTATATGCTTCTTTCGCTGTTTTAGTCGCATTATCAGCTGAATCTACCAAGAGATCGCCTAGCATTTTATATAAAATTGGAGTTGTTTCAGGTGAAATTGTAACTCCTAAAGGGACAGAAAAAATTTTAGCAACATTTGAAGTATGTAAGTCAGCATCGATCGTTGCTTGTTTCCAGCGTTCTGTTCCTTTAAGGTTATATCCATGAAGATAAGAAATTTTATCTGCTTCAAATTCAGGAGAGCCTTCTTTTGGGTAGATCGGCAAATATTCTTTACTACTCACAGCTTGCTCAGCGGTATGATAAGTAACTCCTATTTCATGACCTAAAAAATCCTCTGTCGAGCCTTTTTGGAAAGCGAATGATGTTGAGAAAGATAGAGAGCAATATAGTGTAGAAATAAATATTGTCAGTTTTTTAACGCTTACATTTTTTTTCATTATTTACTCCTATTATCTAATTTATATTCAACAACAACGAGTCAACTACGAAGAACTTGAAATTATAAAAACGCGATAAGTTAGTGGAGTACCTAAGCTCTAATTTTTTTTATATTATAAAACCTACGTGTTATAGATTATACGATATTTTAACTTTCTACAATAATATAATGATTTATAGAAATCATTTTTTTAAGTTATCTCTAATATTACCCAATTGGTTATTAACCTAATCCTCTGCGGGCAATATATTCAAATCTATACTGAAATCCTCTTAAATATTGAATACTGTATTCAAACCTTTCGCCTGTCTTCAACTCACTAACTGAGCGAAGTCGTAATACTGGATGGTTTGTATCAATGTTTAAATGTTTTGCAACAATATTGGTTGCCAACACTGGTTTTACGTCTTGCTTACTATGAGATATTTGATAACCCTTCTGATTTTCAACATAATAATACTTTGATGATTGCATAACTTTTACGCTTAAATCAGGAAATAGTGAAAGAGGCATATAGCTTTGCTCTAAAATTTCAGGTTCATCATCAATTGTTCTTATTCGTATTATTGAAAATATTGGCGCTCCAATTTCTATTTTTAATTGATTCGCAATAGCCGGTAAAGCTTGTTCCAATTGAAAATGTATTACTTTTGTACCTGCTATTCGACCTAATGAAGTAATATTTTCATCAAATCCTTTTAATTGAATAGCATCATGTTTGGCTGAATTATATTTTACATAAGTACCACTTCCTTTAATTCTCTCTACAAGCCCAAGATTTTCTAATTGCTCAAGTGCTTTACGAATAGTTACACGACTGACTTTATAGAGATCTTGTAAGGCCTGTTCAGTAGGTAATACATCTTCTAAATCTAATTCGCCAGAATAAATTTTTTGTTCAAAAGTTTCAGCTATTTGTCGGTAAAGTGGTTTTGCCATTTAAAGTCTCAACAGGTTAAGTTTAGGTCATTTTATCATTTAATTAGCAAATAGAGATTAAAAATATTTTGTGATCATTTTCACATTTGTATTAAATAAGTATTATTTTAAATAATACTTATTGGTAACATATTTGTACTTTATTTGTTTTTATTCAACAATACAATTAGGAAATAATATGAAAAAGATCAATTTAACTGTCGTTGGGGCGGGAAGTACTTATACGTTAGGTATTATGAGAAGTCTGATTACTGAAAAAGATAATTTTCCTTTAAAAAGAGTTGTTTTCTATGATATTGATGCACCTCGTCAAGAATTAAACGCTAAAGCAACAAAAATAATGTTTCAGGAGCTTTATCCAGAAATTGAAGAATTCATCTATACCACAGATAGAAAAGTTGCTTTTGAAAACTCCGATTTCTTTTTTATGCAAATCCGAACAGGTGGATTAAAAATGCGGGAGCGTGATGAGCAAATACCTCTTTCGCATCAGTGTGTGGGTCAAGAAACCTGTGGTGCAGGAGGTATGGCTTATGGTTTACGATCTATTGGTGACATGATAGATCTTATTCGTGATATCCGAAGCTATCAAAAAGAGGCTTGGATCTTAAATTATACTAATCCTGCAGCTATTGTTGCCGAAGCTTTAAATAGAGAATTTCCTGATGACAAGCGAATTTTAAATATTTGTGATATGCCTGCAGCGATAATGGTAAGTTATGCCAAATTACTTGGCTGTCAAATTTGGGATTTTATACCGGAATATTTTGGTCTAAATCATTATGGTTGGTTCACCAAAATAAAAAATAAACAAGGAGAAGATCTTACACAAAAGATAAAAGATATCATTTTAAAAGATGGTATTAGCGCAGTTGATTCAGTTATTGCCAATGATCCATCTTGGCAAGCAACTTTTAAAAATATGGAAATTATGTTAAGGGATAATCCTGAATTTCTACCAAACACTTATTTACAATATTATTTGTATCCGGAAAAAATGGTTAATAAAGAGGATATCAATAATACCAGAGCTCGTCAGGTTATTAATGGACGGGAAAAACATGTATTTGAAATGTGCCGTCGAATCATCGAAAAAAATTCAATCCAAGGGGAAGATGTTCATGATGATATACATGGTCGTTATATGATCCGCGTAGCGTCATCCTTAGCTTACAACAAAGGCGATATTTATCTTGTCATTGTTCCTAACAATGGAGCTATTAATAACATTCAAGATGATGCAATGGTTGAAATCCCATGTATGCTCACATCAGATGGCCCTAAAGCGTTTGCTATCGGTAATATTCCAACATTCCAAAAAGCAATGATTGAAATCCAATTAGGCTATGAAAAACTTGTTGTTGATGCTTGGTATGAAGGTTCAAAACAAAAGCTTATTAATGCATTAACACTCAATCGAACAGTAGTTAATGTACCTAAAGCGAAAATAATCGTCGAAGAAATATTAAACGAAAACAAAAAATATCTACCGCAATTTTTTAAATAATTAATTTAGTTGAAACAAATAACACTAGGGTTGATCTCAACCTTAGTGCTAACTTGAGTCATCAACAAATTAAAATGAATATTAATCAATATATTAAAGGATTAATGTCTATATGAGAAATACAATTCAACGCTTTGGTGCAGCAATGTTTGTTCCGGTTTTATTATTCCCAGCTGCCGGTATTTTACTAGGTTTAACAGTAGTTTTACTTAATCCACATTTATTTCCATTCGCTACAGAGGGGTCTACGTATGTAAAAATTCTTGGCATATTGCAAAAGGCATCGATGGTTTTATTTCAAAATATGCCGATGCTTTTCGCTCTTGGTTTACCTATTGCTTTAGCCCAAAAAGCATCTGGGCGTGCAGTGCTTGCAGCTTTTATTTCATATCTTACTTTCAACTATTTTATTGGTGGGATTATTGATGTATGGAGTGAGGAGTTAGGAATAAATTATCAAACAGGACAAGCAGGATTAATTGAAATTTGTGGTGTACTAACTTTAGATACCTCAATTGTTGGCTCAATTCTAACTGCAAGTTTCACCGTTTGGCTCCATAACCGTTTTTATGATTTACGCCTACCAGAGTGGGCAAATATATTTACGGGAACTCCAATTATTGTCGTTCTTAGTTTTCCTTTAATGCTAATTCTAGCTATCTTAACCGTTATTGTTTGGCCACCAATCCAAAGTGGAATACAAAGCCTTCAAGTTATTATCTTAAATTCTGGCGCTATTGGGGTTTGGTTATTTACTTTTTTAGAACGCATTTTAATACCAACTGGTTTGCACCATTTTGTCTATGGACCAATTTATTTCGGTCCGATTGTTACTGATGGGGGAACAGTTAATTATTGGATTTCACACATTTCAGAATTTGCAGATAGCACTAAATCATTAACAGAACTTTTTCCTCAAGGAGGATTTATGCTCATTGGTATGGGAAAAGTATTTGGTTGTACAGGTATCTCAATGGCAATTTATTCAACTGCCAAGCCTGAAAATAAAAAAATGGTCTTTGGGTTATTAATTGGTGCAACAATCACTGCAGTTTTAACAGGTATTACTGAACCTATTGAATTTACGTTTTTATTTATTGCTCCAATGCTATTTTTTGTTCATGCTCTTTTAGCTGCCACAATGGCAACTATTATGTTTATGTTTGGTGTGTCAGGAAATTTCTATTTGGGTGTCATCGATTTTATTTTCCAAAATTGGTTACCATTAGGTGCAAATCATTGGGTTACTTATGTTATTCAAATTGTGATTGGATTGTCTTTCACAGCAATTTACTATTTTGTATTTAAATTTCTTGTCATTAAGTTTAATTTGATGACTCCAGGACGAACAGATAGCAATATAAAATTATTTACTAAAGCAGATTATAAAAATAGTAAACATAACACAACAACTAATATTCAAACGGATGAAGTCGAAAAAGAAGATGATGAAATTAAACAAAAGGCGATAGCTTTTCTTGAAGGTTTAGGCGGAAAAGATAATATTTCACATCTAACTAATTGTGCAACTCGGCTACGAGTCCAAATTATCAATCCTGAATTAGTATATGATGTCGAATATTTTCAAAGTAATGGCGCAATAAATATCGTAAATAAAGGCAAATCTATACAAATTATCGTAGGATTAACTGTACCTCTTGTTAGAGAAGAGATAAATGCCTTAATGAAGTAAAACCATTCTATTGAAAAGGCAATACAAGTATCTTTCTATTTTATATTGCCTTTTTATATTCGGTTATTTAACAAAAAAGTTATTTAATTAGTAAATTGAATAATAAGCCTTATTGCTAACCCAATAAATGATTAATTTGAATTCAATTATTTTTTCTATAACCGAAAAATATTTTAATTGATATCAGTCATCACACATAAATACTCTAACCATTTTTTTATATCAATTTTTTCGCCATTTTCAAATTCTATTTTAGCCTTAATATTCTCAATCGGAACCAAAGCACTTTTCTGTTTTGAAACGCTTTTCATCTGGATGGCTTTGTCATTATTATGAAAAATATAATATTTTTCGATTTCAAATAGTTCTTTATTGTTATTTATAGTTATAAACACTTTTGTTGGGGGATCAAAGGTAAAAATATACTTTTCATTAAGAGTTAATTGCTTTCGGACATGATCAGCAAATTTAAATATCTTATTTAATTCCAGCTTTAACACATCCTTACATAAAGACTTAAAGCTATAACATGTTGCATTAATAGTAATTTTAATCGACGATGTAAGTTCATTGAATGCAATTCGTTCAATTTGATGACCATTTGCAACAGATAGATAAAAATTTCCATCCTCTTTTAAGCACAATTGTTTTATATAACCACTAAAATTTTTGTTATTATCGGGTAACCTAAAATTTGCAAATATTGCATCACCTTCCCAAATAAGAGCAACACCTTGATTCATCCTATAATCCAAATATTCATAACTTTTCTCATTATTTCTAACCGTTTTTGTCACATTAGGTTTAACCAATTTTTTAAGTAACCATTTATCATGATAAATCAGTTTGATAATGAAAATAGATAAACACCCAAAAATGATTATCAAAGAGATGAGTTTCAAATAAGAAACAAATTCATACATAAAAGCATTGTTCAAATATGGTATCAAAACCAATACGGAGACCACCAAAAATAGCTTTATCGTTATTACTTTTTTCATTAATTCCTTTCCAAAAAATCCAATTTAAACCAATCACATATTAAATAAATACCATATTACTACTTACTAAGCATTAGTTTATTCTCAACTGTAATAATAGTTATTTTAAATTAATAAGTTAAATGCATTTTATTACAAACATGCGTCAGTTTGCTAGAATGAAAAGATAAATCTTCCATAATATTTTTGGTAACAGAGTTTTTTACATTGTTGTAAAACCTTCATTGACAAATAAGTTACAGAATAAAAGTAATGTACAAATTATTGCATATTTTCTTTAATCTATTATGACAACTCATTAATTGTTAATGTATAAACATTCTTATTATTATCTTTACAACAATGAAATAACTTACCTCGTTAAATCTAATAACGTATCAAGTAAAACATCTGCTCCAGCTTTACACCAAGACGTAGTTATCGATTCGGCTTCATTATGACTTATTCCTTTAATGCAAGGAATAAATATCATTGAAGTGGGGGCAATTGTACTTAAATGACATGCATCATGCCCTGCGCCCGAAATCATCTCAATTGCAGAATAATTATTTTTAGCTGTCGCATGCTTAACAGAATCAATACAGCCTTGATCGAAATGTATAGCTGACATATTCAGTACTTTTTTGATATCAAGTTTTAAATTTAATTTTTTTGCTATATTAGATAATAGAGCGTACATTTTTGTTTCAAAACTTTCTAACAAATCTGAATCATAATGCCGTAAATCAATAGTAAAAAAGCAATCTCCAGCAACAACATTACGAGAATTAGGACTAACCGTTATCATACCAACCGTTAAGCGAATATCTTTACTGTTAGGATTTAAAGCTAATTGATTCAAAGCGGTCACACATTCAGACAATCCTACAACTGCATCTTGGCGCATATTGACTGGTGTAGTTCCTGCATGAGCAGCCAAACCAGTCAAATTTACTTCATACCAACGTTGGGCAAATGCACCTTTAACAATACCAATAGTTTTGTTTTCGAGTTCCAATATAGGCCCCTGTTCAATATGAGCCTCGATAATAGCTTTAATAGAATAATTTTCTGTATTATCACTCCCCAAATAGCCTATTTTTTCTAAAGCTTGTTTTACTGTGATTCCATCTTGATCTTTGATTGCATAAGCTTCTTCAAGTTTCAACTTACCCGTAAAAACAGCAGAGCCCATCATAGCAGGTGCAAAACGTGAACCTTCTTCATTCGTCCACATGACTAATTCAATTGGATGATTGGTCTCAATATTAAAATCATTCAAAGTTAATAGCACTTCCAAACCAGCTAATACGCCATAAATGCCATCATAGCGCCCTCCTTTAGGTTGGCTATCACCATGAGAGCCTGTCATAACAACGGGTAAGTCCTTAAGGCCTTCTCTGCGTATGAAGATGTTTCCGATTGCGTCTATGCGTACTTTGAAGCCAGCAGATTGGCTAATTTGAATTAATAAATCACGTGCTTGTTTATCTACCATTGTTAATGTTAAACGAGTCACACCACCATTATCCGTCCTACCTATTTGTGCGAAATCATCTAATAATTTTTCAAGGCGTTTTATATTAATTTGAGGCTGTATATTATTCATCATTTTTAACTCGCAGACAGTAACGAAAATCACAAATACCATCGCCCATCATAATTGTATGAGGACGGTCTAAATTAACTTGTGGTGCATAACCTTCTATGAATTTACTATCCCGATTACACGATAATAGAAAACCGATTTCAGCTAATCCCATTTCTTTATACATTTCAGCATATTTACAGCGATGAACATTATAGTCATACTTTTCATGGCTATTCTCAACAACAGTGATTGTTAATGCATCATCTTGTTCCCAAAGATGTTGTAATGCTACAAAACTCTCAACACTGGTACCATTTGGTTCTTTAGCAGCAAACTCTTTTCCTGCCTCAATAGCTGCTTTTGCAACAGCCTCTTCAATAACAGCTTTGGCTGCCTCTTTTCCGTAATTTCTTATTAATATTTCATAGATCGGCTTGATTATTTCAGCTTCGATTTTACGACGATGTAAAATACCTATTTCGGGAAATTCTTGCATCACTTATACCTCATTTACTCATATTTAACTATTGATCCTATTAATGTGTATTAAATTAATGTTCACTTTGGTTTAAAAATTGTTGTAGACGTTTATCATCACAATTTTTTAAAATATCAGGACTATCATCATGGATGATCTGACCTTTTTCCATAAAGATGATACGATTTGAAACTTTAAATGCAAAAGACATTTCATGAGTGACAATTAACATAGTCATACCTTCAGTTGCTAACTGTGCAATTACAAGCAAGACTTCATTAACTAGTTCAGGATCCAGAGCTGAAGTAGGCTCATCGAATAGCATAATGCTTGGTTCCATAACAAGTGCTCGAGCTATCGCAACTCTTTGCTGTTGCCCTCCAGATAATTGATGCGGGTATTTATTGGCATGTTCTAGCATTCCAACTTTATCTAATAAAGCTAATGCCAATTGTTTACTGTTTTCTAGATCTTTATCATGATATTGCGGTGCTAAAAGTAAATTTTCTAAGACAGTTTTGTGAGGAAATAAATTATAGTTTTGAAAGACCATTCCAAGGTGAACAATACGGTTGTAAAATTGTTTATCATGTAATTTTCGTCCTTCAATAAAAGGAATTCCTTCGAATTTAATTGTTCCTTCATCCAAATTTGATAATCCGTTTATGGTTCGTATAAGAGTTGTTTTGCCGGAGCCTGATGGTCCTATTATTGAAATAACATCACCCCAATTAACATTTAAATTTATATTGTTTAATACTTTTGTATGTCCATAATTTTTATTCAAATGTTGCAACTCTAACACATACTTGCTTGTTTTATTAGTTGATAAAGAATCGCTCTCTTTTTTGGAAACGGAATCAAGGGTAATAAATTGAATTTTTTCGTTGTTAGCCCTTTTTGTGACGTCTAAATAAACCTCAAAGCGTTTAATTAACCAAGTCACTATTGTCACGATTGCAACGTAATAAATAGCAACAACCGTTAATGTTTCAATTACCAAAAAATTACGCGTATAAAGCTGTTGGCCAACTAATAGAATTTCTGTTAAAGAAATAACTGACACTAATGATGTTAATTTTATGATTGTGACTAATTGATTAGTCAATGGCGGAAGTGCTATTCTCAGTGCTTGAGGAAAAACAATTTTAGTTTGAATCGCCCAATATCTTAATCCTAAAGCTCTGCCTGCATCTATTTGGTCATTTGAGACAGCTTGTAATGCACCTCGATGAATTTCAGCCATATAAGCACTTTCACTAAGAATTAAAGCAATAAGCCCTGCCCAAAATGGATTAGATAGAATGACACTACTTGCCTCCCAAAATCTTGGTAAGCTATAAATATAAATTAATAAAACGAGTAATGGCAAACTTCTAAATAACCAGATATACAATGATGTAACCTTGATTAAAATAAACTGTTTTGAACGATTACCTAATGCCAATAGCAAACCAAAAAGTAGCGCACTTATCCAAGCCAAACAACTTAAAGAGATAACTGTAAAACTGGCTTTTACAAAATTTGGATTGATTAATTCGTTAAAGAAATAATTCCAATTAAAGCCTTTTTGTTCAATCTTATTGTTGTTTTTTAGATTGCCATCTAGATCTGTTGCGATATAGTCTAAATTGTCATTCAATAAAGTTTGACTAGGGTAAGCTAGATTATATTTTTTAAGCAAAGCATCATACTGTCCCGATTGTTTTGCCATTTTAATAAGATCAACTAAATTTTGTTTAAACACCATATCATTTTTACGTACTGCTAAACCAATCAGAACTGGATTTAGCATGTTTTTACTGGTAATTTTCAATGTATTGTTTAGCTGATTTATAACCATATTAGCTACAGCTGCATCTTCATATTGAACATCAACACCATGTGAAAGCAGCGCTTGTGAGGCTTCGGGAGCACTTGGATACTCCTTCACAATAATTGGGTTCAAATTGTTTGATTTGCAATAAGTCTGACTAACCTGATTCATGGTTTCAATCCATGCAGCCCCTTTCATAGAAGAGACACTTTTACCACATAAATCTTTTAAAGTTTGCGGGTTAAAATTATCATTTTGTCGAACAAGCAAAACGCCACCAGTTTGTAAATAAGGAATAAAATCAACCTGTTTAGCACGCGTTGCATTTACATATAGTGCACTTGCAACAACATCATAATGCCCTGATTCAAGTCCAATAATGATATTTTCAATTCGGGTATCATTAAAATAAGCTGTTTTATTGGCTTTTTCGGCCAACAACCGCATAAAATCGGGATCAAAACCTTCAGCTTGATTGTTTTCTAAATAAGCAAAAGGTGCATAAGTCAAATCAATGCCTACTTTTAATGTCTCAGATTTTTCATCGATGACAGCTATAGTTAAAGGACTTATAAAGATAAAAATAAAGCCAATGATAATTCTTAGAATTTTTTCATTAGATAATAGGAAAGAGGACATAACTTTTCCATCCTTGTCTGGTTTCAATACAAAAATAGATTACATTGATATTGTTTGGATGAATTTGATTATAATTAGATAGAAATATTTAAATAATAATAAATAGTTATATTGTTATATCATTTAAGTATATAGACCAAATAAGTGATTAGTTTGCGATAATTTGAGTGATGCGATGTGGTCGGACTTGAAAATGGATTATTAAAACCTTTTTGAAAAAAGCATTTCTTTTTCTTAATTAAAGAAATAGTCCCTAATATAGTCCCAAAACAATAAATGACCACTAAATTAGGTATTTTAATCTTGCCAAATTGAAAGGTTAAAAAATTGATTTTAGAATTTTGGACGGTGTTAAAATTTATCTAGATGAGTAGTTACCGTTAATTATGTTTTAGATTTTATCCACCACCCATAAAAATAAAATTTTATAAAAAATGTTCATGGTATTAACTTACTTCATTTATAATCATATTAGAATTATTAATCATAAAAATGCCTAATAAATGAAAAATGAGGTTAACATGAGTATCTATTTTTCTAAAAGAAAGAATATTACTTCTTTGAAAAATAATCAATTTATTAATCTTATGGAGTGGGCGAATAAGATTGCGAATCAAAACTCATCTTGTTTTTCTAAGAATGAAGCCTTGTATGATTTGATAAAAATAGTGATGAAACCAATACAAGCAGAACACATTAGAAATGCTTATTTAAAGCAAAAACATCATGCCATAAAAGGAATTGGTTTATACCAGGATTTCCTTTGTTCACATAGTATAGTATACGAAATCTTGGCTAATTCTACACAACATTCGAATTCAACAAGTCACCACTCACTCAAACTAGCCTCTGATATTATTTTACCTACTGCTTGGCATCCTACTAGCTTAGTTTGTAATCTAGGTTCAATAGGAAAGAAAAATCGCAAATGTGGAGAATTTAAACAAGATATTAATCATGATGTAACGCTTGTATTGCCAATGAAAATTGGTTTTGTAAACGGAGGAAACCACTCTATTATTCAAGGAATACTTTCTGGTAATGGAGAAATATATCCACAGACAGTAATAGACCTCTCAAACAAATTAAATGAGATCTATTTCAATGGAACACAATGGATTCACACAGCTTCCGAGCAAGTTATCGGAGAACCTCGATATTCTGAATTTGGTTGGATATGGGAAATATCAAAATTATTAACAAATAACATTGAGTAAATCCCGAATTAAGGTAACCTCATAATAAAAAATGATATTTAACTTTGTTCTTCAGATCTTGGTAGCCAAACTTTGCTTATATCTATTTCTGAATTTGTTCTCATCCCAGAATTAGTACATTTTTTAAAATAAGTCTTCTAGTTTTCATTTTTAGCTCAATTTAATGATGTGCCAAAGCTGTTTAATGAAAGTGGATTATTTAGGATCAGCTAACTCATTAACTAGTAGCATCACAATTGAGGATAACTCTTGCTTTATTTTGCTAACCGAATTTAAATCTTGTTCTTTTCAGGGATAACCTCGCCAAAGTGAAATATTACCCTCCGCCGTGATATACCGCCATTTCATTCGTTAAATCTCATAGCTTCGTTCTTGATTACTAACACTACTGCTGGAATCTTACAGGAATAGGGCTGTTTGTGTTTGGGGTTAATTGTGACTTCATCAACTACAGTAATTGCTTTTAATCGTGCATCGCTGCCTATAATAACGCGGTTGGTCTGGTAATATAATAAGAGAATATAAAGCACACAAAGTAGCTATAGATAAAAAATAATAAACATTATTAATCTGCTTCGCTATCAATTGTATATTGTTCATCATCAGGAGTCGTACAGAGGTAATACTCTCTATGTCCATCGTTGCCATTACGAACGCTAACATAAACATAGCCGCACCAATTGAAATCATAGCAAAACCACCCCAAATAGATAGTTCTAAAATTATCCTTTTTCTTGATTGTTCCCTAAGACTTTTTTCTTCTTCCTTGACCTTTTCCGTACTCTATTCATTCGTCATAGTGCCAATGTCTACCTGTTCAACAATATTATTAGAAAATACTTAGACTTCTTGCTTGAACGCTTGCTTAATCGATGATGGTATCAATCCTTTTCGCATAATTCATCAGCCCAATGTAATAGCCAACGCGCATCAATTTTGATTAAGTTGTTTTCGTCATTATTCTCGGAATTCAATTGTTTTTGAGTCACAACAAGCGAATTAGATTGGATTGCGCCACCATTAACATCGACGAACATAGTACTTTTTAAAGCAAAATTCTATGAACTCCAACTGGAGTGCATTTGCACATAACAATGTTAATGGTAGGTTTTTTCTTGCTATAATAATTTTAGGTATATGTTATTTGGATATATTGCATTCATATAGATAAAAATATACCTAAAAATTTGTGTTATTAATTTCTTTTACTGACGCGTAATGAATAATAAGATAGGTTTAATCCTTATTGGATTCAATGTATTTTAAAGAATGTCACTGTTGATTGACTTTATTGGTGCCAGTGGTCGGACTCGAACCGACACGCTTTTAAGGGCGGCGGATTTTGAATCCGCTGCGTCTACCAATTTCGCCACACTGGCATTAGAAGTGTAAATAAGTAAACGTGGGCATTATACTAAGCTTTGTGATATCTGCAACAATTATTATCATAAAGCGCTTTGTTTGCCTAAAAATCCAGCTATTGTCAGCGTTTATATCCTTAAGGTTTAATATGATAGATTTGTCTCTATAACCGATATCTATTTAGCAATATTTTGAATAACAGATTTTGTATATTTAATTACGCCAAATAAATTATCTTCAGCAGGATTCTATAATTCAATCGAAAGTTGCTCTAGGTTAATAATAATGTGACGAAATTCAAAAAATTAAATCTTAATTCCCTAAAAAAGATTATCAGCGATATATGATTACTCAATCTGTTAATCAAAAAGGAGAATCATCCTATGAAATACAACCTTTTTTCGTTTTTTGAAAAATCCCTTTTTAGTAAGCATTTTATATGTTACTAATTGTTTTTCATCACAGGGTATTGTTGATTCTAGTAAAACGATAAAAAGTCAAATATTAGGTAATGATGTCCATTATACGGTATATTTGCCTCCAGATTATCATAGTTCTAATAGAACTTACCCTATTTTTTATTTTTTGCATGGTGGCGCGGATGGTATTCATACCGAACCTTATACTCAGGGTAATTTACAAGCTCATTTGGATAATTTAATCAATTCCGGAAAGATAACACCCATGATTGTTGTCACACCTGATACTACTAGAAATGGGTCTTTTGAAAATAATACCTATTATATGAATGATGCGGATGGCTAGTATCTTTATTAGGATATGTTTATCAAAGAATTCATGCCTCAAATTGAAAAAAGCTACAGAGTAAATAATTTACCCAAATTTAGAGCCATTGGTGGGCTTTCAATGGGCGAATTTGGCGCTCTTTATTATAGTTTACAATATCCCGGCCTTTTTAAGGCTACGGTGGCCTTAAGCGGAGCGTTTAGAACCAAAGAAGATATAATTTCAATGAATATGAATAAATATAATCGACGCTATGGCAAAGCATTCGGTTTAAACCTTGTAGGCGAAAGCAGAGTAAATAATAAATTTTATGATAAATATGATATTTTAAATACTACATCGAATAAATTGGAGTCTGAGAGCTATTTTTATCTTGATTGCGGTTCTAAAGATGATTTTCTTATTGGTAATACACTATTAAGTATGAATTTCAAGAAAAACAATATTAACTATACCTTTATTGCTCGCAATGGTGGTCATGATTGGTCATATTGGACTTCTGGATTTGATGATATGCTGATCTTTGTTAGTCAAAGACTGCAAGATTTTAGATTTATTGATTAAAATTTGTTTTAATTTCAATTAAATTTTTAGTTTATATGAGTTTATTAAATAAGCAGATAACTCTGCTTATTTAGCTAATATTCTTATATTTAATCTAATAACAATTTTCTAAGTTAAAAAATAAATACTTTTTTACCACTTTCGTTTCCAAGCAGGTAATTTTTTTAGTATTACATATGCAGTGTGTTTAGCTATTGAATAATCGATATGATGATTATTAGCATAACGCAGAGCAACTTCTTGCCATTTCTCATCAAACGTTTTCATTGTGCCATCATTATGAGCGCAATGTTTACAGTAATTTTTAGACATGTCATGCAAAGGATAATCACCAAGTGAAGTCATTGGCATGCCACATGCAATACACATTTTCATAGCTGAGATCTCGATTTAATTAACAATGATGACTCATTATTTGCAATAATTGCTGGTTTGAAAAATGCTACTCCGAGTTGTTATAGATTACAAGTTATCCCGTTGTAAAATAGATAACAAGGTCAGGATTTAAAAATTGAGTTCATTTTGCAAGATTGTATCTTGGATCTTTTGTTGTTGCTGTTGCAATAATAGATAACGACGTCTTAACTCCCTTTGTTTACATAAGCGAAGCACTTCTTGCTTTTGACTATCGGAAAAACTTAACCAATTAAATCGTTCTGTCCTAGAACGAAAGCATTTAATACAATAACCTTGTTTATCGGTTTCACAAACGCGTTTACAAGGAGAAGGTATTTCAAAAAATTCAAGTTGATACAAATATTTCTATTTCCTGTTTACATATCAAAAATTTACTAATGTCTTTTCAAACCTAATCCTTTGCTTAACACTTTAAAACAGTCATCACAATCATGAGTTGCCGCATTAAGTAAAGTTTGGGTTGGCGCATGGATTAATTTATTGGTTAATCGATGAGAAAACTCAGCAAAGACTTCATCAACATTTGCGCCTTGCTTGATAGCATTTAACGCTTTGATCTCTAATTCGCGTTTAATACTTTGTGCATTACTGCGATACTGTTTAACATAGTCAACTGCGTAACGAGCTTTAAGCCAATCGATGAATTGTTCAGCTTGGTCTTGAATAATATATTGCGCTTTTTGAGCAGCAATAGCACGTTGTTCTAAATTATTTTCAATAGTTTGTTGAAGATCATCAATCGTATATAAGTGTACATTATCAAGTTCGTTAATTTCTTGTTCTATATCACGAGGAACCGCTAGATCAATAAATAACATCTGCTGATGATTCCTTGCTTGCAAGGTGCGTTCAACCATTCCTTTTCCAATAATAGGTAATGGGCTTGCAGTAGAACTGATAACAATATCGACCTCTTTAAGGCGATGAGCAATATCAGGTAATGAAATAATTTCTGCATCAATAAGTGAAGCTAATTTTAATGCTTTATCACGTGTACGATTAGCAACAAGAACATGATTAAACCCATGAGGTTTTAAATAACGAGAAATTAGTTCTATCGTCTCTCCTGCTCCTACTAACATGACATTTAATTTAGCTGTGTCGTTAAACAACTTACGAGCAACAAGACATGCGGCATAAGCAACAGAAGCTGTATTAGAGCCAATATCGGTTTGACTGCGCACAAGTTTTGCTACATGGAAAATATTTTGAAAGAGTTTTTCTAATGTCATCGACAAGCACTGATTTTTTTGTGCAATACCGTAGGCAACTTTAACTTGTCCCAAAATTTGTGGTTCACCTATAATCATTGAATCCAAACCACTTGCTACAGCCATTAGATGTTCAACAGCTTGTTGGCCTTCATACCAATAAAGGGAATTTTTATATTGCTCAAGATCAACATTGTGAAATTGACCTAACCAATTTTCAACAAATCCTTTTAATCTAATATAATCTGTTTGGTGTTCATAATTTAGATATATTTCTGTTCGATTACAGGTTGATAATATTACACACCCCTCAATTAGAGGATGTTGGTAAAGGCTATACAGTGCTTTATCTACTGTTTCGTTAGGGAAAGCAATTTTTTCTCTTAAAGCTAATGGTGCAGTTTTATGATTAACACCTAATATTGTAATTGACATTGCATTGTTTCTTCTTGAGTTTTATTTTAATCAATAGCTGTATTACGAAGCGTCCTTTACATAACATTATACATAAAAAAATATTAAAGGTTAATTTACAGTTACTTTTTCTTATTGTGGTATTATCAGTTATAATAAAATAATTCAAACGTTCAACTTCAAGAGATAATTCATGTCTAAAATCAAATATGCATTTATCCTAGTTTTACCTTTTATAATCACGGCTTGCCATATCAATAAACCTAAAGATACTGCATCAATTGAGCAACAATGGAAAACTCATCAACAAATTCTTGAACAAATAAATACTTTTCGTGTTAATGGCAGTATTGCTCAAATAAGTGAAAAAACTCGTAACTATGGGCGATTTTTAATTACCCAAAAATCGGTTAACCATTTCGAAGTAAAATTAACTACCCCTGTCGGAACAAATATTTTAACGGTAAAATCTGAGCCTGATTCTGCAGAACTTATTGATAAAAATGGTAACCATTATAGTGATACTAATATTGAAAACTTAATGAAGAAAGTATCGAATGTTAATATTCCTTTTAACTCTCTCCATAATTGGTTAAAAGGTTATTCTAATAGTAGCAGTGATAAGTTAGATAACTCTGGCAGATTAGCATCAACTGAATTTATGCAAAACAATAATAGATGGAAATTAAAAATTTCTAGTTATTCAACATATACTTATAAAAACGAGAAAATAGATTTACCTGCAATCATAGAGTTAAATCATGATGAGGAAAATATTCGTTTAAAGATAAGTAACTGGATTTTGCAATAACAGGAAGTAATGATGAAACAATGGTATTCACCAGCAAAACTAAATTTATTTCTTTATATAACTGGACGCCGTGCTGACAATTATCACGATTTACAAACCTTATTTCAGTTTATCGATTATTGTGACGTTGTAACGTTTAACGTTCGACAGGATAACCAAATTCATTTACTGACCGAGTTTGTTAATGTCCCTGTAGATAATAACTTAATGGTTATTGCTGCCAATCGCTTAAAATCTTATGTAAATCGTCAGGATTTGGGTATAGATATCACTATTGATAAAAAAATCCCAATGGGTAGTGGATTAGGTGGTGCATCATCAAATGCAGCTACGGTGTTAGTTGCTCTTAATCAATTATGGCAACTTAATTTAACAACTGAAACATTAATTGAAATAGGAAGACAAATTGGCGCTGATGTGCCTATCTTTATCTATGGCCATGCAGCTTTTGCCCAAGGTATAGGTGATCAGTTATTATCAGTTGATATTCCACAATATTGGTATTTAGTCACCTACCCTAATATTGAAATCTCCACAGTTAAAGTGTTTAATGATCCTGAACTTACCCGTAATACACCAAGCCGAGATCTTGATGATTTATTAGCTTTACCATTTGATCGGTTTAAAAATGATTGTGAAAACGTTGTTCGAAAACGATATCCAATTGTTGATAAAATTATTACTTATCTGTCTCAATTTGCCCCAACCAGATTAACAGGGACAGGTGCTTGTATCTTTACTCAATGTAAAACCGAACAAGAAGCAAAACAAATACAACAAAAACTCGATAATAGCTTTCAGGTATCGAGCTTTATTGTTAAATCATTAAACAGATCGCCTTTGTATAACTAATAAAGTAAAATTTGTAGAAAGCCTTAGCCAAAACAATGGTTAAGGTTTATTCAGAACACTTATCATAATAAAACAGTCAATTAACAAGTTCACTTGGTATCACAAAAAGACGCTTATCATAGTATTCAACACAATACAATCCCTCATAATTAGCATAACCTTGTTCAGCTAACTTCGATTTTAGCCAATCCTCATCTTTGCCAATCGATTTTAACCCATCTTCATTTGGGTTTTCATTTTCTAATACAAGGACGGATATATCTTTATCACCTTTTTTAACCACGGTTAATTGTCCATTAGGTTCCAAGATAGCTTTATCAACAGCATGAATGGTAAAAATATTCTTCATTCTAAGTAATACTGCAAAACTGGAAAAATCTAAGTTAACTGATGTAAAGGCATCTAGTTTAATTTTGCCACTTTCCATTAAAATAATTGGATTACCGACAATAAATGCTTTGGCATTTTGACTTCTTTTCTTTAAATAGTTGGAAGTATACATAATGGCTGTCCACATTATTAACACCACCAAAAAATCAAAAACGGTTAACTTTGGATTATAGATAATACCACCCGCAATTCCACCTAAAATCATATTACCAATAAAATCAATACTCGACATTTGGGATAGAGAGGTTTTACCGGTAATTTTTAAAAATAAAATAATACAGATGAATACAACCAACAATTTTAATGCAATGACTAAAAAATCATAGTAATTCATTTTAGTATTACTCCAAAAAAGATTGATATACATTGTTTTGAAAATAGATAATGACCTAAGGTAACAAACTAAATAGAACTAAAACAGACATTATTTAGGATAATAATGGCGATGTTAACCGCCATATTTATTAAGTTATTAGCGAACTAATTTAACTGAGTTTTTACGCCCCATTTTATCGCTAATTGCTGTTTATTAGAATTAGGAAGCCAACTATTAATTGCATCCAAAAGTTTTTGGTTGCCCGATTGAACCATATAAGCTTTATAGCTTTCTGTACCTTTAAATGGCGTGTCAGTTGCTAAACATAAAACATTAGGCTCTTTATATTGATAATATTGACCTTCAATAAGATCCGTCACCATAAGATCCGCTGTTTTATCACGTAACGCTTGAATGTTATCAAAATTATTTTCTACATGAATCACTTGTGCCGTATGAATATTATCATTTACAAAGCTCTCATTGGTGCCACCAGGATTAACTACCACCTTAACATCAGGTTTATCAATTTTGTCTAAACTTGATAAACTGGATGCGACATGACATGCAGCTAACGCTACTTTACCATTTGGCACAATTTCATCAGACAGTAAGAATTTTTCTGCACGACTCTTCGTATAAGTTACACCCCCCATAGCAATATCATAATTATCATCTGTTAAATCTTGTGATAAGGTTGGCCAGCTAGTGATATAAAATACTGGCGTCACATTTAATTGTTTTGCTAAATCTTTTGCCATATCAATATCAAAACCGACCAATTTTTCTTGGGTATTATAAAAAGCCAATGGCGCATAATCAGCGGGAACACCAACTTTTAAAAAACCTGAATTGATAATTTCATCGTAGGTTCTTGCTTGTGCCAGCCCTGAACACAATAGTAATGCCATAATAGCAGATACTTTTTTCATTTTTTTATTCCTTTTCATTTTTGAAATTTTGCTATTATTGATAAATTAAAATAAAAAATTAGATAAATCATTTATCTGAAATGATCATTATTCATAAAATTCTACTTTTATTGAATGTGAGTATTAGATTGAATATTCATTTGTTTGGCAATTATTTTGATCAAATATCTGAAATTTTTATCAAATAATTATTCTTAAAAATAGTTGTCAATTTTTCGGTTGCCAAGAAAATGGCTTTTCTAATAAGCTACAAAATAACGAAAATGAATTAATCTAAAAGATACATTCGATGCTAATTACAGATACTAAACAAAAAGAAACTTATTACCTAGCCTTACTGGACCGAAATCAAAGTTACGTAGGAATTTTCTATGTAGGTGTTAAAACGACATCTATTTTTTGTATTGCTACATGCCGAGCAAGAAAACCAAAATATGAAAATGTCGAATTTTTCTCGTCTTTTAAATCAGCACTTGATGAAGGATACCGACCTTGCAAAATATGTAAACCCACTGAAAATTCAAATCAAGCACCGGAAGAGGTAATTAAAGCTATTGAATTAATGAATAAAGAACCTAAAACAAAAATAACGGATTATGAATTGAGACTGAATAACTTAAGCCCAGAAATTATTCGTCGATGGTTCAAAAAACATTATGGAATTACGTTTCATGCTTATCAGCGAATGTTTCGAATTAACAATGCTTTTCAGGAAATTAAATCGGGAAAAAATATCATCAATACCGCATTTGATACAGGTTATAATTCATTAAGCGGTTTTGGTTATACGTATAAAAAAATCATGAAAAAATCACCCTCAACCAATCTACAGCATGACGTTATTTTAATTGATCGCTTAACCACTCCCTTAGGCCCAATGTTTATTTGTGCAACCAAGCAAGGTATTTGTTTATTAGAATTTGTCGATAGACGAATGCTTGAAACCGAATTCAAACAATTACAAACCCAACTTAACATGAAGATTATTTTTGGAGAAAACGAACACATAAAACAAGCCAAAATTGAGATTTCCGAATATTTCCAAGGGATCAGAACTCATTTCACTGTAGCATTACACACGCCAGGAACAACCTTCCAACAAACTGTTTGGGAATGTTTAAAACAAATTCCCTATGGTGAACTGACAACTTACAAACAGCAAGCGCAAAAAATGAATAATCCATTGGCAATTAGAGCTGTAGCCAATGCTAATGGTAATAATCGTGTAGCAATTATCATTCCATGCCATCGAGTAATTGGCTCTACGGGTGAACTGATTGGCTATGGAGGAGGGTTAGAAAGAAAAAAATGGTTAATAGAACATGAAAAATCACACTCACACAATCAAACTGAGTAAAACAGAAAATTGAAAATATTTAACCCAATTACTAGAGCGATCTAATGCCTATAACCAATGCCATGAACCGTTTTAATTAAAATGGGTATTGTTGGGTTAATTTCTATTTGTTTTCTCAGTTTTGAAATATGTTGGTCAAGCGTCCGACTGCTAGGTAAAAAATCATATCCCCATGCATAATCGAAAAGCATATCACGAGTAACAACCTGATTTTTATGTTGATATAAACATTCCAATATTTTAATTTCTCTTAATGTTAACTCGATAATTTGGTCATTTCGTTTTGCATATAATTCAGTAGGATAAATTTTTAAATCACCAAATTCAAAATAATCACCTTGAGTGAGATTTGGATTTTTTGCTTTCAAATAACGTCTTGCAATGGCTTTAATTCTTACTCTTAATTCATGAATTCCAAAAGGTTTATTCATATAATCATCTGCACCAAGCTCAAAACCCACTACACGATCAATTTCCTCATCTTTTGCAGATAGAAATAGAATAGGTACATCTTCATTCAATTTACGAACTTCACGACAAACAGAATAACCATCTAGCTCAGGCATCATAATATCCAAAATAATAAAATCTGGTTGTTGTTGTTTAAATAGTTTAAGTGCCACTTTACCATTACAAGCTTTAATGATTGTATACCCTTCCTTTTCTAAAAGATCTGACATGCCATTCAAGATATGTTTATCATCCTCAGCAATTAATATTTTCATTTTTCTACTCCATTAAAATAAGTGAAAACGCAATACCAGGTTTTTGATTTACAACTTTAATTTCGCCTTGCAATTGCTTGGCTAATTGGTTGGCAATAGTTAATCCTATCCCTGTGCCAGAAACACCTTCAGTAATAGATGAACTGACTCGATAGAAGGGTTTAAAAATCTGTTTTAACAAATGAGTGGCAACACCTTCACCATAATCACGAACGGTTATTACAACCTGTTTCCCCGATCTACACAATGACAAATCAACTTGTTTACCCTTAGACGCATATTTTTCAGCATTACTCAAAAAATTATTAAGAATTTGCATAACACTATCGGCATCAGTATTTACAATACAATCATTTTCAAGATTTATTAAATTAAGTTGTAACGATTTAGCCGCTAGTATAGGTTTAAATGTAAGATAGACTTGCTTAAGAAGTGCCGTTAAATTAACAGGTTTTATATTTAAATTATTGGATTTATTAAAAGTCAAAACATTCTGAATAAGTCGAGTTAATCGTTTACTTTCTGCACTTATTACCTGCAAATAATCTGGAATGGGAACAGCTTCATCTTCTAAATATTCGCTTAACATTTCAGAATACAAGGTGATGTTGGTTAAAGGTGTTTTAAATTCATGAGAAACTTGTCCAACAAAAGTAACTTGCTGTTTTGCCAAACGCAAAGTACGTGTGTATTCTCGATAACCATAAAAGACAAATCCAAATAAAACGAGAATAAATAGTGCTATCCCCCCTATTCCTAATATATATAAATTTACTAAATTAGGTGAAGAATAATAATAAGTTAAATTCCAATTTTGTAATGGGTATTTTAGTGACTCAGTGATTTCATTCTCGAATGTTTTACCGTTGCTATAAATCTGTTTATCACTATTAATAAGTTTAAAGTTATCATCCAATGACTGATTATCGAGTAAATTAATGATGTCAAATGTAAGTTTAATTGTTGAAAGTTCAAAACCAATAATATCATCTGACACTTTAAACCAGTATATAAGATGATCATAATTTTGATACCAACCAGAGTTAGGTTGAAATTGTTCATCATAATCTTTTAGATTCAATATAAGAGAATTGTCTAAAGCAATTGATTCAACCAACTTATGCCATTGAGAATCATTAAAATCACTTAAAAATAAAATTTTATTTTTATTTATGATAAAAATATTCTTAATATCTGTTTCCACTTCTAATAAATGTTCAGCTTCATCATGGTTATTATCAATTTGTGATGACAAACTACTAAGATAAGATAGGCGTTGATTTAACAACGATTCAATCAATAAATTGATATTATTAATACGGCTTTTAGCGAGTAAAGTTTCATTATTCTCGCGCAATAAAACTTCATGCTCTACACTTCGCCAACCTAAATAACTTATAAATATCATTAATATCAATAAAGATAAAATCGTTGTTAATTTTTTCATAACTATTTTTTAATTACATTACTTTTTGACTTAAATTGTTTTTCAGTTATTATTTTACGAGAGACAGATTCGTCCTCATTTAGTACTGCTTCAGCCATAATATTATTATTTTCAATTTGACTATCTAATCTTGCTTTTAATGCAGCTGATTTCATTGAGCCTGAAAGTTCTTCAAGTCTACTCTTATTGTCCATAAGCATTTTTTCGGCGGCTTGTTGATTACCTTGATCATAAAGCTCTAATGCTTTATCATTCGCAATTGTCACCTTCTGAATCTCTGACTCAGCTAAAACATCTTGGATTATTGAATCCTGAACTAACTTTTGATTATCAGTGTACGCGACGTTAACAGATTGAGTTTCGTGTTCAGGTTTATTTACCAATAAATTATCATATTGCAAATCAATTTGAGCTAAAGTTTTGCTTTGACCTACTTTACCTTTATCGGGTATAACTTCTAACAATACATATTTTTCTTGATTTGAAAACAATTGATTCATTCTAACAGTAACTTGATTATCTTTAATCACACCATCTCGACCAAGCAAACGGACAGGTTTAACGCCATTTTTCAATTGAATAGTAATCACAACGTCTTGAGCAATAGCTGACATAAGATCAGTAAACTCGTGCACAAACACATTTTCGAGATCTGCAGAATTATTTACAAAAACATGATTTCCATCACTATAACTTGCGATTGATGACATTAATAATTCATTATAATCAGAGCCAATTCCCAATGTGGTAATAGCGATATTCTTTTTTGCCGCAATAATAGCCAACTGAGAAAGTTCATCTACTGAACTTGGACCAATATTTGCTTGACCGTCAGATAACAAAATAATACGATTAACTTTATCTTTGGTCAGTTGATTTTCAACTTGTTTAATTCCTTTACTCAAACCAGCAAATAGAGCTGTTCCTCCACCTGCATAAATATTTTCATTAATAAGTCCAATGATTCTCAGTTTATTATCTACTTTGGTTGCTGGAACAATCACTTTTGCTTCAGAATCATAGGCAACAATAGATAATGTATCATTTTTATTCAACATATTAACCGCCAAAATAGCAGCCTCTCTTGCTTTTTCGATTCGCTGTCCTGACATTGAACCAGATTTATCAATAACAATAGCTAAATTAATCGGAACACGTTTTTTGGAATCAATATTTTGACCAGATAATGAGACTTTTAAGTAATTTGTTTCTGGAGTGCCTTCCAAAATAATTGGTGATGACAATTCTGAACGAACTTGGATTTGTTTATTTATTTGGGCATGACCAAATAAGCTGCACACTGAAAGTCCTAGCAGAGCAAAGATTTTGATAATTTTCATTGAATTCTCCTTCCATATAAAGTTTATTCAATTATTCATCATTTGCAAAATATATTGTCTAAATAATGTATTTAATTGTAAAAAGTTGTAAAAAGCCAATTAAACAATGCATAAATGAAGATCAGTAATTGAATTCAAACTAGCCTATTTCGTTATTTTACGGTGTGTTAACTGTTTGTTTATTGCCACTGTAAAGAGCATAGGTATATAATAAAAAATTAGACGCTCTTAAAGAAAATAGTTAGAGAATATTTGATATGACTCAATTGCAAGAAAAACTTGAACTTATTAAAAATA
Organism: Gilliamella apicola; assembly: GCF_000599985.1. Lineage (NCBI taxonomy): Bacteria > Pseudomonadati > Pseudomonadota > Gammaproteobacteria > Orbales > Orbaceae > Gilliamella > Gilliamella apicola. Next base: position 1,658,728 of record NZ_CP007445.1, read on the forward strand.
GCATTATTACTATCCCCAATTATCCTAAACAAGGGATCCTTTTTCGAGATATCACCAGTTTACTTGAAGACCCTATTGCATTTAAAACTTCTGTCGAGCTTTTAATTGATCATTATAAAGATAAAAAAATTGATAAAGTTGTCGGAACCGAGGCGCGTGGTTTCATCTTTGCAGCGCCTTTAGCATTAGCATTGGGTATCGGTTTTGTACCAGTAAGAAAACCTAATAAGTTGCCACGTCAGGTTTTTAAAGAAGAATATCAACTAGAATACGGCACTGATACATTAGAAATGCATTGCGATGCTATAAAACCTAATGAACGAGTATTGATCATTGATGATTTACTTGCGACAGGTGGAACTGTTGCTGCTACTGCTAAATTAATTCAAAAAGCGGGAGCAATAGCCGAAGATGCAGCATTTGTAATCAATTTACCAGATTTACATGGTAAAACTAAATTAACCAATATGGGAATTAATTGTTATACATTGGTCGATTTTAGCGGTGAATAACCTATAAAGCCTTTATAATAGCTAAAAATCAAATTTTAAGGGTAATGTTTATTACCCTTTTTTATAAAAAATAATCAGCCTCTATTTTTCTTTCATTTAAGTTTCATCCATCAAACAGATTTTCCATTTGAATAAAAAAACACAAAAATTGCATAAAAAGTCAAATTAACTCTTGATAAAGTTATTGCTGTGAATTATTATTCAAAAACAAAGCATAATTATTTAATTAAAAAAGGATTTAAAACTGATGAAAAAATTTAATCATATTATTGCAAGAACACCAGCTAAATCACTTATCGATGGTTTAACATCGGCTAACTTGGGTAAACCCGATTATCAAAAAGCATTAGACCAACACAATAACTATATTCGAGCTTTGCAACAATGTGATGTTGATATCACTATTTTACCAGCTGATGAACGTTTTCCTGATTCGGTATTTGTTGAAGATCCTGTTTTATGTACCCCACATTGCGCCATCATCACTAGACCTGGCGCCGAAAGTCGTCGTGGTGAAACCGAAATTATTAGTGAAACTATTGAAAGATTTTATCCCAATAAAGTAGAAAAAATTTCCGCACCAGGGACTGTTGAAGCTGGCGATATAATGATGGTTAATAATCACTATTATATTGGTTTATCAGCACGAACTAATCAAGCGGGTGCAGATCAAATGATTGCTATATTAGAAAAATATGGTTTATCAGGATCTGTGGTTAGTTTAGAAAAAGTACTACATTTAAAAACTGGTCTTGCCTATTTAGAACATGACAATTTGTTAGCTGCAGGTGAATTTATTACTAAACCTGAATTTCAACATCTTAATATTATTGAAATTCCTGAACATGAAAGCTATGCCGCTAACTGTATTTGGGTGAATGAACGAGTTATTATGCCTGCTGGCTATCCAATTACCAAAGCTAAAATCGAAGCACTGGGTTATCAAATAATTGAAGTTGATACATCGGAATACCGTAAAATTGACGGTGGTGTAAGTTGTATGTCTTTGAGATTTTAATCATAAAAAAGTTAATTATCTAAACAACTAAATAAGAAAACGATATGAATACACCAGTAAGAAAAAAGCTTGGCATACTTCCTCTCACGTTACTAGTAGTAGGAAGCATCGTAGGTAGTGGTATTTTTAGCTTACCACAAAATATGGCCGAAGGCGCCGGCGCAGGAGCGATATTAATTGCATGGGCCATAACCTTATTTGGCATGCTGATGCTAACTAGAATCTTTCAGTATTTATCAATCCGTTTTTATAAAATTAATGATGGATTATACGGATATGTACGAGAAGGATTTGGGGATTATATTGGCTTTAATGCAGCATGGGGATATTGGATCTCTGCATGGATGTCATGTGCTAGTTATTTGGTTATCTTATTTAGTGCACTAGGTTCGTTTGATTGTTTTAACTATTTTGGCAATGGCACCACATTCCCTGCAGTTATTGGTGCCCTTATTTTCTTATGGATTGTCAATTCATTTGTATTAAAAGGTATTTATCATGCATTCTTATTAAATTGCTTAGTTACTTTAGCTAAAATTGTACCGATAGGATTATTTATTGTTTGCATCGTTTTAGCATTCAAAGTGGATACATTCAAAACTGATTTCTGGGGAACTCCTGAGTTAGGCTCTATTGTTACTCAAATCAAACACACTATGCTTTATACTGTCTGGGTCTATTTAGGGATCGAAAGTGCAACAGTTTACGCATCACGCGCCAAAAGTATTTTAAGTATAAGTCGAGCCACCTTTTTTGGTTTTGCTATCACCAGTCTATTACTCGTTTGTGTATCAGTATTATCTTTGGGCATTGTCCCTCAGCATGAATTAGCACAAATGAAAAATCCTTCAATGGCATTAGTCATTGAACATGTTATCGGTAGCTGGGGAGCAACTTTAATTAATATCGGACTTATCGTATCAGTGAGTGGCGGATTATTATCATGGTTACTTCTTGCTGCAGAAATGCTGTTTCTAAGTGGACAAGGTGACGAACACACCGTACCTAGCTGTTTTGGCAAACTTAACAAGAAAGGGACGCCCGCAAATGCATTGTATTTAACGTCAACTTTGATCAGTATACTTATTATTCTTGCCCACTTTTATCAATCTGGATATAACACGCTGATTCAACTATCTACTTCCATGGTGCTCATTCCCTATCTGCTATCAGCCCTTTTTGTATTTAAATTAGCAATAAATAGAGGTAAAACTTACTTAATCTTTTTGGGCTTAGCGGGTTCAATTTATGGGATATGGTTGATTTATGCAGGTGGGATACATTACCTATTATTATCCATGATTTTATATGGCGTTGGATTGGCATTTTACTTATACGCTAGAAAGCAAAGAGCATTACCTGCTTTCAGTTTTCTACATGATAAAATCTATGCCATTACCATAATTATTTTGGCAATTATCGCCATAGTCTATTTTTATGTGCTACCTAATTAACTCATAATTGAGGGTTATTTTCGAAACAGATAAAAATCATTCAATAATTGTCTGAATTCTGATGAATAACGGCCATCATCATCACGCATACAAAGTTGCTCACTAAGTACTTGACCATTATTAGTTAAAGAAAAAGCCAATAAGGACAATGAAAAGTTTTTATTGGCATTATATCTGACATACAACTCTTGCTGTAAAAAAAGCTGATTTGACTTGCACAGACAAATAAACTGATCAGCCATATGAAAAGGGAGAACCAAACAAAACAGACCATCTTGTTTTAACAAACGTTTGACTGAATTGATAAGCTGACCAAAGTTTAAACTTTCAGTATAACGAGCAAGTTGTCGTTGACTATTGCGACAATCAACGGCAGGTTCAAAATAAGGCGGATTTGTCACAATTAGATCATAACTCGCCTTCATAGTAGGATCGAATTTATTAATATCTGCTTGTTGTGCCTTAACAGATGTCAAACCTGCATGCATACTATTTTCCTGACATTGCTTAACAGCATCGGCATTAATATCAATTGCATCAATTTGGCAAGAGTTATGAGCCAAACGCTGAGCCAACATTAACGCTATCACTCCGCATCCTGTACCAATATCGAGTATTTTTTGTGGATGATGTTCAATCGGAGCCCAAGCACCAAGCAAACAACTATCCGTTGTTACTTGCATAGGACTTTTATCATGTGCAACAAAAAAACGTTTAAATGTAAAACCACCTTTTTTTAATGGTTCTTGATGATTATTTTTCATTTAATAATTTTTTAAATAAAGATTTATTTGACGCAATCGCATCTGCCCAACGAGTCGGTTCAGGTAATCGATAGCCTCGTAAACACAAGTTAACCCATTTTAAAGCACTCGTCTGACTGACACGATGCCCTGCCGAAATAAATAAAGGATTACAATTATTTTTACTTTGTAATACCCAACCGATTTGCTCTTTTTTATCTAATAAAGGAGTAACATTGCCCGCTTGTTTTGGTAATGTTTCATATTGCCCACATAATCGTTTTTTAGCCACGCCAATGGTTGGCATATCCAACAATAAACCGAGATGACTGGCAATTCCTAAACGTCTGGGATGGGCAATACCTTGACCATCGACCAATAGTAAATCTGGTTTTTGCTTTATTTGTTGCCATGCTGCCAATAAAGCAGGATATTCCCGAAAGGATAAATAGCCAGGAATATAAGGAAACTCAGTTTTTAAACGAGCGACATGGTATTCAACAACAGAAAAATTAGGATAACTTAACACAACAATCGCTGCCCGAGTAATATTACCACTATCTTCAAACCCTACATCAGTTCCGCCAATAAAATTGATTGGTTCGTTAAAGTCATCGGACAATCTCACTTGCTTAGCCAACGATAACTGGGTTTGTTTTAATTGCTGTAAATTAATAGACATTTTAATTATGATCAGTATCATTATCAGTTATGAAACAATTTTACCAGAATACGAATGCCATATACATTAGCAATTCCTACCGAACTCACAGAAGAAATCAAAAAAAGTCGTTTTATTGTCAATGCGGCGCCGGTAACATCAGCAGATCAAGCAGCCCAGTTCATTGATACAATCAGCGATCCTAATGCCACTCATAATTGCTGGGCATGGAAGATTGGTCAACAATACCGTTTTAATGACGATGGAGAACCTACAAGTACAGCGGGACGCCCTATTTTATCTGCGATTGAAGGACAAGATTGCGATCAAATTGTAGTGGTCGTTACTCGTTACTTTGGTGGTATAAAACTGGGGACAGGAGGTTTAATTCGAGCATATGGCGGTTCGACAAGCCACTGTCTTCAACAAGCAACATTGATTGAGCTTATTGCAAGAATTACATTGCAATTTCATTGTTACTATAACGAATGGCCCATTATAGAAAATCGCCTCAAAGAACTCGATGTAATTATTGAAAATCAAGAATTTGACGCCGAAGGAGTAAAAGTGAGCATAGCCATTACAAAAGATAACTCATTGATATTAAGTAAAAATATCAGTGATATCACTCGTGGCAGAGTCAAGATAACGTTATAAATTCTAATCTGATAATACTGTAAAAAAGTTTCAGGTTAACTATACGTTTTAGTTAAAATGAGATATTGAACTAATGCATTTTTTGTTAATGCATAAAAGATATCTTTATGACCGTAATGCAATCAATTTTTATTCAGTGACTAATGCAAAAGTATCACAATTTTTATGATGTAAAGTAATCAAGTTAATGATTGCACTTGTCTGGATAAGGTTTTAGGATACGAAATTCGTTTGATAATATAGCTCTCGATACTTAAATCATGTAACAATAAATTTTAGTAATTGGAATAATATAACCTATTGAATATAAGGTTAAAATAATCTTATTAGCCAGATATGAAATGCTCAATGATACAAGATGCTCAATTGAGTTTATTCGTATCCGACTATCCTTGCCATTATCCTCCTTAACATTAGGAATTTTCCTATACGTCAAGTTAGACTTTCTCAAAAAATGACGTAGTGAAACTACAATATTTCATCAAAGCAAGGTATATATTTTTCAAATTATTAAATTTTATGTTTGTATTAACTAATTTAATTTGAATGCAATACAATAGGCCTAACCTATGTTTAAAAAAATACTAGTATTTAGTAAATCATATTAGTTCTTGAATAGAGTCTTAATTGAGCTCACTATTTATATGATGTTTAAAATATACTTCAATCTATAGCATGATTTTCTTATATGCATTCAATTGTATTATAGTTGCTATAACGTTTCCTTTTTTTTAAGTATTATCTACCAAACTAAATTCAATGCCAGCCATATTATTAAAACAATAACTGCTTAGTTTATTGATTTAATCAAGTGGCTATTGCCTGATACAGGATTTACCTCAATCATCTGGTCTTCATTTAATTCAGATTCATCTTCATCTTCAATTTGATCGTCTGTATTTAACTCATCATTACTATTTCCATTTAAGGTTTTATCTGATAAAGCTAAACCTGATTGTGTCTTATCAGTTTCTTCAGTATTAATTAAATATGTCGGGTTAGCTTGGATTACATTTGCTGTCCTGACATTTAATGCAGTTACATCATTAATACTTAACCCTACAAATATACTTGCACCTATCAACAGAATTTTGCAATAAAAAGATTTATCTAACATGATTTTAGTTAAGCTTAATGCAAAATTAGAGGTTGAATGCAAATACTTTTGAGAGTTTGAAGAAATTGAAGTCAAAAAATCAACTTTACTTTTTAATTTTAAAGATGAATTTAAATTATGACCCCCTACAAACCAATTGTATTTTAACATATTATTACTTCCTCCCTACAAAAGATTGTTTTGTTTTATATATTCAATCTTATGTTGCGAAGTATAATATTTTAAAAAAAATTAGCAAACTTATCTTACAAAGATTTGTTAACTAATGTAAAATCAATTGATTATGTTGTTAGCTTTTATTTTTCAAACCCTATAATTTTTTGAATATTTTTTATATATCGCGACCATTAAAGATTAAATTTTATACTGGCATTTAATTTGTAATAATTACTTTATCTACTCCAATTAAGTGAAAAGCTAATAGGCTGTATTATCTCTTATATACAAAAGAATGTAATTAAACAATAAGTTTGAATAGTAAAATTAAATCTTATAATATCAAAATTTACCTTTTTTAGATCATGATTTAAAAGCAACCAGATCACCAACTTGGTCATCGACTAGTTTTATTAGTTCAAGAATTTTCTCATCACCATCAATAAAGATGTAGACATTATCTAAACGAGGATAGTATTGTTTGAAGAATTTTCCACTTTGTGTACCTGCAGGACAAAAATGTAAAACTAAAGCCTCTTTACAACATCCTAATGCCATAAAATCATCCCAATAGAATACACCGTCCATATCGATCGATTTGATATAAATACCTTCTTCAAAAAAAGCACAATAACATTCAACAGGCCATTTAGCTTTTTTGTAAAGCTTTTTAATTGAGTGTATTTCGAAATAAATTTGTACATAGTGTCTAAGAAGATAGAGTATAGCAACGATTCCAACTATTGGGATTAAACCAAGAATCTTTGTTAAATTATTAGTTAAAGTAAAAAAAGTTGAAAAGAGAAAACATACCAATATCAAAGCGACGACTGAACCAGCCAATATCATCAACGCATATTTAGGGAAATACAGACGATGAATAATGCGTGGAATTTTTGCAAACAACGTCTGTTGAGAATCAAATATAAATGTGCGTTCAAACAAAAAATGAGCTTCATTAGGATCAAATGCATAATAAGGTTTTTTAATTCTTTCTTTCATTGATATTCCTATATATTGTATTGTATATGACGCGCAACAATATTATAAAACACAATGATCAATTGTAAATTAAACTTATTATTTTATTCAAAATTCAATAGAAATAGAAATAGAAATAGTGCTAATTATCCTATCTACAATATTAAATTTGATATTCCTGCTACTCATAGGTTTAAATTTCATTTTTTTAATTAAACTCGTTTTACACGAATCTGTTGAAGTAATTATGATTGCTTATCAGATCTTAATTACTATCCATTGTGTAAACTGAACCATCACCCCAAGTTCCAATATAGTAATGATTATTATAATTTGCTAATGCAACTGCTCCTGATAATGAAGAGGCCAAATTTGTCACTTTTTTCGTTTTTACATCAATTTGTCGCACCATTCCAGCACCATTATCAATAACAGCAACAGCATTTGATGAAATTGTTACAATACCAACTCCAGGACGATCGAATTGATCACCTAATTCAGTTTTATTACCATTAGGTTCGATCATAGTCAAACGACCGCTATATTGAGAAACAACTAAACTATTATCGGCTAGTTGAGTCACACCAACGGGTGTAGACAATCCGTTAGCTACGATAGTTTTTTGTTTGGTTTCTAAATCAAGAGATACAATTTCACCCGTTGAGCGGTTAGTGATCAATAGTTGACCATTATTAGAAAAAGCAATACCTGTAGGTGTACGATAACCCTCTGATATTTTTTGAGATTTACCATTTGGGGTGATTTTTAAAATATAATCATCACTGTAAGACGAAACATATACATTATCTTGTTTATCAATAACTATTCCTGAAGGAGAAGAGATACCTTTATAAAATGTCTCCTGTTCACCATTGCTTTTAACTTTTACGATCGAATCACCAGACCAATTCGTCACATACATCACACCAGAGCTATCAAAAGCGATTCCTGTCGGAGCACTAAAGCCCGAAGCTACCTTTGTTAAATTTGCCATACTTAATCCTGAATAAAAGAATAAAAATATAAATAGAGAGAAATGTAAAAATCTTTTTTTCATAACTAGTTTCCTTAATAATTAACTGCTACCTTTTTAATGTTTACGACTATTTTTAATGTATTGAATACCAACAATAGCTAGAATTAGATTAACTATCGTCAATATGACACAAATAGTAACTACTCCACTCCAATCCATGTTTTGATAAACAATACCTAATAGATAAGTTCCGATACTTCCGCCAGCCAAACAAGAAAGTAAATATAAAGATGAAATCGCTCCTCTAGAATTAATTGACACAATTTTATTCAGCATGGTAATAACTAATGGCTGAATACCAAACACAAATAAAAACAAACTAAAAATACCTAATCCAATAACATATAAAGTTGAGCTATAACCAATAGTCACAACCGATGCACATACAGCTATCAAATAAATGACTAGAAGATAGCGTTCATTTATAACTTGCGATAATTTGCCGGTAATTATGGTACCGATAATCGCACTGAGGCCGGCAAAATTGAGCCATCCCAAAATGGTAGAAGATAAATAAAAAGGTGCACTTTTCAAATAAAATGTGAGTAGCGAAGATAATCCTAAGTAAACAAAAAATAGTAGAAATCCGACTAATAAAAAAATAATCACCGCTTTATCGAATAATAATTTGAGTGCACCTAAATAAGTATCGAGTACACTGGTAGCTGAAGATTGAGCATTAGTTTTTTTTATACAGAAAGGAACAAAAAGGCAAATTAAAATTATCAAATCAGCATAAATTATAAAGCCAATTTGCCAAGACCATAAATCTGTCAACATAGCAATCATACTACGGCTAAAAATAATGCCCACAATTGAAGCTGAAATCATAACTCCCATTGCTTGAGGCAATTTATGATTAGGTGTGTTTTTAGCAGTGTAAGCAAATAATGCTGCAGGAACAGCCGCGGCAAAAAAACCGATTAGCGACATGATGGTCAAATATAAGTCAAAACAATCAACAATCACCGATAAAACTAAACAACAAACTGTTCCAATACTACCAACTAATACTAAAAACCTTGTCGATACCTTGTCTGATAGAGGACCATAAATAAAAAACGAAATAGCATAAAAAAAACAAGATAAGCTAAATACATTTCTCGCTGCTAAAATATCAATATGATAACTCTGCGATATTTCCTGAAATATAAGTTGACTTATATAAACCGAACCAACTAACAACACAATTAATAATGCCGACAAGATTACGCTCAGTTTTGTATGTACAAAATCTTGTTTAGACATGTTGTTTAACTCCATAAACAAAAAAATTAGCGATGCAAAAAATTGTTTGTCTGTTATCAAATTGATTAACAAAAAATAGTAATTAATTAATGATTAAAAGACTAACTTTGAAACTGATAATTGGAAAATACTTATTTTGTTATACGAAATTCGTATTGCAAAGAAACATATAAATAAATGCAAAATATAAATATCTCATTCATAATAACAAGATAATAGTTAAGTTATATAAACTTCAAAGCATCTAAAAAATAGCTTATTAGGATAGTAAAACATTATGGACATCTATAGCAAAAGATTACCAACAATCAAGCAATTACAATATTTTATCGCCGTATGTGAGGAACTTAGCTTTACAGGTGCCGCTGAAAAATTAGGCATAAGCCAACCTCCACTTTCTACTCAAATAAAAAATTTGGAAGAGACCCTACAAATTACACTCTTTTTAAGAAATTCACACAAAATCGTATTAACTAAAGAAGGCGAAATATTAAAATCAAAAGTTACTAAATTATTAAATGGTCTATGCACTATAGTAAAATCAACAAGAACAAATTGTTTTGAAAAAGTTATTATAGGAACAACTAAAACCTTAAGTTTTGACTATATTCCTTTTTTTAGATTGTTTTTTTCAGAATTTAGAGATGAAACTGAAATATATAAACACAACTATACATCGAAAGAACTACTGTTTGAATTACAGAAAGGAAATATCGATTTTGCAATTGTTTCTGACTATTCAAATAGAGATTTTAGCGAAAACTCATTGCTCATTTACCAAGAACCAATGATGTTAGTGTTACCAACAAATCATCCATGTAGCCAACTAAACAAAGTAAACCTTAGTGATGTAACTGATTTACCACTTTTTTGGTTTAAACAACATTTAAATCCTTTTTTTTACGAACAGTGTGATAAAGTTTTCAATCGTTTAGATAAACCAATAATCAGACGGGCAGAACTTGCAGATAATCTTTCAATGTTGCTAGAGGTTGCTTTAGGTAATGGAATGATGCTTTTACCACAATCAAAGGCACAAGCTAAAGTTGATGGTGTCTCCTACAAAAAATTAATTACCAACCAAAATGACAAATTAAAAATTAATATTTACCTTGTTTGGCGGAAAAACCTGAAAATCACGCCGGTAAATAAAACCATTATTGATTTTTTTCACTCAAGTTTAAACCATAGTACAGACTAATTTAAACGAATTACTTCCCACTTTATTCTTAATAATCTTTAGAGTTAGTTAGATAATACAACTAATATTAAATCATACAGTCAAAAACATATAAAAGCAGGATTATTAAAAAAGTTCTCCTGCTTCAATTTGTTAGTATAAATAATCAAAAAAGTTTTTTATATTCAGGCATTGCTTTTAGATAATTCATTAATAATCTGTTCGTACTCATCATTCTAAAGAGGATAGAAGAAATACATAAAGACAATTGCCAATATTGCTAATACTTAAGAGTAAATATAGATAAGATTGCGAATTCCAAATAATGCATTTTCGCTTAGTTCTGCATTTGGCACATACTCTACTAAAGCTAAAACAATTATTGATATAAAACCAGCTACAGCTTGTAACATTTCACCCCAAAAAGGATAAGATGAACAAATAAGACCTTCAGCACGAATTCCTGTTTTCCATTCACCATATTCAACAGTATCAGATATTAAAGCCGAATTGAGAGTATAAATAAAAGAACTACCTAAGTAAGCTAAAGTGCAAAAGCAACAAATGTAGAAAGAGAATTGACAACAAAGAAAGCCGTTAAATCAGCAGCAGCCCAAATTACGCATCCAATAATATATAACCAAACTCTATCAATATATTTAACAAGGTTTGGGACAATAACAGTGCCAATAAAAACCGCACCAATTGAAACGAAGCGGATTTAAGGAATAATACAAATAAATCATTTGAGCGGTAACTCGAAGTCAAGTACTCATCTCTTCTCGATCATTACCATTATTAACTATCCATCCAAAACCTTTTGGTGTAACAGCTTTTCTGGCATATTAAAATATTAGTTAAGTTTCTAAACAACGATTATGTACCTTGGTATTAATCTAACTCATTATTCTGATTTACCTTTAATTACATTCATTACCAAATCATTTTAAAATTCTTTATTTATTAATTTTAATTCTTCAAAAATTGATTCAAGACTATCAATATTTTCAATTTGAACAGCAGCCATGAAGGCCCCCTCAACCAATGGGCAATTGACAATATGAATTTTTTGTTTAATCGCATCATTATCAAGCATATCGACGGCTGCTTCTGAACTCATTACGGCACTGCCTATATCTGTGAATACGAGAATGGCATCATCGGATTTGCGCTCTTGAAAAGTTTCATATATTGCTATTGGATCTGTTCCTAGATTTCCATCTGATGTTCCACCAAGAGAAAAAACAGTCACGTTTTCTTGATTCAACGCCATTTGATCAATCATCTCTTTCAAACCATCCGTTATCTTCTTACTGTGAGATACAAGAATGAAACTTATCATTATTAATTTCCTTGTTTATTGAATATTTCTTAGCATCGATGAGAACAAATACCCACTTGAAACTGAACCAGGATCTAGATGACCAATTGAACGCTCTCCTAAGTAAGAGGCTCGTCCCTTTGTTGCTATCATTGATTTTGTTGATTCAACGGCAATATCAATAATTTGTTGCGTTAATTGTTTAGATAAAAGACTTTCGCAAACAGGCGTCCACACATCAACCATCGTTTTTTCACCGCATGCGGCTTTACCTCGTTTGAGAATGCCATTAAGTCCTGCTTGAATAATGAGAGGTAATTCATCGGTTTCTTTAGCAGCTTTAGCCATTTCCATAAATGCAGAGCCATAGAGCGGACCTGAAGCACCACCAATATTTCCCATGAGTGCCATCGCTGTTATTCTAAAAATCTCAGAAACTGAATTAGGCAATGCTTTTGCGAGTTCAGCTTGCATTGCGATTACGCCACGATTCATATTATTACCATGATCACCATCGCCAATTGGTGTATCTAGATCAGTTAAATAAGTTTTATTTTTTTGAATTTCATTAGCAAAATCATTTAGCCAATTTAAAACATTTTTTGTATCAAGCATGATTTATTCCTTTTTACCAAGCTAATGTCGTTACAGGGTAATTAAGATTTTTGAGCCATTCGTCATCTACGATCTTCATTAAAGTTAAAGAAACGCCAGCCATATCAATTGCTGTCATATAATTACCGACTTTCGTAAATACTACATTCAATTTTTCTGTTTTTAATTGACGTAACACATCATTGGTAAAAACATATTGTTCCATTAATGGAGTAGCACCTAGCCCATTAATCAAAACTGCATATTGGTCATTTTCTTGAAATGAAAATGCTGCTTTTAATTTACTAATGAGTTCCTGAGCTAAAAATTTTGAAGATTGTAGTTTTTCTCGTCTGTATCCCGGTTCACCATGAATTCCAACACCATATTCAATTTCATCATCAGCAAGAACAAAGCCAGGTTTACCAACTTCGGGAACGGTTGCGCCAGAAAATGCCACTCCAATTGTTTTAATATTTGGAATAATTTTTTCTGAAAGTTGTTTGATTTCAGTTAAACTGGCACCTTGTTCACTGGCCGCACCCAAAATCTTATGAACTAAAATTGTACCAGCGACCCCGCGCTTACCTTGGGTATAAGTACTATTTTCAACAGCAATATCATCATCAACGATACAGCTATCGACTTTGATACCCTCCATTTCAGCCATATCTTTTGCCATTTCAAAATTCATAATGTCACCAGAGTAATTCTTTATTACAAGAAATACTCCTTGTCCTGAATCAGCGGTTTTTATAGCGTTAAAAATTTGATCGGGTGTGGGTGAGGTAAATACTTGACCACAGACAGCAGCAGTTAACATTCCTTGACCAACAAAACCAGCATGAGCAGGTTCATGACCACTGCCTCCTCCACTTATAATTGCTACTTTATCAATTCCTAAATTTTTTCTAATTACTATTTGAGAATCAGCAACTCTTTCTAATAATGTAGGACTACTAGCAATTAAACCATCAATCATTTCATTAACGATATCTGAGGGATTGTTGATCAATTTTTTCATTGTATTAGCTCCTATTTCACAAATTTGCCAGTTGTTTTATAATTTTTACCAATAGTATCGGCAAGTAAAATTGCCGCTTTAATTCCTTCAACTGTAACAGGGAATGGCATAGAATGAATTGATTCTTCAGGGATAATGGTTTTTTCTGCCACTTCAGTGAGCTGTTGGTCTGAAATGGTTTTTACGCCAATATCTTCAAGACAAACCGGAAGATTAACTGATAAACAAAAATCTAAAACTTCTTTAAGCTCTTCTTCTGGTGAATTTTCTAATATAAGTTGAACTAAAGTACCGAATGCAACTTTTTCACCATGATAATAATGATGTGTTTCTTCAAGGATGGTTAATCCATCATGGACAGCATGAGCACCAGCTAAACCACCGCTTTCGAAACCAAGTCCTGAAAGCAAAATATTAGCCTCTATGACATTTTCCAATGCAGGAGTGACTACTTTATCAATGCAAGAAGCTTTAGCTTTTTTACCGTCTTTTAATAAAGTCTGATAGCATAGTGTAGCAAGAGCAAAAGCAGCTAAAGTTGGTTTTGCTCCTTCGCATAATTGTTCTCTTACTCCACATGGTAATCCCGCATTAATATTGGCATAAGATTTTTGATTTGCTCTCGCTTCAAAATATGTTGAAAGCGCATCCCCCATCCCTGATACTAAAAACCGAACAGGTGCTTGAGCAATAATTTGAGTGTCAATAAGTACAACGCTTGGACTTTGTTTGAAATAAGCATAATCATCAAACGCCCCATCAGGAGTATATAAAACGGCTGAATGACTTGTTGGAGCATCAGTGGCGGCTATCGTTGGCACAATAATAACAGCATTACCTTCTGCCACACATTTAGCTGTATCAATAGCTTTACCGCCTCCTAAACCTATTGTGCAATCACATTGTTCTGTGATAGCTAATTTTTTTAGACGTTCTACTTCTATACGTGAACATTCACCATTAAATCCAGCTGTAACAAACAAGCAATTGTATTTTTCTGCCGTATAATCAAGTTGTTTACGAACTCGATCAATATCTGATTGATTAGCAATTAATAAAGCTTTCTTGCCAAAACTTGTTACAAAATAACCTAAATTTAATAATTCATTTTCACCTTGAACATATTTAGACGGTGATATAAATGCTTTTCTCATAATTGCCTCCAAACAAGGAACCATACCAAACAAATAAGATCACAAACTTATTATATTAATGATAAAAACCAAAATAAACGCAACATAATTGTGCCGGTTCTGTGATTTAGCGCAAACTTTTAATCAAAAAAGAATAATATTGATCTCTAAAAATTGTTTTTGTATGAAAAGAATTACAGTAAGAAAAGGAAAATTAAAAAATAAAAATCTGAAAGAAAAATGATTTAGACTTTATGAATATGAATGGAAGCGTCTAATATTCTTTTCATTAACTCATAATAAAAGGTGAAATTATAGTAGGAGAACGATATTGGTGTTTATAAAAAAAATTGCTACTTTTTAGCGATTCTTAATTCTACTTTATTTTCTTTTAATATTTTATATTATATTAGCGGGTGGTTTACTGTCAGTGATAAACGTTGAAACTTGTTTTAAATTGCCAATTTCTACAGCGGCTGATGAATGAAATTTTGTATGATCACCGATTAAAATAAAATTACGTGAATGTTCAATTATTGCCTTGACGACAGCAACTTCATTTATGTCAACATCCAATAAAACACCATCATAGTCAACAGCGCCAAGACTTGTGATAAGGTAATCAGCTCGAAAACTACTCACTAATAAAAGTGCACTTGGACCTACAATACCTCCATTATGCGAATGCAAAATACCCCCTAATGTTATGACCTCGAATTCTTTATTTTGATATAAAATATTAGCAACTCTTATACTATTAGTGATTACTCTCAAATTATTTTTATTTTTTAGGGCTTTCGCAACAAACTCAACACTTGTCCCCATAGTGATAAATAAAGTAGCACCATCGGGAATAAAATTAGCGACTTCATTGGCAATTATCGTTTTTTCTTCTGTATATGCTGTTTCTCGTTTAGAAAATTCAGTATTCATAAGACTTGAAATTCTTCCTGCTCCACCATGATGTCGAGAAACTATACCTGCATCACTCAATTGACGAATATCTCGTCGTATAGTTTGTGGTGTTACATTTAGAATTTTGGCTAGTTCTTCATTACTAATGTATCCTTTTGACATAACAAGAGAAATCAATTTATCATGCCTTGGATTTCCAGTTAATTCTATATATTCCACCACAGACTACTCCTTAATTATATTTATCTTTGATGTTTAGTTAAAAATTCATTTATTTGTTTAATTGACAGTATTTCTGCACAACCACCAGCTTTAGTACATATTAGTGCTACAACAGCATATGAGAATTTTGCTACTTTAAAGGTTGAATATCCAATTAACAAAAGCAAAAGCAAATGTGGATTGGAAAACATCTCAAGCTCTAGTTGTATCTACCACATCAACTTTAAATGCTTTATTCCAAGGTAAATTTTACTTTTCTAACCCTATACAACCTTTATCACTAAGTTTATTAATGACAACAACTATAATTGCTATAGATCCTCCATCTATTTCTTTGTAATTACTCGCAATAAATTTGCCATTAACTTTCGGAATATCATTAATATAATAAATACCATTTTGTACTGCTCTATCTAGGCAAACAATTCTAATCATAAAACATCCTTAACATTAGTTTACATTTTTAAATATTCGTTTAATTTTAATTTAAAGAAATTTTAGAGAAAGTAATCAAGATCACTCCATTCAATAAAAATTACAAATATAATACCAAGAGAACTAAAACGAACTTTAAGAAGTAAAAAATGGTAAATATTGACTTTATTGGTCTTGGTCAAGCAGGAAGGCCTATGGGTAGCTATGGATAGATAGCATTAATAGCAAAACACCACTCCAGCAAGGTATTTATATACTTCCAAGTAATAAAACATTATCAGGTGAAATGCGGATGCAATTGTGTGAGACAAAGTGATTATTTAAAAAAATATAAATAAAATTATGGAATCTATCAGTAATAGAGTTTTAAAATTTGATTTTTGAAAAATTTAGACACCATTTTGTTGTATCATTCTTAATGACTTTATGATTTTTCTTACTAATAAATCGTTTTTAACAAATATTGCTTGCCTGCATTAAAGCCATTACAATGAGGTATATTTAATCACTACTCTTTATTTTTATGATTACCTATACTGATGCTACTTTAGACGATTTGCCCTTTATTGTTGATGTTTATAACTCCACCATTGCTTGCCGTCAAATTACGGCCGATTTACAGCCGGTGTCAGTTGAAAGTCGTTTAGTTTGGTTTAATCAGCATAATCCTAAAAGTCGTCCGCTTTGGTTAATTAAATCTTCGAATCAACCATGTGGTTGGGTAAGCTTATCCTCTTTTTATGGGCGTGCAGCTTTTGACAAAACAGTTGAGATCAGTTTGTACCTACATCAGGATTTTAGAGGGAAAAAAATCGGTCAAACGACCATCGCATATATTGAATTATTCGCCAAACAAGCTGGCATTGAAACAATACTCAGCTATGTTTTTGGGCATAATCTTCCTAGCATAAATCTATTCAAAAAAATGAATTATCAACAATGGGCATTATTACCTAAAATTGCCGAACTCGATGGCGTTAAACGTGATTTAGTTATTTTAGGAAAACAATTGGATTAAATCAGTTATCTATTTTTATATTTTTTGTTTTTCAAAAGGAAAACTCAACACATGAGCTTTGTTAAAAATTTACAATTTTTATATCATCAAGCCAAAATTACTAGCATTTTGGTAATGATTAATGTCGCATGGTTTATTATTTCTCGGCTGCTTGATATGCGAGGATTATCCGATTTCGGTCAAAGTAGGTTTTTAATTGACTGGGGGGCTGATATTGCACAACTTACTTTTTCTGGTGAATATTGGCGCCTTTTTACTAATATTTTTATGCATGTAGGATTAGCTCATCTTGCTATGAATATGTTAGCGTTATGGAGCATCGGTATTATTTTAGAAAAATTAATACCTCCATTCGCCTTTATTGGAATCTATTTGCTATCAGGTTTATTTGGAAGTTTAGCGAGTGATGTTGCCACAATTCATATTAATGTAATTAGCTGTGGTGCTTCAGGGGCAATTTTAGGTATCATCACTGCCCTACTTGCTTACTCATTGATTAATCGTACTGATTTACAAGAGATGCCCATTAAATCTATTGTGGTGAGTTTATTACTTACTGCTGGATTAGGCTTATTACCTTCTGTTGATAATATGGCACATATTGGTGGTGCGCTAACTGGTTTTATTTTAGGAGGATTAATCACGCTTTGTTTAAGAAAATTTCGATATCAAAGCCAAATCTGCACGGTATTAACTGTCCTAATTTTTGCCACTGCAAGTCTAATTTTATATTGGGGTTATCAGTATTATCAACATGATTATTTGATAAATGGTTATAGGTATTAATAAAAAATAAAGGCGCTTCAAACGGTGCGCCTTTTTAGATTTTATGTATTGTTTTTATTAATAGCTACTTAATACTCGTGCAGGATCGATTTTACAAGCCCTTTGAGCAGGATAATAGCTAGCAAGCAAACTTAACAACATTGCTGTAATAAATACAATTACAACATCAAAAAGATGGATTTCAGATGGTAAAAAGTCAACAAAATAGATATTACTGTTAAGAATTTTATGACCCATCAAAGATTCAACAAGTTCCATTATATTTGATAGTTGCCATGATAAAATCACTCCTAAAATCACTCCGATTAAACTTCCAATTAATCCTGAAATTACTCCATACCATATAAACGTGTGTTTAATTAAACTATTAGTTGCACCAAGTGTTTTTAGAATGGCAATATCACGTTGTTTATCTTTAACGGCAATTACTAAGGTAGAAACAATATTGAAGCAAGCGACGCCAATAACAACAATCATAGCAAGATACATAATTTCTCTAATCATTTGAATATCGCGATACATAAAGCCGTAAGTTTGTTCCCAACTATTAAAAGATAAGGTTTCATCAAGGGCTACTGCTGCCTGGCTAATTATATACCTAGCCTGATAAACATTATCAACATTGACCATAACGCCTGTGACACTGTCACCCATATTTAGTAATTTTTGTGCATCAGCTAAAGGAAGTAAAGCAATATTATTGCTAAGACTTCCACTTAACTCCAAAATACCAATAACTTGCAAACGCACACGTTTCGGTGGTTTAAGTTGATTAGAAGAACTTGATACAGGAATGAGTAATGTAACCCAATCTTTTTCCTTCACAGCTAAAGTTTTAGCTAAACCAGCGCCAATAATAATTTGTTGACTATCAGCTTTAAATTCTCGCCATTGATTATTCAACACATAATTAGGGAGTGTACTTATTGATTTTTCTTGCTCGGGATCGACTCCCTCTACTTGAACTGCACCTAGTTTACTCGCATTCTCAATTAAACCAGTAAAATTAATAAAAGGCGTTGCTGATACAATGTGACTATTTTGTTTTAATTCGTTTTGAACGTCTCGCCAATTATCTAGATAACCATATTCGGGATAAAATTGCCCATGAGGAACAACGGACAATACTCGATTATGCAGTTCACGCTCAAAGCCATTCATTGCACTTAACCCAATAATTAAAGCTGCAATACCAATAGCAATACTAAATGTTGAAATAATTGATATTAACGACACCATCCCACTTTTACGGCGTCCTTTACGGAACTTAATGGCAGTGATTAATGATAAATTCATTTTAATTATCCATTAAATTTTTTTGGTTAACGAACGATTAGACAAATGTCCATCGCGCATTATTAATTGATTATCAAGTTTATTGGCAAGTTCTAAATCATGCGTGACCACTAAAAAAGCTGTTCCATGATCACGATTTAGACTTATTAACAAATCAAAAATGGAATCAGCAGTGGTTTTATCCAGATTACCTGTTGGTTCATCAGCCATAACCAGTGCTGGATTATTGATAAGCGCTCGCCCTATTGCCACACGTTGACGTTCCCCACCAGACAGTTCAGATGGCCTATGATTTGCACGTTTAACTAAGTTAACCGATTCTAGCATTGCCATTGCTCGCTTTTTTGCATCATTAGGTTTTGCACCACTAATTAATAGTGGCATAGCAACATTTTCAAGCGCAGTGAAATCAGGTAATAAATGGTGAAATTGATAAACAAAGCCTATTTCTTGATTACGAAGGTGAGCTTTTTCCTTTTCAGATAGCTGATTTAATTGCTGAGATTTAAAAATAATTTCACCCGATGTAGGTTTATCCAATCCACCAAGAAGATGTAATAAGGTGCTCTTGCCTGATCCTGAACTTCCAATAATCGCTAATAATGATTTTGAATAGATATCAAACGATACGTTTTTTAAAACTTCGGTTACCATTTTGCCTTCGTTATAGGTTTTACAAAGATTTTTTGCTGAAAGCAAGATTTGTGAGTTATTCATAACGTAACGCCTCGGCTGGTTGAATATTGGCTGCACGATAGGCAGGGTAAATAGTTGAAATTAGCGATAACATAAGTAATCCAATAACAATAACGATAATTTGTGTGGGTTCAACCAGCGACGGCAATTGAATACCAGCAAACGATAACCCAAATAGTTCCATGATTTCATTTAAGTAACAAGCCAGTAACAAACCTATAGTACTACCTAATAGTGTTCCAATTACTCCTGAACTTGCGCCTTGTATAATAAAAATTAGCATGATTTTAAAACGAGATAGACCTTGCGTTTTTAAAATTGCCACTTCACCTTGTTTTTCCATTACTAATAAACTTAACGAGGTAATAATATTAAAAGCTGCCACAATGACAATCAAACTGATTAATAGTCCCATGACATTTTTTTCCATTTTGATAGCTTGGAATAGTTCTCCACGTTTCGCTCGCCAATCATTAAAAACTAGCCCTTCTGGTAAAGGAGTGTTCGTTACCGAAGTAATCTCTAAAGGTTTATCTAAAAACAAACGCCAACTTGTGATCATTCCTTCTTGATAACGGAGTAAATGACGGGCATCAGTCTGGTTAACATAAATTAAGGCTTGATTTATATCATGATTGATTGAAAACATTCCGACGATATTAAATAGTCTTTGTGAGGGTATACGACCAACTGGGGTGATCTGACTGGCATCAGTTACCATCAAGCGAATTTTATCGCCGACGGTAACACCTAGTTGATTGGCTAAAGTTAATCCAATAATGACATTATATTTCCCAGGGACAAGATCCGATACTGAACCACTATAGACATATTCGTTAATTGGATCGCCATCATCAGGAGTTATACCCATTAACGTACTAACCATAATACCTTGCTCACTTTGCAAAACGACATCACCCGTAACTAAAGGGGACACATGATTAACACCCTTAATTTTCATAAATTGCTCACCCGCAATTTTATTAGGATCGATGCGACCTTGCGAAGTGGTTATCTGAGCCTGAGGAAAAAATTTTAATATGCTTTCTTGCATTTGATCTTCTAGTCCATTCATGACAGACAACACAACAATCAAGCCAATGGAGCCAAGCATAATTCCGAGCATTGATAACCATGATACAAAGCGACCAAAACCATCCGTTTTTTGCCCATAAACATAGCGCAAACCGATAAAAAAAACTAATGGACGAAATATTTTTGACATAAACGTATATATTACCTGAAACTTCTTAACAAAGTTTAACGAGTTAATTGCAAGGTGCTTATCATACAGGATTAAACAGTTATAGAAAACAACCTAATAATTACGTTATAATCTAGCATTAATTATTCAGCAAAATCATGCAAAATCAACATGTCTAAAACTCCTAATATTTCAACATTAATTCCTAAAAAATCAGGTGAAGTCAAACAAATTGGGCAATTAATCGGATCATCTCTATCCCAATTTTGTGCTCAATCCATTGATGCACACGATGGTTTAGTGGTGATTATTACAGATGATATGCAACAAACAACCCGTATTCATGAAGAACTAAGACAATTTTCACCTCATCCTGCTATCTTTTTCCCTGATTGGGAAACACTGCCTTATGATAGTTTTTCACCGCATCAAGATATAGTCTCTGAGCGTCTATCTTGTCTTTATCATTTAGGACATTTGACTAAGGGTGCTTTGATTTTACCGATTAATACCTTAATGCAAAAGGTCTGCCCACAAAGCTATTTGGGCGGGCATGTGTTTATCATGAAAAAAGGCCTACAAATTAGCCGCGAAAACTTACGTTTACAACTTGAAAATGCAGGTTATCGCTCTGTCAGTCAAGTGATGGAACATGGCGAATATGCAACTCGTGGTGCTCTTTTTGATATTTATCCTATGGGCAGTGATAAACCCTATCGTATCGATTTTTTTGATGACGAAATAGATAGCATTCGTACATTTGATGTTGAATCTCAACGCACACTTGATGAAATACCTGAAATACAGTTATTGCCAGCTCATGAATTTCCATTTGATAAAACTGCTATCGAGCTTTTTAGAAGCCAATGGCGTGAAAGATTTCCTGTCAGATTAGAGCCCGAGAGTATTTATCAACAAGTCAGTAAAAACATTTTACCAACAGGTATAGAGTATTGGCAGGCTCTGTTTTTTAATGAGTCATTAACTCCGCTGTTTTCATATTTTTCAGCTAACACACTCATTATTAACACCATCAATATTGAGTCTAACGCCAATAAATTTTGGCAAGATATTAACCAACGTTATGATAGTCGCAAGGTTGATCCTATGCGACCATTATTAGAGCCAGTAATCATTTGGTCAAAAACCGACGAAATATTTGCCGATTTCAAAAAATACCCAAGACTGGTCTTATCTCATGAAATTATCAGTGAATCAAATAAAAATGTTAATTTGGCTTATTCAAATTTGCCTGACCTTGCGGTTGCAATTCAACAGAAAGATCCTTATTTGCAATTCCATCAATTCATCGAAAATTTCACAGGTAAAATTGTCTTTTCGGTCGAATCAGAAGGTCGTAAAGAAGCGTTACAAGAAATTTTAGGACGAATTCGTATTCATCCAATAACGATTAATCAACTTGACGAAATACATCATGTTAATGAACGCTTTTGTATAATTCTAGGTGCTAGTGAGCAAGGTTTTATTAATCAATCGGATAATTTTGCTTTTATTACTGAAAATGAACTATTGGGTCGCCGAATTGTTCGTCGCAAAAAAGAAAATAAACAAGCAATTAATACCGACACACTAATTCGTAGTTTAGCTGAATTAACACCAGGCAAACCTGTGGTACATTTAGAGCATGGAGTGGGACGATATGCTGGTTTAACCACACTTGAAACAGGTGGCATTTATGCAGAATATTTGATCTTACTTTATGCGAATGATACTAAGCTATATGTGCCAGTATCATCTTTAAATTTAATCAGTCGTTACTCAGGTGGGGATGAAGAAAACGCTCCACTGAATAAACTTGGCACTGATGCATGGAGTAAAGCTAGACAAAAAGCGGCCGAAAAAGTACGGGATGTCGCAGCCGAATTACTTGATATTTATGCTGAACGAGAAAGCAAACCAGGTTTTGAATTTAAACAAGATCGAGAGCAATACGAACTATTTTGCGAAGCTTTTCCTTATCAAGAAACAGAGGATCAACAAAACGCAATTGGTGCGGTAATTGGCGATATGTGTTCACCTTATGCGATGGATAGATTGGTTTGTGGTGATGTTGGTTTTGGTAAAACTGAAGTCGCTATTCGAGCAGCATTTTTATCGGTAATAAACCATAAACAAACCGCTGTTTTAGTCCCAACAACCTTACTTGCCGAACAACATTACGAAAACTTTTGTGATCGCTTCGCTAACTGGCCAATACGTATTGAAAGCTTGTCACGATTCAAAACAGCTAAACAACAACAAGCTATTATTCAAGCTTTGAGTGAAGGTAAAGTAGATATTGTAATTGGTACACATAAACTATTACAAGAAGACGTAAAATGGAAAGATTTAGGATTATTAATTGTCGATGAAGAACACCGTTTTGGCGTTCGCCAAAAAGAACGAATCAAAGCGATGCGAGCCAATATTGATATATTAACCCTAACGGCCACACCTATTCCACGAACACTTAATATGGCAATGAGCGGTATGCGGGACCTCTCAATTATTGCTACACCACCAGCACGACGTTTAGCGGTTAAAACCTTTGTACGCGAATATGACGATCTGGTTATTCGAGAAGCAATTTTACGTGAAATCTTACGTGGAGGTCAGATCTATTACTTACATAATGATGTTTCAGACATTGAAAAAGTAAGTGAAAAACTTGCTGAACTGGTTCCAGAAGCACGTATTGCTATTGGTCATGGTCAGATGCATGAGCGTGACTTGGAACGAGTCATGAATGATTTTCATCATCAACGCTTTAATTTACTGGTATGTACTACAATTGTCGAAACGGGGATTGATATTCCGAACGCTAATACTATCATTATTGAACGAGCCGATAAATTTGGTTTAGCTCAGTTACATCAGTTGCGAGGTCGTGTAGGTCGTTCTTATCATCAGGCTTATGCCTACTTATTAACGCCACATCCTAAATTACTCAGTAAAGATGCTAAAAAGCGTCTAGAAGCAATTGCATCACTTGAAGATTTAGGCGCAGGTTTTGCTTTGGCAACACATGATCTTGAAATTCGTGGTGCTGGTGAATTATTGGGTAGTGATCAAAGTGGTCAAATTGAAACCATTGGCTTTAATCTTTATATTGAATTACTTGATGACGCGGTTAAATCACTTAAGGAAGGTAAAGAACCTACCCTTGAATCGCTCCTTAATAACCAGCAAACCGAAGTTGAATTACGTTTGCCGACATTGATTCCTGATGATTTTATTCCTGATGTTAATACCCGATTGTCATTATATAAACGTATTGCTAGTATTGAAGCAATTGACGAATTAACAGATATACAAATCGAAATGCGAGATCGGTTTGGTAAGCTACCCGATGCCGTACTATTTTTATTAGAAACAACCAAAATCCGTTATCAGGCAAACAAATTAGGGATCACTAAAATTGAATTTGGTGAAAAAGGTGGTTTTATTGAATTTGGTAAGAACAATAAAATTTCAGTCGACTATTTAATTGAAATGATTCAAAAATCACCAAAAAATTATCGCCTTGAAGGCGCAAATCGATTAAAATTGTTGAGTTCATATCTGGACCGAAGTGATCGTATTGAATATATTAAAAATTTGTTGGCTGATTTTTCAAACCACCAAGAGTAATAATGAATAAAATATAAAAAGAGAATTAAGATGAAAAAAAGTATAGTAACGACAGGAGTTATAGCAATATTAGCTTTCGGATATATTGGCACTTCTATGTATACCGGAAATTTAATCGAAGAAAACCTCGATACTAATTTAGCTGAGTTTACCCAGCAATTTAATAGTAATCAACAAATTTTTAATCTACAAATTTCACATAATAATGATGAAAAAGGGATATTTTCTACCAAAACACATCTTAAAGTCACCTTGACACAAAAAAAACAAATAATTAATAATGATGACTCAGTTATCGTATTATATGATGATGATGCAACCATTTATCATGGTCCATTCCCTTTAACGGCCCTTGCTAATGGTTCCTTTTCGCCTCAGTTAGCTTGGTTGGAATTTGCTATAACCGAAAAAACCAATCCAACCCTATGGAAATTAGCTGGAAATAAACCTTATATTTCTGGTCATGCTGGTGTAAGTTACAGCGATTATTTTACCGTAAAATTAGCAACTGAAGCCATCAAACTAACCCATTCCGACTTTGATCTTATTGATGAAAACAGTGTATTTGAACAGGGTAAGTGGAATATTCTATTAGAAAAGCAGAATAATTCCTCGGACTTATCGATACAAGCATCACTTGATAAACTTAATCTTGAGATAGACAAAGATAACGCCATTTCTCTCAATGACTTAAACATATCATTTAAACCAGCACAAAATACATCTACTATTGACTATGATATAAATATTAATAGTTTAAAAATGAAAGGTGCTGAATATGGTTCATCTACCGATGTCGGTTTTAACGGTTTAACCACTAAAGGCAACATTAATTATAAAGACTATAAGCTTGATTACCAAAGTGAAATTAATCGATTAACTGTATCTATTGGCAAAGGTGCATCTACTGCTATTAATAACATTGAATTGAATAAATTAGTTTTAAACCAGCAAATTGAATTAAACAAAAAAAACAATACAGTTAATGGATCATTATTCAACAGTGTTGATTCAATTATCTATGGCAAGCAAAACTTAGGTAATGGTTCATTTGACTTTAGCTTTAAAGGTATCGACAAAAAAGACATATTTAATAAATCTTATATGAACTATTTTGAAGATTTAGAAGACGTTACTGACAATCTGCCATTTAATACAACCTTAACACTTAATAAGTTGAACTGGCATAATGCTGCGGGTGATATTAATATAAATTTTGTTTTAGATATTAACGATTTAAATTATATTCTTAATAGTGGAGATGACAGCTCAAAAGATACTGATGAAAGAATTGATACATTAAAATTAAAAGTTGAAGCTCCATTTGATGTTATGGCTCAATTTTATGCACAATTCGAAAACCCTCAAAACAGTGAAGTTACTGAACAACAAGTTAATAGCGTCAAATCAAACATTAAGTTAAGTGCTGAAATGTTTTTGAGTCACGTACCAATTTTTGTCTTTAATAATGGTAAAACCGATGGTATTTTTTCAGATATCAGTGTCACCAAAGATAGTGATGAAGTTCAAGTTAATGGTGAGACCATGTCAAAAAAATTCTTCTTTAACGAGTTTAAATAAATAAAATAGCAATTCAATTACTCTTTTCCGTCAGTTACACTGACGGAATATTAACCTTTAAACGCTAAAAATAATATACTTATGAATACTCATTCTACACCCAAAAATAAAAATCAATTTAAACGCACCATGAAAACTCGACACTTAATTATGCTATCTTTAGGTGGCGTAATTGGTACTGGGTTATTTTTTAATACTGGATATATTATTGCCACAGCTGGCGCAGTTGGTGCAATAATCTCCTATTTAATTGGTGCGTTAGTGGTGTATTTAGTCATGTTATGCCTTGGTGAGTTAGCTGTTGCCATGCCTGAAACAGGAGCCTTTCATACTTATGCTTCGCGCTTTATCAGTCCCGCTACTGGCTATACAGTTGCTTGGTTATATTGGTTAACTTGGACTGTTGCATTGGGTTCAAGCTTAACTGCTGCGGGCATGTGTATGCAATACTGGTTCCCAGATATTCAAGTATGGGTTTGGTGTTTAATTTTTTGTTTAGTAATTTTTACACTGAATATTATTACAGCACAATTTTTTGCTGAAAGTGAATTTTGGTTTTCAATAATTAAAGTCATTACTATTGTCGTATTTATTATTGCTGGTACGGCGGCTATCTTTGGTTTTATTCCAATGAAAAATGATATGCCCGCGCCATTCTTACATAACATTACTGATCATGGTTGGTTTCCTAATGGCATAATCCCTATAGTAATGACAATGGTATCAGTTAACTTTGCATTTTCAGGAACAGAGCTTATTGGTATTGCCGCCGGTGAAACCCATAATCCTGAAAAATCAATTCCGTTAGCCATAAAAACCACTATTTTCCGATTAATCATCTTTTTTGTTGGCACCATTTTTGTATTAGCTGCACTTTTACCCATGGAACAAGCTAGCGTTGTGACTAGTCCGTTTGTGATGGTATTTGAAAATATTGGCATTCCTTACGCTGCTGATATCTTTAATTTTGTAATTTTAACTGCGATTTTATCTGCGGCAAATTCTGGACTTTATGCTTCAGGTCGCATGTTGTGGTCACTGTCAAATCAAGGTACATTACCAAAATGCTTTGCTCAATTAACCGATAAAGGAATCCCAACAACAGCTATTGCTCTCAGTATGTTAGGAGGATTATTGGCTCTGTTTTCAAGTATCATTGCTCCTAATACCGTATTTGTTGCTTTAACGGCAATTTCTGGATTTGCAGTTGTAGCTGTATGGTTAAGCATTTGTGCTTCTCACTATTTTTATAGAAAGCAATTATCCCCATCCGAGCAAATAAACCTTAAATTTAAAGCGCCACTATATCCATTTGTGCCAATTTTAGGTTTTATTCTTTGTCTAGTTGCTTGCATCGGTTTAGCGTTTGATCCTGAACAACGTATTGCTCTATATTGTGGCATTCCGTTTGTGATTGTTTGTTTTGTTGTTCATCATTTAACCCAAACATTTAAAAAACAAGTTAGAAATCATGAAAAATAATAATCCCATAAAAACCCTTTTAGAACAGAAAAAACACATAGTCATTGATGGTGCGTTAGCAAGTGAACTGCAACGACGTGGCTGCGATCTTAATGACAGTTTATGGTCAGCCAAAGTATTAATTGAACAGCCTGAATTAATTCAACAAGTACATTATGACTATTTTGTAGCTGGTGCAGATTGCGCCATTACTGCGAGCTATCAAGCAACGCCAATGGGATTTGCCCCAAAAGGGATTGAGCTAGAAGAATCCATCAAATTAATTAAAACCAGCGTAAAATTAGCCCAACAAGCAAAAATGCAATATTTAAACGATATAAAACAGGATAAAGCTCTCTTAATTGCGGGTTCCGTTGGACCATATGGTGCTTATCTTGCTAATGGTTCGGAATATACGGGCGATTACCAGCTTAGCGAGAGCGAATTTATTGCATTTCATAAAGATCGGGTTGCAGCGCTTATAGATGCAGGTGTAGATATTTTAGCCTGTGAAACAATGCCATCATTTTTGGAAATTAAAGCTTTGGCTAAATTAATACAACAATTTCCGATGGTTAATTGCTGGTTTTCATTAACATTAAAAGATCAAAAACACATTAGCGACGGTACACCATTAACAGAGGTTATTGAATATCTAAATAGCATTGAGCAAATTGTTAGTGTCGGCATTAATTGCATCGCCCTAGAAAAAGTCACAACTGCTTTAGAAGTACTAAGTAAACTAACCAGTAAACCGCTAATTGTTTACCCTAATTCAGGCGAGCAGTATGACCCTACAACCAAACAATGGCATAAAAACCATGATCATAACTGTACTTTTACCAATCAATTAGATGTATGGATAAATTTAGGTGCCAAATTAATCGGTGGGTGTTGCCAAACAACTCCAGATGATATTGTTGAAATTCATCAATTATTAAATAAAAAATAGCTTTATTCTGTCCACAACTATCCATACTTAAGAACCGATGTAAAACAACATAACAACTGCCGAACTTGTATCAATTCGGTAGTTGTTATTCAATAGTTAATTAAATTTTTTAACGTGAGTAATTATAAGTTACCGTTGCTTTAGAAATGAGATGCGAATTAACCATAAAACCAATTAACGCGGGTGTAGTTTGTTCATTTACGTCTATATGATCAATATCAAGTGCATATAGTGTAAATTGATAACGATGGTCAGATTTTTCAGGAGGACATGGACCGCCGTAACTCGCTACCCCAAAGTCATTACGCACCACTTGGCTACCTTTAGGTAATAGATCTGGGTTATTGCCAGCGGAACGCTCAAGTGCAGTTACATCAACAGGAATATTAACTACTGTCCAATGCCACCAGCCAGAGCCCGTCGGCGCATCAGGATCATACATAGTTACTACTAAGCTTTTTGCATCTTTAGGTACATTATGCCACGAAATATTAGGTGATATATTTTCTCCTTGGCAGCCGAATTGATTATAAATAAATTTGTTAGT
The DNA here is from genome assembly GCF_000599985.1 of Gilliamella apicola. Classification (NCBI taxonomy): domain Bacteria; kingdom Pseudomonadati; phylum Pseudomonadota; class Gammaproteobacteria; order Orbales; family Orbaceae; genus Gilliamella; species Gilliamella apicola. Next base: position 1,688,306 of record NZ_CP007445.1, read on the forward strand.
AAAACCATCTTTGACAAGATCGGGGACAGCTAACTGCATTTCAGATGCTAAACAACTAGTAGACCCCAACAATAAAGCACAATATGCTATCGGTTTTATTTTATTGATAATATTCATATGAATCCTTATATGTGATTTTATTTTATTTAATTAAAGTGATACAACCATCCTTTATTAGTACTATAAACGTTGTTTATAAAAAGATAAATATCAATTTTTGAATAACTTCAATTTATTTTGAGTGATAAATTAATTTATTGACTATTTTACTATTTATATGTTGTTTCTAGTTAGATAAGTATATTAATAACAGCAGTGAACCTGTAAAAATTATTCAGATATCTATACCATTTCATTTTTTATCATAACTTATTTCAATATTTTCCATTTTGGATTTTGGCATCGTATCTTTTCATCAACTTGTTTTTCAAAGATATAGTTTTATATTGTTTAGATTTTAGAATGGAAATACGTATTTTTTAACTAAACTTGTAACCCATGTAATGAAGTTTGTTTGGGTAGCTGTTAAGGCTTTAATGAAAAGCCTTGACCTAACTATAAGATAAGTGATACTAAATTTTATATGTTTACAACATTCGAAAGTCAGCAAAGCAAAAATTTTTAGAATTATAACAATAAGTTTTTTAATTATTTAATCTACAAAAATAAACATTATTTCCTTTCCGCTAGAACTCTTTCAACGGTATCAACAATTGCTTGAGTCTGTGAATCAATTTCTATGTTAACTTTATCTCCTACTTTTTTACTATCTAAAGTCGTAATCGCAAGTGTCTCAGGAATTAAATTAATTTTAAAACGATTATCCATTACATCACCCACTGTTAAGCTAGCACCGTCGATACCAATAAAACCTTTATAAAGAACATACTTGGTAAATTTATGTGGTAATTCTAAAGTCATTTGGCAATTTGTTGCAGTTTTTTGAATATCAACAATTGTGGCCGTACAAGATATATGCCCAGACATAATATGTCCACCTATTTCATCGCCGTATTTAGCACTACGCTCAATATTGACCAGATCATTAATATTTTTATCACCTAATGTAGTAAGTGCTAAAGTTTCTTGCATTATGTCAAAGGTAACCCAATCATCTTTAAAATCAGTCACGGTTAAACAACATCCGTCGTTAGCAATGGATGCACCGATTTCGATATGTTGTGTTAATTTTGCTGGTAATTTTACCTTATAAGTACGTAATTTATCTTGATCGATGATATCAATAATTTCACCAACCCCCTGCACAATACCTGTATACATACTTTATCCTTGAATTAAACGAATATTAGCCTCTATTGTACTTAATCAGCACGTAATTATCTATCATTAAGCAAATTTGCTTAATTCTGACATCAACTAAAAAAACAGATTTAAACAAGCGTTCTGTTTAAAACAAACAATGTTGTATTCCGTTTAGTTCTATCTTCTTGATAATCATAAAACACCAGTGTATAGCTATTATTTTGGTCGGAGATCACATCAGAAATAATTAATTCTTCTTCAGATAATATAATAATTTCATTAGTAAGTAAGTTAGTAAATTTGCCAGCTTGCTGTTGTAAAAATGCCTCTATTACTTTATTGTTTCGCAAGGTTATCCAGCCGTTTCCTGTTTCTATAGTAAAACGAATTACAAATGTTTCAGTGGCAATTTTTACTGGATCCCAGACCCAAAATAGAGGAGAACCTACATCAAATAACTTATTTCGTGTCGCTTCACCATGTGGGGTAAGAGTGATTAGATAAAAAATTCCCCCCTCGTCACGAGTTACTACATATGATGATTCGCAAAAACTCAAATTTAAAACACAATTCGGATAATCATTACAAGCTATATCAATTCTTCTTGATTGTAATACTGCACCTTTTTCGTCAATTTGACGATGTAGCCAACAACTTTCTTCACTTTTGGCAATAATATGAATTTGTTTATTGTCATTATTTATAAAAAATTGGTTATATTTTGGGAAAGGAATTTTTGCGGTATAACTTTTTTTAAGCTCACCATTTTTAAATTCAACTGCAATCAGTTTATCTAATTGTTTGTCTGAAAAAATATCGACATTTTTAAACATAGCAAAATCATGGTAAATACCAATATAATCACCAAGTGTCATTTTTTTTGGTTTAGGATAGGTAATATTATCGCGGTCAAAGCAAGGAACCATAATAATTAAACCATCTTTATCTGGATGATAAACATCGATAGCAGTGTAAAGCTTACCCTCTGGATTGATAAAAAATTCTGGCATGATACCATCAAATTCTAGGTAGCATGTAGGATTTTGTAAATCAGGTTCAAGCACAACATAAATAACTTGAGAACTATACTGATCATTTTCAGAATAGTAACAATTGCAGGCAATGATTGGCTTATTTTGATAATTGATGGCTTCCTTGATACTAATACCGGCAGGTGATTTTAAAATAGTCATTGGTCCTAACGCCGTTTGCAGATATTGCGCCTCAAAAGATATATCAGCTTTTTGTAACATAATTATAATTCATCCTGTTATTGTTTTCTTATTCAATTTGTTAAGTTTTATAATCAAACTAACTTTAATTAATTGATCTTATTTTAGTTTTTACATCAGGTTTTAATTGTAGTTTAAAGCTTTGTCAATTGTATAAGTTTCATTATTAATAGCAATAACTCATGAAATAAAAAGGTAACAAGTAAACAAAATAACCATACTTACCGAACATGTTTACATAAAAAATTATGTGCATAACAACTTTATGTAATAGGTTCATAATTTCTTTATTAAATGATTTGTCTAAAGTTAAGAATAAAATTCGAATATAAGCTATCGCTTTTTTAAAGCTAAAATAATGCTGCAACATAATATATGCATTTTCTTATTATCTCGGTTATAGTTATCATACTTGCCATTAACTATAAAAAATAAATTTAACAAGAATACGCCCAATTTTTAAGGATTTAACATGTTTAAACTTATTTTAGCTATATCGGTTGGTTCAGTTGCTGGTGGATTATTGCGGTGGTTTCTGTCACTTAAATTAAATATTATTGCGTTTGCGATTCCATTAGGAACGTTACTATCCAATCTGATTGCTGGTTATATTATTGGCTTTGCAATTGCTTTTTTTAATCATTCAAACTTATCTGCTGAGTGGCGTTTATTAGTTATCACTGGATTTTGTGGTGGATTATCGACATTTTCAACTTTTTCAGCAGAGATCGTGAATTTTTTACAAGAAGGTCGCATTGCATGGGGATTAACCTCTATTGCTATTCATGTTATTGGTTCAGTTCTTATGACATTTTTAGGAATTTTTTCATATCAGTTATTGCATTCTTGATTTTATTTCATAAAAAATTCAAAAAATGATTATTTTTAGAGTTTACAACCGATAAATACTGTATTAATATACACTGTATATTAATACAGTATCGAGGTTATTATGCTTATTGAACACTCTTCATCACAACTTATGGCGATTAATTTTGAATCCCCTTTTCAGCAAGTTTTACAGCAACAGCGCCTTTTGTTGAAGTCTCTTAATAAAGCTAAAAAATGGCAGCTCTGGCTATCTGATCGACCAATGTTAAAGCGTTCATGGGTAAATATTGCAGGACTCGATAAACAAAAAGTCGTGCATTTGAGTAACCTTAAAAATGAAAATTTAATATCAACTATTGAAAAAGCGTTAAAAAGCAAAACCTGTAGTTATATCGTCGCTTGTATTAATGATCTTAATGAGCAAGATAAGCTACGTATTGAACAAGCGGTATCAATCAGTGATACTTGTTTATTATTAGTTCACGACGAGCCAACTCAACAGACAGTACAGTATCATTGATTTTTTAATCGATAATATTGCTTGTCATAAAATCTTATTGTGCAATCAATCTTAATGCTTAGTTAATAAAAAGACACTACTTTAACCAACAGTGTCTTTTTTCTATCACCAAATAAAATTATTTATAATACACAATTTGTTAATTTAAACCTTCATCTATTTAAATTATACGTATGCATATAATAGCTTTACTTATTAAATGAAAGTTAACTTATTAATATCAATCTCAGTTTTGCTATCTCTACTGCTGTACCGTCAGTAATTTGATCAAATTATATTGACCTAAATTTGAAAGAATTAAGAAAAACCAATATTCTTTTTATGAGAGCTTATTCTTGTTGGCAAACTAAAATAAAAAATTATTCAAACAGGAGTTTATTACTATCCTCAATTTATTATATTTGCCACCTTAGAATAATCATCTGAAAGTGATGATGAAATAACCCAAATTATTTTAGCTAATGAACTAATATTGAAACTAAGACAATCTCACAAATTTTAAAAAGTAATCTTTCATCATAAGAGCAGTGCCAACTAAAGGTAGCTAATAACAATTGAGATCTCTAACTCAAAGCGGTTTTGAAAAGATAGATAATATAATCTTTTTAGTTGAAAAATTGATAATCTGTTTTTTTGATACCTAGTAAAGGAAGCTTTATTTTTAATAAAAGGCTAGTAACTTACTTAAAAAACAAATAAGCCATTTAATGGCTTTGGTTATCTAAGCAATATAGACTGATAAGTTGTTTTCTGTCAACTTTGCCAATGTGAGTCATGGGCAATTCATCAATGATATATATTTTTTTAGGCATTTGGTAACGTGCAATTTGTGGTTTTAACCAATCTTTTAGGGTATCTTCGGATTGTTTTGCATACGCAGCTAATACCACAAATGCCACTAGTCTTTGACCAAATTCTTCATCATTAACACTAATAACAGCTAAATCGTTAATGTCTGGATGATTAATTAAAAATTGTTCAATTTCGAATGGATAAACATTTTCACCACCAGAAACAATCATGTCATCAATCCGACCATTTAGGTAATAATTGTTTTCTCTATCTTTTTGAGCAATATCACCAGTAGCTATCCAGTTTTTGCCTTGAGTTGACCATGCACATTTGATATAGAGTTCACCTTTTATTGCGTCCTCTTTACCATTATTCATTAATTTTGTTGATAATCCTGTAATTGGTTTACCTATGGTTGATGGGTGATTGATTAAATCATTCGGAGTTGCAATCATGCATATTCCAGCTTCCGATGTACCATATAAATTATATAATACTTCACCAAGTTGATTAATTGTTCGTTGAACTAATGTTACCGCAATTGGAGCACCACCTGTGATGATGCATCGTAAACTGCGCAACTGAGTGGTGGAATAGTTCATCATTCGACTGAGCATTAAAGGAACGAGCGTAATAACTTCAATGTTATATTTATTAATAAGTTGACAAACTTTCACCGCATCAAAGCGTTTATTGATAAATATAGTAGCACCTAATAATACCGACATACACAATGTTGCAATACCAAAACCATGGTAAATAGGTGTTGCTATGTAAACTCTATTATATTTACTAAGATTAAGTTTCATCAACAATTGATAAAAAGGACTTATAAAATTTTGTGCTTTACTATTGCGCCCTGCCATTTTAAAACGACCAGTCGTACCACTAGTTAATACAGTAAGTTTATTAAAATGGGTAACTTTAAGATTACTAGTATTGGGTAAGCTATTATCATTCAATAGCGAGTAAATGGAGACTTGATCAGGATGATCTATCGGTAATGATTTAACATCAGTTAAGGTAGAAATTTGAGGATCATGTATAATCCAATCAAATTTTACGGCATCTTGTATATTTTGTAATTGATTGACGGAAAGTTCTGTATTAAGCAAGTAAATATCTGCACCCAACCGCGCAATAGCAAAAAGAGTATGAATCATAATGGTATGATTATTTGCCATTATCGCTATTTTTTGATGCGGTTTTATGTCGCAATGCATAGCTAGTTTTTTAGCTAAATGTTGCGATTGCGTATAAAGTGTATGATAAGTTATGCAATTGTCATTTTCGTTAATAGCAATTTGATTTGGACTTAGTTTCTGACGAATATAGAGCAATGCCATTAAATTCATGCCTACTGAACCAAAACTCATTAATAGATGCCAAATTCCTTTGAAGGTAAAAAGTTTAATGGTGTGCAGTGCTTTGATGGCTTTTATCATCATTTTCTCTTTATGTAATAACAATTTATTTTAAACCAGATACCATTAAACAGAACACTTGCTAGTTGCACTATTATCGCCCACCAGGGTTTATATTGGCGTTTTTGTGTTTGTAATAAATAACCTATAATCATGGCAGCTTGTTTTGGTTGCAATGCAGGTAGGTTTTGATAGACCTTGGTTGGTTCGATCATTCTGGTTTTTACTAAAGGCAAATAGACTGTTGATACTTTGATTTGCTGATTTTGTAATTCAGGCATTGCTGAACGTAGCCACTGATCGAATGCCGATTTTGAGGCTTGATATGCTGACCAATTGACCGTTGGTGCAAATAATACATTGACTGCCGAAACGTTAATGATATGCCCTTTACTTTGCTGCAATTTTGGGATAAGAGCAAGGCATAATTGAACTGGAGCTAAGTAATTTAATTTTATGGTTCGTTCAAAATCGTGCAGACGATCTAACGATTGCATGATCGGACGACAGATCGATTTGCCAGCATTATTAATAAATATGTCTATCGGTAAAGTTTTTATATATTTTATAAATTCATCAATTTGTTTTTGATCGCGCAAATCAGCTACATAGATGTCAACTTTTGCTTTGCTCATTGCAAATTGTTTTTTTAATTCGCACAATTTATCACTGGTGCGTGCAACCAATATTAGATTACAGTCAATCTCGGCTAAAAGATAACAAAGTGACTCACCTATACCATAACTAGCGCCTGTGATAATGATAGTTTTATGTTGCAATCGCTGCGTTAAGCGGTACATGTTAGGTTTATGTACAAAAAATAGCAAAAAGTTAAGCAGTTTGATCAAAACAACGCATTTCAATAATAAATGATGTGAACGACAGTATAGAATTAACAATTGATAAGTCAATAGGTTATTGATTTTCTGTCATGCTATTATTTATTCTCATACATTAAGTAATTATCCTGATTGGACTCTTTAATTAACATTGAATTATAAGACAGGCTGTCTTCTGCAAAGGAATTATAATCGGTAATACTAATAATCCTAGAATATCACAATCAATTTAGTTCTTTAGAAAAGCAAGAATGTATAAACATTACTTGTAAATCTTAATATGACTGGATAATTAAGGCTTTGAAACATCTTGTTTTGCTTGATTAATTACAGCTTTAATAATCCATTGAGAAAGTGATACGATATAAGAATCATCTAAATTCCATACATCTTTTAATACTGTAATTTGAGAACCAAAAATAATCGACAAAGTATAAATTAATTTATTATTTAGCTCATCATTTAACTGTGATTGTAATGGTTTTAGTAAATTAGAGAGCACTTCTTTGTGATTACCACGTACAAATTTTTCAGAACTATTTGATGATGTTGAACGCTCAGTTGCCCATTGTTGCAAGGATAATTGCATGGCAGCTCTTATTGCCCCCTCACGTTTTATCATTTGAGTAAAAGCAAATGATAAGAAATCGTTTACTTTTTTCCCTATATCCTGTTCATCCGATTGCCAATGTACAATTGGCTCAAGCGAATAGTCAACAACAGCCGATATTAAATCATTTTGGGTAGGGAAATAGCGATAAGCGGTTGCTCTTGAAATTCCAGACTTATCGGCTAATTCAGTAATGGTTAATTCATTTCCTTCATCTAAAATACTTATTGCAGTATTTATTAAATGCTGAAATGTACGTTTTTTAACGCCGGTATATTTTTGCCGTGATACTATTTTTTGATTATCCATATTATTTTTTTATAATTTATTGCACTTTATAATTAAAGTTGTTATAGTTAATTACATGAGACATAAGTCTCATTTCTGTTATACACTGTTTCATTATATGAGTTATTTAGTAAAAGTATGGAGTCCTATTTTATCTTTTAAGGAGCTTTAATGGCGTTACCAAATACGATTTACTTAGTCACAACAGTAAACATTAAGTTGAGAGAGATGGTAGCTTATATAAAAAAGCCACTCAATCCCAAAAAACTTACTGTTAACGTCGTTGATAATTCAACTCAACCTCACCAACAAAATCACTTTGTCAATTTAACTTCCGAAACAATAGCAAATTACCATATAAATGGAAAAAAGGCTATTTTTTGTTCTAATAGAAAAATAGTTATGTTCGTAACGGAGGTATTGTTCAATTTATTTATTAAGTTGGTTCAAACAGGTTTAGGCGCGATTTTTGGTTTAAGTGAATATTTGATAAAGCAAGGGAAAAGCTTACATTATAGCAACATAGGATAATGAATATATTTTACACTATTATTCAGATTTAAAACGGATTTGAGAGTAAGTTAAATGCAAGGGAAACCAACAAAATTGCGTTAAAACAAACAACAAAACAAGTTAAATCTATTTGACACCAACAATAAGTAAGGCATAACGGTGTAACTTTTTTAGTTACACCGTTATTTTTATCTAGAAATATATATTATTAAGCTTTTAAAAAGCGTAAATATAATTTAACTAACTCAGTTCAATTTTCGTTAGTACCTTTACTAATGATTGTTATCTGTGAGACAATCTCAAGTGCAGTATCCTATGTTGTAAATAAGTAATAGCTTTTGTAATAGATCGCAATGATTTTAATTATTATTTTGCTAACTTAATATAGGAAACCCAAAATGAAAGAATATCAAACTGATGTAGCAGCATTTGTATTAAGAATTGCTTTAGGTATGATGTTTTTAGCCCACGGTTTTACCAAATTACTTGTACTCACTCCAGAAGGTACCGCTGAGTATTTCCATACTCTTGGATTTCCAGGATTTTTTTCTTATATTGTTATCGCTTTTGAAATAGGTGGTGGTGCATTGTTATTATTAGGTATTTTAACTCGTGCAGTTGCATTAATTGCATTTTTTCAACTTGCGATAATTACCATTGTACATTGGGCTAATGGTTGGTCTTTTACTAATCCGGGAGGAGGTTGGGAGTATCCTGCATTTATGTCTTTAGCTGCTTTTAGTCTTGCTTTATTAGGTACTGGTCGGTTTAGTGTTTTATCAGGTAAAAAATATACACAAGCCATTTAAACATAATATATTCCGTTTTTAGGAAAGGTAAAACTAAGTAACTATTACCTTTCCTAAAACATTTATATTATAAAATTAATTATTAATTTCAATTATTAAAAGATCACCCTGATCTTTCAAGAAATATTCATCATCTTGAGGCGCTCGTAATGACATCATACGATTATCACCTATTTCCATAGTATCGCCAGGATTCATTGTCGCTTGACTTTGTCGCAAATAATTTAAAATGTTACTAAATATATCAAAATAATACTCACTTTCCTCATAACTATTGGCTAATGCAGCAAAATTAGGTAAACCAAACTTATTAGCACCATAAGTGCGCATCCAAATACCTTTAATATTTTCTATTTCATATTTAACAAAACCACAAAACAATAAAGGTAAACATGCCACTAAAGTGGTTAAACCATCATTTTCCGAAGCTAATGCATTAATAAAGTTAACTGGCAATGAAGTATGAGCATCTTCATTAATTACGGCTAACGCATTAAATTGTTCAAAACATGCCGCTAAATGAGTTAAAGCTAAATACTGCTCTAATACATCTTGCTCATAGCCGACATAATATAATAACAAATGACTATCACTTTCATAAATTTGTTGTTTTATTTCTTGACCATAATTAGCAGGAGTAACACATAATTCTAATACATCTTTAGGATAAGGCGCATTTAGGCCATATATTCTAATAACATGTTTTCCCCAACTCACTAAAAGACATATGCCCTCTTCGAGTTGTCCGAACGGCATTTCATATCGAATATCCTTTATGGTCGGATCAATAGATTTAAGTTGTGTTAATAATTTATCGTTATTAATATCAAGTGCACCTTTAAACACAATAGTTAAGCCAACGGGACTATCAATATCAGGATTTGCAATAATCGAATTACCTATTTGTTTTGATTCTGATTTTTTACCAAAAAAACGAGAAAATATACCCATTTTATATTCCTGATTAAAACTATTTTAATTTAAATGCAATTTTGTACTTTTTACAGTAATTGATGTTATAAAAGTTAACGAGCAATAATATATACTTGCTTATATTAGGTAAATATTTTATTTGTCATTTTTTACCATTGTAAATTTTTTTCATTACGCGGTTTACCACGTTTTTTGGCTTACTTAATTATCGCGTTTGAAATTGGTAGTGGTATATGTTTAGTTTTAGGATTATTAGTTCGCATTATCAGCTCTCTAACATTTTTGCAGATGATTGTAGTTAGTTTCATTCACTCGACTAATGGTTGGTCATTTAGTAACGAAGGCGGTGGTTGGGAATATCCAGCATTTATGTCTATAACTGCTTTTAGCCTTGCTTTATTAGGATCTGGAAGATTTACTGTTTTAATCAGAATAAAAAACTAAAAAAGATTAAATATTACTAATTTTTAGGAAAGGTAAAATAAACAAGTATCTTTCCTGAATCCTCATAATTAATAACATATTATAATGTCTATGATTTAAACAAATGTTAATAAAGGTTTATTGTTTCTATGAGGTTGTCTATAGGTTTTTATCGCTTCTTGCCAATCATAAAATTCAAATAAATTTGCTGTATTTACATCACTTGCATCTAATATAGACCATATATCATCAAACATCTTTAACCATTGATCTTGACTAATTAGATTTAAATAATGTCGGATATGAAACCAATGAACTTTAGGTAATCGCTTTTTAGGTTGAAAAAAAGTACCAGAAAGCAAACCATACGAGACAAATTCACTTAAATCAGGCATATGATTCAAAATTGTTTCAGCAAGTTCGCCGCCAACCGCATCAAAAACAATATCAGCATGAGCAGCAAAATATTCTATAGCTTCAGTATCATTTTGATTTATATTTTTAATACCATATTTATTATAAAATTGAACATGATTATCTGAACGACAAATGACAGTTACAAATAATGCTTGCAAATTTACTGCCCATTTTCATATCAATTTTGCACAATCAGCTCCGCCAGCAGTAACTAAAATATGTTTTCCTTGTGGAGAATAATGTTTAAGCATTAACCAAGCTGCGACAGGATTAATATAAGCTCGAGCAGCGATAGTATCATCAATTGAATCTGGAACTTGAATAGCATATTTCGCGGGTGAATCAACGAAATGTTGCCAAGTTCCTTCTCCTCTTAAAGGTAACACACGTTTTCCAATCAGATGACGATAAATTAAAGGAGCCTCAATCACCTCACCTACTCCCTCATAACCAGCAATTTGTGGCAAAATTATACGATGCTTATAAGCACCTGTAATTGGAATAAGATCTGAAGCATTAATTGGTGCATATAACATCCGTACTCTAATGTGATTTTCATTTAAGTATAATTTATTCAAATATTCAAGAGTTAATACTCGTTCAGGTATACCAAATTTTCTATAAAATAATGCAGCGTTCAAGTTTGCTTATTCCTATTTTTTATCTTTACTATGACTAAAAAATTATAATATTAAATTATTTCATACTTAAAGTTTCGATAATCATCTGAAAATAAAACTATTATTTATTTTGTTACTATCTTTATAATAATTAATTCTTAATTAAAATATATTATGTTTAGTAATTAAAATAATTTATCGACCATTACATTTTTGACAATCTGATGTTAATATAAAAGGTAACATATTTTTGAGTAAAACCATGAAGATAACGAACAAAATATTACAATCTATAAAAAATGACATTAGTGATGAATGTATTATTTATTTATCTGGTCCATCTTCGTTAAAAACTCCCGAAAAGATATTACGAACAAATAGTATTATAGCGGTAAATGGGAGTGTTGGTTTTTTACAAAATAACAATATACCTGTTTTTGCCTACATTGTTTGTGATGGTTCATACTTCGAAAATAATAAATCTCTATTCTTTAAATATTCTTCATATAGCAAATATACTTTTATTAGTCCAAACGTTTTTAATAGAGCAAGTCCCTCAGAAAAAGAAAAATTACTAAACTCATGTTTTATAATGAAAGATCTTTGCAAATCTAGAGGTGGACCAGGTAGAAAAGTTAGATATGCAATTAAATCCCTAATTTACAAAGAAGTTTTTATAAAATGTTCTTATTCAAGAAAAGTAAAAACTATTGGATTTTCAACTGATATTTCCTATGGCCAATTTGGCAGTGCTACAGTTGCATTTACCGCATTACAACTAGCTATAACGTTAAAGTTTAAAAACATTTACTTTTCAGGTTTGGATATGAAAGGCAAATGCCAAAGATTTTATAAAGAAGAGATACCTCAACCAACTAGTCTCCCACAAGATTTTGATTTAATATTAGAATCATTTTCATTTTTAATGCAAAAATCTTACGGAAATATTTATAATTTTTCAGAAGAAACCGCAATTCCTTATGAAGTTATTCCATTTATCAATGTCAATACGATATGAATAAATTTATCCCGTATTTAATATTAATGATTCAGTAAAATCTTCAACTTTTTGATGGCTTTTCTTGGCTTCTACTAAATTCATATCATTGAAAGTTTGATCATAAATTGAGATATTATCATGATCGCCATTTTCATTTTGACTCTATTGCCAATATTAAATAGGAAGATTCTAATACATTCCAGTCTTGATTATGCTCATAATTATTACTACACCTTAAAACACTTTCCCGATAATAATTAATTTCTAAAGATTCTGTTTGAGGTGTTAACCAATTTATTTTTGGATCGTTTAGTGTGTTTTTATGTTTATAAAATCTATGTCATTCTATGACATTATCGAATTGCTTTGTCTCAAGCCACTCTCCGTGTATCAAAATTTTCGAGTTTCTACTTTTTATAAATTCAATCGTTGTAGGTGCTATCAGAAAGACAGACCAAAAAAGCACAGAATAACTTTAGTAATATATAACCAAATATCGAAGCAAATTTACGTTTTATAACATGATATTTTTTAATTGTTGTTAATATAGAACAAGTATTGTTATAAAACCGCATCCATTAACGAAAATAGAAAATTGACCAAATAATTACTAGAGTTGCAAAAACATATATCAATGAAAGCGTATAAATGCCATAAAAAATAGAATTATAAAAAAACATAAAATATAACTATCAATATAATTAGCTGGAGGATCCATATAAAATCCTATTTACAAAGCTTTTTAGAGCTAAATTCTTTTTAATTATGCTTTTAGCCAATAAATATTCTGACAAAAAAGTGAGGATTTTTTTAATAATCCTCTTTAGTTAAGAAAACCTTTTAACTTATTAAATTGTTTCAATGAATGATTCAAAACTAACTATTGTTGCAAATCGCATCAATGCAGACATAAAACTATTGTGAACGTCTTGTGAGGGAATGATGTTACCATTGAAGTCAAGATCACGAGTAGTACAAGCGTCATGAATTAAAATCGGTTGATAATTAAGCTCAAATGCACAGCGAGTAGTTGAATCTACGCACATGTGACTCATCATGCCACAAATCACTAACTGAGTTATTCCTAATCGCTCTAACTTTTCTTGCAATTGTGTTTGGTAAAAGCTATTTGGATAGGCTTTTTGAATGACCATTTCATTAGATTTAATAGGAAGTAATTTTGCATGTAATTGACTACCAAAACTATTATTTACAAAAAAAACAGCATTAGGATCTGGGTTAATATGTTGTATATAAATAATAGGCAGTAGTTTTTGCCGAAAATAATTTTGCAGTTTTAAAGTATTTTGTAATGTTTGTTCAGTATTATTTAACGGATATTTTCCATCAGGAAAATAATCATTTTGCACATCAATAATCATTAATGCTTGAGTCATTTTGCTCTCCTTTATAAGGTTTCGTGTTATTATTTTGTAATAATCAACTTTTAAAGAACATAGCGAATTGAAATGATAAATATCAGTTAGCTTTCAAATTGAAACAATGGATAAAAAAGATCGAGCGATTTTAAGTGAATTAAGAAATAATAGCCGTCAATCTTGGCGCGAAATTGGCGATAAGGTTTTCTTATCTAGCCAAGCTGTTGGTCAACGCGTTCAAGATTTGCTAAATGATCATATTATAGAAAAGTTCACTATTAAAGAACAAAAACAACACTTACAATTTATTACTATTTATATGAACACAAATCAATTTACTTCTTTTGAGAATTTAGTGAAGTCTTTCGATGAAGTAGGAGAATTTTATAAGATTACAGGCGACGGATGTTATATGATTATCAGCCATTTCGACAACGACGCATTGAACCTCTTCTTAACTAAAATTACCGATTTTGGTCGTTATAAAGTCAGTCATCAATTAAAACAAATTTTATAATTAAGTTAGTTTAACTTTACTCATTACCAATTAATATCCGCAACTTCTGAAGCGTGAATAGCCTGATATTTACAATATTTCTTTATAGATCATAAAAAATGAGTTGATAGTTATTCATTTGTGTTATATTTTATATACTAATTTTGATAATCAATTAAATTATTGGTTTTTATTTTATGAATTGCTTTTGTGCTTTTGTTACTAAACATCATCATCACCATCATACCTGATTAGTCTTCGGGCGATTGGTGCTGGAAGACAGTTGGTCTTCCGGTGACATCGCGAAAGCAAATAGAAAACCCTCGGAAGATCAAACTTCCGAGGGTTTTTTGTTTGTGGTTAAAAATTTTTTAGGATAATTTGGAGAATAATATGTTGGATAATTCGCGTTTACGTATAGCAATGCAGAAATCAGGTCGCTTAAGTGATGAGTCAAAAAAGCTACTTGCACAATGTGGTATTAAAATTAATCTTCAAGAACAACGTTTAATTGCCTTTGCTGAAAATATGCCGATTGATATTTTACGCGTTCGTGATGACGATATCCCAGGGTTAGTCATTGATGGCGTTGTCGATTTGGGAATTGTTGGCGAAAATGTTTTGGAAGAAGAAGTGTTAGATCGACAAGCTGAGGGGTTCAATCCTCAATATAAAACATTGCGCCGAATGGATTTTGGCGGTTGTCGGTTATCTATTGCAGCGCCTCGTGATTTTGATTATATCGGCCCTGAATGTTTAAAAGATTTACGTATTGCTACCACCTATCCTCACCTACTCCGTCGTTATCTTTCTCAGTACAATGTAGCTTTTAAAACCTGTTTGCTTAATGGTTCAGTAGAAGTAGCACCACGAGCAGGTCTTGCTGACGTTATTTGTGATTTAGTTTCAAGTGGCGCAACACTAGAAGCGAATGGACTTAAAGAGATCGAAGTTATTTACAGATCTAAAGCTTGTTTAATTCAACGCCAAGCCGAAATGTCAGCTGACAAACAAGCATTGATTGATAAGTTGATGACGCGAATTCAAGGTGTTATCCAAGCTCGTGAATCCAAATATATTATGTTACATGCACCAACTTCAGTCTTAGATCAGATCGTGGCTTTATTACCTGGCGCTGAAAATCCAACAATTTTACCACTAACTGGTGAACAAAATCGTGTAGCGTTACATATGGTAAGTTCCGAATCGCTATTTTGGGAAACCATGGAAAAACTTAAAGCATTAGGTGCTAGTTCAATTCTTGTCTTACCAATTGAAAAAATGATGGAGTAATACTATGAAACTCTCTTATTGGCAACAATGTTCAGATGCACAGCGTGCAGCACTTTTAACTCGCCCTGCTATTACTGCTTCAGATTCAATTAGCCAAGCGGTAGCAGATATTTTAAGTCAGGTGAAACAAAATGGTGATCAAGCTTTAATCGCATTAAGTAATAAGTTTGATAAAGTACAAATCCAACAAATAAAATTAACACAAGATGCGATCAAAGCAGCAACAGCAAGGGTTAAACCTGAATTAAAACAGGCAATGCAATTAGCCGTCAGTAATATTGAAAAATTTCACCAAGCCCAAGTTAAATCAGCAATTACAGTTGAAACAATGCCGGGGGTGAAATGTCAGCTTGTTACTCGTCCTATTGATTCAGTAGGTCTCTATATTCCTGGTGGCTCTGCGCCTTTATTATCGACGGTTTTAATGCTTGCAACTCCAGCAAAAATTGCGGGTTGCCGTAAAGTTATTTTATGTTCTCCTCCACCTATTGCTGATGAAATCTTATATGCGGCTGAACTGTGTGGTGTGACCGAAATATACCAATTAGGCGGTGCACAAGCCATTGCAGCAATGGCTTTTGGTAGTAAATCAGTACCTAAAGTCGATAAAATTTTTGGTCCAGGTAATGCTTTTGTGACCGAAGCTAAACGCCAAGTTAGCCAACGCCTTGACGGCGCTGCTATTGATATGCCAGCAGGCCCTTCTGAAGTGTTAGTTATCGCCGACAGTTCAGCTAATCCCGCTTTTATTGCTGCCGATTTATTATCACAAGCAGAGCATGGCCCCGATTCACAAGTGGTATTAGTTACTCCAGATGAGGATATTGCTAAAGCGGTTTCTATTGAAGTTGATAAACAATTAACCCAATTATCTCGACAAGGTATTGCCGAAAAAGCTTTGCAAGAAAGTCGTCTAATTGTGACTAAAGATTTAGAACAATGTATTACTATCAGCAATCGTTATGGTCCTGAACATTTAATTATTCAAACACAAAATGCTGATGATCTTGTAGAACAAATCACCAGTGCCGGCTCAATATTTTTAGGAGACTGGTCCCCTGAATCTGCTGGTGACTATGCTTCAGGAACTAATCACGTTTTACCAACTTATGGTTATACCACGACTTATTCAAGTCTTGGATTAGCCGATTTTCAAAAACGTATGACCGTACAGAAATTATCACCAGAGGGCTTACAAGCCATTGGTAATGCGGTTGAATTAATGGCACAAGCTGAACAACTTACTGCCCATAAACAAGCTGTAACGCTTCGTTTAGCTACATTAAACGCTAAAAAATAGGTGAACAATATGGATATCAATCAATTAGTCAGAAAGAACGTGCAGAAATTAACTCCTTACCAATCTGCGCGCCGTATTGGTGGAAATGGCGATGTATGGTTAAATGCCAATGAATACCCTGTTGCTCCGCAATTTGAGTTAACGGAACAGACATTAAACCGTTATCCAGAACCGCAACCGGAACAAGTTATCAATAGTTATGCTCATTATGCAGGTGTTAAACCAGAACAATTAATTGTCAGTCGTGGAGCTGATGAAGCAATTGAACTGTTAATGCGGGCATTTTGTGAACCGCAGCAAGATAGTATTTTATATTGTCCTCCTACCTATGGTATGTATCAGGTTAGTGCTGAAACATTAGGTATTGATGTAAAAACCGTACCAACGAAATCAGATTGGCAACTGGATTTAACAGGCATTAAGCAAAATATTGATAATGTTAAATTAATTTACGTCTGCTCGCCAAACAATCCCACTGGTAATTTAATTAATCCTGAGGATATTAAAGCACTATTGGATATAGCTAAAAATCGTGCTCTTGTGGTAATAGATGAAGCTTATATTGAATTTTCACCAGAATCTTCGGTAGTTAGTTGGTTAGCCAATTATCAGCATTTAGTTATTTTAAGAACTTTATCGAAAGCATTTGCTTTGGCTGGTTTACGTTGTGGTTTTACCATCGCTAATAAACCCGTGATTGATGCATTACAAAAAGTAATTGCTCCTTACCCGTTGGCAACCCCTGTTGCTGATATTGCGACGCAAGCACTAAGTAAAACGGGTATTGAAAAAATGCAACAACAAGTGCAACAGCTCAACAGACAAAAAGAGATATTTGCAAGCGATTTATCTGCTTTACCCATTGTCGAAAAAGTTTATCCTAGCTCATCTAATTATTTATGTGTTAAATTTCAGGCTGGTAAAGATGTGTTTAAAACATTATGGAATAAAGGAATTATTTTGCGCGACCAAAGCAAATCTATCGGGCAAGATAGTATAATTCGCATTAGCGTTGGCACTGCAGCCGAATGTGAAGCGGTGATTTTGGCTCTCAAAACGATAATATAGGAGCAATGATGTTACAGAAATACTTATTTATTGATCGTGATGGAACATTAATTACTGAACCGCCAATTGATTTTCAAGTCGATAGCTTTGAGAAGTTGGCATTTGAACCTAATGTCATCCCTGCTCTACTTAGTTTGCAATCTGCTGGTTTTAAACTGGTGATGGTAACAAACCAAGATGGTCTTGGTACCAGCAGTTACCCACAATCAGATTTTGATGGTCCTCACAACTTGATGATGCAAATCTTTCAATCACAAGGTGTTAACTTCGAAGAAGTACTGATTTGCCCTCATTTTCCAGAAGATAATTGTCAATGTCGTAAACCAAAAATTCAATTAGTTCTACCTTATCTTAGCAAAGGTAACTTAGATAAAGAAAACAGTTATGTTATCGGTGACAGGGTCACTGATATTCAACTTGCCGAAAATATGCAAATTAAAGGATTACGTTATCACCCTGAAACTTTAAATTGGCTTGAAATTGCACAACGTTTAACCACAACTGACCGCTACGCAAAAGTTGAACGTAATACTAAAGAGACAAAGATCTTAGTTGAAGTTTGGCTTGATCGCCAAGGTGGTAGTCATATCAGTACAGGTATTGGCTTTTTTGACCATATGTTAGACCAAATCGCAACCCATGGTGGCATTAAACTTAATATCAAAGTTGACGGAGATCTGCATATTGATGATCATCACACCATCGAAGATACTGGATTAGCATTAGGTGAAGCGTTAAAAATCGCTTTAGGTGACAAACGAGGAATAACTCGCTATGCATCAGTGATTCCTATGGATGAGTGTCTAGCAAAATGTGCAATAGATATCTCTGGTCGGCCTTATTTGAAATTTAACGCCCAATTTACTCATCAAAAAGTTGGCGATATGAGCACGCAAATGGTTGAACATTTCTTTTATTCTCTCAGCTATGCAATGGCAATTACCTTGCATATTGAGACACAAGGCGATAATGATCACCATAAAATTGAAAGTTTATTTAAAGCCTTTGCTCGAACATTAAAGCAAGCAATCAAGGTAGACGGTAACAGATTACCTAGCTCTAAAGGAGTACTGTAAATGAATGTTGTCATTCTAGATACGGGTTGTGCAAACCTTTCTTCGGTTAAATATGCCGTAGAAAGATTAGGTTATAAACCCATAATTAGTCTTGAACCCGAAGTCGTACTTGAGTGTGATAAGCTGTTTCTACCCGGTGTGGGATCAGCTTCGGCGGCGATGAAAAAGTTAAAAGAACGTAATCTAATTGAACTTATTAAAGCTTGTACTCAACCCGTTTTAGGCATTTGTCTAGGTATGCAACTACTAGCCGAATACAGTAGTGAGGGACATGTAAATACCTTAGGAATCATTGATGAAAAAGTAGATAACATACCTGATGTTGGTTTACCTTTACCTCATATGGGTTGGAATCAAGTTTACCCAAAAGCGGGTCATCATCTATTTAGAGATATTGCAGATGGTGCTTATTTTTATTTTGTTCATGGATACGCGATGCCACTATGCTCAGCAACTATTGCAGAAACCAATTACGGCGAAAGCTTTACCGCTGCCGTGCAAAAAGACAATTTTTACGGTGTACAGTTTCATCCCGAACGTTCTGGGTCAGCCGGTGCACAATTGCTAAAAAACTTTTTGGAGATGTAACTATGGCAGTTTATCCAATTATTATTCCAGCCCTTGATTTAATTGATGGCAGCGTTGTTCGATTACATCAGGGCGATTATGACCAAAAACGTGATTATGGAAGTGACCCACTATTACGCTTACAAGAGTATCAACAACAAGGTGCAAAACTTCTACATCTTGTGGATTTAACAGGCGCAAAAGATCCTAAAGCTCGGCAAATTACTTTAATTCAAACGTTAATTAAAGGTGTCCAAATACCTGTACAAATTGGTGGTGGCATCCGCACCCAAGACGATGTAGAAGCGCTTCTTGAGGCTGGTGCAGCGCGAGTTGTGATAGGTTCAACAGCAATAAAACAGCCAGAATTAGTCAAACAGTGGTTTAATAAATATGGGTCCGAAGCCTTAGTTTTAGCTCTGGATGTGCGCATCGCTGCAGATGGTAATAAATATGTTGCAATTCATGGTTGGCAAGAAGACTCTAACCAAACACTTGAACAAGTCATCGATGATTACTTACCTCATGGTTTAAAACACGTACTATGCACAGACATTTCCAAAGATGGGACACTAAGTGGCTCAAATGTGAAATTATATCGTGAAATAAGCCAAAAATACCCGCAAATCGCCTTTCAAGCATCGGGTGGAATCGGTCAACTCGATGATGTTAAATCCCTTAAGGATACTGGCGTAGCGGGAGTGATCGTGGGACGAGCACTACTTGAAGGCAAATTTACTGTTCAGGAGGCAATTTCATGTTGGCAAAAAGGATAATTCCTTGTTTGGATGTACGCAATGGACAAGTAGTGAAAGGCGTGCAATTTCGTAATCACGAAATTATTGGCGATATTGTACCTTTGGCTAAACGTTACGCCCAAGAAGGAGCTGATGAGCTGGTTTTTTATGATATCACCGCTTCATCCGATGGTCGTGTCGTTGATAAAAGTTGGGTTGCAAAAGTTGCTGAAGTGATTGATATTCCCTTTTGTGTAGCTGGCGGTATTAAAACAGTCGAAGACGCAGGACAGATTTTAACTTTTGGTGCCGATAAAATTTCAATTAACTCACCTGCATTGGCAAATCCTCAATTGATTACTCAATTGGCTGACCGTTATGGTGTGCAGTGTATTGTGGTCGGGATTGATACCTGGTATGACCAAGAATCAAATAGCTATAATGTCTATCAATTTACAGGAGATGAAAAGCGTACAGTGGCAACCAAATGGAATACCCTTGATTGGGTGAAAGAAGTACAAAAACGTGGTGCTGGTGAAATTGTTTTGAATATGATGAATCAAGACGGGGTGCGTAATGGTTACGATTTAGCTCAACTAAAAGCCGTGCGAGAGGTTTGCCATGTGCCATTAATTGCATCAGGTGGTGCGGGTACAATGGAACACTTTTTACAAGCTTTTAATGAAGCAGATGTCGACGGTGCATTGGCCGCATCAGTATTTCATAAACAAATTATTAACATTGGTGAACTTAAACAATATTTAGTGGAACATGGAGTAAATATTCGATTATGCTAACAGAAAATTCCAACACAAAATTCGATCCTTTGTCATTTGATTCCAAGCAACTTGATTGGCAAAAAGTCGATAATTTGATGCCCGTCATTATTCAGCATTATGTCTCAGGCGATGTATTGATGCTTGGTTATATGAATCAAGAAGCCCTATCCCAAACTCAAACCAGTGGTAAAGTTACATTTTATTCACGCACTAAACAACGTCTTTGGACTAAAGGCGAAACTTCCGGTAATTTTCTAAATGTAGTAAGTATTACTCCAGATTGCGATAATGATACTTTATTAGTTTTAGCCGATCCAATTGGACCAACGTGTCACACAGGTACCAACAGTTGTTTTGCTTCTGCTAAAACTCAATGGGGTTTCTTATTTGAGTTAGAGCAGTTAATTGCTGACCGCAAAAATGCTGATCCAAAATCTTCTTACACAGCCAAACTCTATCATGATGGAACTAAACGTATTGCTCAGAAAGTTGGCGAGGAAGGCGTTGAAACGGCTTTAGCAGCAACTGTACGTGATACTGAAGAGCTGAAAAATGAATCAGCTGATTTAATTTATCATCTACTCGTTTTACTGCATGACCAAAATCTGTCATTGCAAGATGTAATTGGTATTTTGAAAGCCAGACATAAATAGTTCAAATAAAAAAGTGCGATAATTTCGCACTTTATTCATCTTTATTATTCAAAAATAAAATTTCAAGCTAGCGAACAGGCAATTTTACCCCATTGAACATTGCTAACACTTCAGTATTATTTTCACATAACATTATTTTATCGATAGTTTGGCGATTTAAATGGGGTGAAAATTGACTGATAAAATCATACATATAACTACGTAAAAATAAAGAGCGAGCGAAAGTTATATAGGTGGTGCTGTAAGGGAAAATATGCCCAGCATTGAGCACAACAAAATCGTCATCAGCAATTGCATCATTTACCGCCATTTTAGCTACAATTCCGACACCAACACCTAATTTAACATAGGTTTTAATTAATTCTGCATCAGTTGTGCTAAAAACAATATTCGGCGATTGCCCAGCGCGAATAAAAGCTTGATTGAGGTCAGAACCATCATTAGTAAAGTCATAACTGACTAGCGGATATTGGGATAACTCGGCAATGGAAATTAAGCTGCTTTTAGCCAATGGATGCTCTTTTTTAACTATCACTGCTTGGTTCCAGTGATAACATGGCAATGCAATCATTTCATCATTAAGTTGTGAAAGGTCGGTGACTATGGCGAAGTCGGCTTGCCCTGTTTGTGCCTGTAAAATACATTGAGGTGATGAACCTTGCTCCATATGCAAAATAATATTTGGGTATTGCTTCATAAATTGCTGGATAACAATTGGCAAACAATAACGTGCTTGAGTATAAGTTGTCGTAATCGTTAATGAGCCTTGATTTGGCTGACTAAACTCTTTTGCTATGATTTTTATATCATTTGATTTATTAAGAATATCACGCGCTAGAGAAATAACTTTTTCGCCAACAGGGGTAACTTCAGAAAGATGTTTACCAACTCTTGTAAAAATTTGAATGCCAAGTTCATCTTCTAACAATTTTATTTGCTTGCTGATGCCAGGTTGCGAAGTATAGAGTTTTTCGGAGGTTAGAGACACATTAAGGTCGTTGTTGACTACTTCAACAATGTAGCGTAATTGCTGCAATTTCATGGCAAAGATTCCTTTAACTATATACTTTTCTCGCTTTTGGCTTTACTTAAAAACGAGAAATCGTAAGGTAATTCCTTTCACACTCTAGCACAAACAAAAACAAATTTTATACTAAAACGTATACATAACCTGAAACTTTTTGACAAAGTTTCAGGTGTTCTTACCTACTTTTTACTATTTATCCATTTGCCGTCTATGTATTGCATTACCCAGCCAGTCGATTTTCCATTAACTTCGGAAGTGACATATTGCTGTTTGCTTTTACGACTAAAACGTACAATGGATGGATTTCCATCTGGATCTTTATTCGGTGCTTGAGTTAAATAAATAAATTTCTCTGGCAAGCGATCTTTAAAACGTTGTAGCTCTTCAATCAATGGTGCACGCGTTTCTCTCGACTTTGGAAAGTTATGAGCAGCCAAGAAGATACCTGATGCACCATCACGTAAAACAAAATGAGCATCAGATTTACTACACGGTAGCTCTGGTAAATCAACGGGATCTTCTTTTGGTGGTGCAACATCACCATTTTTTAAGATTTTACGTGTATTTTTACAATCTTGGTTAGTACATCCCATATATAAACCAAAACGCCCTGATTTTAAGTGCATTTCTGATCCACATTTTTCACATTCAATAATTGGGCCTTCGTAGCTTTTAACCTTGAAGTTACCTTTTTCAACTATAGAACCATCACAAATTGGATTGTTACCGCAAATATGTAATTTGCGTTCGTTATCAAGTAAATAACTGTCCATTGCAGTATGACATTTTGGACAACGTTTAAGCGCTCTTAAAGCATCAGTCTCAGCTGTTTCGGCCTCTTCCAAAATATTTAATGTTTCGTGTTCTGGAATAAGATTAATGGTTTGCTTGCAGCGTTCTTTAGGCGGTAATGCATAACCCGAACAAGCTAAAAACACCCCTGTTCCAGCGGTTTTAATGCCCATTTCACGTCCACAATTTGGACATTTAATTTCAGGTGTTAATACAAGTGGATTAAGTTGCATACCGCCTTTATCTGGTGCTTGTTCTGCCACTTCAAGATGGGCACTAAAATCGCTAAAGAATTGGTCAAGAACTTCTCGCCATTCTTGTTTTTTATGAGCGATTTCATCTAAAGCATGTTCCATACGCGCAGTAAAATCGTAACTCATTAAATCATTGAAATTTTCGTTTAATCTATCTGTTACAATTTCACCGATTTTTTCCGCATAAAAACGGCGATTATCCAAACGCACATAACCACGATCTTGAATAGTTGAAATGATAGTTGCATAGGTTGATGGACGACCAATTTCTCGTTTTTCAAGTTCTTTCACCAATGACGCTTCGTTATAACGCGCAGGTGGTTTGGTAAAGTGTTGATTTGGATTTAAGCTAATTAATGATAATTCGTCGTTAACAGCAACTTTAGGTAATATTTTATCTTCACTGTTTTTAGAAAGTTGAGGCTGCACTTTAGTCCAACCATCGAAACGTAACGTACGTCCTTTAGCTTTTAAGGTAAAATCACCTGATTTTACAGTAAGAGTCGTTGAGTTGTATTCTGCCGACGTCATTTGACAAGCAACAAATTGACGCCAAATTAATTGATATAATTTACATGCATCCGCTTCCACATCACTAATATTATCGGCAATAACGTTCACATCAGATGGACGAATGGCCTCGTGCGCCTCTTGGGAATTCTTTTTACTGCTGTAAACATTTGCTGATTTAGGTAAATATTTTTCACCAAAATTCTGACCAATGTAATCTCGCACCATAGTTAACGCATCTTGACTTAAATTGGTTGAGTCAGTACGCATATAAGTAATATAGCCCGCCTCATATAGACGCTGCGCAAGCATCATTGTTTTTTTAACCCCAAAGCCTAAACGCGTGCTAGCAGCTTGTTGTAAGGTTGAAGTAATAAACGGTGCAGTTGGATTACTTTTCGTTGGTTTTTCTTCAATGTTGATAACTTGATATTGATTTTTATTTAACTCAGCTAAGGCAATATCAATAGCAACTTTATCTTTTGGTTCAAAGGCTTCATCTTTATACTGCACAACTTGCATTGTTAACAAATCATTATCGATAGTATTAAGATCAGCAAACAGATCCCAGTACTCTTCTGGAATAAAAGCATGAATTTCGCGTTCACGTTCAACCACTAATCGAACAGCAACGGATTGTACACGCCCAGCTGAAAGTCCTCTTGCCACTTTTTTCCAAAGTAAAGGTGATAGCATAAAGCCCACAACCCGATCCATAAAACGACGGGCTTGCTGAGCATTAACGCGATCCATATCTAACATGGCTGGTTCATTGAAAGCATTTTTAATTGCGGTTTTAGTAATTTCGTTAAATACTACACGACGATATTTACTATCTTCACCGCCGATTACATCTTTTAGATGCCAGGCAATCGCTTCTCCTTCTCTATCCAAGTCGGTTGCGAGATAGATCATGTCAGCATCTTTAGCAAGCTTTTTTAGTTCAGCTACAACCCGTTCTTTACCGGGTAAAATTTCGTAATGCGCTTTCCAGCCATTATAAGGATCGACACTCATTCGATCGACCAAAATCTGTTTTTCAGAACGTTTAACTTTTTTCTCAGCTTTGTCTTTTGTGGTTTTTTCGGCACGTTGACTACTACCACTTACTGGAAGGTCACGAATATGTCCTACACTTGATTTAACCACGAAATCTTTGCCAAGATATTTATTAATCGTTTTTGCTTTGGCTGGTGATTCCACAATAACAAGGGATTTTCCCATAATTAAGCCTTATTTATCCTGTAGTTGAGTTAGTTATCGTCAAGCTTCACATTAAGAAGCGACTGTAAATCATCCTTAATTGTCGATACTTTTGTTGCATATTGTTCTTTTTGCTCAGCGTCTTCAATAAGTTGTGTAATGGTTTGCGACAAAGTACAGCCTCGGCGCTTTGCTAAATTAGCAAGCCGTTGCCAAACTAAAAATTCCAAATCAATGGATTTTTTTCGTGTATTTTGTTGTTCAGCATTAAAGTGACGTTTTCGTCTAGCCCGAATAGTTTGCTTCATTCGATTATCTAAATCGGGATTTAAATGCTCATTAATCCAATTAACAACTTTTTTTGGATTATGTTCTAATAGTAATAATTCATTTACGGCATGTTGTGCAGCACTTTTTTCGAGATGACGAGTAATTAACTCCCCCTCTAAATGCCTTTTTACAAGATAGTGCCATTTCCAACCACATTCAAGGTTTTCTAACTGTTGATATTTCATTGGCTCACCTTGTGACGCTGTAACTAAATGGGTAGTTTTAGCATAATCTTCTCACACAATAAAGAAAATTATTGCATTTGACAAATTTTTTATAAATCTGCTATCGTTCAACTTTCATTTCGATCTTTATTTTGAGGAATCACTTATAATGGCTAAAGCTGATGTTATTTATGTTAATGGCTATATTTACACCGCTGACAAACAAGACACTGTTTGTGAAGCTATCGCCATTAAAAATGGCTATATTATTGCAACAGGTAGTACACAAGAAATAAATAACCAGAACTATATTGATAACCAAACGACCATTTATGATCTAAAAGGCAAAACCATGATGCCGGGGATCATCGATTCACACTTACATACTTTTTGGGGAGGAATGCAATTATCCTCATGTAATTTAAATTATCAAAGTTTAACCATTGATGATACTTTAGCAATTATACAACAATACTTAGATAAAGATTCTGTAAATCACAATAATCATTGGCTGCAAGTACGCGGTTGGCTAAGACAAGAAATTCTTCCAGTTGGTACAGATATTACTCGTTTCGATCTTGATCGTCTTAACACATCGCGCCCAGTAATTCTTTTTTCAAATGACTGCCATACCTTAGTTGCCAATAGCATTGCATTAGAAAAATTTGGCTTAGATAGAAATACACCAGAACCTACCGATGGTAAAATTGGTCGTTCCGCTGATGGCGAATTAAATGGTATCTTAGAAGATGCTCCTGCCATGCGTGCCTTTGATAGTATATCTAAATTAACCGATGAGCAAGCTATTCATGTTGCTAAATTATCACAAACCGAATTAAACAAACAAGGCGTTACAGCGGTTATGGATGCCCGAATCACTGAAACGCAAGCCGATGCTTTTTTACAATTACAAAAACAAGACCAATTGACCATTCGCTTATTTGGTGCTCGTGAACTTCCACCTGATGATGTTTCATCAATTGAAGATATCCCTAACGTAATCAATAAAGTGAAGCAATTTGCTGCTCGTTATGATGATAAAAATTGGCAACCAAAACCAGGTATTAAAGTTTCACATGTGAAGTTATTCGTTGATGGAGTAATGCAACAACCGTTGATGACAGCTCGTTTACTTAAACCTTATAATTTAGCCGATGAAAAAGATCGTTACGGCGATCTCTATTATTCCATCGAAATGTTAGATGCCTTGATTTTAGAATCGTCAAAAGCTGGTTTCCACCCTCATATGCATACAGTGGGTGAAGGTGCAATTGAAGTTGTTCTCAATGCAATTGAGAAGATGCGAAATGCGTTACCGGATGCCGATATTCGTCCAAGTACAGCGCACAATGAACTAAGCGCTGCACATCAATTTGCTAGATACAAAAAGTTAAATGCTGGTGTGGTCTTTTCATTTCAATGGGCGGGATGCAGCTCAGCCATGGTTGAACAATATGAAACTCTTTTTGGTGAAGAACGCTATCATGGTTTAGAAGCCCATGGACAGTATATCGATGCAGGCGTTCATTGTGCTTTTGGTAGTGATTGGCCGATTGATCCATTAAATGAATGGTATGATTTTCAAATTGCCATGACCAGACAAATAGATAGCGATCATCCACGATTAAATAGCGACCGTAATTTAACCGCTAAAGAGGTATTACGTTGTGCCACCATTGGTGCGGCTTATATATTGAATCAAGATGAATATATTGGTTCGATTGAAAAAGGTAAATTTGCTGATCTTATCATTTTAGATCGCAATCCATTTACAATTGCCGCGACGGATATAGAAAATGTGAAAGTATTGACAACGATTGTTGGCGGTAAAATAGTCTATCAACAAGATAAATCTTTATAAATGGATTAATAAATTGTTACACCGCCATAATTGGCGGTGTAACTCATTTTATGATTCAGTCTCAATGACTTGCTCCGTTTCTACTGGAACTTTCTTAGTAAAGTGTAAAATCGCAGCGATAATAAATGCACCAATAAACATATCAATGACGTACCACATTGCACCTTTTGTTACCCCACCTAAAGCAACAAGTCCTCCAAAAGCAACTAATGAGTCTATACCGTTGATCATGCCCAACATACCTGCTATTGCGGTACCAACAACTATAGCAATGATTACCCGTTTAGGATCTTTGGCTGCAAATGGAATAGCGCCTTCGGTAATACCTGCTAATGATAAGAAAAACGCCGTAATACCAAACTCTTTTTCTTCTTTACTGTATTTTGATCGAGAAACAATTAATGAAGAAATAGCTAGTCCTAAAGGAGGGATAGCACAGCACATACGGAAAACCCCATTAGGGCCATAAACATTTTCAGCCATTGCCGCTAAAGTAAACGCTGTTGCGGCTTTACTACATGGCCCACCCATATCTAAAGCTGCCAATACCCCAATACCAATCCCTAAAAATGCCGCATTGACTTGTGACATGCCTTTTAAGGTTTCAACCATGGCTTTTACAAACCAATCGAGTGGGTAAGATAAACCATAAATATAAATTGGCGCCATTACTAATAGTGTTACCGTTGGAATGATCATAACAGGCATTACTGAAGCAATAACGGGATGCACTTTAATTGTTTTAAACCATTTAACAAAATAACCAATTAAAATCCCAAAAATCATAGCACCGATAAATCCAGTGCTAACGTTATTGACGCCAATTGGATTATTAACGACATACCCCATAATGAAAGCTGGAGCAAGTGCTGCGTTACCTCCAATTGAATAGGCCATATATGCAGCTAAAACCGGTACCATCATTGCAAATCCATAGAAAGCAACTTGTTGAAGGTCGGCAAAGAATTGATTGCTTGGTAAAATGGTATTATTAGTAACATCCCCTGTCATTAACACAATTGAAAAGAGAATCCCTGATGCAATAATGACAGGTAAAAATTTGCTAATTCCCGT
The DNA here is from genome assembly GCF_000599985.1 of Gilliamella apicola. NCBI lineage: Bacteria > Pseudomonadati > Pseudomonadota > Gammaproteobacteria > Orbales > Orbaceae > Gilliamella > Gilliamella apicola. Next base: position 1,717,383 of record NZ_CP007445.1, read on the forward strand.
ATTTAAAGCTCTAAAAATTTCTATACCAATATTATCTTTGACTATTTTGGTCGACATTTGCTCTGCATTATTGAAAATATTGGCGGTATTTTTGACAGCTTCACCTGTACTGACTTTGATAATATTTTTAAAAGGTTCAAGTCGTTCGGCATTTTCTATAGTTATATCAGTTGCCAATACAATGGCATCGGCAGTTTTAAGATCGTCTTCAGTTAAAACATTTTCAATACCTGCTGCACCTTGTGTTTCAACTTTGCAATCCCAACCGCGTTTTTTAGCTTCATTTTCAATTTTTTGTTTTGCAATATAGGTATGCGCCATCCCTGCTGTACAGGCGCAAATGGCTACAATTTTCTTATTATTCATAAATACCTCTAACCTTATGAGCAATGGTTTGAATATCACTATTTAACAATTGAGCAATAAAATCATCATCAGCAAGATTAGCTGCTAATTTAGCAATAATGGTCAAATGTTCTTTATCAGCATTTTCTTGAGCTCCAATCATTACAATTAATTTAACTTTATTATTATTGTTCCAAATAATACCATCACTATATTTGCTAACTGCAATAAATGGAGTTCTTACGCCATCACTTTTAGCATGGGGTAATGCAATATCAGGTAACACATCAGTATCCATTTCTTGCTCATGTGCCATAACATCAGCAACAAATTTTTCAACATCAGTTAAATAATTTTGACTGTTTTGAGCCATTAATCGAATAATCGATGATTTTTGTTTTAGAACATCATTAGTTAATTCAACAGGTACAACGGGAATTGAGGTCATAAATATATCCTTTTATTAATAAGTATTTAAAGACTAAATTATTGACAAATCATTATAAATATAACGTGTTTTACATATACTGACATCTCTTTAAACAAAGAAATAATTAGACATGGATCACAAAATTTGTATCTGTTGGTTTAATTTTATTAATGTAACATTTTTGCTGATATGACCAAAAGTACTTCTATACAAAATATCAAGATTAAAAATTACACAGTTATATGTTAATAAGCTAAAAATTAGCTTGCATAATTATAATAATGTGGGAGAATTCCCTGCCGCTTTCAGCGGGTAAAAAGGCAAAACTATACTTAGTAGTTTTTTATTGTTTTTTGGGACAGAGGAGCAAAATTAGTCATGTCCGCAATAAAAATGAAACGAGTTTTAACCACACCTGCATTAATTGCATTTGGTTTAGCTTATATGGTTCCTTTAGGGATCTTTACCACTTATGGGGAAGTTACCGTTGCCAGTAATGGACACTTACCTATAGCCTATGTTATCACCCTAGCAATGATCTTTTTTACAGCATTAAGTTATTGTCGTATGGCAAATAAACTACCTATTGCTGGTTCTGCCTATTCGTATGTACAACATACATTTGGTGGAAGAATTGGTTTTTTAGTGGGATGGGCGCAAATTCTTGATTACCTATTTTTACCAATATTAAATTATTTGGTTTTGGGTATCTATCTTAATGAAGCTTTCCCAAGCATTCCTGCTTATGTATTTGTACTTGGTTCATTATGTAGTGTTAGCTTCTTAAATTACTTAGGAATTAAATTAATAAATTCAGTGAACTTTACTTTAATTATTGTTCAAATGTTTTTTATTGGATTATTTATTTTCTTAACTTTAACCAATGTAAGCTTAACACCAGAAGCAATGATAAAACCTTTGGCTGTTAATGCAGGTGATTTTAGCGGATTAATGTCTGGCGCCGCAATATTATGTCTTGCCTTTTTGGGTTTTGATGCTATCGCGACACTGGCAGAAGAATCAAATGATGCCCAAAAATCATTACCAAGAGCCATTATATGGACGGTTCTTATTGCAGGAAGTATATTCTTAGTTGTTTCGTATAGTGCTCATTTAGCCTATCCTAACTGGACAGATTTTGTTTCTAACAAAGATACCGCTAGCTTGGATGTAATGCGTAAAGTAGACTCCATAAGTAATTTAAAAGAGATACTTGGTAAGTATGGAAATGATTTTATGTATAACTTTTTCCAATCTGCTTATTTAACGGGTGTTTTTGCATCAGCAATGACAGCGCAAACCAGTGTATCAAGAATATTTTATGCAATGGGTCGTGAAGGTGTGTTACCTAAACAGATTTTCTTTAAAATCCATCCTCGTTTTAGAACACCTTACTTATCAATATTGTTTGTAGCTTGTTTTTCATTGTTATCATTAGTATTAGATCTTAGTTTAGTTGTTTCAATGATTAGCTTTGGTGCTTTAGTTGCTTTCACATTTGTTAATTTATGTGTAATTAAAAGTTATCTATGGGATATCAAAACGAAAACAGCAAAAGTTTTATTTAAATATGGTGTGTTACCAGCGATTGGTGTTTTACTTTCGTTATGGCTATGGACCAGCCTCGATGAGACTGCGATGATTGTTGGCTTAGTTTGGTTGGCAGTTGGATTCTGTTATTTAGTCTACTTAACCAAAGGTTTTACCAAGTTACTACCATCGATTGATCATCATGAATTGAATTCAATCATTAAAGATTAAGTTAATCTTTTAAAATAGGTCTACTTGAAAGTATTTAGTTAATGCCCTTTTATAACAATTCCGTCGACTTAAGTCGACGGAATATTGAATTTTTTGATGTTGGTTTTTAATTAATTTATCAATTAATTACTCACCGAAACCAGAAGCAAATAATTCACGGATTTCATCCATTGCAGCTTGTTCGTCTTCACCATCACAAATGATTTCAACAGTTGAGCCACCTTTAACACCTGCGCCTAATAAGCCCATCATACTTTTCATTTTAATCGCTTTGTCATTGTAAACAAGTTCAATTGTTGATTTATAACGACCTGCTAGTTTTACAAGTGTTGTCACTGGGCGTGCGTGTAATCCAGTTGAATTTTTTACTACCATTTGCTCTTTTAACATATTATTGTCCTTCTTTATATCTTAAGTTAATACATTTATGTATTTATATCATAAATTAAATTTTTTTGCTCTTTTTTATATGCAAATTTTTTACAATTTATACTATCGTTGTGGTTTTCATAGCCTAATTTAAAATTAGACCCAATAATATCGCACAATATGAAAAAAAATAGGTGCAGCAAAACAGACAGAATCTAAACGATCAAGCACACCGCCATGCCCATCAATAAGCTTACCCCAATCCTTTACTCCTTTATCTCGTTTAATTGCCGACATAACTAATCCACCTAGAAATCCGAGTAAGGTAATCATGAGTGAAATTAATCCAGCTTGAATAAAGCTAAAAGGTGTTATCCACCATAAGCATGCGCCTACTAAACTAGCCGAAAAGACACCGCCAATAAATCCTTCAATGGTTTTTGAGGGTGATAAATTAGGACTAATCGGATGTTTACCAAACAATTTACCAAATACATACTGTAAGACATCTGATAATTCAACAACGAATATTAGAAAAGCAATCAATAATAAATTGCGGTCTTGGTAGTAATCAATAGGTAAAGTAAGCAATGCAGGTACGCAAGATATACTGTAGACCGTGATCATCAATCCCCACTGCACTTCTGCTGTTCTGGCTAAAAAATTATGGGTCGATCCAGTAATTGCCGCCAAAATAGCTAAAAATAAAAACCCATAGACAGGAATAAAGATACTAAATAGCCCATACCATGACATGGCAACTAATATATATTGCAGTGGTAAAGCAATTAAATAAGCAAAGAGCAAAGCCCAATAATCATAACGAGTAATGGGTGTTAATGTCAGGAACTCACGCAGAGCAATGCCCGATACAATAAAAAAGAGAAAAATTACAGCTAATTTTCCCAATAAAAAGGCGACGCCAATAATGGCTACCATTACCCACCAAGCATTAATGCGTGTGTTTAAATTATCAATAACACTATTTGGACTTTTTGAACGACGTTTCAAGCACCAACCAATCGCAGTTGCCACGACTAACAATACGCCAATGCCAACAAACAATAATAAAGTATCGCGTTGATAACTAGACATGTCTCCCTCCATATTGTTTGTTACCATCCATATGATGGTCTTAAAAATATTAAATTCATCAGAAAGTTAAATTGAAATACCCCAAATAACTGTCGCTATAGATAAAATCAATTGTATACTAATTAGAACAATCTGTTTTTTGAATAATTTCAATGTCCCTTTTTGACGATCTTCGATTGATCGCAGTGGTTGTTGTTTCGATTTGATTAAATTTAATTGCAATAAGGCATCATCAAGTTCATTTAAAACCTTAGGTAACTGATCATGTTTAGTCGCTAAATAATCAAATAATTTTTTATCAAAGGCAATGCGTAGAGCATAATATTGACTAAATAATCCACTCAAAAAAATCATTAAACTGCAGTTTGTCAAAAAAATAGAATTTAAGCACCAACCGGCTATTAAACCGACAAAAAAGGCGATTAGAGTGAGTGATCGCGAAAAAACCTCTAATCGTTGACTTATAATGAGTATATTACTAAATGTTACTAAGGTTGTTTGATTGATATCTTTAGTTAATTTAGTTTTATTTGCATTTACCATCGCTATTCTCTTTTGAAATCCTATTAAACCAATTGATTAACAAGGCTTTTTGCTTAGAAGAGATAACTACCGAACAACGAGCAGTTTTCACTTTGGTTATTGCATCTTCCACATTAGCCGCTCTTTTGGTCAATAGTAACCAGGCTATTACGGCTGTTGCACTTCGTGAATAACCTAATGCACAACATACCAAAACTGAACCTTGTTTTTGAAATTGATCGATAGTTTCGGCTGCAAGTTGACATTGCTTAATGGACAGAGGTGTCATATCAAGTATCGGAATCAAACTGTAATGACCATTAAATTGTCCAATAGGTAATTCCGCACAAAGATCGACGATCGAAACAATACGTTTAGTTTGTAAAGTGTTATGAGAAGCAATTCGCCCTAAATAAACACTGTCCATAATAAAATCGGCAGGTTTGTTTTTTAAAGTCCATAAACGAGAATTGAGCCACATAATTGCAAAATAAGGTAGGTATAAAATCGTTATCGCGAAGGGAAAATGACCATTCGCTTGTTTTTGAAAACCTGTTGCACCAAATACCAAGTAATTGGCAGATACTAACACAAAAGCTCCCGCTAACCACAATAGCCAAAGCCCAATTCCACCAATATATATAGCTAAAATTAATGATAATAAAAATAGTAAGAAGTAAATACCACTCCAAGTATATTGCTTAGCGTATGATTTACTTTTTAAAGGAGTCATTCCATTTTCAGGCCATAACCAAATACAAAAACAGCCTGCCCATAATCCAGTTGGAACGTCAAAAAAATGATGTTGCCATGTTGTTAAAACAGATAATGCAATTAAGAAACACCAGACATGTAACAGCAATTGATTAAATTTTGATTGAAAATAACAGTTATAAAACTGCCATAAGATTACCAGTAAAGTAATGTGTAAAGAAGGTGCCTGATTAAAGGGTTTATCAAAACCCATTAGAACATCAAACCATAAGCCGAGAAAACCATCAAGATTGGGGCGTTCAAAGCTAAATTTTAGAGGGAAAATTAAAAAACAAGTGATACAAATAATTTGTGCCGAAAAGAGTCTTAAACATAAAATTTTAAGTGATTGTTTAGAAGTCGCCAATAAAATGGCTAAACCATACATTAAATCAATGGACCAATAAGGCACAATTGTCCAAGGCCATAATGGAATCAAAGATTCCCAACTGAAAAATAGACTCCCGACGTCTGAAAGATTTGCAGTATACCAATTAGTTAAGTTATAACTGGTGAAAAAGAATATTGATAATCCTGCTAATAAAATAAGTTTATAATAGATTAACCTTTCAAATTTTAATTTTTGCATATTACCAACAACTATTTGATTCTTTGCGCCAGTGATACCGTAAAAATACCCCATTGATCGATATACATTTTCACCTTTTTAAAACCTGAGGTAGCAACTAATTGATCCATTTCCAATTGAGTACGTCTGCGCATAACCCATGGTTGCCCATCACGATGCGATGTCAAAGCACGAGCAATAAACTCTAATTGAGGATGCCAAGGTTGATTGGTATAAATTAAATATCCTCCTTCGGGTATAACATCCGCTAAACCAGAGAGAGACTCACGCAATAATGCATTATCATCGAATAACTCATAAAGTCCTGAAACTACAGCTAATGTTGGTTGAGGTACTAATTCTGCTAATTGTTGCCGATTAAATGCGTCTCCTTTTTCAAAACGGACAAGGTCAGTTAAACCAAGTTCATCGATTAATTTCTGACCATCATGAATATTAATATCACTGTAATCTCGCAATAACACCGAATCAGGTTTATTAGGTATTTGATTAATAGTTTCAAGAATATAACGACCATGACCAGCCGCAATATCAACAATGTTTACAGCTTTGTTTTGTTGTTGTAATTGAGTAATTGCTTGTTTTAAGACTTCTTCAAGATGAATTTTGCGTTGACGAATGCCTCGCCAGCCAATGGATTGCAAATAAATATAATCAAAAAATTGTCCTAGTTTAGAGCTTCCTGATGGTTCATTACGGTAGATATAATCTAAGGTACTACCTGAATCAAAACCAGTATCGAAACCAAGTTTAATGCCATTTGACATTTTACTCGCATATTTTAAATTAGCTTTAATAAACCACCAATATAATGGTTTAACCCAACCTGATGGCGGTAATGCTAAAGAATCTTTTTCTTGCCTAGTATAGCCTACAAGATCAGCATTAACGAGTGATGGCTGACAAGGTTTATTAGCAAAACAGCCAATAATAAATCGTCTTGCTCTGTCGATAGCTATTTGGCGATCTTTTTCACCAAAAGTATCATGATAGAAATTTGGTAGAATATGGAATTCTTTTTGTTGAGTACCCAAATTTTCATAAAATCTTTTTTGTGGTTTATGTCTTACCACATAATCAGCTCCCGAAACAAGTATTTGGGTCGGAACGGTAATTGCATTAGCATCCTTAATAATTCGGTCAGATACGGTATAGAGATCTAAAAGTAATCTAACTGATATTTGTCTAGTAATTAACGGATCTTGTGTAAATAACTTCGCTCGCTGAGTATCATGAGTTAATAAATTAGGTTTTACATAGCTATTAACAAAAAAATTGCCTTTTAGGTTGTATAGTAATTTCAATCCAGGGACAGCGAATGGCACATAAAGTTTGACATCAAATGCGGGAGCACCCAACACCAACGCTCGAATATTTGGCACATAATCATGTACCCATGCAGTAGCAATTACAGCGCCAACACTTTGTGCAATAACAGCAATATCTTGGTGTTTTAGATGATATTCTTGCGATATATGTTCAATAAAACAATTAGCATCTTTAATTAACGTCGCAAAATTAGGCGCATCACCTCGCGTTCCTTCCGATAAACCATTGCCTCTAGCATCCCAAGCAAATATCTGATAATCGGGTAGATTCAATTCATCCGCAAGATGTTCAACACGACCGGAGTGTTCATGCCCACGATGAAAAAGCACAATTCCTTGGGATGAAAGTCCATCATTACTGTTAACAGCTGGCCAATAACGATAAAATAATTTACAACCATCGTGACTTGTGAAAGTTTTTTGTTGAAGAGTACGCATTTTGTTAACCTTTTTATTTTTGTGCTTTCTCTAGGCCTTTTCGAATACGATTAATCACAGTATAAATTAGTAGAAAACTGATCATCCACAATATTGGATTAATGCAATCTAACGGCAATTGATAAATTCCAATGCCTAAACTGATCGCCCCAAAGACAAAAGCGCGATCACTTTTGCCCATTGGCCCATCGTAGCGCCTTGACGAACCAACCATCAGACCTAAAACGCCAGCGTATTCGGATAAAAAAGAGAGTAAAACAACTAAAATAACTAAATTGTTACTAACATTATCAAGCTGCATGAAAACTAATAATAACGCAATATCGGAAATAACATCACCAATTTCATTTAAATAAGCGCCTAAATCTGTTTTTTGTTGAAATTCGCGCGCTAACATACCATCAATGGCATTGAGTGCCATACGAATCAACATCCAGATAGGAATGACACAAAAAATCCATTGATAAGACGAAAATAAACCGACAATAAAAGACACAAAAATCGATCCCAAACAAGCCGATATTGTTACTTGGTTAGCTGTTATATTGGCATTATTGAGCCTATTTGCACATGGGCGCAGTAGGGATTGAAATTTTGGTTTTAATTGGTAAATTGATATCACAATCGATCCTAAAAAATTAATCTATCGCTAAGTTAATTTAATTAAATTTAACTTAGCGGTTGTTTTGTTATTACACAATCCGTTGTAGCTGTGAATACTTTAATGAACTCACCATGAAATGCAAACGGTTAAGCACATTTACTTCCCCTGCGCCATCATCAAAATCTAAATACAATAAATTAAGTTTAGGATTAAGATCGCGCATACGCTTTTCAACACCCTTTGATACTACATGATTGGCAATACAACCAAATGGTTGCAAGCTAATTACATTGTTAATTCCATATTCAGCAAAAGTCATGATGCCAGCTGGTATCAACCAACCTTCACCAAATTGATTGGATAAATTAAGGATCTGCTGAGCTTTTTTAGAAATATCGCGAATATTATGGAATGGTTGATAATATTTGAAGGTCGATAAAATTTTATTAGTTTTATCGACGTATCGTTGTGCTATTTTTTCGAAAAAATGCATTAAATAAGATTTATAGCTTTTTGATACCAAATAATTATCTACATTACTGTCAAAATTAACAAACATTTGTGCAAAAAATTCAATCATAGGCGGAATGACTGGCTCGATACCCTGCTCAATTAACCACTCAACACTATGTTGATTACCAAAATTGTTATACTTGACGTAAATTTCTCCAACAATACCAATTTGAGGACAATCTTTATTTACAACTTCGATCTGATTAAAATGTTGAACCGCATCGGCTAACAACGTGAATATGGCGCCTTGTCCTTTCTTTTGGTTAATCAACTGTTGTAATTTTCGTGTATAGAGTTCTTTGAGTTGATTGGCTTGCTGTTTTACTTTTGCCCTTGGCGCTATGGCATAGTACATTTTGGATAGTGAATCAGCAAACAATACAGAAAAAAAGCTAATAGGCAATGTTTTGAGCCAATTGATTTTAAATCCAGGTTGTTCATCTTGATTCATATTGCCCGTACTAAGTGAAATAATTGGAATATCATCAAAACCATTATTTATCATCGCTTTTTTAATTAATGACAAATAACTACTTGCTCTACACTGTCCTCCCGTCTGAGTAATACCTACCGCGACTTCATCACGATTGTATTTACCAGAACGTAACGCCTTAACAATATCACCAACAATAATGGTCGCGGGATAGCAAATTTCGTTATTACAATATTTTAATCCCCATTCAACTGAATTTTTATCAGGTTTGGGCAAAGTTTCAAGTTTGTAACCCGATAAAGCAAAAATAGGAGGTAATAAAGGTGAATAGAAATCAGAAATAAACGGCGCTAAAATTGTCCGACGTTGTTTATCTTGTTTACTAAAAATAGCCGTTTTTTTACGTTCAACTATTTTTAATGGTTGTTGTTGATTCATTCGCATCGATTCAATAATAGAACGTAATCGTAATCTGACCGATCCTGTTGCAGTAATTTCATCAACACGAATCACCGTACAAGTTTTGCCTTTTGATTCTAATATTGCTTTACATTCGTCAGTAACAATTGCATCAGGACCACAGCCGAATGAGTTGAGTTGAACAAATTGCACATTATTAGGCTGCTCAGCAACAAAAGAAGCCGCAGCATATAGACGATTTGGATAACTCCATTGTGAACAAATTTGCAATTCTGGAGATAATTGATTAATGGCACCTAATACTGAATCTTCAGTAATTACATCACAACCTAACGCGTTTAAAATTTCAGGTGTTTTATGATTAATTAGGCTATCGCTATGATAAGGCCGTCCTCCTAAAATAAACACATAACGACCTGTTTGCTTAGCATTGTTTACTATTTCGACCGCTTTATTGTAAAGTGATTTTTTATATTCTGATTGAGCTATCAATGCATTGGAAAAGGCCTTTTCCGCCACATTTTTGGTAATACCTAATGATTTTAAATAATTAATACAACCTTTTTTCAGTAATTGAATATCAGTGAAGTTGATAACAGGATAATCAAGCGGTAAATTATATTTGATTTCGGGATTAATCGCACTGTGCACAACTTCAGCATAACTACTTACTATTGGACAATTGTAATTGTTAACCGAATTATCAAATTGCGCCGACTCAAACACGACCATTGGCATAAAGATACGATCTACTTTTTGCTCAATAAGTTCCATTATATGCCCATGCACTAACTTGGCAGGAAAGCAAATACTATCAGACATTACCGTACCTGCACCCTTTTCATAAATAGCCTGAGTTGAATAAGGTGAAAGTATGACATTAATACCACTTTGCGTTAATAATGTGTGCCAAAATGGAAAATTTTCATACTGCCCTAATACTCTTGGAATACCAATATTGATTTTTGCATTAGGATTGGAGGTTTTAGCGCGTTCAAATAACAGTTCGTTTTTGTAATCGAGCATATTAAATGAACTGTTGTCTTTGTATTGATTATTGCTTAAGAATCTTTCACATTTATTCCCTGAATAATAACGTTGTCCATTCGCAAAACGATAAATCATAATATCGCATTTATTTTCACACCCTTTACAACGTGAAGGTTTAGCTTTGTTATCTTCAGCTTTTTGAAGCTGATCTAAACCAATGAACTGCGATAATACAGGATTTTGTTGGTAATGATTTTTTGCAACTAAAGCACTTCCATAAGCTCCCATCAACTCAGGAATATTAGAGCTGGTAATTTGTGCTCCTGTTAATTGTTCTAATGCCCTAAATACCGCTGGGTTTTTGAAAGTTCCACCTTGTACCACTATATGATTGCCTAACTTACTCATATCATGGAGTTTTAGGACTTTATGAATGGCATTTTTAATTACCGAAAAGGCTAGTCCTGCGGAGATATCTCCCATGGTAGCATTCTCACGCAAAGCTTGTTTAACTTTTGAGTTCATAAAAACCGTGCAACGTGTGCCTAAATCACAAGGATTGGACGAGTTACATGCCGCATCAGCAAAATCAATCGTATTGGAATTGAGTGATTTAGCAAAAGTTTCAATAAAAGATCCACAACCTGATGAACATGCTTCATTAAGCTCAATATGATTGACAACGCCATTAGCGATAAAGATGGCTTTCATATCTTGTCCACCAATATCCATCACAAAACTAACTTCAGGATCAATATGTTTAGCCGCAGCAAAATGCGCCATAGTTTCAACCAATCCATCATCAAAAGCGAATGCGGCTTTTAAAAGTTCTTCGCCATAGCCTGTTACACCAGTGCGAGCAATCACAATTTGTTTACCTGATGTGGCAATTTCATTTTTTAAAAGGGTTAACCCTTTAATCAAAGCACTAATAGAGTGACCATTATTTGGTGCATAATGAGTAAAAAGAAGCTCGTTATCTTCACTTATGAGTGTAATTTTAGTCGTTGTTGAACCACTATCAATGCCTAAAAAAGCGTATTTTTTCTGATAATCGGCTAAATTTAAACGAGGAATTTGAATATATTTACGTTGTTTTTTCCAAGCATTAAAAGATAATGATTCATTGAATAGTGGTTTTAGTCGAAAAGATTGATTAGCTATAATTTTAGTTGAAGTATTTAATCGATTAATAAAATCATCAAGTGAAAGATCCGTTCGCTCAATAAGATGGATTGCAGCTCCCCATGCTGATAATAATGTCGGATGTTCTGTTTTAACGATTTGGTCATCTGCTAATTTTAATGTTTCTAAAGCCGCTTTACCTAATGTAGGGATAAAAGAAAACGGCCCGCCAATTAACATGACTTTCGGTACAATATCGTAGCCGCGAGCTAAAGTATTAACTAGCTGAATACAAACAGCGTGTAAAACAGAATAAGCAATATTTTCTTTGGAAACGTTACGACTAATTAGATTTTGAACATCGGTTTTGGCAAATACTCCACAACGAGAAGCAATAGGAAAAATTTGGTTATGATTTTGAGCAAGTTGATCAAATTGTTGAATCGGAATATTAAGCAAGGTTGCCATTTGATCAATAAATGCTCCTGTACCTCCTGCACAGCTGCCATTCATTCGAATATCAGGCGGGCGATCAGGAAAAAAGAAAATCATTTTACTATCTTCACCGCCAATATCGATCAAAGTTCGCACTTGGGGATACTTGCGTTGCACGACTTCGGAGGCTGCTACAACCTCTTGTATAAAAGCAATATTGGCTTTTTCTGAAATACCCATTCCAGCAGAACCTGTTACTTTTACCGACAAATGAATACCATTTCCTAGTTTTTGTTTGATTTCATTAAGTAATTCAAGTACAGTTGCAACAATATGGGTATTATGACGTACATAATTGGTATAAACAAAATTATCATACTCATCAAGCACAACACATTTTGCAGTTGTAGAACCAACATCCAATCCTAATCTATATATTTTTGTCATAATAAACTCACATTTTGTAAAATCACAATTAACGGTAAAACAAGCAATTATGCTTTACTATTAATTTTGTTTTTATCAACAATATTATAGCTAAATGTTTTGACTATTTACTATGCTTGTTTAATATTTTGTTTGGTAAAAATGTCAGTTTTGTCAAAAAGTTTCAGGTTAAGGCTACGTTTCAGTATATTTATATCAATTAAAGAAAAATTAAGCTTGTTTTTCTAACCCTTGTTTGGCAATGGCTATCACGTTTTTTAAATCCACGCCTTGGGCTTTAGCTGCAAAAATACAACCACAATAGCACTGCCTATATACATCATATTCTTTGCAAAGTTCTATTGAGCGCTTATAACCATTATTTTTTTTAAAATCGGAAGGTAGATAATTAACTGAAAAAATTTCTTGAATTTCAAAACCAAGTTGATTAATTTTTTGACTGTTCTTTTTAGGGCTCAGTGTCAAGGCACTTGCAAAATAGTCAAACCCTAATTCCTGTGCTTTGATTGCAGCTAAATCCAAACGCATTTTATAACAGAGATGACAACGTTCACCACCTTCCGGAGCATCACGAAGATGTTCAACTTGTTTAATAAATTCTGCTGGTTGATAAGGTGCTTCTAAAAACTGAACATTGTTGCCTGTTTTTTCGTTAAAATCAGCAATAAATTTCTGCTGTACTACACTACGGTATTCATACTCAATACGAGGATGAATATTTGAATTAGCAAAATAGATAGTAATATCTGCATACTGTGCCAAATACTCTAAAACATATGTACTACAAGGTGCACAGCAGCTATGAATTAATAATTTAGGGCGAACGGCTGCAGATTGCCAATCGGCAATGACTTCTTTAAGTACCGAGTCATAATTGATTTTATTATGTGGGTTTAATTTTTCGAGAATATCTTTAGCATTAATTAACATAAGGACTCATTTATTGTTTTGGTGATCAAAGTCTTTAAAGCTCGCTATAATATAGTTATATAAATCTCCATTCAAGAAAAGTATGCGAATTGTTATACTGAAACGTATGCATTTCCTCAAACTTTTTGACAAAATTTATTATATGGTTTAATTAATACTAAAATTTAACCACTATACGACAATACTGACTATTCTTTCAGAGTTAAACCTATTTATTTTGTCTCCACCCGTTTACTGTTCACTTTATTATGAATAAATTAAATTATACAGTGACATTAAATAATGAATTTTTTAGTTAACAGCATCATATTAATAAAGTTTATTTTTGAAACATAAGTTCATTTTTATTAATTAAAGGAGTTATAATATTGTAAAATTTTATGGATAACTTTAGGCTTTAAATTGAATGTTCAATTAGTTGATCGTTTAAGGAAAACACAATTATACCAAAAAAGACGTTCAAACAATGTTCTGCTTTGGCGCGAGATTTTCCCTTTAGCGATGCCAATTTTTATTGAAAATCTCTCCGTCATATTGATGGGAATTTTCAGTACTTTTCTTGTTAGTTGGATTGGTAGCGCTGAAATGGCTGCCGTTGGTCTAGCAGAAAGCTTTAATATGATTATTATGTCCTTTTTTATGGCTGTTGCACTAGGAACGTCCGTTGTAGTTGCTTTCAGTTTAGGACGCCACAATCGAAAAAAAGCGGTTTCAGCGGCACGGCAATCTATCACTTTACTAATATTAATCTCACTTTTACTTTTTGTTTTTGTGGAATTCTCAGGCTATTGGATTGTTGAAATTATCGCTGGCAAAGCCGAACCGAAGGTCAAAGAACTTACTTTAACCTTTCTTAAATTAACAGTGTTAGGTTATCCTGCATTAGCTTTTATCTTAGTGGGTTGTGGTGCATTAAGAGGTGCAGGCAACACTAAACTGCCAATGTATTTAAACATCATTATGAATATATTGAATTTGTCTATAAGTTACGTATTAATTTATGGTGCGTTCAATTGGAAAGGTTTAGGATTTATTGGTGCAGGCATTGGTATAACAGTATCACGTTACTGCGGTATGATATTTATACTAATAGTATTAACTATCAAACCGAGTCGAGCACTATTTATACCTCTTAGAAGCTATTTTCATTCGTTCAATGCTAAAATTCTTATTGATATTCTTAGTATCGGTATCCCAGCTAGTGTTGAATCAGTAATGTTCAATATTGGCAAATTACTGACTCAAACTTTTGTAGCTGGTATGGGGACATCTACCATTGCTGCCAATTTTATTGCCTTTTCGATTGCTGGATTATTGAATTTGCCAGGGGGAACACTAGGCTCCACATCGACAATCATTGTCGGTAAACGGCTTGGTATGGGGCAAATCTATCAACCTACTAGACAACTAAAATTTATCTTCCATTTGACCAGTTTTTTACTATGCTTTTTAGCCTTTTTATCCATTCCATTTGCGGGGCTATTAAGTTCCATGTATACCAATGACCAAGAGGTTATTGAAATATCCAAACATTTACTTTGGTTAAATGCTTTATTCACTCCATTTTGGGCATCTTCCTTCGTCTTACCTTATGGTTTTAAAGGTGCAAAAGATGCCAATTACACCATGTGGGTGGCCATTGGTAGCATGTGGATGTGCCGAATTGTTATAGGCTATATTTTTGGTGTATATCTCGGCTTTGGTGTGATTGGTGTTTGGTTTGGTATGTTTTTAGATTGGATTATTAGGAGTATATTCTTCTATCAACGATTAATTAGTGGCAAATGGTTATGGCGTCATAAAAAAAGGCTTTAGTTAGATAATTTAATTAAAGCAACATTAAATCATTCCATAAATAAAAGTTAAATACAATTTAGTTCAATTTATAATAAATAGAGTAAACCACATTGTATTCAATCAGCTATGAATTAGATAATTTTTGTCCTTTTTGGGGTGATATAGGTAATGTGTAGTTAGTTCATGCTTTTGCTCATAGCCGATGGAAACTTAAATGCCAAATAATACTCATTCAAATAGGAAGGAGTAATTAAGTCTTAATTGGTCAACGCCTAATTATCAACAATGAGCATTATGCTACATTGACCATTATCTTCAACCATGACTAATATATTTTGTGCTTTCGTAACAAATGAATAAAAGATTCAGGCGTTATTAATGAATATTAAGAAGAAATAACCCAACGCATTACATTCGCTTATGAACTCAAAATTTATATTTGACTCAATGGGATTTGCCAATTTTATTATACAGAACAAGATAATCGATGGATAAAAATAACGTAAAATTTTGCTAAGGGTAAAACTAAATCAGTGAGTGCCAAATTGGCATTTTGGCTTCTACTCAAACAAAATAAACAACTGATGTTAAATATAACTTTAAATATTTCGATATTATTGACAAGTAATTAGCTAAAAAAATTGCCCAATTACATATTGATGAATTGAGCAATTTCTCGATATTAATTAATAATAGGTAATCACATCTATTATTAATTTGAATATATAACTATCTTCTTAAAAAATCAGTTATCAGCAAACTAATAAATTTATTGTTATCTCATTTATTAGAGCTTTTCAAGCAATTGAGCTTTTTTGGCAGTAAACTCTTCTTGCGTTAAAATTCCAGCATCAGCGAGCTCTTTCAATTGTTTTAATTGCTTGATAATCTCTTCACTATTATTTTCTGTTGAAGTTGTATTATTACCGTTTAGATCAAACGATTTAGCTAATTCTACACCCGCACCGATTTGTAAACCGGCTCCAGCAAGTCCGCCTTCATTTTGTGCAGCATCACGTAGCGCTTTAAGTTTTTCATGTTCAACATAATTCAAGCCAACTTCTTTAGCCGCTAGTGCGTCAGTTCTTGAATCAGCAATTCTATTGATGCGATCGAGTGTTTCTTGATTAAACGATGTTGCCTCAACTTGAAAATCATCCAAAACAAGGCCTAATTTAGTAAAAGGAACTTGAAGATTGTCTTTAATTTGTTGAGATAACTTAATTAACTGAGAATCTATATTTTGGTATGAATAACTTTCAGTCGCTAACTGTGATGAGATGGTAGGTATTATACGAGACATCATTAACTTATTAAGATCTTTTGCCGTATAAATTGAATTGGCTCCAACAATTTCTTTGAAAAACAGCCCCGCATGCTCAATTTTAATCGAATAAGTACCATAAGCACCAAGCTCAATTGGAAATTGATATACGCTATCAATATACTTAATTGGTGCTGCTGTTCCCCATTTCTGATCAACTAAGCTAGCTAATCGGAAAAAGTAAACATGCAGTTTATTTTCACTTTCAAAACTCTGTAATATTTTCACCAAGTTCGTAATAAATGGATGGTTTGATGTTGAAAGTTCGTAAATCCCCGATTTGATAATCACATCAATTACTTCGCCTTTGTAAACTAAAATACAACCTTGTCCAGGATTAATAATGAGTTTACTGGCATTTTTTATTTCGCTTGTTGGGGTTGGAAACTCATAGAATAAGACATCCGGCTCTTGGTTTGTCCATTCTATGACTGTTTTTAATTGTCTTTTAAAAAAATTGCCTAAAGCCATTTAGATTACCTTATATTTTATTTTTCTAGAGTTAATGTTATTTCTTTTGAAATAGTTCCGTCGGAACTGATAATTGCATATTTACCACAGTTTTGTTTAGCAATAAAATCATCATTTAAATGAGTTATATCTTTAATCGTAGTCTTTTCGTCAGATAGTGTCCACAATACTTTACCTGTATTTGTATCAAGTCTTTGGTAATTGTAATGCGCATCTGGGCTGGCACTAGCTTTAGTTTTTATGATTAATGAAGTATCATCAAAATAAACAATTTCAGGACTAAAGTATAATCTGTTAGGTGTTAAATTTTGATGAGAAACTAATCGATATTTAGAATCCCTATAAAAAGTATGATCAACGTTATAAGCACTTGCTTCATCAGTGAATTTACCTGAACCATCTGTTTTCTCATCGCCAACATTAGCTGAAGTAAAGGTATAATAGCTTTTTCCATCAGGACTAACATAGGTGAATTTAATTAATTTAAAATCTTTATCATATTGTTGAGCAAAGCTAAAAGTTGTATGTTCACTGGTATCATTTGCCTGATCAAGATTCTTAAGTGCCATATAAAAATCATTATTATCGACATATGCTTTATCCTGAATTGGGAAATAATAAATTTTTTGTCCATCATCAGTAAGGATATGGAAAACATAGGCACCCTTTGTACTTTGAGCAGTAGTAATATTAACCGATGCTATACCAGTATTGTATTGAGGGTAATTTTTTAATAATGATGAGGTTACATCAGTCAAAGTAAGTTTCTTTTTATCAAGTAGGAAAGTGGTTCGTTTTCCTGCTGTTAGATAAGTTATATCTTGAGTAAAATCATGAGAATCCCATTTTACGTTACCAAAATTATCCGTCTTTAAATCTGCAATTTCACTCTCTTGGACAATTTTATTAGCAAGCAAATCATGAACAACAAAAAAGTATTTACTTTGGCTTGATTGGCTGTATTTGCGCTGAGCAATGCTAATAATAAAAGGTTTGTTCTCAACTACAGTTAATGAACAATAATGATAATTAACTTCTTTGACAACATTTTTTGTCTCAGCAGGTAAGGCTGTATCACTTTTTGTTGATTTTGTTGTATGAGATACAGGTGGATTTGAATATGAATCATTCGAATAGGATTTTGATTTGAAAAAGATTGAAATCAAACTACTGAAAACAATAACAACAACAATACATGCAACAATAATAATAATTGATCTAATGTTTGATTGATCAAGATAATTTACTTGTGTATTATTCTGATTCTGATATCTAACATTTACATTAATATCATCACTATCTAAAAAATATTCGGTATTACAATTGTCACAACGATAGTGTTCAGGTTTTATTTCTGATTTTTCTATACTGCCGCAATTTGGACATTTGATTACTTTGATTTGTTTAGCCATTCCAATTTACTCTAATTGTTATTTTATAGATATATATTTTTCGCTATTCTATCTATTTTACAATTAAGTGTCACTTTAATAATTGATTACTGCCGAAATTGATCGAGTTGCAAAGGAATAACTTGCACATTCCTAACTATTGGATATAAAGAAGCCAAAGACAACCTATATTCGTTGGCAAAACTTTGACTATAAACGAACCAACGTGTGTGGTTAACTTCAACGATCGCATCATTACGAAAAGGGAATGGTAACTCAAACGAAGATGGTGAAAGATAAAATCCTTGCCCTTGAGCTTTCATAATTGCTTCTTTTAATGTCCATAATTGAAAGAAATCAAAATGTGGATCATTAAGTGCTATTTGATACTCATTTTTAGTCATCACATTCTGGTAGTCAATAATGTTAATTGGCGTAACATATTCAATGTCAATACCAACTTCGCCATTAGTACTATATACACAAGCAACCCAATCATGAGCATGTGAAATATTGAAATTTCCTTCTATTGAATGAATAAATGGTTTCCGATAAAGACCGTAATCAATAACGGGTAAGTAGGATTGTTGAAATTGTTCATGACGCTGCAAAGAATAAAGCAACAGCATTTTGCCAACTAAATTGCGACATTTATCTCGATCAAATCTGAATTTCTCGATATCTAACTGCGCGGAGTGGCTAAGTATTTTTTTTTGATCTTGCAAAACAGACCACGATAGCTTATTGATATTCGCTAAATAAATAAAGTTCATTATCTTTACCTAAAAAGCATCCCCTTAAAATAAGATTTTTTTAAGGGGATAATTAACATTAAGGTTATAAAATCTGAGCTAAGATCTCTTGTTCATGAGATAAAATTGTGTAGTGATCACAATCTAACTTAACCAGTTTTAATTGAGAATTATTCTGTAAATAAGTATCAATATTATTTAATACATATTTTTCAGCTAAATCTCCACCTTGTTCAATCTGTACAGCTTTAAACAACACAACTTGAGTCCGTTTCAATTGAGCAGATATTGGCTGTATAACGAGCTTGTTATCAATTTTTGCATAAACCTCAATTTGATCGCGTACATGGGCAGGTAGATTTAATCGATCCATAGCATGAGTAATGTTTACTGGGTGATTATATTGCTCCAAATCCTGTTCTTTTAATAGCCAAGTGTCTAATAGATAAACTTCTATCTTTTCGATTCCTTGCTGCTCAAGTAGTACTGCGATTTGTAATGCAATGTTGCCACCTAAAGACCAACCTAGTAATTTGATTGGCTGATCTTTTGTTGCAACTTTACTAATATGATCCAGATAATATTGCGCTAATACATTGAGATCCTCAATAGGTTGGTCATGATATAAATTGTAAGAATCTACACCAAAACAGCTGTATTTTGAGGATAACTTATTCGCTAATGATTGATAAACATCACAACCGCCTAGTCCAGGGTGAATCATAAAAATTTGTGGTTTTTCATGATCAACTCTTAATTCCACAATAGGATTAAACTGCTGTTTAGCCGTTGAGATTTTTTTCGCTAATTCCCGAATTGTGTTGACACTTAAAATATCAACTAAACGCATTTTAACTTTAAACGCATCATTGATTCGGTTATTAAGCATCATAGCCAAGATACTATTACCACCTAATCGGAAGAAACTATCTTGCATACTAATTTCTTCAGCAGGAATTTTAAGGATATTAGCAAGGACTTCACATAATGTTCTTTCAGCATCATTTTCTGGCGCGACATACTCAACCTTATCGGTAAGCTCTGGTTTTGGTAGCGCTCGACGATTTAACTTACCATTTGAAGTAATTGGTAATTCTATTAAATATATAAATGCTGACGGAATCATATATCCCGGTAAAGTTTCATTTAAATGAGCTTGTAATAATTGGCTATCAATCTCCTCATTAGCAAGATAATAAGCAACCAAATACTTACTGCCCGAAGCCTGTTCATAAGCGATAACAATGCTATGTTTAATTCCATTATACTGGGTTAATCGAGCCTCAATTTCACCAAGTTCAATTCTGAATCCGCGAATTTTAACTTGGAAGTCATTACGACCTAAATACTCAATATTACCATCAGCTAAAGAACGAACAAGATCACCAGTTTTATAAATTCGACCATTGTAATCTTGTGCTTTTTCTGCTTCCGTTTGGAAAGGATTAGCAATAAAACGTTCATTTGATAATGGAATGTTATTTAGATAACCTCTAGCGACATTATCACCACCGACATACAACTCACCAATTCCGCCAATAGGTACTGGCTGTAATAATTCATTAAGAACATAAGCCGAAGTATTAGCAATAGGTTTACCAATTAATACTTGTGAAATATTTGGATTATTACAATCATAATAAAGTACATCAATGGTTGCTTCTGTTGGTCCATAAAGATTATGTACCTGACAGTTTGGCATCAACACTTGACATTTTTTCACTTCATAAAGATTAAGTGCTTCACCACTACAGAACAGATATTTTAATCCCTGAACTTTTGGAACCAAATTAGGTTGCGCTTCTAATGTTTCCACAAATGCAACTAACATAGACGGTACAAAATGTAAGACGGTGATTTGTTCAGCTTCAATCAACTCCGCAAGATAGACATTATCTTTATAAAGTTCTGAATGAGCAAACACAATACAAGCACCATACCAATTCGCCCAAAATAGCTCCCACACCGAGACATCAAAGGTATAGTTTGTTTTTTGTAAAATATGATCCTTTTCAGTAATCGGATATTCGTTATTCATCCAAATAATACGATTAACCGCACCTTGGTGCTCTAACATTACACCTTTTGGCTTACCGGTCGTACCACTGGTATAAATCACATAAGCTAAGTTTTTAGGCTGTGCTAATGGCGTTGGGTTAGTTGTTGAATATATACTCAAGCAATTAATAGTTTGTGAGGATTGCAAGTTCAATGCAACTTGATCTTTAGAAACTAACGAATTGATCTTTTCGTAACTTAAGTTAGTCGTTAACACAACCTTAGCTTTGGTATCTTCTATCATATAACTGAGACGATCTTCAGGCATATTAGGATCCATTGGTACATAGGCTCCTCCTGCCTTCAAAATAGCTAAGATACTTACCAGCATATATTTACATCGTTCAAGACAGATTGCCACCAAATCATCAGGCTGAATATTAAAGTTTACACGCAAATAATGTGCTAGCTGATTAGCTTGTTCATTAAGCTCATGATAGGTCAAGCGATCATTTTCATAAACTAAAGCTAAATTATTTGGTGTTTTTAATACTTGTCTTTCAAACAGTTGATGCATTGTCACATCGGTTGGGTAATTGCAACGCGTCTTATTCCAATCAAAAATCACTTTTTGATAAGTTAAGTTATCAATCAGACGTAAGTCTGTCAGAGTTTGTTGCTGTTGATACATCTTTGTAAATTGCTGCAAGATTGATTCATAAATAGTGATATAGTGTTCAATCGTCTGCGGCTTATAGAGTTTAGTAGCATAATTGAACAAGCCAGTTATTGCTGGTTTAGAATCATCAAGCATTACGGTCATATCAAACTTAGCAGCTTGATAACTTGCATTGTCATTATAATAACGTTGCAATAAATTATCCTCGTTCCCGTCTTCACCAAATGACTGAACGCCAAACATTACTTGGAAAATAGGATGCCTTGAGGTATCTTTTTCAATCGATAAAGCATCAACTAAGCGCTCAAATGGTAGATCTTGATATTGTTGAGCTTGTGTAATTAATTCACTGGTCTGCAAAATGAACATTTTTAGGCTCTCGCTTGGTTCAATACATTTTCTTAATGCTAATGTATTAACAAAGAAGCCGATGGTATTTTCAGTACCCTGATAATGTCTTCCTGCAATTGGTGAACCAATGACAATATCTTTTTGATTGCTAAATGAACTAAGTAGTAAATAGAAACCACTGAGTAGCACAGAATAAACACTAACATTGAGTTCTTTTGCTAAAGAACGTATTTGTTGGCTGACATCATAATCAAGCTCAAACATGAGATTTTGACCAGTATAATCAATTTGCTGCGGACGAACATAGTCAGTCGGTAAATTAAGCGGTTCAAAATCAGCTATTTGATCTTGCCAGAACTGCAATTGCTGATTCAAAATATCACCTTGCAAATACTGCCGTTGCCATAAAGCAAAGTCTTTATATTGCACTTCGACAGGTGGCAAATTAAGTGCTATCGCTTGATTACTATCACCTAAAGATAAAGCCTCATAGTATTGATATAACTGTCTGAACTCATTAATGAACAGATCAATTGACCAACCATCAAATGCAATATGGTGAATCACAATACTCATATAATTTTCTTGAGCTAATTGATAGCGACAAATCGAAATCGGTAACTCATGAGATAACATGAATACTTTGTATACATGATTATGAATCGCTTTATCTAATTCAGCTTGGCTATCACAATAATGATTTTCGATTGCTAACGGTTGTTGTTGCAAACTTATCACTTGTTGGTAGGCAACACCATCTGTGGTATTTTTAATTAATGAACGCAATACTTCATGGCGCTGAACAATTTCTTGTAAAGCTTGCTCAACAAACGAGATATTAGTCTCTGGCAGAAGTTTAAATACTAATGGTATATTGTATGCGTTGCTACCTCCTTCATAACAATCAATAAACCATAAACGTTCCTGCGCAAAGGATAATCTCTGTTCTTGTACATTAGCCACCTGTTGTATGGTAATTGATTGACGTTTTTGGTGATTACCTTCAATAAATTTCGCAATGTCCTGAATGGTACGATAGGTAAAAATATCCCCTACACGCACATCACGTTCAAAAGTTTTGGCTATTTTACTTGACAATTTAATAGCTAAAATACTGTTACCACCTAATCTAAAGAAGTCATCGACCACACTAATTGAGTCGATATCCATATCTAATAGTTCAGCAATATCAGCGACTAACTGCTGTTCAGTCACTGTACTAGGAGCAACATAGCTTTCTTGCATAACAAAATTAGGTTTTGGTAATGCTTTACGATCAATTTTACCATTCACATTAACAGGCATAACCGTTAGATGTACAAAGGCTGCCGGAACCATATATTCAGGTAATGTTTGTTCTAAATAGTTGGTTAATTCAGTCTGATCTATGGCTGTATCAGATACATAATAAGCGGCAAGATATTTATTACCTTGATTATTAGTCAGCGCCACAACAAGTACCTGCTTAATTTGAGGATGACTGACTAATCGCGTTTCAATTTCACCTAATTCAATTCTGAAACCGCGGATTTTAACCTGAAAATCATTACGACCAATATATTCAATATGACCGTTCGGTAAATAACGAACCAGATCGCCCGTTTTATAAATTCGAGCATTATAATTTTGCGTTTTTTCCTCACTGGTTTGGAATGGATTTGTGATAAATGACTGATTTGTCAATTCAGGGTTATTTAGATAACCACGACCGACACCCGCACCACCGATATATAATTCTCCAATAACACCTGGAGGCACAGGACGCAAATATTCATCAAGAACATACAAAGTAACGTTTTTAATGGCTTGTCCCAAATCTGTATTTAGGTCATCTTTACTATAACGATGAGCCATAGCCCAGACAGTCGTTTCACTTGGTCCATAAACATTAATTAACTTGATACCCTGCTGACAATATCGATTCACTAATTTAGCATTAACCGCTTCACCCCCCACTGTTAAAACAGGGACTGAAAGCAGATCATCTTGATCGAGTAAAGCTGGTGGGATAAAGGCAAAATCAATATGTTGATCTTGGGTATATTTTGATAATGCTATAAAGTCTAAACGTTTATCTTCTGACAGAATGTGCAACTGATGACCGTTAAGTAAAGCGTTATATATTTCGAAAGCATGCGCATCAAAAATATAATTTGAATACCACAGAACATTTTTCTGATCTTGTTCATGATGACTTGGTTGTAGATCTAAAATGTCTTGCTGAACTGTTGCTAAATTGGCTATCCCATGGTGTTCAATCATCACACCTTTTGGTAGCCCAGTGGTACCACTCGTATAAATAACATACGCCAAATGATGGGCTTTTGTTGAAGTAACCACATTGTGTTTATCAAACTGTAAAAGTTTGTTAGCCATTGATGGATCATCAACAGCAATAACTTCTGGTTGCAATTCAGTTTTTAATTGGGTTAATTCTTTAGCATAATGAGCATGAGTTAACACACCTTTCGCTTTAGTATCATTAAGAATTAACTCTATTCGTTCTGCTGGCATGCTTGGACTAATTGGTACATAAGCAGCCCCAGCTTTAAGCACTGCTAAAATACTTACTATCATGTATTGCGATTTATCTAAATATAACGCAATTAAATCATCAGGTTGAATTGATAATTGTGATCGTAAATAATTTGCCAGTTGATTCGCTTGTTCATTCAAACTTTGATAAGTTAATGTTATTCTTTCATAAACAACGGCAATAGAGTCAGGTGTTTTCTGAACTTGCTCTTCGAACAATTGGCTCACGAGTTTATGATGTTCAAATGGAACGATATTCTTTTGTTGGTTAACGATTAATTGGTCATACTCTTGCTCAGTTAATAAGTTAAGCTTAGATGCCTCTATAGCTGGATTTTTAGCTAAATGTGTTAAGGTTAATTCTATTCCTTTTAATACACGTTTAATAGCTAAGTCATTAAAGAGTTCTCCAGCATATTTGATTTTAATCGATAGCTTACCAGCAGCCTCGAAGACCACAATTCCGAGAGGATAATCAAGTTTTTCATGACCGCCTTGGAACACAATTTTTAATTCATCTTCTTCACTTTCTGATAATGGATAATTTTCAAATACAAATAATGAATTAAATAGACGTGTACCCGATTTTTGTAATTCAATCAGATTAATATTACTGTTATTATTCACATTATTAATATGTGTCTGTAACATTTTGATGGTTTCAATGACGCTACCATCACTATGCTCTAAAATTACAGGTAATGTATTAATATAAAGCCCGATAGAATTTTCTATACCGTCAATCGGTAAATTACGACCCGATACTGTCATACCAACAACGGTAGTTTTACTATTACCAAAAATGCTTAATTGTTGATGCCAACAATATTGAATCAAAGCATTCAATGTAAACTCATTGTTTTTACATAATGATTTTAATTGTTCACATTGTTGGGAACCAATCTCTATCGAAATTTCTTGTGAATCTTCAACATATTTATGGTCAGCTAAG
This sequence comes from Gilliamella apicola, assembly GCF_000599985.1. Classification (NCBI taxonomy): domain Bacteria; kingdom Pseudomonadati; phylum Pseudomonadota; class Gammaproteobacteria; order Orbales; family Orbaceae; genus Gilliamella; species Gilliamella apicola. The sequence continues at coordinate 1,743,160 of NZ_CP007445.1, forward strand.
TTAATATGCCTTAAATCCCCTTTAAGTAAGCTCTCTAGATTTTCAGGTTCAAGTTCAACATTAAGGTATTGTTTCCAAAATGATGCTGTCTCATTGGTTTTACTTTGTAAGTAAGATTGTGCAACTAAATAACTGATATCTTCTTGGATAGTTATCTCTTTTTGATGTAATAAAGCTAAATAATTTTGATGCACATCATTTAGTAAGACAGGTAAACTCCAACCATCCAAAATAGCATGATGATTATTAAATAAACATCGATAATTCTCATCAGAACATTTAATTAAGGTCACTCTAAATAGTTGACCTTTCATTAAATCATAACCGATTTGTTCATCTTGTTTGATTAATTGATTGATACTGACTTGTTGTTGCTCTTGAGTTTGATTACTAAGATCAACAAATTGCCAAACAAAATCAGATTGTTTATCAATAATCTGTACCAGTTCTTCCACCCATGAGAAACGTAATCGTAATGATGGGAATTTTTGCTGTGTAAAATGCCATGCTTGTTCAAGCAAATTGATATCCAGTGAATTGTGATAATCCCAAATCATCTGAATTCGATAAGCATTATCTAAATCTCCCTGCGAAACGGCATGATATATAAACCCTTGCTGTAAACTATTTGCAGGATAAATTGCTTCTATTTCTTTATCGTTTTGTAAAGAATTTAGCAGTGTTGGAGAGATCAGGTTATTAATATCAGATTGTGTCAAATAGCTACGATCAATAAGTACTAATTGATCAATGAGCTCATTAAGCTGCTGAGTAAAGGCCGTAACTAAAGCTTCACCGTGTACATTATTAACGTATCCTGTTATGGCAAATTGTAATTGATCATCCAAAATACCGCCATTAACGGATAAAAAGTCAGTCATGCGATTATTAGAAGACATTGCTAAACCACTATCTTCATCGCTAAATCGCCATTTATTAGCTTTTTCAGTACTATCAAATTGACCTAAATAGTTAAAACTGATCGCCGGTAAAGCTTGTTTAATATAACCTATCAAATAGCCATAACCTACACCATGGTTTGGTATTTGTCGTAAAGTATCTTTAATCGTAGCAACATTATTAATAACATTATGGTTATTCACCATTAGTTTAACTGGATACATACTGGTAAACCAACCAACCGTGTTATTAATATCAATATCAGTGTAGAGATCTTCTCGCCCATGACCCTCTAATAAAATATAGTGATCATTACCACTGAATACCAATTTTAATGCTTGAGCAAGTGCTGTTAATAAAATATCGTTAATTTCAGTTCCATATACTTTATTAATCTGACTAAGTAAACGAGATGTTTGCGTCTTAGATAGCAGCATTTTGGTTTGATATAGCGTATCAACACGATATTGATCAAGGTGATTATGATACTGATTAATATCTGCCAATATATTTTGCCAATAAGCAGGTTCTTGTGCATTAGCAATTAGCGTCGGATATTGCTGTTGTTTATTGACCCATTGACGATAACTACTACCTTTTTCACCTAGAATATCTTTAACATTGATATTGGCATCAACGGATGATTGTTGGCTTAAATACTGATAAATAGCTTCTAGATCATCTTTAATGATACGCCAACTTACCGCATCAATATTCAAATGATGCACAGCAACATGGATACGTGCAGAATTATCATCAAAACCAGTTAAATAACCAAAATGACATAATGCTCCTTGTTCAAGATTAAAATGACTTTGCCAATCGGTGATTAATTGGTGAATCTTATCTTGTGACCAACCAGATATATTTTGCGTAGAAAATGGCAACCTATCAGGAAGTGATTGATAAGTTGCAACTAAATCATGATAATTAACCCGTAACATATCGTGATACTCAAGCAATTTTTGTACACTTAGTTTGAGTAAATCAACGTCAAGCATTGGAATTTTAAGTAAAAATGCTTGATTCCAATGGTGATAGTCTGGGAATCGACCAACTTTAACTTCTTTAAAGAACCACTGTTGAATAGGTGAAAGTTCAAGAGTTCCAGTTAAGATTCCTTGTTCGGTTTCCACACTGACTTTCGATTCATGACGATTATTAATCACATGATTGCTTAAAGCTTCTACCGTTCTTAAATTGAAAATATCTTTAATGGAAAGATAATAATTAAGAGCCTGTTTAATTCGGTTGGTAAGTTGAATACTGCTAATACTGTCCCCACCGAGTTTAAAGAAATCATCATGAATACTGATTTCATTGGCTTGTAAACCAAGTATATTGGCAAAGGTTTGACAGAAAATAGCTTCAGTTTCATTTGTAGGACCGACATAGTTTTGCTCATCAAGAAGCTGTGGTATCGGCAACGCCTTACGATCCAATTTACCATTCATATTCATTGGCATAGCGTCAAGATGAACAAACGCAGCCGGAATCATATATTCAGGAAGTGATTTCTGTAAATAACCAACAAGTTGCTCTTGGCTTAATAATTGTTTAGCCACATAATAAGCTGCAATATATTTAGCGCCAGCACTATTTTTCAAAGCTAGCACGGCAGCTTGCTGAATATCAGGATGGTTGACTAAACAAGTTTCAATTTCTGCAAGTTCAATTCTAAATCCTCGAATTTTAACTTGGAAATCATTACGACCAATATAATCAATATTGCCATCGGCTAAATAACGTACTAAATCGCCAGTTTTATAGATTCGTGCATTATAATTTTGCGCCTTTTCGACAACAGTTTGGAATGGATTTTGGATAAATACTTTATCTGTCAGTTCAGGTTTATGTAAATAACCACGACCAACACCTTCACCACCAATATAAAGTTCACCAATTGCTCCTTCAGGTACAGGACGACGTTGTTCATCTAAAATATACAGTGATACATTCGTCAATGCTTTACCGATTGGTACACTGTAATTAAATGGTTCTTGTGCTAAGTTAGTTAAATAAGAAACAGTAAATACAGTGGTTTCAGTTGGGCCATAAGCATTAACCACATTGACATGCGGATAAAGTTGATGGCACTTATTAACATGATATGCGGATAAAGCTTCACCACCAACGAATATGTAATTTAATAATTTTAAATTAGCAACTTCATTATCGACTAATGCATTAAAGAAGGTGGTTGTACAACAGAAATTAGTGATTTTTTTATCAGCAATTAACTTGTTAAACTGCTCTAAATCTAAAAATGTCTCTTTTTCAACAATAACCAGTGTCACACCATTAAGTAAAGGAGTGTAGAGATCGTAAACAGAACCGTCGAATTGATAACCCGAGATACTGAGTAAACGATCGTCAGAATTGATTTTGACATAATTAGCATTAACAATATAGTTATTAAGATTGTGATGCTCAATCAGCGTTCCTTTTGGATTTCCCGTTGTTCCACTCGTATAGATAACATAAACTAAATCATGCGGATTCACTTTAATTAAAAGATTATCTTTCGCATAATGTTTTAGATTATCGACAAAATCAGCTTGATCAACAGCGAGTACGTATAAATTAGCAGCTAAACCAGTTACTTTATCACAATGATTTTCGGTTGTAAGAACCGCTTTAACTTGAGCATCTTGCATTATGAATTCGTTACGTGTATCTGGAGCATTAGGATCCATTGGAACATAAGCTCCACCTGCCTTCAAAATAGCTAAGAAGCAGATCAAGATATATTGTGAACGATCAAGATAAAGACCAATCAAATCGTTAGGTTTTATATCAAGGTGTTCTTTCAGGTAACGTGCTAACTGATTGGCTTGCTCATTAATTTGTTGATAAGATAGCTCAGTATTTTGGAAAATGACCGCAATATTATCAGGCACTTGCTGAACTTTTTCTTCAAACAATTCTGCAATAGACTTATCTCTTGCATAAGGTTGGAATGGTTTATTTTTATCAAAGATTAATTTATTGAAAGTAGCAGCATCAACTAAACGCATTTCAGTTAACGATTGTTCTGACTCACACATTTGAGCAAACTGTTCTAAAATAGTTTGATAAATAGTGATGTAGTGCTCAATTGTTTCTTGGCGGTACAATTTGCAAGCATAATTAAATAAACCAGTAATAGCTGATTTAGAGTCATCAAGCATTACTGTCATATCAAACTTAGCAGATTGATAATTGACAATTTCACTTTGATATAAAGTTAGTAGCTCTTCAGTTTTACCATTATGTATCGCTGATCCAAATGATTGTACACCAAACATTACTTGAAATATTGGATGCCGTGAAGAATCTTTTTCAATCGCTAATGCATCAACTAACCGTTCAAATGGTAAATCTTGATATTGTTGAGCTTGGGTGACTAACTCACTGGTTTGTAAAATGAATGATTTTAAACTATCTTTCGGATCAATACATTTACGTAGTGCGATAGTATTAACAAAAAAGCCTATAGTATTTTCAATACCTGAATAATTTCGACCCGCAATTGGAGAACCCACAACCACATCTTTTTGATTGCTAAAAGTGCCTAATAATAGATAGAAACCACTCAATAATACCGAATAGACACTCACATTGAGTTCATTAGCTAATGAACGGATTTGTTGACTTATTTGTTCATTAAGTTCAAAAGAAATATCATGACCAGTGTAATCAATTTCTCTTGGACGCGGATAATCTGTAGGCAGATTAAGTTGTTCAAAATCTTCTAACTGTCCTTTCCAGAAATTTAATTGATTATTTAAAAAATCACCTTTTAAAAGATTACGTTGCCATAAAGCAAAATCTTTATATTGAACTTCGACTGCTGGTAAACGTAATGTTTCAGCATATTGGTTATCTCCTTGAGATAGAGCTGTAACATAATGATAAAGATTGACTAACTCGTCCAAAAAGATATCTGTTGACCAACCATCAAATGCAATGTGATGAATGACAATGCTTAAGTAACTGTCACCAGCAAATTGATAACAGCAAACATAAATCGGTAATTCTTCGGATAAAATAAATGTTCTATGCAGATCCTTATAAATTGCAGATTCAAGTTCCGCTTTGCTTGAACAGTTTTGTTTATTAATATTCCATGGGAATTGTTGTAAATAAATAACTTGTTGATAACCAATTCCTTGTGCATTGGTTTTAATTAATGAACGTAAAACTTCATGTCGTTCAATAATTGCGTATATTGCTTTTTCAAGTAGATTAATATTTGTAGTGCTTGTTAGTTTAAATACTAATGGAACATTATAAGCATTACTACCACCTTCATAAGAATCGATAAACCAAAGACGTTCTTGCGCAAAGGATAATAATTGTTGCTCAATATGTTCAACCGGCATTACACTAATTACTTGTCTTTTTTCCTGATTCTTATCAATGAATTGAGCTATTTTTTGCGCAGTGCGGAAAGTAAAAATATCAGCCACTCTAATTGAACGGTCAAATTCTCGAGTCAATTTACTGGATAATTTGATAGCTAAAATACTATTACCACCTAAACGGAAGAAATCATCAGTAATACTGATAGCACTCGCTTCAAATCCTAATAAACTAGCGATTGCCTCTACGATTTTATGCTCAGAAGTTGAGCTAGGTGCAACATAGCTAGTTTGGGTCAATAGGACTGGTTTTGGTAACGCTCTTTGATCAATTTTACCATTAATCGTCACTGGCATAACGAGTAAATGAGTAAATGTTGAAGGAACCATATATTCAGGTATCACATTGATTAAATACGTAACCAATTCTGCTGAGTCAATTTCATGATCAGCGACATAATATGCAGCTAAATATTTATAACCACTTTGATTATTTAGTGCCAATACTGTGGCTTGTTTAATCTGTGGATGCATCATTAAATGCGTTTCGATCTCACCAAGCTCTATACGGAAACCGCGGATTTTTACTTGGAAGTCATTACGACCGATATATTCAATATTACCATCAGGCAACAAACGGACTAAATCACCTGTTTTATAGATACGATCATTGTAATTTTGCTTTCGTTCATCTTCTGTTTGAAATGGATTTTTAATGAACACTTTATTGGTCATCTCAACATTGTTCAGATAACCACGCGCTACCCCTGCACCACCGATATAAAGCTCACCAATACAGCCAATAGGTAATGGGCGTCTTTGTGGATTCAATACATATACCGATGTATTAGGTAATGGTACACCAATAGGAACATTGTTACCGAAAGATGTTTGACTTTGATTTGTTAAATAAGTCGTAGCAAGCGTTGTTGTTTCTGTCGGACCATAAGCATTTACGAGGTTAACATTTGGGTATAACTTAAGGAATTTATTTACGTGAACAGCTGATAAGGCTTCTCCTCCCGCTAGAATATAGCGTAATTTTGCTATATTAGGTAATTGAGCATCAACTAATGTATTGAAAAATGTTGAGATAGCTAGGAAATTGGTAATATGATATTGCTCAATTAACTGATTAAATTTATCTAAATCTAAGAGATTTTCTTTAGCGGTAATAACGACTCCTGCACCATTGAGTAAAGCACTGAATATTTCATAGATTGATGCATCAAAATGATATCCTGCAATACATAATATGCGATCTGATTCATCAACTTCGACATAATTAGCATCAACGATTAAGCGATTAACACTGTGTTGCTCAATTAAAGTTCCTTTTGGATTTCCCGTTGTTCCGCTAGTATAAATAACATAAGCTAAATCATTTGGTTTAGTTTCAATAACAGTATTATCTGTTGAATACTTTTGTAAGGTTGCAATAAAGGATGGATCATCAACCGGAACAATTTCAACAGCTGGCATTAACTCATTCAGTTTATCAACGTAATGAGAATGTGTAATAACTGCACGAATATGGGCGTCCTCTAAAATATATTTATTACGCTCATCAGGTGCCGTTGGATCGATCGGAACATAAGCGGCTCCAGATTTAAGCACAGCTAAAATAGCAACAATAATTTGCTCGGTACGATCTAAATAAAGACCAATTAAATCATTTGGTTTGATAGAAAAGTGATCTTGAAGATAATGAGCAAATTGATTGGCTTTGTTGTTTAATTCAGAATAGGACATCTCAATTTGTTCAAAAAGCACAGCCGTATTGTTTGGTGTTTTTTGGCATTGTTCTTCAAATAATTGAGCAATTATTTTATCACTCTTATAAGGTTGTTGAGTTTGATTTATATCATGAATTAAAAATTTCAAATCATCTTCATTTAGTACCTCAATATCATTTACTAAGATATCGGCTTGATCATTACTTAAATAGTTAAGTAATTTTATAAATAGTCTCTGATAGAACATCACAAGTTGTTCAACCAGTTGTTTATCTAATTGCTGTTCACTAAATTTAACACGATAGTTAATTCGGTTGTTATGTTCTTCTTGTTCAAACACCAATTTATTAGATAAATCTATTTGAAATTCATGATTAACCGCTCCATCAATCATCCCATTGAGATTCATTTTATGGTCTCGAACAAAGGTTTGTACAAATGCCACATCCAGAATATTAGCATTCTCAGCAAACTGTATAATATCGTAAACTGGTAAGTATTTAGCGCCAGTTTGTTTAACCTTTTTATAATGAAGCAAAATATTTTGTATAACAGACTCTAATGTTGAATTTTCTTCAAAATGGTAAACAACAGGTAATGTATTAATATGAGCACCGTAGATTAATTCTTTACCTTCATTAAAAGCAATTGGATAAACAAGAGGAATTGCGCTTTGAGACGTCATTTTGTTTAATAACAAAGCCATTACCAATTGACCAAATAAATAAGGTGTTATCTTATGTTTACGACGTATTGCTTTAACTTGATTATAAATATTCTCATCATAGCTAAAGGTAAATTCACTAATATATGGCTTAAATTGATTTAATTGCTTTGGTTTTTCGGTTGATAACTTTAAGAAAGTAAAGTCGATATTTTTTACATCTTGTAACTCTTCTTTCCAGAAATCTTCCATCTGCTGTTTTTGCGTTGTTAGAATTTCATGATACGAATCATTAAGTTTTTCATGCATTTGAGCTTGTTCTTCATATGACGGTAGCTCATAAGGTATATCGTTATAGTATTGACTTAATTTATCCCAAAACTCCTGAGTACTTACTCCATCAACTAAAATATGATGAAATACTAAAATACTTCGATATTGTTGATGACCGACTTTTACAATATGGAATCGTGCAGGAATCCCTTTCTCTAAATCAAAGGGCTCCGAAACTATTTTATTGATATCTTCGTTACTTAAGGGGTGATCGTGATAAACTAATAACGATTTTAATTTATCTTCTGTGATTGATTCTCTTTTTTGCCAAAAAATACCATCTTCATGATTTACAATGAAACTCCTAAAAACAAAATGCTCATTAATAATATTCTTAAAACTTTCAAAAAGTTTTGTTCGATTAAGTTCTCCAGAGATTATATTATCAGATACAATGTTGTAATCACTTCTTGATGGGTTTGCTAACCATTCGTAATAAAAAATTGATTGATAGGGCGTAAGTTTTATTTTTTTCATCTTTTTTGCCTATAAAAATAGTATTTGTTTTATAAAATTAAAATCATTTCGTACAGCTCCTTTTTTTTCGCCACTAAACAAGTTTTCAATTCCTTTATGAAAACCTAGTAATAAACGCTGATAATTTAGGCATTTTTTACAATTGATAATATTATATATATTATCGGTTTGTGTAAACTGTTTAAATAAAACCATATTAATATTATGATTTTTATTGTATTTTTAAGTTGAATTGTATAAAAAACAAATTTTTTAGTAGGTTATTAAAACGGATTTTCTTTGTATAAAATAAATATTTCACATAAAAACAGACACTTAAAATCGATTGAAAATGTTAACAAAAATTTAAATTTTCTACGAAAAATTTTATTAGATGGAAAATGGTGAGTTTGCTGGATTTTTAATCAATGGAAGGAATATCAAATTTGATGATTATTATGCTAGTTTATGTTTTGTTTTTAATTATCAATATTTTTTAACGTTTTCTTGGCAATCACTAAAATTAGACTAATATTAACTTGTTATGTTATTTATCAATAGATTTTTTTTAAACAAATAGAATAAAATAAGCTAATTTTTCTTAGTTTCATTATTGTTTTAATAACTCCAAGAGATTTAATTATATGATTATTAATTAAAATATCTCTGGGAGTTTATAAACTTGATAATCTAAGTTAGATTTATGGACTATTTCTCTTTCGCGATTTTATCAAGCGCTAATGGTAAAAATTTATCTAATTGATTTTCAACCTTGATATAAGCAGCTATTGGCATTTTATAAGGATCAGAAAGATCTTCATTTTTACCGGTTGCAAATTCAGCTAACGTATATACTTTACCTTGAGCTTCTGGGTATTTGCTTAAAATTCGATCTTTATGGTTTTGGGTCATTGTTAATAAATAGTCTGATGAATCAACATCTTCTTTGACTAATTGCGTTGCTTTATGCGAAGATATATCAATATTTCTATCTTTTAATACTTTAACTGTGCCCTCTTCCGGATTGGTTTCATTAGGATCAACATTTACACCACGTGATTGGACTGAGATATTTAAATTATGTTTTTCCACGTAATCCTTAGCTAAAGCTTCTGCCATTGGGCTACGCCCAGTATTACCTGTACAAACAAACACAACAACACGATCAAGTGAAAAACAAGAAGCACTAAACAGTACCAATAAACTGATTAAATATTTTTTGAAATTAAACATTATATTGCCTTTTTTATTAACTAAACATTTTTTATAATAACAAAGATAAAGATAAATTCTATATAAATTTATTTTAGAGCTTTTACCTAAAAAAATTACCTTTCAATTATTTTATTCAAATAAAATCCAATCTTTAACAATATTTATAAAGATGTATCATTCTGTAATGGTGTTTAAAATATAAGTTAGAAATCTTCATAGATATTACTTTCTCATTTGAAAAAATGATAATGACCCTCACAAAAATATTAGACAGTACTTACCTCTATAACATTATTTTTTGATAATACAGATTTTCATACTACTGCGGTAATGTCCTGCCACTGACTGAATGACGATAAATGAGATGTTAATAGATTCCAATACATTCAAATAGCAGTTCATCAGCTAATTATTTAATTTTGTAATTACATTCTTAAATAATATAGATTTTTAAAGTATGAAAAAAGTTTTCAGCTATCACCTTTTCTCTAAAATTTCTATTCAACACTTTTTTGCTGTAATCGATATGGCAACAATAAACAACTAAAATTAACTCTACTATGCTCACTTCACTAGTCACTGTGAACTAACACATCGTTAGGGAAGCCATGCCGAAAATAAAGTAATAATCCGTTGCTACTCAACGTAGTCATATAGACCTGTTCAATTCGATGCGTGTTACCTGATTTATTAAGGTGAGATTTGCTCTCGCTGAGGTGGTTAATTCATTGATGAAAGAGGTTGATTTGATAAAGTATATTCAACCAATTATTGTTTATATTCAGTGCTAAATTTTTTGAGCATAATAAATATTTCTTTATGATTGTTTAGTTATATCAAAGACAAGACATCGGTCCATTTTTTTGAAAGGATTAAACCTGTTCAATAGCTTGTACTGCTTCGTACTCAATAAACCAGTTTACTTACTATAAACGGTCTATAATTACTTTACTATCCATCGTTTCACTTCTTTAACCATTTAGGACGCTCGCCCTTTCCGCAATAAGAATCAATAAGATCGAGTATATGAGAGTACAATTTAAACGAGTTTTTACCAAACATGTTTACAATGTCTTGTTTACTAAATTGACGCCATTCACTAACCGAGTGAACCCTCAAATCTACTCTAACCGAGGGAACCCTCAAATCTACTCTAACTTCATCTCCACATATTGAAATAAAACATTTTTCATCTGATATTATGAATGTTGACTCAGGTAAATAAGTATCTTTCAGTTTGACATTTCTCAGATTAGCATGTAACAAATTGGCACCTCTCAGATCAGTATTTCTCAGGTCAGCTTCTATCAGGAGGGCAGCTAACAGGTTGGCATCTCTCAGGTTAGCCTCTCTAAGGTCGGCACCTCTTAGATCAACACATCTCATATCAGCATTTCTAAAATTGGCATTATTTAGGCTGGCAACTCTTAAGTTGGTCCAACTTAGATCGGCATTACTAAGTTGGGCTCCTCTCAAGTCGGCATATCTCATGTCGGCATCACTCAGATTAGCTTCCCGCAGATTGGCGTCTCTAAGATCGGCATATCTTAATTTAGCATCGCTCAGATTGATATAACTTAGATTGGAATTACGCAGGTTGGCATAACTAAGGTCAGCTTGCTCTCCAGATTCGCCATTAGAGTAGATCCAAATTTCATGCTGTTCCAATACTTTTTTAATATCCATTATCTATTCCTAAAATTCTATAAAAAGCCTGATCGTTGCCAAAATATTAGAAAGAAGTTACCTGTGTGATTTTGTTGTTTAAGTAATACTGTTTTTCATATTGCGTAGCAATATAATATCATTGCTGAATGGTGGTCGAATAGAATTATAATAGATCTTAATAAATTCAAATCGTGTTTTATCGGCTAAAACTCTGTTTTGTAATTTCCAAGACCAAAATTTGGGTTTTAATCTATAACAACATCTTTCCGCACCGTATCATCCTAATAATTTTCTTACACTTTGCCTTAATCCATATTACAACAAAAAATATCCAAAATCAGCACGATAATACTGACTTCCCCGGTAATTTTGAAGTAACACATCTTTAAAGAAATGACAGATAAATAATGCTTGTTTTAATGATAACAGACTAAAAGTCGGTGTATATAATGACTCTTTTGAAGACCAACCAATTATATGTTACCCATACAAATTGATATAATTATACACAGATATAATCAGCATTTACCAGTTTTGATTTAAGTGATATCAGCTACTCAAGCAAAACTTTCTTTGTCGGGATTAAATTGCTTGGCTAACATATTGAGAACAACATCATGGACAATACCCGTATCAATTTTATACTTGAATTTATACTCGGCTTTACTCATAGCCTTTAAGGATTAAACTTACTTTTTCTCTAAGATTTGATATTCTTTATCTCTAGCATTATGTACTAAACTTGGTACATCTAAATGAGCTTTCTGCAACCAATACTGCTTTTAAGATACTCTTCAAATAATATTGACTGAGGTGGGCTTTTTAGCTAGGCATAATAACCTGACCAACTCACTTCAAACAATTAGCTGACAAATATTTTCGGATAATAGAATAAATAAGTTTTCATATAATGGTACTTTATCCTCTTGAATTGTAGATAAAAGCTATGCGTTTTTTTAGAATATCATTCGCCATTTTAATTATTTTGCAAAAACCATAAGCCTTTGCTGAACATTAGATGTAAATACCCCATTGTTAGCACACAAACCAAGTAGAAAATCATGCTATTTGCTTCATGTTTCTATATTCAATTGGTGTCATATTATTTAATGCTTCATGCGGTCTTTCTGTGTTATACATTTCTAACCACTCTTCGGTTATTTTTCTTACTTGTTCCAGATTTTTAAATAAATACAGATCTAATACCTCCGTTCGATATGTGCGGTTAAATCGTTCTATATAGCCGTTTTGATAAGGACTACCTGGTTTAATATAATCTAGGGTTATTCCATGTGATTTTGCCCAACTTGTAAATCTGTTTGAGGTAAATTCTGTGCCATTATCAACGCGTATTTTTAATGGATAACCGTGATATTGAGCCAGTCTGTCTAAATAACGGGTAATTCTACCTGCCGATAAACTGACCGCAATATCAATGCCTAATGCCTCTCGATTAAAGTCATCAATAACATTAAAGGTTCTAAATCGGCGGTGATTTTGAGAACTATCACTCATAAAATCCATTGACCAACATTCTCCCAAACGACTTGGTACTGATAATGGCTCTGGATAACGTTGGGGCAATCGTTTATTGCGTTTAGAACGAATATTGAGTTTTAACTGACAATAAACTCGATAAATCCGTTTATGATTCCACGTATATCCCAGTTTCCTGATTCGATGAAAACACTTAGGAAATCCCCAACGTAAATGCTTGTCTGTTATTGACTTAAGTAATGAAATAATCATAGTGTCATCTGCCGATTTAGGTTGATAGTAGTAAGCACAGCGACTTAAATTCACAATAGTGCAACTCATTTTAATTGTTATACAGTATTGTGACTGTAGTGTTTGTGCCCAACTCTTACGAACTGCCGTCGGCACTATAGCTTTTTTATTATTTCTTGCTGGAGCTGAGAAGTTAAACTTAATTCAGCATACATCTGTTTAAGTTTACGATTTTCAGCTTCCAGCTGTTTTAACCGCTTAATGTCCGATGATTGCATACCGCCATATTTATCTCGCCATTTATAAAAAGTAGAAACGGCCATACCATATTTACGGCAAAGCTCTTTAATAGGGATACCAACTTCAGCTTCTTTTAAAATGGAGACAATTTGGTGTTCCGATAATTTTTTCATATTGAAATTCTCCTTAAAAATATTATAGAGAATTTTCTACTTTTTTATGTACTATTTTAGGGGATAGTTACAGAGAATTTTCTACTTTTTTATGTACTATTTTAGGGGATAGTTACATTGGTTAATCAATTGTTTAAAAGTCTTTTAAGATTAAGATGATTAAGCATGGATCATATCATCATAAATTAATGATATTTAGTAAAAAACAATAGTTCTTTTTTTTATCTTGATTTTTTTATTAAATATCATATCTATTCTTTATAAAAGACCGTCTAATTGTCATTATGTAAGATTAATTTATATTTAAGAAATCTGTGGAAAATACAATTCTTTAATTTTGAAAACTCATCAATATTTTCTACTTGGATTAAATGCTAATTGATATCCACATATTTTATGAATATATAATATGTAAGATTTCATACATGGAGAGGTTACTAATACCCAAAATAGTCAATGGACTTTAATTCTTTATTACAAAAATAATCATTTATATGGATTTAAGTTGCCAGATAACATTTAACATATAAAATAATTATCCGATAGAAAAGTTTAATAGTATTTATACAACTATTTTTTAAAAAATAGTTTTAACAGATTACAAAGAGAAATTAATAATTCTTTGTTGAAATAAAAAATATCCATTAAACTCCTTTTCTTAAAATATAAATTATTTATTAAGATCATGTCGTTCTTTCAGCTTACCAAAATGAGACCAGCTTTTTGTTGTTGCTCCGATTAAATTTGCGCCAAAATAACTAAAAAAAGATGAATGATGATTTTGCTTAGTAATTGCATCCATACATGCCCTAACAATAATTTGTCTTTCAATCTTCGATATATCTTTACCATATAAATTTAACATTGGGAGCCAATCATAAAGTGCTCGACAATTATCAAAAACAAATAAATCTAGATACATATTTCTACTTTTTGCTTTATATTTTGCTCTCCAATGAGCATCTGTATTGACATGATGTGCATTACCCAAGTGGTTAATCGCTAATTCTATCCAAAGACGTGGCATAGGAACATCACAAAAAACACCTCCATAAGGATCAGGGAGAGCAGAAATAATTTCCTCAATTGAATTCGATAAACCTTGAGACAAAATATTTTTATAAGAAGATTCAGCATTTCTAAGCAGATCATATAATCGGACACTATCAAAATATGATAATGTTCCACTTTTAGAGTTTGTAAATTGCTGAAACCAGTATTTTCCTAAATTAGTTTTTGAATCTTTAAGTCTCAAAATAAAATTCCAAATAGGAAATTCTTGATGATTTATAAATACTTCACCTCCTGATAGTTGTTCTAAATCATCATCAAATTCACTCCGAATATTATAGCCAGGAATGGTAACCATCTTGATTAAATTTGACTGAATTTTGTCCTGTTCCATTTTTATGAACATACGTTTAAGTGCTGCAGTACTACCAACCCTTAACATTGGTTGAATATAGCTAGCGACTATAGTTGGATAATGAGTTGAAAATGCACTATAAGCAGATTCAAAATTTAATTCAATCAAATCCTCAAATATTTTCTCATCACCGTCAAGCTCATAATTTTCTATTTCAATTCTACTTACATAGCCATTACTATCTGCTCCTTCAAAAAATCTAGAACCTTTGCTATTTCCAGTATAAATAGACTCTTCAAGAAAAGCATGACTTCTAAAATAAGATGATAAAAAATCGATATTTTCATCTGTTTTGTCTGGCAAAGAACTGTTAACGATGAGAACACCTAAGTCAGCAAATGAGTTACTTTCAAAAATAGAGTTTATAGTGAGCAAGGGTTTAGATTCTTTACTAAATAGAGGAGCAGTAAAATCCAAGTATATAATATCAAATTTAAATGAGGTTATTTTTATAAGATCAGATATTGCACCATTGAAGATTTTTAAAAATGGATATTTTGCTTTAGCTTTCTTCAATGCAGATAAATAAATTTCTTTGTTTGATTCAATAGCCCAAACATTTTCAATTTGAACACCAAGTTTAATCATTATTTCTAGATCATTTTCTGGCTCTGGACCACAAAAATACGCTATTTTTAACTGCTGTGGTTGTTTATTGTCATATAAATTGTTAGAAAAATTAATCCAAGACTCAATAAATTTATCGTCTGGATTTTTAGTTGGCAATATTTCATCAAATGCGTAGTCCCAAAGACCCCGTATATAATTAGTTTTTAATATACGCTGTTCGTCTCTATCAACCGTTAATTTTTTAATAGCTTCATTCCAAATTTTAATTCGGCTTTTTTCTTTTATATCCTGTGTATATGTAAACATAATCTACCAATCATTATTTATCTAATAAGTTAAGATAAATATGTGCCATTTAATTAAACACTTTTACTTGATAATTTTCAATTCTCTTAAATAATTGCCAATGTTAGCCAACCTACTAGATTTAGTATAGAATTTATCATAAAAGTATCATTTCAAATCTATATTATTCTATTAACAATTAGTATTTAAAATATTCTTTTTTAGCTTTATCAGTTATCGAATAAGCATATATTTGTCCATTATGGACTCTATTTACAAGGTTATATTTTTCATCCAGTTTTTTACCACGACTCGCAATTAGATGTGATGATACATCTAACTCTTCCGCAACCTCCCTGGCATACATAGGCTCTTCATTTTTATGAAGTTCATAAAGTAGCGAAAATTCAATTTTTGGAAGGAGTTTAGATTTATCTATTTTTTCTAGTTCATTTATAATATTTTCTGACACAGAAGTGATTTCTACTGGAGACTGGCACTCTATACATCGCATTTTATTAAATTCAAGATAACTTAAATGTTCATATGGATATGTTTTAGAGCAAGTCAGATTAGTACATATTATTTTTTTTGATTCTTTTAAAAAAGTTTCAATTTTTTTTGTAAAATCAAAAGGTCTTGCTATAAAGTATTTTCTCGACTCTGATCCTTCAGGTTTTCCCCACCTTAAATTCAAAACTTCCGCTAAACCATAGTTTATAGAGTAAATAGAGACTTTATCTCCGTCTCTATCGCTCATCTCATTATATTTTGATATAAAAAAATTTAACTCTAACGTTTTAACAAATTGCTCTAAATTTGGAGAGAAATAAAAATGAGATGTAAACGGATTTGTTGCTACAGATTTATAAACCTCCCCAGATAACTCTCCTATAATTATTTTTTTTCTGATATCCTTCAAGCTATCAGTAATTATTTCTAGAAGTTCTCTTTGTTGTAATGAACTTATTTTTTCATTATATGAGATAAGACTATAAGTAGTAGTATCAAAGAAAGAATTTATAACATTTTCATAATACTTTTTCGCAGCTGCACCTAAAATGCTTCTATTAATTGAATTACCATATAAAATATTACTTTTGTAACAATAATACAGGACATACCCAATTATTCTTGGGACATTCATTGAAATTTGAAATATTAGCTTATAATACTCATCCATTGATTCTTTTTTTGTATCAAAGAAATAATCAACGGGTTGTGTAGAATAGTAATTAATTCGACTTTCAATTAGTCTTTTTGTGAAATCAACAGCTCTATCCTCCATTGTATTCCTATCAAACTCTGAATAAAGATTATAAAAATCCAAATCAATTATATCAATTTTACCTTTATCAATATCTCCAAAATGAATTCTGTTCGGATATGCTGCTATTTTGAATTTAACAAACTCATTAGACCAATTATTTAGTGGAGCTAAAATTACATCTACAAATCTCTTTAAAGATGCCTCTTCAATTTCTGAAAAGTCATCTAAAAAAATTACTAAATGCTTAATATTAATAATTGATAAAATATCTTTGATATCATCTATTACACCTTTTATTCTAAATACTTTTAAAAATATTTGTGAAAAGTGACTTTCCCATTCATCTTGAGTTTTGCTCTCTAACTTACCTTTATTGGAGTATGTTTGACTCAAACTAACAGTAATCTTATTAAAATCAGCACTTATTTCTGCCTTATCTGCATCGTTAATTGAATTTTCTGTAAGATCTTCTGTTGCTGACTTAACTCTTTTATTAATTTCAGCTACAATTGGGATTTCGATCGCTTTCAAATGTTCATTATTTTGTATTTGTTGTAATAAATATTCTAATTTTTTTTGTACATCATTAGTTTTATCAAATCCTAATATTCCTTTTATTTTATCTATAGTAGACTGAAATTGTTTATTAAGTTCTTTAATGATTTCTGAAAGGATAGTTTGAATAAAGACTCTTTCGATTAAATATTTATGCAGTACTTTCTCTGGAAATTTATTTGATAAGTAGTCTATTGATACTATATCACTTTTTGCGCTTTCAAATATTGTTTTTGTATCGAGATAACATGATATATATTCTTTCTTTTTTCTGTATTCATTTTCTAGTCTTAGAATTATGGTTGATTTACCAGTGCCCTTTCTTCCAATTAAAAATGTAGTATTATCAGTCAAACAACTTTTGAAAACTTGCTCATTTGGAAGCAGATCGACATATAGTTCTTGGATAAGAGTATTTCCTCTTTCATCAAGTAAATCAGCTCTTCTATATTTTTTTAAAGAATCACTTGCTGAAAAAAAATTATTTTTCTCATTGTCTGTGTACATAATTATAATCCATATATAAAATAAAATTTAATAAATTTGATTTTCTAAATATATTGTTTGATTTATTTCTCATTTTTTATTTTATCATATTTACTGAATTCACCAATTAAAAGCTATATACTTTTATTGTTCCCATATAGGAAAAATGGAATGATGATACAAATACTAAAGCTTTATCAATTATATGATTTCATTATTTTTTATCTAGATAATACTTTTCTTCATCAATTAATCTAACCTCAGGGTAAACTTCATATATATCAAGCCCCATTGAGCTAAATAATTAAAATAAAAGCCAGTGATATTAGTTATATCACTGGCTTTTTAGATATAGATCTATATTAATAACAAAAAGAGAAAGTTACTCCCACTCTATAGTCGCAGGTGGTTTTCCGCTTATGTCGTATACAACTCGTGATATACCATTTACTTCATTGATAATGCGATTCGATACTCTTCCTAAGAAGTCGTATGGAAGATGAGCCCAATGGGCGGTCATGAAGTCGATGGTTTCAACGGCACGCAGTGAGACAACCCAATCATATCGGCGTCCATCGCCCATGACGCCAACCGAGCGTACTGGTAAAAATACGGTAAATGCTTGACTAACTTTGTGATATAAATCGGCTTTGTAGAGTTCTTCGATAAAAATCGCATCGGCTTGTCTCAATAAATCACAATACTCTTTTTTCACTTCACCCAGTACCCGAACACCTAAACCCGGTCCCGGGAATGGATGGCGATAAAGCATATCGTAAGGTAAACCAAGTTCCAGACCGACTTTACGTACCTCGTCTTTGAATAATTCACGTAATGGTTCAACTAAGCCCATTTTCATATCTTCAGGTAATCCACCCACATTATGGTGAGATTTGATGACATGAGCTTTACCTGTGTCAGCAGCAGCGGATTCAATAACATCAGGATAAATAGTTCCTTGAGCAAGCCATTTGACATCTTTTAATTTTGCTGCTTCTTCATCAAAAACGGCAATAAATTCACGACCAATAATTTTACGTTTAGCTTCTGGATCGGTTTCGCCTTTTAATGCCGCCATAAAACGGTCTTCTGCATTAACAGCAATAATATTTAAACCAAATTTATCACCAAACATCTCCATTACTTGCTTTGCTTCATTTAAACGCAGCAAACCATGATCAACAAAGACACAAGTTAACTGATCCCCAATAGCTTGATGTAATAATAATGCGGTAACGGATGAATCAACGCCACCAGAAAGACCTAATAATACTTTATCCTTACCAACTTTTTGTTTAATACGATCAACTGCATCCGTGATAATAGATGAAGGTGTCCATAATTTTTCACATTGGCAGATATCAATAACAAAACGTTGCAGTAACTCTAATCCCTTAACAGTATGCGTTACTTCTGGATGGAACTGCACGCCATAAAACTGTTTTTCATCATTAGCCATAATGGCAAATGGGCATGTTTCTGTTTGCCCAATTAAAGTAAACGTGTCGGGTAATGAAGTGACTTTATCGCCATGACTCATCCAAACATCGAGTTGCTCAAGTCCCGCATCACTTGTGCTATCCAAAATACCTTCGGTTAATTTGGATTTTGCAACAATATCAACTTTAGCATAACCAAACTCACGTTGATTAGATGCTGTAACTTGTCCGCCCTGACCTACTTGGATTGCCATAGTTTGCATACCGTAGCAGATACCTAATACAGGTACACCAGCGTTAAATACATATTCAGGCGCTCTTGGGCTATTTTGTTCGGTGGTACTTTCAGGGCCACCTGATAAAATGATGCCTTTAGGATTAAATTGTTTAATTTTTTCTTCCGAAACATCCCATGGCCAAAGTTCACAATACACACCGATTTCACGAACTCTTCGAGCAATTAATTGCGTTACTTGTGAACCAAAATCCAAAATCAATATACGCTGTTGGTGGATGTCTTTATTCATCAATTTTAATTCCTAAAATATAAGCCAATATAAAAATTGCTTGGTATTGTATCATCTAATCATTAAGCTTAAATAGCATATCAGTATTTTTTATGTAATAAATATTCATAAAAAAGATATTTAGCATATTAGGGAAACAAAAGTTACGATTAAGGTGAAACATGGCTCAAAGAATTGTAGGTTTAATCATTGATAAATATTTTTAAATAACCCTCTGAATAATAAAAATATATACAGTAAACATAATTTTACTGCGTATAAATTTTTTTGAAATCTTCGATTCATAAATCTTTGCTTATATATCCTAACATTGAACTGTTTTAATAACAGGTTTTGCTTTTGACTTGTGATAACCAAAAAAACAGAGATTATTTTTTAATACTTTTTTACATATTGATTTCATGAGTAAAACTTCATTCAATCCAAATGGGCAAAAAAAAGATAAAAGCCATAGTCGTTTTGTTTCATCTTTTTCATTGCATTGGACAAAATTGATATAACTTTTCGTTTTATTTAAATATTGCCATTCTTCTTCCTTATTCAAATAAGCCCAATTGAGGTACCCTAATGGCCTATTATTTTTAATCAGTAAAATAAAGTTTTTAGACTGTATGATAGGAAGTAATGCTTCTAATGCTGAACTTATTGCCGCATTTCGATAATTAGGGTTTCTATTCCATAACCACATGGTGTAGCCTAACACTTCGGATTCATTCCACACGGTATCTTGATATATATTTGGTGCAATGACTTGGATTGAGTTTTGATTAGAAAAGTTCATTTCGTTTTACCTCTAATAACATTAATTTAAAACCGATTTATTTATTAAAAGATAAGAATTATTTTTATGTAGTAACTTAGAATTACTGACATAAACATTACTTGTTTAGTCATTTAAAAATGAATGAAATGAGCAAATACAAAAAATAACTATTTAATTAGATCACTGAAAATAGAATTAGCTTAAAACTAAAAATAAATTAAACTAAATAAATTATTCTTAAATGTAATGAATTTGAACGCAATAACAGCTATAAACAATATATAACAAACATTATTTTTAACTATTTTTGTTTTTATAAAGGACAAAGCTTAATAGATTGGTAGAAATGAGAGGTTATTTAATAACCTCTCATAAATTGAAATATCAATAAAAACTATTTACCAGCATTTTGTTCTTGCGCTGATTGAATAGCGGTTAATGCAATAGTATAAACGATATCGTCAACTAACGCACCACGAGACAAGTCATTAACAGGTTTACGCATACCTTGTAACATTGGACCAATAGAAACAAGATCAGCAGAACGCTGCACAGCTTTGTATGTAGTATTACCAGTATTTAAATCAGGGAAGATAAACACTGTTGCTTTACCTGCTACTTGTGAATTTGGTGCTTTAGATTTAGCCACATCAGGCATAACTGCTGCATCATATTGTAATGGACCATCAATCATTAGATCTGGGCGTTTTTCTTGAGCAATACGAGTTGCTTCTTTCACTTTTTCAACATCAGCGCCTTGACCAGAACTACCTGTTGAATATGAGATCATCGCAACGCGTGGTTCAATACCAAAGGCAATTGCGGTATCAGCTGATTGGATAGCTATTTCAGCAAGTTCTTGTGCGTTCGGATCTGGATTGATTGCACAGTCACCATAGATATATACTTGGTCTGGCATTAACATAAAGAACACAGATGATACAAGTGAACTACCTGGCGCAGTTTTAATTAATTGTAACGGTGGGCGAATAGTATTTGCAGTAGTATGGACAGCACCTGATACTAAACCGTCAACCTCGTTTGCTTCAAGCATCATTGTACCAAGCACAACATTATCAGCTAATTGCTCACGTGCAATAACTTCGGTCATACCTTTATTTTTACGTAATTCAACTAAGCGCGGCACATATTTTTCACGGATATTATCTGGGTCAACAATTTCAACACCAGCACCTAATGTAACGCCTTGAGAAGCGGCTACTTTACGAACTTCATCAGGATTACCAATAAGTACACATTTTGCAATATTACGCTCTGCACAAATTGCTGCAGCTTTAATAGTTCTTGGTTCATCACCTTCTGGTAAAACTACCACTTTTTTCGCATTACGTGCAAGCTCAGTTAGTTGATAGCGGAAAGCTGGAGGTGATAAACGACGAGTTGAATTTACCACTTCATTTAATGATTTGATCCAATTTGCATCAATATGGTCAGCAACAAAGTTTTGTGTATTATCCATACGTTCTTTGTCATCAACCGGAATTTCTAAATTGAATTGTTGTAAATTAATTGAAGTTTGGAATGTATTTGTTTTAACTGTAAATACAGGTAAACCTGTATCAAAAGCTGGTTGGCATAATTTATAGATTTTTTCATCAATTTCATAACCACCAGTTAACAATACACCACCAATTGCCACACCATTCATAGCAGCTAAACTGATTGTTACTAGTACATCAGAACGGTCAGCAGAGGTCACAAGTAATGCATTTGGTTGCAAATGACTAATGATATTTTGCACACTACGTGAGCAGAATGAAATATGTTTAATACGACGGCTTTGAATTGAACCTTCATTAATGATTTTGGCATTAAAATGTTTAGCGATATCAATTGCACGGCAAGCACTTAAATCAATATTCCAAGGAATACAACCAAGAACAGGAATTGGACTATGACGATTTAAATCTTCAATGGTGATTTTTTTACCATCAAATTTATGAGTATGGTAAATTTCCGCTACATCTGGACGAGCAAGAGATTGCTCTTCTACAGGTGCATTTACTTTATTAACAATGACACCTACGATTTTTTCATTTTTAACGCCACCAAAATTAGAACGGGCAATTTCAATACGATCTTTTAATTGCTCTGGTGTGTCTTTACCCATATTAACAACAAAGATTATTTCAGCACCAAGCGTTTTAGCAATGTTATTATTTAATTCATTGGCAAACGGGTAATCAGCAGTAGGAACAATACCTTCAACTAATACTACATCAGCCCCTTTGGTATTTTCAGCGTAAAGGGCAACGATTTCTTCCATTAACACATCTTGTTGATTTAAACCTAGTAGGTTTTCAACATGACTCATTTTAAGTGGTTTTAAAACGGGAATTGATGTGTTATTACTAACCAAAGTAGTAGTATTGTCAAGGGCATCACCACCCGCTCTTGGCTGGGCAACTGGTTTAAAAACGTTTAAGTTAATACCTTGACGCTCCATAGCTCGAATAACACCAAGACTCACACCTGTTAACCCTACATTGGATCCGGTTGGAATTAGCATAATAGTACGAGACATAATTAATTTCCTCTTAATTCTTTATTATGTAAAAACAAACCGCCATTTCGGCGGTTTTAATCGTTTATTAAGCAGTTAAACGCGCTGCATCCTGAGCAATAACAAGTTCTTCATTGGTTGGAATCACCATCGCAACGGTAGAGCCGTCTTTAGTAATTGTTCCTCCATTGCCAAAACGTGCAGCTAGGTTACGTTCTTGATCAAGTTCAAAACCAAGAAGACTTAATTTTTGTAATGTCATGCGACGAACTTCTTCAGAGTTTTCACCAATACCACCAGTAAATACGATTGCATCTAAACGACCGTCTAAAAGCATTGCATAACCACCAATGTATTTAACTAAACGGTGAACAAAGACATCTAAAGCATTTGTTGCATTTTCATCTTTACCATAGTTGTCAGTTACATAACGGCAATCGCTACTTACACCTGTTAAACCTAATAAACCAGATTTTTTATTTAAAAGATTATTAATATCAGCAACTGACATATTTAAGTTATCGTGTAAGAAGAACATGATAGCAGGATCGATATCACCACTACGTGTACCCATTACTAAACCTTCAAGTGGAGTTAAGCCCATTGAAGTCTCAACACATTTACCATTTTTAACAGCAGTAATTGATGCACCATTACCTAAATGACAAGTAATTACATTTGTTTCTTCAACTGGTTTATTCAATAATCTTGCAGCTTCACGGCTAACATAATAGTGGCTAGTACCGTGTGCGCCATAACGACGAATACCGTGTTTAGTATAAAGTTCGTTAGGAATAGCATACAAATAAGCTTCTTTCGGCATAGTTGTATGGAATGCAGTATCAAATACAGCAACATTTTTAGTTTTTAGATGAGGGAACTCGGCAAAAGCTTCACGAATACCGATCAAATGCGCAGGATTATGTAAAGGTGCAAATGCTGCTGCCTCTTCAATACCTTTTAATACAGAATCATCGATTACGACAGATTGAGTATATTTTTCACCGCCGTGAACGATACGGTGTCCAATAGATTTAATACTATCTAATAATTCTGGTTTTTGAGGGAAGATGCTATTAACAATAAATCTGATTGCTTCACTATGAGCAGCGCCAGCACCTAAAGAAGCTTCGTTCTTAACACCATCAAGTTTCCACTTAATACGTGCATCAGGAAGATTAAAACATTCAGCTAACCCAGATAAAAACTCATCACCATTTTCAGGGTTAATAATGGCAAATTTTAATGAAGAACTTCCGCAATTAAGAACAAGAGCGTTATTACTTGATGACATAGTAATTCCTATAAATTGAATAAAAAGATATATACCAATCAAAATTGGTAACTCAACACATGATTTAAAAATCGATGTGACTACATTAAGGTGACTTCTGATATCTTGCTTTTTGAGATAAAATAGAGAGAGCCCCCAATTTGAATGACATTATTTTAAGACAATAAGAAGTGAATGTCGAGGAATCCCAACAAGATGAATTTAGTTAATACATTTAAGGCTGGACAAAGATATATGAAGCTTTGTCCGACTGATCAGCAATTGATGCATTCATTTCCTGAATTAAAAATCATTAACCACATAAAAACCATAATAAAATATTTGCCACCAATCATTGTCGGTCTGATTGTATGGCAATATTATATGCCTGCGCAGCTTGCAGTAACAATCTTAACTATTTTGTTTGCCTTGAGCTTACCATTACAAGGTATATTTTGGTTGGGTCGACGTTCACAATCACCTTTACCCCTTAATTTAGTGGATTGCTATAACCGAATCAAATTACAACTCATCGAAAATAAAGTATTAGATCTTAACGCAAACTCAAATGAAAAATTAACTTTTGAATCATTTATGCAACTTATAAACTTATCTAAAATTCATTTAGGTAATTATTTTGGACAAGATGATGATGCATCTAACCAATAATGAAGATTTATTCATGCAAAAATTTTTAGAAAAATTAAAAAATCAAATAAATGCACTTGAACAAGAGATCAATTTAATAGATCAACAACCTTTTCAAGAACATTATTTTGATGAACATTTGTTTAACACAAGCAAAATCGAATCCAATAAACAATTCTATCTTGATAAAATAAACCAGACTTATCAAGCCCTTTGTGATGCTGCTCTATCACAAAAATTGGAGCAAATAGAATTTTTGTCGGAAAAGCTTATTGATCAAATCACCGCTTTAACCCGTGAGATTGCTACTGGACATTTACGTAAGCAGCCAACAGACTATTTAATTCAAGAAACACTTGCAGAAAAACACTCAAGACATTTGGATTATCTAAGGCGATTACAAGATATGAAATATGAATTTGAATTTTCATCAGAGTCAATTGATCATATTAAAGTTGCTACATTAGATAATCGAATCTATCGCTGTGAACAAGCAATAAAAAAAATTGAATTAGAAATGGAAAACGATAGCCTAGATTGAATTAAGTTATTTGCTTATATCTGCTCTTTTTAATACAGTTTTCAACATCTATCTCGATGGAAATCTGGGTACTTAACAAGTTTATATGATTACAATAAAATTTATATAATTCAATATAATAAAACTTAAATTTACATAAAACATAAATGTTTCATATAAATTTAGGGCTTATTATATCGGCTTTATTATCTACCTCGTCTTGCTTTCCACATTTTTGATCTTTTTTTTCTCCTTTTTTTATATACTGTCCGATAACAATCACGATTACCAACATAAATCTCATTTAGCGTTAAATCCGATGGAATATCTTTAAAATAGTCATCTAGTTCATCCCATGGAGAAGGAAGTGTAATAGCCATACCATAGTCGTCATCAAGAATAAGTTCACCCCAAAAAATAAGCTGTTTTTTTGTTAAATTAAGCAGTTCTCCCATTGTAATGCCAGCATATAATTCATTTTTATATTTATTTCTATATTTTCCTTTATAATTTTGATTACACCATAAGTCTTCAATTCGACCATTAGAATTTGTAGAAATAGTTATCGTTCCATTATTCAAGGAATATATATATTTAAGTTCGTATCCAACTTCATTTGAAGAACATGGTTTTTCCCACGTTCTTTCTTCAACATCAAAATTTTCATATAATTCGTCTGCATAAAATTCCACATCATGACCAATCTCAATATTACCCAAAGATTTGTAGCTTATTATATCTGCATTAAAATCTATCATTTGGATGCTCCTTTTTGATAAATTATCCCTTTTTTACCTTACAAGCCCTTCTCTTTTAAATTTCGCTATCAACTCACGTCCTTTTTCAGAAAGTTCTAATTTTTTTAAACACACCTGAATTATTTTTTTCGAAAACATAAAAAAGTATTTAGAATCGTTCATCAAAAAATCTATATAATCATCAGAATAAGGAACATTAGGATCATAATCTTCGATTTCGGTTTTAATAATTTTTGTTAGAAATTCATCAAAGGAATTAGCGACAAGCTTTAAATCTAGATTCTGCTCTAAATAACCATTTCTGACTGTCATATCAAAATATAGATCATTTACTTCATGATCCCAATGATAAACTTTGCCATTTGGATACAAACAAAGTAAATCTCCGAAATTTAAAGATGCTATAGCAATGGACCGTTTAGGGATTCTATCTAAATACATCCAGTTATTAGCAATTACATCTTCCCGATCTCGTTTCTTAGAGAATCCGAACATTACTTCAAGCGGAAGTGATTCACCTTGACAGTCAATGGAATAATCAAACACATCCTCATCAAAAGCAATGACATTATATTTCTTTAAAAATTTAATATAAGAATTCTGAGAATCTGTTGTAATTTTTAATTTAGAAATAAGCTTATCAATATTTCTTGGCACAGCATATTTTGATTCAAACATTCGATTTCCTTAAATAACATCCATAAATAAAAACTTATTTACTACCAACCTAACAGTACTTGTTTTATCGTTTTGCTTCATTAAAAATCATTAATTTATCAAATAATTCTGAATTTTTATACTGGGATGATATCAAATTATATTAACTTCAATTGTGTACTATTTTATGAACACATTTTTAGTTATCAATAAAATTACATCTTTCTTATATCAAAAACGAATATTGTTATAATTATTATTTAGTATCATCTTTTTAAGTTACCTTTATAATATTGTTATCGTCAGCGATTATTAAAACGCTATTCCCTTTAAAGTTATTTATAAGGATTATTTAATGAGTAAAATATTTGATGATAATTCACAAACCATCGGTCACACGCCTCTAGTTCGTTTAAAACATTTTGGTAACGGTAATATTTTAGCCAAAGTGGAATCTCGCAATCCTAGTTTTAGTGTTAAATGTCGTATTGCATCAAATATGATTTGGGATGCAGAAAAACGCGGGTTATTAACATCGGATGTTGAATTAATCGAACCTACTAGTGGTAATACAGGTATTGCTCTTGCAGCAGTCGCTGCAGCACGAGGTTATAAACTAACCTTAACCATGCCAGAAAGCATGAGTATAGAACGTCGAAAATTACTTAAAGCTTTAGGTGCTAATCTAATTTTGACTGAAGCGGCAAAAGGCATGAAAGGCGCAATTGAAAAAGCCGAAGAGATTGTTGCAAGTAATCCTCAAAAAAACATCATGCTGCAACAATTTAGTAATCCAGCCAACCCAGAAATTCACGAAAAAACCACTGGACCAGAAATTTGGAACGATACGGATGGCCAAGTAGATATTTTTATTGCTGGTGTAGGTACTGGTGGTACTTTTACAGGTACAGTTCGGTATATTAAAAAGACTCAAGGCAAAAACATAACAGCCGTAGCTGTTGAACCGGCTACATCTCCAGTTATTAGCCAAGCCCTAGCGGGTGAGCCAATTAAACCAGGACCACACAAAATTCAAGGTATTGGCGCTGGGTTTATTCCAGAAAATTTAGACTTAAGCTTGATTGATATAGTTGAAAAGGTCACAAATGAACAATCCATTGAAACTGCGCGAGAATTAATGGAAAAAGAAGGTATCTTAGCAGGTATATCATCCGGTGCAGCCGTTTATGCAGCTGATCGTTTAGCAAAATTACCTGAAAATGCCAATAAAACCATTGTGGTAATTTTACCGTCATCTGGTGAGCGTTATCTTAGTACGGATTTATTTAGTGGTATTTTTACTGAAAAAGAACTTGGTTAAACCAAATCTCGAAACGAAAAGCGCGACCAAGTTTGAGTCGCGCTTTTGTATATCTTTTTTACTTTTTTAAAAAAGTAATCACTCATCTTGAATAATACCAAAATGTCGATAAGCATGTGGTGTTGCAATTCGACCCCTTGGCGTTCTTTGAATATAACCTTGTTGAATCAAAAACGGTTCGAGCACATCTTCGATGGTTTCACGCTCCTCACCTATGGCAGCTGCAATGTTATCAAGACCTACAGGCCCACCCATAAACTTTTCAATAATGGTGAGTAATAATTTACGGTCCATATAATCAAAACCTTCGTTATCTACATCTAACATATCAAGTGCTTGGGACGCAATTTTTTGATCAATCACACCTTTTGATTTTACATCAGCATAATCACGCACGCGACGCAATAAACGATTAGCAATTCGAGGCGTTCCGCGTGAACGTTTGGCAATTAAATGAGCACCCTCATCAGATAAGTCCATACCTAAAAATTTAGCACTACGACTAACAATATATTCCAAATCCTCAACCCGATAAAACTCAAGGCGTTGCACAATACCAAAACGATCACGTAATGGCGAGGTTAACGAACCCGCTCGCGTTGTTGCACCAATAAGTGTAAATGGAGGCAAATCGATTTTAATTGAACGTGCTGCGGGACCTTCCCCTATCATAATATCAAGCTGATAGTCTTCCATAGCTGGATATAAAATTTCTTCTACTACAGGTGAAAGGCGATGGATTTCATCAATAAATAGCACATCGTTAGGCTCTAAATTGGTTAACATTGCAGCTAAATCACCAGCCTTTTCTAATACAGGGCCGGAAGTGGTACGTAAATTAACGTTCATTTCGTTAGCAACAATATTAGCTAAAGTTGTTTTACCTAGTCCAGGCGGACCAAAAATTAACACATGATCAAGTGCATCGCTACGTTGCTTGGCAGCTTGAATAAAAATTTTCATCTGTTCACGTACTTGTGCTTGCCCAATATATTCGTCCAAACTTTTAGGACGAATAGCACGATCCAGTGATTCTTCTTCCTTTTTGGCTTGAGGTGCAATCAAGCGATCCGCTTCAATCATAGTAAATCCCTATTTATAATGCTGATTTTAATGCTTCGCGAATAAGCGTTTCACAATCCATATCAGGTAATATAACTTTATTAATAATTCGACTGGCTTCTTGTGGTTTATAACCTAATGCGATGAGTGCTGATACAGCTTCGCTTTCTATTTGGTTAGATGATTTTTTAACGCTGCTGGCTTCTATAACTGTACTTATCGGTGAAAGCTGCTCAGCAAAACGTTTAAGGCGATCTTTCATTTCCACAATCAAACGTTCTGCTGTTTTAGTGCCAACACCTGGTAATTTAACTAAAGTTTTAATTTCACCCTGCTCAACGGCACTAATAAATTGTTGTGCAGACATTCCAGACAAAATTGCCAACGCTAATTTAGGGCCTACACCATTGACCTTAATCAGTTCACGAAACAATTCTCGTTCTTGTTCTTGATTAAAGCCATATAATATTTGTGCATCTTCCCGCACCGCAAAATGGGTTAATACAATGACTTCTTGCCCATTGTCAGGAAGTTCATAAAAACAGGTCATCGGCATAAAAACCTCATAGCCGACGCCACCCACTTCAATAAGAACTTTAGGTGGTTGCTTTTCAATAATGGTTCCACGTAGACGACCTATCACAATTTATCCTTAGTAATTTACTGTTGGTTGAAATAATTGACGGCTCTTGAAAATAAAATATTCATTATTTAATCATTAATTTTTATTTGACGAACAAGAGTAGCAATTAATTTGAAAGTAATTGGTCGTTAGTTTACCTGATAGAAAAAAATTAATAAAGAAAAACTGTATAAATAGACAGGCAATAGCTGAAAGAAATTCGCCGATTACTGTTTAATAATCGGCAAAAAAATTAGATTAGATTAATATAATAAAATCAATTAAAACGGCATCTTAAAGCCCGGTGGTAACTGCATACCGCCAGTTACTTGTGCCATTCGCTCTTTTTGTGCGTCATCTAAACGACGAGTCGCATCATTGTAGGCAGCAGCAATTAGATCTTCCAACATCTCTTTATCATCTTCCGTAACTAAAGAGGGATCAATTTCAACACGTTTACAGTTATGTGAACCATTTATTGTTACTTTAACTAAACCAGCGCCTGATTCACCAGTCACCTCTAATTTGGCAATCTCTTCTTGTGCTTGTTGCATTTTTGCTTGCATTTGTTGAGCTTGCTTCATTAAATTGCCCAAACCACCTTTTCCACCTGAAAACATATTTATTCCTCATTAAAAAATTTAGCCCATAATTATACAGGACGAATGCTCGCCTCATCAATCTTCGCTTCAAAATATTGACAGATCATCGATACTTTTGGATCTTCATTTATGGTCATCTTAGCTTGTGCAAGCTTTTGTTGATAAAGATCTTCACGCATTTCTAGAGGCGTTTTATTATCCTTATTATCATCAACAATGATCTTAACATTTAATGCTCGTTGACGATGATTAGCTATCGCTTTTTCAACTTTAGTAACATTACTTGATGAGTTGATCAGATGTTTTACCGTAGATCGCGTATGCAAAATGATATTATTTTCATCCGCCTGTTCAATGAACGAATTACTGACAATTTGTTTGATAAGTGGCGATAAATCCAACTGTTCTATTTCAAAACACCACGCATCTTTCTCTGCCATTTCCTCAATTAATTTTTTTGTCATTTCAGGTGTTTTATCACCGTTGAGCGATTCCCGAAAAGTTTTAGTGTCAATAATTAAATCATCTTTAGTCTCAACATAACCGCAAGCTTGCCACTGATAATTTTCAGCCGTAATGACTTCTTCTGTCTCGTTGTCACTCTTATCTTCATCATTATTTTTGAAATCTATTTGTTTATTATCAGCGAGTTGAGTAATATTTTTAGCATGAGGTAATTGTGAATGAATTACCTCTAATTTTGGCTCTAAAGGCTCAACTTTAGGTTTAGACTTTTTTGCTTTTTGTTCTCCTTTGATTAACTGCATCCGCATTTCTAATATATTTTTTGTAACAGAGGATGCATCATCAGGAATAGATAGATCTTGAACACTTGATTGAGCAATCGGTACAGGTTGAGAATCAACAGGTATGTTGCTATTTTGATTCGAAGTTAAGTTAGATTCCGATTCTGGATTGCTCTTTTTTTTTGATAAAAACTGAGCTGATTGTATGTGTGACTTAGGTTCAGCAACAATTGATGGCTCAACCTGTGGTTTAATACTTGGTTTAGGTGCTATAGTTGTATCATTATTTTTAGGCATGAAAGCTAAAGCACGTAAAAAACTCATTTCAGTACCTATTTTTTTATCTGGAGCATACGTCAAATCTTTTCTACCCATCAATAGGATTTGATAATATAACTGCACATCATTTGGCGCCATATATTTTGCTAGAAAACGAATTCGTTCTTCTTGATCGGTATAATCGCCTAATGCGGTTGGTACAACTTGCAACAAAGCAATTTGATGTAAAAGTGCAATACTTTCTGCTAATAAATTATCCCAATCTGCACCTTGTGCTGCTGCCATATCAATTTGCTGCATTAAGGCATTACCCTCATTATGGTACAGTGCTTCGATCAGTGAAAAAGGGATGGATTTATCAAGAGTACCTAACATCAACGTCACTGATGCTGTATCAACTTCGCCATTACCAAGTGCGATGGCTTGGTCAGTTAAACTTAATGCATCACGCATACTGCCATTAGCCGCTTTAGCCAATAACGATATCGCTTTTGGATCGTTTTTAATCTGCTCCAATTTTAAAATATGAGTAAGTTGCTCACCAATGAGCGACGTATCAAGAACATTTAAGTGTAAATGCAAGCAGCGCGACAATATAGTAATAGGTAATTTTTGAGGATCAGTCGTAGCTAACAAAAATTTGACATGTTCTGGTGGCTCTTCTAATGTTTTAAGTAGTGCGTTAAAACTACTGCGTGATAGCATATGCACTTCGTCAATTAGATAGACTTTAAAACGCCCCTTAGTAGGAAGATATTGAATGTTATCCAAGATCTCTCTTGTATCTTCTACTTTAGTTCTAGAAGCAGCATCAATTTCAAGCAGATCAACAAAGCGCCCTAACTCAATATCACGGCAATTATCACATTCACCGCAAGGTGTGGCGGTTATACCTGTTTCGCAGTTTAAGCCTTTTGCTAATAGACGAGCAATAGATGTTTTTCCAACGCCTCGAGTACCCGAAAACAGATAAGCATGATGAACTCGTCCTAGAGATAGCGCGTTAGATAAAATTTTTAAAACATGCTGTTGACCAACCACTTCAGAAAATGATTTAGGCCGCCATTTACGTGCTAGAACTTGATAACTCATAATCACCATTGCTTATTACTAATGAAATTGGTTTTTATCATAGCATAAAGTCCTAAGTTAGTCTGCAACCAGACAATAACCGACCTAATATTAGACAGCATCTTTCTACATAAACGTATGCTTAACCTGAAACTTTTTTACAAAATTTAATTTTGATTTAAATAAGCCCAAGTATATTGTGCATAGAATTCAGCGCCTAATGCCATTCCATCTTCATCCACGTTAAAACAACCATGATGATGTGGCCATTGAGTATCTTTATCTGGATTACCCGAACCAACTAAAGCAAAAGCACCTGGTATATTTTCTGTATAGTAACTAAAATCCTCACCACCTGTTGTTGGTGCTTCAAAGTATAATGCCTTTTCACCAAATGATTCGACAATTACTTTTTGTGCTAGTAATGCGCTTTCTTTATCATTGATTACTGGCAAAGTGCCATAGATATATTCAACTTCGGCTGTTGCGCGGTACATTGCAGCAACTTGATTAGCATAACGTCGGATTGCCGATTCAATTTTGTCACGCACGGCAACGTTAAAACAACGCACTGTTCCATCTAATACCGCGTTTTCGGCAATAACATTAAAGCGTGTACCAACATCCATACGGCCAATTGTCACAACAGCGGGATCAAGTGGTGATACTTCGCGCGACACAATGGATTGGACATTCATAACAAATGCGGAAGCAACCATTACTGCATCAACGGTATCATGTGGCATAGAACCATGACCACCTCTTCCTTTAAAACGCACAGTTAACAAATCAGCAGAAGCAAAACTCGAACCGACTACACAAGATATTTTACCAACTGGCATTTGTGACCAAATATGCATACCAAATGCACTATCTACACCATCAAGCACACCTTGTTTAATCATGCCTTTGGCACCTTGAGCAACCTCTTCAGCGGGTTGAAAAACAAGTCTTACATTACCTTTTAGTTGATCGCGAATCTCATAAAGCGCTTTTGCCGCTGTCAGTAACATAGAAGCATGGGTATCGTGACCGCAAGCGTGCATTTTACCGTCAATCGTTGATTTATAATCAATGTTTTCACTCAGTTCTTGTACGGGTAACGCATCAATATCAGCTCTTAATAAAATTCTTTTACCTGGCTTGCCTCCTTGAATTTCAGCAATAATCCCTGTAGGTTCCGTACGTCGATAGGTAATTCCTATTTTATCAAGCTCCTGAGCAATTCTATCTGTGGTTCTAAACTCTTCCCACGGTAATTCAGGATGACGATGAAGATCGCGACGAAAAGCGACCATCTCATCAATATTTTGTTGTATCAATTTTTTTATGTTTGGATTCGTCATTTCACTACCTTTAATATTTCAATTTGTTCTACTTTTATAACACTAGCCATTGTTGAGCTATCATTAAATAAATACTGTTAATTTCCATTAATTGCTATTGATAATGCTAATAAAGGTGATTATCAAATTTTTTTTGGATTTTATAATTAATTATTGCACTGCTGATGCAGGGCCTACTATCATATTCACCATTATTCCTGCTAATACAACTGAAACGATAGTCACCGATATAAATCCTCCAATCAACATTGGCGGTAACATATGACTGGTTAGTATTTCTTTCTCTTTTGGATCTTTAGTTAAATTATTAATGACTTCATTAGTGATTATGTAATCGGCAGG
Source organism: Gilliamella apicola (assembly GCF_000599985.1). Classification (NCBI taxonomy): domain Bacteria; kingdom Pseudomonadati; phylum Pseudomonadota; class Gammaproteobacteria; order Orbales; family Orbaceae; genus Gilliamella; species Gilliamella apicola. The sequence goes on from NZ_CP007445.1 coordinate 1,777,708, forward strand.
AAAACCATACAACGCTGTAAGTGCAATTGAAAAAGCCAGTTCTTTACTCACTTTTAATATTTTGCCAACAATAATCGAAAAAATAAACATACCGACAACTGCAGATAAAATAAAGATGACTAGAGGCGTTAGCAAACGCATAAGCATTTCGGGTGTTGCTCGACTTAATGTATCAAAAATAAATAACATTAACCCCATCACCGTTATTCCAAATCCACCTGCTTTTTTTAATGGATGGCGTTCTAAAAAACCAAATGATGCAGCAATTACACCAAATAACAAACATAATACAAATGGACTTACACTAACTATTGGTTTTAAAACTTCTGAAACAAAGTAAGCTAAAAAACCGATGATAGCAATACGTAAAAAAATGAAATACGATGAATTATAGCTAGAGGGAATTTTTGCAAACAAACTTGGCATTGGATTTTCATCAGACGATATTGCTTGTTGTTTATCAATGGAGGATTTAGGGTCATTACTTACATGCCAAGTGCCTGCATGATATTGCTTTAAAACTTTTCGCCCTTCGCGCTTTAGCATGATAGAAGTAAGTGGATAACCAATAAATCCTTGCATCACATAAATAATAATGGCAAAAACAGCCAAATCAGGCAATCCCGCGTCTTTTGCCCCATTAGCCATAATAATTGCCGAAACAATACCACCCACTAAAGGAGGAATAGCAACCACTACCGTATTAAAATCGAAGAGCAGATACCCAACTATGATAGCCACAATAATAATACCAACAATTCCTGCAAGAGAAATTAAGATGGTTTTCCATTGCAATAATAATTCTTTAATAGATAAAAGAGTACCCATGTTAACAATGAGTAAATACATAAACATAACCGCAACGACTGTTGGTACTCCTGCTCGTGCCACAATATCGGTAGGAAAGAATGTCCAATATCCTAATAAAAAAAGAACAGCGCAGATAAATACAGACGGAACCCATGCTTTGGTACGGATCGAAACGATATCGCCAAGATAAAGAATAACCAGTAACAGCACTAATGCCAACATTTGTGGCATGTCATTCATTGGTGACATAAAAACTCCATTTTTACTATTTTTATTTACTATATTTTTTTCAATAATCGTTATTATGGCCTAATTATTCATGAAGTTATATATTCTTTACTATAAAATCTTTAATTTCCTCTAAAAATAGATTGCCATATTTTTCTAATTTAATTTTTCCAACTCCCGTAACATTAATTAGCTCTTTTTTACTTGCTGGCGTTGTTTGCACCATTTCTAATAATGTTGCATCGCTAAAAATAATATAAGGTGGTACATCTTCACTATCAGCAATATCTTTACGTAATCGTTTCAGATTATTGAATAACATACGCTCTTCAAAGGATAACATCGCTGTCATATTTATTGATCGAGCATAACGATTTAGGCGGCTTTTCTTAACAATTTCAAGGCGAGGTTTGGCTAGCGATAATGGAATTTCACCTCTAAGTATTTTTCTAGCTTCTTGAGTTAATTGTAAGGTTGGCAAACTTGAAGAAGTTGAAATATTTTGAATCAAATAACCTAAATGAATTAGCTGTCGAATCACACTTAGCCAATAATTACTAGATTGCTCTTTACCAATACCATAAACAGACAATTTATCATGACCATTCTCTTTAATTTGAGATCGAGCAGAACCTCGTAAAACATTAACAATGTATTGTGCACCATAACGCTGTTCTACTCGATAAATACAAGATAAAACTTTTTGTGCATCAACTAAACCATCATATTTTTCGGGTGGATAAAGACAAATATCACAATTATTACAAGGCTCAGTTCGTTTCTCGCCAAAATAGTTAAGCAATACAATACGACGACAAGTTAAACTTTGTGCAAATGATTCCATAGCATCAATTTTATGTTGTTCAATCTCTTTGTGTACCCCGTCCGCTTTTTCAGCGATTTGTTGATGATACCAATTCAAATCATTTTTATTAAACAACAAGATTGCTTCTGCTGGCACGCCATCTCGCCCCGCTCTGCCCGTTTCTTGATAATAGGCTTCAATAGTTCTAGGGCAATCAGCATGTACCACAAATCTAACATTAGGTTTATTAATACCCATACCAAATGCTACGGTCGCGACAATGATTTGCACATTATCTTTTAAAAACGCTTCCTGCGCTTTTTGACGCTCACTGTAAGAAAGCCCTGCATGATAAGCCATAACAGAAAATCCACGACTGGCAAGTCGAGTCGTCATATCTTCAACTTTGGAACGGCTAGAACAGTAAATTATCCCACTATTCCCTTTTTGCGTTTCAATAAAAGAGACCACTTGTTCTGTTAAATTAAATTTTTCAACAACTGTATATCGAATGTTGGGACGATCAAAACTACGAACAACAACCAAAGGATCGACCAATTGAAGTTGGTGAATGATATCGGTTTGTGTCATCTTATCGGCGGTGGCGGTTAACGCAACAATCGGAACGTTCGGAAATCGAGAGGACAACTGCCCTAGTTGTCGATAATCAGGTCTGAAATCATGCCCCCATTGTGATATGCAGTGAGCTTCATCAATCGCGATAAGTGAAGGAGGATGGCTTTGAATCATTGATATAAATGAACCTACGGCAAGCCTTTCAGGAGAGATATATAGTAATTTTATCGAGTGATTTAAATATCTTTCAACTACCTCTTGCTGTTCTGCCAAGGACTGGGTAGCATTAAGAAGCGCCGCGGGAATACCATTAGCAAGCAGTTGATCAACCTGATCTTTCATTAATGAGATTAAAGGAGAAATAATTAACGCAGTGCTTGGCAATAGTACCGCTGGAATTTGATAGCATAACGATTTTCCGCCACCAGTTGGAATAATTGTTAATGTATCTCGTCCATCGATAATTGATTCAATAATTTCTTTTTGTTGATTTCTAAATGATTTATAACCAAATATATTGTGTAAAACATCTTCAATCTGATCTTTTATCGACATATTAACCAAAACAAATAACCCCCTATATCAATTCAGGGAGTATAGCTAAAATAATTTCAACAAACTACTACCGACTTACATTTATTTGCTATTTATAAAAAACATAGAAATATTCGATTAACAGTCACAATAATAAAAAATTCACCTCTTGAGCATTTTTAATTTAATAATTAAGTACCATTTATTGATTAATTTATAAACATTATGTATCGACAGATTAAAAAAACGTCTATTTTTAAATTTTTTACTTGATACAAATTGAATTGCCCGTTAATATTTGCGTGTTTCCGATATACGCCCGTAGCTCAGTTGGTTAGAGCATCACCTTGACATGGTGGGGGTCAGTGGTTCGAGTCCACCCGGGCGTACCATTCTTGCTAAGAATTTATAGCTATTTTGATCTTAAGTCTGTTTCCTATAAAATTTTCACTAATTGAATACGGCTAATATAGCAAACACTGATATAATAAAATCAATTAAAATTAAAATAACAGTAAACTTTCCTAATTTATAGTAAGTTCTATTATTCGGCTTTTCACGTTTATTTCTATTAAAATACATCAACAATATTCCTGCTATAAAGACTGGTAACACTATGTACCAAAAAAGAAAAGGAATGCATCCGATGTAAAGTAAAAGTAAGTCGGTTGAAGAAAATTTATACATATGAATTTATATCACAATTTAATTTTATTAAGTTAATAAGATCATACTTAAATCAAGAAATAAATAATATAGCATTTAATATTAGAGTTTACATAATTTTTTATTTTCTATTTAGATAGTTATTTTTTGTGTCTGCAACACATTACCCACTGAAAATAGTTCAAGCAGTTAAAAAAGTAGTTAATTTAATACAAAAAAATGATGCTTGGCTTTTACACATTAGAAAGCTTAACAACGATAGTATTTTGTAAATAGATAAGTTGATTAAATCACGTGCGGATTGATTTAATTAAAACAGGGAAAACTCAAACTAAAGTTAATTTTTAGATACGGATAATATTTGTTATAAATAATTAGAGTTAATCACTCATTACCCTATGACATTAAAATCTTCCCAAAGACATCAAAATAGATCTGTAGGTCGAATATTACCAATCTTTTTTTAACCATTTAGCACTGACTATGAATGAATCAGAGTTATTATCTTTGTCAAGAAAAACTCCATTTGCTTTAATTTTATTAAGCAAATCTCTTTTTTTCTCTGCTAAAAGTAATGTATACTTAAACGAATCTCTTTTTGTCGCTGCGTAGACAAATGTATTATCAATAATCGTGGATGAATATGTCCATGGTTTAAGTGTAAGTTTAAATTGAATCTGATTAACTGAGTCAATTGTTTTTTTTACTTCATTGGCTAATGCGACTAGAGAGTCTCTACCTCCATTTCGACGTTTTAGCTCTAGCAAATATTTTAGTTCAACTGAGAATTTTTTTATTATTATAATTGTTTTTTCTAGGTTAATTGCGACATCATGAAAAACACATACTCGAATACCATTTTTATAAAAAACAAATTCTTTGATCCACAAAAAGTTGTCATGAGGACTGAAAGATTTGGGAAAAGTCTGAAGATTAGAAAAGTCAACTTTATTATTTGGTCTTCTATTATAATAGAATCCATTTTTTAGTGGTGTTTTTATTAATTTTTTTGGGTAGTTATCCTTATTAGATGCATTCATGAAAATTTATCCTTAAATTAGCAATATAGTTCTTATTAAATAAGAATAGTGTTATTTATAGATTATATGATTTATCCTTATATGTATACAGGAAAGCTTTTATACTGAAACGTATAGTTAATCTGAAACTTTTTGACAAAATTTTACGCTTTTGTATATAAGGAACCTATATAATTTCAATAAACTCTGCGATCCACCAGCTTTAATATACATTATTAACACAAATCAGCGAATTTCATGGTTGGGATGGAGAAAAATATAAATTGATAATGCAAAACAACATCAACATTATATCAAAGTTGCATCAGTACAGAAAAACAATTATTAAATGAAACATTACCCAAAACCGAGTATTTAAAAGATGACGTTGTGGATATTACAACAACTGATGAAGAAAAAAGTTGCTCACTTGATGAAAGACGTAACGAACATTAATAAATCACATGGCTATTAAGTTTGTCGAGAGAGTTGCTCGTATTTTTGCTGAGGTTTCGAGCTGATCTAAACCTTTTGAAGCCTTTGAATCACTATTGTTCAATTTTTCCCTAACTTTTTTAGATTCTCCCTGCAAATTTTTAGTCTCTAACTCAACTTTATACGTTATTTGACAGTCTACGAATTTAGGCATTATTTTCTCCAGGCATAAAAAACGCCACGAGGACAGTTCTTGATGGAATATATTTAAAATAATCATATAAATAACATAAAAATTTAAAGATTTTTTAAAAAAAAATGTTGACCACTATAGTAGGCGCATCTATAGTTATAACATCAACAGGATGTTGATAAAACAAACTTATCGGTTTCCGATAAGAGCTTAAGGGAGAAACAATATCTTAATTCTCATAGTTTTAGTAATCTGAAATTGTCCAATTTATTAGAACTAATTCAAAGATGAGGAGGCAATCCTCACCAGAGACCTTAAATATTATAATTGTTTATTTGAAAATCAAGGAGATTATATGGCATTAACAAGGGCTGAGATTCAAAAAAAAAGTGACGCAAAACGAGGCGTTAGATCAAAGGGATACAAATTACCCAATGATATTATAGACCTAATTAGCGAATTGAGCGATAAAACGGGAAAATCTCAAAGTAAAATTATTGAAGAAGCAATACTGATGCTCAATAATTCCCTCGAAAAATAATTAATTTGTTGGGTAGCATATGGTTACCCACTAATTAGATTTTTAAATACTCGTTTATCCCTGCACGTGCAGGAAAGTTTTATATTGTTGGGCTCTATCGGTTTAACCCTGTATATACAGTGAATACATGGATATCGAGAGGCTCAAAAGCCCAACAAAGATAGGCTGGAGTTATTCCTCTTACGAGTATTGTATTGCTCACCCTCTCGACATAGATTTCAAAGATTAAATTCATTAAATAATATTTATTTTATTCTTGTGCAGTGCGAGAATGTCTTGATCTTTTCATTATATTTCGAGTCAGCAAACGTCACTGAAATTTCTGAGGTGAGTTTAAACTCATCGTCAGATATATATTCGAGTTTATTATTACTAGTTATTTTTCTATCACTATTGGGCAATTTTGAAAATAGATCATCGTTTTCCTTTGTATATACAACTAGCGCTATTTCTTGATTAACTGGTGTCGAATAATCCTGAAATTATGCTTTATTGAGTATCCTTATAAAAGCATCCATTGGAATTATTTTGCTTGTTGCTATTGGTCTTTTAATTTGTAAATGCAATTAAAAATAATCAATAAAAAACCCTCTTAGAGGGTTTGATTAAATTTTTATTGTTTCTTTATTTCAAGCCGCTTGTCATAATCTTCATAAACTATCGTACCACCGTGTTCGGTTATCGCTAATACAGAAACATCAGAAAGTTTAAATGTCTGAGCCTTACCAGCTACTAACTGATACCAAGAATACGGTAGATAATTTTTAGCATCAGCAAAAACACCATGAACGACAATGTCTTGATTTCTGTCTAAATCATTTTTGACTGTTATTTGAACTGATGGATTAAATTTAGAAAAAGAAGCTTTTTGTTGTTGTCGAATCTTGCTTCTAAGGTTGTCTGAAATAAATACAATCATTCCACCACCAGATTCTCCGTTTCGTATTTGTATATCCCCAGTTGAATCTTTACCACCGACAGTTATCGGAATTTCAAATAAAGCTTTCGAGTCCATTTTCTCACGATAGCATTCTATATATTTAGCGTCTGTAAAAATATTTGAAATTGTTTTTTTTGCTTCTGCCACGTCAGATGATTCTTGTCTTGAATCATTATAATTTGTGCATGACATTACCTCAACAACAAGTTTCGATTGAACTGTTTTAGCTGTTTCACTATTGACATCACTCAAATTAACGGTTGGAGCTAACTCCACTTTACAACCAGACAACAATGCGACAGACATTAATCCTATTAATATTTTTTTCATGTGTTATTTCCTTTAATCAGATAAATGAAAAACAAAGTAACAAATTAATCATACTTTTTCAAATGGTTCACCAACACAAATTTACTATGCCAATTAGAGCCATTTAAATCACCGTTATGCTCTATTGCTATTATTTTATGGTCACCATTATATTCAGTTAATTTCGATTCAATGCGATCGAGCAAGTCAATACAGTATTGAAGATTGTTTAATTCATCAGATGGAGAGCTATCTTTATAACCAAGACAAATGAAAACTTAATTATTTAATCCGACAATTGAGTCTGCATTCTCAATGGTTCTGCTCGCTGTTGTTTATATTGAGCAATAGTAGCTAGGAGAATTTTGCCTAAATCTTAAATCGGTCGGACTTACCTTTGTTTCAGGATTCCACGTCACACAGATTTAAGAATTAGCTTCACGAACTATTGGCGTTAATATACGCTATGCCATTTTAGAAAGATTTTCAGCCTTATCAACCCAGCATATCAAAATACGAGCTTTTAATTTTATGCTATATAGGTTGTGTCGCAATCCACGAAAAACATAACTAATTAAACCGTTTTTTGTTCTGATATAGTTTTGACCAATATCATAATAATCATTAAGCCAATTAACGGAACGAACAGCTTGTTTAACTTCTTCCATACTCGAATCATCTAAGGAGTTCATTAACTCACGAGCACAAAGTATAACGCCACTTATTACTGTTTCTGCAAACTGATAACCTTTTACTCCTGTCATTAGTGCAAATGAACGAGTTTTAACGTTACCTAGACCACCGTGTGTACCTTGATACCTGACGTTTTCAGCAATAAATACAAATATCAGTTTTTTGGTAATTGTATTTGTGCTGTTGTCATAATTTACTTGTCTGGTAAAACTAACTCCACCCTGATAGGTTTAGGTGACATACTGCCGTCTGATGATTGATTTCTTGTTTTTCGCTATAATCATGATTAGCAAGCATTAGCTTTACGATAGGAGAATTAAACTCACCTGTTAAACCTTTATTAATCAACTTATTTTCCTGAACTGTCTTAATGGCTTCTAATGTGTCAGAAAATTCGTTATCTTTTCTTGCATATTCATTCATTGCTTCGCGACTTTTACCTAAATAACACGCTAGCCCAGCCAAACTAGGTACTACATCGCCAAAAGTTTCATAGCCCCCAAGTAAATACTCCTTAGCCTTAATTAAACATTCAACCAGTTCACTTGGGCAACCTACTTTTTTCTTACCACCCTTTTTCATATTTATACCTTTAGTTTTTAGATAATAAAAAACCACCCGAAGGTAGTTGCTTGTTAAGTAAGATTTTAAATATCATAAATCTAATTTCTTTTTTAAAAATGCTTTCAATAAATCAGATCCAACATCTTTCATAACATTTAAAGGTGATTAACTTAAACCTTTTAATTTTTCATATATTGAAGGTTCTTGTAACATTTGCGCAAACTCAATTCCTTCAGCTGTTAATCTTACCAATGCATAATCAACTGAATCAATAGAACTTAACGAGTAGGAATACCCCAACTTCTCTGGATTTCCCCTAGATAAATTAAAAGCGCTAACATATTCTTTCTCTATCAATATACTATAATGATGAAGACCTTGAGGAGTTGTAATATCAAATCCTGCATTTTTTAAATCTGAAATTTCTATGAACGGTTGGGATGACTCCAAAAAGACATTCATTAATCCTTTTAAATATTCCAAATCTGTTTTCATTCTTATAAACCTGTTTTTATTAACATGCATGTAACTATATACAGTAAATAATTTTTGAGCAATCCTTTTGTTAAAAATTTTAACTTTTAGTTAATAAAGAGTAGCTAAAAAGTTATTTTTTTGTTAATCTGAGTTACCCAACAAATCAATATGTTAGCCAATCTCTACCAATCATCAGTAATTAAACGATATATTAACCAATAATTTGGATCTGCCCTTGTTCTTCCAATTCTTTCATTCTTGATTGATAAGCTCAATTGCTGATTTTTTTAAATTAGCTCGTGTTATTTCATCTAATAAAAACCATTCACCGTGATTTCTAAATCCGCTATATTTTTGGTGTAATTTTGTTTCTAAATTTGGGGCCTGCGCATACTTTCAATATTAGTTGCAATTTTCCAGAGGACATACCTTGAATTTCTTTCATTCTCTGTTTAAATCTTGTCGTTTTACCTATTTTAGTCATTCCAGTTTCTTTGCAATAAAGAGCATAGACAAAGCAATTTTTGTCATTATTTCCTTTGTTATTATTCATTAACTCATTGTAAAACCTGTTAATAGCATTGCATTTATAAAATGAGATGATCTCACACCAATAAATCTTAGAGCATCAGAAAATTCATTAATACTGTCAGTTATCTCTTAAATATTTGATTGAGCCCCTAACAAATAATTTTGATGATTTTCACCTACACTGTTGGCGAGGCTAACTATGAGTCTTTTATTTATTTCAAGCCTATCTTTATTAGTTAAATCTTCAAATTTAATTTGAGTTAAAGTCATATGATATCCTCTATAGAATGAGCCTACGTCTCACACAGAATAAACAGCCCAAGAGTTAGACATTAACTGTCATTCTCATAGGCTCATTCTGTAAAGCTTTCGGTTGATATTTGTCATGTGATTGGCATTGTGATAGAAAAATAGGTTGCGGTGCGTTTTTGCACCGATTGAAAGTAAAATTGAATGTTTATGAATTTTAGGCATAAAAAAAATCGCCATTTAGGCGGTTATTGTTTGTCAATTTGTTTACTTTTTCTTGTATATGATATTTTCTAACCAACCTATAGCAAATATATAGGCAAATAGAAAAAATAATGCTGACTTAAGAATAAAATAATTATCTATATCACGGTAAAAATTTTTTCTAAAACAAATGCTGCCCTGTATTCCCATAAATACATCCAAATTATCAGGATGCGACGCCTCCATTTTAAAGATTTTTTATGTTTATAATCTTGCTCTGTAAAACGAGAACGTCGAAAATAATAACATGCCCACAGAGTAGCTATCGATAAAAAATAATAAATAAAAATAATAAGCATTATTAATCCTCTTCACTTTCAATTGTATATTGCTCACCGTCAGGAGTAATAAAGAGGAAATATTTTCTAACGCCGTCGTTGCCATCACGAACACTAACAAATTCACACCTATGAACTAATTTGCCTACATTCGTAATAGTCTCAGATTCAGGGACTACTAGCGCAGATTCATCGGTATCGTTATCATGAAATAAAACATTATTGACGTCACCCAAAATGTTCATTAACAAAATTATATCCAGTCAAGCCTCACCAATCAACGCGAGGCTTTTCATTTGGGTATAATGCCGAACCAAATCTTGACTCCCATAATGCCACAATTTTCTTACGGGTGTACCATATTCGTCCTTTTTAGGTACTAGTTTGAGTTTGCCACGCACAGATATTCCTATATCAACCAAATCATAAACCAGCATTCCTACTGACTCGGACATACCTAATTCTCTAGCAGCTGCCTGATAAGTGGATTTCAAAAAATCGTCATGACCAGTTATACCCTCCTGTATGCTATTCACACTATGAGCGCCAACATATGCACCAATTACACAACCCACATCCGTTGTGCACATAAGTGCGCCAGTTGAAATCATAGCTAAACCGCCCAAAATTGATATGCTACGTTCAGCCCAAACTAACGATTGTTCCAAAAGGTCATCTTCTTCTTCCTTGATTTTTTCAGCGCCCTCTTCATACGTCATAGCGCCACTGTCCACCTGTTCAACAATATCATTAGCAAACGCTTCAATGTCTTGCTTAAATGCTTGTTTAATATCATTATAATATAAGTGTTTTTCACATAATTCATCAGCGCATTGTAAGAGACGGCGCACGTCAATTCTGATTAAGTAGTTTTCGTCATTATTCTCTGAGTTAAATTGTTTCTGATTACCAGCAAACGAATTAGATTGGACAGAGCCACCACTAACCACGACAAATATAGTGCTGTTTAAGGCTATGATTCTATGCCCACCGATTGGCGTACATTTACACGCAACAATACAGCCATCATATGCAACGGGTTTGCCATCGATAATAAAGTTGTTTGCTCCCTCTATAATTCTGCCTGTGCTTCTACATTTAGGACAGGAGACCAAATCACCTAATAGAGCAACACCATCCATACCACAATAGCCATTCCCTGACGCTGTGATAATCCTACCACCATAATTGGTCATATCTCCTAAAACAGCTACTTGCTTGGTCATATTACACCCTCACATTGTCGTTATATCCACTGTGAATATGTATATAGTTTATACAAATTAGCTATATTAATCTGATTTTTTGTGTTAAATAGTGTTAAACAATGTAAAAATCAATGATTTTAATTAGACCGATTGCCTTTTTATCCTGATTACACGTTTCAATAAATTCACGTTTTAATTGCTCGTTATCAGCGATGATTTGATTATTTCTAGCGATGGTTTGCTGTAGTTGTTCGATTTTATTGGTTAATTCTAATTTATCGTGTTTTAGACACTCATTTTTCCGATAGTTGTTGTAACCGAAATAAATAATTAGGACAAAAATAATGACAACTAATATTCTTAATTATTCATTATTGAACTCCCTTAAACAAGAGACACAGCACCTTTTCTTTTTCCCTACGATTTACTAACCCATTTAAAACAAATCCACCTGATTTATGCATAATTCTTAACACTTCACTTTCTGCAATATTATTAATTTTCATAACCCATTGCATTCAATTACAATCAAGACCTAATAATTCTCTCATACTCGTTCGCACTGCGTAAACATATCTTTAAAGAATAGTTACCTTTATGTATACAGGTAAAACTCTTATTATGACTTATTGTCTATTAATTAAAATAATTAGTTAAAATTTTTACCAACTTTTTTACTGTTTTTATATGATTTTATTAAAATGTTTTTAATGCTTTCTTGTTATCAAAACTACTCTATTTTTAAAGATGTTTAGTTAGAAACCTATCTACTTGCATATAGTTATCAGAAACACCAACTCCAATCATGATATCATTAAAATACCAGCGCAGATCTCATATGTACCATTTAGTCAATGAGCCTTATGATAGTATCAACAGCAAATCCCAACTCTTTACCAACGATGGTTAACCCTATAGTAACTAAATTGGTATTTTTAGAAATTAAAATTTACCGCGAAAAGTAAAATATTGGTGATGCGTATGTATTAAGAATGGATATTCGTGTTAATTAAAAGAAATAACAATATAGAAAATGCTAATTAGATAGTTATTATAATTATAGAGGCTACTATCGATAGGATACTGAGCAAATCAATAATTATATTTAACCATTTGCTCAAATTAAAAATATGAAGTTAACAATTAATAACTTTCATAATTGACAATATGGTTAATTTTATTAACAGAAGCAACTGGTAAAATATTTTAATAATCATTAATATAGTTATCACCAAATTGCCATATCAATTTTGACATAACTTTATCATGATAAAGATTTTTAAAATGATTGAATTCATTTATTTCTTTAGATTTAATCCTTAGACTCCATATTATTAATCCCACTATTTCAAAAAATCCCATGAATATCAGGTATAATAAATTTGAAAATTCAAAGCTTATAGCATTTTGGGAAAGGCTTGGCCTTATATAAAGATAGGCAAAAAATAACATCAAAATTCCACTAACAAAAGTCATAAAATAATATACAAGGTTCATCCTATTAATACTTTTAATATTTATAGAGATTTCCTTGCCATTAAATTCCATATAATTATATAGTTTATTAAAATAATTGTAGGGTACAATATGTTTTGAAGAATTAATTAACTCATAAATATAAAGACCGATTTTTCTGTCAATTGATTTAACTAAACTCATTTTATTTAAAATCGTTAATTCTACTTCTGATTCTTTAACTAAATTTTCATCCGAATTTTTATTCTGAAGAATAACTTGAATTGTATTTTTAGCTTTATTAGGTATTCTCAACTTAACTAACGAACTAACAGGCTGGTATATTTTTTTAAAAAATATTGATAGGGTTAACAATATCTCTAAAATATCGGTGAAAAGATTTGCATATGACTCAGACAATTTTTATTCTCCTCAAAATTTCCTAAAGATTAATATTTAAACAGAAAATAATCAAGCTAAATTTTCACAATTTTAATTAATAAACCTGTTGTCATCACCCTGACTTATTTATATTTATATTTATATTTATATTTATCATTTTCTATCACATTCTTATTAGTTAGGAAATAGATTTTACCCCATCGGGAGATTTAAATTGACATAATATAAAATGAATAGCAACTGGATATTGACCTGAAATATAACATGATAAATAATAACAGTATGATGAGATAAATGGGATATAACAAAATAAACAGGGAAATAATGAAATTGTTTTTTGAAAAAGTGTTACAAAATATGAAATAAAAAATTACCTAAAAATTTTTGCTCTAAAAATTGATTAGGCATCGTTGAAATCAAATAAGGTTGGTTGTTTTTCTTTTATCATTCGTTTATGAACTCGATCAATTACTTTTCTGATACCACGTTCAGTCATATTATATTTTTGGCTTAGTTCTGCATAGTTGTTACCTTTAAATGCATCATAGATTTGTAGATCACGTTGATTAAGTTTGAAGATATAATCACGTGGAAAGGTAAAGTTCTGACCACCAAAAAGTTCTGAAATCGCATTTGCAATACTATCTCCTAATTGCACTGCAATATCTTCAGGTAATCCATAATCCATAGCTTCGTTAGCAACAGATAATGATACATGTGTTAGTAATTCATGACGTTTAATAGACATTGCAGACTTAGTCATAATTTACGCTCCAGTTTTCTTCTTATACCAATCTAGCGCTCCTGGTATATTTTTTTCTAATTTATTAAAGTCAACTCCAGCCCTATACATCTGTTCAAAATATTCTTCATTACTGCTACGAATTGGTTTGTCTTCTTCTTTATGTTCAACGTATGCAAATAAATGCTTAGTTGATTCATAAACAGATTTTAAATAATTATGATTTTTAAAAGGTTTATAATCACTAGTCAAACGCTTAGCGTGAATATTATTGACGGTTTCTCTTAATGCGTGTGCTAGATGTCTACTTGGTTGAAATAGTTGTAGTACCTCATTTATTAAATTTACTGCTCGTGAGTTACTCAAATTTGATTTTTGAGTACGGAATAAACCAATATAGGCAATCATCGGTTTAGCACAACCATAGCTCAAATTGCTTACCAGCATAAGGAGTTCTCTGCCAGAATCATCTTCCATCAATGCTTCTAAATTAATTTCGTTATGACAAATTGGGCAACGTGTTAATTTCATGCCTCTTCCTTTATATACGTGCTTGCCAACATTTTAGACTTTCAATTACAACCATTGCTTGCTTTTCAGTCAGCCAATCCATCACTTCAACACCAGTAATACGTTTTACATATGAATTGATGGCTTTTTCAGAACGGTTTTTTACTTTACCTGCATCAGCTAGTTTTAGCCATAATGAGCGTATTTTTTTGTGAACAGGTTCTGTAGCAGTTATCTTTCCCGCTTTTTTTGGTGATTTAACTTTAAAACCTTTTGATTTTAGATTATCTAGTACTTTTTCTAATTCCCGAATTGTCATCATTTTAGTGCTGCTTTTTTTGGTTAGCACTTGTAATAGATGGCGATATGTATCGTCATCTATATTTAACTGGGACTTTGCAATGTGAATTAATCTTATATATTTATGCTTCATAGATTTTATCCTTAAACAATAAATTATTGATTTTAACTTGATGTATTCAGCGTATAGCTCGTCGTATAAATTACCGTCAATATATCCCTGACCGTCAGTTATGCGCATAAATGAATGTTCATGGCTTATCGAAACATAATGGTCAGGTATATATCGGATAGGGTTTGAAAATTTATAATTTATTCCCATAACTTACCTTCTTCATAGGAAATGATTTCTGCACTAATTAGAATTGATTTTAACCATTCCTCTTCGTCGTTTTCTGCATCCCAATCTTGTATTGTAATCCCATCGATATTGGTTAGATTTAAAAATGCGAATCTTTTTTTTCATCAAAAATAGAATCGTAAACTTTTTTAATGGCGAAACTGAATGAGTTCATCCCGTTACTGTTTATTTCGACGTCAATTATAAATTCAGCTCTATAATTCCATACACCAAAAACCAATTTTATTTTTTGTTTTGCTCTATTGAAATTTGCTACATAATTTGGATCAAAGTTAATTAAATTAGTCATTTGCAAGTTCCTTTAGTTCGTCAATGATTCGGTCAGCTTCGCATTCAGATAATCCGCGTTCTTTGCAAATCGCTATAAAATTAGCAATATTGCTCAATATAAATTGATGCAAAATATAAAAATCTTGTTGTAGCATGATTAATTAACCTCCTGTTCGAAAGGTACTATCGCAAAATCTTCAACATCCTTTTTTATTGTTATACCTGGTATATGTGCAACAATATTAGGCTCATTTAAAATTGCTTCTTTGTTGACCTCTTCTTTAGTGCGAACAAATCGATTAATACCCAGTTGTTTGAGTGTTTCTATCACATTTTCAACGCTACGAATTATGCATGATGGAGGTCGATTGCGCCATTGAACTTCACCCGTAACCAAATTGGCTGTTTTAATTTTGCCATTGTTAGTTAATTCATCACGATTTGCTTCGCACCATATTTGAATGCCTTTTTGTAGCTGCGTTGACTTCTGTTTTAATGTTTCAATGTTAGATGAAAAACTAGCAGTAATAATCGCAATTTGGTCATTCATTTCTGTTTCAAGTCGAATTAACTCACGTTGAATATCCCCAAGGCATTTGATTGCTTCTATAGCTTGTTCCTTGCTTTGAACAACATAAACTGAAGCAGCAGCTTTTATACGTTTTTTTTGTTTTAACATTCTTTGTTACTCCTAATGCAAACGACTTATATCACGCTCTTTCCATACAATTCGACAACCATTTAATTCGAATTGACCGAACCTGTAATAGCCTTCATGTCTGTAATATGTTGCTTTACCAGTGGCTATAAACTTAGTGCATTTAGGGTGGTGTTCAATTTCAATTGTAGGTTTTGATAGCAAGTCTATGATAAAAACCAACGACAGTTAATTCCTCATTTTCTAGTATGTAGACTGCTTTGTTGACAGCATTTATTGCATTATTGATTACTTGATTATTTCCCATTTTCATCACTCACAATTAGAATATTCATCTCTTCAGGTTCAAACTCAATTGAGTCATAATTAACAATTCGAATACCGCATGAACCATCCATTACAGGGTATCCATCAATTTCAGATAATTTTTGAATTAGATGATTTACTCCATAATCTTCAGTTACTACCAGTCTTAACGCCTCACTAGTAATTCTTTTTAAAACTGCTTCGGTGATATCACCTTTTGCTAGCCTTAACATTTCTTCGCTATCACTCCAAAAATTATTTATTAAATGTAATAATTTATTGGTCTTTTCTGAGTGTTCAATTTCAATGTGTATCTCAGAAATACCGTTCCATTCAACACTATAAATTGTTTTTTTCATCACATATCACCACGTTCCTTAATGCACTCAATGATTATTTCACCTGTCACGGTTGGTGACCCAATTCGTGCAGCTAGATTTAATGCATTTGAAACTAAATTATTAACTGCCAACGGATAACATAATGAACGCACTTGCTTTTCACCTCTGCGATTTGATGCCACTCGTAGGCGTTTGATGATTTCATTAAATGCTGATGCGTCAAATAATGCTGTATAGTCCATATCAACACGTGCAAATTTATGCTTGATATACTCTTCGACTTTGAAATCTAACGGTTTAATATTTACCACTTCACAACGTTGCACAACTTCACGAACTTCAGGGTTATACTCTGATAGTTTGGTTTGTAACTCCGTTTGTCCAATTAGGATAATTGACAGTAATTTTTTAAAACCCTCTTGGAGTTCATAAAATCTTTTTAGATGTTTCAATGTTGGAATTGGCAATCCGTGCGCCTCTTCAATTATCAGCAGATGTTTACGACCTGATAATGCACTGTTCTTGAGTAATTCATGCATTTGACGAGCACGTGCTTCAGCACTTCGGCGTGGCTTGGCTTGCGGGTTAATAGAGCTAATAATCGCACTACTAATATCCATACTTTTTAGCGACTTACCTTTAACTTCATTGTCCTCTAAACCTAGTACGTATGGTTCAATAACCGTTATGGGTTCATGATTGATATTAATGAAATCAATCAGATCGTGACGCAATGTTGATTTACCACTACCACTTTCACCAATAACAGCTAACATACCGCCGTGCTGAGCGGTTTGACGCATCGCTGCACGGACGTAGCGAATATCGTCAGATAGATAAACGTCCGCATCTTGTGTCATTTCATCAGTGAATGGGTCGCGCGGAATGCGAAAATGAGCACGTGCATCTCGATTTATTGTTTGTTTTCGTAGTAACATATATGCTGACTCCTTTGTTAATTTCTCATTTGAGTCAACTGGCGCGGACTCATCCGCCAAGACGTTTTCTGCGCCAGTTTCTTCTTCAAAAATATTTAGCAAATAATCGTTATTTAAACCTAATTTAATTAGTGCTTTTCCAATTTTCTGCTCTAACTCATCACGTTCAATTGAGCGTGGCCAAATATTGCGATTAACAATTAAATTAATAACTGCCTGACTAATGCAATTTCCTCTAAATTCAATATGCTTGGCTAATTGCGCTTGCTTAATATTGAATTGCTTCATTACATTTTTTAATTTCAACATTATTTAACACTCCTGAATATTCCTGTTGTACCATCACCTACAGCAATAGGTGTTTTGAATGTATGAATTAACGAATCCAATGAGTCTTCTGGCACACCATCTTTGTAACGTGCTGATAACAATTTGTTTTCATCTGTTGTTAATTTGCGACCAATTTCACTAGTAATTCGCATCAAAGCAGCAGTTAGTGTTAATATTGGAATTGATGGTTTTAAATGTTCCGGTGTATCAATCTCTTTGCCTTTTTGTTCAAAATATGCAGGGTGATTAATGTTATCCAGATAACTAAGTGTGTTTAGTTTGCCTTTAAATGGCGCAACTGATTTTTGTTTAGCTTTTTTGATTTCATCCGCAGTCATATCAGGATACGCAACTTGATCTAGTTCTATTGCTGCATGTTCTATTTCGGTATTACCTTTTGATTTATATTCTTCACCTATAACTGGTGCATCTAAATACTGCCCGAACTGATCATAGTTGCGGTCGGGTTCAACACGATAAATCAGTGCTTCGCCATCATAGCGTGGCACCTCAATTTGAATAGCACAATCACCATACACTAAAGAACGGACGGTAACTTTATCTTTAACAGCTACACCATCTAGGCCTTTTAAACTATATATTAAAGAGTTTTCAGCTTGCGGGTGTTTAAAGCTGATAGTCAAATCAGAATTAACTTGACGTTCTTGTTCTCGACTGGCCATCAGCGCTTTACAGACCTCTACAGCAGGCAATATTCTTAATTGCTCAGCAGAGATATGTTGCCACAAGGTTTGGCGTGATGCTGGTTCTGATAACCCAGTTCTATGTAATCTTGTATCTTGCCCTGGTAACATGTTTGAGTTATATGCTTCAGCCCACTTTATTGCTGCATCATTTAATTCATCAATACTATTAACTGGTTGGAACTTTAGACGGCTTTCAAACTGCGTTTCGATAATGTTGTTAGCATTTTCAACGCCACCTTTTGCCCGTGCATTTCCTGCTTCATGTTCTAAATATTTTACTTCTAAATGATCTAATAGGTTTTTAATAGCTGATGCAGTATTTGCAGAACCTTTGTCCCAATAAAGTAATTTAGGCACTCCATGGAATAACCTCCCATCTCGTTTACTCCATGCGAACATTAAAAACTGGAATAATGAATGCTGATTTTCGCCTGCAGCTTCGACATACCACGGAATAATGACACCTGATGCTCGATCATACAGCGTATAGCGCCATACCTATATTTAACTTTTGCATAGTTTTCCAACTTGTTTTTATAAAAATCGCGGTCACGCATGATATGTTGTTTATTTTTCATGTAATAAATTAGGCATAGAGATGGATCTACTTCGTGTACATGATTGGGATGTAATGTTCGTAATGACCGGACGGGATTTGCCACTTGTTGTGCTTTTACATTCATTTTGCGAACGCGTAATAATCTTGCAAAATGATTAGTACTTACACTAATTTCATAACCATTTTGTTTTGCGATACTTGTTGCGGTGGTAGTAAACATAGTTTGTTTACCATTATCACGCACTGATTCTTTACATATTGCCCCAACAACATTTAAAGAAACATCAGAAACACTTGTATCACCTTTATCAGATCTACATTTTCGATCACTTGACCAACCGCAAAATTCTTTTAATTGTCGATAAATGGTTTGCTTAGAAACACTTAAAAATTCTTTAGCTTCATTCATAATAGTGCTTCTTGAACCAAACTCTGTCTTATCTAGCTTAATTGCTAATTCATTTAAATAGTTGCGAATATTAGGTGATACCATTTTTAATTCCTTTGATATGAAATATCATTTATATAAATCTTGGACATTCTCATTTACTAAAGATTCTTGTCGTTGTTGGGCTTCCATAATATCGCTGTCAAATTTGTTCCAAAGTTCACGATGCACATAACGAGCTTGATCTAAAGTTAATACGGCCGAACCATTTAACGTTAATAATGCTATTTGCATTGATTCGGGTAATGAATATGGTTTTTCAGGATCGTAATCAGGGTCATTTTCCATTATATCGAGCATTAATTTATACATTATGTCTACATACTGCCTTTGTTCTTCAAATAGCTTATCTATGCGTGATTGGGTTTCTGCTATTTGTTTTTTAAACGGCTCTAAACGCTCATCAAGTGGCACGGTTTTCATTTCAAATTGAGCTAATTTTATCGCTAGCTCTTCTTTTTCTTTAGCTACATCAGCATTACGTTTGCTAAGCGCCTTGTAGTCAGCTTGTAAATTGCTGTTTTCTTTTTTGAGCAAATCTTTTTCTTTATTGTTTTTGGAAATAAATTCTTCTGCTAGTTCAACTAACGATTCTTTATCACCAGCTTTCGCTACTTCAATCAGTGCCGTTTTTTGGTCTTCCGGTAATTTACGATATTGGCGTAATTCACGATAACCGATACCCATACGAGAAATGGATTCAAGGGCTTCTTCTCCAAGTGAATGTAAATTTGCTATCGCTTCATTTGCATGTTGTGGAGTCCAACCTAGCAACTTGCAAAAACCTTCCTATGTATTTTTTGAAGACGAATCTTCACTTTTATTATTTGTAATATATTGATATAGCTTATTTTCTTTTACATAAGATAATTTAGCAATGAAGACAGTATTCATAAATTTAGCAAACGCATCAGCCATCTGGGATTGGCCTAACAATTGATTAACTAGGTCACGTTCTTCATTATATTCACTTTGAATAGAAGTAAAGTTGTTCATTGCATCATTAATCCTTTGCTCATCAATTGCTGGTAGTTCAATTGCTTCTTTAGTTGAATTTGCTACTCTTGCCATTTTGGTTATCCTTATCTTGCACCAGCCATAATACGCTGGGTGATCTCTGTTATTTGGTCTTGCATTTTATTGATATGAATTGCATGAGCTTGGGCTATTTGCAACATTTGCACACTATGAGCAAACAGTCCGTTATCAAGCTTAATAACTAACCCTTCTTCGATTAGTGTTTGTAACGATCGTGTAACATTTACTGGTGATTCATTTATCATTTTTGCAATATCACCATTTGATAAGCCTGTCAAAGTATAGCCTTTCAATGCTTTTAGCACCTTTAAGATTCGTGTACCAGAAGTAGAAATTTGTGATTTATGCATGTTTTTCTGCCTTTTGCTGTATATGAAAAACTGTTACAATCAGTGTTAGCAGGCTTGTTTTAAGCCGAGTTTTACTGCTATATCGTGTGTTTTACCACGATGAGCGCGGCTTAAACCATTTAGAACGTTATAAACAACAACTGGGTGGTAACCATTCTCAATCGCCCAAGATTTGATGGTTTTACCTCTTTGTTGAAATTGTTGTTTAACTTGTTCGGGAGTGAGGACGTTTGGCATTTTTATCTCCTTTGATATAAGTTATTAATAACTAATTTATAATTTATATGATATATTTAGTGTTTTTTGGCTAGTTGGTTGTGATTTTCATCCAGAATATGAGGAAAAAATAAAAAATTATATGATGGGTAAACTGAAAGATCCTGATAGTGCACAATATAAATTTAAAGGCTATATGCAAGGAAAAATAGATGGTCACGATGCAACTATTTATGTTGTATTTATTAATGCTAAAAATGGATTTGGTGCGTTTACTGGTTATCAAGAATATGAATTTGCAATCTACAATAATCCATCTGAAATAAGTGGATTTCTTTTATCCCAAGGTGGAGTTGAAGAAGTTAGCCATTTAACAAACACAGATAGGTTTGAAGTTATTGAGAAAATGAAGATTATTGATGGTTAATATTGAATATTTAAATAAATAGGGTTGAGTATGAATAAATTAAATTTACTAATTTTATGTTTAGCTTTAGGTTTAACTGGCTGTGCTACTGTTACCGATATGCACGCTACTGGAGGCAGTAAGTCAGATGGTATAGTTGAAATGTCTTATGAATATCAACCAATGCAACGAGTTAATATTGATAAAGACAAAGCATTACAATCTGCAATAAAAAGATGTCAATCGTGGGGGTATCAAACAGCAGAAGCATTTGATGCAGGTCAACGCTCTTGTGTTTGGGGTGATTTTTTAGGATGTAATCAGTTTAAAGTTACTTATCAGTATCAGTGTTTGGCAGAAAATTAGACAGAGGTAATATGGAAAGAAACATCTTTACAACAGAATATAAAATAAAATTTAGTTAAACTAGAGGAAATGGGAATGGCATACACAATTCAAACTGGTATTATCCACCAAATAAAAAAAGAACAAAATACAAAGGGTTCAGCTGCAACGTTACAACTACAAGAAGCATTGCATTCAAATAATGAGCATTTAAAAAATTTTGTTGAATACGCAGAACAACAGCTACAAAAATCAGGACGCAATAGTTCTATTAGTGGTGGTTTTGGTATTCAAAATACTCTTTCTAAGGCCTTAGCAGATGATTATTTTTCTACTAACGACCAAATTGATTACCTTCTATATTAATATTATATCTAAGTTGTATCAGTACAGAAAAAACAAATATTAAATGGGACATTACCCAAAATTGAGTATTTAAAAGATGACCTTGTGGATATTACAAACAACTGATGAAGAAAAAAGTTGCTCACTTGATAAAAAACGTAACGAACATTAATAAATCACATGGCTGTTAAGTTTGTTGGGAGAGTTGCTCGTCTTTTTTGCTGAGGTTTCGAGCTGCTCTAAACCTTTTGAAGCCTTTGGATCGCTATTGTTCAATTCTTTCAATTCTGTCCTAACTTTTTTAGATTCTTCCTGCAAATTTTTAGTCTCTAACTCAAATTGATACGTTATTTCACAGTCTTCGAATTTTGCCATATTTTCTCCAGGCATAAAAAAACCTGCCGAAGCAGGTTCTATTCAATTTAGTTTTGCTATTAAATTTAATGTACTACTTTAATACAGTTTTCTTCAAGCTTTTGCCTTAAATTACCTTCTACTTGCGCTTCCTCTGAACCACCTTTATAAACAATCTCAATAACCTGAGTGTATTTATATTCTTTATCTGAAATATATTCAAACTTACTAGATATATAATGTCTAAAAAGCTCTGATATGCTTAAATTTTTTACGTCTTGCATAGCAACAATTGACGATACTGAACTCCAGTTCCCCTTGGCAATGTCATCACCACGCCCTTTCATCAACATTCCATCATAGTTTTTATATGTAATTAAGACTTTTTCACTTTTGACCTCTCCAAAATCTTGAAAAGTTCCATTTTTCCATTTTGCCTTTTGCTCGTTTTGCCTACACTCCCAATCCCCTACAAGCATCTCTTCAGTTATCTTTTTCTCGCCACAGCCAAACAACACAAAGCAGGCCAAACCTAATAATACAATCCTTTTCATACCATCTCCTTTAAATTTTTTTGTAATAGTATGTTATTTAAGGACTAAGGGCAATAAAAACCCCACTCATAGTGGGTTAAAACTAAACGAAAATAATAACAATTACAAGAATCTAAAAACTTTGATTTACACTTATTGCTGGATTTGTTTCTGATTCAGTAAACGCGAAGTTAATCACAACATTCTTCCTGAATAAAATATCTAAGATTTCGATAGTCACAGATGAGTTTGTTTTCCTTGTATAAGCCTGTGTAGAAGCTCGACTAACAATATGTTTATAAACCCATCTAGAATCAGTTTCACTGACAACCACTTTTGTGATCGGCTTACCAAACATTGACAATATTTCATTTTCAGTGGTTTTATCTTTTTGTATTAAAGCTACTTTATTAGGATCAATTGCATTCCCAGTTTCAGCAACAGCGGTATAAGTACATCCCGAAACAATCATAGATATTAAAAATAAAAAAATTAATCTCATTTAAATAAAATCCTACTTCATCCATTTATATAATAATGCTATGTGATTTTGTTAACTAGATCAATATTTATTTGATAGTAATACAGCTTAACTATATCTTAATAAAAGTGTCCAACTTTATGAGGTCACTTCAAGACGGCGGTTCAGTGAATTAATTACTTATACCTTATAACAAACAGAGCTTCAGCAAGTCTCCCTAACATGTGTCTTTCCGTTTTGTCGTCAGCTTGGTCGATAATTTGTTGCAATTGCTCCTCTGCATCATCAGGAAGTGGCTCGGTGTTAATCAGTTCAGTTGCTTGCTCAACTAATAAATCAAACTTATTCATTTAATGTCCTTATCTAGTGATTCGAAAAGTTTAAATAATTCTGGAGAAAGTCGCTTTTTAGCTTCTCTGCGATTTTCAATATACAACGAAAACGCTTCAGCAACAAATTCTCGTTTGTTATGTAGAGCATAATTACTAATTGCATGTGCCCAACCTCGTCCTCACAATTTCTTAATGATATTATCAATTTCTTCCTGGTGTAGCTAATGTAATGCGTGTCCCGTCTCATGAGCATAAACATCTCTTGGAGTTGATACCGCTATCCATGGGATGTAATCCATTTCGTGAATTATTTTAGTCAATTCTTTGTTCTTAGTCTGACTAACCAGCTTTATAGAACGGTTTATCCCTGTGTATACAGGGAACATCTCAAAGAATTTGATGAACCAACATTCCAGAGCGGTTTACCCCTGTGTGTACAGGGAACATTTTTTAATCCATCCTGCAAATCTTGTTTTGCGCGGTTTACCCCTGTGTGTACAGGGAACATGTTTTTTTTCTTCCCATTCACCACCATAGGTATCGGTTTACCCCTGTGTATACAGGGAACATACCAATTATAACATACTGTTTTATAATTAAAATATTGGCTGTCAAATTTCTACCGATTTTTTGGGTTAATTTGTAATAAAATTAGTATTTATAACACTATGTTTTTATTGAGTTAATTTAAATTAACGGTAGTTAAAATTAATATTCATAGGATTCTACCAATAAATTGTTATTTTTCACTAGATTAATAATAATAATACCTTGAAATATATAATTAGATTTTATTAAATAGCAAAAAGTTACTATGTTGACATTGCATTAAGTTATTTTATCGATGGGTGAAAAAAGGTATTTCTATTTTTGGATTATAAATAATCTATATTAGTATAAATAGAAAAAGATGGCTGTTTGAACAGTCATCTTTTTTATAGGAAAATACTTATTAGTTAATTTAGAAGTTAATCTCGGTACCTATGAAGTAACGTCGACCTTCTAAAGTTTTACCGAAGTCAGCATTTGAGACATCTTTGTCAAACAGGTTATAAACTCCACCATATATCTTAGCATTTTTATTTATATGGAAAGATGCACCCACATCCCAGAAGGTATAACTTGGATATTCAATTTTCTTACCACTTCTATCTGTTGTACTTTCTACACCATAATAAGCAACTTTAGTCCATAAATCCCACTTGTGAGTAACATACCAATCAAGTTGAGTATTGAATTTTTGCTTTGGTGTACGGTTTAAAGGTTTACCTTTATTATTTCCGGTTTTTTGTTCTGATTTATTCCAAGAATAGTTAGAACTTAACAAGAAATCAGTAAATAGTGGTGTTTTGAATGATAGCTCTAAACCTTTAAGATCTGCCTTATCCACATTCTCTCGCCCTTGAACAAAATCAAATTTTTCACGATAACCATTGATTTGGCAATTTCTTGATCCCGCAGTACCTCGGCAAATATAGAATGATTGAATTTTATCTTTATATTTAGTATAAAAAGCTGTTACAGATGCATCAACACCATATTCATTGGTATAACCTACACCAATTTCAAATGATTTAGTTCTTTCAGGTTTTAAATCTGGATTTCCCATTATCATCCCTTTATTACCTGTACCCGATCCACCTGTTACTTGTCCCCAGTCTGAAACTACTTGACGTAGTTGTGGTGTTGCAAATCCAGTTGAATAACCACCCTTCAAAGTAAAGTTATCATCTATATTCCAGACACTATAAATCTTAGGATTCCAGTTATGACCATAGTTTTCATCGCGATTATAACGTACGCCAGCAGTTATACTCCAGTTATCAATGATTCTGATCTCATCATCAGCAAAAAACGCATAACTCCAACGATCAATTTTTGATAAGTTTTTATTTAACTGATTACCACCATCATGAAGTTCTTGATAAGTATATTCACCACCAGCGGTTAACATATTAATCCAGAAAGGAATTGTCACACGAGAGTCAACATTCGTATTACGAATTTTCATTTTCCTTTCTGGATTATTATTGCTTTCATGAGCAATAAAAGATGTTGTTGATACATCACCAAATAAACCATTATGAGTCAAAGCAAAAGAGTTACGACGGTTATCTCGATTGAAATCACCACGATTAACTGGCCTTGTTTTTCCACCTGTAGCATTACTATTTTGTAAAGATCGCCCAAAGTCGAGATCAAATGTTTGTGTTTCAGTTGCATTAAGGGATATTTTACCATTCAGGCTACGTAATTTTTGTCCGGAATGGCCATTTAGGAATTTGTCCTCATGACGTCTACTATATTGACCATATAACTGAATACCCAAAATATCATCAATAATTGGTCCCATGGTTGAAAAACTACCAATATAGGTATTTTTTTCATCTGAACGGTAAGGAATCACTGACTCAATACGTACACCACCATGCCATTTGTTAGACACTTTTTTAGTGATGATATTAACTACCCCACCCATAGCATCGGAACCATATAAAGAAGACATAGGTCCACGAACAACCTCAATACGTTCAATAACGGTTAACGGTGGTAACCACCCTTGTTCAAAACCGGAATTATCACTATTTGGTCTAGTTTCACGTGTACTGACTTTTTTACCATCAATTAATAATAGAGTGTATTTAGCATCCATACCACGAATACTAATATCGGTCGAATCCCCGCCACCAGTTATTGTAACACCAGGTATATCTTTAAGTGCATCAGTCACATCACGGTAAGGTTTTTTGCTAATTTCTTCCGGAGTAATAACTGAAATTGTTGCCGGTGCTTCTTTAATTTGTTGTGAAAATCCTGATGCTGTCACCACCATGGTATCTGTGTCTTTATCGCTTGCAGCCGTAGCTATCCCAGACAAGGACAATAAAAGACTAGTGTTAATGACATGTGTTGCCAATTTGAATTTAGTATTCATCTGTATAACCCTATTATTTATATTGATATTTTCTACCGCAATCCGTACGTACAATATATCATATGAGAATAGTTATCAATATCTTTTCTAAAAATTATTTATTACTAGACAATTTATACACTTTAAATAATAATAGTTATCATTTGCATAGTAAACAAAGGAACCAATATGAATACCAAAAAAAAATTACTATTGAGCACATTAGCTGCACTTGTCTTAGGATTAACGGGTTGTCAATCTTCCATGACAGTTACTACCGATAATAATCAATCAGTTGTAGTACCAAAATCACCAAGTAAAGTTGTCGTAATGAACTATGGTGCACTAGACACTTTAGACGCTTTAGGTAAAGGTTCAATTGTTGCAGGTGCGCCTCTTTCTGTTCTGCCTTCTTATCTTCAGCAGTATAAAAATACAACTATTGCTGATACCGGTAATATGAAAGAACCGAGTATAGATGCAATCAAACAAGCTAAACCACAACTTATTATCATTGATGGTCGTCAAGCCAGCAGAGCTCAAGAGTTATCTAAAATTGCACCTGTAATTAATTTAAGTGTTGATGCAAAAAACTACCTTGAATCAACTAAAAAACATATAAATGTATTAGCAGATATTACTGGCACTGAAAAAACTGCAAGTAATTTAATTCAAGCACTAGATGTAAAAATAACGCATGCTCAAACAGTTGCGCAATCAAGTTCTAAAAAAGCAATTGTTACAATCCATAATGATGGTAAAATGATTCTAATTAACGCAAGTTCAAGTGCAGCGTTGATTCATGATGTTTTAAAAGTAAAACGAGCTGTTCCATTTTTCATTCAACCAATAAATAATGGTGAAAGACCAAAACCAACTTTTATTGACAATAATTACGTCAATAATGTTAAACCCGATATCATTTATGTCGTTGACCGTAGTAAAGCAATTGGTCAGGCAGCTATGAAAGAAGATTTCTTCGATGCAAAAGTATTAGCTGAAAACAAAACTCAAGTTGTTTATTTAACACCAGATCTTTGGTACTTATCTGGTGGTGGTGCAGAAAGTTTAGATCGTCAAATTGATGAAGTTATCAATGGTCTAAAATAGGATTGTTCATGTTAATTGTTTCACTTCCTATTGCCCTTACTTAATTAGTAAGGGCTTTTTTATTAGGTAGCTATTTTAATTATGTTCATTACTGTTCTTATTATTTAATCTAATGCTTTGTAATGCTATAAATCTTGCTCAAAATATTAAGTGAATTAAAAATAGTACAAAGATTACTATTTTATGGCAGATTATTTGGCACTCAAATAATACTAAGACAAAAGTTTAGATTATGGATGAAATAATTAAACCATCAAAATAAACTCTTTTTATCATAAATTAATTTTTCAACCACAAATAATCTATTTACTTCTATTAGTACTTCAACCTACAAGTGGTCTTTTTTAATATCTTTAAAAAATACGATTTTTATATTATGCTTTTAATTTCTTAAAATAAGTAATTTATTAAATGAGCTTAAAAAATAGTAAGTTTATACTATACTCCAATTACAATATCATACCTTAAAATATAATCTATTGACTTTATCTTCTGGTACAATATAAATCCATAACGAAAATTAAAGAGACTGATCCTTAAGTCCCTATTGAAGATAAATTATAATATGCTTTATATGGTTAACGGGCATGATAAAGATTTACCTTTAATAATTTTATTTTATATATTCATAACAACCTAAAAATTTTTATTAGCATCAATTTAAATATGTTAAAATGCTCGCCTATTGTCTAAATCTAAACTGAAAGATTTTTAGATTCTCGAGAAATACCTCAATAAATTTTAAAATTATTACAAATACTATGAATATATCATCCCCAACAATTGGATTTGTGAGCCTTGGTTGTCCTAAAAATTTGGTTGACTCAGAGCGAATATTAACAGAACTGCGTACCCAAGGTTATCAAGTGGTACCTACTTATGAAAATGCTGATCTGGTGATTGTTAACACTTGTGGATTTATTGACAGCGCTGTACAAGAATCGCTTGAAGCCATTGGCGAAGCTCTTAATGAAAATGGTAAAGTGATTGTTACCGGTTGTCTTGGCGCTAAAGAAGATCAGATCCGTAGCGTACATCCAAAAGTACTTGAAATTTCTGGCCCCCATAGTTACGAAGCAGTATTAAGTCATGTGAATAAATATGCGCCAAAACCAGCATATAATCCATTCACCAGCTTAGTACCAGAGCAAGGGATAAAATTAACACCTAAACACTATGCATACTTAAAAATCTCAGAAGGTTGTAATCATAGTTGTACATTTTGCATCATTCCTTCTTTACGTGGGGAGATGGTTAGTCGCCCTATCGGTAATGTACTTGATGAAGCAAAACGATTAGTTGACAGCGGAGTGAAAGAACTTTTAGTTATCGCACAAGATACCTCAGCTTATGGTATTGATATCAAAAATCGCACCAACTTTTGGAATGGTATGCCTTTAAAAACCAATATCCAAACACTTTGTGAACAATTATCCAGTCTTGGTATCTGGGTAAGATTACATTATATGTACCCATATCCAAGTATAGATGACTTAATACCATTAATGGCAGAAGGAAAAATCTTACCTTATTTAGATGTTCCTTTACAGCATGCTAGCCCAACAGTTTTAAAATCAATGAAACGTCCTGGGACAATTGAAAGAACGCTTGAACGAATTCAACAGTGGCGTGAAATTTGTCCAGAAATTACTCTGCGTTCAACTTTTATTGTAGGTTATCCAGGGGAAACTGAACAAGATTTTGAATTACTGCTCGACTTTTTAGAAAAAGCTCAATTAGATCGCGTTGGCTGTTTTCCTTACAGTCCCGTTGAAGGTGCAGCAGCAAATGAATTAGCTAACCAAGTGCCTGACGAAATTAAACAACAACGATTTGATAGGTTTATGCAGTTGCAGCAAAAGATATCAATGCAAAAATTACAAGCTAAAATAGGGAAAACATTAGCAGTAATTATTGATGAAGTCGATGACGAAGGTGCAATAGGACGTAGTATGGCTGATGCGCCTGAAATTGACGGTGTTGTATATTTAAATGAAGAAAAAGATGTTAAAGTCGGGGACATTGTTCAAGTCATCATTGAGCATTCTGATGAATATGACTTATGGGGAACGATTAAACGGTAATAGATCATGAAACAACATTATAAACATGAAATAAAAAATCTTGGTAAATTAGCTGTGCCAGTACTTATTGCACAAGTATCACAAACAGCCATCACTTTTGTTGATACCATTATGGCAGGACATTACAGTAAAACAGCATTATCTGGTGTTGCCATCGCTGTATCAATTTGGTTACCAACAGTCTTGTTTGGACAGGGGCTACTAACTGTTCTAACTCCAATTATTGCCAACTTAAATGGTGCAGCTAAACGAGATCAAATTGCTAATCATACACGCCAAGGTGTAGTGATCGCCCTGTTTTTATCTGTGTTAATAATGTTGATTTTATATCATTCAGACCAATTAATCGGTTTACGAAGTTCCGCTGATCACCCTATTGATCCCGAAATGATGGCTGTGGCCGTAAAGTTTTTACGAGCGATAATGTGGGGAGTACCAGCATTCTTGCTGTTTTTAGTTTATCGCAATCAATGTGAAGGATTGTCTAATACTAAACCAGCTATGGTGATAATATTCATAGCATTACTTGCTAATATTCCAATTAATTATGTTTTGATTTATGGCAAGTTAGGATTACCTGCTTTTGGTGGTGTTGGTTGTGGTATTACTGCCGCCATAATTTTTTGGCTAATGTTTGGCTTAATCCGCTTATATACCTTAACTACTGCAAGTCAACGAGATATTCGAGAAACCCAATTGACTAAATTGGTTGATTTTAAAGTAATCAAAAATATCGTTATGCTTGGTATGCCTTTAGCATTAGCTTACTTTTTCGAAATGAGCTTATTTGCTATGATAGCTTTACTTATTGCTCCACTTGGCCAAGTAACTGTTGCTGCTCATCAGATTATCTTTACTATCAGCAGTCTAACTTTTGCAATACCACTATCTTTAGGTGTAGCATCAAGTATCCGAGTAGGTTTTTTACTGGGCAATAAAAAACCATCATTAGCAAAACAAACTGCTTATGTCAGCTTGGCGATATCGTTAGCGATTGCGGTGGTTGTAGCATTAATACTGGTTGTTTTTAGATCGCCAATTATTAATATATTTACAGGAGAAGCAGATGTAATTACTATTTGCTTGCAACTTATAATTTTACTCGCAATTTATCAAGCTTTTGATTATCTACAGGTTGTAGCAAGCAATGTATTACGCGGTTATAAAGATACGAAAAGTATTTTTTACATCACTCTTATCTCTTATTGGGGCGTTGGTCTACCAGTTGGATATATTTTAGGACTAACCGATTTAATCATGCAGCCAATAGGCGCTGCAGGTTTTTGGATTGGAATTATATTAGGATTGGCAGTCGCAGCATTCTTACTTATTGCTAGAATGATCTATATCCAAAAACAGCCACAAGAAATAATTTTAAATAAATCTTCAAGATAATATATAACATGAAAAGGATTAATATAATTTTTGTTTCAATTATACAAAAATATGTTAATCCTATAATCATTATAGACGTCTTGCTGTTTTATCAAAAGTAGAAGCATTGCTATGTTGGTAAACCTAGTGAAACTAAATTTCATTGATTTTATTTTATCAATATCTGTTTTTTTCATTAGCAAATAAGCTCGCCCGACAGCTACTCCAAATGAACCATTTTTAGCATATATTTTAGAACTCATATATAAAAACGTTTTTAGGCATTTTAATTGGTATTATGAATTATTCAGGCATATGAGGTTCGTTTTTAGACGCATGATTTGTTGGATATTCAAACGGTTTTACTGATACTTCAAACAATTATTATATAATAACAAATAACCCTAATATATTATTTTTTAATTAAATAACTGCTATCTAAATGTGTAATGATTATTTATGTTCATTTTAAATAAGTATAAGTTGATTAAAATTAGATTATTAATATAATTTTGCAGCTTATAAATTGGTTGTTTTAAAATGGATTTGTTTTTGTGATATTTATAAAAAGAAAACTATTTACACATATTGTTTGCATTTGTCTCTCAATAGCATTGTTTTACCTATTAGGTTATGAAAAAAGATTTGATAGAGTATTACTTACTTATTTTTCTCTAATTTTTTTAGCTAGATTCACACTATTTCGTTTCTTTTTTGGGGCGATATTTGTCATTGCATCAGTTTATTTCCCGATAGGATTTTATTATGGAAGTCCAAACGTTGCAGTTATCAGTGCGGTATCAGAAACCGATTTTGATGAAGTATTAGAATTCTTTAATCAATTACCTATTTATCTTTATTTTATTCCAATTGTCCTCATAATTTTATTTATATATATATTTTATAAAGTTAAATTTCCAACAGTTAATAACAAATATTTTATCATTTTGTTTTTGGTATTATGTTGTTATAAACCAATCAAAATATTTTTTAAAAGTCAGACTTCTTCAATTCCAACAATTTTAGTTCAAAATTTTAAATATCCGCCTTTTGAATTTTGCGTCGATTTATATTCAAGCTATAAGTTATACACAACAGAGAAACAAGAGCAACTTAAACAAATTGAAAAAACTAATACAATCCCTATTGTTTCAGTAAATCCTAAATATAAAACCTATGTTATTATCATCGGTGAAAGTGTTCGTAAAGATTATTTGAGCGCTTATGGATTCAAATATGATAATACTCCTTTTACAAATGAACATGCCTCACTAATTTGGGATGGATTAATTGCTCCGGCATCAAATACTCAATCATCAATTCCTCATTTAATTAGTCAATCTATTTATTTAGATAATAAAGAAGTTAATGCACAAATAAACAATAATATTATTACTATTGCAAATGATGCTGGATTTGATACCTACTGGCTTTCGAACCAAGGCCAATTAGGTAGAATAGAAATAACTGTGCCGAGAATTACCGCTTATAGCAAAAATATTTTCTATACTAAAAAAGGGGAATATAACGGTAAATCGTCTCGAGGTAAATACGATACCTTACTTTTACCTGAACTAGATAACTTATTAGCAGAAAAGCATGACAAACCAAAACTTATTGTTATGCATTTAATTGGTTCCCATCCGCATTTTTGTAAAAGATTACAGTTTGATGTGCAATTTGATCTCAATAATAAAAATATATCATGTTATGTCAGTAGTATCAAAGAAACGGACGATTTTATAAAATCAACAATAGAGATATTAAAACGACATAATGAAGATTATTCTGTGGTTTACTTTGCTGATCATGGGCTTTCTCATACTGAACAATACCAAGATTTAAGACATAATTGGGAAAAACAAAATAGTTATCAAGTACCATTAATATTTTTTGATTCAGCAGCAAATAATCATATTAAAATCAATAAACAAATTTCAGGATATCAATTCGTTTATTTATTAAGTCATTGGATGGGAATAAAATTAAATATTCAACATGATTATATGCAATATGATTTGATGGATATACCTGAACAAAAAAATATTCAAATTAAAGATTGGAATAATAAGCTATTTCCATTTAATGATTTGAAAAAAGATCCTAATCCATATTAAAGAATTAATTTTTGACTAAAAACATCATACCATCACTAAATTACTAGTGATGGTTTTTTAAATTTAGTTTAATTCAAAATAACAATATCGCTAAAAATCAATAAATAACCAATCAACTAAAATCAAAACAAATGTTATCACCAATATTCAATTTTGGAAAAACATCTGGTTCAACTTGTATTGCACCAGGCAGAATGTCATTATCACTTTGTTTAAAATAAATAGAAATATGTCCCAATTCTTCGAAGTTTTTATTTGCCTCGCTGCCAACTTGTTTAATAATATATTTATGTTCACCTAACATAAATTCTTTACCTTCAACCAATGTTTGGTTTGGCTTTTTATGAAATTCATGTATTACACAAATTTCCTTTAAATCAGGTGTTGCCATTGGACCAAATAAAATGATAACTTTTTCTTCTTCAAATTCGGGAACAATAGACCCAATTTCAGTAATGACACTTCTTGACATATTTACCTCTTTTATAATTTAGTACATTCCAATACTCATAACCCATGCAACAATAACAGCCAATATTCCAGTTATCATTCGACTATACAATACTGCTGGTACCCCAATTTGAACTGTTTGAGGTTTTGCTTCCCCTAAAGACAGTCCAACAGGAATAAAGTCACATCCAGCTTGAGCATTAATAGCAAACAATGCAGGTAATGCATAAGTAACAGGAATTGCACCAATTGCAATCTGTGAACCTATCAAGACCCCAATAACTTGAGCAATAACTGCTCCCGGTCCAAGAATTGGAGATAAAAATGGTAAGCTACAAATGAATGCAATTACCATCATACCCCATATTGAGCCAGCTAAAGGTGACAATGTTGTAGCTATTATATTACCAATACCTGTGTAATTGATAATACCTATTAGCATACTAATAAATGCCATAAAAGGTATAATATTTTTAATTAACATATCAGTCGAATCACGACCTGCTTGATAAAAGATTCCCATTGCTTTACCAATACCTCGGGATAATTTAATCAATAAGCCTTCTTTTTGATTTTGACGATGTTCACTCTTTATTTGTGCATATTTTTCTTTGAATTTTTCGCGATCCAGAACTGGATCTTCAGACGTTTGTGTTTGCTGTTGTTCATTTTGCGCAGATGCTGTTGATTGTTCATTATGACCTTCTAATAGTTTTATGTTTTGAGGTTTAACGCCTGAAACAAAAACATCTTCAGTAATATGTTTTGCTAAAGGACCTGTTGGTGCTGATGGAATAACATCGATAGTAGGAATTTTTTTCATTGGATAAACACCAATTCGAGCTGTTCCACCACAATCAATAATTGCGCACAGAATTTCATTTTCTGGAATTGCATTTTTGAAACCGTCTACAGCTTCCCCACCCGAAAGTTCAGCAATTCTTTGGGCAACTGGATGAATACCACCACCTGTTACAGAAAGTATCTTATGTTTTTCAGCTGTTGGCGTTAAAGAAAAACCAGTTCCCCAGCCACCTTGGCCTTTATCAATAATAATTGTTTTATACATAGCGTCACTCTCCTACAGATTTTTTTTACGCATCAAAAATTTAGTAATAATTTCGGTAATAACACCACGCATTAAAATAATGATAATACCAGCTAAAAAATACCGAACAGAAAGACTTGAAATGTTATAACCTGCATTGATAACACCATTTGCAATACCTAGATATACAAATAACTCACCAGCGTTTGCATAAGGAAACATACCTGTTACAGGATGCAAAAAAGAAACAACCGAATCATAAAAAGCCGGTTTTTGTTCTTCTTTAACAAAACGACCAAAAGTATAAGCCATTGGATTAGTCAGCATTAAAACAGACAGAATTGGCATTAAACTGTAGCGCAATAACATATTTTTGGCCGAAAATTGAATTGCCTTAGTGACTCGTTGTTCACCAATAAAAGCGATTAGAGAATATGTAAATGTTAGTAACACAATCAAAAGCGGGACAATATCTGTCATAAACCCAACAAAAACTTTCCCACCAGCCTGAAATAACCCAATAAAATGGGTTCCAAACCACTCAATATATTCCATTATTATCTCCTTTGTTGTTGTCTAGTAAGATTTTAATAAGTTAAATTAAACAGGAAGTTGGTTTGTTCCCATTTTTATAATTGCTCTTTCTTCAAGAGAAAGTTTTCTAGTTTCACTTTCTTCTTTTAAATTGGTTAAAATTTGTGATAAGTGGCATCCATAGAATCTTGTTAATGGTTTAAATTTGGCAAAGATTGATTTTCCTTTCAAAAGTTGGCATTCCTTAACCATTTTATTTTCATCTATCACCATCACCACAATTGCGCTTGAACCTAACTTTTTACGTTCAATAGATGAATAAAGATGATAATTTTTAGAATTTGAATATTGTTGAGTGATGTTGTACATATATCTTTGATAATACCTAATTTGCATTAAACTCAATATCGACTGTAAAACAAAAACAACACTGGCGATTATTACAATATTCATGTTTACAAACCTCATTAAAACAACTTAACTTATAACGCTAAGAACTGCTGAATCTTATTACTCAGCAGTTCTTATATTTTTAACTAAAGACTTCATCTTGAAGTTTGCGTAACTTCCAAACTGTTGTTGTTTCATCTAAAACAACATCATCTTCAGTTAAAAACTTACCATTTGGTATATCTCGTTTGGCAACGACATTACCGCTGATAAGACCAATTGGAATATTTTTGTTTTTCTTCATATCCGCATGAGTTTCAATTACACCACGAACACAAAAACCACCGATGCCATCAAGTCTTTCACCAATCTTGATATCCTTTTTAGCAACAGCAACTGTTTCAGATACTGGAGCACCACAAGGAACAATAGCGGTATCATGATTTAAAATAGCTTTCGCAATAGTCATTGGTGTTTCAAGACTAGCTAAATGGAAAGGACGATATAAAATGTGATGATCCCTATCACCTTTTTTCATTAAATAATTCAATTCATTACTAACATTAGGATTTTGACCTTTAACAATAACAAAAATACCAGGGGCTAAACCATCAACATATTCAACAACGCCAAATTTATTAAGAACACCTCCATTTTCTTTAAGATTTAAATCTTTAAGTACTGAATCTAAATCGCCTTTGACACCATGCATGCCAACTACATCTGGGATGAACCCCATTGCATTAGACAGTAAATTCATTTCTGCCATAGTCTTCGTTCCATCTTGGAATGCAGCTAACATGTGAGATGACATATGTTTTGAATCAGCTTCAGCTTGTGCTGTATCAGGGTTTGCTTCGATTTTTAGTTTATTGTTTTTACCTTTACCTACAACTAGAACTTCCATTCCCATTGATTTGGCAAATTCATACATCTCAAGTGTTGCTGCTGGTTCATCTCCATCAGAACCGGTATAGATAAGATCAGCGGCACTAAATAGTTTATGCATCAAAGGGCCTATTGTGATATCTATCTCAACATTAAGAAGAACTAAATGTTTTTTGGCTAATAATGTTTCTAATGCAATTTTTGCACCTACTTCAGGTACTCCTGTTGCATCAACAATTATTTCAACATCTTTTGATTGAATTACTTCTTTAAAATTTTTAGAAACAAGAATGTTATTTTCTTTACTGGCACTTGCCTTATAATCTTTTGCTGCTTGTTGTGCAGCTTCTAAATTGATATCACTAATTCCAGTTACACTCATTCCCGGAATGGTTGCTATCTGCGCTATCATTCCTCTTCCCATTTGACCAGCACCAATAACCCCAACTCGAATTGGATTATCATTTTCTTCTCTTTGTAACAATTGTCTATAGATGGTCATTTTTGTATTCTCCTTGTTAAATTTAATATTAAATAGATTTATTAACTATTTATCATAAAGATAACATAATAAATTATAACTACAATTAACAGATCAACATTATGTGACTTTTGTCACACTAATTGTCATTTGTCACTTATTTAAATTTTGGACAAAAAAAACCTCTTTATATAAATAAAGAGGCTTTTTAACTATAAAAATTAAAGAATCATTAGTAACTAGTATTTAAAACATATTCAGCCATTTTGTCTGTCATAACGATAATATCAATAATCTTAGAATTTAAAGCTGCAATAACCGCTTTTTCCTTATTTTCACCTGATACAATGGCAACTACTGTTGGAATTTCACGTAAATCATCTAAACTTAAACCTATAATTTTTTGATTTATTGGACTATTTGCTTCTTTCCCGTCAGAAGTATAAAAACGTGAATTACAATCTCCTACCACATCATAATAACGAAACTCCTCAAGATCTTTTTTATTAATATAACCGATTTCTTCCATAGTACTATTTTGATAAGGATTAGATATACCTACGATCGCCATATCAACTGTTTTACCTTCATTGAGTACTTCATTTATATATTTATTCTTACATAGATCATTTTTCATTGTTTGATCTTCCACTAATGCTGGTGCATATAAATACTTACATGTACACTGCATCTTCTTTTTAAGATCATAACAAATTTGATTGGAATGTAAGTCAACTTCCTCTGCACCCATACCACCTATCAAAGGTACAATAACTAACTTTTTATTGGTTATATAAGGAAATTCATTAACAAATTTTCTAATTGTTTTTCCCCACGAAATACCTAATTTATTAACTTTCAAGATTCGTTTATTTAATGCATAAGCAGCTTTTTTAGCCAACCAATTTGTGGATTCTTCATAAGATAGATCATGCGTAGCAACAACAATCGCTTCTTCTAGTTCAAATTTAGTTTCAAGTTTCTGTTCTAATTCAACTGTATATGCAGTTTCATCTTTGATAAAAATTTCAACAATACCTAATTCTTTAGCATCTTGTAATTTTTTAGAAATTATTGATCGTGAAATACCTATCTTCTGGGCTATTTGAGCCTGAGTCCAACCGTATTGGTAATACCAAGTTGCAATTTTAACTAAATCTCGCTTTTCTTCCCATCTCATAAATCACTCCTATTGATTTTTTATAATTAACAATAGTCAATCAACAAAACAAATGTTTAACTAATAGTAGCATAAATTGAAAAATCAAACATTAAATCAAATTTTAATCACCATTAGTATTTAAAAACGTCAAAAAACAATACTAACTATAATGAGTTAAAGTAATAACTTATTATATTTATCACACTTTGTGATTAGTTAAATTATATTGAAATAATACACGGTATAATATCTTTTTGTGACACTTTTATTTATCAACATAAATGACAAAATTTAAGTTTTATATGATGTTTTTATATAAACATGCATCACATATCTTATGCTTTTTTGTAAAATTCTAAGATACCTTGAAATAACGTAATAATTGTTTGGAGTCCGCTGTATGGTGCTGATGTCTGAAAAATGCCAAATAATTAAAAAATGGAAATTTATATAATTAAGTTTCAAGGATCAGATTAAGATATATTGATAACCAAATAATGTATAAAAGAATATTCATAAATAGGATAAGTTTTCTTGTGAACATAAAATAAGCATAAAAAAACTTCGCTAAAGTTATTAGCGAAGTTTTATTCTGTTAATCAAACTATATTTTATTTCAACAAACTTTTCGCCTGATTTAAGACATTATCAATAGTAAAACCGAATTCTTTAAATAGTTGATCGGCTGGACCTGATTCACCAAATGTTGTCATACCAACAACTTTACCATTAAGACCAACATATTTATACCAATAGTCACTGATACCTGCTTCAATCGCTAAGCGAGCCGTTACTGAAGATGGTAATACTGATTCTTTATAAGTTTGCTCTTGTTTATCAAATGCATCTGTCGATGGCATTGAGACAACTCTCACTTTTTTACCATCTTCGGTAAGTTTATGATATGCCTCAACAGCAAGTTCAACTTCTGAACCAGTGGCAATAATAATTAATTCTGGAGTACCAGTACAATCATTAAGAATATAACCACCGCGATAAACATTAGCCAATTGTTCAGCACTACGATCTTGCTGTTTAAGATTTTGTCTTGAGAAGATTAGCGCTGTCGGACCATCTTGGCGTTCTATCGCATATTGCCAAGCGATAGCTGATTCAACTTGGTCACATGGGCGCCAAGTACTAACATTTGGTGTAACTCGTAAACTTGCCATTTGCTCAACAGGTTGATGCGTTGGTCCATCTTCACCTAAACCAATAGAATCATGAGTATAAACAAATAATGAACGAATCTTCATTAACGCAGCCATACGGATAGCATTACGTGCGTATTCCATAAACATAAGGAAAGTTGCGCCATAAGGAATAAATCCGCCATGTAAGGCAATACCATTCATGATTGCTGACATTCCAAATTCACGTACGCCATAGTGGATATAATTACCATTTGGGTTGGCTAAAATCTCTTTTGAACCTGACCACATGGTCAAATTACTTGGTGCTAAGTCAGCAGAGCCGCCTAAAAATTCAGGTAAGATAGGAGCAAACGCTTCAATCGCATTTTGTGATGCTTTACGAGTTGCAATCGTTGCAGGATTCGCTTGTAGTTTATTCACAAAATCTTTTGCAACTTGTTGCCAATTAGCAGGAAGATCGCCATTAACTCGACGTTTAAATTCTTGAGCTAAATCAGGATAAGCTTTAGCATATGCATCAAAACGTGCATTCCACTCATCTTCAACTTGTTTACCTTTAGCTTTTGCATCCCAAGCATCGTAATACTCTTTTGGAATTTCAAAGGCAGGATAACGCCAACCGAGTTCTTTACGTGTCGCTTCGATTTCAGCATCACCTAAAGGTGCGCCATGACTTTCGTGACTACCCGCTTTATTTGGTGAACCAAAACCAATAATTGTTTTACACATTAACAATGACGGTTTATCGGTTACTGCTTGTGCTTGTTCAATGGCTTCTTTTAAAGCTTTAGCATCATGACCATCAATGCCACGAATTACATGCCAACCATAAGCTTCAAAGCGTTTTGCGGTATCATCAGTAAACCAGCCTTCAATTTCACCATCGATAGAGATACCATTTTCATCATAAAATGCAATGAGTTTGCCTAATTTAAGGGTACCAGCTAATGAACATACTTCGTGTGAAATCCCTTCCATCATACAACCATCACCCATAAATACATAAGTATGATGGTCAACGATGGTATGACCAGATTTATTAAATTGCGCAGCTAATGTTCTTTCAGCAATAGCCATACCTACAGCATTAGCAATACCTTGTCCTAATGGGCCAGTTGTTGTTTCAACACCAGGAACATAACCATATTCAGGGTGACCTGCTGTTTTTGAATGCAATTGACGAAAGTTTTTAAGATCATCAATTGTCACATTATAGCCAGTTAAATGCAGCAAGCTATAAATCAACATAGATGCATGACCATTTGATAACACAAAACGGTCGCGATCAGCCCAATTAGGGTTAGTTGGATTATGTTTTAAAAATCCACGCCAAAGTACTTCAGCCATATCAGCCATGCCCATAGGTGCGCCTGGGTGACCAGATTTAGCTTTTTGCACACCATCCATACTTAATGCTCTTATCGCATTCGCTAGTTCGCGGTGAGATAAAGTCGTTGCATTCATGTTGTAATCTCCAAAAAAATTTTTAATTTAAAATTCCTAATTTAGCAAGTTACTATCATCAGCAACAATTGCTGTCACCTGCCAAATTTGTTAATCAAATCGAATTAAATAGTGTAAAAATGGGGAGCTAGCTCCCCTTTGTATTCTATATGTTTAAAGTAATGCACTAATCATGTCTTCTAATTTACCTTGGTCAACAGCAAAAGCACGGATACCTTCAGCAAGTTTCTCAACTGCCATGGCAT
This sequence comes from Gilliamella apicola, assembly GCF_000599985.1. Lineage (NCBI taxonomy): Bacteria > Pseudomonadati > Pseudomonadota > Gammaproteobacteria > Orbales > Orbaceae > Gilliamella > Gilliamella apicola. Next base: position 1,819,170 of record NZ_CP007445.1, read on the forward strand.
CGCTATTGTGTTGCCATCTAAATTCAGCCTCAGTCATTGGTGCTGGAGGAGCAACGACCGCTTGATTTGGATTAAGTTTTTGCGTAACAGTGGCTGTTGATTGTTGCATTTGTGCAAGCAAATTAGGGGCAATGGTTAAACGGTCACACCCCGCTAGTGCTAAAATTTGATCAACCTTACGGAAGCTTGCGCCCATTACAATCGTTTTATAGCCATGTTGTTTGTAATAATTGAAGATATTACGAACTGAAACGACACCAGGATCTTCGTCTGCAACATAAGGATCGATTGGTTTTTTAGCTTGATACCAATCATAAATACGACCAACAAATGGAGAAATTAAAAAAGCATTAACTTCAGCACATGCTCTTGCTTGTGCAAACGAAAAAAGTAATGTCAAATTACAGTTAATACCTTCTTTTTCAAGAATTTCGGCAGCTTTAATCCCTTCCCATGTAGAAGCAATTTTAATTAAGATACGTGATTTATCGATACCTTTTGCTTGATAGAGTTCAATAATACGACGTGCTTTATCAATACAACCTTGAGTATCAAATGATAAACGGGCATCCACTTCGGTCGAGATACGACCAGGAACTAATTTTAAAATTTCAGCACCAATATTTACAGCAACTTGATCACACGCATTAACTAATTGTTGTTCTTTGCTACCACCTAATTTTTTAGCGGTTTCTACAGCAGAATCAATTAGATAATGATATTGAGGAAGTTGAGCTGCTTTCAGTACAAGGGATGGATTAGTTGTGGCATCTTCTGGAGAAAATTGTTTAATTGAATCGATATCTCCAGTATCGGCAACTACAACAGTTAACTTTTTAAATTCATCTAATTGACTCATACTTTTTTTATCCTCTACAGCATTTAGTTTAATAAATTATAATAGCATTTATTCTGTAATAAAACGACAATGACATATTGCTATTTCCCACCCATGGCAGATTAAAAAACAAACCAATATAAAGTAAAATTAAATATTGAAAAAATCACATTGTTTGCAAGTTTAATCTGCTTAACTAAAAAATTGTGACAAATAATGATTATGTACTATGATAGCTGATCATAATGGTTAATACGTTCAACTTTAGCTGTTGACGTTCTACTTTCAAATTCAGAATTTGACCTTGGTCCCATAAGTTTTTTAGCTAGCTCAAGACCAATTACTTTAGCACCCATTATCATAAATTGTGCATTATTGCTTTTTTTAGCAAGTTCAGATGAAAATGTATCATGACGTTGTGCAACACAAATACTCAGTAACTTATTAGTAGCAATCGCAACACCTATATCTTTCTCACAAATTAAGATACCTCGTTCATGCATATCTTCTTTGATTGAACAAGCTATAGCGTTGGCAACATCTGAGTACAAAGAGTCTTTTATCTGCTTGTCACTGCTATAATCAACAATTTCAAAACTTTGTTTAGTTAAATAATCAAATTTGCTATTTCTAAATTCAAAAGCATCATCACAGCGCCAATAGCTATTGGTTTTATATTATTTTATCTCAATTTAATTCAAAAAATGAACATAGGTTCATATTAATATCATTTGATATTTTTAGGTATAAATTAATTTAATTATGTGATGAATGTCTCGAAAATAAAATTTTTTTAAGAAAATATAGCAATAATTTATGCTATTAATTGCAAAAATCACTACTGACAAACACTTTTTATAGTAAAGTTTTAACATTATTCAATCAAAGGTTGAATATAAATACATTTGTACAGATTCATTTTGAAAAGATATCAATCATTTATTTAACCAAACATAAACTATTTGTTGATAGACATTACAACCTGCACACGTTTTGCATTGATTAAGTTTGCATGCGGTTTGACTATCCTCAATGGTTAACTGTTGAATGCATCCTTTTTTAATCCAAAAATCTAGCATTTGAACTGTAGCGCTATTAGGAATACGAAAATGTCGAGCGATGTCTTGTAGAGCTGCTCGGCCTTTTAACTGCACATAATCTCGAATTGAAGTTACTAGCATAATAATAAAAGATGCAAGGTTATACCCTGCATCTTCTCCTTAATTTATGATTGAAATAGTTGATAAATAATGTGTTTTAATAGACTACTATTTAATAACAGCAGGATGAATTTTTAGAGTTAGATGAACTAATTATTGTTTGATTAAAAATAGAATATCGCCCTACTATCCGCATAGTGATAATCATAATTAGCATAAATGCCCCACATCCCAAAAGCCACCAAACCGCTGATTGTGAATGTCCAATCAAAGTTGTTTGATAGTAAATTGTTGCAGATAACCAACCAATGATAAAAGTCCAAATTCCAATAAATATCATCCATCTTATACCAGCCTCTCGATATACCGCCCCTAAAGCCGCAGCACAAGGAGTATAAAGTAATATAAAAATCAAATAAGCTATTGCCACTGATGGCGTCATAAAGGAGTTTTTTAATTGTGATACTGCTGTCGAATCTACTGCCAAATCTGATTGTAATGAGTCAATATCATCATTGACTGTTGATAAACTCAAAGGATCTAAAACAGCATCAGACAAATTAACTAGATTTTTAGGGATCGTTTTAAGTGCATCTAAAATACCTTGCGACAAATTGAATGATTCAGACTGTTGTGTGGTATCCGTTTCATCCATAGAATAAAGCGAATTTAAGGTTGCAATAACCGATTCTTTAGCAAAAATACCAGTAAAAATACCAACTGTAGCTGGCCAATTGTGTTGATTAATACCCATTGGAGCGAATGCTGGTGTGATCTTCTGACTAACAACAGATAGCATCGAATCTTGTGAATCTTCATGTCCAAACGTTCCATCTCGCCCCCATGAATTAAGCAGACTTAAGACCGTCACCATGATGACAATGGCTTTTCCAGCTCTAAAAATGAAATTTTTCAGACGTTGCCAAGTTAAATTGAGCAAACTGCTTAACGTAGGGATTCGATATACTGGCATTTCCATAATAAATGGCGTAATCGAGCCCTTTAATAAGGTAAACTTAAGGACAAAGCCAGTGAAAATAGCCACAGCGACACCCAACATATACAAACTAAAAACGATAAATGAAGCATGTTTAGGAAAAAAGATAACTGCAAACAACGCATACACCGGCAATCTTGCTCCGCACGACATAAATGGAATCATACAAATTGACATAATGCGATCACGCGTGCTTTCTAATGTACGCGTTCCCATAATGGCTGGCACACCACAACCAAAACCAACTAACATGGGTACAAACGCCTTACCTGGCAAACCTATACAGCGCATACCACGATCGACAACCATTGCCGCCCTTGCCAAATAACCCGAATCTTCTAAAAATGACAAACAGAAAAACATTGCCCCTATTACAGGTATAAAAGTTGAAACAGTTTGAATACCACGCCCTATACCATTAGCTAAAATAGCGATAAGCCAGCTCGGTGCGTGTATAGTTTGTAACACTTGTGCAGTGCCATCCACAAACAACGTGCCACATAATCCATCAAAAAAATCAACAAAAACCGAACCAAAATTAATCGACAACATAAACATGATATACATTGTTAACAAAAACAATGGAATACCTGTAATGCGACCTAAAAAAATCCTGTCAAGTATATCTGAAAAACGAACATTTAACTCACGAGGCTTGTCAATGACTGTTTTACAAATGGTATCAATTGTATCATAGCGGGCAGATGCTAATGCTACATCAATTTCATTATCGCACCACGCTGAAAGTAAAAGGCGACAGGCTGTTAGTTTTTCACTCTCAAGCTGGGTCAGATTATAATGTGAATCATCTAATAACACATCATGCAATTGCCATGGGTTAAATTGACGCACTTCACTTTTTTCAGGCAATTCATTAATATATCTATCAATAATCGCTTGCTGTTCATCCCCTAACAAATTTATTGATGGATTGGCTACTTGGGAAGATAATGTCATCGCTTGAATTTGCTGATACAGTGCTTGCAATCCTATTTTTTTACTTGATGATATCGCCACCACGGGACAACCCAACAATTTTGATAATTTTGTAATATTAATCTGTTCGCCCATTGCTTTAACCGCATCCATCATATTAAGTACGACAATCATAGGTAATTGCAAATCGACTAATTGACAAGTCAAATACAAACTACGCTGCAAATTTGTCGCATCAATGATATTTACCAGCACGCAATCATCTTCACTCAAGACAAACTGTCTTGCAATTAACTCATCTTGCGAGACGCATAAGGGATCGGATTCAATTGAATAGGTTCCCGGTAAATCAACAATATCATATTGTTTATGATTGTAGGTAAACAGCCCAGTTTTACGTTCAACAGTAACGCCAGGCCAATTACCCACTCTTTGTTTGGCACCAGTCAACAAATTGAATAATGTTGTTTTACCACAATTTGGATTACCAATTAGCGCGATCTTCATGCTCCAACCTCTAATACTTCAATAAAAGAAGCTTCTTGGCGGCGTAAACATAATAAAAATCCACGCATATTAATTTCTATGGGATCACCGAATGGTGCAGTGCGTACTACTTCGACTTTACAACCAGGTGTAATACCCATAGCTAGTAATTTACGACGATAAGGTAACGATTTAGGTAAAAATCTAGAAATAACCGCCTCACGCCCTATCGGCAAGTGGTTAAGAGTTAAAGATGACATCATACTTCCTACGTATATTTAGCTTATAGATTTTTATCGCACAAATTAAAATGCGAATAATTCGCAATATTAATACACATTAATGTGGAAAAAAACAAATTTTAATGTAAAAAATGGAAATAATGGTCAAATAATGGGGGCTAGTAGAAGGTTTTCAATCATTTTTGAGTAAAAATGACAGTGTACCTTCAGAAAAAACGATTATATCCTCTTTAATGTAAGGTTGGTGAAATAATCAATCACTAATATTATCGAGTATAATAAAACTAAATCAGAACTATATTCTCATTAATCATCCTAATTGCTGATAATAACTTATAACTGATATAATCTTTCAATATATCAAAAAAATGGATCAACTAAATTATGTATATCATTTATGGTATTAAAAACTGTAATACAATGAAAAAAGCGTTTACTTGGCTTGATGATCATCATATCCAATATCAATTTCATAATTATAAAACAGACGGATTGACGGCTGATCTGCTCGACACTTTTTTGCAATTAGTTGATTGGCAAAGTTTACTTAATACGCGCGGTACAACATGGCGCAAATTAGATGAACAGGTTCGTGAGCAAATCAATAATGCACAAGCCGCCAAAAAAATTATGTTAGACAATCCATCTATTTTAAAACGTCCATTACTGATCGATGGTAAGCGTGCCTTGTTAGGATTTTCTGACGAGAGTTATTCACAATTTATTTCGCAATCAAAATAAGATCGAGATTATGATGACTGAACCTGTTATTGCGCTGACTACTGCGCTTATTGCTGAAAAATCGATAAGTCCTGATGACAAAAACTGTCAAAAAATAATTATCGAACGTTTAAAAAAACTTGGATTTACCATTGAAGAAATAAATATTGGGCAAACCAAAAATTTGTGGGCTTTTCATGGTGATCGTAAAAGTAAAACACTGATGTTTGCGGGTCATACTGACGTAGTGCCCGCAGGCGACGAAACTAAATGGCTTTATCCTCCTTTTACGCCTATCATTGATGAAAATGGTGTACTGTATGGTCGTGGTGCCGCGGACATGAAAAGTGGCGTGGCAGCTATGATATGTGCAGCAGAAGATTTTATTAAAAACAATCCTGATCATGATGGCTGCGTGGCTTTTTTGTTAACTTCTGATGAAGAAGCTGACGCAACCGACGGCACCGTTAAAGTAGTCGATTTATTAATGAATCGCCATGAACGTGTTGATTATTGTATTGTTGGCGAACCTTCAAGTGATACCTTACTTGGCGATCAAATTAAAAATGGGCGTCGTGGTTCATTAACCGCTAATTTAGTCGTGCATGGGGTACAAGGACATGTTGCTTATCCTCATCTGGCTGATAACCCGGTGCATCGCTTTGCCCCTGCATTAAATGAGCTAGTTAACACAACTTGGGATGAAGGCAATGAGTACTTTCCGCAAACCACCATGCAAGTCGCAAATATCAGTGGCGGAACTGGAGCTGAAAATGTAATACCTGGCGATCTGAGTGTTCAATTTAATTTTCGCTATAGCAGCGAGCTTACCGACACACAAATTAAAGAACGTGTTGAACAGATTTTACAAAAGTATAATTTAAAATATACATTAAATTGGCGTCTTTCAGGTCATCCATTTTTAACTCCGCAAGGCGAACTAACCAATGCTGCTACAGATGCCATTAAGGATATTATGGGAATAAATACCAACCTTTCAACCAGTGGCGGAACGTCAGACGGTCGTTTTATCGCTAAAATGGGCTGCCAAGTCATTGAGCTTGGTGTGATTAACAAAACTATCCATAAAGTCAACGAAAATGCCAACTGCCAAGATATTATTAATTTAACCGCAATCTATAAACGTATTTTAGAGACTTTATTACTGGCATAATTAAGCCCGTTTCGCTTTATCTAAAAGGAGATAATATGGCATGGCTTAAAGATTATTGGTGGATTATTTTAATTATCTTAATTGGAATTTTTATCAACGGCATTAAAGCACTAAATCGACTGAGTTATAAAAATTATCTAGAGAAAAAGAACGGGATAAAACCAATACCTTATAGTGATGATGATGACGATTGGTCATCATCAAATAAATCAAACAAATAAAACTAAACGTTACCGAAAATCTTGGTTGGTACTTTCAAATACAGCTTGATGACGGTAACGATCTACCCACATTGCTGTTGCACCACAGACAGCAATTGGCATCACAATCAAATTCAGCAGCGGTACCATAGTAAAAAAGCTAACTAAACTACCAAACATTAAATTGTCGACTTTGTTTTGCTTTAAATGTGCACGCATACGGTGAAACTTGATTTTGTGGTTATCAAATGGATAGTCCGCATATTGAATATTGATTTGCCAAGCGGTAAATAAAAACCATACCACTGGCGTAACCGTTTGCCCAATGACAGGTATAAAATAAGTAAGTAAAATCGGAATAGCCCATAATAGATAATGACATAATTTTTTCAGTTCGCGACTTAATATTCGCGGTAAATCTTTAATTAAGCTGATCCATGTTGTATCTGGTGCCGGCATTCCTGTTAATTGCGCTTCAACTTGTTCAGCCAATATTCCATTAAAAGGGGCAGCAATAAAGTTAGTAACTGTACTGAAAAAATAACAAAATAAAATAACAAGTATTAAGATTACAATAAATACCATGATATATCCTAACCAATTTAACCAGCTTGGTACATAAGATAGCCCCCAATCAACCATGCCAGTAAGAACGGCAAAAAACCAATAAAACAGCGCCGACATTAACACAATATTGGCAAGTAAAGGTAAAAAAACAAATCGCTTAATACCTGGACTAAAAGCTAACGACCAACCTTTAAAAAAATATTCAAAACCATTTCTAGCTTGATAATTTTTGTGGCGTGATTGCGTGTGGGAATGTCGATGTTGAGTATTATTATCTAGTTGATTGGACGTCACATTTGGTTCCTTTTTATTTACAAGTCTGTCAATACTTTAAGTAAGCATAGACAGGTAATACATTAATAAATAGTTTTAAATAAACGGTGCGATATTTTAAACATACCACCTATTAACCTCAATAACGTTTAATCATCTTTACTGGCTATTTTATTTAATATTGCATTATTTTAGTACTGCACTACCTTGATTATTCGCCAACCAAGTTTTAACTTCATGTTTGATGACTTGCATTAATGCATTTTTTCCCGCTAATTGATAACGATTAATAATATCCATCTGATTATTTTTGCTATCAATTAATGCGGATAACATCGGCAATGTTTTGTATTGCTGATGTTGTTGTGTATAAAAATTTAATCGACAAAGTGCAGGATAAGTTGCTTCAAATGGTCGATAGTAATCACAAAAACCGGCTAATTCACTACAGTCTTGTGCAGATAAATATTGATTACTATCAAAAGTAATCATATCGTTAAACGGTAATTCAATAATATCTTTAAGCCAGTAAACATTACGCACAAGTTTTTGTTGTAATTGATTAGTTAATTGTTGCCCTAGCAAAGTTAAGGGTTTAATCGCCATAACTGAATAACTGCCGCTACGGGTCTCTTTATGACTACTAACATGCACCAAATTAAAACCACACGCCATCCAAAATTGATAATTGGACTGACTGTAGGCAAAGCTTACCGATAAATAATCGATATTTTGGTTATATGATTCATCACATATCGTTTGTATAAGTTTTTTAGCAATTTGTTGCCGACGGTAAGGCTCAATCACCGCAATACGGTTAATGCGTACCGAGCATAATTTGGCTGCTAGTTTTTCACCTGCATGAGCGACTAGTGATTGTGCGACCAAATTGCCTTTAGGGCGACGCGTACCTTGCCATACCTGCTCAATGAGGGAATCGGATAAATTGCCCTCATTTAACGTAATTGCCGCAGCGATCGGGTTAGTTGTTATTGGATGATTTTTGGATAAATTATTATTGACCGAGGCTTGCCAAACTGACAAATTTTGCGCATCAAAAAGGCGTCGTAAATCAACTAATGTAGTTTGATAATGGGCATTTTTTAAAAGATAAAAGATCGATGTTAATGCGTTTATATTATGTCGATCGAGTTTACTGTAGTTTATGGATGAATCAATCTTTGTTTGGCTGTTCTTCTCATCCAATATTCCATTTAGCAATAAACGATCGCAAAATAACTCTAATTTATCACCAGTTTGCCAACGGATAGGATTATCAAGATAAAAATACTGACATGATTTATTTTCTAACAATTTTAATAAAAAACCCTGCCCTGTACCTTCATATCCTTCAACTGTGGTAGTAAGTAATACTTGACTGTTTTTAGCCTTGGCCAGTTGCAGTAATTGTTCAAGCATTGGAAGTGGTATCATGGCAGCTTCATCAATAACTAAATAATCAGCAAAACTATTTTGTTGCCAAGCAATTAACTCATCAGGTGCATAGAAAGGGGTATTTGGTTTAGCAAAGGCAAAAAAGCTATTTAATGCCGCTTTATTGGGTGCGGTCACAATACAGTTCTTATGCTGACTAAATAACCCTGCCAAAGCTGATTTACCACGACCTCGTTTAGCAATAACGACATTAATGCTTTGCTTACTGTTCAATAATTTTTGTAATGTCATTTGTTGCTGGGTTAAATCATAAACCTGATTGTTCATGTCTGACAATTTTGATAATGGTTGATTACTGTATGATGATAAGACAGTAGGCTCAATTGCTATATCGAATTCAGCAAGTGTTTTTAGCAAATGGTTTACAAAGTTTGGTACAGTGATGGGGGTATTGGCTTCATTCCAACGTAAACTATCTTGGTCTTGCCAAGTTTCAAGTTGATTAGGCAATAATAAAATCAGTAGACTACCTTTAACCAGTGTACCGGTCAACATTGCAAACGCGTCCAGATTAAATCCTATTGTTGCATCAAATATGGCATGCAGATACTCTTGCCCTAATAGCTGTTTGGTTTGAGTAGGTAAAAGGATATTTGGTAAAAAATCAGGTAATTTTGACTGACTGGTTACACATATCCAATCGCCAACATGTGAAGTTATGGTGTGATTAAGTTGCTCAAATAATTTTGTCGCTTCACCCTGTAACACCCATAACGTTCGTGTGCTTTTGAGGCATGACATTGATTAATTTTTTCCAATCAACAATGACAATATGCCAGCGGCAATAAGTGGCCCAACAGGTACGCCTTTAAAGAACGCTACTCCAAGAAGTGTCCCAATAATTAAGCCATTAACAATGGTAGGATGAGCACCAATTAACGATATTCCACGAGTACCTAGCCATGACACTAAAATTCCCACAACGATAGCAACGATAGACTGCCAAGTTGTGAATGATCTTAAAATATCAGCAACTTTTAATGAACCATCGGCTAACGGAACCATCATAGCGGCAGTTAAGATCACTATACCAATAGTTAAACCATATTTATTTAGAAATGGAAAATAAGCTGCTAACGGTGTAAGTTTAAACATTAGCAGCAAGAGTACTGCAAAAGTCACTGTATTATTGTGAGTTAAATAACACAGTGCTGCGAGACCTAAAAGAAGAAAAAAAGAAATATCAAACTGTGCAAACATTACAACGGAACACCGATTCGTGTTGCCACTTCTTCATAGGCTTCAATAACACCACCTAAACCTTGTCGGAAGCGATCTTTATCCATTTTTTTCAATGTTTCTTTTTCCCACAGGCGACAACCGTCAGGTGAAAATTCATCGCCTAAAGTAATTTCTCCCTTAAATAATCCAAATTCAAGTTTGTAATCAACTAAAATTAAACCTGCTTTATCAAAGAGTTCTGTCAAAATAGAATTGATTTTGAAGCTAAGTTCTTTCATCGTAGCTAATTGCTCATCTGTCGCCCAGCCAAAAGCTTTACAGTGAGATTCGTTGACCATAGGATCATGCAGTGCATCGTTTTTAAGGAATAATTCAAACGTTGGAGGATTTAGTTCTTTACCTTCCTCAACACCTAAGCGTTTAACTAAAGAACCAGCAGCACGATTACGAACTACGCATTCAACAGGTACCATATCAAGTTTTTTTACTAAAACTTCGTTGTCCGATAGCAAGGCAGCAACCTGAGTTGGTATACCTTCGTCACGTAGTTTAGTCATAATAAAATAGTTAAATTTATTATTGACCATTCCTTTGCGATCTAACTGCTCAATACGTAAACCATCGAAAGCAGAAGTATCATTACGAAATTCCAATATTAATAACTCAGGGTTGTCTGTTGAGTAAACAGTTTTTGCTTTACCGCGATAAAGCTCATCCAACTTTTTCATGCCTATAACCTTATATCAATTTGCCAACAAATAATTAAGGAGCTACACGCTCCCTAGATTCAAACTCATTGCTGCTATTTTTGCTATTAACTCTTTTAGCATGAATAGCAACTGGGTATCATTTTATAGCTAAGATCGAGTTGAAGAAGCTACAAATTCTATACCACACTATGAATTAAAAGTTATTGTGAATTGGAAGATTATTAATCTTCAAATCCACAAAATAAAAGCTGTTTTATCATCTTTTGTTAAGATGATCTTTAAGATCTTCTTTATGCCTTTTCATGGACTCTGCATCTTTATCAGCTTCTTTTTTCGATTCATTTTCGTTAGGATCTTTCACTAATGGTTCTCTAAAAGATTGCGGAGCAAGATCATCCATTAATGAATTGAATAAACCAACAACGTAACGTTGAACTTCAAGTGGTTGTGAAGAAATATCATCAGCGCCGCGAGTTAATGAACCTAAGCTAACAGTAATAGTTTGAGTATCACCAACAATTTTACGTTCAAAAATAAACGATGCTTCTACTGTTTGGTCTTCATCCGCTCGAACAATAAAAGCTTTGCCTGTTTTAATTGTAGAATTATCACTACTACTAATTGGAATATTCCTATTGTTTAAGGTATTTGGAATTTTATTCCATACGTCAGCGCTGAGTGGTGAATTAAAAGTAACGACACCATTATTATAAACGACAAAAGAATCAGAAATAGTTGGAATAGGTACAACAGGCGGTCGTATATCAACTTGTTTGCCCAAATTACCTTTAGAATCGAGTTTATAAATAAAGAAATCAGCTGATTCTGCTGGAATCGACATACCTTTAGGAATAATTAAGGGCTTTAAAGCAGGTGAGTTTAAATAATCTTCATTACCATCAATTTCGCGCTTATAATTCTGATCGCTACCACATCCTACAAGAAAAAAAGAAACAATAGTCGTCAAAATAGCGGTTTTTTTTACGACATAATTATGCAATATAGTTTTATCAAACATAGATATCTGCTTTTAAATTAATAGTTGTATGAAAATAAATTACAGTAAATTAGCATCTTTTAATGCTTGCTCTACCGCTGGAATTGAAGATTCGGACAGCGATATCATAGGTAAACGAATTGTACCATTATCTATTAAACCTAATCGAGTACATGCCCATTTTACTGGTGTTGGATTTGGTTCAATAAACAAATTGTTGTGTAGTGCTAATAGACTGTCATTTACCGCTCGTGCTTCTTGGATTTGATTATTTGCAGCTAATTTACAAACCGTTGCAACCTGTTTTGCTGCAACATTGGCAGTAACTGAAATGACACCATCTCCTCCTAAGATCATAAAATCTAAGAAAGTTGCGTCATCACCACTTAAAAGTTTGAACTCGTTACCGACTAATCTTCGTGTTTTATAAACACGAGAAAGATCACCAGTAGCATCTTTTAAAGCAACAATATTTTTAATTTTTGACAAACGTGCGACTGTCTCTGGTTTAATGTCACTACTAGTACGACCAGGTACATTGTATAGAATTTGAGGTAATTCGGTATTTTCAGCAATGGCTTTAAAGTGCTGATACATACCTTCTTGAGTTGGTTTATTATAATAAGGAGCCACAGTTAAACAACCAATTACACCAATATTTTCAACTTTATTAGTTAATTCAATCGCTTCTTTGGTTGCATTTGCGCCTGTTCCTGCAATGATATTAATACGCCCATCAGCATAATCAATGGTTCGTTTAATGACATCAATATGTTCATTATGATCGAGCGTTGCTGATTCACCAGTTGTTCCAACAGAAACAATAGCTGACGTACCATTAGCAATATGATATTCGACCAGTTTTTTTAAGCTTACTTGGTCTACATTTCCTTTTAAATCCATTGGTGTAATAAGGGCGACCAGACTTCCTGTAAACATAAAATGACCTCTCATATTATCTGTTTTTAAAACAGCTTTAAAGATTATAAAAACTATGAATAAGTATGCGTTATTTCTAAGTTAAATTCAACTTTTGTTATGCTGGATTATGAATATCGACAAAAATAGATTGCAAGCTATAATTACTTGCCAACCATTCTCCTAATTTTTTTATGCCATAGCGTTCGGTGGCATGGTGACCTGCAGCATAAAAATTAATACCATATTCACGGGCGATGTGAATCGTGCGTTCAGATACTTCCCCTGTAAAAAAAGCATCACAGCCAAGTTGAGCAGCTTGTTCTATAAAGTCTTGCCCACCACCACTGCACCACCCGATGCGTTTGATAATTTGCGGTGCATTATCACCACAAAATAACACTTGAGATTTACCATTATGTAATACTTGCTCTAACTGTTGTTTAAACTCTAAGGCTGTAAGCGGATTGCTTAAAGATCCGGTATACATTAAATCGGTAATATCATCGTGTTTATCAACTTTGATATCCAACAACTTAGCCAGTTCGATATTATTGCCAAATTGAAGATGCCCATCCAATGGCAAATGATAACCGTACAAATTAATATCATGCGATAAAAGTGTTTTTATACGTCGATATTTTATACCTGTAATGGTTTGCGGTTCATTTTTCCAAAAAAAACCATGATGCACAAGGACAGCATCAGCTTGTAACTCGACAGCTTTATCTAATAATAATTGACAAGCTGTTACTCCTGTAACAATTTTTTTAACCTCACTTCGTCCTTGTACCTGCAATCCATTGGGTGCATAGTCACGGTATCGACTTATTTGCAATTCATTATTAATTATTTGTTCAAGTTCAATGTGATGCATTTTATTTATATTACTAAAAGAAGTTATGGTTAATAATTATAATCACTTTTAACAATTATCTCACCTAGATATTTTACTCGCTTCCATTGGGTTATTTAATTAACTATTGTTTACAAAAATACTAAACATTTGTTTATTGTAAATATTGCTAAATTGTAAAAGTTTATTTAGACTTAACACCGTATTGCATTATGCTGTTTTATGTATATACATTATATATACATTCATTAAAAGGATATTACTGTGCCATTTTTAGGAATTGGATTAATTGGTGCCATTGCATTGTTTTTTGCATTTCATGCAATTCGCACTCAACAGGATAGATATTGGATTTATATATTATTTATGGTTCCACTACTAGGCAGTATAATCTATTTTGCCATGATATTTCTACCTGAATTACGCTCCACACCACTTGGTTATCAAGTTGAATCAAAGTTACGTAAAGCGCTTGATCCTGAGCGCGAACTGCGCGAAGCACAAAAACAATATGAAATATCGCAAACCACCAGTACACGAATTGATTTAGGCAAAGCATTAGTTGACAATAATCGGGCAGATGAAGCTTTAATTTACTACCAACAAGCATTAACAGGTATTTATGCAACCTCACCAGATATTTTACTGCAATATGCTTATGCGCTATTTATGGATCATCAGTATACTAAAGCGAAAGAGACGTTAAATTTTTTACGTGAAAAAAACCCCGATTATAAGTCTGATGAAGGTCATTTACTCTATACTAAAATTTTGGTTTCTCTTAATGAAAGAGAGCAAGCGAAGGAAGAATTAGAAGCTTTAATTAGCTATTTCCCGAGCTTAGAAGCAATTTCTTTTTATTTACAAACCTTAATTGGCTGGAACAATATTAATAATGCAAATCATGTGTTACAAATCATAGAGCAACGTTTGAAACATTTACCCAAACATTCCAAACGATTAAATACCCAATGGATCAAAGAGATTGAACAATCTAAACAAAAGTTGAATCAATTAAACAACGAAGTGAATTGATTTAAACAGTGCGTGTCACTTGCTAGAGCTTTGAAAAATGCTACAGCAAAGGTAAAACTAGGCGAATACATTAAAAACTGGCATAATAATTTTCATTTTTTAACAAATAAGATAACTATTGTGCCAAACGCAAGATTATGTGAACGTTTTCGTGGTTTTTATCCCGTTGTGATTGATATCGAAACATCAGGCTTCGATCCAAAGCAAAATGCAATTTTAGAAATCGCCGCCATTACATTAAAAATGAATAAAGATGGCTGGCTTGAGCCTGATGAAACCTTACAATTTAATGTTAATCCATTTGAAGATGCAATTTTAGAACCTACTGCGCTGGCATTTAATGGGATTGATCCCAATAATCCCTTGCGTGGCGCAGTGGATGAAAAAGTTGCAATTGAAGCAATTTTCAAAATGGTAAGAGCAGGTATTAAAGCAAACGATTGTAACCGTGCGGTAATTATTGCTCATAATGCTCACTTTGATCATAGTTTTTTAATGACAGCCGCAGAGCGTGCAGGAATAAAACGTAATCCATTTCATCCATTTGCAACCTTTGATACCGCATCCCTATGTGGTTTAATATTTGGACAAACGGTTTTGGCTAAAGCCTGTGAAGCGGCAAAAATCCCATTCGACCACAAACAAGCCCATTCGGCGCTCTATGATACTCAAAAAACTGCCATTTTATTTTGTGAAATCGTCAATCGATATAAACGATTAGGAGGATGGCCGCTTGCTGATATATCACCACAAGCTGAGTTAGATAATGAGTTGAATGGTGAACAATTAAGCCAAGAGTCCGATCAACAAACAGAATAATAAAAAGAGCGCATACGCGCTCTTAAATGACCTTTGAATCTAAATTAAGTTGAGAAAAGCTATCCTAAATTGGATGCTTTTCCGCTGTTTCTTTTATTAGCGTTTGCAGCTCACCAGTTTGGAACATTTCGATCATAATATCACATCCTCCTACTAATTCACCTTCAACCCATAATTGTGGGAAAGTAGGCCAGTTAGCAAATTTTGGTAGTTCTGCACGAATATCAGGATTCTGTAAAATGTCTACATAAGCAAACGGCACGCCACATTGAGATAAAACCTGCACTGCTTGAGCCGAAAAGCCACAACTTGGCAATTTTGGCGAACCTTTCATATATAAAAGAATAGGATTTTCAGCAATCTGCTTTTTGATTTTATCAAGTGTTGTCATTTCTTCAGTCGTCATAAACGTTTTTCCTTGGTAATTAATTACTAGCTTCCTATTTTAACGTAGTTTATCAGCACTTGATACCGATATGGTATATTTTTTTTGACTTATAGCAAAATATAAAATAAATATATATAATTATCAGTGGAAATGCAACGCAAGCATATACTTTTTGTAATCAAAAGTGTTAAAAATTTTTTAAAATTTGATTAATATCAATAATAGTTAAAAATAGATTTTTGTAAAAATAATTCAGATGTCTATATCATTTCAAATTTTTTTTTACTCAATTTAATATTTAATTAGCCATAACGAGAGTATTCAACACAAAAAATTACTTAATACTTGAATAAATGAATTTTTCAATCGGAGGACAAACATTATAAACCTGTAAAGCCAAAACAGTTAATGATACGTTTATTCCATTTTTTACTTATTGTAATTACTAACCAAAAAATCTTGCCCTCTTTAATAACTGTCAACAATATAGTATTCTACCCGCCATCCTATTAACTCTACGAAAACCAACATTTGTGCATCCTTTTATTTTGACTTTGCATAAAGTCTTTTACAGCAGTAATCTTCTGTTTAGCATCCGCATGCTTATTAGCTTAACTGGTTCAACTTTAGTGCCATGGTATTTTGGCCATACAACACTGGTTATTCCGCTTACGCTTGGTGTGGTGGCTGCTGGATTAACCGAGATTGATACTCGATTACTTAGTCGTTGTATTAATCTAGTATTGACACTGTTCTGTTTTGCACTCGGTACGTTTTCGGTCGAGTTATTATTTGATTACCCTGCTCTGTTTATGATTGGGCTGGTGTCATCTACCTTTATTTTTATTATGCTAGGTTCACTCGGACAGCGTTATGGGGTTATTGCCTTTGGCTCGTTATTGATTGCCGCTTATACAATGCTTGGGCATAATTTATTTGATGATAAACTCACTTTACCCTGTTTTTTATTACTTGGCGCACTATGGTACAACGTTGTATCGCTAATTGAGTCGATCATTCAACCTATTCGCACCACTCAGCAGTCACTTTCAATCTGCTTTATGAAATTAGCGCAATATTTAGATGCCAAAGCAGCAATGTTCGATCCTGATGAAACTGACGGATTTAAAAAGCAAACCTTGCAATTAACCGAAAGTAATAATCAGTTGATCAGTGCGTTTAATGATACGAAACGTTCGCTGTTTAACCGTTTAAAAAGTTATCGTGGGCAATCTTATATTCGTAAACTGTTAAGCTACTATTTTGTAGCGCAAGATATTCATGAACGTGCAAGTTCGGCACATGGACAATATCAAGCATTAAGTGAGCATTTTAAACATAGCGATATTCTATTTCGCTTTGCACGAATTTTAAACTTGCAAGCCAAAGCCTGCATGCAGTTTGCAATAGCAATCAAACTAAACCAAACCTATCAACATGACCCTTTGTTTGCTCGCTATTTTACTTATCTTGAGGAAGCTATTGCCCAATATCAATTAAGCAATAAAGCTGACATGCTTTTGATTAAATCCTTAAAAAATTTACATCAGAATTTACTCTCTATCGACCTACTGCTTACCAATATTGATACTGAACAACATCTTTCCAAAGAGCAAGAAGATAATCAATTGATTGACGAAGAGCTAACTAGCTTTCACGATCTGTTTGCTAAAATTAAGCGTAATTTGACCGTAAAGTCTCCACTATTTCGTCATGCAGTGCGAATGAGTTTAGTGTTTTTTGTGGGATATATGGTAATTCTCTTTTCTGATTTATCGCATGGATATTGGATCATTTTAACCAGCTTGTTTGTGTGTCAACCAAACTATTCAACCACAAAACATCGATTAAAATTACGGGTTATTGGAACTATTTTAGGGATTATAGTTGGCATTCCATTAACATTTTTGTTCCCTAGCATACCTGAGCAGTTAGTATTAATTATTATAACTGGCTGGCTGTTTTTCTTATTTAAAAATTCTCAATATGCTTATGCCACCGCATTTATTACGTTATTGGTATTTTTTAGTTTCAGTTTGATTGGTGAAAGTAGCATATCGGTTGCTATTTCACGAATTATAGCCACGTTAATTGGATGTTTTATTGCGTGGTTTGCGGTAAGTTTTATCTGGCCTGATTGGAAATTTAGAAATCTACCTAAATTAGTTGATCGTGTTTGTCATGATAACAGTCACTATTTGGCATTAATTGGACATCAATATTTATCGGGTAAAACCAATGATCCTCAATATCGTGTAGCACGCCGTGCTGCGCATGATAGCAGTGCCGATTTGTCATCACTAATTAGTTTAATGACTAAAGAGCCTCATATGAATCAAGCAATCATCGATAAAGGATTTCGCCTACTTACCCTGAATAATATATTAATCAGCTATTTATCAACGTTAGGAGCACATCGAGATAAAAATATCTCATCAAAAACCCTTGATCTGTTTGACGATTTAACTGTTTATATTATTAATCTTCTCAGTGATAAAAAATTAGATAGCGAATATCAAGCAATTAAACAGTCCGTTGCTGATTATATTGAATCTATTTCAATCAATGACGATCAGACCAATAGCGATCTATTGGTAATGCAACAATTAGCTTTAATACTTGATATTCTGCCAGAAATCGTCACACTTGTTAGTGAGTTGGATAATAAGACAGCTTAACAAAGCTGTTTTAGATTTCTAATATATCAATAGAAAGGCACTTAAAGATCTATTTTTGTATATTTTATCAATTCATAAAATCGTCATTGATTTGAAAAATATTGATACATAAAATCATAAAAAATAGGTTCAATAAAATGCCTTTTCTAGTAAATAGTTAGATAATTAATACAAACAATCAGATATAAAAAGAGCTAATACAAACTCAAGAGTTAGCCACCTACACGTATAACCATAAATAAAAGCCTTTTTTAGATTTATTATTATCTATTAATTATCCACTTTTGATTCAATTCAATTAAACACGAATGCAATAATTCTATAACAACCTTGAACCCAATTAATTTTAAAGAGTTATCGATAAAAAGTAGATAATAAATTGAAATCTCAAGTGATAGAGCATAATAAACTATGTAAAAAAACTTATGGGCTAATTACTTGAAATTTAATCAATTGAACTTATATTTTATAAGATTAGGAAGAGTTTAAGGTATAAAAATAATGGCGTCAGAAGCTGGTGGATTCGCTGATAAAATTGGTAATCAATACGAAAAAAATTGGATAGCCGATCAATTACTTCTTTTACTTGAAGAAAAAGTCAATTCGGTGATTGTTGAACCTATTGGAAATGATGAAGTGGGTGTTGATGTCGTAACCGAACTTAAGGATGGCATAAAACGATATTACCAATGTAAAAGTGGTGCGGGTAATAGCGAATATTGGACGTTACCTAAACTCAATGAGTATAATATTCTAAAAAATGCTCTGTTCCAAATTCAACGTGGTCAAAGTGAATACCACTTAATATCACCATTACCATGTAAAAAGATCAACGATCTTAGAAAAAGTGCTCTTAATAGCAATAATCCCAAGGATTTTTTAACATACCAAATCAATGCCAGTAAAGAGCGAAAAAAAGATTTTAATAGTATTTGCCAATATTTGAAGTTAGATGCTACGGTTGAATCAGATTTACTACAGGCTATAAATTTTCTGCAAAAATTTCATATTATTGCTTATGATATAAATATTAAAACCATAGAAGAACTTGAGAGTAGAGCTAGTAATTTATTTATGGATAATTCTAGCAAACTTATCGCTTTTCTAAAAAACTATCCTGAAAATTTTAATAAATTAAGACAGATAATAACATCAATCGATTTATTAGCTGATTTAAAAAACAATGGTTTTGAACCCAAAATTATTCCTGATGATAATAGAATATCTACGGTAATCTCTTCTTTATCTGATGAATTTCAACAATCAATAGAACCTTTTCTTATTGGTGAAACATTAATTAAAAGAAGTGAATTAACCTCAGTTATTAACTCAATCGAAAATCATGCCATTACTTTAATTTCAGCAGAAGCGGGCAGTGGAAAAAGTGCACTACTTTTGGAATTACATAATTACTTAACGACAAACAAAATTATTTCAGTACCTATTCGATTAGATAGACGCCGTCCCGAAAATAATATTGATGATTTTGGTAAATCGCTAGGCTTTCCTTATTGTCCAATCAGAAGTTGCAGTAAATTTTCTTCACAAAAAAAAATCGTATTTATTCTTGATCAACTTGATGCCATAAGATGGACTGGCGCTCATTCGAATAATGCTTTAGAAATCTGTCGTAAAATGGTGGATCAAGTTCAAAGATTAAGAAAAGAAGGAAAAGATATTAGTATCGTTCTGGCGTCAAGGGACTTTGAGTTAAATGAAGATATTGCTTTATCGAAATGGTTAGAAAGTGTCAAAAAGGATCGTTTTGACCTCAAGTTAACACTTTTAGATGAAGATACTATTAAACCATTAATTTCCTTTTATGAACCTTTTAGTTCGCTTTCTACACAAAAACAGGAGATATTAAAAATTCCTTTATGGTTGGGAATATATTTAACAATAGCTCAACGCAACCAAAAGGCACCTCAGTTTAGTAATAAATTAGAATTAATTAAGAAATTTTTGGAAGATAGATTAGATAAGATTAATCAACTTGGTATCAATGAACAATTAGCTTCAGATTTTATTAATAAGCTAGTTTCATTGATGATTGGTTCATCACAATTATCAATTTCAGAACATACACTCGATCCAGCTACAAAAAAACAACTTGATGCTTGCCTTTCAGTAGGATTACTAAGTAAACAAAATAATCGAATCAGCTTTCGCCATCAAGCGTTATTTGATTACCACGTTGGCCT
This sequence comes from Gilliamella apicola, assembly GCF_000599985.1. Classification (NCBI taxonomy): domain Bacteria; kingdom Pseudomonadati; phylum Pseudomonadota; class Gammaproteobacteria; order Orbales; family Orbaceae; genus Gilliamella; species Gilliamella apicola. Next base: position 1,840,002 of record NZ_CP007445.1, read on the forward strand.
TGCACTTTTTCAAGCTGGAATTCAATCACCTCAAACTTTATTAAATCACATTGGTAATTATGAAGAACAAACGCTAACCAAAAGAGAACATCTTAAATATGCGTTAACTATGCTACTTGACCATAGCGAAAAAACTTTTTGCAATTGTGCTGAGGCTATTTTATTCAATAACAATATTCGTTTCCATTTAAAAATTTTAGTTTTAAATACAATCAAAGAAATTAAACGTATCAAACAACCGATAAAATTACTTATTCACAAAATTCTTAAAACACCTGAACTAGTTGACAAATTTTTAAATATCACCTGTGTTTCGAATATTACTATTATTTCTTACTTATGTGAGCAAAGAATTATAGAAAATTGGCTCAAGAGTGATAATGAAAAGTTAATCAATCATGCTATCCAACTGCTTCGTTCCACTTCAACAGTTGAACCTGACTTAATTATTAATAATTTGACTGATTTTATTGGTCAGTCTGATTTATGGAATCAAAGAGTATACTCTACTCTTCCTTTGAGAGCTGCAGAAGACAGCGATGAATTGTTCGAATTTAGAAAAAAATTATCTAATTATGGTTATTTACCATATTATATTGACTGGAATATATTAATTAAAATAAAACCATTGCGTGCATTTGATTTCATCAAAATAGTAATGGAACATTATAAAAATATTGTAGATGAAGATTCATGTTTACATGCCTCAAATAATATTAATAATGCAACAAATTTATATTATTGGAATAATGAGGATATTGAAGAAATAAAACAACTATCTCAATTCATACCTAACCTACTGATTGAATTGATTTTGAATTATCTAAGCAGTATTTTTAAATCAGATTGCGATAGTTCCACTAATGAGTGGCTGATTGATGATAGATATATGAACAATGGCTTTGCTAGTAGTTTTCGTAAAGGTCTAATTATCATACTTGAAAATTCCGGAAAACAACTTTACCAACAATCTGATACATTATTTGATATAATTTCGCCTTATATGAAAAAAAACAATAAGGTTATCACTCACCTAATTGCAAAACTACTATTAAATTTATCTCCAGAATACGCAGATCAAGTTATAAGTTGGTTATTAGAGTCACCAAATGAACGTTTAACGTGTGGCAATGGATCGGAAGAACCGATCTGGTTATTCCCTAGTGAACTTATCAGTAAGTTTTCGCCATTTTGTTGCAATGAGTTATTTAGGCAGTTAGAAGAAAAAATTTATAACTTTCCAACATCTAAAAATATCGAAGAAATAAAAAGGCTATTTAAATTAACTTCAATGGGAGCAAATGTTAGTTATTGGGGAGAGTTACAATATTTTCAATTACCGACATTAGATAAGCATCGAATTTCTGCAAAATCAAAACAATTAATAGGCGTTTTAGATCGTAAATTTAGTTCTTATACAAGCTCAGATTTTTGTGAAAATTATATGCCTATCGGTGGTTTTATAACATCGCCTTTACCTAAAAACCATAAACTTTCTAATAAAGCATGGCGAAAAATAGTTTTGTCATCAAAAATTCCTGTAAAAATAAATAGGTTAGTTCAAATAACTGATGATTTAGCTTCTGAAGCAAGTATTAGACAATTTAGCCGTAGTTTAATGGAAAGTGTAACAAAAGAACCCGACCGTTTTGCTCAATTTGCACTGACATTACCTCAGAATATTGATCCCCAATATATCAATGCCATATTTGATGGTTTAGCTGTGAGTAATAACCAACAAAATAACAGTGATGAGAAAGAAACTTGCCCAATATCTTTAATTGAACAAGTGATTTTTCATTTTAATACCCCAAAATGTGAATATTCTTTAGCCCAATTAATCAAAAGTAGAGCTGAGAGTTATTCTCAACCAGTAATTGATTTATTAATAGATCTTGCTAAAAACTCTAGCAATCCAGAAGCCGGTAAATTGAGTGTTAGGTCTATTAAGGACGAAGATTCTATAAATAACGCTAATGCCGATTCCTTAACAAGTAAAATGTTAAATTGTGTTCGAGGCATAGCATATCTGGCTATCTCAAAAATTTTTTGGCACAACCAAGAATTTGCTTTACAACACTTTGGCATAATTGATAACGCAATCAATGACAATCATCCCGCAATTAATATTGCAGCAGTTTCTCTCTTAGCCCCACTCCTCAATTATAATGATGATTATGCCCATCAAAAATTTATTAAATTGTGTAATAAAGATCTGCGTATGACCTGCGCTAATGATGCATATCTATTTTTCAATCACGGTTTCGAAACAAAGTATCAATCACAATATATTGATTTAGCGATAAGAATGGTTAATTCACACATAGATGAGGTTAAAGAATTAGCTGGAATACAAATTTATGCTCGCTGGTTTTTTAATGATTTGTTTATAGAACAGCAACAATATTTATTAAAAGACACTATTTTAAAAAAAGGTTGTGCATCCATGTTATGTGAATTATTACGGCGAGATAATTATAATGATAAGATTCATAAAATTGAAAATATTTATCAAGTTTTATTGAATGATGATGATATAAACATTTTAAAAAGGATCGGGGGTTGTATAAATGATGAAAACTATTGGAAAAAACCAAATATTGATAAACTATTTAACCTATTTATCTCATCAAAAGCCGCAATCTATTGCTTTGAAAATTTGGTTGATTATTTAAATAAAACACCTAAAAGTTTATTAGATTTTGTGCAGCCTATATTGAGGTTAACCAAAGAATTCGCAATGTATTATAAGGAAAATAAAGCTTCAACAGGCTTTTATTTTAATGAAAGAAATTTAGTTGATTTGCTAAAAAGGCTATATGATGAAGCGGTAGAAGATGAAAATGGCACCGCTATTAATACCTGCCTTGATATTTGGGATAAGTTATTAAAATCAGATTCCTTTTTTACAAAAGATGCTATCGATCAATTAAATACAGGTTTACTCAATTAAGAAGATATTAATTCTATAAACATAATATTGCTACAATATTTTTAATTATCACTTAGATTTTTTACTAAAGTTAGATCATCTTGTAAAAATCATTCAGAAGTCTATGTTATTTAAAATGGCATTGATAAAGATATTCAATATAAAATGCATATAACATTAACTAAAATCTCAATAAACGATTTTTTTCTAAACTATTTTCTGTTGTTTGTGTCAAGTTATCTGTTGGTATTGTTTGATTTTAGGTTATGTTTCATCTCCCTTTATAACTATTGGTAATTGATAGTGTGTATTGTTCATTAACTGGCATAGATAGGCCGTTTGTAGAATATGTTTGATTTCTATCGGTTGGTTTTGCGCTAATTTATTTAGAGTGTGGCTTAACGTAGTTAATCCAAGTGTATCGCATTGGTATTGTAATTGATTTATTTTTTGTTTATCTGCGTTTGATAAGATCAATCGCCCAGAACTGGTGATTGCTTCAAGTAATGCCATTGTGGGTTTAATGATATATGTCGCAATGGGATCTTGTTGGTAATTAATTTGCGCTATCTGTTTTTTTAATACCGGTTCTTTGGATGCTTCAAAGGCTTTATAATTTTTTCCTTTTGGATATAACCATTCATAATCAAAATCCAAATTGGCGATATTGATTTGGTCGGTTTTTGACTCTTTATAAATGATCGCAAAAGGTTCAAGATCTAAATTACTGTCATTTTTTTTGCATTTTACCAATATCGTCAATGGTTGATGAGCCGTTCTTATAAAGAGGTTTAATATATCAATGCGCTGTGTATAAATTCCATCCCAAAAAAGTCGTAATAACAGTTGGTTGTTTTGATTATCTTTTATACACCAAACTAAACTCTGTTTAATTTCATCTAATACTGGTTTTTGTGTATTGGTAACATGAATAGCAATGACCTGATCAAATAAGCCTTCACTGACATCACTATTTTCTAAATAACGGCTTAGTTCTTTCCAATTTCGAAAACCATTAGAGGCTCGAAATTCTTGATAATCCTGATTACTCCATCCTGTCGATTTTAGCACCACACTCGATCCTGTGCTTGACAAATTATTGCCTTCAGCAAGAAGAGGATTGTTCAGTGAGAATCGTTTTCGCATCAACATATTTGGCATTGATTGCCATAATGAAATACTGTTCCATATTGAATATCGATTAAAATTAATATCAGCATTATTGGATCTGGCTAGCGTTGTTTGATAATACTGATTATGCTCGGGGTGCCAAAAATAGAAAGTAACACCTTGTGCACCTGTTTTACTTTGCCACCAATAAGCACCTAATGGTAGTAAATCTAATGTTTGCTTATCGGTTTGGTATTGGCGTTTTTGTTTTCCTCGTAAATTGACAAGTTGTTGACCTTGGCTATTTAATATCGTTTGCAAATGAACGGTTAAGCGAGCTAAAAGTAAGATAATCTCTTGCTCTTCAATAGCGAAATGTCGATTAGCTTGCATTTCAACTAATTGGCACAATTGCCTAAGCATGGCTGCCAACTTTGGTAAACCTTGCGCACGGGCTGACATATTAAGCAATTGTAATTGGTTAGCTTGGCTAGTACTTACATGCGATAACCCATGAGTTATTAACGCATTGATTTGATTTTGTATCTGCGTTATCAAGATAATTTCATCATCGCAAAGCTCATCTTGCTGATTTTTTTGTTCATGTTCTGCAACAATCTGATCAGGCCATACCCATTTTTTTTGATTTTGTTGAAATAGATAAGCAATAACCGCTAAATGTACTGCCTGTTTTTGCTTATCTGGCAATTCAGAAATGATACCAGCAAAGCCCGTACCCGCCGTATAGATAATTGGTGTGGTACTGAGTGGAACTTGAATGCGAAGTTGAACATCCTGAGTTTGTACTGTTATTACATCGTTTTGTAACCAATCAAACAGTAATTGATAAGCTAGTCGTATATTGGCTTTGCCCACGGTTTTAAATAACTGACTACTCTCAATTGCTAATAGCTCGGCTAAAGGATCATTATTTGGTTTAGAGGATTCATTTGGTTGATTAACTGTGTCACAACTTGGGTTAACTTTGGCTTTATCGATAAGTGGATTTTCGTGTAGCCATAACACAGAAGCTATTATGTGTTTACAATGATCACTGGCTGGACAGCTACACTTTGCCGCTTGAATACCTTGTGGTGTCAATTTGACTTGTTGGTTATCAACCTCAAATATCAAATGTGATTGATTGTGTTCGATTAATTTAACTTTATTAGCTTCAATATCTTTAAGTGCACGTCGAATTACACCTACATTCGCATAGACAGCCAAAGCATCTTGATCATAATTTAAATAGATTTCTGACCAACTCATTTCATCACCTCTGCAAGCCAAGTAGCAAAATGTTCGGGGGTTAAAGCCGCAATTTCCATACCACGATTAGCGAGTTCTTGGGACACTTGCAGATCATAAACTGGGGTTGCCGAATAATCTAATGCAGCTAAACCCAGCATTTTAACTCGATTAGCATTAAGGCGTGTAACAGTGTTATAGAGGTTAGTTAAATTTACTCCTTCATAAAAATCACTTACTACAATCATAACGGTACGACTTGGATTTATTATTTTTTGTTCCGCATAATTTAGTGCATAGCCAATATTTGTACCGCCACCAAGTTGTACCGTCATAAGTATTTCAACTGGATCACTCGCTAAATGAGTTAAATCTACCACTTGAGTATCAAAAACGAATAAATGTAAGCGAACGGCTGGCAACTGAGTAATGATACTTGCACATACAGCAGAGTAGAATATAGAACTATCCATTGAACCACTTTGATCAACACATAAAATGATATCCCAAGGAAGTTGGCGATTAGCGCGAGAGTTGAATATAGCCTTTTCAATTATGATTTGTTGTTTATTCTGATCAAAATTTTTTAAATTAGCTTTAATGGTTGCTCGCCAATCAAAATTTTGATTGTTTTTAATTAATGAACGTCTAAATCGATTTTTTTTGCCTGTCATTGCATTAATAAAATTCATCTGAATTTTTTTTAGAATTTCATCTACTACTTTTCTGATAAGTGCTTTTACCTCATTTTGTACACTGTTGCTGAGCTTACCTCGTAAGCTCATTAAAAGTCGTACTGAATTAAAATTGGGTTGTAACTCTTTTACGGCATTAGGATCGTTTAAAATACCTTCGAGCTGATATCGTTCAATTGCTTGGTTTTGCATTCGTTCAAAAGTACTTTTAGGAAACAATTTACGTGATTGTCGTAACCAATTTACCGTATTATAAGCTGAACTCTGATTTCCGCCACGTCTTGATTCAGAATCGTTTTTGTCTTCAGTTAACAGACCTCGAGAACGATATTCATGTTGATAAAGGTAATCTAAAGCTTGATCAATTTGTTTATCATATAAACCTAAATTATCATTGGCGTTTAGATGTTCATCAGCGTATTGACCTAATATTAAACGCCAACGCTTAACTTGTTCACCTGTTTTGCTGTTTTTTATTTGTTTATCGTTAATCATGCTAAGCCTACTGTTTGAACCAATCGGTGAGATGTTGCTGTTTAATGTGTTCCGTAATTAGCACCTCCAGCGAGAGAGCTTTTTGTAGCTGATTTTCACTGAATTGATGCTGTTGAAAATGCAAATCAGCATCAGAAATATGGTGCTTTTTGGCAATTTTTTCAGCTAAAGAAGCATTTTGTTTTGGATTTAATTGAGAAAAAGCATAACGTAAATCAGGTAAAATTTCGATAAATTGCTCTGGTGACCAATCAATTAGTAATTGATCTAAACTATCCAATAAAATGGATGAATGTATCACTAGTTCAGGCGTACATTGCATGATACCAATAAAATAGCTAATTGTTTGCTCATTTTGAGTACCTAAACTAAAGTTGATTCTGATATTATTTTCCAATTGTGATTGGCTTAAATAAGAGTCTAAATAACTCATACTGTCAATAGCACCACGGATCAAGGGTGCCTGAGTTAACTCTGGTTGCAAACGGAACAAATTAAGGTAAAAATCCTGTTTAAGTTGGTCTGCGTCAAGCTCATCGGGCAGGTGATTTAATAAATCTCTAAATGACAGTAATACGCCCAAATTTTGTTGTTGTTGTTCATTTTCATGCTGTTTAAGTTTATTTAATAAGAAAAAACTTTGCTTAACTATTTTAGTTAATAATGAAAGTAAAGTTGATGTGGCTTTAAATTGTAAAAAAGTTCGGCCTTGCCATAAATAAAGCATACGGTGCCCACAAGAAATGAGTGAATCTAATTCACCATCATTTTCAATAAAATTAGCGAACTTATCAATTAAATCATTAAAATAATCATCTAATCCCATTAAAGCAGCTTGTGTTAACTGTTCAACAGCGAGAAGACTTACCGAACCCGTTTTATCGTGTATAAGCTGCTCGGCGTCCAATTGCAATTTATTTATAGCAATTTGTTCCAACTTAGTCCCTTGCTGTGATAACTCAATTAATCTTGCTTCAACCATTGGCGTCCAAGCATAGCGCCAATCTTCAAACATCACATTTAAACGTTGACCATGAATATAGTTAGGACCATCAAGTCGATTAGCAAAACCAACATTTAAAAAGGTCATCAAATGTAAAAAACGGCTCCGTTGTCGATGTTCAGGTTTACGATAAATATCAATATGGGTAAGCTTTGGGTTGGTATCATCTAATTTGAAACGATATTTTTTTAAGGTTGAATAAACGTCATTAACCAGTGGAGGCTGTGATGTTCCTGTGGGAACATTACCAAGTAGATTGCCCGATAAGCAACTCTGTACTGATAACCAAAACTCACCATGCGCAGTGTCAATACTCTCTTTAATAAAGCAAGATTGAATAGCATCAAGTAAATCATATCGACCTGGCCCATTATGTCCACGCAAATCAGCAAGTAATGTTGCTTGTTCAATGGCTGATTTTAAAGGAACAAATCCAGTTGAATTATTATAGTTGGGTTGTTGCCTTAATTTATTGGCTATTTCAGACATTAAAGTTAAGGTTAGCTGTTGGCGAGATTTCCGCCCTGATTGATCTTGATTAACAGTTTTATCATAATGCAACATAGCTTGCCAAGCTGTTTGATAATAAGCTGGTGATGGCATACCCGATGCATAACCATTTAACGCATCAAGACGATCAAAGCTATAACGAATTAACCATGCTTGATCTTGTGTACTGCTTTTTCGTTGTCGGTTAAACTGTATAACATCTGATCTTTTAGGTAATATAAGCTGATTTTGCCATAATCCTTCCAGTAAAGCTAAAGTATGAAATCCACCTGTCACTACGACAATTTTGGCTTCTGGATTGGATTTTTTTAGCTGACCAATCGCCGTTATCATATATTGCTCGCGTTGGACAGATCCTTCTGCGATTAGCGATTCTTGTGAGTAATCAAGCCTTGACATGGCACACCAAATAAATGTGTCAACAAAAAAATTTTGCCAGTCAGCGATATCATCATAATCTTTTAATTCAAATAAATGTTCCCAGACTTCATCATGATCACGGCAATGCAGTTTTTGCATTAAACGTTGTATATATTGGCTATGTTTAAGATAAGTTTCAGAAAGAAGAGAACGATTATGATCAGAATCTGAATCAATACTTTGATCCGTTTGTAAACTCCAAGGTAAGTCAATAAATTGTATATTGGCCTGTTGTTTTTTTGCCATTTGCATTGCTAACCACTCCGGTGAGTAATGACAAAATGGATAAAATGCTGAATAGGTAATTGATTTAGGCGTTAAATCACTTGTATTATCCTCAGTTTTAGGTTCGGAACTTGTTGTTTGTTGATCTGTTGTGTTCTGTGACTTTGTTGGTTCAGCAATGTTTTTTTGGGTTTGGCATAGCACAGCAACAGGTGGTTTTACGCCATTATGTAACAGTTGTTCAAGAATAGTATCAAAACTAGATGGGGCTTCTATCAATATGTGTGTTGGCTGAACTTCCTTTATCAACTGCTTTAGTGCATAGCTGCATGCTGGACTATGATGTCGCACTGGCGCAAAGTAGATCTGTTCTCGCTGTAGCGCTTTCAGGCTTTCTACCGCTTTTGATAACCGTTCTGGTAATAGTGAATGGCTGATTGTCATAGCGATTAATTATTTCCAAAAAGTTTTTGATACTTGATAAAAACTACGCCATATATCTGACTTTTTAGCTCGCTCACGTACCACATTATCCATATAAAACTGGATTCTTTTAATATCATCCGCATTGTCTTTCAAAACAACGCCAATCAGCTGTTTGGCAATTTGTTCACCAGTTAATGTACCATTACCAAGATAATGGGCATCTAACGCAGATGCATAGGCAATATTCACCGCTTCGGCGGTGGACATTACTGCATCGGGTGTTTTTAATTTGGCGCCCTCTGTGGTTTGACCTTGTCTGAGTTCTTGAAAGGTGGTCACTAACAGTTCAATGACATCAATAGGAATAATGATTTGTGAAGTTAATTCGCCTAACTCTTGGTTGAGCTGTCGTTGTATTAATTCAATCTCAAAATTCTTATCCGTAATAGGATTAACTGTTTCGAAATTAAACCGTCTCTTTAATGCAGCAGACATTTCGTGCACACCACGATCTTGTAAGTTTGCTGTACCAATAATATTAAATCCAGGTTTAGCTTTAATAACACTATTAGAACCCATTTCGGGAATCATCATTTGTTTTTCGGACATTATCGATACCAGCATATCTTGAATTTCAGGTTGGCATCGGGTTATCTCTTCAAAGCGGACTATTTTCCCTTGCAACATACCTTGATAAATAGGTGAACCAATTAATGCCCGTTCTGTAGGTCCCTCAGCAAGCAATAAAGCATAGTTCCATGAATAACGAATATGATCTTCGCTGGTGCCTGCGGTTCCTTGAACAGTCAAATTCGAATCACCACTTATCGCCGCTGCTAGCAATTCCGATAACATGGATTTTGCTGTACCGGGTTGTCCTACTAACATTAAACCTTGCTTTCCTAATAGTGATACAATTGCACGATCAACTAGCGGATCGTCACCAAAAAATTTACGAGTAATGCCTAATGTATCGTTACCTAAAATGAATTGACGAACTGATTTTGGTGATAAAAGCCAACCTTGGGGTTTATTATTATCATTATCGGCTTTGCTTAATGTTGCCAGTTCTTGGCTATAACGCTCTTCCGCAGCTAATCGTATTACTTGTTTCTGATTTACCATCTTTTTTATCCTTTCAATCTGAATCAAATTTGCCTGATACATTGGCAATCGCTATATAATCAGCAAAACTTTTGCTTATAATATAGACGGGATGTCATTAGTGTCGATTTTTGCTGTGGTCATTACTTTGAGTAATAAAACCTGACAAATAAAGCAAACTACGAACCCATTTATCATATTTATTTATTTTTGATAATATATTAAGCTCATCAAGAGCTATGAGCTTTAGGCAATATCAAATATAATGACAAACCGTTTTAGGTATTAACTATTCTAAATCATGTAAGACCGTAAAGTAATCAAGAACAATTTGTTCTATCAATTTTAAACCATGTTTTACCATATTAATTTATCTTTCCAATTAGGATCAAAACCACTACCAGCATTTGCAACTGCCATATAATTAGCATAACCTTCAGCTAATAACACTTTGGGTAGTTTATCAAGCGCAATTGCACTATCTTTGATACCTTTTTTATTACTGAAATAAAGGTTATAGAGTACTACTGGAATATTTTCTTCAGGTAGCATGCTACCACTGAATTCAATATTGATATAGATATTGAGAGTGTCAAAGTATTTATAGTAACCATAAAAATATCCGCCATCTTCAGTATTATCACGCTCGTAACCCAATTTCTTTAAAACATCACGTAAGGTAAAACTATCGGTTAACCAACCTAAACGGTCATCAATAATACCATTTTTAAATTTACTCATATTGGGCAATAGAGCATCAAACTGCTCAAATAATGGGTTTACTTTGTAATCTTTAAGATGCGCTTGCCATATTGCTATATAATCACTAACATCACTATCATCACTATCATCACTTGATAGTAACACCACTGAATGGGCAACAGTAATAAATTGATTCTCATAGAGTAAAGCTTCACCATATTTAATCGTCTTAAGGTAGCCTTCTTTATTAGGCCTAAAACTATTGATGATCTGACCATTTTTATCTAATTGTAACCAAACTAAATCTTGAATTAATCGACTCACCAGTGGATGATGTTGTAAATATTCTCGCCAATCCTCCACTCGCCATCGACGCTCGGCACACATGGCTTGGTAAAAACGGTTAATTAAGAGTGACACCGCTACACTTTCTTCAATACCACAGGTTAACGCTAATATTCCTTTTGCTTTAATGGCTGAGCCAAGATAGGTTGTTAATGTTTCATTTTTAATTTCTTCAAAAACCTGCTCATAAGTTATATCTTTATAGTCAGAATAAAATTCTGGATAACGCTGATAACTTAAAATACGTTGTTGCAAGCGTTTATCAGCCTCTGAACTGGCTTTGGCTTCCGCCTCTTCCAGTGTTGGCGTTCGGGTATCTTGCTTAATGAAACTTTGTAAAATAAATTCGCCTAATTGCTGCTGACTTTGGGTGCTTAACAAGCGATTATAGATCGTTAACAGCGGATTAATTGGATCTTTTAATTTGAACGCTAAACAGATCCACCACTCAATAATTAGTGAATCTACTTTATCACCATTTTGCCAAGTTAATGTTGGTATTAAGTTAAAATCAAACCAATCAAGTCCGGCGGGTATTTTACCTTTTAAGCCTTGTTGGGCATCCGCCAATAACTTTTTCGGGGTTAAGTGCTGACTAATGTCTTCACCGATTTTTTCCAATGCTACCAATATCGCCGCTTGTACTGTTTTGCATTTCTCATTTTTTAGCGCAGCATTTAATGCATTAATTGAGCTTTTTTGTCCTAACTCAGCCAACCAATTAGCTGCGGCAACACGTACCTTTTGTTTCGGAGAAGATAAAGCTTGTTCAACTTGAATATGTATATTGGGGATCGGTTTTAAAGCATCTTGCGCTGCATATCGTACTTGATTATCTATATCGGGGATCAGTCTTAAGATAAAATATGGTTGCTCTTGTGTATATTTACTTTCGTTTAAAGCTAATTCAAACAGGTAAGCGACATATTTCGCTGGAATCGTTGGAAACATCTTTAATATTTTTATGGGACAAACTTTATAAATAATACGATCTTTTAATGTTAGTTGAGGAACTAAACCCAATGCTTCATCAATTAAAAATTCATTTTCAGCAAAAAAAGCCCATAATTTATAGGGTTCATTCTCATAAATGTTATGAAAATAATCACTAGATAAAAACACCCAAGCGATTTCATACTTAACATCCGGAATAATATTAATTTTTAACAACACATCAGCTACTTGTCTAAGATCGAAATTTTTAACAATGTCATATTTTGTATATACATTTTGAAAATAGAAATAATCATGTCTATCTTCAATTAAGAGTGTCATTCGAAATAAGTGGTATAAAGAAAATTCAGGTAAAGTTGATAGTCGATCTTTAGTAGCTAAAAAACTAAAATCAATTTTCTTATCAAGTTTTTTGAATAATGTTGAGTAGTCGATTTTACCATTCAAATAATCAAAGATAATATCCAGAGACTTTGATGTCACTGTTTGCAACAATTTATAACGGTTTTTTTCATAATCCCATGATGTATTATTTTCTCTGTTTTCCGCTAGCTCATTTTCCATCAATTTTTTACATTCGATAAGATGTTCGTTAAAATTCTGCTGTAAAATATTACGAGCTGTGATTGGCAATGGCGTGTCAACAAGTGGTTCAAAATCGGGAATAATTAAATTAGCTTGCTGTTTAACTGTATTGCTAGTTTCTAATTTCAATAAAGCAATTTTAATAGTAGCAATAACTGTTTCATCTCTTTCGTTAGCTAAAGCCTGTTGTAAAATTATCGGTTCAAGAATGATTCGAGAGAGCAATATTGCGGCATGAGCACGCTCTTTAGCCACTCCTGAAGTTAAAAAGTGTTGTAATTGGGGTTGAATCAGTTCATGTGGTAAATTAAATAGCATTTCTGTGGCTAATTGGCTAACCTGCTTGAAAGAATTTAACGCCTGCATGGCAATAAAATCAACCAATTGCAACTGAAGCTTTGGATATCGTTGAATGTATCTAAGTTGTTCTATCTGCCCTAAAGGCGCTAAACCCAGTGAGGGGAGTTGTTTAAATAATTCAATGCGTTCTTGAATATAAGTCAATAACCCATCCAACTGCGTAAAATATCCGAAGAATCGATAACGTTCAACCGCAATAAAAGTAATATATTTACGATCAAAAATCGCGAACAGCAACTTATCGCCTAATCCTTCTTGTTCAATTTCAAGTAATTGATGTAATTGGTGGATTGACCAATTTTCACGGTAACAAATTTCGTCTTTACAATATTCTTCACAATAAGGTGGTAACTGAGTAATCAGTCCATCATATAACAGATAGATAAACCATGATGGGATTTGTTTACTTATATGTTTAATAAAACCTAAATGGTCATATAAAATGGCTGAAATCCGGGCAAATCGAATGATTTGCTCTGGTGTATAAGCTCTCATCCAAGACTGATAAAAATCAATACGGGCTTTTACCGATGGATGAGTTTTTGGTTCAAATTCATCCCATGTACTATAATAATCAGAAGGTCTTCTCAATAAGTCATAAACGTCATTAGCATTATCGGATATTTGGCATAATTTATCAAAATCGTCTAACACATCAAGTTCATCTCCATGCAAGATATATTGCGTTATCCGTTCTGGTAAAGACTTGTCTAATTCACTTAATGGGTTAAAGATAGTGATGAGCAGTCCATCATATAACAGATAGGTAAAACATGAGTGGATTTGCTTATCTATATGTTTAATAAAACCTAAATGCTCACATAAAATGTCAAAAAACTGGTCAAATCGAATGATTTGTTCTGGAGTATAAACATCCGTCAAAAGCTTATAAAAATCAATACGGCCATGTGTCGACGCATGAGTCTTTAATCCACATTCATCATTCCATAAAGTATAATAACCACCATAAGGTCTTCTCAATAATTGATAAATTTTATTAGCATTATCGGGTATTTGGCATAATTCATCAAAATCGGTCAATACATCGAGTCCATCACCATACAAGATATATTGTGTGATCCTTTTTGGGAAAGATTCGTCAAAGTTACTTAATCGGCCAAAGATTGTGCTAATTAAGTGTCTAGATTTATGTGGACTTGTTGATAATTGTTCAGTTGTTTTCATATTCCTTTGTTTTCTTATTAAGATTCAAATCTTAGGTATCCATTTATAATTTCAGCATATTTATAACTTTTAATCGCTATTCATTCCAATCTAATGTCGCCATTTAAATAAACATAAAACTATCTAAATCAATACACATCAATTCTTAATGTTTGATAAGTTTATTGGACGTTATCAAATAATGGCTACGAGCTGGAATTTTATATTCCTTATTATTTTTAGTTTTATTCAATAAATTTATTTTTTAATTTATTGTTTTGCATTATATTTTTACGCGATCCATTTCTGTTATCTACTTAAAACTAAAATGTTTAACGTCGAAAATGGTAAATAAGTATTACTACTTTTAGTAGCAATACTTTTGTACACTAATCTCGACAATCATATAACCCATAACCAAATCAAAGATGATATGTTTCATCAGATTTTGACCATGTTTTACCATATTAATTTATCTTTCCAATTAGGATCAAAACCACTACTAGCATTTGCAACTGCCCTATAATTAGCATAACCTTCGGCTAATAACACTTTTGGCAGTTTATCAAGCGCGATTGCACTATCTTTGAAGCCTTTTTTATTGCTGAAATAAAGGTTATAGAGTACTGCTGGAATCTTTTCTTCAGGTAGCATGCTGCCACTGAATTCAATATTGATATAGATATTGAGACTGTTAAAGTATTTATAGTAACTATAAAAATATCCGCCATCTTCAGAATTATCACGCTCGTAACCCAATTTTTTTAAAACATCACGTAAGGTAAAACTATCCGTTAACCAACCTAAACGATCATCAATAATACCATCTTTAAATTTGCTCATATCGGATAATAGAGCACCAAACTGCTCAAACAATGGATTTACTTTGTAATCTTTAAGATGCGCTTGCCATTTTGCCGTATCATCACTTGATAGTAACGCTGAATGGGCTACGGTAATAAAGTGATTTTGATCAAGTAAAATTTCGTCATCTTGATTGGTTATTAAACTGCCATCCTCAGTTGGTCTAAAACTATTGACAATCTGACCATTATTGTCTAATTCCAACCATACTAAACGTTGAATCAATCGTCCCACAATTGGATGTGGTTGCAGATATTTTTGCCAATCTTCCACTCGCCATTGACGCTCGGCACACATGGCTTCATAAAAACGGCTTATTTGCATAGTGAGTAATTGATTAAGTTCTTTTTTACTGTTGCTGAACTGTTTTTTTGCTTCTTTGACGAGTTCAGCATTTTCGCTTTTACGTGCTTCTGGTAATGCTTTGATCTTTTCTCCATCCGCATTTTTTAATTGCCACTTAAATTTATCATCTAAACTAGCAATAAAGGTACGCTCACCGTAATCAAGAATTAACAGACCATTATCATCTAACCCTGCGGTCGATATGGTGCGATCGGCCAGTTCATCAGTAGTCCAGCCTAAGCGCTCGGCAATACGTTCTACCAAGTGTCTGGCTTTTTCTTGAATGGATGCCGTACGATAGCGACGCGCTAATGATAGTAATAGTTGAATGATCATCGGATCATCACTGTTTGCCAGTGGATCAAGCATTGCTTCAATTTGAGCTCGACGTTGGTAATGATTTTTCATAAAACTACTTAAGAGTGACACAGCAACCTGGCCTTCAATACCACAAGTTAAAGCTAACATTCCTTTTGCTTTAATGGCTGTGCCAAGATAGATTGCTAATGTCTCTTTTTTGATTTCTTCAAAAACCTGCTCATAAGTAATATTTTTATAGTGGGGATAAAGATCCGGATAACGTTTATAATCTGCAATATATTGCCGCAATCGCATATTAGCTTCTAAACCAGCTTTGCCTTCTGCTTCTTCCAGTGATGGATTTAGCGTATCTTGTTTAATGAAACTTTGTAAAATAAATTCGCCTAATTGTCGCTGACTTTCGATGCTTAGTAATTGATTATAAATAGTTAACAGCGGATTAGCCGGATCTTTTAATTTGACCGCTAAACAGATCCACCACTCAATAATTTGTGAATCAACTTTATCACCATTTTGCCAAGTTAACGTTGGTATTAAGTTAAAATCAAACCAATCAAAATCAGCCGCTTTTTTACCTTTTAAACCTTTTTGGGCATCATCTAATAACTTTTTCGGGGTTAAGTGCTGACTAATATCTTCACCAATTTTTTCCAGCGCTATCAATATTGCTGCCTGGACTGTTTCGCGTTTCTCTTTTTTTAGCGCAACATTTAGTGCTTTAATCGAGCTTTTTTGTCCTAACTCGGCCAACCAATTAGCTGCGGCAATACGCGCCTCGAATTTTGAAGAGGATAAAGCTTGTTCAACTTGATTATGTATATTGGGGATCCGCTTTAAGACATGTTGCGCAGCATAACGTACCGGCTTACTTTCACCTAAAGCTAATTCAAATAGATAAGCGACATATTTCGTTGGAATCGTTGGAAAGAGTTGTAATATTTTTATGACACTAACTTTATCTAAACGATTAAGGACTTTTGGAGGAGCGAAACCTAATGCCTGATCAATTAAAAAATCATTTTCAGCAAAAAAAGCCCATAATTTATAGGGTTCATTTTCATAAATATCATGATAATAATCACTGGTTAAAAACTGTAAAGCAATTGCATATTCAGCCTCTGGATAGAAATTGAGTTTTACTATGACATCCGCTATCTGTCTTAGATCGAAGTTTTTTACAATATCATAACGATTGTATATATATTCAAAACAATAATTCCTATTGGAACCTCTAAGTAATTCATTGATTCGCAGTAAGTGAAACAAAGTAAATTCAGGTAAATTTACAAGTCGATTTTTAGTAACTAAAAAGTCAAAATCAACATTCTTATCAAATTCTTGCAATAATACTGAGCGTTCGATTTTACCATTCAAATATTCAAAGATATTATCCAACGACTTTGATGTCACCGTTTGTAACGGTTTATAACGGTCTTGATAATAGGTTTGTCGTCTTTTATATCTTTGGTTTTTCTCTAACTCATCTTCCATCAATGTTTTACGTTCAGTAAGGAACTCGTCAAAATTTTGATGTATAACATCTCGAGCAGTTATGGGCAATGGCGTGTCAACAAGTGGTTCAAAACTAGGAATAACTAACTCAGCTTGCTGTTTGGCTGCATTGGCCGTTTCTATTCTCGATAAAGCACTTTCAAGGGTAGCAATAACTGTTTTATTAGTCTCATTAGCTAAAGCTTGCTGTAAAATTGTCGGTTCAGAAATGATTCGGGAGAGTAATATGGTTGCATTAGCACGCTCCTTAGCAGAGCTTGAAGTTAAAAAGTGTTGTAATTGGGGCTGAACCAGCTCCACTGGTAAGTTAAATAGTATTTCTGTGGCTAATTTACTCACCTGTTTACAAGTATTTAACGCCTGCATGGCAATGAAATCAACCAGTTGCAACTGAAATTCTGGATATCGGTAAATGTAATTAAGTTGTTCTATCTGTCCTAAAGGCGCTAAACCGAGTGAAGGAAGTTGCTTGAATAATTCAATGCGTTCTTGAATATAAGTCAATAACCCATTTAACCGAGTAAAATATTGAAAATGATGCAAATAACTTTCAAAAATATTTTGACGGTCAAAAATTGCGAACAGTAACTTTTCGCCTAATCCTGCTTGTTCAATTTCAAGAAATTGATGTAATTGTTGGATTGACCAATTTTCACGTCTCTCAATCTTATCTTTGTTTTTGCTATAAGAGGGTAAAGTAGTAATCAGTCCATCATATAACAAATACATAAGCCAAGAAGGAATTTGTTCGCTTATGCGTTTAATATCACTTAAATGATCAAATAAAATAGCAGAAAATCGGGCAAATCGAATGATTTGTTCTGGTGTATAAGCATCCGTCCAATGCTTATAAAAATTAATGCGTGCTTTTTGCAACGGATGAATATTGTGATAATTATATAAACTATAAAGGTCAGCTGGTCCTCGCAATAATTCATAAATTTTATCAACATTAGCTGACTTTTGACATAGTTTATCCAAATCGGCCAACACATCAATTTCATCACCATGCAAGATATATTGTGTGACCCGTTCTGGTAAAGATTTGTCTAATTCACTTAATGGTTTAAAGATAGTATTGATTAACTGTTTAGATCCATTTGAGTTTATTGATAATTGTTCAGTTGTTTTCATATTCCTTTGTTCTCCCATTAAGGTTTAAATCTTAGGTATCCATTTGTAATTGCAACATATTTATAAATTTTAATCGCTGCTCATTCTAATCCAATTCTGCCATTTAAATAAACATAAAACTATCTAAACCGATATACATCAATTTTTAATGCTTAATAAGTTTATTGGGCGTTATCAAATAATGGCTACAAGCTGGAATTTTATATTCCTTATTATTTTTAGTTTTATTTACTAAATTTATTTTTTACTTTATTGTAATGCATTACATATTATTTGCACTCGACCCACTTCTATTATCTAATTAAAACTTAAAATGTTTAACATTGAAAATGATAAATAAGCACTACTACTTTTAACTGCAATCCATTGATACATTAATCTCGACAATCACAAAGCCCATAAAGCAATCGAGAATGACCTGTTTTATCAAGTTTTGGTCATGTTTTACCATATTAATTTATCTTTCCAATTAGGATCAAAACCACTACCAGCATTTGCAACTGCCATATAATTAGCATAACCTTCGGCTAATAATACTTTTGGTAGTTTATCGAGCGCGATTGCTCTATCTTTGAAACCTTTTTTATTGCTGAAATAAAGATTATAAAGTACAGCTGGAATATTTTCTTCAGGTACCATACTGCCACTGAATTCAATATTGATATAAATATTGAGACTATCAAAGTGTTTATGGTAACCAAAAAAACATCCGCCATCTTCAATATTGTCACGCTCGTAACCCATTTTCGTTAAAATACCACGTAGGGTAAAACTATCGGTTAACCAACCTAAACGGTCATCAATAATGCCATCTTTAAATTTGTTCATATCGGGTAATAGAGCATCAAACTGCTCAAACAATGGATTTACTTTGTAATCTTTAAGATGTGCTTGCCATTGAGCTATATCATCACTTGATAGTAACGCTGAATGAGCAAGTGTAATATAGTTATTTTCATCAAGTAAAATTTCTTCATCTTGATTCGTTATTAAACTGCTATCCTCAGTTGGTCTAAAACTATTGACGATCTCACCATTATTGTCTAATTCCAACCACACTAAACGTTGAATCAATCGTCCTACAATTGGGTGTGGTTGCAGATATTTTTGCCAATCTTCCACTCGCCATTGACGCTCGGCACACATGGCTTCGTAAAAACGGCTTATTTGCATAGTGAGTAATTGATTAAGTTCTTTTTTACTGTTGCTGAACTGTTTTTTTGCTTCTTTGACGAGTTCAGCATTTTCGCTTTTACGTGCTTCTGGTAATGCTTTGATCTTTTCTCCATCAGCATTTTTTAATTGCCATTTAAATTTATCATCCAAACTGGCAATAAAACTACGCTCACCATAATCAAGAATTAACAAGCCATTATCATCTAACCCTGCGGTCGATATGGTGCGATCAGCTAGCTCATCAATAGTCCAGCCAGAACGCTTAGCAATGCTTTCGACCAAATATCTGGTCTTTTCTTGAATGGATGCCGTACGATAGCGACGCGCTAATGATAATAATAGTTGAATGACCATAGGATCATCACTGTTTGCCAATGGTTCAAGCATCGCTTCAATTTGTGCGCGACGTTGATAATGATTTTTCATAAACGAACGTAAGAGAGATACATCAACCCGGCCTTCAATACCACTAGTTAAAGCTAACATTCCTTTGGCTTTAATGGCTGAGCCAAGATAGGTTGCTAAAGTTTCATTTTTGATTTCTTCAAAAACCTGCTCATAAGTAATATTTTTATAGTTAGAATAAAATTCCGGATCGCTTTGATAATATCCAATATATTGTTGCAACCGTTTATCAGCCTCTGAACTAGCTTTGGATTCTGCCTCTTCCAGTGTCGGTATTCTGATATCTTGATTGATGAAACTTTGTAAAATAAATTCGCCTAATTGTCGCTGACTTTGGGGGCTTAACAATCGAGTATAAATGATTAACAGTGGATGACTAGGATCTTTTAATTTGACCGCTAAGCAAATCCACCACTGAATAATTTGTGGATCAACAGCTTTACCATTTTGCCAAGTCAAAGTGGGTATTAAGTTAAAATCAAACCAATTAAGTTCGGTTGGTATTTTACCTTTTAAACCTTTTTGGGCATCAGCCAATAACTTTTTCGGAGTTAAGTGCTGACTGATATCTTCACCTATTTTTTCGAGCGCAGCTAATATCGCTGCTTGTACTGTTTCGCGTTTCTCTTTTTTTAGCGTAGCATTTAGTGCTTTAATTGAGCTTTTTTGTCCTAACTCAGCCAACCAATTAGCTGCGGTAATACGTAGCTCTTGTTTTGTAGAAGATAAGGCTTGTTCAATTTGACTATGTATATTGGGGATCTGTCTTAAAGCATTTTGAGCGGCATAACGTAATTGCTTACTTTCGCCTAAAGCTAATTCAAACAGGTAAGCGACATATTTAGCCGGAATCGTTGGAAAGAGTTGTAATATTTTTATGGCACAAACTTTATCAACACGATTATAAAACTCAGTGTTTTGTATAGGAGCAAAACCTAATACTTGATCAATTAAAGAGTCATTTTCAGCAAAAAAAGTCCATAATTTATAAGGTTCATTTTCATAAATGTCATGATAGTAATCACTGGTTACAAACGGCAGAGCAATTGTATATTCAATATTTTCAGTATAATTGATTTTTACCATTACATCTGCAATTTGTCTAAGATCGAAGTTTTTAACAAAATCATAGTTGTCGTATATTCTATTAAAATAAAAAATATTATCTTGACGATTGATTAATCGTCTCATTCGAAATAAATGAAATAAAGAAAATTCAGGTAAATTTGCTAATCGATTTTTAGTAAATAAGAATTCAAAATCAATTTCCTCGTTAAGTTCTTTAAATAATGCTGAGCGATCGATTTTACCATTCAAATAGTCAAAGATATTATCCAGAGACTTTGATGTCACCGTTTGCAACAATTTATAACGTTTTTTTTGATAATCCCATGATGTATTATTTTCTCTGTTTTTCTCTAGCTCATTTTCCATCAATGCTTTATGTAGAATAATAAACTCGTCAAAATTTTGCTGTATAACATCTCGAGCAGTTATGGGCAATGGAGTGTCAATAAGCGGTTCAAAATCAGGAATAACTAAATGAGCTTGCTGTTTGGCTACATTGGCACTTTCTAATCGAGTTAAAGCACTTTCAATGGTAGCAATAACTGTTTTATTAGTCTCATTAGCTAAAGCCTGTTGTAAAATTGTTGGTTCAGAAATGATTCGAGAGAGCAATATTGTTGCATTAGCGCGCTCTTTAACAGAGCCAGAATCTAAAAAGTGTTGTAATTGGGGCTGAACCAGCTCTAGTGGTAAATTTAGTAGTATTTCAGTAGCGAACTGATTTACCAGTTTTGAAGTACTTAACGCCTGGATTGTAATAAAATCAACCATTTGCAACTGAAGTTCTGGATAACGTTGAATGTATTTAAGTTGTTCTGCCTGTCCCAAAGGCGCCAAGCCCAGTGAGGGAAGTTGCTTAAATAATTCAATGCGATCTTGAATATAACTCAATAATCCATTTAATTGAGTAAAATATTGGAACTTATAACAATAATCGACACGAATATTTTGACGGTCAAAAATCGCGAACAGCAACTTTTCACCTAATCCCGCTTGTTCAATTTCAAGAAATTGATGTAATTGTTGTATTGACCAATTTTCACGACCAATAATTCCGTTTTTGTTATCTTCTTCACAATAAGTTGGTAACGTAGTAATCAATCCATCATATAACAAATAGATAAACCATGATGGAATTTGTTCAGTTATTAGTTCATTAGAATGCAAATAATCAAATAAGGCGGTTGTAACTCGTGCAAATCGAATTATTTGTTCTGGTGTATAAGCATCCGTCCAAAGCTTATAAAAATCAATATGGGCTTTTTCTAACGGATAATGTTCGAAGAAGAATTCATGTGTATGATAAAAAGCAGAGGGGGTTCGTAATGATTCATAAACGCTATTATGATTACTTAGTATGTGACATAATTTACCACAATCAAGTAACACATCATGTTCATCACCATACAAGATATATTGTATGATCCGCTTTGGCAAAGATTTGTCAAGTTCACTTAATGGATTAAAGATAGTGGTGATTAATTGTTTGGATAAGAGTGTTTTATTTAATAATTGTTTTATTTTTTTCATATTCCTTTGGTATCCATTTGTAATTGCAACATATTTATAACTTTTAATTACTACTCATCCCAATCCATCTTCACGATTTAAATAAATATCAAACTATTTAAATCAATACAAATTAATTTATAATGCTTAATAAGTTTATTGGACATTATCAAAATGGTTATGAGTTAGGACCTAATATTTCTTATTATCTTTATTTTATTTAATAAATTTATTTTTCACTTTATTGTAATAAATTACATACTATTTGTATTCGCTTCATTTCTGTTATCTACTTAAAACTTAAAATGTTTAATATCGAATATGATAATTAAGTATTACTACCTTTAACTGCAATCCATTCATACATCAATCTCGACAACCATATAATTCATAAAGCAATTGAGAATGATGTGTTTCATCAAGTTTTATTCACGTTTTACCATATTGATTTATCTTCCCAATTAGGATCAAAACCACTACCGGCATTTGCAACTGCCATATAATTAGCATAACCTTCGGCTAATAACACTTTTGGTAGTTTATCAAGTGCAATTGCGCTATCTTTTAAACCCTTTTTATTACTAAAATAAAGATAATAGAGTACTACCGGAATATTTTCTTCGGGCACCATGCTGCCACTGAATTCAATATTGATATAAATATTTAGGCTACTAAAGTATTTATGATAACCATAAAAACTTCCGTGAAATTCAATATCATCGCGCCCATAACCTAATTTTGTTAAAACACTACGTAGAGTAAAACTATCGGTCAACCAGCCTAAACGATCATCAATAACGCCAGCTTCAAATTTGCTCATATCCGGTAATGGATCACTAAACTGCTCAAACAATGGATTTACTCTGTAATCTTTAAGATGCGTTTGCCATTGTGCTATATCATCACTCGCTAGTAACACTGAATGGGCAACGGTAATAAAGTGATTTTGATCAAGTAAGATTTCTTCATCTCGATTCGTTATTAAACTGCCATCCTCAGTTGGTCTAAAGCTATTGACAATCTGGCCATTATTGTCTAATTGTAACCAAACTAAACGTTGAATTAATCGTCCCACAATTGGATGTGGTTGCAGATATTTTTGCCAATCGTCTACTCGCCATTGACGCTGGGCACACATGGCTTCGTAAAAACGGCTAATTTGCATAGTGAGCAATTGGCTAAGCTCTTTTTTACTGTTACTAAACTGTTTTTTTGCCTCTTTAACGAGTTCAGGATTTTCACTTTTACGTGCTTCAGGTAATGCTTTGATGTTTTCTCCATCAGCATTCTTTAATTGCCATTTAAATTGCTCATCCAAACTAGCAGTAAAAGTACGCTCACCGTAGTCAAGAATTAGCAAACCATTATCATCTAACCCTGCGGTCGATATGGTGCGATCAGTTAGTTCATCAATAGTCCAGCCTGAGCGATGGGCAATGCTTTCCACCAAGTGTCTGGCCTTTTCTTGAATGGATGCCGTACGATAGCGACGAGCTAATGATAATAATAATTGAATGATCATAGGATCATCACTGTTTGCCAATGGTTCAAGCATCGCTTCAATTTGAGCTCGACGTTGATAATGATTTTTCATAAACGAACGTAAGAGAGATACAGCAACCCGGCCTTCAATACCACAGGTTAACGCTAATATCCCTTTGGCTTTAATGGCCGAGCCAAGATAGGTTGCTAATTTTTCATTTTTGATTTCTTCAAAAACCTGTTCATAAGTAATATTTTTATATTCAGAATAATATTCTGGTGAGCTTTGGTAATATCTTATATATTTTTGCAATCGCATATCAGCTTCTGAACTGGCTTTGGCTTCCGCCTCTTCTAATGTCGTTATTCGGATATCTTGATTAATGAAACTTTGTAAAATAAATTCGCCTAATTGTTGCTGACTTTGAGCACTTAATAATCGATTATAAATAGTTAACAGCGGATTAGCCGGATCTTTTAATTTGACCGCTAAACAGATCCACCACTCAATAATTTGTGGTTCAATTATTTTACCATTTTGCCAGCTCAAAGATGGTATTAAGTTAAAATCAAACCAATCAAAATCAGTTATTTTTTTCCCTTTTAAGCCTTTTTGGGCATCAGCCAATAACTTTTTCGGCGTTAAGTGCTGACTAATGTCTTCACCAAATTTTTCCAGCGCAATCAATATTGCCGCTTGAACTGTTTCGCGTTTCTCTTTTTTTAGCGTAGCATTTAGTGCTTTAATTGAGCTTTTTTGTCCTAACTCGGCCAACCAATTAGCTGCGGTAATACGTAGCTCTTGTTTTGTAGAAGATAAGGCTTGTTCAATTTGACTATGTATATTGGGGATCTGTCTTAAGGCATTTTGAGCGGCATAACGTAATTGTTTACTTTCGCCTAAAGCTGATTCTAACAGGTAAGCGACATATTTAGCTGGAATCGTTGGAAACAGTTGTAATATTTTTATAGCACAAATTTTATCAAAATCAATATCAATATAACCAGTACACTGAATGGTTGGTAAAGGAGCCAAACCTAATGTTTGATCAATTAAAAAGTCATTTTCAGCAAAAAAAGCCCATAATTTATAGGGTTCATTTTCATAAATATTATGATAATAATCGCGATTTAAAAACGATAGCGCAATTTCATATTCAACATGAGGACAGAAATTGAGTTTGACCATGACATCGGCAATTTGTCTAAGGTCGTATTTTTTAATAATTTCATAATCATCCAATAATAATAAATTAAACCATAAATTACTACTTTTACCCATATGTAGCTTGTACATTCGGACTAAATGAAACATAGTAAATTCAGGTAAATTTAATAGTCGCTGTTTAATAAATAAAAAGCGAAAACTAATTTTCTTATCAATTGCTGAACGATCAATTTTACCATTCAAATAATCAAATATATTATCAAGATCCTCAGTTGTAGTTTTTTTCTGTTTGCGATATATTTCTTGTGAGTATTCCCTTTGAATACCATCTTTTTTATTAGCTTCTATCTCTTCTTGCGCTTCTTTTTCACATTCAATCAAAAATTCTTGAAAATTTTGCTGCAAAATATCTCGAGCTGTTATTGGTAATGGCGTATCACTGATTGGTTCAAAATCGGGAATAACTAGCTCAGGTTGCTGTTTGGCTATATTGGCAGTTTCTAATCTTGATAAGGCGTTTTCTATGGTAGTAATAACCGTTTTATTAGTTTCGCTCGCTAATGCTTGCTGTAAAATTACAGGATCGGCAATAATTCTAGCTAGCAATACAGCAGCACTACTGCGCTCTTTAACCGAACCTGAAGTTAAAAAGTGTTGTAATTGTGGTTGAATCAACTCTAGTGGTAAATTTAGTAGTATTTCTGTAGCTAATTGGCTCACCTGTTTGGAAGTATTTAACGCCTGCATGGCAAGAAAATCAACCAATTGCAACTGGAGTTCTGGATATCTTTGAATGTATTTAAGTTGTTCTAGCTGTCCCAAAAGCGCTAAACCGAGCGAGGGAAGTTTCTTAAATAGTTCAATGTGTTCTTGAATATAAATCAATAACCCATTTAACCGAGTAAAATATTTAAAATCACGCAAAGAACTTTCAAAAATATTTTGACGGTCAAAAATCGCAAACAACAAGTTTTCGCCTAATCCTTCTTGTTCAATTTCAAGAAATTGATGTAATTGTTGCATTGACCAACTTTCACGCTCATTAATTTTGTCAAAGGTTTTGGTTTTACCATAATATGGGAATGTAGTAAGTTCACAACGTGGTAATGTAGTAAGTAATCCATCATATAACAAATAGATAAACCATTTTGGCAGTTTCTCGGTTATACATTCAATGAAATGTAGATGTTCAAATAAAGTGGCTACAACTCGAGCAAATCGAATTATTTGTTCTGGTGTATAAGCATCAGTCCAAATCTTATAAAAATCAATACGGGCTTGTAACGACGGATGAATGTTGAAAGAAGAAAAACCAGCTGGACCTCGTAATAATTCATAAATTTGATTAGCATTACCTGGTATTTGACATAATTTATCAAAATCGATCAGAACATTTAGTTCATCACCCTGTAAAATATATTGGGTAATGCGAGATGGCAAGCTTTTATCTTGTTCGATTAATGGTTCAAAAATGGTATTGATTAATTGTGCAGATGATAATTGTTCTGTTTCGTTCATATTCCTTTATTCTCCATTAAAGTTTAAATTTTTATTATCCATTTGCAATTGATTTTTATAGATATTTATTATTTTCAAAAAGTTTTTTATACTTGATAATCA
Organism: Gilliamella apicola; assembly: GCF_000599985.1. Lineage (NCBI taxonomy): Bacteria > Pseudomonadati > Pseudomonadota > Gammaproteobacteria > Orbales > Orbaceae > Gilliamella > Gilliamella apicola. The sequence goes on from NZ_CP007445.1 coordinate 1,866,884, forward strand.
CTACACCATATATCGGATTTTTGGATACGCCCATGTAGTATATTATCTGTATAAAATTAGATTTTTTAATATTATCCGACTTGTCTTTCAAAATAATGTGATACTGGGTTGTCCCATTAACATTAAACAACACTGTTTTTCTAATAGTAATAAATTGCACGGTCAACTAACAGATCATCATCAAAAAAGTTATGACTAATGCCTAATGTTCCCAACCTAACTAAATTGAGAAACTGATTTTGATGAAAAAACAATTTTAAGGATTATTATTGTCATTATCGACTTTGCTTAATTTTGCCAATTCTTGGCTATAACACTCTTATGCAGTTAATCGTATTACTTGTTTCTGACTTACTATCTTTTTTATCCTTTCAATCTGAATCAAATTTGCTTGATACACTGGCAACCACCGTATAATCAATAAAACTTTCAGCCAATAACACAGGTAGAATATTGTTAACATTGATTTTTGCTGTGATTGATTGCTTTGTTCAAAAAAACAAGCATACCAAGTATATCAAGCACAATATAATTCCATTTATTACATTTATTTTTTTATAGTACATTTAGATCATCAAGAACCATGACATCTTTGCCATATAAAATATAGTAACAAATCCACTAAAGCATTGTCTGTTCTAATTTATTTAAACCCGTAACATAATAAAAAATAACATGATATATCAGGTTTGACCATGTTTCACTATATTAATATATCTTTCCAATTAGGATCAAAACCGCTACAGACATTTGCAACAGCCATATAATTAGCATAACCTTCGGCTAATAACACTTTGGGTAGTTTATCAAGCGCGATTGCTCTATCTTTGAAACCCTTTTTACTACTGAAATAAAGGTTATAGAGTACTACTGGAATATTTTCCTCAGGTACCATGCTGCCACTGAATTCAATATTGATATAAAGATCTAGACTGTCAAAATATTTATGGTAGCCATAAAAACACCCGCCATCTTCAATATCATCACGCTCGTAACCCAATTTCTTTAAAACACTACGTAGTGTAAAACTGTCGGTCAACCAGCCTAAACGGTCATCAATAACCTCATCTTTAAATTTGCTCATGTCTGGTAATAGAGCACTAAACTGCTCAAACAATGGTTTTACTTTGTAATCTTTAAGATGCGCTTGCCATTGTGCTATATCATCACTTGATAGTAACGCTGAATGGGCTACGGTAATAAAGTGATTTTGATCAAGTAAAATTTCGTCATCTTGATTCGTTATTAAACTGCCATCCTCAGTTGTTCTAAAGCTATTGACAATCTGACCATTATTGTCTAATTCCAACCATACTAAACGTTGAATCAATCGTCCCACAATTGGGTGTGGTTGCAGATATTTTTGCCAATCTTCTACTCGCCATTGACGCTCGGCACACATGGCTTCGTAAAAACGGCTAATTTGCATAGTGAGCAATTGGCTAAGCTCTTTTTTACTGTTACTAAACTGTTTTTTTGCCTCTTTAACGAGTTCAGGATTTTCACTTTTACGTGCTTCAGGTAATGCTTTGATGTTTTCTCCATCAGCATTCTTTAATTGCCATTTAAATTGCTCATCCAAACTAGCAGTAAAGGTACGCTCACCATAATCAAGAATTAATAAACCATTATCATCTAACCCTGCAGTTGATACAGTGCGATCAGCCAGTTCATCAGTTGTCCAGCCTGAGCGCTCGGCAATACGTTCTACCAAATATCTGGCCTTTTCTTGAATGGATTCAGTGCGATAGCGACGAGCTAATGATAATAATAGTTGAATGATCATAGGATCATCACTGTTTGCCAATGGTTCAAGCATCGCTTCAATTTGTGCTCGACGTTGATAATGATTTTTCATAAACGAACGTAAAAGAGGTACAGCAACCCGCCCTTCAGTACCACAAGTTAAGGCTAACATTCCTTTGGCTTTAATGGCTGAGCCAAGATAGGTTGCTAATGTCTCTTTTTTGATTTCGTCAAAAACTTGTTCATAAGTAATATTTTCGTATTCAGGATAATATTCTGGTGCGCTTTGGTAATATCTTATATATTTTTGCAATCGCATATCAGCTTCTGAATTGGCTTTCGCTTCCGCCTCTTCTAGTGTCGGTATTCGGATATCTTGATTAATGAAACTTTGTAAAATAAATTCGCCCAATTGTTGCTGACTTTGAGCGCTTAATAATCGATTATAAATAGTTAACAGCGGATTAGCTGGATCCCTTAATTTGACCGCTAAGCAGATCCACCATTCAATAATTTGTGGATCAACTTGTTTTCCATTTTGCCAAGTTAACGTTGGTATTAAGTTAAAATCAAACCAATCAAAATCAGCTGGTTTTTTGCCCTTCAAGCCTTTTTGAGCTGCAGCCAATAATTGTTGCACCGTTAAATATTGACTGATGTCTTCACCAATTTTTTCAAGCGCCACCAATATCGCTGCTTGTACTATTTCGCGTTTCTCTTTTTTTAGCGCAGCCTTTAGTGCTTTAATTGAGCTTTTTTGTCCTAACTCAGCCAACCAATTAGCTGCGACAATACGTACCTCTTGTTTTGATGAGGACAAGGCTTGTTCAACTTGATTATGTATATTGGGGATCAGTTTTAAGGCATCTTGCGCTGCATAACGTTCCCGTTTAATTTCACCTAAAGCTAATTCAAATAGATAAGCGACATATTTAGTTGGTATAGTTGGAAAGAGCTGTAATATTTTTATAGCACAAACTTTATCGATACGATAATAAGCAGATTTAGAGATTTGTTGAGGAGCAAAACCTAATGTTTGATCAATTAAAAAGTCATTTTCAGCAAAAAAAGCCCATAATTTATAGGGTTCATTTTCATAAATGTCATGGTAGTAATCACTGGTTACAAAGGGCCGAGCAATAGCGTATTCAACCTCTGGATAGAAATTGAGTTTGACCATGACATCGGCAATTTGTCTAAGGTCGAATTTTTTAATAATCTCATAAAAATAGTTAAGATTTTCAAAAGAATAATTAATATTGCTAAGTAACTCGTTCATGCGGAGTAAGTGAAACAAAGAAAATTCAGGTAAATTTAATAGTCTATTTTTAACAAGTACAAAGCGAAAACTAATTTCCTTATCAATTTTTTTGAGTAATGCTGAACGATCAATTTTACCATTAAAATAATCAAATATATTATCAAGGTCCTCAGTTGTAGTTTCTTTCTGTATGCGATAGCTTTCTTGTAAGTAAACCCTTTGATGGCCATCTTTTTTATTAGCTTCTATCTCTTCTTGCGCTTTTTTTTCACATTCAATCAAAAATTCTTGAAAATTTTGCTGCAAAACATCTCGAGCAGTTATTGGTAATGGCGTGTCACAGAGTGGTTCAAAATCAGGAATAACTAGCTCAGCTTGCTGTTTGACTACATTGGCTGTTTCTAATCTCGATAAGGCACTTTCTATCGCAGCAATAACTGTTTTATTGGTTTCGCTAGCTAAAGCCTGTTGTAAAATTACAGGATCAGTAATAATTCTAGCTAGTAATACAGCAGCATTACTGCGCTCTTTAACCGAGCCTGAAGTTAAAAGGTCTTGTAATTGAGGTTGAACCAGCTCAAGTGGTAAGTTTAATAGTATTTCTGTAGCTAATTGGCTCACCTGTTTGGAAGTATTTAACGCTTGCATGGCAATAAAATCAACCAATTGCAACTGAAGTTCCATATGCTTTTGGATAAAATTTAATTGATCCACTTGTCCTAATTTAGCTAACCCTTGAGTCGGTAGTTGCTTAAATAGTGTTATATGCTCCTGAATATAAGGCAATAAGCCATTTACCATAATAAAATATTGAAAGTGACTATGAGAATAAACACTAATATTTTGTCGATCAAAAATTGCAAAGAGTAAGTTTTCACCTAAACCTTTTTGTTCAATTTCAATTAATTGATGTAATTGCTGAATTGACCAATTTTCACGTCCCTCAATTTTGTCTTCATTTTCACAATAACATGGTAGTGTTGTAATCAAACCATCATATAATAAATAAATGAACCATGTTGGTAATTTCTCGCTAGAAACTTCAACGACAGATAAACGGTCACATAAGGTAGCAAAAATTCGAGCGAATCTAATTATTTGTTCTGACGAAAAAGTTCCTGTCCAGCGTCGATAAAATTCAATACGGGCTTGTTCCGTTATTTCTATTTTAACTGAAGTAAGTAAACTATAAAGTCGGCATGGCCTACACATACATTCATGGAGTTTATAAGCAATATCAGAAATTTGACATAATTTATCAAATTCGACCAAAACATCTAGCTCATCACCCTGTAAAATATATTGGGTAATACGAGATGGTAAGCTTTTATCTTGTTCGCTTAATGGTTCAAAAATAGTATTGATTAATTGTTCAGGTGATAATTGTTCTATTTTGTTCATATTCCTTATTCTCCATTAAGGTTAAAATCTTGGGTACCCATTTGTAATTAATTGTTATAGCGATTTGTTATTTCCCCAAAATTTTTTATACTTGGTAATCACTACACCATATATCTGATTTTTGTATACGCCCATGTGCTATATTATCCGTATAAAATTAGATTCTTTTAATATCATCTGTCTTGTCTTTTAAAAAAACGCGATACTTGATTGCCCACTAGCATTAAACCCTGTTTTTCCAATAGGAATTTACCATATAAAATATAATGACAAATCCGTTTAGGCATTGATTGTTCTAATTTATTTAAACCTGCAAAGCAATCAAGAATAATCGGATCTATCAGGTTTAGCTATGTTTTACCATATTAATTTATCTTTCCAATTAGGATCAAAACCATTACAGGCGTTTGCAACTGCTATATAGTTAGCATAACCCTCTGCTAATAACACTTTGGGTAGTTTATCAAGTGCAATTGCTTTATCTTTGAAACCCTTTTTATTACTGAAATAAAGGTTATAGAGTACTGCTGGAATATTTTCTTCAGGTAGCATGCTGCCACTAAATTCAATATTGATATAAATATTTAAACTGCTAAAACATTTATGGTAACCATAAAAACATCCGCCATCTTCAATATCGTCACGCCCATAACCTAATTTTGTTAAAACACTACGTAGAGTAAAACTGTCGGTCAACCAGCCTAAACGGTCATCAATAACGACATTTTTAAACTTATTCATATCCGGTAGTGGATCACTAAACTGCTCAAACAATGGATTTACTTTGTAATCTTTAAGATGCGCTTGCCATTTTGCTGTATCATCACTTAATAGTAACGCTGAATGGGCTACGGTAATAAAGTGATTTTGATTAAGTAAAATTTCTTCATCTTGATTCGTTATTAAACTGCCATCCTCAGTTGGTCTAAAACTATTGACGATCTGACCATTATTGTCTAATTCCAACCACACTAAACGTTGAATCAATCGCCCCACAATTGGGTGTGGTTGCAGATATTTTTGCCAATCTTCTACTCGCCATTGACGCTCGGCACACATGGCTTCGTAAAAACGGCTAATTTGCATAGTGAGCAATTGGCTAAGCTCTTTTTTACTGTTACTAAACTGTTTTTTTGCCTCTTTGACGAGTTCAGGATTTTCACTTTTACGTGCTTCAGGTAATGCTTTGAGCTTTTCTCCATCAACATTCTTTAATTGCCATTTAAATTGCTCATCCAAACTAGCAGTAAAAGTACGCTCACCATAATCAAGAATTAACAGACCATTATCATCTAACCCTGCGGTTGATATGGTGCGATCGGTCAGTTCATCAGTAGTCCAGCCTGAGCGCTCAGCAATACTTTCTACCAAATATCTGGCCTTTTCTTGAATGGATGCCGTGCGATAGCGACGCGCTAATGATAATAATAGTTGTATGACCATAGGATCATCACTGTTTACCAGTGGTTCAAGCATCGCTTCAATTTGTGCTCGACGTTGGTAATGATTTTTCATAAAACTACTTAAAAGTGACACAGCAACCCGACCTTCAATACCACAGGTTAACGCTAATATTCCTTTGGCTTTAATGGCTGAGCCAAGATAGGTTGATAATGTATTTTGTTTAATTTTATCAAATACTTGTTCATAAGTGATATGATTATAATGGGGATAAAGATCCGGATAACGCTGATAACATTCAATATAACCTTGCAATTGTGCATCGGCTTCTGAGCTGGCTTTGGCTTCCGCCTCTTCTAAAGTTGGTGTTCGGGTATCTTGATTAATGAAACTTTGTAAAATAAATTCGCCTAATTGTTGCTGACTTTGGATACTTAATAATCGATTATAAACCGTTAACAGCGGATTAACTGGATCTTTTAATTTGACCGCTAAACAGATCCACCATTCAATAATTTGTGAATCTACTTTATCACCATTTTGCCAAGTTAACGTTGGTATTAAGTTAAAATCAAACCAATTAAGGTCGGTTGGCATTTTACCTTTTAAACCTTTTTGGGCATCAGCCAATAATTTTTTCGCAGTTAAGTGCTGACTAATGTCTTCACCCATTTTTTCCAGCGCCACTAGTATTGCTGCTTGTACTGTTTCGCGCTTCTCTTTCTTCAAAGCTTCATTTAAGAATTTAATCGAATTTTTGTACCCTAGTTCCGCCAAACATTCTGCGGCAGCAATACGTACCTCTTGTTTAGAGGACGATAAAGCTTGTTCAACTTGATTATGTATGTTGGGGAGCCGTTTTAAGACATGTTGCGCAGCACAACGTACTGGCTTATTTTCACCTAAAGCTAATTCAATTAGATAAGCAACATATTTAGCTGGAATCGTTGGAAAGAGCTGTAATATTTTTATGGCACAAATTTTATCGATATTGTAATAAGAAAACAAAGCGATTTGTAAAGGAGCAAAACCTAATGCTTGATCAATTAAAAAATCATTTTCAGCAAAAAATGCCCATAATTTATAGGGTTCATTTTCATAAATATTATGATAAACATCATTATGTAAAAACGATCTAGCAATTTCATATTCAACATGAGGATAGAAATTGAGTTTTACCATGACATCAGCAATTTGTCTAAGATCGAGGTTTTTAACAATGTCATACTGATCGTATAGCTTTTCAAAAGAATAATTACTCTTTGGACTACTAAGTAACTCGTTCATTCTAAATAAGTGAAACAAAGAAAATTCAGGTAAAGTTAATAATCGATTTTTAGTAAGTAAAAATCCAAAATCAATTTTCTTATTAAGTTCTTTGAATAATGCTGAGCGATCGATTTTACCATTCAAATATTCAAAGATATTATCCAGAGACTTTGATGTTACTGTTTTTAACTTTATATAACGGTTTTGATGATCTGTAGATGATCCTTTGTTTTTTTGTTTTTCCTCTAGCTCATATTGCATCCATTTTTTACATTCGATAAGGTACTCGTCAAAATTTTGCTGTAAAACATCACGTGCACTTGGTGGCAATGGAGTGTCAATAATTGGTTCAAATTCAGGAATAACTAAATCAGCTTGTTGTTTGGCTGCATTGACAGATTCCAATCTCGATAAAACACTTTCAAGGGCTGCAATAACTGTTTTATTAGTTTCGTTAGCTAAAGCCTGTTGTAAAATTGTCGGTTCAGAAATGATTCGAGAAAGCAATATTGTTGCATTAGCACGCTCCTTAGCTGTGCCTGAAGTTAAAAAGTGTTGTAATTGCGGTTGAATCAGCTCATGCGGTAAGTTAAATAGTATTTCTGTAGCTAATTGGCTTACCTGTTTAGATGTATTTAATGCCTGCATGGCAATAAAATCAACCAGTTGTAACTGAAGCTCTGGATATCTTTTGATGTATTTAAGTTGTTCTACCTGTCCAAAAAGTGCTAAACCGAGTGAGGGAAGTTGCTTAAATAATTCAATCCGATCTTGAATATAACTCAATAATCCATTCAATCGAGTGAAATATTGAAAGAATTGACAACTATCGACAGCTATATTTTGACGGTCAAAAATCACAAACAACAACTTTTCGCCTAATCCTGCTTGTTCAATTTCAAGAAATTGATGTAATTGGTGGATTGACCAATTTTCACGTTCCTCAATTTTATCTTTGTTTTCGCTATAAGATGGTAACGTGGTAATCAGTCCATCATATAACAGATAGATAAACCATGATGGAATTTGCTCGCTTACATGTTTAATAAAATGTAAATGGTCAAATAAAGTAGCTAAAACTCGGGCATATCGAATGATTTGTTCTGGTGTATAAGTATCTGTCCAAGACTTATAAAAATTATTGCGTGCTTTTAACAACCAATGAATTCCGTAATTAATACTGGAATAATTATAACGTGAACAATGAAACTCAGCTGGTCTTTCTAATAATTCATAAAGTTTAACTGCATTGTTAGATATTTGACATAATTTATCAAAATCGACTAACACATCAAGTTCATCACCATGCAAGATATATTCTATGATTCGTGTTGGCAAAGTTTTATCCAGTTGACTTAATGGTTTAAAGATAGTGTTGATTAATTGATTAGATGCATGTGGACTTGTTGATAATTGTTCTGCTTTTTTCATATTCCTTTGTTCTCCCATTAAGGTTCAAATCTTGGGTGTCCATTTGTAAATCGGTATCATAGCGATTTGTTATTTTCAAAAAGTTTTTTATACTTGATAATAACTATGCCATATATCGAATTTTGTGGAATGATTAGGTACTATATTATCCCTATAAAATTAGATCCTTTAATATCATTCGTATTATCTTTCAAAACTACGTTAAACTCCACTTACTTTAAACCTTGTTTTTTAATAGTGATAAATTGTAAGGTCAACTGACAGATCGTCACAAAAAAATTACCACTAATGCCTAATGTTCCCAAACTAACTAATTTAATGCTCTAATTTTGATAAAAAAAACTTATGCTTATTATTGCCATTCGACTTTGCTTAATGTTGTCAGTTCTTGGCTATAACGCTCTTATGCAGTTAATCGTATTACTTGTTTCTGATTTACCATCTTGTTTATCCTTTAAATCTGAATCAAATTTACTTGATACATTGGCAATCGCTATATAATCAGCAGAACTTTTACTTATAATATAGACGGGAAGCGATGCGTGTCGATTTTTGCTGTGATTGATTGCTGTGATTGATTGCTTTGATCAAAAACAAACATGCCAAGCAGAATATAACATCCTTCATCATATTTATTCGTTTTTGGTAATACATTTAGATCATCAAGAACCATGACATCTTTTCCATATAAAATATAATGACAAATCTGATCAGGCATTGACTGTTCGAATCTATATAAAACAGCAAAGCAATCAAGAATAATCTGATCCAACAGGTTTTGGACATGTGTTACCATATTAATTTATCTTTCCTATTAGGAGCAAAATCACTACTAGCATTTGCCACTACCATATAATTAGCATAACTTCTGGCTAATAACACTTTTGGAAGTTTATCAAGCGCGATTGTTCTATTTTTGAAACCTTTTTTACTTGATTATATATTTCGGGGATCCGTTTTAAGACATTTTGCGCCGCATAACGTGCGGGCTTACGTTCACCTAAAGCTAATTCAATTAGATAAGCAACATATTTAGCTGGAATCGTTGGAAAAAGCTGTATTATTTTTATGGCACCAACTTTATTAATATTATAATAAGAGCACTGAGTGCTTTGTAACGGTGCAAAACCTAATGCTTGATCAATTAAAAATTCATTTTCAGCAAAAAATGCCCATAATTTATAGGGTTCATTTTCATAAATATTATGATAAAAATCATTATCTAAAAACAATCTAGCAATTTCATATTCAACATGAGGATAGAAATTAAGTTTTATCATGACATCAGCAATTTGTCTAAGATCGAAGTTTTTAAAAATGTCATACTTATCGTATAGCATTTCAAAAGAATAATTACTCTCTAGACTACTAAGTAGCTCGTTCATTCGAAATAAGTGAAACAAAGAAAATTCAGGTAAATTTAATAATCGATTTTTAGTAAATAGGAATTCAAAATCAATTTCCTCGTTAATTTCTTTAAATAATGTTGAGCGATCGATTTTACCATTCAAATATTCAAAGATATTATCAAGAGATTTTGATGTCACTGTTTTTAACTTTATATAACGGTTTTGATGTTCTGTAGATGATGATTCTTTGTTTTTTTGTTTTTCCTCTAGCTCATTTTGCATCCATTTTTTACATTCGATAAGGTACTCGTCAAAATTTTGCTGTAAAACATCACGTGCACTTGGTGGTAATGGAGTGTCTACAAGTGGTTCAAATCTAGGAATAACTAAATCAGCTTGTTGTTTGACGGCATTGGCAATCTCTAACCGAATTAAAGCACTTTCAAGTGCTGCAATAACTGTTTTATCAGTTTCGTTAGCTAAAGCCTGTTGTAAAATTGTCGGTTCAGAAATGATTCGAGAGAGTAGTATAGCTGCATTAGCACGCTGTTTAGCCGAGCCTGAAGTTAAAAAGTGTTGTAATTGCGGTCGAACCAGCTCCTGTGGTAAATTTAGTAGTATTTCTTTAGCTAATTGGCTCACTTGTTTGGAAGTATTTGACACCTGCATGACAATAAAATCAACCAATTGTAACTGAAGTTCTGGATATCGTTGAATATAATTAAGTTGTTCTACCTGCCCTAAAAGTGATAAACCGAGTGAGGGGAGTTGTTTAAATAATTCAATCCGATCTTGAATATAACTCAATAATCCATTCAATCGAGTGAAATACTCAAAGAAATCAAAACGAGTAGCAGTAATATTTTGACGATCAAAAATCGCAAACAGTAAATTTTCGCCTAATCCTGCTTGTTCAATTTCAAGTAATTGATGTAATTGTTGGATTGACCAATTTTCACGTTCCTCAATTTTATCTTTGTTTTCGCTATAAGATGGTAACGTGGTAATCAGTCCATCGTATAACAGATAGATAAACCATGATGGAATTTGCTCGCTTACATGTTTAATAAAATGTAAATGGTCAAATAAAGTGGCTAAAACTCGGGCATATCGAACGATTTGTTCTGGTGTATAAGTATCTGTCCAAGACTTATAAAAATTATTGCGTGCTTTTAACAACCAATGAATTCCGTAATCAATACTACAATAATTATATCGTGAACAATAAAATTGAGCTGGTTTTTCTAATAATTCATAAAGTTTAACTGCATTGTTAGATATTTGACATAATTTATCAAAATCGACTAACACATCAAGTTCATCACCATGCAAGATATATTCTATGATTCGTGTTGGCAAAGATTTATCTAATTTACTTAATCGTTTAAAGATAGTGTAGATTAACTGTTTAGATGCATGTGGACTTGTTGATAATTGTTCTGCTTTTTTCATATTCCTTTGTTCTCCCATTAAGGTTCAAATTTTGGGGGATCCATTTGTAATTCGGTATCATAGCGATTTGTTATTTTCAAAAAGTTTTTTATACTTGATAATCACTACTCCATATATCGAATTTTGTGGAACGCTTAAGTACTATATTATCCCTATAAAATTAGATCCTTTAATATCATTCGTATTATCTTTCAAAACTAGGTTAAACTCCACTTACATTAAACCTTGTTTTTTAATAGTGATAAATTGTAAGGTCAACTGACAGATCGTCACAAAAAATTACCACTAATACCTAATGTTCCCAAACTAACTAATTTAATGCTCTAATTTTGATAAAAAAAACTTATGCTTATTATTGCCATTCGACTTTGCTTAATGTTGTCAGTTCTTGGCTATAACGCTCTTATGCAGTTAATCGTATTACTTGTTTCTGATTTACCATCTTGTTTATACTTTAAATCTGAATCAAATTTGCTTGATACATTGGCAATCGCTATATAATCAGCAGAACTTTTACTTATAATATAGACGGGAAGCGATGCGTGTCGATTTTTGCTGTGATTGATTGCTTTGATCAAAAACAAACATGCCAAGCAGAATATAACATCCTTCATCATATTTATTCGTTTTTGGTAATACATTTAGATCATCAAGAACCATGACATCTTTTCCATATAAAATATAATGACAAATCCGTTCAGATATTGATTGTTCTAATTTATTTAAACCTGCAAAGCAATCAAGAATAACCTGATCCATCTGGTTTTGGTCATGTTTTACCATATTAATTTATCTTTCCAATTAGGATCAAAACCGCTACAGGCATTTGCAACTGCTATATAGTTAGCATAACCTTCGGCTAATAACACTTTGGGTAGTTTATCGAGCGCGATTGCTCTATCTCTGAAACCTTTTTTATTGCTGAAATAAAGATTATAAAGTACAGCTGGAATATTTTCTTCAGGTACCATACTGCCACTGAATTCAATATTGATATAAATATTGAGACTATCAAAGTGTTTATGGTAACCAAAAAAACATCCGCCATCTTCAATATTGTCACGCTCATAACCCATTTTCGTTAAAATACCACGTAGGGTAAAACTATCGGTTAACCAACCTAAACGGTCATCAATAATGCCATCTTTAAATTTGTTCATATCGGGTAATAGAGCATCAAACTGCTCAAACAATGGATTTACTTTGTAATCTTTAAGATGTGCTTGCCATTGAGCTATATCATCACTCGCGAGTAACGCTGAATGAGCAAGTGTAATATAGTTATTTTCATCAAGTAAGATTTCGTCATCTTGATTCGTTATTAAACTGCTATCCTCAGTTGGTCTAAAGCTATTGACAATCTGGCCATTATTGTCTAATTGTAACCAAACTAAACGTTGAATAAATCGCCCCACAATTGGATGTGGTTGCAGATATTTTTGCCAATCGTCTACTCGCCATTGACGCTCGGCACACATGGCTTCGTAAAAACGACTTATTTGCATAGTGAGCAATTGGCTAAACTCTTTTTTACTGTTGCTGAACTGTTTTTTTGCCTCTTTAACTAATTCAGGATTTTCACTTTTACGTGCTTCAGGTAATGATTTGATCTTTTCTCCATCAGCATTTTTTAATTGCCATTTAAATTTATCATCCAAACTAGCAATAAAACTACGTTCACCGTAATCAAGAATTAACAGGCCATTATCATCTAACCCTGCGGTTGATATGGTGCGATCGGCCAGTTCATCAGTTGACCAGCCTGAGCGCTCAGCAATGCTTTCGACCAAATATCTGGCCTTTTCTTGAATGGATGCCATGCGATAGCGACGTGCTATTGATAATAATAGTTGAATGATCATCGGATCATCACTGTTTGCCAGTGGTTCAAGCATCGCTTCAATTTGTGCTCGACGTAGATAATGATTTTTCATAAACGAACGTAAGAGAGATACAGCAACCCGGCCTTCAATACCACAGGTTAACGCTAATATTCCTTTGGCTTTAATGGCTGAGCCAAGATAGGTTGCTAATGTCTCTTTTTTGATTTCTTCAAAAACCTGCTCATAAGTAGTATCTTTAAAGTTAGAATAAAATTCCGGATCGCGTTGATAATATCCAATATATTGTTGCAACCGTTTATCAGCCTCTAAACCGGCTTTCGCTTCCGCTTCTTCTAATGTTGGTTTTTGGGTATCTTGCTTAATGAAACTTTGTAAAATAAATTCGCCTAATTGTTGCTGACTTTCGATGCTTAATAATTGATTATAAATAGTTAACAGCGGATTAGCCGGATCTTTTAATTTGACCGCTAAGCAGATCCACCACTCAATAATTTGTGAATCAACTTTATCACCATTTTGCCAAGTTAATGTTGGTATTAAGTTAAAATCAAACCAATCAAGGTCAGTTGGCATTTTACCTTTTAAACCTTTTTGAGCATCAGTCAATAACTTTTTCGGGGTTAAGTGCTGACTAATATCTTCTCCTATTTTTTCGAGCGCAACCAATATCGCCGCTTGTACTGTTTCGCGTTTCTCTTTTTTTAGAGCAGCATTTAGTGCTTTAATCGAGCTTTTTTGTCCTAACTCGGCCAACCAATTAGCTGCGGTAATACGTACCTCTTGTTTAGTGGACGATAAAGCTTGTTCAATTTGACTATGTATGTTGGGGATCTGTCTTAAAGCATCTTGAGCAACATAACGTAGTTGCTTATTTTCACCTAAAGCTAATTCAAACAGGTAAGCGACATATTTAGCTGGAATCGTTGGAAACAGTTGCAATATTTTTATGGTGCGAACTTTATCTACATGAGCATAATAGTGAGTAATTTGTAAAGGAGCTAAACCCAATCCTTGATCAATTAAAAAGTCATTCTCAGCAAAAAAAGCCCACAATTTATAGGGTTCATTTTCAAAAATATCATGGTAAAGATCATGATAAAAATCACTGGTTAAAAACGGCAAAGCAATTGTAAGTTCAACCTGTGGGTGGAAGTTTATTTTTAACATGACATCAGCAATTTGTCTAAGATCGAAGTTTTTAACAAAGCTAAAGAATTCATCTATTATATTATAATAATAAATATTATCTTTACGATTGACCAATCGTATCATTCGAAATAAATGAAACAAAGAAAATTCAGATAAATTTGATAGTCGATTTTTAATAAATAAAAAGCGAAAACTAATTTTCTCATCAATTTTTTTGAATAATGCTGAACGATCGATTTTACCATTCAAATATTCAAAGATATTATCCAGAGACTTTGATGTCACCTTTTGCAGTGGTTTATAAAGGTCTAAATAATAGGTCGATGCCATTTTATATTTCTGGTTTTTCTCTTGCTCATTTTCCTTCAATATTTTAAGTGCAGTAATAAACTCGTCAAAATTTTGCTGTATAACATCTCGAGCCGCTATTGGTAATGGTGTGTCAATAATTGGTTCAAAATCAGGAATAACTAGCTCAGCTTGCTGTTTGGCTGCATTGGCACTTTCTAATCTCGATAAAGCACTTTCAAGGGTAGCAATAACTGTTTTATTGGTTTCGTTAGCTAAAGCTTGTTGTAAAATTGTTGGTTCAGAAATGATTCGAGAAAGCAATATTGTTGCATTAGCACGCTCTTTAGCCGAGCCTGAAGTTAAAAAGTATTGTAATGGTGGTTGAACCAGCTCCAATGGTAAATTTAGTAGTATTTTTGTAGCTAATCGACTCACCTGCTTGGAAGTATTTAACGCTTGGATTGTAATAAAATCAGCCAATTGTAACTGAAGTTCTGGATATCGTTGAATGTATTTAAGTTGTTCTACCTGTCCCAAAAGTGCTAAACCAAGTGAGGGAAGTTGCTTAAAGAGTTCAATCCGGTCTTGAATATAACTCAATAATCCATTTAATCGAGTAAAATATTGAAACTTATAACAATAATCGACACTAGTATTTTGACGGTCAAAAATCGCGAACAGCAACTTTTCGCCCAAGCCTGCTTGTTCAATTTCAAGAAATTGATGTAATTGTTGGATTGACCAATTTTCACGATCATCAATTTTATCTTTGTATACAGTATCAGAGGGTAACGTAGTAATTAGTCCATCATATAACAAATACATAAGCCATGAAGGAACTTGGTCGCTTATATGTTTAATATAACTTAAATGGTCAAATAAAGTAGCTAGGACTTGGGCAAATCGAATTATTTGTTCTGGTGTATAGGCATCCGTCCAAAGCTTATAAAAATCAATACGTGCTTTGACTAACGGATTAAACTTGCGATAATGGTATGAACTGTCAAAGGAAGCTGGTCCTTGTAATAACCTACAAATTTTATTAGCATTACCTGAAATTTGACACAATTTATTAAAATCGGCCAACACATCAATTTCTTCACCATGCAAGATATATTGTGTGACCCGTTCTGGTAAAGATTTGTCTAATTCACTTAATGGTTTAAAGATAGTATTGATTAATTGTTCTGGTGATAATTGTTCTATTTCATTCATATTCCTTTATTCTCCATTAAGGTTCAAATCTTGGGTATCCATTTGTAATTGGGTATCATAGCGATTTGTTATTTTCAAAAAGTTTTTTATACTTGATAATCACTACACCATATATCGGATTTTGTGGAACGTTTAGGTACTATATTATCCCTATAAAATTAGATCCTTTAATATCATTCGTATTATCTTTCAAAACTACGTTTAACTCCACTTACATTAAACCTTGTTTTTTAATAGTGATAAATTGCAAGGTCAACTGACAGATCGTCACAAAAAAATTATCACTAAGGCCTAATGTTCCCAATCTAACTAATTTAATGCTCTGATTTTGATAAAAAAACCTTAAGGCTTATTATTGTCATTATCGACTTTGCTTAACGTTACCAGGTCTTAGCTATAACACTCTTATGCAATTAATCATATTACTTGTTTCTGATTACCACCTTTTTTATCCTTTCAATCTAAATCAAATTTACTTGATACATTAGCAACAGCCATATAATCAGCAAAACTTTTGTTTATAATGCAAACGGAAGGTCATTAGTTTGATTTTTGCTGAGATTGATTGCTTTGTTGAAAAAAACAAGCCCACTAAGCAGAATATAACATCCTTTATCATATTTATTCGTTTTTGATAATACTTTTAGAGCATCAAGAACCATGTCATCTTTGCCATATAAAATATAATGACAAATCCGTTCAGGCATTGATGGTTCTAATTTATTTAAACTCGCAAAGCAATCAAGAATAACCGGATCCATCAGGTTTTGGTCATGTTTTACCATATTAATTTATCTTTCCAATTAGGATCAAAACCACTACCAGCATTTGCAACTGCCATATAATTAGCATAACCTTCGGCTAATAATACTTTTGGTAGTTTATCGAGCGCGATTGCTCTATCTTTGAAACCTTTTTTATTGCTGAAATAAAGATTATAAAGTACAGCTGGAATATTTTCTTCAGGTACCATACTGCCACTGAATTCAATATTGATATAAATATTGAGACTATCAAAGTGTTTATGGTAACCAAAAAAACATCCGCCATCTTCAATATTGTCACGCTCGTAACCCATTTTCGTTAAAATACCACGTAGGGTAAAACTATCGGTTAACCAACCTAAACGGTCATCAATAATGCCATCTTTAAATTTGTTCATATCGGGTAATAGAGCATCAAACTGCTCAAACAATGGATTTACTTTGTAATCTTTAAGATGTGCTTGCCATTGTGCTATATCATCACTTGATAGTAACGCTGAATGAGCAAGTGTAATATAGTTATTTTCATCAAGTAAAATTTCTTCATCTTGATTCGTTATTAAACTGCTATCCTCAGTTGGTCTAAAACTATTGACAATCTGACCACTATTGTCTAATTGTAACCAAACTAAACGTTGAATTAATCGTCCCACAATTGGGTGTGGTTGCAGATATTTTTGCCAATCGTCTACTCGCCATTGACGCTCGGCACACATGGCTTCGTAAAAACGACTTATTTGCATAGTGAGCAATTGGCTAAACTCTTTTTTACTGTTGCTGAACTGTTTTTTTGCCTCTTTAACTAATTCAGGATTTTCACTTTTACGTGCTTCTGGTAATGCTTTGATCTTTTCTCCATCAGCATTCTTTAATTGCCACTTAAATTTATCATCTAAACTAGCAATAAAGGTACGCTCACCGTAATCAAGAATTAACAAGCCATTATCATCTAACCCTGCCGTTGATATGGTACGATCGGCCAATTCATCAGTTGTCCAGCCTGAGCGCTCAGCAATACTTTCTACTAAACATCTGGCTCTTTCTTGAATAGATGCCGTACGATAGCGACGCGCTAAAGATAATAATAGTTGAATGACCATAGGATCATCACTGTTTGCCAATGGTTCAAGCATCGCTTCAATTTGTGCTCGACGTTGATAATGATTTTTCATAAACGAACGTAAGAGAGATACAGCAACCCGGCCTTCAATACCACAAGTTAAAGCTAACATTCCTTTGGCTTTAATGGCTGAACCAAGATAAGTTGCTAAAGTTTCATTTTTAATTTCTTCAAAAACATGCTCATAAGTAATATTTTTACCGTTAGAATAAAATTCTGGATAGCGCTGATAATTTAAAATACGTAGTTGCAAGCGTTTGTCAGCTTCTGCACTGGCTTTGGCTTCCGCCTCTTCCAGTGTTGGTGTTCGGGTATCTTGATTGATGAAACTTTGTAAAATAAATTCGCCTAATTGTCGCTGACTTTGGGTACTTAACAGTTGATTATAAATAGTTAACAGCGGATTAGCCGGATCTTTTAACTTGACCGCTAAACAGATCCACCACTCAATAATTTGTGAATCAACTTTATTACCATTTTGCCAAGTTAATGTTGGTATTAAGTTAAAATCAAACCAATCAAAATCAGTTATTTTTTTCCCTTTTAAACCTTTTTCAGCATCAGCCAATAACTTTTTCGGGGTTAAATGCTGACTGATGTCTTCGCCAATTTTTTCGAGCGCGACCAATATCGCTGCTTGTACTGTTTCGCGTTTCTCTTTTTTTAGCGCAGCATTTAGTGCTTTAATCGAGCTTTTTTGTCCTAATTCGGCCAACCAATTAGCTGCTGCAATACGCACCTCTTGTTTAGCGGAGGATAAAGCTTGTTCAATTTGATTATGTATATTTGGGATCTCTTTTAGGGCATCTTGTGCTGCATAACGTATTTGCATACTTTCGCCTAAAGCTAATTCAAATAGATAAGCGACATATTTCGCTGGAATCGTTGGGAAGAGTTGTAATATTTTTATGACACTAACTTTATCAATACGATTATCAAAAGACTGATTGAATTGTAGAGGAGCCAACCCCAATGCTTCATCAATTAAAAACTCATTTTCAGCAAAAAAAGCCCATAATTTATAGGGTTCATTTTCAAAAATGTCATGAAAATAATCACTAGCTAAAAATGACCAAGCAATTATATATTTAACATGTGGATGAAAATTAATTTTTACCATGACATCAGCAATTTGTCTAAGATCGAAGTTTTTAACAACATCATAGCTATCATATATTCTATCAAAATAGTAGGTATCATCTAAATGATCGATATGATCGGTTAATCGTCTCATTCGGAATAAATGAAATAAAGAAAATTCAGGTAAATTGGATAGTCGATTTTTAGTAAGTAAAAAATCAAAATCAATATTTTCGTTAAATTCCTTGAGTAAGGCAGAACGATCAATTTTTCCATTCAAATAATCAAAGATCTTATCCAGAGACTTTGATGTTACTGTTTGTAACGGTTTATAAAGATCTAAGTAATAGGTCGATGGCATTTTAAATCCTTGGTTTGTTTCTTGCTCATCTTCCATCCATGCTTTACGTTCAGTAAGGAACTCATCAAAATTTTGCTGTATAACATCTCGAGCAGTTATGGGCAATGGTGTGTCACTAAGTGGTTCAAAATCAGGAATAACTAACTCAGCTTGCTGTTTGGCTGCATTGGCACTCTCCAATCTTGATAAAGCACTTTCAAGGGTTGTAATAACGGTTTTATTGGTTTCGTTAGCTAAAGCTTGTTGTAAAATAGTTGGTTCAGAAATGATTCGAGAGAGCAATATTGTTGCATTAGCACGCTCTTTAGCCGAGCCCGAAGTTAAAAAATGTTGTAATTGGGGTTGAACCAGATTCATTGGTAAGTTAAAAAGTATTTCTGTGGCTAATTGACTCACCTGTTTTGAAGTACTTAACGCCTGCATTGCAATAAAATCAACCAATTGCAACTGAAGTTCTGGATATCGTTGAATGTATTTAAGTTGTTCTACCTGTCCCAACGGCGCCAAGCCCTGTGAGGGGAGTAGCTTAAATAATTCAATACGATCTTGAATATAACTCAATAAGCCATTCAACCGAGTAAAATATTGAAAGAAATGACAATAATCAACACTAATATTTTGACGGTCAAAAATTGCAAACAGCAACTTTTCACCTAATCCTTCTTGTTCAAGTTCAAGAAATTGATGTAACTGTTGTATTGACCAATTTTCGCGCTCATCAATTTTACCGTTGTTTTCACAATAAGATGGTAACGTGGTAATCAATCCATCATATAACAGATAGATAAACCATGATGGTATTTGTTCACTTATACGTTTAATAAAACGTAAATGATCAAATAAAGTGGCTAAAACTCGGGCAAATCGAATGATTTGTTCTGGCGTATAGGCATCCGTCCAGAGCTTATAAAAATCAACGCGGGCTTTTTCCAATGGATGAATGTCGTAATAATCACGTGAATAATAAAAATCAGAGGGTCTTCGCAATAATTCATAAATTTTATTAGCATCACCTGGTATTTGACATAATTTATCAAAATCGACTAACACATCAAGTTCATCGCCATGCAAGATATATTGCGTGATCCGCGTTGGCAAAGATTTAGCCAGTACGCTTAATGGTTCAAAAATAGTCTTAATTAATTGTTCTGGTGATAATTGCTTTATTTCTTTCATATTCCTTTATTCTCACATTAAGGTTTAAATCTTAGGTATCTATTTGTAATTACGTAATATTTATAATTTTTAATCGTTTACTGTTTTAATTTAATTTTGCCATTTAAATAGACATAAAACCATCTAAATCAATATAAATCACTTTATAAAGTTGGATAAGTTTGTTGAAGGTTATTAAAAAAGTTATGAGAGATACCTTATATTCCTTATTATTTGCTAATTCTATTTAAGAACTTTATTTTTTACTTTATTGTAATGCATTACATACTATTGGTACTCGATCTACGTCTATTATCTAATTAAACTTATAAAATATTTAACATCTAAAATGATAAGTAAGTATTACTGCTTTTAACTGCAATCCATTCATACATTAATGTCGACAATCACATCTAGGTATAAAATATTCATGTAATGGATGGATAAATTGAAAAAGCGGACGACAACTAAATGCTTCACTACTAAAATCAAATATAACTGGCGGTTCATTTTTTAAAATGCTTCCGACCCATTGAAATATTTCTTTATTGTCATCTATTGAACTGCTTAATGGTAAAAGCATTCCTCCTTCAAAATAACCGTGGACCACATTTGTTATCATATTTGAATCAGAATCCAAGATAATTAAATGTCTTATAATGATTTTGTTATTGTCTGGAGTTTCATAATTTTGTATATAAAAGCGTAGACCGATCGCTTCAGCCATAAAATTATCACCCTTTATTAAATCTTCTGGATTGTATACAGGTATAAGGGAAGTAATTTCGTCATCACTTTCAAGAACAGGAAAGTCTTTGCTATCAATTTGATGCCAAACTAGTGGAGTTAAGGGTTGCTGTAGAAAAGGATTTTCCTTACCTATATAGACAATATAGGATGCGTATTGATCAAACATGTTTGAATTTAATTTTAATCCAAACATATATGCATCTAATCCATAAGGTTCATGAGGATGATAATAAGTATTCACGACAGCAAAAGTATTCAACCCATAAACAGGAACCGATTTTAATTTATTATTTAAGTAATCATAGATAAATACTGTATCATCTTCTGATATACCTGCCAAATTAAGCAATTTAGTACGGTATGAACCCGTGAGTAAATATTGTTCTTTTTTATAAGTTTTTTTTCAGCGCTTGGAATTAAATAGATATCTTTTTTGTATTTGTTATCATATAAATCAATATCATCAGATAATGAAATAAAGTCAAATTCGGGCTCACCTTTAATATAATCTATCGAGGTGAGTGTATACATTCGAATATCTTCCCTATAATGTCCTCCTTCCCATTCTAATAATTTGTTTCCACCTAGCATTTCCGCGCTACTGCAAAAACTAATTGATGATAAGGCAAAAATTGTAAACAGAAAGCTAATTAATTTATTTTTCATTTATTAGTTCACCATTTTCCTTAAATATACTTCTCACACCTATATGGTACCGCAATAATTTTAACTTATTTTTAGTTATTATTTTTCAACAATTGCTGATTTAATTTTGAACTAATAAGACTGATTTTGCCAATTCTTTTTTTCTTAATAAAAAATAATCTTCTCTGTTACAAACAATTAATGCCATATCTGCCCTATCCTATATATTTATTAAAATTAAAAGATATAGTTAATATTTAAATGGAATTAGTTTAATCTGGTTTCTGTTTAATACATCAGTGGATAATAATTTTAATCAAATTAGCAATATCTTGTTAATTAGTATTTCATTTTATTGAGACATATATTTTATTACACTAAAAAACACTCTCAATTATCCATTAAAAAACATCATGTAGATAAAATAACTTGCTTAATGCCTATTATCACACTTTATTAATAAACTTCTATAAGATGGGTCAATATAATCAATAGCTAGGCAATCAAATTATTTCCAATCAAAACCAAAAAACACTAAAGGTTGATTTTTAGGTAATTTACCAGACCATTGGACTTTATATTGGAATTCTGGATTTTGATCATTTAAATTAGATGGATAGCAAAAAAACGAATTGGATGACATCGAATTTTTTTAGCGATTTTCTTGATACACATGACCAACAAAAAATATTGAAGGTTATCTTGCACCAGGATGAGCAGTTTTTTTGCTAAAAAAGAACAATGATTATTCAATTAATTTTATTCATCATTTATACTATCATCAAAGTATATACACTGTTTTTAGTAATACTAATTTATTCACAGCAAAAATAATGAAATAAAACTCAATACATTAGCTATATTTTGAGTTTTAGTTTTATTGCGATTAAATATCTATTATTGATAATTAATTGATATGATAAGGAATATCATGGATATTATACGTTTCATTCTCCGTCTTCCCTACAGCATCTTCTGTATCTGTCTAGAAGCGATTCTCTATTTTGTACTTTTTCTACTAATTGTTTTACGATCCATATTATGGCTTATAAGCCCGATTATTGGTCAAATTAATTGGTCGGTACCTAAGTGGTATCCACGAGCTAAAGATATCTATCAATCATCAATTAAAAGACTCAATAACTACAGTTTAATTATTGGTGGTGTTGTTATTTTGGGAATTATTACCTATTTCAGTGGTAATTATGCCTACCATTGGTACTTAAATAAACCAAAACCTATTGAGCCAGCCACCGTAATTGTTAATACGTATGGTATTTCTTTTTATACACCTAAAGAATCTGGTACGCTTACTAATCCTAATCAATCTTATTTAAAAATCAAATTTACTGGACATAGACGATCACCAGCTCCGATAGATAAAATTGGCAAGGAAATAACTGAGGGTATTCAAATTTCACCTGAAATTAAAGGGATTTGGAGTTGGCATGACGATGTAAATATCTATTTTAAACCAGAACAACCATGGCCAATGGGTGAAACCTATACGGTTAAATTGGATGATTCAAAGTTACTTGATTCTAACAATTTAATAAATAAAAAAGAGAATATTTTTACATTTAAGACAACCGATTTTTCTTTTGAAATAATAAACAATGAATTATATCAAAATCCTATTGTTCCTGATGATAAACAAGGTATTTATGAAGTAAAATTCTCTCATCCTGTCGACCCAACAACCTTTGAACAAAATTTAAAATTATCACTATTTGAAATAGCAAATGGAAGATATGAGCCAAATAAATTTGTCCAAAATGTAAACTTTACAATTAATTATAATAAAGATAAAACAAGTGCCTATATAAAAAGTGATAAATTAGAACTTGCTGATATGAATAGGTATTTATTATTAAAAATTGCAAAGGGTGTAACATCTTCAATGGGAGGATCCCCAACAACCTCAGAAAGTTCAAAAGATATCGATATACCGAATAAATATAATCTTAGTATCACTTCATCTGATATTTCCTTTGTTGAACTGTCGAATAATGAAATACGCCAAATTATCACAATTAATTTAGCTTATAATGTTAAAGCTAGTGATTTACAAAAAGCATTGTCAATCTGGCAGTTACCCGATCCAAACGCCAAATATAGTGAAGAATATTACGATAAAACCGATAACACATACAAAACTAAATATTTTATTGATAAAACCGTCTTAGATAAATCGAAACGATTAACAACTAGATACATTGAGACTGACGACAATAGAACTTATCAAAATCAATTCAGTTTTGAAATAAACGGTGATCAACGTCAACAAATATTTATTACTGTTGATCCATCTTTAACGTCCGATGGTGGCTACACCCTTAAAAATAGATATGAGAAATTGATGCAAATTAATGAATTTGATAAATTGCTTAATTTCGCTGCTACTGGTTCCTTACTATCGCTGTCAGGTGATAAAAAGATTCCTGTCGTTTCTCGTAATGTCAGTCAAATAAAGTTAGAACTCAAACGTGTTATTCCATCCCAATTACAGCATTTGGTCTACGATAATGAAAGTGATTTTAAATCAATGAGTTTTGATGGTTATAAAAGTGATAATTTTGTTGAAAAATATTCAATTATAAAAGATGTTAAGGGGAAATCAGGCGCTATTCATTACTCTGACTTCGATTTGGCACCATACCTTAACAAAGATGTTAAAAAAAACGAAGCTAATCGCGGAGTATTTTTATTAAATCTCTATGCCCAAAATGATGATGCAATAGAAGGGGAAGATCCTTACGATTATATCACTTCTCGATTCATATTAGTGACAGATTTAGGCATTATAAATAAAAAATCACTTGATGGCTCTTATGATCTCTTTGTGCAATCTATCAACAGTGGGTTACCTGTTGCCGGCGCTAAAGTTTCAATACTCGGCGCCAATGGTATTGAAATTACGTCTTCAATCACCGATAACACTGGTCATGTCCATTTCCCAGCATTATCAGATTACTATAAAGGCATTAAACCGTTGTTATTCTTAATTGAAAAAGGTAAAGATATGTCATTTTTGCCAATTT
Organism: Gilliamella apicola; assembly: GCF_000599985.1. Classification (NCBI taxonomy): domain Bacteria; kingdom Pseudomonadati; phylum Pseudomonadota; class Gammaproteobacteria; order Orbales; family Orbaceae; genus Gilliamella; species Gilliamella apicola. Next base: position 1,891,609 of record NZ_CP007445.1, read on the forward strand.
CTAAAGGTTATCGCTATTATGACAGAAAACTTAATTACTCTCGTTTTGATGTCGATGGTCAATACGAAACAATTGACCGAGGAGAGTTACATGCGCATCTATTTTCTGATAGAGGAATCTATCGACCTGGCGATACATTCCACATTGGGATGATTATTAAAGCAGATGATTGGACTAAATCATTGAATGGAGTTAATTTAGTCGCCACTATTTTTGATGCAAAAAATAGTCATGTTACAACTAAAAAAATCAAAGTTGATGATTACGGTTTTAATGAGATTTCATTTAAAACGGAAGAAAGTTCTCCAACAGGACAATGGCATGTATATCTATATATTGATGATAAAAAAAATTTAAATGATTCGGATAATGATGAACCAAATTTCCTAGGTTCTACTTCAGTGACTATTCGAGAATTTGAACCAGATAAAACTAAAGTTACCGCACAAATAGTAACTGAAAACAGACAAGGATGGATTAATCAATCGGATATAATTGCCAAAGTGGCTGCAAAAAATCTCTTTGGAACCCCTGCCCAAGACCGTCGAGTTGAGAGTAAATTATATTTACAACCAACAAGATTTAGTTTTAAAAAATATGAAGATTATCAGTTTTATCGCGTAGGTAATAACCGTAGTAATTTCAAAATTGAACTTGAAGACAATTTTACAAATGAAGAAGGAATTGCTGATATTGATTTGCATATTGAAGACTTTGAAGGTCAATATGTAGCCAAATTTTTGACTGATGTATTTGAACCAAATAGTGGTCGTAGTGTGGCTGCAACTGATTCAATTTTGATTTCTGCATCTGATTATTTAGTTGGGTCAAAATCTGATGGTCATTTAAGTTATATCAAACGGGATAGCAAGCGTTTGCTTAATCTCATTGCAATAAATCCAGCTCTAGATCAAATTACACTAGATAACCTCAAACTTGTTACCCTTGAGAAAAAATATCTTTCAATATTAGTTGAACAGTCCTCTGGTGTTTATAAGTATGAATCTAAACAAAAAGATGTGATAATTTCACAAATTCCTTTTGAAATTGATAATAAAGGAACTGTTTATCAGATTCCAACTAATACCCCGGGTAACTATATTCTTCAATTGTTAAATAACCAAAATGAAGTAATTTATCAAACCGAATATACGATAGCAGGATCAGCAAATGTAACACGTTCATTAGATCGTAATAGTGAATTAATGTTAAAAATTGATGCTAATGAATATAAACCGGGTCAAGATATAGAAATTGCAATAACCGCACCTTATATCGGAAGTGGTATCATCACTATCGAAAGGGATAAGGTTTATGCATGGAAATGGTTTAAAACAGATACTACCAGCTCAGTACAAAAAATCACTTTACCTGAAGAAGTGGAAGGAAATGCCTATATCAATGTGCAGTTTATTCGTGATCCAAATTCAGAAGAAATATTCATGAGTCCGCTTAGTTATGGTGTTGTTCCATTTAAGGTTTCAGATGATAAATTTATGGAGAAAGTAACATTAGAAACACCTGAATTAATCAAACCTGGAGAGACAATTCCAATCACAATTAAAACCGCTAGTCAACAACGTGTCGCAGTTTTTGCAGTTGATGAAGGTATCTTACAAGTTGCTGGCTATCAATTAAAAAATCCAATTAAAAACTTTATACGTAAAAAAGTCTTATCTGTAAGAACAGATCAGATTTTAGATCTTATCTTACCTGAATACAAACGTTTACTAACTTTATCTGCACCAGGTGGTGATCAAGATAGTGATGATAAACTTAATGCTCATCTGAATCCATTTAAACGTAAGACAGATCAGCCGGTTACTTACTGGTCCGGAATTATAGACGTTAATGGTGAAAAACAACTCAATTATAAAGTACCTGAATTTTTCAGTGGAAAAATTAGAGTGATGGCAGTGACAGTCGGTAAGAAAACAATGGGTGTTACACAAACGTCTACTACAGTGCGTAATGACTTTGTATTAAGCCCTAATGTACCTTATTTCGTCACACCAAACGATGAGTTTGAAATAAGTTTATTAGTTGCAAATAACATCACTGAAATCGGTAATGAAGAAATCCCAATTAAGGTTAAGCTAACCACAACGCCACATCTAGCTGTTTTAGATGAGTCAATTAAAACCGTCAAGTTAGCATCAATGAAAGAAGGTACTTTAAGTTTTCGTTTAAAAGCAACCGAACAATTAGGTAGTGGTGATTTACTCTTTACAGCAACTTATAAAGATAAAACGATAACAAGACAAGTAAGTACTTCTGTTCGTCCGATAAATCCTTATCGAATAAAAACAATTATGGGTCGAATGGATGGTAAAACACAAACCTTTTCTGGGTTTAGACAAATGTATCCAGAATTTAATGAACAGAATGCTGGCATCTCTTATTCTCCAATGATCTTAGCTAAAGGTCTTACCGAATACTTAGATGATTATGAATATTTCTGTTCTGAACAGATTGTTAGTCGTGCTTTACCACTGGTGATTGGCAATAAATACCCTGAATTCAATTTAATAACCGATAAAACAATACCATTTACCGCAGTAATGCAAAAACTACAAAGCCGTCAAAATAGTGAAGGAGCAATTGGTTTATGGTATTCAACATATAATGTAGATCCATTTATTACACTTTATACAGTTCACTTCCTACTCGAAGCAAAAGATGCAGGATTAGTAATACCAAAAGATCTACTAGAAAATGCAAATAAATATGTTAAATTAGTTGCTTCTGGTAGTTTAACTGATAGTTACAACTTACGATTACGAGCTTATGCAATTTACTTGCTAACTAGACAAAATATCATTACAACTAATCAAATTGCTTCAGTCATTGAGGATTTAAATCATAATTACCAATCTTGGTCTACTGATCTTACAGCATTGTATTTAGCATCATCCTACAAAATGCTGAAAATGGACAAACATGCAGATAATCTTTTAAAACCGATTTGGAAGGATCTCTCCAAAGCCTATGATAATGCATGGTGGAATCACAATTATTATGATCCATTAGTCATTGATGCTGGAAAAATCTATTTAATTTCAAAACATTTTGAAAATAAAATCAATGATATTCCAGCTCAAGCTATTGAGAATATGACGTTAATGCTAAATGAAGAACGTTATACTACTCAATCGGCTGCCATGACTATGTTGGCTTTAGATAGTTATAATTCAGCAATTAAAGCTCATGAGTTAGATGAAAACGATCTTACTGTCACAACAAAATCTAAAGATCAACAGGCAAAAATTGCAACTATTGCTAAATTGAAAAATTTGTTAGCTAAAGGAAAATTCAATGATTCGGTAGAGTCTATTAGCTTCCATAATACTAAAGATTTGCCAGCATGGTATTTAATATCACAGAAAGGCTTTGATCGTTCAATTCAGCAAGAACCAATTAATAAAGGACTTGAAATTTACCGTGAATTTACAGATAACGATGGTAAGCAAATTGATAAGGTGAAATTAGGTGAAACTATCAATGTAACCGTCAGAGTCCGTTCAATATCTAAAGAAGGATTAACCAACATTGCAATTGTTGATATGCTACCAAGTGGTTTTGAAGTTGTTCAACAAAAAGCAATTAATAATCATGCTGAATCTGAAAACAATGAGCAAAGTGATGCGAGTGAAAATGATAATTCTGAAGAACAGTGGATATCACCAATTGCCACAGGTAAATATACTTGGTATCCAGACTATACAGATGTTAGAGAAGATCGCGTGATTATTTATGGTTCGACTAGAAATGATCATATACAAACCTTTAATTATCAGATAAAAGCGACCAATATTGGCCAGTATGCTGTTCCTCCAGCTTATGGTGAAGCAATGTATGATCGAGATATTCAAGCTGTATCTAAAGGTGGAAATAAGATTATTATTGAGCCTCGTTAGTTAACCATTGGCAGAGGGTAAACACTTTCCCTCTGCTATTTTGTATTTATTACATGATTACTAACATTAGCTTTCTAATTTTATATCATTATTGGTGTGACTTAATAAAATGGTAAAACAATTTAGGTATATTGGGAATATTATTGTTATTTTTATTATTCTTTTTTTAATCATCATTGCCTTTCGTTTAACCCCTAACCCACCGTTAAACCAATCGCTAAATTTTTCCACTATTTTGTATGATGAAAACGACAAACTACTGCGCATAACATTAGCAAACGACCAACAATATCGAACATGGACACCTCTGGAAAAAATTTCTCCACACATCATTAATGGTCTTCTTTTACATGAGGATCAGTGGTTTTATTATCATTTTGGATTTAATCCGCTTAGTTTGATAAGGGCATTTTGGGCAACCTATATCGGAGGTGGTAATCGACAAGGAGCATCGACTATCACTATGCAACTGGCACGTATGCATTGGAAAATCAATACTAAAACAATAGATGGCAAATTACTGCAAATATTTAGAGCTATTGAATTAGAGTTAAAATACTCTAAACATGACATTTTAGAAGCCTATCTTAATTATGCCCCTTTCGGTCGAAATATAGAAAGTATCGGAGCAGCATCGTTAATTTATTTTGATAAAACGCCTGATAAAGTTAACTTACCTGAAGCGTTAACGTTGACAGTTCTTCCTCAATCACCTACTTATCGTATAGACAAGAAAAAAGGCATTGCAGGAAAAGCATTAGTTAATGCTAGGCAACGATTATTTGAACGTTGGCAAAAACACTATGAAACCAAAGATAATATAGCTGCGCTATTTAATTTACCACTAATGATGCGTCAACCAGAGCAATTACCGTTCATCGCCCCTCATTTCACCGACCAAATACTTCAACAACAATTTCAAAAAAACAGTAATGAACAACAAGTAATTAAAACTACATTAAAAATAGATGTACAAACAATTATTGAACAGCAAGTCAGCGCATTTATTGAGCGCAATAAAATAAATGGAATTTATAACACTTCAGTGTTATTAGTTGATAACAACACAATGGAAGTGAAAGCATTAGTTGGATCTGCCGACTATTTTAATCGTAGCATTCAAGGGCAAGTTAACGGAACTGATGCTAAACGTTCACCCGGCTCAACACTAAAACCTTTTATTTATGCCTTAGGTATGGATCAAAGTATTATTCATCCCAAAACAGTATTAAAAGATGTCGCAACAGATTTCGGATTTTATACGCCAGAGAATTTTGATCACCATTTTAAAGGTCCTATCTCTGTTACAGATGCGCTAATTCACAGTCGTAACATTCCAGCGGTATATGTTGCTGGTAAATTAAAAAAACCTTCATTTTATCAATTCTTAAAACAAGCTCATATTCGCAAGATGAATACAGAAGATCATTATGGTTTAGCTTTAGTTCTTGGCGGAGGTGAAGTGACAGCCCAAGAATTAGCAACACTATATGCAATGTTAGCTAATCAAGGTATTTGGCAACCGTTAAGAATGACAAGAAATAGCGATAATCAAACACGTTTAAGTCAGCGTCTGTTGAGTCCTGAAGCGAGTTTCATGACATTAGATATGTTATTAAAAAACACGCGCAATGAAGATATTTTAGCTAAAAAACAACAATCTCTAACACCTATATATTGGAAAACTGGCACATCTTGGGGATTTCGAGATGCATGGACAGCGGGAGGATTTAATAATTATACTCTCATTGTTTGGATGGGTAATTTTGACGGGCATAGCAATAATGCTTTTGTTGGTGTTAATGCCGCAGCACCACTATTTTTCAATATTATTGATTCAATAACTGCATATTATCCAAATCATAAAGGTTATCAAAACGCAATTCCACCTAACTTAACGCAAGTCGATATTTGTTTACCAAGTGGAAATTTAGTTACACAATGGTGTAAGATAAAGGGGAAAACTTGGTTTATACCAGGTGTTTCACCGATTAATATTGATACAGTTTATCGTCCTGTTGTAATTGATAATAAAACGAATAAAGTTGCTTGTCCTCCTTTCAACCCGAAGGATACACATGTAGAAGTTTATGAATATTGGTCATCAGACTTAGCTGAAGTATTTGCTAAAGCGGGAATTCCCAAAAAAACACCACCTAATAGCGCGCATTGCGAAACAACGCAAAATTATATGGGTTCTCCGCCACGTATCACTTCACCTTTAAAAAACGTTGTTTACAAATTAAGGTTAAGTAATAAAGAAAATGAGAAAATTGTACTAAATGCCATTGCTGATGGTGAAGTTAAGAAATTATATTGGTTTGTCGATAAAAATTTTCTTGGTAGTAGTTCAGTTGAAAATACACTGGATTGGGTTCCTAACAAAAGTGGCATTTACAAAATATCTGTAATCGATGATCTAGGGCAAAGCGACAGTAGAAAATTAAAAGTAGACTTAATTGATTAATGAAAACAAAACTAATACTCTTACTAACGCTATAACAACATGATGCATAACGTTAAAAATATAATTTACAAACTTGATATTAGTCGAAATTACTAAACACATTAAAATATATTAGGTTCTTTAATTATTGCTTTTGTTTAAATTATCCCAACAAGGATCCAAGATCATTAATAAATCAATCAAATTGCTAATTTTTTACCAGTTTAATAAAGTTAGTTGCTGTTGAGAATAAGGACTTTTCTTTCCAATATAAACAAACCTTGTATCATTAGGAGCACTATCTTGAGGTAGTTGGTTCAAAGCTGATGCAAATCCAAAGTGATAATTTGTTTCATCAGTAGGAAAACAATCGCTCTTTATTGCAAATACCTCTAATTTACTAATGGGAAAACTATACAATTTATTATATTTATATACGAATAAGTTATCCGTTTCGAATATGCCACTTGCAGTCAAAAAATTTTGTCGATATTTTTGGGATAATTGATATCTATCCTTTTTATAACTATCCTCTATATCAGGAAATCTTGGTTAAATAGATTTTTTATTACCATTTTTGTCATAAATAACAATATGACGACCTTCAAGTACCGATACAAAATAGAATTTGGCTCGCTATCATCAACAAGTTTAAGTTCAAATATTTCTAATCGCTCTCGTATATTGCCAATTGCATAAAAGCTACAACTTAATAAAAACAACAAACATATCGATACGATTTTTTAACCGCATTTTATTATTTTTCCTGTTCTTTTAACCAAGTAATCTCCTGTGCCCAAATATCTGGATCAATGGTTTCAAGAATGAGTGGGATGTTGTCAATTCTAGGATCTTGCATAATAAATTTAAATGCCTCTTGACCAATGTTTCCTTTACCTAAACTGTCATGTCGGTCAACATGGCTTGCAAGTTCGCTTTTGGCATCGTTCAAATGCATAGCTCGTAAATATTTAAAGCCAACAATCTTTTCAAACTCATCAAACGTTTCTTTGCAGGCTTTTTCGGTTCGTAAATCATAACCAGCAGCAAAGGCGTGACAGGTATCAATACAAACACCCACACGAGTTTTATCTTCAACTTTATCAATTATTTGTGCTAGATGTTCAAATTTATAACCTAAGTTAGATCCTTGCCCAGCCGTATTTTCGATCACAGCAACCACGTTTTGAGTTTTATCTAAAGTGATATTTATGGATTCAGCAATACGCGCTAGACAATCATCAACCGATATTTTTTGTAGGTGACTACCCGGATGAAAGTTTAATAAGGTTAGTCCCAATTGTTCACATCGTTGCATTTCATCTAAAAAAGCGGTTCGTGATTTATCAAGTTGCTCACTGTCAGGGCTACCTAGGTTTATCAGGTAACTATCATGCGGTAAGATCTGTTTACTGCTAAAGCCATACCGTTCACAGCGTTTTTTGAAGCTATCAATCATAGCTGATTCAAGTGGCTTAGCATGCCATTGCCTTTGATTTTTTGTAAATAAAGCAAAAGCTGTTGCGCCAATTTGATAGGCATTGATTGGAGCGTTATCGACTCCTCCTGCTGCGCTAACATGTGCACCAATGTATTTCATATTTTTATGTTCCTGATAATTGGATGTAATGATTAGTTTGAACCGCTATTACGTTGTAATTGATCGCGTAAATTTGGTGGAACTCCCTTAATTACAAGCGTATCAGTTTGCGGATCCCATTTAATTCGTTCACCTAATAAGTCAGAATCAAAACTTAAGGTTAATCCCCCTCCACTACCTGAGAATTTTTTAAGTTGACGCAATGCACTGCGATCAACAGGAAAGGTCTCTTCTAGATCGTAATCGCTATTTTTCACAAATTCAGCAAAATTATTCTCACCATTAGCTGGCAATTCATTAGCCAGATTTTTGAGCTCAATCTCTTCTCCTGCTTGTAATTGAGCTTGGCAATAGTTATAGACATTTTCACGAGCGCTGGTTTTGTCTTGCTTGTCAAACTGCATCTCTTGACAATAATCATCAACAGCTTTTACTAAAGTTTTATTTTGCGCTTTAGCATCTAATCCTTCGCTGGCACCTAGATAGTCCATAAAAAAGTCAGACACTTTGCGCCCTACTCGTCCTTTTAAAAAAGTTAAATAGCGTTTTGAATCTGGTGTAGTTTCCCATTCGGTGATATCAATTCGTGCAATAATATCAGCATGATCGATATCCAAATATTGCGTTTCAGTTATATCAAGCTGTTCATTAACTAACATACTTGAACAGCTATTTAGTACAGCAATAATTAAGTATTCCACAGCTAGATAACGATAATGACAAAAGACCACCGTGCCACCTTCAGCAAAAGGGTATTTAGCTAGTTCATTGCGCAGTTGTTTAGTCGACTCTTGACTAAAATGTAAAAAATCTTGATTGCCTAAACGTAATTCTTTAAGCGATTGTTCAAACAGACTTTCACTTCTAAATAGCCCATAAGCTTTACTTTTATTATTATAAATTCGGTTAATATCTTCAATTAAATTGACAACTGCTTGTTGATTGCTTAGCATTGAATCACGAAGTTGCAGTTCAATTTCAGTGTCATTTTTTCTGATTAATTTATGTAAAATAACTTTTTCTATTTGTACACTCATGTAGAATTCCTGTTTGGGTGGCAAAAGTAAGACTACCACTATTTTATCAAAGCACTAAAAAAGTGCTATCCACAATTTATTAGTCTGATTAGATAACAGTTGATAAATAGATATATTTTATACTAAAACGTATGGTTAATCTGAAACTTCTTTACAAAATGTAATGGTATTTAACAATTATTAATAACGATAATTCTAGTCATCGCGGTTAAAATAATCGGCCAAACTCATTTTTGGTAAGTCAACTGCATAATTGCCATTAGCATAGTGATAATTGATATAATTAACAATGATATTTTTTACTGAAACGTATAGTTAATGTGAATTTTTTTACAACCCGTTATAGCTGGAATAAATAATATGGCAAATCCTCGAGATATTTATAATGATTTTAAAAATAAGAAAATCAGCTTATTATTTTGGCAATATGCACTACCCTCCATTATTGGAACAACTGTTAATACCCTTTATAACATTATTGATGGAGTTTTTATTGGCCATTGGATTGGGCGAGAAGCATTAAGTGGTGCAGGAATTATTTTACCAGTTATGAATCTAGCCGCAGGTATTGGTATGTTAGTCGGTATTGGTTCGGCAAGTCGTATTTCTATATTTTTAGGGCGAGGTGAAATCGATAAAGCCGAAAAAGTTGCTGGCACTTCGTTCATGTTAACTGCGGTACTTAGTGGTATCACTTTAGCGTTATTGCTCTATTTTATTGACCCCGTTTTACATTTTATTGGTTCAAGCCCAACCAATCATGTTTACGCTCGTGAATTTTTAGAAGTGTTTTTACCAGGAAGTATTTTTATAACTTTGACTTTCAACTACAACAATATGATGCGAGCAAGTGGTTATCCTTTTAAAGCTATGGTTACCATGTTTATTAGCGTGATTGCCAATATTATTCTTGCACCAATTTTCATTATCGTTTTAGGTTGGGGCATGCGAGGCGCCGCTTTTGCAACCACCCTATCGATGTTTATAAGCTTTTTATTTGTGATGCAGCATTTTATAAATAAAAACAGTAATATCAAGCTATATCGTCGTAATTTTAAACTTGATTTTGTTTATATTAAATCTATTTTATCTATTGGCATGTCGCCATTTGCCATGCAAGTTGCCGCGTCTATAGTTGTGGTATTCATTAACTGGCAATTAACTCATTATGCACCAATTTCTCACGTTTCAAGTGATGATGCTATTGCAGGATATTCAAATGCAAATCGATTAATAACGCTAATTATCATGATTGTCATTGGTGTTAACCAAGGTATGCAACCAATTATTGGTTATAATTACGGTTCGAAGAATTATAAACGCGTGAAGGAAACTTTTATTTACGCAGTAAAAATTGCGACTGTGATTACAAGTGCTGGGTTTATATTAGGTTGCTTCACACCTGATGTGTTAGTTAGAGCATTCAGTTCTGAAGCGGACTTAGTTGCCATATCAGCAATTGCACTAAGGTATACAACGCTTTCATTTGCGTTTGTTGGTTTCCAAATGGTGACAACAAGCTTTTTCCAATGTATTGGTATGGCTAGAGTTTCTATTTTACTTAGTCTTTCAAGGCAAATTTTAATATTATTGCCAACACTTTATATTTTACCGCTATTTTTCGATTTAGATGGCGTTTGGGCTTCATCACCTACCGCTGACCTTTTATCAACCGGTATCGCTTATGCAGCACTCTACTGGTATTTTAAATCGATTAAAAGTCGGCATTATCCTAAACAAGTTAATTCGTAACATACTAAAATTAGAAAACGAAAGGGGCATTTTGCCCCTTTTAAATTTTAAGAATCTGTATTACTTATTGCTATTAACTTTACTGATTATAATTTGTAACTTGATAAACAAACTCATTGACAAATTTGATGTTCTACACCGCCTTCACATCCTTTTTCAATCAATTCCATTGCTTTGTTATGATCTCTTTTTAGACCTGCAATCCCATTTTCATACATTATACCCAAATTGAACTGAGATTCTGGTTGCCCTTGTTCGGCTGCCTTTTCAAACCAATATCGTGCTTTATTCAGATCTTTATCTATGCCTGCACCCGTTAAATACATATCTCCTAAATGATACTGAGCATTTACAAGACCAAGCTGTGCTGATTTTTCAAATAATTCTTTTGCTTTTAATGGATCTTTAGCAACTCCTCGCCCTTCTTTGTATACACTGGCTAGATTAAATAGAGCATATTTGTCATTTTTTGCAGCACCTTTTTCATAATACTCTTTGGCTTTAGCATAGTCTTGTTCAACAGTTATGGCATTTTCATACATATATCCTAAATTAGATTCAGCCCCAGAATGACCTTGTGCAGCTGCCTTTTCATACCATTCTCTAGCTTTTAACGGATCTTTCTCAACGCCCTCACCTTCAAAGTATCGAACTCCTAGATCATATTGCGCTTTTGGATCATTATTTTCAGTTGCCATTTTTAGCACTTCATCATAAGGAACATTCTTCAATGATTCTTCAACTGCTTGTGCACCAGCAGGTCCCGCTAAAAATAGAAATAGCAAACCAGTAGTAAGTAATTTTTTCATATTCATCATACCTTTTTATTATCTGTGATTTGCTATATTTTGATTAAAATATAGCTTATTCATTTTAACAACATCTAACTAATTATCCAGTATCGTGTAATATTATTTTTTAACTGCTTATTACAGGTATAAAAAGTTGAATGGTATATCTAATTTATATGAATTTTATTATTTAGATAGGAAGAGTTAATCTTTATTACTCGATATACTCTATAGAAAAAATTAATATTTTTGTTATTTATTCAAAATAAAAGGACTATTATTAATTTTATGAAAGTATTCTTGGTTAACTTGCTAAATACAAAAATAAGTATTGATGAGCAACTGATTGAAATAATTGATTTTTTTTATAAAATGACTAAAGAAAATATCAAATGTTTACTTCTTAGCCAAACTTGATAAAGTTACCATAATCAGACAAATAAAGATCAGCAGCATACCAATCCAACCAATTATTGATAAGTATTCACCCACAATTAACATAGCAAGAATTGCGGCAATAACCGGTTCAAGTAGAGTTATGGTTGTTGCCATACTGGCAGAAATTTTTGATAATCCAAAACCGTAGCAAAGATAACCTAAAAACATAGGTATCAATGCCATATAAAATCCAACTGCAATGTTAGTCCATGAAGTAAAAAAAGCAGAGCCAGTTATTAGCATAACAGGAATTAATAGTAATCCTCCACAACCAAAAGTAGCCCCCATTGCAGCTTTAGTATTAATACCTTTTAACATTAATTGTCTAGCTGACCAAGAGTAAAGCGCGTAAGTAAAACCCGCGACTAATCCTAATAAAATACCCAAATAAACATAAGTGTTTTGAATTGTTGTACTTGCATTATCAGAAAAAGCTAACATAACCATTCCAATAATGCCCAATAAAGCTCCCGTAGCCCACTGTTTATTGACTTGAAAATCACGACTGAAATACTCAATTATCGCTGATAAAATTGGGGCTGAACCAATAGATACAACGGTACCTATGGTAACACCTGATAAACGCATGGATGAATAAAAAGCTAAAGGATAGATAGCAACAGCGAATGCTCCAACGATCAAAAATCGACGATACATTACCAATAAAGCGCGATCATGAACAATATTAACGCTAGCCAATCCACATTGTAAAAATCCCCCAATACCCATAGCAAATGAGCCGATAAATAAAGGAGATAAAGTAGGGTCAAACGTCGCTGCTGTGCCTGTTGTGCCCCATAATAGTGATGCCAAAATAACGGCTAAAATACCTAAATATTTATTCATTAAATAATAAATTATTCAATATTTTGTACTTGTTCTCGGATTTGCTCGATTAAGACTTTAAGTTCAATCGCGCTAGCGGTAACATCAGCATTAATTGATTTTGAGGCAATAGTATTTGATTCGCGGTTAAATTCTTGCATCATAAAATCGAGTCTGCGCCCTACTGCTTCGTTTTTCTTTAAAATTGCGTAAGTTTCTTTAACATGAGTCATCAAACGGTCAAGCTCTTCAGCTACGTCAATACGCTGAGCCATCAATACGATTTCTTGTTCTAATCTTGACTTGTCGAGTTCAATATTCGCTTCAGCCAATTTGTTTTGCAGGCGCTCTTTTTGCCATTCAAGTATTTGTGGCATCCATTGACGAATTTTTTCAACTTCTGTCGTAATACTGTCTAAACGTTGGATGATAAGATCACGTAAAACTTCTCCTTCGCGTTCACGTACTACAATTAGTTCATTAATGGCTTCATCCAATGATGCTAAGATTTCTTGTGATATGGTATCAAGATTCTGTTCTTTAGCTGATAGCACACCTGGCCAACGTAATACATCAATAGGGTTAACGTCACCAGATTTATATTCAGTCTGAATCCAATTAACAGCACTAAGAACTTGTTTAGCAAGATCCTGATTTAAAGATAATTCTTGATGTTGCGAAGCAGGATCGAGTTCGAAACGTAAATTGCATTCAATTTTACCGCGAGTCAATCGACCTCGCAGCCGTTCTCGAATAATTGGTTCAAGTGTTCGAAACTGCTCAGGCACACGAATATAGGTTTCCAAGTAACGTTGATTAACTGAACGCAACTCCCAAGAAGCTGTCCCCCAAGATTGGTTAATTTCTTTTCGAGCATAGGCAGTCATACTTGAAATCATAATTGGTTCCTAAATTTATAAAAAACTTGCTGGGCATTGTATCATAAATTCTGTATAATGCGCTCTTAGCTTAGGCTAAACATCAATCCTTTCTTATATTGATGTCCTCCTAAATGATAAATTCAAACATTTTTTTAATATAACAGCTGGAGAATTGCATGCGCCCGTCTGGTCGAGCTGCGGAACAAGTCCGCCCAATCAAAATAACCCGTCATTATACTAAGCATGCAGAAGGTTCTGTATTAGTTGAATTTGGTGAAACCAAAGTACTGTGTAACGCAACGGTTGAGGAAAGTGTACCGCGCTTTTTAAAAGGTCAAAACCAAGGTTGGGTCACAGCAGAATATGGCATGTTACCACGCGCAACCAATTCAAGAACTCAGCGTGAAGCGGCAAAAGGTAAACAAACCGGTCGTACAATGGAAATTCAACGACTCATTGCCCGTTCATTAAGAGCCATGATTGATCTTAAATTACTTGGCGAATATACCATTACCCTAGACTGTGATGTCATTCAAGCCGATGGCGGAACACGAACAGCATCCATCACTGGTGCATGTGTTGCCCTTAATGATGCAATTAATAAAATGATTGCTGATGGTAAATTAAAACAAAACCCAATTAAATCATTGGTTGCAGCTGTCTCTGTCGGAATTGTAGAGGGTCAGGCTGTATGTGATTTGGAATATATTGAAGATTCAAATGCGGATACGGATATGAATGTTATTATGACTGATGACGGACGCATCATCGAAGTACAAGGTACTGCCGAAGGTGAACCATTTAGTCATGATGAATTATTACAACTGCTAGAACTAGCAAAAAAAGGTATTGCAACAATTATTGATGCACAAAGACAAGCCTTAAAAGATTAATTGGAGAGGATCGATGAAATCATATAAAAGTGAGTTTATTGAATTTGCTTTAGATAGGCAAGCACTAAAATTTGGTGAATTCACCTTAAAATCAGGACGAAAAAGCCCTTACTTTTTTAACGCAGGATTGTTTAATACAGGTAAAGATCTGGCTTTATTAGGTCGCTTTTATGCTGCCGCTTTAATGGATGCAAATTTAAACTATGATGTCATCTTCGGTCCAGCCTATAAAGGAATTCCGATTGTTTCATCAACGGTAGTGGCTTTATCTGAACACTACAATGTTGATGTTCCTTATTGCTTCAACCGTAAAGAGGCTAAAGACCATGGTGAAGGCGGTAATCTTGTTGGTAGTACTATCTATCAGCAACGTGTTATGTTAATTGATGATGTAATTACTGCTGGTACCGCAATTCGTGAATCAATGCGAATTTTGGAAGATAATCAATCAAAACTGGCTGGTGTATTAATTTGCCTTGACCGTCAAGAAAAAGGTCGTGGTGAACTATCTGCCATTCAGGAAATCAAACAAACTTATCATTGTGATGTGATTTCGATTATTACTTTAGATGATTTAATCCAATACCTCTACCAAGATCCCTCTCGACAAAACCAAGTTAAACTGGTCGAAAACTATCGTACTCAGTATGGAATATAAAAAGCGTCTTACGACGCTTTTTTACACCTTTTTTCAACTTAAGGTATTTTTTTTACATATCTTAAATTAAACTGTTTGAGATTTTTTGCTAGTAAAGAATTCTATTACTATAGTTCAAAACAACGAATAAACAATTAACTAACAAAATAGTGGAATATAGAATGAAAAAAACATTAATATTTATTATATTACTCAATATTGGAACAAGTTTTACCTGCTATTCAGCAAACATTAGGAATATCAATAATAATGAACCTAAAGTTGAACAATTAATATATGGCAAAAATTTAATTCCCGTTGGAGAAATTGAAGCAAGTGTTACTGATTCAATTAAACTAAAACCAAATACGGTTGAGTTTTCGGTTACATTAGATACAGAGGCTTCAACCCTTGATGAGGCATCAAATATCAATGCTAAAACGATGAAAGAATTTAAGGATTATTTAGCAACACTCAACATTAGAGATAATAATCTAACCACAACCGATTATGGTAGCTATATACAAAATAATTATGAAGAAGTCAGTGAAGAAGATGCTTTATATAAAGCCACCCTCACTCTTTCTATCAACATAAATGATAACGAAAAATTTTTAGAATTAAATAAATTACTTGATAAATACAACATAAATAACGTCCAACGGCTAAATAATAATGAAAAAAACAATTCGTTCTTATTTAGTATCTTTGAAAATGCAATTACTGCAAACAAAGCAAAGGACATGGTGTACCAGAAATACACAACTATAACCAATGAATTAAAAAACATACAACTCGATAATTTCTCGATTATTGAATCAGATACCGAACTTGCCTCCCCCAAAAAAATTGATAAAAAACAGCATCATGCATATAACTCTGTACAAATAAAGATTAATAAACTTGATGCAGTTGAAAAAATTATTGCTAAAGCACAAGAATTAAAAATCAAAGTTAATAATGATATTTTTTATAGTGTTTCACCTGATGCGATTGAGCGAGCAATTAATGATCGTGAAAGACTTTTATTGAATAAGTTAATTAGCAAAGCTGAACGTCTACTGACTAAAGAATATATGGTGGGCGATCCAAAATATCTCGACATGAAAAATGCTAATTACGAACAACAAGCACCAAAACGATGGGAACGCTCCTTTCAAGCAAAGAATATGGCAATGTTATCTGTCGCAAATGATGATGAAGCAAATAAAATTAATATCTATGCTCCACCAGAACTTGAAATACAACTCACTCTTTCTGGCAAATTTGAAACTTTGAAGAAAATTAAAGCTGAATAATTTTTAGAAAAATCATTGTTTTTTAATAATCAATGCATTAAAAAATATTTATTAATTAAAGGATTAATTGTTATATCCACAATTAATCCTTATTTAATTATTTTCCCTACGCAGACAGAACACATAAAAATCATGTAACGATTTATTTTTAAGGTAGTTTTTATTATCATATAATCATCAATCATATATATAAGATGAAAACATAATAGATAAATAGTTATATCTTAGATATCATGCCAACATTAAAATTATCAATTTTTAAAATTGGTCAATGTTAAATAAATAATCTTCTACTTATAATTTTATAAATTTTTTTTCAGGAATTTCAATAAATATGACTTCTACTAATAGTCTTACTGCTACGAGTATACAACAGCGTGAACAACTACAACGTCAAATATGGAAAATCGCAGACGAGGTTCGTGGCGCTGTTGATGGTTGGGATTTTAAGCAATATATTTTAGCTTCATTATTTTATCGTTTTATTAGTGAAAACTTTGCCGATTATATTGAAGGTGGAGATGATAGTATTAATTATGCATCTTTATCTGATGACATTATTACTAAAGAAATAAAACAAGATGCAATAAAAACTAAAGGCTATTTTATCTACCCTTCTCAATTATTTTGTAATGTTGTTGTAAATGCTAATACGAATGAAAGTTTAAATACTGATTTAAAAGCCATTTTCGATGCAATTGAAGGATCTGCTAATGGTTTTCCATCAGAAACAGATATAAAAGGGTTGTTTGCTGATTTTGATACAACCAGTAATCGACTCGGTAATACGGTAGCAGATAAAAATAAACGTTTAGCTGCCGTGCTAAATGGTGTAGCTGAATTAGATTTTGGTGATTTTCAAGAAAACCAAATTGATTTATTTGGTGATGCTTACGAATTTTTGATCTCTAAATATGCATCAAATGCTGGTAAGTCGGGTGGTGAATTTTTTACCCCAACCAATGTATCTAAACTAATCTCACAATTAGCACTACATAATCAAAAAACAGTAAATAAAATCTACGACCCTGCTGCTGGTTCAGGTTCATTACTATTACAGGCTAAAAAACAATTTGACAAACATATCATTGAAGATGGTTTTTATGGGCAAGAGATTAATCACACTACCTATAATCTAGCTCGTATGAATATGTTTTTACATAATATTAATTATGATAAGTTTGAAATAACACTAGGCGATACTTTGCTTAATCCACAATTCAAAGATGAAAAACCATTTGATGCTATAGTATCAAATCCTCCATACTCAATTAAATGGGTAGGCAGTGATGATACAACCTTGATTAATGATGAACGCTATGCACCAGCAGGAGTTTTAGCACCGAAATCTAAAGCCGATTTTGCATTCATTATGCATTCTTTAAGCTACCTATCCCAAAAAGGACGTGCAGCCATTGTTACTTTTCCCGGTATCTTTTATAGAGGCGGTGCAGAACAAAAGATTCGTCAATATTTAGTCGAACATAATTATGTTGAAACCATAATCTCGTTAGCACCTAATTTATTTTATGGCACATCCATTGCAGTAAATATTATAGTATTATCCAAAAATAAACCAGATAGCTCAGTACAATTCATTGATGCCAGTGAATTATTCAAAAAAGAGACCAACAACAATATATTAACCGATGAACATATTGCCACTATTATACAAGCATTCGATAACAAACAAGATGTTGAGCATTTTGCCAAGTCAATTGAAAAACAAACCATTATTGATAACGAATATAATTTAGCTGTAAGTTCTTATGTCGAAACTAAAGACACTCGTGAAATTATCGATATTAAAAAACTGAATGCTGAAATTACAGAAATAGTCACTAAAATAGATCAACTGCGTTACCAAATTGATGCAATTGTTGCGGAGATCGAATCATGATTGATGCAAATACTATAAAGAGCCTACTTAAAGGAGTTGATGTTAAGTGGATGTATTTGAAAAATGTATCGGAGATTGGCACTGGCAGTTCAAACCGTCAGGATGAAAATGAAAATGGAATATATCCTTTTTATGTTCGCTCCAAAAATGTATTGAGAGCAACTAATTATGAATTTGATGAGAAAGCTATTATTATTCCAGGTGAAGGAGGAATAGGCGAAATTTTTCACTACATAGATGGTAAATATGCTCTACATCAAAGAGCATACCGAATTAGTCCAATATTGAAAGAATTAAATACTAAATTTCTGTTTTATTATATGTCAGAGGCTTTTAAAAAATACATTTTAAGTAAAAGTGTTGGAGCTACATCTGTATCAATAAGAAAACCAATGCTAGAAAAATTTTCAATACCTTTAATTCCTTTAGATATACAAAACAAAATTGTCAATATACTTGACACATTTACAGCATTAACAACCGAGTTAACAACCGAGTTAACAACCGAGCTTAATACAAGATTAAAACAATACAATTATTATCGTGATAAATTATTATCATTTGCTGAAGATGAAATAGAACATAAAAAATTGGGTGAAATTTTGGTGCG
The DNA here is from genome assembly GCF_000599985.1 of Gilliamella apicola. Taxonomy (NCBI): domain Bacteria; kingdom Pseudomonadati; phylum Pseudomonadota; class Gammaproteobacteria; order Orbales; family Orbaceae; genus Gilliamella; species Gilliamella apicola. Next base: position 1,910,634 of record NZ_CP007445.1, read on the forward strand.
CACTAAAGGGACTAAAATTACAGCTAATGAAATGAAGAAAATACATAAAGACAAAGCCGAAGTAAAAATTTTTGCTGGAGGAAAAACATTTGCTTTTGTTGATTATGAGGATATTCCACTAAAAAATATAAATAAAGAACCATCGATAATTGTAAAATCTAGAGGTATTATTGAGTTCGAATTTTATGACAAACCATTCTCCCATAAAAATGAAATGTGGTCTTATCACTCAAAAAATAAAAACATTAATATTAAATATATATATTATTATTTAAAAAATAAGGAAAAATTCTTTCAACAAATCGGAAGCAAAATGCAGATGCCTCAAATTTCTATTTCAGATACTGATGGTTTTGTAATTCCAATCCCACCTCTTTCTAAACAAAAACAGATCGTGGAAATATTGGATAAATTTGATACATTAGCCAATTCTATTGCTGAAGGCTTGCCTCGTGAGATTGAATTACGGCAAAAACAATATGAATATTATCGTAACTTATTATTAGATTTTCCTAAATCATAATGCTAATAATAAAGGTATATATAAAAATACATAAAAACATTACAACACTATAAATTGATACCATTAATGCAATAAAAGATTTAGGATTATCGAATGTTTATTCGATGATTTAATTAAAAATATAATACTAAACAAATGGAATGGATGATGACTATTTACACAAAACCAATTGCAGAAACTAATAACTATATCATTTTAGATAATTATAATAAACTTGAAGAACCGACAGTTGCTTATCAAACTGAAGCCCAATTGGAAAATGAATTTATTCATGATTTGACTCAACAAGGTTATGAATACCTGCCAATGTTAAATAATCATGATAAATTATTAGCTAACATTCGAGTACAACTTGAAAAATTAAATAATATTCAATTTAGTAATTCTGAATGGCAACGTTTTGTTGAAGAATATTTAGATAAACCCAATGAATCTATGATCGATAAAAGTCGAAAAGTCCATCAAAATCATATTTATGATTTTGTTTTTGATGACGGGCATATTCAAAATATCCATATTTTAGATAAAAAAGATGTCACGAAAAACAAACTGCAAGTAATCAATCAATTCGAACAGAATGGCACTTATGCAAATCGTTATGATGTGACCATTTTAGTTAATGGGTTACCACTGGTGCAAGTAGAGTTAAAAAAACGTGGTATAGCTATTCGTGAAGCCTTTAACCAAATTCACCGTTACAGCAAAGAAAGTTTCAATGAAGACAATTCGTTATTTAAATATTTACAGATGTTTGTAATTTCCAATGGTACCGATACCCGTTACTTTGCTAATACAACCCAAAGAGATAAAAATAGTTTCGATTTTACGATGAATTGGGCTAACGTTAAAAATGAACCTATCAAAGATCTGAAAGATTTTACTGCAACCTTTTTTGCTAATCGTACATTATTGAATGTATTAATCACCTATACTGTATTAGATATCAATGATACTTTATTGATCATGCGTCCCTATCAAATTGCAGCAACCGAACGAATTTTATGGAAAATTATTAGTGCTTATAACTCAAAAAAATGGAGCACTTTACAAGCTAGTGGTTTTGTTTGGCATACTACAGGCTCAGGTAAAACACTTACCAGTTTTAAAACTGCTCGTTTAGCGACTGAATTAGATTTTATTGATAAAGTCTTTTTTGTGGTTGATCGTAAAGATCTTGATTACCAAACCATGAAAGAGTATCGTAAATTTTCTCCTGATAGTGTTAATGGTTCTAACAGTACGGCTGGTCTTAAACGCAATATTGAGAAACAAGATAATAAAATTATTGTAACAACGATTCAAAAACTGAATAATTTGATGAAGAGTGAATCAAATCTGGCAATTTATGATAAACATGTTGTATTTATTTTTGATGAAGCACATCGTTCCCAATTCGGTGAGGCTCAAAAAAAATTAAAGCGAAAATTTAAAAAATATTATGAATTTGGCTTCACTGGAACACCTATTATGCCTGATAATTCACAAGGTACTCTTACCACTCAAGATATCTTTGGTCGGGAATTACATGCTTATGTCATTACAGATGCCATTCGAGATGAAAAAGTTTTAAAGTTTAAAGTTGATTACAATGACGTAAGGCCAAAATTCAAATCGATTGAAAAAGAACAGAATTTAGATAAATTAACAGCAGCAGAAAATAAAAAAGCCTTACTTCACCCGCAACGTATTGAGCAAATTAGTCAATATATATTATCTAGTTTTAAACAAAAAACTCATCGCTTAGTTGCTAACGGTAAAGGTTTTAATGCTATGTTTGCTGTTAGTAGCATTGAAGCAGCAAAACTTTATTATCAATCATTTAAAAAACTACAACAGAATTCGTCTTATCCTTTAAAAATTGCTACTATTTTTTCTTATTCAGCCAATGAAGAACAAGACGCTTTAAATAGTATCCCTGATGAAAGTTTTGAAATTGATGCAATGAATCAAAGCGCTAAAGAATTTTTAGCTACGGTTATTGAAGATTACAATAAGTTATTTAAAACTAGTTATAATGTTAGTAGCGAAGAGTTCCAAAATTATTATCGAGATTTATCGTTGAGAGTAAAAAATCAAGATATCGATTTACTTATTGTTGTTGGTATGTTCTTAACTGGCTTTGATGCGCCAAAGCTTAATACATTATATGTTGATAAAAACTTACGTTATCATGGTTTGATTCAAGCTTTTTCACGTACTAATCGTATCTATAATGCAACCAAAACATTCGGCAACATTGTGGCATTTCGTGATTTAGAACAAGCAACAATTGATGCTATTAAATTATTTGGTAAAAGTAATACTCGAGAAGTTGTACTTGAAAAAAGTTATGATGAGTATATGGAAGGTTTCGCAGAGAGTCGTTCAAATGAAGTTCCGAATGGTTATTTATCCATAATTAATCAACTCCAAGAAGACTTTCCTCACCCTGATGAAATTATTACCGAAAAAGATAAAAAAGCCTTCGTTAAACTTTTTAGTGAATATTTGAAGGTTGATAATATATTACAAAACTATGATGAATATGTAACATTAAAAGCATTTCAGCAATTAGATATTTCAAATACTCAAGCAGTTGAACAATTCAAAGAGCAATATTATGTGACTGATGAAGATATTGAAAAAATGCAAATGATAAGTATACCTTCTGAACGCACTATTCAAAATTATCTTTCAACCTATAATGATATTCGTGATTGGCTTTATCGTGAAAAAAATGTCGCTGAACAGCAAGAGCAAACTCTTGATTGGGATGATATAACATTTGAAGTTGATTTATTAAAATCACAAGAGATTAATTTAGATTATATTCTTGAATTAATATATGAGCAAAATGAACAGAAAAAAGCAAAACAAGATATTATAGATAATACCAAACGATTAATAAAATCCAGTTTTGAAAATCGAGCTAAAGAAGAATTAGTGATTGAATTTGTTGAACAGACTGATTTAAATACTATTCCTGACAAAGCTTCAATTATTGATGCATTTTTTCAATTTGCACAACAAGAGTTACAAAATGAATTTTATGCATTAATTAAAGAAGAAAATTTAAATGAAGAAGCTACTAAGCGATATATCGCAACATCTTTAAAGCGTGAATTCGCTAGTGAAAATGGTACAGAACTTAATGAAATATTACCTAAAATGAGTCCTTTAAATCCACAATATCTAATTAAAAAACGAAATGTTTTTGAAAAAATTGCTGCATTAATTGAGAAATTTAAAGGTGTTGGTGGCATAAATTAATCATAAAAACATAAAAAGAGAAATAACTAATATTATTTCTCTTTTTAAATTAAATACTTAATGTTTAGTTATTTTGAATTACTTTGCACATAAAACTTAGCATTGTCGTAATGATATATGATGGTTGAAAAATCAAATGGTTCGCCAGCACTGGTGTAAAAAATTTCTTCAACACATAGAGCAGGGTCGCCTGCACTTAATCCTAAATAGTTCGCGGTCTGCTCGTCTAATTTAATCGCTTTAAAATATTTGTCAGAAAAACCGATATTAATTTTTAATATATCTTTTATGTAACTAAATATGGAGTGTTCGGCAATCTCTTTGTTTAAATAACCCACCATTTTTTTTCGATAGTAAGATCTTTCAAGTGCATAAATTTTATCTTCGAACTTACGTAACCGTTTAATAAAATAGATCTCTTCTCCATCTTCACATTGTAGATTTTGTTTGACTTGCGAACTCGGTTGAACGATATCAACATTAAACACTTGTGAAGAATTTGGTGAATTGTTTAAATCAACACTAAAACCATGACTTTCCAAAAAATTCAGATAACCTCGTTTTTGCAGTTGTCGAACAAAAATACCACTACCTTGGACTTGATATATGACGCCGTGCCTTTCTAAGCAGTTTAGTGCTTTAATAATGGTTGTTCGACTAACTTGATATTGATTAATTAAACCTTCGATATTAGGCAGTTGGGTATCTTTAGGCAAATTTTGTTGATAAATTGCTTGCTGAATTTTCTTTGCCACATCTCGGTATTTTAGCATTCGTACTCTTTATTATTATTGCGATAAATAGGTTTTATTGTATACCCACAGTTAAATTAATAAATAAAAATCGTTTTAAAACGAGATCTGGATCACAAACAATAAAATTGGTCATTAACAATTTTTTATTTAGGGATAATATAAGCTTTCTAAACTGATGAAAGGAGTTAAATGAATGTCATCTAAAATTAGAGATTATAATAAATTAGCCGTTGATATATTAAATGAATTGGGTGGTGAAAATAATATTGTAACTGTCGCTCGTTGTACTACCCGTTTGCGTATTGTAACGCAAAAAACACCTGACCAAGCCAAGGAAGCTATAGCCAAAATGCCAGGTGTGATTACTGTTGTTGAAAAAGGCGGTCAAATACAGATCGTTATCGGTACAAATGTTGAAAAAGTTTATAATGCTTTTATTCAACTTATCAATACCGATAACAAGATTGCCAAAAATGCACAAAGCGGTATTTTAAATCGTGTTATTGCAACTATGTCAGCTGTATTTGCACCATTTGTATATGTACTAGCTGCATCGGGAATTTTACAAGGGATCTTGATTTTAATTAAGTTAGCCTTCCCTGAATTTGAAGCCACCGGTACTTGTCAAGTTTTTAACTTTATTTCTTGGGCACCGTTTGCTTTTTTACCTATTTTTATTGCCATTACCGCATCTCAACATTTTCGATGCAACATTTATATTGCGGTAGCTTGTTGTGCTGCCTTACTTTCACCGACTTGGGCAGAGCTTGCTGCGATGATAAAAGCAGGTCAAGAAATTAATCTATTTGGCTTAGCATTGTCTGAAACGACCTACACATCAACGGTCTTACCGCCTCTGTTTTTAGTTTGGTTACTTTCTTATTTAGAGCGTTTTTTAGAGCCTCGTTTACATAGCATCATTAAACCATTAGTAATGCCATTAATCTGCTTAGTGATTATGGTTCCATTAACTTTAGTGGCTATTGGGCCGATTACTGCTGGTGCTGCACACTATATTGCTAGCGGATATAACTGGATTGTTAATCTTGCACCATCAATAGCAGGTGGAATGATCGGTGCGGTTTGGCAGGTATTTGTTATTTTTGGTGTGCATTGGGGGATTACGCCAGTCATTATTGAGAATATCAATCAATATGGACAAGACTCTTTCCAAGCTTATCAAACCATCGCAGTTATTGGTCAAGTTGGCGCCGCATTAGGTTTTTATATAAAAACTCGAAGCAAGGACATGAAAGGGGTATCTTTATCGGCTTTTGTTACAGGTCTATTTGGTATCACTGAGCCCGCTATCTATGGTGTAAACTTACGCTTCAAAAGACCATTTATTTATGGTTGTATTTGTGGTGCACTTGGCGGCATTGCAGCAGGATTTTTCACACCTTATTATTATACCTATGCAGCATTACCGGGTCCTTTGACTATTGTCAATGCGATTAGTGCAGACCATCCTGGATCATTTATCGGTGTCTTAATTGGTTCAGCAATTGCGTTATTTGGGCCGGTTATTCTTATCCAAATTTTTGGCACAAATGAAACTCAACAAAGTAATGCTACTACAGAGAATGAAGCATCTAATATAGAAAACGATACACCTAAAATTGTAATTGGTGAGATCGATGTGACTAGCCCGATGATCGGTAAAGCATTACCATTAAGTGAAGTACCTGACCCTGCTTTTTCGCAAAAACTTATGGGTGAAGGTATTGCCATTGAACCAACTGATAATAACGTTTATGCTCCTTATGATGGCGAAGTAACCGCTGTGTTTGAAGCATCAAAACACGCTATTGGTTTAGTTTTAGATAATGGTGTTGAATTATTAATTCACGTAGGTATTGATACAGTTAATTTAACCAACAATGAATTTCAATACCACGTTAAGTTGAATCAAAAAGTGAAAAAAGGTGATCGACTGATTAGCTTTGATCCTCAAGCAATTAAACAAGCAGGTTACCCATTAATTACTCCAATTATTATTGTAAATACTGATCAATACCAAGTAATTACATTAACAGAAAAAACTGAAGTAAATCTTGATGATAACATTTTTGAAATAAAGCAATAACAAGGAACCAAAAAAATGACTAAAAAACCATTTTTATGGGGCGGTGCATTAGCCGCTCATCAATTCGAAGGCGGTTGGAATGAAGGCGGAAAAGGGCCGAGCGTAGTTGATGTTATGACAGCGGGCGCGCATGGCGTTGCAAGACAAATTACTCAAGAAATTGAAGCAGATAAATTTTATCCAAACCAAACTGCCATCGATTTTTATCATCATTATAAAGAAGACATAAAGCTGTTTGCTGAATTAGGTTTAAAATGCTTACGTACATCCATTGCTTGGACTCGTATTTTTCCAAAAGGTGATGAATTAGAGCCAAATGAAGAAGGTCTACGTTTTTATGACAACGTGTTCGATGAGTTAATTGCCAATGGTATTGAACCGGTTATTACTTTATCCCATTTTGAGATGCCATTACACATTGCTCGTCATTACGGTGGCTTTAGAAACCGTAAAACAGTTGAATTTTTTGAACGTTTTGCAACAGCGTGTTTTGAACGTTATAAAAACAAAGTGAAGTATTGGATGACGTTTAACGAAATTAATAACCAAATGGATACCAGTAATCCGATCTTTTTCTGGACTAATTCAGGTGTGCAGGTTCAACCGGGCGAAAATCCACAAGAAGTACTTTATCAAGTGGCACATTACGAACTATTAGCCAGTGCCAAAGCGGTAATTGCTGGTAAAAAAATCAATCCTAACTTTGAAATTGGTTGTATGATTTCTCATGTGCCGATTTATCCATATTCTTGTAATCCAGAAGATATGATGGCATCTGAAATTGCTATGCATCAACGCTTCTTCTTCCCTGATGTGCATGTTCGCGGTTATTATCCATCTTATGCCTTAAAAGAGTTTGAACGAGAAGGTTATAAGCTTGATATCACCGATGAAGATTTAGCAATTTTAAAACAAGGTACCGTTGATTACATCGGCTTTAGTTATTACATGTCAACTGTTGTTAAAGCTGATGCTAAAAATGATAATCGTGACAACATCGTCAATGGTGCTTTACCTAATGCCGTTGAAAATCCATACATAAAAAGTAGTGATTGGGGCTGGCCAATTGATCCTGAAGGCTTACGTTATACCCTTAATCGTTTATATGATCGCTATCAATTACCACTATTTATTGTGGAAAATGGTTTTGGCGCTATAGATGAATTAGAAAACGGTAATAAAGTTCATGATAAACCACGTATCGAATATCTTGGCGCACACATTAAAGCAATGTTAAAAGCTATAGATTATGATGGGGTTGATATCATAGGTTATACCGCATGGGGTATTATTGATGTAGTATCCTTTACAACTGGTGAAATGAAAAAACGTTATGGTGTGATTTATGTAGACCGTGATAATGAAGGTAACGGAACCATGAAACGTTATAAGAAAGATTCATTTGATTGGTATAAGCAAGTCATTGACAGTAACGGTGCTAATTTAAAATAACGCAAACACGCAAATTGTAATTTGGAGAGGATGCTGTGGCATTGCACGCATCCTCTTTTTTATCTATAAAAATGATTAAAAATTAAAGGGCAACTGCTTATCAAGCTGGGGATCAATTAAAGTAACATGAAAACCAATTAAACGCACACCACGACCATTTCGACGTTCTTGCCAAACTTTGTAGGCTTGTTCAATCAAATCCTGCTTATCAAGTTTAGACCAAATATGTTCTTGCGTAGTAAGCTGGAAATCATCAAATTTAAACTTAACTCCTTGCCGAGCAATCGACAAATCAGAACGAACTTTACTCAACCGAATTTTGAGCTCTTCAAATAATGGATCAAACTGTAATAAACACTCATCCCAAGAGTGAATGTCGTTAACTAACGTGCGCTCTACCCCTACCGATTTACGTTGTCTATCATTGCAGACCTCACGGTCATCAATGCCTTGACATCTTTCATATAAGACTCGACCGAATTTACCAAATTGGTTAAGTAATTTACTTACATCATAATTAACAACATCCTTACAGGTAATTAGCCCTAATTCAGTTAATTTTTTTTCGGTTACTTTACCCACACCAGGAATTTTTTTAAGCGGTAATTGAGCAATAAAGCTTGCAACAGCATCAGGAGTGATTACATATTGCCCATTAGGTTTATTCATATCCGAAGCTATTTTAGCTAAAAATTTAAGTGGAGCTACGCCAGCTGAAGCGGTCAATTCGAGTTCTTTATATATCGCCTGGCGGATATCTTGAGCAATTAAAGTGGCAGAACCATGACAAAGTTTACAATCGGTTACATCTAAATAAGCTTCATCCAATGACAAAGTTTCAATGGCTTTAGTATAGCGCTGAAATATTTGATGAATTTGATTAGAAACTTCTTTATAAACAGCGTGACGACTTGGGATGACTTTAAGATTTGGGCATAATTTTAATGCTTGTGACATAGACATCGCACTATGTACGCCATATTGACGAGCTAAATAATTTGCAGTAGCAACAACACCGCGTTTGCGAGGGTCACCCCCTACTGCTATCGGTAAATTACGATAACGCGGGTTATCCCTCATTTCAACTGCGGCATAAAAACAATCCATATCAACATGAATAATTTTTCGCATAGATAACTGTTTCACTGCATTTAAAACATAACTGTATAAATATACAATAACATACCTTAAATGCTAGTGTAAACAGTCTTGGGTGTTACTTTTTTAATTTATCAAAATCAACCAAGCCATTTTTATTGTAAGGATCACCAATCCAGCGTTTTCCCTCATAATAATTGGGATTTACCAAACTTTTTTCTGGCACATATAAGTTATAACTCAGTCCAGCTAAATCAGACCAAGTATGAATCAAATCCTGAGTACTAAATTTTCGATTTACATATGCTTGATAATGGTTAGGGTGAGATGCAATCCAACGTGGTGATTGCCATAACATAAATGGCACAGTATACATGGTACGTGTTGGCGCCTTTTCATTACGCCCTAAAATATCATGTGGTGGAGTTTCATAAACATCTTCGCCATGATCGGAAAAATATAACATAAAACCATTTGCATGACTGTTTTTAAATAGATTGAATAACGTGGTTGTCACAAAATCATTATAACTTATTGCATTATCATAAGAATTATATTCATCCACGTCTTCATCTTGAATGTTAAATGGGATACTTGCATTATCTTTAAATCGATCATGTTCCCCATCTTTTGGATAACGAAACTCATATTTCATATGTGTACCGAGCAGATGAATAATGATAAATTTCTTTTCTTCTGGTTCAGCAAGCACTTTCATAAACGGTTCAAAGACTGATTCATCATATTGCCTTGAACTTTGATTACGATCGTTATTCATATAAAACTGTTCATCTGCTTGCTTAGAAAACATCGTTAGCATAGTATTTCGCTCAGTCATCGTTTGCTGATTAGTTATCCAATAAGTTTTATATCCCGCCTGTTTCATTAAATGAATTAGCGAAGGTTGAGTAAGGTAAAGGTCAGGATGTTGTTCATCTGCAAAAGTTAAAGCTTGTTGTAAAACCTCTATGGTATAAGGCCTTGATGACACAACATCATTAAACACGATAAATTCAGGATTATCCTTTTTAAATTGCTCGATTTGTGGCGTTGTATTACGTGAATATCCATAAATACTCATTCGATTACGGGTAGTTGATTCACCTATAATTAACACCAGTGTTCTGGGGATATTACCATTGGTATCTTTTAAATTTTCAACTGGAGGCAAAGCATTCAAATGATGCATTATATCTTCCATATTAGAAAGTTGAGAGCGATAAGCGATATAACTATTAATCAGTTGCCAAGGTATAGTCGTTTCCATTCGAGTTAATAGATGTGTTGTTGCTTTTTGCAAGGATGATTTTTTGATTGTGACACTAATAAACAGTGGCATAATCGCATAAATGGCAATTAATAATGACGCAACCCATTTGGTTGTGTTTTTAACATAAACTGGACTTACTTTGCGCCACAGATAAATACCAATCAAACAATAAATAACAACTAAAGCCATTAATTTAAAACTGAAATACTGTTGAATAAACTCATTTGATTCAGTCAAATTCGACTCAGCCATGACAAAAAATACACTTTGAGAAAATTCCTGACGATAAATTATAAAATAACTTATTGAAATCAATGACAGGCTTCCCACAATCAAACCATAGACAGTGACAATTTTTCGAGTCTGATTCGGAAATATTAAAACTGGGATCAGCCAAATTAAACTATAAATGATTGAATCACGTAAGCCTATCGCATTGGCGTGTCCAGAAATAAAGATATAAAGTTGTAACCCAATTGAAAAATAAGTAAAAAATAAAATAACAAAGATAAGCGCCGACCAACTAAACTTTCTGTTTTCTTTTACATTTGTCATGAAGATTTATTCGATATCATAGGTTATAGATGTGTATAAATTACACAAACTAGATTAATAAAACCTTAAGTAATAATAATTTTATATTTGAATGTGAATTAGCAGATTAATCGCTCAATTTTATCTTTTAGATAAAATCGTTTTTATTTAATGGTAAACCTAATAATTGAGCAATAATCTTATTTTCTGGTTCATGAAGTTGCCAAGGAGGATTGTTAAAGATGATATTTCCATTATCAACAACTAAACAGCGTGAAAAGTTATCTAAAGACTCGTCTAGATAATGCGAAACCATAAGTAACGTTAAATCAAATTCATCACAGATATGATTAACCAGTGCTAACATTTCAAACCGTAAAGCTTGGTCTAATGCCGAAAATGGTTCATCCAATAATAAAATCGGACGATGTTGAATTAAACAGCGAGCCAAAGCAACCCGTTGACGCTGTCCACCTGAAAGTTGATTGGGATAGCGTTCATTAAAGCCCGATAAACCAACTTTAGCCAACATATCGGCGATATTTTGCTTCTCAAAAGTCGTTAGTTTTAATGACGGTTTAATGCCTAAAGCAATATTTTGCTCAACGGTTAGATGATCGAATAAATTATTGTTTTGAAACAACATCGAAACTGGGCGCTTACCCGGTAAAGTTTGAGTCATATTTTGATTATTAAGGATGATTTGCCCAGAACTTGGAAAAATAAATCCTGCGATCAAGCTTAATAAAGTACTTTTACCCGCACCACTCGGCCCCACAATGACCACTTTTTCTTGGGCAGCAATTTGCATATTAAAATGCATCTTAAAATCATCATATTGATAATTAATTTGATTAAGTTCGATCATAATCCATCACAATTAATAAACTAAAAGATAAGATTAACAAAAATGCAGCCGTCACGGCGCTCTCTTGATAATGATAATGCGCTATTTGTTGATACAAATAATAAGGTAATGTGGTAACGGCTTGCCCGCCAAACAACGCAATAATACCAAAATCACCCATTGACAATAATGCCGAAAAGACTAAGCTCAACGTAAGAAGTTTTTTTAATGATTTATATTCAATTAGATAAAAATGCCTTATACCTGCAATGTTTAAAGATTGACATAATTGCCAATACCGTGATGTAACATCAAACATTGGTACTTCAAGATTTTTTAAAATAAATGGTAAGGCCATTAGACCATTACAAAGCATCATTAACCCACAAACAAACACTGCATTATCAGCATATTGAAATAACAAAATAAACAATCCTGATGCAAGTACCATGCTTGGAATAGTTAATATTAATGAACCCACTAACATTAAACGATTGCTCCATTGTTGCTGATTGCTAATCAATAGACGGCTATTAGTCCAAAGTATTAATAAAGCAAGTAATATAGCCACCATAGCTGAACCAAAGGCAATTATTAATGAATAGATAACAGCTTGCTGAAAAGCCCAATTTAACTGCGACCAATGAAAATAACCAATACCTTCAATCAATAACGTAACCATTGGCAACAAAATATACATTGCGCCCAAAATCACAATAACAGCACTAACCAAACTAATAGTCACCGTATTTGGTAAACGATATTGGTAGCGAATATACTGCGCACTAAGATTGTGGTAATGATTTATTTTTCGTAGTACCCAAACAAAACTCATACAGCAAATAAGCTGTATGATTGCTAACATGACGGCTTGCATCAAATCAAAATCGCGAATCGATTGGTAAATAGCTACTTCAATAGTGGTATATTTTGGTCCTCCACCCAATGCTAAAACAATGGCAAAACTGGTAAAGCAAAGCATAAAGATCAGTCCTGACATAGGTAAAAGTTGCCGACGCAATAATGGCCATTCTACTAGTTTAAAATAAGTAAAATGAGAAAAATTGAGCTGTGCTGCCAGTTGCTTTTGCTCAACAGGAACACTATTTAACGTTTGATAAAAAAGACCACTCGCATAAGGAAAATTCAAAAACACATGAGCCAATAAAATTCCAACTAGTCCATAAATTGAAGTTGAAAAAGATAAACCTAAATAGGCAAAACAAGTAGCGAATAAACCCTGTTGACCATAAACAAATAATAACCCGGTTACAACAACCAATGTTGGAAGTATAAACGTTACAGGCATAATCCGTATCAGAAAGCTTTTTCCAAAAAAATTGATCATAGATAATGCTTTAGCCATAGCAACGGCCAAAAATATCGACAAAAACGTCGATAATATCGCTTGCAAGAAAGTGATCCAAATAATGTGCAATAAATAATTATCAACATAGAGCGTTAAATTATCGGACTTTATGGCTGTATAGCAAAGCGCAAACAATGCAGTTCCTAAAACTGCTATTATCAAACTAGCAGCGCTGATACCCGGCAGTAACGTTTTAAAATTCAACATTGCTTTTTATAAAAAAATTAACAATCTCTTTAATTACTGACTAATGGCTGATTGCCATTCACGTATCCAAGCTTTTTGATTATAAACCACTTTATCTGCATCAAATTCAAGCGCTTTACTGACTTTATTAATCTGATCAAACGCAGCAGGTAATGGCGTATTTATAATAGGATACATAACATTTTTTTCAGCAAATTGGCGTTGTACCTCTGGTGTTAATAGATATTGTAAAAAGCGACGTGCTAATTGTGGTTGTTGACTATATTTGGTGATACCTGCTATTTCAACTTGACGATAATGCCCCTCATCAAAAATAGCGGCATTATAACGATAATCTTGATCATTAATTATATGTGCAACTGGCGAAGTGCTGTAACTAAGCACAAAATCAGCTTCACCTTTTAAAAACATACCGTATGCTTCACTCCAACCTTTAGTAACCGTTACGGTATTTTTAGCAATTTTTTGCCATGCAGAAATCGCATCCTTACCATAAATATTTTTTACCCAAAATAGTAATCCTAATCCTGGAGTACTGGTTCTAGGATCTTGATAAATAATTTTCCAATTGGCTTTATTGTCAACTAATTCATGCAATGAGTGAGGAGGATTATCTATTTTTTCTTTATTATAGATAAAAGCAAAATAACCGAAATCATACGGCATAAATTCATCATCCCACCAATCGGTATTAAGATTGTTAGGTTTGGTTATTTGATGAGGTGCCATGATATTAGCCTGTTTAGCTTGACCTAAAAGATTATTGTCTAAACCTAAAATAACATCAGCATTGGTTTTGTTACCCTCAAGGCGAAGACGATTTAAAATCGACACACCATCACCTAACGTTACAATATCAAGTTGGCAATCACATTGCGCTTCAAAGCCCTGTTTAATTGCTTCACCTGGCCCCCATTCTGAAATAAAAGAGCTGTAAGTATAAATCGTCAGAGTAGGTTTTTCATGAATATTAGCATTAGCTGAAGTTGCTACACAGAATACAAAGAATAAAAAAGACAGTAAAAATTTATTACAAAACATTTTGCCTCCAAAAAAGCGAATAAAAGACAAAAGGTTTGAGCAGACACGATAACTCAAATCCCTCCGCTGGCATGACCCAGTTCAGGTTCGACGAGTTGCATTAGTAAACCTAACACTCTCAGCCCATAAGGCACCCCGTTGAGAACGACATTAGTTTAGTAGTTAGATGGAAAATTGTAAATAAAGAAAGTGGTGAGTTTTTTCTAAGCATCATTTTCAAATAAAAAATCATCAAAAAATTTATTATCTTTAGTTAAATTTAAATTATATCAAAAGATTATTATAAAACTTTAAAAAATCGCTATGTTTAAATATATAAATAGTGATTTTTGTAAAAAATATTCAGGAGTCTATATCATTTCATTTATATTTAATTGAATTTATAATAGAATTAATATAAGTAACAAGACGTTATTATTTACTTTTATCTTCAAAATTATCATTCAGTTCGGTATCAATCACCGTAATATAATCTAGTATAGGTGGCGCTTCGCGGTAAAAGGTGACCCATTTAACGCCATCCGGGTCTTTTTGCCGATATTCTTCGGTTGTCGTGTCAAAATAAAAATCTGGATCGGATGTGGATTTATTATTTATAAAAACTTCAAAAAATTCCTTTTCCATGTCGACCGTTTCCGGGGCGGGATAGCCCAGTTAAGTTGGCTATTATGGCTTAATATTATATTTTTGTTTAATTGCAGCTAACTCCTCGAGTGATGTAGCATTAAAAGCTTCTACCATCCATTCTGGCCAGCCTTCACCGTCTATTATATCTGTTTTGAATTTTGCCTCTTCATCTGTTTTATATTTGCCGCTATCTATATCTATTGATTTATAAAACACCATAAAACTATTGACCCAATTCCAGATAAGTATTCTGCCTGAAGCGGCGTTCTGAGGATCTAACATAACATGATCAATAACCTGATTTGTACCTGATTGACATACCATTAATAACGTTGCAGGTGCCATACCTCGTAATAAATTATGGTTAACTACACCATGCATATCATTCCAATCATACTCTTGTATACGACGTTTTTTGGGTTGTAAAAATACTTTAGGGTTGTGTAATACTTTGAAGTTAAAAAAATAATTTTCATTAACATACACTTTACCTGTCTTACGATTGAATATAATAGGATTACCCATGCTCGAAAATACATACTTGTAAAGTTCAGGAATCACTAAATATAAAGCAATACAATCAATAATCAAAATAACTATACAAACTATTGTTTCTTTACTTAAACCAGAATCAAACATCATAATAACCATAACAAAAAATATAAAACTTGACAGAATAGTTGTTAAAATATTATGAAAGTTACATGAGGATTGGACATCATCCTCAAGACGAATAAAGGCACAGTAGTTATCATTGGCATAAATTAATTGATGAACATGCTCTGACATTCTATAAGGTTTTTTATCTAGGTCACTTAACCAACCTAAGAGCTGAGGGCGGTATTTTGATGGCATTATTACTTTCCTTGTTTGTTATTCATCATGATTTTTTACTGTCTCGGTTAATCACCAATGGTGATTTTTTTACAATATGTCTTATCAATGTAGATATTGATTTGATAACTTCTTAACAGATCGCATAATAACTATCCATGTTATCCTTTTGTTATAAATAATAATTACTAAAAATACTATATTACTGTTCTCAATAATTCTTTAGTTTTATTTTTTGGCGATTAGAATAATTTATTATTAACAAAAAATGCTCTTAATTAGTTATTAACAAACCGCAAACTAAAAAACAGTTATTAAACACTCTGTTTTAAGCAACTTAAATTTTTATAAATTTAAATTAGATAGATAATTAACCAATATCATTAATTTAACACAATCAAAAACTTTATTGCCTTAACATTAGCAAAGAATTAATTAAATTTGAATTTTAAAGATTTATTTTATGTATTTTATATAAAGAATTACATCAAGTAATAATACCTAATATAGGATTTTTTATAAAATTCACATTTATTGTTTAAATAAATCCAATTTATTAATCAAACTTTTGCTTTGCTTTTCGAATTACTTACAATTGCTGGCAATTTTTTAACTAAATAACCGCCTAAATGCTCTGTAAATTATATGTATATTGAATGTTAACCATTTAGCTATCGATTTCAATATTTTGAAATTTATTTAACGAATTCTTATCAGATCAAATTTGACAAAATATCTCTAAAAATTCTATCATTTAAACACTTTCTCCTTATATGCGTCATCCCTTGCATACATCCTCTGGTGTTTTATCATCGGGGGAATTTTTTTTTCTTACCCTCTTAATTTTTTGAAGTTTCTATTTTGATTTTATTTACTAGCAACTTGTTACTTTACAATAATTTTTATCTGTTTGTATGATTTTTCTTAACTACACTTTAAATATTAATAATTAAAATAAAATGCACTCTTGGTGATATCATTACAAAACTAATTATAAAATTAAAATCAATGTTCTAAAATATCATTTAGTTAGATTTATTATTATGATGATGAATCAATAATTATTTGCATTTTTAAGTGTGACAAAGTCAACAATAACTCATTCAAGTTGATAATTTGCTTTACAAAGCTAAATTTAATTTGTATTGATATTTTTTTTACAAAATTTCTATCTAATGTTAATTCAATATTACATAATATTTACACTTATCAATGATGATTAGCTAACAAGGTTCTTTTGCACATTTAGCAAAAGTTTTTTACATAACCATTTTTTATAAACCATATATTCTGTTTTGATAACCATTATTACATTACCCATATAGCAATTAAAGCAAGAACCTTTTATTTGATTCCTTAATAGAATTTATAAAAAAACAATAAACGATTTTGCTTTTAAATTCATATTCATCTGATAGTTGGAAAATTAAAACAAAAAAGCTTAGAAAATAGATATTTCATGATATCTATCGCATTACTTTAAAACTATTCTTTTTTTCTCAATACGATTAAGCAATTTACTCTATTTAATAAATGATTACAGTTTGTCATTAAATAATACAAATTCATTTAACAACCATTTTTAAGCTATAAAATAATTTATTCAATTTATATCCATGTATTGAATTTTTTTAAAACTCTTTTTTTAAATTGAATAATCTTAAAAATAATTGCGTTGGTATGTTATGCAGATAGTGTTTTTCCAAAAACAGATAAAAACACTATTTATAAATTATGCTATTAGATGGTTTTCAGAAGATAAAAAAGATTAAAGCAAAAAAAGATAAGCAACAATGAATTGTTTAGATCTCAATAGGTGTAATGTATAAACAGAGACTTTCAAAAACGTAGCGCTGTTATTGTTTATTTATAACTTTTCCAGCTTCTATATATTTTACAATTAATATTGATTGTAATTTAATATGAAAGTACCGTAATAATATTGTTGTTAAATGTTTTAGTTCGCCCCACGCCATTAAACTACATGAAATAAAACCACATGGAATAAAACTATATTTTATCAGAAGGTAATCGTCGAAAGTCTTTTTGTTACATTTTATTGATTTTGACCCCAGCAGGAATCGAACCTGCAACTAGCCCTTAGGAGGGGCTCGTTATATCCATTTAACTATGAGGTCATATCGGCGAGCATTTTAATAAATTTAAACAAACATTGCTATTTAAATCATGAAAAATTTTCTATTTTGATCAAACATGATACAATCATTGTATTCAACACTTTATCATTTTTATTCGGTAACATTATGAAAAAAAGAATAATAGGTATGATGTTTTCGGTTTTAACACTGACAAGTTGTGCAACCTATCAGCCTGAAACAAATAGCTATAGTGACCCATTATCTGGGTTCAATAAAACTATGTTTAATGTAAATTATTATGCGCTTGATCCATACATTTTGCGACCTGCAGCAGTGGTCTGGAAAGATTATGTGCCCTCCCCAATACGTAAAGGGGTTGTTAATTTTTCATCCAACCTTTCTGAACCAGCCTCAATGGTCAATAGTGTTCTACAAGGTGAAGGTCATGAAGCGGGTAAACATTTAGCTCGATTCTTTTTAAATACCGTTTTTGGTGTTGCTGGTTTATTTGATGTAGCAGGTATGGCCGATCCACAATTACAAAAAGGTTCTAAACGCAGTTTTGGTGATGTATTAGGTCATTATAATGTACCTTATGGTCCTTATGTTGTCTTACCTTTCTATGGTTCTGCAACACTTCGTCAAGAAGGTGGTGATATTGTTGATACCTTGTATCCGCCACTTGTTTGGTTAGATTGGGAATGGGCATTAGTACGTGGCGTATTTGATGGAATTGAAGCTCGCGCTGTGGCAATTGAGTATGAAGATTTACTTAAAAATAGTGATGACCCTTATAACTTTATGCGAAATGCTTACTTCCAACGTAATGATTTTAACGCATCTGGTGGTAAAGTTGACGAGCAAAAACAACAGCAACGTCAAGAAAGCATCAATAGCATAATTAATGATATAGATTCTCAATAAGTATAATTAGTTATATTTTTTATAATATCGCCTTGATTTTGAAGTGACCCCATAAAGTTGGACACTTTTATTAAGCGACTTGTAAGGCCTGATTTCGATATTCAACCGGAGTCAGGCCTTTTAATTTGGCTTTAATCCGTTTAGTATTGTAGTATTCTATATATTCTTCTATTTTTTTAAATTCCATTGTGTTCTTTTACGGCAAGTTTCATTTCGGGAAGATAACGCCAAAACCGACTTGGCATATGTTGACGTTGCAATTTTGGGTTTATACGTTCTTTTATGGTTATTGCATTGCAATACCTTAGCCACATGGTTTGAAACAGTGCCTCGTCTTCAGTTAGATAATTTTGATTAACTTGACTATTAATGATTAAATCATCTTTATCAATTAATGATACTTGCTCTATGTTATTTAAATCATAGACATAACCATATTGGCGTTTTTCATCATATATTGCCCATTTTTGATCAGCAAATCGTTCTTTAAAAAAAGTTAATACCAAAGGAAGCACATTATAAATAGGCCCAATTATAGAAAAGTAGATTTTTTCACTTTCATCATTTTCATCATCATCTGATACTTGCTCATACGGTTTTTTTAGTGGATTTTTTATGGCATTAAAACGAATAAACTCTAATATACGATGACGTTCATTACTCACTTTTTTAGCAATTTCGCGCACGGTTAATACATCGGGATCGGCAAAATCAGTTTCAATAGATTTCGTGGCTTTAAATACTTTGCAAATATAACGAAAGATGATTAAGTCACTATCAGGTAATTCAGATAACCATACATACATTAATTGTCGTAACGCAGTTTTACTCAATTTTTTAAGTAATGCAACTCGCACCCGTTCATACTTAAATTCACGAAATTCCACATAATGCCTATCTGTCACAAGTAGTGGCTCTATCTGTCCTGTAGCTAATAAACATTCTGGCATTTTTTTGAGTTTAAAAGCATCAAATACCGCACATAGTATTCCTTCAAAACTTTTTTCGTAATAAAACGCTAACATGCTTTACCACACCATTACGAGTTGTTGTGGTTGATAAATTGCTTTATCTTCTAACAATGGTGTATCTTGCAAAGATAGCTTGATATATTCTGCAGATGAGTCAAGTATTTTAAATTTTTTCATATCATGACAAATAATAAAAAATTGCGCGCGCTTTAATACCACACCAATCCGTTTAAGTGCTTCAAATGTTAACCGACGATGACGCCTTGCCATAACAATTAATTTGGCAGATTTAACACCAATACCCGGTACCCGTAATATTTTTTGATAACTATCACGATTAATATCAACTGGAAAAAACTGCGGGTTGCGGATCGCCCAAGAAAGTTTAGGATCAACCGTTAAATCAAGATCTGGATATCTATCATTAACAATTTCATCAACATTAAAGTCATAAAATCGCAATAACCAATCAGCTTGATACAGCCTATTTTCACGCACACGCGGTACATCTTGCACAACTGGCAAACGTTTATCATAACCATTAACTGGAACAAATCCTGAATAATAGACTCGTTTCATACTCGGTCGCTTATAGAGTTTGGCTGTTAATTGTAATATCTGTTTGTCCGATTCATCGGTTGCACCAATAATCATTTGTGTACTCTGCCCTGCTGGTACAAATT
The DNA here is from genome assembly GCF_000599985.1 of Gilliamella apicola. Taxonomy (NCBI): domain Bacteria; kingdom Pseudomonadati; phylum Pseudomonadota; class Gammaproteobacteria; order Orbales; family Orbaceae; genus Gilliamella; species Gilliamella apicola. The sequence goes on from NZ_CP007445.1 coordinate 1,931,203, forward strand.
TTGGCGTAGATTTAAATTTTTTACGATCTTCAATATTATCAAGTAGATTTTGATGAATTTGGCGCATAGGTTGATAGATACTTTTATGATCTTTATCTGGCGCAAGTAATTTAAGATTTTCCTCAGTTGGAATTTCTAAGTTAACACTCATTCTATCAACCAATAATCCAGCTTGATTAATCAATTCATCACTAGCACCAGGGATCGCTTTCATATGAATATAGCCATTAAAATGATGCTCAGTACGTAAAATTTTTACTACGCGGATCATGCGTTCCATAGTGTGATCAGGGCTGCGCACAATGCCCGAACTTATAAATAATCCTTCGATATAGTTACGGCGATAAAATTCAATGGTCAGATCAGCCAGTTCGCGCGGAGTAAAACCAGCTCTAGGAATATCATTACTTTGTCGGTTAATGCAATAAGCACAATCAAACATGCAGTAATTAGTTAACATAATTTTAAGTAACGACACGCATCGCCCATCGGCAGTAAATGTGTGGCAAATACCACTTTTGCTTGCATTACCGATGCCTTTATTTTTATTGCGACGAGTAGATCCACTTGATGAACACGAGACATCATACTTTGCCGATTCGGCTAATATCTCAAGCTTAGCAATTATTTTTTCATTCATTTGGCACCACCTATACTGTATTTATATACAGTATACATTAACTGTATTAAACTCTGCAAGTATGTTGCTATTTAATCGCATTAACCTAGGAAACTTAAGTTATTAATCTATCAATAATTTGATGATTCTTAATCAGATTAAAGTTGAAGTAACCCAATTAATATATTAATAATCAATAAATTAATTTAAAAAAAAGATAAAAAAACTACTCAGGTATTGTTGAGCTTACAAGTGTACGCTATAATCACACTAGTTTTTTGTTAGAAGTAGATAATTTAGGAGCAAAATATTTTATGAAACGCGTTGTTATAACGGGGTTAGGAATTCTTTCAAGTATTGGAAATAATACCAAAGAAGTTTTAGAATCTTTAAGAATCGGCCGTAGTGGTATTACCTTTTCACAAGAAATGAAAGATAGCGGAATGCGTAGCCATGTTTGCGGAAATGTTAAATTAGATACGACAGGTCTTATTGATCGTAAAATAGTTCGCTTTATGAATGATGCTTCTATTTATGGTTATCTTGCTTTACAACAAGCTATTGAAGACGCTAAATTAACTCCAGAACAAGTCTCTAATCCACGTACTGGTTTAATTGCAGGTTACGGTGGTTCAACTAAAACTCAATATAACGTCGTTGCAGGTATGAAAGAAAAAGGATTACGTGGTGTTGGTCCTTATGCTGTAACAAAATCAATGTCATCGGCAATTTCAGCTTGTTTAGCTACACCATTTAAAATTAAAGGTGTGAGCTATTCTATGACCTCAGCTTGTGCAACGTCTGTGCATTGTATTGGTCACGCAGCTGAACTTATTCAACTAGGTAAACAGGATATTGTTTTTGCTGGTGGTGGTGAAGAGCTTTGTTGGGAGATGTCTTGCGAATTTGACGCAATGGGTGCGCTGTCAACTAAATATAACGACTGTCCAGAAAAAGCATCACGAGCTTATGATGCTAACCGTGATGGGTTTGTTATTGCTGGCGGAGCGGGTATGGTTGTTGTTGAAGAGTTAGAGCATGCATTAGCCCGTGGCGCTCATATTTACGGTGAGTTAGTCGGTTATGGTGCTACATCAGATGGTTATGATATGGTTGCTCCATCAGGCGAAGGAGCAATGCGTTGTATGCAACTTGCTATTCAAGATTTAGATGTGCCCGTTGATTATATCAATACTCATGGGACATCGACACCAGTTGGTGATGTAAAAGAGTTATGGGCAATCAAACAAGTGTTTGGTGACAATATTCCAGCAATCTCATCCACTAAGTCAATGACAGGTCACTCATTAAGTGCAACAGGCGCGCAAGAACTTATCTATTCATTATTAATGCTTGAGCATGGCTTTATTACACCAAGTATTAATATAGATGAATTAGACGAAGCAGCAGTTGGCATGAATATTATTACTGAACCTACCGAACGTGAATTGACAACAGTTATGTCAAATAGCTTTGGCTTTGGTGGCACCAATGCTTCAATTGTAATGAAAAAATATAAAGCTTAATTGCTGAAATTTTTATCAATCAATAAAAACCGTTCTTAATAGAACGGTTTTTGCACAAAACGGTGACAAAATAATCATACAAATTAATGAATAAATTAATCTTGTAAGCATAGAAAAAATGGACTAGCAAATTGCCAATTAATCCATCACTTTTCGCGAATAAAATCTATTGGATAAATAACTACCTGTATTTAAAATAGCACATAACCAATAAAGAAAGCGCAAATAATCGTCCTTTTACCGTTTTTCCTATGCCCTAATCATGACCAATAAATAGTAGTGATACATTCATCACCATTCTATGAAAAAAAGAGAACAACTATTCTGACAACAAAAATAAAAAATTGTGTAGCGACCTTTCCATCGTTTTTAATCATCACTTAATGTAGCTGTTTTTTTCGAGATACTCGTATAATTTTCTTAGGTGTAATTAAAATATTATCCTCAACAAACTGATGCTAATCGTTCTAGGCTTTTCGATGTTCTAAAACAATATGCTTTGCCATGTAATTTTACGACCAATAACGATTTATGTTGTACTATGTGTTGAGCCATGGTTACATCCACTGCTTTGATTGCAATGGACGTAGAGTTAACTGATTTAAATGAATATTTATTATTAATAATACAATTTTACTTTTGATAAATATCCCAAGCAGCTTGTAATCCTGCGCCTTGAATGGTTTTAAAGCCAACACGATTTAATACCGCTTCAAAGGCGGTTAATGTTTGTAAAACACACTGTTTTCTAGCGTTATAACCCATTGTGCCAATACGCCAAACATTACCTTTAAGAGGGCCAAAAGATGCACCAATTTCAATGCCAAAATCATTAAGCATTAAGTTACGTACTTCTTGATCGTTAATATGTTCTGGACGTATCACCCCAACCACATTATTCATTTTATGGTTAATATCACCAAATAGTTTAAGTCCCATCGCTTGTAAACCTGCCACCATAGCCGCACCATTAATGCGGTGACGTTCTATAACATTATCCAAACCTTCTTGTAATACAATGCGAGCACACTCTCTAGCTGCATAAAGCATAGAGGTAGCTTCGGTGTGATGGTTAATGCGTTCTGCTCCCCAGTAACGAATGATCATATCAATATCGAAATAGTTGGAATAAATAATTTCATCACTGCCACTACTATCGCCTTCAGCTCGAATACCAAGTTCAACACATTTGCGTGCTTGGATGATTTCAACCATTTTTGGACTTAACGTTAAAGGAGCCACACCCGGAGGTCCACTCAAACATTTTTGCAAACTAACAGAGACCCCATCAAGTTGCCATTTATCGACTTCTAAAACGTTACCGACAATTGAAGCGGTTGCATCTACATAAGACAGCACACCATGCCTACGACAAATTTCACCAATTTTATCTAATGGTTGAAGTAAAGTAGTTGAAGTGTCACCTTGTACACAAAGTAGCAAACGTGGCTTAATTTTTTTAATGGCATCTTCAATTACATTAGGATCGAATATTTCACCCCATGGTACTTCGATAGTATGCACATCGGCTCGGCAGCGGTGAGCGATTTCACAAAGTAATAAACCAAATCGACCAAATATTGGCACTAACACTTTATCACCAGGGCGAATAGTTGACACAAGAACGGCTTCTATTCCTGCTCTAGCTGTGCCGTCAATAATAAAAGTTTGTTCATTTTTGGTTTTGAAAATGTCACGGTAAAGAGCCATCGTTTGATTCATATAATCAGTCATAACAGGATCGAATTGGCCAATTAAAGGGGCAGCCATTGCTCGAGTTACACGTGGATCAGCATTAATTGGGCCCGGTCCCATCAGTAATCGTGCTGGCGGATTAATTTGATCATATTTATCTAAATCTAACATTTGATTTTCCTTTAGTTAGTTCTTGTTTATTTGTTAACAATCACGTTTAATCGTGATGAATTATTTATCTTTTTATATCGATATTTTTCAAAAAACTACTGGCTAATGAATGGTGAAACTTAAATAAATTAATAATTTCGCACATAACTTTTCCCATATGTGATTTTTTCCATGCTAAGGATAATGGTGAAGGTTTACGTTCATTAATTACTTGGCATTCAATTAATTCACCCGAATCTAAATACTTTTGACAAACCGAACGAGGTAAAAAGCCAATTCCTAAACCTTTTAAATGACACGATAATTTGGTAGTTATATTAGGCACAATAATTTCAGATTGGCTTGGCAGTAGCCATGCTACGCGTTTATTCATATAAATTGATGTATCTTCAATATTTATTGCGGGATATTTGCGTAACGTTTCGTTCGATAACGGTCCTTCTAGATGAGTGATAGGATGATTTTTTGCAGCGACAAAAACCCAATTAATTTCACCTAATGGAAAAATATTAATCATATTATCTAATGACTCCGTTCCCGTTGCGCCAATAGCAAGATGACATTCACCATGCAATAATGAATCCCAAACGCCCATATATACCTGTCGATTGAATGTAAAATTAGTAAATGGAAATTTTTCTTGCAAATAACTCAATAGATCTGTAACTGCCTCAACATCATAAAGCAAGTTATTAATGGTCAGATTAATTTTGCGTTCAACACCATCGCGTATTTGATGCAGTTCTTCAGGCATGGTTGTCAACCAAAGTAACCACTGACTACAATGCTCGTAAAGATGTTGGCCTGCAAGCGTTAACGATACAGTACGCGTTGTACGTTCAAACAATTGAGTATTAAGATCGGTTTCCAATGATTTAATGCGATAACTAATGGCAGCCGGTGTTTTAAATAACAATTTGGCTGCTTTGGAAAAGCTTTTACACTCAGCTACTTTAGTAAAGGTTCGCATAGTTTCTGTATCTAACATTATTCAGTCCCTTATTAAAAAACGATCAATACCCAACCAAATACCTAATAAAAGATCGGCTCCCGATGTGTGTCCATAATTTAAAAGATTATGAAAAGCCCGATGACCATAGTTATGTTGATTAAGCCGTTCAATGACATTCAAAACAGATAATGAAAATTGACCTTGTAAGGCATATTTTAAAAAAGTAGCGCTAATTGTTGTTGTCAACGCATCTAACGGTAAAGCCAGCATTGCTGTTTTTAATTGTTCTATTTTCGGCTTAAAACGATGATCACTGACCAATACCGCAAAAATCCCGACCATAATATCATCAAAACTTGGCGTTAAACCCGGCCCTAAACCAATAAATCGAGTAATATCCGCATATTGCCCCAACATTAAACGATTTAACTGATCACACAAAATCACCAATTCTGGCGCTGGGTTATCGATAATATTTTCTTGAAGTAAGCCAAATAAACCAGTTGGATAATTTATCTGTACTAATAATTGTCTGATCGCGGTTTTATTTAACTGAGTGCCTGCCCTGCACTTTAGCGTCATATTGCAAATATGCGTGTTATAATTTAACAGAACATCATTCAGTAATAAATCACCATTGATCTGTTGTGTTATGGTTAAATGACCATTAGCAAGTCTAGATTTTATTGCATCAAAATCATTAGTTTTAAGAACCCAGCCCATAGGTGATAAGCCACTGCCATAACGATGTAAAGTGAGCAATTGTTGCTGATGGTTAATTAAATTAACGGTATGTTCATGCACACTAAATAACGATAATTCACTTTTTACATTTGGTGCATGAGCACTAATGATTAATGGTTTAATTTGCTGTAAGCTATTTTGGAATGATGACAGGTAACACTGCCGATTTGCATCGGCAACGAATGATGTTGCTGTAAGTGAGGTACTTATCGCTTTTGTTAGTAATTTATTTTCTGCATAGTTACATTTCATAAATTAAACTTTAAGTTTTTTGGCTAATGCCTCAAGTGCTTTTTCAAAACAGGCTAATGGAGCACGTACCGTTCCTGCACCAATTTGCCCCACACCTGCCTGTTTGTGGGCAATACCAGTGTTAATCAAAGGCGTGATGCCAGTTTCAACAACACGTCGAATATCAAGGCCCAAACAGCATCCTTGGAAGTTCCAAGATGGAATTTGTAACAGCATATTATGGTCAAGATAGATTTCACTCATCTCTTCAGATACTTCATATGCAACATCCGCGCCACCTGCACCAACAAATCGAGTGACTCCTGGTGCAGCTACCATGGCAGCACCACCAATCCCAAAGGTTTCAGTAATAGCGCTATCACCAATATCTGGATTGGCTTCGTTTTGTGAATAGCCCGTGAAAAATAGCCCTTGCGGAGTATTAACTGGCGCGGTAAACCATTCATCACCTAAGCCACTCACTTTAATACCAAAATCTTTACCATTACGTGTCATTACAGTAACAATAGTACCTTCTTGAATTTGTGCTGCACTGTCCATAACTGATTTACAATACGCCATCGCTAGATTCAAAAAGAACTGATCAGTCACACTTAAAAAGTCAAAAATTTTCGCCATTTCTGCTTTATTGCGATCAAGTAGAGCTAATTTAGGTGACAATGTTCTGAGCAATAAAGCCGAAGCTGCAATATTACGTTGGTGAAACTCATCTCCCATAGTAATGGCTTGCGCCATTAATGCAGTAAGATCAATGCCATTTTCAAATAGCTTAAGGGCATCATTTAATGCTGGTCCTAAGGACTCTTTCATCCAATGGTGACGATTAAGAACTTCCTCACCATAGGCACCAAAGCGCATTACTTTACCAATGCCCTCGTTTAAATTGCAGTATGCTCGATTACCATGAGTGATGTTTTCAACGACTAACATTGGCATATTTGCCGAAGTTATCCCCCCCATTGGTCCGACTGCATTAACGCTGTGACATGGAATAAACTCAACCTTACCATTTGCTAATAAATCTAAAGCGTGTTTTTCATCGTTCGCCCAATTTTCAAACAAACATGCACCAATGCAAGCCCCCTGCATTGGACCTGTCATATCTTGCCAAGTAATTGGAGGGCCCGCGTGTAATAATTTATAACCTTGTGCTAAAGCCGGTACAGCATCTTTTCCAGCAACTACCCCAATCCAATGTGGTCTAGCGGATCTAATTCGCTCAATAATGGCTTGGTTTGCTTCATTAATTGCCCTATTCATATGTCAAAACCTCTTAATTTAATTTTTTTAAAATAGCCGCTAATTTTTGATTTCCACCAGCTATTGGAGCCCATTGATAATGCACAACAGGTACATTGGATGATTGAAGATCTTCTGAGAAACTACGCAGTCCAGCATTAATTACACTTATATGATTAAGTAATGGATATGTTTTAAGTAAACCCGTTAATTTTGTTGGCGTAATTAATTTTTTAGCTAATAATATTGCTTCTGGCAAGTTATCCATTACCACAATGTTATTCTCAGTTAAAACATCAATTTGCTGGCTACGACATTGTGGATCTTGCTGTGACCCCGTAACTGTTACGATAGCGATTAATGGATTATCACTTGAGCGCTGTGCGCAGGCTGCTTTATAACCGGCAATAATTGATTCGGCAGGATTAGGATTTGCACCATAACCAATAACCAAATCGAGTAATACTACGCCAACTGATTTTTGTACTCCTAACTTACTAATTTCTTGTTTACGAATTGAAGGGTCGATCATTGGATGTGGACGCCCAACAGTATAAAAATCATCACCAAGATCAATAATTTTGTGACCATTTTCCTCAAGCATTATGCCTTTATCATGATTTTTATTGACTGATAAATGCAATTCCTGAGCAAGTAACATCGCGGCTTCTGAAGCCAAAGTCCCACCGGTATAAAGTCCTGAAATCGTTTGCTTGGTTACTTTTGGTAATGAGTGGATGGCTATTTCTACTTTGGCTAGCAAACAAGCTAAGCGTGCCGCTTCATCCAATGTTTTGGCAAAATAGATATTCTCATCTTGTATTTTGTTGATAGTTGAGCCTAAAAACAGTGCCACAATTGGCTTGTTAATCAGTTTCATGGCTGAAATAATTTTTTCGCGCACACTTTCAGCAGGAGGTTTTGAAATAAAAGTAATAACTTGACTTTGCTCATCTGCGGCGAGCATCTTTAAGGCTGTCAGGGCACTTATTCCCCCTACCTCTTGTGATAAATCGCGCCCACCCAAACCAATAGCTTGCGTAATCCCTTGGTTTAATAAAGCAATTTGTGAGATGACTTCTTGAATACCAGTGCCTGAGGCACCAATTACACCAATATTACCCTTGGGAATTACATTGGCAAAAGCTAATGGAGCACCAGCAATAATGGCCGTACCACAATCAGGTCCCATTACAATCAAATCTTTACTTGAAGCTTTGTTTTTTAGACGGATTTCATCACTCACAGACACATTATCTGAAAATATCATGACATTTTTATTATCATCTATGGCTTGTTCGGCAAGTTCTGCTGCGTATTCACCAGCAATCGATATCAGAACTAAATTAGCATCAGGTAATTTTTGGGTCGCACTAGCATAACGCCTTGCTTTAAGTAATTTATTGCCACCTTGTTGTTGCTGGGCAATATTTTTTAAAGCATCTTCAAGCTGTGTACTGATTAAATCCACAACATTAATTGAATCGTTATGCGCTTTGATAGCAACACAAATATCATTTGGTGTAGCATCGTTAAACCTATCACTCCAAAAACCCGTTGCCGTAAGCAAGGATTTATTGGCAGGAGTTCCCATCATGACAGAAACTTCATCAACTTCGTCGAGATCACTCAGTTTTTTTGAAATTAACATTAAACTGACTGAATCTTGAAAGCTGCCTTTTTTTATGAAAGATTGAATCATGAGAATTGCCTCTCAATTATTTAGTAATTATTTATTTTTAAATATTCAATAAATCTAAAATGATAGATATCTATTACAAATGGTATTTGCTATACGCCGATAAATCTTTATACCTTTATCTATCAAATCTAAAATCGTACGCTGTTTATATCTTACGAAAAAAACTGCAAATAAATAGGTTAGATGTCACAAAACATTAATTTATTACCACAAAAAAATTTTATATAAATCATGCACATAACAGATTATTAAAAATTTTTTTATAATAATAACTGATTAATTTAATTAAATTTTATAAACCTAAAAAAGAGTGTTTGATCACATTAATATTTGTTATTAATAGTATGTTACTTAGCAAACATAACCAAAATAATTCTTAATAATAGAATGATTAAAAACAGGTAGATGCTTATGAAAATCTTATATGATGATGTGGCAAACGCAGTGGAATGGATATCGAGTTTTGGGGGACTAGAACAAGGTGGAACAACGCGTTTACTTTATACGCCTCAATGGCTAGCAGCACAAAATGCATTGAAAGAACGCATGACCAATATCGGTATGCAATGTTATTTTGATGATGTTGGCAATTTATATGGTCGCTTTGAAGGTAGTAAATATAAAGATCAGATCATTATGTCAGGTTCGCATGTTGATACAGTTGTCAATGGTGGAAAGTTAGATGGGCAACTCGGTATTATTGCCGCCTTACTTGCCATGCAATACCTAAAAGAAAACTATGGCCAACCTCTTCGTACTTTAGAGATTATTTCAATGGCAGAAGAGGAAGGCAGCCGTTTTCCATATGTATTTTGGGGCAGTAAAAATGTTTTTGCGATTGCAAACAAAAAAGATGTTGAAAATATCACTGATGTGGAAGGCGTCAGATTTGTTGATGCCATGCAAGCCTGCGGATTTCAATTCAGTACTCAACCTGCACGCAGCGATATCAAAGCTTTTCTAGAAATTCATATAGAGCAAGGCGGCGTACTTGAAAAAGAACAAAAAAGCATTGGAGTTGTGACCAGTATTGTCGGTCAGCGCCGTTATAACATCAGACTGATTGGAGAAGCCAACCATGCAGGCACGACTCCAATGGGATACCGTAAAGATGCGGTGTATGCCTTTAGTCGTATATGTCATGAATCCATTAATAAAGCACTAAAAATAGGTGATCCACTCGTGCTTACTTTTGGTCATGTTGAACCAAAACCCAACGTGGTTAACGTTGTACCAGGTGAAGTGCTATTTACCATGGATTGTCGCCATACCAATAAATCCGAATTAATTGGATTTACTGAAGAAATCGAAGCCGATATTGTGCGTATTGCCAAAGAGCTAGGGCTTGAAATTGAAATCAATCGCTGGATGGATGAAGATCCCATTCCAATGAATGACAAACTAATTCATATGTTAGAAGACATTTGCAAAGAAGAAAAGCTCAGCTACCGTGTAATGCACAGCGGTGCAGGTCATGATTCGCAAATTTTTGCGCCACGAGTACCTACCGCTATGCTGTTTGTACCAAGTATCAAAGGTATTAGCCACAATACCGCAGAAGATACCAAAACAGAGGATTTAGTCGAAGGTATAAGAGCGTTAACCTATGCCCTTTATAAATTAGCTTACCAAGAGTAATAAGGAGCTGACATGACAACTGTTAATACAACAGCCAAAACAGGTGGTATCCAATACTGGCACAAAATCGTAGTATTATTATGTCTTGGTTGGACAGTAATGTGGATCTATCGTCCTGTTCTAACTGCTATTTTTCCAGAAGTTCAACAAACTATAGGTCCACAATCCAATACCGAGTTAGGTTTAATTGCTAGTTGCTATTTTTTTGCTTATACCGCTATGCAAATCCCCGCAGGGATGTTAGTTGATAAGTTTGGTAAAAAAGCAGTGGTGATTCCTGGTTTCTTATTATTTACCATTGCAGCTTTAATCATTGGTAATGCACATTCTATTATGATGATTTATGTTGGTAGTTTATTAGCTGGCTTAGGTTGTGGCTCTTATTATGGTTCAGCTTGGTCACTTTCAGCCGAAAATATCCCATCTGAACATCGTGGCTTTGCTTCAGCTATTATCAATACTGGTTCAGCATTAGGGATGGGCATAAGTTTACTGGCAACCAGCTTTTTAGTTAAGTCATGGGGTATGCCATGGGAATATATGCTCTATATTATTGCTGCGCTGTTACTTTGTTTAATTGCAGGCTTTGCTATTGTTATCAAAGAACAACCAAAGTTTAGGCAACCCATTCAAAATGACGCAACGAATAACCAAGCGCAAACATCACCAATTAAATCTGACCAAAAACATAGTTTCTTTAGCATTGAAATGATTGCCTCTTACATTATGTATTTTGCAACATGTTATGGCTACTACATGATTGTCAGTTGGTTACCAAACTTTTTAGAAACTGAACGCGGCTTTACGGGTGGTAGTATTGGCTCAGCATCCTCATTGGTAGCTTTCGCGGCTATTCCGGGTGCATTAATCATCAGTAAAATATCCGATAAATTTAGAAGTAAACGTCTATTGTTTATCATCGTATTAGAACTGATTGCTGCTGGAACCTTATTTATTACCGTACAATCTGCAACCATCACTTTTTTACTTGCAGGATTAATCTTTTATGGGTTATTTGGCAAACTGACTGTCGAACCGATATTAATTTCACATGTTGCTGAAACTGCACCAAAAACCAATTATGGTACATCCTTTGGCGTCTTTAACTTCTTTGGTATGAGTTCGTCAGTGATTGCACCACCGCTAACGGGTTATTTAGCCGATCTTACTGGCACTAAAATCACTGGATTTTATGTCGCCATAGGCATATTGATTATTGCTACTCTGATCTTCATGCTGATCAATACGAAAAAGGCTAACAGCCAATAAATATCATTACCGGTCAGATGCCTATGACCGGTTAAACCAATATAAAAATAACTGCTTTTTACAAGTAGGGATGACTATTACCTAAATAACAATAAACAAATAATTTAACAACCCTAAAGTTATGTAAAAACAGCAGTATGTTACAAGGAGAATAAAAATGGGGTATATCAATAATAATACTGGTTATCCAAAAGATTTACTTGCATCGAGAGCCATTATCAAACGTCATAACTACGCATTGATACCACCTGATGGGTTAGTCAAAAATATCATTCCAGGGTTTGAAAACTGTGATATCACTATTCTATCAACGCCAAAATTGGGAGCATCGTTTGTCGATTACCTTGTCACTATGTATCAAGACGGCAAAAATCAACAAGGTTTTGGTGGTAAAGATATAGAAGTATTTGTCTATGTGATCAGTGGCGAAGTAACGGCGAAAGCTGACGATAAAGTCTTTAGCCTAAAAATGGGTGGTTATGTTTATTGTCCAGCAGGAATTAAATTGTATTTGCAAAATAATACTGTTTTATCTCGATTATTTCTGTATAAACGTCGCTATATACCGCTCGCAGGTTATCAAGCTCGTGTAGTAAGCAACCATGCCGAAAAGTTAGATAGTATCTGTTATGAAGATATGGATAACGTATTTGTGCAAGACCTCCTGCCCAAAGAGCTTGGTTTTGACATGAACTTTCATATTTTAACTTTTAAACCTGGTGCGAGCCATGGTTATATTGAAACCCATTTCCAAGAACACGGCGCGTATTTGCTTAGTGGTGAAGGCATGTATTTGCTTGACAATGAGTGGATACCAGTAAAAAAAGATGATTATATTTTTATGGGTGCTTATGCTCTTCAAGCTTGTTATTCAGTTGGTAAAGAACCATTGAGTTATATCTATTCTAAAGATTGCCATCGAGATATTGAATTATAAACACAGAACCTGTTGCAAAAAAACATTATCGAGGAAACAAAATGGAACTTATTGTCATTGCGTTAGGTGGCAATGCCATTGCCAGACGCGATCAACATTTAACAGTAGATAATCAATATGAAAATATTGATACAACTACAAAAATCATTGCTAAACTTGCGGGTAAATACCGCTTAGTTATCGTACATGGCAATGGACCACAAGTAGGATTATTGGCTTTGCAAAATCAAGCTTATTTTCAAGTACCTGCCTATCCTCTAGATATTTTAGTTGCCCAAACCCAAGGCATGTTAGGTTATATGATTGGGCGCAGTTTACAACAACACAACAATATTAATAAAGTTGTGACGGTGTTGACACAAGTCGAAGTGGATGAGCATGATCCCTCGTTTAGTCATCCAACTAAATATATCGGACCAGTCTATCAACCCGATCAACAGCAACAATTACAAGCACAATATGGTTGGACATTTAAAAGAGATGGTCAATATATTCGCCGAGTTGTTCCATCACCAAAACCAAAAACAATACTCGAAATTGACACCATACAACAACTGCTGACCGATGATGCCATTGTGATATGTAACGGTGGTGGTGGTATACCAGTAATTAAAGATGCTAAAGGATACAAAGGGATAGAAGCAGTTATCGACAAAGATCTTTCAGCCGCAAAACTTGCAACACAGCTTAAAGCCGATCATCTAATGATCTTAACAGATGCCGATGCCGTATATGAAAACTGGGGGGACTCCTGAACAAACAGCATTACGCCATGTCACCCCTGAACGACTAAAACCGCTAGCGCTTGACGATGGTGCAATGGGGCCAAAAGTAAAATCGGTAATCGAATTTGTCGAAAAGACGGGTAACAGAGCTTATATCGGTACATTGAGTGATATTGAGGCGTTATTAGATACCACAAAAGGTACCATTGTCAGCCCATCAAGCGGACAAAGTAATGAGTGAATAGATATATGGAAAAGATAGGAGTTTTAATATGAGAGTTGATAGACAAACCTTACACCGTTTAATCGCCAAAAAATTACATAAGGCTGGTTTAACAAGCGAACACGCAGATATTGCTGCCGATGCCCTAGCTTTCGCTGATGCTCGCGGAATCCATTCGCATGGCGCTGTGCGAGTTGAATATTATGCTGAACGCATTGCCAAAGGTGGAATGACTCACAACCCTAACATCACTTACCAAGAGACGGGGCCTGCCAGTGGCATATTAGATTTTGACAATGGATGCGGTTTAGTAGCCGCTAAAATGGGCATGGATAAAGCAATTGCAATGGCGAAAAAAAATGGTATTGCAGTGGTAGGTATTCGTCGTATGTCACACAGTGGTTCTCTTTGTTATTTTACCGAAATGGCCGCTGAACAAAACCTTATTGCAATATCAATGTGCCAATCCGATCCGATGGCGGTACCTTATGGCGGTGCAGAAGAATTTTTTGGTACAAACCCCATCGCCTTTGCGGCTCCAACAGAAGATAATCGCATTGTTTCGTTCGACATGGCTACCACAGTACAAGCGTGGGGTAAAATACTGTATGCCAAATCCAAAGGTGTCCCTATTCCACCGACTTGGGCGGTTGACAAACAAGGGGAACCAACAACTGATCCGCACCAGGTCAATGCTCTATTACCTATAGCAGATGCAAAAGGGTTTGGATTAATGATGATGGTGGATATATTGTCTGGCATTTTATTAGGTGTACCATTTGGTAAAAACGTCTCATCAATGTATGCCGATTTATCCAAAGGACGAGATCTTGGGCATTTGCATATTGTTATCAATCCCGATTATTTTATCGGTCTTGAAACTTTCAAAAAGAACATGTCAGCCATGCTAGATCAACTAAAACAGGTTAAACCTGCTAAAGGAATTACTGAGGTATTTTTTCCTGGTGAACGCGGTAAAAAACGTGAAGCAAATTACTTAAAAAATGGAATCGAAATTGTAGATGAAATTTACAACTACTTAATAAGCGATGCTATCCATTACAATCGATATGATCACAAAAATAAGTTTGCAGAATAAAAAAACTCCTCTACGTAGACAGTAGATAGCAAGATTGACTTTTTATGATTTTCTTAATCAATAATCCCTGTGTGTACAGCGAACATGTTTTCGTTATCAATTTTGCCGTCAAAAATAGACGGTTTATCCCTGTGTGTACAGGGAACATATAGGTGTCGAGAGACTCAAAAGCCCAACTGGTGTTATTTCCATCTCTGGTATTTTATTCCTTGCCCTCTCGATATTGAATTCAGAGGTTTAAATTAATTTAATAAAAATTATTTTATTCTTGTGCAAAAAGCTTCTGTTTTTATTCGTAATGCCTCAATATCATCTTCTGAATCATATTGTTCATTTGGAGTTTTAATATATTCCTCAATCATTAAATAAGTATCATGTGATTTTTTAATTAGAGAATTGGTTGATTTTTCTATTAGATTATTTTCCTTTTTCTCTACTGTTTGCCCCGTATGAGTAATAGTTATATCACTTTCATCCCAATCATTCGATTCCCAAAAACTAAGTCCATCCATTTCAGTTTTACTTATACTATACAGTTTATTATTTTCTATTTTGAATTCTTCCTTCCTTATTATATTAAACCCATCGCTAACATAATCAGTAAATTTTCCATTTTTCATTTTCGAACTGTAACCGTCCAATTTACACTCCCACTTACCAACCAAAAACTCATTAGTAACTTTACCGCCACCATCATCACCACAACCAAACAACGTAAAACAAACCAATCCTAGTAATGCAATTCTTTTCATACCATCTCCTTTTTTAGGTAATGGTATGTTATTTAAAGATTAAGGGCAATAAAAACCGCCACGAGGGCTGTTTGTGATGGATTTGTGATGGATTTGTGATTAATCCCTGTGTGTACAGGGAACATAGTTAACAGTATCGGCTGGGCTGGCGTACATTCGGTTTATCCCTGTGCATACAGGGAACATGCTACTTTCCAAAACCGCAGTATGTTCATATGCGGTTTATCCCTGTGTATACAGGGAACATTTTAAATGTTATGCCCGTTGCCTCGGGTTTGCCGGTTTATCCCTGTGTATACAGGGAACATACCATTAGATGCGCTATATGCTCAATGTGTTTCGGTTTATCCCTGTGTATACAGGGAACATATCCGCCGTTGCTGGCATAAATTGGGCAAGTCCGGTTTATCCCTGTGTATACAGGGAACATACCAATTATAACATACTGTTTTATAATTAAAATATTGACTTCCAAATTTCTACCGATTTTTTAGGCTCTTTTTTATTAAAATCATCATCTATAACACTATGTTTTTATTCAAGTAATTAAAATTGATGAAAATTAAAATTAGATTCTACGGAATTCCACCGATAAGTTTATATTTTTCATATAATTAAAAAGATGGTAAACAATAAAATTTAGAATTATGATATTTTGAATAGCAAAAAAATGCTATGTAAATTGACGCATCGCTGGTTTATTCCTGTATATACAGGGAAAACATTCGGTTAGTTTTACGGGTTCATTTGTAACGCGGTTTATGCCTATGTGCACAGGGAACATTATTGACCCAGCTTTACTTACAATTCGATTCGCTTTAACTAAATACAAATGCCGATAGCAATAACCAGTTGATGAGTATGCGTGAGTGCAACAATCTATAGCTTTACATTCTATCTTTTAGAGGACCTAATAATTTAACTTATCTTTAGCACAATAAATAAGAAAACGAGAAAACATGAATGTTACAATAAATACAATTGTAGTCACGATCCAACCATTAAACGCTATCAGTACCAATGATGAAATATTGATAACATTAAGACATTTATTTCTAGTTGATATATTTCCCAATGTGTTAGCAATTTTGTTTTTAACTTTTTTATCAAAATCACCGAAACAATATGGGTAAATAGCTGTGCACAAAAATAAAGTGGACAACGCGTAAAGCCAGAATAACGTCATGGAAATAATTTTTCCTAAAACAAATACTACAGTGTATTGTTCCTAGCAAATACATCCAAATTATCAGAATAAGTCGAGTCCATCTTAACGGTTTGTTATATTTATAATCCTTTTCTGTAAAACGAGCGCGACGAAAATAATAGCAAACACACAAAGTGGCTATAGATAAAAAATAATAAATAAAAATAATAAACATTATTAATCCGCTTCGCTATCTTTACTATTTTTTCTTTTTATTGAAAGGATATATAATATCTTCTACCCAACCTATAGCAAATATATAGACAATCAAAAAAACAGCGGCAGATACCCTAATAAAATAATTGTCTACGTCACTAAAAATAGACTCTCTAAAACAAATACAACCATGTATTGTTCCAAGCAAGTATGACCAGATTATCAGAAGTCTTCGCTTCCATCTTAACGGCTTGTTATATTTATAATCCTTTTCCGTGAAACGAGAACGTCGGAAATAATAGCAAGCACACAAAGTAGCTATAGATAACAAATAATAAATAAAAATGATAAACATTATTATTCCGCTCCGCTATCTTTACTATTTTTTCTTGTTATTGAACGGATATGTGATATCTTCTACCCAACATACTGCAACTATATATGCAAATAAAAAAAATAATGCTGACCCAAGAATAAAATCATTATCTACGTCACGGAAATAATTTTTCCTAAAACAAATACTGCCCTGTATTCCTCCAAAAAAATATATCCAAATTATCAGAATGCGTCGAGTCCATCTTAACAGTTTGTTATATTTATAATCTTTTTCCGTGAAACGAGAACGGCGGAAATAATAACAGGCGCACAAAGTGGCTATAGATAAAAAATAATAAATAAAAATAATAAACATTATTCCCCTTCGCTATCAATTGTATATTGCTCACCGTCAGGAGTCGTACAGAGGAAATACTCTCTAACGCCGTCGTTGCTCTCACGAACGCTAACAAAGTTACAACTATGAACTAACTCACCTACATTCGTAATTGTTTCAGACTCAGGGATAACTAATTCTGATTCGTCAGTATCATTATTATGAAAGAATACACTTTTAACGTCATCAAAAATGCTAATTAATGAAATCACATCAATGAACGTCTCACCTACTAACGCCCATTTTTTCATTTGCGTATAATGCCGAACCAAATCCTGACGCCCATAATGCCACAATTTTTTGACAGGCATCCCTAATTCGTTTATTTTAGGCACTAGTTCGAGTTTACCGTGTACAGATAATCCTATATCAACCAAATCATAAACCAGCGTTCCTACTGACTCGGACATACCTAATTCCCTAGCTGCAGCCTGATAGGTGGATTTTAAAAAACCATCGCCACCCGTCAAGCCCTCCTGTATGCTATTTACACCATGCAGACCAATGTATGAACCAATAACACAACCTACACCCGTTGTGCACATAGCCGCACCAGTTGAAATCATAGCTAAACCGCCCAAAATTGCTAATCCTCGTTCAGCCCAAATTAATGATTGGCTCAAAAGGCTATCTTCTTCTTCCTTGATTTTTTCCGCGCCTTGCTCATACGTCATTGCGCCACTGTCTACTTGTTCAACTATATTATTAGCAAACGACTTGATGTCTTGCTTGAACGCCTGTTTAATATCATCATGATATAGATGCTTTTCACATAATTCATCAGCACATTGTAAGAGACGGCGTGCATCAATTCTAATTAAATTGTTTTCGTCATCATTTGCGGAACTCAATTGTTTTTGATTACCAGCAAACGAATTAGATTGGACAGAGCCACTACTAACTCCGACAAATATAGTGCTGTTTAAGGCGATGATTCTATGCCCTCCGACTGGCGTGCATTTACACGCAACAATACAGCCATCATAGGCAACGGGTTTGCCATCGATAATAAAGTTGTCTGCTCCCTCTATAATTCTGCCTGTGCTTCTACATTTAGGACAGGAAACCAAATCACCTAATAGAGCAACACCATCCATACCACAATAACCGTTTCCTGACGCTGTGATAATCCTACCGCCATAATTGGTTGCATCACCCAAAACAGCTACTTGCTTGGTCATATTACACCCTCACATTATCGTTATAGCCACTGTGAATATGTATATAGTTTATACAAATTAGCTAAATTAATCTGATTTTTTGTGTTAAATAGTGTAAATTAATATTTATCTATAAATTGGTATCTGACCAAGTAAGCGCTTTTATTGACCACATTTGCGCGCCTTGCAATTCTGTAATAGCAATAGAGCATAGCCGCTTTGTCTCAGGCGATTCTGTTTTTTTTCGCAAATCATTCAACTGGTCGATGGCGGTAGCAATATTTTTTTTACAAATACCAACCGACTCTAACTCAGCCGGGTTAAAATTTATATCTACTAATTTTTGTCCGTATGTTAGTGATTTCATTGAGTTACCTCTTATTTAGTATCATCATATTAATAATTTTGATTAAATATGTAGTTATTTTTTATAACCGCTCGGGATTTTTTATAGTTTATGCGGCAGAAATGAATAATTATTGATTAATTAATCTAATCGCTCTTTTATCCCTATTACACATTTCAATAACATTTAATAGGTGTTCGTTGTATCTGACGCTATCACCGAACGTCATTGATTTAGGAGGTAAACGAGGCGTGCAGTCATTTAATAGATTTGTAGGTATCGCGGTTGATTGAAGTAAATTTTTCGCTCGGTTGTACAGGCTGTTAGACACAGCAATAGGCACGAACTGATTAGCACAATTGTCATCTTTGAGTTGCCCATTGATTTGCTCCTGCCGTTCGGTTGATTGATTTTCTAATTCGCGTTTTGATTGCTCGTTATCTGCGATGATTTGATTATTTCTGGCGATTGTTTGCTGTAGATGTTCGATTTTATTGGTTAATTCTAATTTATCGTTTTTGAGTCTATTTTTTCCTGATAATTGTTGTAACCGAAATAAATAATTAGAACAAAAATAACGACAATTAATGCGGCACCTAATATTTTTGATTTATTCATACATCATCCAAATAAAAACGCGACTATATAATTCCAAATTTCAGGACTAACATATTTTGCGTATAAACAAAAAATAGATATGGTAATTAATGTTGCTATGACCCATGATGCAATTATCTCTTCAAATAAATACGTCTCTACAACTAACAAAATTGTCTCATTACCATGAGACATTAACACTATCTCACTATGATTTTCTGTTGATTATTCCAAGCCGTTTAAACATAGTATTATCCTTTTTGTGGACAGTTATTTAAATCAACCCATTCACGTAAACAGTTTTACCGCCCTGTTTGATTGCTGTTAACACGATTTAACGGTTGTTATTCAGACTAAAACCAATATGGACCCATTGATTATGTTGCTAAATAAGCGGTTTATCCCTGTGTATACAGGGAACATTTCCATTCTCCTAACCTATCTAACTCATTGAACGGTTTATCCCTGTGCATACAGGGAACATACCGATTAGGAGAACTATTTATATGTCAAACACGGTTTATCCCTGTGCATACAGGGAACATGTTTTCCTCATTTAACAATGCATCTAACTCGTCGGTTTATCCCTGTGCATACAGGGAACATTTATGTAAAAATACTTCTTATCCGCTACAATTCGGTTTATCCCTGTGCATACAGGGAACATGTTCGGATAGGTCTAATTTTTGTTCCAGTAAATGGTTTATCCCTGTGCATACAGGGAACATTACTGTTAATTCATTAATTATCACTGCCGTTTCGGTTTATCCCTGTGCATACAGGGAACATCTGTTGACCAGTAAATATTAACTTTGGTAGTGCGGTTTATCCCTGTGCATACAGGGAACATTGAAACGCCTACATAGCCATCGAAAGAAAAAGCGGTTTATCCCTGTGCATACAGGGAACATCTCCTATATAAGCTCTGAGCTATTAATGCCTACGGTTTATCCCTGTGCATACAGGGAACATACATTTAAATGTATGGGTTTCAGCGAGATCGGCGGTTTATCCCTGTGCATACAGGGAACATTGTGGATGGGTTATATGACCTATTTTGGGCGGCGGTTTATCCCTGTGCATACAGGGAACATACCAATTATAACATACTGTTTTATAATTAAAATATTGACTGCTAAATTTCTACCGATTTTTTAGGTTATTTTTTATCAAAATTAGTATTTATAACATTATGATTTTATTAAAGTAATTAAAATTGATGGAAATTAAAATTAGATTCTACGGAATTCTACCGATAAGCTTATATTTTTCATTCAGTTAAAAAATAATAAGTTTTATTGAGATGTTTTTAGTGCTTTGTTGTTATCAAAATTACACTATTTTTAAAGTGGTTTGTTTGTATATCTTAGTTACCAAATTTTCATAATCTATGATTCATATACTCGTTTTTAGTTAATATCATCTCAACGATCTTTAAATACTCCAATATATTTTTTAAGTGAAAGCTATTAAGTAAACTCTGTTATTTCGAATCTCTTACTCGATATTAAAACAAATGCTTATATTAACCAAATATTATGTTTTCTTTATAAACATAAAGTTAATTTGAATTATTCATTGATTTTTATACTGAAACGTATAGTTAATCTGAAACTTTTTGACAAAATTTTAATCCTAATACATAAGGAAGAGGATACAAAAAATTTTATTCAAATAAGATTTTAAAACGGTGATAATCATAATAAGCTTTTTAATTTTTGCCATTCATCCTTAAATTTAAACTTAAAATAGACAGCCAAAATACGAATTTTGATTCTATTAATAAAACGATTTTCATTTTTTTTGATGTTATTAACCGCATTAATTATAGAAGTTGAATCAAAAGCCATACAATAAGAAGTGATAACATTATAGTGACAAATAGGTGCAATATAATTAAATAAAACAGACTCAATGTGCTTTATGGAGAATTGTCTTGCTACTGAGGCAATGTTTTCATAATCAATATTACTTGCTGCAAAAAGATCTGAAAGTGTTACATAAAGATCTTCTTCATTTAACGTATGTTCCACTTAGTAAATCCTCTATTTCATTATCAAGGCTATCTGCTACAGCAGGACCAATAATCTATCCTTCAAGATTTAACCCTGTGCATACAGGGAACAAAAACGTGTATTATTATAAATGATAAATTAATGTATATACTGATAATCTTTATTGTTTTAATCAAACAAATAGAGATGTCTTATCTATATGTACAAGGAACACTTTTTTAGAATAATCTTACGTAGAAATTAATCTGTTTGTAATTGAGCCCTTTCGGGCTTTTTTATGGATTCGGCATTGTAAATTCTTTGGATTCTTCTTTAATGCTATCCGTTACAGTTTCGAGAATCTCATCCATATCAGTTTCATTATCATCTAATTTTTTTCCATCTAACTTATTAGGATTTTTAATATCAAATTCTTTAAAACTCAAGTAAATCGCTTCAAAAAAATCTTTTGGGGTGTCTCCTTCTTTTAGTTGACTTATATTATTCATTTTCATTTCAAGAAACTTTTGAAAATAACTGTCAGCAGTTACACAATCTTTTAACACAGGAAGTTTAACATTATCTTTTGTACCTAAACAAATCAGGTCTAGTTCACTTCCCTTTTTGATATTCAATGCTTCATCTCTATTTTTTAATTCGATAGAAACCAATTCAGATTGATGATCACCATTTATAATAATTGACGGATTACCATTTAAATCCGTTTTTACTTCAGGTGCTTGGGTTATAATATTAATCAGTTGGTTATCGTATTTTTTTTCGTATTTAGTCTGATCGTTACTGAATTCTTTATTAAGATCTGATGCAGAAACGATTAATATTTTTTCACCAATAATTGAGTCGCCGGCTGTTTTAAAAATATTAATATCTTCATTTATAAGCATCTCAGTCAATCTTTTTGCATTATCATTAGCAAATGCACTAAAACCAATCAAAGTTAATATCGAAACAGCAATTAAATTTTTCATTCCTTACTTCCATTTATTATTAAATAAAAACAGATGATAAAATAACTAAATTTTTTCATAGCCTAACACTTATTTTTGATAATAGTATTTTATTTATATGAGTTGAGCAACAAAAAACCGCTGAAGCAGTTAGGTGAATTAATTATTATCTACTTTTTAAAAAAAATTTTTCTAAATTAATTTATTGAAAGATAGAATGATGTTCATTGACCAAATAATTTCTATAAGCGTTATTGAACATTACCAGTAATCTAACTATGTATTAATAAGCTTAGTCGATTTTCTACTACTGATAATTGAAAACTCATTTATTTTGCACTTTACCATATAATGCTTAAACAACTCATTAATCAGTCAAATCTGCGTTGTACAAGTAATATTTAGAATCCATCCCTATAAAGTTAACAACTTTTAATCTAAAACATGATTGATCCCTGTCTATACAGGGAACACTGCTGAAATACATGAATTACCGCACGGTATCCCGGTTTATCCCTTTACACACAGGGAATATATGATTCAACTAGTAATGATAGAAAGAAGTAACTCAAATATCATTTTAAAAACCCTGTAAGAGGTTTTTTGTGATGAACTCAAAGTTTATTGTCACTTCAATTTGCACATTCTTTTTCGAGACGTTTATAAGCTTTTGTCTAGCCTGATAAAGAAAAAGTAAAATCTCTTGGAGATTCAGTTCCAGCCCTTACGACGATCTTTTTACCATTTTGAATTGGTTTATTCATAAAGTCTTCTTTTTTGGCGATTGGGTTGCCAACAGGCATTACCCATTCCATTTCAATTGGCTTTTCTTTATCTACTCTAAAAATGACTTTAATTGCATTACCTTGATTGTATTCCCAGTTTTTTGATAAAGGTACAAGAGCAACGAACTCACAATTAAACATAAGAGCAGCGCTTTCACAGGCTTGAGCTTTCGTCACATCACCAGCAAATATAGAAACATTTTTTTATCTGTTATTGGATCAATATCAATGTTAACGTGCCAATCCTTATACTTAATTTCTTTAGCAAATACAAAAAATGGGAGTAACAATAAGCAACAAATAATCTTCTTCATATCATTTCCTTAATCTTTATTTTTTTTAATATTATGTTATTTAATAGTTTTTTTCAATAAAATCGATTTATTTTGCGTGAATTCTGATCTGCCATATCAATTCAACCTAACTATGTGTCCAATTTAAATTGAAGTGACCCCCAATAGTTGGACAACCAATTACAGGGGGTCTTTTTATGTCAAAATATAGTCGAGATTTAAAAATTATCATAGCTAATGAATTCTTATCAGGAGAATCATCGGAAATTCTTTCAAAAAAATATGCGATATCTTCTAGTCAGATTCGATATTGGTCCCAAGTGGTTGCGATTCATGGTGGTAACTCCTTTCAACCAATACCTCATTTACGTCATGCCGAAGCAAGATTACAAGCACTAAAATTAATGTGGACAAATAATTGGTCTCTCGGGCACACTAGTGCTATGCTTAATTTAAGTTCCCCCGGGCTACTATTTGTTTGGCTTGATAGATATCATAAAAAAGGTTTCCGAGGGCTTGAATATCATTCCAGAGGAAGACCATGTATGAAGAAACCCCGTATTGAACCAACTCACAGTGATGATAAAAAAACAATTGAAGCATTAAAAGAGGAAATCGCTTATTTACGAGCAGAAAATGCTGTTCTAAAAAAGTTGGAAGAGCTGAAGCAAGCAAAACGTCAACAAACAAAGAAAAAACGTTAGTTGTTTTAGCTCTTAAATATCAGTATT
Organism: Gilliamella apicola; assembly: GCF_000599985.1. NCBI lineage: Bacteria > Pseudomonadati > Pseudomonadota > Gammaproteobacteria > Orbales > Orbaceae > Gilliamella > Gilliamella apicola. The sequence goes on from NZ_CP007445.1 coordinate 1,955,695, forward strand.
CCTTAAAACATTTGCTATCAGCAACAAAACTGGCAAAAAGTGTTTTTTATTATCATGTTAATAGGTTGAAAACCCCGTCTGCTTATGAAAATGAGTTAAAACGTATAGAATCGATTTACCATGAACATAAAGGGCGCTATGGTTATCGGCGAATTCATTTAGCGTTGATAAATGAAGGAATTAAGCTCAATCATAAAACGGTACAACGATTAATGGGTCAGCTTAATCTTAAATTGACAGTAAGACCTAAAAAATATCGTTCTTATCGTGGAGAGACCGGTAAAACAGCAGCTAATTATCTTAAAAGAGATTTTAAATCATCGAGACCGAATGAAAAATGGGTAACGGATGTCACAGAATTTAAGGTAAATGAACAGAAAATTTACCTATCCCCTATTATCGATTTATATAATCAAGAAGTAATAGCTTATAAGGTGGCTAAAAATGCACGTTTGACCTTGGTGACAGATATGCTTCAAAAAGGGATATCACGATTAAAACAGTGTGAAAAACCGTTACTACATAGTGACCAAGGCTGGCAATATAGAAATTGCCATTATCAGAAGCTACTAGCTAATAATGGCATCAAACAAAGTATGTCCAGAAAAGGAAATTGTTTAGATAATGCGGTAGCTGAAAACTTTTTTGGTCTATTAAAATCAGAAATGTATCATGGACAATGCTTTCAAGATGCAGATGAATTGATTGAAAAAATAGAAGAATATATAGAATACTACAACACCAAACGGATTAAAGCCAAATTAAAAGGCCTGACTCCGGTTGAATATCGAAATCAGGCCTTACAAGCCGCTTAATAAAAGTGTCCAACTTTATGGGGTCACTTCAACTAGAGCGGTTTGAGTGAATTTTTAGCTATTTATCCGACTGTAAACTTTCATTAAACCTTATTTTACAAATGAGTCTTGATTTTACAAACGACTTTCTAAAGGTACGTTTGGATCACTTTCTTTTATTGGTTTCGGTATTTCCATATCTATTTTAGGTAAAGAGCTTAAACCATATTTAACAGTAAGATATTTTTGTTGCAACGCAGCTAATGATTGTTCTTTAGTGGCTATGGTCATTAACTTCATAGATAGAATCAGTCCACCGCTATATTTTGAAGCTTCATTTTTATCAATCTCAATTTCTTGTTTCATTGATTGTATTTCGCTTTGTAAATGCTCAGCAAGTTCAGGGTTAGGATTTATAACCAACGTTTCGACTTTAACCGCTGCTCCAGATTCAATGGAATTTATCCGTTGCTCAACTAAATTTTTGTTTGTTTTTAGAACTTCAAGTCTCGCAGCAATTAACGATTTTATTAATCCGCTACTATATTGTTCATAATTTTCTGTGGTTACTTTTATATCATCGTTTGTCTGTGTTAACTCAATATTCAATGCTGCCACTTTAGCTTTATCTTCTTCTGATAATTGTTTATTGCACCCGCTTACAAATAAAAGCAACAAAAAAATATAAATTGTATGTTTTAACATTTCACCACCAACTATAATCCGTTTTTAATTTTATTTTTATTCTCATTTTCTTCATCTGCTTTATATTTTGCAAATAGCTCAGATTCATACGTAATGCTTAAATTACCTTTACCTCTCTCTATCCCATTTAGTTGTAAAGATAAATGATCTCCAAAATATGAGAGATAATAACCACATCCGTCATACTTTAAGCACTGATAAAATTCATCTCTCTCTTCGTAAAGCTTCTTTCCAACAAATTCAAAAGAATCTTTAGGTTTGCCATATTTATTTGTTAATGCTTCTTTATATTTAAAATATTCTTTTTTACCTTCAGTACCATATACATCTGATTTTATTTCTTTATCCATAATAATTTTTATCGCGCCTAAATCTTTATGAACTACCACAACATATTCAGTAAATCCAGGTAATGTAATTGGTGGGGATTTTAAAGAGTAAAGTGTTAAATGTTCATCCATTGGTAGTGGGTACAATACAGCGCCAGCTTTAGACTCCAATTCTGTTACTGTCATACCCCATTTTAACCCAAGTGGCGCATCTGGATATTGTGTTTCAGCTAAAACATATGGGGTTATAAAAAACGATGCTACAATAAAAATTAATTTCTTCATTCCATTCTCCTTAATTTTTAAGGTTAATGGTATGTTATTTCAAAAGTTTTGACAATAAAAAAACTCATTAGAGGGTTGAATTATTACAATCTATAGACAATTATTTTATTCTTCGGCACGCTCACAAGTAAATTCATCTTTAATTCTACTACTTATAATAATTGTCATGGGACGATTCGGAGCTAATATACATATCCCCCATAGTTTTAACACAATCACGATGTTTATTAATTTTTTTTTGTATTTTGAGAAATGTTTCAGGTTTAGTTGATGCGATAAATGCTTTACCACTCTTCATAGATAAAACAAATGTTGTTTCTTTTTTATTTCCTCCTAATAAGAGCCCTGCTGCTGCACCAAATACTCCAAAAGTAAGAGCTCCTGCCACGCCCCAGCTAATACTACTTTTAATTTCTTTGATGTTATCTTCGCTGGCAAAATCAAATAATTCAATATCGTCAAAATGTACGATTTTATTGTCAATAAAAATCTTATCAAACAAAATACTTATTTTTTTATATGTAAAGTTTGCAGATTTAACATTCAAACTAGCCATGTCTTTATCTCCTTATACCGATCTAGTGAGTAATAAAATTGCAATAGGATAGTTATTGCTTGATTATTTATGTTTTATTCAATAACTATTTAGTTGCGAACCATGTTTTATCTTTGACTTTATAATTCAGATCAACTGTATAATTATTTTTAATTATCATTCCAAAATTATTCTTGGCTTTCACATAATCATAAACGCTATTTTTACAGACATCTAATCCTTTTTATTTACATCTCCAAATATATAAACCCCATCATCAGTAATATATCGGAACTCAGTATTAGATGGGAATTTTAGTTTTTTCTTGGCAAAATTTTGAGACATAAAAAAGGCTCAGACATCGAATCGCATTTATCATTACAACCCGTCAAAAATAACCCAATCGAACCAACTAAAAAAATCCGTTTTATAAAATTTATCCTAATATACTAAATTATTATTAGGTAATGGTATGAAATTTCGATAATAAAATCAACGATGATTTAATTTACCACCTAGTCGTATTTGATCAATTTAGTATTGATAGCACTGATTGTTTGATCATCATGCCTATTTCTGGTTTATCCCTGTGCATACAGGGAACATATAAATACACCGTCCTGTACTCGTTGCTTATAGCCTTCACCAATTTAATAACGCGAACTTTTGGTAATATTGATGCAGTAGAACTGTTTTAAGGTATTCAATAAAATGCTTTCATATTTCCCTCAGACATAAAAAAACCGCCATCAAAGCGACTTTTAATAGGATATATTTAAAATAATCAAATAAATAATATAAAAAATTTAAAGATTTTTTAAAAAACGTTGATATTTACAGTAGGTTAACCTATAATTATAAACATCAAAAGGATGTTGATAAAGCGAACCCTCTGCTTCCGATGAGGGCTTAAGGGAGAAACAAGAAGAACAGAATCTTAATTCTCGTAGTTTTAATAATCTGAAGTTGTACAGTTTACTAAAACTGCTTCAAAGGTTGAAGGTTGCAGTCCTCACCTGCGGCCTTAAATATAACAATTTTTATTTAAAAATCATGGTGATTATATGGCATTAACAAGGGCTGTAATTCAAAAAAAAAGTGACGAAAAACGAGGTGTGAAAACAAAAGGTTTTAAGCTCCATGTAGATGATATTGCATTAATTGAGGAAGCAAGCAATCAATTAAAGGTACCTCAAGCGCAACTGATTATTGATGCAATTAAATTTTATCTTGAAAACAAAAAAGCTTCATAAAAGTTTTTTAATCTTTTTCATACCATTCCCTTAATAATTAAATTTCGGTAATGGTGTGTTATTTAACCATTAGGTCAATTAAAAACCGCCACAAAGGCGGTAGTGGATTTGTATTTTATCCCTGTGCATATGATTAAAACGTCTGAATATGTTGACCGTTTGGTTTATTCCTGTGCATACAGGGAACATTACCAGACTATGAGCGTGAGGACGACTGGTGGCGGTTTATCCCTGTGTGTACAGGGAACATAACAGATCGAGTCGATTTAAAATATTATAAAACTTTAAGAAACAAATAAGAACGGACTTTGTCCGTTTTTATTACTATTAACAATTTTCTAAAATGCTACTTTAGCTTTTCGCAGATGTAATTTTAACTCGCTTATAAAAAATAAATAGTTCATTTAATCAAAGTCTAGCTTTGCTATTGATTTTTTTATTATTCGCTTCGTTTATTTTTTTGCTCAAGAATCTAAAGCTGCATTCACTTGACTGCATATAATTTTATGTACTATAAAATTTGTTTTTTACTTAAAAAAGTAATGAAAACAGTAGCCAATAATATGGCACTCAGTAACGTAAAATATAGAAATAATGTATTTTTATTAAATTCAGCCTCTATCAAATATAACCCCTATCATTGAATGTAAATGACCAAAATCCTCTTTTTTATAATAGAATGGTGCACTCAGCCTTTTTTCTCCAGTAAAATATAGAATTAATGTATTTTTTTCAAATTCAGCCTCTACTAAATCTGAATAACAAAATTTAGAAACACATCTTCTTGGATTTAAAAAGTGGATTTTTCTTTCAACGTCATCAAAATATATTGCACTAGCATAATTTCTTGATATATATAAATTGCTTTTTTTATAGTTACTTTTAAAAGTTTCTACCCCTATTTTATTAAAACTTTTAACAACTGCTTTTGTATATTTAAAAAAAACAAGATAATAAATGGTCACATCAAAAATTATGATTAATCCAGCATTTACAATATTTTGAGCTGGAATTACAAAACAAGAAGAATAAATAAATACTAACGTAAAAAATCTAACAAAATACAGCATAAAAAACTCCTATCTCGGTTTATCCCTGTGTATACAGGGAACATTCACGAAAAACTACCGCACCAGCTCGAACAGCCGGTTTATCCCTGTGTATACAGGGAACATAGAAATTGACTAAGGGCGACAAGGCGTACGCCCGGTTTATCCCTGTGTATACAGGGAACATTTAATTTGATGCTGTTTTTCGAGTTGTTCGAGCGGTTTATCCCTGTGTATACAGGGAACATTAATACGAATTCTGCTAAGATGCCCAAATAACCGGTTTATCCCTGTGTATACAGGGAACATGTAGATAACATAAATGCACTGATCAATTTTGAACGGTTTATCCCTGTGTATACAGGGAACATTAGTGATGATTTGGGTTTTAGGTAACGCGACATCGGTTTATCCCTGTGCATACAGGGAATATCCTATTATAACATACTGTTTTATAATTAAAATATTGACTGCTAAATTTCTACCGATTTTTTAGGCTATTTTTTATTAAAACCAGTATTTATAACGTTATGTTTTTATTAAATTAATTAAAATTGATGGAAATTAAAATTAGATTCTACGGAATTCTACCGATAAGTTCTGATTTCTCATTTAGTTAAAAAATGGTAAGTTTTATTGAGATGTTATTAGTGCTTTGTTGTTATCAAAATGACTCTACTTTTTAAGTTGCTTGTTTATGTAGCTTGGTTATAAAATTTTCACAAATTAATCTCAAGTACTCGTTTTTTGTAAGTGCATTTCTGTAATTTTGAGTAATCCAATATATTTTTTGAATGAAAATAATTTTATAAGCGCTGTTATTTGTAATCTATTACTCAATTTTAAAAGTAAATGTTTATGTTAGCTCAACATGGTATTTTGTTTATAACAATAGATTTAAGATAAATAAATTATTTATTGATATTTATACTGAAACGTATAGTTAATCTGAAACTTTTTGACAAAATTTCATATCGATATTTTTAAGGAATTCATATTAGCAATTGAATTTAAATAAGATCTTAAACGTTAATAATCATAATAAGCTTTTTATTTTTTGCCATTCATCTTTAAATCTAAACTTGAGATAGAAAGCTAAAAGGCGCATTTTGATTTTACTTATAGGACGATTTTCTTTTTTTTTGATTTTATTAATTGTACTTAATAATTCATCTTCATCAAAAAAGTAGCATACAGATGGGGCAGGCGTAAGCACATTGTGGTAACAATAAGGTGCGACATAATTAAATAAAGCATGTTCAACACAGGTTGTTGGAAATAATTTTGCTACAGAGGCTATATGGTTGTAATCGACTTCATTATCTACAAATAGATCTGAAAGAGCAATATAAAGATCTTTTTCATTTAACGTATGCTCCATTTTGTAAACTCCTCTATTTCATCATCAAGGCTATATGCAACTGCTGAACCAATCATCGATCCTCCAAGATTTAACCTGGTGTATACAGGGACATCCGCTATCGTTCATCCAACCCGTAAAAAGCTTCGGTTTATCCCTGTATATACAGGGAAAACACAAAGCTGACATATATACTAAATCCTATTAATTTGAACTTTAAATAAACAATTTAATTTTTTGACGTTATAAAATTATTCAACTTTTTTATAAACTCTTCCTTTGTTGTCTACAAAGTCTTTGTTTTCATTAAATTCACCTATATAATTTCCGCGTAAATCATAAATTTGATTACTATTTTTTATGTTTACGATATGTTTTTCTCTCCCCATTTTAAGGACTTTATCAAGATGATCAGGTTCTTTAGTAAATGTATACTCAACATCATTTATTTTTTCTATTGTTATAACTCTTAGGTCAGTTTCTTGTGGTTCATATTTTCCTTGAAAATTAGTTTTTTCACCGCATGCGGCTAATATAAAAAATAAAACAAAACAAAACATTATCTTTTTCATCGTTACTTTACCTCTTATTTTTTATAAACTCTTGTATTATCTGTTCTAACGTCTCGTTATTTAAATGCCTATCAAGAATAAAATTGATAATTTCACTAACTTTTATAATTCTTTCGCACTTATTACTTATATTTAAAGCTATTGTTGTTGCTATTTTGGTTTATCTCTGTGTATAAAGGGAACACTTCCTCCTTACTCTTAAAAGGCTTTAAAAGGGCGATTTATTCCTGTGTATACAGGGAACACGATAGCGTATATATTATATGTTGTACCGCTAATCGGCTTGTCCCTATACATACAGGGAACACTTATTATAAATTATTGTTTATTAATTAAAATACTTTTTGAAAATTTCTACCAACTTTTTGCTATTTTATATGATTTTATTGAGATATTATTAGTGCTTTGTTGTTATCAAAATTACTCTATTTTTAGAATGATTTGTTTGTGTAACTTAATTTCAATATTTTCATAAGCTATGATTCATATACTCGTTTTTAGTTAATATCATTTCAGCAATCTTAAAGTAATCAACTATATTTTTTTAGTAAAAACCATTATGTAAGGATGTTATTTCAAATCTATTACTCAATTTTAAAAGTAAATGCTTATAGTGACCAAATATTATGTTTTATTTATAAACATAAAGTTAATTTGAATTATTAATTAATTTTTATACTAAAACGTATAGTTAATCTGAAACTTTTTGACAAAATTTCATATCTATGTTTATAACAAATTAATATAATTAATTGAATTTAAATAATATTTTAAACATAAATAATCATAATAGGCTTTTTATTTTCTGCCATTCATCTTTAAATCTAAACTTGAGATAGAAAGCTAAAATACGCATTTTGATTTTACTAATGGGACGGTTTTCTTTTCTTTTGATATTATCAATTGCACTTAATAATTCATCTTCATCAAAAAAGTAGCATACAGATGGGACTGGCGTAAGCATATTGTGGTAACAATAAGGTGCGACATAATTAAATAAAGCATGTTCGACATAGGATGTTGGAAATAATTTTACTACAGAGGCTATATGGTTGTAATCAACTTCATTATCTACAAATAGATCTGAAAGAGCAATATAAAGATCTTTTTCATTTAACGTATGTTCCACTTTGTAAACTCCTCTATTTAATCATCAAGGCTATCTGCAACTGCTGAATCAATCATTGCTCCTCCAAGATTTAACCAGGTGTATACAGGGAACATAGCATAATATAATAGATACAGCAAAACGACCCCGGTTTATCCCTGTGCATACAGGGAACATATCTAAATACATTTCACCAATATGAGAATCCGCGGTTTATCCCTGTGCATACAGGGAACATTCAACCAATCCTGACGGATATAGGTATCAGGACGGTTTATCCCTGTGCATACAGGGAACATGGTATCCATTTTTTCATCCTTTTATTCCAAATCGGTTTATCCCTGTGCATACAGGGAACATGTGAAAGTGCTAGCGGTAGCGCTGTGCGATAACGGTTTATCCCTGTGCATACAGGGAACATCTTTTCTTCTCCAATAGAACATTTATCTGAGACGGTTTATCCCTGTGCATACAGGGAACATATTTCGATAATATTTGTCATTTTCATTATTCCCGGTTTATCCCTGTGCATACAGGGAACATATGCAAAACTTTATTGACGTAAAACGAGGTGGCGGTTTATCCCTGTGCATACAGGGAACATGAATTAAATAGTTTTTGTCGCATGTTATTTACCGGTTTATCCCTGTGCATACAGGGAACATTTTTAATAAATAGGAGTTTTATATGCAACGCCCGGTTTATCCCTGTGCATACAGGGAACATACTAATTATAACATACTGTTTTATAATTAAAATATTGACTGCTTAATTTCTACGGATTTTTTAGGCTATTTTTCATCAAAACCAGTATTTATAACCTTATGTTTTTATTTAATTAATTAAAATTGATGGAAATTAAAATTAGATTCTACGAAATTCTACCGATAAGTTTATATTTTTAATTTAGTTAAAAAATAGTAGATTTTATTGAGATATTATTACTGTTTTGTTGTTATCAAAATTACTCTATTTTTAAAGTGGTTTGTTTGTATATCTTAGTTACCAAATTTTCATAATCTATGATTCATATACTCGTTTTTAGTTAATATCATTTCAGCAATCTTAAAGTAATCAACTATATTTTTTTGTAAAAACCATTATGTAAGGCTGTTATTGCAAATCTATTACTAAATTTTAAAAGTAAATGCTTATATTGACCAAATATTATGTTTTCTTTATAACCATAAAGTTAATTTGAATTATTTATTGATTTTTATACTGAAACGTATAGTTAATCTGAAACTTTTTGACAAGATTGAATTACTATCATTTTATTAGTAAAAGGCTATAAATTGTTGAGCAGTATTTTGGTTATTTGCATTTGGTTTATTGTGTCTTGCAAATTTTTATTTTCTAGTTTAATTTACCAATACAAATTATAAATAATTAGAGACTAAACATGCAGATATCATTTAAAGAACAACAGCAGAGAATTAGCTTTGTAAAACAATTTTTTGCCGATAAGCTAGCGGAAAACTTATCATTAATCGAAGTACAGGCGCCATTACTTAGTAAAGTTGGTGATGGTGTTCAAGATAATCTATCTGGCACTGAAAACGCAGTGCAGGTTAAAGTTAAAACGATTAATAATGCTCAATTTGAGGTGGTACATTCACTTGCTAAATGGAAACGTAAAATTTTAAGTGAGCACCACTTTGCTGTTGGTGAAGGCTTATTTGCTAACATGAAAGCACTGCGTCCTGATGAAGATCGTCTATCACCTATTCATTCTGTTTATGTAGATCAATGGGATTGGGAAAAAGTAATTCGACCAGAAGATCGTAATCTAACTTATTTAAAACAAACAGTTGAAAAAATTTACTCTGCTATTAAAGCGACCGAAAAAGCAGTATCCGAAAAATATCATCTTTCCCGTTTTTTACCTGAATCAATTACTTTTATGGACAGTGAGCAACTTTTAAAACGCTATCCTAACTTATCCCCTAAAGAGCGTGAAAATGCGATAACTAAAGAGCTTGGCGCAGTATTTTTAATTGGTATCGGCGGTAAGTTGGCAAATAACGAAAAACATGACGTACGTGCCCCAGATTATGATGATTGGAGCAGTGATAATGAAATGGGTTCTAAAGGCTTAAATGGTGATATTCTTGTTTGGAATCCAGTTTTAAATAGCGCGTTTGAAATTTCATCTATGGGTATTCGTGTAGACTCTGAAACATTAAAACGTCAATTGAAAATAACAGGTGATGAGGATCGTTTGCAATTTTCTTGGCACCAAGCTTTAGTCAATGGAGAACTTTTACAAACCATTGGCGGTGGAATTGGTCAATCTCGTTTAGTTATGTTGCTTTTACAACAAAAACATATTGGTCAAGTCCAAGCTAGCGTTTGGGATGATTCAACCAAACAAAATTATTCACAATTACTTTAGTTTCAGTAAACATACTTTACCTTAAATGGTAAAGTATGATTTTTGCTAAAAACTCCTATCCAATCCCATTTGCCAAAAATTAGCTTCCAGTTGAGTAGCTTGCTTAAATATTGTCGTTAATTGTTCAAATCGACTTGTATCGATATTTAATAAACGCTGATCAATCCAAGCAATTTCATTTTGCATTGTTTGTTGAAACGCCTTACTAATATACATCTTAATCCAACTGGTATATGGGTTATTTTTAGCATCGTACCAGTGTTGTTTTCTTAACCAGTTGGCAATCATACCGTAACCGATTAAACAGGGAGCCAATACAATATGTAAGTCTAAAATATCACCATTTAATCCAACATCAAGCACAAACTGGGTGTAGTCTGTATTTGCTTTGGCTTCCGTTAGCGTCTTGAGTTCATTCTCAGTTATTCGCCATTTTTTGCAATATTCAACATGTAAATCGAGTTCAACTTCAGCAATCGTTTTTAAGCTATTTAAAGATTGCCTAATTTCTGTAATATCATGACTTTTATAAACAGCAAGTCCCCAAACTCGTGAAAAGTTGATTAAAAAAAGATAATCTTGTTTTAAATAGTGCTGAAAACAGGCTATATCTAATATACCTTTACCTAACTGTTGAATAAATTCATGTTGAATATAGTGATCCCAATCAGTTTGACATGATCGAATAAGTGAGTAAAACGATGTCATAACAGCTCCTTTTTTAACAACTCAGTTACTAACGAAAAACAGACTTGCAGAAAAAGCGTATTTTAAACCCCTTCGTCGGTATTAACCGAATCAAGTTCTCTGGGTTTAATCTCAGCCTATAGCACCATAGTTATATAAAATATCTAGAATAATGAACAAAAATTCTACATGAGTAATAATTTATCATTAAGTTTTACTCTCTATTTATTCATCTATTATTAACTAAAACATTAATTTTTATTTTCAGTATTGCAGTTGAGTAGGCTTATCTGGTTGCTTTGTAGATATAGCTTATTAGCCTACTCTATTTATTAAATGCTATTATTAATTCTCAGGCTCGATCGGGGTGGATTCCTGATTTTCTGTAGCGGGTGGAGTAGCTTCTTCTTGTTGAAGAGAAATATCAGATTGAGTTTTCTGGTTTTGCTCTTGGATAGTTGGTGCTTGTTCGTTTGATTCAGTCTCTGCAGATATACCATTAGAACGCACATAGACGATCTTTTGTTGACCACGATCACAAGATCCGACAATTTTACCTTCTGTTTGTTGATCGGCTTGATCTACTGGAATGAGTTTCAATTGAAATTGAGAAGCATCAACACCATTATTTTTTATTTTTTCAGCTATATTGGCACTAATATCCTCACAATTAGACGCAACAGCCATCATTGGTAAACCTAGTAAAAGAACCAAGATTATTTTTTTCATTTCCTTTCCTTTTGATATAAAACTTATAACATTATAAAACTATTAATGAATCTGTCTATATGTGCTGAGCATAATTACTTAGTAAAAGTGTATAAAGATAAACCAAACTTAGAAAAAAAATGAAATAATGATTACTGATGTTGTTTTTCCAATAATTTTAATCTATCCACAATCCAAGTTCGAATATCGTTTAATTCATCTTCCGATAAACTATTCACAAAATCTCTTTTTTCATGTAGTTTTTTACGATCATCTTCAGTTAATACTACACCTTTTAAATTTAATAATACTTCCTTACGGTATACGGAGTAGATAAATTCTTTTATCAAATCATCTGAAAAAATTATATCAGTCATACTATTAATTCCTTTTGTATCATCGTTACCTAGTTCACAACTATTAAATTAATATAGCTGGTCTTTTTAGGTAAATATCATCAACTACATCGGATAACAAGTGCCATCTATTCTAAAAATTAAATCGCTATCAAAATATCACCAGCACTTTTTACTATAATATTATATTAACTCCTTTACAATGGACGATGATTAATCATTAATAAAAATTTTTTAATTATATATCGCCAAAATTATTCACTATACTATTTGATAAGTATTTAACAAACCTGTTGATAACTCTTTATTTAATTGATTTATAATATTATTTTAACAAGGTTAAATATTAACCAGTTAATTTTTCAATTTTATTCCCATAAAAAAAGCAAGTATTTTTTTACTTTTTTCTTTTAAAGAAAAAAGTTTTATATCGTCTAAATAGTTACAAAAAAGCAATAACCAAATATCAATATTGATTATTGCTTTATCATTATTCATATTTAAAATGCAAAATACATACAAGGAATCTAAATAGTTAATGATTATAATTGACCAATCTGTATACCACTAAAATACGTATGTTTAGAGTCAATAGTTAATTGCAATGATTACGTTATTTTGTTAATTATTCAAATTGATATGATAAGCCTTTGATTATCAAATTATCATTTTTTGAATTTATAATGCGGTTAAAAATGCAATAAAACCAAATATAACACCAGGAGAATTAGCAATAGCAATTGGCCAATCTTTATTTTCTCGTAGTAAACCATAAAAGACCCAAAGTAAACAGTTGATTGCAGCCGCTAATGGTTGGGTCGGATTTGATTTAAATCCGTGAAGATTGTCAATAATTTGTGGGATATAAGAAATATACATACATAACGAAGCTGCCGTTGCAATAATACCTAAATAATGGAAAGCTTTTTCTGATAGTTTCAAAATTGTCTCCTTTTTAGATTTTTAAAGATATCGAAGTGATTATAATCAGGTGTGGAATTACCTGCAATTACACGATCTTTACCTAAAAAACTCATTATTGTTAAGACAACTTAATGAAATAATAAAGATTGTTTTTGTTGAAAAACGATATTAAAGGTATTCATCAGGTTATAAATCGCATTGAGTGATTTTTTAGCGAGTAATATAAAAGCCACACAATGCAATTTATTTCAATGATTGGTTATAGTATTGCAAATTAACTAAAATTATTTAAGTTCAGTCTGTTTAGTTTCATAACCTAAAAATACAATACTGATAATGGCAACTAAGATCGATAGACTAAAAAGTCCAAAAATCGTACTGATTGATACATTATTTGCCATCAATAAACCAACCATTAATGGACCTAAAATACCACCTATACGACCAATTGATGCTGCCATTCCTGCACCCGTTGCCCGAATATTGGTGGTGTATTGTTCTGGTGTGTAAGCATACATCGCTCCCCACGCACCTAAATTAAAGAACGAAAGTAATGCACCAAAGAATAATAATTGGTTAGCGGAGTCAGACACACCAAACAGATATGCACTGATTAATGTACCAAGCAAATAAGTAACTAACACCCATTTACGCCCAACACGTTCAATTAGCCACGCTACTGTAAAATAACCAGGTAACTGTGCAAGCGTCATTAACAAAATATATTCAAAGCTTTTAACCATACCAAAGCCTTTCATCATCATAACACTTGGTAACCATAAGAACATGCCATAGTACGAAAATACTACGCAAAACCAAACAATCCATAACATTAATGTTTGACGACGAAACTTTGTTGATAACAACGATTGTACTTTATTAAGAATAGAATCTTTTTTGGCATCGGAATTTAACTGTATGTATGTCGGTGAATCAGGTAGGCTAAATCGTAAATAGAGCGCATAAAAAGCAGGAGCCGCACAAATTATCATAGCGCCACGCCAGCCAACGGCTGGAAGCGGGATAAGAAAATAAGCAATCAACGCTGCAAGTACCCAACCTACAGCCCAGAAGCTTTCCAATAATACTACGACCCTACCACGTACCTCTGGTGCAACGCTTTCACTAACTAATGTGGATGCAACAGGCAATTCGCCACCTAATCCCATACCAATAAAAAATCGTAATACAAGCAAGCTACCTAGTCCCCATGCAAAAGCACTTAATCCACTGGCAATACTAAACATGAGTAAAGTGAATAAAAAAGCTGATTTACGCCCTTTTTGATCAGCATAAATACCAAATACAAATGCACCCACCGCCATGCCGATAGAGTTAACACTGCCTATCCATCCCAATTGGGCAGGCGAAAGTCCCCAATCTTGCTTTAACGCGGCTAAAATAAAAGATAATAACCCAACATCCATTGCATCAAACAACCAACCTGTGCCGGCAACAAGTAATAGCTTATTAATTGATAATGATGATACTTTTAAATTTTCCATAATAACTAATAGATAAATAACTTAGGTTTGCTCATCAAATCAGATTCTGAACAAAATGTCCATAACTTAATCTGACTTTACCCAAACTATCCCCAAAATCTGAACCCTGGGAAACAACAATTCCTTGAGATAACAGATGATTTAAAAACATTAGTTCTTGAGCCGTATTTGTCACTGGTAAATTTACATATAAATGAAAGCCACCTAATGACGGTTGATAAGTTATCTCACCATTAAATTTGGTGTTTAGCCAATTCATTAATTGCTCTGATCTGCATTTTAGTTTTTCACGTAGCAGTTGTTGATGTGCCAGATAGTGGTTCTTTAAATATTGTTCTGCTAATAATTGAGGTAAAATGCTTAACCCTGAATCAATATGTTGGCGGATTTTAGCTAAGTTTTCGATAACTGCTCGAGGCGCAATCATCCAACCAATTCGAATATTTCGACCAATATATTTCGATAATGAACCTAAATAGATAACCTGATCATTATTATCAAACTTTTTAATCGGTGAAATTGCTAAATTATCGTTAAAGGCTAGATTACTATAAGCATCATCTTCGACAATTCCAATACATTGTGATCGGCAAAAATCAAGTATCCTTTTTTTTCGTTTATCACTCATAACAAATCCCATCGGGTTTTGAAAAACAGGATTTAAGAACAACCATTTAACTTGATATTGTTCTACTACTTTTTTCAAACTTTCCAGTACAATACCTTGAGAGTCACACTCAATACCATATAAGCGTAATCCCGCCGCTTGAAATAAGGGTAATGAATAAAAATAGGAAGGAGACTCAATGCCAATCGCATCTCCGGGTTTGAGTAAACCTTGGGTTATTAAGAACAATGATTGCTGAGTACCTGAAGTAATTAAGATCTCATCACTGTCAACTTGCATAGCAAAACATGCTTTCATATAGTGCACAATCTGTTCTTTAAGTGAGGGTAAACCCAACTGTAACTGATCACTCTGTTTTTCGTGCATCACTAATTCGTGGGACGATATATTAGGTAATTGTAATTTGGGAATTAAATCAGTGGGTAAATCTCCATTAGCAAGATCATATATTTGAGTTTTACTGTTCCGTAATTTATCAATTTTTTGCTGATACAATGTTTGTTTGTTTTGATAAAAGAAATGTCCAGGTAAACGCCAATTAATCGTTGAGTAAACTTGCACACCCCATTTCTGATTATTTACATAAGTACCACTACCACGTTTACGAATTAATACACCGCGTTCAGTTAAAAGGTCTAAAGCATGTACGATTGTCGAGCGATTTACTTGCAATTGTTTAGCCAATTCACGCTCTGAAAGTAATCTTTCACCAGAAATCAAAATCCCTTGTTCAATGTAATACTCAATGAGTTGGATAACTTTTTTGAAAATTGGACCTTCAAAAGGTGCAAGTTTTTGTTTATGCCACATATTTTGCTCTTTTTATATCGGAGTGATAAGTCTAATATTTTTAAAACTGGTATTAAATGGTTGAGTCTTTTAATGCCATCGCAATTTTGTGTGATTAGGTTTCGACTTTTTTAATATACATTTCTTACCATTAAAAAATTATGTCCTAAGAAAAAAAATTTTATAAGTTTATTTTAGTTAATATTTATCTCATTGATGATCTTTGCTTTATTGCACTGAGTATTGCGAAACAAAAATGATCTATTGAGATAATGGCATTATAAGCAATGTCTAAAGATATACTTAATACGGTCTTAATATAACCGAACACAAAATAAAATTGGATGGTTTGATTATAGTCCAATTGGCCGTTTATTCCATTCTTATATTTCTGAATAATAGATACCCAATCACAAATTTAGTTATAAAAAACTTTACTAGGAGCAAGCATGAATCAAGTTACAGGAACACAAACCGTTAAACGTGGCATGGCGCAAATGCAAAAAGGAGGTGTTATTATGGATGTCGTTAATGCCGAACAAGCAAAAATTGCCGAGCAAGCGGGTGCTGTCGCAGTGATGGCTTTAGAACGTGTACCCTCTGATATTCGAGCTGCTGGAGGCGTTGCCCGAATGGCGGATCCAACAATAGTAGAACAGGTAATGAATGCAGTGACGATTCCTGTCATGGCGAAAGCACGTATTGGGCATATTGTTGAAGCACGTATATTAGAATCAATGGGCGTTGATTATATCGATGAAAGTGAAGTATTAACCCCTGCCGATGAACAATATCATCTACTTAAAAGTGATTTTACCGTACCATTTGTGTGTGGTTGTCGTGATTTAGGCGAAGCATTGCGTCGTATTGGTGAAGGTGCCTCAATGTTACGAACCAAAGGTGAGCCTGGTACCGGTAATATTGTTGAAGCGGTGCGCCATATACGTAAAGTCAATGAACAAATTCGTATGGTTGTCAGTAAATCTAATGATGAATTAATGACTTTTGCCAAAGAAATTGGTGCACCTTTTGAATTAGTAGAACAAATTAAGCAACTCGGTAAATTACCCGTCGTCAATTTTGCTGCGGGTGGCGTAGCTACTCCTGCCGATGCAGCTTTAATGATGCAACTTGGTGCCGATGGTGTATTTGTCGGTTCGGGTATTTTTAAATCACAAAATCCTGAAAAATTTGCTAAGGCAATTGTGCAAGCTACAACCTATTATGATGATTACCCACGTCTAGTGGAACTATCGAAAGGCTTAGGTGAAGCAATGAAAGGAATAGAAATCAGTAAACTTACCGAATCCGAACGCATGCAAAATCGAGGTTGGTAATGACGCAATCGTTAACTTCCAAACGGTTAAAAAAAGTTGGTGTACTTAATTTACAAGGAGCGGTTAGTGAACACATCACTATGCTAAATAGTTTAGATAACGTACAAGGTATCGCAGTAAAACATCCCGAGCAATTAGCTGAACTAGATGGCCTGATTATTCCTGGTGGAGAGTCAACAACCATTAGCCGTTTGATAAGACAAAATGGACTGTTTGAACCAATTAAACAATTTGCTCAACAAGGTAAAGGTATTTTGGGAACTTGTGCAGGATTAGTTTTATGCGGAAAAACCACTACCCATAATGAAGTTGAACAGCTTGCTTTAATCGATATTCATGTTGAGCGTAATGGTTTTGGTCGGCAAATTAACAGCTTTGAAACAAAGTTAGATGTTAAGTTAATCGGTCAGCAAATCCCTGCTGTTTTTATTCGTGCTCCCTATATCGCCAAAGCAGGTGAGCATGTAGAACAACTCGCTTTCATTGATGAACATTGCGTAATGGCTAAACAAAATAATATTTTAGTCTGTTCATTTCATCCCGAATTAACACAAGATAATCGCATTATGCACTATTTTGTAGAGAGCTGTTAATCAGTTTTAGTAAGATAGACCATTAATTTAATTAACTAGACATTAAGCAATAAACTAACAGATTATTAGGATCTGTTAGTTTATATTTTATATGTTAATAGCACTTTTAAAGTTGGGTAATATAGACCTGATGATTCAAAATGTTATTAGGATCAAATTGCTGTTTTATTTGCTGCATTAATTGACGGTTTTCTTGGGCAATGGCATTGTTAAAATATTTTACTTTTGCGGTGCCAATACCATGTTCAGCCGAAGGCAGACCACCTAACTCATGACATTTTTGATATAAGGCATTATGGATTTGCTCAAGTGCTTCTGACCATTGCTTGTCGTCTCGTCCGTCACGCAATATGCATAAGTGAATATTGCCGTCTCCTGCGTGACCAAAAGCGAGCATACGAACACCTGATTGGGATTGTAACTGTTTCGTGTAATGAATAAAATCGGCGATACGATTAATCGGAACGACAATATCAATCGGATCTTGTTCTGTTACAGCTTCAACAGCACGAACCAGTGATCCGCGAACGGTCCAAATTTGATTGGCTTGTTCGATCGTTTCGGCAATAAAATAGTTGCAATCGCCTAAATTCGCTAATAACTGTTGGCGTTGCTGAACAATGTGTTGCTTGTTCGCACCATCAAGCATAATGATTAAATAGGCATTAGAATCTGGCAATGGAAATTGGAACCCTGAATAACGTTCTCCCCACTGAGCCACTTGACGTTCAACAAATTCCAGTGCAGTGGGTGTTAATGTCTGTAATATTGTCGTGATATTGGCAACCGCTTGTTCAATCGTGTTAAATCCAATAATTAATGTTTCAAAGACACTTGGTTTAGCAATCAATTTTAATGTACATTGGGTAATAATACCTAATGTTCCTTCGCTGCCGATAAAAAGATGTTTTAATGACAGACCCGTATTATCTTTGATATTTTTACTACCAACATTTAATACTGTGCCATCTGCCATAACGACTTCAAGCGCTTGCACATAATCTCGCGTAACACCATATTTAACCGCACGCATGCCACCCGCGTTAGTACTAATGTTGCCACCAACGGTCGCATTTTTTGCACCGGGATCAGGTGGATAAAAAAGATTCTGCTTTTCAACAAACTGTTGCAAATCTTGCAATAAGATGCCTGATTGTACCGTTACCGTAAATGTTGATTTATCTAGTTCAATAATGGTGTTCATTAACGATAAGTCGATAATCATACCACCATTAGGAATGGTTGAGCCAACTAGATTGGTGCCCGCTCCACGTGTTGTAATTTTTAGATTATTTTGATTGGCATATTTGACAAGTTGTGCAACTTCATCCGTAGTTTTGGGATAAACCAAAATTTCCGCTTGCCCATAATGTGATTTAAGCCCATCAGTTAAGTGAGATTGAGGTATATGATCTTTAGTTATGATTCGATCTGAATCAACAATTATATCCGTTAATTTTTTCATGTTGCTTTACCGATTATTTGTGACTTCTATCAAAATGATTAGCTAATTTATCACCTAGATACTGTATTAACATGACAACAATAATTAAAATGATAATACAGATAATAAGAACTTCGGTGACATAACGCTGATAACCAAACCGAATCGCTAAATCGCCGATTCCTCCACCACCAACGACACCCGCCATTGAACTAAAACCTATGAGTGATATGGTTGTGACTGTAGCATGGCGGATTAGCTGTGCTAACGCTTCAGGAAACAGTATGCCAAAGATGATTCGAGTGTGTGAGGCACCACTGGCAATGGCTGCTTCAATAACACCTTTGTCAATTTGGCTAAAAGCGTTTTCCGCCAATCTAGCATAAAATGCTATTGCAGCTATTGCCAACGGGACAATTACCGCTTTAGGACCAACGGTAGTACCGACAATATACGTTCCAAGCGGTAGAACGGCTACCATCAAAATTAAAAAAGGAATGGAGCGCGTTGCATTAATAATAAAATTAGCCACATTCCCTATCACTCTGTTTTTTAGAAAAAATGGATTGGATAATAAAAATAGAAGCAATCCAATTAGGGTACCAAAAACAAGCCCCGCTAGTAATGACCAACTCACCATAATGAACGTTTCGTCAGCGGCTTTCCATAGCATTTCCATTATTTCAGCGATTGTCAGTTTTACCATTATTTTATTTCCTCAATGATCACGCTTTGATGTTCTAGTTTCGCAATGAGCTGTTGGATATTATTGGGATCACCAATTAACTCTATAACTAAATTGCCTAGTGCTTGTTGGTCAAAATATTCGATAAAACCATGCAATATATTAAAAGCCACACCCGTTTCAAAAGCAGATTGATACAAAATAGGTTGAGTGGTGTTTTCGTTGATATAGCGAAGTCGAACCAATTTACCTTTAACATTTTGTCTAATAGGTTCAGGCAAATGAGTATTTTCATCAATGTTAAGAAAATTTTGGGTGAATTGCTGTTTGGGATTAGCGAACAAATTGAAGGTTTTATCCATTTCAACTATTTCACCTTGAGACATCACAGCAACTCGATCGCAGATTTTTTTTACGACATCAATTTCATGGGTAATGAGCACTATGGTTAAGGAAAACTTTTGATTAAGCTGTTTAAGTAATTCTAAAATGGCACTGGTTGTGGTCGGATCGAGTGCGCTGGTAGCTTCATCACACAGTAATATTTTAGCTTCGTTAGCTAATGCACGGGCAATGCCAACTCGTTGTTTTTGTCCACCACTGAGTTCAGCAGGATAAGCTTTAGCTTTGTCGCTTAATCCCACTAATGCAAGTAACTCCTCTACTCTATTTTTGACTGCTTCCCCTTTTTTACCCGCAGCTTTTAGTACAAAGGCAATATTTTCATAAACCGTTTTTGAAGAAGCTAGGTTGAAATTTTGGAAGATCATGCCGACTTGAAAACGAAAGGCCATTAATTGTCGGCCTTTTAACGTCTGAATATCAGTGCCACCAACAATAATCTGTCCAGAGCTGGGCTCAGCAAGTCGATTAAGAGTGCGAACTAAGGTACTTTTACCTGCACCACTGGAGCCAATAATACCAAATATCTCGCCATGATTAACCTCAAATGAAACATTTTTTACTGCATCAATGATCTGATCTTTGGCCTCAAAGCGAACAGATACATTTTTTACTTGAATCAGTGGTGTATTTTGCATAGTTAAAATAATTGATAATCAGGTTTTTGGAAGGTATAGAAAATACCGTTTTTGTCTTCGATCACTTGTAAATATTCGTCTGATTTCAAAACATCTATAATGTCTTTACCTAAAGTATCTTTTGATTCAGTGCGAATGGCGATGACGTTTTTATGATCTTTATCAAGGACTTCTGTGTAAAGTGCTTTAGATAGATCCAAACCTGCACCGATCGCATAATTACCATTTACAACGGATAAAACAACATTATCCAGTGATCTAGGCGTTTGTGGCGCTTCAATGGGTACAATTTCTAATTCATATGGATTTTCGATAATGTTTTTTGGTGTTAGATTATTTTTATCAATCGCAGGATCGAGCTTAATTAAACCTGCTGCTTGTAAGATTCTTAACGCTCTCGCTTCGTTAGTGACGTCATTTGAAATTGTGACTTGATCACCTTTTTTTAATTGCGAAAAATCAGTGATCTTGTTCGAAAAAATACCCGCCCCAGCTGTTGGTACAAAGCCAACCGCTAAGATAGCTAAATTACGTGCTTGTTTGAAATTTTCAAGATAGCTCAAATGTTGAAATAAATTAATATCAATATCTTTATTAGCTAAAGCCAGATTAGGTTGTACATAATCACTGAATTCACGGATTTCGATTTTATAACCTTTTTTTTCTAATCCTGGTGCAATCGCTTGTTTAAACATATCACCATATGGGCCTGCTGCTACGCCAACGGTAATCTGGTTTTCCTTTTTAGCGTCGTCACAACCTGTTAATAACAACATCACCGAAAATATGGCTATAGTTGATGTAATTAGTTTTTTAAACATGATAATTTTTCCTTAAGTTTCGATAATCTATCTAAAGCTGCATTCAAGGTTTGTTCTTGTTTTGCAAAATGAAAACGAATATAGCGATATTCTGGATGTTTAAAAAAAGCCGATCCAGGAACAGCCGCCACTCCAACTTCTTTTATTAACCATTCACAAAATTCAAAATCGGTTGCAAATGGATTCAATTTCGAAATATCAACCAATACATAATAAGCACCTTGAGGTTCATAATAAGATAAACCTATCTTATCTAAACCTTGTAAAAATAAGCGACGCTTAGCCATATAAGTATCGTTAAGTTGCTGGTAATATTCCTCACCTAATGATAAACCTGCACAGGCGGCTTTTTGTAATGGTGCAGCAGCACCGACAGTTAGAAAATCATGAATCATTTTGCAGCCATCAATGATGCGTTTGTCCGCAATAATATAGCCTAGACGCCAACCAGTAATAGAATAAGTTTTAGATAATGAACTGCAACTAATCGTACGCTGTTGCATGTCAGGAAAACTTGCTAAATAAAGATGTTTATGCGGTGGATAGACCATATGTTCATACACTTCGTCAGTAATAACATAAGCATCAAATTCAATTGCTAATTGACTAATATATTCAAGCTCATCTTTAGTGAATACTTTGCCACAAGGGTTACTTGGATTACATAAAATTAATGCTTTCGCACCTTGCTCGAACGCTTCGCGAAGCTGTTTTTTGTCAAACTCGAAAGTTGGTGGGATAAGTGGTACATAGATAGGCGTTGCATCCGACAGTATTGCATCCGCACCATAGTTTTCATAAAAAGGCGAAAAGATGATAACTTTATCTTTCGGGTTACATACCGTCATTACCGCACACATCATTGCCTCTGTACTGCCACAAGTAACCAATACGTTCTCTTCTGGGTTTATGTCAATATTCATTAATTTTTGCTGTTTTTTGGCTAACAGTTGCCTAAATTCTTGTGATCCCCATGTGATTTCATATTGATGAGGTCCGTTATCAGCGGCTTGCTTAAGCGCATCAATGAGCTGTTTTGGTGGGTCAAAATCAGGAAAACCTTGTGATAAATTGATAGCCTGATATTTATTAGCAATTCGCGTCATCCTACGAATAACTGAATCAGAAAAATGATCAAGTCGATTAGCTAGTTTATGCATTGTTTCTTTAGATAATAGAATTATAAGGTTGGTAAGTATAATACAAAACTCTATTTTTTCTGTTAAATAATATATTTATATATAGATATAGTTTTTATTTATAACGCAAAATTAGCAACAAACAATGATTGATTAGGTGTTTTTATGCCATCATTTTAGAACTGAAACAAAATAGTCTGCAAAATTTATATAAAACTTGCCAAGAAGAAAGTTCATTCAAATTTAATATTGAGCAATTAAGATTTTATTAGTAATTAATCAGCTTTTACTTTCGTTGCCAATGCGTTTTGTGGGCAAAGCCTAAAAGATTGTTCGTCATTTTTATTTGTTGCAATTGTAAAGACCAAATGGGCGCTTTCATCACTCTGGCAAAAGGAAAGGCACGATAGTATTGATCATAAGCATCTTTAGCTTGTTCCCCCTGCAACAGTTTTGCTTGAGCCTGAAATTGTATACCTTGAATCTGAGCAACTGTTTTAGGTGTTACCGCAATCGCCCCGGCTACTTGCGGTTGAATTAGCATCGCCTTGGCATGCTGTGTTTTTAACTCAGTTAAAAAATAGAGATTCAACCGCTCTTCATCCAATACATAAAACACATTGCACGCCCACGGCAAATTATCTGATGTAATGACGCTCAGCGATAATACATGGTTTTTTCTGATAAACTTAATAATTTTGGGATCGATTGACATACATTATTCTGGCTTAACATTTAAATGCATATCTTCGCCCCAGCGTGGTAATGATGGTATATCGATATCAAATAGATCAAGTGCTCGTGCAACACTGTGAGTGATCATATCATCGATATTGTCGATATGCTGATAAAGTGCAGGCACGGGAGGAAAGATTACACCTCCCATAAGAGTAACCATCTCCATATTTTTAATATGTCCTAAATGCAAGGGTGATTCCCTTATCATTAAAACCAATCGGCGACGCTCTTTTAGTACGACATCGGCAGCGCGAGTTAATAAGTTATCCGATAAACTTTGGGCAATAGCAGCTAAAGAGCGCATAGAGCAAGGTGCGACCAACATCCCCATAGTTTTGAACGAGCCGCTAGCAATTGCAGCGCCAACATTATTGACGGAATAAACTTTATCCGCCAATGATTTAATCTGCTCCAAACTCATATTAGGTATTTCGTAAGAGTGTGTTAGTTGTGCTGCTTTTGAAATTACTAAATGTGTTTCAATATCCAATGGTTTTAAAAGCTCTAGAGCTTTAATGCCATAAGCAAAACCTGTTGCACCACTAATACCAATTACCAGTCGCTTTACGGTCATATTCATTCCTATTTTATTCAAAGTCTGGCAAAAAGCGTTTTATATCAACTTCTTTAAAACGGGCTCGTTCAAATTCTGCTTTTAAAGCAAATGGCACCGTGCAATCAAAAATTACTTTTGCCGAACTACCAAATTGCCTAATAAATGGGCTATATTCTGGACGTTGAGAAGGATCGAGCGGATGGCATCTAACCCCGGTTATGGTGGAGATATCTATATCACCTTGAAAACGAGTATTCATAGCCCACAATACATCATCAGTATCATAAATATCAACATCTTCATCGACAAGTATTATATGTTTTAGTTCGGAAAATGCCGCAAAGGCTAAAATAGCTGCTTGTTTATGTTTACCTTCATCAGCAGGAACAGATTTTTTAAATTGTAATATGGCTAAATATTTTCCACCACCAGAACGATGTGCGTAAACATTTAATAATTTACCTGGCATCGCAGCCTCAACCATTTGTAAAATACTGGCCTCGGTAGGAATACCCGCCATATTAACATGTTCTTCACTTGGTCCAATACAAGTTTGATAAATTGGATTTTTGCGATAAGTAACTGCTTTCACTTTGATAATCGGTAATGATTTATTTGCTGGGCCTGTATAACCAGGAAATTCAGGCATTGCTTTACCTGTGTGAGAGTTTTGATCTTCAGCGACTCGTACATTCGGTAAGATTTCACCTTCAATGACAACTTCGGCATTAGCAATTGCTTTTGCATTGACAGTTAAGCAATCGACTAATTCAACAGCACGCCCACGTATGCCTCCAGCTATTGAAAGTTCATCAAAACCAATTGGTGTTGTTGGTGGTTCAAAGCACGCTGATACTTCAATCACCGGGTCGACACCGATACTAATTGAGACAGGTAACGGTTTACCTGCTTTTTCAGCCTTTTCACGAAATACATCTATATGTCGTCCGGGAACAAAATAGATTGAAATTTCGTCTTTGCTTTGATAGCACATTCGATGAATAGTCACATCGCTTTCACCAGTTTCTGGATCACTAGCATAGAGCATACCAAGGGTAATGTATGGACCTGCATCTTCTTCGGTATTAGTTGGTGCGGGTACTAGTTTACGAATATCAAAATCTGGATCTGTTGCTTTATGCACGATTTCTTGACAGACTGCTTGTTCACGAGCGATGGTTATCGGTGCTATGGGATTATTTACAGCATCTTTTAGTAAAAATGCAAGTTTGTCAGGCTTACAGCCAAATAAATGTGCAACCCGTTTACGCGAAGCAAGTAATCCAATTAAGACTTTAAAATCATCAAATCCTTTTACTTTATTAAAAATCATTGCAGGACCAATTCGAGTTGGTCTTTTTACAGTTCCGCCAGCCCCAACAAAACGATAAACACCAGCTAACTCAGCCATAGGATCAACCGGGGTGTCAGTTGTAACAAGTTGATCGGGGATTTGTGCTAACTGATTAATTGCATCACGCAAATCATAAGATCCAGTTGGATTTGCCATAATAATCTCTTCCATTCCAAACAATATTAAATCAAACAACTTTCATAATAATACAAGCTGCATTTAAAAGTTATTAATCTAAAAAATTGATTTCAAATAATTGAATGTCAGTAATCATACCGATATAAGACGTTGCTATCAAGTAAGTAACAGCTTAGCTAACTAGATTTGAAAATTAATAAGATAATTTATGTTATCCAATAATATTGGATACTGTTTTTTGTTAAAAACACAGAATCTGTCAATGAATTATGATCTATTCTTTACTGCCACAATAATAGAGTTACGAAGTAATAGATCATAATATTACAACTAACTTCCCTGTTAGTTGTATTACAAAATTTATTCTTTAGCAATTGGTTGTTCAACAACTTTGGTTTCTTTATCACCTTGTATAGACTTGATTTGAGCCTCGTATTGTTCAACTGCTTTTTTATCTGATAATAAACTATAGACTAATGTAAATTCAGCACTTTGTCCTGGTTCTAATTGACGTACACGTTTTTGTTCACGCTCAATCGTAACTGGGTAAGCAAAACTGGTTCCAGGTTCTAAACCAGTTACATAACCTTGTTTAAGTGTATCGGTATTTTTCCATAAAGTAAAAACAGGTAATTGATTTGTATTAAATGATATACCAGCTCCTTTATCGCCAGCTCGGTTAGTAACCATTACTTGAGTTTGTCCTTGATCATCGGCATAAGGATAAACATTAAAGACCATCTCATCAAAATCTTTAGTTGGACCTAAATACGTTTGCCAAGTTTTTAAGCCATTTTTGGCATAATCATTAAATGGTGAAATTTCTTTAATTGGTGCAACAAATCGTGCGCCCTCTTCTAGAATCGGCGTACCATAATTGCTGTGGTAAATAATCTGGTAATCTCGAGTATAATCACCCTTATTAGTAACGACATCATGAACAATAAAATCCTTACTACCCGGAACGTAGCTTAGCGATACCCAAGTTTCAAGATTACTTTTTTTGAAAGTATTTTCTTTAATTAGTCCTTTCACTGTTATGGTATAAGGTGCTTTATCCAATACATTAACAATCAATTTTGATACAGGTGTGTTTTGCGCTCGACCATGAAGCGTATATATCATGCCATCGGCTTGTACCGCATGCCCCGTCCACTCAAAACCACAACGAACCATCAATTCATTAAAACCGTCTAACCAACCCAATCCACCGCGACTTTCTAAATTAATGTATTTAGGATTGACAACTTCATCTACAGGTGAATCCCATCCTAGGCGGAGACCATCACCATCAACAGATAATATACCCAATCCTCGTGTAGGACTTAATTTGATCGTAAGATTGTCACTAGCAATAGTTAAAAGTTCACTACCATCTTGTTTCCCGCCTTTAAGAACCGTGTTTTTGATAGTGAATTTATGCTCTTTTACACCTAAATCTTCACTCGAAATAGACCAGTCACCTTTAGCAAGACCTTTTTCAACATCTGTTAATATGAATTCTTTAGCATCGGCACCATAACTTGCCAAACTAAGTATTGCAGCTAATGAAACTAATTGAACTTTCATGGTAATTCCTCTCATGGTTAATAAAACAATACTGAATCGTTTCAGTCAATATGACATAAATTACCCAAAATCCACAAAGAAAAATCATTAAAATGAGAGGTCATTCACACTTTTACAAAATCAAATAATAAATGTAGCAAAATGATTTGATTGAATAAGTGTGAAATATAGTGAAGATTATTGTTTAGGTCTAATCTGTCCTGCTTTCCAATGTCTGCGACAAACTGAGTGGAACTCGCTGTCTCCTAAATGAATTGAATTGCCAAATTTAACAATTTGACCATCTTTTCCTTCTAGTAAATTCATGGTTGCTTTTTTTCCACACCAGCAAACTGTTTTTAGTTCTCTAAAGTTATCGGCAATTTCTAATAATGTTTTTGAACCTTCAAATAAATGTCCCATATAATCTGTCTTTAAACCAAAAAACATCATTGGTACACCATATTCATCACATACATCAGACATCTTCCAGATAGTGCTTTGAGATAAAAACTGGCTTTCATCAATTAATACGCAAGCGTAATTATTTTTTTTAATCAATTCAATAATTTCATCAACACTATTATCATCAAGCTGTAATGCTTTTTTTCGCAATCCCAAGCGCGAGACAATTTCAACCGCCGAATCACGAGTATCGACCGAAGATTTAAGCAGTAAAGTCTGCATATTATTACTTAAATAATTGTGGTCAATTTGTAATAACTCGGTTGATTTACCTGCGTTCATTACGGCATAAATATAGTAAATTTTCGACAAAATAAGACTCTCAGAAATAAAATTAATGGATAAAAGAGATAGTTTAGATAGCAAAAAGGTAAGTTACATAACTTACCTTTTTCAAAGCTTAAAGATTAATTATTTAGCTTTACCTTGGTTAGCAACTGCTGCTTGTTTTGCTGCAATTTCATCAGCATTACCTAAGTAATAATGTTTGATAACTTTCATGTTGTCATCAAATTCATACACTAATGGTACACCAGTTGGAATATTTAGTTCGATAATATCATCATCACTGATGTTATCTAAATGTTTAACTAAAGCACGAAGAGAGTTACCATGTGCAGCGATAATTACACGTTCACCTTTAGCAACACGCGGTGCAATTGTTGATTCCCAATAAGGAAGTACACGTTTAATGGTTAACGCTAGGCTTTCTGTTAATGGTAATTCTGATTCAGGTAAATTGCTGTAACGTGAATCATGACCAGGGAAGCGTTTATCTGATTTTTCAAGTGCAGGAGGCGTAATTGCAAAACCACGACGCCATAATTTTACTTGTTCATCACCATATTTAGCCGCAGTTTCAGCTTTATTTAGACCTTGCAGCGCACCATAGTGACGTTCATTTAGTTTCCAACATTTTTCAACAGGTAACCAAGCTTGATCAACTTCGTCAAGAACATGCCATAAAGTATGAATTGCACGTTTTAATACAGAAGTATAAGCGTAATCAAATTGGAAACCTTCTTGTTTAAGTAATTTACCTGCTTCGGCTGCTTCTTTATTACCTTTGTCAGATAAATCAACATCAGTCCAACCACAAAAACGGTTTTCTTGATTCCAAACACTTTCTCCATGTCGAATAAGAACTAATTTTTTTACTGCCATGAGTCTAACTCCTTTGTTACGTAGAATAAAACTGTTTAAATTAAATAATCTTTATAATACTCATAAATTCCATACATTAGCTGTTTTGCAGTTAATAAATACTAATTTTTAGATAGATATTTTAATGGATCAACGGATTTTGCTTTATAACGAATTTCAAAATGCAATCTTACTGAAGAAGTACCCGTTGCTCCCATAGTTGCAATTTGTTCTCCTGCTCGCACCGCTTGTTGCTCTTTTACCAAAATCGTCTGGTTATGTGCATATGCGGTTAAATAATCATCATCGTGCTTTATAATAATTAAATTACCATAACCCGGTAAAGCATTACCCGAATAAACCACGCGACCATCTGCGGCAGCCATCACTTTATTACCTAATCCACCTGCTATATCAATACCTTTGCTAGCATTAGAAAATTTTTCAATAATTTTGCCTTTTGCTGGCCATTGCCATGTAATATTAGCAACCTTAGAAGTGGATTTTCCTGTACTTGGTGGAGTTGATTGTATTTCATTTGTAGTACTGCCTACCGGTTTGGTTTCCGTTTGAGTTGTCTCAACAACACTAGTTGTCTGGTTTTTACCCGATGTAGTCGTTGTTGTTGTCGTAGTTGTCGTAGTTAAAACAGGTGTAGGTACTGGCGTAGGTACCGGTGTAGACGTTTTAGCCGTAGATGCAGTTTTAGTATCCGTTCCTTTAGATTTTTGATTGGTAACCGCCACTTGTTGAGTTGTTTGATTGCTCTTTGTTACTTGTTGTGTAACAACAGTAGTTCCACCACTTACATCTAACACTTGTCCAACAGAAACAGAGTAAGGTTTCTTAATATTATTTTTAGCCGCTAAAGAGCGGTAATCATTACCTGTTACCCATGCAATATAATATAATGTATCACCTTGACTTACAGTATAAGTATCACCTTGATAACCTCCCTTAGGAATTTCGTCATAATTGCGCTTATATGAAGTACGTTCGTTAGTAACATTAACACCATTATTGCTGTTTACATTACTATTTTTATTTGCATCAACACTATTTGAACTTGACGTCGTTACTGGGCCAGGTAACTGTTTTGAAGAGGAATTTGCTGATACTGAAGGTGAAGAAGTACCTCTTCCAGAAGAAATATTAACAGGAGGTTTAGAATAACCTGTTTTTGATGAACCACCAGAAAAATCCGAAATATCTTCAATTTGGGCAGGATTGGATTGAGTACAGGCAGTAATGACCAAGCTTAAACAAGTTAGCGTAAGAATCTTTTTCAAAGCAACACCTTTCATTCGTTAATATTGTTTTAAGAGCATATTCTATCGTTTCTGATATAAAAAGCTATTATATCGGTTCCTTATTATGCTAGCTATAATAAAATAGATAAGGATACAATTTAAATTAATTACAATCCACAGAATTTATACTAAATTCGCACAAATATACCTTCTGTTTTTCGATTATCAATAGATTGCACAACAAATAGTCAACATCTAATTAGTAACATCTTTATTTACTATAACTAGTATAATAAATAGCGGAAAATAGAATTTATTTTTGAAAGTGGTGAGTATATACAATAAAATGCTGGTTCGTACAGTAGATTTATTCTATTTTCTGTGAAATTTTAATGTGACTCAAATTAATGACTCTATATATTGTTGCAACACCCATTGGAAATTTAGATGATATTACCCTTAGAGCAATTGACACACTTAAACGTGTTGATTTGATAGCTGCTGAAGATACACGCCATAGTGGTTTATTATTACAGCATTTGGGTATTAAAGCTAGACTTTATTCCTTGCATGATCATAATGAACAAGAAAAAGCACACGTTCTGATTGAAAAACTCCAAGCAGGCATCTCTATTGCCTTGATTTCAGATGCTGGTACGCCGTTAATCAATGATCCTGGTTACCATTTAGTAAAAGCTTGCCGTGAAAATGGTATAAAGGTAGTTCCGATTCCAGGAGCTTGTGCTGCCATTGCAGCCTTGTCGGTAGCTGGATTACCGTCCGACAAATTTATCTATGAAGGATTTTTACCCGCTAAAAGTAAAGCACGGCAAGATAGTTTAGCATCATTAATTACCGAACCGCGCACCATGATTTTTTATGAATCAACGCATCGCTTATTAGAGACCCTTAAGGATATGCAAACTATTTTTGGTGCCGATAAACAGATCGTTTTGGCTAAAGAACTTACTAAAACATGGGAAACCATTGTGAGCTTTCCAGTCAATGAGCTTATCGACTGGTTAAATCAAGATGTATCTCGTCAAAAAGGTGAATTTGTCTTAATTGTGGCTGGGTATATAGAAAGTAATAAGGATATTGATCCAAAAGCCATAAATACTCTTAAATTATTACAAAAAGAGCTACCATTAAAAAAAGCAGCCGCAATTACTGCTGAAATTTATGGACTTAAAAAGAATCAACTCTATCAAATTGGCTTAAATTTGGAAGAATAATTTAACAAGTCATGCACAACTTATCCCTTTTAATAAATTTAAGCAAAGTAACAAGTTAAAACCGATATCAACATTTGATATAGATCTATTACCAACACGTCAATAAGAACATTGGCATAAATAGCATGATTTAGTATATAATTACCTCTTATATTTAAGACATTTATTGATAAAAGGTAACAAACAGTATGGGATTTAAATGTGGTATCGTCGGACTACCAAATGTTGGCAAGTCAACTCTTTTTAACGCACTAACCAAAGCAGGCATTGAAGCAGCTAACTTTCCATTTTGTACTATCGAACCAAATACTGGTGTAGTACCAATGCCCGATCCACGTTTAGATGAGCTGGCTAAAATTGTCAAACCTCAGCGCACCTTACCTACTACTATGGAATTTGTTGATATTGCAGGATTAGTAAAAGGTGCCTCAAAAGGTGAAGGTTTAGGTAACCAATTTTTAGCCAACATTCGTGAAACTGAAGCCATTGGCCATGTTGTTCGTTGTTTTGAAAATGAAAATATCATTCATGTTGCAGGCAAAATTGACCCAGCTGAAGATATTGAAATTATTAATACTGAACTTGCGTTAGCCGATCTAGAAGCTTGTGAAAGAGCAATGACACGTTTACAAAAACGCGCTAAAGGTGGCGATAAAGATGCTAAATTTGAACTCGAAATTCTTGAAAAATGCTTACCACATTTAGAGCAAGGTAAAAAACTGTTGCTATTGGATTTAAGCAAAGAAGAGCTCGATGCGGTTAAATACCTGAGCTTTTTAACATTAAAACCAACCATGTACATTGCTAATGTTAATGAAGATGGATTTGAAAATAATCCTTATTTGGAAAAAGTAAAAGCCATCGCCGCTGAAGAAAAATCTGTTGTTGTTCCTGTTTGTGCAGCCATTGAAGCAGAACTTGCTGAACTAGATGATGCTGATCGTGATGAGTTCATG
Organism: Gilliamella apicola; assembly: GCF_000599985.1. NCBI lineage: Bacteria > Pseudomonadati > Pseudomonadota > Gammaproteobacteria > Orbales > Orbaceae > Gilliamella > Gilliamella apicola. The sequence continues at coordinate 1,988,119 of NZ_CP007445.1, forward strand.
CAAGATCTAGGGTTAACTGAACCAGGCTTAAATCGCGTTATTCGTGCTGGTTATAGTTTACTTAATTTACAAACATATTTTACCGCAGGTGTTAAAGAAGTTCGCGCATGGACAATCTCAGTTGGAGATACTGCCCCACAAGCAGCGGGTAAAATTCATACCGACTTTGAAAAAGGCTTTATTCGCGCACAGACCATTGCTTTTGATGATTTTATCAAATATGGCGGTGAGCAAGGTGCTAAAGAAGCAGGAAAAATGCGTTCTGAAGGAAAAGACTATATCGTTCAAGATGGCGATATCATGAACTTTTTATTTAATGTATAACCATCTATTTTACGTCGCCTTTTGGCGACGTTATTATATTTGTTCTTATATTTAATTATCATTAAAATTTAATATAATAAAATTTATACTTAAACGTATACCTAACCTGAAACTTCTTGTCAAAACTAATGGACTATTCATATAAGGAAAGCACTCGCCAATGTTACTTACTTTTAAACAAGCCAAACAAAATATATTAGAAACTGCGACTAATGCAAAACCTCTGACTAATCAGACAGTCTCATTATTTGACGCTTTAGATAGAATTGCTGCCATACCAATTATTTCACCAATTAATGTTCCTGGATTTGATAATTCAGCAATGGATGGATACGCAGTCAGACTTTCGGATATTCAACAAACAAAAACATTACCTTTAGCCAGTGCAATTTTCGCGGGCGACGATATTAGTAATTTACAATGGCCAGAAGGTACTTGTTTACGCATTATGACAGGAGCCCCTGTCCCGATTGACGCAGACGCAGTTGTAATGCAAGAACATACAGAACAATCCGATTTAGGTATTCGTTTTTTAAAGGAAATTAAAGCTGGTGATAACATACGTCGGTGCGGTGAAGATGTAAAAAAGAATTCGATAACAGTTGATACAGGTAGCAAATTAACATTACCAACCCTATCAACCCTTGCAACACTTGGTATTAGTGAAGTCACCGTTTTTAACAAATTGAAAGTAGCTATCTTTTCAACAGGTAATGAACTAACACCTATTGGAACACCCTTATCAGGCAATGGCGCAATTTATGATAGTAATCGCTTTACTTTAAAATTGTTATTAACAAAACTTAACTGTGAAATTATTGATCTTGGAATTATTCCTGATGATCCGACTCAAATCAAACAAGCTTTAGTAACAGCATCAAACCAAGCAAATCTTGTCATAACCAGTGGTGGCGTTTCGGTGGGTGATGCTGATTATACAAAAACCGCTTTGGAAGATTTAGGACAGATCAATTTCTGGAAAATTGCCATGAAACCAGGTAAACCTTTTGCTTTTGGACAAATTGGTCATGCGTTATTTTGTGGTTTACCTGGCAATCCAGTTTCAACTTTAGTAACTTTTTATCAACTCGTTCAGCCATTGATTCTGACACTTTCTGGGCTTAAAACAACCGATATTGATTTTCGCTTCCAAGTAAAAGCAGCCACCGATCTTAAAAAAAGTATTGGTCGGGTAGATTTTCAACGCGGAAGATTGCAAATTGATGATCACGGAGAATTAGAAGTTGTAACTACTGGCCAACAAGGGTCACATATTACACAGTCATTTAATCAGGCTAATTGTTTTATTATTCTTGAACAAGAACGCGGTAATGTAAACAAAGGCGAATTGGTGATGATTGAACTATTTAATACCCTACTGAAGTAATTTCATCAATTTAAAATAGAAGTTAACTTATTAACACAAAATCATACACTATTTAAATAGTGTGTGATTAATGTTATTTAATCTTTAGAAGAGTGCAACTAAAATAGCACCAACAGCAATCATTGCCACACCCACGCCAGCTAACAATGAGATTTTTTCGCCAAATAAAATCACTGCAAATATAACTGCAAAAACCACACTTAATTTATCGATTGGCGCAACTTGCGATACTTTACCTTCTTTAATTGCCATAAAATAAAATAACCAAGACAGTGCGCCAGCAATACCGCTTAGAGCAATAATTAACAATGCTTTTTTATCATTTAAAAAAGTATTAACAAGATTAAGTTTACCTTGAACTACAACCACACCAACCAAAAAAATTGCCATAACAACGGCACGAATCGCTGTAGCTGTATTGGCATCAAGCTGTTGTAAACCGATTTTACCTAAAATCGCCACACCAGCTGCAGTAATAGCTGAGAGCAATGCATAAATAAGCCATGCACTCATACTAATACCTATCAACTTGAAAAAGGAACTGCTGATTATTTGAATTATTTTGACATTGTTGTGATTTATTCATCATACCTTTGCAATCTTCTAAAACGCCATGTGCTTTTGACCAATGATACTTTTTCCCTTGATCATTCTTTCCACCACATGCCACTAAAGTTAAACTTAGGATGATACAAGTCAATCCGAGCGTTGCTAATTTCATTATGCCTCCTTTTTTTGCAATCAATAACTAAATTATGGTTTAGAATTCAGAATTTCAAAGTTATTCTAATCCAGAATCATGATGATTAATAGCTAAACTGCCACCTATTTTTAATAGATGAAAATGACGATCAGCTCGATGTTCGCATAATTGTTGCGCAGGCTCATCTAACGATTCATCTGATAATTCGAATGTTCCCCAATGAATAGCAATCGCTTCATGACAATTAAGTTCATCATACAACTGCACAGCTTGAGCTGGATCAATATGTTGCGATTGTAATAATCTACGTGGTGCATAAGCACCTATTGGAATTAATGCCAGATCAATACAAGTAAAGCGTAGCCCTATCTCTTTTAAACGCGGTGAATAGCCAGTATCTCCCATAAAATAAACGGTTTTAGTTTTATTGGGAATATCCGCATTTGCCTGCACTATCCAACCGCACCATAGTGTTTTATTAATATCAAAAAGCCCCCGGTTACTCCAGTGTCTAGCAGGCGTTGCGGTAAAAGTTAGACTATCAAAAGTGATTGCATCATACCAATTAAGTTCAAAAACCTGCTTAGCTCCCCATTTTAAAAGCTTATCTTTTAATCCTAAAGGAACAACTAAAACGACTTTAGGAAATCGCTTAACTAATTGATGAATACTATAATCATCCAAATGGTCATAATGATTATGCGAAATCATAACAAAATCAATGTTAGGTAGTTGTTCGATCGTAAGCGCAGGGGGATTATGTCGTTTAGGTCCAGAAAATTGTGAAGGTGAAGCACGCTTAGAAAAAATAGGATCGGTTAAAATGATTTTATCATTTAAACGAATTAAATTAGTTGAATGACCTATCCACCAAGCTCTATCATCAGGTAACGTAAGATCGATAGGCTCACACCAAGTCTGATTAAATGCTTCATAACCTCCCTTTGGCTCAAGCACTTTTCGTCTTTGATACCACCACCATGTTTTAACAAAATTGATAGTAAACGGCTCATGGTTCTCAAATTTTTGGGTCGCACGATGTGCCTTTTTATTAGCTTCTTGCTTATTTATCATCGAGTAAAATCCTAGATTAATTAGCGGATCGTTCTATCACCACAGCTACATTGCTCGCATTAGCAATCGCACTAGGTTTTGAAACTTTTACTTTTAACCATTGCACTGAAAATTTTTGTATTACCAATTGCGCTACACGTTCAGCCACACATTCTATGAGCTCAAATTGAGTCGATTGAATAAAGCTGGTTATCGATTGGCTTACCAAAAAATAATCTAAACACAGTGAAACATCATCGCTCTCACCCGCAGGCTTGTTGTCCCATGACATTTCAAGATCAAGTATTAACTTTTGTTTTATGGTCTTTTCCCATTCATAAACACCAATAGTTGTTAGGACAGTAAGACCTTCAATTAATACTTTGTCTTTATTATTAATTTTCATAGTTAATTCCGATTGCTGAGCTGTATTAAATAGAGATTACCGAATCTTGATAAATTACGCTATAATTTATTGCAGTATATTATAAGAAATTAGTAATTATGACTCGGATATATCAACCTTTTACCATCAATCAAAATAGCCTTATTACTTTAAATGATGATGCTTTTAATCATCTTATACGGGTATTGAGAATGAAAAGAGGTGAAGAAATCATCCTATTTGATGGTTCAAATCATATCACCCCTGCGGTTATTCATGAAATAAATAAAAAATCAGTCACTGTAAAAACGGCTACAACAATTTTAGATAATCGTGAATCACCTTTAAATATTCATTTAGGTCAAGTAATTTCGCGCGGGGAAAAAATGGAATTTACCATTCAAAAATCCGTAGAATTAGGCGTTAGCTCTATCACTCCTCTATTGTCGGAACGCTGTGGTGTTAAGTTGGACGAAGAAAGAATGAATAAAAAAGTCCAACAATGGCAGAAAATTGTGATTTCAGCCTGTGAGCAGAGTGGTCGTAACGTAATACCTACCATTAATCCCGTGATGAAGCTGGAAAATTGGTGCGCAAATTTAACAAGTCAATTAAGATTAAATTTACATCCTAAAGCGCAACATGGTATTAAACATCTACCTAATGATAAAAATGATATTAGTCTACTAATTGGTCCAGAAGGTGGTCTATCCGATGCTGAAATCAATATGACACATCAATATGATTTTACTGATATACTACTTGGCCCACGTATACTACGCACTGAAACAGCAGCACTTACTGCTATCACAGCCTTACAAGTGCATTTGGGTGATTTAAGCTAATGAAATACAAATAAGGTAATTGTTTATTTGCAACTAGTCCAGTAACGAGTATGATAGTTGCCAATTTACTTATAATAGTGGGTAATATTCTATCATAAGGTTTCAGTATACTTTTTAATAAGTATAACTTTAATGTATGTTATCATCATAAATGTCGATAAAACCAATAACGTCAGTAAGGAGTTACCATGATTAAGCTTGGTATAGTAATGGATCCAATTAGTCATATCAAAATTAAGAAAGACACAAGTTTTGCTATGCTACATGAGGCACAAAAACGTGGATACCAACTTTTTTATATGGAAATGAATGATCTTTTTTTACATAATGGTGAAGCGTACGCAACAACCAAGACATTAAAGGTTTATAACGACCATTCCCATTGGTTTGATTTTACCGAAGAACAAACTATACCATTAAGTGATCTTGATGTAATTTTAATGCGTAAAGATCCACCCTTTGATACAGAATTTATTTATGCAACGTACATTCTTGAACGTGCTGAAGCAAAAGGTGTATTAGTGGTTAATAAACCACAAAGTTTACGTGATTGTAATGAAAAACTATTTACTGCATGGTTTGCGCAATTAACACCTGAAACATTAGTCACTCGCCAAACTCGACATATTAAAGAGTTTCATCAACAATATTCTGATATTATTTTAAAACCGTTGGATGGTATGGGAGGCGCCTCAATATTTAGAATTAAACAAGGTGACCCAAACGTATCAGTTATTATTGAAACATTAACCGAACACAATACACGATACTGCATGGCGCAAACTTATATACCCGCTATAACAGATGGCGACAAAAGAGTTTTAGTTGTCGATGGCGAACCTGTCCCTTTTTGTCTTGCTAGAATTCCACAAAAAGGTGAAACAAGAGGTAACCTAGCCGCCGGTGGACATGGTGAAGTTAGAGCATTAAGTGAAAGTGATTGGCATATTGCTAAAAGTGTTGCTCCAACTTTAAAAGAAAAAGGGTTATTATTTGTAGGTCTAGATATTATCGGTGATAAACTAACTGAAATAAACGTTACTAGCCCTACATGTGTTCGTGAAATTGAAGCAGAAAATCCCAATCTTTCAATTACTGGCATGCTCATGGATGCCATTGAACGTCGATTAAATAAGTTGAGTTAAAAATGATTAGAGAATTTAAAAGTGCCGATTTAGATAAAGTTATGGAAATATGGTTACAAGGTAATGAACAAGCACATAACTTTATTGATAGTAATTTTTTCAAACAAAATTTTGATATCGTAGAAATGTTGATCCCAATGTCAACCGTTTATGTTCAAGACCTTGATGGTGTAAAAGGCTTTGTTGGTATAACTGAAAATTATATTTCAGGTCTATTTGTTGAACAAGGTTATCGTCGACAAGGTACAGGTAAAGCTTTAGTTAATAAAGCGAAACAACGCTATAATGAGCTTTTTGTACATGTTTATAAGAAAAATACTGATGCGGTTAACTTTTTTCTTTCCCAAAACTTCGAAATCGTATCAGAATCAATCAATGAAGAAAGTAATGAGTTAGAACTTTTATTACGTTGCGATATTGAGCATAATGTTAAAATTGGTAAATGTGCTTTATAAACAATTAAAGATGTGAGCATATGAATTTAAAAAATCATTTTATAATCGCTATGCCAACCATGAGCGACGTATTGTTTACTCGTTCCGTGGTGTATATTTGTGAGCATAACCGCGATGGGGCTATGGGAATTATTATCAATAAACCCATCATTGAATTGAATGTTTCGACAATACTAACTCGCCTTGAAATTACTGCTTCAAGAAATTGTGCAGAACTTGAATATCCTGTTTTTGCGGGAGGTCCTATTGCAGAAGAACAAGGCTTTATATTGCACACACCGCAAACTGGTTTTTCATCAAGTATTCAAATTTCTGATGATGTTATGATAACCACTTCGCTTGATTTATTAAAATCTATTGGTACAAGTCAACAACCTAAAGATCTTTTATTAGCATTGGGTTACTCTAGCTGGCAGCCTTTACAGCTTGAAGATGAAGTTGCAAGAAATGATTGGTTAGTTGCTAATGCTGACGCTAAAATTATTTTTGAAGTACCTTATGAAAATCGCTGGCAAAAAGCCGCCGAATCTTTGGGTGTTAATATGAACACAATTTCGCATCAAATGGGTAATGCGTAGCCCATGGCGACAATAATAGCATTCGATTTTGGTACCTTTAGTATTGGTGCTGCCATTGGTCAAGATGTGACTAGAACCGCCAATCCACTTTGCTCATTTAAAGCTCGTGACGGTATACCCAATTGGCAAGCTATTGAAAAAGTCTTAAATGAGTGGCAACCTGATTTATTAATCGTAGGTCTACCGTTAAATATGGATGGAACTGAACAACCGTTAACAGCCAGAGCCCGTAAGTTCGCTAATCGATTACATGGACGATTTGGTTATCAAGTTCAACTGCAAGACGAACGCTTATCGACGGTTGAGGCAAAATCACGTATTTTTGCTTCTCGTGGTTATCGTGCTCTTGAAAAAGGTCATATTGATGCTACTTCTGCTGTCATTATTTTAGAAAGTTGGTTTGAAAATAATTAGCAAACTGAATTAATTCGTTATTTATTAAATAATTCATCGCCAACAAATTTCATCCTTGCTAAAATAAAAAGCAATTTTTCTACTGTAAGGATTGCTCGCTGTGTCAAATAATAAAACTCTCAGTTATAAAGATGCTGGTGTCGATATCGATGCTGGCAATGAACTGGTTAATCGCATCAAATCAGTTGTTAAAGAAACTAAACGTCCAGAAGTGATGGGAGGACTTGGTGGCTTTGGAGCACTGTGTGCTATTCCACAAAAATACAAAGAACCCATTTTGGTCTCTGGTACAGATGGTGTCGGTACAAAATTACGACTGGCAATGGATTTGAACCGCCACGACTCAATTGGTATTGATCTGGTTGCAATGTGTGTCAATGACCTCATTGTTCAAGGTGCTGAACCCTTATTTTTCCTCGACTATTACGCAACAGGCAAACTTAATGTCGATGTCGCCGCAACGGTAGTTACAGGTATTGCCGAGGGATGTAAACAATCAGGTTGTGCTTTAGTTGGCGGTGAAACAGCAGAAATGCCAGGCATGTATCATGGTAACGACTATGATTTAGCAGGATTTTGTGTGGGTGTCGTTGAAAAATCGCAAATGATTGATGGTACTAAAGTTCAAGATGGTGATGCATTAATTGCTTTAGCATCAAGTGGTGCCCACTCCAATGGCTATTCATTAATACGAAAAATTATTGAAGTGAGTGGTGTTAACCCTGCTATTGAACAACTCGACGGAAAATCACTTGCTGATCATTTACTTGCACCGACTAAAATCTATGTCAAATCTGTTCTTAATTTAATTACTCAAATTAAAGATATACATGCAATTGCACATATTACTGGCGGTGGATTTTGGGAAAACATTCCACGCGTTCTGCCCGATAATACTCAAGCAATAATAAACGAAGCAAGTTGGCAATGGCCGGCAATATTTGATTGGCTACAAAAAGCAGGTAATGTAAGCCGTCATGAAATGTACCGTACATTTAACTGTGGCGTTGGTTTAATTATTGCTTTACCAAAACCACTAGCAGATAAAGCTATTTCTATACTTAATCAGCACGGTGAAAAAGCATGGTTATTAGGCGAGATTAAACACTCAACATCAGCTGATCGTGTTGTGATTGAATAATTTAACTTTTATGTTATCCATCAAAATTATTATTATGATGGATAACACTTATATCGAATCATAATTAAAAAGTATTAATCGCCCTATTTATTTAAATGAAAGGAGTTGATATTAGATTAAAAATTTAATTGTTTATATAGTGATTTAATTGCCTAACTAATCATATCAAACTAATTCTCAATTAATTATTCATCTTTTATCAAATCTTTAACCACTTCTTTTTTAATGCTAAACTAGTTAAAAATAATATAAAATGTTTGGTTTTTAGGATGTTTACTCGCGCGCCATTATCATTGTTATTTATTCCACTTCTGTGTTTACCTTTTTGTCATGCTTATGCTAAAACTCAATCCAATTGTTTACCGTTAAATAAAACACCAGAAAATATTGCTATCTGCACACAACTTGCCGATAAAAGCAATGCATCAGCGCAAGATAAATTGGGGGAAATTTATTATCAAGATGCACTATGGCATAAAGGTTATCACACCAAAGCCAGATTATTGTTCGAAAAAGCAGCCGAACAAGGTTTGGCAAGTGCACAATACCATTTAGGTGCCATGTACCGTGATGAGTTTAATAACTTTCCGATTGCCTTAAGTTGGTTTGAAAAAGCCGCTGCACAAGGTAATTTAGATGCACAAAATAGTATTGGTTATATTTACGAAAATGGCTCAGGTGGCAAACCGCCTCGTAATTACTATTTTGACGAAAATGGTAAAAATACCGACCCTGACCTACCTTATATTGAAGCAAAATTCGCCCCTTATGAATTTCAGTTACCGTCTGACCCTTACTCCCGCGCTGTTTATCCTATGAGTGAATATGGACAAGGCGTTGAGCCTGATTTAACCAAAGCCATTGAATGGTATCAAAAAGCAGCCGATAAAGGACACGCTCTTGCGCAAACTAATCTAGCTTATTTTTATCTTTTTGGCATCGGTGTTACAAAAGATGAAAAACATGCGTTTGAGCTTTATCAAAAAGCGGCGAAACAAAACTGTGCACCAGCATTAAAATCATTGGCTTTTATGTATATACAAGGATTAGGAACGAATCAAGATGTACCCAAAGCTTTTGCCAGTTTAGAGCAAGCTTATCGTATTTTACCTGATTATAATTTGTGGGATGTCATTTGGCGTATTGAAACAGATAAACAATATAAAAAATATTCTTTAAAAATGACAATCGAAGATGATACAAAACCTCATAGGAAGCAATTTCAAATAGAGAATTCAAGTGATGAAGACTATATAACTGAAAAATTCAAATTCTTTAATAATATTTATCAATTAAATTTTCACAAAGATACTGGTCCCATTGATATCTGGCCAAGACCAACTTGGTCAATTGTTTTAGGCGAAACCATTGGTGAAATTACCCCGTTAAAAGAACGACTTTTAATTAAAGAATCAATACAAGGTTATTATAAAGTTATGACTTTTCTTAGTCATTTCTATAAAGGTGAAATACAGGATATAGAAAAAGCTCAATTATGGCGAAAATATGCCATTAAGATGGGTGAATTATCCTTTGATAAATATTGGACAGATTATCCACCGCTGGAAGATAAATAAAAAGGCACATGGTGCCTTTATTTTTATATTAACCATTTCAGTAAATTATTTTGACTAATTAATATGATATCTTCATAATCCTGTTTAATATTTTCTATGGCTTTTTTATCCATTTGTGACAGGTTAATGCCTGTTTCTTATTGGAGTTTATCAACCAACTGATCAATTTGTTCAAATGCTACTCGTTGTTCGTAACTCATTCTAAATTTTAACTCTCTTTTGCGTATTCCTAAAGAAGAATAGGTTGTCCAGTTTTGAAATCTAAAAATCAATAATTTTTATTTGTTTAGCAATCTTTTTAGTTGGTTAATATGCTACCAAAAATTTAATACAAAAATAACTAAAAGCTATCTTACTTTCTGGTACAATAGTCAAAATTTATAATAATTAAGTAATGTCGTAACACTATAAATTACAAGGTTTTTTTAATGATCATATCAGATGCTAATAGCGCGGTGTCCTCAGTCGCTTATCGTGCAAACGAAGTCATTGCTATTTACCCTATTACTCCTAGTTCTTCAATGGCCGAGCAAGCCAGCACGTGGGCTGAATTTGATAAGCCAAACGTATTTGGTGACATTCCAAGAGTAGTTGAAATGCAGTCCGAAGCAGGAGCAATTGCAACTGTTCATGGTGCATTAATGACAGGTGCATTAGCAACTTCGTTTACATCATCGCAAGGATTATTGTTGATGATCCCTTCTTTATATAAAATTGCAGGGGAACTTACACCATTTGTTTTACATGTCGCTGCTCGTACAGTTGCGACACACGCTTTGTCAATTTTTGGTGATCATTCTGATGTTATGTCTGTTAGACAAACTGGCTTTGCTATGCTTTGTTCTAGCTCAGTACAAGAAGCACAAGATTTAGCGTTAATTTCACAAATTGCTAGTTTTAAAAGCCGAATCCCTTTTGTCCATTTTTTTGACGGTTTTAGAACATCACACGAAGTTAATAAGATTTATCCGTTATCAGATGAAGACATTCATGATCTTTTACCACATGAAGCAATCAAAGCTTATCGTTCACGAGCATTAACACCCGACAAACCAATGATTCGCGGCACATCAGCTAATCCTGATACCTATTTTCAATGTCGAGAAGCAATAAATAGTTATTATGATAATGCCTATCAGCATGTTGTTGATGCAATGACGGATTTTGAAAAACAAACTGGTAGAAAGTATCAACCTTTTGAGTATTATGGTGCCAGTGATGCTGAACGAATTATTGTAATTATGGGTTCAGGTGCGAGCACCAGTAAAGAGGTTATTGATTATCTACTTAAAGAAAATCAAAAAGTTGGTGTGGTTATCGTACGATTATTTCGTCCATTTTCAGCTCAACACTTACTTGCTGTGATTCCTGATAGTGTAAAGAAAATTGCTGTATTGGATAGAACAAAAGAGCCAGGAGCACAAGCCGAGCCGTTATATTTGGATATTATGACAGCTTTTGCTGAGAGCTTGTCTCGTGGTGAACGTAACACTATTCCACAGATTGTAGGCGGACGTTATGGATTATCCTCTAAAGAATTTGATCCGCGCTCGGTACTTGGCATTTTCAATGAGCTCAGTTTAGAAAAACCAAGACCACGCTTTACCGTGGGTATTTATGATGATATCACGGGTCTATCATTACCACTACCGGATAAAACAATTCCACAAAAATCAGCGTTAGAAGCACTGTTTTATGGTTTGGGAAGTGATGGAACAGTTTCGGCAACTAAAAATAATATTAAAATAATTGGAGACAGTTCACCTTTTTATGTGCAAGGTTATTTTGTTTATGATTCCAAAAAGGCAGGTGGATTAACTACCTCTCACCTACGTGTAAACTTAGATCCAATTGATTCGCCTTACTTGATTACCAGTGCACATTTTATTGGTTGTCATCAAGATCAATTTATAGATAAATATCAGATTGTTGATAAACTCAAAAATGACGGTATTTTCTTACTTAATACCCCCTATAACAAAGATGAGATTTGGCATCGCTTACCTAAAGAAGTGCAAGTACAATTAATTAAGAAAAGAGCCCATTTCTATATTATTAATGCAGCTAAAATTGCACGTGAATGTAACTTAGGAGCCAGAATCAATACAGTTATGCAGGCTGCTTTTTTTCACCTTTCAGATATTTTCAAAAATGATTTTAGCATCTCGCAACTAAAAGAAGTCATAGCTAAAAGCTACAGTAGCAAAGGTCAAGAATTGGTTGAAAATAACTGGAAAGCGTTAGATTTAGCCATCACTTCACTTGAACAAATTCCACTTAATTGTGTGGATCAAAGTAGTCCATCAATGCCTCCTATTGTTCCAAACAATGCACCAGATTTTGTAAAAACTGTTACGGCAACTATGCTAGCAGGTTTGGGCGATAGCTTACCAGTTTCGGCATTTCCACCAGATGGCGCTTGGCCAACAGGCACCACAAAATGGGAAAAACGTAATATCGCTGAAGAGATCCCAATTTGGAAATCAGAATTGTGTACACAATGCAACCATTGTGCTGTTGCCTGCCCTCATGCAGCTATTCGAGCCAAGGTGGTCGAACCTGATGCAATGCTTAATGCGCCCGATACGCTAGAATCGCTAGAAGTTAAAGCACGCGATATGAAAGGTCAACGTTATGTATTGCAAGTAGCGCCAGAAGATTGTACTGGTTGTAATTTATGTGTTGAAGTGTGTCCATCTCGTGATCGTAATAACTTTGATATTAAAGCAATCAATATGCAGCCTCGTATTGATAATCTTGATACACAAAGAGTTAATTTTGAGTTCTTTTCTGCATTACCAGATCGAGATATTAAATCACTTGATCGTATAGATATACGAACATCTCAATTAATTACACCATTGTTTGAATATTCCGGTGCTTGCGCAGGTTGTGGTGAAACACCTTATATTAAATTATTAACACAACTTTACGGCGATCATCTGGCTATTGCTAATGCAACAGGTTGCTCATCGATTTATGGTGGTAATTTGCCATCAACGCCATATACCACCGATCGTTCGGGTCGCGGACCGGCTTGGGCTAATTCATTATTCGAAGATAATGCTGAATTTGCTTTAGGTTATCGAATCACTTATAACCAACATAGAAAACGAGCCTTACGTCTACTTGATCACTTGGCAGGTGAGATTTCGCCAGAAATTGTTATCACTTTGCAATCTTCTGATGCAACCATTGCTGAAAAAAGAACTCAAGTTGACTTATTACGAGAGCAATTAAAACACATTGATTCTGCTGAGGCTAAAGAGTTATTAGAAGATACCAATTATCTGATTGATAAATCAGTGTGGGCAATTGGTGGAGACGGTTGGGCTTATGATATTGGTTTTGGAGGACTCGATCACGTAATGAGTTTAACCGATAATGTCAATATTTTAGTATTAGATACTCAATGTTATTCTAATACTGGCGGTCAACAGTCCAAAGCGACACCTATGGGCGCCGTATCTAAATTTGCGGATTTGGGTAAACATAAAGCTCGTAAAGATTTAGGCGTAAGTATTATGATGTATGGCCATGTTTATGTGGCTCAAGTGGCTTTAGGTTCTCAACTAAACCAGACATTAAAAGCGCTACAGGAAGCAGAAGCCTATGATGGGCCATCACTTGTCATTGCTTATAGTCCGTGTGAGGAACATGGTTATGACCTAGCTAAATCCCACGAACAGATGAAAGATTTAGTTAAATCTGGGTTCTGGCCTCTCTATCGCTATGATCCACGCCGTAGTGCTGAAGGAAAACCGGGATTAGTTTTAGATTCAAAATCACCAAATAGTGAAGCACTATCAAGTATTCTGCTTAAAGAACAACGATTCCGACGTTTGGAAACATTAGAACCTACTGTTGCTAATATACTACATGAACGTTCGACAAAAATGGTTGAATCAAAATATAGATTCTTACAAATGCTATCAAGCTATTCGGATATTGAAACCCCACCTGATAGTTAATTATAAAGAATTCATTACCTATAAAAAATGAAACAGACCAGTATTACTAAAAAATAATAACTGGTCTTTTTATACACCCTTTTTGTGCAATAAAGCATCAATATTGTGCGTTTTTTAATAAAACTCTACTGACAACTCTCTTCTTTTACTATTTTATTATTATAAATCAATAGGATTCATTAATTCTGTAACTTGGTATTATTTTTGCATTAATAATTATTGACCACATAAGGATCAACTAAAACATGAGGTGAATCATGGTGTCTAATATCAATATCAATAGAAGAAAACTATTAACATTTTCAAGTGCAGCAATAGCTGGTTTGTCTATCAATCAATTTTTATCCAAAGCCTATGCGCAAGAAGTACAAAACACGGTATCATATAACCTGCCGATGCTTGATAAAGTAGTTACACCCGATGTAAACAATCCAGTCAGGCTTAATTTTAATGAAAATGCCCTTGGCATGTCACCTAATGCTAAACAAGCTGCAATTAATGCTGTTCCTAAAGCTAATCGTTATGCTAAAGCAGAAATACCATTACTTAATAAACGGCTGGCTAAACACCATAATGTTGATGAATCTCAAATTTTATTAACAGATGGTTCATCTGAAGGGATTCGTTGTTCCATTGCTGCCTATGCTAAGCCAGATACCCAATTAGTTATCCCAGAACTTACCTACGGTGATGGCGAACATTTTGCTAAAATTTATAATTTGCGCATTAATAAAGTACCATGTTTACCAGATTGGCAAATGGATTTAAAAGGTATACAAAAAGCGGTTGAGAACTACAAAGGACCATCAATTGTCTATTTAGTTAATCCTAATAATCCAACTTCGACTGTTTTTGCAACCAAAGAGATCGAATCATGGATTAAAAGCAAACCTAAAAATACTATTTTTATTGTTGATGAGGCATATGCTGAGTTTGTTAACGATCCTGCTTACAAATCAGTCGATTACCTTATTGCACAAGGATGTGAAAACATAATACTTCTAAAAACTTTTTCAAAAATTCATGCTATGGCAGGGTTACGAGTAGGTTATGCAGTTAGTTCCATCGAAAATATCGAAAATATTACACGATATGTGGCTGGGGAAAAGCTTAACTACTGTGGTGTTTGTGCAGCATTAACCTCAATGGATGATCAAGCATTTTTAACTTATTCAAAAAAAGCAGTTGATGTTTCACGTCAAATCATGGAAAACGTCTTATCTGATTTAGGTTTACATTACCTAAAATCTGAAACCAATTTTATGTTTCATAAAAGTCCGATTGACTTAAAAGCGTATCGGGAATTAATGAAAAATAACTTTATTTTGATTGGCCGAGATTTTGCTCCTGCTACGGAATGGTGTCGTATTTCACTTGGTACACCTGGCGAAATGCTCTATGTTGCTAATATCATGCGTGGATTAAAAGAAAAGGGAAAAATTTAATTCATAATTGTTCTTAAGAAAATATCGTAATTGGCAAAAATTAAGCTCTCTAAATGGAACAAGATTTAGAGAGCTTTTTAGTTATCCATATTTAAAATTAAATAAACAAAGCTATTTTACACTATAACTTAACCACCGGTCACTCGACGCGTCATCCAGTAATGTTTTTTCCAATAGTCTTCATTCATATTTGAATAAATTACACCTTTTGACGTTGAAGCATGTAAAAATTTGCCATTTGCATAATAGATGCCAACATGTAAACCGCTTCGACTACGACCTGTTTTGAAAAACACTAAATCACCTGCTTTAGGGGTGGTAACTTTGTAACCTAATTGAGCTTGCTCTGCAGTACTTCTTGGTAATGTTTTAGAAAGTTTATTTTTAAAAAAATTAACAACCAAACCGGAACAATCACTACCAGCCAAAGTCATACCACCATAACGATAGGGTGTTTTATACCATTTTTTATAGTGGGAATCGATTTTGGCTAACATCAGTGCATCTTGTTTAGTCACTTTTGCCGATTTAACTCCATAACTTGTATTGACAGTAGCTGTTGTAGTGCTGCTACAACCAAATAACATAAAGATAGAAAACAGCAATGTTACGAAAAAACGCTTTTTTACACTAAAAAAGTTGCTCGGCAACATTTTCAATTGTCGATTCTCTTTTTTTGTCATTTCTTTTTGTTCCTTTATTTAACGTCGACCAATGCGAATAGCGCCTTGCTACTTTTAAACTTTTAGGTAACACGCCTTTTTTCCATTCTTCAGTCTCTAATTTGGACAATTTAATGGGACAAGTGTTCGCATGGCTGCGATGATTTAAACTTTCTTTTAGACTAACAAGTCGTAAAGAAAGGTAACAAATAATAACATCATCAACACTTAATTTATAATAACCAGAAAGCTGATGCCGCATTCTGGAACCATAATGCTTGGCTGTTTGCACTAAACTACCTACAGCACCGCCAATGAGCGTTGCAGAGCCAAGCGTAATGCCACCGGTAACTAAATCAATACTCGCTCCAATTGTAGCTCCTGACACAAAACCTTTCGTCAAATGCATCCCTATTGTTGTTAGGGCATCTATATTAAATAGATCAGCATTATAACGACCTTTTAACAGAGGCAAGCATTCTTCATTTTCTAAAGCAGAATTAAATTGATAGAGTTTTAACAGTTCATTTATTGCCAACTGTTCTCGCGTTCTTACTTGATTTTGCATATCAATAATGGCTTGTTTATCATCAGATTTTGCCATTTTATAAAAAGCAGTAACATCAACCAAAGCTTTAGCAATAATCAAATTAGCCTTTTTATTGCGAGTTTCTCGCATTTGCGTAATTTTATTTAGCCATTGATCTAAAATCAATTTTGCTGGCTCAATTAACAAAGATAAACTTTTATACAATCGTTCTTCACCATCTATTGGCGGCACGATTGCATCGAACCGTATGATAGCATGAATACCAACCCGTGAAAGCAATTTTTTCCATTTATTTTCATTTTGCTGTTTGCTAGCGGTAAAATTCAATACTGCTAATATTGGTTTGGCACCACTGGCTAATATAGCTAATTCATCATGATATTTATCTAAAACTGGCTCTCGTACATCGATTACATAAATGGCAGCATCACTTTTTAATAATTGTCTGATTACTTTAGCTTCTTGATCAAAGCTATTTTCTGCTTCTGGACTCTTTAAAAAAAAAGTTAATTTATCAATACCATCAAGTTTTTTATTATTAGCAGGTGTTAATTGATGAATGTAATCATACAATGCCAAACTGTCTTCTAAACCTGGTGTATCATAAAAAATAATGGTATTTTGGCTATCGACAGGTAAGGTAATTGATTCGACATGTCTTGTTGTACCTGGCTTATCTGATACATCACCAAAATTACTATTACGAATTAAAGTGCGTAATAATGATGTTTTTCCAACATTTGCATGCCCAACCACAGCTAATTTCAATGTTGTTAACATGTTAAAATTCCTCGCCTAACCACGTTGGTAAAGCTGATTGTAACGATAACGCTTGCCAATTATTAAATTGTTTACCTTGATTGATAAACCATACCCGACTTTGTTGCGATTTGCTGATCAGTTGATTGATTAGATTTAACATACCCCGATCCGGTGCCCTATCGGTATCAATCGCGATTAATAACTTTTTGGCAGGTGTTAATTGTAAATAGTCAAGAATTTTTCGACGTTGTTCACGTGTATTTAAAAAACCTAAAAAACTCACCGAAGTTGGTGGATTCCAATCTTCTTGCATATCAATTGCTACTAAGAAAGTGCCTACACCCTCTTTAGCCAAATGCGGAATTGATTGTTTAAATTTAACGTTATCTTTCTTGTCTTCATCTTCAACATTAAACAATACAGATTGTAGATCATTTGCTAATAATTGATAATCGGGATGTTGGATATTGAATTCAATTTGTCGACAACTTATTAACCAATTAATCCCACAAATTATCATACATAAAAATCGAATCGCTAAACCATAAACGATGAAAACACCGAGTAACCAAATTGCCCAAGTAGAACGTATTTCTCCAGCATTTAAGGCGTGTTCGCTTAATCTGATAATATCATCATCAGGAATTATAAACCCGAGTTTAGAGGGTAACCAACCTAAATAATGAGTTAGGCTAATAATTGTATCTGAGCTAAGTAATGTTGTTTTCCATTCAAAACTATAGTGTTTTGTTGAAAATAAGGCAATAAGCACTATTAAGGCACTACTTAAAATTACTGTCCAAAATAGATTAAGTACAAATCCAATTAGCCAACGGATACGGCCACCGAATAACTCAATAAAAGCAGGAATAAGTTGTTGTACAGTCTTTTTTTGAGAGAACTTTTTTGCTAACCATAACCAGCAATAAACTAAAAAGCTACCACCTAAATTAGTAAAAAGAAAAGATGATACTAACCAAATAAATAAAGTGATTAAATGAAGACCTAGTAAACTAAAAAGTGCCCAATACAAATTAATTGGATTTTGGCTTAAAGTACTAAAAGCCAATGATGTACCACAAATAATAGATAAAAAAATGAATACTAAAAAAGAGAGATTTATTGCTTTTAATAAATTTCTTTGCGCTGCATACAAACCATTTTGTTTTGATAGCATGACAGCTCGCATGACGATACGATCAACTAGTGACGTTTGAATCACCCTTACTTGTCGATTAATATCTTGATCTGCAAATCGCCCAGATTCTTTTTCAATTAGATGAATAGTCTGAGCAATCCACAGCGATCTTAACTCTTCTCGCATTATAGTTAATTTTCACAATTATATTAATGAAATATAAAACAATCGCAAGATAAGCCGCGTTTATAAATAGTGTGATTTATTGTGTGATTTCACCTATTTTGGTTAATAAAGTTTGGATACGTTGCTGCCAAACTTGCTGATCTTGTTTAAGTTTTTCATTTTCTTCGCGTAATGCTTTCATTTCATCTGAACTATCATTGATCAACTGTTCTAATTCTTGATTACCGTGCTTTAACGTCGCAATTTCGTTTTGCAATGTGGTAATAGTATTAACGGTATGCTGAATTTTATTTTCTAACTGATTTAATATTTCTAATGTCATATTTTTCCTCAAGCTCATATTATTTGATGTATAATATTGACCATTATAACGAATTCATTCTGAAATCAACACCTTTTTAAAACTTATGTAGGAGAAAATTATGCGAAAACCTCTCGTTATGGGTAACTGGAAACTCAATGGTAGTATTGATATGGCTAAAAATTTAGTTGAGGGTTTAAGAAAAGAACTATCGACAGAAGCAGCGTGTGATATTGCTATTGCTCCACCAGTAGTTTATTTAGACTTTGTCAAACATCAATTAGGTGGTTCTAATATTATTTTAGGTGCCCAAGATGTAGATGTTAACTTATCTGGTGCTTATACAGGTGAAGTATCAGCAACAATGTTAAAGGAAGTCGGTGTAACTCATGTAATTATCGGCCATTCAGAACGTCGTACTTACCACAAAGAATCAGATGAGTTTATTGCCAAAAAATTTGGTATATTGAAAGAGTCTGGTTTAGTACCTGTTCTTTGTATCGGTGAAACTGAAGCTGAAAATGAAGCTGGTCAAACTCAATCAGTGTGTGCGCGCCAAATTGATGCTGTTATAAATACGTTAGGAGTTGAAGCATTTAACGGTGCAGTAATTGCATATGAGCCGGTTTGGGCTATCGGTACTGGCAAATCTGCGACTCCAGCTCAAGCTCAAGCTGTTCATAAATTCATCCGTGATCATATTGCAAAACAAGATGCAAAAGTTGCAGAACAAGTAATTATTCAATATGGCGGTTCAGTAAATGATAAAAATGCAGCAGAATTATTTACTCAACCTGATATTGATGGTGCTTTAGTAGGTGGCGCATCACTTAAAGTAGATGCTTTTACAGCAATTGTTCGAGCGGCAGAACAAGCTAAAAAATAAAACAATGACGCCTGAAAAGGCGTCTATTTTTAAGGAAAAATTTAAAATGATACAGTAATAAAAAATTATTTTGCTTGGATGCTATAACGTGAAGGCCAAATAGTTTCAACAGAAACTTGTAAATATTCAGCAATGATTCGTTCATATTTAGGGCAATGTCTGTATAAAGCATTTCTCAAAGTATCAGCTTGTAAGCCACTTGATCTTGATAGTGCTCTTAAATTTCCACCTCTAATTTTAATTTCACCGACAACTCTTGATGGTGACCAATCTTGATCTTGTTCGCTCATTATGAGATCCTCTTAAGGTTAATTCTTTACTATTGTAATGATTATCGGCATTACAATAATTTAATGGTAAAATGTTACCACAAAAAGGATAACACATAAAAAAACGAAACAAAACTATAAAAACAAAAAAAATTCATAAAATGGAATAAAAAATGAAAGAAAATAATTTTAAAACGCTAAATGAGCAAGAAAAAACGAGTATTTTGACAAAAACAGGCGTAATAAATTTTAAAAATAGATTAACTTTATTATTAGAAGGACTATCCGGTAACGCTTTTGCCAAAAAAGTTGGCATGTCAGAAGCTGTAATTCGAGATTATTTATCAGGTAAAACCTACCCATCTTTAAATCGATTAGCTATTATTGCTCAAAAATGCGATGTACCTATTGAGTGGTTAGCGACAGGAAAAGGAGATTGTCGTTTGCTTACTGATCCTATAGGTACAGAATCAATTCGTATTCCTTTTCATGACTTGAATAAAAACGTTAATCCATTGTCACGAATTGAATCTATACCTTTTGAAATAAACTTAATAAAAAATCAAGGTTGTAAAAGTGAGGATTTAACTGCAATTTGGGCAAAAGGTGACAGTATGGATCCGACTATATCCAACCATGATATTTTGATCATTAATAAAGCATATTGCAAACCGATTGATGGTTATCTTTATGCTGTACAATATGATGATCAAATTTGTGTTAAACGAATTCAAAATCAGGGGACTAACTTAGCTTTGTTATGTGATAATTCTAAGTATCCAACAATTTTAATCGATAAAAATTCACCACAAAATTTAGAAATTATTGGACATGTCATCTATTTATTGAAAGATTTTTAGTAAAATACCTTCATATAATATTTTAATAACTCTGTCGCTAATTATACGTCTGAGTTATTAAAAGAATTATTAACTCGTTTTTTTCCGTTCTTATAAACTTTAAAATAAGTTTAAAAAATGTAAAAAAGTTTGAGGTTAACCCTATGTTTTAGTCAATACAGCCACAATATAAGGTATAACTTTATGCTTTTTTATTGGGGTATGATAAAATTATCAAAATTGTTAAGCCTATTATTTTGTTATTATGTCAAATGTAAATACCCCCAAAAAAGTTGTTGTCGGGATGTCTGGCGGCGTTGACTCATCTGTATCAGCTTATCTATTACAACAACAAGGTTATCATGTTGTTGGCTTATTTATGAAAAATTGGGAAGAAGATGATACCGAAGAGTATTGTTCAGCATCGGTTGATTTAGCCGATGCTCAAGCCGTCTGTGATAAATTGAATATCAAATTACACACTATCAATTTTGCAGCTGAATATTGGGATAATGTTTTTGAACATTTTTTATCTGAATATAAAGCCGGTCGCACGCCAAATCCAGATATTTTATGTAATAAAGAGATCAAATTTAAAGCCTTTCTTGAATATGCAGCAGAAGATCTTGGTGCAGACTATATTGCAACTGGTCATTATGTGCGCAAACGAGAAAGTAATGGCAAATTTGAATTATTGCGCGGAGTGGATAACAATAAAGACCAAAGTTATTTTCTTTACACGCTAAGTGAAGCCCAAATTAAACAAAGTTTATTTCCAGTGGGAGAACTTGAGAAACCGAAAGTGCGTGAAATAGCCCAACAATTAGATTTAGCAACGGCGGCTAAAAAAGATTCTACAGGTATCTGTTTTATTGGTGAACGAAAATTTAGTGACTTTTTAGCGCGCTATTTACCTGCAAAAGCAGGCTCAATTCGTACTGTAGATGGTGAAATAATTGGAAAGCACCAAGGGCTTATGTATCATACATTAGGACAACGTAAAGGCTTAGGGATTGGTGGTTTAAAGCAAGCTGATGATACTCCTTGGTATGTTGTAGACAAAGATTTACAAAATAATGAATTGATTGTTGCGCAAGGACATGACCATCCTGCATTATTTTCTGATGGATTAATTGCTAGCCAATTACATTGGGTTGATCGTAAAGTTGTTAGTAAACCTTTTACATGCACCGTTAAAACACGTTATCGCCAAGAAGATATCGCTTGCCAAGTTAATCCTTTATCAGAAGATAAAATTGAGGTGATATTTACACATCCTGTTGCTGCAGTAACACCTGGACAATCAGCCGTCTTTTATCAAGAAGAAGTGTGTCTTGGTGGCGGTATCATTGAAGAGCGAATTATTGGTAGACAGGAGTTATAGAATGGACGGCAAATATCATCATATTGCTATTGCACTTGCAGGAATTGTGCAAAGTGCATTATTAATTCCGCAATTAGCTAATTCAGGAATCTGCAATACTACATTATACGAACGCTCGGTAAAAAGTGTGTTTATAACCTCACCCAAAACGACATTAGATGTTTATGGCGGTCTACACAACATTAAAATTGGGTTACAAACACTTATTGAGCTATTATCATCTGGACAAAAAGAACAGATGGAAATAATGCGTTATGTTTTTAGTTCCCTAAATATTACCAGTAAATTACTAAAAAATAATGATTCACTAAGCAAGATAGATCAACGATTAAAACACATTACCAGTCTTTATCCTGATTTAAATGATGAAACAATTGGTAATAATATTGAAGATTTATCCTATTCATTAGCTGGAATTTATTCTGATATTGTCAGCCCTATATCCACCAAAATACAGATAACGGGTAAAGCCAAATTTTTACAAAATGCTTTTATTCAGGCTAAAGTCAGAACTGCTCTTTTGGGCTGTATTCGTTCTACCATTTTATGGTATCAAGTCGGTGGTGGTCGTCTACAATTTTTGTTTCAGCGCAAACGCATTTGTGATGCAGCTCAACAGTTATTACAAACAATTGATACAGCTTATTAACGTATATCTTATATTTGATATTTCAAAATTGTAACGGAGTTAAACCGATGGAATTATCTGCACTTACTGCCCTTTCGCCTATTGATGGCCGTTATGGAGAAAAAACAACACAATTACGTACCATTTTTAGTGAATATGGTTTATTAAAATACCGCGTTCAAGTTGAAGTCCGTTGGTTACAAAAATTAGCATCTCAAGAAAATATTCCTGAAGTTCCAGCATTAAGCCAATTGGCAACTGAACATCTTAATCAAATCATTGAAAATTTTAATGAGCAAGATGCTCAGCGAATTAAAGAGATTGAAAGAACTACCAATCATGATGTGAAAGCGGTTGAATATTTTTTAAAAGAAAAAGTCAGTAGTAACGAAGAACTGCATGCTATCAATGAATTTATCCATTTTGCATGCACTTCCGAAGATATTAACAATTTATCGCACGCTTTAATGCTAAAAACCGCCAGAGAAACGGTGTTACTACCCTATTGGCAACAGCTTATTGATAAAATCACTTCGCAAGCAAAAGAGTATCGAGATTTACCATTACTTTCCAGAACGCATGGGCAACCAGCAACTCCATCTACAATCGGTAAAGAGTTTGCCAATGTTGCTTATCGTCTGCAACGTCAATTTAAACAACTCCAATCGGTTGAGATTTTAGGTAAAATTAATGGTGCAACTGGCAATTACAATGCACATATGGTCGCTTACCCACAAGTTGACTGGCATAAATTGAGTGAAGAATTTGTTTGCTCATTAGGGTTAGAATGGAATCCTTATACTACTCAAATTGAACCACATGATTATATTGCTGAGTTTTTTGATTGTATTGCCCGCTTCAATACCATTGTAATTGATTTCGATCGTGATGTATGGGGCTATATTTCATTAAATCATTTTAAACAAAAAACCGTTGCTGGTGAAATTGGTTCATCAACAATGCCACATAAAGTCAATCCAATAGATTTTGAAAATTCAGAAGGCAATTTAGGTCTTGCTAACGCGATCATGAACCATTTAGGTAGTAAATTACCTATTTCTCGTTGGCAACGTGATCTTACCGATTCAACTGTTTTACGCAATTTAGGTGTTGGTATTGGTTATGCAGTTATTGCTTATCAATCAACGTTAAAAGGATTAAGCAAACTTGAAGTAAATCAAAGTTATTTGCTTGAAGAACTTAATCGTAATTGGGAAGTGCTAGCCGAGCCAATACAAACTGTTATGCGCCGTTATGGAATTGAAAAACCATACGAAAAATTAAAAGAGCTAACTCGTGGCAAACGTGTCGATGCCCAAGGTATGCAACTATTTATTGAATCGTTGGATTTACCTGAGGAAGAAAAAGCACGTTTAAAACAGTTAACACCTGCTAATTATATTGGTTTTGCAGCCAGTTTTGTCGATAAGCTATAAAATTCAATAATTATTACGTATAACAACAACTTTGCTAAGGATTGATTATCAATAATCATCCTTAGTTCTATAAAAATAACAGAGTTAACCAAACCAAAAGCCTCATTTATAAAATTAGGAAAATGAATTGAAGATTCGTATTGCAACAAGGAAAAGCCCATTAGCGTTATGGCAAGCTAATTTCGTTAAACAAAATCTATTATTAGCACATAAAGATTTAAAGGTTGAACTTATTCCAATGGTGACTCAAGGTGATATTATACTTGATAGTCCATTATCAAAAATTGGTGGAAAAGGTCTTTTTGTTAAACAGTTAGAACAAGCAATATTAAATAATGAAGCAGATATTGCGGTTCACTCAATCAAAGACATTCCTGCCCAGTTTCCAGAAGGCTTGATGCTAGCAACAATCTGCCAAAGAGATGAGGTTCGAGATGCCTTTGTTGCTAATAAATATACCTCTCTAAATGATTTACCTGAAGGTGCGATTGTTGGTACATCAAGTTTACGGCGCCAATGTCAGTTGCGCAGTCATTTTCCTCATTTAATAATTAAAGATCTTCGTGGTAATGTAGGCACACGTCTCAATAAATTGGATGATAGGCAATATGATGCCATAATTCTGGCGTCAGTCGGTTTAAAACGTTTATCTTTAGAACACAGAATTACTCAATACATAGATACAGATTTAATGTTGCCCGCTGTTGGACAAGGCGCGATTGGCATTGAAAGTCGCACTGACGATAAACAAATATTGGACATTATTTCAGTTCTTGATGACAAAAAAAGTCGAGCTTGTATCCAAGCCGAAAGAGCAATGAATAACGCTTTACAAGGTGGATGCCAAGTACCCATTGCCGGTTATTGCGGTCTGAATAATGATCAATTAATGTTACAAGGTTTAGTGGGTCGTGTTGACGGTTCAAAAATAATTAAACAGCAGATAACGGGTTGTATAAACGAAGCTGAATCATTAGGTGAAGAACTTGCTCAACAGTTATTAAATCAAGGTGCAGATTTAATTTTAACGGAATTATTAGACGCATGATTTTTGTAACCAGGCCCTCTCCCGAAGGTGAAAAACTAACTGAGTTATTAAACAAAATTGATCGACCTGCACAACATTTGCCATTTTTTAAAATTTCACAAGGCCGTGATATTTTACAGTTACAACATCACTTAAACCAGCTATTACCCAATGATATCGTGATAGTGGTTTCCCCCCAAGTAACTCATGCCATTAATCACTATTCTACCAATTTGACCTTGCCCAAAAACATTAGTTATTTTGCAATAGGCAAAAAATCCGCACAATTATTTAAGCAATTCACCGAAGTTGAAGTTAATTATCCTGATAGAGAAGACAGTGAAGGATTATTAGTATTACTTCAACAACAATCAGTAAAACAACGAAATATTTTAATCTTATGTGGTAATTCAGGTCGCCCCTTACTGTCACAAACCTTAATGAATCGCCAAGCCAAAGTAAAATTAATTGAGTGTTATACTCGCATTCCTATAATCTACCAACCTGATATCTTATCTGAGCATATCTCACAACAACTCATTATTATTACCAGTATTGAACACCTCAACCAACTTGAATCCTATAGCAGTGATGAACACAAAAAGCAAAGTTATTTACTGGTAACCAGCCAAAGAATTTTTACAAAAGCTAAAGAGTTAACATGGCAAAATGTGTTATTGGTAAAAAGTGCGGATAATCAAACTATCTTTAATGCTGTAAAACAACACTTCCCTGCCTCGTTATAATAAACCTAATAGAATTGAAAAATGCTTATCGCTTAAATGGCAAGGATAATTATTTTTAAAAAAATTTTGTCGAATAAAATTTTAATTTATTGAAAGTAATAGCAAAGCAAGGCTAAAAAAAGTTATTATGGTCGTTTACTAATTCAAATAGCAAATTTTATTTAAAACTATAATGACTCTATGTCATAATATTGTTAATTATATCAACGCTAAATGAGGTCAATTATGCCATTACGATATTATGGTGCCAATGCTACACTTTCTACCATCAGCACCTCTTCATTTAGCCAATCTTCCACTATCACCACTTTAGATAAAGCGAACAAGACTATGAAAGAAGATAAAAAAACATCAACAACCGCCCAATCTAGTCCTACAGTTGAAAAAAAAGTTGCATCATCTAATAATGTCAATAAAGCACCTGTATCAAAACTATCCCTTTTAGCTATTGCGCTAACACTTGGTCTTGGAGGTTTTGTTTTTTATCACGGTCATACACAAGTTGAAAACCAAAAAAAGACGATTGCTAGTTTACAAACTGAATTAGCTGATTTAAAGCAAACCACCAAAGATAGTATTATTCATGATTTACAAAATAATATTACAGAAGCGGTAAATAGACAGAATCAACAGTTAGCAACATTAGAACAGCGAGTTGATGATCAATTGAATGAACAACAAAAAGCACAACAACAATTAACCAATCAGATCAATGATGCATTAAAACTCAATGAGCAAAATATTTATAACCTTAATGAACGCTTATCGTCCATGTCGGCAGCAAATTACAACGTCTGGTTAATTTCTCAAGCTAATTATTTAGTGCATTTAGCTGGCAGAAAAATATGGAATGAGCAAGATTATGCGACCGCTCGGTTATTGTTAAAAAATGCTGATGCAAGTCTTGCACAAACAAATGATCCAAGTTTAATACCGGCAAGACAAGCAATTACTGAAGATATTAATTCACTGTCTCAGGTAAGTTTTATTGATTATGATGGCATTATCATGAATTTAATTGGACTTTCAGAATCCCTGAATGAATTACCTTTAGTTGGTAACTATAAGCAAATAGATTTAGGTATGACACAACATGATGATGCAGTTGCCTCAAATCATACAGAATCGTCAAATACTGATACAACCAGTGCGCAAGGCATAAATTCAGGAGTTGATTCTGATAAGACTCATAATGATAAGCAAAGTATTACTACGTCAATTTCAGATTGGTCAAGTAATTTACTGACTAACACGAAAAACTTTATGGCTAAATTCATTACCATCGAAAACCTCGATGAAAAAGAAAATAATTTTAAAACCTGCCTATCTAAAGCAGGCTTGGATGAAAAACAGATGCTTAGATGCCAAATTTTTAAAGAACCATTGACTTTAGAACAATCACTTTATCTGCGAGAAAATATTCGTTTTCGTCTTTTAATAGCAGCTCAAGCAGTACCTCGACATCACGATTTAATCTATCAAAGAGCTCTTAGTGATGCTTTACTTTGGGTTAATGCTTATTTTGATAATAACGCACCAACGGTTAAAGCTTTCGTAGATGACCTTGATGATTTACTCAGCCAATCAATTAGCGACCAATCTGTACCTAATAAACTAGAAAGTATCAGTGAGTTAGAAAAATTGATGCAAACTCGTGTTCATTCAATGTTGGCAAACTAGGAGAATAATGATGCTTAAAATATTAATTATTTTCTTAGCGCTAGTGGGTGGATTTTTTCTAGGGCCATTATTACAAGGTCACCAAGGCTCCGCAGTTTTTGAGGTCGCCAATTATAAAATCAGTATGTCATTTATATCCTTTGTGATCTTAGAATTACTGGGTTTACTTTGTTTATACATTTGCTATTGGCTATTTGAGAAAATCTTTAATTCCAAAACAATGTTGGGCAACTGGTTGCGCTCAAAATCACCTAGAAAATCAGCTAAACGACTTGAGCAAGCACAGCTTTCATTACTTGAAGGTGATTATAAACAAGCCAGTAAATTTTTTATGAAGAGTGCTAAAGCGTCAACCAATACAGCGTTATCGTTCTTACTTGCTGCACAGACGCAAATCGACAATGATGAAGTAATTCCAGCTAATCAATCACTAGAACAAGCAGCTAAACATTGTCAGCCGAATGAATTATTTGCTTTTCAATTAGTGCAAGTACGTTTACAAATTAAAAACCGTGAATATGATGCAGCACGAGTAACAATTGAGAGTTTATTAAATGAGAAACCTCGTAATCCAGAAGTGCTAAGGCTTGCTGATCAAATCTATTATGATACACAAGATTATCAAGCAATCATTGACCTCATGCCTGCTATGTATAAAGCAGAAGCGTTTAGTGAGTCGCAATTAGACCAATTTAAACAAGTTGCCTATGTCAGTCGTATCAAGCAATTATCAACCGATAGTGATCCATTAGCCTTAATAAAATGGTGGAATTCACAACCCAAAGCGATTGTTAATAATGTTGCCTATAAAAGAGCGATGGCAAATTATCTTAATCAATTAGGTCAAACAGCTGAAGCGGATAAAATTCTTAATTCAATTACCAAATTAGAACCGAAAGAAAGAACATAAAAAACAGGGCGTTTGCCCTGTCTTTTTTTGTGCCTGTTTATTTAAACCAAGAAATACCGAATGACCGCCATAGAGCACATACCAACAACGACAATCCACATTAAATTTTTAGTCAAAATGGCAATCAATGTAGTTGGTATAGCCGCTAAACAATACTCAATGTTAAAGTTAGGAAATTCGCCTTTTTTAACAATAAAAAGATTTTGCACAAAAAGAGCCGTTAAAATACATAAAGGCACATAAGATAAGAATCGGATGACAATTTCAGGCAATTGTACTTTTCGTACCAATAAAAATGGAATTATTCTCGGCAACCAAGTAACAAGTCCACACCCTAAAATAATCAATAAACTGTATGTGGTCATGCTTTACGCTCCATTGCAACGCCCATAAAACAACCTGCGAATGTGCTGATAAGTATTGCCATTTCAGAAGAAATAAATCGTAATAGCAGTACCAATAAAGCACTAACCGTTAACATCGCAATAAGTCTGTTTGTTAACCTTTTGGTTTTATCACCAATTAACTGTAAATACAAAAGTCCGATAAACATAGCAACTAAAGCGTAATCTAACCCAAATTTTGTTGGATCGGGTAACCACTCACCAATTAAAGCGCCAATGAAACAGGAAAAAATCCAAGTAATGTAAGCGGTTAAATTTAGTCCATGCATCCATGCAGCATTAATAGGCTGTTTATTAGCGATAGCATTCATTGCCACAGCAAAACTCTCATCTGTTAATAAGCTACCAATCCCAATATTGTTAAGTAATGAGTATTTTCGAAAAGTCGGTGCGGTTGCCATACTCATTAAAAAATGGCGAGAATTGACTAAAAAAACGGTAAAAATAATAGCTGAAATAGGTGTGGCAACTAACATTAATCCTGAAACAATAAATTGTGAAGCTCCAGCATAAATAATAACGGCCAATAAAGTGATTTCTAATACAGATAGATGTGCAGATTTGCCAACAACACCAGCAGCAATACCGATACCAATATAACCTAATAAAGTTGGGATACAAGCGTAAACACCATCTTTAAATGTTAATGACATGTTCTTTCCTTAATATAATAACTTTACCACTAATGAATAATTATAATTTTTTGTAAAAAAGTTTGAGGTTAAGCATACGTTTCAGTATATTTTTTTAATTAATTTTAACTTAGCATAAACTTATACCAACTAAATAGCCTGCTTAATAATATGAGACAAACTATCGTTAAAGTTTGTTATAATATCGCCAAACCCGTCTTTATGACAATAAAATAACTTAATATAAATTAAAGTGGCAATCAAATATATGTATACTGGAACGCTATTTATTATCTCAGCACCAAGTGGTGCAGGTAAATCAAGTTTAATACGAGCTTACCTAGAGCAAAAGGATCATCATCCTGCTAAAGTTTCTATTTCGCATACCACGCGTAATCCAAGACCAGGTGAATTACATGGCACACATTACTATTTTGTCGATCATAAACATTTTGAGTCATTAATTGATGAACAAGCTTTTGTAGAGTACGCTCATGTGTTTGAAAACTATTATGGAACATCTAAAGCTGAGATTGAACAAAGTTTGTCACAAAGTATTAATGTATTTTTGGATATTGATTGGCAAGGAGCACAACAAGTAAGGGAAAAAATGCCACAAGCAAAAAGCATTTTCATTTTACCGCCATCATTCAAAGAGCTTGAAAATCGCCTAATTAAACGTGGTCAAGATGATGCAACTGTTATTAATAAAAGAATGCAAAAAGCCCAAGCAGAAATTTCACATTATAATGAATATGATTACATTATCATTAATGATGATTTTGAATGTTCTTTAAATGCATTAAATTCTATTATCAATGCAGCCAGTTTAGAGCAACCCAAACAAGCCTTAGCCAATCAACAATTACTCAAGGAATTGCTTGTGAATAATTAGTTATCGATCTGCACTAAATCACTAAATTAAGTTAGATAATTATTTGCATTAATTATTAGAGTGTTGCAGAGGATTCACAACAGTAATTTTACAAAACTATAAACCTTAGTTGATGTAAAAAAATTGATGTAAAAAATTAGTCGATCGCCGATATGAATCGGCGATTTTATGAGTAAATAAAATTAGTTACCTAATGCTTTATCCGCCTGATCATTTTGGATGAGTTCAATTTTATAACCATCTGGATCTTCAATAAAAGCGATGATCGTTTTACCGCCTTTAACGGGCCCTGCTTCACGCGTAACTTTGCCACCTGCTTGTTTTACATCATTACACATTTGAGCTACATCATCCACACCAATGGCAATGTGACCAAAAGCATCACCATGATTATATTGTTCTGTGCCCCAATTGTAGGTAAGTTCTATAACTGAACTGGAGGTTTCATCACCATAACCAACAAATGCGAGTGAATATTTATATTCTGTATTTTCACTGGTTCTTAATAGTTTCATTCTCATTACACGAGTATAAAAATCAATTGCACGTTGTAAATCTCCAACTCGAATCATAGTATGTAAAATACGCATTGCTTTATTGTTCCTTTTAATAGTTAACTACACTAACTGATTTTATCTGTTAGCAGTTATACAGGCAAATATTTTATATATGGATTAGAGTTTGAATTATAAATCGGATTGAAATGAAAAAGTTTTAGAGAAGCAATTAATTGTTAACTTGAAGTAATTATTATGCAAGTTGTATAACTCAAATTTAAACTTCAACTTTCGCTCGCTTCAAGCAAGCGAAAGTTAATACCAATGGTGTTACTAAACTATTATTTATTATAGGCACTACCATAGCGAGGAGATGCGCTTATTTGTTTACCATTACTTACTAAACGGACATGTTGCCCTGCATAAAATTCGTTAGGAGAGCCTTTTTGCACAATAACAATATTACCGCCATTTTCTCGCTTAATTTCTAACTCAACAGCATTTGTTTGACTAGCTTTATCTTCAATTGCGCTGCCAATTACTGCACCACCAATAGCGCCAGTAGCAATTGCTAAAGCTCTACCAGTACCATTGCCTATAGTATTACCTAACACCCCGCCAATCACAGCCCCACCTAGTGAGCCTACAACATTTTCATTTTTACCATTTGAAGCGTTGGTTTGAATTTTTACTGGACGTACAGATACAATAGTACCGTAACTAACTTGTTGAACTTGTTTTGCTTGATCAGTTGTATAGACATCACCGGAGTATATATCACTGTTGCTACAACCAGAGAGAAGTGAAACTAATATAGCTGCTGTGGCAATTTTTTTCATAATTTATTCCTCATATTATTGAGCATGAGCAAGCTCATACTATTTTAAGCATAATATTCTTTTGCAAAAACGACAATATGCTTTTCATTATTTTATCAAATGATAATACTATTTATTATCAAGTTGGGTTATACTCATTCTAATAGTTTATCTACCATACAATTAGTATATGAAACGGTTATTTTTTCATTTAATATTATCAGTTATGATATCCGCCTGTCATAATATAAACTAACATCAACAGACAACTGAAAAAGCAACAGCAAAATCAATAAATGATAATTGCTTGTCTGATGAAATAAACCACAATTTTCATTAACCGGACAACATTGCAATGCAAACAAGTCCAGTAAATTTATTTAATAGGCATAACTAACATAATGAAAACTATCGAAATTGACGAAGAATTATACCATTTTATCGCATCACAAACAAAACATATTGGTGAAGATGCATCCAGTATTTTGCGACGTTTATTAAAAATCAATCAGCCAGTTAAAACTAAAACTAACGTTGTTTCTCAACCTGAAACCCAATATACATTATTTAATGATTTATTAGATAGTGATCTGTTTATTAACGAAAAATCAATTATTAGCCGTTTTATATTATTACTTGGTGCACTTTATAACTATAATCCAGCCTTATTTTCCATAGCAGCCACCTCGTTACATGGTAGTAAGCGACAATATTTAGCTAAAGATAAAAAATCTTTAGAAACATCTGGTAAAAATACCAAACCACGCGAAGTGATAGGAACACCTTATTGGGTTATTAGTAATACCAATACGGCTAGAAAAATTTATATACTTGAATCAATAATGAGTGATATGGGGATTTCGGAAAATATGATAAACCAAGTCATCAATATTTTTTCATCACAAATAAAATAAAACACATAACTATATGTATTTTAAATAAGCAATAATTGTTACTCTAAATTTAGATTTAGATGTAAATATAAAATTTTGAAAAAAGGAGTATAAAATGGCAAATCACAGCCGAGCAGGATTATTAGCTGAGCCAGCCGATTTAATAAATGTTGAAACTTTGAAAAATAATTACTATCAAATTAGTCCTGACCCTGAAAATGCCAGTCAATTAGTGATTTTTGGTACATCAGGTCATCGAGGTAGCGCGAATAAAGGCACATTCAACGAGGCGCATATTTTAGCAGTTGCCCAAGCAATAGCCGAATACCGTAAAGCAAATAATGTCACTGGCCCTTGTTTTATTGGCCAAGATACACATGCTCTGTCTGAATTAGCTCTAAAATCTGTGCTTGAAGTTTTTGTTGCAAACGAACAAACAGTGGTTATCGCGCGCGATTGGGGATATACACCTACACCTGTTATCTCACATGCTATTCTGACTTTCAATCAAGATAAACAATCACAACTTGCCGATGGTATTGTCATTACTCCTTCACATAATCCACCTGAAGATGGAGGAATAAAATATAATCCAACTAATGGTGGACCTGCTGATACGGATATTACTAAACAGATTGAAAATCGCGCTAATGAATTACTCAAAAATCACCTTAACGGTGTAAAACGTGTCACGTTAGATAAAGCACTTAACTCATCTTATATTCATACTAAAGAATATGAAACAGATTATGTTAATGATCTGGAAAATATTTTAGATTTAGCATTAATTAAATCCTCAAATTTAAATATAGGTGTGGACCCATTGGGTGGTGCGGGAATCACTTATTGGCCGCGTATTGCTGAAAAATATGGTATTAACCTCAATATTGTTAATAATAAAATTGACCCTACTTTTAGTTTTATGCATTTAGATCATGATGAAGTTATTAGAATGGACTGCTCTAGTAGATGGGCTATGACGGGTTTATTAGATTTAAAAGATAAATTTGATTTAGCATTTAGCAACGATACAGATTCTGACCGTCATGGTATTGTAACACCTAAAGGATTAATGAACCCCAACGCTTATCTTTCTGTTTGTGTTAACTACCTTTTCCAAAATCGCCCACAATGGCATCAAGATATTGCTATTGGTAAAACATTAGTCACCAGTTCAATGATAGATCGCCTAGCAAATAGCCTTAATAAAACCTACTTAGAATATCCTGTAGGTTTTAAATGGTATGCAGATGGGCTTTATAACGGTAAATTAGGATTTGCTGGTGAAGAGAGTGCCGGTGCATCTTTTTTAAGAACGAATGGCAAAGTTTGGACAACTGATAAAGATGGTATTATTCTTTGTTTACTTGCCGCTGAAATGACAGCTAAAATTGGCAAAAATCCTCAAGAGCAATATCAAGAACTTGAAGCCATATTTGGTGTATCTTATTATGGACGGATTCAAGCACCAGCAACGTTTAATGAAAAACAAAAATTATCTAAACTTGATGCAAGTCAACTAACTACTGACAAACTTGGAGGCGAAAAGATCACCCAGTGTCTAACCACAGCTCCCGCTAACAATGCACCAATCGGTGGACTAAAAGTTATCACAGAAAATGGTTGGTTTGCAGCTCGCCCTTCAGGAACAGAAGAAGCGTATAAGATTTATGCTGAAAGCTTTATTAGTAATGAGCATTTAACGACTTTACAGAAAGAAGCACAAGAAATCGTTGCTAAGGCAATAAAATAACCGTAGCAAAAGGCGCATTTATAACTTATTAAAACAGAAAAAATGGCAGTCGTTATGGCTGCTATTTTGTTTTTCTAACAGAATTTCTAATAATTTTTTTGTAGTAAAATTACTAAATTCTCGAAATAAAAGTTACTTTTAGGAAGATAAATCTGAACACTTTGAATTGTTTCTTTTTGAATTTGAACGATAAAGTACTTATTGATATGAAAGAATCTGACAAAAATTTGGATAATTTTGGAAAGATTGCAACTTCTATTGAGTGATATAAACTACCCTATTTATTGTTAATAATAAAGATTTAATATTACTTTAAGGAACTATTTATTACACCAATTGTAAGAAATTATTCTTAATAAAATAACCAGTTATTCTTCAAATATCTCATTAAACTTTGTTAAAATATTGCAATCTCAAAATTTTAAAAATACATTTATTCTGCTTCTCCTGGTATTTTTTCGTTTTCACCAATTTTAATAATTTCTGCAGCAGTTTTACCATTAATTTTGTTTTTGATGATCTCCTGTTTTTTTTTATCGTCACCAGCGGCTTCAATAACAGAATTAATCATAATCTTACCGATTGAAATATTAAATGATTGTAACTTATCACCTTGAAGTTCATTTGCCATTTCAGAAATCGATTTTTGTAGATTTTCTGGGGAGGAGGCATCAATGGTTTTGTCACCACAACCTGTTAATAATACTAGCGAAATTAAGGCAATTAATATTCTTTTCATATCTCATTTTCCTTTATCCTTTTCCATTCATCCTTGAAAAACATTGAACATAACTTAATCTTATAGGTAATTTGATTACAGATCAAATTATTTACTCAAAAAAATAACTTCAAAACTCATTAATTTTATTAAATTTTTAAAACAGAATTTGCAAAATTATCAAATCACAATATTTATCAAATTTTGTAATTAACTATTGGGCAGTGTTATCCATTAAAATGATAACGTAGAAATAGCTTATGTTGCATTGGCAACCAATTAAATAAATGCACAAAGTCAACAGCAAAAAGAATTTTAATATAGTAAATTTGATAAATAAAAAAGATTTTTGTAAAAAATATTCAGGAGTCTATATCATTTCGTTTATTTTTAATCCTGATTTAATGTAAAAATATGAATCATTATTAACATCACGAAAGATAAAGAATATGGATTTGGATGTGGAATATCATTTATTAAAGGGACTTGATTAGCCCCTTTAGTTCCGATAGATTATTAGTAATAATAAGTGATATTTATTTTAAAATATCTCAAATCAAACTACACTAGAAAAAATGTAATAAAATTACACCCCAGCTCGATAATTAGGCGGCTCTTTAGTAATTAAAACATCATGTACATGGCTTTCTTTCATACCTGCGCCAGTGATGCGATAGAATTTCGATTTAGTGCGTAATTCATCAATAGTTGCACAACCGGTTAATCCCATGCAAGAACGCAATCCGCCCATTTGTTGGTGGATGATTTCTTTTAATAAACCTTTATAAGCAATACGCCCCTCAATACCTTCTGGTACGAGTTTATCAGCGGCGTTATCTGTTTGGAAATAACGATCGGACGATCCTTTCGCCATTGCACCAAGTGAGCCCATACCACGATAAGATTTATAAGCTCGACCCTGGAACAATTCAATTTCGCCAGGAGCTTCTTCTGTACCAGCAAACATAGATCCAACCATAACACAGGCAGCGCCAGCGGCAATAGCTTTGGCAATATCACCAGAAAAACGAATGCCACCATCGGCAATAACTGGAATATTATATTTTTGAGCCATCTCAACTGCATCCATAATCGCGCTAATTTGCGGTACACCCACACCAGTAACGATACGAGTGGTACAAATTGAACCAGGACCTATTCCCACTTTAACGGCATTAACGCCAGCATCAATGAGTGCTTTAGCCCCTTCTGCTGTTGCGACATTACCTCCGATAATTTGTAAATCAGGATAAGCTTTTCGCGCTTGGCGAATACGCTCTAACACACCCTCAGAGTGTCCATGCGATGAATCAATTAATAACACATCAACGCCAGCTTCAACTAATGCAGCAATACGTTCTTCATTTCCTTCCCCCGCACCGACTGCGGCACCCACACGCAAGCGCCCTTTTTCATCTTTACATGCATTAGGTTTTTGTTCAGCTTTATTATAATCTTTGACGGTGATCATACCTTTAAGATGAAATTTCGCATCAACAACTAACACTTTTTCGACGCGATGTTCATGCATTTTTTTTAAAACAATTTCACGCTGTTCGCCTTCTTTTACCGTAACTAAACGTTCTTTCGGCGTCATTACCGCAGTAACGGGCAGTGATAAATCAGTTGCAAATCGAACATCTCGTGCAGTTATAATACCCACTAATTCTTGTGACTCAGTCACAACTGGAAAACCAGCAAATCCATATTCTTTCGCTAAATCGGTCACTTCTTTGATAGTAGCTGTCGGTAAAACAGTTACCGGATCTTGTACAATCCCGCTTTCATGTTTTTTAACTCGTCTTACATGATTAGCTTGATTTTCAATCGACATATTTTTATGGATAAAACCTATGCCGCCTTCTTGCGCGAGTGCAATGGCTAAATCAGATTCAGTAACAGTATCCATTGCTGCTGAAAGCATTGGAATATTTAATTTAATGGTTTGGGTAAGTTGCGTACTGATATCAGCGGTATTGGGTAAAACAGTGGAATGGGCTGGGACTAATAACACGTCATCAAACGTGAGGGCTTCTTTTACTATACGAGACATGACAATATTCACCATTGAGTTGAGTTGTTGATAAAATATTGCCGATGCATTCTACTCACTTTTGCGCAAAAAGACCAGCGGTATTTAAGAAAAATTCCTTAGCAGAATTATCCACTAAGGAAAAAATAAAAATGCGGTAAATTAGATAAATATATTGATCGCTAAACAACCCACCAATCCACACACCGAAATGACAGTTTCTAACAATGACCACGACTTCATGGTTTCGGTAATGCTAAGGTTAAAATATTCTTTGAATAACCAAAATCCAGGATCATTAACATGAGAAAACACCACGCTACCTGCTCCAGTCGCAATTACCATTAATTCCGGACTTACTCCTGTAGAAGCGATTAATGGAAATACAATGCCACCAGCTGTTAATGCCGCAACCGTTGCCGAACCGAGAGCTAATCGCAATAATCCAGCAATTAACCAAGCCATAATAAGAGGCGATATATTGGAGGCATGCATCATCTCTTCAATATAGACTTTAACGCCACTATCAACTAAAACTTGTTTAAAGGCGCCGCCACCACCAATAATTAATAACATCATGGCGATGATTTTAATTGAATCCGCTAAAGTCGTATTAATTTGAGCCATTGAACGACCACGGAAAATCCCAAAAGTGAACACCGCAACAATAACTGAAATCAATGTCGCGATTATTGGATCACCAAAAAATTCAACATAAGGCAGAATCAAATGCCCTTTTGGTAATGTCATTTCACATACCGCTCGAATTGACATGAGTACAACAGGAATTAAAGCAGTAAATACGCTGACAACAAAGCTTGGCATCTGTTCATCAGAAAATTGTTTTGAATTGTACAATCCGTCTTCAATAGGATGATTAATGGCTCGTATAAAAGGCATTTTGGCAAGTACTGGACCAGCTAAGATCACAGTCGGAATACCTATGATGGTACCGTAAAGTAAAGTGCGTCCCATATCGGCTTTAAATATTTCAGCGATAGCGGTTGGTCCTGGGTGAGGAGGTAAAAAACCATGAGTAACAGATAAAGCGGCCGCCATAGGAATACCAATATATAATGGAGATATACGAAGCGTTGCTGCTATGGTTAATACGAGCGGTAACAATAAAACAAAACCTACCTCATAAAATAAGGCAAAACCAACAATAAAACCTGTAAGGGTCACTGCCCATTGTATTTTTTTATCGCCAAAAGTATTAATTAACGTTGTTGCAATGCGCTGTGCGCCACCACAATCTGCTAATAGTTTGCCTAGCATGGCACCAAAACCCATAATTAATGCTAAGCTACCTAGTGTTCCTCCTACTCCATTTTTTATGGATTGAACCACTACCATTACGGGCATACCTTCCATTATGCCAACACTTAAAGCAACAAGAATCAAGGCAATAAAACCATTGACGCGTAACGGCAACATTAAGACAAGTAATAAAGCTACGCCTATAACTATAATGAGTAATGGCATGAATATTCCCTCTAGAATAATTTAACATGTTATCGGTAACATTTGGAATTATAGAGGAAAATAAAAAAAATAATGGAAAAAATGTCTAAAATGAGAATTTGATCACATTTTACAAATTTGAGGTTTTTTGGGCTGTCAAAATGTAATTAACATCAATGTTTGATCCCAACTTAAATTCATTTTTAAGTATGTGGTATTCCATGCCTATGATATCTTCAACATCCAATTTTGCTTGTTCTACCCAATTCATTAATTCTGATGGACGAATGAATCGATTAAAATCATGAGTCCCTTTTGGTACTAATCGAGCAATATATTCTGCGCCATAAATCAGCAATAATTTAGCTTTATGATTCCGATTTATAGTAGATAAAAAGAGTTTACCATTCGGTTTAAGTAGCGTTGCACAAGCTTGAATAATCGAAAATGGATCGGGTACGTGTTCTAATAATTCCATACAGGTAATTACATCATAGCAAGCCGGATGTTCTTTAGCATGATCTTCAACGGTTTGCTTTTGGTAATTAATAATTAAGTTACTTTCTTTTGCATGAAGCAGGGCAACTGCCAGTGATTCATCAGCCAGATCAATCGCTGTAACATCTGCACCAAATTTTGCAAGACTTTCTGATAGAATGCCTCCCCCACAGCCGACATCTAACACTCGTTTATTTTCTAAACACCCAATTTGTTGTTTAATATAATCCACACGTAGAGGATTGATAATATGGAGAGGTCTGCATTTACCATTTGGATCCCACCATTGAGCTGCTAACTGAGAAAATTTACTTATTTCATTGTAATCAATATTTTGTGTCATGGGATCTCGTATACCAAAAATTCAATTAAATAGACTCTATTTTATGTCATGATCAGTATGAATTAAAGAATAAAATAGACTGCATTCTCAATAAAATATTAGTGAATAATCAGTATGGCTAAAGTAAAACTTATAAATAGTCAATACTATAATTATTTATTAAAGCAAATAATTCTAATTTTAAAATAAATAGTTATATTAAAATTTATAATGAATTCTTGTTTCCCCTTGTATTTCATGGCATGATTTGCAGTTTTATGCTTCTAATAAAGTAATGGTTAGACATTAATTAAAGCTACAATTAAATAATTATTTTGAGGGCAAGGTAAAAATTCATGAGTACAGGTACTATGAAAAAAAGTCACTCTCAGTGGAGTTCACGCATGGGATTCATGCTTGCTGCGGCTGGTTCTGCTGTTGGGTTAGGAAACATCTGGAAGTTTCCATATATGGCGGGTGAAATGGGCGGTTCAGCCTTTGTATTGACCTATTTACTGTTTATGTTTTTAATTGGCTTACCAATTTTGGTTTTAGAATGGTTAATTGGTCGTCGTGGCCAAAAAAACCCAATTCACACAATGGAAGATGTTGCAGTTTCAGAAGGTCGATCTAAATTATGGAAATGGGTGGGTATTATTGGTGTACTCGGCTCATTTTTAATTCTCTCATTTTATAGTGTTATTGGTGGCTGGGCAACAGACTATATCTTTTTAGCAATTAAAGGGACTTTTAATGGTGTTGATGGTGCGGGCACTGGTCAAATCTTTAGTAATTTTCTTGGCAACGTTAACAGCTTATTAATATGGCATACCGTTTTTATGGCGGCTAATACCCTTATTGTTGCTTTGGGCGTTGGCGCTGGTTTAGAGCGTTCATGTAAGGTCATGATGCCAGGCTTAGGCATATTGCTATTGGTATTAGTTGGTTATGCCGCTTATGTGAGTGGTCCATCTTTTGGCGAAGCATTTAACTTCTTGTTTACTCCAAATTTATCAGCACTAAATGGCACCGCAATTTTAGCAGCTCTAGGTCATGCCTTTTTTAGCTTATCATTAGGTATGGGTATAATGATGGCGTATGGTTCCTACCTTGGTAAAGATGTAAATTTACTATCAACTGCACGTACTGTGGTGATTTTAGATGTAATAGTAGCAATGTTATCTGGTATGGCGATATTCCCACTTGTATTTGCCAACGGTTTAGAAGCAGGTTCGGGTCCTGGGCTTATTTTTGTTACACTTCCAATTGCCTTTGGTAATATGGCTGGAGGAACTATTTTAGGTTGCTTATTCTTTATTTTCTTAACTTTTGCAGCATTAACTTCTTCAATTTCATTACTTGAACCTACAGTTGAACTCTTAGAAGAAAAAACCCATATGGGACGTAAAACTGCAACAGTGGTAAGTAGTATTCTCATCTGGGCATTAGGTATTGCTTGTATTTTGTCATTTAATGAATGGTCAGACGTAAAATTATTTGATAAAAATATTTTTGATTTACTGGATTATTTAACAAGCAAAATCATGTTACCTGTTACTGGCTTAGGCACGGTAGTGTTTGGGGCATGGATGATGAATCAAAAACGTATTCGTGAAGAGTTAAACTTAAATGAATTTTGGTTCAGTATTTGGACTGTATTATCTCGATTTATTGTTCCAATTGCAGTTATCTTAATTTTGATTTATGGATTTATCTAAATAATATCAAAAACATATAATACCCATATTCTAAGCCTTGATATCCATCAAGGCTTTTTTTGTACCTTCTTTAACAAAAAACAGGCAAACAAATAATAAATTTTACAAACTTGTATTGAAATCCTATTTTTTATTCCCATATAGCAATACAACAATAAATCAAACCATTATATTAATATTATTCAGTAAATATTAACGACTAAAGCTACATAATATATTGACAAAATTCATACAAGTTTGTCGATAATAAAGTCATGTAGTTGATAACGTTAATTGAAATAACTAAA
Source organism: Gilliamella apicola (assembly GCF_000599985.1). Classification (NCBI taxonomy): domain Bacteria; kingdom Pseudomonadati; phylum Pseudomonadota; class Gammaproteobacteria; order Orbales; family Orbaceae; genus Gilliamella; species Gilliamella apicola. The sequence goes on from NZ_CP007445.1 coordinate 2,029,877, forward strand.
TATAGTAGAGGAACTAGTCAATGAGTAAGCAAGGCACTGAAACTCGTGGATTTCAATCTGAAGTTAAACAAATTCTACATTTAATGATCCATTCTTTATATTCCAATAAAGAGATCTTTTTAAGAGAGCTAATTTCCAATGCATCTGATGCAGCCGATAAACTTCGTTTCAAAGCATTAGAAAACCCAGATTTATATGCCGGTGATGGTGAACTTGGTGTGCGCATTTGGGTAAACAAAGAAGCAGGTACCCTATCGATTTCTGATAATGGTATTGGTATGACGCGTGATGAAGTTATAGAAAATTTAGGAACCATTGCAAAATCAGGCACCAAAGCATTTTTAGAGTCAATTGGAAGCGATCAAGCTAAAGATAGCCAATTAATTGGTCAATTCGGGGTTGGTTTTTACTCTGCCTTTATTGTTGCCGACAAAGTTACAGTTAGAACACGTGCAGCGACTGCTAAAGCCGACCAAGCCGTCATGTGGGAATCAGCTGGTGAAGGTGAATATACTATTTCTGATGATAATAAAGAAACTCGCGGTACAGAAATCACCTTACATTTAAAAGAAGATGAAAAAGAGTTTTTAGACGATTGGCGTCTACGCTCAATTATCAGCAAATACTCTGACCACATTTCATTACCTGTTGAAGTGCAAACCACTGACGAAGAAAGTAAAGAAGTCAAATGGGAAAAAGTTAATAAAGCTCAAGCACTTTGGACACGTAGCAAATCAGATATAACTGATGAAGAGTATAAAGAATTTTATAAACACCTATCACATGATTATGCTGATCCATTAAGTTGGAGTCATAACCGAGTTGAGGGTAAACAAGAGTACACAAGTTTACTGTATATCCCAGCCAAAGCACCATGGGATATGTGGAATCGCGATAATAAACACGGATTAAAATTATATGTTCAACGTGTATTTATTATGGATGATGCGGAACAATTCATGCCAAACTATTTACGTTTTGTGAAAGGTTTAATTGATTCAAATGATCTTCCATTAAATGTATCGCGTGAAATTCTACAAGATAATAAAATCACCCAAAGTTTACGTAATGCATGTACAAAACGCGTACTGCAAATGCTTGAAAAATTAGCTAAAGACGACAAAGAACAATATCAACAGTTCTGGGGCGAATTTGGTTTAGTATTAAAAGAAGGTACAGGTGAAGACTTTGCTAACCGTGATGCGATAGCTAAATTATTACGTTTTGCTTCAACCCACACTGATAGTGATGCTCAAACAGTATCGTTAGAAGATTACATCAGTCGTATGCAAGACGGTCAAGAAAAGATTTACTACATTACAGCGGACAGCTATGGAGCGGCAAATTACAGTCCTCACCTAGAGTTATTCCGTAAAAAAGGTATCGAGGTATTGTTATTATCCGATCGTATTGATGAATGGATGATGAGTAACTTAACTGAATTTGATGGCAAACAATTCCAATCAGTAAGTAAATCTGACGAATCTATTGAAAAACTGGCTGATCAAGATAGTGAAGAACAAAAACAAGTTGAAAAAGAACTTGAGCCATTTATTGAAAGAGTAAAAACAGTATTAGGTGATAAAGTTAAAGAAGTTAAAATAACCCATCGTTTAACTAACACACCTGCCGTTGTCACAACTGCTGCTGACGAAATGAGCACACAGATGGCCAAATTGTTTGCTGCTGCTGGACAAAAAGCACCTGAAATCAAATATACGTTTGAAATCAATCCAGATCATAAACTTGTGAAACGTATAGCGGACACCCAAGATGAAAGTGCGTTCACTGATTGGGTTGAGTTATTACTTGATCAAGCATTACTTGCTGAAAAAGGTTCACTAAGTGATCCAAGTAAATTTATTCAAACTATGAATAAATTATTAGCACAAGAATAGATAATATCTAAAATACAGCCCCGATAGAATTAATTTAATCGGGGCCTTTTTATAGGTGATTTTCTATTTTTTCTGTTCAAGTATTGATAATAAAATAATTTATTAGCAACTAGATTCTGATAAAAATTTGATGTTAATCACACTTTTTTATTTTTCTGCTTTTCATTTTTATTTTGCAATTCATAATAAAAAAATTTAAAAATTAACCTCAATTCAATGAAAGTTCATAAAATATTAAATAATAATGTAATTGTTACACTGGATGATAAAGGAAAAGAGTTAATCCTTACAGGTCGAGGTATTGGTTTTAAAAAACGTGAAGGAGATTTAATCGATATCAATCTAATTGAAAAACAGTTTTCGTTAGATAATAAAGATATATTACCTAAATTTAATGAATTACTTTCTGAAATTCCATTAGAGGTGTTAACCACTTCTCAAATTATAATTAATCATGCTAAAGCATGTATGGAAAGTAAATTGCAAGACAGTATTTATATTTCACTCACAGATCACATCCATTTTGCTATTGAGCGCCACAAGCAAGGATTTGATATTCCTAATGGCTTTTTATGGGAAATTAAAAAATTCTATCCCAAAGAGTTCCAAGTTGGTCTTTATGCATTATCGGTTATTAAAAAACGCCTTGGTATAGAACTACCCGAAGATGAAGCTGGTTTTATAACCTTTCATATTATCAATTCACAACTTAATGGTACCATGCCCAATATAGTCAATATGACTAAAATCATGCGTGAGATACTTAATATAGTTAAATATCATTTCAACATTGAATATGATGAAGATTGCCTATCTTACCAACGGTTTGTAACACATTTAAAATTTTTTGCGCAACGAATATTAAGTAAAGGAACACAAACGCAGCAAGATTCTTCACTCTACGAAATTGTTCGCCAAAAATATCATCAAGCTTACTTATGCACTAAGCAAATTGACTTACATCTGATCCAACAGTATCAGCATCCACTTACTGATGATGAAAGTTTGTACTTAACCATTCATATAGAAAGGTTAAGAACTGAACTAAAAAAAACATAAATGTGAGTTATATCACAATTTATTAATCACAGATTGAGAAGTCATACCATGTCATAAAAAATTATGCTAACCTAAATATCTCATTTACTGGATTGTCATTGCATAGCATATTATTGCTATGCAAGCAAAACCTAGCTCTCTTAATAATAAGGGAACTAGGTTTTTTTTTGCGCAATTTAAGCGTTAAACAAATAAGGATAAGGAATGAAAAACAAAGAACTTGCCGAATCAATCATTGATAAAGTTGGTGGAAAAGATAATATTACCAGTCTAGTTCATTGTGCTACTCGTTTACGTTTTGTATTAAATGATGAAAGTAAAGCTGATGCAGAATCACTGAAAAAACAGAAAGGTGTGATTACGGTAGTAAAAAGCGGTGGACAATTTCAAGTGGTAATTGGCAATCATGTTGCCGATGTATTTAGTGACATAATGCAGCTTACCAATCTTAATGAAAATAGCACGACAAATGCTAACCCTGATAAAAAAATGGGTGTTTTTTCAAAATTAATTGATTTAGTTTCCGGTATTTTTATTCCAGCGTTAGTTGTAATTGTCGCTGGAGGTATTTTTAAGGGAATAATCGCTTTATTGCAAGTGTTAGAGATTGTCAATGCGGATTCTGAAACTTATAACTTCTTGTTCGCAATTGCCGATGCGCCATTTTATTATTTACCAATCATTTTAGGTTTTTCAGCCGTTAAAAAATTCGGCGGAAATCCTTACGTTGGTATGGCATTAGGTGGAGCATTAGTTCATCCCAATATCGTTGGTATGTTGGGTGGTGCATTTGAACTACAAACTTCATTATTTATGATACCCATCAAGTTAATTCCTTATGCATCATCGGTGTTTCCTATAATCATCGCTAGCTGGTTCTATTCGTTATTAGAAAGCAATTTTAATAAGATTATGCATGATTCGTTTAAAAAATTCATTGCCCCATTACTTGGTATTATCATTACCGTACCATTAACGTTTGCCGTCATTGGCCCAGTTGTAGCATTTTTAAGTGATATTGTTGCGGCTGGCATTATCAATGTTTATGAACTTAACTCGGTAATTGCATCGATGATTTTAGCAGGACTTTGGCAAGTGATGGTTATTTTTGGTATTCATTGGGGAATGGTGCCATTTGCGATGAACAATTTTGCCCTTTACAGCCAAGACTTTATGATGCCTATCTTGTTCCCAGCAGTATTTGCACAGGTCGGTGCTGTTTTAGCGGTCATGTTACGCAGTAAAGATCCACAAATGAAAACGTTAGCCAGTTCGTCGGTTTTATCAGGTATTTTTGGGGTAACAGAACCTGCCATCTATGGAATTAACTTACCATTAAAACGCCCATTTGTTATCGGCTGTATATCAGCAATGATTGGCGGTGGTATTGTTGGTTATTACCATTCGGTTATCTATTCATTCAGCTTTATTAGTATTTTCTCATTCTTACAATTAATTCCGCCAACAGGAATTGATGAAAAATTCTATGCGGTGGTATTTGGTTCTCTCATTTCATTCGGTGTTTCTACAACTGTAACTTACCTGTTTGGTATACCAAAAGATAAAAAAGCAGCCGATGAAAATCAACCGCAAAACAATGAAGATAAAAAACAAACCGATGAAGTTAAACAAGTCGATACAATCACTATTTCAAGCCCGATGACAGGTAAAGTGATTCCATTAAGTCAAGTTAATGATCCTACTTTTGCAGGAGAACTAATGGGTAAAGGTTCGGCAATCATCCCAACAATTGGTCAAGCATTAGCGCCAGAAGACGGAGAAGTGGTATCCCTATTTAGAACCAAACATGCTATTGGACTTGTAACTAATTCAGGTGCAGAAATACTGATTCATATTGGTATCGACACCGTTAAATTAGATGGACAACATTTTAAAGCACATATCGAAGCAGGTAGTAAAGTTAAAAAAGGCGATCTATTAGTCAGCTTTGATATTGATGCTATAAAACAGGCTGGATTTGAAGTCACAACTCCAATAATTATAACAAACACTGATAACTATAAAGATATACAAACTATTTTTATGCAAGATGATATTCAAGCTGGCGATGCATTACTAGCATTAAATAAATCCGAAGATAAGGAGTAAATACATGTCTAAACTATTTCCTAGTGATTTTTTATGGGGCGGCGCAATTGCTGCCAACCAAGTTGAAGGGGCTTACCGAGAAGACGGTAAAGGCTTATCTACATCGGACTGTACGCCAAATGGCTTATTTGGCGACATTGTAGACCGTAATAAAAACGATATTACTAGTATTAAAGATCGAGCAATCGATTTTTATCATCGCTATCCTGAGGACATCTCTTTATTTGCCGAAATGGGCTTTACCTGCCTACGCACATCCATTGCATGGACACGTATTTTCCCTAACGGTGATGAATTAGAGCCAAATGAAGCAGGTCTTGCTTTTTATGACAAATTATTTGATGAAATGCTCAAACATAACATCACGCCATTAGTCACATTATCTCATTATGAGATGCCCTATTATTTAGTCACTCAATATGGTGGTTGGGGTGATCGCAAAGTAATTGAATTCTTCACCCGTTATGCTAAAACAGTCTTTGAACGCTATAAAAATAAAATTAAACATTGGTTAACATTCAATGAAATTAATATGTCTCTACATGAGCCATTTACGGGTGTTGGTCTTGATAGAAACAGTACCAAAGCACAAATTTATCAAGCAATTCATCATCAACTTGTTGCTAGTAGCCAAGCTGTTAAGTTATGTCACCAAATTATTCCTGATGCCAAAATTGGCAATATGCTACTAGGTGCACTAGCCTATCCACTCACGCCAAAACCTGAAGATGTCTGGGCAACCTTACAAGAAAACCATGGCTGGCTATTCTTTGGTGATGTACAAGCACGCGGTTATTATCCAACTTATATGACTCGTTATTTTAAAGAAAATAATATTGAGTTAGAAATTACGGATCAAGATCGTGAAGATTTAAAAGAAACCATCGATTTTATCTCATTTAGTTACTATATGAGCTGCTGTGGTACCGCTGATGATTCTTTACGCCAAAAAGGTAATATCTTAGATATGGTACCAAATCCATATCTAAAAGCATCGGAATGGGGTTGGCAAATCGATCCTATCGGCATCCGTTATCTACTTAATATGCTCTATGAACGTTTCCAAAAACCGTTATTTATTGTTGAAAATGGCCTTGGTGCTAAAGACAAATTAGAGGCAGATGGCACCATCAATGATGATTACCGTATTAATTATATGAATGATCACCTAGTACAAGTACGCGAAGCAATCAACGACGGTGTTGAAGTAATGGGTTATACCAGTTGGGGACCAATTGACTTAATCAGTGCTTCAAAAGCGGAAGTAACTAAACGTTATGGATTTATCTATGTCGATTTAAATCAAGATGGAACCGGTACTTTAACACGTTATAAAAAGAAAAGTTTTTATTGGTATAAATCAGTGATTTCATCCCAAGGGGCGACCTTAAAATAATGATAATGCAGGTAAGGAATTATTTATCCTTACCTGCTAATTGATTTAAGAGACCAATAATTTAATGCCATACGAGCCTAATTATGAAAAATAAAACAATAAAAATAGCATTAACCACAGGACTACTAGTTCTAACAGCTTTTACAACTGGGTGCAGCAACCAATCAACTAAAGCGTCTGTGAATAACGAAAACACTAATAGTGAAGAAATTACCATCTATTTTGCTCGACACGGTAAAACTCTATTTAATACCTATGATTTAGTACAAGGTTGGGCTGATTCGCCATTAACCGATAAAGGTATTGAATTTGCGCGTTATTTAGGGGAAGGATTCAAAGATAAGCAAATCCAATTTGATGCCTACTACACCAGTGATGCTGGTCGTCAACGTGAAACGATGCAAGTACTATTACAACAAAAAGGCGTCCAAGATTACCAAATTCAAGAACTAAAAGGGCTACGTGAAGTCTTTTATGGTGGGTTTGAAGGTGGCACCAATGCAAAAATGGTCTCTGCTTCAATGAAGTCACTTGGTTATAAATCAGTTGATAACTTCTATAAAAGCTATGTAGAAGGTCAAATTCCAGTGGCTGCACTTACGGATGCTATTGCGAAAAGTGATCCTAAACACGAAGCAGAAAACTTTGAACAAGTTAAAGAGCGTACACAAAATGCACTCAATACCATTATAAAAACAGCGCAAGAAAAACACCAAAAAAATATTCTAGCGATTTCATCAGGCATGTCAATGCAAGCCATGATTTCAGATCTCACCGATGATCCAATTAAAAACAAACCATTATCCAATGCAACTGTCGTTAAAATCGTTTATCAAAATGGTAAATACAGTGTAGTTGAAATTGGCAATATGGATTATGTGAATTTAGGTAAATTGTCATTGAATAAATAAGAAATAAGGATGGAGGAAACAATCACAAACAAAATAATAAAAGTGGAAATATGGAACCGATACTGCTTGTGCAGACGAAGCCTAAATGTTTAGTAAAAGCCCATAAATACCAAACATTTTTTAAATTAGGATAAACAGTTAGGAAAACAACAATGAAAATAAAATATCTAACATTGGCGTTATTGAGCATAAACAGTTATGCCGTATTTGCTAGTGAATCATCCCATCATTATGAGCCCAAAGCCCTATCCGATGAATCATTTTTTAAAGATAGCAAATTTGATTTTTTAACCCGTAACCACTGGAAATATTTAAAAGAAAACGCATCCCAACCTAAAGAGGTCCATAGTGCATGGGGGCAAGCATTTACGTTGGATTATAAATCTGGTTATTTGTTCGATACACTTGGTTTTGACTTCACCTACGACAATGTAATAAAACTTGGTGCGAGTGACTACTTTGCTACTCGTAATTTACTCTATAACGTTGGTAAACAGCCGAATAAACATAATGCCCACGGCTTTAATAAATTCACCCAACGCTATGCTAAAATCAAATTAGGCAATGAACAAGTGAATTTTAATGGTAAAGCTGGTTGGCATAGTTTAAAAGATATGGGTGTCATGAGTTCATCACAGCATTTAACTCGTTATAGTTATTTAGGTTACAGTGGTGTACTTAAATATTCTAATTTAGCATTATCATTAGCCTATATTGACAGCGCCTTTCCTCGTGAATCATCCCAAAAAGTGCATTTTTATAGTTTAGACAGAAAGCACGTTATTGATAACATCAAAACAGCTGGCATTGCCTATAAAGACAAAATCATCACTCTTGATTACTCATATGGTGAAGCAAAAGATTATATTAAACGTCATGCGATTGAATTGTCTTACAAACCAATGGATAAACTTATCTTAGGTTCACAAATTTACGGCAGTACAGCCCTTAAAAATCATGACAAAATGAAAGAAAACGTTCGCGATTTTGATGATTCAGCTTGGCATTATGGAGCTGATATTGAATGGAAAGAATCGAAATGGAGCGCTAAATTCGGTATTGCTTATACCGATGCTAATCGTAAAGGTGCTATTGGTTATTATGGACGCCATATAGGTAAAAACAATCGTGGACGTTATAACGGTATGGCGGCTACTGGTGCCGACTATATGCGTGATGGGGAACTAGTATTATCAAGCATATTAAGTTATGATTTCTTTAAAGATAACACCACAGGTCTATACCTAAACTATGGTGAATTTAACTATAAACATGAAACCCTAAAAAATGGAGAAATCAATGTGTTCAACCTCTGGAAACCTTCCAGTGGAACATTTAAAAATCTATCGATTCTGGCAAAATTTGGTTATGGTTGGTCTTATAAAACTTTGAGCAGTAAAGATATTACTCCAAAATTAAGAGATGGTCGTGCTCAACGTTCACCAACATTATCTGCAGAAACCGTTATTGATTATCGATTTAATTTGTTATAACAAAAGGACGAAACTATGAAAATTAAAAAATTTATTAAGCTTGTCAGCTTATCCGTAATTCTTTCCGCTTCAATTGCTCAAACGTTTGCTGCGGATGTGAATTTATATGTAACTCGCCATGGTAAAACCATGTTCAATAACGTTCACCGCGCACAAGGTTGGTCAGATACTCCATTAACCAAACCAGGAATCGAAGTTGCCGAACAACTAGGACGTGGTCTAAAAGATGTGAACTTTATTGCCGCTTACTCAAGCGATTTAGGTCGTGCACGCCAAACAGCTCGCATTGTTTTAGATTCAAAAGGTCAATCATTACCAGTTAATGAAATGGAAGCGCTTCGCGAAACATGCTTTGGTGAATATGAAGGTGACCTTGATCCAAATATGTGGGGACCTGCGGGTAAACATTTAGGTTATCCAAGCCATAAAGAATTAATGGAAGATTTTGGAAAAGGCAAAATCAGATTAAACAAAATTATGGATGCAATTGCTGCTGTTGAAAAATCAGGTGAAGCAGAAGACTACAAAAAAGTAAAAACCCGTATGCAAACTGCGTTAAAAGTAATTGCTGAATCAGCCAAAGCTAATGGTGGTGGTGATGTACTAGTGGTATCACATGGTATGGCTATCACAGCCATGGTTGAAGAATGGCTTGATACTCCAGTCAAAGGCGGATTAGGTAACGCAAGTGTTACTAAAATTCGTTATACTGACGACGGTAAATTTATTGTCGAAAGTTTAGGTGATATGAGCTATGTCGAAAAAGGTAAAGCGCTTGATAAATAAGTTTAACAAGTAGTAAATACCATAACAAAGACTCACCAAAGTGAGTCTTTTTATTTTTAATCACTATTGAGTAAAGTCACTGTTTAAAGTCTCTTTTATGAGTAATGTTGCACAAATACTGATGATTGAAGCAACGGCAACATAATACCCCACCCAAGATAAATCACCATTTGCTACCAAATAATTGGCTATAATAGGTGCAATAGACGCCCCTAAAATACCGCCAATACTGTAAGCGGCCGAAGACCCCGTATAACGTACATTTGTTGGAAAGATTTCGGGCAAAAAAGCGCCCATAGGGGCAAACACCACGCCCATTAAAAACAGATCAAGAGATAAATAGATCAAGACCAATAGTTCTGAACCACTTGTCATAAACTGCGTCATAACGGTGCCTGATAATGCGACGAATAACAAGCCAATAACAAGCACAGGTTTACGCCCATATTTATCACTTAAGCGAGCAGAAATTGGAGTCGCTATCGCCATAAAGACAATGGCAACACATAAAAAACCTAAAAAATGACCTTTAGCAATACCTAGATGTTTAGTGCCATATTGCAATAAAAATGCAGTAGTTATATAAAATAAAGTATAACAACCTACCATTGAAAATGAACCTAACGCCAAAGCTTTCCAATGATGAACAAAGATGTTAAACGCAGGGACTTTGACTTGCTGTTTGCTGCGCAATGCGTTGGCAAAAATGGGACTTTCAACCAATTTTAAACGCACATATAAACCAATAATCACCAATACTGCACTTAATAAAAACGGAATTCGCCATCCCCATTGTAAAAATTGTTCATTGGAGAGTGATAAAGTGACCAACAAAAACACACCATTAGATAATAAAAAACCAATCGATGGTCCTAACTGAGGAAACATGCCAAACAATGCTCGCTTATTTTGTGGAGCATTTTCAGTTGCCAGCAATGCTGCCCCTCCCCACTCACCACCCAGCCCTAATCCTTGTGCAAGTCTTAAAATACACAGCAAAAACGGCGCCCAAAAACCAATAGCACTATAACTCGGTAATAATCCAATCCCAGCCGTTGCCACACCCATTAATATAAGGGAAAACACCAAGGTTGACTTACGCCCTATCTTGTCACCAAAGTGCCCAAATATAATAGCGCCAATTGGACGGGCAACAAAGGCTATACCAAAAGTGGCAAAAGATTGTAACGCCTGAGCAGATGGCGAACTGTCAGGGAAAAATACCGGTCCAATAACTAAGGCAGCGGCTGTTGCATAAATATAAAAGTCATAAAACTCAATCGCTGTGCCGATAAAACTGGCTAAAGCAACACGAGACATCGAGTTAGCAGGTTTAGTGTTTGCATCCATAATCCATCCTTTCAACATTATTGTTATTCTAAAAGTCGTTAAAGACATTATAGTCAGAGTTAATACTTTTTACATATTCAATAAAAAAAGTAATAACCATATGCATAATATAAGAAGTCGCTATAATAGAATTTGTGCATCTTTACCCAATAAGGATATCTATGTTTTATTTAGACACCTATTGTTCGCCAATGGGACTAATCACACTAGCTTGTCAGCAAAATAAATTGGTTGGAGTGTGGATCGAAGGTCAAAAATATTTTGGACAAATCGTACATGATCAAAAACAGTATCAGCCTAATTTACCCATATTTAATATGACTAAACGGTGGCTTGATGACTACTTTAATGGTAAAAAACCGACTATTGAAACACTACCCTTAGCGCCACAGGGTACTCCTTTTCGACATTTAGTTTGGGATATTTTATGCCAAATTCCTTATGGTCAAGTGATTACCTATGGCGACATCGCAAAACAGATCATGCAAAAAACCAATACCGCAAGCATGTCTAGCCAAGCTGTTGGTGGAGCAGTAGGTCATAATCCAATATCAATCATCATTCCGTGTCATCGGGTAATTGGGGCTAAAGGTAATTTGACTGGGTATGCAGGCGGAATTGATAAAAAAATTGCCTTACTTAAATTGGAAAATATAGATACTTCTCAATTTTTTATTCCAACAAGAGGAACCGCACTTTAACTAATTAAAAAGATTAGTCTGAACTATTTTACTAACATAAGATAATCAATCAGATTAACTAAAATTGCTGCAAACATGCATTATTGCTGATTAAATATTTAAAGATATAAATAAATTATTAGATATTTACAATTGCTTAAGATTCGACTTAAGTTGGTATTGTCAACAATTAACATCCATCAATAAATGATATAAAACATAGTAATCAGTAGAATAAAAGAGATGATTATAGCTTAGGCTATCACCATCAGCATTTAACGTTTGAATTTAACTGTACAAAACCACTTAAGACATTATACTGTGACATAGTTAAAAAATAGAATAATCAATAAATAAACCAATAAAATGAGAAATTTGCTAATTAGCTTATTATTAATAATATCTTTCCCTGCATTAAGTTCTATTTATGCTTATAAAGGTTACATTGCCGACAACCCAATTATGTTATATTTAGAATCCTCATTAAATGAGATTAATAAAAATCAGGTTAATAAAGGTTTTTGGGTCTATCAAAATGATCCTGAACAACAACTTAATGTTTTATCTGCTGAATGTGAATTTATTCGCTCATGTACTGAGGACGATCATCCTACCAGTTTAGTTTTGTATGATAATCAAGATATCTATCTTGATAATATTTTGCATAAAATAAAAGTTAAAAATTCAAGTCACTATTTTAAATTTATTAACATACACATTGAACAAGCTGACGACCAAAAATTTTTGCCTGAAACATTAAATGGTTATTGGTTCGATGGAAAAAATAATCAACAATACTCCGTAGTATTGCAAAAACAATTTGTAATCAATGACCAACCCAATACTGAATTTAATCAGATTGAGTTATTACAATTAGAATCTCTAGACAAGCTCTATTTTACGGCCGTTTTGTCGAAGCAGAAAAACGATAAAATTAAGTTAGTTGGTATTAATGTTTACAATAAAAAAAATCATAAACTACTGCAACTTATACAAAATTTAAATTACAGTTACAACAAATTTAACAGTATTATCATGCAAGATATTAACTTTGACGGTGAACCTGATTTAGCCATTAAAAAGTATCATTTTAATGCCAGATTGGGCGATAACTATGACTATTATCTCAATGACAACGGTAAGTTTAAAGCGACAAACTTGTGGGGAAGTAACATCTATTTCAACAATAAAGACAAATCAGCAACTGGCACAAAAAGATGTTATGATAATGACGAAAATGAGCAAAAAATTATGATCCAAATTAATAGTGTTTATCACTATAGGAATAAACACTATATTCATAAAAAAAATCAATGCCAGACACATTATTTTAGTACTAACGTAATCCGTCAATGTACCGAAAATGAATACAATGCCTGCTTATTAAAACGAAATAATATCATTTTTGAAAATCCACACTATATAGGCGAAGACAATATATATCACAAGAATATGGCTTGGGATAGAGGTAAATTAGTTGATGGAGTTATATATGATGATTAATTACGATGCATTTCCTGAACAACGACAATCTTATATTCAACAGTGGTTAAACGAAAATGGTCGAGTCGTAAGCGCTGATTTGATTAAATTACTTGGTGTTTCAGAGCATACCATTCGTCGAGATTTACAAAAACTTGCGCGAGATGGGATCTGCAAAACAGTATATGGTGGTGCAGTCAGTCATTTAAAACAATCAGCAAGCTTTGAAACAAGAATGACACAAAGTGTTGCCGAAAAGTCATCCGTCGCCAAGCGTTGTGCTGAGTTAATCAAAGCGAACACGTGTATCTTTATTGATGCAGGCTCCACTTATTTAGCCATGGCAGAATATATCCCTAATGACCTAGAATTAACTATTGTTACCAATTCACCGCAAATAGCATCATTACTTAGTAGTCGCACCAATGGCGAATTGATATTACTTGGCGGTAAAATAAACCCGCAAACTGGCAGTACTATGGGATCTGAGACTGTAAATCAAATACATAATATGGTTTTTGATCAAACCTATATAGAATACTACAACACCAAACGGATTAAAGCCAAATTAAAAAGCCTGACTCCGGTTGAATATCGAAATCAGGCCTTACAAGCCGCTTAATAAAAGTGTCCAACTTTATGGGGTCACTTCATAGTCGACTTTTTCAAGTGTTAAGGATGTTATTGCTTAGCTACAATTTCATCACCTTGTAAATCTAGATGAATAGTTTTACCTGGAACTAACTTACCAGATAATATTTGTTGCGCTAATGGATTTTCAATCTCTTGTTGTATTGCACGTTTTAACGGTCTTGCACCATAAATTGGATCGAAGCCAACTTTAGCAAGTTGTTCTAACGCAGCATCAGAAATATCCAATTGGTAACCACGTTCATCTAAGCGTTTTTCAACATGCGCTAATTGGATTTTCGCAATCGCTTTGATATTTTCTTGACCAAGAGGATGGAATACCACCGTTTCATCAATACGATTAATGAATTCTGGTCTAAAGTGTTTAGTTACAACTGTCATTACTAATGCTTTCATTTCATCATAGCTTAACTCAACTTGACCTTGAATCAAATCAGAGCCTAAGTTAGATGTCATGATAATAACGGTATTACGAAAATCAACCGTACGCCCTTGTCCATCGGTTAAGCGCCCATCATCTAATACTTGTAATAAGATATTAAAGACATCTGGATGTGCTTTTTCGACTTCATCCAACAAAATGACTGAATAAGGACGACGTCTTACTGCTTCAGTCAAATAACCGCCCTCTTCATATCCTACATATCCTGGAGGCGCACCAATTAAACGTGCTACAGAGTGTTTTTCCATAAACTCGGACATATCGATTCTGACCATTGCATCTTCGCTATCAAACATAAAGTTAGCCAAAGCTTTACAAAGTTCAGTTTTACCAACACCCGTTGGACCCAAGAACAAGAAAGAGCCAATTGGTTTATTTGGATCAGACAATCCTGCTCGACTACGACGAATTGCATTGGCTACCGCAACAACGGCTTCGTCTTGACCAATCACACGTTTATGTAACGCATCTTCCATATGTAATAATTTATCTTTTTCACTTTCCAGCATTCTTGAAACAGGAATACCGGTTGCTTTAGATAATACTTCGGCAATTTCGTTATCGGTGACTTTATTACGCAATAACTTCATAGTCTTGCCTTCAAGCTGTGTTGCTGATGCTAGTTTTTTCTCAAGTTCTGGTATTTTGCCATATTGCAGCTCTGACATTTTATTAAGATCACCAGCACGGCGAGCTTGTTCTATTTCAGTACGTGCTTTTTCCAACTCAGCTTTGATTGTCTGAGTACCAGAAACAGCAGCCTTCTCTGACTTCCACTCTTCTTCAAGTGACGCATACTCTTTTTCTTTCTCAGCAAGTTCATCGTTTAGCATCTCTAGTCGTTTTTTACTCGCATCATCAGACTCTTTTTTAAGCGCTTGTTGCTCAAGTTTAAGCTGAATAATACGGCGTTCAAGTCGATCTAATGATTCAGGTTTTGAATCCATTTGCATACGAATACTCGATGCAGCTTCATCAATTAAGTCAATGGCTTTATCAGGAAGCATACGATCGGAAATATAACGATGCGATAACGTTGCTGCCGCCACAATTGCCGGATCGGTAATTTGTACATGGTGATGTAATTCATAACGTTCTTTTAAACCACGCAAGATAGCAATGGTGTCTTCAACAGTTGGTTCAGCCACATACACTTTTTGGAATCGACGCTCTAAAGCGGGATCTTTTTCAATATATTGACGGTATTCATCTAACGTTGTTGCGCCAACACAATGTAATTCACCGCGGGCCAATGCAGGTTTTAACATATTACCTGCATCCATTGCACCATCGCTTTTACCTGCACCGACCATGGTATGGATTTCATCAATAAATAAAATAATGCGCCCTTCTTCTTTGGCTAAATCTTTTAAAACGGCTTTTAAGCGTTCTTCAAATTCACCTCGATATTTAGCGCCAGCAATTAAAGCACCCATATCTAAAGACAATACGCGCTTATTACGTAATCCTTCTGGTACTTCACGGTTTACAATACGTTGTGCAAGTCCTTCAACAATTGCGGTTTTACCCACACCAGGCTCACCGATTAACACTGGATTATTTTTAGTACGACGTTGTAATACTTGAATTGTACGACGAATTTCTTCATCACGCCCAATCACTGGATCGAGCTTACCTTGTTCAGCACGCTCGGTTAAATCAATGGTATATTTTTTCAACGCACCACGTTGATCTTCGGCATTGGCATCGTTCACGTTATCACTTCCTCTTACTTGACTTACGGCCTGATTTAATCTGTCTTTTGTGATCCCTGATTTTTTAAGAATATCACTAAGACTACCCTTTTCGTCTAAAGCCGCTAAGATAAAGAGTTCAGACGAGATATAACTATCGCCATTTTTTTGTGCTAATTTGTCACAAAGATTTAAAACGCGGACAAATTCTTGTGATGGAATAACTTCACCACCCACGCCTTGAACTTGTGGCAATCGATCAATAGCTTGATTTAATTCTTGCTGTAACATTGCTACATTAGCACCAGCCGCTGCCAGTAAAGGCTTGACACTGCTACCTTCTTGGTTAAGCATAGCGGATAAAACATGGACTGGTTCTATGTATTGATTATCTTTACCTAATGCTAATGATTGCGCATCAGCTAAAGCTTGTTGGAATTTATTAGTGAGTTTATCTAACCTCATATTAACTATCTCCTGAGCAATAGATTTGGCTTAAATGCTTTAAGCAGATAAACCATTTGCATGGTTACTAAATGAGTGTGGAAAGATAAATTTCAAGAGTTTTTTATGAAAATTTTTTACAAAAAATCGACAATAAAATTAATTTATATTCTGTTGTTGAAATAAGCAAAATATAAACGTTCAATTTTACACCATTAGTGTAATAAATATTGCTCGGAATAACAATTGTAAGATGACAATTAAGCATTAATCCATTATATTAGCCGCTCTATTTTGTTAGGTGGTCTAACCGTGGTTCGTAATCCATCCCACGAAAAAAAACTAGGAATTATACATGTTCAAAATTGCTAAAGAATTTCAATTCGATGCTTGTCATATGTTAGACGGGCACAACAAAAAATGTCACAACCTGCACGGTCATACTTATCGCTTATTAGTTGAAATTGAAGGAGAACTGATAGATAACGGTTCTAGCGCTGATATGGTGATGGATTATGCTGATTTAAAAGCTATAGTGAAACAACATATTGTTGATCCTCTTGATCATGCTTATCTATACAATCAAAATAATCCTAATGAGTGCCGTATTGCTTCATTATTAAAAGAGATGAATCGCAAAATCTTCGCCTTTCCTTGTCGCACTACTGCCGAAGGTATGAGTAAATTTATTTTTGATTGCCTGTCACAATATTTACCCATCTCAATGATCAAACTCTGGGAAACACCAACGTCTTACTGCGAGTATCATCGGAGCGAAAAATGACAGAATTTCGCATTGTTGAAATCTTCGAATCATTACAGGGCGAAGGTTACAATACAGGCATGCCTGCTATTTTTATCCGCTTTGCTGGTTGTAATTTAAATTGCGTTTGGTGCGATACTAACTTTCGCCAATACACCCGTTTTACATTAGAACAGTTATTGACAAAAGTTAAACAATATACGAGCAAAAACATCATTATTACCGGTGGCGAACCGACTATGGTTAAAGCGCTACCAGAATTACTTTTACCACTAAAACAGGCTGGTTACTATATTGCTATTGAAAGTAATGGGCTAGGTAAAGTCGATCCTCTAATTGACTATATCGCCCTTAGCCCTAAATTTTGCTATCAAGCACGATATCAAAAAATCGCACAGCCGACTGCAAGCGAAGTGCGAATTGTTGCCGAAAATCATGCGGACTTTCTTCCTTTTTGCCAATATATTGAACAAAATATTCAAGCAAAACGTTATTATCTTTCCCCTTGCGAAAAAAATGGTGAATTTAATATGTTTGAAACAATTGAATTACTTGGCAAGATTAACCAAAACCGCAACGACAACAAGTGGCTACTCAGTATTCAAACGCACAAGTTTGCAAATATAGAGTAATCTTTTTTAATTAACTGCCAAATATAAAAAAATCAATTCAATCTATAAATTATGCTCTAAATTTTAATTAGTTAGCGTTACTATTGTCCAATATTCTTTGAGTGATGTTTATGTTTAATCGTGTTTTAGTAGGATTATTTTTTTATTCACATTGGTTCATTGCGCGTATGCCAATACGGCAGTTGAGTTTTACTATGTAAATTAGGAAATGGTTGGTGATAATACCTTGACTTGTCGTATGGCAGGTTTTGGTAGAGAGTTAGATGAGGGTGATAGTCATATATAAATTCTACTCGAGCGCAAAGCTGGTGCCAATCAACCTATTATTAGCATTAAATTTAGATATTAATAAAAAATGAAATGATATACACTCCTGAATATTTTTTACAAAATAAATTATAACTTATTAATATAATTAATTTTTTTGACTTAAGTTAATTATATTATTTAATCACCCTAAAATTCTATTCACTATCTTATCGATAGTTTAAAAAATAATTTTTATCGTTGTACAGTCAGTCATTTTGTCAAAAAGTTTGAGGTTATGGCTATGTTTCAGTCAAAAGAATTTTTTAGATATAACTTTTAATAAAAATTCTGTGCAAAACATTCAATATAAAACCTAATAAAGCAAAATTTTGTTAATCCTTTTTTGATAATTCTTAAGTAATATATTTTAATTATATTTTGTTAATTAATTAATGATATCAGTAAGTTATCTATCTAATTTAAGTTAAAGAAAATTTCAAAAAAAGGTTGCAAAATATGCAGATTAAGGTATTTTTATACTCTTTTTTAGGTTGTTTTTTAACGTGAATTCATTAAATCGTTTTTCTTATAATAATAAATTCTAAAATAATCAAATCATTAGTAAAAAATAACACTAAATAATTATTAATAACAATAAACACAGTTCAATAAAGCAAAGTTGTATTTGCTATGTACATGAAATATATCGAGGATAACATGGATAAAGGATTAACCAATCTGATTAGTCAATTGGGGAATGGTTTAAGTCGTGGTTTAAAGAATGGTTTGGTTAATGGCGCGGGTCACAATCGCTATACATTAAATATGGATGGGTTGCCTGCTGAGATTTCAATCTTACAGGTTGAAGGTAATGAACAACTTAACCAGCCTTGGCATTACACTATTACTTTTACCAGCTCGAATAAACATCTTCTTGTTGAGTCATTTCTTAATCAAAATGCCCGTTTGAGTTTTAACCCGGCAAATTCTAACAATTTAAGTGATATTGCAAATAAAGGACTTGATGCGCTCAATTCTTTAACCTCTGCCAATCCTTTACAAGCATTAAAACAGTCCGAGCCATTAAAACAGTTAGATAAGTTTACACAATCCAATCCACTTGATTCACTTAACTCTTTAACGCAACTCAATCCACTTAATTCCTTAAACTCATTATTATCTCAAGGTGGCTCTCGCGCCCTTTATGGTGTGGTTACTCAGTTCAGTCAATTATCAGTAAGTAATGACGAAGCCCGTTATCAGGTGGTTTTGTCATCGCAATTAGCCAAACTGTCATTAAGTCATAACTGTGCTATTTTTCAAAATCAAAGCGTTATCAGTGTGGTTGAAGAGGTCTTGCGCGGTCATGGTTATACAGGGATTGATTATCGTTTAGCACTTAAAGAGCAATACCCAGAGCGTGAATTTATCACCCAGTGGCAAGAGAGTGACCTTGAGTTTATTCAAAGACTGCTTGCTGATGTAGGTGTCTATTTCCGATTTGAAACCCATGGTGAACACAATTGTGATGTAATGGTCATCAGTGATTATGAACAAGGTTACCAGCAGGTGGCTGATATTGTCTACAAACAACCAAGTGGCACACTGGATAACGGCGTTGAAAGTGTCTGGGATATGACCTTGCACAGTCAAATGGTGGAAGCTTCGGTACAAGTACAAGATTATAACTACCGAGATGCGCAGGCGAATTTACTGGGTGAGGTTAACAGCCAACAGAAAGATAACACCACTTATGGTACTGATTACCGTTATGATGAGCACTATAAAGGGTTAAATAGTAATAGTAACAGCAATAATGGAATTGATAGTGACACCAACAATAATAATGATGACGATGATGATGAAAACAGTGGTGATATCGATACCGGCGACAGTAACGGCAATAATAACGATAATAGTCGCGATAACAACAATGATATTAGCACTAACTCTGGTAATACGGGTAATGGTGTTGAAAGTGGTGAATGGTATGCCCGCATTCGTCATGAGCGAGCGATTAGCCGTCAAATTGTTATCCGCGGTAAAAGTAATCAGGCCAATTTAGCCCCAGGTCAACATATTCGCATCAAAGGCAGTGCGATTGCCGGAATCGATGAAGGGATAATGATATTAACGGTGCAGGGTCAGGGAAACCGCAGTGATGCTTATGAACTGAGTTTTACCGCTATTCCTTACCAGCCATTAAAACCTTACCGCCCAGAGCCTATCCCTTTTCCAACCATTGATGGCACCTTACCGGCACGGGTAACCAGTCCGGATAATGACACCTATGGTTATATTGATACACAAGGGCGCTATCGGGTTAAATTTAACTTTGACTTAAAAGAGTGGCGAAACGGTGAAGAGAGTTTATGGCTAAGACTGGCTAAACCGTATGCCGGCAGTACCTATGGTTTTCACTTTCCACTGATTGACGGCACAGAAGTTGCGGTAGCGTTTACTAACGGTAATCCGGACCGACCTTATATCGCGCATGCGATGCATGACAGTCAACACCCTGACCATGTGACCACCATAAACAAACATAGAAATGTGATTCGCACACCGGCGAATAATAAGTTACGGATGGATGATAAACGCGGACAAGAGCACATCAAGTTAGCGACTGAATATGGTAAAACCCAGCTTAACATTGGGCATTTAGTTGACCAAAACAAAACCCAGCGAGGTGAAGGGTTTGAACTGCGCACCGATGAGTGGGGTGCAATTGCTGCCAATAAAGGCTTATACCTAACCAGTCAGACCGAGCCTAAGGCACAGGGTAAACAACTTGATATGCAAGCTGCCATTACCCAGCTTGAAAATGCACTATCAATTGCCAAAGCACTGCAAAATGCAGCAACCGCCTCTGAAGCTCATGGTGCAGATACCGACAGTCAAGAACAACTTAAAACAACATTAACCCAGTTAGCCCAAAGTGGCATTCTTGCTTATGCACAAGAGGGCATTGCTTTAACCAGTCCTGAAAATATCCAACTGTCAACGTCAAACAGTGTTTCAGTCACCAGTGAAAACCAAACTGACATCAATGCATTAAAAAACATTACCGTCTCATCCGGTGAATCCATCGGTCTATTTGCCCATAAATCGGGAATGAAGGTATTTGCTAACCAAGGGGATGTTGAGGTGCAGGCACAAAATGCCAACCTAAATATGGCCGCTAAGCAAGATATTAAAATAGACAGTGTAGATGGTGAACTAAGAGTAAGCGCAAGTGAAGAACTAACGTTAATGTGTGGTGGTTCATACATCAAACTTAGCAGTACAGGGATTGAACTGGGCACGGCTGATAATGTTTATATAAAAAGTAATGCATTGCAGAAAATGGGGCCAGCAAAACAGGAATTTACTTTAGATTTACCGGGTGAAGTAAATTGTCAACGGATAACAAAAAGCGGTGCGCAAAATCAAGACGCCCTAATAAAACTAAGTTAAGATGGATAATAATGCTACTTACAAAACCTAAAATCGAATTGTCGGGTGATATAGAAAAAATTGATGAGATAGCCGAACAGTTATGTGAATTTGCTAAACCTTATCAATCACGTTGTATTGTTATTTTAGACCCTTTCATATCAGCATTGGAAGACGACATAATTGGATCTCTTTATAAGGAGTTTAAAATTACTCAAGTAAAAATTAAACATCCTTCCGTGTTAGCGTGGCAAAGACCATTACTTTTAACTTTAAATTTAAAGAATAATTATGAACGAGATGTTTTGCGTTATACCATTAATCAAGCATTGACAGAGTTAAACCCAGAAAATTTATATAAAAATAGCACAAGACATTATAGTGGTTGGATATTTACGCATACGAAAGTTGAAAAAATATCCGAAGATTTTTCATGTCTGTCATTGCAAAATATGTATCAAAGTAAGCAATTATTACGGTTTTATGATCCAGCAGTTTTACCTCAATTATTAACCATATTAAATCCCAAATTACAAATAAAACTATTAGGGCATATTGAAATATGGACGCTACTAGATGGTAATGGTGATCTGTTTTATCGACATAATCATGAACCAGGTATGGTATATACAGGACAATTGGGTATAACAACAATTAGAACAAGAACTTAATTGCATTGGCATTAATAACCAATTCTTAAAAAAATATCGAAAAAATCACCCATTGGAAAAAATAAATGAATGTGAATCGTTAAATAAAATAAAACCATGTTTATTACGCCTAATGTCTCGTGGTTTTACTGATAAAGCATTATTAGTCGAGTGGGCAAAACTTGCATATAAGTGGGGAGAAGATTTTGACTTACACCCTTATGTACAAAATAAAATCCAGAACATGAAAACACGTTTTGATTTTACTGATCTATTAAACGAAATGATTAACTCTGATTGGCAAATAAAATTGAATCAGTAACTAAATAATGAAATAAAGGAATTTTATTATGACAGATAAACAATGTGGATGCCAGACACAAGGAATTGCGATCTTACCTGTAAGATATACTGTAATACCAAATTATCTTAATGTTGATACTCCACTTTGGGCAAATTTAGATGCAGTAACTAAAGTAAGATTAGCAATTGATTATAAGTATCACGTCAGATCCTTACGTAGTGGTTTTTTGTATATATATCTTCCCAATGAAATTGGTGATGAAAAATGGCAAATTTATACTATTGATGATAATGGTAATTTATTTAAACAGCACTCCATTAATACGGCTAAGACAGCAAAAGAAATTGAAAATGAAGGTGGATTTAGATGTCCTAATCTAGCTAATAATCCCACACATAATAAGTTTATAACTATACCAAATCCTGAAGAACAAAAAAAAATATACATTGCATTTAGTGAATTTATATGGACAGATGAGTTAATTGAAATCTGTGAGAATAATCCTGAACAACGTATGCAAAGTATTGATACTAAAGATTGGAAAGGTAATCAAGAAAAAATTTCAATTAGTGCTACTAATGCAACTCAAAAAAATATAGAGCAAATTTTAGATTTTAATCCTACTTTTGAGCAAACAAAATTACCGTATGATGATAATGAAAAAGTCAACGTTAAAAATTCTATAAAAGAATATAGTGATAAAACAAAACTTCAAAAGCATATTTACAATGATAATCTCAGTTATGATAAAAAAGGAATTAATCAAAAAACGGGGGTTGGTGGATTTGTTGCTTATGGTTTTGATAACGCTGTATTAAATAAGAATACCACTTGTATACCTTGGACGAAACAGCAAGGACAGGCAAAATCAGTTGCATATACAATGAAAAGGTATTGTCAAGGATATTCACCTGTCTTAATTGCCATTGATGACCCTGTAGGAATTGCATATGAGTTAAATGGCTATTTTACTGAAATATATGCTAAAGATTCTCAGTACAGACAAGAGCGAGAATTAGAATTTGATTCTCTTTCTTCATATGAATTTGCTACTCAAATTCTAATTCAGCAAGATATTAAGCGTGATTTAGAAAACCATTATAGCCAAAATCCTTATTTTGAATGGATTATGCAGAATAAACAATTACCTGATTCTAGTTCAATGCCAGTTTTTTCTATATATAATCAGCTTTCAATTCTAATAAATCATGAACTTTATGGAAAAACATATGCGTTTAGGCAACGTATTCAAATGTTGATTGGTAAAGAGTTTGATACTTTGTTACCGCCTATTGGTTATGGAAAAAGTTATTATCAATTAGATAAAAATTATTTTTTATACGGAAAGAATAAGAACCGCTTTGATCGAGAAGGAAGAACCGCAAATGCGATTTATCCTCAATATATTGATTTAACACCAGAGCAAAAAGTACTTGTTACTAACAAAGCACAATCTAGTATTGAACAATACGCTGATATGCTTCTTAATGATTTCGATGTTCACAAACAAGATTATATTAATGAAAGTAAAAGCTATATAGATAGTATCTATCAAAAATATTCAAAATGTTTGAATCCTGAAAATTTCAATAAACAATATAAATCTTTGCAAGATAAAATATCTGAAATAGCGACAGAAAGAGCAATACAAAACATAGAATGGATTCTACAAAGTAGCTTTTACCAGCATATGAAAGATTTAGATGGGAATATCTGGTATGAAGTTGTTGCAACTAATGATCAAACTAAAGATGAGCTTGATAATCAAGCTGAAATTGATTTAGCAAAATCTGATAATGACATCACTGATGAAGAAGCACAGAAAATTTCTGCCAAAGTCAATCCCTATGGGGTAATTTATAGAGAAGTGGTTGATAGATGTACCGCAGGATTGGAGCTAACCAAAATTGGTAAAAAACAAATTAAATTGTGGTTTAATCCTTCCAATGCTAAGAAAGATACTAGTGAAAGTATTATGTTACGAGGATTAGCGAACAATAATGATATGATCCTAAAAGATATACAAACCATACTTGAAAAAATTGAAAATACAAAAGAAGACGTTAAGGTTGACGAAGTCTATGGCACAACAAAACTTGGCAAATTAGCTGCATATTATAAAAAAATACAGGGATTTACCAATGCTATTAAAAAATATGAAGACGAATTAAAAAAAGCTAAAGAAGCTATTTCTAAAAATAAAAGTATTTTAAAAGATGCTAAAAAATTAGGGATCAAAATACCAAATAATGATCGCTTGCTTAAAATTATGACCAGCAATCCAATGCTAAAAATGAATAATCTCGCATTGCGTTTTGCAAATGAAATGTTTCATCCCTTAAATATTGCAACGCGTAGAATTAACGCTTCACTGTGTTTTATGTTCCATGGATCACTCTTTGGAATCCCAAAGTATGGAACTAAAATCTACTGTAAATCAGTTGAAAAAATGAATGATATTATACTTAATACAGCATTACAAATGGGTGAACCTGGCAACTCGGTCAGACAATTAACTAGTGAAGAAAAAGACAACATACTCAATTACAAAAAACAATATAAACAAGCTCGTGCAGAACATAATCGACTTAATGAACTTAAATTTAATGAAAAATATGCCGATACTCTAACAAAATTAAAAAAATCAAATTTAGAAGACATTGAAACTGTTAATATTAAAGAACCAAATGCAAGTAAAGGATTTAAAGACGTACGTTTAGCCTTGTTTATTGCCATTTTTGAAGTATATAACTGGGGCGTTCTTTTTAATAAACGTCAAGAATTAAAAAATGATGATTTCTGGAATGGCGAAATGATCGGTTCAACTTTAGCCTTGAGCGCAATAGCAAGCGAGCTTCTTTTTCAATTTACCAAAGTGTCTATGGGATCTGAAACAGTTATAGCTGGTCGAATGAAAGTTTTATCTGGATTTTTAGGGGCAACAACTGGATTGTTTGTTGGTGTTACGAGATTTTCAAAAGGTGTAGAAGAATGGTCACAAGAAAATTATGGCATAGCATTACTAAATTTTATGAATGGTGGATTGTATTTTGTTAATGCCAGATTAACACTCATTGCTGCTGTGACTTATCACGTCCCTTGGATGGAACGAATATTGCTGAAAAGGGCTATTCGCAAACAGTTCGTTAAAGAAGTCGTTAATCGTGTTCTTTCAGTTTATGCTGTCCAATATTTAGCTAAGCGTGTAGCATTACTTGGAACAACCTTATGGATAGGTATCATTATTATGTTACTTGATGTATTGATTGAGTATTTAACAGATAATGATCTTGAAAAGTATCTGAAATATAGTGCATTAGGAACGGAAAACCAAGACTCAAAGAGCTATGCAACTATTGAAGCTCAACAAACTGCATTTAAAAAAGTATTAAAAGACACGTTTGGTATTACTGAGTCAATGTTACAAAGTAATAATCAAAATAACAATCAAAATAATAATCAAAATAATAATCAGCAAAAAGAACAACCAAACAACAAAAAATTTACCGAAGAAGATGCACTGTTACTCATCAAGAACGATTTTAAAAGGCAAAAAGCCTACCGAGAAGGGTTATTAACCGATATTGCTAAGCAAAAAGCATTAGCTGAACTGTTTAAACAGCAATATAAATATAACAATGTGAATGGTTATTCAATTGGGGATATTTTTTCTGGAAAAATGAACTAAAACGGGATTTAATTATGAGTGAGTATTTTCAAATTATCAAAGGTAAAATATCTGACCTAAAAGTGATTGATACAAGTTTAGCCGTCTTTGGAAGTGGAGCTTTAAATGGTCTACCCGCTATCAGTCAAGCATTAATGGGCGATAATCTTGCCGCGGCTAGCCAAGTAGCAACATCAAACCACTATGAAGATGAAAGTGATTTTCTTAATAGTGTTCAGTACTTTACTTGTAAAATAGGTAACCTAGAAGTTCGAGGCTTTTTTTGTCGAGCATTTTTTCGTAATGGTGATCAGGTAGAAGCTGTGGTTGAACCATGTGACGAAGATGGTTATTTAGCGTATGCGCTACGTCGTCCAATTGATCATCGACTTTGGCTTTACCCTTGGGCGATGAAAGGTTCAAAGGCTAATAGTCGAGCGGCATTAAAAAGTGCAGGAATTTTTATATTACCCGTTTATCTTTGTATTTTAGTTACAATAACTATACTAGCTAAACAATTGAGTGCTTTTATCGCTGCGTTTACTGTTTCAACGGCATTATGTACCTTTTGCTTTTTAATTAGTTTTTTTTGGAATAAAAAATTACTCGGAGGTGGCTCAAAAGAGGCCGATAAAATATTTGCTACACTAGGCTATCCCGATCCGGAAACGGTAGATATGGAAAAGGAAATATTAGAAGTTTTTATAAATAATAAATCCACATCCGATCCAGATTTTTATTTTGACACGACAACCGAAGAATTTCTGCGAGAAGACCCGGATGGCGTTAAATGGGTCACCTTTTACCGCGAAGCGCCACCAATACCAGATTATATTACGGTGATTGATACCGAACTGGATGATAATCTTGAAGATAACGGGATTTAATTATGAGTGAGTATTTTCAAATTATCAAAGGTAAAATATCTGATCTAAAAGTGATTGATACAAGTTTAGCCGTCTTTGGAACTGGAGCTTTAAATGGTCTACCCGCTATCAGTCAAGCATTAATGGGCGATAATCTTGCCGCTGCCAGTCAAGTAGCAACATCAAACCGCTATGAAGATGAAAGTGATTTTCTTAATAGTGTTCAGTACTTTACTTGTAAAATAGGAAACCTAGAAGTTCGAGGCATTTTTTGTCGAGCATTTTTTCGGAATGGTGATCAGGTAGAAGTTGTAGTTGAACCATGTGAAAAAGACGGTTATTTCGCGTATGCGTTACGTCGTCCAATTGATCATCGACTTTGGCTTTACCCTAGGGCAATGAAAGGTTCAAAGGCTAATAGTCGGGCTGCATTAAAAAGTGTGGGACTTTTTATATTATCCATTTATCTTTGTAATTTAATTTTTATTATTGCTCTAACTAGAGATTTAGGTGCTTTTATCGCTGCGTTTTTTATTACAACTACAGTATATATTTTATTATTTTTAATCATTTATTTTTGCTATAAAAAATTACTCGGAGGTGGCTCAAAAGAGGCCGATAAAATATTTGCTACACTAGGCTATCCCGACCCGAAAACGGTAGACATGGAAAAGGAATTTTTTGAAGTTTTTATAAATAATAAATCCACATCCGATCCAGATTTTTATTTTGACACGACAACCGAAGAATATCTACGAAAAGACCCGGATGGCGTTAAATGGGTCAGCTTTTACCGTGAAGCGCCACCAATACCAGACTATATTACGGTGATTGATACCGAACTGGATGATAATCTTGATGATAACGGGATTTAATTATGAGTGAGTATTTTCAAATTATCAAAGGTAAAATATCTGACCTAAAAGTGATTGATACAAGTTTAGCCGTCTTTGGAAGTGGTGCTTTAAATGGTCTACCCGCTATCAGTCACGCAGTAATGGGCGATAATCTTGCCGCTGCCAGTCAAGTCGCAACATCAAATCGCTATGAAGATGAAAGTGATTTTCTTAATAGTGTTCAGTACTTTACTTGTAAAATAGGTAACCTAGAAGTTCGAGGCATTTTTTGTCGAGCATTTTTTCGGAATGGTGATCAGGTAGAAGTTGTGGTTGAACCATGTGACGAAGACGGTTATTTCGCGTATGCGTTACGTCGTCCAATTGATCATCGACTTTGGCTTTACCCTTGGGCAATGAAAGGTTCAAAGGCTAATAATAAAGATGCATTAAAAAATGTGGGACTTTTTATATTATCAATTTACCTTTGTAATTTAGTTTTAATTATTGTTGCATCTAATAATTTAGATGATTTTGTTTTTGGAGTCTCGATTATAACACCATTATATATCTTATTGTTTTTAATTGGTTATTTTTGGTATAAAAAATTACTCGGAGGAGGCTCAAAAGAGGCCGATAAAATATTTGCTACACTAGGCTATCCCGACCCGAAAACGGTAGACATGGAAAAGGAAATATTAGAAGTTTTTATAAATAATAAATCCACATCCGATCCGGATTTCTATTTTGACACGACAACCGAAGAATATCTACGAAAAGACCCGGATGGCGTTAAATGGGTCACCTTTTACCGTGAAGCACCACCTATACCAGACTATATTAAGGTGATTGATACCGAACTGGATGATAATATTGAAGATAACAGGATTTAATTGTGAGTGAGTATTTTCAAATTATCAAAGGTAAAATATCTGACCTAAAAGTAATTGATACAAGTTTAGCCGTCTTTGGTAATGGAGCTTTAAATGGTCTACCCGCTATCAGTCACGCGT
This sequence comes from Gilliamella apicola, assembly GCF_000599985.1. Classification (NCBI taxonomy): domain Bacteria; kingdom Pseudomonadati; phylum Pseudomonadota; class Gammaproteobacteria; order Orbales; family Orbaceae; genus Gilliamella; species Gilliamella apicola. Next base: position 2,058,687 of record NZ_CP007445.1, read on the forward strand.
TAATGGGCGATAATCTTGCCGCTGCCAGCCAAGTAGCAACATCAAACAGCTATGAAGAAGAAAGTGATTTTCTTAATAGTGTTCAGTACTTTACTTGTAAAATAGGTAACCTAGAAGTTCAAGGCATTTTTTGTCGAGCGTTTTTTCGTAATGGTGATCAGGTAGAAGTTGTGGTTGAACCATGTGAAGAAGATGGTTATTTAGCGTATGCGCTACGTCGCCCGATCGATCATCGACTTTGGCTTTACCCTAGGGCAATGAAAGGTTCAAAGGCTAATAGTCGGGCTGCATTAAAAAGTGTGGGACTTTTTATATTATCCATTTATCTTTGTAATTTAATTTTTATTATTGCTCTAACTAGAGATTTAGGTGCTTTTATCGCTGCGTTTTTTATTACAACTACAGTATATATTTTATTATTTTTAATCATTTATTTTTGCTATAAAAAATTACTCGGAGGTGGCTCAAAAGAGGCCGATAAAATATTTGCCACACTTGGGTATCCCGACCCGAAAACGGTAGACATGGAAAAGGAGTTTTTAGAAGTTTTTATGAATAAACCCGAATCCGATCCGGATTTCTATGTTGATACGACAACCGAAGAATATCGACAAGAAGTTCCGGATGGTGTTAAATGGGTCACCTTTTACTGTGAAGCGCCACCAATACCAGACTATATTACGGTGATTGATACCGAACTGGATGATAATCTTGAAGATAACAGGATTTAATTGTGAGTGAGTATTTTCAAATTATCAAAGGTAAAATATCAGACCTAAAAGTGATTGATACAAGTTTAGCCGTTTTTGGAAGTGGAACTTTAAATGGTCTACCCGCTATCAGTCAAGCATTAATGGGCGATAATCTTGCCGCTGCCAGTCAAGTAGCAACATCAAACCGCTATGAAGATGAAAGTGATTTTCTTAATAGTGTTCAGTACTTTACTTGTAAAATAGGTAACCTAGAAGTTCGAGGCATTTTTTGTCGAGCGTTTTTTCGGAATGGTGATCAGGTAGAAGTTGTGGTTGAACCATGTGAAGAAGATGGTTATTTAGCATATGCGCTACGTCGTCCGATTGATCATCGACTTTGGCTTTACCCTTGGGCAATGAAAGGTTCAAAGGCTAATAGTAAATATGCATTAAAAAGTGCGAGAATTTTTATATTACCCATTTATCTTTGTAATTTAATTTTAATTATTGCTCTAACTAGAGATTTAGGTGCTTTTATCGCTACGTTTTGTATTGCAACTACAATATGTACTTTATTATTTTTAATCATTTATTGTTGCTATAAAAAATTACTCGGAGGTGGCTCAAAAGAGGCCGATAAAATATTTGCTACACTTGGGTATCCCGACCCGGAAACGGTCGACATGGAAAAGGAATTTTTTGAAGTTTTTATGAATAAATCCGAATCCGATCCGGATTTCTATGTTGATACGACAACCGAAGAATATCGACAAGAAGTTCCGGATGGTGTTAAATGGGTCACCTTTTACTGTGAAGCGCCACCAATACCAGATTATATTACGGTGATTGATACCGAACTGGATGATAATCTTGATGATAACGGGATTTAATTGTGAGTGACTATTTTCAAATTATCAAAGGTAAAATATCAGATCTAAAAGTGATTGATACAAGTTTAGCCGTCTTTGGAAGTGGAGCTTTAAATGGTCTACCCGCTATCAGTCAAGCATTAATGGGCGATAATCTTGCCGCGGCTAGCCAAGTAGCAACATCAAACCACTATGAAGATGAAAGTGATTTTCTTAATAGTGTTCAGTACTTTACTTGTAAAATAGGTAACCTAGAAGTTCGAGGCTTTTTTTGTCGAGCATTTTTTCGTAATGGTGATCAGGTAGAAGCTGTGGTTGAACCATGTGACGAAGATGGTTATTTAGCGTATGCGCTACGTCGTCCAATTGATCATCGACTTTGGCTTTACCCTTGGGCGATGAAAGGTTCAAAGGCTAATAGTCGAGTGGCATTAAAAAGTGAGTTAATTTTTATACTACCAGTTTATTTTTGTATTTTAGCTGAAGTTATTTTTGTATCTAAACAGTTAAGCACTTTTATCACTGGATTTTGTATTTCAACTGCATTATGTACCTTATTCTTTTTAATTACTTATTTTTGGTATAAAAAATTACTCGGAGGAGGCTCAAAAGAGGCCGATAAAATATTTGCTACACTAGGCTATCCTGACCCGAAAACGGTAGACATGGAAAAGGAAATATTAGAAGTTTTTATAAATAATAAATCCACATCCGATCCAGATTTTTATTTTGACACGACAACCGAAGAATATCTGCGAGAAGACCCGGATGGCGTTAAATGGGTCAGCTTTTACCGTGAAGCGCCACCTATACCAGATTATATTACGGTGATTGATACCGAACTGGATGATAATCTTGATGATAACGGGATTTAATTGTGAGTGACTATTTTCAAATTATCAAAGGTAAAATATCTGACCTAAAAGTAATTGATACAAGTTTAGCCATCTTTGGAAGTGGTGCTTTAAATGGTCTACCCGCTATCAGTCACGCAGTAATGGGCGATAATCTTGCCGCTGCCAGTCAAGTAGCAACATCAAACCGCTATGAAGATGAAAGTGATTTTCTTAATAGTGTTCAGTACTTTACTTGTAAAATAGGTAACCTAGAAGTTCGAGGCATTTTTTGTCGAGCATTTTTTCGTAATGGTGATCAGGTAGAAGTTGTGGTTGAACCATGTGACGAAGACGGTTATTTCGCGTATGCGCTACGTCGTCCAATTGATCATCGACTTTGGCTTTACCCTTGGGCAATGAAAGGTTCAAAGGCTAATAGTCGGGCTGCATTAAAAAATACGGGAATTTTTACATTATTAGTTTATCTTTTCGATTTAGTTTTACTAATTATTGTATCTAATGATTTAAGTGACTTTGCTTTTGGGTTTTCTGTTACAACTCCAGTATTTATTTTGTTCTTTTTAATCAGTTATTTTTGCTATAAAAAATTACTCGGAGGTGGCTCAAAAGAGGCCGATAAAATATTTGCCACACTTGGGTATCCCGACCCGAAAACGGTAGACATGGAAAAGGAATTTTTTGAAGTTTTTATAAATAATAAATCCACATCCGATCCAGATTTTTATTTTGACACGACAACCGAAGAATATCTGCGAGAAGACCCGGATGGCGTTAAATGGGTCAGCTTTTACCGTGAATCGCCACCTATACCAGACTATATTACGGTGATTGATACCGAACTGGATGATAATCTTGAAGATAACAGGATTTAATTATGAGTGAGTATTTTCAAATTATCAAAGGTAAAATATCAGATCTAAAAGTGATTGATACAAGTTCAGCCGTCTTTGGTACTGGAGCTTTAAATGGTCTACCCGCTATCAGTCAAGCATTAATAGGCGATAATCTTGCCGCTGCCAGTCAAGTAGCAACATCAAACCGCTATGAAGATGAAAGTGATTTTCTTAATAGTGTTCAGTACTTTACTTGTAAAATAGGTAACCTAGAAGTTCGAGGCATTTTTTGTCGAGCATTTTTTCGGAATGGTGATCAGGTAGAAGTTGTGGTTGAACCATGTGACGAAGACGGTTATTTCGCGTATGCGTTACGTCGTCCAATTGATCATCGACTTTGGCTTTACCCTTGGGCAATGAAAGGTTCAAAGGCTAATAATAAAGATGCATTAAAAAATGTGGGACTTTTTATATTATCAATTTACCTTTGTAATTTAGTTTTAATTATTGTTGCATCTAATAATTTAGATGATTTTGTTTTTGGAGTCTCGATTATAACACCATTATATATCTTATTGTTTTTAATTGGTTATTTTTGGTATAAAAAATTACTCGGAGGTGGCTCAAAAGAGGCCGATAAAATATTTGCTACACTTGGGTATCCCGACCCGGAAACGGTCGACATGGAAAAGGAATTTTTAGAAGTTTTTATAAATAAATCCGAATCCGATCCGGATTTCTATGTTGATACGACAACCGAAGAATATCGACAAGAAGTTCCAGATGGCGTTAAATGGGTCACCTTTTACTGTGAAGCGCCACCAATACCAGATTATATTACGGTGATTGATACCGAACTGGATGATAATCTTGATGATAAACACAAAGAATAACTATCCTTTTTCCCGAGCAAAAAGGCATTTTAGAGAGCCGATTAGAGTGGTGCGTTTTGGATGAAAAAACCGGAAAATACGTTGATTACGGTAATAGCGACTAAAAAAGGATACAAGGGTTAATGTATATACGAGTACGGTTTAATCGGGTAACAAGACAAGTTTATATCCAGCGCCCTAAATATTGCGACGGTACCGTCGTATTTAAATGGGATCATATTATGCTGGGTAACCAGTCCAGATAATGACATCTATGGTTATATTGATACACAAGGGCGCTATCAGGTTAAATTTAACTTTGATTTAAAAGAGTGGCGAAACGGTGAAGAGAGCTTATAGTTAAGACTGGCTAAACCGTATGCCGATAGTACCTATGTTTTCACTTTCCACTGATTGACGGCACAGAAGTTGCGGTTGCGTTTACTAACGGTAATCCTGACCGGCCTTATATTGCGCATGCGATGCATGATAGTCAACTCCCTGACAATGTGACCACCATAAACAAACGCCATAATGTGATTTGCACACCGGCGAATAATAAGTTACGGATGGATGATAAACGTGGACAAGAGCACATCAAGTTAGCGACCGAATATGGTAAAACCCAGCTTAATTTTATGAAGAAGGTTCAGTTAAACTAGGGCAAACAGATGGTGAAAGAACTTTGGGAATCAGGTAAAACTAAAATTGGCACATTAAAACTAGAACCTAGTTATGATTGTCGTCATCCGACAAACTTTTTTAAAAATGAACCACCAGGATATTTACCAAAAGTTCCAGCTATTGATTGGATAACTCTAGCAAGTTTAAGAGATACAGAAAATAGTTTTTTTGATTATGATTCTCCTAATGATAACATTCCTGGTATTACGACAGCAGGGGGATCTTAAAACGTGGTTTAAAAAAGCCGACGCTGAAATTATTTACGAAATCAATACAAATATAATAAATCAAGTGACAGGCTCCAAATTCACGTTAAAAGATTTATGCCGCTTAAATTCTTATGTTTGTGAAGATACGCACGTAGTCATGTTGATAACATCACGGATGTTTAATAAAGATGTGCCTTTAAAAACTAAAAACCATTGGATTGTTTTGGCAGATAATTTAAAGTAAATAAATGGTCATGAGGTAACTGAACAAACTCTACTCACGGAGCTAGTAGAGCTTGAGTGTTTTTCATGGGGTAGAGTAAAGGATCATTTACTAAAAAATACAACTTTAGCTGATATTATGCGTTACTCTTATGCAGCTTTTGTGATAAGTAAAATACCATAAACGGAAAAGTAAATGGTATTGAAACAAATAGGGAAGTGTTTAAAAAACACTTTTTACAACCAATTCAATTAAACTAAATAAATTATATGAAAAAAATACGATATCACTTAATGTTAATCATTGGATTTTTTTTGACTACTGTTCTTACCGGTTGTTTGTGTTATAAACCAGAAGTTCGACCAAAAACATTACCTAATGCCTCATTGGGTAATCCCTATTATGCTAAAATTGAAGTTTTTGGTGGCGTGGCTATAGATCGTCACTTTTTCTATCATATTAAACCAGAAAAATCAGGTCTTGAATTATCTCCTACTGATTTTGGAACAGAATATGTTTCCTATAATGATCTTGAAGTAAAGGGAACACCTAAAGTTGCAGGAACAATCACAATAGAACTTTCTGGAGGCACTTACGGAACAAATACATGTCCGGGAAAACGCTATGATAGAGTTTATACCATTAAAGTTGAAGAATAGTATTAGGATTGGTTTAGATTTTATGAAAAAACTACAACATCACTTAATGTTAATCATTGGATTTTTTTTGACTACTGTTCTTACCGATTGTTTGTGTTATAAACCAGAAGTTCGACCAAAAACATTACCTAATGCCTCATTGGGTAATCCCTATTTTGCTAAAATTCAAGTTTTTGGTGGCCACGCTAATCGCCATTACTTTTACTATGATATCCAACCAGAAAAATCAGGCCTTGAATTATCTCCTAGAGGTTTAGGAACAAAACGTGTTTCCTATAATAATATTGAAGTAAAGGGAACACCTAAAGTTGCAGGAACAATCACAATAGAACTTTCTGGATCTACTTACGGAACAAATACATGTCCGGGAAAACGCTATAATAAAGTTTATACCATTAAAGTTGAAGAATAGTTTAAGAATTGGTCTAGATTTTATGAAAAAATTACAACATCATTTAATGTTAATCATTGGATTTTTTCTGACTACTGTTCTTACTGGTTGTTTTTGTATGCAAAAAATAGAAGTTCTACCGAAGTCGTTACCTGATGCCATATTTAAGAATAAACAAGTCCAAAATCTCAGTTATCGTTATTTATCAGGTTTGTAAAATTGTGAGATATTTTTTAAAGAAATTACTTTAGAATTTTAAATATACCGATATATCTAAAATAAGAAATAAACTACGCCCATTACACATTAAAAAATATAGACATTATCAGATTGATAGTATTAAACATTCAATCGTTCAAAATCCTGTTCACCATCGAAAAGTAAAGTTGAAATATCATAATGATTCGTAGTTTTTGAAGTATAATGAATTTAAAAATCTCTACGGTTAAATTTTCTTTTATTTATAATTAGCGTAATATTCCATTGAGATATAAAAACGCCATTCAAATAAAAAGTAATTTTTATAAAATATCCATCTTCTGTAAAATTTAGTCTTATTTTAAATATAAAATACAAACTATAAAAAGAACGTAATAGTAATAACTATAAAAATCTATCCGTTATAAACTGGAGTTAGTTTTTTCTTTAAACAATTCAAAAGATAAGTGATATAGCTACTTAGTATTATTTTGATACAGATAATTACACAGATAAAAGTAGATTAATCAATGCATTATTTGATGTTAAATTAACTTAATCTAGTATCCTCCCCTTTTATCCTTTAAAATAATTCAATCAAAACTAATGAGGTATTCCCTATGCGCTGGAGAGACCAAAGAGAGAGTGATAATATTGAAGATCGCCGCTCACAATATGGAAGCGATTCAGGAGTTAGGATCCCAATAAGAGGTAAAGGTCGAGTTGTTTTATTTATCGTGGTTTTGGTTGCTGGTTATTATGGTGTTGATTTGACCGGCTTACTTAATCCTAACCTAATTGACACCAATAGCTCATCACTAAGCTCTAATCAATATTCTATTAATGATGAAGATGCTGCTAAGTTTACATCGGTCATTTTAGCGACCACTGAAGATTACTGGCAACAAGAATTTAATCGTTTAGGTAGAACTTATACTCCTCCCAAATTAGTCTTATACACAGGTTCAACAAGAACATCATGTGGTGTTGGTCAGACTTTTATGGGGCCATTTTATTGCAGTGTTGATAAAACTGTCTATTTGGATATTTCATTCTATCAAGAGATGAAACAACAACTTGGTGGTGGCGGTGACTTTGCCCAAGGTTATGTCATAGCACATGAAATTGGTCATCATGTGCAAAATTTGCTGGGTCTGTTCAATAAAATCGAACAATTAAAACAAGGCCAATCGGAAGTTTTTGTTAATCAATTATCGGTTAAATTAGAGCTGCAAGCTGACTGCTTTGCTGGTATGTGGGGACATGCAATGCAACAAAAAAATCTTTTAGACGTTGGCGATATTGAGCAAGCGTTAAAGACCGCTGAAGCTATTGGCGATGATCGCTTACAACGTCAAAGTAATGGTTATGTTGTGCCAGATAGTTTTACACATGGTAGCTCTAAGCAACGTTATGCTTGGTTTAAACGAGGATTTGATAGTGGTGATATCAATCAATGTAATACTTTTACTGAATAAGGAAATAAAATGATGTTTGATAAATTAGTAAATCGTGTATTGTTAGTCAATGATGATGGTATTGATGCATATGGAATTAAAATTTTAAAGGATGTAGCACATAAAATTGCTCATGAAGTGTGGGTGGTAGCACCAGCGATTGATCAAAGTGGTGTGTCATGTTCGGTCAGTATAAAAGCACCTTTTCGAGTTGCAAAACGTAATGAGCAAGAATACGCGGTTTATGGAACTCCCGCAGATTGCTCATTATTTGCTATAAAGCATCTAATGGCAGATAAGTTGCCTGATCTAGTGCTATCGGGCATTAATAATGGCTCAAATGTAGGATTTGAAACGGTTTTATCTGGTACTGTTGGTGCAGCCATGATGGCAACAGCTTTAGGAATACCATCAATTGCCTTAAGCCAATGCTCTACTGAAGATAATCAACCAACAATATGGGATTGTTCAGCTTATCATGCTGAATCAGTGATCAGAAAACTACTATCATTGTCAGCACCTAAAAATATCTGTTTTAATGTTAATTTCCCTTCTTGTGATGCTCATCAGATTAAAGGATTAAAAATCACTAAACAAGGTGATTGTGATGTAAGTCGTTTTGTAGTAGCCCCAATTAAAGATCCTGAAGGCCATGATTACTTTTGGTTTAGAGCCCAGCGTAATCAGCAGGTGTGTGACGATAGTAAAGAGCTGGATGCGGCTAATGGTAATTTCATTGCCATTACACCTATTGGTTATGAAAGAACAAACTATGCTTTTTATGAAAAGTTATTAAAAGAATTTGATTGTTAATCACTGATTATGACTTCGTCTTCCAATACGTCTGGAAGACGAACAAATGAAAAGTAATGGTTCACTTATTGTGAGGCTTTTTTTCCATCTTTAACCAATGCACAAAACAGCAATGAAACGGCAACCATCACAAGCGCAATCCAGTAGATAGCTTCATGCCCATAAGCATCAGATACAAACCCTTGCAAAACACCAGCAAGAATAACACTAAAAACAATCCCGTTATTAAATAGTGTTGATGCAACGCCCATTCTAGTTGGTAATAAATCCTGAAAATAGATAATACCAATATTAGCCACAATCCCAATAAATAACGCATTAAATAACTGTAGTACTAATAAAGCGAATTTGCTGGTGAAGAAAATCATGCCAATATAAAAAATTAAGCCACAAATAATGGCAATAAAAAATAGATTTCTCTTACCCAAAGAAGGCACTAAAAAACCAGCAATAAGCATCACAGGGATTTCAATACCCGCAGCTAATCCCATCAAAACACCAGGTAAAGAGTCAGGAAGATGTAAAACCAAGTCAACGTAAAGCGGCATGTCGATAATATACATCATGTTAGCTGTCCACATAAATACAGTGGATAATAATAAACAAACGATATTCCGGTTTTTCCAAAGTGGAATATTAGCTGCTTGTAAATCTGCTGCACTGCTGAGTTGTGAAGTAGGATTTTTTTCGACAGATGGTAAAAATATCGCAACAAAAAACATCGCTATAATAAACATGGACATTGCTGTTAAATACATTACAGTAAAGCCAAAGCTTAAAGCTAAACCGAATGATATTGGAGGACCAAATACCCATGCCAACGATAACTGAGCACGAATTAATGAGTTAAAAGCAACCACATTACGCCCTGATTTGACAGCATATTCACGCGCTAAAGCAAAGATTTGCGGCATGGCGGCTGATGATAATGCGGCAAATAAAACACCCAGCGTAATCAATATAAAATAGTGACGTGTAAACGCAAATGTAACACTATTGGCAACCCCCATTAAACAGCAAAATATGACGATATAACGTCTATCACCTTTTTTATCTGAATATTTTGCTAATAGAAAACTACCCACAATGCTGGCTAAAGCATTTATCGAGAAAAAAAGACCGACTAAATGGGAATTTACATTAACTTCAAAGGTTAAGAAACGGCTTAATGTAGGTGATTGTAACGCCCCTGCAATACCGACAATAAAGGTCGTAATAAGAAAAGCTAAAAAGACAATACTCTGTTTTTGGCGAAAGGATGAAACTTTGGACATAAACTTTCTCTATCATTTTATTTTATACAATTATAAACATAAAAAAGAAAGTGATACAGTAGAAGAAAGAAATAAAAAATGGTTATTTTTTATATTTGCTTTGTTACTTGTCTTGTTCTCAATATTTTTGATCTAATTATCAAATAAATTAAAAAAAGATATCTTTTTATTTTTTTGAGCGTACAATCAAAATCATCCACAAAACGAGGTAACGTTATGTTATATAATAACAAATCCACACAATCCACCCATGAAAATCACACTCATTGTCATGACGATTGTCATAATATTGCTCATAATCATACACATGACAACCATCATTCCCATGATGAAAATCATAATCAATCAGCAAGCCATTGCTGTGAAAGTCATGATCATGGATCAACGCAAAAAAATGAGATAGAAGATCCTCCAGAAGATCCTGAGCGGAAAAGCCAAAACATTAAATTGACTTGGAAAATCAAGGGAATGGATTGTGCTCATTGCGCTAGCAAAATCGAAAATGGTATTAAAACACTGCCAAATATTAATCAAACCAAAATTATCTTTTCTACAGAAAAATTAATCGTTTTTGTTCCTAAGCATGACGATGCGGTAATAAAAATGATTGAAGACAAAGTGGTAGAACTAGGCTATACCCCGATTTTTGAAAGCACCCCTAATCACGCACATCATCACGAACATTCACATAGTTTTGATAAAAAAGCATTCATACCGTTAGCGGTTTTAGGTTCATTAATTGTGATAAGTTACCTTATTTTATTAATAAATCACACAATAGGTGAATATGCTTTTATCATTACTGCAATTGTCGGATTAATACCGATTTTAAAAGAAGCTTTAGTATTAACGCGAAGTGGTACACCATTTGCCATTGAATCATTGATGAGTATCTCAGCTATAGGTGCCCTATTCATCGGAGCGGCCGAAGAAGCCACTATGGTACTCTTTTTATTTATGATTGGTGAAATGCTTGAAGGATTTGCAACCAGTAAAGCTAAAAAAGGGATTTCATCTCTTGCACAGTTAATGCCTGAAGAAACGGTGATCATTATTGACGGCAAAAGAAAAACGGTTGCCAGTCATAGTTTAAAACCTGACGATATAATCGAAATTTCATCCGGAGGGCGATTACCTGCTGATGTTATTTTGGTAAGTGAACAAGCTAACATCGATGAAAGTGCTTTAACTGGGGAATCAATTCCTGTCAATTATCTATCTGGGGATAAAATTTTAGCCGGATCTTTGGTTGTGGATAATACCATTCAACTTAAAGTCGTCTCGCAATCAGGACAAAATGCCGTAGATCGCATTTTACAATTAATTGAAGATGCTGAAGAACGTAAGGCACCTATTGAGCGATTTATTGATAAATTTAGTCGCTACTACACTCCAGTTATCGCCCTATTTGCATTATTGGTTATTGTTATTCCTCCGCTATTATTTAATGAAGATTGGTACACTTGGGTTTATCGTGGATTAACTTTATTATTAATTGGTTGCCCTTGTGCGTTAGTAATATCAACACCGGCCGTCATAACATCTGCCCTATCCAACGCAGCTAAACAAGGTGTATTAATAAAAGGTGGTGCGGCTTTAGAACATATTGGTTCAATTAAAATGGTGGCATTTGACAAGACCGGTACGTTAACCGAAGGCAAACCACAAGTTACCGATGTCATTGCTCAATCTATTACTCAACAACAGCTTCTTACTCTTGCAGCAGCTATTGAAAGCGGTTCACATCATCCTTTAGCAAAAGCAATTGTTGATTATGCAACTAAGCAGCAAATTGTAGTTCACGAGGCAAGTAATCGTAAAGCTAATGCGGGCGTGGGTATTCAAGGTGATATCGATAATCAAACTTATTATATTGTTGCGCCAAGTAAAGTTACTACGGTATCGATACCCTTAAATGATGAAGATAGAGAAAAAATACATCAACTAGAAAGCGCAGGTAAAACCGTCGTGGTACTAGTGACACAACAAAAATTAGTCGGAATGATTGCTTTGCAAGATGTATTACGTTCTGATTCTATTACTGCAATAAAAGCGCTTGATGAGCTGGGTCTTAAAACCTTAATGCTTACGGGTGATAATCAACGTGCGGCAAAAGCCATTGCAAGCCAATTGGGAATTGATTATCGTGCTGAGTTATTACCAGCAGATAAACTAATCGAAATTGAAAAAATTCGTAACACGACTTCAATTGCAATGGTTGGAGATGGTATTAACGATTCTCCAGCAATGAAAGCTGCGACAGTTGGTATTGCTATGGGCAGCGGTACCGATGTAGCGCTAGAGGCAGCCGATGCAGCATTAACAAAAAATAGCTTGCTAAGTTTGCCTAATTTAATTCGCTTAACTCGCTTTGCTAACCGTAACATTAAGCAAAATATCACCATTGCCTTAGGGATCAAGTTGGTGTTTTTAGTAACAAGTTTATTTGGTTATACCGGATTGTGGTTAGCGGTATTAGCTGACTCAGGAACAACAGCTATCGTAACGGCCAATGCTTTAAGAGTGCTTGGTTTCAAAAGTAAAAAAGACAAAATTTAACAACTGATTTAAAAACTATTCCATTTAAAAATGGAATAGTTTTATTGGTCATTCATCACCACGTAATGATATTTCACCGCCAATATGCGCATGGATTTTTCCGTCTTGCTCTAACATTAAAGCACCTTGCTCATTAATGCCTTTAGCAATGCCTCGGATAATATTATCACCAATAAGCAATTTTACTGGACGATTAGCAAAATTATCTAATCGATTCCAATCACTAATAAAAGGCGCTAAGCCCTGTTTTTCAAATTCAGATAATTTAATGTTTAAATTTTTGACAATACGCGCGACTAACAAATTACGATCTACCTTACCTAAATTTGCCCATTTTTGGTTAACAATATTAGGATCTGGATTAGTCATCATTAAGTTGACACCAATACCAATAATTGCATGGGCACAATCACCCGTTTTACCCGCTAATTCAATCAATATGCCCGCTAGTTTTTGATCGTTAAGATAAAGATCATTGGGCCATTTTACTTTAATATCTTGACCCGATAACTCCCTTAAAGTATCTGCTATTACAATTCCGACAACTAAGCTTAATCCCATTGCGGCAGCCACGCCCTGCTCTAACTGCCAATACATAGAAAAATAGAGATTAGAGCCGAATGGTGAAAACCATCGACGTCCACGACGACCGCGCGCTTTTGATTGAAATTCTGCTATACAACAATCACCCGATCGGAGTTGCCCGATTTTATCAAGTAAGTATTGGTTGGTTGAATCAATAATAGGTAAAATTTCACAACGACTATCCGCTTGATAATAGTGATCAATTTTACTCTTTTTTATTAAATCAATCGGTGCAGTTAAACAATAACCTTTACCTTGAACCGATGTAAAATCTAGCCCCCATTCGCGCAGTACTTTCATATATTTATTGATTCCAGCACGAGTTATACCAAAACTCGCTGCAAGTTCTTCACCTGAATGAAATTCACCGTCCGCTAAGATTTCAATTAATTTGAGTGGATTTTGGTGGCTGCGCATCGATTCCTCTTTTTTTAACTAATAAGGCAATAAAATAAAGTGAGATTATAGCAAAACTTACAAATAAATAAGTATTATTCGTTTTATCCATAACAAAAGCAATCACTGCCGGAGCAACAAGACTACCTAATGTATTGGTTAATAGCATGGCTTGATTCATAGCTACAATATCTTGTTTTCTAACACACGAACATGCCCATGCCATAGAGATTGGATAAATAGTATAAATTGTTGCACCTAATAAGATAATTGCTAATGTATCAAACCAATTAAATATCAACATTACACAAGCAAATAGCATTAATATTGATTCAAACAACAATACAACTTGTCGACCAAATTTATCAGCACACCAATTAGCCGGCATTTGTGCTATTACACCAGATAATATAAGCAAAATCATCCAATTGGCAACTTGAGTGTCGTTATAACCTAAATGAGAATAATAAGCAGGTAAAAGCGAATAAAGTGAACCAATTAACATACCGGCAATCACACAACCAATCAAACCAATGCGTGACGGTTTATTGACAATCATAGGAATGATATTGAAACTACTTCTTTTGCGTTTAGGTAATTTATAATGAGTTAGCAAAATAAATAATATCGCAAGCCCCATCAGTAAAGCAGTCACTAAGCCAAAATACAATACATTTTGCGGAAAATACTGTAATAACGCTTGCCCTAATACCGTGCCTAAATAATAAGTAGTTAAATACACCGCTAGCATTTTGCCACGAGTACGTGCTGTTCCTGTCACTAAAATACAACTTTCAATAACAACCCAAGTTACAGCGCAGGCAATACCAATAAAGAACCGCCATATAACCCAGCTATAAAAATCCATAGAAAAACTTAAGCCTATAGTAGCAATCGCAAAAATAATGCAACTGTAGGTATAGGTATAGCGAGCATTAAATTTACTGATAAACCAATTAGCAAAAATGGTACCAATCAAGTTGCCAGTGAAGTAACTTGAGCCAACTAAACCAATTTGCCCTAGTGAAAATTCATTACGCACTAACCAAAGAGGTACTTGGGTATTAAGTGCTGATAATGCAATTGTCACAAATAATAAGCTTGTTAATAAAATAGGAAATGAATATGAATGTTTCATCGTCTTTTACAATATCATTGTTTGATTATAAATCGTTGGTTGCAACCTAAATGACTGACAACCTAAATTTATAACTATTGTTATTTATAGAAAGTTGTCTACATCAATTTCAGCTATTTTGCCAATAAAACGGATTTCAGGTGAAAGATTAACCGAAAATTTTCGTAATACTGCGTTTCGAACATATCGAGCTAATTCAACCACATCTTGCGCGGTTGCGTTATTTTTATTGATTAATACAAGTGCTTGATTTTGATGAACTGCAGCGCCACCCAATTGATAGCCTTTTAGACCACATTGATCGATAAGCCAACCTGCAGCAAGTTTGACTTGATTATTTACTTGTGGATATATTGGCATAGTTGGGTAAATTTCAAGTAGCTTATCGGCAACTTTTTTATCAACAACTGGATTTTTAAAAAAACTACCACCGTTACCAAGCACCTTTGGATCAGGCAGCTTACTAAGCCGAATTTCACAAACTTTATCGAAGATCATTTTAGGGGTAATACTTTTTGGATCAAAGTTACGCAATTCGCCATAGGTTAATACAGGTTGCCACTGTTTAGGTAATTTGATACCAACATAAATGACCGCATAACCATCAGCATATTGCTTTTTAAAAATACTTTCACGATAACCATATTGACCATCTGTTACCTTAATAATGTTTCCAGTAGCAAGTTCCAATAATTCCACATAATCCGCCACTTTTTGAAACTCGACTCCATAAGCGCCAATGTTTTGGATCGGCGCTGAACCGACACAACCTGGAATTAATGCTAAATTTTCAAGTCCTGCGATATTGTGTTCAATAGTTTTTGATACAAGTTGATGCCAATTTTCACCTGCTCCCACTTTTATATGCCATGCTTGTTCGGTTTCGGTGATAATAATACCTTTAATTCGATTTAAAATGACAATTCCTTCAAAATCACAAGTAAAAAGCGTATTACTACCCTCACCAAGGATCATAATCGGCAGATTTTGTGGATTATCTTGCCAAACCTGCATTAATTGTTCGACCGTTGTTACGGTCACAACTTTTTGAGCATAAACGTCAAGATTAAAAGTATTTGGGATTCTTTGTTTCATCAACTACAACCTTATCTAGATAGAAATAGACTGCCAATTCTAAATTGCTTTTAGTGTTTTATTCGATTTTATAGGGATATCTTTCACACACGGCAGCATATATTATCACATTGGTTAACCTTACATTATTAATTATTTAATCCCTAATTATTATAAGATTCTTAGCGCTCAAAATATGTACATTTATTAATATTTTAATTTTAAAAATGTGATAATGATCGAATTTGGCAGATCAATTAATCAAATAAACCGTTAAAGTAATGCTTAAATCTTTTTTGTTTTTTTAGATCATGTATTATAGATATATGAGCGATGTTTTTTTAAATTACAGTTAAACAGATTATTGTTTATAGATACATTTAGTGCAAATAATAGACGTTATCATCAAGATATCATATCAAAGGTGTAATTACTTAAATGAGTATTATAAAATAGACAGCTAAGTATGAAAGTAAGTACGAAAGATTGTCCAAGACGCTGTTCTTCCTTAAACCGTACCCATATAAACCAAAAGTAAAATGCGAGTACGAAGATAACTTGTAGCAAGATCTGTTTTTGATAAGTTCGAGGAAATTATGAAAAGAGTTTTTATTATGATCCTAGATTCATTCGGGATTGGTAGTGCCAAAGATGCGGAAAAGTTTGGAGATGAAGGTTCCGACACATTAGGTCATATTGCTGAACAATGCGCATTAGGCAATGCAGAACAAGGACGCAGTGGCACACTTAAATTACCTAATTTGGGTAGATTAGGATTAATTGAGGCCGCATACGAATCAACAGGTCACTACCCTAAAGATATGCAAACCGAAGGCGAGATTATTGGTGCTTATGGTTATGCTAGCGAAATTTCATCAGGTAAAGATACGCCATCTGGCCATTGGGAAATTGCTGGTGTACCGGTACTGTTTGATTGGGGTTACTTTACCGATACAACTAATAGCTTTCCTCAAGATCTGTTAGATAAAATTGTTACTCGTGCAAAACTTCCTGGTTACCTTGGCAATTGCCACTCATCGGGAACGGTTATTCTTGATGAACTTGGTGTTGAACACATGGCAACAGGCAAACCTATTTTCTATACATCGGCTGATTCAGTTTTCCAAATTGCTTGTCATGAAGAAACTTTTGGTTTAGACAAACTTTACGAAGTGTGCGAAATCGCACGCGATGAACTTAATAAAGGTGATTACAACATTGGACGTGTTATTGCCAGACCTTTTATTGGTAAAAAAGCAGGTGAATTTGTACGAACAGGTAATCGTCATGATCTAGCGGTTGAACCACCTGCACCAACTGTGATTAAAAAACTGGTTGACGAAAAACAAGGCAATGTTGTTTCGATTGGTAAAATCGCCGATATTTACGCCCACGTTGGAATCACCAAAAAGATTAAAGCAACTGGCATTGAAGCACTATTTAATGCATCGTTAGAAGAAATTAAACAAGCCAAAGATAACACCATTGTATTTACCAATTTTGTTGATTTTGATTCCTCTTATGGGCACAGACGTGATGTAACTGGTTATGCTACTGCATTAGAATATTTCGATAGTCGCTTACCTGAAATGTTAGCGCTAATTGAACCAGGCGATCTGTTAATTATCAGTGCAGATCATGGTTGCGATCCAACATGGGCTGGTACTGATCATACTCGCGAACATATTCCTGTTTTGGTGTATGGCGATAGTGTACCAGTAGGCTCATTAGGTCATCGTGAAACGTTTGCCGATATCGGACAAAGTGTCGCTGATTATTTTGATTTATCACCAATGGAATATGGTAAATCTTTTATTAGCAAGTAAACAAATCAAGTTAATGTAATACTTTTTTTGAAATAAAGATCAGGAGAATTAGATGTCTACCCCACATATTAACGCTGTTGATAATGCTTTTGCAGAAACAGTTTTGATGCCAGGCGATCCGCTACGCGCAAAATTTATTGCTGAAACATTTTTAGAAGATGCACAAGAAGTAACAAATGTAAGAGCCATGTTAGGATTTACTGGTTATTACAAAGGGAAAAAAGTTTCAATCATGGGGCATGGCATGGGTATTCCATCTTGTTCTATCTATGCAACCGAATTGGTTAAGTTCTACGGTGTTAAAAATATCATTCGCATTGGTTCTTGTGGTGCCATTAGCCCTAATGTAAACCTTGGTGATGTGATAGTGGGCATGGGGGCTTGCACTGATTCAAAAGTTAATCGTTTACGTTTTAAAGATAGTGATTTCGCTGCGATTGCCGATTTTGATTTAACCTGTAATGCCGTTAATGCTGCTAAAAATTTAGGTGTAAACGTTAAAGTTGGTAACCTGTTTTCAGCTGATCTTTTCTATAGTGTCGATCCTGAAATGTTCGATATCATGGAAAAATACAACATTCTAGGCGTAGAGATGGAAGCTGCAGGTATTTATGGTGTAGCGGCAGAATATGGTGCTAAAGCATTAGCAATCTGTACGGTTTCTGATCATATCCGCAAAGGTGATGCTATGTCACCAGAACAACGTCAGATTGGTTTTAAAGAGATGATAACTGTTGCGTTAGAATCTGTACTATTAAATCAATAATTGAAAATGGCAGATCAACTGCCATTTTTTTTAACTAAATATTGATAGCTTGAGCACTATAAAATTGATAATAGTGCTTGTTTATATATAAATTTATTCATTAGTAATTGTTAGGCAGAAGATTATCAAATATGTCATTTAATAAGGAATCAAAATGAATATTAAGTTTAAACTTAAAATTATATTTTTCTTACAGTTTTTCATCTGGGGGAGTTGGCTGATCACCTTAGGTTCTTACATGATGGAGACATTACATTTTAATGGTGTGACCGTAGGTTCAGTATATGGCACAATGGGGATAGCATCTTTATTTATGCCTGGCTTACTTGGAGTTGTCGCAGATAGATGGATTCCAGCTAATCGTTTATTTATGCTTTGTCATTTAATTGGCGCCATTACTTTATTTATTGCAGCATCAGTCACATCACCTTTTTTGATGGTAGTGATAATTTTGATTCATTGCCTAGCGTTTATGCCAACCATCGCAATTTCTAACTCAATTTCCTATTCTTGTTTAGAAGCAGAAAATCTTGATGTTATTTCGCAATTTCCGAAAATAAGAATTTTTGGAACTATCGGCTTTATCGTTGCCATGTGGTTAGTGAGTTTCTTAAAATTTGGATTAAGTAATATGCAACTTTATATTGCGGCAGCTGGTTCAGTTTTACTTAGCTTATATTCATTAACACTTCCATTAATTAACATTACTAAAGACAGCTCAAAAAGGAAGTCTTTAGCAAGCTCTTTAGGTTTAGATGCATTCGTATTATTTAAAGAACCAAGAATTGCGATCTTTTTTGTCTTTGCCGTATTCCTTGGCGGTATTTTGCAAATAACCAATACATTTGGTAATCCGTTCTTACTTTCATTTAAAAACATTCCAGAATATGCTGATAGCCTAGTAGTACAATATCCTTCGGTGTTATTGTCTATTTCGCAAATGTCAGAAGTGGTATTTATTCTATTTGTTCCATTTTTTATGAAACGACTTGGCATCAAATATGTAATGTTAATCAGTATGCTTGCTTGGGTGGCTCGTTTTGGGTTATTTGCTTATGGTGATCCATCTCCAACTGGCTTTATATTACTGCTTTTATCTATGATAGTTTATGGGTGTGCATTTGATTTTTATAACATTTCTGGCTCAATGTATGTTGAAAAATCAGTCTCACCAAGCATCCGTAATAGTGCGCAAGGTCTATTTATGATCATGACTAATGGTTTTGGGGCATATTTAGGTTCGACAATCAGTGGCTTTGTTGTTGATCATTACACAACAGGTGATCTTACAGATTGGCGTACAGTTTGGCTAATTTTTGCTGGTTACTCTTTATTGTTGGCTATCGTGTTTATGATTATTTTTAAAAACGATGACTTAAATAAAACAACTACAGCCAATAATAGTTAATCATTTATGGCGTTTTAAATAAAACTTTCCATAATCAAAATACTGGCAGCAACCTTGGTTGTTGCCTTTTTCAAAAAAATTTAATGAGTTAGAATGGCTTTTATTACATATTACTGCATAAAAACTGATTAAGTCACACAAAATGTATGGTAATAAGATGTCTGTTCAAGGTAAAATAGTAAAGATTATGATGAGTAAAGCTAAGGTTACTATACTAAGCTCTCCAATAAGTGTTTTTCATATCATTATTATTTGTACTCAATTGGCAAAATAAACTAGATTAAATATTAAATGAATAGACATACATTACCAAAAGTCATTTTACATGAGCATATTGAAGGTAGTATTACGCCTTTTATGGCTCAACAGTTAGCCAATAAAAATCACATCGTTTTTCCTGAATCATTATGTTATAAAGCCGGTCAATACGATGCTAATGAGTATAAAAATGGTCGATATCGTTATGATGAAACTGACTTTGTTCAATTCATTCAAACTTATGACACTGTTTCCAATTTTGTAAAAACACCCGAAGATTATTATCTAATTACTTACGATTTTCTTATTAGAAACGCTAAGCAAGGATTAATCTATTGCGAGCTTTTCTTATCCCCTTTTCATATCTGTACTACCGAAATTGATGGTGAAATTATTTGGAACAAAGAAAGATTCCAACAAACACTCAACCAAATGGATAACGCCATTATTGATGTACAAAAAGATTATAATATTACCGTAAGGTATCATGTGATCGGTGTTAGGCATCTAGGTGCTAAAATCGTTTATGATACGTTACGTTTTATTAAAGAAAATCCTCATCGATTTATTACTGGATTTAATATTGCTGGAAACGAACGTTTTGGTCATTTTGATGATTTTAAAGATGCACATGAGTTAGCAACTCAACTTAAACTTAAAAAATCCTATCATGCTGGCGAAATTGAATCTGCTGAAAGTATTATTCAAGCACTTAAACACGGTGCACAAAGAATTGGTCATGGTATCCGTGCCATTGAAAATAATAATCTGATTCAGGAATTGATTAATAAAAAAGTTACTTTAGAAATCGCATTGACCAGTAATCGTATACTTGTTAATGAACTTCATGGTGATATTCGAAATCATCCTGTACGCCAACTTTATGATTATGGTGTACGCATCACTTTAAATACCGATGATGCTGGAATTTTTGGTACAGATATTGAAAAAGAGTACCACCTAGCCTCATCAATTTTTGGTTTTTCGAGATTAGAATTATTGGATATTACATTATGTGGTATTGATGCCGCCTTTGTTGAAGATTCAGTAAAAAAACAATTAACAAATTATGTTTTGTCATTCTTTACCTTAGATGACAAACAAACACTACAAAAAGCAGTCAATGATGCTATATATCATCCTGCAATAACAGAACGATTTATTAAATACCAAAAATCACTACCAATAACAAGTTAGTGGATAGCAAAGTCAGAAGTATAGGAGATTTATATGAAAAAAAACAAATTAACTTTATCCCTTTTAACCCTATTCATTTCTGGCTCCCTTCAAGCCGCTACCGTTGATTTAAGAATAATTGAAACCACTGACTTACATGGCAACATGATGAACTTTGATTACTTCAAAGATCAGCCTGTTGATACTTTTGGATTAGTCAAAACAGCAAATCTAATTCATCAAACAAGAAGTGAAGTAAAAAATAGCGTACTTGTTGACAATGGTGATTTGATTCAAGGTAGCCCTATGGCAGATTATGCTTTAAATAAAGGATTAAAAGATGGTGAGATTCATCCTGTTTATAAAGCGATGAACACACTTAATTATGTTGTAGGTAATATTGGTAATCACGAATTTAATTTTGGTTTAGATTATTTACAAAAAAGTATTTCAGGGGCGAAATTCCCTTATGTTAATGCCAACGTTTATGATGCAAAAACTGGCAAACCCTACTTTCAACAATATATTATTATTGATACCCCAGTTGTTGATAGAGAAGGTAATCAGCAGATCATTAAAATTGGCTATATCGGATTTGTGCCACCGCAAATTATGCAATGGGATAAGCTTAATTTAAATGGAAAAGTAGTAGTAAAAGATATTACTGAAACTGCAAAAAAATTAGTTCCTGAAATGAAAAAACAAGGTGCTAATCTTATCATTGCCATTCCACACTCGGGGGTTTCTTCTGAACCATATAAAGCGTTAGCGGAAAATTCAGTCTACTATTTAAGTCAAGTTGAGGGTATTAATGCCATTATGTTTGGTCATTCACATGGTGTTTTTCCAAGTGAAGATTTTAAATCCTTACCTAATACCGATATCAAAACAGGTAACATCAATCATGTCCCTGCCGTAATGCCAGGTCAATGGGGTAGTCACCTAGGTGTGGTGGACTTAGTTCTTGAGGGTGATAACTCTAATTGGCAAGTAACATCAGGGAAATCAGAAGCCCGCCCTATTTATGATATAAAAAATAAAAAAGCATTAGTGGACGCCGATCAACAGATTGTCGAAATTTTAAAGCAAGATCATCAAGGTACGCGTGAATTTGTAGGCAAACCGATTGGTAAAGTTTCTAGCGATATCAACAGTTATCTTGCGCTAGTTGAAGATACATCCGCACTACAAATTATTAGTGACGCACAAATTGATTATGTGAAACAGTTTATTCAAGGCGATCCAGATTTGGATGGATTGCCAATTTTATCAGCGATTGCACCATTTAAAGTTGGTGGCCGAAAGAACGATCCAAGTGCATATGTTGATGTTAAAAAAGGTGATTTATCATTTAGAAATGCTGCCGATATCTACCTTTATCCAAATATTTTAAGTGCGGTTAAAATTACTGGTAAAGATGTTAAACAGTGGCTAGAATGTGCCGCTGGTGTATATAATCAAATCGATGTTAATTCGACTCAACCACAATATCTAATTAATTGGGATAAGTTTAGAACTTATAATTTTGATACAATTGATGGCGTAAGTTATCAAATTGACGTGACAGCACCACCACGTTATGATGGCAATTGCCAGTTAATAAATCCTACATCTGAAAGAATAAAAAATCTAACTTATCAACAACAGCCAATTGATCCTAATCAAGTATTTTTAATTGCCACCAATAATTATCGTGCCTACACAGGTATATTCCCAGGTACAGGTGAAAATAATGTTAAATTCAATTCACCTGATGATTTAAGGGTTATTTTGTCTGCTTATATCACTAATACCACAAAAAAAGCAGGTATGGTTAATGTCACTGTAGATAATAATTGGCGAATTGCACCAATTATTAGCGACAAAAAACTGGATATCCGCTTTGAATCTTCACCAACGGATGAGGCAAAAGCTTATATAGAAAAAAATTCGCTTTATCCGATTAATTTTATTGAAAAAGATGAATTAGGTTTTGGTGTTTATCGACTTGATTTACAGTCACCGATTAACGCAAAAACTAAAAATCAAAAATAGTACTATTAAGACTCGAAGGATTATCGATATGAAAATTGAAAAGTTAATCGAACTTGCTAAAACTGCTCGCTCAAGAGCCTATGTGCCTTATTCTAAATTTCAAGTTGGCGCAGTGCTGATTACTGAAGATGATGAAGCAATTTTAGGCTGTAATGTCGAAAATGCTTCTTACGGATTAGCCAACTGTGCTGAACGCACGGCCATTTTTAAAGCTGTATCAGAAGGCAAACGCAAATTTAAAAAACTAGTAGTAATTGGTGATACAGATGGCCCTATTTCACCTTGTGGCGCTTGTAGGCAAGTTATTAGTGAATTTTGCGCTAAAGATATGCCAGTAATTTTGACCAATCTTCAAGGGAAAATTCAAGAAACTACCGTAGGTGAATTACTACCTTGGTCATTTTCGCCGAGTGATCTTGATTAGTTAAAATCAATTGCAAGTAAAATGGATAAAAATAGATAAAAAGCACCTTAATATAGTTAAAATTTTTTTACTATATTTTCGAACATAATCGGCAAATGGCGTTTATGTAAATTTTTATAATCAAATAGATAAACTAATTTGATTAACTGTTTTAAGTGAGAGATATAATGAGATTTGTAGATATTATTGAAAAAAAACGTGATGGTAATGCATTAACCACAGAGGAAATTCAATTTTTTATTACTAACTACACCAATGGCACCATTCCTGATTATCAAGTGAGTGCGTTATTAATGGCGATTTATTATCAAGGTATGACATCAAAAGAATGTGCAGATTTAACCAGTGCTATGATGTATTCTGGTGATACAGTTGATCTATCCTCAATCAATGGTATTAAAGTTGATAAACATTCAACCGGTGGCGTAGGTGATACGACAACTTTAGTACTTGCACCATTAGTTGCAGCATTAGATATTCCCGTTGCAAAAATGTCAGGACGCGGTCTTGGACATACTGGTGGGACAAATGATAAATTCGAATCGATCCCTGGATTTAAAATTGAATTAGGCAAGCAAGACTTTATCAATCAAGTAAATGAAAAAGGCGTTGCTGTAATTGGACAATCAGGCAACTTAACACCAGCCGATAAAAAACTGTATTCCCTACGAGATGTAACAGCTACAGTTAATTCTATCCCATTGATTGCAAGCTCAATTATGAGTAAAAAATTAGCCGCAGGTGCTGATGCGATTGTCTTAGATGTTAAAACTGGAGACGGCGCCCTAATGAAAAACATGGCTGATTCAGAAAAATTAGCTCATGAAATGGTGAATATTGGTAATCAAATTGGTCGTAGAACCATGGCTATTATTTCAGACATGTCACAACCACTTGGTTTTGCAATTGGTAATGCGCTTGAAGTTAAAGAAGCCATTGACACATTAAAAGGTCATGGTCCAGCTGACTTAACTGAATTGGTATTAACACTTGGCAGCCAAATGGTCGTATTAGCCAATAAAGCCAAAACACTTGATGAAGCTCGTGAAAAACTACAAGAAGTCATCAAAAATGGCAAAGCTGTAGAAAAATTCAAAACATTAATTGAAGCTCAAGGTGGAGATAGTTCTGTTGTTGATAATCCAGAAAAATTAGCAAGCGCACCTTACCAAATTGCCTTACCAGCACTTAAATCAGGTTATGTTTCAAGAATTATTGCTGACCAAATTGGTATTGCAGCAATGCAACTTGGCGCAGGTCGTGCAACCAAAGAAGATGTTATCGATCCATCTGTTGGGATTATGTTACACAAAAAAGTAGGCGATAAAGTTGTCGAAGGTGAAGCTTTACTAACTATTCATGCTAATACTGATAAAATTGATGCGATTAAACAAAAACTATACGACAATATTACTATTAGTGATAATGCGATAGAACCGCAATTAATTTATAAAGTGATTACGGAATAATTATTACACCTAAGGATTTAGGAGGCACCATGCATCATCCACAATTATATAAAAAACTATCACTCATTGCGGTTTTGGGGTTATTTTCGGTTAATGCTTTAGCTGATGTAACTAAGAAACAATCAACCGATCCAACTTGGCAAAAAGATAAATCTTACCGATTTACAATTTTACATACCAACGATCACCATGGCCGTTTTTGGCAAAATGATATTGGCGAATATGGACTTGCAGCCCAAAAGACGGTTGTTGATGAGATCCGTAAAGAAGTTGCCGCAAAAGGTGGTAAATTATTGTTGTTATCGGGTGGTGATATTAATACTGGTGTCCCTGAATCTGATGTACTGCAAGCCAAACCCGATTTTATAGGCATGAACGAAGTTGGTTACGATGCCATGGCGGTGGGTAATCATGAGTTTGATCATCCGCTAAGAATCATTCGTGAACAACAAAAATGGGCTAAATTTCCATTTTTATCTGCCAATACCTACTTCAAAAACAGTGATAATCGGGTTTTTGATGCCTATAAAATGTTTAACTTAAATGGCATTAAAGTAGCGGTATTTGGATTGACTACTGACGATACTATCTTTTTGGCTTCACCTAAAAATACCGATGGTGTAGAATTTCGTAAAACCTTACCTGAAGCACAAAAAATCATTACTGAAATCAAAAAAACCGAACACCCTGATATGATCATTGCTGTCACTCATATGGGACATTATGAAAATGGTGAGCACGGTTCGATGGCACCAGGCGATGTTGAATTAGCTCGAGGATTGCCAAATGGCGAATTAGATATGATTGTGGGAGGACACTCACAAAATCCTGTTTGTATGGCTAGCCCTAACAAACGTATTACCGATTACGTACCGGGCACACCATGTGCGCCAGATCAACAAAATGGCACTTGGATTGTTCAAGCCCATGAATGGGGTAAATACGTTGGTCGTGCTGATTTTGTCTTTTTAAACGGTAAAATTACGCTGCAAAATTATCAATTAATTCCAATCAATCTGAAAAAAGAAGTGGATAATGGTAATGGCACTAAACGTCTTGAATATTACACGAAAGAGATACAACCACACCAAAATTTGTTAGAAACCTTAAGACCTTATCAGGAGCAAGGTAAACAACAATTACTCACTAAAACGGGTGAATTAATTGGCCGTCTAGAAGGTGATCGTAGTGTAGTGAGATATCAACAAAGTAACATGGGACAGCTACTACTCAGTGCGTTCATTGAAAAAACGAATGCTGATATCGGTATTATGGCTGGAGGTATGATTCGTGATTCACTTATTGAAGGTCATATAACTTATCGCGATATTTTAAAAGTTGAGCCTTTTGGTAATACTGTTGTCTATTTTGATTTAACCGGCCGTGAGTTAATGGAATATCTTAAAGTTGCATTAAGTAAAAAACAGGGTTCAGGCGGTTATACTCACTTAAAAAATATCACGTTAACTAAAACTGGCGATACGATTAGCGATGTTAAAATTAAGAATGAACCCATTGATTTGCAAAAATCTTATCGCATTACGACCCTTGACTTTTTAGCTGCAGGCGGTGATGGCTACCCAATTACCAATACTTTACCAACTTATGTTGATACGGGTTACCGAGATGCCGATGCAATAAAACAGTATTTTGAGGAACATTCTCCAATCAAGGCGACAGATTTTGAACCATCGAATTTTATTTTAGAAAAATAATTTTGCAGTTTTAAACACGATTTATAGAAAATCAACAGCACTGATAATATTGATTTTCAGTGCTCATAACTAATTAATTAATGATAAAGATTTAATTTTTGCTCTCAGCATATAGGTAATATAGAGGTATTTATGAACATGACCGAATTTCAACAAAACTGTTATAAAATTGTGACCGATCCTAATTTGTCACCAAAACAAAAATCTAATTTACTTGCCTTAGCAGCAGAAAATAATTTACCTTATGTTGATTTGGATAGTGATACTAAGCAAGCTTTAGATGAGCGTGTGATTTGTGACATGTATGAAGGTCATGCACCTTACAAACCTCGCTATGTTTTACCTGATTATGCAAAATTTCTTAAACAAGGATCTGAGTATTTAGAACTTGAGCCAGCAAAAACATTTGATGATGCATTAAATATGCTTACTATTGCTTATCACCATGTTCCATCGGTAACAGGTATGCCTGTTTATTTAGGATGTTTAGATCAAATCTTATTACCTTATGTTGGTAATCTTAGCGAAGAAGATCTTTATCAACGTTTAAGACATTTTTGGATAATGCTCGATCGCAATTTACCTGATGCGTTTATGCATGCGAATATTGGTCCGACTGACAATGTTATCTGCCGTATTATTTTACGCGTCGATAGAGAACTTAAACAGGTCGCTCCTAACTTAACGTTTATCTATGATGAAAAAATTACTCCAGAATCATTGCTATCAGTTGCAATAGAAAATATTTGTGAAACAGCTAAGCCACACATCGCTAATAATGAGATGATCAAAAAAGATTTTGATGATAAAGGTTATGGCGTGGTTAGTTGTTACAACTCATTACCTGTTGCAGGTGGTGGCAGTACTTTATCTCGAATTAACTTAAAAGAGGTTGCATTACGCAGTAAAAATATTGACGATTTTCTACAAAATACTCTACCTCACTATTGTCAGCTACAACTCAATTTGATTAAAGCTAGATCCGCATTTCTTTACGAAAAATCTAACTTTTTCACTCATAGTTTTTTAGTCAAAGAAGGTATTATAGACGCAGGTCGATTTGCTCCAATGTTTGGTATTTATGCAATGGCTGAAGCAGTCAATATTTTGCAAGAAAAATCTAACCTTGCTGGCCGTTATGGTAAGGATCAAGATGCCAATGATCTTGCTTCAACAATTTCACAACAACTTGCGGCGTTTGTCGATAGTCATGAAATCAAATACGCATGGCGTGGCAAAGCTATGTTACATGCTCAATCAGGTATCAGCACAGATAGAGGAGCAACACCAGGATTACGCATTCCGTATGGTCATGAACCTGATCCCGTTACACATATTATGGCACTGTTTAAACATCATCATTACTATACATCGGGTATCAGCGATATTTTAACGATTGATGAGACCATTAAAAGTAATCCATCAGCCCTACTGCAAATATGTAAAGCTGCGTTTCAATTTGGTTTCAGAGAATTTACCGCCAACATCAGTGGTAATGATTTGGTGCGTGTAACAGGTTATATGGTTAGACTTTCAGATATTGCCAAATATAAACAAGAAGGCTCTCGTATTAACACGACATTCTTAGGTAGTGAAGCAGCCGAAGATACCGTAAATAATAGTTATCTATGCCGTACCCCGCGAGTCATCAGTCATGAACAAGTCATGGGCAATCGTTAATAAACTGTTACCATTTTCTTGTGTTGACGGACCGGGTAACCGATTAGTCATATTTTTACAAGGTTGTAATTTTAAATGCTTAAATTGCCACAATCCTTATACCATATCATTATGTAAGGAGTGTGGTGATTGTGTAAATACCTGCCCACATCAAGCATTATCTTTTATTAATCATAAGGTCATCTGGCAAACTTCGGCTTGCCAGCAATGTGACACTTGTATTAATACTTGTGGTTATCATTCTACCCCTATGACATATAAATATAGCCTTGAAGATATTTTAATTATGATTCGGAAATATCTTCCCTTTTTAAATGGGATAACGGTTAGTGGTGGCGAGGCAACCATGCAGTTACCATTTATCGAAAAATTATTTAAAACCATAAAACAAACGAACGATCTAAAACATCTAACTTGTTTTATCGATAGTAATGGGTATTTAGCGCACACGGGCTGGCAAAAAGTAGCCGATACGATGGATGGTGCAATGATTGACCTTAAAGCTTGGAATAATCAGGTACATAAAAAATTAACAGGTCGAGATAATATTCGTGTAAAAAATACGATAACCTACCTTGCGAAAATTAAAAAATTATATGAAGTTCGATTCTTAGTTATACCAGAACATACAGATCTTCAAGATAATGCCAAGCATCTTGCGCAATTTTTAACAGAAATCAGTCCCAATATCAAAGTTAGAATTAATGCTTTTCATAATCATGGTGTTCATGGTATTGCCAAAACTTGGAAATCTGCCACTAAACAGCAAGTGGAAACTTTTGCAGATCAATTAAAACACTATGGTCTGAAAGATATTATGTTACCAAGTGTTTATTTATAACGCTTGAATCTTATTATAATTTAAGCATAACTAAATTTAATATTTTTTATGAACATTGCTTAATTAATTGATGATTATTATCATTTTTCATGAAATTAACCTACTTTTAATATTCATTGTTTTCTTTCCAATATCTTCATCTGATTTACTATTAACTAAAATTTCAGCATTTATGTTAGTTGTTTTTTTCATTTAAGATCATGCTGAAAATAATGCTACCCGTTTTTATGATGTTATCTAGGTTGATGCTAACGTCAAAAATAAAACAGATTGTCTACAAGGTATTGTCGTTATGCCCTGTATGTTAGCAACCCAAAACAACATTTTGGTTGGGTTAAAAAAACATGCAGGTCAATGATCAA
The DNA here is from genome assembly GCF_000599985.1 of Gilliamella apicola. Lineage (NCBI taxonomy): Bacteria > Pseudomonadati > Pseudomonadota > Gammaproteobacteria > Orbales > Orbaceae > Gilliamella > Gilliamella apicola. The sequence goes on from NZ_CP007445.1 coordinate 2,088,429, forward strand.
TTAAGTCATTTTCACACCTACCTATCAAACCAATGAAACTGTATTTAAATACAAGTTTGTTTTTATAATAATTGGCTTATTAGCAATCGTCACTTTAGTCATATTTTGCCAACAAAAGGTTAAACTTATTTCTATCCCAATACAGAATGCGCGCAGTTTTTTTGGCATTGACAAGATAAACTTGCCGAAAGATTGCAATATTTATTGATGCTTCAAGCAAGTCATCATTTTAATTAATTCCTAATATTTAATACACATAGTATAGGCACTGTCTGGTTCGACAATAACATTACCCTCAGCCACTCCGACACTGTAAGCATGGACAAATCCATTAGGATCAACCTTAGGGGACATCTCTTTGGTGAAATAAAAATCATAATTAAATAATTTTTGGTAATCGGAGAGGCCAGCCATCATATCGCGCAAGTCACCATTTATTGGTGCGTAATAGAAGATTTTACCCCATTCTCCCATTAAGCTATCGCCAATAGTTCGCTTAAAACCATTTCCTGCCAAATACCAATTTTCATTAACATTATTATCATATGAAAGCGGAGAATTGCTCAATTCGGCTCGGGTTGGTAAGCGGTCACCACTGTTTCGGCATAAACTTTGCGCATCAGAGAGAGAGACGAAACTAAGATTACCAGTATGTACATAAAACCAATGAATGATCGAGAATTGATAGAAGAATATTGCATTTGTTTGAGTGTTGGTGACTTGAATCACAAAATCATCACCACTATTAGGAGCGTTATTAGTAAAAATAAATTCACTTTTTGAGTCTGGAACTGAACTGCGTGGTACATTTTTTAGTGATGAATTTGGATTTTTAAGAAGTTTATAAGTATATTGTGATATCGATTTTAAAGGTACAACTCTAAATCGAGCTGATGGAAATGCCGTTGTAGGGAAGTATTTTCCGTTGCTATTAGTTGCAGTCGTTTTGAATCCTTTATGGGGAACAAATTGATTTGTATCATATGGATCAGGTCGATTTATCCAGTCAGCTCCCCAAGAAGCATTTTGACCGCCTTCTGGCCAACCATTTGTCATAATAAGTCCTAATACACCAGGCTGGATATAACATAAACCATCGTTGGTAGTAACCGGAAATGTTTTAGACACTTGTCTTGATTCGGAATCGGTTGGTATTCCGTATTGAGTTCTCGCAAAAAATTGAACAGTCACAGTAACCGACGAGTCACCTTTATAAGAACTACCTGTACATAAATTATCCCCTAACGGGTTGGTTGAATTCGAAGCGATAACATTATTATTCTGATCTTTCCATTCTGAAGTAATACTTTGAATAATAAAACTATTTGAGGATTCTAGATAATCTCCATCCCGATCACTAATATCGGCATTGGTTAATTGCGATAGATCAACATCAAATGAATAATTACTTGGTGAAGTATTAAAAGCAAGCGAAAGTTTTTTATTCGAATCCGGTGCTATAATTATGGGATCAATATTTTTCAAATTTAACTTCACTTGAATACCATTTAAAATTTTAGTATCCGCTGTTTCAAGTATTGATGGTGGAGTACCCTGTATGTAATTGGCAGTAGTAACTGTCAAATAGGCAAAAGAGGCATGCCCGTAACTGAGTAAGACGGTAAACATTAAAATATTTAGTATTAAGTGAGCTAAACTAAATTTTTTATAAAAAACAAATTTTTTATTCATTGCTACTCCGCTTTTCATAAACTACTCCGCCTATCCGAATTAGATTATCTTCAATAGAATCAAGTTAACGAACAAACATGCTTACAAAAGGTATATGACAAAAAGGAGAACATGCTCCTTTATGTATCGCTGATACCTAATATTTTAAAATCGAGTATGTGACAAAATATAAAAATTTATTTTATAGAACTGGTTACTTTAACTAACTGTAATTTTTTGACTATTTATTTAAATTTAATTTTTTATCCTAAGATTTCCATTACAAGAGAATCCTACTGAATAAAACCAAATAAAACTTTAAAAAAATACGCTATGAAATTTTTGGAATTGAATATCTTTTTACTTTAGCTTCTAACAATGTTCATCATTAGATATTTATTAAAACTTTTAAAAAAAATATTAAAACCCAAAAAACTACTAAGAAGTGAAAATAAGAAAAATAAAACTAAAATTGCTAGAGCTAATTTTAATCATTTAATTTTATAAAAGCAAATATTTCAGCAATAGAATCATTCAATAAAAAATTACATTAATAATTAATAATTGATTTTACGTCATTTTAAAAGAATCATTCTAATCTGATTTAAAGCTCTTATTTTGAACAAAACAATCCGATATGAATAAAGTTCCCATCATAAATATATAATATTAATGATGGGAGATCGTTAACTACTTCCCTTTTTTAAAGGCCGCGGCAAAGGCATTACCCATAGCGCTATTGCTTAATGTCGAGCTATTATTATTTTTTGAATGGTTAGCAGGTTTACTATTAGTTGATTTATTTCCTTCATGTTTTGGTGTAGTTGGATCATCTAGTCGCATTGATAAAGCAATTCGTTTACGCGCAATATCAACTTCAACAACTTTAACTTTGACAATATCACCGGCTTTTACTACCGTTCTTGGATCTTCAACAAATTTATCCGACAATGCCGATATATGGACTAAACCATCTTGGTGTACTCCAATATCTACGAAAGCGCCAAAGTTGGTTACATTGGTAACCGCGCCTTCCATAATCATGCCAATTTTCAAATCTTCCATCGTTTCGATATTATCGGCAAATTGCGCCGTTTTGAATTCTGGTCTTGGATCTCGACCAGGTTTATCCAATTCTTTGATAATGTCTGTCACGGTTGGAACACCAAAGTGATCATCAACATAATCGATAGCTTTAAGTGATTTCAAATAGCTTGAATCACCTAAAATCTCTTTTAATGTTTTGTGATTTTTATCCAAAATTCGCTCAACTACTGGATAGGCTTCAGGGTGAACCGCTGAGGCGTCAAGTGGATTTTTACCATCCATAATACGTAAAAAACCAGCACACTGTTCGAACGCTTTAGGACCTAAACGGCTAACTTTTAATAACTGTTTGCGATCGATAAATTGACCGTTTTCATTACGCCAATCAACAATATTTTGGGCGATCACTTTATTCAGTCCAGCAATGCGCGCAAGTAACATCATTGATGCAGTATTTAAATTAACACCAACGGCATTTACACAATCTTCGACAACAGCATCCAGTTTTTTAGCTAATTGAGTTTGACTCACATCGTGTTGATATTGCCCTACACCAATTGATTTTGGATCGATTTTTACCAGCTCAGCTAATGGATCTTGTAAACGGCGAGCAATAGATACCGCACCACGAATTGATACATCTAGGTCTGGAAACTCTTGAGCAGCAAGTTCAGATGCAGAATAAACAGATGCACCAGCTTCGCTGACAATGACTTTTTGCCCTTTTACCTCTGGATACTTTTTCTGAACATCCAGGTAAAAACGTTCAGTTTCACGAGATGCTGTTCCATTACCAATAGCAACTAATTCTACTTGATATTTGATGCAAAGTGCAGCCACCACCATTGCCGCTTTATCAGCTTGTCCTGTATGCGGGTAAATCGTTTCAGTTGCAACAAGTTTACCGGTCGCATCCACAACGGCAATTTTTACACCTGTTCGTAAGCCAGGATCCATCCCCATAGTGACTTTCATGCCTGCAGGTGCAGCCATTAACATATCGTGCAAATTTGCCGCAAACACATTAATTGCTTCCTCTTCTGCACGTTCGCGCAAAGTAGTCATAAGTTCGGTTTCCATGTGCATCAAAATTTTAATACGCCATGTCCAACTGATCACGGCTTTACGCCATTTATCAGCTGGCTGATCATTAAATCGAATACCAAGATGTTCAGTTATGATCTGCTCGCAATAACTCTCTTTTGGTGTTTCTTCGAATTGAGGATCTGCGTTTAAAGATAATTGTAAAAAACCTTCATTGCGTCCTCGAAACATCGCTAATGCACGGTGAGAAGGTACTTTAGAAATAAGTTCGCTTTGCGCAAAATAATCACGGAATTTTGCCCCCTCTTCTTCTTTACCAGTAACAACTTGCGAAACCAAGTGCGCATTATTCCAAAGATAATGACGCACTTTAGCCAATAAAGTCGCATCTTCTGCAAATCGTTCCATTAAAATATATCGAGCACCATCTAATGCGGATTTAGTATCAGCAATGCCTTTATCTGCATTAAGATATTGTTCAGCTTCATTCTCAGGGTTTAACATTGGATTTTGCCATAAGTTATCAGCTAATGGCTCTAATCCAGCTTCGATCGCTATTTGACCACGAGTGCGTCGTTTTGGTTTATAAGGCAAATAGAGATCTTCAAGTTCAGTTTTGCTTAAGGTTTGCTTAATACTTTGGCTAAGTTCTGGCGTCAATTTTCCTTGTTCTTCAATTGACTTTAAAATGGTCTGTTTGCGATCTTCAAGCTCGCGTAAATAACTCAAACGATTATCTAATGTACGTAACTGGGTATCATCAAGCCCACCTGTTACCTCTTTACGATAACGAGCAATGAAAGGAACGGTACTGCCTTCATCTAATAATTGTATGGCAGCTGAAACTTGTTCTGGTTTTACAGTAAGTTCACCAGCTATAATATGGCTAATTTGATTATTTATCATGGTATCTCAGTATATCTTATCGATTAACGGAATTTAATTTAATCATGCAAAAAGCTAATTATATAACAAGAGAAGGCTATTTGGCACTTGATCATGAACTGAAATATTTATGGAGGGAAGAAAGACCTCGTGTTACTCAAGCAGTATCAGATGCCGCAGCTCTAGGTGATCGCAGTGAAAATGCAGAATACATTTATGGTAAACGCCGATTGCGAGAAATCGATAGGCGTGTTCGATTTTTAACAAAAAGGTTAGAGATATTAACCATTGTTGATCCTGATCCAAGACAGGAAGGCAAAGTGTTTTTTGGCGCTTGGGTCAAATTAGAAGATGAAACGGGCGAATCACATATTTATCGTATCGTCGGTGCTGATGAATTTGATCCTAAAAAGAATTGGATCTCAATCAATAGCCCTGTTGCCCGAGCATTAATTGGCCATAAAGCTGATGATGAAATATCGGTCATTACACCAAACGGAAAAACCTTTTTTTATATTTTAGAGATCAGTTATTCTGAATTAACTTAATATTAAATAAATAGGATTATAAAAAAGGAAGAAACTAAAAAATCATTTATTTTTAAAAAGTAACACCTTTAAATAATATCGATTTAAAGTTAAAAACTCTAGGAAATAATGACTAATGTAAAGATAATTTTTTACAGAAATAATTAAATGATCCTAATCCAATAATCAATAAAATATATACTATAAGTATGTTGTTAGCTATAAATTATGGCTTATAAAGGTTACAATTAAAATAATTTTTATTATGTAATATTAAAATTATGATTTCTGTCAATCAGTTATATATATATCCAATTAAATCGCTTTCAGGTATATCACTCCAAACAGCCAATACCGTCGATGGTGGTTTTAAGCACGATCGAATCATGATGATTAGTGAACCTGATGGTACATTCATAACCGCCAGACAATTTCCGCAATTGTTAAAGCTTCAAGCATCTATAATGGGTAATGATGTTTCTGTTTCATTACCTTCGTCAGAAATAATTTGTTTTAATTTGGATGAATTTTCAGAAAATAATGAACCAACTGAAGTTTGGGGTAACCATTTCACTGCGCAAATTGCACCAATTAGAGTTAATCAATTTTTTAGTCACTTTCTTCAAAAGGATGTGCAGTTACGCTGGGTTGGTCATAATCTAACAAGACGAACTAAACGCTATCCACAAATACCAGTGAGTTTTGCTGACGGTTACCCTTATTTGTTATTAAATCAGGCTTCATTTAATTATTTGCAGCAGCAGTGCCCTGCAAAGCTCGATATTCAACAATTCCGAGGTAACATTATTGTTGATGGTGCATTACCTTTTGCCGAAGATGGTTGGAAAACAATTAAAATTGGCGAAGTTGTTTTTGATATCGTAAAACCTTGTACTCGTTGCGTATTAACAACGTTCAATGTCAATACAACAGAACCATTACCTAATAATGAACCTTTAAAAACATTGAGTTATTTTAGATCTGATTTGGAAGGAAATATCAATTTTGGCATGAATATGATTGCTCGAAATCATGGAACTGTATCGGTTGGAGATAAAGTTGAGATACTTGAACGACAACCCGCTAATAGTTATGTTAAAAACTTTCCTAAAGAAGAAACAAACAACTATCAATCTTGCATTATCTCTTTTGAAAATACAAAATTTGAAGGTAATAATCAACAAACACTATTAGAGCAACTTGAACAGCATCATATTTCACTTCCCTATTCTTGTCGGGCTGGTGTATGCGGTCGTTGCTCCGTGTTATTAAAGAAAGGACAAGTTAAATCATTAACGCAATCTGGAATTAAGCCCGATAACTCAATTTTAGCATGTAGTTGCATACCTATGAGTGATATCATCATAAAATTATTGAAATAACTATCTAAAAATCAATTAGATTTTTAATAAATTAAAAAGATACAATAAGTATAAGTGAAAAAATTATAATATAAATATAAGGTTACACTGGATATTTAAAAAATTTATTTTACTTGGTTATCTTTCTATTTCTGTTTATTATTAAGATCACTATCAAATTGTATTTGAAGATATAAAAAAGCAAAAGATGAAAAATTCGTAAAGAACTAGATGACGATAATTTTACAAATCTTACTTATCTTTTAAAATTAGGTATGAGTTATATTGAATTAGCTCAAAACTTTAGTTAAAAAACTGTAATAAATTAAATAAAATTTATGAGTTATTGTCTACTTAGAAAAATCATATTATCTTGATGAAGATAAAGAATATAGTAATTACAAATCCTATAACTTTAAAAACCGAGAAGATGGTTTAGTAGATGAATTCATAAAACGAAAACTAATGGATAAAGGATTGTCATTGATGCGGTTAGCAATCATGAAAGGTGGCTTAAATGCCGATCAAATAAGATTTAGTGAATAATAAAATAGTATCTACTATAAAAAAAGAAGAGGAGCCCGTCTACTCTGCTTTCTTAGGGAAACGCTAATCCATAACCTGAATACGCTTAAAAAATACAGAATATAATATTCAAAATTAAATCAAATCTGAATTACAGTATTGAATCAAAAGAATAATGAATTAAATAGGAATGAGTAGAGAATAACTACTCACGTTAAGTTTAGAAATTAAGAAATTGCTTTTAATTCTAATTCTTCATCATCTAAAACAATTGAATTATCTGGTTGTGCAAATTGCTGCGCTAAAGCAAGTCTATCATTCATTACCTTAATCGCCTCTGAAAAATAGAAAGTTTTGTTCATAGAGAAAAAAGTTGGTTGAGCAATAATACACAGTGATGCATGTTCACCAACTTCAACAACCATCATACAAACTTCCAATCCATCTTCTTGCATATAAACTTTAACAATATCAGCTACTTTTGGTGTATATTCAGTGGATTGTTGAGAAAAATACCAACTTTTTGGCATTTGCGGTTTTAAAAAATTAGCTGCGACAATACCGTTAATTGATAATTGAATTTTCTGTGATTCGGTCAAATTTAATGAATGACAACAATTGTGAAACTGATAGTAAGATGCGGCATCACTGACAGAAAATGAAAACTCACTAAAAACATCAGGAATTAGCATTTTACTTGGATAGCAAGAACGGAATAACATATCAGATGAAACTTCCAGCATTAAACTATCGTATTCACGATCAAAATACCAACGCCAACCATCAGTTGGTCGAAAAGCCATCTTCATTGATATATTACCTCCGCAATATAAGTAAATGTTAAAAGATAACATAATTTGAATATTAAATAAATAAAAAAAATTTAATTAACTAATTTTTAAAAACTTTATGATCATATCTGATCAATTAAAATGATCTTACTGTGATCTTTTACTATTTTTAGATCCAATTGAATTCAACACTATTTTTATACTGAAACGTTGGCATGATCTGAAACTTCTTTACAAAATTAAACTCATTCAGTATTTAACGAGATTCATTCACACATTTCATAACTTTTATATGCTACCTATATATTGCGATTTAATTTTTTAATAGATTTGTTACAGATCTGTTTTCTTACATTTTTCTACTCATAATTCAGGACTATTTTTTACTGAAACATAGTCAGGATCTGAAACTTCTTTACAAAATTAAACTCATTTAGTATTTAACTAGCTTCATTAATACATTTCATAGCTTTTATATGTTGCATATATATTGCGATTTAATTTTTTAATAGATTTGTTACAAATTTGTTTTCTTACATTTTTCTACTCAAAAATTTATGGCTATTTTTTACTGAAACATAGTCAGGATCTGAAACTTTTTCACAAAATTAAACTCATTCAGTATTTAACTAGCTTCATTAATACATTTCATACCTTTTATATACTGCATATATATTGCGACTTAATTTTCGATAGATTTATTACAGATTTTTTTCTTTCAATTTCCTATTCAAAAATTTAGGACTATTTTTTTACTGAAACGTAGGCATAATCTGAAACTTCTTTACAAAATTAAAATATAAAAAGGTGCCATTTTTGAAGTGACCCCCAATAGTTGGACAACCAATTACAGGGGGTCTTTTTATGTCAAAATATAGTCGAGATTTAAAAATTATCATAGCTAATGAATTCTTATCAGGAGAATCATCGGAAATTCTTTCAAAAAAATATGCGATATCTTCTAGTCAGATTCGATATTGGTCCCAAGTGGTTGCAATTCATGGTGATAACGCCTTTCAACCAACACCTCATTTACGTCATGCCGAAGCAAGATTACAAGCACTAAAATTAATGTGGACAAATGATTGGTCTCTCGGGCACACTAGTGCTATGCTTAATTTAAGTTCCTCCGGGCTTCTATTTGTTTGGCTTGATAGATATCATAAAAAAGGTTTCCGAGGGCTTGAATATCATTCCAGAGGAAGACCATGTATGAAGAAACCCCGTATTGAACCCACTCACTGTGATGATGAAAAAACAATTGAAGCATTAAAAGAGGAAATTGCTTATCTACGAGCAGAAAATGCTGTTCTAAAAAAGTTGGAAGAGCTGAAGCAAGCAAAACGTCAACAAACAAAGAAAAAACGTTAGTTGTTTTAGCTCTTAAATATCAGTATTCCTTAAGACATTTGCTATCAGCAACAAAACTGGCAAAAAGTGTTTTTTATTATCATGTTAATAGGTTGAAAACTCCGTCTGCTTATGAAAATGAGTTAAAACGTATAGAATCGATTTACCATGAACATAAAGGGCGCTATGGTTATCGGCGAATTCATTTAGCGTTGATAAATGAAGGAATTAAGCTCAATCATAAAACGGTACAACGATTAATGGGTCAGCTTAATCTCAAATCGACAGTAAGACCTAAAAAATATCGTTCTTATCGTGGAGAGACAGGTAAAACAGCAGCTAATTATCTTAAAAGAGATTTTAAATCATCGAGACCGAATGAAAAATGGGTAACGGATGTCACAGAATTTAAGGTAAATGAACAGAAAATTTACCTATCCCCCATTATCGATTTGTATAATCAAGAAGTAATCGCTTATAAAGTGGCTAAAAATGCACGTTTAACGTTGGTGACAGATATGCTTCAAAAAGGGATATCACGATTAAAACAGTATGAAAAACCGTTACTACATAGTGACCAAGGCTGGCAATATAGAAATTGCCATTATCAGAAGCTACTAGCTAATAATGGCATCAAACAAAGTATGTCCAGAAAAGGAAATTGTTTAGATAATGCGGTAGCTGAAAACTTTTTTGGTCTATTAAAATCAGAAATGTATCATGGACAATGCTTTCAAGATGCAGATGAATTGATTGAAAAAATAGAAGAATATATAGAATACTACAACACCAAACGGATTAAAGCCAAATTAAAAGGCCTGACTCCGGTTGAATATCGAAATCAGGCCTTACAAGCCGCTTAATAAAAGTGTCCAACTTTATGGGGTCACTTCAATTTGGCACCTTTTATTTTAATCAAAATTAAACTATTTCAGTGTTTAACTAGCTACATTAATACGTTTCATATCTGTCATGTAACTACGTAATTTACGACCCACTTTTTCAATTGGATGATTACGAATCTCTTCATTTACATCACGTAATTGGGCATTATCAACACTACCTTCAGGAATTGCTTTGCCAAGATCACCAGCTTGTAACATTGGCATAAATTTTTCTTTTAATAATGGTACAGCTGCATTAGCAAATAGATAATTACCATATTCAGCTGTGTCAGAAATTACCACATTCATTTCATATAAACGTTTACGGGCAATAGTATTAGCAATGAGTGGTAATTCATGTAATGATTCATAGTAAGCTGATTCAGGTAAGATTCCTGATTCAAGCATGGTTTCAAAAGCAAGTTCAACACCCGCTTTAACCATCGCTACCATCACCACACCTTGATCAAAGTATGCTTGTTCGTCAATTTTGCCTTGATATTCTGCTGCTTTTTCAAATGCAGTTTCACCTGTTTCTTTACGCCATTTTAATAAGTTAGCATCATCATTTGCCCAGTCTTTCATCATCGTTGAAGAAAATTCACCTGAAATGATGTCATCCATATGTTTACGATAAAGATCAGTCATGATCACTTTTAACTCTTTCGCTAAAGCATTAGCGCGTAATTTAGCTGGGTTTGATAAACGATCCATCATTAAAGTTATACCACCTTGTTTTAATGCTTCGGTGATAGTTTCCCAACCAAATTGTAATAATTTACAGGCATATGCAGGATCTACACCATCAGCAACAAGTTTATCAAAACAAAGTAATGAACCTGTTTGTAACATACCGCAAAGAATGGTTTGTTCGCCCATTAGATCGGATTTAACTTCGGCAACAAATGATGATTGTAAAACACCCGCACGATGTCCACCCGTTGCAGCTGCCCATGCTTTAGCAATTGCTAGACCTTCACCTTTTGGATCATTTTCTGGGTGAACAGCAATAAGTGTCGGTACACCAAAACCACGTTTATATTCTTCACGCACTTCGGTTCCTGGGCATTTAGGTGCGACCATCACAACAGTAATATCAGAACGGATCTTTTCGCCCACTTCTACAATGTTAAATCCATGAGAATAACCCAGTGCCGCACCTTGTTTCATTAATGGTTGTACAGCTTTAACAACCGCTGAGTGTTGTTTGTCTGGAGTTAAGTTAATGACAAGATCCGCAGTAGGAATAAGTTCTTCATACGTACCAACTTTAAAACCATTTTCAGTGGCTTTTTTCCATGATGCACGTTTTTCAGCTATGGCTTCTTTACGTAATGCGTAAGAGATATCCAATCCTGAATCACGCATATTAAGACCTTGATTAAGACCTTGCGCACCACAACCTACAATCACAATTTTTTTACCTTTTAAAAAATTCGCTTCTGAAGCAAATTCATCACGAGCCATAAAACGGCATTGACCTAATTGTTCTAATTTTTCACGTAAATTTAGGGTATTAAAATAATTTGACATCATTCTCTCCATGAGTTGAATTGTTTATATTCGAATCATGAAGCACTATATAACAATTTTATTGTTGCTAAAATTGATATATTTACAATATTATATTGCATAAATTGCAACATACTTGCTAAGTTAAACACTTTCTTTTACTCTAAGCCACTTTCAATTCACTAATGAATCATTATGGATCCACGTTATAAGCAAGCAAATAAAGAAGCTAAACTATCATTGTTGTTGACTTTTATCTACCTTATTGGGTGGATTGTTTGTGCTTATTTTGTCGGTGATAGTATTGGCCTTTTAGGCTTCCCTTTGTGGTTTGAGTTATCTTGCATAATGGTCCCTTTAGGTTTTATTTTATTGTGTTGGATCATTGTAAAATTTCAATTCAAAAACATCCCGTTAGAGCAAACTAAGTGATAAAAAAATGCATTTAGATATTATCTTACCTCTAGTTATTTATCTTATTTTTGTGTTTGCATTATCAATTTATGCTTATGCAAAACGTAAAAAAGTTAATCAATTTACCGATTATTTTATTGGTAATCGTACTATGGGCGGTTTTTTACTCGCTATGACCTTAGCTGCCACTTATATTAGTGCAAGTTCGTTTATAGGTGGTCCTGGCGCAGCTTATAAATATGGACTCGGTTGGGTATTGTTGTCGATGATTCAAGTACCAACGGTCTTACTTTCTTTGGGGATTTTGGGTAAAAAATTTGCTATTTTGGCACGTAAATATAATGCGATAACGTTAAGTGATATGCTTTATGCTCACTATAAAAGTAAAATCATCGTTTGGTTTGCTAGTATCGCGTTAGTGGTTGCCTTTGTTGGCGCAATGACAGTCCAGTTTGTTGGTGGTGCTCGTTTATTGGAATCGTCAGTTCACATTCCATATGACATCGGGTTACTGATTTTTGGTGTTGGCACCGTTATCTATACCGCATTTGGAGGCTTTAGGGCAAGTATTTTAAACGATGCTTTCCAAGGATTAGTAATGATTATTGGTGCAATTTTACTATTAACCGCCATTATTTATGCAGGTGGTGGAATATCAACAATTATCCATCGTTTAAATGAAATTAATCCAGCATTGTTAACGCCACAAGGTCCAGATAACTTTATGGACTTTCCTTTTATGACCTCTTTTTGGATATTAGTCTGTTTTGGGGTAGTTGGGTTACCACATACTGCTGTGCGTTGTATGGCATATAAAGATAGTAAAGCTGTGCACCAGGGCATCATTATCGGTACGATTGTCGTAACGATTATTATGTTAACTATGCACCTATCTGGCGCGCTAGGACGAGCTATTATTGATGATTTAACGATACCAGATCAAATTGTTCCAACTTTAATTATTAATGTTATGCCACCATTAGCTGCAGGTATCTTTTTAGCTGCGCCATTGGCTGCAATTATGTCAACCATTAATGCTCAATTATTACAGGTTTCATCTGTATTAATAAAAGACCTATTTTTAAGTATAAAACCTGACACTAATTATAGTGATAAGATGTTAACCCGGGTGTCGGTTATCATCACAATTATTTTTGGCGGTTTGCTTATTTTAGCGGCTTGGAATCCTCCTGATATGATTATCTGGTTAAATTTGCTGGCTTTCGGTGGGCTTGAAGCTGTGTTTTTATGGCCGTTAGTGTTGGGTTTATATTGGAAAAATGCCAATGCCACTGGTGCATTATGTTCAATGTTTGCTGGAGCTATTAGCTATATTCTTTTAGCTGCTTATAATCTTAAAATCTATTCTTTTCATCCAATTGTTCCTTCACTGATTATTGGATTATTAGTTTTTACAATTGCCAACATGTTTGGCAACACGGGAAAAAATTATGCCTTGGATTCAACTCAGAATTAATACGACTAGCGAATTTGCAGAAGAAATTAGCGAACAATTAGAACAATCTGGTGCAGTATCAATTACATTTCAAGATACCTATGATACTCCAGTTTTTGAGCCCTTACCTGGCGAAACGAAACTTTGGGGAAATACGGATGTTGTGGGTCTTTATGATGCTCAAATTAATACGGATGAATTGAAAGCAATATTAAATCTTGATCAATATTCTTATAAAATTGAACAATTAGAAGATAAAGATTGGGAGCGAGAATGGATGGATAACTTTCATCCTATGCAGTTTGGTCAGCGACTTTGGATTTGCCCAAGTTGGCGTGATGTTCCTGATCCAAATGCAGTTAACGTCATGTTAGACCCTGGCTTAGCGTTTGGTACTGGCACCCATCCAACTACTGCATTATGCTTAACTTGGCTAGAAAGCTTAGATCTGAAAAATAAATTAGTTATTGATTATGGTTGTGGTTCTGGCATTTTAGCTATTGCAGCTTTAAAATTGGGTGCAAAACGCGTTATAGGTATTGATATCGATCCACAGGCAATTCAAGCTAGTCATGACAATGCACAACGTAACAATGTTGATGATAAACTAGAACTTTATTTAGCTAAAGATATTCCTGATAATTTACAAGCAGATGTAGTTGTTGCTAATATCCTTGCAGGTCCTTTAAAAGAACTTGAACCACAAATAAGTAAACTTGTAAAATCCTATGGTGAACTAGGTTTGTCTGGTATTTTGGCTACCCAATCATCAAGTGTTTGTAGTGCTTATCGAATACACTTTGATTTAGATCCTGTTGTTGAAAAAGAAGAATGGTGCCGTATTACTGGTAAAAAAAAGTAAAAAATTAACATTACCCCCTTTTAAGTTTGAGAAAAAATGCGTAATATAGCCGCCCTTAATTTGCTAAAAATTGGTGAAATTAAATTAAAAAATAATTTGATTGCTGCACCAATGGCTGGAATCAGCGATAAACCATTTCGAAAATTATGTTATCGATATGGTGCAGGGATGACTGTTTCAGAAATGTTTTTAGCAAATTCGGATGTTTGGCATACAGATAAATCTGCATTGAGAATGATCTCAAATGATGATGTTGGTATTCGTGCAGTACAAATTGTTGGGTCAGATCCTGACGAGATGGCAAAAGCTGCCGAATTTAATGTCAGGCATGGCGCCCAATTGATTGATATCAATATGGGTTGCCCAGCTAAGAAAATTAATAAAAAGTTAGCTGGTTCTGCATTAATGCAGTATCCAGAACTAATAAAAAAAATTTTGCAGAAAGTTGTCGGTGCAGTTGACGTACCGGTGACATTAAAAACGCGGACTGGATGGAATAAAGATCATAGAAATTGCATTGAAATAGCACAAATAGCTCAAGATTGTGGTATAAAGGCTATTACTATTCATGGACGTACCCGTGCTTGCTTATTCAATGGCGTTGCAGAATATGAGTCAATAAAGGCTGTAAAGGAAAAGATTACGATTCCGGTTATTGCTAATGGCGACATTTGTACACCTGAACAAGCAAAAGAAGTTTTTCAATATACGCAAGCTGATGCTATAATGATCGGCCGAGCGGCACAGGGTCGGCCTTGGATATTTGAAGAAATTGCATTCTATTTATCACATGGACAGTTAAAAAAAAGTAAAAGTGTTGATGAAGTGGAGCAAGTTGTTTTATCACACCTTGATGAGCTTTATCAACTTTACGGAGAATATAAAGGATTAAGGATTGCCAGAAAGCATGTAAATTGGTATACCAAGGATTATGCTGATAGCGATCAATTCAGGCGCTTATTTAGTGTACTTAGCAATACAAGTGAGCAAGTTAAAACACTAATAGCATTTTTTAGTCAAATTAGAAACAACCAAAAGAGTTAAGAATACTATGTCAGAACAACGCGTTACAGCTGCAGCACTTAAATTTACAACTGTAAATTCGCAGGACCAAATAACACAAAAGCCTTTGCGAGATTCAGTAAAGCAAGCTTTGAAAAACTATTTATCTCAATTAAATGGTGAAGATCCTAATGATCTGTATGAATTAGTGTTAGCTGAAGTTGAACACCCCTTCCTTGATATGGTTATGCAATATACACGCGGTAATCAAACTCGCGCAGCAAACATGCTTGGCATTAACCGTGGCACGCTTCGCAAAAAATTAAAACAGTATGGGATGAGTTAATTATTATTAATTTGATCGATTTATGATATTTTGAAAACGCCTATATTAGGCGTTTTTTATAACGATAATAAAACAATAAAAAATTAAGCGAAATATTGTTTTATTCTACTAAGCGGATAAGCGTTCAATCAATATTGGTTTTAAAGACAGTTTATGTAATGGCTCTTTAGGATTATGAAATCGATGTAATAACATCTCAATGGCTAATTTCCCTAGCTCTTTTTTGGGTTGATGAATAGTAGTTAAAGGTGGCGTCATATATTGTGCGATTTCAATATCATCATAACCAACAATTGCAATATCTTTTCCAGCTTCAAGCCCATGTTGGTAAAGAGCTTGATAAACACCTATCGCCATAGCATCATTAGAGCAAAATACGGCTTTTGGAGGTTTAGCCAACGCTAATAAATATTGCATCGCAACAATACCTGATGCAAATTGAAAATCACCTTGAACTTCATAACCATTATGTATGATTAAATTAGCATCATGCATTGCTTTACGATAACCTTGCAGACGTAATTGTGCTTGAGTATTATTTAAAGGACCAGTAATACAAGCAATATCCTTATAGTTTTTTTCAATTAAATATTGAGTCGCTATTATTGCACCATAATAAGAGTTATCCTGAATAATGTCACACATATCCATTAATGGTGTCCAATCCACCATAACAATAGGCAGTTTTGGATAACGTGTAAATATCTGTTTTAGACTAGAATGGCTTTCAGTGCACATGACTAACAAACCATCAACGCGTTTTTGTAATAAATGTTCAATGCTATTGAGCATGCGTTTAGGATCACCTTCGGTACTACATAAAATCAAGTTATATCCCAGTTCATAACAACTTCGTTCAACACCTTGAACTACTTCGGAAAAAAAAGGGTTATTACTGGTTGTAACTAACATGCCTATAGTATAGGTTTTATTACTCTTTAAACTACGCGCAATTGCGCAAGGAGTATAGTTTAGTTGATTTATCGCTAATTCAACTTTTTCACGTACAGTAGGGCTTACATACCGATCATTATTAATTACATGAGAAACAGTAGATGTTGAAACTTTCGCAAGATTTGCGACATCTTTCATAGTAGCCAATTGTAAAGCTCTCTTTTTATTGATTATGTAATTTAATAAAATTGTCGACTTCAGTACGTGTTGGTACAGATGTTTGTGCTCCAATTTTAGTTACCGATAGCGCCCCTGCTGCATGAGCATACTTGATAGCTTGGCTCAAGGATTTGCCCTCTAATAATGCCGTCACTAACATACCATTAAAGGTATCACCAGCACCAATAGTATCAATAGCTTTTACTTTAAAGCCTCCAATAAGCTCTCCTTTGCCTGAATCGCTTACCCATGCACCTTTACTACCTAACGTGATTATGACGATTTTTATTCCTTTATTATGTAAAATATCCGATGCAGTTTGGGCATCTTGTTCAGTGACAATTTTTATACCTGTCAAATGTTCAGCTTCAGTTTCATTTGGCGTAATAATATCAATATTATTAAGCAAATCATCCGATAACTTCTGTGCAGGTGCAGGATTTAAAATCACTTGAGTATTATGTTGTTTGGCTATTTTAGCTGATTGCTCTATGGTAGCTAAAGGTGTTTCAAGCTGCATTAAAATTGCATCTGCCTGTATAATATCATTTTCAAATTCACGTAAATAATCGGGCGTAACCATAGCATTGGCACCAGCATAAATCGCAATTTGATTCTCGCCTTGTGCATTAACTAAAATGAGTGCAACACCTGTATTTTCATTTTTGATTGTTGCAACAGAACGAGTATCGATACCATCTCTCTTCAATTGTTGATGTATTTTTTTCCCTAATTCATCATCACCAACTGCAGCAATGAACTGTATACTAGCACCTAAACGACCAGCAGCTACAGCTTGGTTGGCGCCTTTACCTCCAAATGAAATTTGATAATTTTTACCAGCTAATGTTTCACCTGGTTTTGGAAATTCATTAACATTTAATATATGATCGACATTAACACTACCCAGTACTATTAATTTTTTACCACTCATGTAATTTACTCCAAATCTTACAGCGGAAGGACGCAATAATGCGTCCTAAAATTTTTATTTAGTTATTAATTTTAATTCTACAGGAATATTTTGTTCAACTTTTTCACCTTTTACCACTTTATCAGCGACTTCAATACCCATTGAACCTATTTTTTCTGGTTGTTGTGCAACAGTTGCTGCCATTTTACCTCGTTCAACAGATTTAACTCCATCTTGTGTGCCATCAAAACCAACAACTAAAATATCATTACGCCCTGCGGTTTGAATTGCACGTACAGCACCCAATGCCATTTCATCATTTTCTGCAAATACAGCTTGTAATGTTGGGTAAGCAGTAAGTAAGTTCTGCATGACATTCATACCTTTGGCACGATCAAAATCAGCTGGCTGAGCAGTTAAAATAGTTAATTTATTTGTTTGCGTTGATTGGACAAACCCTTCTCCACGTTCACGAGATGCGGATGTCCCCACAATACCTTGAAGTTGTACTATTTTTGCACCAGCACCCAGCTTTTCAAAAATAAAGTCTCCTGCCATTTTACCGCCAGCAACATTATCAGATGCAATATGGCTAATAACCTCACCTTTCCCTGCTGCTCTATCAAGAGTAATTACTGGTATTCCGGCTTTATTAGCGGCCAAAACTGCATTACCTACCGCATCTGAATCGGTTGGATTAATTAAAATGACTTTAGCTCCTTTTATGATAGTATCTTCAACATTCGCCAGCTCTTTTGCTGGGTTATTTTGCGAATCAAGTACCACTAAGTCATAACCTAGTTCATTAGCCTTTTGTACCGCACCATCTTTAAGCGTTACGAAAAAAGGATTATTAAGTGTTGAAACAACTAAGGCAAGATTTTCTTTCGCTGAAGCTTGAAAACTAACACTTAAACTTAAAGTTGCCATTGAAATTGCGGTAATAAATTTTTTAAATTTCATAATTCTCTCCCAAAATAAGAACCTATTTATTGGTTTTTTTATCAACTAACACAGCCAATAAAATCACCACACCTTTTACGATCATTTGATAATATGCATCAACACCTAACATATTGAGACCGTTATTTAAAAAACCTAATATTAATGCACCAATTAATGTACCTATAATTTTACCTTTACCACCTGACATGCTAGTGCCACCAAGTACAACCGCGGCAATCGCATCCATTTCATAACCAGTACCGGCAGTAGGTTGTGCCGATGATAGTCTTGCAACTTCAATAGTACTAGCTAGTGCACAAAGTAGTCCGCTAAGTGCATAAACCGTAATTTTGACCCGATCAACATTAATACCTGAAAGTTTTGTGGCAGCTTCATTGCCTCCTAAAGCATAAATATAACGACCTAAACGGGTATATTTTAATAAGTACCATGCACCAATAAATACTATTGTCATAATAATAATTGGCACAGGAATAGCAAAAATCCGACCGAAAGCAAACCACTCGAAAAGTTCAGAATTATCATTCATACCAGTCGATATTGGACTACCTTTAGTGTAAACCTGCGTTACACCGCGTAGAATGAGCATCATCACTAGCGTAGCAATAAATGCTTGTATTTTACCTTTTGCAATGATCAGACCAGAAAAAGCACCTAATAAAGCTCCTAGTGCTAGTGATATACCTATCGCAACAAAAGGGGAGAAATCCGAACCAACTAAAGAAGCCGCAATAGCACCTGCTAAAGCGAAGGTAGAGCCTACAGTTAGGTCTATACCGGATGTTAAAATTACCAAGGTCATGCCTACCGCAATGATCGCGTTAATGGATGTTTGCTGTAAAATATTAAAAAAGTTATTCAAAGTAAAAAAGTTATCACTTAAGCATGAAACAATTGCAATTAAAACCAGTAATGTTAATAATGATTTTTGCTCAATTAGAAAATTCTTTAACGTTTTATTTTGCAACATTGACTTTCTCCTGTGCTTTGCCAACGGCTGCTGCCATAAGTTTTTCTTGTGTTGCGTCACGAATTGAAAATTCACCAGTCACGGTGCCTTCGTAAATAACTAAAATTCTATCGCTCATACCTAATACTTCAGGCATATCAGATGAAACCAAGATGACGCTCAAACCTTGCTGTTTAAATTGATTTATTAGTTGGTATATCTCTTTTTTAGCGCCTACATCGACCCCTCGCGTTGGTTCATCTAATATTAAGATACTTGGTCGCATCATTAACCCTTTAGCAATAGCAACTTTTTGTTGATTACCACCTGATAAGAGCCCAATAATTTGATTAATTGAGGGAGTTTTGATATTAAATAGACCAACAAAATCGTCAACAGATTTTTGCTCATTTTTAAGTTGTAATTTGCCAAACTGATTAACAAAATAGTTTAATGCATTTAGTGACATATTGTCCTTAACGGACATCCCTAAAATAAGTCCGTCTCGTTTTCGGTCTTCAGAAATATAGACAATGCCGTGGTTTAATCCATCTGATGGCGAATTCGTTTTTATTGTTTTACCTTTAAGTATAATAGAACCAGATTTTGCAGGATTGGCACCATAAATCATTTTCATTAATTCAGTCCGCCCAGCACCCATTAAACCAGAAACACCAAGGATCTCGCCTTCATGAAGTTTAAAACTTATATTGTTTACACCTGCCCCGCTAAGATTTTTAACTTGCAGCGTTATGCCTCCACGTTCTTTACTGATGCGAGGATATTGTTCTTCAAGTTTTCGTCCTACCATCATTTCAATAAGAGAGTTTTCATCTAGTTCTGCAACTGTCTTTTCCCCAATAAATTGTCCATCACGTAAAACGGTAACATCATCACAAATTTCAAAAATTTCTTTTAATCGATGAGAAATATAAACAATTCCACAATTTTGCTGTTTTAATTTGCGAATAACTTCAAATAATGATGCTGTTTCAGTTTCGGTAAGTGCATCAGTAGGTTCGTCCATGATAATAACTTTGGAATTAAAGCTAAGAACTTTGGCTATTTCAACCATCTGCTGCTCACCTATCGACAATTCACTGATAAGCTTACGACTATCATAAGTTAAATGTAGTTCGGCTAATAATTTGTCAGCTTGGTCATAGGTTTTTTTCCAATCTATACAGCCAAATTTATTAGTAAACTCTCGACCTAAAAATATATTTTCGGCAATAGTAAGTTGTGGTATTAAATTTAACTCTTGATGAATGATACCGATACCTGCTTCTTGTGATGATTTTGGTCCTTTAAAGTTTACTTTGTTACCTAAGTAAATAATTTCACCATCATCCTTTGAGTATATTCCAGTTAACACTTTCATTAGGGTTGATTTTCCGGCACCATTTTCACCGATCAAAGCCATTACTCGACCTGCTCGGACATTTAGATTTGCACCTGTTAATGCTTTTACGCCGGGGAATGATTTATGAATATTAATAAGTTGTAATAAATTATCGTGCATAAATTCCTCATCGCTTAATTAAAACAATACAAACTTTTTATGTAACGATATTTAAAAAATGACTCCTGATTGCAAAATAATATTTGCAAATGGCGTACACTCTCCCGTTCGTATAACTGCTTTGCAATTATATGTTTGTTTTTTTAGCATTTCATGAGGAAAGAAAGTAATTTCAATTTCATTGTTCTGAATTTGTTCAAGTTGACTAATTCGTTCTAAAATTCTCCCCAGAATTTGAGGATTTTTTTCTTTGATTTCTGTCGCAAGTATTATTCTTTCAATTTGCATATCGTGTGAAATTAATTCGAAAACTTGCATAAATGATGGAATACCATAAGTTAATGCCAAATCAATTCGTGATGTTGTATCAGGAATAGGTAAGCCTGCATCTCCAATTGCGATTTGATCGGTATGACCCATTTTAGATAGTATCTGGCAAATATCAGAATTAAATAGTTGGCCTTTGCGCATAACAAAATCCTTATAAAATAGAGTAAACCAGAAGCATCGAAACGTTTCGATAGGTAATTTTCTAACTAAAAAGAGTTTATTTCAATGCTTAAAATTTAAACTTGTGATCTCGATCAATATTTATACTCAATATACAATTCACTTAATTAAATAAAAATTGAATAGTTTAAGTTAATTATCTGATTTTTGGATAAATAAAATTATTTTTATAGGACAAACTTAATGAAACAATGTATTGTAATTTTTTACAAAATTTTGACTCGGTTAGTAGTATAACTTATAAACATATTGATAATGAATTTTCAGTTAAAGTTTGCTAAAATACACCGATTTTAAATTATTTATCTGGAGAATTTTATGGCAGGTCATAGTAAATGGGCCAATACCAAACACCGCAAAGCAGCACAAGATGCAAAACGCGGTAAAATCTTTACCAAAATTATTCGCGAACTTGTAACTGCAGCTAAACTTGGTGGTGGCGATCCAGCGTCTAACCCTCGTCTACGTGCTGCTATGGACAAAGCATTATCGAACAACATGACTCGAGATACCATGAATAGAGCAATTGCTCGTGGTGTTGGTGGTGAAGATGATACAAACATGGAAACTATCATCTATGAAGGTTATGGACCAGCAGGTACTGCGGTGATGGTTGAATGCTTAAGTGACAATCGTAATCGTACTGTTTCTGAAGTTCGTCATGCTTTTACAAAAACTGGCGGTAATTTAGGTACTGATGGTTCAGTCTCATATTTATTCACGAAAAAAGGTGTTATCTCATACCCAGCAGGTACTGATGAAGATCAAGTAATGGATGCAGCGCTTGAAGCTGGTGCTGATGATGTCGTAACTTATGACGATGGTGCAATTGATGTATTTACTACACCAGAATCATTTGGTGAAGTTAAAGATGCTCTTGATGCAGCTGGTTTAGTGTCAGAAGCAGCAGAAGTATCGATGATCCCAGCAACTAAAGTTGATCTTGATATTGAATCTGCACCTAAATTACTTCGTCTTATTGATATGCTTGAAGATTGTGATGATGTTCAAGAAGTTTATCATAATGGTGAAGTTTCTGACGAGGTTGCAGCAACGCTCTAATGGCCATTATTCTTGGCATCGATCCAGGCTCTCGTTTGACAGGTTACGGAGTAATTCGTCAAACGGGACGACAACTTACTTACCTTGGCAGCGGATGTATTCGTACTGCAGTTGATGATCTACCTACCCGTTTAAAACGCATATATGCAGGTGTGAGTGAAATTATTTTACAATTTCAACCAGATATGTTTGCTATTGAACAAGTATTTATGGCACGTAATGCCGATTCTGCATTAAAATTAGGTCAAGCAAGAGGTTCAGCAATTGTCGCAGCAGTAAATAATAACCTACCTGTTTTTGAATATGCAGCACGCTTAGTCAAACAAAGTGTAGTTGGGACTGGCGCTGCTGAAAAAACACAAGTACAACATATGGTTAAATTATTATTAAAATTGCCCATAAGCCCTCAAGCCGATGCAGCAGACGCATTAGCTATAGCCATTACGCATGCCCATATGAATCAACAATTAATTAAATCATATAAATAAATCTGTTCTTATATCCTTTCAACACAAATCACTCTCGTCCTAGTAATAAAGAGCTATTATCAAGCTTAGTTTCTACTAAAAATATTAAACTAAATAATCAGTAGAATAATTAATTCTAGTTTACATAAAAAAAGCACCAAAACTATTGGTGCTTTTAAAATATATTGATAATCAGTTAACTTTTATTAATTATTCTCGATTTTACCATTATAGTTAGATGGTAAAACAACTTTATTCTTATGTTTAGTAAACAGTTTAGTTACAAACAAGAAGAATAATGGAACATAGAATATTGCTAAAAATGTTGCCGTTATCATACCACCGATAACTCCTGTACCTACCGCATTTTGGCTAGCAGATCCAGCACCACTATTTAATGCTAATGGTAAAACACCTAAAATAAATGCAAATGATGTCATTAAAATTGGACGTAAACGTAAACGACAAGCTTCTAATGTTGCATCAATTAATGATTTACCTTCTTTTTCGAGTGCATCTTTTGCAAATTCTACAATCAAAATAGCATTCTTGGCAGATAATCCCATCGTAGTTAATAGACCAACAATAAAGTAAATATCATTATCAAGACCTCTAAACATAGTGGCATATACGGTACCAATAATACCTAATGGAATAACGAATAGTATTGAAATTGGTACTGTCCAACTTTCATATAAAGCTGCTAATGACAAGAATACAACAATAAGTGAAATAATATAAAGTGTTGTAGTTTGAGAACCTGTTTGACGTTCTTGATATGAAATATCTGTCCAATCAAACGAGAAACCTTTAGGTAACTGTTTAGATAATTCTTCCATTATTGCCATAGCTTGACCAGAACTCATGCCTGGCGCTGCTGAACCACTGATCCCCATTGCAGCTACACCATCATAACGAACAAGCGATGGAGAACCATAACTTTTTGTTGTAGTTGCAAAAGCATCATAAGGTACCATTTCACCTTTTTGGTTTTTTACATGCCAAAAACTGAAATCATCAGGTAGCATTCGATAAGCCGCATCAGATTGTAAATAAACTTTTTTAACACGGTTATTATAGACAAAATCATCAATATAAGCAGAACCTAATGCAGTTGAAAGAACGGTATTAACGCTACTAACAGCTACACCAAGAGCTTGAGCAGTCTCAAAATCCACATTAATTTTATATTGTGGAACATCTAACATACTTCCCGGACGAACTTGCTGTAATTGAGGTTCGCGCGCAGCTTGGCCCAATAGTTGGAAAAAAGCCCCCATTAAAGCATTATGCCCAAGACCAGCCGAATCTTTTAACATATAAGAAAAACCATTTGCCATACCAAGTGATGGCACAGCTGGGACATTGGTGATAATTACACGACCTTCTGTAATCGTTGAAGCAAATCCCCAACCACTACCAACTAAGGCATCCACTTTTTGATCAGGGCGTTTACGCTCATCCCAATCTTTTAGTCGGATAAAGCCAAGCCCCATGTTCTGTCCTCGACCAACCATACTAAAACCTGCAACGGTGAATATTTCTTTCACTGAATCGGCTTTTTGCGTCATATAGAAGTTAGAAGTTTTATTAAGCACGCCCATCGTTTGATCTAATGTCGATCCTGGCGGTAATTCAACCATAACAATCAATACACCCTGATCTTCATTTGGTAAAAAGCCTGTTGGTAAACGATTAAATCCAAATACTAAGCCCACAACAATCAAGACATAGCAAATAAATGAAATAACTGGGTAACGAATAAACTTAATTACACCTTTTTCATAGAGATGCAAACTTTTGTTATACAAATTATTAAATTTATCAAAAAACCATTTAGTTCCAGCAGAGCACCAACAAAATGGAGCTATGGTTACTAGTTTTTCACCCAAAGTTGTTTTCTTAACTTTACTTTTTGATGGCGCTTTTAAAATTTGTGCACAAAGTGCAGGAGTTAATACAATTGCCATCAACACTGATAAGGACATTGAAGTTACAATTGTAATTGAGAATTGACGATAAATTCCCCCTGCAGCACCACCATAAAATGCCATTGGTACAAATACAGCTGATAATACCACCGCTATCCCAACTAATGCAGAAGTAATTTGTTCCATTGATTTAACGGTTGCATCATAAGGGGATAGACCTTCATCATGCATAATACGCTCAACGTTTTCAATAACAACGATGGCATCATCGACCAGAAGACCGATGGCAAGAACCATAGCAAACATAGATAACGTATTGATAGTAAATCCGCAGATATATAAAACTGCAAAAGTACCAAGTAATACGACTGGTACTGTAATAGTTGGTATAAGTGTAGAACGAAGATTTTGTAAGAATACATACATTACAATAACAACCAATATGATTGCTTCGATCAATGTATGAATTACGTTATTAATGGATAATTTAACAAAAGGGGTTGTATCATAAGGATACGCAAATTTAATGTCTTCAGGAAAAATTTGAGATAATTCCTGAATCTTTTGATCAACTTGTGCTGATGTATCTAATTGGTTAGCACCAGTTGCCAAATAAATACCTAAACCAGCGGAAGGTTTACCGTCATAACGAGAAAGGAAGTTGTAGTCAGCTGCACCAATCTCAACGTTCGCCACATCTTTTAATAAAACATTTGAGCCATCAGTATTAACACGTACTAAAATATTTTGGAATTGCTCAGGTGTTTTTAAACGTGATTGAGCAGTAATTGTCGCATTGAGTTCTTGCCCTTCCGTTACTGGTAAAGCACCAAGTTGCCCGGCTGTAACCTGTGCATTTTGCGCTTGGATAGCAGCAATTATTTCTTCAATAGATAAGTTAAAATAATTCAATTTGTTTGGATCTAACCAAACACGCATTGCATATTCAGAACCAAATAACTGAGTATCCCCTACCCCTTGCACACGGCGAATAGGATCTTGCACTGTAGAATAGATAAAGTCAGCAATATCTGCTTGCGTTTTTTGAGGATTGGTAGAATAGAAACCAATAACTTTTAAAAAGTTAGTATTATTTTTAGCAACCGAAACTCCATTTTTTTGAACGCTTTCTGGTAAACGTGATTTAATACTTTCTACTTTATTTAAAACCTGTACCTGTGCAAAATCAGGACTTGTTCCAGGCGCAAAAGTTAAAGTAGTTTGAACTACACCTTGAGCACTACTGGTTGATTTCATATAAATAAGATTATCTAAACCAGTTAAGTTTTGTTCAATTAATTGTGTAACAGTGTTTTCAATAGTTTGCGCATCAGCCCCTGGATAAACAGCAGAAACAGTAACAGAAGGAGGAGCTATATCAGGATACTGTTCAACAGCTAGTAGCTTAATACATAAAGCACCACCTAGCATCATCATGATAGCGATTACCCATGCAAAAACAGGTCTATCAATAAAAAACTTAGCCATAATTAAATCTACCCCTGTTTTATTTCACATTGTTTTTGATGATATTATCTAACTGTTCTTGAGAAAGAGTAGTAGGCTCACCAACAACTTGTGCTTTCATAGCCGCACCTGATTCAACGGCAGTTAAATTAAGTAGACCTGTAATAATAATTTGTTCACCAATATCTATACCACTAGTTACTACCCAATAACCACTGATTCCTGTATAAACTTTAATATCTTGACGATACTCAACTGTATTATCTGGTTTTAAAATTTTAGCTGTATATTGACCTTTTTGATTACTCGTAACACCTTGCTGAGGTACCAATACAGCATTTTTTATAGTTCCTAATGTCAATTGAGGTTTAACAAACATACCAGGTAAAATTTTACTTTCACTGTTTGAAAATTGAGATCGTAGGGTTACTGTTCCGGTTGTCTCATTAACAGTCATATCTGAAAATTTAACATTTCCTGGAAGCGCATATTTTGAACCATCATTAAAAAATAGTTCCACATTATTTCCTTTGGCCGGTTCATAAATAATGTTTTCATCTTGAAGATATTTATTATAGCGTGTCGCTGCTTCTGTCATATCAACATAAATAGGATCAAGTTGTTGCACTAATGCAAGCGGTGTTGGTTGTCCAGCAGACACTAAGGCCCCTTCAGTCACACTTGATTTACCAATATAACCATCAATTGGCGAGTAGACTTTGGTATAATCTAAGTTAACTTTAGCAGCATGTTCCGCCGCTTGAGCTACCAATACACTGGCATCGGCTTGTTTTGCATCCGCGGCAGCTTTATCATACTCTTGTTGGCTTATAGATTTTGTCTTTAATAGACCAGCATAGCGTTTTAAAGTAAGTTGTGCGATATTAGCATTAGCTTTTGCACTTGCTACACTAGCAACAGCACTATCATAATTAGCTTGATAAATCGCTGGATCGATTTGATATAATGATTGCCCTGCTTTAACATTTGAACTTTCTTCAAATTCTCGATTCAAAACAATCCCACTAACTTGTGGTCTTATTTCTGCTATTTGTGATGCAACAACCCGCCCAGGTAAATTTATTTTCATGGTGTAATTTAAAGGTTCTACTTTAAACACAGTTACCTTGGGTAATTGGCCATTACCATTTTGTGACTGATCATTATCACAACTTGTTAATAACAATAGACTAGTTAATGCCATTGGCAGAGTAAGTAACAGCTTATTAAATCTCATATAAGATAGACCTCGGTAACTTAATAATTATTTAGATAACAATGAATTAATCACATTCAAAAGTAACGAGCGATTTTACAAAAAAAATACACAAAATGTAAGTATCTTTACAGGTTAATAGCACAGAGTTCTAAAAACAACAAAACTGGGATATGATAAGAAATAAATTATAATGTTAAATATGATCGTTTTCTGAAATAAAATATTATAGACTAATTGATTCTTTGTGCTATAAAAAAGCTAAAATAAAATGCTATACTAATATCATGTTTAGGAAGTATTGTTCAAGTGGTTTCAATTTACATTTGTTGTACTCCGTTATCATTTTATTCAATTTTTCTAATGTTGAATAATTTGACTCTATATTCAATTTAATTCTGAGATGGTTATTATGGATAATTTACGTATTGTTCTAATTGTTGTTGCGTCCTTAGTCATTATAGCTCTATTGATTCATGGGTTTTGGATCAATAAAAGAGAACTTTATTCTTTTGGTTCTGAAAAACAGAAGAAAAATCAGACAAATGATGAACAACATGAAAATAATTTCATTGATGTAATCGAAGATGACGTGATTTTAATCACTAAAAATAAAAAAAATAATCAATCCCTAGATGATACACCCAAAGAACTAACTGATGAAGTTCCTCCTCAGCAAGAAGAGTTATTTGTAAATAATAATGATGAAGAACAAACTATCAATGAAACTTTCGGTGAAACAAAACCAGTTCTTAAAATAAAAAACGATTCTTTCGACGATAAAAAAATACAAATTAAAAAACAACCACAGCAAACGACCCAAAATAACGAAGATAAAATCGATAATAATCAGCAGATACCATCAAAAAACAATAAAACTCAGAAAAGTAGTTTAAACAAACTCGACGAAGACAATACAGAAATTATTATATTAAATATAAAAGGAATTAATGGTAACTTATTACAAGGTGATGTACTTCTAGCTAGTATTATGCAATCAGGCTTCCAATTTGGTGATATGAGAATATTTCATCGTCATGTTGATCCAGCAGGTAATGGTCCTGTGCTGTTCAGTTTAGCTAATATGGTCACACCTGGATACTTAGATCCTGAAACAATGCATGAATTTACAACCCCTGGTGTATCTATTTTTATGGTAGCACCAACCGAAGGCAACAACCAACAAAATTTCAAATTAATGCTACAAACAGCCCAACGTATAGCCGATGATGTTAATGGAGTGGTTCTAGATGATGAACATCGCATGCTAACACCACAAAAAATTGATAATTATAAAAATCGTATTAAAAAAGCCTGTAACGAAATTTAATCGCAAAAAGTTTCAACAATTTTTTAATAAAATGCCACCAATTCAACTTGGTGGCTAGAAACAGAAATTTATATAATGCAGTTATTAATTCACTTATTAACTGTATGCTTTATTAATTAGCAATTTTGATGATTTTCCTAAAAAGCTACGTTTTAATTTAAGAGCCCATTATCATGCCATTATCAACTAAAACAGAACATCCAGCTATTCAATCAGATTCGATTGAAGCTGTCTCAGAACAATTGACTTCACTGCGAAATTTAATTAGACATCATGAGTATTGCTATTACGTACTTGATGCTCCAGAAATCCCTGACTCTGAATATGATAAATTAATAAAACAACTTCAAAAAATAGAGCAACAGTATCCAAATCTGATAACAATTGATTCACCAACTCAACGAGTTGGTGGTACACCTTTAGCTCAATTCGCCTCAATCAAACATGAAATACCGATGCTTTCACTTGATAATGTTTTTGATGAGTCGAGTTTTATAGCCTTTAATAAAAGAGTTAAAGATCGTCTTCATTATAATGAAAACGAGCAAGTTGAATATTGCTGTGAACTAAAACTTGATGGTTTGGCGGTGAGTATATTGTATGAAAACGGGAAGTTCACAAAAGCAGCTACTCGTGGCGACGGCACAACTGGAGAAGACATCACCGCAAATGTACGGACAATTAAAACCATCCCTTTAGTATTAATTGGTGAAAATATTCCCGCGCGCTTAGAAGTACGAGGTGAAGTATTTATGACTCATAAAGGTTTTGCCAAACTTAATGCTGATGCTGAAAAACGAAACGAAAAAGTATTTGCCAATCCACGTAATGCAGCTGCAGGTTCATTAAGACAATTAGATCCTAAAATTACTGCAAGAAGGCCGTTATCATTTTACTGCTATGGGGTTGGTATTATTGAAGGTAGTTCTCTACCTAATACTCATTATGATCGTTTAATGCAATTCAAAGCATGGGGATTACCTGTTAGTGATAAAGTAGAAAAACGACAAGGAGCACAAGCCGCTTTAGATTATTTTAAAAAAATTGGTGAACAGCGCATGTCTTTAGACTTTGATATTGATGGTGTAGTCATTAAAGTTAATAGTATTGCATTACAAAATGAACTTGGCTTTGTTGCACGAGCTCCGCGCTGGGCTACAGCATTTAAATTTCCAGCTCAGGAAGAAGTAACACAATTAAACAAGGTAGACTTTCAAGTAGGACGGACAGGAGCAATTACGCCTGTCGCAAGACTTGAACCTGTTTCTGTTGCTGGGGTTATTGTCAGTAATGCAACACTACATAATAGTGATGAAATAGCTCGATTAGGTATACGCGAAGGTGACTATGTGACCGTACGCCGAGCAGGTGATGTCATCCCTAAAATTGTTGCTGTCATATTAGATCGAAGACCTGCAGATACAAAAGAGATTGTTTTTCCAACTCATTGCCCTATTTGTGGTTCACTAATTGTTCGAGACGAAGGACAAGCAATATCACGCTGTGCAGGAGGATTAATTTGCCCAGCACAACGCAAAGAAGCTTTGAAACATTTTGTTTCTCGACGGGCAATGAATGTAGATGGGATGGGTGATAAAATTATTGAACAATTAGTCGATAAAGATTACGTTAAAACTCCAGCAGATCTATATAAACTTAATCTGCCTACCCTATGTTCATTAGATAAAATTGGCGAAAAATCTGCCAATAACTTATTAAATGCATTAAATGCTTCTAAAAATACCACATTAAGCCGATTTATATTTGCGCTTGGTATTCCTAATGTTGGTGAAGTCACTGCGGAAAACTTAGTTAACCAACTTGGCAATTTATCGGCAATCGAAAACGCCTCTCTTGAACAACTGCAAACGGTAAATGATATTGGTGTAGTTATTGCAGAAAGCATCATAGATTTCTTTCAAGAACCTCATAACCGAAATGTGATTGAGCAATTAACCAGTGAAGAAATAAATATTCATTGGCAAGATGTTACGCCTCAAACACAAACAACGATTGTTGATTCCCCATTTTCAGGTAAAACAGTAGTATTAACTGGTACACTATCGCTTTTAACAAGGGATGAAGCAAAAAATAAATTAAAACAACTTGGTGCTAAAGTGACAGGCAGTGTATCTAAAAATACCGATCTTGTCATAGCTGGAGAAGCCGCAGGTTCTAAGTTAGATAAAGCCCAAGAACTCGGAATTAAAGTCATTGATGAGCAAGAGATGTTAAATTTACTTGCCGAGTAAACACAAAAAATATTGGTTATCGAGATTGAATTGATTAAAATTACGAAAACCGATTAAGGAGAAAGTTATGCCATTACTAGATAGTTTTAAAGTTGATCACACTAAAATGAAAGCCCCTTTTGTTCGAGTAGCTAAAACTATGAAAACACCAAAAGGCGATAAAATAACAGTGTTTGATCTGCGTTTTACCATTCCCAATAAAAAACTATTACCTGAAAAAGGAATTCATACCTTAGAGCATTTATTTGCTGGATTTATGCGTGATCACCTCAATAGTGAACAAGTTGAAATTATTGATATTTCGCCAATGGGATGTCGTACTGGTTTTTACATGAGTCTTATAGGTAAACCAGATGAATCATTAGTTGTCGATGCTTGGTTAAAATCCATGCAAGATGTTTTAAAGGTTAAATCGCAAAACCAAATTCCTGAGCTTAATGAGTACCAATGTGGTACCTATAAAATGCATTCATTAGATGAAGCCAAAGCTATTGCAGAAGAAATTATACAATCTGGTATTGGTATCTGCCATAACCAAGAAATCGCATTAACTGATGAGCAGCTTGCTAAAATTAATCACTAGGAGATTTTTATGCCAAATGTTGTTATTGACTTTTTAGAAGGTCGTACAGTAGAACAAAAAAGGGAAATGGCAAAACGTGTAACAGCAGCAATCGCTGAAACACTTAACTGTAAACCAGAGGCGGTACAAATCATTATGCACGAAATATCAAAAGATCAGATCGCCAATGGTGGCGTACTTCGCTGTGATAAAGACTAATCATAAAGATAAAAATAGATCTTTATTTCTAAGATGTAAAAAAACCTCGAAAAATAATATTTTTTGAGGTTTAGTTAAATCGATTCTTTTCAGTGTTATTGGCTAATGATTACAATTGCAATTACCATGATGTAAATGCAATAAATGTCCCATTTTATTCACTTTTGTTTCTAAATAGTGTTCATTATTTGGATTTTCTCCAACTTCTAATGGCACTCTTTGTAAAATTTTAATACCTGACTGTTCAAGCACTTTTATTTTCTCAGGGTTATTAGTCAATAAACGAATTTGCGATACGCCAAGTAAAGTTAATATATCTGCACACAGAGTAAAATCACGTTCATCAGCGGCGAAACCCAATTGTTCATTGGCTTCAACAGTATCAAATCCTTTATCTTGCAGTGCATAAGCTCTAATTTTATTTAGTAGACCAATATTACGACCTTCTTGACGATGATAAATTAAAATTCCTCGACCTTCCTTAGCTATTTGTTTTAAAGCTGCTTCTAACTGAAAGCCACAGTCACAACGCAAACTGAACAAAGCATCCCCAGTTAAGCACTCTGAATGAATTCTAGTGAGAACTGGAGCATCGCCAGATATATCGCCAAATACTAAAGCTGCATGATCTTTCCCTGTTGCAATTTCTTCAAATCCAACGATAGTAAAACATCCCCATGCTGTTGGTAAATTCGCTTGTGCAACATGTTTTAATTGCATTATCATCTCCGTTTAAATAAAAAATAAATAGACTTTTAAAAAAAGCTATCTTCCATGCTAAACTATTTAGCAATTAGTGTTAAATTGAGTCTATAAATGGGGTTTGTAATAAAAAAAACAATGGCACCGTTAGCCATTATGTTAGTAGTACCGTTAGCTATTATAGCCATAAATTGGCATTGGCAACCAGAATCATTAAATAATACATCAAAATATTTTTTCTTTATAACAGAAACAGCAAGTTTTCCTTGGGCAATTATTACATCAACCGTTTTTTTTATATTATTTTGCTATTTAATGCCCAATAAAACAAAAACAAAAATTATTGCATTATGGTTTTGTCTTATTTGTGCAATTTTAGGTGGGCAAATAGTCAAAACCATTATAAAATCCCTAACAGCAGAATCAAGGCCTTACGTGTTATGGATGTCAAAAGAATTTCACCTTGATGACAAACAATTTTATTTGTTACCTAAATCAGAAAAACAACAATTTATTTCTGAAAAGTTAAATAACTCAGATACCATTCCAAAATGGTTAGGGAAGCATTGGCAAAGTGAAACAGGATATTCACTACCTTCTGGACATACTTTATTTTCGGCAACTTGGGCATTTCTTGCAATAACATTATTGGGATTTAGACGTCACTATATTATTGTTAACGCAATTATTATTTGGGCATTGTTAATTGAAATTAGTCGATTAGCATTAGGTATGCATAGTCCGATTGATTTATTATTTGGCATCTTACTCGCTTGGGTCATTTCTTTAATATGCTATTTTTATTCACAAAAATGGCATATAGTAGATTAATAATTTTTCAACTGACATTTTGTAAAAAATGTTTAAGATTATATAGACGTTTAAGTAAAATTAAAAAAAGATAAAGGTCATTATTATGAAATTTGTTATCTCAATCATATTGATAACTGTTATTTTCACTATCGCTATCGCATTAGGTGCATTTAATGGTGAAGTTGTGTCATTCAATTATTTGTTTGCCAAAACCGAACTCCGATTGTCGGTTCTTTTAGCAATATTTTTTGGATCTGGCTTTATTGTAGGAACAATATTAACAGGAATTCTAGTCATAATTTCTAAGTTACAACATTCATCTACTAAGCGCAAATTGAATAAATTACAAAAAAAGTATGATGACAACCTAACTGATCATCAAAAATTAAGTTTAACTAAAAATAATCAAGAATAAATATCATGTTTGAACTGTTATTTCTGTTGTTACCTATTGCTGCCGCCTATGGCTGGTATATGGGCGACAGAAATGCAAAACAAAAATATATCGATCAATCTAATCGATTGTCACGTGAATATGTTGATGGTCTTAATTTTCTTTTGTCTAATCAAAAAGACAAAGCCGTTGATCTTTTCTTGGATATGCTAAAAGAAGACGAAGGTACGCTTGAAGCTCATTTAACTTTAGGTAATTTATTTCGCTCTCGAGGTGAAATAGATAGAGCTATACGAATTCACCAAGCATTATTGGAAAGTTCCTCGTTGACATTTGAACAACGACTTTTAGCCATCCAACAATTAGGTCGTGATTATATGGGAGCCGGACTCTATGACCGTGCTGAAGAAATGTTTTTGCAACTCATCGATGAAGAAGACTTTCAACAATCTGCCCTACAGCAACTTATCATTATTTATCAATCCACAAGTGAATGGATAAACGCAATTAATATTGCAACCAAACTTGTAAAACTTGGTAACGAAAAATACAAAATATACATTGCTCAATTTTATTGTGAGTTAGCATCCCTTGCAATTGCCAATGATGATCTTGATAAAGCATATAATTTATTACAAAAATCTTCAGCAGCAGATCCTAATTGCGCCCGCACATCATTAATGTTAGGTCGAATATTGATAGTGCAAAACAGAACAGAAGAAGCCATTGAATCACTTAAACAAATATTACAGCAAGATAAAGCATTTATTGGTGAGGCCTTACCTATATTAAATGAATGCTATAACAAATTAGATAAACAAGACGAATTTCAACAATTTTTACAATTATGTGTCGATAAAGACACGGGTAATGTTGCTGAATTGATGTTAGCTGACCTTATTGAAAAACAAAATGGACTTGATTCAGCCCAAAACTATATGTACCGAGAATTGTTAAAGCATCCTAATTTAAAAGGATTTTACCGATTAATGGATTATCATGTAGCCGATGCCGAGCAAGGGAAAGCCAAAGAAAGCCTTTTATTATTACGTAATATGGTTGGTGAACAAATAAAGATTGTCCCGAATTATCGATGTCAAAAATGTGGTTTTACTGTTAATACTATTTATTGGCTATGCCCTGCTTGCCGTTCCTGGTCAACTATAAAACCAGTCCGAGATTTTGAACAACATTAGAAAATAAAAAGAGATTATTATGTTTTTAATTGATTCTCACTGTCATTTAGATAGTTTAGATTTAAAAAATAAAACTATCGCAGATGTTTTACAACAAGCTATAAATAATGATGTTAAACATTGCTTGAGCGTAGCAACAACATTAGGTGGTTATGAAGCGATGAAACATTTACTTATGCCTTTTAAAAATCTATGTTCCTTTTCATGTGGAATTCATCCTCTTAATTTGGATGATGAAAAATATGATGCAAATCGCTTTCAACGTTTAGCTCAAGAAGATAATGTTGTCGCTTTAGGTGAAACAGGTCTTGATTACTATTATCAGCAAGATAATTTAGAACAACAACAAGAAAACTTTAAAGAACATATTCGGTTAGGCCGTAAACTAAGTAAACCTGTGATCGTTCATACTCGTAATGCAAAAGAAGACACTTTAAGAATATTAAAAGATGAACATACCCATTCTGGTGTATTACACTGTTTCACAGAAGATATTGCTACGGCTAAACAGCTGTTGGATATAGGTTTTTACATATCTTTTTCGGGTATCATTACCTTTAAAAATGCCGAAGCGTTACGGGAAGTAGCCAAATATGTACCGCTCGATCGTATTTTAGTCGAAACGGATTCTCCTTATCTTGCTCCAGTCCCATATCGAGGAAAAGAAAACCAACCCGCATACGTGCGAAAAGTCGCCTCTTATCTATCGGTGTTAAAAGGAGTTACTTTAGAAGTAATAGCGAAACAAACAACCGACAACTTTTGTCAATTATTCAAACTACAAGGGGTGTTAAATGAATAATAAATTAAATATAGATTGGGACGACTTTTTAACAAACTATTGGCAAAAAAAGCCCGTGATATTACGAAAGGCTTTCAGTCATTTTATTGATCCAATCACCCCAGATGAGCTTGCTGGATTGGCAATGGAAGAAGAAATTGAAAGCCGTATTGTTACAAACAAAAACGGCAATTGGGATGCTAAATTTGGTCCTTTTGATGACTTTAGTAACTTAGGCGAAGAGCACTGGAGTTTATTAGTTCAAGCAGTTGATCATTGGCATGAACAAGCTGCAACGTTAGTTGAACCGTTCAAATGCATACCACAATGGCAATATGAAGATCTAATGATTTCTTATGCTACACAAGGCGCAGGCGTAGGTCCACATATCGATAATTACGATGTTTTTATTATACAAGGTATGGGGGTGCGACGTTGGCAAGTTGGTGATCGTAATCCTAATTATAAACAATTCAGTGCTCATAAAGCATTATTACATGTTGAAGACTATCAAGCGATTATTGATGAAGAGATTACTTCAGGCGATATTTTATATATTCCAATTGGTTTTCCGCATAATGGAGTATCAAAAGGTGAATCATTAAGTTATTCAGTTGGTTTTAGAACGCAAACATCACAAGAAATGCTAAGTGGATTCGCTGATTATATTATTGATAATTTACCTGATGGTATTTTTTACCAAGATCCAAATTTAAAATTACCTCAAGACCCTTACCGTATACAACATTATGAATTAACCAAATTACAAGATCAAATCGTTGATTTAATCAAAACTCCCGATCTATTTTATGATTGGTTTGGTAAACATATTACTTTACCGATGCACGAACTTAATATTGTACCTGTTGAACCACCATACGAATATGATGAATTTAACTCAATCTTACAAACAGGCGCAGAATTATTCCGGGTGCCAAGTATCCGAATTTTTAAAGTTGGTGATTTTGGTTATATTCATGGTGAAAAAATAGATTTACCTATGTCTGTAATTGACATACTTTGTCAAAACGAAATACTTAGTTATGAACATTTACAAAATGAAGAAGCACGACAAGCATTGCTTAGTTTTGTTAATAAAGGTTATTGGTATTTTATTGATGAACAATAATATTATTTATCCATCGATAAGAAATCGATGGATAAAATAACCTTTTTAAGCTTTAGACTTGGCTTTTTATAAGTTTTAAGTATATACTTGCCGCGCTTTAGATTACCCTCCGTTTAATGGCAAATTAAACATCACAAAGTACTAACTTTTAGAAAAATCTATTTTCAATTACTAGAGGTATACATGAAAACTGAATCAAACTCAGTCAAGCAAGTTGAAAGTGAACAAACAACACCATACCAAAAAAAAACGCTTTTTGCATCGACTGTCGGTTATGCATTAGATGGCATGGATATGATGATTTTAGGTGTCTGTTTTAGCCTGATTTCGGTTTCTTTTAATTTATCCAAAACCGATCTGGGGACTTTAACTTCTGTAACCTTACTTGGTGCAGTATTAGGTGGCATTTTATTTGGTGTTTTAGCAGATAAATATGGTCGAGTACGCGTGTTTTCATGGACTATATTAATTTTTTCTTTATTTACTGGTTTGTGTGCAATATCTCCCAATTATGAAAGCTTTTTAATTTTCCGTTTTTTAAGTGGTTTAGGCCTTGGTGGTGAATTTGGCATTGGTATGACACTCGTATCAGAAAGTTGGCCAAAGAACAAACGCTCACGAGCAACGTCTATTGTTGCGTTAGGTTTTCAAGCAGGTATTATCCTTTCCACTTTGACAGTCAATTTCGTTGGTCAATCTTATGGTTGGCGATGGGCTTTTGCCGTCGGAGTATTACCAGCACTGTTTGTTGCTTGGACTCGAAAAGGTCTAGATGAGCCAGAAATTTGGCAAAATTTAAAAGACCAAAACAAAAATGAAATTGCGGTTGGTAAATTGTTTAAAACACCAAAAACCACTGCAACCACTATTGGTTTAACGATTGCGTGTGCTGTGCAAAATTTTGGGTTTTATGGTTTGATGGTGTGGATGCCAAGTATGATTGCTTCTGAACTAAAATTACCATTTAAAGATACTCTGTATTGGACAATCTCAACCACAATAGGTATGTCATTAGGTATTTTAATTTTTGGTTGGCTTTGCGATAAATTTGGTCGTCGCCCTTCTTATATTATATTTCTGTTAATTTCAGCAGTATCTATTTGGTTCTATTTCCAACAAACTGATATGATAATATTAATTATATTTGGTTCAGCAATAGGCTTTTTTGTTAATGGAATGATGGGAGGATACGGCGCTCTGCTTGCCGAACATTATCCTACCGATGCCCGTTCTAGCGCTGAAAATATTATTTTTAATGTAGGACGAGGAATTGCAGGTATATCACAAGTCCTTATTGCTTATTTTGCAACGATGTATTCAATTAGTTACGCATTAGCTCTATTATCCGCTACGTATCTATTATCTGCCGCAGCTTTTGTATTTCTCATACCAGAAACCAAAGGTAAAGCTTTAGAATAAAACTTTAAAACT
This sequence comes from Gilliamella apicola, assembly GCF_000599985.1. Classification (NCBI taxonomy): domain Bacteria; kingdom Pseudomonadati; phylum Pseudomonadota; class Gammaproteobacteria; order Orbales; family Orbaceae; genus Gilliamella; species Gilliamella apicola. Next base: position 2,127,031 of record NZ_CP007445.1, read on the forward strand.
AAACAGGGCTATTGCCCTGTTAATATAATACAATATTGAAAATTATTTGAAATTTATAAATTACAACTTTAGTTAGCATTACAAGAAGCAGGTGTCAATTTTACGCCAAATAATTTTTCGTCACCTATATAATAGTTGTGGACAGCACCATTTGGAAAAGAATCTCGAAACTCTTTAACTTGCTGATTATCGGTACAATAAACTCCTTTCAAATTTTCGGATGTCATTTTTTCTGTTTCCGAAATATTTAATTCATCTTTAGATGCGTTAATAACATATCGATAATTAATAGAGTTATCATCTTTAAAGATATCTACTAAACTTGTTACTGAATCAACTTTAATAGGAAGATTTTTTTTCGCATCACTAATAATTATATCTTGAATTTTAGTAAGCTTTTCTGCTTCATCTTTCTTTGCTTTTTCAGCGTTATCACAACCAAACAACCCTAGGCTTATTAAAACTAATGCTGTTATTTTTATAACTTTCATATTTATTCCTCAATTATTCATATTTTTTATATTATCAGACACTTTTTTTAGCATTTTTATGTATGTAAAATATAACTTTCTGTTAATCTCACTTAAAATTACAATCTAATAACAACATATTGTAAAACAGGTTAACGTTAATAAATAAACCATAAACAGCCAAAAATATTTTATATTAAAAGTATTACAATTAAAAAGCATCCTAACTTTTAAAAAAGTGTGACTTATTGTACAAAATAGTAGCTAAAACTCAATAATCATTAGCTATATACTTAAAATAAAAAATCTTGTCTACTTTTTTTAAATTCAAATTTAAACTAACTTAGGTGTATAGCACATTGACCAAACACAAAATTACTCGCCTAATTAATCATTCTGTTTTAAATAATATGATGTAATTTTTTTGTTTCCAACTAAAATAAAAGGGCTTTAAAAGCCCTTTTATTAACAGAAATTAAAATCTAATAATTATAAAATTATTTAGAATCACAATCACCAGGTTTTAAATCAAGCGTTAAAACTTTTTCTCCATTTAGATAATAATTATGACTTGCACCGTTTGGAAAGACTAATTTAATAGCATTAGTTGTAGCATCTTTACTACAATAAAGCGCACGTAAACCATTTAAAATATTTTTTTGATTACTTTCAACTTGGAACCCTTCTTTAGTTATACCTTTTAGATCATATTTATAACTAATTATATCGTTTCCTTTTGTTACATCAACTAATGTTAAATTTTGGTCAACATCCAAAGGTAATCTTAAATTTAAACCTTTGATTATTGCATCTTGAGCAAGACTATAATTACCATCTTTTAAATTATTGAGTGCATCTTGAGTGGCAGATTTAGTTTGTTCATATAATTCTGCCACTTTATCACTAACCATTGAACTCGTTTGTTGAACTTGTTCTTTGATATTATTGACAGTTGGTTTTGAATTATCACAATTTACTAAAAAAAGTCCCATCATTGCCAAAGTAATTACTTTAAAAGTTCTCATTGTTCTGCCCTTATTGGTTATAAGTTTCGTACAGTAACTATTATGATTTTGTATAATAGCGTTTAATTTAAAATGAATTTAATTACTTAAACACGCAGTAAAAAGGCTTTTACAAGCCCTTTTACTGTAAGAAAGATTAATTAATATGCATACCACCAGTTACCCCATATGTTTCTGCCGTGGTATAACTTGACTCTTCGGAAGCTAAATGTACATATACTCCAGCTAGTTCAACGGGTTGTCCCGCACGTTGTAATGGTGTTTGTTTACCAAATTCAGGAATAACTTCACTCGGTTGACCACCACAGATTTGTAATGGAGTCCAGACAGGTCCTGGTGCCACACAGTTGACACGGATGCCTTTGCTACTTAACTGGTTAGCTAAGCCACGAGTGAAGGCAATAATTGCAGTTTTAGTTGCTGCGTAATCTAATAAATTGCCACTTGGTTGATAAGCTTGAACTGAGGAAGTAGTAATAATAGTTGAACCCGGTTTTAAATAACCTAAAGCAGCTTTAGTGACCCAGAAAAGTGAAAATACGTTTATTTCGAATGTTTTCTTAATTTGTTCTGTGGTCAGTTCCATTATATCTTCCACAGCAGTTTGCTTACCAGCAACTAACGTTAAATTATCTAATCCACCCAATTTTTGATGTGCTTGTTCAACTAGTTTTTTACAAAATGCCTCATCACTTAAATCACCAGGAATTAATACTGCTTTACGACCAACAGCTTCTATTACTTTGGCGACATCTTCAGCATCTTTCTGTTCATAAGGAAGATAATTTATTGCCACATCAGCGCCTTCTTTCGCATAAGCAATCGCTGCAGCTCGTCCAATACCAGAATCACCACCAGTAACTAACATTTTGCGACCTTCTAAACGACCATGACCTTGATAGGTTTTTTCTCCGCAATCAGGAATCGGATCCATTTCACACTGAAGAGCTGGTGCTGCTTGTTTTTGTTTTGGAAATTTACCATGATGGTATTTAGTAAGTGGATTACAAATTTGTTTACTCATTATATTCTCCTAAGTTAACTATGTATTTGTACACAAATTCAATATAACTTAAATAAAATCAATCAGTAATCACAAAATCCTATTGTTAAGCGTATTTTATATCTTTAAAATAACCAATTAATTCAATAAATTATATTTAATAATTATAAAATTTGAATATTTGTTTCTTAAAGTTAAATCGTGTTACTTGATGTCAACCTCTATCTATTTAAACAAATGAATAAAAAAGAGGTAGAGTATTATTAAAGGTGGCGTTCCTTGATTGGCTTGGCGGGGTCACTAAAAGTAGTATTACCAAAACCATGAATGTTGCATAATCTTGCACCTATTCCAGTTTATCAAATTAATTTTAACTAAGCTAGTTATTACAAATTTTACCTTTATGATTCGATTTATTGATAAATTTATATTAAAAAGAATAAGTATTCTTATAGCGTTTAAAATACATTTAATATTTGTTTTTCTTTACTCAATCATATTGATCTCTAATTATGACAATTAAAACTGATAAGATATTAATGCACATTAAATATGCCCAACTAACTTATCAAAATTACTTTTATATTGAAACATTTTATACTGAAACGTATAGTTAATCTGAAACTTTTTCACAATCTCTTTTTAATACTATATAAAAACAAAAAAATAGTTGCACTTTTTTTTAAAACGAGTATTTTGTTTAGAATATTTTTTAAAATGACAAAAAAGTTAATCAACACAGATTATGAAATTTTCACTCAAAAACGTCCTTATCAACATTATTGTCAGCGTGGTCATTATTCCTACGCGGGGGCGTTTTTGAATAAAAAATATGTTTATACATAAACTCAAAAACCCCGCTCCAAATAGCGGGGTTTTTTTATGAACAATGATTGGGCAAAAAAGAACAAGTGAGGAATAAATGTTAGGAACACAGTGGATAGTTAAAACCTTAAAAGAAAAAGGCATTACCACCGTTTTTGGATATCCTGGTGGTCAAATTATGCCTCTTTATGATGCCTTATATGATGGCGGTATTGAACATGTTTTATGTCGCCATGAACAAGGTGCAGCAATGGCGGCAATTGGCTATGCTCGCTCAACAGGTAAAACGGGAGTTTGCATTGCTACTTCAGGTCCAGGCGCAACCAATATCATTACAGGACTTGCTGATGCACTAATTGATTCTGTACCTATTATTGCCATAACTGGTCAAGTTCCAACTAATCTAATTGGCACAGACGCTTTTCAAGAAGTTGATGTTTTAGGATTATCCTTAGCTTGCACCAAACATAGTTATTTAATAAATGATGCTAAAAAATTGCCCAATACATTAGAAGAGGCATTTAATTTAGCTAACTCAGGCAGACCAGGACCAATTCTAATCGATGTTCCAAAAGATATACAACTTGCCAATTTAGATTACCAACAATATTTAACGCCATCTTCAATAAAAAACACTCTTTATAAAAAACAACCACTTACCATCTCACCTGAAGCAATAAATCTCGCCAAACAAATGATCGCTCAAGCCCAAAAACCGATGCTTTATATTGGTGGTGGCGTTGGGCTTTCAGGCGCTATATCAGAATTAAAAGATTTTATGACATTGACTCAAATTCCAAGTGTTTCAACATTAAAAGGATTAGGGGTTGCAGATGTTAATAATCCTTATTATTTAGGTTTAATTGGTATGCATGGCGCTAAAGCCGCCAACTTAGCCGTACAAGAGTGCGATTTACTTATTGCCTTAGGCGTACGGTTTGATGACAGAGTTACAGGCAATCTTAATGAATTTGCCCGCCATGCAAAAGTGCTCCATGTTGATATTGATCAAGCCGAAATCAACAAGTTACGCCAAACACACTTAGGATTACAAGGTGACATCAAGCAGGTTTTACCGCTGCTTAATAAAACTATATCTATCGGAGAATGGCATAAAAAAGTGGGTGAATTAAAAGCACAACATCCAACACGTTATGATCATCCTGGTGAAGCCATTTACGCACCAGCATTATTAAAAACCATTTCTGAACGTAAGTCAGCCAAAACTGTAATCACCACCGATGTAGGTCAACATCAAATGTGGACTGCCCAACATATGCGCTTTAATCATCCACAAAACTTCATTACCTCAAGTGGACTGGGTACTATGGGATTTGGTTTACCAGCAGCGATTGGTGCACAAATGGCTCGTCCCAATGATTGTGTAATATGTGTATCTGGTGATGGCTCATTTATGATGAACGTACAGGAGTTAACCACTATTAAACGTAAAAAATTACCGATAAAAATAGTATTAATTGATAATCAACGTTTGGGCATGGTTCGTCAATGGCAAGAGCTCTTTTTTAACGAAAGATATAGTGAAACCAACTTGTCGGATAATCCTGACTTTTTAATGTTAGCAAAAGCATTTGAAATCCCAGGTGAAACTATCACCAAAAAATCTGAAATCAATTCTGCTCTTGATAATATGTTTAATTCATCTGGTGCATATTTATTACATGTTCGCATCGATGAATTAGAAAACGTATGGCCACTTGTGCCACCAGGTGCAGCCAACGAAAACATGCTTGATAAAGGCCGCAAGGAGTAAGTGATGAATCAACAAACACAACATCAATTGACCATAAAGGCTTATGACACGTTAGGTACATTAGAACGTATTTTACGTGTTGTACGTCATCGAGGTGGGCACATTGAATCCATGCAAATGCAAACCATTGAAAATAATTTACTGATTTTGACACTCAAATTAACTATTAAAAGAGATCTTTCAATGTTACAAAATCAAGTAGCTAAATTAGAAGATGTTATTTCAATTGAATAAAAATTTTAATCAATGATTTATCGGCAGAACAAAAATTTAAACTAAAATATATCAATATTTTAGATATTAAACAAACAAGAAAGTATTGTATAATGTTTGATGTTTAATTGATAAAAGCATAAAGCAAGATACATGCTATACAAAAGTAAAATTTAAGAGGAAAACAGAAAATGAGTACTACAGCAAAATCTGATTATATTTGGTTTAATGGCGAACTGGTTCCATGGGCAGATGCTAAAGTGCACGTAATGTCACATGCACTACATTATGGCACATCGGTGTTTGAAGGTGTACGTTGCTATAATACACATAAAGGGCCTGCTATATTTCGTCATAAAGAACATGCTCAAAGATTATTAAACTCAGCCAAAATTTATCGTTTTCCTGTCCCATATACTCTTGAAGAAATTATGGAAGCAACCCGTCAAACTATCAAAAAGAATAATTTAGAAAGTGCTTATATTCGTCCATTAGTTTTTATCGGCGATGTTGGTATGGGCGTTATACCTCCAGCCGGTTATAAAACAGATGTCATGATTGCAGCATTCCCATGGGGAGCTTATCTTGGTGAAGACGCCTTAGAACAAGGTATCGATGCGATGGTATCATCATGGCATCGTTTTGCACCAAACACCATTCCAGCTGCTGCAAAAGCTGGTGGTAACTATTTATCATCACTACTGATCGGATCAGAAGCTCGTGCTAATGGATTCCAAGAAGGGATTGCGTTAGACGTAAATGGTCAACTTTCTGAAGGTTCAGGTGAAAACCTATTTATCGTTAAAGATGGTATATTATTTACACCATTATTATCTTCATCAGCACTACCGGGAATCACTCGTGATGCTATCATCACCCTTGCTCGCGATCTAGGAATCGAAGTACGTGAACAAACATTATCTCGTGAATCACTCTATTTAGCTGACGAAGTCTTTATGACAGGTACTGCCGCTGAAATTACTCCTGTTCGTAGTGTTGATCGTATCGAAATCGGTATTGGTCGCTGTGGTCCAATTACTAAAAAGCTCCAGCAAACATTCTTTGGTCTATTTAATGGTCAAACTGAAGATAAATATGGCTGGTTAGATCTAGTTAAATAAGGGATATCAGTTAGAGATCCTCCAGTTAACACGGCGGATTTTTTTCAAGAATATGATTTACTTTATAGCATCATGTAAAACAAGATACCGTTTTAAATGGTAACTTGAATAATAAAAAGTTGGGAGCAAGAAATGCCTAAATATCGTTCAGCAACATCCGTAGAAGGTCGGAATATGGCTGGAGCCCGTGCATTATGGCGTGCAACGGGTGTTAAAAATGAAGACTTTGGAAAACCTATAATTGCAGTAGTTAACTCATTTACGCAATTTGTACCGGGACATGTACACCTAAAAGATATTGGGCAGCTTGTCGCCAAACAAATTGAAGCATCGGGTGGTATTGCTAAAGAGTTCAATACTATTGCAGTAGATGATGGTATCGCAATGGGACATGGTGGTATGCTCTACTCATTACCATCACGAGAACTGATTGCTGATTCTGTTGAATATATGGTAAATGCACATTGTGCTGATGCCATGATTTGCATCTCAAATTGCGATAAAATAACTCCAGGCATGTTAATGGCGTCACTTCGACTCAACATTCCTACAGTGTTTGTATCAGGTGGGCCAATGGAAGCAGGTAAAACAAAATTATCTGACCAGATTATCAAACTCGATCTTGTTGATGCTATGATCCAAAGTGCTAACCCAAATGTTAGTGATGCTGACAGTGAAGCTATTGAACAATCTGCCTGCCCAACGTGTGGATCTTGCTCAGGTATGTTTACCGCCAATTCCATGAACTGTTTAACTGAGGCTTTAGGTTTGTCACTGCCAGGAAATGGCTCACTTGTTGCCACTCACAAACAGCGGGAACAGTTATTTCTTAAAGCCGCTAAACGTATTGTAGAAATTACTAAACGTTATTATGAACAAGATGATGCATCTTACCTACCAAGATCTATTGCAACCAAAGCCGCTTATGAAAATGCTATGTCATTAGATATTGCCATGGGTGGTTCAACTAACACAGTGCTACATTTACTAGCCACTGCTCAAGAAGGTGAAATTGACTTCACAATGTCAGATATTGATAGACTCTCACGCAAAGTACCACACTTATGTAAAGTTGCGCCAAGTACAGCCAAATATCACATGGAAGATGTTCATAGGGCTGGTGGCGTGGTATCGATTATGTCTGAACTAGATAAGGCTGGATTGCTTAGACGTGATGTTCACAATGTTCTCGGACTGACTCTGCAAGAAACCTTTGCACAATACGATATTACTCAAACTAATGATGAAACTGTGAAAAAAATGTATCGTAGTGGACCAGCTGGGATCCGTACGACTAAAGCTTTTTCACAGGATTGCTATTGGGATACGCTTGATGACGATCGTGAAAACGGTTGTATTCGTGACAAAGCCCATGCTTATAGTCAAGATGGTGGTTTAGCTACACTCTATGGTAATGTCGCTCAAGATGGCGCAATTGTCAAAACTGCCAGTGTTGCTGCCGAAAACTTAGTTTTTCGCGGGCCTGCCAAAGTATTTGAAAGTCAAGAAGATGCGGTCGATGCAATCTTAGGTGGTAAAGTGATTGCTGGCGATGTAGTAGTAATTATTTATGAAGGTCCTAAAGGTGGACCAGGTATGCAAGAGATGCTTTATCCAACCAGCTATTTAAAATCAATGGGTCTTGGCAAAGCTTGTGCACTTATTACTGATGGTCGATTTTCAGGTGGATCATCTGGATTATCGATCGGACATATCTCACCAGAAGCGGCTAATGGTGGTTTGATAGGTTTAGTACGTGATGGTGATATTATTGATATTGATATTCCTAACCGTAAATTAATTTTAGATGTACCTGATGATGAACTTGAAAGACGACGTGTAGCGGAACTTGCTCGTGGTGATAAAGCTTATACACCACATGATCGCAATCGCTATGTGTCATACGCACTGAAAGCTTACGCAAGTCTAGCAACTAGCGCAGATAAAGGTGCTGTTCGTGATAAAAGCAAACTAGGTGGCTAACTGTGAAACAAGAAAATAATAAACTTACTGGTGCTGATTATTTAAAAGCAACACTTTGCAGCGCTGTTTATGATGTGGCGGATGTCACACCGCTTGAAAAGATGGAAAAAATCTCATCGAGAATAGAAAACCAAATCTTTGTAAAACGTGAAGATCGGCAATTAGTCCATAGTTTTAAAATTCGTGGCGCTCAAGCAATGATCGCCAGTCTTAGTGAAGATGAACGTAAATGCGGCGTGATTGCCGCATCGGCTGGTAATCATGCTCAAGGAGTTGCTTTTTCAGCCACTAAATTAGGCATAAGTTCGCTTATTGTAATGCCGTTAACTACAGCAGATATCAAAGTTGAAGCTGTCAAAGAGTTTGGTGGTAAAGTACTTTTATATGGTGCTAATTTCGATGAAGCCAAAGCCAAAGCAATGGAACTAGCCAAAGAACAAAATCGAATTTTTATTCCTCCGTTTGATCATCCCTTGGTCATTGCTGGTCAAGGCAGTATTGCTATGGAGTTACTTCAACAAAATGCCAAACTTGATCGCATTTTTGTGCCTGTTGGTGGTGGAGGTCTAGCTGCAGGCATTGCAGTATTAATCAAACAAATTATGCCAGCAATCAAAGTTATTGCGGTCGAACCCTCTGATGCAGCCTGTTTAAAAGCTGCACTTGATGCAGGTAAACCCGTTGATTTAAGTCGAGTGGGATTATTTGCTGAAGGTGTTGCAGTTAAGCGTATTGGAGATGAGACATTTAGACTCTGCCAACAATATATTGATGATATTGTTACCGTTGATAGCGATGAAATTTGCGCTGCAGTAAAAGATTTATTTGATGACGTGCGCGCAATAGCTGAACCTTCTGGTGCGGTTGCACTCGCAGGACTAAAAAAATATGTTGATCAACACAATATTCGTGGTGAAAATCTAGCACATATTTTGTCAGGTGCTAATTTAAACTTCCACAATTTGCGTTACATTTCAGAACGTTGTGAACTGGGTGAAAAACGCGAAGTATTATTCTCGGTAACGATTCCTGAAAAAAAAGGTAGTTTTTTAGCTTTCTGTAAATTATTAGGCGGACGCTCAGTAACAGAATTTAACTATCGTTATCATGACGATAAATCCGCATGCATTTTTGTTAGTGTCAGAATATCGAAAAGTAATGAAAAAGAGGACATCCTACAAGAATTAACTGCTGCTGGATATGCTGTTGTTGATTTATCCGAAGACGAGATGGCAAAGCTACATGTTCGCTATATGATTGGTGGTAAACCATGTAACCCAATACAAGAACAAGTTTATAGTTTTGAATTTCCTGAATCACAAGGTGCATTACTTAAATTCTTACAAACATTAGGCACAAATTGGAATATTTCCATGTTCCATTACCGTAGCCATGGCACAGATTACGGAAGAGTACTTGCTGCTTTTGAAATCGATGAAACAGATAGCAATAAATTTACTCAACATTTAACCGAACTTGGTTATGGTTTCCATAATGAAACGCAAAACACATCAATTAAATTATTTCTTACCAACTCGCATTAAAATAAATGACCACCCTTTTTACAATGGGTGGTCTTAATTGGTATCAATTATTTAGTTCTTTAATATATATCGGTTAAATATAAAAAGTGTTATTATTCATGTTATCTGAACTGTTAATAATATAATAAAAAAATAGACTAAAACGTTATGTTAACCTCAAACTTTTTTACAAAATAATTAACATAACAAATAAATTTATAAAGGCATGCATATGATTAGATTAGCAACAATAGGTAGCAACTGGATCACAGAAAAATTCATTGATGCCGCATTACAAACTCAGCAGTATCAACTTACCGCTATTTATTCGCGAGATATAAATAAAGCTCGCCAGTTTGCGCAAAAATATAATGTTAATGTTATCTATGATGATTTAATACAATTAGCTGACGATACTAATATTGACGTAGTCTATATTGCAAGCCCGAACTCACTACATTTTGCACAAGCAAAATTGATGTTAGAAAACAATAAAGATGTCATATGTGAGAAACCTTTAACATCAAATTTGGAACAAACCCAAAGATTAGTCGATTTTGCTAAACGAAATAAACAAATCATCTTTGAAGCGCTGAAAACCTTTTATCTACCCAATTTTGAATTAATTCGAAATTATCTACCTAAATTAGGAAAAATACACAAAGCTTTATTAAATTATTGTCAATATTCATCACGGTACTCTAGTTATTTAGACGGTGAAAATCCCAACACTTTTAATCCTCAATTTTCGAACGGCTCAATCATGGATATTGGTGTTTATCCACTTAATTTTGCAATAGGGTTATGGAAAAAGCCTAGTTCAATATATGCCAGTGGCACACAACTTGATTCCGGAGTTGATGCTCATGGTACAGTTTTACTAACTTATGATGACTTTGATGTCATTATTTGGCACTCTAAAGTCACTAACTCATTTATTCATAGCGAAATACAAGGTGAAGATGGTGCTTTAATCATTAAACATTTATCTGGCTGTGAACAAGTATTCTATCAACCAAGGCAAGGAGAATTACAAGAAATAACCCTTAAACAAAATAGTAACGAAATGTATTATGAAGCGTTAGAATTTGCCGATCTCTATCGACTAAGACAAATAAATCATAAAGGGCTAAAATATTCATTGATTTCATCAGAATTATTGACCGAAATAAGAAAACAAATCAACGTAAAATTCCCAGCTGATAATGATTAAAAATTAAAGATAGGCGATAGCAATGAATAGGTATGGATTATTGCCAACTCTTTGCTTCTGTCTTTTATATGATTGATATTTAATAATATGCTAATCTAATATTACAAATATAAACCAATACTTTTGGACATTTAAAATTTTTTTAGCAACAATTTTCTATTTTAAATTGCCATTTTAATGATTTTTAATGTTTATAATTAAATAAATCTCTAACCAATTTTCAATTAAATGTTGATTATAGCTAATATTACAGAACTAATTTTTTAAAAAATATAAACCGTTGTAACAAATCTAATATATTACTCGCATGCCTATTTATTCTTTGATTCTTGCTGAATGTTATCAAATTGAAATAATATTATTTAGAAGATATTCAATTATATTCCCAAATACCTTTTTTAATATCATTAAAAATCTTATTTGTGGCAAATTTAAAAAAATCATGCCACAAATGAAAAATATTAAGCTTATACCCTAATTGAGTAATGGTAAAAAACATTATTTTAAATTAATATGCTCAATATAACCTTTAACAATTTCAATACTGTTTGCAAATAACTGCTTTTCCTTTTCAATAAAATCAAGTTCAATAATTTTTTTGATACCATGTTGGTCAAGTATTGCTGGTACACCAATAGCAACATTTTTATAGCCATATTCACCATCCAAAATACAACTAAGAGCTAAAGCTCGGTGACTGTTGGTAAATATATGTTGGCAAATTTCGGTGATAGTGCTAGCAATCCCATATTCAGTACAGTGCTTTCTCTCCATGATTTCAAAGCCCATTTTTCGAGCTTGAGTACCGATCTGAGCAAAATCAATTTTATTTTTTTCTAATTTATTTAGATTAATACCATAAATCGAAGAATGTGACCAAACAGGAAATTGAGAGTCACCATGTTCACCGACAATGAAAGCATCAATACTTTGTGGGCCAATATCCATTTTTTCACCCAATAATCGACGTAATCTCACCGTATCAAGCCACACTCCTGTACCAATCACACGATGACGAGGTAATCCAGATAATTTCCAAACTTGATAAGTAATGGCATCACAAGGGTTTGTCGCGACTAAAAAAATACCGTTGAATCCATTTTTCATCATATTAGGTACAATACTTTCGATAATTTTGGATGTTCCGTCTAACTCTTCTTTTCGGCTTTTTTGGGCTAGCCCTGATGTAACGGTGATAATAACAATGTCAATGTCTGCGCAATCGGTCGATTCACGCAAACTGACTTTAACCATATTTTGTCGATAAGCTGCAGCATCTAAAAGATCTTGCGCATGTCCATATGCTAATTCTTTATTAAGATCAACGAGTGCGATTTCTTCACAAATACCGCGATTAACAAATGTATAAGCAGTAGTTGAACCAACATTACCAACGCCGATAATCATCACTTTTCGTAATTTCATGCTACCCCCAATTAATTTCGATTTATTCAAACATAAAGTTAATTAACTTTGATTAATATTTATTCATCGTATACCTACTGTATTACAAATTCCAGCTATTAATGATTTGTGATTTTTATAAAACTAATTTATATAAAATGGTTAAACGGTAATTTTTTTGCTAGATGGCTATATAGAGTAAGTTAATTGCTTAAAAAATTTTTTAGGGAAATCTTAATTATGCTTATTCAAGGGATTAAGTGAAGTGAATTTAACCTAAAATATCATGATTATCTTCATATGCGTTATGTATTAATCTTGTCCAATTCTGGTTTATTTTCAATAACATTTTTTATACCAAAGTAGCTTATAAATTATATGTAAATTCTTCTTTATTTTGAAAAAGACCAGATGTTAAATCCTATATCTTCAATTAATTTTTTCTAAATTTTATAATATTGCTTTTTATTTTGAAGAATTTTCTTGCGTTACGATCACTTTTTAGCAATTCAGTTTTTCTTTTTGGGTACGAGGTTTTAGTTCATAATTATCGTTAGCTGTACTAATCACACAATATTGATCTATATAATGACTCGGACTGTTTTAATGCTTGTAAAAGATTGGCGGAGGTTAAAGAATTGAGCGCATCAAGTCCTTTATTTGCAATATCACTTAAATTGTTAGAATTCGCCGGGTTAAAACACAAACAGGCATTTTGATTAAGAAATGATTCAACAAGAAGATGTTTATTTGAGCTGGTAAAAGTAATAGTTTAATGCCAACGCTGGTTAAGTTGTTCATTACCCTCAACCTGTAAGATTGAAACTTCAGCAGGCAAACCGTCCATATTTAATGTATAGCGATTATTTTCTATCATTGACAATACATTACTTCCATTAACTTTATAAGTTAGCTCACTGATAAAGTTATTGATCTTATTACTTATATTATTTTTATTGTTATTTAGTATAATTTTTTAAGTAATTTAATATCAGATTTTATGTGTTTTACGCGTGTATTTTAACCGAGCTTTACCATCTGGCATAAAATAAGTACCATATCGAACCAATCCGCCCTCTTTAAAATAACAAGTCATTTCATATGCCAATACCATGCTATCATTATTTTTTTCATCAATATTGATGTTAATAGCATGTAGTCTTGGTTCATAGGTTAGTAACGTTTGCTCAATTGCCCGCATCAAAACATAAGCCGAGGAAGGTAATGCTTGAAAAATAGTCGACATATCAGGTAATCCATAATCGGGCAAATGCATAATTGCACCAGCCCGACTATTTAAAATACGCTCAATATTATCCATTACACTAATAACAGTTTGTTCTTTTTCAGATACATCTTCAATGGCTATACCTGACTCAAAATAACCATATAAAATATCGTACAAAGATGCACTCATTAATCTTTATCCACTAGTTTGATGATATATTTACTTGCTTCTATTTTGCGAGCTTTAGTTATGCGTAAGTCAGAGCGTTTTAATACTAATCGCCAATTATCCGCTTTTAAATCAGGATTATTATAAAGAGCAACTACCGCGACAAATTTTGCTTTACTGTCAAAAGGTACTTCAATTGAAACAGAAGTATCAGGTTTTAACACAATTTCTTTAGTATCAAGCAACGTTGATTTCAATTCATCACTATCTTGATCAACTAGATTTTGATAAGACGCAGATTTGAAAGCAGTATCTTTAGTTAACTGATAAATTCTAATAACAACAGGAGATGATTTATCTTCATCATCAAGATTTAATTCAGATCTAGCAGTTATATCTAAGTGTAATGTTTTAATATCCCATGAAAAAATACTGTTCCCTAAACTAGATGCTCCTCTCGTTAGGCTTTGTGCTATACCACATCCACTTAAGCAGATAGTTAGTAGACAAATAATAATTAAATTAAATCGTTTCATACTTATTCCTTTTTTATGCTGTATAATCAATTCCACAATAGTGACCTAAATTTACTGCTACCTTATCTTCAATATACTCGCTATTTTCTGTCATTTTGGTTAATGATGCAGTTTGCCCTAATCGACAATTCTTTGATATTAGTTGACTGCGCGGCAAAAAATTTCGCTTAATATAAAGTGTAATTTTGGCATCAACTTGATAACCTAAATAAGCACGTATCAGTGCCATAAGATCCTTATATAATTGCCCATCAGGAAGTAAGTCTATAATCTGATCTTCATGTTGAGGAGTTATGGCTATATGAATTGTTTGATTACATTCTCTTAAGCGAGATCCTAAGACAGCACTACCATCTAAACCTATTTTGTTCGTTTTACCACCTACTTGTGCAGGATTTTCAATAGAGTGCCAAGTAGGATAAAATTCCGTTATTTCAACCTTAGCATCATTAACTATTACCCTTGTTAAACCAGCAATACCTTCAGCAGTTCGTGTTTTTTGTGTAACTAAACCTAACAAGGCTAAAAACCGCGAAGCAGGTGAACCGATTTGTTCGCTAGTTCCTTTTATTATAAGCCCAGTTAGCCCAAGTAAACACTGAGATATAGAATCTTTACCACCACTTAAAAAACAAGCTGGGTAATGATATTTTAACCAAATTCGATAAAATTGTGTTATGAATCGATGGTTGAATATATCCAAAAAATCAGTCATTGCATGATAGTTTTCTTCACGGCGTATGATATTGTGCAACAATCCAAAAGGTAATACTGCATCAACACCATACAAACCTAAAAAGCGAGTTCTTACCGTTGCAGGACGATTTAAATACGGAGACCTTTCAATATATTGTAATTCGCTAGCAGGAAATGACATATCAACTGATGGCGCAAATCGTAAAGGATCACCCGTTGGAGTTTCCGATCTTCCTAGTATAGGTTCTTTAGCATAGAGTTGCTCAAGTAACTGACAAAAACGATAGAAGTTCATTTTTGGCAGTACTTTTTCAAGCTCCTGCATTAAAGCGCTACTTTCGATATTTTGCTCTGTTTCCATACTATTTTATTTCCAACAGGTAGAAGATTGATGACTAATTGAGTAAATATATTAACATCAGCATATAGGGCAAAAAATTGATGTAATAACTCACCAAAAAGCATCACATCACCTTCGCCAGTAAACTGGAAACTATTTATAGTTACTTCGATCTCTATTCCTCTTTGTAACATTCCTTTTTCAATCCGTTTTATCATTCTATGAGAAACATCGACGATACCTTCTAAACGTCGTCGATTAAGCTCATTTTCAGTCCAATCATATAAAGCAAGTGTTCCTCTTAATACTTCTGCATTAATTAATGACAAATAATTAGGTGCTAAATGCGATAATACTCGCCAATGAAAGCGATCCTCGGTCGGCGGATAACAAGGTAATGTTGGCGAACATAAATTTTTAACACTCGAAATGCTATTTTGTGAACTGCATAGTGATTCGATACGAGCATTACTTAACGTCTTGCGAGGTAACATACCATTGGTTCCAGTAACTCGTAATGATAACGTTTCAGTTTCAAGAGATTGCCCTTTATCCCAAATTTTACCACCCAAAACTAACCAAGTATCATGTAATCCAGAAGCACCTTTTCGAACGTGAGTATGATAATACCTTTCCGGTGCATCATGACGTAACATACCACCTCTATGCTTAAAGCTAGTAAAAGGGACATAACTATAACGACCGTTACGAGTTATAGCTTCAACATTTTCAACTGAATAAATTTCGATGTGTCCATCTTGACGTAATAATGGTCTAAGCAGGTATTCACTTTCTAATTGATTAACTATAATAGGATCTGCTTCCATATCAAATAAATTTATGATTGGCACACAATGTAATCGAATGTTGTCCTTATTAAAAGGCATATCATTTGGCCAAGTTTGACTTAAGACAATTTCAATATCAATATATTCACAACCTTCTGGAACATTACGAATGTTAAGTCCATGTAGGTCGACAAACATAAATTTTTCGCGAAAAGCAAAGTATTCTAATAATAACTGATAGCCAGCAAAAGCATTATCAGGTTTTAACCATAAGCGATCGTCTTCACTAAAGCCAACCGGCGTTATTTTTCCTTGAAAACTGACTATTTCATTAGGCTGGTTTGAATAGCGCAACTGTATCGCTGAAACTTGGTGAGTTAACGCATGATGTAAAGCTGATGCAATTGGTGCATCCGCGTTTAAATAGAGTCGTAGTTTAGATAAATCAACTTGCTCAAAATCAATTAGTTCACCAAAACTTAAACGAATATTGATAATGCTCCGTCCATCTTGGTGTATCCCTAATTTTACTTGATTGATTTTAACTGGTTGTAAAGTTACCTGTTGAGTTGTTCGAAACTGACACCTTGTTCCTGACGGTCCAAGAGGTTCTGTTTGAACTTGTAAACCTTTGGGAATAATTTCCAAACGTGATAATGTGGAATAATTTGGTGTAAGCTCAATAATCGATAATGAAGGAATTAATCGTAAATAATGAGGCCATAACAAACTCACAAGGCTCTCTGTTAATTCGGGTAAATCATCATCAATTTTTTGACGCAATCGTCCTGTCAAAAAAGCAAAACCCTCAAATAATCTTTCAACATATGGATCACGATCACCAACACGATCTAAATTCAATTGACCTGCTCTGTCAGGATGAATTTTGGCAAATTCTTTCCCAGCTTCTCGCAAATAACGCATTTCTGACTCATAATAGCGTAAAATTAAATCATCCATTCTTTATCTCTTTAGTTTTATGTTTTTCTAACGTCACTCATTTATTAAGATTTTAGATTACACTTAGTGCCCTAGCTGGATTGAGTTGCATGAGTTCATGCTGCAATTCCTCTATTTTTTCACCAAAATTTTTATTATTATCTTTCTGTGAATTTTTTTGTTTAATTAATTTGAGTAAAGATCTTTTAATATCAAATAATAGTTCAGGTTCCCATTGCAATAGGGTCATTGATTGCTGTTGATTATTTAATCCAATAAGTAATGTTAATGCAATATCTTGCCTTCCTAATTGTTCTGCAACTCTTGCTTGCGTATATTGCAATAAATATTGCTGTTTTGGTGAATGCAACGATGGCAAACTTTGTATCCATTGAAATGCATATTCTAGGCTTTCAGTATTAGCTAATTCTAAAGCTTGTTTTTCAATCTCAGCCCAATCGTTTTCACCTGATACAGCAATAGGTTCAAGACTATCACCTTCACCTAAATGATGTATACGAGCATCACTGGCAATCCAGCTTAGTGTTTCATCGTCAGCAAAAGGCATACCATTGTCAAAATGGAGATTTTCAATTCCATTTAAGCGCTCTAACATTAAGCCAATATCTGTTAAATAAATATCAGCCCATGACTGGTAAGGTTCACCCATTTTTTTTAAGGCTAAAACGGAAGCTCGTTGTAAATCTAACCAAAAATGATTTGCACTTTCCATAAAAGCATTTTCAACACGTTCGAAAAGTGTTGACCATTGCTTTTGAAGTATTAATCGATTAATATTTTGTTTAAGTTCCGCTCTTGGTGCTGGTAATCTTGTTTTACCCTTAGCATCAACAGGTGGCAAATCTAAAATCATATCCCAACGGATTACTCGTAAAAAACGCCCTGCAGCAAGATATCCTTCAGGATTTTCTCGTAAAAATGCGGCCATCTTTCTAGCTTGATCAAGTAAATCACGTTGAGAACTAATTTTTATTTCAACATTACTTTGTTGTACTTCTGGGGAGGATATAGTATTGACCGTCGTTTGAGACGGCTGTTCTTCATTTTGGGTTTTAATTGGTTGTTTTGCTATATTTCCAAAAAAATGAACCAACGCCGATAAATCAGGAGGTGTTGTTGACTGATTAGACGTTTCAGTAGTAAATAATTTCTGACAATTACTATCTATCTGGCTTAACGCAGCGATAATTCGACTTAAATACTCATCATTTATAGGTTGTAATTGTGTCAACTGATCTATAAAACGCGCATTAGTAAGCCATTCAATGGCATTTTTGCGTATATTAGGTCTTGACGGATAAATCAATGGCCCAAATTTATCAAGTAAGCCAGCCAGTATTTCAAGACCATCAGCAAAACCTTCTACACCGTCTTGATATAATCGTGCTAAACAATAATATGTAGCCACACGAATATCTTTACTACTTCGTTTTAATAAGCTTTCACTCTCAACAATAACAAATGAATAATCTATGCCAGATATTTTTGCAATTTGTTCTTTAATATCTTGAAATGTATCATGATAAGTCAAATCTTCACCGGTTGGTTTATCTGGAGTGATTGGCTGTAACCAATCACTCCAAGTTTGATTTAACTTTTGTATCAATTTGCTCTGATCATCAGTACCTGTAAAACGGCTTAATAATTGACTAAACATAACGTTAATCCAATATCCGATTATAATCCAACATTATTCAAATACGTTTTGTGGTAAAGTAAAATTACGTAATTTCAATAACGTTAGTGGTCCTCCACCTAGTTGTGTTCTTAAAACATATCTAAGTTTATTACCATCTTTAGCTTCCCAAACCAATTCATAGCGACTGGAATCCAATGGCTTAATTGATGCAGATTCAAGTAACCTTATCCATGCCCAATCACCACTATAGTATTGATATAACCTTAAACCTGAATTATTACTACTCCAACTGAGCTGTGAATAAGGTGCATATCCATCACCAGGCCAATTAAAACGTTGCCAAGTAGGTATTTGATTGAAATATTCAAGTTTCTGCTTATTTATTATTAATTCTGTCCTTGCGGTACTTCCTCCAGTGCGAGGCATTAGATCGAATGATAACGATATATCACCTGTTTCAAGCACTTCTGCTGAAAGTTGATTAAATAAATTTAAGGCTTCAAGAAATTTAGGTGAAAAATTAAGCCCTTGAGCATTAACATTATTTACCACCCAAATACCACCTTTCTTATCTAATACACCATTTAATTCACTGATAATAAATCGATCTATAATGCCAGTATCAGCTCGGATGAAACGAGCTAATTCAGGTAATGAAGCCTCGTTTTCACTATTTTTAAAAGGATAGCGACCAGCAAAAGATTTTTTCCACTGACTGACAACATAATTTTGCCAAATATCATTAAAACTTTCTGCTGCAGGTGTCAATACTACTTGCCATGATTGTTCTAAAGGTTTTTTGAATAGACTATAACTAAATCCTGACCATTCTTTTCCTAAGTTAGCAGCGATTAAATTACCATAATCTCTAGTTTCTGTTAAATCAACTGAAGTGCCTTTAAATACACTTTTAGCTAATTCTTGCATCATTGTTTGAGGTTCTGCACTATTAGTTATATTTTGTAATTTCAATCGCACTTGAGTTATACGTGATAAATAAGTTTCTAAAGAAAGACCATTGGCATTATCATTTCTTAGCAAACTAACAATAGGTGCAAATGTTTCTGTTAAAGGGCCTATAGCTTCATTATTCTTCTTAGACATTCCTGTCGGTGATTTATTGCTATTAATTAAATCTTTAGCTGAACGTAATATATTACTAGACAATCCATCTTCGCTATAAGTTACCTCTGATTGGTACTTAATTGCGTTTACTAATGCTACTAGAGGAGATTGTCTTTTATCAGCAAGTATTGTTAGCTGTTCAATAACATCTGTAACATTATCAGATTGACGCCATTCTATACCATTTAAAAAATTCAACCATGCAGCACTATATTCACTAAAATATAATTCAGTAAGTTGTTTTTTTAATGATTCAGACGAAATTGATTTAGGTAATGAATTATCACCATCACTTAAAACCCAATCAATTTGTTCTTGACGGAGTTTAGAGACTTCATTTATTTCCTGTTTGATAGTATTTTCCCAAGCATTTCGCGTATAAATACCTGGTAGCTCATCATTACTAAAGAATAGTAAGTGATTATCAAAACCATCAAGTAATTGGTTCAAACTCTGATCTGCATAATTCTGACTAGCTTGTTGGATCATCTTTTTATAAATTGAGTTAACCGCATTTTGTGCACCAATTTTATTAATCAAGATCTGACGAGCATTTTTTACTAATGATGGATCTTCCTTTTGTGCCCATTTAGGATGTAAATTTAATGATTGTCCCCAAAAACGAACAAGATCAGGCATTAATTTCTGCCAATTACCATCACTAACTTCGTCCGGTGCTCTCCATTTTTTAGTTGCAAATTGACTCAAATAATCCCCATCACTTTTATCAGCGCGGCTCATCATTAAGTATACTTTCAATACATCATATGCCGATTCAACTAATTCGTCTCTGTGAGGATCATCTGGAGGTAGTTGCGTTAATAACTCTAAATAATCCGTCATTAAATCTTTAAATGGTATAACAATGTTTCGTAAGTTTGTTGTGTAGTAGCTAGACCACAATTTTTTTAATAATTTACCATCATGGTTTAATCCAAAACGATAAGATAGTGGCGCTCCATTTTGCTGGCGAAACAATAATTGCTCTAATCTTTGTTGTAACTGATATTGAATTTGTAATCTTGAAGTATAATCTTTAGTAGCAGAATCATCAGCAGTTTTAGCAAGTTTAATACTATCTTCAATTAATGATTCGTTTCTAAAATAAGATGTGAGCATAGCACATCCCGTCATGATCATAGATATAAATAAAACATAACAAGAGATTGCCGCCCAATTTAATCCAAGTCTTCGTCCAACATTTGATTTTGCATCATCAACGATTGATTGCCATGTTGGCGTCATGACAAAATGATTTAAATCGTAAAACTCTTGCTCTTCCGTTGGCTTCGATGACTGATAAGGCGTAAAAAATAGTCCTCGGAGATTTGGAACATAACGCAGTGAGATCAATGAACTCAAATATCGTTTAATTTTATCAATATCGTTTTTGACCAGATTCTGACTTAACTGAAGCAAATACGCATAATAAGAGTTTTCTTTAACCTGTTGTATACCTCGTTGACAACATTCAGTTGCTAACTGTTTTAGAGATAAATCTGCTAAGTCAACGATGTTATTTTTGGACGAAGAAAACGTTATCCCAACGCTTTGTTCAATTCTTCCTTCTTGTGACCATTCACTTGTTTGTCCTGATACTAAATAAAGTGGGGCTGACCACCTTAAAATTTTATCGCGAGATCTAAGTTGTAATATTGTTTTTTCAACTAAAACTTGTTGTTGTCTAGTATTATCAAGATAATTTTTTGAAACTGCCCAAATAATTGCATCCAGAGGTTTATGATAAAATGGTACATAACGTGAAAAATGTTTCTTTAATGTTTTCATCCAAGAAATATTTACTTCACTTGAAACATCCCCGCCATAAACCATTAGTGATTGACCACTTAATTGCCATTTAGCTTGTTGTAAATTAGGGAATAATGTTTCTACATCGGATGTTGACCCAATAACTAAACATTTTCGAACTTTATAACGCCAAAACAGACCGTAACGAGATTTGCACTGATTGTTTATTTCTGAAAATTCAGGATAAGTAACAACTTTTTTTACTGGTTTCTTTTCAGCAGGATTCAATGATTCACGCTTAACTTTATCTTTAGCCCACATTTTACGATTACTAGTAATAATAACAGGTGTTAACAATAAACCGAGCAATAAAAGCATTGCTTGTAACCATATTGAAAATTTCTGTCCTGTTGTTACATATCCTAAACCTGCTCCCCAGAAAAAAAGTCCTGCAGCTAGAATTAGTGCTCCTAATAATATAATGAAAATTAATCCAATCAGTTTCCATTTATTTTTCATTTACGACTCCCGACGTAATACTGCCAAATTTGAAAGTAACCATTTATTATGACTATATGCAGTCATAAGATTATTTTGGTTAGTGAGCATAACCATTTCACATCCCATAGCCAAAGAAAGCCAATAACTTAATCCAGTCTGATTACCAATAAAACTGTCTAAATTAATTTGATTGTCTAGGGAAATTTTTTGATCAGCTAATAGTGTTAAAATTTCTACTTGTTGTTTTTTTTCCACATTAGTAAACCAAACTTGTTTAACTTGTTTTATAGCATGTTGCATATCTATCATTTGGCCAATAGCATTATCAAGCTCTGTTGCTACCATTGGTCTCAAAATTTCAACTTTAGCACTATTTATTCCCAAATCTTGATAATGTTGTTTGCTTGTTCCTAAAAAAGCACACAAAAATGCCGAGTTTAATGAAATGGTATTATTTATAATTACAAGTTGAAGACTTGTTTGCGAGTCATCTATCATTTCTTGTAGTATTTCAGCATTAACGTTATCTGATATATGCTGTGATAACTTGTATTTCCATGGTAGTTTTGCGGTTTGATAAGCATTATTAATATCTTCTTCTAAAAGAGGACTTGATTCTAATGATGTATAAATATTGATATTAATTGTTTCCTTTTCCGATAATTCAGGTAACAATTTACTTAAAGATAGAAAAACTTCTTCAAGATATATTTTAATATTAAATTCGTCACCAAACTCTAAAGATTTATTGATTTTAGATGGTAGATTTACACCGTTATTTATGATGTCTTTTACAGTTAGGTGATTAGGTAAAACATAATAGCTATCAAGAATCACTAAAGATTTCATTGCCCAGTTTTTCCAATTTTCATCAATGTTTTTCTGTTCTAACTGCCATATCTCATATTCTTCTTGAGCTAGACCATATATATACAATCGTATACTGACAGCAATTCCAGTAATTGTTGTTGGAATAATTGTAGCTGATATCCAAAATATCCACTGTGAACTATAACTTTCATTCGGCCAGATTATAATAAGTAAAATAGTTGTGATAAAACTCAGAACTATAAAAAACAAATACCATCGACCTCGATGTAATTTTAATGGTGGCTTTAATGGGTTAAGTACCTTAGGTTTAGGCCAAGACATAATATTAGTCAATCTCCGATGTACTTAATGTTGAAATCACTTTACAACCGCATTCACATGTACATTGATCCACGACAACTGGTTTACCATCAGAAAAACAAGTCGTTGAAGCTTCAATAATTTTATTTACGCCATGTCCTTTCTTAGGACAGCTAACTAGATCACCTAATAGAGCTGCAGGTTTCCCTTCTACAATCATTGTTGAAGAAGCAGAAATAACTGATCCACCATGAGTTGTAGGGTCTCCTAATCGAACCACGTTTTTTCCCATTATTTTATCCCTTAATAAATTCTCAAATAAAACGCTAGTTAAACGATACTTTTAAATTCACAATTTTTACAATATTCTAATTAATCACATTTCATACGATTTTATATATAGATAGTTATTTAAGATCTGTTATCAATTCTTGCACTGTATTTATTATGCTTAATAAGCAATATTATCATTGCCTATTTTAATTTTATTTAAAACTGATCAATAAGTTTTATGCCAATTGACCAGTTTATTTCATAGAAAAAACATCATGTTATTAATCAATTCAATCTGATTTTTATTGTTGCTTTTCCTTAGGTTTAGTAGATTTTGTTTTATCTTTGACAGATTTACTTTTTGTTTTTTCCGAATTTTGTTTTCTCGAGTCATCAACTAATTCGAGTGTTATTCCTTCAATCTCGCTAAAATCAAGCAATAATGTTAAAGCTTTCCCATTACTATTATTCTTTCTTTGTAATAATAAATTTGAGATTGCAGGCAAAATTTGTTGATTCAAAATACTGTCAATATTACGAGCCCCGGTATCAGGTAACAAACAAGAAGAAGCCAGTTGATTGTATAATTGCTCACTAACTTTAAAGTCAATTTTGTAATGTTTTTGTATTCGTGAAGCAACTTTATCCAATTTCATTTTGACTATCTGCTGCAACGCTTTGTCTGATAAAGGTGTATAAATAACTGTTTGGAAACGAGCCAATAATGCTGGTTGGAAATGTTCTCGGATAATTGGTCGTAATAATTCATGCTGAGTGGCAGTATCAGCATCTGGCATCTGTTCAAATAGAGCCATTAATTCGTCATTACCTAAATTAGATGTCATAAGTATTAAGGTATTACGAAAATCAATTTCACGACCTTCGCCATCGCGCATAAATCCTCGATCAAAAACTTGATAGAACAAATTCAATACATCACGATGGGCTTTTTCAATTTCATCTAATAACACTACACTGTAAGGTCTCTTTCTGACTGCTTCAGTTAACACACCACCTTGACCATAACCTACATAACCTGGAGGAGAGCCTTTAAGTTGAGATACCGTATGGGGTTCTTGATATTCAGACATATTGATAGTAACAAGTGATTGCTCACCACCAAATAATGTGTCTGCAAGCGCTAGTGCTGTTTCAGTTTTACCCACGCCTGACGGCCCAACCAATAAAAATACGCCCATAGGTGCATCTTCCGAGGTCAATCCTGTTTTAGTTGCTCGAATACGTTTTGCTAATTCAAATAGAGCATTATCTTGACCAACAATTCGTTTGCGTAAATCATCTTCAAGCGCCATAAGGTGACTTTGCTCATCTTTTAATAAACTTTCTAAAGGAACACCTGTCCAATCAGCAATAACAGAAGAAACTACTCGACTATCAACATCAAGGGATAATAAAGGTCTGTTTCCTTGCAATTTATTTAATTTTTCTTGTGTATCAGTCAACTGTTTTGACAATTTTGGATCTGGCGTGGCCGTTAATTGTTTTCTCAATTCAATAAGTTCTTCAATGATTCTCTTTTCTTCTTCAAACTGAGTTTGCTCGATGCTTAGTTGTTTTTGTAAATCATCTAATTGTTTGTTGATTTCAGTTATACGCTCAGATGAATTGTTTTCACCTAATAATAAATCATCTTCAATCGCTACTTTTTCGATTGTTAAAGATGCAATTTTTGCTTCAAGTTCAATGATAGATTCAGGTATAGTATCAAGGCTCATTCTCACTCTAGCTGAAGCAGTATCTAAAAGATCAACTGCTTTATCAGGAAGTTGACGACCACTTATATAACGACGAGATAAAGATACAGCCGTTTTTACTGCTTCATCTAATATATGAACACCATGATGGATCGCATATCGTGATTTTAATCCGCGCAACATGAGACAAGCTTTCTCATCATCAGGCTCATCTGCTTTAACCATTTGAAAACGACGTTCAAGTGCAGCATCTTTTTCAAAATACTGCTTGTATTCTGACCATGTTGTTGCCGCAATGGTTCTTAATTCCCCTCGAGCTAATGCTGGTTTTAACAAATTTGCCGCATCCGCACCACCTGCTGAATTTCCAGCACCAATAATGGTATGAGCTTCGTCGATAAACAGGAGAATTGGGGTTTGTGACTGCTGTACTGCATCAATAACATTTTTAAGTCTTTGTTCGAATTCGCCCTTTACGCCAGCACCTGCTTGCAATAAGCCTAAATCAAGCGTTAATATGCTCACATCTTTAAGATTATTTGGTATATTGCCTTCTACTATTCGTAATGCTAATCCTTCAACTAAAGCTGTTTTACCCACACCAGGCTCACCCACTAAAATTGGATTATTTTTTCGACGACGGGATAAAATATCAACCATCTGTCTAATTTCTTTATCACGACCTAATACAGGATCAATTTTACCTGCTTTGGCTTTTTCGGTAACATCTTCTGTAAAGCGACTTAATACGGCTTGATGATGTTTTTGCTTAAGAGCCTTATTATCTTCTTTTTCATCTTCAGCTTGTGTTACTTGTGAATGATGATCTAAATTTTGTAGATCATTTTGTAAACCATCATTTGAATCATTCAAAGGACTTTCATCAGATAGTTCATCTAATTTTGAACGGAGTTTCCTTAAAGAAACAGGTGTTAAACTTAAAAGTTGCCATGCATCTTGTGCTTTTAAACATTGTGGCATTTCTTGTAAAACTTGTAGGATATGAAGAGACCGAATTGTTTCTTCGTGATCTTCTAATGAAGCTTTTAACCATGCTGCTTGCAATACAGCGATAAGTGATGATGATAAACTAGGTTTATTGTTAATAGTATGCGGTAATGCATCAAGGAAATTTAATAGCCCTTGCCAAATTTTATCCATATCAAGCTGATAATGCCTTGCTATGATTGTAATATCACCAGATCCTTGCTCTAATAGTTTTAACAACCAATGTTCAAGTGTGATTTCAGTATGAGCGCGGGTTTGACATAACTCTGCCGCAGATTCAAGTGATTTTGCACAGTAAGGGTTCAGTCGCCTTAATAAAATAGATGGATCGGCAATCATTACTATTCCTTTTTATTATATATTGATCTCTAATCTTTATTCCCAAAGATGCTGACCCTTAAGTCAGGTAAGGATCAGCAAATATTAAATTACGCTCGACTTTCTACCCAGCTATCTGAGTGGATGATGTTACCATCTTTATAAGTCCAAGTAATTTTTTCGTAACGAAGTTCAACACGCTCTAAATGATTGTATTGTTCTTTTGAAGGGTCTTTGATATTGTGCATTTCTGGTTTAACAGATACAACTTTTACGCCATCCATAAACGTATTAAAATACTCAATTTCTTGACCAGCATCATTAATTTTGTACCATTTGATCTCAACTGATTTTAAGTTTTGACCTGTGGTAACTGCTTTGTAAAGATAAGGTGATGAAGCATCGACTTCTTTAACGAACTCAAGTGCTTTATGAACACGTGTGCCAGTTAATTTACCAGTGTTACCATCTGTTGGGATGTACACTTTGTGGTCGAACTCAACAACTTCAACACTACCTTCACGACCAAATACGGTTACAGATCCTTTAATTTCCGCACCACCGTCATCTTTTAAGAACATATATGCTGGAACAGCCATTGTTTTACTCCTTTTTTGTTTTAGTTAAATTCCTTAGTTTTCTTGTGTCAAAAAACAATTTGACATTTGAGGAACTAAGCTTATTTCTACACGTCGATTTTTAGCACGATTCTCTGCAGTATCGTTATCAACCAACGGTTTTTTTGAACCATACCCTTGTATGGCAAAACAGGTTTCAGGCATATCGCTTGTTTTCATGAACCAATTTCTAACTGAAAGAGCACGATCTAAAGATAATTGTATATTCTTGTCTTCATTACCTGTGGAATCGGTATGCCCACCAATTAAGATGAGCCACCCAGTATCCTGATTAGTTTTTATTTGCTTTTGCATTTCAACTAAAGCATTGATCAGTATTTTGGTAGAATCAGGTTTCAAATTTGATTGACCTGTTTCAAATAATGCCAAGCTGTCTAAACGTATTACCACAGGTATTACCACCTGAGGAGGTTCTATCACTTTTGGAGGCATTGCAACGTATTTACTAATGGCAATATTTAATGGCTCTATGAGCTGTTGCCCATGGTATAGCCCTACACCTAAGCGTACAGGTTCACCTTGTGAAAAATACTTATTCAACATTATTCTGTCGTTTTTCAAAATTTCTAATGCTTTTAATTTTTCATCATAATTATCCATAGCAATAGAATTATAAAAATCAATATCGCTTTCAACTTGCTTGGCAAGTTTTATATTATTTTTAAATGATGCACCTAAACATCCCATAGTAAATAAGGAAGTTATAACGAGTAATCCACAGATCATTGAGATAATAGGAGAAAACGGATATGCAATAGGCATAAACTTTACTAAATCATCCGGAGGACTGATAGTTTCTTGTATTTTTCGAGTATTAGGGAGTGTCATGGTTGTAAGACGTTCCCATTGAATTTGTATTATATTATTAGTAATAACCTCTTGATTAACAGGATAAATAGCCGCAGCAGCTGGAATACATTTTGCTACGGGTTGTTTAGGATCCGCTAATGTTGACAAAACCACCTTTTCAACCCAATCTTTAGATTCATTTAAAAAGGCTTGAAGACTTAAACGACGTTCTCTTTCTTTTGGTGAAATTTTAATATCATTCACCCAATTATTTAATGGAGATAAATAACGATCAATCAAGTATAATTTTTGTTTTTTAAGTTGAAACCATTGAACAGGAATAGATTCAAATTCATCATAAATTAAATCATTGAATCCAATATGTACCGATAAATAAACAGGTAATGAATATTTAGCAATTTTACTTGTATCAACCCAAGATTGACGAAAAGCTTGCAATTTTGCAATAAAGATCCCTTGTTTATCTTCAATTTCTGGAGTCAAAGCTAAAAAAATACCTACCCGACCAAGCATATCAGGCCATTTAGCTATTAACGAATCATAGACTATCGGCAAATGTGAATATTCATCAACATAGATCCAAACGGCTTCAGATGAAATTAAAATATTCGATTGAGCTAAAGATAAGTCATCAGGGAAAAAATCTTTTGCACCACTGCCTGTTACTAATAAAATAGGCAGACGATAACGCTGTTTTGCAGGTAGCAAATCAAGTTTTTCAGTTAAGAAAGCAATATTAGTCGTCGATGAAGCAAGTATTTTTCGATAGCGCTTCATTCGCCATAATATACCCATGGCTATCACTACCACTAATACTGATCCTATAATTTGCCATCCCATTGTTATTGGTAAAAAAACAAATAACAATAGTAGACTTAAGACAGTAGCATAAATAATCTGAATACGCTTAGGATAATCGCTCATAAAACCTCTTTTTAACCAATAAGCGAATCAATTAAATTATCAAGTTGATTATTTAAGATAAAGTATAGTGCGATAACGCAAATAAAAGACAATGCTGTTAAAGATAAAAGTAAAGTCTTTCTTCCCCAATAACGATGATCCTGAGCTTGTTCAATAATAGGGTGATTTTGTTCTGGTTCGGATTCACGCAATGCTTCTCGAAGCGCTAATATAAGATGTTCTCGTTCCATTTGAGGTTTTCCCAAATAACATCCTTGGAATCCTAGCCCTAATACTCTATCAAAGCAGCTTAGAACAATTTCTTCTTTTTTATCTTCTTTTAAACGACTACGAACTTTTTCAAACAAGTCATAACCTGCATTATTGGTATTAAAATAGATGACTTGTAGTGGTTCACCTAACCATTCATCATAGCCTTGATCACTTGGATTATCTTTTTGATAAAGTAAGACTGTTTCATCTAATAGGGCACACAATGCGTAACTAATATCATCTATAACATCTTGTTTATATTGTGCATTATATAAAGTTTCTCGAACATTCTTGATTTGTTCTTTACAATGTTCATATAGTTTATGTCCTGAAAGAATTTTTGCTTTTGCCTTTAGTTCCACAACCACTAATATTGAGTCACGCAATAATTCATCGATAATAATTTTTTTTGATTCTGTATTCATTACTCTAACCCTATGATCGCAGTACTGCGAAAAGTTCTAATGAAATATCTGGCATTGTCCTTGGAACATAGAATTCACAACATCTTGCAAGCAACATATTTTTTGCTGCACTATGAGACAAATCCAGAGCAAAATATTGATTCTCTAAACGTAAAGGTATTGCTGCTGGTACATGATTTAATGCTTTGATCGGAATACCTGAAAGTGCTGAATGTATAATTTGTCTAACATCATCTGGCGCCCCTGCTTTACACAATAGTGGAAATCGAGATTGTAGTTCATGGCCCGGCATACTAGAACGAACTGAAAGATAAAAATCTGCATCCTCAAGAAGACGTGAATCATTCAACCGCCCTGTCCATAAGGTATCTTGATCATGAAGTAAATCAATTTTGATTAAACGTGAAGGTAAGCTTTCTTCTAATAAATTACGCAATAACTCAAAAAGCGGAGGAAAAACATCATTAAGTTTATCATGCTGATAAGCAGGAATATCATTAACACTATTTACTAATGAAAAAGTCAATAAAGATCCAGTAAACGATGTTAAAGTTTGATAAAGACGTTCAGGATGAATTGTTGGATTATCTCGTAAAAATTTAAGTTGGGGCTCAAATGAACTCAATGCATTAAGGAGCCAAAATAAAGAAACATCTGCAGTTGCAAATTCAGCAATTTGCTGATTACGTTCATGGCGCAAACCAAGTAGATGTTGACGTTTCGCTTGCATTTGAATACATAAAAGATCTAATTCTTTCAGTAATTCTCCGCTTTGTGTCAATAGATTCAATATTGGTGGAATGTATTGAGGATCTAATACAAATCGACCATTAAGATCACGTTTCAAACGAGCGACTGGACAAGTTACATAATCACTATTATCTTCAAAATCAAACAAAAAGGTTAACGCATAACGTTCAACAGCAATTGTTTCAGAGTTTTGACCAAAAAGATCAGGTACTTCAACCCACTCTTTTCTGTAACGAAGTGGTCTTTCTATACGTTGATTATCTTGTAGACAGTTTCCACCATTAGCATTTAATAATGGAATTCCGATTAAAACAGTGACTTCATTGAGTTCAACTGGGATATCAGTGTTCAACATTCTTGCTTCTGGCAAATTATCAGCTATATCCGTATTAATAACTACACCATCAATGAAACGAATGCTGATCGATTCAGCTTTAAGACGATCAATTGAAAGTGATTGTGTATCAATATTTATTTTTTCAACACCCCACGGATTAGCTATTAACATAGCCATTAAGTTTTGTGAAGAATATTGCCGCCATAACTCTTGTTGTTGGAATTGTTGAGGCGTCAAGAAGACGCCTTCATTCCATAAAGGACGAAAAATTTTCATTTACACTGAGACTCCAGTTTTTCCTATAATTGATATTAATTTTTAGCTTTTGGCATTTGTGAAACCATTGATAAATTAATATCCATCCCTTCAATCTGGAAGTGAGGAACTAAGAATGTTTTAACACGGAAAAATCCTGGATTATCTTCAATGTCTTCAACAATTACTTTTGCTT
This sequence comes from Gilliamella apicola, assembly GCF_000599985.1. NCBI lineage: Bacteria > Pseudomonadati > Pseudomonadota > Gammaproteobacteria > Orbales > Orbaceae > Gilliamella > Gilliamella apicola. The sequence continues at coordinate 2,158,347 of NZ_CP007445.1, forward strand.
CACGTAACGGGTGTGATGCTTGAACTTCATCACTTGGATCGGTCATTTCTGTAACAAGACCACCAATCCATTTGTTAAGTTCAAGTTCAAGTGTTCGTCGATCTTTAGTTGCACCAATATTCTCACGTTGAATAACTTTAAGATAATGAGCTATACGTGATAATAAGAAAATGTACGGTAATCGAGAATTAATGCGACTATTTGCAGATGCTTCTTTAGTATCATAAAGTGCTGGTTTCTGCGTTGAGTTAGCAGAAAAGAAACATGCATAGTCTCTGTTTTTATAGAAAGATAATGGTATAAAGCCTAAATTAGCAAATTCAAATTCACGAGTTTCTGGAATAAGGACTTCCGTTGGAATTTTAACTTGATTACCAGTTCCTAAATCATAAAGATGAATAGGCAAATCTTCAACTAAGCCTCCAGCTTGTGGTCCACGGATTTGAACACACCAGCCATTACGGACAAAGCTTTGTGCCATATTTGCAGCAAAAGCATAAGATGCATTAGCCCAGAGATAACGATCATGGTCAAGACCTTTAACATCTTCAATATAGTTAAAACTACGAACTGGAACAGTTTCAGGTCCATATGGTAAACGAGCTAAGACACGAGGTAAGGTTAAGCCAACATAACGTGAGTCATCAGTTTCTCGGAAACTGTTCCATTTAGTATATTCTGCACGATCAAAATAATTTCCAATATCTTTGATTGCCGCAACTTCTTCCATGGTCTCTTTACCAAAGAATTTAGGCCCGACAGAGCCAACAAATGGCATATGTGCTGATGCCGCAACTTTAGAAATATTACGTAATAAAGCTATATCTCGTGAACTACGATCAAATTCATAATTTGAAATCGTTACGCCAATTGGTTCACCACCTGGTGTATCATATTCTTGGATATAAGTGTGTCTATAAAAACCCGTTTGAGAAATTTCAGGTGCATCTTCAAAATCTTGGCGAAGATCTTCTTTAGATACATCTAAGAGTTCAATTTTTACATTTTGACGGAAATCAGTACGATCAACTAAAAATTTTAGACCGCGCCATGTTGATTCAATTTCTTGAAAGGTTTCATTATGCATCACAACATCAAGTTGGCGACTAATTTTTTGGTCAATTTGACTAATATGATAATCAAGTAAATGTTTATCTAACTTTTCGATTTTTTGAGATGAACCTTGTATTAACTGAAGTAGTATATTAACAGCCATCGTAACTCGTTCATCTTGTGAAGTTTCAAATAAAACTTCACTATCTTCATACTTGTCAATATCACTTACTTTGTTAATTGTATTTAAATTTATTTTATCAAATAAAGATTGGTAAACACTTCCTGTTTCTTGTAAAACCGTTTCTACAGTAGCTTTATTCTCTTGCTTTTGTTCCATTGTTTTTCTCTCGTAATACTTATCTTTAATGCACTAAATTATCATTAATTTTTTGAACTAATTCTTATAAAAAACTATTTGGTACTTTGAGCTACAATCGATTCTAATTCTGCTCGTAGCTCATCAGACAATTGTTCATCTTTAACGATTTTTTCAAGTTCATAACGAAATGTTGCGTTATCAAGCAAATTAGATTTTAAATCTCTTAGTAAATTACGCATTGCAAGCAAAGAACGTAACTGAGGGATTTTCTTAGCGACTTGTTCTGGAGAGAAATCATTCATTGATTCAAAAGAAATATTTACATTGACATTGCTACCATCATCAGCAAGCGTATTAGGAACGTTAAGCGCTACTTCAGGTTTAAAGTCTTTTAATACTGCATCAAAATTATTCTTGTTGATAGACACTTTTTCTTTTTCTGAAAGAGTACGTTTATCTTTACCACGACCATAATCACCAACAGATAAAATTTTTAACGGTAATTCAACTTTCTTTTTAGACCCACCTGTATGAAGATCTAGTTCAATATTAACTCGTGCAGCAGGTACTTCATTTTGATAACTATTAGACATCTTAATTCCTTAATTTCCCTATTTTTTATAAATCTTAGAAGCGAGATCAATTATTGATCCGTTGCTGGTTGGAATTTACACTAATTAAAATCAATTTACAACCTTCATTAATAGTTTTATTTAATTTTTTTTGTAAAAAAAAAGCTCTTATATCATTTGTATACTATTTAGAATTAACGAACTTACTGTTAATATTAAGTTTTTTAAATAAATTTTACGAAAGTTTATTTACTAGTAAATGATTTTAGTATGATAGAAATTTAGTCAAATATTTGATTAATAATCTTATTTATAAATAAATAAATAATCATTTTAAATATTTATTTGGTAATTTCCGTTTATTTTTATATCAGTAAATTTTTGTAAAATTAAGTTAAGAAATCAGAAAAATTGTTAGCGAAATTAATTCCAATTTTTTGTTTATTTATCTTTGATTTTAAAAACCTATATCAGATTAAGTACTAATTTTGACAATAGAAGATTTAACTTCCACAGAACGATTAATGTTTATACAGAAATTTGTTAAGGTTGGGGGTTCAGTGATGTTAACAATTCATATATTACAAATATATAAATCAAATATTATTATTTCTAATAAAAGACTGGTTGTATTTATTGTAAGATAAATTAGATAGATATTATTCAAAAATTGAACTTTTACATTGTTTAATAGTTAATATTTTTATATATGCTTTTCCACAATATCTATCATTTACGTAGATAAACAATCTATTTTCAATGCAATTCCTTCATACAATATATTATCTTAAAAAAATTTACTTGTTTAGTTTATTAAATTTTAGAAAAAAAATTTGACTTTTGTTTATTTAATGATAATAATTCTCATTAACATTTAAATTAAAATTTTAAAAACAAATTTAATCTAAAGAATTATCAGTAAAACGGATTTTACTTTTTAAATCATAAACACTATCACTGATTTTTTATTGTACTTCAATCTGATTATGTTTTAAACAAAAGGAGTCGCTAATGAAGCTTAATTATTTTAAACGGCGCAAAACCCTACTATCATTAATACTATCATCTTTGCTTGTTCTTACAGGTATATCCGAGTCTTCTGCGGCAGAAAAAAAATTTAAAGTTGTTACCACCTTTACTGTTATCCAAGATATTGCGCAAAATGTTGCGGGGGATGCTGCAACCGTTGAATCAATTACTAAAGTTGGCGCCGAAATACACGAATATGATCCGACCCCTCAGGATATTACTAAAGCCCTTTCAGCCGATTTAGTTTTATGGAATGGACTGAACTTGGAACTTTGGTTTGAACGTTTTTTTGAAGATGTTAAAAATGTACCATCAGTTGTAGTAACAGAAGGTATTGAACCAATGCCAATTCAAGAAGGAAGTTATAGAGGTAATCCAAATCCTCATGCATGGATGTCGCCGACACTTGCTTTGATTTACATTGAAAACATCCGTGCCGCCTTTGTTAAGTATGATCCTCAAAACGCCAGTATCTATAATAAAAATGCCGAGGATTATATTGCTAAGATTAAAGCGCTTGATGCTCCATTACGTGAACGTTTAGCTAAAATCCCAGAAGCACAACGCTGGTTAGTAACAAGTGAAGGAGCATTTAGCTATCTAGCTCGTGATTATAATTTAAAAGAAGCCTATTTATGGCCAATTAATGCTGAACAACAAGGTACACCTAAACAAGTTAAAAATCTTATTGATTTAGTTAGAGCGAATAAAATTCCTGTTGTTTTTAGTGAGAGTACAATTTCTGATAAACCTGCAAAGCAAGTCAGCAAAGAAACAGGCGCTAAGTACGGTGGTGTGCTTTATGTTGATTCGCTTTCCACAAAAGACGGTCCTGTTCCCACTTATATCGATCTTTTGAAAGTCACTGTTGAAACCATAGCTAAAGGATTTGAAAATTAATGACAAAAATTTGCTTAAATGTTAATGACATCACGGTGACATATAATAATGGTCATACTGCAATTCATGATGCTAGTTTCCGTCTTAATGGCGGAACCATTTGTGCTCTTGTTGGAGTGAATGGTAGTGGTAAATCCACGTTATTTAAAAGTATTATGGGAATGATTCGCCCAACACGTGGACAAGTAACATTTAATGATATTTCCGTTGCTCAAGCATTAAAGCAAAACATTATAGCCTATGTGCCACAAACGGAGGAAGTTGATTGGGATTTTCCTGTTTTGGTATCCGATGTCGTTATGATGGGACGTTATGGTCATATGTCTTTTTTTCGTATACCAAGTAAAGAAGATAAAAAACAAGTTGATATTGCACTTGAACGTGTAAATATGCTGGACTTTAAGCACCGTCAAATAGGTGAATTATCAGGAGGGCAAAAAAAACGTGTTTTTTTAGCAAGAGCTTTAGCGCAGCAAGGTAAAGTATTGTTACTAGATGAACCCTTTACAGGAGTTGATGTAAAAACTGAAAATGCCATTATCGATTTGTTAAAAGCTCTGCGAAAAGAAAACCATCTTATTTTAGTTTCTACCCATAATTTAGGTAGTGTGCCGGAATTTTGTGATCAAGTCGTGTTAATCAATCAAACGGTACTGGCTTTTGGACCAACCAAAACTACCTTTACCCCTCAAAATTTGATGACGACCTTTGGTGGTGCGTTGCGCTATTTGAGTTTGTCTGGCGATAAATTACACCAAGATGAAGATCCACGTAAAGTATCCATCTTAACCGACGATGAACGTGCTGCTATTTTTTATGGTGAAGGAAAAGATGATTCTCCACACCAAGATTTGTTGGTTAATGATCAATCAAGTCAAGCAAAAGGATGACAATAATGGAATTGTTACTGGAGCCATTTACCTATGATTTTATGCTTAAGGCCATATGGGTTAGTAGCATTGTTGGTGCAGCTTGTGCTTTTTTATCAGCCTTTCTGATGTTAAAAGGCTGGTCCCTAATGGGCGATGCGTTATCACATTCGGTTGTCCCAGGTGTAGCTGGTGCTTATGCACTTGGTTTGCCTTATTCGGTCGGAGCTTTTTTTACGGGATTACTTGCAGCATTATCCATAACTATCATTCGTGCCATTACACGCTTAAAAGAAGATGCCATTATCGGTTTTATTTTCTCGACTTTTTTTGCAATTGGATTATTAATTATTTCGCTAAATCCCACTTCTGTTAATGCGCAAACTATTATTTTTGGGAATATTTTAGGCATTGATGATAGTGATATGTGGCAGGTACAAATCATTATTTTGGTTTCTTTGGTTTTGTTACTTCTTTTTTGGAAAGATCTATTAGTCGTATTTTTTGATGAAATCCACGCACGATCAATTGGTCTAAAGCCTTTGCATTTAAAAATTCTTTTTTTCACTATTTTGAGCGCTTGTACTGTCGCAGCCCTACAAACAGTTGGTGCTATTTTGGTTATCGCTATGGTCGTCACTCCCGGTGCAACCGCTTATTTGCTAACAAATCGATTTTCAAGTCTGTTAATTATTTCAGTAGTAATTGGCGCATCAACCAGTGCAATTGGTGCTTGGTTTAGTTACTTTTTAAATGGTGAAACTGGTGGCGTTATTGTTACACTGCAAACATTGATTTTTATTGTGGTCTTTTTGTTTGCACCAAAACAAGGTTTAATCTCAAACCGTTTACGAATTAGACAAAGCCGATTAAATAACGGGGCAAATATATGACAGATTTATTGGAATATCTTTATTATCCTTTTACTCTGCCTCTTATGCAACGAGCCATTATTGCGGCACTAGCCACAGGTATTGTTTGCGCTCTCCTATCATGCTTTTTAGTGTTAAAAGGCTGGTCATTGATGGGAGATGCCATATCACATGCAGTATTACCGGGCATTGTACTTGCTTATTTAGCAGGGATTCCGATTATCATAGGTGCATTTGCCTCAGGATTATTGTGCTCGGTTGCCACGGGTTATATTAAAGAAAATAGCCGTATAAAAGAAGATACAGTAATGGGAATTGTGTTTTCGGGAATGTTTGCGTTTGGTTTAGTACTGTTTTCAAAAGTAGATACATCACAACATTTAAATCATATCCTATTTGGTAGTGTGCTGGGCACGAGTTATGCTGAGTTAGAACAAATTATCTTAATTGCAGGGATAGTATCAGCAATAGTGATCATCAAGCGTCGTGATTTACTATTATATTGTTTCGATCCAGTTCAAGCCAAAGTTGTAGGTTTACCAGTAAAATTATTACATTATGGATTACTTTGTGTTTTAGCTCTAACTATCGTCAGTTCTTTAAAAACAGCTGGCGTGATTTTGGTTATTGCGATGCTGATAGCTCCAGGCATTATTGCATTTTCGTTAACTAAACGTTTTGAAAGGATGCTATTGATAGCAGTAATTGTTTCGATGTTTTCAACTGTTATCGGAATACTAATTAGCTTCTATTTAGATGCATCGACTAGTGCATGTATTGTAATTTTGCAAGCCACTATCTTTTTAGGCGTGCAGATTTACCAATTTATAGTAAGGAAAAGTGTAAGGAATTAATGAGAAATGTTAGGTATAAGCGTGAGTATAAATCTACTCACGCTTAATATTTTCGGTGATTGGCTATAATTATTCATCATCCATATATTTACTAGCATCGGCATAATTATCAAATCGAGAAAAGTGGCCTTGGAATTTTAAGCGAACTTTACCAATTGGACCGTTTCTCTGTTTACCTAATATAATTTCAGCAATCCCTTTATGTTCCGATGCCTCATTATAAACTTCATCACGATAAATAAACATAATGACGTCAGCATCTTGTTCAATAGAGCCTGATTCACGTAAATCTGAATTCACTGGTCGCTTATCCGCTCGTTGTTCCAAACTACGGTTTAGCTGTGATAGAGCTACTACTGGAATTTGTAACTCTTTTGCTAACGCTTTTAATGAGCGTGAAATTTCGGCAATTTCTAGAGTTCGGTTTTCAGAAATATTTGGTACACGCATCAATTGTAAGTAATCGACCATGATCATACTTAAACCTTTATGTTCACGATAAATACGTCTAGCCCGTGATCGCAGTTCCATTGGCGTTAAACCTGCAGAATCATCAATATAAATATTTTTCTTTTCAAGTAATAATCCCATCGTGCTGGAAATTCTTGCCCAATCATCGTCTTGCAATTGTCCTGTTCGGATGCGTGTTTGATCAACACGCGATAACGAGGCAAGCATACGCATCATAATTTGCTCTGATGGCATCTCTAAACTAAATATTAGTACGGGTTTTTCTTGCGTCATTGCTGCGTTTTCACATAAATTCATTGCAAATGTGGTTTTACCCATTGATGGCCTTGCAGCAATAATAATTAAATCTGAACGTTGTAAGCCAGCCGTTTTTTTATCTAAATCAATATAACCCGTTGAAACACCTGTCACCCCGTCATGTGGACGTTGGAACAGTTCTTCAATTTTAGCAACTGTAGCTTCAAGCACTTCTGTGATACTTTTTGGACCTTCGCCCTGTTTTGTTCGGCTTTCAGCAATTTGAAAGATTTTACTTTCTGCTAAATCTAATATTTCGTTACTGTCTCGACCTTCTGTGGTATAACAGTTATCAGCGATTTCATTTGAAGCGCTGATTAATTCACGCAAAATCGCCTGCTGTCGAATAATCTCACTATAAGCAACCACATTAATCGCACTTGGCGTGTTTTTAGAAAGCTCAGCTAAGTATGCAAATCCACCTACATCTGTTAATAGATCTTTGCTCTCTAAGCTTTCTGATAAAGTGATTAAATCAATCGGTGTACCTTTACTAATCAGCGAATGCATTTCTGAAAAAATCAGTTGATGATGACGCGAATAAAAATCGCGATCCATAATCATTTCAGCAACGGTATCCCAACGTTGATTATCAAGCATCAAACTACCAAGTACAGCTTGTTCTGCCTCAATTGAATGCGGAGGCATCTTGATATTATGTAGATTTGATTTTTTCGACTCTTGATTTCTAGAATCTCTGTTTAAGCTTGTTTCATCTGTATTCATTACGTTCATCTTTTTTTAAACTAATTTATCGTTAAGCTTATTCACTTACGCTAAAAATAATGGCCCTAATGCAAGATTAGGTATTTGATACTCATCTGGATAATCCACTTGAACTAAATATAATCCTTCAGGTTTAGCGGTTGCTGCCGCTTGAGTCCTGTCTTTTACTTGTAGAAGTTCATTAATCCATATTGGCGGTTTATTGCCTACGCCAACTTCAAGTAAACTACCTACTATATTGCGAACCATATGGTGAACAAATGCATTAGCTTTAATATCAACAATGATATATTCGCCCTGCCTTGTTACTTCAATATGATGAATATTACGCCAAGGTGTTCGTGATTGACATTGTGCCGCTCTAAATGATGAAAAATCATTTTCACCTAATAGATACTGTGCGGCTTGATGCATCAATGCCTCATTCAAAGGCAAATAATAGTGTGAAACACCTTTGGCCAAAATTGCTGGACGATAACGGTTATTATAAATGACATAACGGTAACGCCGAGCTGTTGCACTAAACCGAGCATGAAAGCTATCATCGACCACTTGCGACCAACGCACGGCAATATTTATCGGTAAATGTGCATTGACCCCCATTGTCCAAGCAGTTTCAGATCGTATAGCTTGGGTTTCAAAATGCACGACTTGTCCTGTTGCGTGCACGCCCGCATCGGTTCGACCTGCACAAAATAGGTTTATTGGCTCATTAGCGACAGTCGATAATGCTGATTCTAATCTTGCTTGGATAGAATCAACTGATTGCTGGCGTTGCCAACCAAAATAGCCACTACCATCGTACTCAATACCTAATGCGATTTTAGAGGTAGTCATTAATTAGGATCTCAAGCGTCTCAATTAACATTAATGCACCTAAATAGCGAACATTGTCAGCTACTGACCAAAATTGAATTTGTTCATAATTTCCATAACTGTGCCGTAAATTAGCCAATTTTATTGTTAATTGAGATTCAAATTCAGCGCTAACTTCCGTTACTGGTGTTGGCAAGTTACCTTCTTGTACCTCAACATCATATTCGCCAAATCGCGCCATATCCAATTCAATCGGTAAGCTACTCGATACATTAATTGCTTGGGCAAGTCCATAAAATACTGGCACCACCACCGATTCAATGGAAATTGGCAAATCATAATTATTAAGAACTTTGCGAATTTGGTTAATTTGTGATTTTTCACCTAAAGCCACATCATCAAGTTCATGTGATATTGGTAATAAATTAAAAGCCAATTGTTTATCAAACAGTTCATTATCAACTGGCATACCATTAAGTAGACGTGCACTTTGTCCTGCTAGTTCATCAACACCTGGCTTACCGTAAAGCGATGCAGGAATGAAACTGGTTGCATGTAAATTGGTTAATAATTCAGTATCTGTTAGCGATGCCACACAACGCAATAACTGACATACCGTTGCACTTGCTACTGCAACAATATTATCATTACGATATTCAGTTAACACATTGTTGTTAACTTTAGGCACAATTAATGGAATATGATCTTGAGTAGCAAAATAACCACTGGCATCAATAACAACACAACCAGAATCGGTCGCTATTTGCGCATATTTTTCACTCGTTTTTGCACCAGCAACAAAAAAGGCAAAATGGCACTGACTCCAGTCCATTTGTGCACTATCAATAACCGTTAAGTTTTTACCCGCAAAGCGCACAATTTCGCCAGCACTATTATCACTTCCAACTAAATAAAGATTTTCAATCTGAAAATTATGTTTTTGCGCACTATCAGTTTGTGCTTCGTCTGTTTGAACACAATGTTCTTGTAACAATTCAACTAGCGCAGAACCTACTTGTCCTGTCGCACCAACAATCGCAATATTCCATGCAGACATATTTAATAACCCAAATAAAAAAGTTTAGTAGTAATTATAGCACTATATCGTAATTATAGCGGAAAAAGATATTTCGACATGGTATTGGCATTTGTTCGCTTTAACGTTATTCATATAAAAAAGTTGATTAGACTAGATTTTAAAAAAATTAACGTAAGTTTTTAATAATTTTTTTATAACTCTAATAAGTTTTTTGGAACATTGATCGATAAAAATAATCTTTCTCAGTTACTAATTGAATAAACATCGTTAAATTAAAACAATTATAAAACCAAATTAGAAACGTTTATCATGGCAAAAAAAACATTATCAACCATTGCTAAACAAGCCAATTTATCCATTGCTTCCGTGTCGAGAGTTTTAAAAAAACCACATTTAACCTCACCCATGACACAATCTAAAGTTTATCAAGCCATTGAGGAGCTCAACATTGATATTCATAATAATTTTAAACCACATAATGATCATAATAGCAGTAATAAAATATTAGTGTTGGACAATCAATTTATCACAAGAACATTAATTAACTATGGTTTGGAGGAAACGTTAACTCAAACTGGTTTTGCAATCTTTTACTTTCGCTTTCCTTATCAAACAAAAAAAGACATCCATTATTTAATTAAATATATTAGTCAAAATTCCTTTGCTGGTATTTTAGTTATTAATGATGCGCCTTATTTGCAGGAACTCGAGCATTTTAAAAAAGCTTTACCGCCTATTGTGTTAGTTAATCACTTTTCTTTAAACTTTATATGTGTCCATTTTGATCATTTAGTGATTGGACATCAAATAACCCAATATTTGCTCAATAATTCTCACTCCAAAATTGCAGTACTATTTAATGATAACAATAAAATCAGTTCAACACTTTTTTTACAAGGCTACAAACAAGCTTTACTAAGAGCTAATATTAGCATTAACAAAGACTATCTTATCGAAGATTGCTTTACCTATGAACATGGCAGAGCGGCGATTAAACAATTAATAAATAGTAATAATCCCCCTACTGCTATTATCTGTTGTGATAATGTTAATCTAAATTATTTAGATGAAAGATTACAAAACTATCAATCTTTTTCAACAAATTATAGTGTCATCTTAGGCGCATTACATCAAGCAAAGGAGAGTGAAATTCAGCTGCCTCAACCGATTACAATAACTTATCTTAGCCACTCAACAGATAGGCAATATAATGAATTAGATAAGCTAAGTCGAATTAATAAACCCATGTATAAAATGGGTCAAGAAGCCGCTACCTTGCTTTGCCAATATATAAGGAATGAATTAGCTACAACTAAACGCTACCATCTTATTGAAACAGAAACATTTTTTTATTAAAAATGTTAACTTATACTGTGTTAGCTTAACTCAATTTAGCCAATTCATTCACTTAAACATGATTAAATATTATGAAGTTGATATTAATCGTTTTGGCGATAATTTATTAAACAATTGTATTCCTGCTCCAATAAATTGTTCATCCTGATAGATTCTTACCAATGTTTCAACTGCATTACTAGTATCGAGTTCAATTGTTCGACCCAATAAAATATCATCACCTTGAGCATGAGTCAGTATAACTTTAGGACAATCTTGTAATGGACTATCTACGGGCATTAAGAGTTGATCTTTATCGTTCATCTCTTCTAATGCGTCTAAGGTAACCATATTTTCAATAGGATAGTTGGATACTTGCAAACGTCTTAAATAAATAACGTGTGCACCACAACCAAGTCGTTCACCTAGATCATCAACAATCGTGCGAATATAAGTTCCTTTAGAACAATGTATTTCTAACGTCAATTCGTTTTTTTTAATATCAAATTGAATAAGTTGATTTTTATAAACAGTGATAGGTCTAGCTTCGCGATCAATTACAATACCTTGACGAGCATACTCATAAAGTGGCTTACCTTGATACTTTAGCGCTGAAAACATCGTTGGCACTTGTAAAATATCACCACGAAAATGTGTTAAAGCTTCATTGATTTGCGATTCAGTTACCTCAACTGGTTTGGTGCTAACTATTTGACCATCAGCATCAGAAGTATCAGTTCGTTCACCAAGTTTAGCAATGACACGATAGCACTTATCAGAATCTAACAAATATTGCGAAAATTTGGTCGCTTCACCAAAGCAAATTGGTAACATACCCGTTGCTAATGGATCAAGCGCTCCGGTATGCCCTGCTTTTTTCGCATTAAACAATCGCTTTACTTTTTGTAGCGCGTCGTTTGACGTCAAGCCTTGTGGTTTATCTAGCAATAAAACGCCGTGAAGATCACGGCGAGTTTTTTTTATATTCATCATATTTTTATACTGAAACGTATAGTTAACCTCAAACTTTTTTACAAAAAATTGGAGGTTATTTTTAAAATTAATCGTTATGACGCTCGTTGTCTTGCTTAATAACATTCGTTACTAAATTAGACATATGCATACCTTTCACCAGAGACTCATCATAAAAGAATTTAATCTCAGGAATAATACGTAAGGACATGGCTTTACCAATTAAAGTACGAATATAGCCCTTCGCATCATTAAGCACTTTTAAACCTTGTTCGATAACTTGCGGATCTTCATCATTTAAAAAAGTCACAAAAACTTTAGCATATGAAAGGTCACGTGAAATATCTACACCAGAAACGGTTACCATACCTAAACGGGGATCTTTGATTTCCCGTTGTAAGATAATTGCAATTTCTTTTTGTAATTCATGTCCGACTCGAGATGAACGATTAAATGCTTTTGCCATATCTATTTTCCTTTAAATATAAATAAGCAAGGCTTGAACCTTGCTTATAAAAGACAGCGTAATGACTAAATCGTACGTTTGATTTCGATAGTTTCAAACACTTCAATAGCATCGCCAACGCGAACATCATTATAGTTACGTACACCAATACCACATTCCATACCATTACGAACTTCGTTGACGTCATCTTTAAAGCGACGTAATGATTCAAGTTCGCCTTCATAGATAACCACATTATCACGTAATACACGGATTGGATTATGACGTTTCACTACACCTTCCGTTACCATACAGCCAGCAATTGCACCAAATTTTGGTGATTTAAAGACATCACGTACTTCAGCAAGACCAATAATCTCTTGTTTGTACTCAGGTGCAAGCATACCGCTCATTGCTTGTTTAACTTCATCAATAAGATCATAAATTACTGAATAGTAGCGTAGATCCAAGTTTTCTGTTTCAACCACTTTACGCGCAGATGCATCAGCACGTACGTTAAAGCCTAAAATAATGGCATTAGATGCCGCAGCAAGAGAAGCGTCAGTTTCAGTAATACCACCTACACCTGAACCAATAATTTTAACTTTAACTTCATCGGTTGATAGTTTAAGTAATGAATCGGAAATTGCTTCAACGGAACCTTGAACATCTGCTTTTAACACGATATTGAGTTCAGATACATCACCTTCGGTCATGTTGGTGAACATGTTTTCAAGTTTCGCTTTTTGTTGACGAGCTAATTTAACATCGCGGAACTTACCTTGTCGATAAAGCGCAACTTCACGAGCTTTCTTCTCATCACGTACAACGGTTGCTTCATCACCCGCTGATGGCACACCAGATAGACCAAGAATCTCAACTGGGATAGATGGACCCGCTTCAGTCACTTCTTTACCTAATTCATTGCGCATTGCACGAATTCGACCATACTCAAATCCACAAAGTACAATATCGCCTTTACGTAATGTACCTGATTGAACGAGTACGGTAGCAACAGAACCACGACCTTTATCAAGGAATGATTCAATAACAACACCACTTGCCATTCCAGTTTCGTAGGCAGTTAATTCAAGTACTTCAGCTTGTAATAAGATCGCTTCAAGTAGTTGGTCGATACCTGTACCTGCTTTAGCTGAAACATGAACAAACTGAGTATCACCACCCCAATCTTCTGACATAACGCCATATTGAGCCAATTCGCCTTTTACGCGCTCAGGATCGGCTTCTGGTTTATCAATTTTATTTACAGCAACAACAATTGGCACATTCGCAGCTTTAGCATGCTGAATAGCTTCAATTGTTTGTGGCATTACACCGTCATCAGCAGCAACAACAAGTACCACGATATCGGTCGCTTTCGCACCGCGAGCACGCATTGAAGTAAATGCCGCATGGCCTGGAGTATCTAAGAAAGTGATCTCACCATTTGCAGTTTTAACATGGTATGCACCGATATGCTGAGTGATACCACCTGCTTCGCCTGATGCAACTTTCGCTTTACGAATATAATCAAGTAACGATGTTTTACCATGGTCAACGTGTCCCATAATGGTCACAACAGGTGCACGTGCAACTTTTTCTGCGCCAGTATCACGATCGCTCATAAGTGATTCTTCAAGCTCATTTTCACGACGAAGTACTACTTTATGACCCATTTCTTCGGCAACAAGCTGTGCTGTTTCTTGATCGATTACTTGGTTAATGGTTGCCATTGCTCCCATTTTCATCATGGTTTTAATGACTTCTGAGCCTTTAACAGCCATTTTATTGGCTAATTCAGCAACGGTAATTGTTTCACCAATCACAACATCACGGTTAACCGCTTGTACTGGTTTATTAAAGCTTTGTTGCAATGCACTTTTACCTTTCTTTTTATGACCACTTCGGGTAACGGCTCGCGCTTCTTCACGTTCAGCTTTACCTTCAGAAAGTTTGCTACCTTTTTTCTGCTTAGTTTGCTTACTGTTGCGACCACGTCCACGAGCGCTTTCTACTTCACGATCGGTATCATCTTCAGCCGCTCTTGCATATTTAGAAGTGGTAACATGATAATCATCATCATCTGTATTATCAGTCTCATCTGTATCATTGTATTGTTCTGCTAATTTACGTGCTTCTTCAGCCATACGTTTAGCGTCTTCTTCAAGTTTACGACGATTTTCTTCTTCTGCTTTTCGTTTAATTTCGTTAGCTTCGGCCTCTAAACGAGCCTTCTCTTCCTGTGCTTTTTTCACTTTAGGATCCACAGGGTGCGCTTGTTCTGTTTTAGCTACTTGCTTAGCTTTTTCTTCTTCAGCCTTAGCTTGTGCTTGAGCCTGAATTTCAGCTTGCTTTTTAGCTTCTTCTTCACGTTTTTTGGCTTCTTCTGCAGCCGCTAATTTTTCTTTTTCTTCCGCTTCTTTACGGGCTTTCAATTCAGCCTCTTGCTTAATTTTTTCAGCTTCAAGACGAGCTTTTTCTTGTTCTGCTACAAGTTCAGCCGGATCGCGCTTAACAAAAGTACGTTTTTTACGGACTTCTACTTTAATTTCTTTGCTTTTACCACCAGCACTTGACACATTTAAAGTTGAATGTGTTTTACGTTGCAACGTTAATTTGGTCGGACCTTGCTGAGGATTTAAATGCGCAAGCAAAGCTTCTTTTTCCTTTTGTGTTACAGTATCAGATGCTGTTTTTTTCATGCCTGCATCAGCAAACTGTTGCAAAAGTGTTTGCACTGGAGTATTTATTTCCTGAGCCAGTGTTTCGATTGATACTTTGGTCATGTATTACTTTCCCTCAATTATTCATTTGCAAACCAACAAATATTACGTGCAGCCATAATAAAATCGCCAGCTTGTTTACTTGTTAAACCTTCAATATCGGCTAGATCGTCGGTACCTTGTTCAGCTAAATCTTCCAAAGTAGTTACGTCATGTTGTGCCAATTGATAGGCCAATTCTTTTGTCATACCTGCCAAATCTAATAAATCTTGAGCAGGTCTTTTGTCACCACTCGTCGCTAATGCCATTGTGGTTAATGCATCTTTAGCTCGATTTCTTAATGCTTCAACGAGTTCTTCATTGAGTTCTTCAATTTCAAGTAATTCATCAACAGGTACATAAGCAAGTTCTTCCAATGAAGTAAAACCTTCTTCAACTAATAGTTGTGCAAGATCTTCTTCAATATCTAAATGCTTCATGAAATTACTAATTGAAGCAAAAGATTCTGCATGATGTTTTTCTTGTAAATCTTCGGTACTCATAACATTTAATGTCCAACCCGTGAGCTGTGACGCTAAACGAATATTTTGCCCATTTCGACCAATTGCCTGTGGCAACGTATCGGCATTAACGGCTACATCCATAGTATGTTTATCTTCATCAACAACGATTGACACCACATCTGCAGGCGCCATAGCGTTAATTACGTATTGTGCAGGGTTATCATCCCATAAAACAATATCGATTCGCTCACCACCAAATTCATTTGATACCGCTTGAACACGTGCACCACGCATACCAACACAAGCACCGACTGGATCAATACGACGGTCATTACTGCTAACTGCAATTTTAGCACGCGATCCTGGATCACGAGCAACACCTTTAATATCAATCATCTCTTCACCAATTTCTGGCACTTCGATACGGAATAATTCTTCCATCATCTCAGGGTTAGAACGACTAATACAAAGTTGTGCTGGTTTATTATCTTGTTCAACAAGGTATAAAATACCACGAACACGGTCACCAATACGAAAGTTTTCACGTGGTAACATGTCATGACGTAACATCATTGCATCGGCATTATTACCTAAATCAAGAATTACACTATCACGGTTAGTTTTCTTGACAATACCCGTTACTATTTCACCAATGCGATTTCTGAACATGTCAATTACCATGGCTCGTTCAGCTTCACGCACTTTTTGTACAATAACTTGTTTCGCTGTTTGGGTAGTAATACGGTCAAATGCTACTGATTCAATCTGTTCTTGAACATAATCACCGAGTTGTACTGATGGATCTTCGTATTGTGCTGCTTCTAATGTTATTTCTTTCGTTGGTTGAGTAACATCATTCACGACATGCCAACGACGGAATGTGTCATAATCGCCTGTCTTATGATCAATTTTTACAATGACGTCAATTTCCACATTCTGTTTCTTTTTTGTGGCTGTTGCTAATGCTGTTTCTAGCGCTTCAAAAATTTTGTCACGTGTTAGTGCTTTTTCATTTGATACTGCTTCAACAACAGCTAAAATTTCTTTATTCATCCTTTACACCCGTACTCTATTTAAGGTTAAAATTAGGTACTATGTTTGCTTTCTGTATATTACTAAAAGCAAACACTTCATCATTATCTTCCACCGTTAATGTAATCATGTCATTATCAATGGATTTTATCCTACCTTTCCACTTGCGACGATTTGCAACAGGAATACGTAAACTAATAGTGACTTCTTCACCAATAAAGCGTTGATAATGTTCAAGCGTAAACAGAGGTCTATCCATACCTGGAGATGAAACTTCAAGATTGTAGGCGTCTTTGATAGGATCTTCAACATCAAGTACTGCGCTAATTTGTCGACTAACATCAGCACAATCATCAACAGTTATACCATTTTCATTATCAATATAGACTCGAAGTACAGGATAACGACCACGAATGTATTCAACGCCAACTAACTCAAAACCAAGTGCATTTACTGGTTCTTGAATGATATCAGTTAATTGCTGTTCTATATTAGCCAAACAAACCTCCACTGCAGAAAATAAAAAAGGGCATAAAGCCCAACATTCTTTTTAAACTTACGCTTAAAATCACAACACGAAAAAAAACCTCGACATGCGAGGCTACATTTAAAAAAACTAACTATAATGAAGCCACTTGAGTTGAACTTTCATGCAATAAAAAGGGTTGATTGATTTATGAATGAAAATCTAAGTGGTTGCGGGGGCTGGATTTGAACCAACGACCTTCGGGTTATGAGCCCGACGAGCTACCAAGCTGCTCCACCCCGCGATAGATGACTGAGAATTATACTTCTTTTTGAATAAAATGCAACTTAAAATAACGCTAGTTTTATCAATTATGCTTAAAGTTTTAAAAAATAACACACTATAACTTTGCTTGTGCATTGAGACAAATTATACACAATTGATTAACTAACATTGGTATAAAAATCCATTTTTCAACTTCATTATACCAATGTCCGGTCTTCAAATAAGATTACTTGCTTGTTGCCTGTTTCATCGTTTTTACAAAGCTCGCTAATTCTCTCAGCATTTTGTCTGTGTTATCCAGATTATGCTCAATAATTTTAACTGTAGCTGAACCAGCAATAGCCCCAGCAGCACCCGATTTAATTGCTTCACTAACTTGAAATGGTTCAGAAATACCAAATCCTTGAATCGCTGGCGGAGCCCCGTATTGGTGTAATTTATCTAGTAAATGGGTTAAAGGTTTATTAGCACGATTTTCAGTACCGGTTACTCCTGCACGCGATACCAAATAAGTATAGCCTTTACCTTGCTTAGCAATATTCTTTATCACTTCATCATCTGCATTAGGTGGACAAATAAATATTGGGTCAATGCCATGCTTTTCAGCAGAATCGGTAAATTCTGGTGCATATTCAACAGGTAAATCAGCAATTAATACTGAATCTACGCCTGCTTTGGCACATTTAGCATAGAAGTTATCAATACCATTTTTGAACACCAAATTAGCATAAATAAGCAATCCCATTGGAATATCAGCATTTTGCTTTCTTACTTTACTTAAAATTTCAAACGATTTTTCAACGCTAATACCACCTTTAAAAGCACGGATATTGGCATTTTGAATAGTTGGACCATCAGCCATTGGATCTGAAAATGGAATACCTAATTCTAAGGCGTCAGCGCCAGCATCAACCAAGGTTTGGATAATTTTTAGCGAAAGGTCAGGTGTTGGATCGCCAACCGGTACAAAAGGAACAAATGCACCACGTTTTTCCGTTGCTAAAGTTGCAAACAGTTTTTGATAACGGCTCATTGTATTTCTCCTTTTGCTTTTAAAACATCATAAACAGTAAATATATCTTTATCACCCCGACCAGATAAGTTAACAATTAATAGTTGTTCTTTGTCTGGGTTTTCTTTAATCATTTTCATCGCGTAGGCTAATGCATGTGATGATTCAAGTGCGGGGATAATTCCTTCATGACGGGATAATTCTTTAAACGCATCAAGAGCTTCATCGTCAGTAATCGAAACATATTGCGCTCGGCCAATGCTATCTAAATAAGCATGTTGTGGGCCCACTGCTGGAAAATCAAGTCCTGCTGAAATTGAATAAGACTCTTCAATTTGTCCTTCGTCAGTCTGCATCATTGGGGTTTTCATTCCAAAATAGATACCTAACTTGCCATGTTTTAATGAAGCTCCATGCTCGCCACTTTCAATACCATGTCCACCTGGTTCAACACCAATTAATTTAACGGATTTATCATCAATAAAGTTAGCAAACATACCAATCGCATTAGATCCTCCACCAACACAAGCAATAACAGCATCAGGCAGACGACCTTCACGCTCTAAAATTTGCTGTTTAGCTTCACGACTGATCATTTGTTGGAATTCACGCACAATAGTTGGGAAAGGATGTGGACCCGCTGCTGTACCAAGCATATAGTGAGCGTGTTCATAGCTACCAGACCAATCGCGTAGCGCTTCATTACAGGCATCTTTCAACGTTGCTGAACCTGTTTCAACAGGGATCACTGTTGCGCCCATTAGTCGCATTCTAAAGACATTAGGTGCTTGACGTTGAACATCTTTAGCGCCCATATAGATTCGGCATTTTAAGCC
This sequence comes from Gilliamella apicola, assembly GCF_000599985.1. Lineage (NCBI taxonomy): Bacteria > Pseudomonadati > Pseudomonadota > Gammaproteobacteria > Orbales > Orbaceae > Gilliamella > Gilliamella apicola. Next base: position 2,177,776 of record NZ_CP007445.1, read on the forward strand.
TAATAGAGCACAAGCTAAAGCTGAAGCAACACCATGCTGCCCTGCTCCAGTTTCAGCAATAATTTCAGTTTTACCCATGCGTTTAGCCAGTAAAGCTTGACCTAATACTTGATTGGTCTTGTGTGCCCCACCATGCACTAAATCTTCTCGTTTTAAATAAAGTTTAGTTTTAGTACCCGCAGTTAAATTTTTACATAATGTCAGCGCAGTTGGTCGACCGGCATAATTAACTAATAGATCATTAAATTCTTTTTGGAAATTTGGATCATGTATCGCTGATAAAAAAGCTTGCTCAAGTTGTTCTAGTACAGGCATTAATATTTGGGGGACATATTGCCCACCAAACTCACCAAAATAAGGATTTAATTTAGACATAACCATTCCTTTTTATAATTAAAAATTAAATTTGTTCAAATACTGCGTTGATTTTCTGTTTATCTTTGATGCCAGGTGACTGTTCAACTCCTGAATTGAGATCAACCCCAATCACACTGGTTGCAATAGCTAACTTGATATTTTCTGGATTGATGCCTCCAGCTAAAATCACATTACTTAACTCATGATTCTCGAGTAATGACCAATCAAAACTTTTACCTGTTCCACCCGCACCATTGTCAAATATATAACGTGAAACTAATGGATTATGATGCTCTGGGACTGTGCCATCAATACTTAATGCTTTCCAAATTTGGCAGGTTAAAGGTAGCTTTTCGCGTAAAGCTTGTATGTAGTCAGCATCTTCTTTACCATGCAGTTGCACGGCGTAAAGAGATAACTGCTCAGCAATTTGACATACTTCATCAATGCCTTGGTTTTTAAAAACGCCCACCCAATTAAGAGGTGCCGCCGACATCACACTACGGGCTTTATTAGGTTGAATATAACGCGGTGAACTACTAACAAAAATCAACCCGCCATATACTGCTCCTGCTTGGTAAACATTGACCGCATCTTCGGCACGAGTTAACCCACAGACTTTATTTTCGCCCAACACGACTTTGCGAATGGCTAAATCTAAATTAGGCTCTGACATCAACGCGCTGCCAATTAAAAAGCCTTTGGCATACTGACGCAGATCCTTTACTTGATTATGAGTATAAATTCCTGACTCGCTAATCACAATACGATCGTCAGGAATCGTTTTCGATAAATTTTTAACTCGATTTAAATCTACGGTAAGATCGCGCAAATTACGATTATTAATGCCAATAACTTTAGCGCCTAATTTAATTGCTCGTTCTACTTCGCTTTCAGTACTCGCTTCGGTTAAAACGCCCATATTAAGTCGATGAGCAACCTCACTTAACTGTTGATACTCATCATCTGTCACGACTGATAGCATTAATAAAATGGCATCAGCTTGATAATAACGAGCCAAATAGATTTGGTATTCATCAATAATAAAATCCTTACAAAGTACAGGTTGCGTCACCTCTTTACGTATAATCGGTAAAAATTCAAAATGACCTTGAAAATATTTTTCATCGGTCAAAACCGAAATAGCCGTTGCATAGTTTTTATAAATTTTAGCAATTTCGGCTGGGTCAAAATCATCACGAATTAATCCTTTAGACGGCGAAGCTTTTTTACACTCCAAAATAAACGCCGTTTTAGCTTGATTTAAAGCTTGATAAAAATCACGATCACTTGGTTTCACATCCGATTGAAAAGTTGCAAGTGGCTTAGCTGCTTGCTGCTGAGATAACCAAATCTGCTTATCATTAATGATTTTTTTTAATACTGTTGCCATTTCAACATTTTTGGTTAATGCTGCAATTACCATATTATTCTCCATCTATTATCTTGCTGCTAACTTTTGCAATAACTCGTAAGATTTACCGCTATGCATCATATCGATCGCGCGTTTAGCATTCTGTTTAAGATCAGCTTGACCAAACAAACTCATCAACATCGCTACATTGACAGCAATTGCTGCTTCGTGAGCAGGTTTACCATGACCTTGTAAAATCGCAATTAACATATCACGATTCATCTCTGGCGTACCGCCCTCAATATCTTTTACTGTATAGGTTGGTAGACCAAAATCTTCAGGCGTTAAAGTAAAATAACGAATTTCGCCATTTTTAACTTCACCCACTTGGGTAGCGCCATGAATCGCTACTTCATCCATTCCAGCCCCATGTACCACATAAGCATGAGTATAGTTAAGCATTTTTAATGTTTCTGCAATAGGTTGGATCAAATCAGGATGATAAACCCCTAATAAAATACGTTTAGGACGAGATGGATTAATCAATGGTCCTAATACATTAAAAATAGTACGTGTTTTTAACTGTTGTCGTACTGGCGCTGCATGACGGAACCCTGAATGATACTGCTGGGCAAACAAGAAGCAAACACCTAATTCATCTAAAGCTTTACGTGATGCTTCGGCTGGCATATTTAATTTAATGCCTAAAGCAGATAACACATCAGAAGATCCCGATTTGCTCGACACACCGCGATTACCATGTTTTGCCACTTTATAACCCAATGCAGCGGCTACAAAGGCACTGGCGGTTGAAATATTAATACTGTTCGTACCATCTCCACCTGTACCGACTATATCGGTAAAATCATAATCAGGTATATCAAAACTATCTGCATTTTCAAGCAAAGCCTGCGCTGCACCCGCAATTTCATCTGGTTTTTCGCCACGCACTTTCATACTGATGATAGCCGTTGCTAATACCGTTGGCTCAATTTTACCTTGAATGATGAGGTTGAAAAGTATTTTGCTTTCTTCCTGCGTAATTGTTTGGCCTAAATACAACTTATTTAATATTGGTTGAATGTTGTATTCTTGTTTATCAACAATTGCTTTTTGCTGATTAGGTTCGGCTATTTTTTGTGGTGGATTAAGTGCCCAAGCTATCGTTTGCTCTAGCAATTTTACACCTTGAATGGTTAAAATGGATTCTGGATGAAACTGAAAACCACAAACCCGATCCTCATCATTGCGTACAGCCATTACAATATTGTTGCAAAGTGCATTAATCGTGAGCGTTTTGGGAATATTTTCACCTTTTAAAGAGTGATAACGCGCAACTGGCAATGGATTAGGCAACCCTGCAAACATCGCTTGCTCATCATGCTCAATAAGCGATGCCTTACCATGTAAAATATCACCCGCTGGCACAATACTGCCACCATAAGATTCAACAATAGCTTGATGCCCAAGGCAAATGCCAATGATTGGTAATTTACCTTTTAACCGTTTTAACAGTTCAGGCATAGAGCCCGCTTCGCTTGGTGTACCAGGACCTGGAGATAACATCAAAATAGGATTTTGCATTTGTGATAATTTTTCAATAATCACATCGGCAGGAATAGTATTACGATAGACCGTCACACAATGTTTGCTATTACGTAATTGATCAACCAAGTTATAAGTAAATGAATCAATATTATCAATAAATAAGATATTAGCCATTAGAATACACCTTCTACATTATGTGCTGCCATAATTGCCCTAACTACTGCGCGAGCTTTATTACGTGACTCGTCTGATTCGGACTGAGGATCCGAATCCAACACCACTCCCCCACCAGCTTGCACCGTGGCTATGCCATCTTCAACATAAGCACTGCGAATCACAATACAGGTATCAAGATCACCATTTGCGGTAAAATAACCTACTGCTCCGCCATAACTACCACGTTTCACTTTTTCGGATTCAGCAATTAATTGCATTGCACGCACTTTTGGTGCGCCAGTTAATGTACCCATATTCATCGTAGCTTTATAAGCATGTAATGCATCTAAATCTTGACGTAACTGCCCTACAACCCGCGAAACTAAATGCATCACAAACGAATAACGATCGACTTTCAACAACTCTTTGGTATAACGTGTACCCGGCTCACAAATACGAGCTAAATCATTGCGGGCTAAATCAACCAGCATTAGGTGCTCAGCCAACTCTTTTTTATCAGTTCGCATCTCAAGTTCTAAACGACTATCCAAATCATGGTCAATATCGCCATTTTTGGTCAGACCTCGTGGGCGTGTGCCAGCAATAGGATAGATTTCAACCTGATTGGTTGCCTTAGTATATTTAAGTGCACTTTCAGGAGAAGCACCAAATAACACAAAATCTTTATCTTGCATATAAAACATATAAGGACTTGGATTATTGGTTTTTAGTACTTGATAAGCTGATAACGGTTTTGGACAAGGCAATGTAAAACGTCTCGATGGTACTGCTTGAAAAATCTCGCCTTGCTGAATGGCATCTTGCATTTTTTTTACGATGGTATTGAAATCATCATCGCTCTTATTGCAACTTACATCGATTTTGGCAAGCGACTGACTATCAATTGGTTTCATCGGTTTGCTTAACGTTGTTTGCAAATCATTTAATCTTTGCGTTAATCGTTCAATTTCTTTAGTGTCGGACGTAAATGCAGTCGCTTTTAAAATGGATAGATGATCTTTATGATTTATTTCTAATAGTGTTTCAGCTAAATAAAAACAGAAGTCTTGGCAACGCTGTTCAGAAGATAAAATTGGTAGGTTTTCAAATCCCGCGACCAGATCATAACAAAATAATCCGCCAACAAAAACCGCATCTGGACTGGAATTTTCTGGTACATTAACTACCGTTAACAAGGTTCTTAATGCATCAAATACCGACAAAGATTTCAAACGTGAATCCTCATCTTGCAGATGATCAATATCAGAAAAAACTAACGTTAATGTTTGCGCATTAGCGAAAGTTTTAATTACTTTATCGTCAACGGCTTGTTGCAACAAAGGTAATAGTTTTTCACCATTGGTTGTTAACGCTTCAATAGTGACTTTGGTATTGATTGCTGAAATGCGCAAAGCACTATCAATAATCATCACACTTTTAATACCTTGCTTATTATCAATTTCAGCCGATTCAAGCAGCAGCGTCGCAGGTCGGTTATCACATAATTGGTAAAACACCTGAGTCGGATCTTGATAATAACCGATGGTTTTGGTTATTTGAGTTAATGTTGGCTTATTCATTGTTGACTCTCTATGTTTAAATTTTTATTCAGACGAATTCTTTTAATATCCTGAAACTAAAAAACCCGCACTAAGCGGGTTTTGCGAAAAAGACCATCCATCATCACATTACCCGCAAAATGAACCACACCACCAACCAAAGTAAGTGAATGGACGAGTAATAAAATGTAAAGATTGTATTTTCATAATGTTATCGGTATAAAATAAATTTTGTACTATTAAACTAGTTCAATGATGCAATGTCAAGTGAATATTTTATGTTCGATGAATAAAAATTAATTTTTATAAGATAAAAAAGCGCGTTGATTAATCCGCGCTTTTTATTGTTAACGTAATGGCATTTCCGATTGAACTACTTTAATCGGCTTGCTTCTGGTTTTAGATTGAGAGGTTCTCACATGGTTTGTGATCCACAATTTATGATGAGGTTGACATTGAGGACCTAAGTAGATCTTTTCAAGATAATCTTCTATTTTGCCATAATTAACAAATAGACTATTTGCATAAGCATAATTTGTCGGTGCTTGTATTAACTCATCTGCAATATTGGTAATATAAATCATCCGACATTCATCTTCATCCTCAAAAGCGGCATGCTTGACTAAACATGAGATAGGCATCAATGCTAAAGCAATCAATTGATCCAAATTAGTTATTTTTTTTACTTTTCTTGATTTTTTTAGTCTACAAATAATATTATGAATTTGATTTAGTTTTTTTCTAACTGTATTTATTTTTGCTTCTTCATTTAGCGAGTCTAAATAAGCATTCCATTTCGCATCAATATTTTCAGGAGAATCACTTTGATGTTCTAAAAAAAAGGAGTACTTGTTACGTTTAGCAATACTAATGTAGCCATTTTTTGGATCAAAGTAGAGACAGCGGAATAATGGCAAAGAACCAACAGAAGATGTAATATTTTTTTCAGTAACAGTTTCAGAGTTTTTTGGGTTTGAATTTACGATTAAATCATTGCTCGTGTTATCGCTCTTTTGATTCAAATTTTCATTTGAATTATTTAATCCCATAGTTGCCACTACGCTTTTAGCTGAATCATTTCTTGCTAAACCAAAGTCTGTATTATTGAAAAAATAATTAATACTCTCAGGATTAATACTCCGCTTAATATCATCACCAAAAAACTTTTTATTAAAAACCACACTGACACTTGAACCAACAATATTGTTTTCATTACCATAAAGCCTAAATTGATTTAATGAATTATGATTAAATGAAAAACTAGCTAAAAACGTTTTGATTTCATTATTATTTTCAGTATTTATACCTAACCAATCAGTTAAAACTTGGTTTTCTGTCGGATCATTCATAAAATCAACCACATTTAAACGAAAATCACTTGGTTTATTTTTTAAAAGATTAAATAACACTTCTGGTTTGGTATAATGCGCAACTTGTCGTTCAAATATTAGTCCATCATTATTTTTAGATTCATTTAAATTAAACTCTACAAGTAATTCTTTTTGTATGTCAATTGTTAATTCTCTAATATCACAAATTTTGGCTACCAAGTCATCTCGTTGTTTTTCTTCAAATATTGATGAATTTTTATTGCTAATCATAGATAACATCATTTGAGCAATAATATAAATTTGAAAAGTGTCATTAGAATAAACCACATTTTGATAATGCTCTTCCGCTGAATTTAATTTAACTTTTGTTTTGTCAAAGAAAACATTATCACCTAATATCCATTGTACATAAGAATATATTATTGGATTATTTTGCTTTCCAATATTCAAATAACAGCGTTCGGCCTTCTCAATATTATGTTGATTTTGGTAAATATCACCTAAATAAAATTGTGCTAATTCATATATCCCTGGATTATCCTCCTTTTCAACATTAAAATAAAAATATTCAGCTAGTTCAATATTTTTTTTATTTTGATAAATAACACCTAAATTAAATTGTGCCACAGCATATGCCACTGAATTATCTTGCTTTTCAATACTTGAATAATATTCTTCTGCCCGATTAAAATTATTATATTCATATTGGTAAATAATACCTAAATTCACTTGTGCTGTAGCATATACTCTTAGATTATCTAGATAATATTGCTTTTCAATACTTGAATAATATTCTTCCGCCCGATTATAATTATTATATTCATATTGGTAAATAATCCCTAAATATAATTGTGCTTGAGCATATGCCTTTGGATTGTCTTTCTTTTTAACATTTATATAATATTGTTCAGCTTTCTCAATATTATTGTTTTCATTCTGGCAAATAATACCTAGATTCAATTGTGCTTGAGCATATGCCTCTGGATTATCATCCTTTTTAACCTTTAAATAATAGTGCTCAGCCTGCTTAATGTTATGTTTTTCTTTTCGGTAAATATCACCTAATTTACATTGTGCTTGAGCATATAACTTAGGATTACCTTGCTTGTTAACATTTAAATAACATTGTTCAGCCATCTCAATGTTATACTTTACTGTTTGGTAGATAACACCTAATTTACATTGTGCTTGAGCATATACCTTAGGATTATCTTCCTTTTTAACATTTAAATAACATTGTTCCGCCTTTTCTTTATTGTTTTTATCATATTGATAGATATAGCCTAAGCAAAATTGTGCCTTAGCGTATATCTGTGGATTATCTTGCTTTTCAATATTTGAAAGATATTTTATTGCTAGCTGCCAATCTTTTTTATCGAAATAATAAATCTTAAACAATTCAAATTGAGCTTGTGCATATTTTTCTGCACCATCATGCCGAGTAATTTTTTTGAGTTGCTTAATTCGTTGTTGGATTTTTAATTCTGTTTTTTGTTGTTCCATCCCAATTCCTTTTTTATTATTTTTATAGTCAATTAATAGTATTTAAGGTATTACACTGTTAATAACATTAGGTATATTTTTGGATCATTTGATTTTATCAACAGTTCAATAAAATACGAAAACATTTTGTTAATGAATTTTATTTTGAACAATTTTGTTATAGATATATTATGTTTATAAGTAGAATCAATACAAGAAGCTATTTTAATTTCATATAGTTATGTAAATTAATAATTTGTCAAAGTACTTTATAGCGTTTAAAATGATTTACACTTTTAATTATTCCCAAAAACCAGAGAATTTAACTTATGCCTATATTTTATCTTCTTGTTGCAGTGATTGTTGTACTTGCTATAGCAACTGTTGTTAAAGCCATTACCATTGTGCCACAAGGTTACCAATATACCATTGAGCGTTTTGGTAAATATACTCACACTCTTGAACCAGGTTTAAATATCATTATTCCTTTTATGGATGGTGTGGGTCGTAAAATTAATATGATGGAACAAGTGCTTGATATTCCATCTCAAGAAGTCATTTCTAAAGATAATGCTAATGTGCAAATTGATGCAGTTTGCTTTATTCAAGTACAAGATGCCGCAAGAGCCGCTTATCAAGTCAATCAACTTGAACGTGCTGTGATTAATCTTATGATGACCAACATTCGTACCGTACTCGGTAGTATGGAACTTGATGAGATGTTATCACAACGTGACCATATTAACTCAAAATTACTGAGTATTGTTGATGATGCAACCAGTCCTTGGGGCATTAAAATTACCCGTATTGAAATCCGAGATGTGCGCCCACCGGCAGAATTGATTGCAGCCATGAATGCACAGATGAAAGCTGAACGTAATAAGCGTGCTGAAATCCTAGAAGCAGAAGGGATCCGCCAAGCTGCTATTTTACGTTCCGAGGGTGAAAAACAGTCTGAAATTTTAAAAGCCGAAGGTGAAAAACAGGCCGCATTTTTACAAGCTGAAGCTCGTGAACGTGCTGCAGAAGCGGAAGCAAAAGCAACACAAATGGTTTCGGATGCGATTGCGGCTGGTAATATTAATGCAATTAACTACTTTGTTGCTCAAAAATATACTGAGGCATTAAAACAGATTGGTGCTTCAGATAACAGTAAAGTGGTAATGATGCCGCTTGACGCGTCATCTCTTATGGGAAGCATTGGCGGTATTGCAGAATTAATTAAAAATTCTAAATAGCCCGTATTAAAGTAAGTTTGAGTCATAAATTTCATAGTTGATAACTAATTAGCTAAGAAATAATTGAAAAATATATTTCAATCAATAAATTAAAGGTAAAACCAATGTCTGATTTTTTAATGATTATTTATGATTCACCTCACTGGATATTTATTGCTTTAGGCGGTCTGTTGCTGATTGCTGAACTATTAGGAACGACCGGATATGCGCTCTGGAGTGGAATTGCAGCCATTGTTGTTGGTTTAATCGCTTGGATTTTACCTTTATCTTGGCCTGTTTTATGGATCCTTTTTTCTATTTTCACTCTCACTTCAGCTTATATCTGGTGGGTTGTATTAAAAAAACGAGATCACAATAAATCACGAAAAAATCAGATCAATCAACCTCAACAAGAGTTAATTGGTATTAAAACGGTTGTTACCGATGCGATTATTAATGGTTCAGGAAGAGTTAAAATTAAAGATGGAACTTGGTCAGCAAGATGTGATAAAGATCTCGACGTTGGTCAATCAGTTGAGGTTATTTCAATTGACGGTTTAACTTTGCATGTAAAACCATTAAATCATTAATGATACAGTATTGATTGAATTAATCAGTAACAATTTAATTACAAGACGCGTCATTGACGCGTTTTTTTATGGTCATAATCGCAAAATACTCAATAGGTTAAAACGAGTATTTGTTCGGTAAAATTCCCTTAATTCATACATTCTAAACTAAATGTTATTTTGATAATTAAATTCCGATGCCCTAGACAAGAATATCCTCATTAATTGCCTAAGATGAAGCTTATTGCCTTAAACTATTAGACTAAAAATAATATTTTTTGTAACAAATAATTTAAAACTGATATATAAATTTATCTTTGGGTTTGAGATCACTCAAAAATTGGTATCGGTATTTTAAGTAGTCGATTCCGTTAGAAGTTTTTCTAATATTTCATAAACAAGTAAAACCCGTTTAGGGGTAATTGTTTGATTTGGCCTGTAAAGATAAAATGACCATATTTCATTTTCGTAATTATCGAACACAACAACCAGCTCCCCTGAGTCAAGATAATGCTGGCAATCTTGGCGAGCAATTGGCGCAAAAATTCGACCTGCTAATGTAGCTTGCAGCAAACTCTTTAAATCGGTAGTAACGACACAAGGATTGACCAGAGGTATTGGCAAATCACCTATAATCCAATCCCATGCTTTACCAGTACTTGAATTAAAAATATTCCCTACAGGAAATTTTTGTGCCAATTCAAATATATCTTTTGGCAAACCTGTTTGGGTGATAAGTTTAGGTGATACAACAATCGGCTCTTGCATAACATAGATTTTTTTAGCAATCCAATGTTCATTGGGCGTTTTACTAATGCGAATACCGATATCGATTTGGTCGTCTACAGCCTTAAGTATTTCAAAATCCGTCCGCCATTCGATATTAATCTGTGGATATGGAGCCAGTGCGGTCAATAATTGGTATAGAATGCGATCAAAAAATGGATACGGTGGTAAGGTGATTCGAACTGTACCACGTAATTCATCTTTTGCATTTTTGGACGAACCAAATAACTGCTGTTCTTCCTGCAAAAAATGCACCGCTTTAGGTATAAACGACTCGCCAAAATCAGTCAACGTAATGCTTCGGGTATTTCGCTTAAATAGTGGTTCGCCCAAATCATTTTCCAATTCGGCAATCATTCGGGTGATCACCTGTGGTGAAACAGAAAATTGCGCAGCGGTTTTTTTAAAACTTAATACTTCTGCCGCTACTACAAAATATTTCAAAGCATCTAAACGATTCAATTCATGATCTCATTTTTTGGAATTGTGTTTTCTTATTTTAGTCATTTTAAGAGATCATTCAGTAGATTACAATGTAATCGATAGCTTTATAAAAAAGGTGAATGTCTAATAAAATAACCTCATTTTTAGATAATGGATAAGGATTCAATTATGAACACATTAATTTCTCGGCGTTATTTTTCAAAATTGTCTGCCACTGTCGGAGCTGGTATGGTGTCTGCTCATACAGCCTCAATTACCCCAACAGCCCAAATGAAATATCACTACACAGGTGGTAATGTAAAAACAAAAGCCTACGCTGCTTTTGATGAATCGGGAGAACTGCGCCCGTGGGAGTTTGAACGTCGCCCTGTAGGAGATAATGATATATTAATCGAAATCAAATACGCCAGCATCTGTCATTCAGATATTCATCAAGAAAAAGGCGACTGGGGCAAAGTAACCTATCCGCAAGTACCTGGTCATGAAATTGTAGGCATTGTTATTGCCGTAGGAAAAAATGTAACTAAATTTAAAATAGGTGATCGTGCAGGTGTCGGCTGCATGGTTGATTCTTGTTTAGAATGTGATAGTTGTAAAAATGGTTTAGAACAACATTGTGACAATGACCAAACGCTATTCACCTATGGCAATCCAGACAACCGTGAGCCAACCTCAATCACTCAAGGCGGTTATTCCAGTCACATTGTAGTACGCGATCATTTTGCGGTACATATTCCCGAAAACATTAAACTACAAGAAGCCGCTCCATTATTGTGTGCTGGCATAACAACATATTCGCCATTAATGAAATACAAAATTAATAAGGATGATAAAGTCGGCGTTGTCGGCATTGGAGGTTTAGGACATTTAGCAGTGAAAATTGCTATTGCCAAAGGAGCCAAAGTCTATGCCTTTACTACTACGGCTGAAAAAGAACAAGATATCCGTAATCTTGGAGTAGAAGAAGTGATTGTAGTCGATGATCTTAGTAAATTACAACCTTATAAAGGCAAATTAGATTATATGATTGCCACCGTGCCAGAACAGTTTGATGCAGCACAATACGCGGCAACTGTGAAACCATTCGGCTATTTTACCGTGGTCGGAATGGGGAAAAATTTTATGCTTGATATTAGCAATATTGTAATGTCACAGTCGCGGGTGAATTTTAATGCTTCATTGATTGGTGGTATTGCTGAAACTCAAGAGCTTTTGGAGTTCTGTTCTCAAACGGGAGTGCGCCCACAAATTCAAATGATCAGCGCAAATCAAATTAATCAAGCATGGAAAGATATAGTAGCGAAAAAAGCACGCTTCCGTTATGTAATTGACGCTGCTACCATTTAGATTAAATTAGCAAATTAAAGACAATATCTATCATCAAACATGATTAAAACCAAAAGTCGTATTAAATATACGACTTTTGGTTTGAGTATTAAACTTACGGGTTCTTGACAGTATCAAACGACACTAAAACAAAAAGCAATTGAAGTTCATATCATTGGTAAGGCTTTTGATATAGCATTTATCCCGATTACTGATTATTAAATCAAAAAAATGACGATATCTTTCGTAAAAAAATAGCGCAGTAGTCATTACATGCAAGATAGGATTAGCCAACAAGCAAAAGCTGTCAACATGGAAATCATTCCAATAAAATCAAATTAGAGAATTGTAAATAGCAATCTATTTCTATTTAATTCATAAAGTTATTTATAAAAAAATGCCCATCAACCGATATTGATTGATGAGCATATAATGAAAATTGGCTATTTTTCACTATCATTAGTGATGCCTGATTAATAAGACATCCTAATGATGATTAACTAATGTGACATAGATGTTTTTACACCACCTTCGGGAATAGGCACATAAGCGGTTTCTTTATCGGTTCTATGTTTGTTATTTCGAACTTTTAGAGCTGTCCTAATACCAAAGAAGATAATACTATAAACAACAACCAAGAATAGAATGCTTAAACCTGCATTAGTATAATTGTTGATTACAATATGGTGCATGTTATCAATTTGCTGTTGGGTTAATGAACTGCCTTCAGCGATACGACGTTTATACTCGCTGGCTAAATAGAAGAATCCTTCTAATTGCGGATCATTACTGAATAATTTCAATGATAATGCCCATGTTGTACAAATTAATAACCATATTGCTGGTATAATTGTTACCCAGACATATTGGGCTCGTTTCATCTTAATTAATACAACAGTTGCAAGCACAAGTGCCACAGCTGCTAACATTTGGTTAGAGATACCAAATAATGGCCATAAGCTCTTAACACCACCTAATGGATCGACAACGCCTTGATAGAGTAAATAACCCCATAAACCAACACAACCTAATGTACCAATAAAGCCTGCTACAAGTGAATCTGTTTTTTTCAAGAATGGTACAAAATTACCTAATAAGTCTTGTAACATGAAGCGACCAGATCGCGTACCTGCATCTAATGCAGTAAGGATAAACAGTGCTTCAAATAAGATCCCAAAATGGTACCAAAAGCCCATATTGGCACCCGGAAGAATTTGATGGAACACATGAGCAATCCCCACCGCTAACGTTGGTGCGCCACCAGCACGATTTAATACAGATGGTTCACCAATATCTTTTGCAGTTTGTAGGATTTCTTCAGGTGAAATAACAAATCCCCAAGAACTTACCGTTGCAGCAGCATGTGTTGTGACATCCTTTAATTGTTCCAAAATCATTGGTGCTTCATCAGTCCCAAGTTTATGCAAATCTGGCATGGTGATACCTAACGCCGCTGGCGGAGTATTCATTGCAAAATAGAGGCCCGGTTCAATAATTGATGCTGCAACTAAAGCCATCATTGCCACGAAAGATTCCATTAACATTGCACCATAACCAATAAAACGTGCGTCGTTTTCATTAGCCAATAATTTCGGTGTAGTACCTGATGAAATCAGTGCATGGAATCCCGAAACCGCACCACAAGCTATGGTAATAAATAAGAATGGAAACAACGAACCTTTCCAAACAGGACCCATGCCATCGACATATTGAGTAACATCTGGCATTTTTAAATTAGGATTTAAAATAACAATACCTATTGCGAGACCAACAATTACTCCAATTTTTAAGAAAGTCGCTAAATAATCGCGCGGTGCTAAAATTAACCATACAGGTAACATGGCAGAAACTAAAGCATAACCCACAAGAACAAAGGTGATAGTGGTCGCCTTGAAGGTTAATGCTGGTCCCCAATAAGGATCACTAGCAATAACGCCACCAAACCATATTGATAAGATTAATAACACAATACCAATAACTGAAACTTCTAGAACTCGTCCCGGCCTTAGGAATCGCATATAAATACCCATAAATAAGGCAATTGGTACAGTTGAACAGACGGTAAACACCCCCAAGGACTTTCAGCTAATGCATTAACAACAATTAATGCTAATACGGCTAGTATAATTAACATAATTAAAAAACAACCAAACAAAGCAATGGTTCCCGGAAAAGGCCCCATCTCTTCTTTTATCATTTCACCCAATGATGAACCATTACGACGTGATGATAAGAATAGAACCATAAAGTCTTGCACTGCACCAGCAAAAACGACCCCAGCAAGTAGCCAAAGTGTGCCCGGTAAATAACCTACTTGTGCAGCAAGAACAGGACCAACAAGAGGACCCGCACCAGCAATAGCAGCAAAGTGGTGACCAAATAAGACATATTTATTTGTTGGTACAAAGTTTAAACCATCATTATTAAGGACAGCCGGAGTTGCACGGGTAGGATCGAGTTGCATAACTTTTGAAGCGATATACAAACTGTAATAACGATATGCAACAAGGTAAATTGACACCGAAGCGGCAACAATCCAAAGTGCACTAACATGTTCGCCACGCCTTAAGGCAACAACAGCAAGGCAACATGCTCCTATAACGGCCAAGATTAGCCATGGAATATGCTTAAAGACTTTATTATTCATAATAATTCTCTTTATAAGTTTAAAATTAATTAGTTTGATACTTAAGTCCAACAAAATTGAGGTTATTTAATAATTGTCGCAAATGGTTAATAAAGAATTTTTAACATTACTCAAAGATTAAATTTTCATACTTTAAATGGATTAATTTATCAACTAATGGTCCTTTTACGTTCGAGAATATAGTAATTTTTAACTTGTAAAAATAGTAATAATATTTAAGTTTCAGGTTAGATTAAGACTATGAGTGGTCAAAATTAGACACTAAGCGGTAAAACATTATTAGTAGAATATCTACCCGTAAAGTATGCTTATGTCCAATTGTTATAGACCTAACTTTTCTTTAAGGAATTTTAAATAACGGCGACTGACTGGAACAGATATATCATTGATAAAAATGACATCCACACCACCCGCATCATTAAAACGGATTTCTTTAAGTTTTTTTAAATTAACTAGGTATTGCCGATGACAACGTATTAAAGGTGTTTTGTCTTCAAGTGTTTTTAAGGTTAACTCCGTAAAATATTCATTATTGGATTGATTAAAAACATAAATTCCACCTATTTTCGATGAAACATAAAAGACATCCTCCAAATTTAACAAGTAAATTCGATTATGTCCAACACATGGGATATATTTTAAATCCTGATTCACTTCTTCTAAATGGTTAATATTCCCTGATAAACATTGGTGATGTAAACGATATAAAGTTTTATTTAATCTTTCTTGTTCAACCGGTTTAAGTAAATAATCAAAAGCTTGTTCTTCAAATGCCTTGATAGCAAATTCGCCATAAGCAGTTAAAAATACAATCCTAGGCATTGTTTGTGGGTCGATCATAGATAACATTTCAATACCGTTTATTTTGGGCATTTGAATATCCAAAAAAACGACATCTGGTTGCAGCCGATGAATTTCACGGATTGCTTCCATAGCATTATTACATTCAGCAATAATAGATATTTCAGGATCATTTTCTAATAAGCAACGTAAATTTTCGCGTGCGGGTAATTCATCATCGACAATAATAACTTTTAGCATTGAACATTCGTATCCTTTTGCAAAGGCAAGGTTAACATTACTTTAGTATATTCATCTGGTTCACATTCTATCTTGATACCGTATTTTTCACCATAACGAATCTTAATTCGTTTATCGACAAGATTAAGTCCTAATCCTTTGTTATCTTTTTTATTTTCACAGTAATTACCAGCATTATCAATCACTTCTAATATCATCGATTGCTTATTGGCATAAGCCCGAATTATTACTTTACCTACACCTATCAATTGTGAAGTGCCATGTTTTATAGCATTTTCAACAATGGGTTGTAATGAAAATGCAGGCAATTGTACAAATTCTAATTCGGTTGGAATATCAAATTCGATAGTCAGCTGATCCATAAACCGCATTTTTTCAATTTGTAAGTAAGCATTAACATGTTCAAGTTCATCTTTTAAAGAGACTATCTCTTCAGTTCTTTTTAAGTTTTTTCTAAAAAAAGTAGACAGATTTTGAACTAATTGTGAGGCCTGCGTTTTATCACGACGTATGACAGCAAGCAACGTATTTAACGCATTAAATAAAAAGTGAGGATTAACTTGCGCATGCAGTAATTTAATTTCTGTTTTAGAAAGCAGTTGTTTGTAGTGTTCATTTTGACCTGCTAAAATTTGTGCAGATAGCAGACTGGCGATACCTTCACCAAGCGTTCGATTTATAGAACTAAATAAGGTATTTTTTGCTTCATACAATTTAATTGTGCCAACAACAGTATTATTTTCACCTCGAAGCGGGATTACCAAAGTTGAACCTAAGCGACAATTTTTACTTATTGAACATTGGTAAGGTTGATGAGCCCCATCAAGATATTGTACTTCATTTTTTTCAATCGCCTCTAAAGTGCTATTGGATGTTATTAGCGTGCCAGGTTTATGATGATCATCACCAATACCAATAAAAGCTAATATTTTTTCTCGATCGGTGATCGACACTGCACCAATATCAAGTTGTTGATAAATAATTTCAGCAACTTTAGTACTATTACGTTGATTAAAACCATCTCGCAATAAACCTTCTGTACTAACAGCAATTTTTAATGCTCTGGCTGAGAAAGCCGAAGTGTACCTTTCAAATATTGCCCGTCTATCTAATAAAATCCGCATAAACATCGCGGCGCCAATACTATTGGCAACAATCATGGGTGCGGCAATACTTCTAATAGCGTGCGAAACGACATCAAAAGGTCGAGAAATGATTAGTACTAATATCATTTCAAGTGATTCTACTAATAATCCTAAAATACCCACTAAAAACGGATTATAGATAAGATCGACCCGCCCTTTTTTCATTAATACATAGTGGAGCAGACCGCTTAATAGACCCGTTAAGATTGTTGATAACATACAACTTTCAGCAGTAATACCACCCATCAAATAGCGATGGAATCCACCAGTAATACCTACAAGAAACCCAACTATAGGTCCACCAAGGAGTCCACCTAAAATAGCGCCTATAGCACGTGTATTGGCAATCGTATCTTCAATATGTAAGCCGAAATAGCTTCCCATAATACAAAATAAAGAAAAGATAAAATAGCAAACTAATTTGTGAGGTAAATGCACAGTAACTTGCATAAGAGGAATAACAATGGGCGTTTTACTTAGTAAATAAGCAATCACTAAGTAAACACACATTTGTTGTAGTAGCTGTAAGACAAGATCAAATTCAAACATAATATTGCTACCCAATCGAAACGGCCAAAAAATTTCGATTAAAGCTTACTAATTTATTTGTCTAATAAAATAAATGTCTGTTTATTCTGAGTTGTTGAGTCAAAACCAACGAACACATTAAATTTACCAGGTTCGGCAACATATTGCATTTTATCATTCCAAAATTTTAACATGTCATATTTAATTACAAATTTTATTTGTCCTTTTTCATGCGGTTTTAAAGTAATATTTTCAAAACCGACAAGTTGCTTGACTGGACGGCTCACCGACGCCGTTATGTCTTGTAAATACAGTTGTACGGTTTGTGTTCCCAACTTATCGCCAATGTTTTCAATATTAGCAGTTACAACAATTTCACTGTCCTTTGTCATTTCAGTGTTGGATAAAACAAAATCAATGTTGAAATCGGTATAACTCAAACCAAAACCAAATGGAAATAATGGTTCGTTAGGGCTATCAAAGTAGGAAGTTGTATATTTACCCATGTTTTCAGTTCCTCTTGGTCGCCCAGTATTTAAATGGCTGTAATAGACAGGGATCTGCCCAACATTATAAGGAAAAGACATAGGTAATTTACCTGAAGGGTTATAATCACCAAACAATACATCCGCAATAGCATTACCACCTTCTGTACCTAAATACCAAGTTTCAAGCATAGCATCAGCTTGGGCATACTCTTCAGTTAATGTCAAAGGGCGTCCATTCATCAAAGCAATCACTAATGGTTTACCCGTTGCTTTTAATGCTTTAATTAACTGTTTTTGGCTTGCAGGTAACGATATATCGGTACGACTGGATGACTCATGTGCCATGCCTTGAGCTTCACCAACAAACGCAATTACCACATCAGCTTTTTTAGCTTTGTCAACCGCTTCGGTAATCATTTTATCCGCTGGTCTATTATCAAATTTGGTAATCTCTGCATATAAATTTAGAAAGCGATATAAATTAGCATCATTTGATAAATTGGCTCCAAAAGCATAATCAACTGATTGAGCATTATTCGCCGCATGTTTAATACCTTCCAGTGGTGTTACCGCTAAACTAGCGCGACCTGCCGCAGACCAACTACCCAAAATATCACGTTTTGAATCAGCCAATGGACCTACCACGGCAATCTTTGCATTTTTAGAAATTGGTAGAACATTATTGTTATTTTTTAATAAAACAATACTACGGCGAGCCACCTCTCTTGCTTCTTGGCGATGCAAACGGTTATCAGCAAACATGGTATCAATATCTAACTTAGGGTCTAAATTACGATGAGGATCGCTAAATAATCCCATATCATATTTAAGTTCAAGCACATGACGACAAGCTTGATTAATTCGAGTTTCGGTAACTGCACCTTCTTTAATCAGTTGGGGTAAAAATTTTAAAAAATATTCATCGTTCATGCTCATATCAATACCGGCGTTAATAGCAACACGCACGGCATCTTTGGGATCACTTGCCACACCATGATTAATAAGTTCGCGTATTGCACCGTGGTCACTAACCACAACGCCGTTAAAATGCCATTTATCGCGCAACACTTCGGTTAAAAGCCAGTGATTAGCCGTCGCGGGAATACCATTAACACTTACTAACGAGACCATCACAGCCCGACTACCAGCATCAATAGCCGCTTTATAAGGTACCAAATATTCTTGGAACATTTTACGTTCACTCATATCAGTACTGTTATACTCACGCCCTCCTTCAACAGCTCCATAAAGAGCAAAATGCTTAACCGAAGTCACAAGCGATTTTTTATCATTTAATGACTGATTTTGCATCTTTTCAACAAAAATTCGTCCAGCTTCTGAGGTTAAATAGGGATCTTCACCAAAACCTTCTGAAACTCTTCCCCATCTTGGATCCCGAGTAATATCAACCATAGGAGCCCAAGTAATATTTAATCCATCGGATGTAGCTTCATCGGCCGAGACTTGCGCCACTTTCCCTATGGCATTGCGATCCCAAGTTGCTGCTATGCCTAAATTGATGGGAAATACAGTTCTATGACCATGGATAATATCAAAACCTAATAATAGAGGAATTTTATTGGGTGATTTTAAAGCACGATCTTGCATCTGGGATAGATCGGGTTCGACAATCGTATTAAATATTCCCCCTATTTCGCCAGTTTCAATTTCATTGAGCGTCTGGTTAAGTGGATGGTTATCACCGACACTAATTAAACGTAGTTGACCTACTTTTTCTTCAATGGTCATTTTAGATAATAGGTCATCAATAAATCGCTTCTTTTCTTCGTTATTAGTTTGTTGAGCTAATACACTCCCTGAAAAGGCGATAAAAAATAAAAATACAGTTATTTTTTTTATCATAATATTTTTTTAATTAAGAAGATAGACTAATGAATAGCATAGCGTATTCGTTGAAAAAAACTTATTTCCTACTAAGTTGATTTTCATATTTAAGTCGTTTTAGTAATGGTTATTTTAATTTTTTATACTAAAACGTAGTGTTAACCTCAAACTTTTTGACAAGAATAAATTGAATTGTTTAAAGGTTAACGTTGCCGAATAATGTCGATAAAAATGGATGTTAATTTGATTAATCCCTAAAATTTGTAAACTGGAACGGTTGTCCAAATTCTCCATTTCGAACTAAAGCCATAGTGGCCTGTAAATCATCTCTAGATTTACCTGTAACACGTACCTGCTCGCCTTGTACTTGAGCCTGTACTTTTATTTTACTATCTTTGATAGCCTTTACAATTTTCTTAGCTAGCTCTTTATCAATCCCTTGTTTAAGCTTGACAGTAATGCTATAAAGTTTTCCACTGTGTTCCATCTCCTCCGGAATTTCTAAAGCACCGCCATCAATACCACGCTTGGCTAACTTATCACGTAAAATATCAAGCAACTGTTGTACTTGGAAGTCAGATTGACTTGTCGCTTTGATCGTTTCATTTTTTTCATTCAATTCGAACGATGCTTCAACGTTTTTAAAATCCCAACGGGTTGCCAATTCTCGCGTAGCATTTTCAACGCCGTTTTTAACCTCAGGCATTTGGATTTCAGAGACAATATCAAAAGAAGGCATAAACTATCCTCTTATAAGGGTTATAAATATGATTAAATTTAAGAATGAATAAAATATTCGCCGCCTTTCTAATTAGGCGGCATGTAAAGACAATGATAGTTAAATTAATCGATGGTACGTAGTAGCTCGTTAATACCTACTTTACCTAATGTTTTTGCATCAACTTTTTTCACAATTACTGCACAATATAGGCTATATTTGCCATCTTTGGTTGGTAAGTTACCTGATACCACAACAGAACCTGCTGGTACACGACCGTAATGAACTTCACCTGTTGCGCGATCATAAATTTTAGTGCTTTGTCCAATAAATACACCCATTGAGATCACACTACCTTCTTCGACAATCACACCTTCAACGATTTCACTACGAGCACCAATAAAACAGTTATCTTCAATAATCGTTGGGTTAGCTTGTAATGGTTCTAATACACCACCGATACCTACACCGCCAGATAAATGGACATTTTTACCAATTTGAGCACAAGATCCAACTGTAACCCATGTATCAACCATTGTACCTTCATCAACATATGCACCAATGTTGACATAAGATGGCATTAATACGGTATTGCGGGCAACATAAGCACCTTTACGGGCGATAGCGGATGGTACAACACGAAAACCTTCTTGTTGGAATCGGGCTTCATCATAATCAGCAAATTTTAATGGCACCTTGTCGTAATAATTTGTTGCTCCGCCATCAATAAGTTGGTTTTCATTAATACGGAAAGAGAGCAACACCGCTTTTTTTAACCATTGATGAGTCACCCAATCACCATTAATCTTTTCTGCAACACGCATTTTACCACTGTCTAATAAAGCGATACATTGATTAATTGCATCACGCGTTACTGCATCAACATTTGAAGGAGTGATTTCTGCGCGGCGTTCAAAGGCTGCGTCGATAATAGTTTGTAATTGTTGCATCTCGAGTTTCCCTTACTTATAAGTCCGTTAGTAAATGTAAAATGAGTAGACAGTATAATATAATATGTCATTCTTTTTAAGTGGTTTGTCAAGAGTAGTAAGTACAGTAAGAAAAAAATAAAATTTATTTGGAATAAATCACACAAATTTTTCCTACATAATAAACATTTAATGAGTAAATTGTACAATCATTCATATCATTTTTAAGTACAAAAATTACTATGCATGATCAAGGATTTTCATTACTCGAACTTTTAATAATCATAGGTATTAGTTCTATTCTTGCCACGGTAGGCGTTCATCATTGGAAATTAATTGAACTTCGCAATGAATTAGTTTCAACAACAAAGCAATTGGCTAACTTTTTAAATGAAGTTCAAGTTAAAGCTTATACTGAAAATCAAAATTACAAGCTTTTTGTTTTTTCATCTCCTTGGTGTTTAACCATTACCTCAGAAGAACGCCCAGCATCTTGTAAACAAGGTGAATTACAATTTATTAAACCGAATAATTCTGTAGAAATTTCAGGATTAACTGAGAAAAAAGTTATTTATTTTTGGGGAAGACGCAATATGGCACAATCATTTTCCTTAGAACTGTCAAATGAGATTGGTAAAAGTAAAGTTTTCGTATCCTACCGTGGGCGCATTAGATTTTGCCAATTGAACAGTTATTTACCAAGTTTCCCACCATGTTAAAAGAGTTAGGATTTTCATTACTTGAAATGCTCATCAGTATCACTTTAACAAGCTTGATTGTTATCGGTGTAACATCTTTTTATTATCAGTTACAACAAAACACTTTGCATTATTATCAAATAACTCATTTACAACAAGCTGTTGAGCAAGCATTAGTTGGCTTATCAAAAGACATTAAACGAGCGGGATTCATCGCCGATGA
Source organism: Gilliamella apicola (assembly GCF_000599985.1). NCBI lineage: Bacteria > Pseudomonadati > Pseudomonadota > Gammaproteobacteria > Orbales > Orbaceae > Gilliamella > Gilliamella apicola. The sequence goes on from NZ_CP007445.1 coordinate 2,200,167, forward strand.
TTCGAATAAAATGAAAAACAACGCTCTAGAGATTGTGAGATCTCAAAATTGCATAATTATCCGATATGACAGTGAAATCCGCCATGATTGGGTCTACGATCAGTGGAACTTAAATAATTCTGATATTTTTACTTACCGCTTTAAAAATAATAATGTTGAATACAGAACAGGGGCAGTGAATTGCAAAGAAACTAAGTGGGAAAAATTATTTGACCCTGCTGAAATTAAAATAACAAAATTCGATATTAAACAGAAAAATAACACTATTGAATTATCAATAGGAGCAGAACTAAAAAAACAGAAACACGTTAAATATCAGGTAACAAAAATAATCAAAAATGAAAACCTATCTAAAACTGACTCGAAATAATGAAAATGGATTTAGCGCAATAATAATGGTCGTTATTTTAATGATCATTGGATTACTATTATTAACTGGTTTTAATCAATTATTAATTTCATGGCATAAAACCATTGTCATGGAAACTCGTTATTATCAACGATTCAATCAAGCCAGTTCAGCACTAAATTGGGCATTAACACAAGAGTGGCAAACACCAACGGAGCAATGGCAATGCTTAACAGACACAAAATACAAGTTAAAAGCTTGTGTAAAAAAATCATTGTTAAAAGTGGATAATTATCAACTTTTACGAGGCGAGGCTGATGGTTTGTTTTTATACTCCCTTACACATCTAAAAGGTACAAAACTGGTTGTAGAAAAAGGTCATTGGTTAGATTATTGCCCAGAAAAAAGGAGTAGTGATTGTGAGTAATAAAAATAGTATGGGTTTTAGTTTAATTGAAGTAATGATAGCGAGTTCACTATTTTCAATAATTATTCTTGGTTTTACAAGTTACCAACAATCACTTATTTATCAGCATCATTATCTTTCTAATCGGTTACAAGCAGAACAAATCGCATTTGAACTCCTTGAAAGTTATCCTGATATTGCCAACCATATTATTCCCAATGATTGGCAATATACTCTACAAATTGATCTATACAATCGTAGATGCAAAATGGTTTTAGTTACTGTGACGCCGATTAATATTAAACCAGTGAAACAAAAACGGCTATTTTGCAATTAACTATCGATACTAAATGTAAGAAACACAGAAATTAAACAGAACAAGATGAGCAATTTAACCAATCATGTAAAAGTTGTAAAACTTGTTGTGTTTTTTCAGCGTGCACATTATGCCCTGCACCTTCTATGGTTACAATTTTAGCATTAGGAAATTGAGCATAAATAGTATTTTGATATTTGTCGGCCAAATAAACCGAATTACCGCCACGAATAAATAAGATTGGTTTTAAACATGGCGAGCTTGATGGTATGGTTTGCCAGTCGCATATATTAGCATATTGGTCATTAATAACTTGTAAATTAAATAACCAATGTTGCTTTTTATAAGACTTTAATAAAAACAAACAAGTCGCTTCGCTAAGACCGGCTTCTTGCATAACTGCCATAATTTGCTTTCTATCGGTGATTTGGTTATTAAGGCAATACATTAAAGTTCTTAATATAATGGCATTGGGCGAACTGCTATATTTTACTGGCGCAATATCAATCACGACTATTTTTTGGATGATCTGTGGTATGACTTGTGATAACTGCGTCGCTACTTTGCCCCCCATAGAGTGCCCAATTAAAATTATGTCTTTTAATTGAAGTTCATGACAAAGCTCGGCTACATCTTGCGCCATAGAGGTATAATTTATTTGATCAGACCAAGGAGATAAACCATGATTACGCAAATCAACTTGAATTGTTTGATAATCAGATACCAAATCTTTGGCTAGCATATTTAAATTATCTAAACTACCAAACACTCCATGCAGAAAAACAATAGGTTGTCCTTTACCTTGCAATTTATAATTTAATTTCATATTTGAACTTAGCCTTTAAAATTTATAGATCAATATTATATGGTTTTGCCTAAGTCACCAACTATTAATTCAATAACAATAATCTCTATAACTATGATAAAATCTTGAAACAGTTTTTAAAAAAGTGTTAAATCGTATGTTTCAAAATAATCCGCTACTTGCACAACTAAAGCAAGAACTTCATCAACAAACACCGCGTATTGAAGGTACCGTCCGAGCCCATGAGAAAGGATTTGGTTTTTTAGATGTTGATAATAAAACCAGTTATTTCATTACTGCAAATAAAATGAAAACCGTATGCAATGGCGATAAAGTATCTGGAACAGTAATTGAAAATGGTGATAAAAAGGTTTTTGAACCAGAATCATTAATTGAAAGCCCCCTACAAAGATTTATAGGAAAAATAGGTTTTCAAGAGCGATCAATGGTTATTTATCCTGAAAACATGCCTGCTAATTTAGCTATTCGCTGTAAAATTAACAAACAGGTTCAAGAAAAACTTAAAGAAGATGATTGGGTAGTTGCTACCTTGATTTCTCATCCTCTTGAAGAAGGTAAGAATAATTTTCTAGCAGAAATCACGCATTTTATTGCTGAAAATAGTTCAATTTACCTACCTTGGTTAAAAACTTTAGCCCGATATAATTTAGAAGATAATTCACCACAGCCGGACACATTAACAATTAATGAAAAGGAACTGACTGATCGTCAAGATTTAACCGATATAAACTTTTTTACCATCGATAGTGAATATACAGAAGATATGGATGATGCCATTTCTGTTTCAAAGGACGAGCAAGGTAATTATCAATTAAAAGTCGCTATTGCAGATCCAACTGCGTATATTTTACAAGACAGCCAACTTGATAAAATAGCTAAAAAAAGAAGTTTCACAACATATTTACCCGATTTTAATATTCCAATGTTACCTATTGAATTAGCTAATGACCTTTGTTCTTTAAAGGAAAACCAAAAACGGCCAGCATTAGTATGCGATATTAATATCGATGCAAATGGTATAATAGATGAAAATAGTATCACTTTTATGCCTGCATTTATCGAATCAAAAGCGAAACTTTCTTATAATAATGTTTCAGATTTTTTAGAAAATAATGATGAATTGCTATCTAATAACGCAACATTACCCGAACAACTTAACTTATTGTCATCTTTGGCAAAAACTAGAACCATTTGGCGACAAAACAATGCGTTAGTTTTCAAAGATAGCAATGATTATCGTTTTGTGCTTGATGAAAACCGTCATGTAAAATCTATCAATAAGGAACCTCGTCGGATTGCCAGTCAAATTGTTGAGGAAGTGATGATCATTGCTAATCAAGCATTAACTTTGCAATTAAATAATAAAATCGGATTTGGTATATTCAATACTCATTCAGGTTTTGACATTAAATTTATTGATCAAATTTTGAAGGTGTTAAGTAATCATGGTATTGAAGGATTTGATAAAGAATCTTTATTATCTTTTGATGGGTATATCAAATTACGACGAATTATCGATAATGATGAGTTTTTAACAGCTCGGCTCCGTAAATGTCAAAGTCCTGCTGATTTTTCTATTCAACCACAACCTCATTTTGGCTTAGGATTAAATGCATATGCAACTTGGACATCACCAATACGCAAATATGGGGATATGGTTAATCATCGTTTAATTAAAAATTATTTACGTTCACAACCCTTAAATGAACCAGATAAAGAGCAGTTAAAAATCATGAATGAAAGGCGCAAATTATTACGTTATGCTGAACGTGATATTGCTGAAAATCTTTATATTCAATATTTATCTGATAAAATTGGTGATAGTTTTGTTGCTGAAATTGTCGATATCAACCGCGGAGGTGCTCGTCTGCGTTTAACCGATATTGGTGCATTTGTATTTTTACCACTTTCAATGATTCACCCAGTTCGAGACGAAGTAGTTTCAAGTCCCGAAGAAGGTGTTATTAGAATTAATAATGATATCTGTTATAAACTTTCAGATACCCTTAATATTAAGATCCATCAAGTTAAAAAAGAAAGTCAATCAATAATAGTTAAATTAGTTACAGATAAATGATTGACTTCAAATTATCTTGTTCATTCATTAGCCCCTGGTTTCACACAGGGGTTACCTAACTAATAATTGATGATATTTTAACGCTTAAACTCTTTTTTTTCTTGATAATATCTGATATCTTTCTCCATCCATTAAAATATTTATACTAACTAAAATAAACAAGATTCAGAGGATGCTATGTTATCAATTCATGGACATGAAGTCTTACAAATGATGGCTGGTAATAGTTATACAGACTCATCTCTACTTGAAGCCATTGAACAACAGTTTGGTAAAAATGCTAAATTTCACACTTGCTCTGAAACCAATATGAATGCTGAACAACTCATCTGCTTTTTAAAGTTAAAGGGTAAATTCAAACCTGTTAATAATTCTGGATTTACAGTCAACGAAAAAAAAATCTGTCGTCATTAACTCTGTAAGATATTAGTGAATGTTCAGTATGCTTTTTTACACTTTTAAACTAATCGTATAGTGTATTTAATAGAATATGAGTATATAATTTCGCGCAGATATTAGCCTGCCCTATAATTACAACTCGAAAAATATATTCATGGAATTTATATATGAAATTAAGTAATATTTTTATATGCGCAATGGTTCCTATTTTTATTGCCAGTTGTGCACATAAATCGGCTAAACCAAATAAAACTTTAGAACCACCGCAGATCGAAACGGATCAATTATCTGTTCTAATGCAAAAAACAGAAACGAATAACTCTTACGTAGTTAATGCTAAAAATAAATTACAAAAATTACTTCAATCAAAAAATTTTAATGAATACATTTCTAATGAAGGTATTCTAAACTGTGTTAACGATCAGAACCAATCAGCTTGTGTGTTAAATTTTTACCTTAATGAGTATTATAAATTGAAATATGATGTTCAAATTAAAAAAGTCATTGAGGATAATCAGATAGAACATAAAATTGAATTAAGTAAAATCAACGCTACCCAAGCAAATATTAAAAACTATTGCGACCTTTCAGCTGATTTTACCGCAGCAGTATATACTAACAACAATGATAAAATTTCTACTTTTAAAGCATTATTCAAAATGAATAAAGAAGATTTATCAATCTTACACACTAAAATTCTCAAGGATGACTATTCTCATTTTTTGATTGACGAAAATCCAAGTATTCTTCAAGAAATGAAAACAGAATTTATGGAAAAGTGTTTGCATGATCCTAAAAATAACATTATCAATTATTTAAATATTTTCCGATAATCCTAATGCGAGTTTTTATGTATAATTTATTACCAATTAGTCAGTTTAGTAAAACAGTAACTTGTAAAATTCTTTGCATAGTTTCAACTCTTTGCATTAGTTTTTCTTCATCGGCTTTTTCGTTTAAGGATGTTGTTACAAAAGCAGAAAAGCTATCCAAGAAAAATTATGTACAACCCACAAAGAACATACCCAATGAATTAGCCACGCTACAATTTGCTGATTATCAAAAAATTCAATTTAATCATGAAAAAGCCTTTTGGAATGATAAAAAAACTCGTTTTAAATTAGAGTTCTATCATGAAGGAATGTATTTTGATACGCCCGTTCAAATTAATGAAATTGCCAATAATAAAGTTAATGAAATTAAATTCGATCCAAGTTATTTTGATTTAAGTAAAGTTGGATTGGATAATCTAAACACAAAAAAACTTGGATTTGCTGGATTTAAAGTTCATTATCCAATAAATAACCCAGATAAAACCGATGATGAAATTTTTACAGCTCTTGGTGGTAGCTATTTCCGTGCAGTTGGAAAAGATCAACGATATGGTTTGTCTGCTCGAGGGTTAGCAATTGATACTGGTGAGATGACAGGTGAAGAGTTTCCTCGTTTTAAAGAATTTTGGATCGAAAGACCACTTCCTAAACAAAAACATTTAGTCATTTATGCCTTACTCGATTCACCTAGCGTAACTGGTGCTTATAAGCTTACTTTAGTACCAAGCGTAGATACCACAATAACCGTAGAAGCTAAAATCTTTTTTCGCAATGCGGTAAATAAACTTGGCATCGCACCTTTAACTAGTATGTATTTATTTGGTCCAAACCAGCCATCACCTTTATTAAATTATCGACCAGCAATGCATGATTCTAATGGACTATCGATTTTATCTAGCAATGGTGAATGGATATGGCGACCATTGAATAATCCTAAGCGGTTATCTTTTTCTTCATATAGTTTAGATGATCCTAAAGGTTTTGGATTGATTCAGCGTGATAATGGATTTGAGGATTACCAAGATCTTGATGATCATTATGAACTTCGTCCTAGTGTTTGGACAGAAATATTAGGTAATTGGCAAAAAGGTCGGGTTGAACTGGTTGAAATCCCAACTGCAGATGAAACAAACGATAATATCGTTTCTTTCTGGGTGCCTGAAAAACATTATAAATCTGGTGACAGTCTTGATATTAAATACCGATTGCACTATTCATTAAATGAAAAGCAACGCTATCCCGATAATGTAGCTAGAGCAACTAGCACTCGACTATCATTAGGTGATATAAAGCAAGCAAATTTAATTCGTAAACTAGATGGTTCGAACGCTTACGTTATTGACTTTGCTGGCCCTAATTTATCAGAACAAGAACCTGTTAAAGCAATATCAAGCATCAATAACGGATCTATTGTGAGCTGTGATGTAGAATATAATTCAGTAACAAAAGGTTGGCGAGTTCTTCTTCGGTTCAATGTTAAAGACAATAAAAAACCAACGGATATTCGCGTTCAGTTAGCTTCGGAAAAAACGAATCAAATTTTATCTGAGACCTGGAGCGGTCAATATCCTGGACAATAACGATAATAAGATAACATAATGAAAAAAGATTACTTTGCTACTCTTTCTGGCGCAGATAGTTGGCGCCAGAAATCAAAAAACAATGAAATTGAGCCAAATGATACTGAGTTTCTGAAATATCGCCTAAATCAAATTGGCGACACATCAAACTATATTGATGAAAGAAACCAGCAACCCAGTTATCCTAAAGTTGAACGCGTTTCGATTCAACCACAAACATGGAACAAACGCTATAAAAGCAATTTCAAAGCTAAAGTTAATCTCATCGCGGTTATCCGTCGCTTAATAATGTTTGCACTAATTGTAATACAAACATATTTCGGAACTACCTATCTATCAACACTGTTACCTTATCAAAGTTGGCAAAAAATTAATTTTATGGCTAATTGGGCGAATAATCCTGAATTAGCCATATACAGTATCGTCCCTTATATTATACAAGGATTTATTATTTTCCTATTTGCAATTTTGTTTGCTTGGATTTCAATTGGCTTTTGGACAAGCGTTATGGGACTGATTTTAGCTGTAATAAGAAAAGACCGCTATACTATTGAGATCCCTAAAGATGCAGCAAAACACATTGATGTTAATCATCGTACTGCGTTAGTTATGCCAATTTGTAATGAAGATGTAGCACGAGTTTTTGCTGGATTACAAGCGACCTATCAATCTTTGGTTGAAACTGGTCACGCAGATTGCTGTGATTTTTATATTTTAAGCGATACGAATGATCCCGATCTTTATGTAAATGAATTAAAAGCATGGGCTGATTTTAATGCACAAAAGGATAATAATGGATGCCAAATTTTTTACCGACATCGTAAACGTCGAGTGAAACGTAAAAGTGGTAACATTGATGACTTTTGTCGACGTTGGGGACATTTATATGAGTATATGTTAATACTTGACGCCGATAGTATTATGACAGGTGATTGTATTTTAAATATGATTGCCATGATGGAAATGACACCTAAAGCTGGCATATTACAGTCCCCGCCAAAATCAGTTAGAATGAAAACGCTTTATGGTCGAATTCAACAATTTGCCAATCAGATTTACAGTGATATTTTTTGTGCCGGAACCCATTTTTGGCAACTTAGCGAAGCACAGTATTGGGGGCACAATGCCATGATTCGCTTAAAACCGTTTATTGAACACTGTATTTTATCTCCACTACAAAAACGCAAAGGGCCAATTCATATTTTGTCACACGATCTAGTTGAAGCTACCTTAATGAGACGTGCAGGATATGGAGTTTGGATCGCCTATAATATAAATGGTAGTTATGAAGAATTACCGGGCAATATGATTGAAGATCTAAAACGAGATAACCGTTGGTGTATGGGGAACTTAATTAATTTAAGATTGATTTTTAAAAGTGGTATAACTTTAACACATAGGGTTATGTTTTTAACTAGTGGAATGGCTTATATTTCATCTTTATTATGGTTAATATTTTTATTTTTCTCAACGCTGCTTTTATTAGTTTTTAATTTATCCGATCAACAATATTTTTTCCAACCTAATCAATTTTATCCGACATGGCCAAGGTGGGATGAAAATTTGGCATTACAATTGTTATCTACAACGATGGTATTATTGTTTGCACCAAAATTCTTTAGTTATAGCATTATCATCGCTAAAACAGGCGCCAAAGATGTCGGTGGAATTTTCAAGCTAACTCTATCAATTTTCATCGAAATGTTCTGGTCGATGATACTTGCCCCAATACGCATGATATTCCATAGTAAGTTCGTGATAAAAGCATGGCTAGGCAGTAAAATTCAATGGAAATCACCTTCAAGAAACGATGATGCCTTAACATGGGGAGAATCTTTCTATTTTTGTTGGCCTCTCTCTTTATTAGGCATTATTTGGCTTGGCGTAATTATTTGGTTAAATCCTCAGTTTACTTACTGGTATATTGCTATTCTAATTCCACTGACTATTTCGCCATTAGTGGTTAGAGTTTCTGGATTATCAAGCATTGGTATGAAAACCAAAAAACTAGGTCTATTTTTAACGCCAGAAGAAACTCATCCAGCAAAAGCTGTGACCATGACAGGTGAATATCTAGTTAAAACGGAAGCTAATATCGTTGAACATGGTTTTATCATGACATTGATTGATCCTATTTACAATGCGCTAGCTTGCGCATTGTCCACTTCTCGCCATTTACCTAATATAAAAATTGAGCAAAGACGTCTTGAATTAATTGAGCAACTTAAACAAGCTGATTTAGAAAAAATTAATAAAGAACAACAGTTAGCAATTTTGGAAGATCCAATCATTCTTTCTGAATTACATCAGCATATATGGCAGCTGCAAGAAAAATACGACAATTTATTCACTTTATGGCAAAATGAACGTCAATAATAAAAAATAGGGCTTAAGCTCTATTTTTCTCCTTTTAGTAATTGATCAAAATCCATGGATATTTTTTATGACTTGGCAACCTTCCGCATCTATCAATAACCTACTTAAGCGCGCAAAAATTATTTCACAAGTACGACAATTTTTTACTGATCGCTGTATATTGGAAGTCGAAACGCCGACCTTGAGCCAATATGCCGTTACTGATGTGCATTTGAATTCTTTCTCCACTACCTTTTTTAGACCGGGTGAATTCGATGAACAGCTTGGGCGAAAGATGTCATTAATTACCAGTCCAGAATACCACATGAAACGTTTATTAGCAGCGGGAAGCGGTCCAATCTATCAGATTTGTAAATGTTTTCGCAATCATGAGGAAATCAGTGATTTTCATAATCCTGAATTTACTATGCTTGAATGGTATCGAATTCAATTTGATATGATGCAAATGATTAATGAAGTTGATGATCTATTACAAACAATTTTAGATTGTGAACCCGCGGAACGTGTTTCTTACCAAAAAGCGTTTCAACGTCACCTTAATATTGATCCATTAGAAGCAGATCAAGCAACATTAGTTAATGCTGTTAATCAATTAAATATCGGAATCAAAACAGAAGAGTTTGATAAAGATGGTTTATTACAATGTTTATTTACTTTTGGCGTTGAACCACATATTGGTCATGATAAACCTATTGCTGTATATAATTTCCCTGCGTCACAAGCAGCATTAGCCGCAATCAGCAGTGAAGATCATCGAGTTGCAGGTCGCTTTGAATTCTATTACAAAGGCGTTGAACTCGCTAATGGTTTTAAAGAATTAACTAATCCACAAGAACAAAAACAACGTTTTGAACAAAACAATCAAGATAGGCTCAATCTTAATCTACCTCAACAAGAAATCGATATTGAGCTATTAGCTGCTATGGAAAATGGCCTACCTGACTGTGCAGGAGTTGCGGTAGGTTTAGATCGCTTAATCATGTTAGCGCTAAATTCAAAGAAACTAGATGATGTAATTTCATTTACCTTTGAAAGGGCTTAGTGATGATAAGTAATTTAGGTCTAACTGAGTGGATCGCAATTATTCTTGGGATAGTATCATTGATTTTATTAATTTTATTGGTCAAATCGCAGCTGATTATTAATAATTCAAACCAAGTATTTAATTTACAACTTTCTCAGGTAAGGCAAGAGAATCAAACATTAGCCAATGAAGTAAATCAACTTGATACTGAATTAAACCAATATCGACAACAAAATATTGAGCAATTTGCTACTATTAGCGAGCTGAAAACGCGTTTAGAAGAAACGCGTAATGCAGCCCATGAACGCCAGACAATACTAGAGCAAAGTGAACAACGGCTTACAACTCAGTTTGAAAACTTAGCCAATCGTATATTTGAGCATAGTGGTAAAAAAATTGAACAACAAAATAAGCAGAGCCTTAATTTTTTATTATCACCTTTAAAAGAACAATTAGATAGCTTTAAAAAGCAAGTGCAAGATAGTTTTGGTGAGGAAGCAAAAGAACGCCATACTCTTACTCATGAGATTCGTAATTTACAGCAACTAAATCAACAAATGGCTAAAGAGGCAACCAATCTCACTAATGCTTTAAAAAGTAACAATAAGGTTCAAGGAAATTGGGGAGAATTTATACTTAGTCAAATACTTGATAATTCGGGTTTAAGATTAGGTTATGAATATGATACGCAGGTCAATTTAACCAATGAAAATAACCAACGTTTACAACCTGATGTGATTGTACATCTACCTCAAGGAGGGGATGTGGTTATTGATTCAAAAGTGACGTTGGTTGCATATGAACGTTATTTTAATAACGATGAAGAAATTGTAAAAACCAAAGCATTATCCGATCATTTAACCGCTGTACGTAACCATTTAAAGCAGCTTAGCCAAAAAGATTATCATAAGTTAATCGGCATTAATTCATTAGATTATATATTAATGTTTATCCCTGTTGAGCCAGCATTTTTATGTGCTATTGATAGTGATCCATCATTGATTAATGATGCACTCAAAAATAACATTATGATTGTCAGCCCAACAACTCTTTTAGTTGCCTTACGTACGATTCATAATTTATGGCGTTATGAGCACCAAAATCGTAATGCTGAGCTAATTGCAGATAAAGCAAGTAAATTGTATGATAAAGTTCGCGGTTTTGTTGAAGATATGGAAAACCTTGGTAGCACCCTTGATAAAGCTCAGCAAACTTACCAAAACTCTCTTAACAAATTGTCCAAAGGTCGCGGTAATATTATTGGTCAAATTGAGCGATTTCGAGAATTAGGAGTAGAAGTTAAAAAACCAATTAATCCAGACATTGCATTATTGTCTGTAGATGAACTTAACAAAGATAAAGATTAAATATTTTACTGTGATGGCTAATCAATTAAATTCACGTTGTAGAATTTTGTCAAAAAGTTTGAGGTAATGCATACGTTTGAGTATAAAAACATCTTAATTCAACATTACTGAAAATACGTGTATACTGATTTTGTACAACAAGGAATACAATATGGCTAAAAAACAAGTTACTGAACCTAGTTTTGAAGAAACACTTAAACAACTTGAAACCATTGTTTCACAATTAGAGAATGGTGATCTACCGTTAGACGAAGCATTGAATGAGTTTGAAAAAGGTGTCAAATTAGCTAAATCTGGTCAAAAACAATTACAACAAGCGGAACAACGCATTCAGATATTATTATCTGAGAATTGTGATGCAGAACTATCTGAATTTTTAACCGATAATAATGAATAATTTAAAACCATTACAAGAGCGAATCAATACGTTTTTAGCAACTTATATAACTCAGTTCTCTTCTACTAAATTGCAACAAGCTATGAGCTATAGCTTGTTAGCTGGCGGTAAGCGAATCCGTCCAATACTGGTTTATTTAACTGGACAAATGTTTGATTGTTCGTTAGCAAAACTTGATGAAGCGGCAGCTGCAATTGAAATGATTCATACTTATTCATTAATTCATGATGATTTACCTGCTATGGATAATGATAATCTACGACGCGGAAAACCGACTTGTCATATCAAATATGGACATGCAGAAGCAATACTTGCTGGAGATGCGTTACAATCATTAGCATTTAGTTTATTATCTGAAAGCCAACACCTCAATAATCAAGTTAAAATTGATATGATTTCTGAACTTGCCAATGCTAGCGGATTAACGGGTATGTGCTTAGGGCAGTCACTTGATTTGCAAGCCGAACACCAATCTATCACCCTTGAACATTTACAAAAAATCCACAACTATAAGACTGGAACATTAATTAACGCGGCGGTCCGATTAGGTGCATTTGCCAGTGGCGATATAAGTAAGCCTTACTATTCTTTGCTCGATAGCTATGCTCAAGCAATTGGACTCGCTTTTCAAATTCAGGATGACATTTTAGATGTTATTGGTGAACAAGCTATTATGGGCAAACCTAAAGGCTCCGATATTATACATGAGAAATCTACCTATCCTGCTTTATTAGGCTTACAAACAGCTATAGACATGACAAAACAGTTATATGATCAAGCTATCGATAGTCTCAACCAAATACCTTATAATAGCCAACCACTGCAAGATCTCGCTGGTTTTATTATAAATCGAAATAGTTAACACGATGACTTAATGATAAAAATGAATTTGGATAATTATCCCTTATTAAAAAAAATTAACTTTCCACAGGATCTACGATGTTATCCTCAATCTCAACTGCCTGAAATTTGTCGTGAGTTAAGACAATTTTTGTTAAATAGCGTAAGTCAATCTAGTGGACATTTAGCATCAGGACTGGGGGTGGTTGAATTAACAGTGGCACTGCATTATGTTTATCATACTCCTTTCGATAAAGTTATTTGGGATGTTGGTCATCAAGCTTATCCGCATAAAATTTTGACCGGTCGGCGTGATCAAATGCTCACAATTCGGCAAAAAGGTGGACTTCATCCATTTCCACATCGCAATGAAAGCGAATATGATGTTTTAACTACAGGCCATTCTTCGACTTCTATAAGTGCCGCTTTAGGTATTGCTATTAGTGAGCAAAAAAAACAATCCAGACAAAAGGTAGTAGCAATCATTGGGGATGGCGCACTTACCGCTGGTATGGCATTTGAAGCAATGAATCATGCTGGGCATGTTAAACCCGACATGTTAGTCATTGTTAATGACAATGACATGTCAATTTCAGAAAATACGGGTGCACTTAACCAACATTTAGCCCAAATTCTTTCAAGTAAAACCTACACTTCTTTCCGTGAAAGTGGCAAACGAGTGCTTGCAAACATTCCACCTTTAAAAGAATTATTAAAAAAAACCGAAGAACATTTAAAAGGTTTAGTGACGCCAGCAATCTTATTTGAAGAACTTGGTTTTAATTATATTGGTCCTGTTGATGGGCATGATGTTGAAAGTTTAGTAACCACTTTACAAAAAGTTCGGCAACTAAAAGGACCTCAATTGCTTCATGTTATTACTCAGAAAGGCAAAGGTTACGCACCAGCAGAACAAAATCCAACTTTATGGCATGGTGTACCAAAATTTAATCCCAATGATGGAATATTGCCAGATGCAAACAAAGTTACACCAACCTATTCACAAGTTTTTGGTGATTGGTTGTGTGAAATGGCACAAAACGATAAGCAGTTAATGGCTATCACGCCTGCAATGAGTGAAGGATCTGGTATGACCAAGTTTGCCAATCTTTATCCAGATCAATTTTTTGATGTCGCCATCGCTGAACAACATGCCGTTACACTTGCTGCGGGTTTTGCTATTAGTGGTTTAAAACCAATCGTAGCAATTTATTCCACTTTTCTACAACGTGCTTATGACCAAGTTATTCATGATGTTGCCATTCAAAACTTACCTGTCTTATTTGCGATAGATAGAGCAGGTATTGTTGGTGCCGATGGTGAAACTCATCAAGGAGCATTTGATTTAAGTTTTATGCGTTGCATACCTAATTTTGTCATAATGACACCTAGTGATGAAAATGAGTGTCGACAAATGCTCTATACAGGTTATTTGCACAATGGGCCTGCAGCAGTGCGATATCCGCGTGGTGAAGGTTGTGGTGTGCAATTAGAGCCATTAGCACCCTTACCAATAGGTCAATCAAAATTATGCATTGAAGGTGAAAATATAGCTTTACTTAATTTTGGCACATTACTACCTGAAGTTTTACAGGCGGGTAAAAAAATTAATGCTACAGTCATTGATATGCGTTTTGTTAAGCCATTAGATGAAAAAGTCCTTTTGCACATTAGCCAAACTCATAATATACTTGTCACCGTAGAAGAAAATAGTATTAAAGGTGGCGCAGGTAGTGGCGTCTGTGAATTTTTATTATCTAAAAAAATAAAATGTGATATTTTAAATATTGGATTACCAGATAAGTTTATTCCTCAAGGATCTCAAAATGAGATGAGAAATGAGATGGGATTAAACTGTGAACATATTATAGAAAAAATTAATGAATTTATAAATCAATAGGTTAAATATGGAAACTCAAGCTGTCACTATTCAAATTTTTGGACGTACATTAAAATTCAATTGTCCGGTTGATGAAGTTGACGCACTAACCAATGCCGCAAAAGATTTGGATGCGCGCTTATCTAATTTGCGTGAAAAATCTCCACAAATAGGTAGTGAGCAACTAATCATGACCGCAGCACTCAATATTTCTTACGAGTTAACTAAGGAAAAAGAAAAAAGTAACGAATTTAGCCACAGGCTAAAAATGCTACAACAATTGCTTGATTCTGCTTTGAATACCAACAATTAGCGTTTTTATTTGTAAATTTGATAAAAACCTTCTTGTATCATTTATTAAATTCTGTAATATTATATACATCTCTGGGATGTTCGCGATGTGGGTTAGTCCCCTGAGCCGATATTCTTTACATTAGAACGATGTGATTTTCGATTGGTGTGTAAGCCTTACTTGTAAGGAAACCTAAAAATCGAAACATGTTGTTCACCTTGAACCTTGGGTTCAAGGGTTACGACCCTAAACGACATCTTGGAGTGTTTTTATCTTGTTTTATTTCTACAGTGATAACTGATGAATATTAGACAAAATATACGCCAAAAAAGACGCCAACTCCCTTTAGCCGAACGCATTAATGCGCAACATGCTATTTATCAACGAATCATCCAACATCAAGGTATAAAATTAGCAAAAAATATAGCAATATTTCTATCATTTGATGGTGAAGTCGAAACAAAACCGATTATAGAATATCTATGGCAACAAAATAAATCTGTCTATTTGCCTGTTATACACCCATTTGTTTCTACGCATTTACTCTTTTTGAAATACACCCCACAAACCTCTTTAATTAAAAATAAATTTAATATATTGCAACCAGCTTTAAATGTACTAAATGTATTACCATACCAAAAATTAGATATTATTTTCACTCCGCTGGTTGCTTTTGATGAGAGAGGTTACCGTATGGGTATGGGGGGAGGATTTTATGATCGTATGTTAGCTAACTATCAAAACCAGCAAATTCTGCCGATAGGTCTGGCTTTTGCTTGTCAAAAAGTACCACATATTGATAATCAACCATGGGATATAAAGCTACCTGAGATTATCTACGCTTAATAGTATCAATAATGGCAATAATTTTATATAGTTAAGCAATATTGCGCATACTTTTTTGTATTCTTCCTATTGATTAGCCATAGAAATAACAAAAAGAAAGCAAAAAATAACTATGCCGACATAATTAAGTCGGCATTTTTTACTGCAAAAGAGTTATTGTTTAATAATTTGTTTGAGTTTATCTAATAAACTTGAATAATTGACTTTTGCATATTGCGTTACATCTACTTCAATCACTTGACCTAAAGCAAACTGATCATACTTTCTGGTTTGGCATATTTGAAAAAATTGCTCTTTCGTTACTAAATCATCAGCTAAATTGCGATCTTCAAGTTTATCACCATAATGATAGTGTTGCATAATATGACTTAAATGACGTTCTGGTGAGCGGTCGCGTTGGTAGCGACGTTGCCATAATATATCAAAATCAGCAACCAAGCGGATTGTAATCACTTGATAATAATAGTGATCAGCAAATTCACTGAGTTGCTTTTTTTGCTTATCACTGAAAGGATATTCAGAAATAATAATTCTTTTACCTGCATCCATATACAGTTGCAGCACACCATAATAAAATTGCCAGACTTTGTGTTCTAACGCCTCTTTTTCAGCTTTAGAATTAAAACCAATCGATTCAGCATACAAAACTTTAGCTTCATCGGGTGTTAACACAAAGCTGTCTTTAAATTGCTGTTGCAATTGTTTAACTAGATACGTTTTGCCTGTACATGGACAACCTGCCAGTAAAATTAAATATTTCTGCATATCAATGCACCTCAGTTAATACAACCATTCACATTAAGAAATAAGCTCATTTTATGCTTCACAATTTCCTTTACCGCTTGATTAGCAGGAATAATATTGTGACGTAATGATTTATTTACTTCAGTTTGTGCAAACTTATCTTTGGCCACTTGTGTCCAGTTAACTAATAACTCGGTACCTACATTAAATTTGCGAATACCATTATTAATCAATTCAGGATAATCTTCTTCTTTAACACCTGTCCCTCCATGAATAACCAATGGAATATTAACCAGGGCATGTATTTCTTTCAACAACGGAATATTCACTTCTGTTTTTGATTTAAATTGTCCATGATTAGTGCCAATAGCAACGGCTAAAGCGTCAATACCCGTTGCCTTAACAAATTCTAATGCATCTTTAGGTTTAGTATAGACTTTGTCATTGTCATCAACCTTAATCCCCTCTTCTGTGCCACCTATAGTGCCCAGTTCCCCTTCAACTGAAACTCCACGTGCATGAGCATATTCAACAACCGCACGCGTTTTTAATATGTTTTCTTTAAAAGGAAGTGAAGAACCATCAAACATGACTGAGGTAAAACCGCTGTCGATTGCTTGTTTAATATCATCAAAATTTTTTGCATGATCTAAATGCAATACCGCATCGACTATCTCTTCATCTGCGATGGCTTTTACAGCATTTACCAAAACTTTAAAGCCAATATAGCGTGCGGTATCGACACTTGTTTGGATAATAATAGGTGCGCCCACTTCTTTGGCTGCACGAAGCATATCGGGTAACATTTCTAAATTATGTGTATTAAATGCACCTACGGTAAAATTAAGCTTTTGTGCTATTGAAGTTACAGCTTTTAGATTGGTATACATAATAATTTTCCTTTAATCTCGTAGAATCGTTACTTGTTTGGCGATATTACGCATGGAGTCCATTTTATTCATCCAAAAATCGATATCAGCCATTGACCCATTTGTTGCAGCCTCGGCGCGTTTTAGGTTGTATAAACTCATTAAAATTTTATAACTTTCTCCAATTGATTTTTTATGTTGCAAACTGATTTCTAAATACTCAATCGCTAAATCAATACGTTCTAACTGGTGATACAACATTCCTGTTTTTTCATTTAAAACCGCTAGAAGTTTCGCATCATCACTGTTCGCAATTTGTTGTTGCAATTGCTGAATCGATTGCTCAATTTCAACGATTTGTTCTGATGTTAAGCTGGCATTTATTTCGGCCTTGGGCTCTTTAACTTTCTGTTTATTCTTTTTGAAGAAACTAAACATAGCAATTATCCTTGTTAAAAGTGTTTCAATATTGGACCTAAAACCCACGCATAAAGTAATGCGACCGTTACTGTATCCACATCAGTTGCAGTAGCATTAACAAAGCCCATTTGCGTAAAAATAGTAACGAGCAGTGCAGGTAATAAGGTAATAAAAAAGCCATGAGCTATCCCGCCAATTAAAGCGCCACGACGTCCACCAATTGCATTACCAAATATGCCTGCAGTTCCCCCTGCAAAGAAGTTAGTCAACATGCCAGGTAAGATCATCGCCAAACCGAAGAACGGCAGTGTTAACATAGCAATAACAGTACCAATTGAAGTAGTAATAAAACCTAAAATTACTGCATTTGGGCTATATGGAAAGAACACCGGACAATCAAGTGCTGGAATGGCATTTGGTACTACTTTCATGGCAATGCCTCTAAACGCTGGCACAATTTCACCAAGTAATAAGCGCACCCCAGCTAACAATACATAGATCCCTACCACAAAGATAATCGATTGTGTAAAGGCGTAGATCACATAGTTTTGTGAACCTGATAAAGTTGAGGCATATTGTTCACCAGCAAACAACACAGTAATGACATAAAGAGGTACCATAACAACCATAACAGATAGATATGTATCTTGTAGGAATTCGAATGACTTCGGCAATTTCATATCTTCAATTGAACGTTTGTTCTCACCTTTTTCACCTACCACATAAGCAACACCCGCTTCAAATAGATAACCGATTGTACAAAAATGACCAAGAGCAATATCATTTGAACCAGTAACTTTATAAATAATTGGCTGTGCAATGGCTGGCATCATTACTGCAAAAACAGCACCAATAAAACCTCCCACTAAAATTAAAGCTATCCCTGAAAGACCTGCTACACTACCAAATACGGTCGTCATGGTCGCCATCCATAAAATCGCCTGCCCAGTTAAAAAGATGTATTTCCAGCGAGTTAAACGAGCAATAAGAATATTAAAAATAAAGATCATCAAAAAGGTCAGTGCAATATCGCGTCCTAAGCCTAGCTGATTCATGGCCTGTCCGTTTATGGCTTCAATGGATGGAATGATTCCTTGCATATCAAAACCGGCGGTAAATATTTGACCAAAATAAGTCAAACTACCAACAATAATACTTGAACCTGCATTTAACACCTGAAAGCCTAATAAAGTTTTAAGCGTTCCTGAGATTATTTGTCCAAATGATTTTTTTTGTAAAATAAGCCCAAGCATGGCAATCAAACTAATGGTTATTGAGGCCTGCGTTAAAATATTGTCGATAATAAAGTTAATGACATTCATAGTATTCTCCTGTTATCGCTACTAAATCAGCCCTTTTTGCTCTAAAACGGGACAAAGTTTTTCCTCAATTTCGATTTTAGAAACAATATTTTTAAGGAATACGATAGTGGTTTTATCGTTAATATTGAATTTGGCAAACTGTGGACGAAAGTTTTCAGCTGTGATAATAATATCGGCATTCATCGCCGCAGCAGATGAAATATCAGTATGATCTAAATTTGCTTCAATACCCTTAGCTTTTAGCACGTCTTCGGTAGCCATTTGTGCAGCAAAACTACTGCCTAATCCAGCGCCACAAACAAATAAAATAGTTAAGTTACTCATTTTCAATCCTCCTAAGACTGAGTTGTTCAAGCCGATTTTGTTTCATTAAATAAAATTGTTTTAAATTCCTGTACCGATTGGCAATTGGTGAGTTGTTTAAGTTTTTGCTCATCATTAATCAATTCAATTAAGCTACGCATAATATTGAGATGAGAAAAAGAATCGATGGCAGCCAAACAAAATATAATTTTTACCGGTCCCATATCTGAATTACCAAAATCCACAGGATGACGCATGGTAACTACACTCACGCCTAATTGATTAACACCATCTTCTGGTCGAGCATGCGCTAATGCTAAATCCTTACCTATCACAATATATGGGCCATATTGTTCAACCGAGCTAATCATGGCTTGGATATAAGATGGTAAAATGAAACATTTTTTTAATAGTGGTTCTGCAGCAATGGTGATAGCTTGGCGCCAATCACGGCAATCTTGTTGCAATATGATGTCATCATCAGTCAGTATATCTTTCAACATAGGCTGGATTTTCCTTTTATTGATTTTGAGGTTATTAATCGCTAAGCACTTTTCAAGGCGGTTATAAATAGGTGCAGACACAACGCCTCCACTTTCTTGAATTAAATCGACAAGAGAATAAAAAAGATCAGTGGCATCATCCAAATGATTGACAATACGTTGATTCGATCGATGTTTAGCTAGAAAATCGGTGATAATGGGGTGATTTTTTTCTTTCAAAATTGGTTCTAACACTAATACGGGATGAGCCGAATGCTGTAACGGATATGTAGAAAAAATCAAGTCATAATCAAGTTGATCCAATAATTCAAAATTATTTCGACCTAGAATTGCCAAGATATCAATATTAAAAAACTCTTTGAGTGTTTCAGCTAATAAATTAGAGGTAGCAATGCCATGATCACAAATAACCACAGCTTTAAAAAAATAGCTACGATCTTGGTTAATTGCACTAACAAAAGTAGAAAAATGGATTGTTAAAAAGGCGATTTCATCATCAGAAACTTTATGACTTAAATTAGCTTCCGAGTTTTGTATAAAGGATTTTATTACACAGTAAATTTCTTCATAGTTTTGTTTTATATTATCAAGTAATGGGTTAATAATATGAATATTATTACTTACTCTGGCGATCAATCCGGCTAAGTGTTTACAAAGGTTTTCATAAAGCTGTTCTTGTTTGGTTGAAAATGGAATTTGTGTTTTTTCTTCGACATAATTCACTAGTTTAATTGCCAATAACTGTGCATTCAACCACTCGACATAGTTATTAATATCCTTTGTGTTAAAGGCTTCAAGCATATAGATAATATATTGTTGTTCTTGTCGATTAATTTGCAATTTTTCATATTGGCAAACTAAATGAATAAATTTGGTAATTTGTCCAGATTCATTGTGCCTGAAATCGGCTCTAACCATAGTTAAATGATGCTGATGTTTATTACGAATCAACCATATAGCAGTAAAGATTACAATTTGTTGAACATAGATTTCATCATGAATTTGACTAATTGTTTTATGAGCAAGCTTTAATAGATTTATAATAAGATTTTGAGGTACATATTTAAATAATAGTTGCTGAATTAAACTCAGTTCATGTAACGGTTTATTCAATTCTAAATTACCATAGAATTGATTAATTGCTTCGTACATCATTAAACGAATAGAACGTTCTAATCCTATGAGTTGCATTCCTTGTTTAGGCAGGCTAGTTAATTCAATGTCATATTTTTTTAATCGCAATTTAAGTTTACGGATATCTTCATCTAATACACTTTTCGAAACAAAGTAGATATTTTCTTTATGACATAAAATAGTTGGGCTATTAGAAAAAGCAATTGATAACAACAAATCGAATTGGCGTTCATCCTTACTTAAAATAGGTGAAATTGATACCCCTAATAACGCATTATGAACTTGTTGTTTTTGTTCTTGTGTGGCATTGATGATAAAACCTTTATTACGGACTGTTGAAATTTCGGGTAAACATCTTTTTTGTAAAAAAGCATTAATTTCATTAATTTCATTGCGCAAGGTTCGTGCACTAATTTGAAAATCTTCCGATAGCATTTCGACAGTTAAAGGATAGTCGATTGAAATAAATTTCTTAAATAATTCGATGGTTCTTGTTCGCATAAACTTACTCACCTATTTACTTCTTAAATGCAGTATAAGTGAGATAAATTAGCTTACCTAGTTGGTATTTTTGCAAATATTTATTGCAAAATTTATAGATTGGAAATGATCAAAAAAAGGAAAATAAAGAATCAGAAAAAAATGAATCCTTAAAATAGGATTCATTTAATTATTTTTTAGAAAATAACATTAAACATGTTTTTTTCGCTTTTCAATTGCAATCATTAATGGGCGGTGACATTTGTAGATCATATCTGAGGGAATCATGATCAGTTCGGCAATAGGCACTGTCCAATCAGGAATGTTGGTATTATCAGGATTTTTTTCATCAATAGGCACATCCACTGTATAACGTTCAGTATTAGCAAATAATTGCTGTTTCTTCGCAATATCTTTATCATCATCATCACTAAGCATACGACAATTATCCAATACTGTTTGGGCAAAAACATCTGGCCAATTTTCAGGTACATTTTTTAACGTAACGAGTTCAGAAATATACCGAAGCATATCACGAAATAATAACAAATAGACCATTTGTAAATTGCGACCTGATAAATTGGCTAGTTGTTCATCATTCAATTTATCATTTATAACACTTGGTCCCCATTTAAAAAACAAAGTATCCTTATATTGGTTGATAATCGGTTTGATGGCTTTGTACTGCGTTTTTACAAGATTATCAATTTCCCGTGAAATTTGCATAGTCGGATACCCAACATTATTACGACCATGAAGATCTCGCCCTGAAAGCGGTGGCATTTCTTTTTTGGTTGGTAATAGTTTTTTAAGCAATCCTAGCATATTACCCTTCCTTACTATTTGTTCTTTTGGCGCACGATTTCAAATAAACAGACACCGGTTGCAACCGATACATTAAGTGAAGAGACAATGCCTGACATTGGAATACTAACTAGTTCGTCACAGTGTTCTTTCGTTAAACGACGCATACCCTCACCTTCCGCACCCATCACCAAAGCGAGTGTGGTCTGAGTGGATGATTTATAAAATTCGGTTTGATAAAGTGTTCTTTCAGCTTCACCAGCAGTACCGACAATCCAAACTTGATATTCATCTTGTAGCATTCGCATGGTACGGGCTAAATTAGTTACTCGCACAACAGGAACGCTTTCTGCCGCACCACACGCTACTTTTTGTACGGTAGAATTAAGTGGTGCTGAGCGATCTTTTGGCACTATAATAAAACTTACACCTGCTGCATCAGCAGTACGAACACATGCTCCTAAATTATGGGGATCAGTCACTCCATCTAAAATTAAGATTAAAGGATTGGGTTGCTGTTCCATCAGTTGTGGAATATCGTTTTCATGATAACCGCGACTTGGTTTAACCATAGCTAGAATACCTTGGTGGACACCATTTTTGGTTTTTTCATCCAACCACTGACGATTAGCTACTTTAACCGGCAATCCCAGCTGTTCTAATTGGTGAACAAGGGCAATTAGACGTTTATCTTCACGCCCTTTAATAATAAATACCTCGATAATTCTTTCTGGTGAGCGCGCTAATAATGCTTCAATAGCATGCATACCATAAACTGTTTCACTCATCTATTTGCTACTCTTTATTTTTTACTCGTTGTTTTTTACTTGTCGATTTTGATTTACTGTTTTTCTTTGTATTATTTTTATTTTTTGACTTAGCTTTAGTTTTCACTATCGCTTTTGTTTTGGTCTTATTTTTGCTTTGGGTTTTAGTTTCAGCAATAGTGTTAGCATTAGTACTTCTTTTCTTGCTGGATGATTTTTTCGCTTTTCGTCTAATTGGTAAATCAGCACTTAAATCGATTTTATCCTGTTTGGTTCTATCTTTAGCTGTTTTACCTTGACGTTTCGGTTTATTATTACTTCCCACTAATGAAAAATCAATTTTACGTTCTTCAGGATTCACATTATCGACTTTAACTTGTACTTTATCGCCTAAACGATATACGAAACGAGTATTTTCGCCGATAAGGCGGTTGCGTGAGCCATCAAAATTATAATAATCGTTTTCAAGTGAAGAGACATGAACTAAACCATCAATAAACAAATCATCCAAACGAACAAAGAATCCAAAATTAACCACGCTTGAAATAGTTCCGTTAAAGACTTCACCAACATGATCTTGCATGTAATCACATTTAAGCCAATCTACTACATCGCGAACAGCTTCGTCAGCTCGACGTTCAGTCATTGAGCAGTGTTCACCAAAGTAAAGCATTTCACTAGTACTATAACGATAACCACCCGTTTTGCTTGTTTTGTGATTTTGATCAGCTAAAATCCATTTAATGGCTCGATGTAAGAGTAAATCCGGATAACGGCGAATAGGCGAAGTAAAGTGTGCGTACTCTTCAAGTGCTAAGCCAAAATGTCCGCGATTTTCTGGATCATAAATGGCTTGTCTCATTGACCGTAAAATAACAGTTTGTAGCATATCATGATCTGGGCGCTCTTCAACAGCGACCATTAACTCAGCAATATCTTTTGGTTTAGGAGTCGAACCACCTCCAAGTGATAACCCAAGTTCACTTAAAATACTACGCAGATTATTCATACGCTCTTCATCAGGTCTATCATGTACACGGAATAAAGACGGAACATCAGCTTTAATCACAAATTTTGCAGCGGCTACATTCGCTAAAATCATACACTCTTCAATGATTTTATGAGCAACATTGCGTTGAGTCAGTTCAATGCTTTCAATACGTTTATCAGCATTAAAAATAAATTTTGGTTCTTCGGACTCAAAACCTATCGCACCACGCGCAATACGAGCTTTATCAAGTACATTGTAAAGACCTTGCAAGTTTTCAAGATGTGGAACTAAATCACGATAATGCTCACGTAATTCTTTATCACCATCTAAAATCTTAGCAACTTTGGTATAAGTCAATCTTGCATGGGAATTCATCACGGCTTCGTAAAATTCATAACCTGTTAGACGACCTTTATTTGATACAGTCATTTCACACACTAAACATAAGCGATCGACTTGCGGGTTTAACGAACAAAGTCCATTAGATAACACTTCGGGTAACATAGGGATCACGCGAGATGGGAAGTAGACTGATGTACCGCGTAAGCAGGCTTCTTTATCTAATGCTTTACCTGGACGGACGTAATAACTCACGTCCGCAATTGCGACCCATAAGCGATAGCCTCCTCCACGATTTTTTTGGCAGTAAACAGCATCATCAAAATCACGAGCATCTTCGCCATCAATTGTTACCAATGGTAATTCACGCAAATCCTTGCGGCCTTTTTTGGCATTTTCTGGAACTTGTTCGGTAAATTTGCTGGTCTCTTTTATAACCGCTTTCGGTAATTCATAAGGGATCTCGTGATTACGAAGCGCAATATCAATGGCAAGATTGGTTCCCATAATTTCGCCAAGCACTTCTTTAATGATCCCTACCGCTTTTTGACGACGCTCTGGTCGTTGCTGTAATTCAACTACCACAACAGAGCCCATACGTACCGTACGGTCGGGTTTGCCCACAATCAAGATATCAAAATTTAAACGACTGTCATCCGGCACTACAAATCCGACACCTTGCTCGATAAAGTATCGTCCGACAATAAAATTACTACGAGGCTCTAAAATTCGCACGACCCGTGCTTCGACTTTACCACGATATTGGGTTCCCAATGGTTGAGCTAAAATCACATCGCCTTGTAACACTTTTTTCATCTGTTCAGGTGATAAAAAATAATCCTCTGGATTACCTTCTACTCGCAAAAAACCAAAGCCATCACGGTGTGCAATTACACTTCCTTTAACCATATCAAATTTTTCAGGTAAGGCATAACATTTACGGCGGGTAAACACGACTTGTCCATCACGTTCCATCGCACGCAAACGACGATGCAAAGCCACTTTTTGCTCATCATTTTTAATCGCAACAGCTTGGGCAATTTTCTCTAAATTGGCTGGTTTTGCTTCTTTTTTAAGGTAATCTAAAATAAGTTCACGACTGGCAATTGGGGAATCATACTTTTCTGATTCTCTATCAAAGAAAGGATCTTTTATCATAAGTAACATCCTGTGATCTAATATTAATGCTAGCATAACACAGAGTGATATAACTTAAAATGAACATTCAATTTATCAACAACAATCAGAGGATTCTTAATTAATTTTTATTTAATAAATTATTAATATTGGTAAACACAAAAGATAGATATCAAGCTTTATTACATTATACATTAATAGCAATTTACTATTCAGACGATAATTTAGATCATAAAAAATTATCGAATATATCTTCATAAAATCAAGCATTAGCTGGTTTCAATTAAATGTTATTTTCACTAAGCTATTTTTATGTTAGCTGTAATAATAACTATCTATATTTTTATATAAAATATAGTCATTTTATTTATTAAAATGATATAAGCAATTTAAGTTATATAAGCTATTTTCAGTCCGGTGATAACTCTATTAACTTTTAAAATCATTATTATCTATTTGCTTACTTTTTATTTTATTGCATCCAATTAATACCCAATTAGTTGATATGTTTTCTTTAGAATTTGAATCACATTAATTTCTGAATTTAAAAAATTGATTAACAGAGTAGTTTTTGGCTTTTTTAAGCTTTTCAACCAATGCAGTTATATTAATTAAACAATTTTTTATCTTCAATTTTCGTCTGTTTTATTCTGTTATCTTATTGATTTATAATCATGCTATACACAATATAATATTGATATAAAATATAGTTATAACTTAGATAATAATTTCGAAAATAAGGAAATACTGAAAAGCATGAAAAAAACGATTGTTTTTATTTTAGAAAAAATTCTTTGGGCTTTTGTAATATTACCAGGTTTGTTCGTTGCGGGCCTAGTAGACTATTCAGCAGAAAGTTGGTTTGACATGTTTACTTCTAAGACTTTTAGATTAGCATTTTTTTCCCTTATTTTATCCGTTATCACTGTATTTATAATATTTTTTTGGAATAAACAACTTGAAAATTGGTCAAAATACTTATTCAACGCTATCTTTGTATGTATTATAGCATCGTATTTACCTATTTTTTCACCTTCTGTCGCCTATTTTATTCGAGCTTATGGTATTTATAATATCGTTGTTATAGTAACGATTTTAGCCATTTTGGGTTTTTTTAGTCATTGAGAAGTTTCCCATTGCTTTAAAAGTTTAGACTTTTGATTAACGTTTTTGTTAATGAAAAGGCGTCCTAGGACGCCTTGAGTTATTAAATTTAGCTAATATTACTATTTATGATTATGTTTTTCACGCTCAATGGCTCGATAACCTATATCATGGCGATAAAAACAGCCATGCCAACGAATATTATTAACTTGCTGATAAGCACGTTGTTGAGCCTCTAGGACTGTGTTACCTAAAGCGGTGACACAAAGAACGCGCCCACCTTTGGTAAACACTTGCCCTTTTTCAAAGCTAGTACCTGCATGGAATACTTTGCAATCTGAAGATGATTCGGTTGGTAATCCAATGATTTCATCTTGCGTATTATAGTCGCCAGGATAACCTCCTGCAGCCATTACAACACCTAATGCTGGTCTAGGATCCCATTTTGATTTTACGGTATCTAAGTTACCATCGACTGCCGCTAAACATAATTTGACTAAATCTGACTGCAAACGCATCATGATCGGTTGAGTTTCAGGATCACCAAAGCGACAGTTAAATTCAATAACTTTGGGATTTCCCTCTTTATCAATCATCAAGCCTGCATATAAAAAGCCAACATATACATTGCCCTCTTGCGCCATACCATTGACAGTCGGATAGATCACTTGCTCCATGATCTTAGCAAAAACTTCATCGGTCACAACCGGTGCTGGTGAATACGCTCCCATTCCACCCGTATTAAGACCTGTATCACCATCACCAACGCGTTTATGATCTTGACTGGTTGCCATTGGTTCGACATTTTTGCCATCCACCATAACAATAAAGCTGGCTTCTTCACCCTCTAAAAACTCTTCAATAACCACACGGTGTCCAGCATCACCAAAAGCATTGCCTGCCAACATATCGTTTACAGCAGCTTCGGCTTCTTCAAGTGTCATGGCAACAATAACACCTTTACCCGCAGCTAAACCATCAGCTTTAATCACAATTGGTGCGCCTTTCTCACGAATATAGGCTAGCGCTGGTTCAAGTTCAGTAAAATTCTGATATTGGGCAGTTGGGATGTTATGCCGTGCTAAAAAATCTTTGGTAAAGGCTTTCGAACCTTCAAGTTGCGATGCCGATTTTGTTGGACCAAAGATTTTTAATCCAGCCTTTTGAAAGCTATCAACAACACCAATGACTAATGGAGCTTCAGGACCAACAATGGTAAGATCAATTTGCTCTTGCTGAGCAAAATTCAATAATCCGCTGACGTCCGTCGCTTTGATATTAATATTTTCCAGACCTGATTCAAGTGCAGTCCCTGCATTTCCTGGAGCGACAAAGACTTTAGATACTAATGGAGACTGTGCTATTTTCCAAGCTAACGCGTGTTCGCGCCCACCATTCCCAATCACTAATACTTTCATAAAAGATCCTTTATATGCTTCTTCCTTAAGAAGATAACCAATGTAATTTTAATAAATATAAAACAAACTAGAAACACGCATTAATGCCTAAAATGGCGCATGTTGGTAAAAATCATCGCAATATTATGCTCATTTGCAGCTTGGATGACTTCTTCATCACGAATCGATCCGCCTGGTTGGATCACACAAGTTACCCCAGCCGCCGCAGCTGCATCAACGCCATCACGGAAAGGGAAAAAGGCATCAGAAGCAACAACAGAACCAGCAACCTCTAGATTTTCGTCTTGTGCTTTAATACCAGCGATTTTAGCTGAGTACACACGACTCATTTGACCGGCTCCAATACCGATGGTCATTTTATTTTTTGCATAAACAATCGCGTTTGATTTTACAAATTTAGCCACTTTCCAACAAAATAGAGAGTCTGAAAGCTCTTGCTCAGTTGGTTGGCGCTTGGTGACGACGGTTAACTGCTCGGGTGTAATCATACCCAAATCACGCTCTTGCACTAATAAACCACCATTAACACGTTTAAAGTCCAAACTCGCTAACGATGACGTTGACCACTCACCGCATTCAAGCACTCGAACATTCTTTTTAGCTTGTGTGATAACCAATGCATCAGCACTAATTGACGGTGCAATGATCACTTCAACAAATTGTTTATCAATTATTGTTTGGGCTGTTTTAGCATCTAACTGCCGGTTAAAAGCAATAATTCCACCAAAAGCGGAAGTAGGATCGGTTTTAAAGGCATTAAGATAAGCATTTAAAATATTATCACTTACAGCTACACCGCATGGGTTAGCATGTTTAACTATTACGCAAGCGGGTTCATCAAATGATTTCACACATTCTAACGCAGCATCTGTATCGGCAATATTATTATAGGATAATTCTTTACCTTGTAGCTGTTTGGCGGTGGCAATTGAAGCTTGTTCAAGATTTTCTTCAATATAAAAAGCAGCCTGTTGATGAGCATTCTCACCATATCGCATATCTTGTTTTTTGATGAATTGAAGATTTAAGGTTCGCGGGAACTCTCCTGCTGGTTTTTCAGTTTCACCATAATATGGTGGAACAAGTTTGCCAAAATAGTTAGCAATCATACCGTCGTATTTAGCTGTATGTTCAAATGCTTTTATAGCTAAGCTAAATCGATATTTGAAAGAAAGGCAATTTTGCTGTTTATCAAGCATATCAATGATTGTGCTATAGTCTTGACAATCAACTACGATGGCGACATCTTTATTATTTTTTGCAGCGGATCGCACCATGGTTGGTCCACCAATATCAATGTTTTCTATCGCATCTTCTAAAGTACAATTGGCATTGGCAACCGTCTTAGCAAAGGGATATAAATTAACAACCACCATATCTATAGGATCGATCTGATGTTGCTGCATGACTTCGTCATCTATGCCTCGACGCCCTAAAATACCACCGTGTATTTTAGGATGTAGGGTTTTGACTCGTCCATCCATCATTTCAGGAAACCCCGTATAATTAGACACTTCAGTAACTGGAATATGGTTATCGATTAATAATTTGGCAGTACCACCAGTAGAAAGGAGTTCAATATTTCTTTCTGATAAGGCTTTGGCGAATTCAACAATTCCCGTTTTATCAGAAACACTAAGTAAAGCACGACGAATAGGACGAAACTGCTGCATGAAAAGCTCCGAAATTTATATTCAAATCCAAGTCCGTAAGTGGCTATTATATATAAAACAAGGAACGATGTTTAGTATTAACTTTTTAAAAAAATCAAAACATTTTAATTTTTTTATTTTTAAAGAGAATAATTAAATAGATAACCTTTGTTAATTCCTGTTAATTAAAGTTATCTTGATTTAAAATTTTTTACAATTATTGGATTTTGATATCAACTTTATCTTATCAAAACACTAGTAACAAATACTTAACTAAAATTAATCTACTTCATTGATATTTTAATAGCTACATAATAATGACTTTCGATTATCTTAATATATTTAAGTTTAGTTATTTTGATAACTATCAGCATTTAATTACATTTATGTTAGCTAAATTCATTTTTATAAAAAGCTATAAGGACATTTTCTTTAATAAAATGAGAAGAAAGATAGTATTTCGCTCTCTGGTTATTGTATAAATAATTTTTTGTTTATTAAAATTTAATGTCTTATAGAAATGTCGCTACTTACTAAAATTTTTCAGCAATTTAGCTATTTTGTTTATCATATAGATAAAGCGAATTAACACTTTGGATTTTTCGTTCATTTTGTTCTTGAGTACTATGGCGATATTTTTGAGGACTCAGTCCAATTCTTTTTTTAAAAATTCTCGAAAAATAGAGCTGATCATCAAATCCAATTGTTCGACTAATATCGGCAATATTCAAGTTAGTGGTTTGCAATAATAGTTTGGCACGATTTACGCGTTGCTCTTGTCGCCATTCACCAATCGACATACCTATCTGATCTTTAAAAATATGAGCAATTCGCGATGTCGACAAACAAACTTTTTGGGCTACGATGTCAAGCTTAAAATTGTTTTCATCCAGTGTATCAATTAAATAGTTGCAAACTTGCATTACTCGTGTATCAATTTTAGTATGGTTAGTGCTTGAGGTTTCTTGCGCACGACGAATTAAAAATTGCTCTAACATGCTCATTGCTAAATTTTCAGAATAAATTGTACTTGATTGCCCTACCTCGACAATTTTTATAAATAATTTCTCTAGCTCATCTTTTACTTGAGTATTAGGACGATAAAAGCCAGTTTTTTTTATTCGGTTCTCCCAACTTAATAAATACTTCCAGGTTGATTTTGGTCTGAAATAGATCCAAAAATGAAACCAATTATTTTCATCTTCTTTTCGTCCGTACAAATGAGGTTCTTTTGGTGGAAAAAGTACAAAATCTCCCGGATAACAGTTAAATGATTCATCGTTACGATAAATAGTACCTTGCCCTGCATAAGTAAGATTAATAATGTAGCCATTTAGTCCATTTGGGCGATCTATAAAGAAATCAAATTTTCCTTCTTTTTCAATCGGTGTTAATCCAGATACCAGATGGACATTAAATGAATAACCCGGCAGTAAAGGGTCATTTTGTTGTTGACTTGTCATATGTCATCTCCTACTTTTCGAGATTTTTTTATTTTTACATAAAAAATTTTTTTGAGTAGTGACAATTGTGAGATCTTCATCACAAAACAAATTAGGTGTGCAAAATCGTCTATATTTATAGCAATAATACACCTACTTGTTTTATCCAAAATTAACTATTCTCCTAAAAACTCGATTTGATTTTTCTTAGAGGTGTTAGCGGATGAATAAAAAAATAACCATTGGATTAGATTTTGGTAGCGATTCTGTCAGGGCATTAGCCGTCGATTGCCAGAATGGAAAAGAATTAGCCACAGAAGTCATTTATTACCCACGTTGGGCTAAAGGTCAGTTTTGTGATCCTAAAAAAAATCAATTTAGACATCATCCACTTGATTATATTGAGTCAATGACTCAATCAATACAATCTGTTGTAAAACAACTTAAATCAGATGCACAAAATGTAGTTGCAATTGGTGTAGATTCAACTGGCTCTACTCCTGCCCCAATTGATGAAAATGGGGATGTTTTAGCTTTAAAACCAGAGTTTATGGATAATCCTAACGCTATGTTTATTTTGTGGAAAGATCATACTTCAGTAAATGAAGCAGAAGAGATTAATAACGTTTGCAAAGATGACCGTTATGCAAAATATTTAGAATATTGCGGTGGAGTGTATTCTTCGGAATGGTTTTGGGCCAAAATTATGCATATTTTTCGTCAAGATAGTGACGTGAAAAATGCTTCTGCATCTTGGATTGAACTTTGTGATTGGGTACCTGCTTTATTATCAGGAACAACCGCACCGAACGAGATAAAGCGTGGTAGATGTGCTGCAGGTCATAAGTGTTTTTGGAGCGAAGAATGGAATGGACTACCACCTTATGACTTTTTTGAAAAAATCGATCCTGTCTTAGTTACTGCTTTACCTTATCCTTTATTTGAAGAAACTTATACTGCTGACAAAAAAGTGGGGACAATTACCCAAGAGTGGGCTGAAAAATTAGGTTTACCACCAACGGTCGTTATTGCTGGTGGTGCATTTGATTGCCATATGGGTGCCGTTGGTGCTGGTGCAAAACCTTATACGTTAGTGAAAGTAATTGGTACTTCGACCTGCGATATTTTATTAGCTGAGCAAGCTGTCATTGCTAATCGTTCAATTAAAGGTATTTGTGGCCAAGTTGATGGTAGTGTAATGCCAAATTTTATCGGTCTTGAAGCAGGTCAATCCGCTTTTGGAGATATATATGCATGGTTTCAAAAACTGTTGTGTTGGCCGTTAGAAAAATTGATTTCAACTTCACCAGAATTGCAATCGACTGTACAAACTTTAAAACATAATTTTCTAAGCGATATTGCACAAGCTTGGGCCGAAAATCCAAATTTAGATACTATCCCAATCACCCTTGATTGGTTCAATGGTCGAAGAACCCCTTACGCTAATCAAAGAATTAAAGGTGTTATTACCAATTTAACTATTTCAACTGATGCTGCCACCTTATTTGGTAGTTTGATTTTATCAACTGCTTTCGGCGCAAGAGCCATTATGGAATGTTTTATTAATCAACATGTACCAGTTAATGACATTGTTGCATTAGGAGGAATAGCTAAAAAATCGCCCATCATCATGCAAACTTGTGCTGATGTAATGAATAGACCACTGACAGTGGTGAGTTCAGAACAATGTTGCGCATTAGGCGCTGCAATATTTGCCGCAGTCTCAGCTAATGTCTATACAGATATCCCAAGCGCTCAAAGTAGGATGTCCAGTAAGCTCGAAACCACATTCACCCCTAATGAGAATAGAGTACAAAAATATCAACAATTATATGAAAAGTATTTAGTTTGGTCAGCTTCTAGTGAACCAAACTATAACGCTTAGTTTTACCAACAATGTGAATAAATTCTAAAGGAGTCCATTATGTTTGTTTATGAAGAAGCTGAAATTTGGTTTGTTGCTGGTAGTCAACACCTTTATGGACCAGAAGCACTTGAACAAATAAAAAAGAATATCCAACAGGTAACGGATTATTTTAATAAAGAAGCAAAATTACCGGTAAAGATTATACTTAAACCACTTGCGACAAAACCTGACGATATATACAGCCTTTGTCAGGAAGTTAACTATTCTTCAAAGTGTGTTGGATTAATAACGTGGTTACATACGTTTTCACCAGCTAAAATGTGGATTAATGGATTAAATCATTTACAAAAGCCTCTTTTACAACTTCATACTCAATTTAATGAAGTCGTTCCTTGGGATTCAATGGATATGGATTTTATGAATCTCAATCAAACTGCACACGGTGGGCGCGAATTTGGTTTTATTGGTTCTCGTATGCGCCTACCTCATTCCCTGGTAACGGGTTATTGGAAAGATAAAGATGTGCATGATCAAATTGCACGATGGATGCGAGTTTGTGTTGCAATTGATGCCGAAAAAACCATGAAAATTGTTAGATTTGGCGACAATATGCGGGAAGTTGCGGTAACAGAAGGTAATAAAGTTTCTGCACAAATTAAATTTGGTTATTCGGTCAATACCCATGCCGTTGGTGATTTAGTGTCAGTAATTAATTCAATTAATGATAGCCAAATCAATCAGTTAATTGAGGAATACGAAACACTTTACCAACTCACCCCTATTGCACAAATTAATGGTGAAAAAAGACAAAATCTAATTGATGCAGCAAGAATTGAATTGGGAATTGAGCAATTCTTAAAACAAGGTAACTATTCCGGATTCACTACAACGTTTGAAGACTTATATGGTATGAAGCAATTACCAGGTCTTGCCGTACAAAGATTAATGGCTAAAGGTTATGGCTTTGCTGGTGAAGGAGATTGGAAAACCGCAGCCTTACTTAGTACTATGAAATTAATGGCAAAAGGCCTTACAGGTGGTACTGCATTTATGGAAGATTATACCTATGATTTTACTAAAGGTAATGAATTGGTTGTCGGTTCACATATGTTAGAAGTTTGTCCATCGATTATAGATGATGGAGTAAAACCTTTGTTAGATATCCAACATTTAGGTATTGGCAATAAAGCTGATCCTGCACGGCTTATTTTTCCATCAAAACCAGGTTTAGCAATAAATGCAAGTTTGATCGATATCGGTAATCGTTTCAGATTAGTCGCAAATGAGCTCGAAACAATTAAACAGCCTTATACACTACCCAAATTACCTGTAGCTTGTGCAGTTTGGAGACCAAAACCATCACTTAATGTATCTGCTGAAGCATGGATTTTAGCAGGTGCTGCACATCATTCAGTTTATACCCAGGCACTTTCAATGGACTATTTTAGACTTTATGCACAACTGCATAATATTGAACTTCTCGTTATTGATGGTGACACAAGAATCAATGATTTTAGAAATGAATTACGTTGGAATGAGATTGCGTATTGTAATCCTTATGCTTGATAACTTCATTTTAATCTAATAATTGGAAATATTTTTTTCCAATTATTTCCAAAATCACAGAATAAAAGGGTAAAAAACATGAGTATAAATACGCTTTTAGCGACGAATGAAATGGCAAAAGATTCTGCCAAAAAGATGACTTTCTTGATTGGCTTTTCCGCTGCAATGGCGGGATTATTGTTTGGTTTGGATATTGGTGTTATTGCAGGAGCTTTACCATTCATCACAATTCAATTTGAATTAACGACTCAACTACAAGAATGGGTAGTAAGTTCAATGATGTTGGGGGCTGCTTTAGGAGCATTGTCTAATGGGTGGTTATCTTTCTATTTAGGAAGAAAATATAGTTTATTAGCGGGAGCTTTGTTTTTTATTGTAAGTTGCTTTGGATCTGCTTTAGCACCTAATGTAGAAGTACTACTGGTTTGGCGAGTTATTTTAGGTTTTGCCGTTGGTATAGCATCATACACCGCACCACTTTATCTTTCTGAAATGGCACCAGAAAATATCCGGGGAAAAATGATTGCAGCTTATCAGCTTTTGGTAACAGTTGGTATTTTGGTAGCTTTTTTATCCGATACTTATTTTAGTTACACGGGTAATTGGCGAATGATGCTGGGTATTATTTCTGTACCAGCAATTATTTTATTTATTGTTGTTATTTTTCTTCCTAATAGTCCTAGATGGTTGGCATCCAAAGGACGCTTAAATGAAACTGAGCAGGTTTTAAAGTCGATCCGTAGCGATCCTGAAAAAATTGAGCAAGAATTTAATGATATTAAAGATAGTTTAAAAGAAAAACAGGAAGGATGGACATTGTTTAAAGTAAACAAGAATGTTCGCCGAACAGTTTATCTTGGTATGGCTTTACAAGCGATGCAACAGTTTACCGGGATGAATATCATTATGTATTACGCACCTAAAATTTTTAGCCTTGCAGGCTTTGAAAGTACACAACAACAAATGATTGCAACAATAATTGTCGGATTGACCTTTGTATTAGCAACGTTTATTGCGATTTTTACGGTTGATAAACTGGGTCGAAAACCAATTCTAAAAGTTGGATTTGGTATTATGGCATTAGGTACTTTGATATTAGGTATTTGTTTGCAACTTATTGAAAATGGTAACGCATCATCACTCACGTCCTATGCTGCTGTCGGTATGGCAATTATGTGTATTGGTGGTTACGCAATGAGTGCGGCACCTGTTGTATGGATTTTGTGTTCTGAAATACAACCACTTAAAAGTCGTGATTTTGGTGTAACTTGTTCTACAGCTACAAACTGGATTTCAAATATGATTATTGGAGCAACGTTCCTTACATTATTAAATAATATCGGTGTTGCACAAACATTTTGGTTATATACCGGCATGAATGTTTTATTTATTTTTATTGTTATTTTCTTCGTACCCGAGACAAAAAACATTTCCCTTGAGCGAATCGAAAAAAATCTGATGTCAGGCAAGAAATTGTGTCATATAGGTGATGATTATTAGCAAAAGTAATGCATTAAGGACAATGCAGATTGGTATTGTCCTATATGAACAGTAGTTTTTCTATTCATTATTAAACAGGATGCTTGGTATGTTTACTCAATTAAAAGAACGCGTTTTAGCCGCAAATTTATTATTACCTTATTATCAACTTGTAACCTTTACATGGGGAAATGTATCAGAAATTGATAGAGATAATGGTGTCATTGCCATTAAGCCATCTGGCGTTCCTTATGATAAATTGACAACAGAAGACATTGTCATAATTGATCTTGATGGAAAGAAAATTGAAGGTAAACTAAATCCTTCAAGCGATACCCAAACGCATATTGAACTTTATAAAACGTTTGAACAAATTGGCGGAGTTATTCACACTCATTCCCGTAATGCAACAATTTGGGCACAAGCAGGATTAGATATCCCTGCTTTAGGAACTACTCATGCAGATTATTTTTATGGTGATATTCCTTGTACGCGCTTATTAACACCAACTGAAATAACTAATAATTATGAACTCAATACGGGGAAAGTCATTATTGAGGAGTTTAATAAACGCAATATTGATTTTATGGCAATACCTAGTGTTCTTGTGTCTGGGCATGGTCCTTTTGGATGGGGAAAAAATGCTGATGATGCCGTACATAATGCGGTTGTTTTAGAAGAAATTGCTGCTATGGCACTAGCGACCCGCAATCTGAATATCGGTATTAAAATCCAACAAGAATTATTGGATAAACACTATTATCGTAAGCACGGTAAAAATGCCTATTATGGGCAAACTTAAATATTTAACTAAAAAATAAGTTAGATAGTAGCTGTGCCGTTAATTAACAACGCTGTTATGAATATAAATTAATTAACTTTTAAATAAAAAGGATTGGGTATAGCGATTAAAATTTTTAAGAAATTAATAATCAAAAGAACACAGCTTCTAAGATTATTTAATAGATAAAAAATCAGGCAAAATGTTTGCCTGATTTTTGTTTGGTTAAGTTTGGCTTAATCATCACTATAACCTAAGCTACGCAATGCGCGCTCATCATCGGCCCAACCCGCTTTAACTTTAACCCAAAGCTCTAAATGTACTTTGTTGTCAAAAAATGTTTGCATATCTTTGCGGGCTTCTATACCAATTTTTTTGATTTTTTCACCTTTGTTGCCAATGACCATTTTCTTTTGACCATCTCTTTCAACTAATATTAAGCCGTTGATACGATACATTCCATTACGTTCATCAACTTTGAATTGTTCAATTTCAACCGTAACTGAATATGGCAACTCATCACCTAAAAAGCGCATTAACTTTTCACGAATAATTTCGGACGCCATGAATCGTTGAGAGCGATCGGTGATATAATCTTCCGGAAAATGATGTTCGCCCTCTGGCAAATGTGTTTTAACAATTTTTTTTATAATATCAACGCCATCACCTTTTTCAGCGCTAATTGGCACGACATCAAGAAAATTAACTTTTTGGCTGATTTCTTGAATATGCGGTAATAATTGAGTTTTGTCGATAACATTGTCAATTTTATTAATTACCAACAATACTGGGCATTTGCAATCTTTAAGTTTGTTGGCAACCATTTCATCGTCATCATTCCAATGTGTACCTTCAACAACAAAAATTACTAATTCGACATCACCAATTGAGCTACTTGCAGCACGATTCATTAAACGATTAATCGCTCTTTTTTCTTCTATGTGCAAGCCCGGAGTGTCAATATAAATAATCTGATCATTATCTTGAGTATCAATACCAATAATTCGGTGACGTGTTGTTTGCGCTTTACGCGATGTTATAGAAACTTTTTGGCCTAGTAGTTGATTTAATAATGTTGATTTACCTACATTTGGTCGACCTACTATGGCGACAAATCCACAATGTTGTGTTGTTTTTGTCATTTTATACCTAATTGATTAAGTGCTTCTTGAGCAGCTGCTTGCTCGGCTTTGCGACGGCTTAGACCTCGCCCTAAATATTCACGGCTATCATTCTCAAGTTTGCATTGAATTAAGAATTCTTGCTCATGATTATCACCTGTTACTTCAAGAATTAAATAACATGGGCGCTCACAATGAATGCCTTGCAGATATTCTTGTAAGCGTGTTTTGGCATCTTTTTGTTTAATACCAGGTTGAATTTGGTTCAATCGAGTTTGATACCACGTCAAAATTAAGCGTCGTACTGTTTCGATATTGCTATCTAAATAAATAGCACCAATAATAGCTTCAACGGCATCAGAAATAATCGAGTCACGACGAAAGCCGCCACTTTTTAACTCGCCTTGACCAAGAATAAGATAATCACCTAATTTAAATTCTTTACCCATTTCAGCCAGTGTTTGCCCACAAACAAGTGTTGCACGCATTTGACTCAAATCACCTTCATCTTGTTTGACAAAACGCTCATATAGTTCGTTAGCTATCACAAAGCTTAAAATCGAATCACCTAAAAACTCTAAACGTTCATTATGTAACTTGTTAGCACTACGATGAGTAAGTGCCAACTCTAATAAAGCTAAATTATTAAATTGGTAACCAATTGATTGTTGTATTTGATTAAATTTTTTCATTATCATTGCAATTAATGTATACCACCAATACGGCTAAATCGGATGCCTGTTGGCCATTCATCTGGTTGTTTTTCAAAACTGATCCAAATTGCTGTTGCACGTCCAACAAAATTTTGTTCAGGTACAAAGCCAAAATAACGACTATCACCACTATTATCTCGATTATCACCCATCATAAAATAGTGATCCTTAGGTACTATCCATGTAGCAATTGGTTGACCATTTTGGCGATAAAAATAATTAGGATCCTCATGTGAACCTTGGGTGGTTAAAATTTCATGAGGTTTATCGCCTAACGTTTCTTGTTGTATATTCATATTAAGTGCGACAACAGATTGAGAATCGACAATACCTTTATCTGCATATTGCTCTAATGTATAAAAGTTCGGACTTGTTTTAAATTCTTGATGCACTTCTTTCCAATTGCTTGGTTGTGGTTGCGTATAATGTAAGTCTAATGGTTCAGATTTTTGTCCACCAACACAATTTGCATCATTAGTTTGGCAAGCAGGATAAATCAGTACTTTCTTCTCGTTAATGAGATATACAATTTTATCTCCAGGCAATCCAACAACCCGTTTAATCAGATCCATTTGAGGATTATTTGGATGTTTAAATACAGCAACATCACCTCGTTTAGGGTGACCTGTAGAGATTAATACTGTATTAGTAATAGGATCTCTCAATCCATAAGAATACTTTTGAACTGCAATAAAGTCACCAATAAGTAAAGTTTGCATCATTGAACCTGATGGTATTTGAAAAGGTTCAAATAGAAATGAACGAATCACAAATACAACAAACAAAACAGGAAAGAAGGATGATATACTTTCAACCCAACCTTTAGGTTTACCTACTTCTGCAAGTATTTTCCCATCAATTTCGCCATTATGTTGTTTGCGAACCTCTTCAACTTTTCGTTGTCTTGCTGGTTTCCATCTAAATTTTTCTAAAAACCAGAAGATTGCTGTAATCAATGTAGCTACTGTTAGTATTATGGCAAATGTCCCAGCCATTTTTTACCTCTTTAACTGATTAATCTTTTCCCACATGTAAAATAGCTAAAAACGCTTCTTGTGGTAACTCAACATTACCGACTTGTTTCATGCGTTTTTTACCTTCTTTTTGCTTCTGTAAAAGTTTCTTTTTACGGCTAACATCACCACCATAACATTTAGCTAATACGTTTTTACGTAATTGTTTAACCGTTGAACGAGCAATAATATGATTACCAATAGCGGCTTGAATAGCGATATCAAATTGCTGACGAGGAATAAGGTCTTTCATTTTTTCCACTAATTCTCGTCCTCGATAAGGCGCATTATCTCTGTGAGTAATTAATGCTAATGCATCAACACGTTCACCATTGATTAATACATCTAATCGTACCATATCAGCAATTTGGAATCGTTTAAAACTATAATCCAATGAAGCATAACCACGAGAAGTAGATTTTAATTTATCAAAAAAGTCTAAAACTACTTCTGTCATTGGAATTTCATAAGTCAATGCAACTTGATTACCGTGATAAACCATATTAGTCTGCACACCACGTTTCTCAACACATAATGTAATTACATTACCTAAATAGTTTTGTGGAACCAATATATTACATTCGGCGATTGGCTCTCGTAGTTCTTGAATGTTATTTACTGCTGGAAGTTTAGAAGGACTATCAACGTAAATAATTTCATTTGAAGTTGTTAAAACTTCATAAACTACTGTTGGTGCTGTAGTAATAAGATCAAGATTATATTCGCGCTCCAGACGCTCTTGTATGATCTCCATATGTAATAAACCAAGGAAACCACAACGAAAACCAAATCCTAAAGCGCCAGAATTTTCTGGTTCATAAAATAGCGATGCGTCATTCAAACTTAATTTGCCCAATGCATCACGGAATGCTTCATAATCATCAGAGCTGGTTGGAAATAAACCAGCATAAACTTGAGGTTTGACCTTTTTAAAACCAGGTAGTGGTTTATCTGCTGGACTTTTAGCTAATGTTAAAGTATCACCTACTGGCGCCCCTAAAATATCTTTAATGGCACAAACTACCCAGCCAACTTCACCACAATTTAAAGTTTCTTTATCAACTTGTTTAGGTGTAAAAATGCCAAGACGATCAACATTATAAGTCATGCCAGTACTCATAACTTTAATT
This sequence comes from Gilliamella apicola, assembly GCF_000599985.1. Classification (NCBI taxonomy): domain Bacteria; kingdom Pseudomonadati; phylum Pseudomonadota; class Gammaproteobacteria; order Orbales; family Orbaceae; genus Gilliamella; species Gilliamella apicola. The sequence continues at coordinate 2,241,073 of NZ_CP007445.1, forward strand.
TTATCACCTTTGTGTAATTCGCCATTTTTGATACGAATTAAAGATACGACGCCTAAATAGTTATCAAACCATGAGTCAATAATTAGTGCTTGTAGTGGCGCATTTGAATCTCCCTCAGGTGGAGGAATATCTTTTACTAATTGTTCCAATACATCTGCCACACCCACACCTGTTTTGGCAGAACAACGAACCGCATTACTTGCATCAATACCGACAATATCTTCAATTTCTTCAGCTACACGTTCAGGTTCTGCCGCAGGTAAATCAATTTTATTAAGCACTGGAACAACTTCTAAATTCATATCTAAAGCCGTATAGCAATTTGCAAGGGTTTGCGCTTCAACGCCTTGTCCTGCATCAACAACTAATAATGCGCCTTCACATGCTGCAAGTGAACGAGAAACTTCATAAGAAAAGTCTACATGCCCAGGAGTATCAATAAAATTAAGCTGATATGTTTGACCATCATTTGCATGGTAATCTAACGTAACACTTTGTGCTTTAATTGTAATACCACGTTCACGTTCAAGATCCATTGAATCAAGAACCTGTGCTTCCATTTCGCGATCAGAAAGTCCTCCACAAATTTGGATAATACGATCTGAAAGCGTTGATTTACCATGGTCAATATGAGCAATGATTGAAAAATTGCGGATATTTTTATTCATATCAATAAATTATATTTTAGTTATATACTGTTAATTACCTGAAATGTTATTATCAAAAATAACAGGTAAGATAATCACGAAAAATAGAAAAGGCACATTTTACACATTAATAACCGCCAAGCATAGTGTTATCGAAAGTTTTGCGATTATTTCTCGACAATATTTTGGGCTATACGTTCAATAGTAACTTTAGGCAAATTACCAATAATAATAATATTTTTATTATTAATATTTGTCGAAAAAATTGTTCTATCACCTTGCATAATAAGCTGATTTAACTGGTTTGATTGTTCCGAAGACACATTAACTGTAAAGGAAAACACACCATCTGAAAACAATTTAGTTGCAATATCAGAATTATAAAAATTAACATTATAAGCAGCAATTTCTTTAAACCCTTTAGGTAACCATGCTAAATGCCAAACGTCTAATATGTCATTTTGTTTTTCAATTGATAATAAGATAGGATAATTGCGACTGTCTATATATTCTTTAATCTCTTTTGGATCGAACTTTTCGTCTAAATCAACTACTTTTTGTTGACCTATAATTTCACCATTTTGATCAAGCAAGTCAATTCGAAGAGGTAAATAATTTTCATCATCAATCCAAATAATATAACTATAACGATCTTTGTCTTTAGCAATTATTTTTACTAATTGCGCACTGCGATTAGCTGTTCTAGTTTTACCCAATAAAATGAAATCATAAATATCAACCAATTGACTGAAATCATTATAAATCACATCGGGAAAGGCTTCGGTAATACGTGGGCTAGTTATAGAAAAAGAAGCACTATCTGGTTGAAAATAACTGGTTATTCCATTGTTGAGAATAATTTCTTTTGCTGGACCTTCAAGATAAAGTAATTGAGCTTTGATATCATCTTGTTTTTCTGATCCTAAATGAGAATATTCATAAGTGGTAGCATATTGATCTTTGTCTTGAGAAAGCAAATGAATTTGATAATTGCTTGTCTTAACAGCTTTGTGCATACTATTCAACAACTCTAATGCTTTATCGGTGTTTTCCGCATACGCAGTAAAAGTAAATAAGAGCAAGAACAGAGTAATGATAAATTTTATACTCTGTTTAATTTTAAGTTTATTTAAATAAAATGAACAATTCATAAAAAGTTAATGAGCATTAAGTCTTTTTTGTAACTCATAATCCTGAACAAGCAATCTAATTTTATCATATTGTCTTTTTTCGAATAATTGTTGATCGTTATGTTGTTGTTGAATACCACCAACAGGTGCAACATTGACTCCAACTGGTAAAGTATTCAGTGTTGGAGCCCCATTTAGATTATCTGATTGTCCTTGTTGGTATTGAACACCAGCAATAATTGCTAACGTTACGCAAGCCGCCAATCCAACTTGACTGACTTTTGCCACCGCATCTTTTATACGATGCCAAAATAGATTTTCAGCTTTTGGTATATTGACTTCATTTGGGATCGGCTGATCTGTCATCTCAAAATATAAGTTTTCATCAGCAATAGCTTGAGCAACTTGCTTTGAAATATCTAAAGTTAATGTACTACTGTGTAGCTCACCACGCATAGCTGATCTTACAACATGGTAGCGATGCCAACATGCCTGTAAGTCTTCATCTTTTGATACAGCATCAATGAAATGATCATCTTTAAGCTCACCATCCATAAGGGATGAAAGTTGCTGTTTCTGTTCTGTTTGCATAGTAGATACCTTAATTTTATAGCTACTTTAAATTAAATTATTTTAATCAGTTATTAATGGTTTAATCTTTTCATCAATAATATCACGGGCTCTAAAAATTCGTGATCTTACTGTACCAACAGGTGTACCCATAATTTCGGCAATTTCTTCATAACTTAAACCATCAATTTCACGCAATGTAATAGCTGTTTTTAAATCATCAGGTAACGCTTCAATTGCCTCAAATACAACTTTTCCAACTTCTTTTGAAAGTACTAAACTTTCTGGATTATCAATATCTCTTAAAGATTCTGCACTGTCATAACTTTCGGCTTCACTTGCATCAATATCTGATGATGGAGGCCGACGCCCCTGAGAAATTAAATAATTTTTTGCTGTATTAACTGCTATTCTGTACAACCATGTATAAAATATACTTTCACCTTTAAATAGGCTTAAAGAGCGGTAAGCCTTAATAAAAGTTTCTTGCACAACATCTGGAACCTCAGAAGCTGAAACATAGCGAGAAACCAAATGAGCGAGTTTATTTTGATAACGAACAACAAGCAAATTGAACGCATTTTTGTCCCCATTTAATACGCGATCAACTAATACTTGGTCTGTTATTTGCTCCCCCATTAAAGGCCAACCCTCACTATGTTAATAACTGCTTGTGGCCCCAAAATGTGCTTACTTACAGTTAGATTGTTAAATTTGAAAAAAGTTCCCATTTATTTTAATAGAAATATAATTTTTTTCATATCAAAATACCTTTGAAACATTTTTTATAATAAATAATATTAATTTTATTGAATTTTTTATAATATGCTGTAACTTTACAGATCAGTGTTAATTCAATAAGTAGATCTCTCGTTCGCCAGCATTATTATAAGTAATTTGATAAAATTGCGGTAGATTGAAATTGACAGAACTACTCGTAGTAAAAGTAAATCTATCATCAGATAAAACATAAAAATCATTAATGGCTTTGACCATATTTTCTCTACTACCATTACAATTTCGATATATTTCTATTTGATTATTCTCATTTAAAATATAAAGATCAAATCCCGTGTTGGTATCTTCGAAAAAGAACTGAATTACACCTTGATAGGCTACGCTGTCTATTTCTTTAGGCAGTTCATTCGTTTCATCTAGTATATTTAATGGTCTTCCTTGAGCTTTATTATTAGACACTGCACCATAAAAATCAATGGCATTTTCAAATTGGTGGAAAGAGACACCTAGTCGTTCAAAAAATAGATACCAAGATTCACCATCAATTCTCAAAGGTTTAACTTGAGTTAAATTATTTATCGTAGAACTTAATCTCAGTTCTACGCAATCATCCATCAATTTTTTTATTTGTTGTCTAATTTGGTTATTTAAGCATTGACTATAACAAAATATTTCCAATGAATTGGGTAAATCTGCATCTTTATGCATTCGGTTAAGTAACGCTTTTATAGCTTCAAGAACACATAATTTACCATTAAAATGTAAAACACGAATTTCATTCCAAGAATTACGATATAATAAGTCTATCGATCCAACTAAGCTTAATTCATTTTCACCATAATTTAATATGTTCGAATTAAATTCATCTTCTAAATTTAAGTTTAATGTAGGATCGTTTTCGAGATTTAAAATTATGGCTAAGTGACGTATTTCGCAGGGTCCATAAAGTTGTTCTTCGGTTGCGGTTGGAACATTAATAGGAAAATATGCTTTTAAATCTTTAATAAATTGGGTTATTTTAGTCTTATCGCGATCTTCACCATTATGATAATAAAACTCCGTTGAATCACAAATCATATTATTAAAATAGCACCAACTAACTAATTTAACCAAATGTTTACTATATTCTATATATTGATGACCAATGATGTCATTTAAAATTGGTTTTTGTTTATACACATACCAACCTGCTCGATTTATCCTATCTTCTTTAACATAAATAAATGTAAGCGTATCTTCTTGTAAATTATTGGAAATATTTAGTTTTAATGTGGTTATTTTACCAGGTAATACTTCAAAAGATGCATAAAGTTTACGTGTTAATATTGCTAAGTCTTGTGGGCTAATTAATGAATCTAAATTATTACGACGACCAAAATTTAGTAAATTGCGATAACCAGTCATCATTGTCTGCAATAATATTTCGTGTATTTCACGAACCTGTTCTATTTTCCAAGTATTGCTAGCATCTAATTTAGCAATAATCTCTTTACTCCATCCCCATTGTTTAACTAAATCGTCAAGGACTTTTCGACGCCAAGATGGCAAACGACTAGGTACAGATAATTTTTCATTAACTTTTAAATAAAAACACGTTCTAATCAGTTCTAATCGTGAAAAATCTTTAATTTCAACAAGATAATCAGTTAATCGTTGCAAAAGCATATAGTACGAATCTAAATAGCAACCTTGATAAATTTCTGCCTTTTGAATGTAACTACGCATCTCATATGCGATCGGTTTATTTTCAGGATAAATCCATGAATAAGCTTCAAGTAATAAAGTTTTCAAAACAGCTTTAAACGGAGAATCAATACTTTTATAAAGTTGCCATAAGCTGGCGCCAAAATATTCTTCTGCTGATAGTCCAGTTAATGGACCAAAATCAATCCATTCATCACGGATGATAATATTCTGCTCGATTAATGCTTGAACACACTTTTCATAAGTCGGATATTTTGTGTTATTAATAATTAAATCGCTAGGCACTGCAAACCATAATAATAATTTACCTGCCAATAAGTTGGCCGAACGATAAAACTCTTCTAACAATAATATATGTTGAGCCGAACCGCAATTTTCACCGATTAAACATTCATGATGCTTATTAATAAAGCGATCGACATCTACAACAAATAAAGTTAATTTAATTCCTAATTCTTTAGCCCATTGCTCAATTAAACGACATTTTTTTTGTAAAGATGACTTTCTATCTGCTGATAAATTATTTTCAATGCAAATCCAAATATCCAAATCTGATGCAACTGATTGTCCAATTGAACATGTGCTACCCATTGAATATAGAGCCGAAATGTCAGGTTTAACAGTTGTTAATGGAGCAATAAAATTAAAATCATTTTTTAATTGGGTAGAAATAGTTTCAGAAATTTCATAACATGCAATACCCTTGGGCATATCTTCATTTAAATAGCCTGGAAGTTTGGGGTCATGAAAGTGAAAAAGAGCCGGCAGAAACGAAAAAACATGTTGAAATTCTTCTGACATAGCATTAAGAGCACGTTCATGTTTCAATAAAGCAAGATCTTTAAGTTGTTTTTTTATGTTGTTAATATAATATTGCATGGCATTATTCAAGTAAAACACGTGTACTACTAACAAACAATTTCAATCTAACATTTTATTATTATAACGTAAATAGAACGTTAAATTAAAAAACAAAATAAATATTATGATCACATTAGAAAAAATAACGGATATTTTGAAAACAGTTAAGCACCCTAAACAAATCAATAATAAAGCCGCAGTATTAATTCCAATTGTGAACGTAGATAATCAATTACACTTGTTATTTCAAATTAGATCTCATAAACTCAAATGGCAACCAGGTGATATCTGCTTTCCTGGCGGTAAAATTGAAATGGAAGATATAAATCCAGAACAAACGGCAAAAAGAGAAACATGTGAGGAACTGGGACTTTCAAGCAATGAAATTACTATTTTAGGTCAGTTACCTAAATTTATTGCCACACTAGGAATGATAATTTATCCATTTGTAGGTAAAATTGATTCTATAGATAATTTAAAACTGAACTTTGACGAAGTTGAAAGCATTTTTACGGTTCCGCTTGAGTGGTTTAAAAAAATCAACCTGTACATGCTACAATGCAAGTTGGGCATAAACCAGATAATGATTTTCCTTATAACTTATTACCCAATCGCCCAAAAGACTGGCAAAAAAGATCTGAACATTTAGTTTACTTTTATCAATATAATAATTATATTATCTGGGGTCTAACTGCTCAAATAATAATACAATTTATTAATACAATTCAAAAAGCAACATAATTTAAGAAAAATCAGCAATCTAATTTAAAAAAATATTTCTACTTTAATTAACGTTCTTCAGTAATCTTTGTATTTTTAGCACAATGTTTCTATAAGTTTCATTTATTACTATATATTTCTTTATGAGTTTCATTAAATCCAAATATATTAAAACAAACTACTCTTATATTTTTAAGATAAAGATTTATGGCTAAACGCAATTAAAAATGTGTAGATATAGACATAAAAATCTTAGAGTTTGATCGTATATAAATATCTGTAAATTATGCTTTTTTTTCAAATTTAAAAAAGCGTTAAAAATTAACTTTAGTTTTAATAATTTATAAATGAAGGAAATGATCATGAAACGTTTTAACAAATCATCCATTACTCTTGCTATTTTATTATCATTACCAGTTGCTAATGTTTATGCAGCAGATGCTTTGACCTCTCAAGAAGCAAAAAACTTAATTCCACTTAAAGAAATTTCGGTAACTGGTAGATATTTACAAGCTGAAAATGCAGCAGATGATATTTCTCGAGCTGCAGATGAAGCTGGTGCAAAATACTATCATATCAAATCTATTGAGAATGCAATGACTAATAATTCAGCCGATAGCGCTGTTGTTTACGCCGATATTTATCAATCTAACCAACCTGTCGCTGTGGAAAAAAAAGAAGTGACACAAAATGGTGTCGTTCTTTATCCGCGCGCTAAAGCCCTTTATTATCTTCCATTTGAAGTTATCAAATTTAAAGGTAATTATAATAATACTGCCGAAATAATGAATGACGCGAGTAAATTAGCTGCAGAAAAGGATGCATATGCTTTTTATGTTTACTCTATTGCACCTTCTGATATCAAAAATCAGGAGCAAGACATTGATGTTGCATTATACAAAAAAGATGCAGTAGTAAGAGATTTCATTGTTTCTAAAGCAATAGAAGGTGAAGATGCTTACGAAATCACGAGTGATGCGTTTCAAACAATGACACCTTATGAAACAATTAGTTTCCATGGTTCATTCAATAATACAGCTGAAATCAGTGCTGAGGCTCAAAAATATGCAATTGCTAATGATGCACACTTCTATTATGTGAAAGAAATATCGACAAATCCAGCTGGTACAATACAAACCGTTTATGTAAATTTATATAAATAATAAGTTAATTTCTTACATAACTTTCTACGTGAAATATCAGTTCAAGCACGTGGAAAGTTATTATTAGCCCCTCATTAAAAGTATACCGATTGAACTGAAAATGATATTTTTTGCTAGATATTTTTGTGGGCTATTTGTTGACTACTATTTTAATTATTATATAGTTTTTTGATGCTAAAAGTTTCCATATTATACTTCCTTTGGTTTTGACTGAACCACAATTATTAAATGCATACCATTCAAATCTTCTGCTTAATATGTCAAGTACAATGATCCACTAAAATTTGTTTAAGTAAATACTATCTGATTTACGATTATCAGGAGTTATAACATTTGGAAATGCATTAATTAGTTTTCATCATCATAATGTTTATACCTCAACTTCTTCAACAAAAGATATAACAACATTAAAGAAAATAAATCGTTCTTTTGAATATGTTTAATTAAATTTTAATAATTATATTAAAAAGAGTTTTTATAATTTCTATTTTAAATCAATGGTAAATTGTTAAATTTAAGTTAATGATATATAATTTTTTAAGTTAACTCATAAATTTATAAAAATAATTTAAAGGATTAAAAAATGTCTAGCCAAGTTGTTACTTATGTCGATAGAGCGGTACAGGTATTAAATAAAATCGGCATTATACTTAAACCTCAAACCGATGCACCAATTTTAAAATTACTGGATAATGTTACCGAGATTGATAAAAATCGGGTTATGTCGATAGCACGTACCCTGCAACAACAAAGTGCGTTTAATGAAGTAGTTCGAGAACAAATTGATGGTGTTCAAGTATCACAGCGTTATACCAAAATAGTTAATCATTTTGATAGTATTCGTACTGATATGGAAAAAATGATAGGTTGGCTTGATGATGGTCGATTAGACTTTTTTGAAAGGATCAAAATTGGTTGGATGAGGCTTCAACGAGGATCAATTCCAGATCGTTTTAATCTTATCAAAGATACCTACCTAGAAGTGTCAAAAGAAACAGGTAATCAAGTCGAACGTGAACGTATTATTTTAAATGCTTATCAGGATTTTAGATTTGGATTAAAACAAGCACAGATTACCGCCGAAGAATTAGTCAAAATGGCTACAGCCCGCCTTGAAGATTGTAAAAATAAATTATCATTAGCCATTGCCGAAGTAGATAATTTCAATTCTGATGATCATGTAGCGCGAGCGCGTTTAGAACTCATTAGAGATGAAGCATTACGTAATGTTCAACAAGAAGATAGCCGTTATCAAATTATTTTAGATTTAGCGAATAATTTAACTGTTTCTTATAATTCAGCAGAAGTAGTATTTGCACGTTTACAACAAACAACTTCTGTGAAAGAACGAGTATATCAACAAAGCGTTAACTTTTTTTCAACTAATGAAATTGTGTTTACTGCTTTAAGTGCTTCAATTACCTCTTTAACTGGTTTGAGCGAAAGTACTAAAACTTTAGAAGCTTTGAAAGATGGTATGAATAAAGGTATAGAAAGTATAGCATCTGTAGGTAATAAACAATTAGAAGAGGCCTTACGTGCAGGATATGGTTCTACCATCAAAGCCGATTCGTTACGTTCTTTAGTTGAAGCGATTGTTAATTATCAAGAATCAAGCCAACAGCTAATTAGTGAGCTGCGAAATGAATCAATTGAAAACGCAAAAGAAATAGATCGTATTGTTGAAGATGGAAAACAACGCTTTAACAATATTATTTTAAAGGTTAATAGTTAATGTCGGAAATTAAGCTTAGTGAGCAATTAGGTGCGATGGCAATAATTGATGAGCTTTATCAAAAGCAGCAATTATTACTTGAGCACCTTGATCGCAATGTTTTGCGGGATAAATTGAAAGAAAACATAAAAAATTACTATCAAACCAAAGGACAATTTATTGATGATAGTCTTATAGAAAAAGGAATTAATCTTTGGTTTGATAAACGTTTGCGGTTTAATGTACCTAAACGTAATTGGTTCATGCATTTTCTTGCCTTATGTTATATTAAGAGAAACATTTTATATTCCATTATATTTATTATTTTATCTGCTTTAGCTTTAATTAACTTTGCAGAAATAACGTTTGCAAAAAAAATAAGAAATAATATTGATATTACTTATAACCATATTTTATCCACAAAAAGTACTTTAGATGATTTGAATAAAAAATTTCTTGAAATTGACAAATATCCCATTAATTTTTGCCAAGTTCCGATAAAGAAATTAAAAAACTCAATTATCGATTTGCTCAACCAAAATATTATTCCTTCTATAATAAAATCTGGGACAGATATATCTTCAATAGCGCAGAAAGATGAAGATATACTTAAATATTTAAAAGAGACAGACGAATCAATCAATACTAAATTATCCGAAATCACTTCACAAATAATCCAATTGCATGAATTACTTGAAAAGGATAAGAAATTAACTAAATTAATTCAAAATCAAGTATTTAATGATGTAAGTAAGAAGTACCCTATTTTACAAAATGCTGTCGATTCTATTCTTGATAATCTTAATCAAGGTCAAACAGATATTGATATTAATCGGATTGAAACACTTTATTCTTCAATTGAACGCGCAGAATTTCTTGAAAAGAAAATTGAATCTGATACCAAACAGTTACTAGAATTAAACGTACCTGAATCAGATATGGATCCCATTATTGCGCTTCAAACATCATTACTTGCTGATTTAAAAGATTTAAATTTTGAAAATGTTGAAAATTATCAAACAATGATGGCTTACTACATCAAACTAGCACAAACTAATTTAACGTTGACTATCGTTGACCATCCAGATCATAAATCTGGGGTAGAACGCACTCATGAGAATACTAATGGTAAATCTTGGTATTTAATTGTTCAAGCATTAACACCAACTGGTAAGCCAACATCAATATGGGTAAAAAGCATCGAAACGGGTGAAACCAAATTAGTAGAGATGTTTGGTCAACAAGTTACCTTAAAAACATTTAATGACGTTAAAGAGGATAAAATAAATGATGGGCATATTGATAATAACAAACTTTGTGCTAAACCAAAAGGACGTTTAATTTTTAACTGTCCAAATTCAGTTAAATCAGGCAGGATTTCAGAGTGGTAAACCATGCAAACAAGAAAAATTGAAAGCATCATAAATCAACAAGCTCAAACAACTAAGGCTTCTTTAGACTCAGCCAATCAAGAATTGCATGATACACATGAAAAATTACTTGATTTAAAGACTCAACAAGCAAATATTTATAATAAAATTGCGACCATCTATTTATTAGAACCACCTAAAAATAACGATATTAAAATACAAAAAATTATCGACCAGTTACAAAATGTTTTAAAGCAATTAAAAAGCGAATCTTACAGTTTAGACAAAAAAATTGATAAGCAGCAGATAAAATTAACAGAAATTTTGATAAGGTTAGATGAACTTACAACCGAAAAAACGCTACAACTTGAAAAAGATCCCGATTATGTATCGCTATTTAATCGCTTTACTATCGAAAAAGAGCGCTTTGATAAAGAAACCAAAAACTTTGAAGTGTCTCAAAGCGAGTTTTCGGAAAAACTTGTTCAATATAACGAAAATAGGTATTTTAATTATTTAATTAACCGAAACTATGGTGAAAATAATTACCAAGGTTTTTGGATCTTAAAAAACCTAGATGCATGGTTAGCAAGATTTGTTAATTTTTCTCAAAATTACAAAAATTTCAAATTAATAAATTCATTACTTAAGGAGTCAAACTCACGTTACGAAAATCAAAAAAGATCTTATGAATTAGCATTAAAACAAAAAGAACAGAAAGAGCATAGTGTTGAAACTGTTTTGAAAATACCAGCGATAAGAGTTGAATTAGCAGAAATTGAGCAAGATTTAGCGAATCTAGAACAACAAAAACAAGAAAATCATAATGTTTTAAATGAAACACAAACAGGAAAAAGCCTCGAGTTTAAAAGACTCTCTTTGCAACTTGCTGAGTTTTTAAAACACAAGTCTTTTGATAGACTTCAGCAGCTAACCTTACAAACAAAAACTAAAGGAGATGATATATTACTTAAAAAGCTCTATGAAATAGAGAAACAGATAAAGCAATCTGAAAATCATATTGTTCATCTTCGTAGTACAACTTCAGATTTAATGAAAATCTATGAGCGTTTTAATGAAACACTTCATCTTTTTAAGGAATACAATATTTCCAGTTCTTTATATGAATATAGGATATCTTCGTATAATCTTAATGAACTATTAAATAAATTATTAAACAATGAGATTTTTCCGATTACCATTGTTGAGACACTACTTAGCTATAGAGTACGAATAAAAATCGAAAACAGAACATCGTTACATCAAAGCAGTATCGGATCATTATTTAGCAATTCATCAAAATCATCTTCTTGGGGGTCTTCATACCGTAGTAGTTCTTCATCCAGTAGTAGTTCATCATCCAGTAGTAGTTCATCATCAAGTCGCGGTAGTTACTCATCAAGTTCATCGTCAGGTGGTGGAGGATATAAAACGACAGACAGTTTTTAAATCTAGGTATGAACTTTTTTATAATATATTCATTATTCACGTTCTATCGTGGATAATGATTAATTTTACAAATCTCTGTTTTGTCAGCAATTTATATACTATTTGCATATAAATTACTTATTAGAAATACATAAATCAATATGAAAATAATACTGATTACTAACTACTTATCTATATTCGATTTGGGTCATATTATTTGATTACTTATACTATATTTTGATTTTATACGCTTCTAACATTTTTCCACTAGGTTACTAATTTATTCTGACTTGATAATTAATATAGTACTTCTGTTAAATTATTATAGAAAAATTGCGATATAAAAGTTCTATAATAACGACAAACAGATTTTATGTAATTAATCATAAATTCTATATGAATTTGAGCTAATTTTTTACTCGTGTCGGAACATCGACTTTTAATTATTCCTTTCTAACGCTTAGATTTCACACTAATTGAACCTAAATTTATTTTGAGATTACCATTTTTCTATTTTTAATTTTTTATTATCAAGTATCTAATGACGCTCTACAGCCTATTGATATTTTATTTCATCATAGATGAAAAGCATCACTTTATGATTAAAAACGCAACATAACCAAGAAAATTATGTTTTATCGACTATTGGGTTTTTACTAACAATATTCAATACATATTTACTTTAAAAGTATATACAGAAACTTTATACAATAATTAGCTTAACTCAACATTAACATGATTAAGTTAATACAAGTTTTTTTAAAAAATAGGATTATGTAACAAAAATTAACATTATCCACTCTTACTTTAGTAATAATATTCATTAATACAAATTGCATTTAAGAAGAAAAAACAACAAAAAGAAGTATGAATTAATGTTATTTATAACCTCAAATAACATTGGGAAAGAATTAACTAAATAAATGCAGAGAATCAATGTTTATGGCTGGGGTACAAGGATTCGAACCTTGGAATGGCGGAATCAGAATCCGCTGCCTTACCGCTTGGCTATACCCCATTATAAATAAATATATGGTACGGGTAGTGAGATTTGAACTCGCACACCTTCCGGAACTAGAATCTGAATCTAGCGCGTCTACCAATTCCGCCATACCCGCATTGCACTATTGATAGAATAGTATATATCAAATTAAAAAATTTTAATATATTATACAGGATAAAATGGCTGGGGTACCAGGATTCGAACCTGGGCATGGCGGGATCAAAACCCGCTGCCTTACCGCTTGGCTATACCCCAATAAAGGATAATTATTAAGATAAAATGGTGCGGATAAAGAGACCTAAACTCACCTACCTTACAGCGCCAGAATCTAAACCTGGTGCATCTACCAATTTTGCCACATCCATATAAATAATCGATAAAGAGGTATAAACCTAAGGATTAAACGGATTAGAGCTTCTTAAAAAATTACGCAGAATGTAATGGCTGGGGTACCAGGATTCGAACCTGGGCATGGCGGGATCAAAACCCGCTGCCTTACCGCTTGGCTATACCCCAATAAAGGATAAATATTAAGATTAAATGGTGCGGGTGGAGAGACTTGAACTCACACACCTTGCGGCGCCAGAACCTAAATCTGGTGCGTCTACCAATTTCGCCACACCCGCACTGAATACTTCCGGTAAAAGTACTACCTAATCTTAATGGTGGCTACGACGGGATTCGAACCTGTGACCCCATCATTATGAGTGATGTGCTCTAACCAGCTGAGCTACGTAGCCATCTCATTCGCAACGTCATAACCAACACTGCGAGGCGCATTATGCTTAAGTTCAGGCAAATCGTCAACACTTTTTTTTAGATATTTTGAAAAAAAAACACGATCGACTAAGATGCAATCAAATCCGGTTTAATAACAATTCAATTCGCCTTATTTGGAGTTCAGTTTGAATTTCTTTTCCAATAAATCCATCCGCAATAATTTTTTGCACATTAACACTATTAGCTAGTTTATAAGCATTTTCTAAATATTGTGCTTGTGGAAAGGATATTGTTTTAGCTAAAGCTTTGCTTGCCATAATCAATTGATAAAGATATTGTGGGTTACGCCATACATCAATTCTATTTAGTAAACAGATAATTTGTTCAGCAGTGAGTGTTTGAACACACTGAACATCTTTATAGTATTGTTTAACCATTATGGCAAGCTTAGTATAGTTATTGGGTGATTTGATTTTATTACATAAATCTTCAACCATATACTTAGTTGATAACTGCGAACAAAGAATACTAAAACGGATGGTTAAATCGTTAGTTAATGCAACAGAGCGTTTTAAAGCATCAATAACTGTATCGGACAAGATTAACGATGGAAATAATATAGCAAGTGCGCCACATTGTTCCAAAACCTGAAAATAAATTTGAGGATCTAAAGTAGATAGGGCTTTTTCGGTTTCTTTCCAGACTCGCTCTGGGGTAAGGTAACTAATTTCTCCAGCTAAAACCATATCTTTCATAAGATTCATTGTTTCTGTTGCAACAACAAAACCTAATTGATGATAACGAGCAGCAAAACGCGCGACTCGCAAAACTCGTAAAGGGTCTTCACGGAAAGCTGGCGAGACATGACGTAACAGTTTACGTTTAATATCTTCAACGCCATGATAAGGATCAATAATATTATTTTCTTCATCCATAGCAATAGCATTGATGGTAAGATCTCGCCTGATAAGATCTTGTTCTAAAGTAATGTCTTTACTGAAATCACAAATAAATCCAGTATAGCCATTACCTGCTTTGCGTTCTGTCCTCGCTAATGCATACTCTTCTTTTGTAACCGGATGTAAAAATACAGGGAAATCTTTACCGACCTGTTGATAGCCTAAAGATAGTAATTCCTCAGGTGTTGCTCCAACAACAACCCAATCACGATCCGAGCTCACTAATCCTAATAATCTATCTCGAACATACCCTCCAACAAGGTAGATTTTAGACATTTAACGCATCCAACGATCTTTTTTACGACGAGGCATTATCATTGGTAAAATTAGACCTAATACAAGACCACCACCAGCAACAAGACCACCGTAAGTGAACCATGTAAGGATAAGATCGAGTCGTTTATCATCAACTTGATTTAACATCGAATCTATTTGAGTTTTCTGCTGTTTGACTTGTTTCTCAAGATCGGTATTTTTATTTTGAAGAGTTTCAATTAATTTTTCCGCAGATTGCAATTTTTGTTCGTATTCATTTACTATTATTCGTTGGTGTTCATCAACGTTATTCACTTTATCTTGATATTCGGCTAATTTTGCTTCTAATTCTGGAAGGCGTTCTCGATAACTTGGTTCATCATTAAGTTTGCTGGTTTCAATCCAAGCAATCTTACCATTACTGATTTGAACTCTTGTGTATTTGCCATCGTCACTTTTTTCAAGAGAAGTGACTTTTTGACCAGTTTTAACTGCACCAGAGAAACCATAATTAGCACCAGGACCACGACGTACGTAGATATCTAAATCATCTGTCACATATTTTTCTGCAGCATTAGTGCTAAAAACAAAACCAAGAAAAGAAATTATAATAATCTTATGTTTTTTCATCATATTTAATTCAATCCATCTATTTTTTAACCATAATAACATAAAAAAATAACTTTTCGCACATTCATTTTACAATTATATGTGTCTACAAAATAACAAATAAAACAAAAAATGAAATCGATTACATTTTTTATGAGATCTTAATCACAAAATAAAAAATTAATTATTTTATTTTAATAGAAATACAATTATTTTAAATAGATAAAGAACCACAATCTTGGAGTAATTATGAACTATCGTCTTAACAATAACAATATAGATGTACTATTCCGTACAAAACCTTATGCTGAACTCAGCTATTTTGGTAAACGTTTACAAAACATCCAATTGGAACAGCTGGAAATGTTAAATCCTGCTGTTCCTAACGCTCGTATTGATGTCGACGTACCTTTTACCTTGTGTCCTGAAGAAGGTTTGGGTAATTTTAGTACACCCGGACTTGAAGGTCATCGCAATGGCAAAGATTGGTCTCCAGTTTTTATAACCAAAGAAGTTATTCAAACAGAAAATCAGATCACCATTATTAGTGAGGACAATATTGCTAACCTTCGTTTCACCAGCGATTTTCTTTTAGATGACAGTGGCGTATTACAATGCCAAAATAGTTTAACTAATTTAGGCGATGAACCTTATCAGGTCAACCGTTTATCAATTACTCTTCCCCTACCTGAAAGAGCACAAGAATTAATGGCTTTTAGTGGGCGTTGGATTAAGGAGTTTTTCCCTCATCGCACAAAAATCGAACATTGTGGTTATTTGCAAGAAAACCGTCGTGGACGTACTTCACACGAATATTTTCCAGGTATGATAGTTGGTACCAATAGCTTTAAAGAACAATCTGGTGAAGTATGGGGTGTTCATTTAGGTTGGAGTGGAAATCATCGAATCCAAGTAGCCGTAAAAAGTAATGGTAAACGTTTTATTCAAGCCGAAGCTTTGTATATGGCTGGTGAAATTACATTAGCTAAAGACGAGTCAATTTCAACTCCTTGGATGTATGCAACTTATAGTGATCATGGTTTGAATCAGATGAGTCAGCAATTTCATGAATTTTTACGTGGTAACATTATTAAATTTAGCCAAAATAAACCGCGCCCAGTCCATCTTAATACTTGGGAAGGCATCTTTTTTGATCATAATCCAGATTATATTATGCAAATGGCAACTAAGGCTGCACACATGGGGGTTGAACGATTTATAATTGATGATGGCTGGTTTGGTAAACGTGACGATGATTATCAAGGGTTAGGAGATTGGTATTTGGATAAACGAAAATATCCAAACGGCTTAGAACCCGTAATTAAGCATGTTAAAGATCTGGGTATGGAATTTGGTATTTGGGTCGAACCAGAGATGATTAATAAAAACTCCGATCTTTATCGTGCTCATCCTGATTGGTTACTTGAATTGCATGGTTATAACCAACCTGAAGGTCGTCATCAATATTTACTCGATTTACAAAATCCAGCGGTTTTTGAATATTTACTTGAAAGATTAACATGGTTGCTTGGAAGCTATGACATTGACTATATAAAATGGGATATGAATCGCGAAATTGTGCAAGCAGGTCATAATGGTAATCCTGCGATTGTTGGACAAACAGAAGCGTTATATCATTTAATTGATATTTTACAAGAAAAATTCCCTCATGTTGAAATTGAGTCTTGTTCTTCTGGAGGAGGACGTATCGATTATGAAATATTAAAACGTACTCAACGTTTCTGGACGTCAGACTCTAACGATGCATTAGATCGACAAATCATTCAGCGTGGTATGAGTTACTTCTTCCCTCCTGAAGTAATGGGCGCTCATATTGGTGGTGCCTTGTGTCATACTACATTCCGCGAATTACATATGAATTTACGTGGTTTGACTGCACTATTTGGTCATATGGGCGTTGAACTTGATCCAGTTAAAGAATCTGAGAAAGAACAAAAAGCATTTGCTCATTATATTAATTTACATAAACAATTGCGTCCATTATTACATAGCGGAAATAGTGTGCGTCTGGATGTCGACGATCCTAACGCAATGCAAAGTTATGGTGTTATTAGCAAAGATCAAAAAGAAGCAGCATTTATTATCGCCCAATTAGCATTACCAACTTATGCACTGAGTGGTAATTTACGTTTGACGGGGTTGTTATCGGATAAGCAATATCAGATTGAAATTCTTGATATGCCAGATAATATTGATCCTAAAGTTAATGGTCATGCTATGAAAGTTTTACCATTATGGATGCAAACTAAAACAATACTTTCCGGCGATTGGTTAATGAATATAGGATTACCATTACCTGTGCTTGATCCTGCAACGGCAATGCTTATCAAAATAACATCCAAATAAATCAAAAAAACACAAAAATCATAATATTTTTTAACAATAAGGGGGAATGAACGCATTCATTCTCCTTAATAACGTATTGAATTTGAAACGATTCAGCAAATAATACAATGATTGGCAAATGAAAATTTTTCCATTATTATAAGGTCTTATCTCATATATTCAGTATCCAACCGACTGAATTAGCTAAAAGATATAAACAAAAATATTTCAAGTATAGGTTCCCTCCCCCTTTGCGAACCATTTTTGCTTTAATCGTTGGTAAACTACAAAATTTTAAATGGATAAACTTTAAACAATAGGGATATAAATTTTTAGTAGTAATATCAAATTAAAAGGAAGTTTTATGGCGACAATAAAAGATGTTGCACAATTAGCCAATGTTTCAGTTGCAACAGTATCTCGTGTTATCAATAATGCAAGCAATGTTAGCAATAATAAGCGTGAGATTGTAAAAACTGCTATGGAAAAATTAAATTATTATCCAGATGCAAACGCTCGTGCTTTATCTCAGCAAAATTCCAAAACCATTGGTATTGTTGTCGCTGATGTTTCAGATCCTTTTTTTGGTGCCATGATCAGTGCAGTTGAAAAAGTAGCTTATCGAACTGGACATTTTTTATTGATTGGCAATGGTTATCACGATGAAAATAAAGAATATAATGCTATAACTCAATTAATTGAACATCGCTGCTCTTCATTGGTAGTCCATGCAAAAATGCTTTCCGATAGTGCTCTTATAAGATTGATGCAACAAGTTCCAGGGATGGTATTGATTAATCGTGTAGTAAAAGGTTTTGAAAAACGCTGCATAGCACTTGATGACCGTTATGGTTCTTACTTAGCTGTTAAACATCTAATTCAACATGGTCATACTAATATTGGTTATTTGTGTTCAAATCATGATATATCTGATTCATCTGATCGCTTACAAGGCTATAAAGATGCGCTTTTAGAACATAATATTGACATAGATGATAATTTGATTGCTATTTCTTCGCCAAATGAAAGAGGTGGTGAACAAGCTATGATGTCTCTTTTAGAGCGCAATCGACAGATTACCGCCATTGCTTGCTACAATGACTCTATGGCAGCAGGTGCTATTTCTGTATTATACGACAATGATATAAAAATTCCGTCAGATATTTCTATTATTGGTTTTGATGATCTATTACTTGCTCAGTATTTACATCCTAAACTAACAACCATTCGTTACCCATTACAAACTATGGCTGAGCAAGCAGCTGAACTCGCATTACAATTAGCTAAAGAAGAAACTCCACCTGCAAATTTAATTAATGTTTATACTCCAACATTAACTAAGCGATTTTCGGTTACCCAAATTAAATAATCGACACTAGATTAAAAACTACATTAAAAAATGTCGAAAACCCTAAAAATTATGTGTTTTCGACATTTAAATTTTTATCAGATAAGATTATTTAAAACCAAACTTCAGTTTGCACGCCAAAGCTAATTTGATTATCCTTACCATTAAAGTCAAATTTACTAATATCATTTTGCAAAGACTCTATATAAGAAACATAGAAACGTATATCAGGTCTTGATGTTAAAATGCTTTCACCTACTTTAAATGAATGGAAAACCGTCGTTTTAAAACCTTCTTCATTATAGCTTTTGCCTTTAACTTTATTTTTTTGTCTAAAATAACCTAATTCGATGCCACTTTGATTATAGTTATCCCATATATAAGCAGGTCTTACTGCTGATTTGAAACTCGAAAAATCGGTATGAGCTAAATTGAGGTCATAAGAATAAACATCTGTTCCCGTTGTAAGCGCAAGTGCATGGGCTATAATAACTTTATCGGATAAATAAGCTTCACCTTCAGACACCAATCGATAAGCTTTTCCCCCTGTATGAGTACCGATGTAATCATTATCAGAATTAGCCGCAAATTCAGGGTTATTAGTATTTATATTAGCTAATTGTGACGCAACAGAATTGGTTGCTGTTTGTAAAGTCCATTGATTAAATCCACCAAAGAAATTATTTTGTCTTAAAACAAAACTTCCTAACCAAGCATTTTTTACACTAACACTGTCCTGGATTTTGGATTTATTGGGTGCAGAATAACGACCATTAATTGCAAGAGTAGCATCTTGCCATAAAGGAATATCCCGATAGCGAAGCTCGACTTCATTCAAATCGACTTCTTCCCGCTTGGTTACGGTTTGTACTTCAGTATTGCCATTGTTTACAACTTCAACTTTTTTAACTTGTTTTACGTTGACATCTGCTCGCACCAAAGCTAAATCAAGTTTACCCACGCCAATTCCAAGATCTTCAATACCTATACCACCACCTGCTGGTGTTTTTTGTGTTTTCCAGTCTAACATTTGGATTTCATTATAAGGAAGTGAATGTTTACCTACCCATAAATTTGCGTCAGGAAATCCCGGTACAAATCCTTTGGTCGATAAATAGATATCAGAAAACTGCATAATATTGTCATCTTGGGTATTAAATAAACCAGCAGCTTTATTGGTAGCGACATTACCATCAATCATAACAATGGCATCCACTCTATGGCCATTTTCATCATACACTTTTTGTTTAAACACAAGATCGTACCAACCACCATATTCATTACCAAACCTACCTAATGCTCCTTCAGCATAATTTTTAGGTTTGCCATTTTGGGAAGTAGACCAACCACCACGAAAATAACCATTGAATGAAAATCCTATTTCGTCTTTGATGTAATCTTTAAACTCTGACAGAGTAAAAGAATTTTTAAGTGATGTTGTTTGGGATGTTGGATCTGCATTATCAGTTGGCTTAGTATCGTTAACTATAACAACTTGATTGTCTACTGCCGGTTGTTGTTGAACAGTAGACTTAGAATTAATATTGATTTGAGTGTGATTTTGGGTTTGTTTAGATGCTGGTGTTTGAGTTGAAGTTTTAGCTAAAGCAATACTCTGATTTTTCAGCGTTTTTTGTTGATTATTTATTACAATCTGTTGTTGTTGAATATTCTTATTTAATTCTGCTAGCTGTTTATTAGATTCGATCACTTGCTTTTTTAAATCTATAGATTCTTCAGAAAGTGCCAATAATTTTTGTTCTAACATCGATATTCTTGCCTCTAACTCGTCTTGAGTAGCAGCGAAAGAGTTTTGTATTGAACACAAGCCAAGTAAAGTAATTAAAACAATTCGTTTAGGTTTGATGTTTAATGCTGCCTTAGTTAAATATTTCATTTTTTCTACTCATTATTTTATATATTAAAGAGTCTCAAAAATTTGAGACAAAAAAAAACCTAAAAAATAGCGATAACTATTCTTTAGGTTTTGCCCATAATCTTACAGTAGCAATCCAATGCTTAATAAATAAGCTTATTTAATATAACTAATAAAATTGATCATTAACAATATAAATAAACATATATGTGACATGTGTCACATTAATATTTAATTAATAACTAAATTTCCCATTTTTAAAAGAAATCACCAAAATATAAATGTAATCGATTACATAAAGTGTTAAATTGATCACTAAAATAAATAAAGAAACTATTTATAATAAATTAAAAACTGCTCTTCAAATTAAATAAAAGGAGAAAATAATGAATCCTTGTTTCAGTGAAATCATCAACCGGTTGGATTGGAATAACTTATCTATATTAAGCATTAATCGACTTAATACACATCCCAAATTTAATAGCTGGCGAGATAAACAACAAGCTAAAAATAATAGTGATTCAGATGCAGTATTATCACTCAATGGTGATTGGTTTTTTAGTTATTTTAACAACCCAAAACAAGTACCAGAATCATGGTTGAATAAAGAACTCGATAATACCACTATTCCTGTTCCATCAAATTGGCAATTTCATGGTTACGATGCACCTGTTTATACAAATATTCGTTACCCTTTTCCTTATAATCCTCCTTTTGTTCCTGAAGATAATCCTACGGGTTGTTACTCACGATACTTTAATATTGATAAAAAATGGTTAAATAAAGGTGATACTAGAATTATATTTGATGGAGTTAGTGCGGCATTTCATCTTTGGTGTAATGGTAAATGGGTTGGCTATTCACAAGACAGTCGTATCGCTGCCGAATTTGACTTAACTCCTTTTTTAAAGAAAGGTGAAAACCGAATAGCAGTGCTAGTTTTAAAATGGTGCGATGGCAGTTATCTTGAAGATCAAGATATGTGGCGATTAAGTGGCATTTTCCGTAGAGTCTCACTACTTAATAAACCAAAATCACATTTACAAGATATTCAAGTTAAAACATTACTTGATGCTTGCTATGAAAATGCTACCTTATCTTTGCAAATTGATGTAAAGCATCAAGACGATATTGAGATGCTCAATGTAGACATTGAATTATGGCAAAAAGATAAACTAGTTCTTGAACAATCGCAATCAATTGGAACTTCTGATATTGATGAAAAAGGTGGTTACAATGACCGAGTAGTTTGCCATATTCCAGTGACTAAACCACAATTATGGAGTGCTGAAACGCCAAATCTTTATCGGCTAGTTATCAGCTTGAATCATACTAATACAGGTTTAGTTGAATCTGAAGCTTATAACATTGGTTTTCGAACTGTAGAAATCAAACATGGGCAACTTTGTTTAAATAATAAACCATTAATCATTAAGGGAACGAATCGTCACGAATTTTATCCTGATATGGGATATGCGGTTACCGAGCAAGCTATGCTTCATGATATAAAATTAATCAAACAACACAATTTTAATGCTGTGCGTTGTAGCCATTATCCGAATGATCCTCGTTGGTATGAACTTTGTGATGAATATGGCCTTTATGTAGTAGATGAGGCAAATATTGAGTCACATGGGATGTTCCCAATGTCACGTTTGTCTGATGACCCTCACTGGTTGGCTTCCTATAGTGAGCGAGTAACTCGTATGGTTCAACGCGATCGCAATCACCCATCTATAATCATTTGGTCACTTGGTAATGAATCAGGGCATGGTGCAAATCACGATGCACTTTATAGTTGGATCAAAAGTAATGATCCAACCCGCCCTGTCCAATATGAAGGAGGAGGCGCTAATACAGCTGCCACTGACATTATTTGTCCTATGTATGCACGAGTGGATCAAGATCAACCTCATCCAAATGTTCCCAAGTGGTCTATTAAAAAATGGATTTCAATGCCCGATGAAAAACGCCCGCTTATTTTATGTGAATATGCCCACGCTATGGGTAACAGTTTAGGTACTTTTTATAAATATTGGCAGGCTTTTCGGCAATATCCTAGATTACAAGGTGGTTTTATTTGGGAATGGGCAGATCATGGTATTCGTTGCCATAATCAATCAGGTGAAAGTTATTGGGCTTATGGCGGTGATTTTGGTGAAGCCTATCACGATAGACAATTTTGTTTAGATGGTTTAGTTTTTCCTGACCGCAAACCTCATCCAAGTTTAATTGAAGCCAAAAAAGTACAACAGCCATTTCAATTCAAACTTGTCAGCCAAAAACCTTTGATTATTGAAGTAACTAGTGAGTATTTATTCCGTACTACAGACAATGAAATACTATATTGGGAACTGCTGCTTGATGGTAAAAATCAACAAAATGGTAAACTTAAACTTAATATTAAGCCTAACGATACAATTGAACTAAAAATTACTGACGAGATAGGTAATAATATTAATGGAGAAAACTTACACCTATCGCTTAAAGTCATTCAAAACAGAGCCACCGCATGGTCTCCAGAAAAGCATATTGTGGCTTGGGAACAATTCCAACTAATTAATAATTTTATTCCGCAATTAGCATTAAGTAAAAATAAAAAATTACTAAAATTAACTGAAAATGACAATGAATTTATTGTCAATTGGAAAAATCAAAGTTGGCAAATTAACAAAAAATCAGGACAACTGAGCCAATGGGTTAAAAATAAGAAACCATTGTTAGCCAGCGCACTGACTGATCAGTTTATTCGAGCACCAATTGATAACGATATTGGCATCAGTAGTGGTTTCGATAACAATCCTTTTGCATGGGTTGAAAAGTGGAAAGCTGCTGGCTATTTTGATTTGCGCCATCAGTGTTTAGGAATTAAGGCATCACAAACAGATGATTATATAATTATTGAAGCGCTTCATGCTTATAGTGTGAAAAAACGCAAAGTCATTCAAAGTAAATGGTTACATCAATTTGATCAGGATGGAAACTTAACAATATCAGTAGAAGTCGATATTGCAAATGATATGCCAGCACCAGCGCGCATTGGTTTAACATATCAATTAAAAGAGATACCAAAACAGGTAAAATGGCTTGGATTAGGACCTCATGAAAATTATCCTGATCGAAAAACCTCTGCAATTTTTGGTGATTGGTCATTACCATTTGCCGAACTTTATACGCCTTATATTTATCCTTGTGAAAATGGCTTACGTTGTGATGTCAAACAATTAACGCTAAATGATATGATAATTACAGGCTATCATTTTAAATTTAACATTAATCAATATGGTACTAAACAGTTGATGGAAAAAACACATCGTCATTTATTAGAGCCTCAAACATGCGCCTATGTCAGTATAGATGCTTATCATATGGGCATTGGTGGTGATGATTCTTGGACACCAAATGTACATCCAGAATTTTTATTAACGGATAAACATTATCGTTACCAATTAGTTTTTAAATGTTAACAAACAAAGATTATATGACTAAAATAAGGCACGGTTTAATCGTGCCTTACTCTTAGTTAATTAAAGGGTTGATGTTTTGTCGCCATCAAATAATTGATCGAGTTTTTCAATAAATTCTTGCTGAGGTCGATGATAAAAAATGCCATGATCAGGCATTCCACGTAAAAAGAGATAATACACTCCACCAAAATGAGTCTCATATTGATAATTAGATATTCTACTTCTCAAAAATCGATGTAATGCCAAACTATAAAGCTGATATTGCAGATCATAACGATGTTCTATCATCACTTTTTTCAGTGCATTTTGCCCATAACAGTCAATATTATCACCTAACCAATTTGACTTATAATCGACCACATAATATTTTCCTTCAAATTCAAAGATTAAATCAATAAACCCTTTTAACATACCTTGCACAGTCTCAAAGGATAATTCTGAACGTGATTGAGATAAATCATCATATTTTTTACACAAAGAATCTAATTGTTGGCAAGTTACAGATTGGCGTATAGGTAAATAAAATTGTAACTCGTTAATACATCTACCCATTAATATTTTTGATAAGATTAATCCTGGTTTATTTAGTTCAGTCGCCAATACTCGTCTCATCCAATCAGCGACAATGTCATTCCAATTAGAATCAAGATTGAGCTTTTTCACCATTTCTGCACATAATTTATCAATATTATCGAATGAGACATATTCCATTATGCTGTGCATTAAAGTACCAACATATGCCCCTTTAGGAAAATGATGAATGTCATATTGCAATTCGATAAAATCTTCACTATTGGATTTAAATTGCGGTTCATCCCAATCATTGATGATATCAAGATTATAATTTAATACCGTATTCTGATGTTGCTGTAATTCAGTATAGCTGGTTACTCGCCAACAATTTGACATCTTGCGTGTAAAAATGTTAGCCGATAGTGTTGGAACTAATAAAACAGGAGGAATATAGTGTTGACTATTAATTGGCAATTGGACATCAATTAAGTTTGCCATATTCGCAATAGCCCTTAAATCATTTCTTAAAAGATGATTAATTGCCGACTGGCTTTTTTTCAAAGAAGCGAGACCGATACTGCAATGATATACCGAGCGCGTCATAGCCACATATAATAAACGTAAATCCTCAGCAAGACGTTCATCTTCTATTTGTTGCTTAATTTCATCTGTCAATAACCATGCATAAGTTAACTTATAGTTATTCTCTTTATCATGATAAAATTGACTGTCAGATGATCGATACAATGAGATAAAAGGCAACCAAACAATAGGAAACTCTAACCCTTTTGACTTATGGATTGTAATAATTTTAACTAAGTTTTCATCACTCTCAAGGCGTTGTTCGTGATTTTCTAAATTAAGATCTGGACTCACTATTTGTTTGGTCAACCAACGAACTAAAGCATGAGGACTGTCTAATTCATCCGCGGCTTCTTGAAGTAATTCTCCTAGATGCATTATATTGGTTAAAGTTCGTTCACCATCTTGACGTGCTAAGATATTTTCAGCTAAATGACGTCGTCTCATCATTCTGCGTAACATGACTAAAACGCCATAATGTAGCCAAATAGCTTGGTATTGTTTAAACTCTTCTACCAAACTTTCCCACTTATCTTGGTCATCAGTAATTTGCTCAAGTTCAGTCATTGTATGACCAAACAGTGATGTCATTAGGGCTAACCGCAGTGTTGATTCGTTCTCAGGCATTAACACTGCTTGCAATAGGCTAAGTACTTCTTTTGCATCCGTTGATGAAAAAACACTACTATGATTTGATAAGTAAACACTTTTAACGCCTAATATTGCTAATTTTTGTCTAATGATTTCAGCTTCACGTCCTGTACGCACTAAAACAGCAATATCTGCCGTTATTACCGGACGTTGTTTTTCTTGATTATCCACTAATATTGAAGAACTCGACAATAAAGTCACAATCTGCGTTGCACAACAACTTGCCATATATTCTTGATAATCAGCATTTGTTGAAATTTCCTGCGGTAATAAATAAGCTGCTAATGCGGAGACTTCTTGATCATTTAACAACAATGCTTTTTTTTGATTTCTTTCTGCTACCTGCATTGGTAAAAAAGGAATCTCATCAAACACAAATGGGTTATCATGATTAGCAAATAGCTGATTAACCGCATTCACCATTGTTGCAGAAGAACGATGATTTACATCCATTGTATAATGATTTTCGCCCGTCGATCGTTTAGCTTCCAAATAAGTGAAGATATCTGCACCACGAAAACTATATATAGCTTGCTTTGGATCACCAATAAATAACAATCCACGATCGGACTGCTGGCTATCGTAAATACGATTAAATATCTGATACTGTAATGGATCGGTATCTTGGAACTCATCGATTAAGGCAACACAATATTGCGAGGCAATACTTTTCGCCAGCCGTTTACCATTTTTTACATGCAGAGCACGATTAAGTTGCCAAATAAGATCATCAAAACTTATAGCACCATTTTTTAGTTTTTCCTTATAAATCCCTTTTTGTATAACACCAACAATATCCATTAAAATTTGACTACGTAAATTAAGTGGTTGTTGATAAAGTGACTCGATTTTTTCGAAAATGGAGTGACAAGGAGCACTTTTCCCATCTTTGGTTTTTTCGTTTAATACAGATTGACGAAACTTTTCAAGTTCATCGGGTAATTCAAAGGTCTGTGTTGCTTTATTTGCCCATGTAGACACTTTGTTCAACCAATTGGGTAAATTTCGGCTGCTATAAGATTGTTTGCTTACGCCAGATTGAGTAATAATTTCAGCCAAATCAGCACAAGCAGCCAACCAATATTGTTTAATCTCTTCTATTTTTTTATAATTCTTTTCATAAAAAGCTTCAATCGTTGCTCTAATGTCAGGCTCTGATTCATTACTATCCTCAACACCTAATCCCAAATAAGGGTTAATATCTTTCAATAATGTGGCAGGATCTTTCCAAGTATCAATAATAAGATAAGCAAGCGATTTATCTAATGGCGTGAAATAATGACGCCAAAAGTCTTGTACTACACGCAATTGCAATTGATATTCATCAGCTACTAGCTTTTGTTCAAATAATACTCCAGATTCAAAAGCATGGCTGGTTAATATACGTTGGCAAAAACTATGAATAGTATAGATCGCCGCTTCATCCATGGACTGTTGTGCATCAGTAAGTCTTTGCACAGCTGACTGACGATCATCAATTAACTCAATTAATTTTTGATAAATAGGATCGTTATGGTGTCCTTGAAGTAAACCAAGTCTTAATTCTTGAATATTTTGACGAATACGTGAACGTAATTCTTGCGTAGCCGCTTTAGTGAAAGTTACAACAAGAATTTGGCTAACATCAAGTGGCTTTGGATAACTATTTTGACCAATACCAAGTAATAACCTTAAATAAATAAAGGCGAGTGAATAGGTTTTACCCGTTCCTGCCGATGCCTCAATTAAACTTCGACCAGTTAAAGGTAATTCAAAAAGATTAAGTTTTTTTACTAAGCTTGATGAAACCATTCTAGCTTTCCAGAAGCATCTAATGATAGCTCCACACAAGCAATTGCAGCTGTTGGAAACATAGGTGGTGACACTTGTGGACAAAGCTCATTAACAAGGTATCCCACTAATGGTAAATGTGAGACAACGATTACATTACTAACACCATTAGTTGCTAGCATCGTTAATGTATCGGCTACCTGAAATGCGTTACCGCCTGGAACTAAAAATTTATCGGTTGTCACTTTTACAACACTGACCTGCGACGATAATTCTGCTAACGTTTGTTGCGCTCGTAAATAGGGGCTGACTAGACCTAAATCAAAATGGAAATTTTGCTCTTTAAGCCAAATTCCAGCTTTTTTTGCTTGTTCCATACCATAATCAGTCAAGGTTCGACTTGAATCGGATGAAGCAGAAAATCCTGCTTCACCATGTCTCATAATACAAACTTTCATCAATTTTTTATTAACGTAATTTTAATTGGAAGATCATACATTCTGCGCCACAGCAAAAAGTAAATGTTGCTGATAATTTAAAACCATCATTAACTTTTTCTATATTACTATTAATTTCACAAGGTTCCGTTTCAACAGCTTTGGCAGCTTGTGTCAATGATGCTAATTTAGTTTGTGCTTCTGATTCTGTTGCAAAGACATGTTCATACTCAGCGCTGCAATCTTCATTGTCAATAATAGTACCAACATCTACACAACAACACGCTGGAGTTTCATTCGCTTTACATTTGTTTAAAGAATCTGTCATGCTATACCTCTATTTACCAATTAATTTAATATATAGTATACTCTTAATCATAACTAAGGGCAAAATGTAAAAAGCTTTATCATAACTCAAATTTTTGGCGTATATTAGAAACTTATTTTTATTTTCCCAATCAATTAAATATTATAATGCAACAAAATAATCACGTCCGAAAAATGGCGATTTTAGTTGCCGCAACGTTCTTTATGGAAAATCTGGACGCTACGGTGATCACCACGGCAATACCTGCAATGGCAAAATCATTTTTAACCAATCCTCAAGATTTATCTATTGGTATTAGCGCCTATATGTTAGCACTTACAATTGGTTTACCTGCGAGTGGCTGGATAGCAAATCGTTTTACTGCGTATCGAACTTTTTCCATTTCGATTGTATTATTCATGTTAGCGTCAATATTGTGTGCTTTATCGACCAGTCTGACCATGTTTACCATCGCAAGGTTAATTCAAGGATTAGGTGGATCTTTAATGGTACCGGTAGGCAGAACTGTTGTATTAAGTCGAACCGAAAAGCAGCATCTGGTTAGCACAATTTCGATTCTAGTATGGCCAGGCCTAATTGCGCCATTGATGGGACCAATTATTGGTGGATTCTTTGCTCAATATCTCACTTGGCATTGGATATTTATTCTTAATATTCCCTTAGGTTTTATCGCTCTGTTTTTCGCTCATCGACTGTTACCCAAAGAACAACCTGAAAAGCGAACATTTGATAGTGCGGGCTTTATCGCCTGTGGCTTAGGTCTATTACTGTTTGTTTATGGGCTAGAAATGGTTTCTCACTCAAATAATAGCCTCTGGCAGGGACTTGCCATTTCTTTTGCCGGTAGTTTAGTATTAATCTTTGCCTATTATCATCTTACACATACGCAGTCTCCATTAATCAGCCTATATGCGTTTTCAAAACGCACATTTAGAATGACCTTTTTTGGAGGTTCATTAATACGAATTGGTTTAAACAGCGCACCATTTATCTTACCTCTTATGTTTCAAGTCGGCTTTGGATGGTCACCATTAACCGCTGGTTCGTTACTACTTTCACTATTTGCCGGCAATATTATTCTTAAAACCGTTAATACCCAATTAATACACAAGTTTGGATTCCGTAAAATTCTTATCGTTAATGGTTTGTTACTGTCATTTAGCTTTGTATTATGTGCTCTTTTCACACCAGAAACACCAATCATATGGATTATATTGGTTCTATTCTTTTCTGGTGGTGCGCGTTCTATCCAATTTACCACAATCACAACACTTAGTTTTTCAGAAATAGATAAAAACGAAATACAAAGCGCCAACATCTTATCAACCATTTTTCAGCAATTAAATAACGTACTGGGTATTGTTTTAAGTGCGTTATTTCTATTTATTGCTTCCAGCTATAATGGGCATAGCCAAATGGGTTTAATGGTTGAAGACTTTCAATTAGCGCTGTTTATGGTGGCAGGAATGACTTTACTGGCGATGATTGACTTCATCACTTTACCTAAAAATGCAGGCAACAATCTAAAAGAAAAACAATAAAAAACCTCTACCATAAAGATAGAGGTTTGCAACAATTAAAACTAAAAAAGTATTAACACTAAAATGTATTAAAACTAAATGTATTAAAACTTCGGCGCTGCTGGACGACCACGTTTTTTAGGTGAACTTTTGTTATCACCTGCATCAGATTTAGTACTTTTACGACCACGCTTAGTTTCCGAAGTATTACCACTAACTAAGCTCATTTTCATTGGTTGGTTAAGTACTCTTACTTTTTCAAAATGTTTTAAGATATCTTTTGGCATGCCTTTTGGTAACTCAACTGTTGAGTAAGTTTCATAGAGCTTAATATTACCAATGTAACGACTACTGATATCTGCTTCATTTGCAATTGCACCAACAATATGACGTACTTCAACACCGTTTTCTTTACCCACTTCAATACGGTACATATCCATTTCACCAACATCACGGCGTTCTCGACGTTTTGGCGTTTCACGATTATCACCACGTAAACGGCGCTCACCTCCACGATTATCACGATCGCGCATTTCACGTGACGGCTTAAATACTGGGTCTGGTGGTAAAATTAATGGGCGTTCACCTTGAGCTAATTTTAATAACGCTGTAGCAATCGTTTCAAGATCAGCACCGCTATCAGCTTGTATTTGCGCTAACAAAGTTTGATATTGTGGTAAATCACTACTTTCAAGTTGTTTTTGAACTTGTTCAGTAAACTTCGCTAAGCGACGTGCTTCAAGGAGCTCTTTTGACGGCAAGCCCACTTCGGGAATTGGTTTTTTAATTGTTTGCTCAATATTTTTAAGTAAACGACGTTCGCGGCTATCAACAAATAAAATTGCACGACCTGCACGCCCTGCTCGCCCTGTTCGCCCGATACGGTGAACATAAGACTCTGAATCTAAGGTAATATCATAATTGATAACTAAGCTGATACGCTCAACATCTAAACCACGAGCTGCAACATCGGTTGCAATTAAAATATCTAAACGACCATTACGTAATCGATCTAATGTTTGTTCACGTAATTGTTGTGTCATATCACCGTTTAAAGCAGCACAGCTATAACCATGTTTTTCGAGCACTTCTGCAACATCTAATGTCGCTGATTTTGTACGAACAAAAATAATTGCTGCATCAAAATCTTCAGCTTCTAAAAAGCGAACAATCGCTTCATTTTTTCGCATACCACGAACAAGCCAATAGCTCTGTTCGATATCTGGTGCAGTTTGGTTAGTGCCTTTGATTTGTACTTCTTTAGGATTATGCATAAATCGTTTAGTAATACGACGAATTGGCGCTGGCATTGTCGCTGAAAATAGTGCTGTTTGGTGATCTTCAGGTATTGTCGCCATGATGCTTTCAACATCATCAATAAAGCCCATTCTTAGCATTTCATCAGCTTCATCAAGTACTAACCCTTTAAGATTAGAAAGATCTAACGTTTTACGATTTAAATGATCAAGTAAACGTCCAGGTGTACCAACCACAATTTGAGGCCCTTGTTTTAATGCTCTCAATTGAACGTCATAACGTTGACCGCCATATAATGCTAATACTTTTATCCCTTTCATATATTTTGAATATTCTGCGCAAGCATCAGCAACTTGAATGGCAAGTTCACGCGTTGGTGCTAGAACTAAAAGTTGTGGTGCTTTTAGATTTGCATCAATATTCATTAAGAAAGGGATTGAAAATGCAGCGGTTTTACCACTACCTGTTTGTGCCATACCCAATACATCATTGCCTGCTAATAATAGAGGAATACATTCAGTTTGGATTGGTGATGGTTTGCTAAAACCAAGATCATTTAATGCGTTAAGGATATCCTCAGATAAACCAAGGTCAATAAAAGAAATTTCTTTTGTCATGTAAACTCGCTTAAAAATTTGAATATACAAACTTACTTTTAGTTAATCCAATTAAGCATTTTGATTAACAAATAACAGTAATCGTTAAATTATTACTGTCTCAAACAAAGAAAGTTTATATAAATTTATGCCAGCTCACTAAATTGAAAATTTACAACTCACCCCAATAACTAACTGCCGATATTGACTCAACTACGATCCAATGTATACAAAATAAATAAATTTAAAGCTAAATGATATTTATTTAAAAGATGATAAAACTAACTGTATTATCAAATGTTGAGAATATATTTTTTGGCAAATCAGAACTACGCTATAACAATATTTTCACTTTTAAACTGGCATGACCCATGTTACTTTTCGTTTTCTTCAAGTAACTTCATTTCATAGAGCGCCTGTTGATGTTCAACAAAGTTATAAATATTATTAGCTAAAGCATATTTAAATAACATTTTAGCACGCTCGTTGTTACCTTTACTTTGATAATATTTACCTAAATAAAAGTAGGCTTCGCAAAGACGTTCGGCTAACTGCCGGTTACTTTCAACGCCTTGTTGAAGATTTTGCATTAACTTAGATTCATTAATTTTACCTAAATAAAATGCAATAAGATCGCTACTATAAATCGTTTTATCATTTATTAGATCGTAACGTTTTTGTAGCTTATTTTGTGCAGCTTCATTATCTATCTCTTTGTCAATCAAATAAAGCCATAAAATTCTGATCGGTTCATTCACATCATATTGATAGAATTGATATGCATCTCGTTCTGCTGACTTATAATGACCAGTACGATATAAAGTAATAGCACGATTTAAATAAGCATAAGCATAAGTTGGATCAAGTTCTAATGTTGTATTAAACGCCATTAAAGCATTGTCAAAATCCCCTTCCCGTAAAGCATAAGTTCCCATAAAATTGTAAATGTCTGGAATTTCAGGATTGAATTCCATCAAATAACTAAAATCACTTTGTGCAAATGCTTTAAAGCCTAGCGAATCGTAGACAATGCCACGTTGAAATATAAGCTGTATCCGAGTTGCTGTATCAATGTCTTTTTGAGATAACTGTTGACTAATCTGCGCTATTCTCAATTCATCATCATACGAAACTTGTTCAGGAACAGCAAGTAAAGTCTGAGAGTTAGAACAACCTGACATAAGAATAATCGCTAATGAAAAGCTAATAATTCTCATCAGGTTGAAATGTCTCATCTTAACTCCTAGTAAATAATTTTTATTCGGTAATCTGAGCTGTTTCTGTTGTTTGTTCAACAGCATCTTTCATGCTCAAACGAATTCGACCTTGTCGATCAATTTCTAAGACTTTAACATTTACCTCTTGTCCGACTTTTAGATAATCAGAAACTTTTTCAACGCGATGGTCTGCAATTTGTGATACATGGACAAGACCTTCTTTACCACCAATAATTGATACAAAAGCACCAAAATCAACAATTCGTGTTACTTTACCTGTATAAATTTTACCAAGTTCAACATCCGCAACTAAATTGTTGATTCGCTCCATTGCATTTTTCGCTTTATTACTATCTGAAGCAGCAATTTTAACAGTACCATCATCCGTGATTTCAATAGTCGTGCCTGTCTCTTCGGTCAAGGCTCTAATGGTTGCGCCACCTTTACCAATGATATCGCGAATTTTATCCGGATTGACATTCATGGTATAAATACGTGGTGCAAATTCTGAAATCTCTTGGCGAGGTTTATTAATAGCTTGTTCCATCACACCTAAAATGTGTAAACGAGCACCTTTTGCTTGATTAAGGGCAATTTGCATAATTTCTTTAGTGATACCTTCAATCTTGATATCCATTTGCAATGCACTAACACCGTCACGAGTACCAGCTACTTTAAAGTCCATATCGCCAAGATGATCTTCATCACCTAAAATATCAGATAAAACGACAAATTTATCACCTTCTTTCACTAGTCCCATTGCGATTCCAGCTACAGATGATTTAATTGGTACACCTGCATCCATAAGAGCTAATGATGCACCACATACAGAAGCCATTGAAGATGAACCATTAGATTCCGTAATTTCAGAAACAACTCGAACAGTATAAGGGAATTCTTCAATACTTGGCATTACTGCTGCAACACCGCGTTTAGCTAAACGACCATGACCAATTTCACGACGTTTTGGCGAACCAACCATACCCGTTTCACCAACAGAATATGGAGGGAAGTTATAATGTAATAAAAAGCGTTCAGTATATTCACCAGTTAACTCATCAATAATTTGAGCATCACGTTCAGTACCTAAAGTAGCTGTTACTAATGCTTGAGTTTCACCACGAGTAAATAGTGCACTACCATGTGTTCTTGGTAATACATTTGTACGAATATCAAGCGCACGAATCATATCTTTTTCACGACCATCAATACGTGGCTCACCAGCAATGACGCGTTGACGTACTATTTGACTTTCTAAATCAACAATAATATTGATGACTTTGTTTTCATCAAGTTCTTCATCTTGTGCTTTAAGTGCTGCTAGCACATCTTCTTTAATTGAATCAATTTGGGCATAACGCGCTTGTTTTTCAGTGATTCGATAAGCTTCACCTAAACGATCTTTTGCTAGTTCAGAAACGGCATTATAAAGCGCTTCATCTTTAACTGGTGCAACCCAATCCCATTTTTCGCAATTAGCTTTGGCAACAAACTCATTAATATTATCAATTACAACTTGTTGTTGGTCATGACCAAATACGACAGCTGCTAACATTTGATCTTCAGTTAATAAATCCGCTTCAGATTCAACCATTAATACCGCACTTTTAGTACCGGCAACCACTAAATCTAAACGACTTGTTGCTAGTTCTTTTACAGATGGATTTAAAACAAATTCATCATTAATAAAGCCTACACGCGCAGCACCAATTGGTCCATGGAAAGGCACGCCTGATAGGCAAAGTGCAGCAGAAGCACCGATCATCGCAACCAAATCAGGGCTAACATCTGGATTAACCGATACAACTGTTGCAATGATTTGAATTTCATTAACAAAACCTTCTGGAAATAAAGGACGAAGTGGACGGTCGATTAAACGGGCAATTAAAGTTTCACCTTCACTTGGGCGACCTTCACGTTTAAAAAATCCACCTGGAATACGTCCAGCAGCATAAGTACGCTCTTGGTAATTAACTGTTAAAGGAAAGAAATCTTGACCTTCTTTAACTTTCTTATCAGCAACAACAGTTACAAATACAGCCGTGTCATCCATATTAACCATTACAGCAGCAGTTGCTTGACGAGCCATAATGCCTGTTTCTAGAGTAACGGTATGACGACCATATTGAAATTTTTGATTTGTCGGATTAAACAAAATAATGTCCTCTTGTAGTAATTTTGTTGAAGTCTATTATTTTGATAGAGAGCAACACAACTTAAGTTATGACACTTACTTCAACAATGTGGGGATAATCAACAAAAGATTATTTCACTGTCACGACTAATGACAAATCTATAAATTATAGAGCTCTCATTAGTCGCGCGAAACATGAGATATAATCTTTTACTTTTTCGAACCCTGTATTATATCAGAGCCCTAATTTTTCACAACGAAAAAGAGGCCTAAGCCTCTTTTCAAGTAGATTGTAAATTAGCGACGTAAACCTAATTTTTGAATCAATTGGCTATAACGATCGAAATCTTTACGACGTAAATAATCTAATAATTTACGACGGCTAGATACCATGCGTAACAAACCACGACGGCTATGGTGATCTTTCTTATGTTCAGAAAAATGACCTTGTAAGTCATTAATACGTGCAGTTAAAAGTGCAACTTGAACTTCAGTTGAACCAGTGTCGTTAGTACCACGACCAAAGTCGGCAACGATTTTCGCTTTAGCTTCTACAGTTAGAGACATAATAAACCTCTTAAATTAACATAAAATATGGAATGACCGATCTCTAATTCAGACACTCCTCGATATTCATATATTAGGTATATGAATCGTGCGCAATTATACTAGAATTTACTGAAATAGCAATTTCATTTGTATTATTGCATTAATGTTATTTAAGGGTAAACCCATACTCTTCTTGAATAAGCTTTTTAAGTGCTTCAATATAATTTTGTGCCGACATACTCAATTGTACTTTTTGTGATGTGATCCACCCTACTAAGATTTTTTCTTTAACTTTAAGCGGTATAGATAAAATATCAGAGCCATTTAAATCCGTGCTCAATACTCCAGTACTTATAGTATAACCATTCAGACCATGTAGTAGATTGAACAAAGTTGCCCTATCGCTAACATGGATACTTTTTTTATGGTACACCGTACTCAAAATCTCTTCCGAAAAATAAAACGAATTATACTCACCTTGTTCAAACGATAAGTAAGGATACTCTTCTAAATCATGTAAGGTTAGCGATTTCATATCAGCTAAAGGATGATTAGTACTGATAAATACATGAGGATCCGCTTCAAATAACGGGTTAAACGTTAGCCGATGTTCTTTTAATAAACGCAATATCACTTTCTGGTTGAAATCGTTAATATATAAAATGCCGACTTCACTACGTAAATTAGCCACATCAGTAATAATATCGTAAGTCCTAGTTTCTCTTAAGGTAAACTCATATTCATCTGTATGATTTTTTTTTATTAAATTAACAAATGCGTTTACCGCAAACGCATAATGCTGAGTTGAAATTCTACACAGTTGTTTAGAAGGCTCTTTTTTAGCATAGTGCTGTTCTAACAGTTCAGCTTGATCCAAAACTTGTTTAGCATACCCTAAAAACTCCACACCATCAGTTGAAAGTGAAACGCCTTTTGATGTTCGAACAAAAATCTCAATACCAAATTCAGCCTCTAACTCTTTTACGGCAGTTGATAAACTAGGTTGAGTAATATATAAATTTTTAGCCGCTTCATTTATTGAACCTGAGCGAGCAATTTCTAAAATATAACGTAATTGTTGTAATTTCATAACATCAAATAGATTATCGTCAAAAGTAAAATAGGTTAAATTAAACAAGCTTTATAATTATTTGCTTATCTAAAATATCCTATACATCATAACTTACATAGCAAAAATTGTATGCAATGAATTTTATGCCATTTGATTTAAACTTTAGATAATCATTATCAAAAGATGATTGGATATAGGACATAAGAAATATACTAATGATGAATTTTTATACAAAAGGTTTTATTCTCTAGTTGCTATTAGAAATTTTAATTTTTTCTTAAGGTTAATCTATTCAATATTTAATTATTAACTAAAAATCAATGATTTTATACTGAAACGTAGGCATAACCTCAAACTTTTTTACAAAAAGTTAAATACCATTAAAAACGATACCGATAAACTTTATACCTTTTAATAAATTATTCAATTTCTCTTATTTTATTATGATTATTAGTTATATAATTGAATTTAATGTGATTTTATACTGAAACGTAGGTATAACCTCAAACTTTTTTACAAAAAGTTAAATAACCATTAAAAACGATGCTGAAAACTTTATACCTTCTAATGAATTATTAAATTTCTCTTATTTCATTACATTATTAGTTAATCATTGAATTTAATGTGATTTTATACTGAAACGTAGGCATAACCTCAAACTTTTTTACAATGATTCTGAATAGATTTTATTTATTGTGAAAATAAATATTTTTAACTTATATCATATTTAACTCTTGTAACATTATAAAATCGTCAGGTTGCTTAAAAAACACAAAAAAAAATTGGTGGAAATTTGCATATCACTATTTTAAAAATAAAACAATAGGTTATAATTGGTCTACTCTCTATACACATAGGGATAAACCATGCTTTTTCTATTAATGTATTTGTTTCCTATACATAGCCAAGCGCCTTTATAAACCAGTAAACTTGCCAACTTTTTTACATAACAACTTATAGACTTTGGTAAAATTCGTGTATTATTTCTAGGAGAATAAAAAAATAGTATTAGGAATACGAATAAAAAATAGGGTTGAGAGTAATATTGGTTAATTTTCAGATTACTTGCTTTATCATTAAATTTATTATTCTAATATTTATTTGAAATCAAACAATATTTGGACATAAGAAAAGTTAAAGAAGCTGGTTATATAAAAATAATCGCTTTTGTGATTATTGTAATAAGTTTGTTACTACTTAAATCGCAAACTAAACTTATATTAACTCCGAATTATTTCTTTTTTATATACTTTTATTATAGATTAAACAAATTGAACGCCGTGTTTTAAAAGAAATTTTCATAAATCAGTTTAATGCTCATAATAGTAGAAACCGTAATAAGCATTGGTCTTATTAATTTACGCCCTTTAGCTATGACCATTTTAGCGCCTAACCTTGCACCAATAAACTGCCCAACTAGCATGACAAGACCAATTGACCATACCACTTGCCCGCCCATAATAAAAAATAGCAATCCAGCTAAATTTGAGGTGAAGTTGAGAATTTTAGTGTGAGCAGTTGCTTTAGTTAGATTAAATCCTGCCAAGGTAATATATGCTAAAGCATAAAATGACCCGGCACCTGGTCCAAAAAAGCCATCATAA
Organism: Gilliamella apicola; assembly: GCF_000599985.1. Classification (NCBI taxonomy): domain Bacteria; kingdom Pseudomonadati; phylum Pseudomonadota; class Gammaproteobacteria; order Orbales; family Orbaceae; genus Gilliamella; species Gilliamella apicola. The sequence continues at coordinate 2,279,931 of NZ_CP007445.1, forward strand.
AAGCCAATACCTAAAGCTGGAATTAGAGCAAATTGGAGAACCGTAAAACGACTTTTACGATCACTTTCGCCAATCGTTGGTGATAATAAAAAATATAGCCCAACACTAATCGTTAATATTGGCAGCAATAATTTCAGAAAATCGGTCTGGATATGCATTACCGAAACCGTACCGATTGCTGAACCGACAAAAGCCCCTACAATTGCCCATTTTTGTTGATTTAAATCAACCATTCTTTGCCGAATAAAATAGAGGCTCGCAGAAAATGAACCACCACAACTTTGCAATTTGTTGGTTGCTAATGCACTAGCTGGTGGTAAACCAACTGCCAATAATGCTGGTACGGTTAATAAACCACCTCCACCAGCAATTGAATCAATAAAGCCAGCTAAAGCAGCAATAGCAAATAATAATAAAAGTAGTTCATAACTCATAATTCATTTACATCATTACACTGAGCACGATAACGAAGATAGTGATCCATTAAAACAATAGCAACCATTGCTTCAGCAATCGGCACGGCTCTTATACCGACGCATGGATCATGCCTACCATGTGTTGATACTTCAACACTTTCACCATGAATATTAATTGATTGACCAGCAATTTCAATACTCGGCGTCGGTTTTAATGCAATACTGGCTAAAATAGTTTGCCCTGAGCTAATTCCACCCAAAATACCACCAGCGTGATTAGATAAAAAGCCTTGTGGCGTTATTTCATCACGGTTTTCACTGCCACGTTTATTGATAACATCAAAACCATCACCAATTTCTACACCTTTTACGGCATTAATACTCATAAGTGCATGAGCTAGTTCGGCATCTAATCTATCAAAGACAGGCTCACCTAAACCAACAGGTACATTTTCAGCAACAATACAAACTTTGGCCCCAATTGAATCGCCTTCTTTTTTTAATGATCTTAATAATTGATCTAACTCATCAAGTTTACTTTCATCAGCACAAAAAAATGGATTTTTTCCAACTTGTTGCCAATCTTTTAATTGACATTTTATCTCACCCATTTGAGCTAGATAGCCACGAATGGTAATTCCTAATTTTTCATACAAATATTTTTTTGCTATTGCACCTGCTGCAACTCGCATAGCTGTTTCACGCGCGGAAGAACGTCCTCCACCTCGGTAATCGCGAATCCCATATTTATGTTGATAAGTGTAATCAGCATGACTCGGTCTAAAAATATCTTTAATTTGGCTGTAGTCTTGCGAACGTTGGTCGGTATTTTCAATTAATAAACCAATACTGGTTCCCGTTGTTACCCCTTCAAAAACACCTGATAAAATTTTTACTTGGTCAGCTTCACGCCGTTGAGTGGTATAGCGCGATGAACCAGGACGACGACGATCGAGATCATGTTGCAGATCTGATTCAGTCAAAGCAAGGCCTGGAGGTACGCCATCAACAACACAACCTAAAGCAATACCATGTGACTCTCCAAATGTTGTAACTTTGAATAATTTTCCAATTGAGTTTCCAGCCATAAGAATTTTTCCGTATATTAAAAACAGCTTATTTAAAACAGTGATGATATTGAATTAATTCTTCACGCGTGATAGAAAAAACACCTAGACCGCCACGTTCAAATTCTAACCAATTAAAAGGAACTTGAGGATATTGCTCTTGTAAGCTAACCCAGCTATTACCTACCTCACAAACTAATACTCCTTGTGGTGATAAATAATCAATTGCATCTCTTAAAATTCGTTTAACAATGTCTAAACCATCAAATCCTGCTTCAAGTGCTAATTTAGGTTCATAGGAAAACTCATCGGGCAAATCGCCCATATCTTCATTATCAACATAAGGAGGATTGGTAACAATAAGATCATATTGTTTTTCTGGAATATCATTGAATAAGTCAGACTGCATTGGTGTAACTTGAAAATTCATTTCGTGCAAGTCAATATTTTGTTGTGCTACATCTAACGCTTCTAATGAAATATCAGTAATATCAATTTGTGCCTCAGGAAAAGCATAAGCACAAGCAATACCGATACAGCCACTACCGGTACAGAGATCTAAAATCTGTTGGGGTGGCTGTGATAATAAAGATTGGAAATGGTTATCAATTAATTCTCCAATCGGAGAACGTGGAATCAATACACGTTCATCAATGTAAAAACTATGTCCACAGAACCAAGCTTGATTAGTTAAATATGGCGTTGGTACTCGATCACTAATCCGTTTTTGAATTATAGCGAAAAGCTCTTGTTTTTCGTCATTAGTAAGATTTGCAGCATAAAATTCGGTAGGAATATACAATGATAACCCCAAAGTGGCTAAGATAAGTTGTTTAGCTTCATCGATAGGATTATCTGTTCCGTGACCTAAGAAAACATCTGATAGACTAAGTTGTGATGATGTCCAGCGTATAAAATCCTGAACCGTGCGTAAGTTTTCCATAATGGCTCCAATGATTAAGGAGTGGGAAGGTATTACTCGTCACTTCCGATCACATTATAATGAGGAAATGCACTTAAATAATATTGCAAGCGACTAATAACAACTATGTTAAACCAGAGGTCACTTCCAATAACTAAAATAAATATGGCGGTGAGGAAGGGATTCGAACCCTTGATACGTTGCCGTATACACACTTTCCAGGCGTGCTCCTTCAACCACTCGGACACCTCACCTTCTATTTACAACCTGCTCTTCTAAAGCAGGTTGCATACTATAATAATCTCAAGCTAATTAATCAAGCTTTTTTAATTCATGAAAACGATAGCACCAAACACAAAAAAAACGGATAGAACTCCAATCGTTGCCATTAAAGCATATTTCAAATCTGTACACATGTTTATTATCTCCAATAATTTTATTATTTATCATAACCTATTTTTTAATTGGTGAATCAAGTGAAATAATTTGTTGAATTGATTTTTTAACTTCAATATCCGGATATTTAGTTACCAAATCCAACAATATTTCAACTGATTCATTTAGATAAGCATCAGGTTGCTTATAATCTTTAGGTAAATCTTCTAATTTAGAAATAGGTGGTTTACCTTCTCGAGCTAAACGTTCATTCGTTCTTTTTAAATCACGATCTTCATAAATTTTTTGTTCTGCCTCACGATTCTTTTTATTGAGAGACACAATATATCGACGATCTTTTTTATCATTAAGCTCTTTAATATCTTGATCAATATAAACAAACTCTGGGTTATTTGAAATTCGTGCTAAATGTTCTGATTTCAAATAAGGCAATATTGGTTTTATGTTAGCCAGAGTTAAATATTCAGATGATGGAATTTTATCCCATGGCATAGCGTTATCTAAGAAACGCTCACCTGTTTCATCGTCGTATTTAGTTTTACTCATTTCAATATCAGGCTCGACACCTTTAAGTTGTGTACTACCACCATTGATACGATAAAATTTTTGCACGGTATACTGAACACCACCAAGCTCCGGCCAATTAGGATGAAGTCTAGCATCTGTTGGATAAGCAATATCTCGAGAAGTTTGTACTGTCCCTTTACCATAAGTTGTTTCACCAACGATTACAGCTCGACCATAATCTTGCAATGCGGCAGCAAATATCTCAGAAGCTGAAGCACTGTAACGATTAACCATTACAACAATCGGGCCTGTATATTCAATGCCTTTATTTTTATCATCATAAACAATAACTTTTTGAAGATTATCGCGAACTTGAACCACTGGCCCATAGTCAATAAAAAGTCCTGTCAAAGAGATAACTTCAGCTAAAGAACCACCGCCATTATTGCGTAAATCGATGACAAGACCTTGTAACTTAGCGTTATTAGCTTCTAATAAGAGTGATTCAACTTTATCGGTTAATCCCATATAAAAACTTGGAATATCAATAATACCAACTTTTCCTCGTGGGTTATCAACAATATTTAATTTTGCTTCACGATCTTCAAAGTGAATTTTATCTCGGGTAAGCTCAATAACTTTAGGCTTGCTATTATTACCCGCAGGCAATATTTCGAGTTTAACCACAGTTCCTTTAGGACCACGGATTTTGTCAACAATATCATCTAAACGCCAACCGATTACGTCTTCTATTGGGGAATTACTTTGCCCAACACCAATAATTTTATCCCCTACGGCAATCGATTTACTTTTCTCAGCCGGACCGCCAGTAACAAAAGACATGATTACTGTATAATCATCTTGTTGGCTAAGTGTTGCACCGATACCTTCAAAAGATAAACTCATTTCAGAATTAAAATCACGTTTTTTACGTGGCGCTAAATAACTGGTATGAGGATCAATTTCTCGCGCAAATGCATTCATAAACACTTGAAAAGCATCTTCATTATTTGATTGTTCAATGGTTTTTAGAACTCGTTTATAACGTTTAGTTAACGTTTCTCGAATTTGATTTTCATCTTTACCAGATAAGGATAAGCTAAGCTCATCATATTTAACGCGCTTATCCCAATAAGCGTCGAGCTCTTTTTCAGTAGTTGGCCAAGATATATCTTCACGATCAAAATCAATTTCATCGTTAGTAGAAAAATCCATTGGAGATTGTAAAACTTTAAGTGCATACTTATAACGTTCATAACGTTTATGCATTGCAAGATTATAAATATCGTAAGCAGTTTTTAAATTACCACTGAATAATTCTTGACCTAATGAATCTTGTCGATTACGGAAAGTATCGACATCATTTTGAATAAATATCGCTTTACTACCATCTAGCATTTTAAAATAGCGATCAAAAATTTTAGCTGAAAATGCACCATCTAATGCAAAGTTACGATAGTGTGCTTGAGTAAAAAAATTCGTTAATCGCTTAGCAACGACTTGATGAACATCATCTTGTTTAAGTACTGGTAATGATTCAGCGTCAGGCTGTTTGGCCTGGACAGTCAGACTTACAATACATAATGCAAGGCTTAATTTAATGGTGCCTTTGAGTAATTTATTCATTCAAATTCTCTATTTGGTAATAATATGCTCAGGTTTAACAGTTAATTCCATTCCAGAGCCAACATTTACTTTGATATGCTCTTTTTCAATATTAATGATTTGTACTCTTAACGGTTTATTGCCTAATAATACTTTAACATAATCACCCACTTTTAAAGTTTTAGCTTTTTTCATAGGTGGGCGTATATTTTTACGCTTTTCTTTTTGTGTCCGTTCTTTTAAACGCTCTTTTGCTTTCTGCTTACTTTCTTTTAACTGTTGTTGGGCATATTCCATTTGCTCTTTGCTTATAAGCTCATCTTGATTTCCATCTAAATCGATGCGATGAGCGCCCTCTTTAATGCTGTATAAATAACGCCAACTCATAGTATAAGCACGTAAGGCAACACGAAGTTTTGTTTTACTTAGTGCCTCATCATCCAAGCGAGAAAGAATATCTTGAAAAATTCCGATTTTTAAGGGTTTTGCTTCACCTTCAAGAGTAAAACAATTTGGAAATTGTTGAGCTAAATATGCAATAATATCTTTACTATTTGTTAATTGAAACTGACTTTCCATTGTTTATTCCGTAGCAACTAAATTGATTTTTTACTAGCGTTAAAGTATATCGCAGCTTGCGCAATAACACTAACTATCTTTTTTATGTTTATTAATAAAACTTATAAAATCTTTAATACCGTTTCGCATCAACCATGATATAACAATTGATTTTTCATCAACAGATAACTGTTCAAATGCTGTCATCCATAATTGCAATGGGTCAATTGGTGAAACAACATAAGTAGCACTTTCTTCTTCAAGATATAGTGCTTTTTTGACACTAAGAGGTAAGCTGTTTATATGATATTCTAAAGCCTTTCCTCGAACACCTGTTTTTTTGCGTGCAATCCAATTTTCAGATCTTGCTTTACGATTAACACCTTGTATCGTTGATGGCATCCCGGCAATACTTAATAGCTCTTTTGATGAGAACCATTCTTTCATTTTTATTATCCCATTTTAACACAATAAGAAAAAAATACAGAAATTAAAGAAACTTTGATACAATAAATAAGAAACAAGAAATCATAAATAACTATAGTTAGATTATAAACTTACTTGTTTTAGTAACATCAAAGCATAACATAGATATACAAGGTTATAAACAAAGAGGAAATAAAAAATGAAAATAAATTCTAGTGATTGGCATCCTGCAGACATTATTGCCGCACTAAAAAAGAAAGGGACAACGCTTGCAAGTCTATCTCGACAATCGGGTCTAAGTTCATCAACGCTTAGTAATGCTTTAGCTCGACCATGGACAAAAGGAGAGTTCATTATTGCCCAAGCGCTAGATGTGGAGCCTTATGAAATTTGGCCAAGTCGTTATATTGACTCAATCACCAATGAACCGATAAAACGCGTATTACGACTTACTACTACTAAAAAGAAGAAAAAGCGAAAATCAACGTCTAAACGAAGAAAAACTAATAAAGAATGATGAAACTATGGAAACATATAGAAATAATACATTTTCTATATTCATTATAGATTAAATTTTAGTTGATCTTGAACCTTACCAAACATATGCTATCATTAATATTCATGGAGAAATAATATTAATTATCAGGCTACAGTATTATGAAAAATGTTAATAAGTTCTTTATCGCTTTATTCTCAATAATTATATTATCGAGTTGTTCACAAAATAATTTTATTGAACAAGGAACACCACTAAGTAAAGAGAAAGTTAGTAGAATAGTTGAAGGTTCAACGACTGAATCACAAATAATATCATTGTTTGGTGAACCAGCAAGTAAGAAAGTGATTAATTCTGATGAAGTGAAGTGGACATATAAATATATTAGAAAGAGTTCAACCAGTCATTTAATTATTGGTGAAACAAGATCTAATACCATTAGCGGTACACTGGAAGTTATCATTTCGAAAGGTGTTGTAACTTGGTATAACTATGATGAGAATCATGAACAAAAAAGATGGTAGTTAAACTCACTTTATTTAATACCTATAGCACATTGTTATAATGTGCTATTATAGTATGTTGTTTATTCATTAACACTTCACTTAATATGCTCCCACCTTTTCTGATAATATCAGTTTAAAAAAGTATACACTTTATTCATCTGCCTATTTAAAAACAGACATTACTGGACAAAATCATACATTAAGTTATACTCATTAGCGAAATTAACCAGACAATCGCTGCTTTGTTGAAGTCCTTTGTAAAAAGGAGACAAACAGAGGGGAGGAAAGTCCGGGCTCCATAGGGCAGAGTGCCAGGTAACGCCTGGGGGATGTTAGCGTGAGCAAACATTCACGACTAGTGCAACAGAAAGTATACCGCCGATGGCTTATTTATAAGTACAGGTAAGGGTGAAAGGGTGTGGTAAGAGCACACCGCGCAACTGGTAACAGTTGTGGCACGGTAAACTCCACTCGGAGCAAGGTCAAATAGGGATTCATTGGCGCGGCCCGCGTTGAATCCGGGTAGACTGCTTGAGCTAATGCGTGAGCATTAGCCTAGAGGAATGATTGTCCACGACAGAACCCGGCTTATCGGTTAATTTCGCCCTTTTTTATATCAAGATTGTTTTTTCTTTGCCCACCAACGTTTAAATGCAAGCCATAGTGAGAAAATTAATCCTAATACTAATAAGAAAACAGGAATCAACATAAGAAGAGACATGATTTGTTTTTCATATTTATTAAAAACTGGCGATAAACCAAATAAGTAACCTAATGTCACAATTAGAAAAATCCATAATGTCGCACTGATCCAGTTATAAATATGAAATTTTCGACTATGCAGTCCCGATATTCCCGCCATCATAGGTAATAACGTACGAACAAAAGCAATAAAGCGTCCAATGAATAAAGCTTGTAATCCATATTTATGGAATAACACTTCTGATTTTTTATGATATTTTTCAGGAACATGCTCCATCCATCCCTTCACCAGCTTAGTGTTACCTAACCAGAGACCTTGTACATAACCTAACCAAGTACCTAAAGCCGCGCCAGAAATTAAAATAAAATTTATTAAACCAAAATGAAAAACATCAAGACTAATCAATACACCAGTTAAGAATAATAAACTATCACCTGGTAAAAATGCTGCTGGTAATACGCCATTTTCTAATAAGATGACGACAAACAACATTCCATAAAGTGTCCAAAGCACATTCGGATTGGATAGTGTCGCAATATCCATGTTAATAAAAGCATGATAAAGAGTGATGATTGTTTCCATCTATTTAATTTCCCATTTTATTTATATTTATTAGTTATTGATCGTTCCACCAACGGTTAAATTATCCACTTTTAATGTGGGTTGTCCGACTCCTACAGGAACACTTTGCCCAGCTTTACCACAAATACCTACACCAGAATCTAATGTCAGATCGTTTCCAACCATTGATATTTGTTGCATGGTTTCTATGCCAGAGCCAATTAATGTTGCACCTTTAACTGGTGTAGTGATTTTTCCTTTTTCAATCAAATAAGCTTCTGATGTCGAAAATACAAACTTACCAGAAGTGATATCAACTTGCCCACCCGAAAAATTAGGTGCATAAAGTCCATAATCAACACTGTTGATAATGTCGTCGAAAGAAGATTCTCCTGCTAACATATAAGTGTTAGTCATTCTTGGCATAGGTAAGCATGAATACCCTTCCCGACGCCCATTGCCAGTTGAATGTGTGTTCATCAATTTAGCATTAATCTTATCAAACATATAGCCTTTTAAAACACCGTTTTCGATAAGAACGGTTTTTTGACTAACTGTACCTTCATCATCTATTGATAATGAACCTCTACGGTTTTCAATTGTTCCGTCATCGACAATTGTACAGAGTTCTGACGTAACTTTTTCACCAATTTTTCCTGAGAATACCGAGCTATTTTTGCGATTAAAATCGCCTTCTAAACCATGCCCTACCGCTTCATGAAGTAGTACTCCTGGCCAACCCGCGCCTAAAATTACAGGCATTGTACCTGCAGGGGTAGCTTTAGCTGACAATGAAACTAATGCTAATCTCACCGCTTCACGAGTATAACTATCAGCAAAGCTTTCAGACGTTTTTGGATTAATATTTAAAAAATATTCATAACCAAAACGACCACCACCGCCACTACTTCCACGCTCACGTTTTCCGCCTTTTTCTACAATGACCGAAACAGATAAACGCACTAATGGACGGACATCAGCACATAATGTACCATCAGTTGCTGCAATCAAAATATCTTCGTAACTACCAGTTAAACTGGCTGATACTTCAATTACATTTTTATCAATTGACCTTGCTAACTGATCAACTTGTCGCAACAATGCAATCTTTTGCTCTTGGGAAAATGAGTTAATTGGATTAATTGATGCATACATTGGTATCATTTTAGACGTTTTAAAAGGCGTGACAACAATTGGGGTTTGCTGCTTAGTAATTGAATTAGCAGCCAATACACTCTGTTCTAAACGATTTAGGGAGAGCTGATCAGTATAAGCAAAACCTGTTTTTTCGCCAACAACTGCACGAACACCAACCCCCTGATCACGATGGAAAGATGCATTTTTAATAATGCTATCTTCCAGTACCCAGCTTTCGTAATAACCAGATAAAAAGTATAAATCACCAAAATCAATTTGTCTTGAACTTAACATATCGAGCAAATGTGAAATATCTTGATGGCTTAAATTATTAGGGGTGAGTAGCCGTTCACTCACTTGAGTTACTATCATAAATTCCTTAAATTTTAATTTATAATGATATATTTTTGATATATATCCATTATTCTTCTTATACTCAAACGTATAGTTAATCTGAAACTTTTTAACAAAGTATTGCTTTACATTAATACTACATCATATTGTTCTTGAATATAAAGTGGTTCAATTTTTACTTCAACTCTTTTACCAACAAAGACTTCAACTTCTGCTAGTGCATGTGATTCATCAATAGTTAAAGCATTAGCAACAGCAGATGAAGCGTATACTAAAAAATATTCAGAACGATGAGCTTTATATACTCTAACAATTTCACGTAGAATTTCATTGCAAACAGTTTCAACTGATTTCACTATTCCTCGTCCCTTACAAGCAGGACATTCTTCACATAAAATGTGCCCAATACTTTCACGAGTTCGTTTACGTGTCATTTCTACTAATCCCAATGTAGAAAATGAATTAATTGTTGTTCTGGCTCGATCTTTCGATAAAGAATCTTGCAATGACTGTAATACCCGTTCTCGATGCAACGTTTCTTGCATATCGATAAAATCGATAATGATAATCCCACCTAAATTGCGTAAACGTAATTGACGAGCAATAGCAATGGTTGCCTCTATATTTGTATTAAAGATTGTCTCTTCTAAATTACGATGACCAACAAAGGCACCAGTGTTAATATCAATTGTTGTCATGGCTTCGGTTTGGTCAATAATTAAATAACCACCAGATTTTAGTTTAACTTTACGATCCAACGCTCGTTGAATCTCATTTTCAGTATCATATAGATCGAATATTGGGATATTACCACGATAATGAAAGAGTTTATCTGTAACTTCTGGCATAAACTCTTGAGTAAAATCAACAAGAAGATCGTAAGTTAATTTAGAATCAACTAAAATACGTTCAATTGGATCACCAACAAAGTCTCTTAATACGCGCTGCGATAAAGCTAATTCACCATAAACTAAATTTTTACTGGTAGGACGAGCCATCCGTTCTTTAATTTTAGCCCATAGTCGTTTTAAAAAGTTTGCATCTTGCTCAAGCTCATGAGCATTTGCACCTTCTGCAGCTGTCCTAACAATAAAACCTCCGTCTGGAGTTACATATTGTTCAACAATATGTTTTAGCCTTTGACGCTCTTCCTCACTTTCAATACGTTGCGAAGTAGCAACATGTGCAGAATTTTGACCTGGCATCAATACTAAATAACGTGACGGTAAAGTAATATCAGTTGTAAGTCGAGCACCTTTAGTTCCTAAGGGATCTTTAACGACTTGTACCATCAAATCTTGCCCTTGACGGACAAGTTCAGAAATATCTTTTACTTGGAATTGCTCTTGTTCTGAATCTGATACACATTCAGTATGAGGCATGATATCTGATGCATGTAAAAATGCAGCCTTTTCAAGACCAATATCAACAAATGCTGCCTGCATACCAGGCAAAATGCGAATAATTTTTCCTTTATAAATATTACCGACAATACCTCGACGAGATTCACGATCGACATGAATCTCTTGCAAAACACCATCTTCAATATAAGCAACTCGCGTTTCAGACGGAGTTACATTCATTAATAATTCAACAGACATACAGAAATATTCCCCTAATTAATTGCAAAGCTCAGTTTTATTCTTTGCAATAGCAAATATATCCATATCCATAAAAAGCCATCAACACAACTTGATAATAGAATATAAGGTGACATAGTAATTGTATGATAAATACTTGCCTGAAATATAAAGATTAATGCATTATAACATACTGAAATACCAAATAAGATAAAAGCCTGTTGCCATAAAGCTAAATTACTCAACAATTGGTATTTGAATACAAGTAGATAGGCAATTAGAGAATAGATGAAGGCATGTACGCCCAATATTGTTCCCGAACATAAATCTATAATTAAACCAAAAACAAATGCTGTACCTATACTAATCTGATAAGGCAGAGTAATTAACCAATAAGCGATAATTAATAGAAACAAATGTGGTTTGAACATATCATATGAAGGTGACCAAGGTATAATTTGAAAAAATAAGCCTATTAACAAAGTGAACCAAATAACTAATATGCTATTACGAGCCCTCATGTTTTACTCCTTGATCTCCCCATAGTAATAATAGATAACGTAGACGTGTTAGATCGGCTGTCGGTGTTGCAGAAATAACCGGAGTTGAATCGCTAATATCAAGTTTAACTGAACTTACTACCGCAACAGGATAACCTTCAGGAAAACGACCATCTAGTCCAGAAGTTACTAATATGTCCCCAACTTTTATATCAACATTATTTGGTAAAAAATCGAGTGTTAAATCATTACTGCACCCATTACCGACTGCCACCATAGAAATATCATTTCTTAATATTTGTACAGGTATTGCATGTTGATAATCACAAACTAGAATTGCTCGGCTAGTTTTTTGAGCAGTTTCATAAATTTGCCCAACGATACCTTTATCATCAACGACAGGTTGACCAATATAGACACCATCTTTTTTACCTTTATTGATAACGACTTGATAAACGTAAGGATCTGTATCAGCTAATATAACTTGAGCTGCCATTTTATGCTCATCATGCCTTAAAGGCGACCCTAATAATTCTCTTAATCGATCGTTTTCATGTCTAAGATGTTCAAGCAACAATAAGTCTGTCTTTTTTTCAAGCAGTATTTTATTTAAATTTGCATTTTCTTTTTCTAAAGCTTCGCGCGTCTTTGACATCTCATAAAGTGAGTCATAGGTCGCTTTTGGTGCATTTGAAATGTAATACAAAGGCGAAATCATTGTATCTAAATAGTAACGAACTTCTTTAAACGGACGATAATTTAAATCTAATATTATCAATATAATAGATAATAGCAAAGATATAAATAATTGCACACTAAGAGGAGAACGTTTAGAAAAAAGTAATTTCATTATCCAGTACTTACCTGTTATATGCTTAAAATCTAATTAATTCAAGATATGACTCCGCCGACTATGTCGGCGGAAAAAGTGAGATGTTTATTAATTATCGATTTCATAAATATGAAATTAATCAATAATTAGACAATAATTACTCTTCACTAAAGAGGTCTCCTCCCTCCATATCGACCATATCGAGAGCTTTGCCTCCACCTCGTGCTACACATGTAAGAGGATCTTCAGCAACAACCACATGAATACCGGTTTCAGCCGATAGTAATTTATCAATATTACGTAATAGAGCGCCACCGCCAGTTAACACCATACCATGTTCGGAAATATCGGAAGCCAGTTCAGGTGGGCACTGTTCTAATGCAACTTTAACGGCACTGACGATACCACTTAGTGGTTCTTGAAGCGCTTCTAAAATTTCATTAGAATTCAAAGTAAAGCTACGCGGTACACCTTCGGCAAGATTTCGACCACGAACTTCAATTTCAAGAACTTCATCCCCAGGATACGCGCTTCCAATAACATGTTTAATTCGTTCAGCGGTTGCTTCACCAATTAATGCACCATAATTACGACGCACATAGTTGATAATTGCCTCATCAAAACGGTCTCCACCAATTCTTGCTGATGCAGAATAGACAACACCGTTTAACGAAATAACAGCAACTTCCGTAGTACCACCACCAATATCAACTACCATTGAGCCTGTTGGTGAGGAAACTGGTAAATCAGCACCAATAGCTGCTGCCATCGGTTCTTCAATTAAATAAACTTCACGTGCACCTGCCCCCAATGCGGACTCACGGATAGCACGACGCTCAACTTGTGTTGCTCCAACTGGCACACAAACTAAAACGCGAGGACTTGGTCTTAAAAAGCTATGACTATGCACTTGACGAATAAAATACTGTAACATTTTTTCCGTGACGGAAAAGTCAGCGATTACACCATCTTTCATTGGTCTAATAGCAGCAATATTACCTGGAGTACGTCCTAACATCTGTTTCGCAGCCTGCCCAACAGCAGCGACACTTTTAGGTGTGCCTGTGCGATCTTGACGGATGGCGACAACTGAAGGTTCGTTTAGTACAATACCTTGACCTTTTACATAAATGAGGGTGTTAGCTGTACCTAAATCAATCGATAGATCATTTGAAAACAAGCCACGAACTTTTTTGAACATAATAAAAACTCTTCCTAGAAATAATCTTGTTAAAGTGTTAGTGAGTGCTTGAAGCAAACCATAGAATAAAATACTTATTTTTAATTTTATATCATATAAAATAGTATTCTAGTTTATTTTTAAAACCTGTTTACTTCAATAACAATTAGGTTTACCTATTGTATCGCAATTCTAAAATAATACCTAGAAAATAGTATAATAACAGTTTGTAAAGGAGAGATATATAATGACAAAATCTATTTTACAGTGTATGCTTCCGCGTTAATGTTGAGTTACTGCCTTATTATCATTTTGAAAGATTACTTTTGAGATATTAAGGATGCATTAATTTAATTGTTACTTATATCAAATAAACACGGTGTAATTCATGGATATACGCAAAATTAAAAAATTAATTGAATTAGTTGAAGAGTCAGGTATTTCTGAACTTGAAATTTCCGAAGGTGAAGAATCAGTTCGAATTAGTCGAACGATACCTACAACAAACTATTCAGCGCCAATACAAAACATTCAAATACCTCAAGCAGCTCCGGTTGTTGTTGCACCAAGCTCAGCAGGTGAAAGTGTAGCTGAAGCGGATCCTATTACTCCGGCTCCGGCTGGAACAACTATAAAATCACCAATGGTTGGAACATTTTATCGTACACCAAGCCCAGAATCGAAAGCTTTTGTAGAAATCGGTCAAGCTGTCAATGTCGGTGATGTACTTTGTATCGTTGAAGCGATGAAAATGATGAACCAAATTGAATCTGAAAAAGCGGGCACAATTAAAGCTATTTTAGTTGAAAATGGTCAACCTGTTGAATTTGATCAACCACTATTCATCATTGAGTAATATTAACTTATTTATAAGATTAAGAGATCGAATATGCTTGATAAAATTCTTATTGCTAACCGTGGAGAAATTGCTCTACGTATCCTACGAGCATGTAAAGAACTTGGAATTAAAACTGTCGCTGTTCATTCTTCGGCAGATAAAGATTTAAAACATGTATTACTTGCAGACGAAACTGTCTGTATTGGTCCAGCGGCTTCCGCTAAAAGCTACCTCAATATCCCAGCGTTAATTTCTGCCGCCGAAGTTACCGGTGCAGCAGCAATTCATCCGGGATATGGTTTTTTATCTGAAAACGCTGACTTCGCCGAGCAAGTGGAACGTTCTGGATTTGTTTTTATTGGACCAAAACCAGATACTATACGCTTAATGGGTGATAAAGTGTCAGCAATTCATGCCATGAAAAAAGCTGGTGTACCTTGTGTACCTGGTTCTGATGGCCCTTTGAGTAATGATATTGAAAATAATAAGCAGATCGCCAAACAGATAGGCTATCCAGTTATTATCAAAGCATCTGGTGGGGGCGGTGGTCGTGGTATGCGTATTGTTCGGGAAGAAAAAGATCTTGAACAAGCAATTAAAATGACCAAATTAGAAGCAAAAACCGCTTTCAATAATGATATGGTTTATATGGAAAAATTCCTTGAGAATCCTCGTCATATTGAAATTCAAGTGCTTTCTGATGGTCAAGGTCATGCTATTTATTTAGGTGAACGTGATTGTTCAATGCAAAGACGTCACCAAAAAGTTGTTGAAGAAGCACCAGCGGTTGGTATTACTTCTAAAATGCGCAAATTCATTGGTGAACGCTGTGTTAATGCATGTATTGAAATTGGTTATCGTGGTGCAGGAACATTTGAATTCTTATTTGAAAATGGTGAATTTTATTTCATTGAAATGAATACGCGTATTCAGGTAGAACATCCAGTTACCGAAATGATAACAGGTGTGGATCTGATTAGAGAACAGATCCTAATCGCTGCAGGCAAACCTCTTTCTATCAAACAAAGTGATATTGAAATCAAGGGTCATGCTATTGAATGCCGTATAAATGCCGAAGATCCTAAAACATTTATGCCTTCACCAGGGAAAATTACTCGCTTTCATGCACCAGGCGGGTTTGGTATTCGTTGGGAATCACATATTTATGCGGGTTACACTGTACCACCTTACTATGATTCAATGATTGGTAAGCTAATTGCTTATGGTGAAACACGTAATGTTGCTATTGCACGAATGAAAAATGCATTAGCTGAACTAGTGATTGATGGTATTAAAACGAATATTGATCTTCACATTGAAATTATGAATGACAAAGGCTTCCAAAAAGGAGGAACAAACATTCATTATTTAGAGAAAAAATTAGGCATTTACGAGTAACAAAATAATCCCTATCAATTAGGGATTATTGCTATAAATAAAGATGGATTGATACAAATGAAAAACTGGAAAAGAAGTGCTGAAGAAATTCTAACTATGGGACCTGTTGTTCCTGTTATCGTTATTGAACGACTTGAAGATGCTGTGCCATTAGCGAAAGCTTTAATTGCTGGCGGTGTAAAAGTTCTTGAAGTTACTCTTCGAACAGAATGTGCACTTGAAGCAATTAAAAAAATCATTAAAGAAGTTCCAGAAGCTGTGGTTGGTGCGGGTACAGTAACAAGTGTTGAACAACTTAAGCAAGTAACCGAAGCTGGAGTTGAATTTATTATTACTCCTGGCATAACTGACGCTATTTTAAAAGCTGCAGTTGAAGGATCTGTTCCTGTCATTCCAGGTATTGCGACCATTTCTGAATTATTAACAGCCCAAGAATATGGCTTAACTGCATTAAAGTTCTTCCCAGCAGAAATCAATGGCGGCGTGGCTGCATTAAAAGCTTTTGCTGGTCCTTGTGGATATATGAAGTTTTGCCCTACTGGCGGTGTAAATCCAAAAAATTATCGAGACTATTTAGCGCTTAGTAATGTACTTTGTGTTGGTGGAACTTGGTTTATTCCTACTGATGCTATTGCTAATGGTGATTTTACTAAAATTACTCAAATGGCAAAAGAAGCAGTTGCTGGTGCTAAGTAATTATTTTCCGCCGATATTTTTCGGCGGTTGTATTTTTAGTTAATTAATTTAACTTCTTAACCCTCGCCCACTTTCAATCAGTCGCCATGCAATTATATAGAGCACGGTAACAAATAAAATCAACATTGAAAATGTGATCCATAGTGATACGTCAGTCACACCTAAAAAACCATAACGAAAACCATTAATCATATAAACGATTGGATTTAGTTTTGATACCCATTGCCAAAAAGTAGGTAGCATGGTTATTGAGTAAAATACCCCACCAAGATAAGTTAATGGCGTTAATACAAATGTTGGAATAATACTAATATCGTCAAAAGTCTTAGCAAATACGGCATTTAATAAACCTGCTAATGAAAACAAAATTGATGTTAATAATAAAGTGCAAATAACAAAGAGCCAAGAGTGCACTTCAAGACGAACAAAAAATAACGATACTATCGTCACTAAAATTCCAGTTAAAATACCTCGGATCACGCCACCACCTACATATCCACAAATCAAAATATGCGTTGGTACAGGTGCAACCAATAATTCCTCAATATTACGTTGAAATTTAGCGCTAAAAAATGAAGAACAGACATTGGTATAAGAGTTTGTAATTACAGACATCATGATTAAACCAGGAACAATAAATGACATATAACTAAAGCCACCCATATTCCCCACACGTGAGCCAATTAAATTACCAAATATAATAAAATAAAGTGACATAGTGATAACTGGCGGTATCAATGTTTGCAGCCAAATTCTTAAAAATCTAGTCACCTCTTTACGCCAAATACTTTTTAAGGCAATCCAATATAAATTACACATTATCAGCTCCTTTTGCATTATTGTTACGTAATAAATCAACAAATAACTCTTCTAATCGATTAGTTTTATTACGCACGCTAATCACTTTGACGTTTTGATGATTAAGTTGCTCAAATAACTGATTTAAGCCACGTTGTTTATCAACTTTAACTTCTAACATGCCCGTATCAACATTTACATAACTATAATCTGTTAAAACAATGGATTCACTTGTTGGTACATAATCAATAATAATAGTTTCAGATTGGCTATTAGCTAATAATTCACGCATAGAAGAGTTTGCTATCAATTGACCATGTTGAATTATGCCAATATTGCGACATAGCATTTCTGCCTCTTCTAAATAATGGGTAGTTAATATAATAGTAATGCCTTGACGATTGATTTCACGTAAAAAGTCCCACATTGAGCGCCGCAACTCAATATCAACCCCGGCTGTTGGTTCATCAAGAATCAATAATTTAGGCTCATGAACGAGTGCTCTTGCAATCATTAAACGTCTTTTCATACCACCAGATAACATGTTGGCTCGACTATGGCGTTTATCCCATAAATCTAAAATTCTTAGATATTTTTCTGCGCGTTCTAATGCTAATTTACGTGGCAATCCATAATAGCCTCCTTGATTAGTGACAATCTGAATCACTTCTTCAAATTGGTTAAAATTAAATTCTTGTGGTACTAAGCCTAATTGTCTTTTGGCATTGACAATATCAGTATCCAAATCGTAACCAAATATTCGCACTTCACCAGAAGTTTTGGTTACAAGTGAGCTAATTATGCCAATAGTTGTTGATTTTCCGGCACCATTTGGACCAAGCAATGCATAAAAGTCACCTGCTTGAACCGTTAAATTAATACCTTTTAATGCTTCTACACCATTTTTATAAATTTTTTTAAGCGCGACCAATTCAAGCGCAGGAATAGATGACATGATAAAATCCTAATTGAATAAGTTATGATTGAAATTATGTAAACTCAATTATTAATGACCAGCAATATTGACAATATAATCAATTGTTGTAAAGGTCTTTTTAGTTTTCTTTATATTGAGTATAAATAAGTTATAATTTTTAACTTTTAGCGTATATTAATTTTAGCGAACCATTGGCCATATATAGGCGGTCTTAATTTCTAATTAATATAGATAAATAATATCCTAAGGAATAAGTATTATGTTCAAAATTGGTTTAGTTTCTGTGTCTGATAGAGCGGCAAATGGGATCTATGACGATGAAGGTATCCCATCATTAATATCTTGGTTACAAACAGCATTGAAAACTCCGTTTATTACCGAAAATCGAATAATTCCAGATGAACAACCTATTATTGAACAAACATTATGTGAATTCGTTGATAAATTACATTGTGATTTGATTCTAACCACTGGCGGTACAGGGCCAGCTATTAGAGATGTCACCCCAGATGCAACTTTAGCAATAGCCGATCGAGTTATGCCTGGATTTGGTGAACAGATGCGCCAAATTAGTTTACATTTTGTACCTACTGCCATTCTTTCCAGACAAGTTGGTGTTATTCGCAAAAAATGTTTAATTTTGAACTTACCGGGTAGACCAAAATCGATAAAGGAGACACTTGAAGGTGTAAAAGATAGTGCAGGAAAAATAATTGTTAATGGAATTTTTGCCAGCGTTCCTTATTGTTTAGAGTTATTAGAAGGTCCCTACATTGAGACGCATGATCAAATAGTAAAGTCATTTCGCCCTAAAAGCAGTAACAAATCGAATATTTGATTTTATGCAAATCTTATGCATAATTATGTTTAAATATTTTAAAGTCTAAAACTTGTTGTTTGATATTCAATTCATTAACAAAATGTCTATAAAACTTACTAATTAACTTAGATTTTATTACTAATATATCAAGCAACAAACAATTATTACTGCTTTTACCTAAAACAGCAATCAATTAATCCAAAAGGAAAAATATGAAACAAGATGATCTTACTAAAGCTTTTAAAGAAATGCTTCTACAAGAAAAGTTCAGTTCTCAAATAAGCATTGTGCAAGCTTTACAAGAACAAGGTTTTGATAACATTAATCAATCTAAAGTTTCACGAATGTTAACCAAATTTGGAGCGGTTAGAACACGTAACGCAAAATCAGAAATGGTCTATTGCTTACCTGCTGAAATGGGTGTGCCAACAGCCAGTAGTCCACTAAAAAATTTGATTGTTGATATTGATTATAATAGCTCAATGGTTGTCATTCGTACCAGCCCAGGAGCGGCTCAACTTATCGCTCGCTTACTTGATTCAATTGGTAAATCAGAAGGTATTTTAGGTTCAATTGCAGGCGATGATACAATTTTTAGTACGCCAACCAAATCCTGTACGGTTAAAAGTTTATATCAAACTATTATTCAACTATTTGAACAAGAATTATAACTATTGATATATCAATTTAATATTTAATAAATAATTTTTCCTATTTAACCTATTGACACATTTAGTAAAATCGTTAATTCTATATAGCACTTAAATTGTAACTCAAGTTACGAGAACGAAGAGGCGCATTGCTCAGGTAGATTATTTTAGATACTGGAATCGGTGATAAATAATTGAGGGGATGCAATGCCGAGGTTTGATTGAGTAGCCAGAAAGCAATCAAATCGACTGCAAGGGCTGAATCCCTTGGGTTGTCACCTTAACAGGTGGAGCGCTTCGCGGTTTGTACTTTTTAAATTATAACTGTAAATTGCACATACCCTCGCTCTAACTCTGTTAAAAATAAAATTTTTAATATGAGGAATCCATGGAAACATCATTCGTAATTGCTAAATTTGGTGGTACTAGTGTTGCTGATTATTCAGCAATGGTAAATAGTGCTAATATTGTTATTGCTAACCCTAGTGTAAAAGTTGTTGTATTATCTGCTTCTGCGGGTATTACGAACTTATTAGTTGCATTAGCAGAAGGACGTGATGCGGAGGTTCGAGCTCAGCATTTAGCCAAAATTCAATCAATTCAATACAATATTTTAGAGCAACTTCCTGAAAACCCTACGTTAAGAGCCGAAATTGACCGAATTATTGCAAATATAGCCTCTTTATCGGAAGCTGCAAGTTTAGCAACGTCACCAGCATTAACTGATGAGTTAGTCAGTCATGGTGAAATTATGTCTTCAAAACTATTTGTTGAGGTATTAAGAGAAAAACAAAAAAGTGCCATATGGTTTGATGTACGTAAAGTTATGCGTACTGATGATAAATTTGGTAAAGCTCAACCCAAAATTGAAGAAATCAAACAACTTTGTTGTGCACATTTAAAATCTTTAAATACTAATGCGCTAATTGTTACTCAAGGTTTTATTGGCAGTGAAAGTACAGGTAAGACGACAACATTAGGACGTGGTGGAAGTGATTATACAGCTGCGTTACTTGGTGAAGCATTAAATGCAACACAAATAGACATTTGGACTGATGTTGCAGGAATTTATACCAATGACCCACGAATTACGCCAGCGGCAAAAAAAATTGATGAAATATCTTTCGCAGAAGCCGCGGAAATGGCAACCTTCGGAGCAAAAGTTTTACATCCTGCGACGTTGGTTCCAGCAGTACGAAGTAACATTCCTGTTTTTGTTGGCTCAAGCAAAGCACCACAAGATGGCGGCACAATTGTTTATAACACTAATAGTATTACATCAAAATTACCTGTGTTTAGGGCGTTAGCATTACGACGCAAACAGACATTATTAACCTTAACAAGTTTAAATATGCTGCATGCTCAAGGTTTTCTTGCAAGGGTATTTACTATATTAGCTAAACATAATATATCCGTTGATTTAGTTACTACATCAGAAGTCAGTATCGCTTTAACAATTGATACTACAGGCACTTACACTAATGGTAACAGTTTATTAACCAAAGAACTATTTGATGAACTTTCAACTCTTTGTCATGTAGATGTTGAGGAAGATTTAGCTCTTATTGCCATTATTGGCAATAACTTAACGACGACAAAAGGTATAGCAAAAGAAGTATTCGGCGTGTTAGATGATTTTGTTATAAGACTTTGTTGTTATGGTGCAAGCACCCACAATCTGTGCCTGTTATCAAAAAGTAATGATGCAGAAGCTATTATCAAAATTTTACATAAATCTATTTTTGAATAACAACTCATTCAAAGGGAGAGTTAATCTCCCTTCGACTTAAATCAAAGTGACTATCTTAAAGAAGCATGTTAAAAGTTTGAAAACGCAATAAAAGACCTTAACTTTTGTTACAAATAATTATAGAATATTCATCAATTACTATATGAATACGCTTTTATGCACTCAATTCATATAGTCATTCTTTAGTCTTACGATTAAATCTTCTATCTCCATTTTATGACTGTTATTTATTAATATTTTTAAATTTTGATTTATTAATTTTAATCAATATCGTTAAAGCTATTACATTAAATATCAACATTTCTTAGATTTTTAGATTGTGTTTATAAACTAAATTTAACCTTAATCAAACAAAGGAAATTATCATGGGTATTTTAAGTTGGGCTATTCTAGGATTAATTGCCGGTTGGATTGCAAAGTTTTTTATGCCACTTGGACGTGTAGGAGTATTTAAAACTATTCTATTAGGAATTGCAGGCGCTATCGTTGGTGGGTATATAAGTACATTCTTTGGCTGGGGAACTGTGACAGGATTTAATTTCCCTAGTTTATTTATCTCAGTCTTAGGCGCAATATTACTTATTTATATCTACCGTCTAATGAAATAATACTTTGTTTTACACAAAATTGGCGGGGATTCACCGCCAATTGTTTATTAAAAAGAGAATTGAAATTTGTATCGACTGGATGACATCAACTATTTATTTCTGTAAACCATAGCTTATATTTAACATATCAAATTTCTTAAGTATTTAATCAGGCGCCATATACACAAACAAAAAATCACAATGAAAAATGAAAATAAAGATGAAATGAAAAAGAAAAATAAACCATCTATTATAGTAATAGGCCACTTAAAAATTAAGTAAGATACAAACACAACAATATTTAAAATAATGAAAGGATACCTAATTGGTGTATCTTTCCAGGTTACCAACTCACAAATACCTCTCAAACCTTCTTCAACGATAGTTTCTACAATAATACCAATAAAATCGCCTGGCATATGATTAAATTCTAATTACAGTACATAGAAGCATTATAATAAATAATTTCACGATAACAATATTTTTGTTATATTATTTAGCAAACTTCATTAAATTAAACCTAAAGATTGTAATGTTAAAAATATTCAATACGTTAACTCGAGAAAAAGAAACCTTTAAATCAATTTATCCCAATAAAATTGGCTAGGATTACCCATTAATTATTTATTAAAGAGTGAATTGAGATTATTATTGACTAGATACCTACAACCATTTATTTCTGCAAACTTTAAGTTATATTTTACATTTCTTAAAATGTTTAATGAAGCGCCACATACCCCAACAAAAACTTATAGTCAAAAATGAAAGTAAAGATGAAATCAAAAAGAGTAACAAACCCTCAGTTATACTAATAGGCCACTTAAATATTAAGACAAATGCAAACATAACAATATTTAAAATAATAAAAGAAACCCAGAATAGTTTGCTTTTAAAAGTACTTTTTGACCATCCTAATTCCAGCATATCTTCAGAAAATACATGAATGAAACCACTTGCAATGTAACCAAAAAAGTAACCAAAAACTTCGCCTAGCATATGATAAAATTATAATTACAGTACATAGAAGCATTATAATAAATAATTTCACGATAACAATATTTTTGTTATATTATTTAGCAAACTTCATTAAATTAAACCTAAAGATTGTAATGTTAAAAATATTCAATACATTAACTCGAGAAAAAGAAACTTTTAAATCAATTCATCCCAATAAAATTGGATTATATGTTTGTGGTGTTACTATTTATGACCTCTGTCATATTGGTCATGGTCGCACCTTTGTTGCATTTGATGTTGTAACACGTTATTTGCGCTTTTTAGGTTATCAACTAACTTATGTGCGTAATATCACCGATGTGGATGACAAAATTATAAAACGCGCTCTAGAAAACGGTGAAACTTGTGAACAACTAACTGAACGTATGTTACAAGAAATGTATGCGGATTTTGATGCGTTAAATATTAAGCGCCCTGATGTCGAACCTCGCGCTACACAGCAAATGCCACAGATTATTCAATTAATAGAAGAATTAATTGCAAAAGATCATGCTTATATTGCTGATAATGGTGATGTAATGTTTTCAGTCGATAGTGATCCCAATTACGGTATTTTGTCGCGTCAAAATTTGGAGCAACTTCAGGCTGGTGCACGCGTTGATGTGGTTGATGTTAAACGTAATCCAATGGATTTTGTACTTTGGAAGATGTCAAAACCTAACGAGCCTAACTGGGATTCACCATGGGGCAAAGGACGCCCAGGTTGGCATATTGAATGTTCTGCGATGAACAGTTTTCAATTAGGTAATCACTTTGATATTCATGGCGGAGGGTCAGATCTAATGTTTCCTCATCATGAAAATGAAATTGCTCAATCTACATGTGCCCATGATGGACAATATGTTAATTATTGGATGCATTCAGGTATGGTGATGATAGACCAAGAAAAGATGTCAAAATCACTTAATAATTTTTTCACTATTCGCGATGTATTAAAACACTATGATGCTGAAACTGTCCGTTACTTTTTATTATCGGGTCATTATCGTAGTCAGCTTAATTACAGTGAGGAAAATTTAAAACAAGCAAGAATGGCTTTAGAACGCCTTTATACAGCACTTCGTGATACTGATGCAGATTATCCATATACTACAAAAGAGAGTGATTATTACCGTCAATTCTGTAATGCGATGAACGATGACTTCAATACTCCTGAAGCTTATTCAACCTTATTTGACTTAGCCCGAGAAATCAATAAAGCTAAAGCTGATAACGATATGTCATTTGCCAACAAATTAGCGGCTGAATTACGTTATTTAGCAGCCGTACTTGGTCTACTTGAACAAGATCCAATAAAATTCTTACAAGGTAATCAGCAAGATGACGCCGATGCAGAATTAATTGAAGCATTAATAAAACAACGTAATGAAGCTCGTGCTAGCAAAAATTGGGCTCAAGCTGATGAAGCGCGTGATAAACTTAACGCAATGAATATTGTGTTGGAGGATGGGGCAAATGGTACAACTTGGCGGAAAAAAAGTTAATCCATTAAATTAACCTTATCATAATTGATTATTATTCAAAAATACCCACTCTTTTGTGGGTATTTATTTTTATTTCTAGGAATTAGAATTTTTTATCAATCGACGTTAAAATACCACGTAAAATATTCAGTTCTTGCTGTTCAATACGTGCCCGAGTAAATAATCTTCGCAAACGTCCCATAATTTGACCTGGGTGATTAGCATTTATAAATTCTGTTTGCAATAAAGTTTGCTCTAAATGCTGATAAAAACGCTCAACATCGATATCTTTAGGGTACTCGCTTGTATGCGTATTTAAATTTGCTGGCTCTGATTGATTATCTTGAAAGTTTAGCATTGACATGCGAATTTCATAACATAATACTTGTACTGACATAGCAAGATTCAAAGAACTATATTGAGGGTTAGCAGGAATACCAACATGAAAATGGCACTTTTGCAATTCATCATTAGTTAAACCCACTCTTTCACGACCAAATACTAACGCAACTTGGGCATTAACGGCCTCCTCAATGATTTTATCACCGCACTCTTTTGGTGTTAAATTAGGCCATTGTAAGGTACGAGGACGAGCACTAGTACCTATCACAAGTGAACAATTAGCAATTGCCTCTTCTAAAGATGAAAAAACTACTGCATTTTTAATAATATCACTAGCACCTGCCGCTAATGAAATTGATTGAGAGTCAGGTTTTATCACTGGATTGACTAAGCAAAGATTGGATAAACCCATAGTTTTCATTGCTCTAGCGGCAGACCCCATATTACCCGTGTGGGACGTTTCAACCAAAACAATCTTAACATTGTCTAAATAGCTCACATCTTCCTCATTAAAAGATCTTATAGAAATAGTATTTAGCTACAGTATATAGTAAAGCGATGCAAAATGCAGGTTCATAGCCATATAGTCATAAAATACATGATTAATAAAATCTTTTTTTTAGATTTAAATCACAAAAACTCATGTTAATAGCAAAGTTCTTATTGACGAAATAAAAATAATTTGCCAATGTATTAATGGAAGCTAAAAAAATCAACTTAGTTGTTTGAAATTATAAAGGAGGTCGATATGGCTTTAAGTATTACCAGTAAACAAATGGATATTACCCCTGCAATTCGTAGTTATTTAGAAGATAAATTTTCGAAGTTGGATAAGTGGAGAGCGCTGTTAATCAATCCTCATTTTATATTATCTAAAGAACCAGATGGATTTATCATTGATGCAACAATTGCCACAAAAGGAACTCCACTTGTTGCGTCTGCAAAGCATATTGATATGTATGCGGCTATTAACGATCTTATTGGTAAACTTGAAAAACAATTGAATAAAATTCAACATAAAGGTGAAGCCCGTCGAGCAACGGAAAGTATTAAAGGAGCAATTCTTGAAGAAGAAATTTAATAAATAAATCATTCTATTTTATTTAAAAGGTACTACTTTATGTAGTGCTTTTTTTTTTGCTTGTTATAATAACATCAATCTTTTTTAAAATATCGAATAAAAATGACTACAAATCCTTTATTACCTTTACGCGATAAAATTAACGAGCTTGATAAAGCGCTATTAGAACTTGTAGCTAAACGTCGTGAACTTTCGACACAAGTAATAAATACTAAAATTAAGGCAAACATTCCTGTACGTGACATTCAGCGTGAACGTTCCTTGGTTAAATCATTAATTGAACAGGGCAAAAACTATCATCTCGATGATATTTTTATCAAACGGTTATATCAAATAATTATCGAAGATTCTGTACTTTTACAACAAAAAATTCTACAAGAAAAACTGAATCATGGCACTATCAAAACAGCTAAAATTGCTTTTTTAGGGCCAATGGGATCTTATTCTCATTCGGCTGCTCGCCGCTACGCTAGTGCTCATTTAGAACAGATAGTTGAATCAAGTTGTAGTAATTTTAAAGATGTTTTTGAACAATTAGATAAAGGCGTTGTTGATTATGGTGTTGTACCAATCGAAAACTCCAGTTCTGGATCCATTAACGAAGTTTATGATTTACTACAAAAAACGAATTTGCATATTATCGGAGAGTTATCACTACCGATTGATCACTGTATTTTGGCACTCCCAAACGCTCAATTAGATCAAATTGACACCGTCTATAGTCACCCACAACCATTCCAACAATGTTCTCACTTTTTGGAAGGATACCCGCATTGGAAGATTGTCTTTTGTGATAGTACCTCATCAGCAATGGAAATGGTTGCTAAGTCAAACAAAACTAATTTTGCAGCTATGGGTAATAAAGATGGTGGTGAACTTTATGGATTACAAGTTCTTGAACATAGTTTTGCTAATCAAAAAGAGAATATAACGCGATTTATAGTGTTATCTCGTGATCCAGTTCATGTATCTGATCAAATCCCAGCTAAAACTACAATATTGATGAAAACAGGTCAGCAAGCAGGCGCTCTCGTTGATGCCCTTTCTGTGTTACGTAATCATAACATTGTCATGACTAAACTTGAATCTCGTCCAATTCATGGTACTCCATGGGAAGAGATGTTTTATATTGATCTACAAGGCAATCTTTATTCTGACGAAATGCAAAACGCATTAAAACAGTTAGCTAAAATTACCTTATACACAAAAGTATTGGGCTGTTATCCAAATGACTCAATTACTGCTGTAATGTAATGCGGGTAACAATGCCTTCCTTTGCAAAGTCTGTATTAAAATGGTATGAACAGTACGGCAGAAAAACACTACCATGGCAGATTGAGAAAACGCCTTATCATGTATGGTTATCAGAAGTAATGTTGCAACAGACACAAGTTGCAACTGTTATCCCCTATTTTAACCATTTTATTAAACTATTTCCTAAAATAACGGATTTAGCAAAAGCACCTATTGATGATGTATTGCATCTTTGGACGGGGCTTGGTTATTATGCTCGTGCTCGTAACTTACACAAAGCCGCACAAGTTATTAATAATAAGTTTAATGGGCTATTTCCAACCAAATTTGAGGATGTCATTGCATTACCAGGAATTGGTCGTTCAACAGCTGGAGCAATTTTATCACTTTCACAAAATCAACATTACCCAATTTTAGATGGTAATGTAAAGCGAGTTTTAACACGATATTTTGCCGTTGAAGGATGGCCTGGTAATAAAACTATCGAAGATAAACTTTGGCAGTTAAGTGAACAAGTTACGCCTAAACAAAATATTGCCAAATTTAATCAAGCAATGATGGATATTGGCGCGATGGTTTGTACTCGTACAAAACCTAAGTGCACACAGTGCCCATTGCATGAAGATTGTATTGCTTATAAAGCAGAAAGTTGGCAACAATATCCAACTCCAAAACCTAAAACAAACAAGCCAGAAAAAACGGCTTATTTTTTAATGTTAGAATATAATCGCGCCATTTGGTTAGAAAAAAGACCACCAACAGGTATATGGGGAGGCTTATATTGCCTACCAGAATTTTTAAGCGAGCAAGAGCTAAAAGATTGGTTAGAAAAAAAAGGAATAGTATCAACTGAACCTAAACCATTAAACTCGTTCAGACATACATTTAGCCATTTTCATTTAAATATTGTTCCAATTTATTGTGTTATTAGCAATTTCACAAAATGTTGGGATGAATCTTCTGGCTATTGGTATAAACTCGAATCAGATAATGCCAAAATAGGACTTGCTACACCAGTATATAACTTACTAAAACAATCTGCTTAAAATTACTAACAAGTAAAAGCATTCTTATTTTTAATATATAATTTATTATTATTTTTATGTAACATTCATTTTTATGAACAGTAAACAATCTCAAGATTTATCAAATTGGTTAGTTTTTTTAATGGCATTTGCTATTGGAGTAACTATTGCTAGCAACTATTATGCTCAACCACTACTACATTCAATTACTCATGATTTAAATATTGCTGTTGAGCATGCTGGCTCAATCATAATGGCAGCGCAGTTTAGTTATGCTGTTGGTCTACTTTTTATTACACCTCTTGGTGATAAATTTGAACGAAAACATTTAATTATTATTTTAATGGTGTTATCCACCTGTGGGCTTATTGTCAGCGCTTTATCAAAGAATTTATGGATGTTAATAATAGGTACATCCATGACAGGACTATTTTCAACCGTTGCGCAGGTTTTAATCCCTTTTGCTGCTACCTTAGCAAAACCTGAACAGCGAGGTAAAATCGTTGGTACTTTAATGAGTGGAATGTTACTAGGGATTTTATTAGGTAGAGCTTTTGCTGGTGCTATTTCAACTATCGCCGATTGGCATTACGTATATTGGATTGCAACAGGTATCATGGTTATTGTTACGCTGTTACTTTCGATTTCACTTCCGACTTACCGTAGTACAATCAATATCAATTACTTTCAACTGTTGTGGTCAATTAGCTCATTATACAAACAAGAACCCATCCTCAGAATTCGTTCATTATTAGCAGTTATATCATTTGCACTGTTTTCTTTATTATGGACACCTCTTGCCTTTTTATTAAGCAATGATCCTTATCACTACTCAGATTTTATTATTGGCCTTTTTGGAATTGCTGGAGCAGCTGGTGCATTGGGTTCGCCTATAGTGGGTAAATTATCAGACAAAGGTAAAGGCTGGCTTGCTACCACAATAGGATTGTGTTTGTTATTATTATCATGGTTACCACTTTCATTCGCACAGTGCTCAATCATTGCTTTAATTTTAGGTGTCGTTATATTAGATTTTTCAGTACAAGTTACGCATGTTTCAAATATGAGTGCAATTTATCAAATAAGACCAGAAGCTCGTAGCAGAATGAATACTGGTTACATGGTATGTTATTTTATTGGTGGTATGCTTGGTTCTGTCGGTTCAACCTACTTATTTAGCCATTATGGTTGGATAGCAATTGTAGTATCAGGAACAATATTGGGGTTAATGGGTATCATTTGTTGGCTATTTTATACTAAAACGTATAGTTAATCTGAAACTTTTTTACAAATTAATTGATAATTAACTTATTGTTCATTTTCTATCTATAAATACAAGTAAATAATTATTCCTCAACAAAAAACTATTAGGCAATAAGGAACAAATAGAACTAATAATAAAAACTTCTTTTCGAATAAATAAACAAAGAATCGTGCTATCATATTTTTAAGCATAGTTGCTCTTGCATTTTACTCATTGAAAATAATGAATAATTCTAAACTCAATTGAATTAAGATGTTGATATTTACTTTTACTGACGAATAAACTAATTTAGTATTTTTATTAAGTTACTCAAGGAGTCATTTATGGCTAAAATTTCCTTTCTCAATACTCCCTTTAGTATCAAAAATTTATCACTCAAAAACCGCATTGTTATGCCTCCTATGTGCCAATATCAGGCTACCGACGGAATGCCTAATGATTGGCATTTTGTTCACTATGTATCTCGAGCAATTGGAGGTGTAGGTTTAATTATAGTTGAAATGACAAATGTTGCACCTAATGGTCGTATTTCGCCAAATTGTCTTGGGTTATGGAATGATGAGCAGCGTGATCAATTTAAACGAATTGTTGATGCTGTACATGCTCAAAATGGTAAAATTGCTATCCAAATTGCTCATGCTGGTCGTAAAGCTTTAGGTGCTTCCGATGTTGTCTCTTGTTCACCTATTCTTTACGATGGTTCAAATGAAGCTAATCAAAAATGGCAATATCAAATGCCAAGAGAATTATCAAAAGATGAAATTATTGATATCATTCATAAATTTAAAGAATCAACAAAACGGGCTGTTGAAGCAGGTTTTGACGCCATTGAAATTCATGGTGCTCATGGATATTTAATTCATCAGTTCAGCTCACCAAAAACTAATCACAGAACCGATGAATATGGCCAAGATAAATTATTATTTGGTGAACAAGTCATACAAGCTGTTAAATCGGTAATGCCTAGTGATATGCCACTTATTATCCGTTTTTCAGCACAAGAGTATAGTAAAGATGGATATGATATAGAATATGGACGTAAAATAGCAAAACGTTTTGCTGATGCAGGCGCTGACATTTTGGATGTAAGTGGTGGTGGCGATGGGCAATTAGATCCAGCTCATACACCGCAGTTTCATGCTGGATACCAAGTATACCTAGCTCGTGCGATCAAACAAGCAATCAATTTACCTGTAATAGCTGTTGGTATGTTAGAAGATCCATACCTAGCAGATTATGTATTGAGTACTGGAGATGCTGACCTAGTAGCTATTGGGCGAGGATTATTAAACGATCCATATTGGGCATTACATCTACCATCTTCACCATTTGTACCAACATCTTATCAAGTTGCATTCAAATAACTCAACTATTATTAAATCCTGTAAAAGCATTACAGGATTTAAATATTCTGATTTGATCAAATATGCATTGCATATTTAATAAGTTGTTTTTTCAAGGGTGAACAATTGTCTATAGCATTCATGCCTACAGTTCTTAACGTTTTCTTCAGAACGTTATCGCCATTAAACATATCTTGAATAGTTCGCATCGCTGTTAACATAACAAATGTATCTTTACGACGAGTGAATTGGAAAGATTTCAAATTATCAGCAAGTCCAATATCCTTTTGTTTATCATGTAATTGCTTAATTGCCGAAACTAACAAAGCAGAATCTTGAAAACCTAAATTCACCCCCTGCCCAGCCAAAGGATGAATAGTATGAGCTGCATCACCAATAAGCACTGTTCGATGTTTAACAAATTGTTTGGCAAAACGCGCTTTTAGTGGGAAGACCATCCGTTGATTGATTAATTGGCATTTACCTACTTTATCGCCGGTTAATTTAAACAGTTCTTGGCAGAACTCTGATTCTGTAAGCGATGTTAAAATTGTTGCTTGGTCAGGTTTAGTTGACCAGACCAAACAACTTTTATTTGCTTGCCAAAGTGGTAAAAAAGCAACAATACCATTTGGATAAAAAATTTGTTTGGCACAAGATTGATGGGGATATTGAGTTTCAACGGTTGTAATTACCGCATGATGAAGATAGTTACGTTCAAAAACTGAAATCTTTTCATGTTTACGCAACCAAGAGTGTGCACCATCAGCGCCGATAATAAGTTTAGCTTGTAAAATAGTATTATCAGCCAATGTTAAAAAAGCATAATCGTCATTGTAACAATTATCAATGGCAGCCAAATTAAAAATTGTTATATTGTGATTTTCTCTAACAAAGAGATATAAATAGTGAGAAATCAGATTATTTTCGATGATATAGCCAAGATTGGGATAACTATAATCTTTTGCGTGGGCCGAAAGTTGCGCTAAGCCGTTTTTTTCCCATACGCCTATTTCGGTAAATTCCTGAACACGATGACTATTCAATAAATCATCCCAAATGCCTATTTGAGAAAAATATCTTTGGCTAGCGCCATTAATTGCTGAAGCTCTTACACCGATTTCATTGTGTGGAAAAGATTCATTGTGATGAACCTTAGCATCTATGATAGCTATCTTTAAATCATATTTACTAAGTGCACAAGCTGTTGCTAATCCAACTAAACCACCACCAACGATTACAATATCAAACTGAGTATTCATACTAATCAATCATTACTTATTATCTTTTTTTAATTCAATTTCATCATCATTCATCGCTTTTTTGAAGCTTTTTAATGCGAAACCAAGATCTGAACCTAAATTACGTAATTTTTTAGTACCAAATAATAGAACGACCACAGCAAGAAACACTAAAAGGTGTGGGATACTAAATGACATAATAAAATCCTCTTAATTAACTACTCTTATCTATTCAAACTTTCTTCTTAGACGTAAGTTTTAATGAGGTTTGATTATACTCTTTTTGTGAAAGGATTTCATAACTAGTTTATGAATAAAAAAAGACCTGTATAAAGCTATACAGGCCAACATGAAATATAAGGAATATAAGGAAAGAAAACAATGAAAAATCCTTACCCTGCTTATTATCCATTTTTTTTCGCTTTAGTCAACGTTTTTATTTGTTTTTTTGTTTTATAAAAACGAATAGCTTAAATTGTGTACAAAATATTAAAAATCATGTTATTAAAATAGATTTCCAATGAAATTAAGCTCTTTCGTTAATTAGATAAATATCAAAAAAATGTAAAAAAAACCTTATTACTCATAAAAATAATACAAATAACGCGCAAAACTACAGATTTAAAGCGGAAAAAACAATTCAAAAGTTTTTTTCTAAATTTTGGTTCAAAAATCTAAAACTGCAAAAAAAAGCATAAACCGCGATATAACACGAATTAAAAACATTAAATCGTAGAAAAACACATTAAAACACATATTATTCCCAATACCGTGTATATAAAACTAAAAAAATATGCTCTATAATTAGCAAACGGATGAAAAAGAAAACGAGACAGAAATGAGTATGATCAAAAATAAAAATGTCAAAACCTTCAAAGACAGACTATATAATTCAATGCAAGGTTTATCTGTTTCTGCTTTTGCGAAAAAATGTGATATGTCAGAAACTGTTATTAGGGATTATTTATCAGGAAAAACCTATCCCTCACTTACTCGTCTAGAAGTAATTGCTGAAAAATGTAATGTTTCATTTAACTGGCTTGCCACGGGTTATAGACTTGAAGTATTTGACCCAAAAGACGATGACGATGATGTATATAATGAAAATATTTACCGTATTCCTGTTTATAAAAAACAATTACCTACCAAAGAAGAAGCACAATATCAACGCTATATTCGAGAAACACCTCCTGTAATGAATTATCCAGTTGTGGAAGGCTGGGCATCTCATCGTGGTTTAGATATAAAAAAATTAATTATCTATTGGGCAAAAGGTGATTTAATGTCTCCTGAAATTGAAAATAATAATGGGCTTATAATAAACACGGATATAACTGAGATAGTTGATGGTGCAACATATTTAATCGAATATGAAAATTTCACCTTGTTAAGAAAAATACGTTTAACTTTGAGTAGTTGGATCTTAATATGTAATAATGATCAATATTCAACAATAGAAGTACCTAAAGCACATTTTGATAAGTACAATATAGTTGGTCGTGTTGTACAGATAATTAAAGACGTTTTTTAAATCAATAAATAGAAATCTACTGTTTTTCAATATATAATTACTAGAGTGAGGAAATATTAGTCAGATATTTTCCTCACTATTTTTTATGTTCATAACTTCTTTAATGACAGACAGGTAGATAGCTAAATAATGTTTATTTAAAATTTCACTTTAAATTGGGTATCAGGATAACTTATATCCATTAGCCCTAACCTCATATTCCAATATCATTGATATATTTACCAATAAAATATCATTTTACTAATTAGGTCTATTATGTATCGATTTTTTGAAAAATTGGTGTCACCTTATCCTAAAGATGATCCTCAACCAGCGGCCAAAAACTTTTTTAGTTTTATATGGCAATCAACCAAAGGCACACGCACATTTATACTATTATTAATCATACTAAGTGGATTAAGTGGTGCTTTTGAAGCTTTTTTATTTGCTGCATTAGGTAAAGTAGTTGACTGGCTTGCAGAAGTTGAGCCATCTAAATTTTGGCAGCAAGAAAAGACAACATTAATTTTATTAGCTGTAATAATTTTAGCCAGTACGTTAATTATTAGCTTACAAACAATTATTAAACATCAATGTCTTGCTGGAAATTTTCCAATGAGAATGCGTTGGAATTTGCACAGATTAGTTCTTAATCAAAGTATGCGCTTTTTCCAAGATGAATTTGCAGGAAGAATATCAGCAAAAGTTATGCAAACAGCGCTTGCGGTTAGAGATACTTGTTTTTTAGTCGCAGATATTTTTATCTATGTTCTTATTTCCTTTATTACCATGGCAGCTATTATTGGACAATTAGATCCTTGGTTGTTAATGCCTTTTCTTGGTTGGGGTGTGCTTTATGGAATTGCAATGTATTACTTTATTCCACGCTTAAGTAAAGTTGCCAGTATGCAGGCCGATGCACGTTCGACCATGACAGGACGAGTGACCGATGCTTATACCAATATCATGACTGTTAAACTGTTCTCACATGCAGGTAATGAAGCTAGATACGCTCAAGAATCAATGGATGAGTTTTTAGTTACTGTTAATCGACAAATGCGTTTGGTCAGCAGTTTTGAAATTGTTAACCATCTATTATCTATTACATTGATACTCTGCACGACTGGTGTTGCTTTATGGTTATGGACAGATCAGTTAGTTGGTGTTGGGGCAATTGCTACAACGACCGCGGTCGCATTACGATTAAACGGTTTCTCTCATTGGATCATGTGGGAAATGGCTGCTCTATTTGAAAACATTGGTGTAGTGAAAGATGGTATCAATACATTCTCTTCAACTAAAACAGTCAATGATCAACCTGATGCAACTGAACTTGTTGTAAAACAAGGTAAAATTGAGTTTCAACATATTAACTTTAATTATGATGCCAAAAGGCAAAATTCAATCATTCAAGATTTGGATTTAACGATTAATCCAGGTGAAAAAATAGGTTTAGTTGGTCGATCTGGAGCAGGTAAATCCACGCTTATTAATTTATTATTACGCTTTTATGATTTACAAAGCGGTAAAATTATTATTGATGGACAAGAGATCACAACCATTACTCAAGAAAGTTTACGCGCCCAAATTGGTATGGTAACTCAAGATACATCTCTACTACACCGCTCGGTACGAGAAAACCTACTCTATGGCAACAATCAAGCCACTGAAGAAGAAATGATTATAGCAGCCAAAAAAGCTCATGCTGATAGCTTTATTCAAACACTTGTTGATGCAAACGGTAGAACAGGTTATGACGCATTTGTAGGAGAGCGAGGCATAAAATTATCTGGTGGACAACGACAACGCATTGCAATAGCCAGAGTTATATTAAAAAATGCCCCAATTCTATTATTAGATGAAGCAACCAGTGCCTTGGATTCTGAAATTGAACAGGCCATCCAAGAAAGTTTATATACTTTAATGGAAGGTAAAACTGTTATTGCCATTGCTCATCGATTATCGACTATCGCGGCAATGGATAGATTAGTTGTACTTGATCAAGGAAGGATTATTGAGCAAGGAACTCACCAAGAATTGCTTGATAAAAATGGACTGTACGCTCAACTTTGGAAGCATCAGAGTGGTGGATTCTTAGCTGAAAATATTTAATCATTGATACGTTATAAAAAAAGTGGTAGGACACATATAAAGTTAAATGATATGTGTCCTTATTAATCAATCAATAAAATTCTTATAAAATTCTGATTCGAATCGCATTATTGCACCATTTTTCGGTTCACCTTTAGTATCAGCATGATATCCTGATAATAACTGCACAAATGCTAAATATTGACCATCGGACTTTTGAATAAATCCAGCTAAATTATAGCTACCTTGAATATAACCAGTTTTGGCCCTAATGGTTTCCTTAAATGGTAATTGATTAAAGCTTTTACGATTTTGCAAGGTTCCATCAACACCAGCAATTGGAAGCATCTCAATAATGCCTAATTGTGCATTATTTGCTGAAATATATTGTAATATTTCCATTAATTTGTCTGCACTAACCAAGTTTAATCGTGATAAACCTGAACCATCAGCAATGACTAAATTTTCAAGATTAATACTTGCCTTCTTAATTAAAATTCGTTTAACTGCATCACTGCTATTGCGCCAAGTTCCTGCAATATTGTAATGATGTGCCCCGAGCGTTCTAAAAATAGCATCAGCATATAAATTATTTGACTTTTTGAGCATAACGGTCAGTAATTCAGAAAGTGGGGCTGACTGACTGGAAGTTAATAAAGTCAATTGTGAATTATTTTTTTGGTTGTTCTCTAAAATTTTACCGGTATAAACTATTTTTTGTAACTTAAGTTCTTTTTTTAATATTGCGGAAAAATAAGCTGTTCCATCAAGTATCGCAAATTTTAATGGTATTTTATTATTACCAGAAGCAACGCACCCAGATAGATGATAACGATTTTTATCTGAATAGCTTACATCTAACTCACAATATCTATCATTTAAATCTTTACTATTGGCGGCAATTGTTTTGATATCAGCAGATACCACTACAGGAATATTAGACGCTACTGAAACAGATGCTTTAGAACCTACCTTCCCTGGTGTAACTGTTGCATAAAAACAGTTATCGTTTATGATTGCAGCGGATGGAGGTGCATTATAACAAGCGGTTAAATTATTCCATGACCAACCAGCTGCTTTATCATGACTGGAAAAAACTGAAGTGTCTAAAATGATATTTCCCGCAATTTTTTCAATACCTTTTTGGTGCAGTTCAGTAAGCATGATCTTTAATCTATCACTTGAAAAAGTGGGATCTCCACTTAATTGAATAATAAGGTCGCCATTTAGCTGCTTATTACTTATTGAACCATTAGTTTTCATAAGCGTATTAAAGCGAAAATCACTACCTAATTCGAGTTGAGCGGCTAAAGCAGTAATAACTTTTTGAGTACTAGCAGGTTGTTTAAATTCACTGCTCTTATATTTTGCTAATGTTTTCGGATTACTACCAACAGATTGTACCAAAATGGATAAATCACTTCCTTTAGGTAATGTTGATAGATAAGGTTCTACTGGTTGTGCATGTAATAATCCTGATAAAAAAGGAAGAATACATAAAATAATTATCCTGATATTAATCATGAAATGTGGCTCAAAATGTTATTTAATTATAATAGTTAATGGATGTTCAAATATAACTTTTTTTGATTTAGCTAGCAATATATACTGTATCACTTTTATAATTACATGATACCGTTTATATTAAACAGTACCTACCTTTCAAATTATCTGTATATCAATATTATAACTAGGTGACATAAATATGATTCAACACTCATTAGGATTTCCAATAGAGACAGTATTAGTATTTGTTGGGCTATCCATAGCTGCAATTATTATCGACTTATATGCTCACCACAATGATAAACCTATCAGTTTAAAAAATGCAATTGGATGGTCAATTTTTTGGATAGCTGTTGCATTAGGATTTGCACTATTTTTATATGTTCATCATGGTAGCACAGCAGCAAATTTATTTATAACTGGTTATGTTCTTGAAAAAGCGTTATCCGTCGATAATTTATTTGTTATTATGGCTATTTTTTCATGGTTTACCGTACCTAATAATTACCGTCATCGTTTACTTTATTGGGGGGTTATTGGTGCCATTATATTCCGAGCAGTTTTTGTAATAATTGGTACAAGTTTATTATCTTTAGGACCGTGGATGGAATTGGCTTTTTCAGTTATGGTTGCTTTTACAGGAGTAATGATGCTAAAAAACCAAAACAATGATAACGAAATTAAAGATTATTCCAATCATATTGCTTTTCGTATAGCTAAACGTATTTTTCCCGCATACCCTAAAATTGTAGGACACTCTTTTTTATTAACTCAAAAACAAGTAGATACGGAACTAAAAAAACCAGAAAACAGCGATCTAATTGGTAAAATATCTAAGGGTGCAGTTTATGCAACACCTTTATTTCTATGTATTGTTGTTATTGAACTCAGTGATGTTATGTTCGCTTTTGACTCTGTTCCTGCAGTAATTGCGGTTAGTCAAGAACCATTAATTGTTTATAGTGCCATGATTTTTGCAATTTTAGGACTTAGAACGATGTATTTTGTTTTAGAAGCTATGCAACAATATTTGGTTCATCTTGGTAAAGCCGTTATCTGTTTATTATTTTTTATTGCAGGTAAATTAGCTTTAAATGCCAGTCATCATCTGTTTGGCTATGGAATTGATATTAGCCCAAACATGAGTCTTTACATCGTTTTAGGAATTTTAGTTTTAGGCATTATTGCAAGCTTTATCTGGCCAGCAAAAAATGATGAATAATTAAAAGAGAATTGGCAGGAGAAACCTGCCAATATTTAATTTACATTATTATCTTTTTAATGAACGAAAATAATAACTTATTCCTAATATTACAAACCAAATAGGTGTTGCGATTAAAGCTTGGCGAGTGTCAGCTTCGAAAGTAAGCAACACAATCACAAATGCAAAAAAGACCAAACAGACAAAACACATCAAAATACCGCCAGGCATTTTAAAGTCAGACTGCTCATGCAAATCAGCTTTCTTACGACGATAAGCAATATAAGAAATCAAAATCATCGACCAAATAAACATAAATAAAATAGCCGAAATCGTCGTAACTATGGTAAAGGCCTCCATTACATTAGGCACAAGGTAAATCAATACCACACCACCAAATAAGCAGAGACAAGAAAATAACAAACCATTAGCTGGAACAGACCGACTTGACAGTTTTCCGAAAGGTTCTGGAGCATCTTGCTTTTTTGCAAGTCCAAATAACATACGACTGGTTGAGTAAATACCACTATTAGCAGAAGAAGCCGCTGATGTTAGCACTACAAAATTAATAATGCTTGCTGCAGCAGGTAAACCGATTAAAGTAAATAATTCCACAAACGGACTTTTATTTGGTGAAATTAATGTCCAAGGTGTAACACTCATAATTATGATTAAAGCAAACACATAGAAAAAGATAATCCGAGCGGGCACAGAATTAATTGCTCGTGGCAAATTTTTATTTGGATCGACAGTTTCTGCTGCGGTAGTGCCAACTAGCTCAATTCCTACAAAAGCAAAAATCGCAATTTGAAAGCCAGCAAAAAAGCCCATACTACCATTAGGGAAGAAACCGCCATATTGCCATAAATTTGAAAAAGCCGCTGTTGTACCAGTTTCTGTAGAGTGATATGAAATTAAAATTAATACAATCCCAATAACAATTAATCCAAGAATCGCAACGATTTTGATCATTGAAAACCAAAATTCTGTCTCACCAAACATTTTTACGGTTAATAAATTTAGAGTTGCTAATAAAATAACCGTCAAAAACATAGGTATCCATGCCTGTAATTCAGGAAACCAATGTTGTGCATATCCCGCAATGGCAACAACGTCTGCAATTCCGGTAATTACCCAACAAAACCAATAAGTCCATCCTGTAAAAAAACCAGCCCAAGGTCCTAAAAGGTCATTTGCAAAATCA
The DNA here is from genome assembly GCF_000599985.1 of Gilliamella apicola. Taxonomy (NCBI): domain Bacteria; kingdom Pseudomonadati; phylum Pseudomonadota; class Gammaproteobacteria; order Orbales; family Orbaceae; genus Gilliamella; species Gilliamella apicola. The sequence goes on from NZ_CP007445.1 coordinate 2,319,693, forward strand.
CTAAACGATTTATAATTTAAGTTTGAAAGTAGAATTTCACCCATTGCACGCATAACAAAAAACAGGATAAAACCAATTACCATATATACAAAAACAATTGAAGGTCCAGCAAGACTTATCGTTTTACCTGACCCCATAAATAAGCCAGTACCAATTGCGCCACTAATGGCAATTAACTGAATATGTCGGTTAGAAAGGTTTCGCTTTAGATCATGGTTAGAGGATTTAATGCTCATTGCTATTATTACCTTTTATTTTCACAATTTTCCGATTCACAAGAATATAGGACTATAAAGTCTATAGAATCAAATCGCAAGCTGAATTGTTATGAAAACTTTTTATTGGTACATAGTAATTATCTATAGTTTCTTATAATAGAATTGTGTAGCATAATCCACTATTTAATAACTTATTATAAAAAATGATCAATATGAAACAAAATAAACGTTCTTTTTACTTATCGCTCTTATATATCTTAATTATTCTATCAATATCTACTGGTTGCCAAAGTCATTTAAATAAAGATCTTAAGCAACAACAATACATGGATGGTAAGATGATATTAACTTCTAATGAACCATATCCTCAATTAAGTGCTCCTGTTAACATATCCGATTATGTTATTCAAGTTGCTATGATTGAATCTTCATCCCCTGAGTTATATCGTCAAAATGAACATATTTATACCGCTGTTAATAACTGGATTAATAACTTATTAGATTTTGATGAATTATATAAAGTAGGATTAAATAGTTATGGGATGGTCGGGCAAGATGGCTACGGTAATGTACATTTTACTGGTTATTATACACCCGTCATTAAAGCAAGACATACTCCAACATCTGAATTCAAATACCCTATTTATAAAATGCCGACCCTAACAGAAGGGCAATTTCCGAGTCGTGAACAAATTTATAATGGTGCATTAGCAGGTAAAGGGTTAGAAATAGCTTACAGCAACTCTCTAATGGATAACTTTATTATGGAAGTTCAAGGAAGTGCTTATATTGATTTTGAAGATGGTGAGCCCTTAGTATTTTTCAGTTATGCTGGTAAAAATGGTTACAGCTACTCAAGTATCGGTCAATTGTTAGTAAAACAAGGTGAAATCAAAAAAGAAGATTTATCAATGCAAGCAATAAAAGATTGGTCTAAAAATAAAAGTGAAGAAAAACTTAAACAATTGCTCATTAAAAATCGTTCTTTTGTCTTTTTTGAACCGAAATATAATGCAGAAGTAAAAGGTGCGGCATCGGTACCCTTAATTGCTAATGCATCGGTTGCTTCTGATAAATCTTTAATTCCCATTGGTTCAGTAATCTTAGCCGATGTGCCACTGCTTGATGAAGATGGTCAACATCGAGGAAGAAGAGAGACGAGATTAATGGTAGCTTTAGATATAGGAGGTGCCATCAAAGGGCAACACTTTGATCTTTATCTAGGTGTTGGCGAAAAACCAGGAGAGCTTGCTGGTTTTTATAATCACTATGGACGAGTATGGGTCATAAAACCTTAATTTACGAACATCGACGACATTAAAAGAACCTGCTAGAATAAAGTAATATAAGTTGCACTAAGGATTATTCATGAGATTATGCGATCGAGATATCGAAACGTATTTACAAAATGGTAAATTAAAAATAACCCCTCAACCAGCACCAAACTGCATCAATGGTGCAACTATTGATGTTAAATTAGGTAATAAATTTCGTACATTTAAGGAACATACAACTCCTTATATTGATTTGAGCGGTCCTAAAGAAGAAGTATCTGCAGTATTAGAAAAAGTGATGAGTGATGAAATAGTATTACCTGAAGGTGATGCATTTTATCTTCATCCAGGTGAATTAGCTTTAGCCGTCACTTTAGAGTCTGTTACTATCCCCAATGATTTAGTTGGTTGGTTAGATGGACGCTCATCCCTTGCTAGACTTGGGCTTATGGTACATGTAACAGCTCATCGTATCGATCCTGGCTGGCAAGGACAAATTGTATTAGAGTTTTTTAACTCTGGAAAAATTCCATTAGCACTTAGACCGGGAATGACAATAGGCGCACTTAGCTTTGAAACACTAACCGGTCCCGCAGCTAGACCGTATAATAGTAGACAAGATGCAAAATATAAAGATCAACATGGCGCAGTTGCAAGCCGTATTGATAAAGACTAAATCACTCTGTAGTTTTTATTCTGAAGGAATATTAACATGATCAAAAAAATATTGGTTACTCTTTTAATTTTAATTCTTCTTACTGCCATTGGTATCGTATCCCTTATTGTTTTTGTTGATCCTAACAATTATAGAGGCTTTATTTCTGATACAGTTAAAGATAAAACAGGTTATGAATTAACTATTGACGGAAATTTACGATGGCACATCTGGCCACAAATAAGCATATTAACTGATTCAGTTAAATTGTCTGACATTGATGCCAAAAAACCAATTTTAACAGCAGATAATATGCGCCTTGATGTAGAACTATTTCCTTTATTTTCAAAAAAATTAGAAGTTAAAAATGTATTTATAAAATCGGCTATCATCAATATTACCGATAACAGTAAAGGAAAAGTTTATAAACATAAAGCTGAACAGCTACCCTCTACAAATGAAAGTCAAACTACACAAACTAATCAGCAGAAAGATTCATCAAAATGGGCATTTACCTTAAATAAACTTGAAGTTTCTGATAGCACTATTGTTTTACAAAATAAAGATGATTTTATCAACTTTAGAAACATTAACCTTGCTATCATCCAAAAGGCTGATAAAAAGATCGCTATTGATGTTAAGGGCAATATCGATCGTAATCAGCAGAATTTTTCTTATGTGGCTGATGCAGATGTCGATTTAACTCTATTTCCAGAAAAAGCCATAATAGATTTAAAGAAATTTGATTACACCTATAAGGGAATAGCTCTTCCTACCAAAGAATTAAAAGGCAATTTAAAAGGTGTTATTAATTATCAACACAATTCAAAACAATTAACAAGCAAAGATTTATCTTTCTCAGTTAATGAAAATTATTTTTCTGGCGCCTTTAATGCTAATTTTGACAAAAAGCCTTATATCGATTTAACAGTAACAAGTAATGAGTTAAATCTTACTCCTTTTTTAGAGAAAGACAAAAAAACAAATGAAAACATTACAATACAACAAACTCCACCTGTTGTATCTAATGTTACAAAAGTAGATAACGAACTAAGCTTTCTAAATAGTTTTAGCGCTAAAGCAAAATTAGATATTAAAAAATTAAATATTAACAAGATGATATTAAATAATATCGATGTAGCTTTAACCAATAATGATGGAGTTGCAACATTCCAAAATATTAGTTTTGACTTCGCTAAAGGTCACATAGCAGCTACGGGTATGGCAAATGGTAAACAAAAATATACTCAAATAAAACTAATTCCAAAAGTTACTAATATTGATTTAAATACATTCTTTAATCAAATGGAAACACCTAATGATTTAGAAGGATTATTTAATGCAAACGGAGATATAGAAGTAAATACATTATCTGGAAATAAGTTATTAGAAAGTTTAAAAGGTAACTTATCAATTAATGTAACTAATGCGAAATTAAATAAAATCAATATAAATAGCATCATTGAGAATGCTGCAACTAAATATACGAAGGATATTTCATCAACTGAAAATATGAAAAATTATACAGAATTTTCTAAAATCAGTACTGATGCCTATTTAAATAAAGGAAATCTGGAATTAACAACATTAAATGCCCTTTCACCAACCCTTGAAGTGATTGACGGTTCAGGCAGAGTTGGTATGACTCAAAAAGATCTTGATATCAACATGAATATCAAAATTCTTGGTGGTTGGAACGGAAAAAGCAACACTATTGCTAAACTACAAAAGTTGGTAATTCCATTGCGTATTTATGGACAATTTTCTAAACTTCATTATCAACTTGATATAGGTCAAGTGATTAAAGATCTCTTTAATGATAAATTACAAGAAAGTTTAGATAAATTTCGCATTAAATTAGAGAATCGAAATTCAAAAGATGACTCAAAATCAAAGTCCAAACAAAAAGCCGTCGATATGTTAGAAAATTTATTGAGCAAATAACAAGCTAATTTAACTGGCAAGTATAATAAAAAAGGTGAGTTTAACTCACCTTTTTTATTGTTAGTAAAATCTTAATCTATCTATTATAGAATAAACTTACTCAGATCTTCATCTGCCACAAGTTTATCTAAATGGTCACTTACATATTTTGCATCAATAGTAACTGTTTTGCCATTAAGTTCACTTGCATCAAATGATACGTCTTCCATAAGGCGTTCAAGCACAGTATGCAACCTACGCGCTCCTATATTTTCATTTTGCTCGTTCACTTGCCAAGCTGATTCTGCAATTTTACGGATACCATCAGGAGTAAAATCGATATTCACACCTTCCGTAGCCATTAATGCTTTATATTGCACGGTTAGTGAGGCATTAGGTTCAGTTAAAATTCTTTCGAAATCTTCGGTAGTTAACGCTTGTAATTCAACTCGAATTGGTAAACGACCTTGAAGTTCAGGAATTAAATCTGATGGATTTGCTGTTTGGAATGCTCCTGAAGCGATGAATAAAATATGATCGGTTTTTACTGAGCCATGTTTAGTTGAAACGGTACAACCTTCAACAAGTGGTAATAAATCTCGCTGAACACCTTCACGCGAAACATCTGGTCCAGAGGAATTCCCTCTTTTACACACTTTATCAATCTCATCAATAAACACAATACCATTTTGTTCAACTGCTTCAATTGCTTCATGTTTAAGCTCATCAGGGTTAACCAATTTTGCCGCTTCTTCTTCAGTAAGCTGCTTGAAGGCATCTTTAATCTTCATTTTGCGAGCTTTAGTTTTTTGCCCACCTAAATTTTGGAACATTGACTGCAATTGATTAGTCATTTCTTCCATTCCTGGTGGCGCCATAATTTCAACGCCAATATTAACGCCAGCAACTTCGATTTCTATTTCTTTATCGTCAAGTGAACCTTCTCGTAATTTTTTTCTAAATGCTTGTCGAGCAGTCGAATCATTATTATTTTCAACTTGCCCCCAACCATCTTTAGCAGGCGGTACAAGCACATCTAAAATACGTTCTTCAGCTAGTTCTTGAGCTCTATTTCGGTTTCTTTCAATTGCTTCTTGCCGAATCATCTTAACAGCAGAGTCAGTTAGATCTCGAATGATTGAGTCAACTTCTTTACCTACATAACCAACTTCGGTAAATTTTGTTGCTTCGACTTTAATAAATGGAGCTCTAGCAAGTTTAGCTAATCTTCTTGCTATTTCTGTTTTACCAACACCTGTTGGACCTATCATAAGAATATTTTTTGGCGTAACTTCATGACGTAATGCTTCATCAAGTTGCATTCGACGCCAGCGATTACGTAAAGCAATAGCAACGGAACGTTTTGCTTTATCTTGTCCAATAATATGTTGGTTTAATTCGCTTACAATTTCGCGAGGAGTCATTTCAGACATAATAGTAGTTCTCTTAAATCAGTTTAATTAATAATTGAGCTCTTCAATAGTTTGGAAGTTGTTGGTGTAAACACAAATGTCACCCGCTATTGATAGAGATTTTTGTACGATATCATGTGCAGATAGTGATGTATTATCTAACAAAGCTCTGGCTGCTGCTTGAGCATAAGGTCCACCCGAACCAATGGCAATAAGATCATCTTCTGGTTGTATAACATCACCAGTACCTGTAATAATCAGTGAGGCACTTTCATCGGCAACAGCAAGTAATGCTTCTAATTTACGTAACATTCTGTCTGTACGCCAATCTTTGGCTAGTTCAACAGCAGCTTTAGTTAAATGACCTTGGTGCATTTCTAATTTACGTTCAAATAGCTCAAAAAGTGTAAAAGCATCGGCAGTACCACCAGCAAAACCCGCGATTACTTTATTATTATATAAACGACGAACTTTACGTGCATTACCTTTCATAATAATACGTTCACCAAGTGTAACTTGACCATCACCACCAATAACCACTTGCCCTTCACGGCGAACGCTGACTATTGTTGTCATATTCTGCTCCTTCTCTTACTTAAAATAACTAAATTTGGAATGAATAGAGAATATATGAGGACGAATAACTGATTTTCAACATCTCCATTAAAAGATGTTGAAAATTTATTTCTATAAAGAAGCTTTTTGGTCAAATCATTTTGATAAAATAATTTCAATACTATTTTGGTTGGAATTCAACTATCATATTTTTTACTTCATCATATAAACCGCTCGCTGGCTTTGGGATGGTTGCAAGTTTAGTTGCAGCAACCGCTTCACGACATAAGGCACTATCGCCTCCACCAGAGCTTACATTAAGTAATAACCCATCTGGTGCTATTTGAATTTGTAAAACACAACTTTTACCACTGTAAACATTAGCTGGATTTATAAATTTATTACTTATGGCATTTGTAACTAATGCTTTGTATTTAGCTAGTTCATCATCGGAAGAACCTTTACGGCTTGCGGCTGCTCCATTTTGATTACTTGGAGAATTTGGAGCACCAGCAGTCAGACCACCTAACAGATCATTAATAGCTTTATCTTTTTTAGCCTGTTCGGCCCTTTGTTTAGCTTTTTTCGCCTCTGCTGCCTTCCTTTCAGCGGCTGCTTTTTCTGCTGCTACTTTCTCTGCCGCCGCCTTTTCAGCGGCTGCTTTCTCTGCCGCCGCCTTTTCTGCTGCTGCTTTCTCTGCCGCCGCCTTTTCTGCTGCTGCTTTCTCTGCCGCCGCCTTTTCTGCTGCTGCTTTCTCTGCCGCCGCCTTTTCAGCGGCTGCTTTCTCTGCTGCCGCCTTTTCTGCTGCTGCTTTCTCTGCTGCCGCCTTTTCTGCCGCTGCTTTTTCTGCCGCCGCCTTTTCTGCTGCCGCCTTTTCTGCCGCTGCTTTCTCTGCCGCTGCTTTTTCTGCCGCCGCCTTTTCCGCTGCGGCTTTCTCTGCTGCCGCCTTTTCCGCAGCAATCCTTTCTTCTTCTTGCTGTTTCAATTGCTCAGCAAGTTTTATACGTTCTTTGGTTAAATCCTTTAAATGTTGCTGTTCAGCTAATTGTCTTTCTTGCAATTCTTTAGCTTGATCGGCTAACTGCTGTTCTCTTTTTCTATCAGCTTGCTGTTGGCTCTCTTTCGTTTTTAATTGGCGTTGATATTGATCAGTCATAACAGAAGGATCGATCATAATAGCATCAATACTGTTTCCAGTTTCTCTACCATAATTGACACCATCTATATTTTGTATAGCTTGATAACCAAGAACAACAATTAATATTAAATGTAATATAATTGATATTACAATTGGTATACTTAATTTAGAATTTTGCATATAAGACATTGCTGACATTTTTAATGTATTATTATGGTTAGTTAAATTGGTTGGGTCATCAATCCAACGGATTTAACGCCTGCAGATTGCAATAAATTCAACGCTTTTATAATTTCTTCATAAGGAACACTCTTAGCACCACCAACTAAAAAAACAGCTTTTTCATTTATAGAAATTTGATGTTTTACCTCAGCAATAATCTGCTCTTGAGGTAAGTCGGATTGACGAGTTTGATCAATAATGAGTGCATATACACCAATACCAGATACTTCAATGATTATCGGTTTATTGTCTGCAGGAGAAACTGTTTTTGATTCTGATGCTTCAGGTAAATCAACCTCAACACTCTGACTTATAATTGGCGCTGTTGCCATAAAAATAAGTACCAATACTAATAATACATCAAGCAACGGAACTATATTGATTTCAGATTTAGTTGAATATCGTGAACGTCTACTCATAGTTATTTCCTAACAGCCACAGCTTGACGTTGTAAAATAGCTGAAAATTCGTCAATAAAGTTAAGGTAATTCTGTTCAATTCGGCTAACACGTAATGATAAACGATTATAAGCAAGAACAGCAGGTATAGCAGCAAATAAACCAATTGCCGTTGCAATTAAAGCTTCAGCAATCCCCGGGGCAACCATTTGTAATGTTGCTTGTTTTACTGCTCCTAACGAAATGAATGCATGCATAATTCCCCACACAGTACCAAATAAACCGATATAAGGGCTAATTGAACCTACAGTACCCAAAAAAGGAATATGTAATTCTAAATTATCCAGCTCACGGTTCATTGCTAAGCGCATAGAGCGAGAAGCACCATCTAATGCAGCTTCAGGCATATTAGGGTTAATTTGGTAAAGACGTGTAAACTCCTTAAAACCCGAATAAAAAATATGTTCTGTACCACTAATGTCTTCTTTATGATATTTTGCTTTATCAAACAACATATTCAGTTCTTCCGATGCCCAGAAACTATTTTCAAATTGATCTATTTGTTTTTTAGCCTTGCCTAAAATTTTAGTACGCTGGAATATAATAGCCCAAGACATCACAGAAAATGTTAGTAGCAGTAACATAACACCTTGCACCAAAAGACCTGCCTGTAAAAAAAGATCAATGATATTCAAATTTTCCACTTAAATAAACTCCAAAACTAATAACTTCGGAAGCGCACATGGCTTCATTTTAGTTATATTGACACAAGCAATAATTACATCAGCATTGCTGATAATCTGCTTATTCTGATTTAATATAGTCTGCTTAAAAATAATAGACGCCTTACGAATTTGCTCAACCTGAGTGCTGATAGTTAGCATGTCATCTAAACGAGCTGGAAAGTCATAGCTAATATCCATCTTTTTAACAACAAAAGCAATACCTTCTTGTAGTAACGTTTGTTGCTTAATATCAAGCAGTCTTAGCATTTCTGTTCTAGCTCGTTCATAAAAAGCAAGATACCTAGCATGGTAAACAACTCCGCCAGCATCTGTGTCTTCATAATAGACTCTTGCATTCCAATTGAATTGTTTCATATTCTTAGATCTAATTTAAACTAAAAAATTAGCGACATTATATCCGAATATAAAATTCGCTGCACTATGATATAAAAATAGTTAAATGAAAACAATTATCATTTGTAAATTATTTGTCACATTGACAGACTAATAATCAAAAAGGTGACAATTTGTCACCTTTATATTTATTTTTTGTAGATTTTACTATTTGTTTGTTTCTTTTTCATTACTAGAATTTTCAACCCAAAGTCCAGTAACTACAGCAAGCATACAAGTTGCAATAACACCAATGAACCATAAAACATAATACATAATTAATCCTTAATAAAGTGAATGTTTATTATTTTCAATATGATTTTTGTCTAATCGTCCAAACATTTTTATATAACTCCAAATAGTATAGAAAAGAATGATAGGTAAGAATATCACCACCACTCCAAACATTATATTCAGTGTTAATTGACTAGAACTTGCGTCCCATATTGTTAAACTAGCATTTGGCATGATACTTGACGGAATAACGAATGGGAATGTTGCAATACCATATGTGAATAATACACAAGCAATGGTTAAAGAAGATGTTAAAAACACTAATCCATTTTTATTCAAACCAGAACAAAAAATAGTTAATAAAGGTAATAATACACCTAATGCAGGTACCACCCATAAAATTGGATAATTCATATAATTTTTTAGCCATGAAACATCCGTTGATACTGTCTTGCTTAATGGGTGAGAAACGCCATTGTAATCTATTGCACTAGTAACCTCATAACCATGAATACCAAAAGTAACCCAAACACCAGCCAATACAAATGCAATTAACATAATCAAACTAGCAACTTGGGTTGCTTTTCTAGCTCTTAGATAAAGCTCACCAGAAGTTTTTAACTGTAACCAAGCACCACCATGAGCAACCATTAACATTAAACTGACAATGCCAGCTAATAATGCAAATGGATTAAGTAGACCAAAAAAAGACCCATCATAAAAAGCACGATAAGAATTATCAAATCTAAATGGTACGCCTTCTAATAAGTTTCCAAAAGCTACCCCTAACACAAGTGCAGGGACAAAGCTTCCTAAAAAGATAGCAATATCCCACATGTTACGCCATTTAGTGTTTTCTAGTTTACTACGATAATCAAAACCAATAGGTCTAAAGAATAATGCACATAGCACTAAAATCATCGCAATATAAAAACCAGAAAAAGATACAGCATAAGCCATAGGCCAAGCAGCAAATATACCAGCACCGCCAGTAATTAACCAAACTTGGTTACCATCCCAGTGTGGGGCAATTGCGTTTATCATTATACGGCGTTCGGCATCAGTTTTTCCGATAAAAGGTAATAGAATACCAACGCCCATATCAAAGCCATCAGTGATAACAAAAGCGATTAAAACAACACTAATCAACAACCACCAGATGACGCGTACAATTTCGTAATCAATCATTGTATATACTCCCTATGCCTATTCTGATATCGCTTGTGTTTTTTCATAATAATAGTTGCCAGTACCTAATGAACTCGGTCCTAATCGTGCAAACTTGAACATCAAGAACAATTCAGCAACTAAAAATAGCGTATATAGACCACAAACTAAGGTCATAGTAAATAATACTTCTCCTGGTGTTAATGATGAATTCGCAACACCAGTTGGTAAAATATCTTGAATTGCCCAAGGTTGACGACCATATTCAGCAACAAACCAGCCACATTCACAAGCAAGCCATGGCGCAGGCAATAATAGAAGTAGTAAACGATGTAACCAGCGTTTTTGACCAATGTTATTTTTGTAAGTTACCCACAAAGCTAGTCCAGCACCTAAAATCATCAACATTCCAAAGCCAACCATCCCTCTAAATGCCCAGAACAAAGGCCATACAGTTGGTATTGAATCTTCTGTAGCCGCTTTAATATGTTCTTCAGTCGCTTCTGGAATCGTTAAATTATCACGATCAGTAAAACGTTTAACTAAATATCCATATCCTAAATCGGCTTTATTATCTTCAAAGGCTTTAAGAACAGATGGATCTTGATCACCCTTTTGAATTTTTTCTAAATTAGAATAGGCTAAAATACCATTACGAATTCTGGTTTCATTATTAGTAATAATATCTTTCAAACCGATTACTTGTTTATCAAGCGAACGAGTTGTCATTATTCCCATTACATATGGAATCTCAATTGCAAATGAATTTTCCTTATTTTTTTGTGATGGAAATGCAATCACATTAAATGACGCTGGTGCAGGTTGAGTTTCCCATTCACCTTCAATTGCTGCAAGTTTAGTAGGTTGTACAGTCGACAATTCGTGACCTGCTTCATCCCCCATGACGGCAACAACAATTGACATGACAAAGCCAAACATGGCGGCTACTGCAAAAGAACGACTAGCAAAAGGTAAATCTCGTTTCTTTAAAAGATAATATGAACTAATACTTAAAACAAACATCGCACCAGTTAAATACCCTGCCGCGACAGTATGCACGAACTTATATTGAGCAACAGAATTGGTAACTAGCTCAAAAAAACTGGCCATTTCCATACGGGAGTTTATCGGATTAAAGTCTGATCCAATAGGGAATTGCATCCAACCATTTGCAACTAAAATCCAAAGCGCCGAAAAGTTTGAACCAAAAGCTACACACCAAGTAACCATTAAATGTTTACCACGACTAAGTCTATCCCATCCAAAAAAGAATAAACCAACCATCGTTGATTCCAAGAAAAATGCCATTAATCCTTCAACTGCAAGCGGTGCTCCAAAAATATCACCCACATAGTGCGAATAATAAGACCAGTTGGTACCGAATTGAAATTCCATGGTTAGACCTGTAGCAACACCAACGGCAAAATTAATACCGAATAGTTTACCCCAGAATTTAGTCATATCCTTCCAGACTTGCTTGCCACTTACAACATATACTGTTTCCATAATTGCAAGCATAAATGCCATACCCAGTGTTAATGGTACAAAAATGAAATGATACATTGCTGTGAGTGCAAACTGAAGGCGTGACAGTTCTACTATATCTAACATAAAGCGCTCCCTTATCCTTAAATGCCCACAAATTTTGTAACGTTATTTTAGCAATTGTACAACATTATTTAAAGAATAAAAATTGACGGAGATCAAAAATTATATTTCAAATTGTTTTTTTACAGCATTTCCGATATCAGCAAGATTAGTAACAATAGTTATACCTGCTGATAATAACGCTTTAGTTTTTTCTTTAGCAGTTCCTTTATTACCTGAAATAATTGCACCAGCATGTCCCATACGTTTACCTGCTGGAGCTGATGTTCCCGCAATATAGGCTATAACGGGTTTAGTTACGTATTTTTTAATATATTCAGCAGCCTCTTCCTCTGCACTACCACCAATTTCACCTATCATAACGATAGCCTCTGTCTTAGGGTCTTGCTCAAGTAATTTCAAAATTGAAACAAAATCACTTCCAGGAATTGGGTCTCCGCCAATACCAACACAAACAGATTGACCTATACCTATATCCGTTGTCTGTTTAACTGCTTCATAAGTTAGCGTTCCCGAACGAGAAACGATCCCAACTTTACCCTCTAAATGAATATGTCCAGGCATAATACCAATTTTACATTCATTCGGTACGATAATTCCTGGGCAATTTGGTCCAATCAATGTTACGTCATTTTGTATCAATTTTTCTTTGACGATTAACATATCTAAAGTTGGGATGCCTTCAGTTATACAAACAATTAATTTTATTCCAGCATCAATTGCTTCTAAGATGGAATCTTTTCCAAATGCAGCTGGCACATAAATGACGGTGGCAGTAGCGCCAGTAGCCGCGACGGCCTCTTTAACGGTATTAAAGACTGGCAAACCTAAATGTGTTGTTCCACCTTTACCTGGTGTGACGCCTCCAACCATTTTAGTACCATATGCAATCGCTTGTTGAGAATGGAAAGTACCTTGGCTTCCAGTAAATCCTTGACAGATGACTTTGGTTTCTTTATTAACTAAAATTGACATAATAAATCTTCTCCATTCTTACTATTTTGCAACAGCAACGATTTTCTTTGCAGCATCTGTTAAACCTTTTGCAGTAATAATATTTAACTTACTTTCAGCTAAAATATCTCTGGCTATTTCGGCATTATTACCTTGAAGTCGTACAACAACTGGAACCTTAAGACCTATTTCTTGAATTGCACTAATAATACCTTGAGCGATTAAATCACAACGGACAATACCACCAAAAATATTGACTAAAATTGCTTTGACATTTTTTTCTGATAAAATCAATTTAAACGCTTCTGATACACGTTCTTGAGTGGTACTACCGCCAACATCTAAAAAGTTAGCTGGTTCTCCACCATGTAATTTAATGATATCCATAGTAGCCATAGCTAATCCAGCACCATTAACCATACATCCTATATTTCCATCTAAAGAAACATAACTAATACCTTGCTTGGCAGCAATGGATTCAAGTTCATCTTCTTGCGTTGTATCTTTTAAATAATTTAATTTAGGATGACGAAAGAGAGCATTATCATCAAGCACGATTTTAGCATCTAAACAAACGAGCTCCTGTTCATCAGTAATAACCAGTGGGTTAACTTCAGCTAATGCTACATCGTTATCTAAAAATAGAGTGGCAAAATTAACAAATAATCTAGAAAATTGGTTAACAAGTTTGCCTGTTAATCCCAATTTAAAAGCTAGTTCACGACCTTGAAAAGCAGATGGTCCAGTTAACGGGTCGAGCGGCGTTTTATGAATTAAGTGTGGAGATTTTTCAGCAACACTTTCAATATCAACTCCACCCTCCGTTGATGCCATAATAACAACACGTTTAGTACTTCGATCAATGACTGCACCCAAATAAAGTTCTTTATAAATATTTGAAGCTTTTTCAATTAAAATCTGATTTACGGGTTGTCCTTTAGATGTTGTTTGATAAGTGACTAGATATTTGCCTAACCACTTCTCAGCAAAACTTTTAATCTCGTTGAAGTTCTTAGTACAAATTACGCCTCCAGCTTTTCCTCTTCCTCCGGCATGAACCTGGCATTTAGCAACCCAAGAACTAATATCCGATTGTGGTTGTAGCTTTGATATAATATCTTTCACCTCATCAACTGAATTGCAAACATAGCCTTCAGGTACAGGTAAATTGTATTCTTTAAAAATATATTTTGATTGATACTCGTGCAGGTTCATAAATAAATTCCATGATTTAAATTAATATAAACACTAATAATAATTCTAATCCAAGATGAATAAATTGTGTAGTAAATAATATGTTATGTTGATAGTAATTGAGAATGATTGCTGATATTAATTGACAATGATATACTCGAAAAATATTTTTCGATGAAGTAATAACAGTAAAAGGTATAAATATGGCGAACGTTGGTATTTTTTTTGGTAGTGATACAGGCAATACAGAAAATGTAGCAAAGCAAATCCAACAAATTTTAGGCAGTGACAAAGCAGATATTTTTGATATTGCAAAAACAACTAAAGAAACAATAGAACAATATAATTACCTTTTTTTAGGTATTCCAACTTGGTATTATGGTGAATCACAAGCTGATTGGGAAGACTTCTTTCCTAACTTAAAACAAATGGATTTCAACGGAAAAACAGTTGCTATTTTTGGGTGTGGCGATCAAGAAGATTATGCAGAATATTTTTGTGATGCGATGGGTTCATTACGCGATATTATTGAGCCTAATGGCGCGAAAATAGTTGGACATTGGTCAACTGAAGGATATAGTTTTGAAGCATCGAAAAGTCTAGTAGACGATACTCACTTTGTAGGATTAGCTATTGATGAAGATCGTCAACCAGAATTAACAGAAGAACGAATCAATAATTGGGTCAATCAAGTCAAAACCGAGATGAATATTTAATCAATTAAAATGATTTCTTTTATTTACCGTGCATAGTTTCTATAATATGTAATTATTAATAACTTAATTGGGATGTAATATGAAAAATCATGATAATGATAATAATGCAGCGCTTAAAAGTGCTGGTTTAAAGGTTACGTTACCACGATTAAAGATTTTAGAATTATTGAGAGATCCTTCATGTCAACATATCACTGTCGAGGATCTTTATAAAAAATTGCTTGATATGGGCGAAGAAATCGGACTCGCCACCGTCTACCGTGTTTTAAACCAATTTGATGATGCTGGGATCGTCACACGTCATAATTTTGAGGGTGGCAGAGCGGTATTTGAGCTTGCAACGCAAAAACACCATGATCATTTAATTTGTTTAGATTGTGGTGAAGTATTTGAATTTCGAGATGAAATTATCAATGCAAGACAAAAAGAAATTGCTGAGCAATATGGAGTTAAATTAACTTTTCATAGCTTATATCTTTATGGACATTGCCAATCAGGTAATTGTAAAGCCCATCCCGAACTTCATACAAAAAAATAAGCCTATTTTTGATAGGCTTTTTCACTTACAATTATAACTAAGACAAGTTATCTTTTCTACTAGGTTAATATTTACATGAAACAGCTTTTGAACTTTATACCACTTGTAATCTTTTTTATTTTTTTGACAATGTATGATGTCTTTGTTGGTGTACAAGCCTTAATGATAGCAGCAACAGTCTGTTTTCTAATTGTTCTTATCATTTATCGAAAAATCGACAAAATAGAATTGATATCTTATTTAATGGTGATGGTTTTTGGTGGATTTACTCTTTATACCCGAGAACCAAACGTTATAAAATGGAAAGTGACAATTATTAACTTTTTGTTTGCATCAGGTTTACTCATTAGTCAGTATGGTTTCAAAAAAAACTTGCTTCAAAAACTACTAGGTAAAGAAATCCAGCTAGATTCAGTCATTTGGAATAGATTAAATATATTATGGATAGCTTTCTTCATGACCTGTGGAGTATTCAGTTTAGGTGCAACCTATTATACAACAGATGACTTTTTCTGGATTTTTAAAGTATTTATTTTACCTGGCGCATCGTTATTATTATCCTTGATATCAGGAATCTATATATATAAAAATATGGATAAAGATATAGACAATAAATAGCACAGATGGAGTATTTTAATATGAAACAATCCGATACAACCCCTAAAGGTCAACTAGTACTAAGAACACTGGCAATGCCTGCTGATACAAATCCTCATGGTCACATTTTTGGCGGTTGGATAATGTCGCAAATGGATCTTGCTGGCGGTATTCTATCAAAAGAGATCGCTAGAAATCGAGTTGTAACGGTAAACGCAAGTAGTATTACTTTTCACAAGCCGGCAATGGTGGGAGATGTAGTTTGTTGTTATGCTCATTGTATCAAAACAGGAAAAACATCTATTACTATTGGTATTGAAGTTTGGGTAAAAAAAGTAATTGATACAACAGATTCACTAAAACGTTTTTGTATCACTGATGCAGTATTTACTTATGTTTCAGTAGATAAACACAATAATCCCAAACCATTACCTGAAGTATTTCAGGATTATGATTGTACTAAAGATGGGATTAGTAAACTCAACCTAAGCAATAGCTAACTTATATGCAATATACTTCATTCCACGCCTTAGTCAGTTCATTGATCTTTTTAGTTTATTGGTTGATGATTGTTGCTACGACGTTACGAATTGTGTTTAAAAGAAGGCCAACTACCTATGTAATTGCATGGATGCTAGTGATTTATATTTTACCGATAGTTGGAATCATACTTTATTTCTCATTAGGTGAAGCTCATTTAGGGCAACAGCGTGTTAAACGCGCACAGAAAATGCGTCCAATCATTGCTAACTTTATAAATAGAATTAGCATTTTTCCAGATATTTTCACAACCCAAGTCAGTCAAGTTAGTAAACCTATTTTTCAACTTTGCAAACATCAAACAGGGCTAGATGGTATAAACGGTAATCATATTGAACTACTGAGTGATACTGACACTATTTTTGATCACCTAATTGAAGATATTAATCAAGCAACCTCTAACATCGAGATGGTATTTTATATTTGGAATGAAGGTGGCAGAGCCGATGATGTTGAAAAAGCATTGATTGAAGCAACTAAGCGTGGTGTGACTTGTCATTTAATGGTAGATTCTGCTGGTAGTCGCCGTTTTCTTAGAACAAATGCAAGTAAAAGAATGCGTGAAGCGGGAATCATCATTATTGAAGCCCTAAAAGTCAACTTACTTAGATTTATGTTTAGACGACTAGATTTACGACAACATCGCAAAGTTGCAATCATAGACAACTATATCTCATATACAGGTAGCATGAATATTGTCGATCCTCGCTTTTTTAAACAGAATAAGCATGTTGGTGAATGGGTCGATATCATGGTAAGGATGCGTGGTCCAGTTACCACGTTAATGGGCGCAATTTATGCTAGTGATTGGGAATTAGAAACTGGTACCGATCTTGCTTTACCTCAAATTACGGATTTTGCTGAACCACCAGAAGAAAAAAAACATATTATGCAACTTATTGCTTCTGGCCCTGGTTATACAGAAAACATGATACATCAGGTATTATTGACAGCAATTTATGCAGCACAAAAACAAATTATTTTTACTACACCCTATTTAGTTCCAAGTGATGACATCTTACATGCAGTATGTACTGCAGCTCAGCGTGGAGTAGAAGTTATTATTATCGTTCCGAAAAAAAACGATTCCTTAATGGTTAAATGGGCTAGTCGAGCATTTTTTTCAGAATTACTTGAAGGAGGAGTCAAACTTTATCAATACAATGATAATTTATTACACACTAAAAGTGTATTAATTGATAATCAATTAAGTTTAGTTGGTACAGTCAATTTAGATATGCGAAGCTTATGGTTAAATTTTGAAATTACAACTGTCATTGATGATGCTGAATTTGCCCAATCACTTTTTTCTCTTCTACAAAAGTATTTAGCTCAGTCTGAGAAAGTAAATAATGAAATATGGAAACAACGACCTATTTGGCAACGTATTGTTGAACGGCTATTTTACTTTTTTGCCCCATTACTATAATAATTAGATAAAATTATTACTTATTATAACTAATAGCCATTTTGCGATAAATCAGGAACAAAACGGTTATCATTAATTCGAAATACTTCTGTTTCAAGCATACCATCATTGGTTAGTATTATTTCACGCCAGCCAGGTGCATCTTTATCTGCTAATCCAAAATCATAACTATTGGGTTTAAACTGTACACAAGTTGAAGGAGTAGAAAATGCTTTGCATGTATACCATAGATGATCTTGACTTTGGTGGATATGTCCCCACCCTAATCCTTTTATTTGAGGGTAATTTTGTATAATTTTTTCCAGATCAACACTATTTTTCAATATATGTTGATCCAACCAGTGACAGTTTGAATTGATTGGGTGATGATGTAAAAAGACCAATGCATTTCTGTCACAATACTTATCTAAATTTTTTTGTAAAAAAAGTAGTTCTGAACTAGATAATAAACCGTAAGCTTGCCCTTCAACCTGACTATTTAAAAGAATAATTAGCCATTTATCACTTAATAAAACGATTTTATTATCTAAAAGTCGATAATTAGCAAAAACCGATTGCATATAATCATAGTTATCATGATTTCCAGGCAACCAAACACAAGGTGTATTTAATGTAGTTATTTGCTCTGCAAAAAATTTATACGCTTCTTTAGTACCATCTTGAACAAAATCGCCTGTGGCTACAATTAAATCATATGTTCTGCTGAGGTTTTTTATCTCATCAATTACAGCCAAAAAACTTGTGTTTGAATTCACGCCAAGCAAAGCACGGCTACCATCAGCAAAAAGATGGGTATCTGTAATTTGTAATATTTTACCGTAATTTTTATTTTTTGTTGGCAGCTGTAAAAGTGACTCCAAAATTCACCTCAGTTATTCATCAATATATTATGGTTAATAATGTTAATAGCAAAACAAAACATTGCTGCAGACAATATTATTTTATTATAAATCCTAGCGTTATATAAAAATGTAAAATAGATCACATTTTAATGAAAGAAATAATTAAATATAATTAATAATATTAATTACTTCCATTGATTTTTTAGATTCAAATAATTAAGTTGTAACCATTGTAACGCAATAATTGATGCAGCATTATTAATTACTCCATCTTCAACCCATTTATATGCTTGATCTCTGCTGACAACATGAACTTTGATATCTTCATTTTCTTCCGCAAGTCCATGAATACCAGTTGCGGTGGACGCATCAACTTCACCAATCAAAATATGCAATTTTTCAGTTAAGCCACCAGGAGAAGCTAAATAACTAATAATAGGTTTACAACGACCAATGGCAATACCTGCTTCTTCAATTGCCTCACGCCTTGCCACTTCTTCACATGATTCATTTTCATGATCCATCATTCCTGCTATCAACTCTAACATCCATGGAGTTTCTTGAGTTTCTATTGCAGCAATACGGATTTGTTCAATTAAAACGACTTCATCACGTTTAACATCATATGCTAGCAAGACTACCGCATGACCACGCTCTAACACCTCTCTGGTAACAACATCGCTTGTTGTACCATCGAATTTACGATATTGAAAACGATATTCTAATAAAGAAAAAAAGCCTTTATAAAGAACTCGTTTAGTTAGATTAAAAACATCATTTTTGTTAAAATTTATAGGATTATTGTTAATTTTCATATTGTGTCTCGTTTTGGGCTGAATTTTAATAAAAAGTGCGAATGACAAATAAACTATGCTTACTATATGCTAATTATCTGTTAAAATCGCATAAATGAAAATACAATTATATTTTATATGTTTTTAAAGAGATGATTGATGAAAAAAACGCTAACTTTTTTAATCGGCTTAACATTAAGCCAAGCAGTTTTTGCTGAAAATTTGATTCAGGTTTATGAACAAGCTAAAGAGACAAACCCAGATTTACGCAGTTCTTTAGCTGAAAAAGAGAAAGCTTACTCAGCAATTTCAGGTTCACGAGCAAGTTTATTACCACAAGTTGGTCTAAATGCATCTTATGGTGTAACACATGGTCGTCGCGACATCAGTGGACAAAAAAATAAAAGTGGTAATTTATATCAAGTAACGGTATCACAAAGTATTTTTAATTTCTCAAGTTGGAAAGCTTTAGATATTACCAAAAAACAAGCAAGTATTGCTGATATTGCTTATCAATACCAAGGCCAAACATTAATTCTAAATACATCGGTTGCTTATTTTAATGTTTTAAAAGCACTTGATGCCTTAAGCTTTATCGATGCTCAGAAAAAAGCAATTGGTCGCCAATTAGAGCAAACGCGTCAACAACATCAAGTTGGTTTAGTGGCCATTACTGATGTACAAAATGCTCAAGCTAATTATGATTTAACGGTTGCCCAACAGGTTAACGCATTAAATGAGTTAAATAATTCAATTGAAAACTTACGTCAAGTCAGTGGGCGTTTCTATTCTAGTTTAGCAACTATTGATACCAAAACATTTAAAACCGAAACACCAACTCAAATTGGCGTATTGTTAAAACAGTCAGAAGCATCTAATCTTAATTTATTAACAATGAAATTAAATCAAGATATTGCCCGTGAACAAATTAAACTTGCACAATCTGGATATATGCCAACTGCAAGTTTAGATGCATCGACAAACTTAAATAAAAGTGAGAGATATGGAAGTTACTCATCAAATGGAGCTATAGGATCTCATCACAGTAAAAGCTACTCTGGTAATAATTATGTTGGTGTAAGTGTCAACATGCCAATTTTTTCAGGTGGCGCAACTATGTCACAAGTAGAACAAGCACAGCATAATTTTGTCAGTTTCAGCGAGAAATTAGAAAGCACTAATCGTAGTGTAATCAATCAGGTGCGCTCATCTTACAACAATATTGCATCTTCAATCAGTTCAATCAAAGCTTACCAACAAGCTGTTGTGTCTGCCGAAAGTTCATTAGAAGCAACTTCATCTGGATATCAAGTTGGTACACGTACCATTGTTGATGTGTTAAATGCAACGACTCAGCTTTATAGTTCTAAACGAAACTTATCAGATGCAAAATATAATTACCTAACAAGTTTACTACAGTTAAAATATGCCGTTGGGACTTTAACAGCAGATGACTTAGTATATTTAAACAACATGTTAGGAAAAGAACTAAGCACTCTAGTTACCATAAAATAGTAAGCATTGCTGATTATTTTAGAATCTCTCACATATAAAAAGGCGATTTTTATCGCCTTTTTTGTTATTGTTGACTTTATTGAGTATCTAAATAAAGCAAATCCGAATTTTTAAACTAATTCAAAACTTCAAAAAACATTCTATTTATCACATTGAATCAGTGATAAATTCAATAAACATTTTAAGTTTAGGTAGCTGCTGTTTATCAGATTTATAAAGTAGATGAACTTCTCTTGCTGGTGGTAAAAAATCTTGTAATATTGGAAATAATTTATTCTGACGAATAAGCTCACTTAGCATTGATTGAGGTAACATAGTTATACCCAAACCTTCGACAGCAGCATTTGCTAAAGCTAAAGTATCATTACTTTTTAAGGATCCAGATATGGGGATATTGATTACCTTTCCATTGATACTAAAAGGCCAAAGATAATCTTTTTTAGTAGGATTGACATATTGATAAATTAAACACTGATGTTTTTTTATATCATTAGGCGTCGCCGGTATACCATTTTTAGCAAGATAGGTTGGGGAAGCTGCAAAAATAAGTTTATAACAATTGAGTTTACGAGCAATATAACTTGAATTAGATAATTCACCGATTCGAAAAACAATATCAAAATCATCTTTTACTAAATCGACATAGCGATCACTTAATTGAAGATCTACATTGACTTTTGGATAGCATCTCATAAAACGACTAAGCACAGAAATTAAATTAAAATGTCCATAACTCACTGGTGCACTAATTCTAAGCCGACCTTTAGGTTCCTCAATAAATTGTTGCGCTAATGTTTTTGAGCTTTTCACTTCATCAAGGATGAATAAACACTTTTCATAATATTGTTTACCAAACTCAGTTAACTTTTGCGACCGTGTTGTACGATTCAGTAATTTTAAGCCTAAATAATCTTCTAAAAATACCACATATTTGGCGATCATTTGTGGTGAAGTATTTAGTGAAATGGCTGAAGCTGCAAATGAACCTGTTTTTACGGTCAATACAAAAGCTTCCATACTTCTTAAAAGATCCACATTACCAACCTCTAGTTGTTAATAAAACAATTTTGATATCATTTATTCTCTTTTATTTTAAGAGAATAATATAACAAATTCATTTATGACTTAGGAATTAATATGTTAAAAAAAATTGGAATAATTGGAGCTGGCTTTGTTGGTCAGGCTTGGGCTAAGTTATTTCTACAAAATGGATATCAAGTCATGTTATGTAACTCACGAGATAAAAACACATTATTTAGTGTAGCAAGCAGTTTGGGTTGTGAAATTGGTAGTCAGGAAGAAACAATAGATTTCAGTGATATTATTCTCGTTGCAATTCCTTTTATCAATTATCAACAGTTACCAGCGAATATTCTTGGCAATAAGATCGTTCTTGATGCAATGAATTATTATCCTGAACGTGATGGACACATAGAACTTTTAGATACTTATCAAACGACCACAAGTGAATTAGTCGCCCAACATCTTTGTAAATCTAAAATAGTTAAAGTATTTAATGCTATTCTTGCAAGAGATATTTTGAAAGATGCAAAACCAAATGATAAAACAAATCGAAGAGCACTCCCTATCGCAGGTAATGATGATTTAGCAAAACAAACTGTATATGAGTTAATTGATCGAATCGGATTTGACTATTTCGACGTAGGTAAATTATCCGAAAGTTGGCGTTTTGAGCGTGCTAAACCAGCTTATTGTGTGCCACTCAATCTTGATCAATTAAAGCATGCATTATCTAAAGCTGATAGACAACTCGAATTACAACACAACTCGTGGAAATCTTAAGCTAAAATAGAAAATACTATCATCTTAACACTTCTATAATTACAGATGATATTAAGAAGTTAATTTAATCATTAAGCAAAATTTTAATAACAACTTTAAAAATGGATAAGAAAAAATGGTCAAAAAAGATTTGAGATATACAGTCATTACTGGCGCAAGTTCAGGAATAGGTTATGCAACAGCCATCGCCTTTGCAAAACGAAATAAACCACTAATTGTTATTGCTAGACGGCAAGAACAGCTAACTTTACTTAAACAAAAAATTGCAGATATTAATCCTGAATTAGATGTCATTATAAAAAAATGTGACTTATCTATATCTAGCAATGTGCATTCACTTTTTACAGAATTAGAACCATATTTTATTGAAACATGGATCAATAATGCTGGTTTTGGTCATTATGGCAGTGTAGGCGAGCAAGATTTAAACAAAATAGAGTCAATGTTGCATTTGAATATTGAGGCATTAACGATTCTATCAACTCTCTATGTGCGTAAATATCATAATCAATCAGATACACAACTTATCAATATTTCATCAAGAGGAGGATACACTATTGTTCCAAATGCGGTCACCTATTGTGCAACTAAGTTTTACGTGAATGCTTTTACCGAAGGATTAGCACAAGAATTGATACAAGCTAATGCGCAGTTACGTGCAAAAGTTCTAGCTCCCGCAGCAACGCAAACCGAATTTGGAAAAAAAGCTAATGATATTGATGAATATGATTATGATAAACGTTTTGCAAAATATCATTCCGCCGATGACATGGCGCAATTTTTGTTAGCACTGTATGATAGCGATAAAATTATTGGGGAAATTGACACGAAAGATTTTTCATTTTCGTTAAAAGATAGCATATTACCTTATTCTGGAAATCCTTCACAAAATCAGAAGAGTTAAGAAAAAATTAATTTATTTTACTCATTAATAACAAGATCGGATGTACAGTTTATAAATCTAAAGATAAACAACATTTTTATCCAACATTACTAACCGACGACACTTAGGGTATAACAACATTGTTATACCCTAGCCTCTCATTTATAACATCATACTAAATTTAAAATAATGGCAATTGGATTTATTGCTAAGTTTTTCAGTTATTAGCTATCGCCAATAATAACAGCTTAAATTCAATAAATTTTATACTGAAACGTATACTTAATCTGAAACTTTTTAACATAAAAGAGCAATGATATGTTCATAAATTAAGATTCACGACAACCTAATTGCTGATATGTGAACATACAATTGAATTAGACTTATCAACTCTATTTTAGCTATTCTATGTTCCACTTTTTTAACTGCGCCTTCTAATCAATAACTGTCATCAATTAATTCTTAAATAAGAATGATTTTTTAATATTTGCTAAATCAGGTAAGTTTCTAAAAATTTATTGCTCTTTGTTGAACATACAACGCCAAGTAATATTGGATTACGTTAACTGGTATGAAATAATGTATCGTAATTTAAACATAAACTTTATTTATGGAAGATTATTGAACCCAATGAAACAGTAATGGTATTTGCAAAAGATGCCGAATGAGATTTTATTTGAGAGGGTCGACAAAAACAAAATGGTTACATAAAAGTTAGTTAAATAAACATTTATAATCGAAAAAGAGACTTAAATAAATATTACTTTAATTAATAAATTTTTCTACTAAAACGTATGTGTAACCTCAAACATCTTAACAAGCATATGAACTTGTTAAGATGTTATTTTAAAAATGCTGATATGAATTATGAAATTCGCATTCCTGGTTTTGCTCCGCTATCCGGTGATAAAAGGTAAACACCCTCACCATCGTCTTTACCGCTTGCACAAAGTACCATACCTTCTGAAACGCCAAAACGCATTTTACGAGGAGCTAAATTAGCAATCATAATTGTTAAACGACCAATTAAAACTTGAGGATCAGGATAAAATTGTTTTATGCCCGAAAATACATTACGCGTTTCATCACCAATATCGAGGGTCAATTGCAATAATTTATCAGAACCTTCCACAAAAGTAGCATTCTTTATTAATGCAACGCGCATATCAACTTTAGCAAAATCATCAAAAGTAATAGTATCAGCAATTGGCTCAGCTACTTTTTCTTTAGCAGGTGCTGTCGATGTCGTTAATTCTTTAGTTTCTTCAATCATTGCAGTAATTTTATCCATATCAATTCGGTTAAATAAGGCTTTAAAGCGATTAATAGTGTGTCCAGTTAAGGCGTTATCAATACCTCGCCATTCCAATTGGCTATTTAAAAACTCTTCAGTACGCTGTGCTAACGATGGTACAACAGGTTTTAAGTAAGTCATTAGAATACGGAATAGGAAAATACCCATTGAACAAATATCTTGTAAAGCTTGATCTTGTCCTTCTTGTTTAGCCACAACCCACGGTGCTTTTTCGTCAATATAACGATTTGCTTCATCTGCTAATGCCATAATTTCACGAATAGCCTTACTTGATTCACGTTGTTCATAGTAATCGGCGATCACTTTAGCCTTTTCAACAAATTGTGCATAAAGCTCTGGCTCTGCAACTTTATCAGATAATTTGCCATCAAAACGTTTGCTAATAAATCCAGCCGAACGCGATGCGATGTTCACGACTTTATTCACTAAATCACTATTAACACGTTGTACAAAATCTTCTAAATTTAAATCAATATCATCAATATGTGGTGATAGTTTTGCCGCATAATAGTAACGCAAACAATCTGGATCTAAATGTTTTAAGTAAGTGCTGGCTTGAATAAAAGTACCGCGTGATTTAGACATCTTCGCGCCATCAACCGTAACATAGCCATGTACAAAAATATTGGACGGTTTACGGTGTTCACTACCGTCAAGCATCGCTGGCCAAAATAGGCTGTGGAAATAGACAATATCTTTACCAATAAAGTGATAAAGTTCAGTACTTGAATCTTTTTTCCAAAATTCATCAAAGATTGCTTTGTTATTTTTATTACAATAATTAAGGAAAGAGCCCATATAACCGATTGGCGCATCTAACCAAACATAAAAATATTTTCCCGGTGCATCAGGAATTTCAAAACCAAAATAAGGAGCGTCACGACTGATATCCCATGGTTGTAAACCTGCTTCAAACCACTCTTGCATTTTATTTGCAACTTGCTCTTGCAATGTACCAGAACGGATCCAAGCTTGTAACATATTTGAAAAAGCAGGCAGATCAAAAAAGAAATGTTCCGATTCTTTCAAAATTGGCGTTGCACCTGAAACAACTGATTTTGGATCAATCAAATCAGTAGGATTATAAGTAGCACTACATACTTCACAGTTGTCACCATATTGGTCTGGTGCCTTACAACGAGGACATGTCCCTTTAACAAAACGGTCCGGTAAAAACATCTGTTTTTCTGGATCGAACAATTGAGAAATAACTTTAGTTTTAATATAGCCGTTAGCTTTTAAGCGTTTATAGATTTGTTCTGATATTTGACGATTTTCAGGGCTATGGGTTGAATGGTAATTATCATAACTAATGTTAAAACCAGCAAAATCGCGTTGGTGTTCAGTTTTAACTTCTTCAATCATCTGCTCTGGTGTAATACCTAATTGCTGAGCTTTAAGCATAATTGGCGTACCGTGTGCATCATCGGCACAGATAAAATAGATTTCGTTACCGCGCATACGTTGAAAACGTACCCAAACATCTGCTTGAATATGTTCAAGCATATGACCTAAATGAATTGAACCGTTTGCATAAGGAAGTGCACAAGTCACCAATATTTTGCGTTGCGTTGTCATGTTAATTAATTACCTTCTATTACATAATGACAGAAATAGTACATCAAACGTGTGATTATCGCTAGATTTATGCCATAATTTGATAAAATTTCTTTATATGCTCAACAAAATTGTAAAATGTAAAAGCCAAAATGTTAGATTAAGAAAGCGTATAACAATATATTTTATAAATATATGACAAGAGTTGAAATAATCTAAAACCAAAACAATATGAGTATAAAGTAGATGCACAAAATTAGGGCTAAAATAATGGAAGTAAAAAAAATTCTAGAAAATTTTTCTCATCCTACCTTACAAAAAAATTTGATTGAACTTGGTGCTGTAAAAACTTGTGAAATAGTCGATCAACATTTAATCATAAAATTAGTTATGCCATTTGCTTGGCAAATTGCTTTCGAAGAACTTAAATCAGAGCTTACGCCACAGTTACTCAAACTTACCAATGTTAAAGAAGTTAAATGGCATATTGAATACAATATCGCTACACTTAAGCGTGCCAACAACCAACATGCTATAAACAATATAAAAAATATTATTGCCATTAGTTCTGGTAAAGGTGGTGTTGGTAAATCGTCAACTGCCGTTAATATAGCACTTGCACTACAAAAACAAGGCGCCAGTGTAGGGATTTTAGATGCAGATATTTATGGTCCATCCATTCCTACCATGTTAGGTACAGAAAAACAGCAACCATTAACACCTGATAATAAACATATGACACCTATAATGGCATATGGACTCGCCAGTAATTCAATTGGCTATTTAGTGGATTCTGATGGTGCAATGGTATGGCGTGGTCCAATGGCCAGTAAAGCTTTATTACAAATCTTACAAGACACATTTTGGCCTGAACTTGATTATTTGGTTATTGATATGCCACCAGGAACGGGCGATATCCAGTTAACTCTTGCGCAAAGTATTCCCGTTACAGCTGCAGTTATTGTCACCACTCCGCAAGATATCGCACTCATTGATGCCAAAAAAGGGATTACCATGTTTACTAAAGTTAATATTCCTACTTTGGGTATTATTGAAAATATGAGTTACCATATTTGTGAAAACTGTGGTCATCATGAAGCAATTTTCGGCGAAGGCGGTGCAAAGCGTCTATCTGAACAATATCATACAACATTACTCGGACAGATCCCATTACACAAAATTTTGCGCCAAGATCTGGATACAGGTAAACCGACGGTTATCAATCATCCAGAAAGTGAATTTACCCAAATTTATTGTCAAATTGCAGGCCGCATTGCCAGCGAACTTTATTGGCAAGGTCAAGCGATCTTACCAGATATATCCTTTAAAGCACTTTAATACGCAAAAATATATTGGCTTTTAACGACTAAAAGCCAATATCAAGATAGATTTTAAAAAATAGTAATCGAATAAAGCCTTTCAGATTTGATATTTACTTTTTCAATTGACTAAATTCCGCTTTAGCTTTAACTAACTGTTTATTAAACTCTTCATTGGTATGTAGATGTGCAACTACAGCTGCAGCCATCACTTTGGCAGCATCAACATCACTTTGCCAATGATAACCACAAATTACTCGACTTTCCCCAATTTCATAACCACGTTTCAAAATCTCATTTTGGCGTTGTGGATTTATCTCGGCAAGCACTAACGAAATAGCAAATCCTAAAGTAGTATGCCCTGATGGATAAGAACCATTGGTTGATAATGTTTTCTCATCTTCAGGTCGACAAGTTGGTTCTTTAAAAAATGAAAATGGTCGAACCCGGTTATAATGAACTTTTGCAGATCGTGTGGCAAGATCACCAGCATCTTCTTTCATTGTGGTAATAAGCTTGTAAATCTCTGGTGTTTTAGTGCTCGAAATCTCATAACCAAAAGATGGGGAAAATTGTTTTGTAACATTATCTTTTGTCGCATCCGCATCTAAATATGCCTGATGTCCTCGTTCCGTATTACGCATGGATTTCCCCCAATCATATTGAGCTTTATCTCTAAGAAATTCAATACTATTGTAGGCGGGTGGTTGCGGCAAAAGTAATAAACTATCTGGAGCTTGGTCTTCTCGAAGATAATAATCTTGCGGATCAGTTGTTACATCCTTTGCTTCAATGGCAAACACATTCGTACATAATAAAGAACAGATGATAATACTTTTTACAAATACTTTTTGCATACTTATCTCCTTAATAAAAAATAAAATTTGAAATTTAGTCAGCTGCTTTAATAACATAAATTTCCTTATTCATTTTTTTAAAGTGATAAAAAGCAATTACATTAGGTTGTTTAATCGTTGCTTAATAATACTGACTTATTTATAAATTGATTAATCATAAATGAATTTTATATTAATAAATCACGATCTTTTATTGTGTGATAAGTATCACATTTCAATATTAAACAGCCTATACGACTAAATCTAAAAAGATTTTATAAAAAGTATTGTTTCGGATTAAAAGATTGAAAAACTAACCGACCACCAGCTGATTCTAACCTTCTATTACACAAAGATTTTATCTCGAAACATAAAAAACACAGCACCAAGCAGACATAACCCCACCCAAATAAAATTAGTTTTAAAAGGTTCTTTTAAGATAAAGATTGAAAATGGGATAAAGACAGATAAACTAATCACTTCTTGAATAATTTTTAACTGACCAGCCGTTGCGACTTGAAAACCGATACGATTGGCTGGAACTTGCAATAAATATTCAAAAAGTGCAATTCCCCAGCTAACAAATACCGCAATAATCAAAGTTTGATTATGCAAAAAGCGTAAATGCCCATACTAAGCAAAGGTCATAAAAATATTACTTAAAATGAGTAAACAGACAGTGATAAAAAGAGGGTTCATAATAATCATTAGTGTAT
Organism: Gilliamella apicola; assembly: GCF_000599985.1. NCBI lineage: Bacteria > Pseudomonadati > Pseudomonadota > Gammaproteobacteria > Orbales > Orbaceae > Gilliamella > Gilliamella apicola. Next base: position 2,349,163 of record NZ_CP007445.1, read on the forward strand.
TAAAATAAGGGAATATCATTATATACCTTTGCATAAATAACTCGCAAAAAGGCAAGGTTATTTTTTTACTTATTACATCATCACCAACAAATTTAACAATACGATCAATTGCAGATTTTAAGCAAAGTAAATTGTTGTTGCTTATTGATTCTAGCTTTATAGTAAATGAAAATTAAAAACTGCATTCACTTCAACTCGACACAAAGGAAACCATTATGCAAAAAAGAGTAAATCAAGTTACTATGAAAGGTCATCCTATTACGTTACTCGGACCTGAAATCAAAGTTGGTGATAAGGCACCCGATTTTGTTGTCGAAAATAGCGAAATGCAACCAGTAAAAATATCGGATTTTAAAGGTAAAGTCAGAATTATTAACTCAGTACCCTCCATTGATACTTCGGTATGTAGTGCTCAAGTGCATCGCTTTAATGTCGAAGCAACAAAATTAAAAGATACCATTATATTTTCAGTCAGTGTCGATTTACCTTTTGCTTTAAATCGCTATTGTGCTGCTGAGGGAATTGATGAGGTTAAAGTCACATCAGATCACAAAACTCTCGATTTTGGATTAAAATATGGAGTTGTAATTGAAGAAATGCGTTTATTGGCACGTGCAGTATTTGTCGTTGATAAAAATGATAAAATTGCCTATGTGGAATATGTTAAAGAGATCTCAAATGAACCTGATTACGATAAAATATTAAAGGTAGTCAAAACGCTATTATAAAAATAAATACAATGATGATATTCATGCCACCTTACTGCAACAGGTGGTCTTTGTTAAGAATTATCATTCCGATATATGTAACTATGGTCAATATTCAGTTATAATTACCAACAATCAATTTATCCCGTCTTTAATTACATCATGAATAATGCTAAAAAGCGCTCTCGGATCTGGTCGTCGATTCTTTGTTTAGCTTTTGCCGGATTTATTTTCAATACCACCGAATTTGTACCAGTTGGTTTACTACCTAATATTGCGGAAAGCTTTTCGATGGATGTCGCTCATGCAGGGTTATTATTAACGATATATGCTTGGGCTGTATCATTATTATCGTTACCCTTAACAGTATTAACATCCAAAATGGAGCGCCGCAAGCTCCTTATTTTTTTGTTTTGTCTATTTATTAGCAGCCATTTATTAGCTGGCTTTGCTTGGGATTTTTATAGTTTAATGACTGCTCGCATTGGTATCGCTTGTGCACATGCAGTATTTTGGGCTATTACCACGCCATTAGCGGTTCGATTAGCGCCGAATGGCAAAAAGGCCAAAGCAATGAGCTTTATTGTAGTAGGCACATCTATGGCAACGGTTCTCGGCATTCCTATTGGTACCAAAATAGGAGAATTAGTAGGTTGGCGTATCACGTTTTTATGTATTGGTGGTATTGCTTTTGGTATCTTAATTTTACTAATTTACTTACTTCCTAAAGTACCTAGTATTAACACCATTTCTATCAAGGATCTACCCAAAGTGTTAAAACGCCCAGCCTTACTCAATATTTACTTATTAACGGCAATAATTATCACTGGGCATTTTACCGCCTATACTTACATTACCCCATTTATGATGAAAGTGGGTGGATTCAGTCAAGAAATTGTTGTCCATCTATTATTAGTTATTGGATTTTCAGGCATGATTGGTAGTGTTATTTTTACTCGATACGCAAGTAAATATCCTACAGCTATATTAGTTGTACCCGTAATATTATTGATGGCATGCTTATTATCACTTTACTTCAGCTCATTTAGTCTCTACACCGCGATGATGCAAGGCATAATATGGGGATTAGCAATTACAATTATTGGTATGGTCATGCAAAGTAAAGTGATCGACGTAGCACCCGATGCAACTGACATTGCCACATCTGTTTATTCAGGAATTTATAATATTGGTATCGGCGGAGGAGCCTTTGTCGGCAGCCAAGTGTTAGTAAAACTGTCAACGGATTATATTGGGATAGTCGGTGCTATTTTTGTGATCCTTGCGTTACTTCTTTTCTTCGTTTTATCCAAAAAAACTTGGTAAAAAGCAAATAAGCGCTGGTTGTAACAGCGCTTATTAATTTTGTTTATTGATTTGGAAGTAAAATTCATTACTGTTGACTAAGTGCTTCTAACTGTTCCCAGCGTTCAAACACTGCTTCTAATTCTGCTTCTTTGTCGCTTAATGATTGTAAAATAGGACCGGTTATATCATGAGGTTGATTAAAAAAGTCACTTTGACCAATTTGCGCTTGTAAATCAGCAATCGCAATTTCAAGCTGTTCTATTTTGCTTGGCAACTGGGCTAATTCACGTTGTTCGTTATAGCTAAGTTTTACTTTCTTTTTAACCGCAGATTCTTTATTCTGATTATTGACCGTATTTGATTCTTTTTTAGGTTGTTGACTGCTATTTACCGTCGAAACTTTAACGGGTTGAGCCTGCTGCTGTTGTTGCAACGCATCAGCATAACCTCCAGCATAAATACCAATATGCCCTTTCTCTTCGAAGAACCAACATTGCGTAACAACATTATCAACAAATTGCCGATCATGGCTTACCAATAAAACAGTTCCTTGATAATCATTAACCAGTTCTTCTAACAATTCCAACGTTTCAATATCTAAATCGTTTGTTGGTTCGTCCAATACCAGTAAATTGCTAGGTTTTAAGAATAGTTTTGCCAATAACAAGCGATTACGTTCTCCGCCAGATAATGCCCTTACTGGTGTTCTAGCTCGTTTAGGTGGAAATAAGAAATCCTGCAAATAACCTAATACATGACGCGAACGACCATTTACCATCACCTCTTGCTTGCCTTCAGCTAAGTTATCCATGACTGTCTTTTCAGGATCCAGCTCTAAACGATACTGATCAAAATAGGCGACTTCAAGTTTAGTGCCGCAATGTACTCTGCCTGATGTTGGTTTTAAATTACCAAGCATCAGTTTTAACAAAGTAGTTTTACCAATACCATTAGGACCAATCAGGGCAATCTTATCACCTCGTAAAACTTGCACAGAAAAGTCATTGACTAATAATTTATCATCAACTTGATAAGTCACGTTTTCCAATTCAAAAACGATTTTTCCGGAACGTAACGCTTCCTCAATTTGCATTTTAGCGCTGCCCATCACTTGGCGACGCTCAGAATATTCTTGTCGCATAGCCTTCAATGCTCGTACTCGCCCTTCATTACGAGTACGACGCGCTTTGATACCTTGACGGATCCACACCTCTTCTTGAGCTAATTTTTTATCAAACTCGGCATTTTGCAATTCTTCAACACGTAATGCTTCTTCTTTACCAAGTAAGTAATTATCATAATTACCACTCCAAGAGGCGATTTTGCCACGGTCTAAATCAATAATTCGTGTTGCCATTTGACGAATGAATGAACGGTCATGTGAAATAAATACAATGCTGCCATTAAAGCCTTTTAAAAATTCTTCTAACCATTTAATAGTTTCAATATCTAAATGGTTAGTTGGTTCATCAAGTAATAAAACGGTTGGTTGACAAACCAAAGCTTTAGCTAAAGCAGCTTTACGCAGCCAACCTCCAGATAGTGATGATAATTGAGCTTCACTATCTAGGGATAACGATGAAATCACATTGCGAATTCGATTTTCAAGTTGCCAACCATTTTGGTGATCGAGCTGTTCTTGCATTTTTGCTAGTTTTGCTAAGTTACTTTCACTAGGTTCTTGCTCAACTCGATGCGATAATTCGTGATAATCTTTTAACAACTGAGCTTGTTCTTGTAATCCTTCCGCCACAAAATCGAATACATTACCTTGAACATCACGGGGCGGATCTTGTTGTAAGCGTGACACAACAACATTATTTTCATAAACAATTTGCCCATCATCCAATGGTACTTCTTTATTAAGCACTTTAAGTAAAGTGGATTTACCTGCACCATTACGGCCTACAAGACAAACGCGTTCGTTAACTTCGATCGACATATCAATATGATCTAATAAAGGCGCATCACTGAATGAAAGATAAGCATTGGTAAGATTAATTAATGACATATTTATGATTTTTATTTGGATATTAAATAATAAAGCGTTATTCTATCACAAAGTTGTTAAAGGCAGCTAAAAATCAACTTTCAAAGAAAATAAAACCCTTACAAAATGATAATTGCGCTTCTCTTCTATAACAAAAACAAATACAGCTATATATATTAATAATTATAGTTAAAAAATTTATTACCAATTGAATATACTAATAATATTTTGGTGCGGAGGTTATTTATGAGTCATATGTGGACATTCCAGCGAGTAGGTGGATTAGATCAAGTAGTATTTAAAAATGCTAACGACATTATCAATCTGCCTGATTTAGATCCTAAATTGTGGGTAGCGTTAAGCTGCCCAACAACAGGTTTAGATTTTGATGAACGAACCTTAGCTTTACTTGATACTGACCAAGATGGACGCATTCGTATACCCGATATTTTAGATGCAATTAGTTGGACCAAAGACAAAATACTATCGTTTGAGACGATTTTACACTCCTCTGACACATTACCCTTATCTGAAATCGACACCTCAACAGAACAAGGTAAAAAACTGTCAGTTACAGCACACAGCATTCTTGCTAATTTAAACAAGCATAATACAAATTATTTAACTCAAGAAGATGTACAAGAATCAATAAAAATTAATGCAGGTAAGCTTTATAATGGTGATTTAATTTTTCCACCTTCTGCAGAATTATCACCTGAAATGCAAACATTCATTGAAACTGCAATTAAAACAACCGGTGCCCAGAAAGACATGAGTGGGCAAGATGGTATTGACCTAGAGATTGCACAAACCTTTGTTGATAATCTAAAAACTTGGCAGAATTGGCAAACCGATATTAGTAATACCCATACACCTTTTGGTGAAGACCGAGCTGAAATTTGGAAATTAGTCCAACTTTTAAAACCCAAAATTGATGATTATTTTTTACGTGTTGAATTGGCCGAATATGCCCCACAAGCACAAACCGCGCTTAATGTTGATGAAAAATATATTGTCCCAACTGAAAATGGTTTACTGTCAGACGAAGCTTTGGCTGAATTACCTTTATCAAAAATTGATTCCACCCGTTATCTTGATTTAGTCAATGGGCTCAATCCACTTTGGAAAGATAAAATCAGCCGTTTTAAAACATTAGTTGCCTCATCATTATCAAATCCTGACCAACTTACCCAGCAAGAGTGGCAAAATATTCAACAAAGTTTACAAGCCTACACTACGCTAATTAGTTCAAAACCCGAACTAACTCAGTTAAAGGTTGTAACCGAACCAACAGCAAGTATAGAAGATATTCACAATGATGTTATCACCAGTTTGATAAATTCGGATTTATTTACAGAATTTAAGCAAATGGTCGAACAAGATAACCAAACCCCTATTTCAGCATCGGATGTACTCGTACTTGAAAAGTTAGTTCTGTTTCATAAACATCTTTATCGTTTACTAGTTAATTTTGCTTCGTTCGCTGATTTCTTCTCACTTGAAAAAAGAGCCGCTTTCCAACTTGGTAAACTGTATATTGATGGTCGCTGTGCTACTCTTTGTGTCGCCGTCGATAACATTGCCAAACATGCCAATATGGCAAATTATTCTGAGCTCTGTTTACTCTACTGCGAATGTACTCGTCAGGGTGAAAAGAAACTGATTGCTGCAGCTATGACCGCTGGACAAGGTGATTTATTGATTGAAGGTCGTAATGGTGTATTTATTGATAATAATGGCAATGATTGGGATGCCAATGTGGTTAAAATAATCTCTAAGCCAATTAGTATTCAACAAGCCATTTGGGCGCCTTATCAACGCATTGGTCGTTTAATTACCGAACAAATTAATAAGTGGGCAACAGACAAAGATGCTGATATTGATAAGTCTAGCGAACAAGCGTTACAAAATCCTGCTAATAAATTTGATATCGGTAAAAGTATGGGGATTTTTGCTGCAATTGGCTTAGCCATTGGTGCTATTGGTACCGCTTTGGCATCTATCTTTCAGGCTATCTTTTCGCTCGCTTGGTGGCAATTTCCATTAGTCATTATTGGACTATTTCTAATTGTATCCGGTCCTTCGGTGATTTTAGCATGGTTAAAACTACGTCGTCGCACTCTCGGACCATTACTTGAAGCATCGGGATGGGCTATTAATGGACAAGTAAAAATCAACTTAATGTTAGGAGGATTGCTCACAAGCAAAGCCGAACTGCCTGACAATGCTAAACGCAATTTAAGCGATCCATTGAAGCAACATAATCATAAATTCATCATTATTCTATGGTTAGCCATATTATTAGGTGTGGGGATTAGTGGTGGCTGGCTTTGGCACAAAGGTTATTTAGATAAAATTTTTGAACCACAACATCATGCTGAACAAAATGTGCAACAACAGTCAGAAAAGCAAAACAATAGTAACACAAGTGAAAATCATTAAAAAACAAAATGGCTATTGGAAATTCAATCCGATAGCCAATACAAACTAATTGCCAATCGATTTATCGGCAATGCTTAACTAAATAATAGTTAATCAGTGTTGATAAACTGGTAAACGGCGACAAATATCTAACACTTTAGCTTTTACTGCTTGAATGGTTTGCTCGTCATCAATGTTATCTAACACATCACAAATCCAATTTGCCAACTCACGTGATTCAGCTTCTTTAAATCCTCGACGTGTAATGGCTGGTGAACCGATACGCACACCTGAAGTTACAAATGGGCTTTGTGGATCTTTTGGTACACTATTTTTATTTACCGTAATATTTGCGCTACCTAATGCGGCGTCAGCTTCTTTACCGGTAATTTTTTTATCGACTAGATCAATTAAAAATAGATGATTTTGTGTTTCGCCTGAAACCACTTTATAACCACGTTTTAAAATTACATCAACCATGGCTTGCGCATTTTTAATCACTTGATGTTGATACTCTTTATAGGCTGGTTCCATCGCTTCTTTTAATGCTACAGCTTTGGCGGCAATCACATGCATTAATGGTCCACCTTGTGCACCAGGGAAAACTGCCGAATTTAATTTTTTATAAAGTTCTTCACTACCACCTTTGGCTAAAATTAACCCGCCACGTGGTCCGCCTAATGTTTTATGAGTTGTCGTGGTAACGACATGAGCAAAAGGTACTGGATTAGGATATACGCCTGCTGCAACTAGACCTGCCACATGCGCCATATCCACAAACAAGAACGCTCCGACACTATCAGCAATCTCGCGCATACGTTTCCAATCGACAACGCCTGAATAAGCAGAGAACCCACCAATAATCATTTTAGGTTTTGAATCTAAGGCTATTTTTTCTAATTGTTCATAATCAATATGGCCAGTTTCGTCTACACCATAAGCGACGACATTATATAATTTACCAGAAAAACTTACAGGTGAACCGTGTGTTAGATGACCACCTTCTGACAAATTCATGCCTAATACCGTATCACCAGGTTTTAATAATGCCATATAAACGGCAAAATTAGCCTGTGACCCCGAATGCGGTTGCACATTAGCATAATCAGCACCAAACAAAGTTTTTGCTCGCTCAATAGCTAAAGTCTCGACGATATCAACATACTCACAACCACCATAATAACGTTTGCCAGGGTAACCTTCGGCATATTTATTGGTTAATTGCGATCCTTGTGCTTGCATTACTCGAGGACTGGTATAATTTTCAGATGCGATTAATTCAAGGTGATCCTCTTGACGTTGCTCTTCACCTTTAATTGCATCCCATAATTCTTTATCATAAGTGGCAATGGTCATCTCTTTACTGAACATATTGACTCCTAGTTATTAATTGCATCAACTATTAAGCATTACTGCACCTAAATTGGTTTAAAAAACATCATTGGCAATTATCCTCACTTAATCAGCATATTATTTCAATCTTTTTTTTTAATTATAAAAAAATTTTATATTAAAACAGTAATTAAATAAGAGAGTTTTTATTGTTAACCTAATCTTTGAAAACAACTAAGAGTTACAATTTTTAAGTCTCAAAAGCCACCTTCTTTTGAGATAAAATAAAATTCGCTATAACCACCATACGAACAATCAAACCTATTTTTAGGTGATTCAACTGTATCAATTTTAGTGATAACTTGATAACTTTTGCCATCATCGTCATAAAAAACGAAATTATAGATATTTGTATAAATAAACTTCTTTTTAATCATTTTATTGGTATTAATCTTTTTTTCTGATGCCAATAAATTAATTTTAGTTTTTGAAGAATCTATATCCCCCATAGCAAGGATGCCTTCATTCTGCATCCATGTCGCGGTAGTATTCATCGGAAAAGAAGCACAATCGGGTGCTTTAGCAAAGGAGTATGTTGACCATAACATTACTCCTACAATAAGAAAAATTGTTTTCATTTTATAACCTTATGTTTTACTTTGCTTTTATTTTCGCCTGTTTCGTTGACAAGTGAAATTGAACATTAATGGATTAAATCTTTATTTAATTTAATTGTTTAGTTTAAATGGTTGATCTGGCGTTTTGAAATAAAATAACTATCTACGTCACCAAAACATTCTGTTTTAGAGGCCTTACTTTTTGTGATCACATCATAAGCTTTATTTTGATTATCATAAAAAATAAAATGATAAATTTGTGTATAAAGATTTTTACTTTTTTGTTCAGTCGCTAAAAGTGTGATTCTCATTTTTGATTCACTTAAATTTTGACTATCAACAATATTACTACTTTTTAACCACTCTTTGGCTTTATCTAAAGACCAAGCTTTGCAATCAGGCTCTTGGGCGTGGGACATCAGTGGAAGTGATACCAACAGCATTAGAATAGAAAGTTTCCTCATATTATTACCTTAAAATTCCTTTGTTACTTTATAACAAGCATTAAAAATATTGAATTTACTAATATAATGTTATATTCGCCATTAATGTACATTACTTTGTGATACTAAGTAATGATTGACCTGACTCATTGAGCATTCTTCGTCCGAAGCATTATTTTGAGTAATAACTTCGTAACTATTTCCTTTTTTATCGTAGAAAACAAAATGATAAATTTGATTATATAAACCTTTTTCGATCTCTTGTGATGCTAATTGCGTAATTTGAGTTTTCGATTCATCTAAATCCACAATATCCACAATATTCATATTTTTTAGCCAACCTTCGGTCATATTCATAGGCCAAGTATAACAATCAGGTCCTTTAGCAAAGGAGAGTAACGGACTAAACATAAACAATACAAAGATAGTTAATTTTTTCATATCATCACCTTTAATTATTCCTTTTTACTTGATGAGGTTAATATTAAAACTGAAAAAGTTAATTGCCAATCATTTAATTAACATAAATCAATTTTACCTATAAATTATTATATAGAAATAAACAATTAAGTAATGATAAAAGTAACATAGCAAATCAATTTTGATTATCACAAAATTACAATAGCACTTTTTTATTTATTAATATTATGTATATACTGTTGCCAAAATTTATTATTGAGTAACACATTTTATGCCCTTATCTACGCTCGTTATTTTGCCTTTTTTGGTATTAACTATTATTTTTGCTTCACTATTTCAACAAAAAAAATGGCAATTAGTGACCATCACATTCATGACCGTTCTTATCGTGATGGAACTCACCTCTGTCTACTTTAGTGGAGGTTTTATTGACTATCAGTTTTATGTAAATTTAAATGTAAATGATATCATTGAAGGGTTATTCATTTTTAAGCTGCAAGCAGTACTAGTTATTGCGGTCTTTTTAGGATTGGTATTTTTACTGTCAAAATTAGCCAATCTATGCAAATCTAAATGTCGGTTATTTATCCGCTTATTATTTGCCTGTCTTGCAATCTTCTCAATAAGTTACCATAACGGTCCTTTAAGTCGTTTATATGAAATATATCAAGTCACAAGTGCTCCTCGCGAACCATTTAAACAAGCACTAGCATCATTAAATATGGTTGATTATCCAACCAAAGAACAGATTGTGAGTCAAAAGGGCAAAAATATTATTGTTTTGTCTCTTGAATCCTTTGAACAAGGTTTTTTAGATTTTGAAGAAATTACACCCAACTTACGACAGTTACGCCAAGATTATACTTTCTTTGCTAATATGCCAATGAGTGCAGGCAGTAGTTGGACTACCGCTTCAATGTATACTTATATGACAGGCATGCCGTTTCTAATTGGAGGATACACAACTTCCCCATTAATGAAAGCAGATCAAACACAATTAGTAAGCTTGGGTGATGTATTAAGACAAGCTGGCTACCAAACACGTTACGTAATGGCGGGTCCTAATTTCGCTGGAATTGGTCATACAGCAGGGTTATTTGGTATGCAAATCGTCTCGGAAGAAAATTACGTTGGTCAATATCCTAATGCCCCATTTGGATTATATGACAAGGATATTTTAGATATAGCTCAAAAACAAATTATCGATATGAATCAATCAGGTAAACCATTTGCGTTATTTATCTCAACAGTTTCAACTCATGCGCCTAATGGCTTTAATGATGATCGCATGAAGTCAGTTATATCACCTAAAAATGATAATATGTCATTTGTTGCAGCTTCACTCGATTATAATGTTGGACAATTTATCCGACATTTAAAAGATAATAAATTATTAGATAATACTGTCTTTTATATTTTCCCCGACCATTTAATGATGGGAGCTGGTACAGCAACAATTAATCGCCTATCAGAAAAAGAGCGTAAACTTTATTTACTAACCAATGCTAAGAGTGAAAATTTACATAAAACGCCCGATCAAGTTATCTACCAAATTGATCTACCGCGTTTAATTTTAAATGGTGCACAAGTTGAAAGTAATGCTAAATTTTTAACAGATTACCTAACTGAGCCAAATTTGAATAAAAAACAGTTTATTGAACAAAATAAATCAAAAATTGCAACAATAAATAACTCTGCGCAAGTATTTAAATAGGTACAAAATGACGACTGATACATTAATTTTAGTCATTACTATCAGTTTTTTAGGGATGATTTCTCCTGGGCCAGATTTCTTTCTGATTTTAAAAAACAGTTTAAGTTATAGCCGAAAAATCGCGTTGTTGTCTTGTCTGGGCGTAATAATGGCAATATTAATTCATATGAGTTACTGTGTTGCAGGTATTGCCATACTCATTGCAACAACACCAATACTTTATAACGGGTTACGTTATGCAGGTTCAGCTTACTTGTTATGGCTCGGAATAAAAGCATTACTAGCAAAAAACACTGGTACAACTTATCTTTCACAGCAATCAAACAACAAATGTATTTCTGCTAAAACAGCCTTTATGCAAGGTCTGTTTTGCAACCTGCTTAATCCTAAAGCAACATTATATTTCTTAGCAATTTTCACTCAGGTATTGAATGCTGATTCATCAATAATGGATAAACTACTCGTAGCACTTATTATTTGGATTGAAGCTGTTTTTTGGTGGCCTTTTGTTGTCTATATATTTCAAACACAAGCAGTACAACGAAGATACTTTAAAATACAAATTATTATCGATAAATTATTAGGAATCATTTTAATAACATTGGGGATAAAAGTTGCTTTAGGATTTTAAGGTAAATTCATCAATAATTTTTACTGAAACGTTATCTTCTTCTGAAACTTTTTTACATAAAAATTTTCTTTTTTTGAATCTTGTATTGTTAATTGATACACTGTTAACAATATGATTGACTAGAATTAGCTATCCTTTTTTGTCAATTATAGCATCATGATTTAATTATATTTAATTACATTAGGTTAGTACATATGAACAAATTGTTACAATATGGTCGAGAACTTCTTAAATTAGAACTTCAAGAAGCCAAAAAGTTACCCGATAGGCTAGGTAAAGATTTTGTTGAAGCTTGTCAGCTTATTTTATCGAATAAAGGGAAAGTCGTTGTATCAGGTATTGGAAAATCTGGCCATATTGGGAAAAAAATTGCAGCATCATTAGCAAGTACTGGTAGTCCAGCTTTTTTTATGCATCCATCTGAAGCATTACATGGAGATTTGGGCATGATAACTAAAAATGATGTTGCCATTCTTATCTCATATTCTGGACGAGCAAAGGAATTCAATTTTATTTTACCTATACTTTCAGCAATGAATGTACCTGTGATAGCAATTACAGGTGGATTGGATTCTCCGTTGGCTAAATCAGCGCGAGCAGTACTTGATATATCAATCGAACAAGAAGCTTGCCCAATGGGGCTTGCACCGACGTCAAGCTCAACCAATACGTTACTCATGGGTGATGCGCTTGCTATTGCTGTTATGCGTGCACGTGGATTTAAAGAAGAAGATTTTGCTCGCTCTCATCCTGCGGGTAGCTTAGGAGCTAAATTACTCAACCATGTTAAAGATGTCATGCGACAAGGTGACTTAGTTCCCAAAATACCACATACTGCAACCGTATTCGATGCTATGCTTGAATTAAGCCGTACTGGAGTCGGTTTAGTTGCAATCTGTCAAGATAATAATAAAATAGCGGGTGTTTTTACCGATGGAGACTTACGCCGATTATTACTTAAAAATGGTACATTGCAAGACAGTATTAGCTCGGTTATGACCAGTCCTGGCTTTCAAATACCTGAGAGTTGGAAAGCTGTCGAAGCTTTAAAATCATTTAATGATCATAATATTACCGCAGCACCTGTTGTTAATAGTGCTGGTGAATTAGTAGGCGCATTAAATATTCATGATTTACACCAAGCAGGAATAAGCTAAAAACTATTATAAATACTTATTGCAAAAAGGTACTATCTATTGAGATAATTACCGACCTAAATTTTTGTCGTTAGACGGAGATCCAAGAAAAGTTACACCGTTAACAATGTGAATGATTAAATAAATCATTGAAAGTTAATGTTGTGTTGTATATTTTAACCAAAATTAATAGATGATGAAACTACAATGGCAGAAAAGCGAAATATCTTTCTAATTGGCCCAATGGGGGCAGGAAAAAGCACAATAGGCCGACAGATTGCACAACAGCTAGGCATGGAATTTTTTGATTCAGACCAAGAGATTGAAAAACGTACAGGCGCTGATATTGCATGGATTTTTGATTTAGAGGGTGAAGACGGATTCCGAGCCAGAGAAGAAAAAGTTATTAATGAATTGACTGAAAAACAAGGTGTAGTACTTGCTACTGGTGGTGGTTCAGTATTATCGAAAGAGACGCGTAATCGACTATCGGCCCGTGGCATTGTTGTTTATCTTGAAACTACCATTGAAAAGCAAATGGCTAGAACACAAAAAGATAAACGTCGACCACTTTTACAAGGCGGTAATACTCCAAGAGAACTTTATGAAGAACTTGCTGGAGAACGCGAACCTCTTTACGAAGAAATTGCGGATATTACAATCAAAACTGATGAGCAAAGTGCTAAAGGTGTTGCAAATTATATTATTGAGAAAATAGAGCAAATTTAAGTCGCTTATTTTAGAAATAATGGTACTTTGTGAGGCTATAAATCTTTTGATAGGTTAAGGAGTAAATATGCGTGTAGATAAAGACGATCGTTATATATCAGAACAACCTAACAAGGATTCATCACTCCCACTAAAATTACCAGATTTTCTTCAAAATTATCCTAAGAAAAAACTTATTATTTGCTGTTTGATAATCCTAATTATTTTTTTATTACTTAGCTTGATTGTCTTTCGACCATCACAAAAAAGTGAACCAACACCATTAACACCTCCTGTGGTTAACGGTGTTGCTTCAACAGATGATACGGATACGACTAATGCTGCTCATGATGGACAGCTCAATGTTACAGATAATGGAGAGGCGCCTGATAGTTCTTTAGCGAATTCAGAAATATCAACTCCATCTAAACCTGATGAGCCAAAACCATCTGAAAATAGCAGTAGTAGTATAAACTCAACTGATAACCTAAATATGGCGTCAAATGCCAATCATGAAGGTGAAAAAAAACCAACTAAAAAGGTAGCTAATCTAAACGATGACAACAATAGCTTAATAAAAAAATTTAGGATAGAAGATGATCATTATGTGATTCAAATTACTGCATCTAGGTCGGCTGAGGGCTTAAAAAAATTTGTTACACAAAATAAAATAACGGATTACCAGATTTATGAAACTCAATACAGCAATGGTAAATGGTTTATTTTAGTTAAAGGTAATTATTCATCACTTGATGAGGCTCATAAAGCAATCAAATCACTACCACCTGCTCTCCAAAAAGACAAACCATGGGTTAAATCGGGAGCAGCAGTTAATAAAGAAAAAATAGTAAATTAATAAAGGATATCGTCCATTTATCCTACTAGCAACGAAAAAATAGGAGCAACCGTTGAAGAAGCAACGAGCCTTTTTAAAATGGGCCGGAGGAAAATATGCGCTTGTAGACACCATTAAGCAATATCTACCAGAAGGGGAGCAATTAATTGAACCTTTTGTTGGCGCAGGTTCTGTTTTTTTAAATACCGATTACAAAAGTTATATTTTAGCTGATATCAATCATGATTTAATTGCACTATTTAAACTACTAAAAACAAACCCTGATCAATTTATTAATGATCTTAGACTATTATTTAATGAGCAAAATAATCAGCCTGAGGCATTTTACCAACTTAGAGACGTATTTAATGGTAGCAACGATCAGTATTTAAGATCGTTACTCTTTGTCTATTTTAATCGACATGGTTATAACGGTTTATGTCGTTATAATAGCAATGGAAAATTCAATGTACCCTTTGGTCGATATAAAACAGTCTATTTTCCCGAAAAAGAGCTCTACTTTTTTGCTGAAAAAGCGCAAAAGGCAGAGTTTATTTGTGCTCCTTATCACGAAGTCATGAAAAAGGCTGAACAAAATTCGGTGATATATTGTGATCCACCTTATATTCCACCTAATAAATCAGGAGGATTTACCTCTTATTATTCCAATATTTTTGGCTTTGAAGAGCACGAAAATTTGTCTAAATTAGCGGAAAAAGTGGCATACAAAAAAAATATACCCGTACTGGTGTCTAACCATTATACTGATTACACCATGACGCTATATAATAAGGCAAGTCATCTTTATCGAGCTGAAATGCGTCGCTCAATCAGTTGTGCGGGTGGAAGTAGAAAAAAGATTGATGAAATTCTAGCTTTATATAAAAAGTCATGAGTAGGCTTATATGTAAAGATGATTATTTAGAGGTAGTTTATGAAAGAATTTATTATTGCTCCATCCATATTATCCGCTGATTTTGCTCGTCTTGGTGAAGATACTCAAAAAGTACTTGATGCAGGTGCCGATGTTATCCATTTTGATGTAATGGATAATCATTTTGTACCTAATCTAACCATGGGTTCAATGTTTTGTAAAGCGTTACGTGACTATGGGATCACAGCACCCATTGATGTACATTTAATGGCTTCACCGGTCGAAGAATTAATTACTTCTTTCGCTAAAGCGGGGGCCACTAATATTTCTATTCATCCAGAAGCAACCATCCATTTGGATCGCTCGATACAGTTAATTAAAGATCATGGTTGTAGTGCTGGTATTGTACTTAATCCAGCCACCTCTTTAGATTGTTTAAATTATATAATTGATAAAATTGACATTATTTTATTAATGAGCGTTAATCCTGGTTTTGGCGGACAATCTTTTATTCCATCCACCTTTAAAAAATTACAACAAACCAAAAAACGCATTATTGATTCAGGACGAGATATTCGTTTAGAAGTCGATGGAGGAGTAAAAGTTGATAACATTGCCGAAATTGCCAAAGCTGGGGCCGATATGTTTGTAGCAGGCTCGGCTATTTTTGGTGAACCAGATTACAAAGCGGTAATTGACGCTATGCGCCAACAGTTAGCAGGAGTAACACATGCATAAATTACAAGATATTCAAGCAATCGCCTTTGATTTAGATGGTACACTGGTTGATAGTGTGCCAGGACTTGCACTTGCTGCACAAAACATGCTTGCAGATTTAAATCTCGACACAATAACAAATGAACAAATAAAAAACTTTGTTGGCAATGGTATTGATGTAATGTTAGAGCGTGTTTTCAAAGCGATTAATGTGATTCCATCTGCAGAACAACTTGCTCAAGCTAAAGCTCTATTTAATAAACATTATGATAAAGTCATGGACGCAGAAACCAAGCTGTTTCCACATGTAAAAGAAACCTTAAAAACATTGCATGAGAATCAATATCCACTAGCACTCGTGACCAATAAGCCAGCCCAATTCTTGCCAGCCCTATTATCATCGCTTGGCATAAAAGAGTATTTTTCTTTAGTGCTTGGTGGTGGTGATGTTATTAAATTAAAACCTCATCCAGCGCCGTTATACCAAGTTATGGCAACCTTTGGTTTATTTAGCGATCAATTATTGTTTGTAGGAGATTCTAAAAACGATATTACTGCCGCGCAAAATGCCAAATGCCCGACGGTTGCACTAACCTATGGATATAATTATGGCATCTCGATTGCAACAAGCAATCCCGATTTTTTATTTGATGATTTTAAAGATATATTAACCTTATTACCTCAGCCCAAAGCTGAAGCTAAAAAATAATGAGCAAAGATAAAAAATAACCAAATTAGGAATAAATTATGAGTAAACCGATTGTATTTAGTGGCGCTCAGCCATCAGGCGAACTAACACTTGGCAACTATTTAGGGGCTTTAAAAAACTGGGTAGCGTTGCAAAACGAATATGATTGCGTTTATTGTATCGTCAATCAGCACGCAATTACTGTACGTCAAGATCCACAAAAATTGCGCAAAGCGACTCTTGATACATTAGCTTTATATTTAGCTTGCGGTATCGATCCAAAGCAAAGCACTATTTTTGTACAATCCCATGTGCCCGCTCATGCTGAACTGGGTTGGGCATTAAACTGTTACACCTATTTTGGTGAACTTAGTCGAATGACACAGTTTAAGGACAAATCAGCTCGCCATGCTGAAAACATCAATGCAGGTCTATTTGATTATCCTGTTCTAATGGCTGCCGATATTTTATTATATCAAGCCAATTTGGTACCAGTTGGAGATGATCAAAAACAACATCTTGAATTATCGCGCGATATTGCTATGCGTTTTAATGCACTTTATGGCGATATTTTCACTGTGCCTGAACCGTTTATCGCTAAAGTTGGTGCACGAGTGATGTCATTACAAGATCCAACAAAAAAAATGTCTAAATCAGATGAAAACCGCAATAATGTGATTGGTTTACTCGAAAATCCTAAAGATGTGGAAAAGAAAATCAAACGGGCTATGACCGATTCTGACGAACCACCAGTTGTACGTTATGATTTAAAAAATAAAACTGGCGTATCAAACCTACTCGATATATTAACAGGTATTACAGGTAAACCGATTGCTGAACTTGAAAAAGAGTTTGAAGGCAAGATGTACGGACATCTTAAAACCGAAGTGGCAACGCAAGTGATTGATATGCTAACAGAGTTACAAGCTAAATATCACCAATATCGTGATGATGAAAATTACTTACATTCAATCATGCAAGAAGGTGCTGAAAAAGCACGTTCAAAAGCCGAACCAACCTTGAAAAAGGTTTATGATGCAATTGGTTTTGTATAAACAATTTTAATAAACTGTTTTTTATAAACAATAAACCATTAACTGCTAAACCACAAACTGATAGTTATAACTTAAAATCACTAACTATCACAAAAAATAGTATAGATTGGCTTTAATCAACGAATTTTGTGAGTAACGATTAAAGCCATCTAAATATATGGGTTAGTTATGAAGATTATTATTCTTGGTGCCGGACAAACAGGCAGTGCTTTAGCTGAATACCTTGTTACCGAAAAACAAAACGATGTTACTGTGGTCGATGAAGATCACGACAAATTGCAATCTTTACAAGAACGTTTTGATTTACAAGTCATTTGTGGCAAATCATCTTACCCGCAAGTATTAGAAAGTGCAGGTGCTGAATCGGCTGATATGTTGGTTGCCGTCACAAATTCGGACGAAGTTAATATGATGGCCTGTCAAATAGGTCACGTTATGTTCAATATTCCGCAAAAAGTCGCACGCATTCGTGCACCAGAATATAACGACGAGAAATATCCATTTTTCAATAAAGATTGCATTAATATCGATCATATTATTGCCCCAGAAAATCTGATCACCAATCACGTAAGTCAGTTAGTACAATATCCAGGCTCATTACAGTTTGCCTCTTTTTACGATAATCGTGTATGTTTAGTTGCTGTGACAGCCTACTATGGTGGTGCCTTAGTCGGAAGTGAGTTGTCTGAACTGAAAGAACACCTACCACATGTTGAAGCGAGAGTTGTTGCAATATATCGAAAAAATCGCTTTATTCGTCCATTAGGCTCCACCCTCATTGAAGCGGGTGATATGGTTTATTTCATTACCCCGCCTAGCAATATCAAAGCAGTTACAAGTGAATTACAGCGGTTAGAAAAACCTTATAAACGAATTATAATTAGTGGTGGCGGTGGCATCGCGATTGCTTTAGCTAAACGTTTAGAGAATGACTATCAAGTTAAATTAATTGAACGTAATGCTGAACGTGCCGAGTTAATTGCTGAACAACTAGTTAATACCACTGTTTTACATGGTGAATCGTCAGATCAAGAACTGCTATCACAAGAACAAGTTGAACTTACGGATCTGTTTATTGCTGTAACAAGTGACGATGAATCTAATATAATGTCATCAATGTTAGCTAAAAGAATGGGCGCTAAAAAAGTTATTGTTTTAATTCAAAAGCAAGCCTACCTTGAACTGATTAATGATAGCGTTATTGATATTGCTATTTCACCACAACATGCCACTATTTCAGAGCTATTAAGCCATGTAAGACAAACAGGAGTTGTTAAAGTTGTCTCTTTAAGACAGGGCGAATCTGAAATTGTCGAAGTGGTTGCTCATGGGAATAAAGAAAATTCCAAATTGGTGGGTAAAAATATCAACGGCTTAAAATTACCTTCTGGTGCTACCATTGGTGCGGTAGTCCGTGGCGAAGATGTGATTATCGTTAATACAGATTTAACCATCGAAAGTAATGATCATCTCATCATCTTCTTACCTGACCGACGTGACATAACTGATATAGAAAAATTATTACAATAACTTGTGTTAAATCATTAGTCAGTCCATAATAAAAGCTCTTTTGACTCGGGGTGTTTTTTGTTGCTTACAAAAAACTGAGATTTTACCCGTTGAACCTGATCTGGATTATACCAGCGTAGGGAAGTCTAAGCCTTGAAAATCCTCAATTGGCACACTCTTCCCTTAGTTAACTTTATAAATTGTTGTAAGGAAAGAATATGTCTGCCACTCAAGCCCTGCAAATATCCCAAGTAAGACCTTTTATCGATCATGTAAAACAACATCATCCATTAGTACACTGTATTACTAATGATGTGGTTCAAAATTTTACAGCGAATGTATTATTAGCAATTGGCGCATCACCAGCAATGGTCATTGCTAAGCAAGAAGTTGCCTCATTTGTAAAAATTGCCAATAGTTTACTAATCAATGTTGGCACCCTTGATAGCAATAGCGCAGAAAGCATGTTATTAGCAGCTGCCAGTGCCCAAAAAAATCACATACAATGGGTACTCGATCCGGTCGCAGTAGGACCAGCACTTGCTTATCGTACCGAGATTGTGCATCAATTAATTAGTTTTAAACCTACCGTTATTCGTGGTAATGCTTCAGAAATATTAGCCTTAAATGGTGATAACTCATCATCCAAAGGTCCTGATGGTCAAGATTCTACTGAATCAGCCTTAAATGCGGCTAAACAGCTTGCACAAAAACATCAAACCATCGTTAGCATTACTGGAGATGTTGATTATATTACTGACGGTAAACAAACTTACAGCATCACAGGCGGGGATATAGCATTAACTAAAATTACTGGTACTGGCTGCTCGCTATCAGCCATGGTTGCAGCTTTTATTGCTGGTTCAACCAATACCTTACTTGCTACAGCATCAGCCTGTTTTATGATGAAAAAAGCTGGAGAACTTGGCAACAAACAACAAGGATTAGGCACTTACGCTGTATCACTGATAGATCAGCTTTCACTATTTAACCCATCACATATATAAGGAAATCAGATGAATAAACGACTCGACTTAAGTCTCTATTTAGTTTTAGATCCAATTTTATGTGGTGGTATTAATGGCATGGTAGAAACCACTAAAATCGCAGTTGCTAACGGAGTAACCGCAGTCCAATTAAGATCAGAACATGAATTTTCTGGTAAAAATTGGTATTACGCTGCATTAGCATTAAAAGAAGCGTTAAGCGATACGCACGTTCCTTTATTTATTAACGATCATGTTGATATTGCACTAGCAATTGATGCTGATGGTGTCCATATTGGGCAAAGCGATTTACCTGTCGATGTTACTCGCAAATTAATTGGCAATAACAAATGGTTAGGATTTTCGGTTGCTAATCGCCAACAACTTGATGAAGTCTCATGGCAACTTGTCGATTATATTGGAATTGGTCCAATTTATCCTACCACAACAAAACAAGATGCTGCACCGGCAATGGGTATGCCACAATTAACCCAATTAGTTAGGCTAAAACAGTGCCCTGCTGTAGCAATAGGTGGTATTAATATCAATAATGCTACCGCAATATTGCAAAGCGGTATTGAGGGAATTGCTGTTGTTTCGGCAATTTGTGGTCAAAAAAATATTCAACAAGCCACGCTATCGTTACTTGAAAAAGTACAACAAGCTAAAAATAAATAAGAGGTAATACTATGACAACTGTTGCTTTAACCATTGCCGGTTCTGATCCAAGTGGTGGTGCAGGTATCCAAGCAGATTTAAAAGCCTTTTCAGCTCTCGGAGCATATGGAATGTCAGTAATCACAGCTCTTACCGCACAAAGTACCCAAGGAGTTGATAGCGTATTGGCAATCGATCCTACATTTGTGGCTGAACAATTTAATACGCTGTATCACGATATAAAAATTGATAGCGTAAAAATAGGAATGCTAATGAATAAAGAGATTGTAACTACTGTTTATCATCTGCTAAACAATAATCCTATTGCCAACATTGTGCTAGACACGGTAATGATTGCTAAGGGAGGACATTCGCTGTTAAAACCTGAGGCAGTTAGCGCAATTCGTGAACTATTATTACCTTTAGCAACGGTAATAACACCTAATATTCCAGAAGCAGCAACTTTACTAGATTGTGAGGAAGCAAAGGATGAAGATCAAATGCAACTACAAGGTCATGAGTTATTGAAGTTAGGTTGTAAAGCAGTATTAATGAAAGGTGGCCATTTACCAAGTCAAGAAAGCCCTGATTATTTAATAACTCCAATGCAAACGATTAGAATAGTATCACCACGAATCCAAACTAAAAATACTCATGGTACGGGCTGCACATTATCGGCAGCAATTGCGGCACTGTTGCCTAAACATTGTTTAGAAGATGCCATACATCAAGCGAAAGATTACTTGCAAGGCGCAATTACTCATGCAGATGATTTAAAGATTGGTAATGGAATTGGTCCAACGCACCACTTTTATCGATGGTGGTAGATTAAATTTTTTAATAAATACTGAAACAAGTGTGCCGAAAAAATGGTTAATACGTTTTTTAAACATAACCTCACACTTGCTCGGTATAAATATTTAATATTATCTGAATTTCAATTAATAAACAGAATCGGTTTTCTTTTTAATATCCAATGACTAAAAACCATGAAAAATATAAGAATTAAAACCGTGATTACATCTAACATGATTCAAAAGCACCCTATCTTTAAGAAAAATTCTTAAAAATACGAATTGTGATTTAAAGGGCTTTGATCTGCCCTTTTGTTCAAATATGATTTTGTATTGAAGATTGGAACATCAAAAAAACTAATGCAGATTCTTAGCTTCATTCACACTACAGTGAAGCGCGCCTTGTTTGCCATCTTTATCTTCTGAATAGACAGCCCAGCAACTCTTCATTGAAAGATCTATCTTTTTGGTGATTGCAACTCCGCTCCCATATTGACAAACAACATAATAAGGAACGGTATCTTTAACATGATTCACTTCCCATATTAATTTCTGTTGTTGACCATCAATTGTGCCTTTTGCCGGTACCAGTGAAGCTTTAAGAGCAGGTTTATCATGAAAAAGACCCAAAGTAGAAAAAGATGAAGTATAAGTTTTATCTTCAGAAATTTCCCATCCTTCTGGTATTTCTTCAAATTTTATTTTAAATGACATCTCTTTTGGACAATCAATCTGATACGCATTCACACTAAAAACGCTAGCTAAACAAGCAATGGCTATCATCGTACTGTATAATCTTTTTCCTTTCATATTCTATTTTCCTCTAAATATTGTCTTTGCTATTAATAAATAGGAAAAACAATTAATATTGCAAATAATTACACCAATTACACAACAATATTAGATAGTTATAATTAATTTTTTAAGAAATTTGATAATAAATTTCCAACCTAATTATTTGTATTGTTTGTTTCATTATTGGTACAGTCAAGTGAAACAATATTATTTTCTACTTTGCCGTATTTATCCTCAGAATAAAAGCCCTTACAAACATTCACCGAACGATCAATTTTTTTTATCAATTGGATAAAAGTTCCATCATAACTACAGTCGGCATAAAATGGCACGTCATCAAAAGGTGGACTTACCAGCCAGGTAAGCTCGTACTGACTACCCCAATTTTTACGACCGATTAAAGTTTCTTGGGGTTTTTGTAAGAGCATTTTAACTGGTTTATCGTAATAGACGGATATGTCGGAAGGCTCATACAAAGTACTATCTTCACTCTCAACAACTTCCCAGCCATCTGGAAGATTTTCGACAGATTCTTTGACTTTGAGTTCTTTTGGACATTCAATCTGATAAGCATTCACAGCAAAAACGGCAGACAACCAAGCCATTGAAACTACAGTAATGCATAACTTTTTTTTATTCATCCTATAAATCCTTTTAAAATCAGCTATTATTTAAATGATTATGCCAACACCATAACAAAAATCAAGATGAATTAATATTTTAAATAGAATAAGAAATTTTGTATAAGACAAATTTGTTAAAAAGTTTCAGATAACGCATACGTTTCAGTAAAAACTGTCACATTTGTAAAAATTATTCAGGAGTCTATATCGTTTCATTATAAATTGATAATAAGTTATTACCTTATAAAACATAATTATTATTTTTTAAGGTAATGCATCATATTAATTAGAAGTAGTTTATCCAAGATATTTTCATTACCAGTTATTTAACAAAGAATGTTTATATCGTTCTAGGGAGTCGAAAAAAATCAACTTATCCAAGTTAAGTCAAAATATTCAGTTATTTTTTGATAAACGCTATTTATATACGTTTTATTGATTTTTAGGTTTAGATTTTTGTACTATTTTGATCATCATGATTTTTATAACTTGTATTGTAATTATCGGCGAGTTTAAGTTTTTATTAGAAAAATATTTAATTTTTTCCTATTGTTATCACTTATAACAAGTCCGCTACTCTTTTTAGATTTATCATAAATAAGAGTTGAATTTAAGTCACCTATACATTTGTGACGATATAGACTCCTGAATAATTTTTACAAAAATAAATGTAATTTATTAAATATTTTTAAAGAATTTTCTTTAACGTTTCTTAAATTATTCTGTGATATAAAAAAGGCGATTTTTCAACTTAATCGCCTAAATTTATTAATACCAAAGTAGATATTATTAATTTCTAATATGAAATACCCACAAATTCAAATCCAGCGTCATTAATTGCTGCAATTGTTGCTTCTTGTGAGATTGTACCGCCTTCTATATCAACTTCATGCTTAGTAAGATCTACAGTTACTTTCGCTTTAGGATCGATAGCATTGATTGCTTTGGTGATGGTATTAACACAATGTTGGCAACTCATATTATCGACTATTAATTTCATCATTAACCCCTTTTAGTTATTTAATAATTCAATTACTCACTTAGCAAAATTAAGGTATACGCTAAATAAGTTTGCTAGCTAAGTAAGGCGTAACGACTATATTACGCCAATAAACTGATAAAAAAAATAGTTTGGAATATTTTTAAAATCACTCAATTAAATACACTGTTTCATTAAATAACTGATCATCATAATCGAAATAAATAATGGTCTAATACTAGATCGTAAAATTCCACAAAGCCATCTGACTAATTTCTTTAAATATATTGTCATATCTACCCTATATGTAATAAACGATGGTAATGCCAAATATTGCTGTATTTGTTGTGAATCATGCCACTTTATTTTATCTACTAGGCTTGTCATAGTTCATTCAAGCCAGCTAGATTATCGATGAACTTAGTAAGTGAATCGCAAATATAAAAAATCCCAGTTTTTAGGCTGGGATCTTAATTATTAGCCAAACATCTTAATTCCTAAACGACGGCATTCTAAATACCAAAGACCGATCCCGATTGGAATACCTAAAGGCGCTATTTTGCAGGCTATATATATATCTTCAGTGTTAATTACAAATTGATTTGTTTTAAAATAAAG
This sequence comes from Gilliamella apicola, assembly GCF_000599985.1. Classification (NCBI taxonomy): domain Bacteria; kingdom Pseudomonadati; phylum Pseudomonadota; class Gammaproteobacteria; order Orbales; family Orbaceae; genus Gilliamella; species Gilliamella apicola. Next base: position 2,373,720 of record NZ_CP007445.1, read on the forward strand.
CAAAATTGAAGATATTAAACTTGTAATTAAAATAATCAAAAACAACAGTAAAGGTATCGCTATACATACAAACAATAATGCTAAATATTTTCTATACTTCTTCATCTTACTTTCTCCTTCATCAAATTATTAATTTTATTGTCAATTAATTCTTATCTAACGAAATTTACGACTCTTACAGTAATAGTGGATATAAAGCTTTGCGTAGCAGGTTTAGTAATTATCAAAATACTAATTAATACTTATTTATATTGCTTCAAAATAAAACAGTAATTGTGTTTGACTTACTTATCAGATCAAAATGAAAGAAAATAACTTAAAAAAATTATCGGTAAATATAACTTCAATAGCGCCATAAGCTCTAGATAACTATTCCAAAAAGCCAGATAAAAAAAGGGATCTAATGAAGTTGCTTAAATTAAAAACTGTTTATTGTCTATTTTATCACCAAATATATGAATATTACACTAAAAACATTCTCTCTAATCTGGTTCTAACCATGAAAATTAATTAGACAAAGACCCAGTTGGTCTTTTTTTGCTTCCTCTATTTTTTGTTCATAATATAAGATATTTCAATATATTCTTTAATTTTTGACTTTCTCTTGAGTTAATTCTTTAGCACAATGATTAACAAATGTATTAAGGAATTTTTTTGCATATTCCAAAAAATAGTCCAACTAATTCTGAATGATAGTTTATGGTCATTAACATCTATCTCACTAAGTTTAAAAATTTATAAAAATTGTTATTATAAGAAATAATAAAACTAGCTATCCACTCAGTAGATTTAACTGCATGATCTGGCACATAATCAGATATTTCTTTTTCTGATAATAGTTGTTTTAAACAATTCATTATTATCTTTACCGCTTTAATTAATATTAGAATTTAACCATTTATCAAATAAAGATTGCTAATCCTTTTGATAGTTAAGTACACAAACTATTTAGAATAAATTAATAATAGGTTATTGATAGTTGTAGCGGGTATCTTTGAGATTTGGTTAGTCGATATTTTTGGTAAAAATAATTTAGAAGTGCATAGCATTTCATGAATATTTTTGAATTTTATATGATTATATGTGCTTGATAATTTTTAGTATATTTTTATAATATTCTAAATATTCTTTGTAATACTATTAATAAAAGATAAAATCTAACCTATTATTTAACAATTCAAATATTAAACACATGAGCAAAAAATTAAACATTAATCATACGAGTAAAGATTTAGATAAAATTAGTAGATTTCTAAGCTATGTTTTAAGGCATAAACCAGAATCCATAGGAATCACATTAGATAGTAATGGTTGGGTTAGGATAGATGTTTTAATTCGGCAAGCGAAGAAACATCGTATGTACCTTTCTCAAGACTTAATTACCGAAATCGTTAGAACAAATGATAAAAAACGCTTTACTCTGTCCGAAGATAATTTAAAAATTCGTGCAGCACAAGGGCATTCAACTAATCAAGTTAATATAGCGTATATTGAAAAAATCCCACCTGAACATTTATATCATGGTACAGCAACTCATTTTCTTGATTCAATTTTTCAGCAAGGTTTGATTGCAGGCAAACGTCATTATGTTCATATTTCATGTGATGAAAAAACAGCTGTAACCGTTGGTAAACGTCATGGCAAACCAATTGTATTAAGAATTAATGCACTAGCAATGTATCAACAAGGTTTTAAATTTTATTTGGCTGATAATGGAGTTTGGTTGACCAATAATGTTCCAAGTCAATTTTTAGAAGTTATTTAAATTAAATCAGTAAAACTGAAAAAAAATCTCTATGCTTTTGTGTGAAAAAATTTAATTAGTGTAGTGGTACATACTTTAAGATTAATTAAATAAATGAAAGCGTCTCTATTGATCAAATCTATTTTTTAAAATCAATAATAATGCGGTTTATTTAGCGTATTCTTTCCTCAATTTTTAGATAACCCATATCTTAAGACAAATTTGACATAATAATTTTAAAATATTACATGATAAAAATCATCGACATCAATTAGAATTGGCGGTATTGTATATTTATTCATCTAAGCAGGTGTTGTGATTAATTTGTCCGCTGTTTTTCATTTTGATCTTGGCTCAGATGTGTAGTTGTCTTCTTTTTTTATTTTTTCATAAACGATAGTCAGGTTAATTAGGAGCCTAAAAATGCAACATATTATGGAAACAATTAGGAAAACAGAACAAGAATTTATTGAGATTCGACATCAAATTCATCAACATCCTGAAGTAGGTTTTGAAGAGAATAAAACCAGCGATTTGGTTGCAAATAAATTGGCTGAGTGGGGATACGAGGTTCATCGAGGGTTAGCCAAAACAGGAATCGTTGGTGTTTTAAAAAATGGTACCAGCAATAAAAAAATTGGTTTCAGAGCAGATATGGATGCTTTACCCATAGTTGAAGCATCAGGTAAACCTTGGAGTAGTTTAATCCACGGCAAATTTCACGGTTGTGGTCATGATGGACATACCACTATTTTGCTGTGCGCGGCTAAATATCTTGCCGAAACCCGTAATTTTGATGGCACGTTACATGTTATTTTTCAACCTGCAGAAGAGTTATTGTATGGTGGCAAGGTAATGGTTGATGATGGTTTATTTAAAAAATTTCCTTGTGATATTATTTTCGGTATCCACAATATGCCCGGATTCAAAGAAGGTCATTTTTATTTTAGAGCCGGTGCGCTTATGGCTTCATCCGATACCATCCATATCAATATTAAAGGCAAAGGTGCTCATGGTGCTATGCCTGAACGAGGAATTGATGCGACCCTTGTTGCTTGTTATATCGGTACCGCACTGCAAAGTATTGTTTCTCGTAATGTTTCACCGTTTGAGCAAGCCGTTATCACCATTGGTTGTATTGAGTCTGGTGAAGCGCCGAATGTAGTTAATAGTGATGCACTTATGAAACTAACCGTTAGAGCATTAGATAATGATACCCGAACGTTATTACTTAAACGTATTACTGAAATTGCCACTTCGCAGGCAGAAAGTTTTGGCGCTTGCGTTAAAATCGAGCATGTCAATGGTAGCCCTGTTTTACATAATGGTGCGGATGCAACAAAATTTGCACTTGACGTTGCCCAGAAATTAGTCGGTAAAGATCGCGTTCATGATAATTGCCATCCTTTTATGGGCAGTGAAGATTTTGCTTTTATGTTAGAGAGTAATCCAAATGGCTGTTACATGATTATAGGAAATGGCGATGAACCAGGTTTTTGTAGTGTACATAATCCTGGTTATGATTTTAATGATAAATGTATAGTTCCTGCTGCGTCATATTGGGTTGCATTAACTGAAACATATTTAAGTAAATAAGGATAGCGTACATCTATGGCAAATTTAAATATGTCAAATTCAACAAATTCTGAAGCCGTGCCATTTAAAAACTATAATCGGTTGATATTAGGCATTGTATTAGGGGTCATTACTTTTTGGCTTTTTGCTCAATCAATTGTCAATGTTGGTCCTGCTGTTCAGTATTCTGTCGGTATTACACCTGCTTCTTTTAATTTGGCGGTGAGTTTAACCGCCCTCTTTTCTGGTTGTTTTATTGTGGTTGCTGGCGGACTGGCTGATCGTTTTGGGCGTGTTCGTTTTACTTATTTAGGTTTTATTTTAAGTATTATTGGTTGCCTTTGTTTGATCTTCTCACAAGGTGAAGTGTTATTCATCATTGGACGCATTATTCAAGGTTTGTCAGCTGCCTGTATTATGCCCTCGACTTTAGCGTTAGTGAAAACTTATTTTCAAGGTAAAGATCGCCAACGTGCATTAAGTTTTTGGTCGATTGGTTCTTGGGGCGGTTCAGGTACTTGTGTGCTTGCTGGTGGTGCCATAGCAACTTATTTAGGTTGGCAGTGGATTTTTATTATTTCAATCATCTGTGCTGTACTAGGTATGCTGTTATTGAAAGGAACGCCAGAAACCAAAATTGAAGATCCTTCAAGTCTGCCAAAATTTGATTATGCTGGACTATTTGTTTTTGTTATTACTCTAGTTTCATTAAATCTTGTGATAACCAAAGGCTCTACATTTGGTTGGACAAGTGCAGTAACATTATCTTTAGCTACGGTATGTTTTGTTTTTCTTATTTTATTTTTTGTTATTGAAAAACGTAAAGCAAGTGGCGCTTTTATTGATTTTTCATTATTTAAAAATGTACCTTACCGTGGTGCTACCTTATCTAACTTTCTGCTCAATTCTGTTGCTGGTACATTAATTGTTGCCAGTACTTATACTCAACAAGGGCGCGGTTTTACCTCTTTTCAAAATGGATTATTAACTATTGGTTATTTAGTGTCGGTATTATGTATGATTCGAATTGGAGAAAAAATCTTACAAAAAGTGGGCGCAAAAAAACCAATGTTACTTGGACCGTTAATTACTGGCTCAGGAATTGCGTTGATGACGCTGACTTTCTTACCCGATACGCTTTATATTGTTTCGGTTTTAGCTGGCTATATTTTATTTGGTCTTGGCTTAGGTTTTTATGCAACTCCATCAATCGATACCGCAATATCAAGCGCTCCTGAAGATAAGGTCGGTATTGCATCAGGAATTTATAAAATGGCAAGCTCATTAGGCGGTGCATTTGGTGTGGCGATTTCCGCATCCACCTATGCAGCAATTAATGCCAGTGGTCAAAGCATAGCAATAAGTGCAGCGCTTGGACTCTGGATTAATGTTGGATTTTGTCTATTATGCTTTACTTCAATTTTAATTTTAGTTCCAAGCAATGCCGGCAAGCATAAATCAGCTTAACTCTTTATCATCTTGAAACTTATCTTTGGGATGGAACTTTTAACTTCTATCCCTATTTTTTAAAGATTGATGGATTAAACCCATAAAGCTTAAAAAGCAATATGGGCTTATTTATTGGAAATATTTTTAAGGATGTAAATTTATGGGCACGTTTTAGTCATTTGCCTATACAAAATGAACTGAATATTCTTCCTAATAAATCATCAGAAGTAAATTGCCCTGTAATTTCACTTAAGGCTTCTTGAGCTAATCTTAGCTCTTCGGCTAAAAGTTCACCAGCATGAAATATGGTAAGTTGGTATTGACCATTAGTTAAATGCTCTGAAGCTTTTTCAAGTGCTTGCAAGTGACGACGTCGAGCTAAAAAACCACCTTCTGTACTACTCGAAAATCCCATAGCTTGTTTTAGATGCTCACGCAATAACGTCACACCTTCACCTGTTCGAGCGGATAATTGAATAAGCGCATATCCCTCTTCTTCGCTATAACCAAGTGCCTCGCCCGTTAAGTCTGCTTTGTTGCGAATCACTGTAACAGGTATATTTTTTGGCAATCGTTCAATAAATTCTGGCCAAAGTTTTTCAGGGTTGGTTTCATTTGTTGTTGTGCTATCGACCATAAATAAAACGCGATCGGCTTGTTCGATTTCTTGCCATGCACGCTCAATACCTATCCGTTCTACTTCGTCACTGGCTTCACGCAGTCCAGCGGTATCAATGATGTGCAAAGGCATACCATCAATGTGAATATGTTCACGCAGTACATCACGAGTAGTACCTGCAATATTGGTAACAATAGCTGCATCACGTCCCGCTAACGCATTAAGTAAACTTGATTTTCCGGCATTTGGTCGACCAGCAATAACAACTTTCATACCTTCGCGTAATAAAGAGCCTTGTTTAGCTTCTTGGCGAACTTCGTTTAATTGTTCAATAACTTGATTAAGCTCTGCTTCTATTTTACCGTCAGAAAGAAAATCAATCTCCTCTTCTGGAAAGTCGATAGCTGCTTCCGTAAAAATGCGCAAATGAATCAAGGATTCAACCAGTGCATTGACTTTTTTAGAAAATACACCTTGCAAAGACGAGATAGCAGATTTGGCCGCTTGTTCTGAACTGGCATCAATTAAGTCAGCAATCGCTTCGGCTTGAGCTAAATCAAGTTTATCATTTAAAAATGCCCTTTCCGAAAACTCACCTGGTTTAGCAATGCGAACGTTAGCTATTTCAAGTACGCGTTTTAAAAGTAGATCTAAAATAACTGGGCCACCGTGACCTTGCAATTCAAGGACATCTTCACCTGTGAATGAATGCGGATTAGGAAAAAATAGAGCAATACCTTCATCAAGTGTTGAGCCATCGTTAGCTAAAAATGGGAGATATTCGGCATACCTTGGTTTAGGTAATTTACCTAATACTGCCTGCGCTACCTCTTGCACTTTAGAGCCTGATATACGCAAAATACCTACGCCGCCTCGACCTGGCGGCGTTGCTTGCGCAACAATTGTATCTGATTTCATATTTATTTATAGCTAATTTAAAGTTTAATAGTTAATAATATCATGGACGCGCGGCAAAAACAGTAATGACTATCGCTTTTGCCGTTATTCGCCAATTTTAGAGTATTTTATCTATCATTTCGTAGTTAATTTGCCGGTTTTGTATTGTCACTAGGGTGGTCAAAGAGCAAAGAATTTGCTAATGCTAGCGGCTCGCGAATTAATGCAACATATTTGTCACCATTATTTAACGCTAACGGTGCCGATAAGCCCGATACATCATGAATACCTGAACGTTTAGCTAGCATTATTGAGCGTAAGATATGAAAATCATTGGTGACAACTACAGTTTTGCCTAAAGGTAAAACCCTATTAGCAAAAATAAATTGCTCAGCAGTACGCCTTGATTTATCTTCTTGATAAACTCGGTTTGCATCGATTCCTTTATCGATAAGATATTTTGCCATTACACTGGATTCCGTTGCTGATTCATCTTCACCTTGTCCACCACATACAACAACTTTAGTTTCAGGATTTTCATTGAGGTATTGAACAGCAACATCCAATCTGTCTGCTAAAGTAGGTGATGCTACAGCGGGTGTACCAAGAACTTGAGAGCCCAATATAACCATGGTTTGAGCATGTTGACTCGGTTTTTGCTGAGCATAAATAAAAATAAAAATGTTACAGACGATAAAATAGACTAATATTAATAAAAAACCATATTTTACCAATTTAATTAACATTACTTTACCTCGCATTTGGCTTTTTAAAACAATTTTCAAAATGATCGTCGACAAGTCCCATTGATTGCATGAAAGCATAGCAAATGGTAGAACCTACAAAGGAAAATCCTCGTTTTTTAAGTGCTTTTGACATTTTATCAGAGATGTCAGTACTAACGGATACTTCGCTCTTATCTTTAAAATGGTTGATAATCGGTTTATTATCAACAAAAGACCAGATAAATTGCGAAAAATCTTCACCATTTTTTTGCATATTTAAATAAGCATGAGCGTTTTTAACAATACTATTGAGTTTTAATCGGTTGCGAATCAATCCTTTGTTCTCAAGTAAATGTTCAATATCCTCAGGCATAAGTTGAATGATTTTATAAGGGTCAAAATTAAAAAAACATCGACGATACTCATCGCGCTTTTTTAAAACAGTGATCCATGATAATCCTGCTTGTTGTCCTTCAAGGCAGATTTTTTCAAATAATTTTAAACTATCATATTGAGCTATTCCCCACTCATTATCATGATAATCAATATAAATTTGGTCATTTAACACCCAGTCACAGCGTGTTTTTTTAGTATTATTCATTTTAATTTTTTTCAACCTATTCACTATATTTAAAAATTTATTAATATAAATTATAAATCAAATCCTCAGTTTTATCGCATACATTAAATTTTTTTATGATGAAAAAAAAGCCAATTTTTTGTGGCAGAATAATTTCTACATTAAAAAAATCAAAAAGGATAGATTTTTTTCAGTCTACCTCAAATAAACAGAAGGTTTTTTCATGAGTCAATCTGAAATCAATGCCCAATGGCAACCCAGTGCTCGACCATTAAATAGTAAGGATTTTAAAACATTAATATTGTCGTCTTTAGGTGGAACGCTTGAATTTTATGACTTTGTTATTTACGCGCTATATATTGATACCATTGTCAAACCGCTGTTTTTGCCTCATACCTTATCACCATTAACATTAGATTTGTTTGCTTGGGGTATTTTTGCTGCTGGTTATTTAGTTCGCCCAATTGGCGGCATCATTATGGCACACTTTGGCGACAAAGTAGGTAGAAAACAGATGTTTACCCTAAGCGTAGCAATGATGGCACTACCAACCTTTATTATTGGTGTGTTACCAACTTACGAAACCATTGGTATTTTTGCCCCCTTACTATTGTTAGCAATGCGTATGCTACAAGGTGCTGCAATCGGGGGAGAAATGCCAGGCGCTTGGGTATTTATCGCAGAGCATACGCCAAAACAACGTTATGGTTTGGGCGTTGGCACGTTAACATCTGGCATCACTGGTGGTATTTTACTTGGCTTTTTCGTCACGATTATTATTGATCTCTATTTTACAAACCAAAATATTTTAGATTTCGCTTGGCGTATTCCGTTTATTATTGGTGGTATTTTTGGAGTAATTTCCGTCTACTTACGAAAATTTTTATCTGAAACACCAATTTTTAAGGAATTAGCTGCCCGTAAAGCTTTAGAAAAAAGCATTCCCGTTGTAACTGTTATAAAAAAACATAAAAAAGCTTGTTTGATTGTCGCTTTATTAACTTGGTCATTATCAACCGCAATTATGGTTGGTATTTTAATTACTCCGGGTCGTATTGTGGGTGGTATGTATCATTTTGCTAATCTTGATTGGCGTATTGGTGGATGTATTGCAGCTTTAACATTATCGATCGGTTGTATTATTTCTGGTTGGTTAGATGATAAATTAGGTACAGCAAAAACAGTTATCGTGACTTGGGGTGGATTAGCGATAGTCAGTATCTATTTTTATAGTTCATTAAGCGCTGATATGTCATTAACAAAACTTTATTCGATTTGGGCAGTATTTGGCCTATTTATTGGATCGATCGCCATGACTCCAATTATAGGTACTAGAACGTTCCCACCTGCGATTCGTTATTCTGGATTATCATTATCTTATAATTTAGCTTATGCGCTATTTAGTGCAATCACACCTACTTTAACGATCTATTTATTAAGTCCTGATCATATATTAGGTGAATATAGTTATCTTGGTGCAGGTATTTATATATCAGCTGTAGCTTTACTTGCTGTTTTAGTTGGGTTTTCTCAGCTAGCTCAAAATGGTTGGCAAAATAACACAGATGATCAATCCATTAATTAAGATACCAAATAAAAACAGGGCAATTGCCCTGTTTTTTTAAAAAAAAAATATAATAAATTTTTAATGCATTAGCGCATGGTAACAAACTCTTCCGCTGCTGTTGGGTGAATAGCAACAGTGTTATCAAAATCTTTTGTAGCTTTACTTGCTGTTTTAGTTGGGTTTTCTCAGTTAGCTCAAAATGGTTGGCAAAATAACACAGATAATTAATCCATTAATTAAGATACCAAATAAAAACAGGGCAATTGCCCTGTTTTTTTTAAAAAAAAATATAATAAATTTTTAATGCATTAGCGCATGGTAACAAACTCTTCCGCTGCTGTTGGGTGAATAGCAACAGTGTTATCAAAATCTTTTGTAGCTTTACTTGCTGTTTTAGTTGGGTTTTCTCAGTTAGCTCAAAATGGTTGGCAAAATAACACAGATAATTAATCCATTAATTAAGATACCAAATAAAAACAGGGCAATTGCCCTGTTTTTTTGTAAAAAATATAATAAATTTTTAATACATTAGCGCATGGTAACAAACTCTTCTGCTGCTGTTGGGTGAATAGCAACAGTGTTATCAAAATCTTTTGTAGCTTTACTTGCTGTTTTAGTTGGGTTTTCTCAGTTAGCTCAAAATGGTTGGCAAAATAACACAGATGATCAATCCATTAATTAAGATACCAAATAAAAACAGGGCAATTGCCCTGTTTTTTTGTAAAAAATATAATAAATTTTTAATACATTAGCGCATGGTAACAAACTCTTCTGCTGCTGTTGGGTGAATAGCAACAGTGTTATCAAAATCTTTTTTAGTTGCTCCCATTTTAAGTGCCACAGCAAATCCTTGTAACATTTCATCCATGCCATAACCTATACCGTGAATTCCAACAATTTTTTCCTCAGGCCCCACACAAACTAGTTTCATTCGACAAGGTTGGCGATGACTTGTAACAGCCGTATACATAGCAGTAAAACTTGAAGTGTAAACTTTGACGTTTTCATCACCGTATTCTAAAATCGCTTGCGGTTCGGTTAAGCCTACAGTGCCAATTGCTGGATGCGTAAATACCACTGTTGGAATATTGGTATAATCTAAATGTTCATCTGGTTTGTTATTAAATAGTCTTTCCGATAAACGGCGCCCAGCAGCAACAGCAACGGGTGTTAAAGCCATTGCACCAGTATCATCACCAACAGAATAAATGCCAGGCACGTTGGTATTTTGGAATTTATCGACAATCACAAATCCTTTATCATTAACGTCAATACCTGCCGCAGATAAATTCATATCCCGAGTAGCGGGTTCACGACCTATTGCCCAAATTAGACAATCAATCGTATAACTTTCACCATTTTCAAGCGTTAAGGTTAAACTATCATCGCTATTTTTAGTGACTGATTGTGGAATAGCAAACGTGTGTAAATGCTGTCCTTCTTCCGTTATCACTTCCATTAAGGTTTTAATAATAAGCGGATCAAACGATCTTAATGGTGTTGCTTGACGAATAAATTGGTGAGTTTCTGCACCCAAAGCATGCACAACCCCTGCAATTTCACAGGCTATATACCCTGCTCCAACCACTGCAACCCGTTTAGGTAAAGATTTTAATGCAAAAAAACCATCAGAAGTAATACCATATTGTGCACCCGGAATATTTGGGATAGTAGGTTTACCTCCTACTGCAATTAGAATATGATCAGCAGTGTAATGTTCACCATTCACTTCTATTGTATGAGCATCAACAAATTTAGCGTAACCATATATGATGTCGACATTGTTGTTAGTTAAAACACGATCATAAGATTGATGAATACGATCAATATAGGCATTTCGGCTATCAAGTAATTTATCCCAACTAAATTGGTTAATCGTCGTATCAAAACCATAATCTGGACCGTAGTGATTAATTGCTTCGGCAATTTGTGCACCATACCACATTACCTTTTTAGGTACGCAACCTACATTAACACATGTTCCACCAAGCAATTTCGCCTCAATAATTGCACATTTTTTACCATATGACGCTGCTCGATTCACTGATGCTATACCGCCACTTCCACCACCAATTGCTATATAATCATAATGTTTGGTCATTAAATATCCTCTGAAATCGTTCTCCCAAATTTAGTAATAGCTTTGCACAAAGTGAATAATAAAAAAAGCGTTAATTATAAAATTTAACAATAGATATTAACGATTGATCTTACTTAGATCGAATAAAGAATCATTTTATTAAAGATTTAGGTATAAAGGTTCTTAATTTTTACTCTATCATGAGAGTAATATTAAAATAAAAAAAGAGCATAAAACGTTTGATTGATATAATGTTCGATAAACTAATCGGCCACTTGATTCGGTAACCGATTGTATCGAAGAAAGTTAACGATTTTTAATGGTATTAATAATGTTGGTGGTTGAGCAACCATCTTCGAAATTGAGCACTTTGACAGTACCACCCGCAGCAGTAACTTCTTTGCCTCCGGCAATTTCATCTGGTTTATAATCGCCACCCTTTACTAATACATCTGGCAAGATGTTAGCAATAAGTCTTTGTGGGGTTTCCTCTTCAAATGGCACGACCCAATCAACTGAATCTAAAGCACCAAGAACAATCATGCGTTGCATGAGTGGATTAATCGGTCTTGATTCACCTTTTAATTGTTTTACTGATGCATCACTGTTAACAGCAACGATAAGACGATCGCCCAGTTTTCTTGCATTAGCAAGGTAAGATACATGCCCTGCATGCAGAATATCAAAACAACCATTAGTCATGACAATTTTTTCACCGCGCATGCGAGCTTTGTTAACTTCTTCTTTAAGCTCATCTTCAGTCATTACACCAAAACCATCATCTGCACGTGCACGGATAGCATTGCTAAGTTCAACTTGTGAAACAGTTGATGTACCCAGTTTACCAACCACAACACCAGCAGCAGCATTGGCCAAGAAGCAGCTCTCCTCTAATGATTGACCAGCAGCCAAAGCCGCGGCCAATGTGGCAATTACTGTATCACCTGCCCCCGTTACATCGAATACTTCTTTCGCTTGTGTTGGCAAATGATAAATTGGCTTATTTAATTGCAACAATGTCATGCCTTTTTCACTACGAGTCACTAATAACGCTTTTAGTTCAAATTGTTTAATCAGCCGATAACCTTTTTCAACAATATCTTCTTCTGTTTGACATCGACCGACAACGGCTTCAAATTCCGACATATTTGGTGTAAGTAATGTAGCACCTCGGTAACGCTCGAAATCCGTGCCTTTAGGATCGACCAAAACCGCAACATTAGCTTGATTAGCCAATTTTATCATGGTCTGCACCGCCGATAGCGCACCTTTGGCATAATCTGACAAGACCATAACTTTATGTGTTTCTAGTGCAGTTTGAATACGTTCAAGCATGGGGGTTGAATCAACATTGTCAAACCCTTCTTCAAAATCAATACGAATCAATTGCTGATTGCGCGATAAAACACGTAATTTGGTGATAGTCGGATGTGTTGAAACCGATACAAAATCACATTGTACTTTATGTTTACTTAATTTTTCATCCAGAATTTTGGCAGGTTCATCAATACCAGTTAAACCAATTAGGCGTGCATTACCACACAGTGAGGTGATATTCATTGCAACATTGGCCGCCCCACCTGGTCTTTCTTCTAATGCATCAATTTTGACAACTGGAACAGGTGCTTCGGGAGATATGCGATTAGTGCCTCCATACCAATAGCGATCGAGCATGATATCTCCAACAACAAGTACATTAGCACGGTTAAAATCAGGTAATGATGTTTTCATTATGATTAGTTATCCTTACTGGTTATTTAAATCATAGTTATCTGTCATTACTTTTCATCTTCATCATCAGATGAAAAATCATCTTCCTCGCCATCTTCGTGTTTACGTGGTTGGTAAAAACGAGCAAAGAAAGTACCGATTTCAAAAAGTAGACAGATAGGTACAGCTAATAAAATCTGGGAAAAGACATCTGGCGGTGTGACAAACATAGCAACCGCAAACACCCCAACAATGATATACGGGCGTTTTTTACGTAAGCTTTGTGGCGTAGTTATGCCTGTCCAACAGAGTAATATAATGGCAACGGGGACTTCAAAAGCGAAACCAAATACAATAAAAAGTGTCATCACAAAATCAAGATATTTAGTGATATCAGTATTAATCGCTACATCAATAGGTGCCGTGTGGATAAAAAAGTAAAACGCCAGTGGAAATACCACAAAATAAGCAAAAGCAATACCAAGATAAAAAAGAATGGTGCTTGATACAATTAATGGCATGACCAGACGTTTTTCATGTTGATACAATGCTGGCGCAATAAATCCCCATACTTGGTAAAGTACATAAGGAATTGAGATAAATATTGCTACTACAGCAGTTAGCTTAATAGGAGTAAAAAATGGCGCGGCAATATCCGTTGCAATCATACTGCTGCCTTGTGGTAACTGGCTGATAAGTGGATTAGCCACAATATGATAAATATCATTAGAAAAATAGATTAAACCTGTAAACACAACTAAGATACAAATAATACAACGTAGTAGGCGTGTTCTAAGTTCGACAAGATGTCCAATTAAAGGTTGAGTGGCGTCGTCAGTCATGATTTATCTTTATCTGTGTGAATTTGAGGATCCAATTGAGTGACCGAATCGATCTCTTTTTGTAGCGATTCTGTTACACGTTTTAACTCATCAATTGATTCCTGGATTTCTGGGGTCAACGTTTTTAAACCGCTTTGTTCAGCCTTTTTTAAACTGTCTTGCAACTCTTGCAATTTTAGTTCTTTGTTTAATTCCAGCTGCACTGTTGCTGACATACGGCGTAATATTTTTATCCAACTAGCAACTGTTTTAATAGCAACAGGCAATCGCTCTGGTCCTAATACTACCAGTCCAATAATTAATACTAATAATAGTTGACCAAAGCTGATGTCAAACACGTGTTACTCTTTTTTGGAATTGTTGTCATCAGTCGAATCAAGATTTTCGACTTTCTCTGAATGACTGCTCTGTGGCTTTTCATCGTCATCATTCATAGCTTTTTTAAAGCCTTTAATTGATGCACCAAGATCTGAGCCCAATGAGCGTAACTTCTTAGTTCCAAATAATAACACAACAACAGCAATTAATATGAGTAGTTGGGGCAAGCTTGGCATCATGATATCTATCTCCAATAAAGTTGAGATTTAAATTATACACTTAAATAATAAGATTCCAACAGTAGCGATTAATGAATAATAAGTAGTCCAATACCCACAATACTAACTAAAGCAAGTATTGTCATTAGATATTGCTGACATCTTTTACTTTGTTGTAACTCTTGGTTAATTTGTTTTAATTGGATATTCATCTGTTTGGTTATTCGCTCATAATCATTCAATTTTGCTGGTAACTGTGGCAAGATGATACGCCACTGCGGTAGTGAAGCCCATGCTTGTTGTAATAGCTTTTGTGCACTATATTTATCTTCATACCATTTTTCTAAAAAAGGTTTGGCTGTTTGCCATAAATCAAGTTCAGGATAAAGCTGGCGACCCAATCCTTCAATATAAAACAGCGTTTTTTCAAGCAGTATTAATTGTGGTTGGATATCCATCTCAAATTGTCGAGCTACCTCAAACAATTGTAATAATATTTGTGAAAATGATATTTCAGCCAGTGGTTTAGCAAAAGCTGGTTCACAAACATTTTTCATAGCCCTTTCAAGAGCCACAATATCGGTTGTTTCAGGTACCCAGCCAGAAGCAATATAGGTTTCCGCTATTTTTCGATAATCACGATTAAAAAAGGCTAAGAAGTTTTCAGCAAGATAACGCTGATCATCATTACTTAATATGCCGACAATTGCACAATCAATCCCAATATAACGAGGATCATTAGGATCAGAGATATCAACAAAAATATTACCTGGGTGCATGTCAGCATGGAAAAAGTTATCACGAAATACTTGAGTAAAGAAAGCTTGAACACCACGCTGAGCAAGTAATTTCATATCGACATTATTTTGTTTAAGTTGCTCAATATTGGCAATAGGAACGCCTTTAACTCGTTCTTCAACAAGGACATTCTTACGACATAGATCTTGATATACATAAGGAATATATAAAATATTACTATTGATAAAATTTTCTCGTAATCTAGCAGTATTATAAGCCTCTTGCAGTAAATCAAGTTCTTTTAGTAGTGTTGATTCATAATCTCGTACGATTTCAACAGCACGCAGTTTCTCGCCAAATTTTATACGTTTAGTAAATTGTTTTGCTACCCAATACATTAAACTAATATCAGCTCGAATTGCGGGCATAATATTAGGACGTAACACCTTTATTACAATTTCGGCTTGGCTATGTTTTAATATAGCCGTATGCACTTGCGCTATCGATGCTGAGGCTAATGGTTTTTCATCAAAATTAGTAAAATAATAGTCTATGGATTGCTCAAGTGCTTGTTCAATAAGTTGTTTAGCTATTTTACCGTCAAAGGGATCAACCTGATCTTGTAATTTTGCTAATGCATCGGCAATGTCTTTAGGTAACACGTCACGCCGAGTTGAGATCATCTGCCCAAATTTTATCCAAACTGGTCCTAACTCTTGTAAAGCTTGACGTAAACGTTCACCAATTGGTTGTTGTTTGGCTTTCGGTTTCACCCAAAATAGGCAAAGCAATAAAAAGCGTAGCCATTTTGATAAACGATGCGCTGGCAAAAGCTCATCCAAACGATAAGCATGAAATACTGTTAATATTTTATAAAGTCGAAAAAATGTCATTATTTGTCATCGCTTCAAAATTTAAAGCCGGTGTGTAATGCGACAATTCCACCTGTCATGTTGTGATATTTAACATCGACAAAGCCTGCATCTTCCATCATTTTCTTTAAGGTATTTTGATTTGGATGCATGCGGATTGATTCTGCTAAATAACGATAGCTATCAGAATCATTTGCCACAATTTTGCCCATTAGTGGTAACATGGTAAAGGAATAAAGATCATAAGCTTTATTTAGAATTTTGTATTGTGGTTTAGAAAATTCCAGAATGAGTAAACGCCCACCTGGCTTTAATACTCGCCACATAGATCGTAATGCTTTATCTTTATCAGTAACATTGCGAAGACCAAACGAAATGGTAATACAATCGAAATAGTTATCCGCAAAAGGTAGTTCTTCAGCATTAGCCTGTACATATTCGATATTTTTAAATAGCCCTTTGTCGCGTAGCTTATCACGTCCAACTTTTAACATGGATTCATTGATGTCTGCCAAAACAACTAAGCCATTATCACCGACAAGTTGAGAAAATTTTGCAGTTAAATCACCTGTTCCACCAGCAAGGTCTAATACTTTTTGACCTTTGCGTACACTGCTATATTCAATGGTAATTTTTTTCCAAATACGATGAATACCAAATGACATCAAATCATTCATTACATCATATTTATCCGCAACAGAATGAAATACATCAGCAACACGTTTAACTTTTTCTTCTCTTAGGACTTGGCGATAACCAAAATCAATTTTTTCTTGATTTGCTTTATCTTGATTGTCAGATGATTGAGACATAAAAATTTACCTATCACAAAGATTTAGCTTATTTTAACATAAGCATGAATAAATGTGATGAACTAAATCAATAATGCTTCAACCATCTTGCTTACAGTCTCAAAATGTTGTGCAGGAGTATGATTAGGATCGAGATCATTTTGATGAATCACTAAATCAAAATGATAACTCTCTTTCAGCCCTTTCAACACTTGATTTTCTTTTTCGAAAATCTGTGTGTAATATTGAGCTAATGTATCAAAGTCAATTGTTGTAAAAAGCAGTTTATTGCTATTTTCTACTGCTCTTGAAAGTCGTTCCACATGTAAAATTGCTATGCGAATATAGTCAGTTTCACTAAGATAACGTTGATTATATGGAGTTGAAATCTCTCGGTCTATATAGTTAATGTAGCCATTACTAACATGTTGCGTATTGTAAATATTGGCTAGTTGTAGCGATAAATCATTGAATTTACCTTGACCAATAATTGCGACTTTTTTAACAAAAAATGGTTTAGCTGCATCAGCAATAAATGACCAATTTTTATAAGGATTCTGACGAATTTGTGTTGCACTGATATTCATAAAATTACGATCAGCATCAACAATAATTACTGGGCTGTTAAAATAGAATTCATAATCTTTGACATCTTGTGGTTCACTTGTGAACACAACATTTGGTTTAATTTTATGCTTAGATAAAATCTGTTTAACACGATCACTCCAATCTTTCCAGCCATTGGGATAAGATTTAATACCCGCTTCATCTAAAATATGTACATGAATATTATGACGATCTTTAAATGTTTCTTTCAACCATGAAAAACGATCGCTAACTTGAGGTTGTCTTGGTAGATTACTTTTATCAAAAAGCTCTTTATCTCGAGTTGCTTCACAGCCAAGGAAAATATGCAGTTCATCAACTTGTGTCATCGCTTTTTCAATTAAATAGATATGACCACAATGTAAAGGATAAAACTTACCAAAAATTAAACCAACTTTATACTCAGACGCCATAACAAACACCAACACATTTATATGCTTTACTAGTTAACAATGTACAGAAAAAAAAAGCAATTTCTAACCAAATGATGCTATTGAAGATATTTTACCAAATAATTTTTCAGCTAGTTTGGTATAACTATTTGACAATAATTAATAATATTATAACCCAATATTTTTATAAATTTGATAATAAAATTCCTGTAGCAACTGAAATATTCAGTGCCGGCATATTATCATTACCTTTCAAATGTACAACGACATCAGCACAGCTAATAAGTTTCATATTAATTTGCTGAAAAATAACCAAAGCAACCTTTTTATTAAATCGAATTTTATGTAATTCGCTAGAAGCAACCGATTTTGTTTGACAAGGCAATAAAGCAACGACTTGATAACCATGCTGCTTTAACATATCAAGCGAAGCAATAAAATCATCACTTTTAATTGATTCAACCGCTTCGATACCGCCTTCTGCCACTCGCATTGCAGCGCCACTATTAAGCAGATTAGTTTGACGTAACATGACAGCATTTACACGATAAAAAGCCGCACTTCTTATTAAACCACCTAAATTATGTGGATTATTAACATCATCAATGGCTAAAATACAATCCTTATCGACATCACTTTTTTGTTCTAAATAATTTAATAAGGTTAATGGAATACGTTTTTTAACAATCAAACAGACTCCACCATGATGCGGTGTTTGAGTTATTTTATTAAGCTGTTCATTAGAGACAATATCATAACCTAAACGCTCTTGAACTAACCAATTAATTAATTCTTTAAACTGATAAGTCATCTCTTGGATAATAAACAATTTTACAATAGCAGTGCGTCGATGTTTGAATACCGCTTTACAGCTATTTTCGCTGTAAACTAAGGTTTCTTCTTTGCGTTGTCTATATCCGTCATAACCAAATGTTGGTGTTTGATCATTGGCACGTACTTTTTTCTGCCATGGTGAATCGTGTTCAATTTCTGATGGAGATCGATTTAATTCAACAACAATACTTTGTTTTGCAAACCTTGGCCTATCACTGCGCGCTTGAAAAGTTTCAATACGGTCATTACGATCACGCTTCGGTTTAGACTGAAATACATCATTTTTACGCTTATCTTTCCATCCAGTAGAACTTTCTTTATTAGCACGAGAGTGCTTTTTAGGATCGCTATGTTTAGCGTAAAAAATAGTTGGTTTACTTTTTTCAGTATTGTCGGTCATATCAATCTCACAATTAATCGGTTATCGCGTTCGGATGGTTGGGGCTATCTTATCTAATACACCATTAACAAATTTATGGCTATCAGCAGCACCGAATGTTTTAGTCAAGTCTATCGCTTCGTTTATCACTACTTTATAAGGTACATCTTGACGCTTCATTAATTCATAAAGTGCAATGCGTAATATGGCAAGTTCTACTTGGCCTAGCTCTTCGACTTTACGTTCAGTGAGATAAGGTGCCATTTTTTCGTCTAATTCCGCAGTGTTTTTAGCAACACCATGTAACAATTCTCGAAAATACTTAGTATCAACACCTTTCATGTCTTGTTCTGCAATAAAACTGGTCTCAACATCAGCAAGATCGTTTCTAGAAACTTGCCAAGAGTAAATGGCCTGTACCGCACACTCTCTTGCTCGACGACGAGGATTAACTAATGCCACTAAATTACTCCTTAATTGCTTTGATAATATTTAGCATTTCTAATGCAGTTAAAGCTGCTTCGGCACCTTTATTTCCAGCTTTTGTACCTGCACGTTCAATAGCTTGTTCAATAGATTCGGTTGTTAAAATACCAAATCCTACCGGAATGATGTTATCCAAACTTGCACTTAATAATCCAGAACTCGATTCACCTGCAACAAAATCAAAATGCGCTGTGCTACCACGAATAACCGTACCTAATGCCACAATTGCATCGTATTTTTTTGATTGCGCTGCAACTTTAGCGGTTAAAGGAATTTCGTAAGCACCTGGCACCCAAATTATGGTAATATTTTTTTCATCAACTTGACCAATACGAGTCAACGCGTCAACTGCACCATTGACCAAACTTTCGTTAATGAATTGATTAAATCGAGCCACAATAATGGCAACTTTAGCATTGGGCGCAACAACTTGACCTGTAACAGTTTGCATATTAATTCCTTATCTATTGATTTTAAATGCAATTTCACTATCTTTATTCGTGAAAATTTTCTTGTGAAATTGTATCACAAATTAACGGCTTATCCTATTGGCAAATAACGTTTCGAGCAAGCTTTCTCTGACAATTTACTGGAAAAGAAATACAAATATTTTGTCTATTAATACTCAATAATTTTTTATTACTCGTTAACATAACAAATTAATATATTAATCTGATAATTTCTTGTCACTTTCTCTTTCTTTACTTAAACGTATTCCTTAGCTGAAACTTTTTTATAAAATTTGTAATTTAATTTTTATTATCGCTTGCAAGCAGTTAGGAAAAAACTACAATGGTAAGAAGCTTTTTTAATTACGAGGTAGGACTGATGTATATTGACAACATTCGAAACGAATTAACTCAAGCAATTGAGGTATTAACGAACTTTGTTTCGGATAATAAAAATCTTGAAGCAATTCAACAAGCAGCGATATTAGTTGCTGATTCATTTAAGCAAGGTGGTAAAGTATTATCGTGCGGTAATGGCGGTTCTCATTGTGATGCTATGCATTTTGCTGAAGAGCTAACAGGTCGTTTTCGTGATAATCGTCCTTCCTATCCTGCGATTGCAATATCGGATGTAAGCCATATTTCATGTGTAGGTAATGATTATGGATTTGATTATATTTTTTCACGCTATGTTGAAGGTGTTGGTAACAAAGGCGATGTATTACTCGGTATTTCAACTTCAGGTAATTCAACCAATGTAATTAAAGCCATTGAAGCGGCTAAACAAAAAGGCATGAAGATTATTACATTAACAGGTAAAGATGGTGGTAAGATGAATGGTCTTGCTGATGTGGATATTCGTGTTCCACATTTTGGCTACGCAGATCGCGTACAAGAAATCCATATTAAAATTATCCATATTCTTATTCTGCTTATTGAAAAAGAGATGATCAAATAAAATGTGTGAACTATTAGGCATGAGTGCTAATGTGCCAACTGACATCTGTTTTAGTTTTACTAGCTTAATCAAACGAGGTGGGGATAAAGGTCCCCATAAAGATGGCTGGGGAATCACTTTCTATGAAGGAAAAGGTTGCCGTACATTCAAAGATCCTGAACCTTGTAGCTACTCAGCAATCGCCAAAATGGTTCAAGAATATCCTATAAAGTCTAAGGCTGTAATTGCGCATATTCGACAAGCGAATCGAGGCGGAGTCGCGCTTGAAAATACCCATCCATTTACGCGTCAGTTGTGGGGGAAAAATTGGACTTTTGCCCACAATGGCCAATTAACTGATTACCAAAATCTTGATACAGGCCTTTTTCAACCCGTCGGTGAAACAGACAGTGAGTATGCTTTTTGTTACTTAATTAACCAACTGCATCAAACGTATCCACAACAACCTACTGATGATTTAGCCTTATTTCGCTTTATAAAGCTTTGTGCTGATAATCTCAGTAAGCTGGGTATATTTAATATGCTACTTTCTGATGGGCAATTTGTCTTTGCTTACTGTACCACCAATCTACATTGGATAACCCGTAGAGCCCCCTTTGGCAAAGCAAAATTACTAGATGAAGATGTAGAAATTGATTTTCAAAAACATACAACTCCTAATGATGTAGTAACGATAATTTCTACGTTACCTTTAACGTCAAATGAGACATGGAATAAGCTTAACACCAGTGAAGCAATTTTATTTAAAGATGGTGAAATTAACCAATCTTTTTCATCTTAACGCGAACCAGTGGCGGTTCATCTTTAAATAAAAACTGTAAATACGCCAATGTTAATAGACCAACAAAGGTTAATATAATCCAAGGCAAGTGTGGGAAACCAATCTTTATTGCAATATCATAAAGCCATCCCGCACCGGTATAACCAATAAATCCTCCCAGAGCAAGTCCTAACCGACTAAACCCCATATAACTACCTTTAGCTTTAGGATTTGTTAGGACCGTTGATAAAGTTTCTCTGGCAGGTTCAGCAATAATCGCCCCTAAATAAAAGAGTGCAATCAGTGATAAAAGTATAGATAAATGTGTAGTAAAACCTATGATAATAAAAGCAAATGACATCAAAAATAGACCAAATTTAAGGCGTTGATCCAATCTAAAATATTTTTCACTTAAGCGTGCAAGTGGGTAAAGCAATACCAATGAAATACAAGCTTGAATTGCATACATCCATTTTACATAACTAGGGCTACCAGATACTTGCGTTATAGTGAGCGGTAACATCAACATTATCTGTACCCATAACACATAATATCCGGTCAGAGTAAGCACATAACGGGTAAATTTTTTATCTTTCACAACCATTTTCATACCATTAATGATCGGCGCTTTACCTATAGCAATATGGTAAGCAGGCAAAAAGAAAATATTAAAAATACCGCACAAAAAGAAAATAAAAGCCCCACACCAGCAAACTAAATGGAAGTCGTAATCAATTAAAATCCCACCAATGAGCGCTCCAATAACTGCACCTGCATTGTCTTGTATCATTAATAGCGAAATAAATTTGCCGCGCTCATGTGGACGAGTGAATTTAATGGTCAATCCCATGCGAGGTGGATCAAAAAGTAATCCTCCTAATGCTGAAAGCAAACAAGAAAGTATCAAAAGCCAAGGTTCGCTAGCAACCGCCATCGAAATAAATCCGACGCAACGCAAAAACATTCCAGTAACAATCATAGGCTTTGCGCCAAAACGATCGGCTATCGCACCACCAATAATACCAAAACCTTGTTGCACAAATTGACGAAAACCTAAAGCAAAACCGACAAATAGAGCACTCCATCCGACTTGACTTACAAAATGCGTCGAGACCAAAGGAAAAACTACGTAAAAACCTAAGACAATAAATAAATTATCCAATAAGAGTATTTGTCTGCCAGTTTTGCGAATTTGGGATGGTATTGGCATTTACTTAACTCTTTCAGCTAAATAACTTTGATAATCAGGAATTTCGATATCAACTTCTTGTTTAAAGATTGCCGATTGTATTAATGCATTAGCGGTAGCTTGGTTAGTAGCAACGGGTATATTCCAAACAGTTGATAACCTTAATAATGCTTTAACATCTGGATCGTGTGGTACAGCATTAAGTGGATCCCAAAAGAAGATAAGAATATCAATTTTACCTTCCGCAATTAATGCGCCTATTTGCTGATCACCGCCCATAGGACCACTAAGCATTGGTGTAATATTTAATCCTGTTTCTTTTTTAATTAAGGTGCCCGTTGTTCCTGTTCCACATAAATTATGATGTGCAAGCTCTTCTCGATTTTTTTGACACCAATTTAATAGTGATTGTTTCAAGTGATCATGCGCAACTAATGCAATATTTTTTCTTGCCGGTAATTTACGAGTGGTATAAAGCATTTTTGTTGTCCTAATTCTTTATTATTTTTTTAATTTTTTAACAGAGTATGAATTAAAGTGCAAGGGATATTTATTGATCAATTGATAATAAAAAAGGCACCGAAGTGCCTTTTTAGAATTTAATAAGTTACAACCAATTAGAATTGATAGATTAAACCAAGTGCAACGGTATCTTTAGTTGTAGCTTTAATTTGTGATTTAGTAAATGCACCGTCTTCGTAAAGCGCACGACGTGCACCAATATCATCTTTATCTAACAAGTTAATTTTGTAATCAATGATAGCTTGTAGGTTTTTGTTGAAGTCATAAGTTAGACCAACATCAACATATTTAGCTAGGTCATTACCTTTAAGGCCAGCATCGCTTGTTAAGCTAGATGCATCTTTAACTTTATGTTGGATATAAGCTAAAGATGGAGTTAAACGACCAACTTCAAAGTCGATACCATATTGTGCTACAAATTCAAAACCTTTAGTTTTTAAATCATCCGCACGACGCTCAGTTGTAGCATTGTCCCAACCATATTTTTGTTTTCCTTCAATATAAAGTGCTGCTAAATATAGATTATTGTTGTCATATTTAACACCTGCTGACCATGATTTAGCATCTTTATGACCACCTGTTTGTGCATATCCAGCACCAACAGTTAGACCAGTGTCAAGCACATCCCAATCTACCACTGAACCCCATGCTTCAGCACTGTTGTGACCATTTAGAGTATGTTCATTGAAATGACTAGTTGAACTATTATCACCATTGTCAGCGTATTGAACAGCAAAGCGTAAACCATTAACTAGACCGAAGAAATCTGAGTTACGGTAAGTTGCTACAGCTTTAGTACGTGCAGTTAAAGCATAAAGATTATTATCTGATGCATCGCCACCAAATTCAGGTAAAACATCGGTATATGAAGTTAAGGTTTTTAACACACCATCATTACGACCATAGTCGAATGAACCAAAATCACCAAAGTTTAAACCTGCAAATGCATAACGAGTTTCGTTATCTGCATTTTTGCCAGTTTTAGCTTCATATTCCCAACGACCATACCCCGTTAAACTATCAGTAACTTGGGTTTGTCCTGACATCCCCAAACGAGCAGTAGTTTTGTCACCTTCGCCAGTTTGATTGTTGCGATCAGTAATATAGTTTAAAGCATAAACTCGACCATAAAAGTCAACTTTATTACCATCTTTGTTCCATACTTCGATAGAAGCGTTAGCTGTACCTGCAATTAAAAGCGCAGGGATAGCAATTGCTAATAGATTACGTTTCATTTTGTTACCCTCGTAGGTATATTTTATTTTTAAAGAAGCAAATTACTTTGCTCTGGACTTAATAATTAACTACTAAAAATAGCAATTATATTATTACGGTGATATCTATTTTAGTTTTTAAAAATAGATTTTAATCGTACACACTATATATTTAACAATGTTCTTTAGATTAAATCTGAGGTTTTGCAATTATTTTAATATTTAATATTAATTTTTTTAAACATTAAATGTTTTTTTGCTCAAAAAGATAAATTTTAGGTAGTAAAAAAGGCACCTAAGTGCCTTTTTATAAGAGGTCAAGAGATTAGAATTGGTAAATTAAACCAACACCTAACACATCTTTTGTACCTGGTTTCCATTTGTCTTTACCACGTTTAGAGTTAGAATTCAATCTAGCACCTTTATCATCATCATCTAATAAGTTGAATTTGTATTCAACAATTGCACTAAAGTTTTTGTTTAAATCGTAAGTTGCACCTAAAGACACATATTTAGCTATAGGGGAATTCTCTCCACTCACATAATTATGTTTTGCGAAGTGCTTAGAATCTAATTTAGATTTATGTTGAACATAAGCTAAAGATGGAGTTAAACGACCTACTTCTAAATCAATACCATATTGAGCAACTAATTCAAAGCCTCTGATTTTTTCATCACGACGTACAGTATAACCATTAATCCATCTAGCGTCGGCTTTTTTCAGTTTACTTTGGAAGTAGTTAGCACCTAAATATAAGTCATAGTTTTCATATTTAAGACCACCAGCCCAAGTATTATGACGTGTACCTTTCTTTGTTGTTTGAGCATAACCTGCGCCAGCAGTTAAACCTGTATCAAAAATACGCCATTGTGCATTTGCACCATAAGCTTCTCTTGATTGATGATTGATTCTGTCTGTATGAATAAGACTAGAATTATCACCATTATCTGCATATTGTAAAGCAAAGCTGAAGTCATCAGACAAACCAAAGAAGTTGTTGTTACGATAAGTTGCTACAGCTTTAGTACGAGAAGAAAGTACGTTCCATGTGTTATTTGACGCGTCACCACCAAATTGTGGTAATACGTCAGTATAAGCAGTGATTGCTTTTAACACACCATCGTTACGACCATAATCGAATGAACCTAAGTCACCAAAGTTCAAACCAGCAAATGCATAACGAACTTCGTTGTGAGAATCTTTACCAGCATCAGCTTCATATTCCCAACGACCATAACCAACTACGCTATCAGTGATTTGAGTTTGACCAGACATACCTAGACGAGCTGATGTATCATCACCTTGACCTTTTTGAGCACGGTCAGTGATGTTGTTAGCAGCTTTTACTCGACCATAAAAGTCAACTTTGTTGCCGTCTTTGTTCCATACTTCAATAGAAGCGTTTGCACCAGCTGCAACTAAAAGTGCAGGAATAGCGATTGCTAATAAATTAAGTTTCATTTTTTACCCTCATGGTTATTTTAATACTGACACAGTCCATAGGATTTGAGTCAATTTTTACTACAATGATTATTCATCCAAAAATAATATCTTTATCTATTATTTTTATCTAATTTTTCACAGCAGTGTAAATTATGTATAAATTTTAATTAAAATCAAGTGAACTTTTCGTTAAACATGATGTCTAATGTTAAAAAAGGGTTTGTTTGGCTACTTTTTGTACTTTTTTGGATTTTGATTAGTTTTTTTTATCTAAACCGACTTAATATCGGTTTAGACATATGAAATGCGATCAGGTTAGAAAT